>NZ_JAHLJA010000148.1:0-3455861 GCF_020496245.1 Pseudonocardia sp. ICBG601 | reverse complement strand
GGACGTCGGCTCGCTGCGTGGCGGGCTGATCGGGGCGCACCGTGCCCGCCGGAGCTGCTGGCCTCGATCCGCGACCGGCTGCACGTCCCGCGGCTGTCCACCGTGTGCGGCATGACCGAGACCTCGCCGATCTCCACCCAGACGCTGCCCGAGGACCCGCCGGACGTGCGGGACCACACCGTCGGACGGCCGACCCCGCACGTCGAGGTCACGATCGTCGACCCCGCCACCGGCCGGGTCGTGCCCGTCGGGACACCCGGCGAGCAGTACACCCGCGGCTACGGCGTCATGCGCGGCTACTGGGCGGACGACGCGGCGACCGCCGAGGCGATCGATCCGGCGGGCTGGATGCGCACCGGCGACCTGGCCGTCATGGACGAGCGGGGGGTCGTGACCGTGGTGGGACGGATCAAGGACGTCATCATCCGCGGCGGGGAGAACATCCACCCCGGCGAGATCGAGGAGGTACTGCGCGGCCATCCGGGGGTCAGCGACGCCCAGGTGATCGGCGTCCCGCACGACTACTACGGGGAGCAGGTCATGGCCTGGGTCCGGCCGAACCCCGGCTCCGAACCCGCCGTATCCGAGCTCGTCGAGTTCTGCACGGGCCGCATCAGCCGGTCCAAGATCCCGGCGCTGTGGCGCCTGACCGACTCCTTCCCCACCACCGCGAGCGGAAAGATCCAGAAGTTCCGCATGCGCCGGATCGCGATCGACGAGCTCGGCTCCGGAGAGCAGCTCGCGACCGTCCCGGCCCACGCCGACCACGGTGACCTCCACGCGGTGACGATCCCTACGGAGCCCAGACCATGACCTCCACCGGCGCGACGCAGCGCAACCCGATGAGCCGTGTCGCCTTCGCGAGCATGACCGGCACCGTGATCGAGTTCTACGACTTCTTCATCTACGGCACCGCCGCGGCGCTGGTGTTCAACAAGGTCTTCTTCCCCGAGCTGGGGGCGGCCGAGGGAACCCTGCTGGCACTGGCCACCTTCGGCGTCGCGTTCGTCGCCCGACCGTTCGGGTCGGTCCTGTTCGGACACTTCGGCGACCGGATCGGTCGCAAGCGCACCCTGGTCACGACGTTGCTGCTCATGGGGGCGTCGACCGTCGCGATCGGGCTGCTGCCCTCGACCGGCGCGATCGGCGCCCTCGCACCGATCCTGCTGGTGGTCCTGCGGATCCTGTAGGGCCTCGCGGTCGGCGGCGAGTGGGCGGGGGCGACGCTGCTCACCGCGGAGAACGCCCCCAAGGCCCAGCGCGGGAAGTACGCGCTGTACCCCCAGCTGGGGCCGTCGGTCGCGTTCTCCCTCGCCAGCGCCACCTTCCTGGTCACCGCACTGACCATGTCGGACGAGGCGTTCCTCGCCTGGGGCTGGCGTCTGCCCTTCATCGGGAGCGCCCTGCTGATCGGGGTGGGACTGTTCGTCCGGCTCCGAATCGAGGAGTCGGACGCGTTCGAGGCGACGAAGGCGTCCGGCTCGGTGGCGAAGCTGCCGGTCCTCGAGGCGGTCACCCGCCAGCCGCGTGAGGTGTTCCTCGGCGCGTTCGTCACGACGACCGTCTTCGCGTTCTTCTACATCGGCGTGACCTACCTGACCACGTACGGGACCGCGGTGCTGGAGCACCCGCGGACGACGGTGCTCGCACTGGGCATCATCGGCGGTGCCGTCTTCGCCGTCACCACGATCATCGGTGCGGTGGCCTCGGACCGGCGAGGGCGCAGGCGACTCGTGCTCACCGGGAACCTCGCCTCCGTGGTCGTCGGGCTGATCGCCTTCCCCGTTCTCGACATCGGCACCGTCTGGTCGTTCGGGCTCGGGATGTGCCTGGTGCTCGGGGTGGTCGGATTCGCCTACGGGCCGGTCGGGGCGATGCTCCCCGAGCTGTTCAGCGCGCAGTACCGCTACACCGGAGCAGGACTGGCCTACAACCTCGCCGGGGTGCTGGGCGGCGCGGTGACACCGCTGGTCGCCACCGCGCTCGTCGCGTCCTACGGGAGCATGGCCATCGGCTTCTACCTGGCGTTCCTGGCCCTGGTCAGTGCGCTGTGCACGCTCGGCCTGCCCGACACCCGGCACGTCGAGATGGTCACCGCCACCTCCGGGGCCTCCGCCGGGGGTCGTCAGGGCACGGTGCCCGCGCCCTGACGAGGGGTCACGGGCGCCGGGCGCGTTCTCCGGCACGTCGACGACGACCGTCGACGTGCCGGGGTTCGATGGAGGGTTGCCATCGGTCCGGGGTGCAGGTTCGATGCCAGGCGCGAGTACGACATGGACTCGTTCGGCTCGTTTATCGACAAGCTCAACGGGCAAGACGGGTAGGACGGACCGCCAGCTCTCGCCGGATAACCTCGATAAGGGCAGTTTGGTGGTCTACTGCCGAATCGAGAGCAGCCTCCCAGGCAGGCGGCAGCTTTCCATGATCGACAGAACGACGAGCTTCATCCAGCTCGTTGGTCTTCGAGAAGAAGACCCCTGCCATCGAAGCAACAGACGGTTCACCGAGCGCTTGGGCCTGAATCTGGAGGGCAACGAAGTCAATGTAGGTCCGATTGAAGCTGCCAATGCCCTCAGAAGCGGATTCGAGAAGCTCCATGGCTTTCTCAGCAGGTCCGCGTACAGAACGTGGACTCGCTCTACAAGGGCACGCTCGCGCTCATGCTCGATACGACGCTCGGCGTCGCGATCGGCCCGACGGTCCGCCGCACGCTGGGTCCACAGGACACCGACGAGCGTCAGGGTCGGAGTCAGGACCGTGACCCACAGGGGTGTGGTGGCGGAGGTGGCGGAGGTGGCGGAGGTGGCGGCCTCGGCGGCGAGGATCATCCGGCGACCGTACTGATCTGGCGATCCGGTCTGGCACTGGTTGACTACGCCGTGTGTGGATGGCGACGGACGGGCCCTCAACCGCGCGGGCCAGGTCGTCGCCGTCCGAGGCGAACGCCGCGGCCAGCCGGGCCGTCGTCCGATCCGACGGACGCGCCCGCCTGTTCTCCAGGTCAGCGATCAGCCCGACCCCCACACCCGACAGCTCGGAGAGCCGGGCCTGGGTCCACCCGCGGCGGGCCCGCTCGGCGAACACGTGCGCGCCCAGGGTCCGGGCCAGCCGGGCCCGCTCCTCACCGACGACAAGGCCTCGACGATCCACGCCCGCGCGGGAGGAACCCTCGGGGCGGCCCGGCGCAACGCGCGCGGGCTGTAGAGGCGCTGCGGCGTCAGCGTGAACGGCACGACCGCGACCGGGCGCGATGGGGCGAGGCCTCTGCCGGTCACGACCTGGTGTTCGCCCGGGAGAACGGCGCGCCGCTGCGCCCGGAGTACGTACTGCGGAAGTTCCGGGCGCTCACCGACGCGGCGGGACTCCCCCGGGTGCGGGTGCATGAACTGCGGCACCTCGCGACGTCAATGATGATCGCGGGGGGGGGAGGGAGTCCTCCTGCCGATCGTGAGCCAGACCCTGCGCTACAGCGCCGTCTCGATCACCTCGGACGTGTGCTCCTACCTGACCGCCGACGTAACCGGGGAGGCCGTGGACGCGATGCAGGACGCGCTCGACGCGGCCGAGGCCGAGGCGCGTGCTGCGGCGCGGGCCCGCGAGGCGTTCGGCGCACATACCGAATACCCCTCGCACACACAGGGCGCACACAACGGGGGTTCGATCATGGAATGACCCCGTAGGCGATCGCACCCGAAGATCACCGTTGTGAGTATCGAAGTACTGAGTATCCCCAGGCAGACAGCGAAAAGGGCGGCCCCTCCGACAGGAGAAACCGCCCCAGTTCGACCGTCGGGACGACAGGATTTGAACCTGCGACCCCTTGACCCCCAGGGTCTTTTCACGGTGACCCTGACCAGGGGAAACGCACGTCCTTGCAGGCCAGGTGGTGCGTTACGGTGCGGTTTGATGTCGTTGGATTCAGCCCCGTGCAGGGGCCTTGCTCCACGATTGCTCCAGCCAACCGGTCAATGAGTCTTCACGCCGCTCATCGCCGATCGGACAGATCGCTGTCGTTCGAATGCCGAATCGGCCGCCGCTGGCCCTCGGCGTGACCGTCGACCAGGGCCAACAGGTCGGCAAACAGCTCTTCCTCTCCGGGGTGACCGCGGGCCCGGCGGAGGGCGGGCCGCGCGACACGGCGACCGAGGGGCGCATGATCGAGATCTGGGAGTGCCGCTCCGCCCACCTGATCGCAGCGCCGCCCGGTCGCACCGGGTCGTGGAGCGCGGGTGGCACTCCTGGGCGACGAGTTGCTGGTCCCGGTTCGTGGGATCGGACCCGTCCGCGTCGGGGTCCTAGCCATCTGCGCGACGCTGTGGACACTGCCGTGCGCGCGTTTGATCATCGACCCTGGTGGTGACCGACGGCGGACTCGTCGTCGCCCGTTGTGCCCACGGCACGCTGATCCTGGTAGACCCGGCGGCGGGTACCGTTCGGTGTCCTGCTGATCTCCTGCCACCGCAGGCGCCCAGCTCCACCGCACGTGCGACGGCCATGACCATTCGTGAACATGCTGGCTCTGGCTCTGGCTCCGCCGCAGCTGCTCGATCAGATCCAGGTCGGACGCCGGACGATCATCCGGAGTTTCCCGTTCCGGACCGGGGAGCTCCGCGCGCCCACGCATCCCGTCTCACGGTACGGACGAGCCGTCGGGACGGGTGTCGGTCTCAGGTCCGCCCGCCGCTGCGGGCCTCGACGATGCGTCGCAGCTTGGTGCCCATGTGCAGCGCCAACCGCCCGTTCCCGTCCTGCATCGAGACCCCGGACAACGACTCGATCCGCCCGAGTCGGTAGTACAGCGTCGATCGGTGGATCTGTAGGCGCGCGGCGGTCCGGGTCGCCTCGCAGCCCTCGTCGAGGTAGACCTCCAGCGTCTCCGCCAGGCCGGGCCCCGACTCGTGGGCGAGCAGATTGCGCAGCGGACCCGGATACAGCGACGGTCGGAGTTCGTCGTCGGGTAGGCGCAGCAGGACGGCGAAGACCCCCAGGTCGTCCTCGCCGACGATGTCGCCGAGTGCGGGGAGCATTGTCGCCGCGCGCACGGTCAGCAGGGCGACGTCGTAGGAGTCGACGGTGGCATCGGTCCCCACACCGGATCTCCCGAGGCCCGCGACGACCCGGCTCCGGCAGAGCCTCGCCGCCTCCGCGACCGCCTGGGTGGCCACGGAGCGGGGCGTCCCCGTCATGGTCGCCTCGCCGGTCAGGACGAGGACGGCCCTGGTCGCCACCACGGACAGCAGGGGGCGTGAGATCCCGTGGTCGCGGGCGGCCCGCTCCACTCCCGCGGCCAGACCCGACTCACACACGTCCGTCTCGTGCCCGGCCTCGGCAACGTCGACCACCAGCGTGACGACCGGCGCGGTCCCCTCGACGCCGAGCTCGGCACCCAGCGCAGTGCGGGCGAGGGCACGCGTAGCGGCGGCGGGCGCGACGAGGTCACGGACGAGCTCCCCACGCCGCCGGCCGTCCTGCTCGTGGATCACCAGCCGCCGGTACATCAGCAGCCCGACCTCGGCGGCGGCCGCCGCGGCGAGGTCGACCTCCCACTCCTGCACTCCGTCGTCGATGAGGAACAGGTGGCCGAAGGGGATGCCGTGCGCCCGCGCGGGACAGACGACACGGGCTTTGAAGCCGAAGTCCGGAGCCGCCGGGGTCCGTCCCGGCGCACGCCAGTCGTAGATGCCATGGGCGCGGAAGTGCGCCATGACCCGCGGGTCCGACTCGCGCTGGATGAGTGCGTGGACACGCATGTCGTCCTCGTCACCGAAGTGCCGGCTGACGGCGACCAGACGGCCCCGGCCGTCGTCGACCGCGACCGACCGGCCCAATCTCGCCGCGAGCGCGTCGACGACCTGCTGGAGGCCGTCGGCCACCGCCCCGGTCGGCAGGTCCGGGCCTCCCGGTCCCCGGGCTCGCGGGGCCGTCACCGGCGGACGGGGCCGCGGGTGACGACCGCAAGGTCGGTGGTCACGTCAGTCCCCCGGTCACATCGGTGCGTCGGCGTTCGAGCGTCCGAAGGTATGCGCCCCCAGCAGAGGGGTCAACGGTAGGCGACGGCGGCGCGGTGAGACGGATCATCAGTTCATAGAGCTGCATCCGACACCGTGTCGGAGTGAAGGGTCCGAGGTTCGGACGGTGGCCGGAAGCCGCCACCGCGCTCTCGCTGACACCGTCGTCGGTACGCGCCGCTGGCCACGCGGAGCGTTGCCGCACAGTCGCGGCACGGCACCCGAATCCGGAGTCCCGATGTCCCACAATGTGCTCGAAGACGCGCCGTTGTCCCGCTTCCACAAGAAGCTTGCGCTGTTCTCGTCGGGCGGACCGTTCCTCGACGGCTACGTGCTGTCGATCATCGGTGTCGCCCTCGTCCAGGCTTCACCGACGCTGGGCCTCACCCCGTCCGAGGAGGGTCTGGTCGGTGCCGCCGCGCTGATCGGCATCTTCCTCGGGGCGTTCGTCGGCGGGTGGCTGACCGATATCTTCGGACGGCATCTGCTGTTCACGATCGACCTCATCGCGATCATCGTCTTCTCGGCCCTGCAGTTCTTCGTCACCGACGCGTTCTGGCTGATCGTCATGAGGCTGCTCGTCGGCGTCGCCGTCGGCGCCGACTACCCGATCGCCACGTCCCTGCTCGCGGAGTTCTCGCCGCGGAAGTACCGCGGTCCGCTGCTGGGCGCGTTCGTCACCATGTGGTTCGTCGGGGCGGCCGCGGCCTACCTGGTCGGCGAGCTGCTGCTGGCCCACGAGGACGGCTGGCGCTGGATGCTCGCGAGCGCCGCGCTCCCGGGCCTGATCATCGTGCTCTGCCGGATCGGCACGCCGGAGTCGCCGCGGTGGCTGCTGAAGAAGGGGCGCACCGAGGAGGCCACGGCCGTCATGAAGAAGGTCTTCGGCCCGGACGCCTCGGTCGACGACATCGAGCCCGAGGTCCAGGAGAACCTGCGGATCGGTGCCCTGCTCCGGGCCGGCTACGGCAAGCGGATGCTGTTCATCACGCTGTTCTGGACGTGCTCGATCGTCCCGCTGTTCGCCATCTACGCGTTCGGCCCGAAGATCCTCGGGGCACTGAGCCTGGAGGAGGGCGCGGACACGATCGGCGCGGCCGTCATCACCGTGATGTTCATGGTCGGCTGCGTGGTCTCGTTGCTTCTGGTGAACCGGATGGGCCGCCGGTCGCTGATCATCCACAGCTTCCTGTGGGCCGGCCTGGCGATGCTGCTGCTCGGCATCTTCCCGGACGCCCCCACCCTTGTGGTCATGGGTCTGTTCGTCGCCTACGCCGTGTTCATCGGTGGCTCCCAGATCCTCCAGTGGATCTACCCGAACGAGCTGTTCCCGACCGAGATCCGAGGCGCCGCGGTGGGTCTGGCCTCGTCGCTGTCGCGGATCGGAGCAGCTGTCGGGACGTTCCTCGTCCCGCTGTCGCTGTCCGGTCTCGGGATCGGCCCCACGATGCTCATCGGTGCGGTGATCACGCTGCTGGGGCTGGTCGTGTCCTGGCTCTGGGCACCCGAGACCCGCGACCTCGGTCTGGGCGAGGCGGCCGCGCTCGGCGCCGCGGACTCCCGGGCACGGTCCGCGGTCAGCTCCTCCGACGCACCGTCGTCCTGACCCGGTCGACCCGGTCCCCCGGGGCCAGTTCGAACCCCCGCACCGCGAGAACCGTTCCGCCCGTAACAGCACACGAGGAGTACGACGTGAAGGACGTAGTGATCGTCGGAGCCGGCTTGTCCGGTCTGGCGGCGGCCTGGCGCCTGCGCCACTGGGACACCGTGGTGCTGGAGTCCGGCGACAGGGTTGGGGGGCGGATCCGCTCGGAACGGCGTGGACCGTACTTCCTCAACTGGGGTGGGCACGTCTTCGCCGGGGCGAACACCGCGACCGCGGCCCTGCTGGGCGAGACCGGTGTCGGCTCGGTGAAAGTGCCGGGTTCGCTCACGGGGCTCGCGATGAACGGCAAGCTCCTGCTCAAGGGCCGGGTCGAGAGCTACCCGGTGCGCATCCCGATGTCGATCGCGTCACGGATCGCCCTGGTCCGTGCCGGCGCCAGGGTCGGTCTCGACGTCCTGCGCTACGCCCGCGCAGTCTCCGTCCGCCCCGGCGAGAGCCCCCGGGCCCGGCAGGAGCGCATCTACGCCTTCGAGAACGACCGGACCTTCGCCGAGTACACCGGCTCATTGCCCGAGGACGCCGAGGCCCTGTTCCGGCCCACCGTCACGCGTTCGGCCGCCGACCCCGACGAGCTGGCCGCCGGCGCCGGGATCGGCTACTTCAGCCTGGTCTGGAACATCGGCCAGGGCCTGGACCGCAGCATCTCCGGCGGCCCGTCCGTGCTCACCGAGACCATCGCCGCGTCGATGCGTGACCGGATCCGACTCGGCGCCCACGTCCAAGAGGTCGTGCACCGCCGCGAATCGGTCGTCGTCCGCTACACCTGCGACGGGGTCGACCACGAGGTCGAGGGCCGCACCGTCGTCCTCGCCGCGCCCGCACCGGTCGCGCACCGCGTCGGCGTGGACCTGCCCGGTGACGTTCGAGAGGCGCTGTCGAAGATCGTCTACGGGCCCTACGTCAGCGCCGCGTTCCTGACCGACGAGACCGGTCCTCGCCCGTGGGACGGTGCCTACGGAATCGCCACACCCAAGCGGTCGTTCAACGTCGCCCTCAACATGGGCAACATCGCCCGCGGCGCCGAGACCACCCACCGCCGGCCGGGCGGCAGCCTGATGACGTTCTCCCCCGCCGGCCTGGCCCGCACCCTCCTCGACCGGTCCGACGACGAGATCCTCGACATCTACACCCGCGATCTCGATCAGGTGCTGCCCGGCTCCGCGGACGTCATCTCCGAGGCCCACGTCCAGCGCTGGCCCACCGGAGCCCCGTACTGCTTCCCGGGGCGCGGTGCCCTGCAAGCGGCCCTCACCCGACCGGCCGAACGCGTGTTCCTGGCCGGCGACTACCTCGGCACGCTCTACACCGAGACCGCCGTCTCCTCCGGCTTCACCGCCGCGCAGGAGGCCGCCGGCGTCCTCGCGACCGAACGTCAGACCCGCGGCGGACGCCGTGCGGAGGCGCCGGTCGTCGCCTCCGCCGTCGCGTCCTGAGACCGACCACCGGCATCCGTCCACACCGTCCACCGTCAGGAGAAATCGACATGACCCAGCACCTGCAGGGCGTCCTCACCGCGCTCGCCACCCCTTTCGACGCCGACGGCGCCGTCGACGTCGACGCACTCCGGTTCCTCGTCGACCGCTCGATCGACGGGGGTGTCGACGGCCTCGTGGCCTGCGGCTCCACCGGCGAGTTCGCCGCGCTGAGCACCGACGAGCGACGCCTCGTCGTCGACACCGTCGTGGAGCACACCGCGGGTCGGGTACCCGTGGTCGCCCAGACCGGCGCCACCAGCACCGCGGAGGCGATCCGGCTGACCGACGAGGCCCGGATCTCCGGCGCCGACGTCGCCATGCTCGTGACGCCCTACTACGAGCCGCTGACCGTGCCCGAGACCGTCGACTACCTGCGCGAGGTCGCCGGGGCGACGGATCTGCCCGTCATGCTCTACAACATCCCCGCGGCCACCGGAGTCAACCTCGACCCCGACACCGTCGGCACTCTCGCTCGCGAGATCGACACCATCCGCTACGTTAAGGACTCCAGCGCGAACATGGAGCAGGCGCTGCAGCTCATCCACCACCACGCCGACCACGTCGCCACGTTCGTCGGCTGGGACAGCCTGATCCACGCCTCGCTGGTGGAGGGCGCGGCCGGTGTCCTCGCGGGCGCCGCGAACGTCGTACCGGCCGAGATCGTCGCGGTCTACCGGGCGGTGCGCCACGGCGACCACGACCGGGCCCTCGCGGCGTGGAAGCACGTGTACCCGGTGATCGACGCGCTCATCTCGGTACCGTTCATGCCCGCGATCAAGAGCGCGCTGGCCTCGCTGGGCCACCCCGTCGGCTCACCGCGACGCCCCGTCGCCGACCTCACACCGGTGCAGGCACGGCACATCGAGAAGCGACTCGCCGCACTCTGAGGCGAGGACGGTCAGTGCCGTCGTCCACACGCGCGGGCGGCAGCCCTACCCGGTCACGGCGCACCGCGACCCGTCCGGGAACGTCACCGGCGACGGCCGGGATCAGACGGGTGCCGCATGTGCGTGGCTAGTCGGCCCGCATCGTGTTGCTCACCGGCGCCCTCCAGATCCCCACCAAGGCGTCGACGAGACCGTCCGCAGCCTCGTCCCATGACGACCGCGGCGTGGGCAGTCCGTCGGCCAGCGCCCGCTCCCGCTCCGCGAAGTGGTGCACCAGCAGTTGACGGCAGATGTCGCCGCGCTCGAGCCGCACATCGGGCGGGAGCGTCGGCAGCGCGCTGTTCAGTCCGTCGAGGACGGTGGTCAGCGACCGGGACCCGAGCGACTCCCCCACCATGACCTCGCGGAACTCGGGATCGGTCATGACCTGCGCTCCGAACCGGGCGTACCAGGTCGGCACCCGCTGCTCGGCCAGGTGCTCGGCGACCGGGCGCACCAGACAGTCCACCCAGCCGCGCACGCCCGGTGCGGGACCGAGCGCGGCCACCATCGCCTCGCGTCGCGCGTCCATCGCAGCGGCGTGCCTTCGGACCAGCGCCCGTACGAGGTCGGCCTTCGTGCCGAAGTGGTAGCCGACGACGGTGTTGTTGCCCTGCCCCGCCGCCTCGGCGACGGCACGGTTGGACACCGCACGCACCCCGTGTTCGGCGAAGAGCCGCTCCGCCGCATCCAGGATGCGTTTGCGGGTCGCCCCCGCCCGGTCCACGTGTTGCCGGTCCACTCTGTCCATCTCGCCTCCCTCTCCGCAGACAGTCAACTACCCGCACTTGATTTCAGTCAACTGATTGACTTAGCGTTCGTGACATGACTCGTCCCGACACGACGCCCGGTTCCCCGCCGACCGGGCCCGTCCCCGGGGAACGCGCCCCGGCGTTGGTCGCCGTCCTCGCCGCGGCCGGCATCGTGGTCTCGCTGCAACAGACCGTGGTGATCCCGTTGGTCCCGCTGTTCCCGCGGCTGCTCGGCGCCGATCCGGCCGACACCGCCTGGATCGTCACCGCAACCCTGCTCGCGGGCGCCGTCGCCGTTCCCGTCGTGGGCCGTCTCGCCGACATGGTCGGCAAGCGCCGCATGCTCCTGGTGTGCCTGGGGGTGCTGGTCATCGGCTCGACCGTCGCCGCGCTCAGCGCCACGCTGGTCCCGCTCCTCGTGGGCCGGGTGCTGCAAGGGCTGGCCGCGGGTGTCGTCCCGCTCGGCATCAGCCTGATGCGCGACCTGCTCCCGGCCGAGCGGGTCGGGTCGGGCACCGCGACGATGAGCGCCTCGCTCGGCGTCGGTGGCGCGCTGGGCCTGCCCCTGTCGGCGCTGGTCGTGCAGGCCACGGACTGGCACGCGTTGTTCTGGGCCGCCGCCGCGCTCGGAGCCGTCGTCATCACCCTCGTCGCCCGCCTGGTGCCGGAGTCGCCGCAGCGCACCGGCGGCCGGTTCGACCTGCTCGGGGCCCTTCTGCTCTCGGTCGCGCTGGTCACGTTGCTGCTGGCCGTGTCCAAGGGTGGCGGCTGGGGCTGGGCCGCACCGCCGACACTGTGGCTGCTCAGCGCCGCCGCCCTCGCACTCGCACTGTTCTGCCTGCACGAGCTGCGCACCCCCGAACCGTTGATCGACCTGCGGGTCAGCCGGCGCCGTCCGCTGCTGCTCACCAACATCGCCTCCGCCGTGTTCGGCTTCTCGATGTTCGCGATGTCGCTGGTGTTCCCGCAGCTGCTGCAGCTGCCGAAGGAGACCGGCTACGGGCTCGGGCAGTCGATCCTGGTCGCCGGGCTGGTCCTGGCCCCCGGCGGACTCTGCATGATGGCGATGTCGCCGGTGTCGGCGCGGATCAGTGCCGCCCGCGGGCCGCGGACCACACTGATGGTCGGCGCGGTCGTCGTTGCCACCGGGTACGGACTGGGGGCGGCGTTCCACGCCGCGATCTGGCAGCTCGTGCTCAGCTCGGTCGTCATCAGCTCCGGGGTCGGTCTCGCCTACGGGGCCATGCCCGCGCTGGTCATGGCAGCCGTGCCGGTCACCCAGACCGCGGCCGCCAACAGCCTCAACAACCTGATGCGCGCCATCGGGCTGTCCACCGCCGGTGCCGTCGCGGGTGTGCTGTTGGCCCGCATGACGACGACCGTGGGCGGCGTCGCCGTCCCGACCGAGACCGCGTTCCTCGTCGTGATGCTGCTCGGAGCCGGCTCCGCACTCGTCGCCGTCGCGATCACCGCCGCGATCCCCCGTCGCCCCGCCATCGACTCCGTCCGGGAGGACCACTCATGACCACCACCGAGCTCGATCTGCGCCGCACCGGCTTCGGACCCGCCCCCGCAGCGGAGGCGCTGCGCGACCAGCCCCTCCGCCGGGTACCGACCCCCTTCGGCCCGCAGGCGTGGATGCTGACCCGCCACGCCGACGTCCGCCGGATGCTCGGCGACGCCGACTCCTTCCGCAACGGGTGGACCCCCGCCGACCTGGAGGGCTCCCCGGGCCGCGACCCCCGCCAGCTCTCCGGGGATCGCAGCGGAAACCTCCTCTCGCTCGACCCGCCCGACCACACCCGACTGCGCCGCCTGCTCACCCCCGAGTTCACGGTGCGCCGGATGCGCCGCCTCCAGCCGCGCATCGCGCAGATCGTCGACGACCACCTCGACGCGCTCGAGCACACCGGCTCGCCCGCGGACCTGGTCACCCACTACGCGCTACCCATCCCCTCGCTGGTCATCTGCGAGCTGCTCGGCGTGCCACCGGCCGACCAGGAGGAGTTTCAGACCCGAACCGCCCGCCAACTCGACACGACCACCGGTGAGCAGGAACGAGTCGCGCTCGCCGCCGAAGCGCTGGCCTACATGCAGGACCTCGTCGACCGCGCCCGCCGCGACCCCGGCGAGGACCTGATCGGCATGCTGATCCGCGAGCACGCCGACGCCCTCACCGACGCCGAGCTCGTCGGCGTCGCCAACCTCCTCCTGGTCGCCGGCCACGAGACCACCTCCAACATGCTCAGCCTCGGCACCCTCGCGCTGCTGCGCCACCCCGAGCAGCTCGCCCTCGTCCGCGACGAACCCGAGGCCGTGCCCGCAGCCGTCGAGGAGCTGCTGCGCTGGCTGTCGATCGTCAACTCCGGCTCGCCGCGCCTGGCCGCGCGCGACGTGGAGATCAGCGGCACGACGATCCGCAAGGGGGAACTCGTGCTGTTCCATCTACCCGCCGCGAACCGCGACCCCGAGATCACCGAGCGACCCGGACACCTCGACATCACCCGCCCCCCGACCAACCACGTCGCCTTCGGGCACGGCATCCACCACTGCCTGGGTGCCCCGCTGGCCCGGATGGAGATGAAGGTCGCGTTCCCGGCGCTGCTGCGCCGGTTCCCGGACCTGCGGCTGATCGACGACGGCGACGACGTCGCCTGGGCCGGGCACAGGGCGATCTTCGGGCTGGAGAAGCTCCCGGTCGCCTGGTGACGGAGGCTCTACTGCGATCACGGCATCCCACGGCGACGGCCGGGCTGGGACCAGCCTCGCCCCACGGCCCCGGCTCGCACACCGAACGGGAGCGGATCGCCGCCGCCGAGGTGATCGAGAACGCACACTCAGGGCACGGCGACGATGTGGTTCTGATACGCCCACACCACGGCTTGCAACCGCGAGCTGACGCCCAGTTTGGGTAGCATCCGGGCCAAGTGTGATTTCACCGTCGACGTTTCCACGACCAGCGCATCGGCGATGTCGTAATTGGACATTCCCTGAGCCAGCAGCAGCAGGATCTCGTGCTCGCGCGGGGTCAACAGATCCTCCGCCCGCCGGCCGGCCACGGGCTGTAGACGCCGACGGTGCACGAACTCGCGCAGGATTCGGCGGGTGAGGGTCTGGTCGATGGTGCCCTGGCCGGCCGCGACCTGACGGATCGCGTGCACGATGTCGTCCGGTTCGGAGTCTTTGAGCAGGAACCCGGAAGCGCCCGCCTCCAGTGCCCCGAACACGTAGTCGTCGAGGTCGAAGGTCGTCAGTACGAGCACCGGCACCTGCGGGTCGGCGTGGGGCGAGCACAGCTCGCGGGCCACCTCGATTCCGTTGCGCCCGGGCATACGGATGTCCAGGCACGCCACGTCGGGTACCAGCTCGTGGGCCATCGCCGCTGCCTCGTCGCCGTCGCGGGCAACACCGACCACATCGACATCCGGTTCGGCCCGGAGCAGTGCTGCCAGGCCGGTGCGAACCAGCGGCTGGTCGTCGGCGATCAGGACACGGATCATGCAGAATTCTCCCGGGACGCGCTGCCGGCGCGCAGCGTACCGACCGTCTCGACGAGCGGAACGCGCAGTCGGATCCTCCAGCCGCCCTCTGGTGTCGGGCCGTAGTCCAGGTCGGCGCCGACGAGTTCGGCCCGTTCGGTCATGCCCACCAACCCCAGTCCCCAACCACGTCCCGGGGCGGGTCCGGTCGGGACGCCGTTGGCCACCACCACGGTGAACCACCCATCGCTCTCCTGGCCGATCGCGACCGTGCAGGGCGCCCCCGGTGCGTGCACGCTTGCATTGGCCAACGCCTCCTGCACCGTGCGGTGCACGACCAACTGGGCCAGCGGCCCCGGCTCGGCCAACCGCGTGGGCATCCGCAGCACGACCTCCGTACCGAGCTCACGGCGTGCCTCGACGAGACCGGCCACCGCGTCGAGCGTTCCGGGAGGGCGGGTCACGTCGTCGTCCTCCCGCAACAGACCCACGAGTCGGCGCAGGTCGGCGAGTACGGAGCGGCTCTGCTCGCGGATCTGCCCGGCTCCCTCCTTCGCCGCAACCGGGTCGGTGTCGATCTGGCGCCCGACCGCGGCAGCCAGCATCGCGATCCCGGACATGTGGTGTGCGGCGATGTCGTGCAGCTCCCGCGACAGCTCGGTGCGCTGGCGCGCCACGGCGGCCGCGACCAGCGCCTGCTGCTCGCGGCGCAGTGCGGCGAGCTCGAGACGGCGCGCCTCGTGCGTGGCCCGTCGGGACGCCACGACCGAACCGACCAGCGCCGGCAGGCCCACCACCAGCGCTGCTTGGAGCACCACGCTGACGGCCACCGTTCCCGGCGTCGCCGTCACGGCTCGGATGGTGAGCGCCTGTCCCGTGCCCACCAGCACACCCGAGATGACGAGCCACGGTGCAAGCCGGCGTAACGGATGCGCGACGACGACCAGGAAGACCGCGGCCAGCACGGCCACCGCGGACACTGTGTACGCCGGGCCCGGATCGAGCGGCACCAACGCGAGCGGGACGGCGGTCACCGCCATGAGCACCAGCACCGGCGACCGGCTCGCCCAGGCGATCGTCACCGCCTGCAGCAGCACCACCGCGGCCACCGCCCACCACAGGACACCACCCAGCACTCCGACCGGGCCCAGGCCCGGGTCTGCGGCGGCCGCGGACGGCAGGAACAGCAGGAACCCGACGGCGAACACCGCACTGCCGAACCCCGCCGCAGCATGCAACCGCTGCGTCGCTCGAGGTGGATCAGCGGACTTCGACATGCAACACGGACCCCCGGATCCGACGAGCGCAGTGAGGACACGACCGCCTCTCGAGATCATCGCCCACATCGTCCGGCGGCCACTGCATTTTCCGCGGAGTTGCATCGAAGGAACGATGATGGCCTGTCACACACCGCCACCGGGACCTCACCGTTGCCGGGCTTGCATCCTTCGATGGCATCGGCCGACCTCGTCCTTCGGCATCTCGTCCCGGCCCACCCGAGCAACCCAGACTCCTCCCCATGACACCTCCGAACCGAGCCTGGGGCCCGGTCGACCACACGATCCCGCTCGCTACGTCCCGGCTCGGCCCGTGCCCGCCGGACGGTGATCGCAGCGTCGGTGTGCCGGGCTTGGTGCGTCGCCACCCGCTGCTGAGCTTCTTCCTGCTCGCGAACCTGATGAGCTGGGCGGCCTGGACCCCGTATGTCCTGTCCCAGAACGGGTTGGGGCTCTGGAACTTCCGGTTCCCGGAGTTGTCCGGCACCTCCAGCTCCTCGGCGTGCTGCCCGGCGCCTACCTCGGCCCCATCGCCTCCGCGCTGGTCGTCACCGCCGTCGCCGACGGACGCCCCGGACTGCGTCGTTGGCTGGCCCGCATGTGGCGCTGGCGAGTCGGAGGCCGTTGGTACGCCATCACCCTGCTCGGGGTCCCCGCCGCCATGCTCGCCACCGGCTACCTCTACTCCGGCGGGCAGATCGCCACCCCGTCGATCATGGTCCTCGCCGCCTACCTGCCCGTGCTCCTGCTTCAGATGATCACCACCGGTCTGGCCGAGGAGCCCGGCTGGCGCGACTTCGCCCTGCCCCGCGTTCAGCGCCGCTTCGGCCCGTTCGGCGGGACCATGCTCCTGGGCCCGATCTGGGCGCTCTGGCACGCACCGCTGTTCCTCACCGAGTGGGGCGGCTGGCCCGAGGCGAGCTGGACCCGCCCGGTCGCGTTCCTGATCTTCTGCCTCGGGTTCAACGTGGTCATGACCTGGATCTTCAACCGCACCGGGGAGAGCCTGCCCCTGGCCATGCTCGCCCACGTCGGGGTCAACACCTTCGCCTCGGTCATGTGGACCGAGATGTTCCCGACCCTCGACGGGGACCTCGCCATGCACGCCATGGCCACCGGGGCTGTCGTCGCCGCGGTCGCCATCCTGTGCACGACTCGCGGCCGTCTGGGCTACACCGGGCCCGTCGAGCACCGAATCTCGCGCACACCGCGCCGCGGCCTGAACCGCCCCGTGGTCTGGACCTCGCTCGTCCTTGCCCTCTCCGTCAACGCCACCACCTCGGTCGTCGGATTGCCCGTCGTCCTCAGCGCAGCGTTCGGGCTGGCCGCCCTCGGACTGGCCACGCTGCTGACCCACGACCACTACCGCCGCCGCTCCGCACCACAGTGACCACGGCGCCGCGGAGCGGTGGACCGCCAGCCACAGCTGGTGGCCCACCGCGGTCCCGGTGCCGAGCCGTGGCCGACTGCGCTGTCCCGACTCGGACAAGGCAGCCCACCACCTCACGGGGCTCTTAATGTTCGACCCTCGCGAACGGCAGCCGCTCGGGCGTCGAGCCAACCACGCCCGAGGACGACACTCACGCATACGTCAAGCGGATCGTCACACTCTCTTCCTCGACGGGGCGCGTCGAGCACACCGAGTAAGACTGCCACCAGTCTCCGCGCACCCAAGCATCGTGTGGTCGCAGCCAGGGACAGTCTGATGGGCAGACGTCGTGCTTCGGCTGTGACACGACGACGACCGGCTGTTGGTCAGCGTGGGCAACGGCTCCCGCCCAGACGACGGCAGAGGCAGCCTCGTCCGGAACCGGGTTGGCCGGACTGTGGGAACGAGCGAGGGCCGTCGGTGGCAAGTTGCGGGAGTGACGGGACGCCGATGACTCGCGGCTGACGGCGAGCCTGACTCGGGCCAGCGTCGCGGGCGCACGCTGTCAACTCCGGCTGAACTCTGACCCGGCGTGGTCCGGCTGAAAACTGACCCACCTGTGGTTGTGGATCGTCAGTTGTCAGTCTTGCCGGTCGGGACGCGGCCGAGGTCGCGGTCTTTGAGCCGGTAGCTATCGCCTTTGAGGGAGATGACCTCGGCGTGATGGACGAGACGGTCGATCATCGCGGCGGCGACGACGTCGTCACCGAAGACCTCGCCCCAGCGCCCGAAGGGCTTGTTACTGGTGACGATCAGGGACGCCCGTTCGTAGCGGGACGACACAAGCTGGAAGAACAGGTTCGCAGCCTCGGCTTCGAACGGGATGTAGCCGACCTCATCGATGATCAGCAGTGGGACCCGGCCCAGCTTCACGAGTTCGTCTTGGAGCCGGCCAGCGTGGTGGGCCTCGGCCAGGCGGGCGACCCATTCCGCGGCGGTGGCGAACAGGGTGCGGTGCCCGGCCTGACACACCCGGATCCCGAGCCCGACCGAAAGGTGGGTCTTCCCGGTCCCGGGCGGACCGAGGAACACCACGTTGTCTTTCGCGGTGATGAAATCCAGGGTTCCGAGGTGGGAGATCACGTCGCGTTTCAGCGAGCCCTGGTGGTCGAAATCGAAGTCCTCCAACGACTTCCGCGCGGGGAAGCGTGCCGCCCGGATGCGTCCCTCCCCGCCGTGGGACTCGCGGGCGGCGACCTCGCGTTGCAGGCAGGCAGCCAGGAACTCCTCGTGGGTCCAGTTCTCGACTCGGGCTCGTTCGGCCAGGCGCTCGACCGCCCCGGCCAGCGACGGGGCCTTCAACGCGCGGGTCAGATAGGCCAGCTCGGCGGCCACGTTGCGACCGGTGCTGGTGGTTTTGGTCGTCGCCATCAGGCACTCGCCGCCTCGGCCGCGTCGGTGTTGTGCGGGTCGGTGAGACCGAAGATGCGGTCGTAGTCGGCCAGGTCGCGGTGCTCGACGCCGGTGTCGGGTCCGCGGCGATGGGTCTGGGCCCGGTGCGCGCAGCGCAGCCGGACCGCCGCGGCGGCGTGGGCCGGGTCGGTGATGCTCTGGTGCCGAGCCCAGCACCGGCGGTGGCGGGCGACCTCGACACCGTCGCAGGTGACCACGACCTGCTCGAGGTCGGCGACCAGATCGACACGACGCCCGATGACTTGCGGGTGGACCGAGTAGTCGTTGGCGTCGCAGCGCAGGTAGTGATCGCGCGCCAGCCGGGTCGAGAACCGCCAACCCAGTGCCGGCGCGACCGGCGGCAACGCCAGCATCGCGGCCCGATCGCTGTCCCAACGCTCGACCGGACGCGCACCGATCCGCCGGTGCCGGCGAGTGTTGGCGCGGGCCAGCCAGTCGGTGAGCTGGGAGTTGAAGTCCGTCGGGCCGGTGAAACAACGACCAGGCAGAAATGAGGTCTCGAAGTAGCCGTTGACCCGCTCGACCAGCCCCTTGGCCTCCGGATCGCGGGGCCGGCACTGGATCACCCGGATCCCCAGCGCGCCGCGGAAACCCTGCATCGCCTCGGTCAGCTGCGGGCGGCCCGCTCGCCAGGACCCGATCGCGGACTCGTTGTCCCAGACCAGCGCTTTGGGCACCCTGCCCCAGGCCGAAAGCAGCGCCCAATGCCCGGCCAGCAGATCCTCACCCCGCCGGGAGGGGATCATCCGGGCGGTGATGATCCTGGAATAGCCCGAGACCATCACCAGTACCGGCGGGCGCACCACCTGGTCGAACCCGGCTGGGACCTCGACCGGCGGGAACCACAGGTCGCACTGGGCCAGCTCGCCGGGCTGATACTCGATGCGCGAGACCGGATCCGGGACCCGGAACTGCGGCCGGAGCTCGGCGATCCGGTCGAACAGGACCGTCCTGCCCCGCGTCCACCTGATCCTCTCTCCGATCACCGTCGAGGGCATGTCCGGGAACTGGCACAGCAGATCGCGGATCTGCGGCTCGACCGCATCGACGATCGAGCCCTTCACCGGCCGCCGGTAGGTCGGCGGAGCATCACTGGCCAGCGCCTTCTTCACCGTGTTCTTCGAGACCCCCAGATGCCGCGCGATCGCCCGGATCGGCATCTTCTCGGACCGGTGCAACCGGCGGATCTCCGCCCAGTCCTCCACCCTCAACACCTCACGATGGTCGGAGGTGGGTCAACATTCACCCGGAACCAGAGGGTCAGGATTCACCCGGAGCCGACACACGCCTGACGAGAACGCCCGAACAAGCAGTTCGGTAATAGACGACGGCACGAGACGGCCCGGATGTCGCCGTCGCGCCTGGGGGCATGGCCGCATGCGTCGCCGAGGCGCGATCGCCGGTGCCACCCAGTCCCTGCACGAGCGGCGGCCGGGCCAGGTCGCAGCGCGATGGCGGCGACCCGGCCCGGCCGTGGACAGGTTCCGGGGACGTCAGCGGGCGCCCCCGGGTGGGCAGGTCGGTGCGTGCGGGTGCTCGAACGCGGCGCCGCAGCCGTGCGGGGGCGGCGGGCAGGGCAGCGCCGGGGTGCAGCGCAGCAGCAGACCGCACTGCTCGTGCAGCAGCCCGACCCCTCCGCGGGGGCCGAGCATTCGCCATAGCGGGTCGGCGTCGCTGCCCGGCTCGCTGCACCCCGCGCAGCGGCGACGCGCGATCCCGGCCGCATCGGTCACCGCATCCGGCACGTGCTGGGGCACCGTCGGAGCGGCCCGGGGACCGCCCGGTAGGGGTGCTATCTCACGGCGACGTCCGCTTGGTCCGCGACGACGCCGGTCTGGTCATCGGTCTCGTGACCTTCCTCGACCGCCTTCAACACCGCCTCACCTACGCAGGAGGACACCAAGCCCTACGGGACGGTGACAGGCCCAAGTCCGAGGATGACATCACAGACTGGATCAAGCGCCGGATCGAGGACGACCTCCCTGCCCGTGTCGTCCCGGAACGAGAGCTACAGGTGATGCGCCGCAAGACGTGCGTTCGAACGGGGCCCGACCATGATCTGCACCGCAGAGATGACCATCTCACCGGCCGGTGGACCAGTCCCCATGCTTTACGTGCCCCACCAGGGATTCGAATCTGCGATTGACGATCGCTCTTGCCGATCAAGGCAGTCTCGCCGTCCCCGACACAACCAGCTGACCGGTTCCCATGCTTGCGGCGCCCTGCCGGGGACACAGCGCAGGTTCGGGCCCCGCCGGGGCGGCAAGGCCGCCGCCAGCTCCCCGGAGCCGACCCCATTACCTGACGCCCACGACCGAACGACGACCCTGAGCACACGCCCCGCAGCGAGCACCGAACGGAACCCAACCGCGTCACACCGCACGACGTTCACCCGAACGGCATAGCAATCGTGGAGCAGAACCCTGACCTCATTTCGCACCGTGGAGCGACGTGCTCCACGTTTGCTCCAGAATGAGACCACAGTGGACCCAGTCATGATCATACAAGTCGATCATTTGAGGATCATGGCAGCCGACGATTCCGCAGGTCAGAAGCAGAAAGGGCGGCACCACCCGAAGATGATACCGCCTCATTCTGACCGTCGGGACGACAGGATTTGAACCTGCGACCCCTTGACCCCCAGGGTCATCCCACTAGTGGCCCCACCAGGCGAAACACGCATCCGCGCAGGTCACGTGCCGCACTACCGTGCAGGTCGATGCCACTGAGTTCGGCCCCGCGCAGGGCCGTTGCTCCATGATTGCTCCAGCCGGCCAGTTAATGATCTTCGCGTTGGATTGCGGTTGACTAAGCATCCTGGTGCTAGCCGAATGCCGGCCCGGATACCGCTCACCCCCGGTCAGTCCCGCCGAACTCAAGGACCTCATTTCGCCCGAGTTCCAGCAGCCGGATACGGAGCCGCTCCTGACGTGCGCCAAGAGAACCTCGTGCTGCGGAGGCGCGGAGGACGACCACCGCACGATCCTGGACGTAGCTCCGCTCCCACGCCTCGCCCTGGTCGACCAGCCGACCCCCGGCTCGTCGAGACCGCCGCGGCCGCCCTCGACGTCGTGCTGTCACCGGCCGGGAGCCATCCACCCCCGGCGAGCTGACCGGCGGGCCGCGGCCCTGGCACGGTGCCCCGGGCCGGCTGCCGGACCCACGTCGTCAGCTCACGGCGCTTCCCGGGCGGGCTCCGTCACGGGCGTCCGGGCACCGGGCGCCGTACGCGCCGAGATCACGTGGAGTGCTGTCAGGGCACCGGCGACCACGAGCAGGACGAGAGCGGACGTGCCTGCCGGGACGAGGTCACCGCGCAGGACGTGGAAGCCGACCGCCCCCAGGAGCAGCAGCAGAAGACCGACGGACGCGGCAAGACCGATCGCACGTACGCGGAGTCCCGCCAGCAGTCCGAGAGCGCCTGCGACCTCGAGCAGCCCGATGACCACCACCAGAGCCGCCGGAAGGCCCAGCTGCTCCACGAACGTCGCCGTCGAGACGATCTTGCCGCCACCGATGGCGAGGAAGGCGACAGCGCCGAGTACCGACACGACACCGAGTGCGACGCGCACGGAGGACTCCCTTCGTCCGGGACCCTCGGTCCCGAGTTCGGACCGCAGGAGTCACGCCTGCGGTCGGGTCCATACTCCGACTCGCGGTCCATCCGCCACCCACCGCCGGGTCATCGGTCGGCCACTCGGAGCAGCTTCCTGAACACCGCGAACAGGAACGGCGCATCGGTGTCGAGGTAGAAGTGCCCGCCCGGGCGGGTGAACAGCCGGAAGGGCCCCGTCGTCACGGCGCGCCAGCCCTGCGCGTCGGCGGACGTGGCGCGGGGGTCGGCGTCTCCGACGACCGCCGTGACCGGGATGTCCAGCGGCGGGCCCGGGCGGAACCGGTGGCGGTCGAGGAGCCCGTAGTCACCGCGGATGACCGGCAGGAAGGCCGCGCGCACCTCCGGATCGCCGAGCAACGCCGTTCCGCGGCCGCCGAGCCGCCGGACGTCCGCGAGCACGGCCTCGTCGTCGGCCGGCAACCGCTCGGTGCAGGCCGACCGCGGTGACCGTCGTCCGGACACCACCAGAGCGGCGGACGGTGCACCGCGGGCCTGCAGCACCCGGCTCACCTCGTGGGCGACCACGGCGCCCATGCTGTGCCCGAACAGGACGGTGCGCCGCGACGCGGCGAGCGGCGCGACGACATCGGCCACCGCGGTGGCGAGGGTCATGAGATCGTCGGGGGCGGCCTCGGACCGGCGGTCGAAACGCCCCGGATAGTGGACGGGGAGGGCCGCCACGTCCGGCGCCAGCTCGACCGACCAGCGGTGGAAGTAGGCGGCGGTACCGCCCGCGTGCGGGAAGCACAGGAGTAACGGCGCCGCGGGGTCGACGTCACGCACGGGGACCAGCCAGGGGCGAGCCGCCGCCAACGCGGGCCCGGGAGCCGGGCTCACGGCACGGCCTCGGCCCGGAGGGACCTGGCCAGCGACAGCGCCCCGTGGAGGGACGACGTCCCCCCGAGCGCGGCCGCACGGACCTCCGGGACGGGATGCCCCACCCGCGCGTGTCCCGCCACCTCGTCCGCGACGACGGCTGCCAGGTCCGTGACACCGGCGGCGAACCCTCCGCCGATCACGGCGAGATCGACCCGCAACAGCTCCCCCACCCCGATGACCGCGGCGGCCAACGCCCGACCCGCCGCCCGGACCGCCCCGTCCGCCCACGGGGCACCGGCGCGCCATCCGTCGAGCAGCTGCTCATGGCCGGTCTCGTGTCCGAACGCGGCGCCCGCGGCCCGCAGCACCGCGGGCCCGGATGCGATCCCCTGCAGGCATCCGCGTCTGCCGCAGTCGCATCGTGGGCCGTCGAGCGCGACGATCATGTGCCCCACCTCGCAGGATCCGCGTCCCGACCGAGGGAGCAGCCGGCCGTCGGAGACGATCCCGCCGCCCACACCGGTTCCTACCCCGAGGTAGACCACATCCGACCGGCCGGCGTGCTCGGCCTCGGCCAGCGCCGCGAGATCTCCGTCGTCCGCGGTCGCGGTGGGGGTCGCGGGGAACAGATCCGCGACGAACCCGGCCCAGTCCAGGCCCACCCAGCTCGGGCGGTTCGGCCAGCTCGTCACGTTCCCCGACACGGCGACGGTCGCGGGGAGGGACACGCCGACGGCGCGGGATCCGCTCCCCATCGTGGCCACCGCTGCGCGCAGGAGAGCGAGATCGTCGGACCTGCTCGCCCCCTCTGACCACCGCACGACCGTCTCGTGCGGTGGGGTTCCGGCTCCCTCGCGACGCAGGGCGACCTTCGTCCCGCCGATGTCGATCGCCAGGATGCTCACCGGTCGCACCGCACGGGTGTGTCGGGCATCGTCCGTCCTCACCTGCTCGGGTAGCCGTCGCAGGTCAGCATCGGCGGCGACGCCCATCGCGGGCTCATCCCATGGTCACCGGCCGGGCACGTTCGGTGATCCGGGCCACAGCGACGTCGTCGGGCCCGCGCCGACCAGGACGGTCACATCGCTGTTCCCCAGGCGACCCGAATGTTCCCTCTACTGCCGGTCGCGCTGCCCACCGATGCTGCGAGACGCACACCCGTCTCGACGAAGGGACCCCCGTGTCCGCCGCTCCGTCCCGCACCGTCCCCCGCCCGGGGCTCACCCTGGCCCTGCTCGCCTTCGCCCAATTCATGACCGCGATCGACTTCGACATCGTCTTCGTCGCGCTCCCCGAGATCGGCCGCGACCTCGGCTTCACCGAACAGTCACTGCAGACCGTCGTCAGCGCCTACACCGTCGTCCTCGGCGGCTTCCTCCTGCTCGGCGGGCGGGCCGCGGACCGGCTGGGAGCGCGGCGCATGTTCGTCGTCGGGCTCGTGGTCTTCGGACTGTCCTCACTCGTCGCGGGCCTCGCGAGCGGCCCGACCGTGCTCGTGCTCGCCCGCGCCGTACAGGGGCTCGGCGCGGCGCTGCTCACCCCGTCCACCCTGAAGCTCGTCACCGCGCACTTCGCCGAGGGCCCCGCACGCAACAAAGCCCTCGCGGTCTGGGGAGCCGCGGGCGCGACCGGCGCCGCGGTCGGCGCCCTCGGCGGCGGGGTCCTCACCAGCCTGCTCGGCTGGGAATGGGTCTTCTTCGTCAACGTGCCCCTGATGGCCATCGCGCTCGCCGCGACACCGTCCCTGCTCAGCCGCGACCACGCGACGAGTGCCGGCGGGTTCGACCTGCCCGGCGCCGTCCTCGCCACCGCGGGGTTCACCCTCGTCGTCCTCGGCCTGGTGTCGGGCCCGGAGGTCGGCTGGCTCACCCCGCGCGGCGTCGGCGCGCTCGTACTCGGTCTCGTGCTGGTGGGCCTGTTCGTGCTCGTGGAGTCCCGCACCCACGACCCACTCGTACCCCTGCGCCTGTTCCGCAACCGCAACGTCGTCGCCGCCACCGTGGTGATCTTCGTCTTCATGGGGACCGTCGGCACCCAGTACTACCTGTTCACCACCTACCTGCAGACGGTGCTGGGCTACTCCCCGCTCACCGCGGGCTTCGCCTTCCTGCCGCTCAGCATCTGCAGCCTGCTCGCGTCGATGACGCTGGTCCCCCTGCTGCTGGGCAGGCTCGGCATCCGCACCACCCTCGTCATCGGTATGACGGGCGTGACCGCGTCGCTGGTGGTGCTGGCCCTCGGGATGTCCGTCGGCGGCTCCTACTGGGCCGTCCTGCCCGGTGTGCTCCTGTGGGGCACCTCGGCCGGGCTCGCGTTCCCCCCGCTGTTCGTCTCGGTGTCCACCGGCGTGGCACCCGAACAGCAGGGCGTCGCCTCCGCCCTGGCCTCGACCTCGCAGTACCTGGGCTCAGCGGTCGGCCTGGCCGCCCTGGTCGCGGTGGCCGGCGCCGGGCTGGGCCCCGACGCGACCCCGGACGCCGTCGTCGCGGGGCTGCGGCTCGCCGGGTGGGTGGCCGCGGCGGTCACCCTGGTCGGGGTCGGCCTGGCCGCGGCCATCCTGCGCCCTTCGCGCACCGCCCCGCAGGAGCAGCTGACGGGCGCATGAGCGGGTCCGGTCAGGCGAACTCGTGCGCGGCGACCGCGGCGACCTCGACCGCCTGCGCGCGGTTGAGCCGCGGGTCGCAGGCGGTGCGGTAGCGGTCGCCGAGGTCACCGGGTGCGACGGCGCCGCCGACGCACTCGGTGACGTCGTCGCCGGTGAGCTCGAGGTGCAGACCGCCGGGGTGGGTGCCCGCCGCCCGGTGCGCCGCGGCGTAGGCGCGCACCTCGGCCAGGACGCGGTCCAGACGGCGGGTCTTCAGTCCCGAGGCGGAGGTCTCGGTGTTGGCGTGCAGGGGATCGCACAGCCACGCGACCGGATGTCCGGCGGTCGCGACGGCCGCCAGGATCGGCGGCAGCGCATCCGCCACCCGCTCGGCACCCATCCGGACGATCAGCGAGAGCCGCCCCGGGAGGCGGCCCGGATCGAGCAGCCGCAGGTAGGACGAGACCTCGGCGGGTGTCGCTCCCGGCCCGATCTTGATCCCGACGGGGTTGTCCAGCAGGCGGAGCAGGGCGACGTGCGCCCCGTCGGCGTGCCGGGTGCGTTCGCCGATCCAGAGGAAGTGGCCCGATCCCCCGTAGAGGCCGGCCGTGGAGCGTCGGACCAGGGCGGACTCGTAGTCCAGCAGCAGCGCCTCGTGCCCGGCGAACACCTTCTGCGGGTGCGTCCGGATGCGGTCCAGGACGCTCGCCGCGTCCGCGTACGCGCGCAGCATCCGCTGGGGGTCGGCCGCGCGGGCGGCGCGCGTCCCGGTCGCCGAGTTGACGATGTCCCCCCGGTAGACCGGCAGGCCGTCGGCGTCCGAGGAGTTCGAGCGCGGCTTGGCGTACTGGCCCGCCATCCGGGCGATCCGCACGACCGGGGTGGTCGCGCCGCCGCGCAGCACGTCGGCGACGGCGCCCAGCGTCGCGAGGTTGCCCAGCAGGTGCTCGCGGGTGTTGCCGTCGAAGGTCTCCGCGCAGTCACCGCCGTGTACGACGAGGGCCTCGCCGCGCGCGACCTCGGCGAGACGGGTGCGCAGACCGACGACCTCGTCGGCGGCGACGAGCGGCGGCATGAGCGCCAGGGCACGACGGACCGCCGAGACCCGGCCCGGGTCGGGCCAGTCGGGCTGTTGGAGCGCGGGTCGCGCGGTGGCGGCGGCGATGCGCGCGGCGGCAGCACCGAGCGGGTCGGTCGGCAGCACGGGGGCCAGGGGGGTCATACCGGGGAGAGCCTTTCCGAACCGAGGTGGATGAGGAGGTCGTCGACGAGGGCTCGCGCCCCGGTCGTGTCGCTCGCCCCGCCGAAGAGGTAGAAGTCCGGACGGACCAGCGCGGCGACCGCGCCGGCGTCGGCCAACAGCGGCAGGTACACGTCGTCGTGGTCCTGGAGCACGCCCGCGGCGTCGCTCCCGGCCGGGGCGACCTGCACCAGGTGGGCACCGAGCCCGGCGAGCCGGGTGCGCCGTGCCGGATCGAGGAGCTCCTCGACCGGCAGCGTCGACAGCAGGACGAACCCGGTGCCGACGATGTCGTCGAACAGCCCGGTCACGCCGTCGCGCGTGACCGTTCCCTGGGGGCCGAGCACGCCGCCCAGCCCGGTGGGGTCCCTGCGGAGCACGCCTCGGGTCAGCGCGGTGACCGCGGGTTCGGCCGGTGTCCCGCGCCGGCGCGCGGCCGCGGCCGCCATCGCCGTGTCGCGGTCCGCGGCGGCCTTCGGGTCGGTCTGGCAGATGACCCGGCCGAGGTTCATCGACATGCCGATGGCGTGCTGCACGTGCGCCCGGCGTTCGACGGTGTAGCTGTCCAGCAGCGAGTCGGCGGCCGCGCCCCGCAGGACGAGGTCGAGCTTCCACGCGAGGTTCGCTGCGTCCCGCAGCCCCGAGCACATGCCCTGCCCGGCGAACGGCGGCATCAGGTGCGCGGCGTCCCCGGCGAGCAGGACCCGCCCGGAGCGCCAGTCGTTCGCGAACCGCGCCTGGAACGTGTAGACGGCGTGCCGGTCGAGGGTGGCGTTGCCCGGGTCGAGCCCGAACAGCCCCAGCAGCCGCCACGCCGAGTCGGCCGTGCCGAAGTCCGCCGGGTCCTCGTCGGGCAGCCGCATGAACTCCCACCGCCGGTGACCGGGTCCTGCCGACACCGCGGTGCGCGGGCGGGCGGGGTCGCAGACCTGCAGGTTGTTCGGCTCGAGGACCCGTCCGTCGTGCACGGTGACGTCGCAGGTCAGCCAGTCGTCGAAGTAGCCGAAGTCGGTCACGGGGAGGTCGAGGGCCGCGCGCACGGTGCTGTTGGCCCCGTCGCACCCGACGAGCCACGAGGCCTCGACCTCGAGCGGGTCCGGCCCCGCGGTCACCACCCGTACCCGGTCGGCGTCCTGGTCGAGGGCGATCACCTCGTGGCCCCGCAGCACGGTGACCCCTGGCGACGACTCGGCGCGCTCGGCCAGGGCCGACTCGAGGCCCGGCTGGTACACCGCGCTGGAGTCCGGGTGGCCCGACCGGCCGCGATCGGAGACGTCGACCTCGAACAGGACGGTGCCCGCGCCGTTCTGCCAGACGTAGTCCCGGGAGGGCTCCGTGACCTCGGCGAGCCGGTCACCGATGCCGGTGGCGGCGAGGATCCGGCCCGACTCGCCATCGAAGGAGACCGCGCGCGGCATCGGGTAGGGCCGGGGCCAACGCTCGAGCACCACGATCCGGCGTCCGGGGCGCGCCAGCAGCAGGGTCGCCACCTGCCCCACCGGGCCGAAGCCGACCACGACGACGTCGGCCTGCAGCGGCCCGCTCACCTCGGGCGCCGCAGGATGTCCGCCACGGCCTCGTCCAGGTCCGTCTGCGTCACCAGTCCGCGCAGTGTGTCCTTCCCGTCGTCGACGACGAGCAGCCTGCGCCCGATGAGGATCTTCTGGCCGTTGTCGGTGGCCCGGCCCCGCACGACCGTGCCCGCACCGGCGAGGAGGCGGGCGAACTCCTCCAGCCCGGTGTCCGGCCGCTGCCACTCGGCCAGGTCGCGAGGGTCGGTGTGCAGCCGGTAGACGGGCTGCCAGTCACCGACGCGGCCACGCCGCTGCACCACCTGGTAGCCGCCGTCGGGGACGACCCGGAAGTCGGCGCCCGACTGGTGCTGGACCTGCTCGCTCACCCGCAGTGGCTCGAGGTAGGAGGGCCCGACGAACCCGACGTCGACCAGCAGCAGCTCGCCCTCGACCCGTGCGAATGACAGGACGTGCTCGAGGTCCGGGCCGAACGAGCCGTCGGCCTGCCGGATCCCGGCCGCGAGCACTCCCACCTCGTAGCCGAGCCGGGCCAGCAGCTCCCGGAACAGGCCGTTGAGCTCGTAGCAGACGCCGCCGCGATCTCCGGTGACGATCTCGTCGAAGACCGCGTCGACGTCGATGTCGATCCCGGCCCACAGGTCGAGTCCCCGGCCCGCGTTGAGCGAGCTGTCGTACGGCAGGGTCGCCAGGTGGCGGCGGTGCAGCAGGGCGAGCGCCTCGCGGGTCGGTTCGGGGCGACTCGGCTGCCCGAGAACGGCGAGATAGCGGTCAACGTCGAACATCGGCGAGCTCCTGTGCGAGGTGGTCGGCGAGCAGCTGCGGCGTGGGGTGGTCGAAGATCAGCAGCGAGGGCAGCTCCAGGCCCGTCCGCGCCGCCAGCCGGTCCCGCACCTCCACCGCGGTCAGGGACGTGAACCCCGTCTCGAAGAACACCGCGTCCGGTGCGACGGCCTCGGGCCCGGGGTGCCCGAGGACCGCGGCGGCGGCGGCGCGCACGATCTCGGTCAGCGCGGCCACGAGCTCGTCCTCGGGGAGCACGGCCAGATCCGGCCCGGCGGTCAGGGTGTCGGTGTCGGTGTCGGTCACGGTGTCGGTCTCCGGTCGGGGTGTGGTCGTCACCTGGGGACTCTCCGAATCGAGCCAGTACCGTCGGCGCTGGAAGGCGTAGGTGGGCAGGGTGGTCGGGCGGGTGGACGTGCCCGCGTACAACGGGGACCAGTCCACGGGCACCCCGTGGACGTGCAGGGTGGCCAGCGAGGTCAGGAAGCGAGCGGGTCCGCCGTCGTCGCGGCGCAGGGAGCCGGTCACGGCCGCGACCGCGCCGGTCCCGTCGAGGCTCTCCTGGACGGCGCTGGTCAGGACGGGGTGGGCGCCGGCCTCGACGAACACCCGGTAGCCCTGTGCGACCAGCGCCGACGTGGCGTCGGCGAAGCCGACGGGTCGTCGGAGGTTGCGGTACCAGTAGTCCGCGTCGAGGGCCGTGCCGTCGACCCAGGCCCCCTCGACGGTCGAGTAGAAGGGGATGGTCGACGCCTGCGGGCGCACACTCGCCAGCGCCTCGCGCAGCTCGGTCTCGATCTTCTCGACGTGGGCGGTGTGCGAGGCATAGTCGACGGGGACCAGGCGTGCCCGGCCGCCCTCGGCCTCGACCTCGGCGACCAGCTCCCGCACCGCGTCGGGATCACCGGCGACGACGACGGACCGCGGGCTGTTCACCGCCGCGATCTCGAGCTCGTCCGCCCGGTGCCGGAGCCGGTCCGCGACCTCGTCGGGGGTGAGTGCCAGCGAGGCCATGCTCCCGTGCCCGGACAGCGTCTGCCCGATCAGCCTGCTGCGCGCCGCGACGACGAGCGCGCCGTCGGCGAGCGACAGGGCACCGGCCACGGTGGCGGCGGCGATCTCGCCCTGCGAGTGGCCGACGACGGCGTCCGGGCGAATCCCGAAGGACTCCCAGAGCCGGGCCAGCGCCACCCCGACCGCGAACGACACCGGTTGGACCACGTCCACCCGATCCAGCCCGGGAGCGCCGGACGCCCGGGTGAGCACCGCGCGCAGGTCCCAGTCGACGTGTGAACCCAGCGCCGTGGCCACCTCGTCGATCGCCTCCGTGAAGCGTGGCCAGGCCAGCAGCTCGGCGCCCATGCCCGCCCACTGCGCGCCCTGGCCGGGCAGGACCAGCGCGGTCCGGCCGTCGACCCGGGCGGACCCGGTGACCACGTGCGGGGCCGGGTCGCCCGCCGCCAGCGCGTGCAGCCCCGAGACCGCCTCCGCGCGCGACCCGGCGACGACGACCGCGCGGTGGGCGAGTGCCGCGCGGGAGGTGGTGAGGGACAGGGCGACGTCGGCGAGCCCGGTCTGTCCGACGTCGAGGGCGTCCGCGAGCCGGGCGGCCTGGGCCCGTAACCCCTCGGCGTCGACGCCGGACACCGCGAGCGGCACCGTTGCCGGTGGCGGGCCCGTCGGGCCGTCGTCGGCGGACGCCGACGGCGCCTCCTCCACGATCACGTGGGCGTTCGTCCCGCTGACCCCGAAGGAGGACACCCCGGCCCGGCGCGGGCTCCCACCCGGACGCCACTCCCGGGCCTCGGTGAGCAGCTCGACCGCGCCGCCGGACCAGTCCACCTGCGACGACGGCCGGTCCACGTGCAGGGTGGCCGGCAGGACGCCGTGCCGCATCGCCTCGAGGATCTTGATGATCCCCGCGACCCCGGCGGCCGCCTGGGTGTGGCCGATGTTGGACTTGAGCGAGCCGAGCAGCAGGGGCCGGTCGGCGGGCCGGTCGCGCCCGTAGGTGACCAGCAGGGCCTGGGCCTCGATCGGGTCGCCCAGCGTGGTCCCCGTCCCGTGCCCCTCGACGGCGTCGACGTCGGCCGGGCCGAGTCCGGCATCGGCGAGCGCCCGCGTGATCACCCGCTGCTGGGCGGGCCCGCTCGGGGCGGTGAGCCCGTTCGACGCGCCGTCCTGGTTGACCGCGGAGCCCCGGACGAGCCCCAGCACGGGGTGGCCGTTGCGGTGGGCGTCGGACAGACGTTCGAGCAGGAGCATCGCGGCCCCCTCGGCCCAGCCGGTGCCGTCCGCGGCGTCGGCGAAGGCCTTGCAGCGTCCGTCCGGGGCCAGCCCGCGCTGGCGGGAGAACTCGACGAACGGCGCGGGTCCGAAGAGGAGGGCGACACCGCCGGCCAGTGCGAGCGAGCACTCGCCGGCGCGCAGCGCCTGCGCCGCGAGATGCACGCCGACCAGCGAGGAGGAGCAGGCCGTGTCCACCGTGATCGCGGGCCCCTGCAGGCCGAGGGTGTAGGCGACCCGCCCGGACACCACGCTCCCGGAGTTGCCCGTACCGAGGAAGCCCTCCAACCCTTCGGGCACCTCGCGCAGTCCGGAGGCGTAGTCGTGGTACATCACACCGGTGTAGACCCCGGTGTCGCTGCCCTGCAGCGACGTGGGGTCGATGCCGGCCCGTTCCACGAGCTCCCAGGACAGCTCGAGCAGCAACCGCTGCTGCGGGTCCATCGCCAGCGCCTCGCGCGGGGAGATGCCGAAGAAGCCGGCGTCGAAGTCCCCCGCACCGTCGACGAAGCCGCCCTCCCGGACGTACGAGCGGCCCGCCGCGCCGGGGTCGGGGTCGTAGAGGGCCTCGACGTCCCAGCCGCGGTCGGTCGGGAACTCCGCGACCGCGTCCCGGCCCGCGGCGACGAGCTCCCACAGGTCCTCCGGTGAACGGACACCGCCGGGCAGCCGGCAGGCCGCCGCCACGACGGCGATGGGCTCCGAGCGCGTCACCGCGCCGCTGCGCAGCCGCTCGTTCTCCACCAACGCGGCCCGCAGAGCCGCCACCAACCGGTCGTCGGTCATCGGCCGGCACCTCCCAACGCTCGTGCGATCAGGTCGTCGACCTGCATGGACTCGATGAGGTCGATCTCGCCCGGCACCGCGGCCGCCGGCACGTCCGGTGCGGGCTCGCCCCACAGCTCGTCGCGTAGCCGCCGGGCGAGCGCCGTGGGCGTCGGATGGTCGAAGACCACCGTCGCGGGCAGTGCCACCCCGGCCGCGGCGGCCAGCCGGTTGCGCAGTTCGACGGCGGCGAGCGAGTCGAACCCGGCCTCACGGAAGGCCTGGGTGGCGGCCACGGCGTCGATGTCGGCGTGGCCGAGCACCGCCGCGGTCTGCCTGCGGACCAGCTCGACGAGCTCGCGCACCCGGTCGGCGTCGGTCCGCTCCGAGAGTCGGTCCCGCAGCGACACCGGGGGTGCGGACGGCGTCCCGGCGGCGCCTGTGGGGGCGGTGGGGCGCGGGGCCCGGACCAGGTCGCCCAGCAGGACGGGCAACGTCCCGTCCGCTGCCTGTCCGCGCAGGGCCGCGACGTCGAAACGGGTCGGCAGCACCACCGGGTCCGCACCGCCCAGGCCCGCGTCGAAGAGCGCGAGCGCCTCCTCCGTCGAGAGCCCGCGCAGCCCCGCGCGGTCGAGCCGGCGGCGGTCCGCCCCGGCCGTGAGGCCGCTGGTCTCCGACCACAGCCCCCAGGCCAGCGAGACGGCGGGGAGGTCCGCGGCGCGGCGCAGGGCGGCGAGCCCGTCGAGGAACCCGTTGGCCGCCGCGTAGTTCCCCTGCCCCGGGGTGCCGAACGTGCCGGCGCCCGAGGAGAACAGCACCAGGTCCGCCAGGTCGGCGTCCCGGGTCAGCTCGTGCAGGTTCCAGGCGCCGTCGACCTTGGGTCGGAACACCGCGTCCACACGCTCGGGAGTCAGTGCGGTCAGCACGCCGTCGTCGAGCACACCCGCCGCGTGGACCACCGCCGTCAGCGGATGGTCGGCGGGGACCGCGGCGAGCACGGCCGCCAGTGCCGCCCGGTCGGCGACGTCGGCCGCGGCGAACCGCACCTGCGTGCCGATCTCGGCCAGCTCGGCCCGCAGCGCGGGGTCCTCCGTCGCGGTGCGGCCGACGAGCACGAGGTGCCGGACGCCACGGGTGCGGGCGACGTGCCGGGCCACGGCGGTTCCGAGGGTGCCCGTGCCGCCGGTGATCAGCACCGTCCCGTCGGGGTCCCACGGGCGACCGGCGCCCCCGGCGGACGCGCGGGCGAGCCGGGGCACGAAGGCCTCGCCTGCGCGGAGCAGCACCTGCGGCTCCCCCGACGCGACGACGGCGGGCAGCAGGGGGTCCGCGGCGTCCGCGGCGGCGACCAGCGTGATCCGGCCGGGCTCCTCCGACTGCGCGGTGCGCACCAGGCCCCACACGCCCCCGGTGACCGGGTCGTCGAGGTCCGCGCCGGTCACGACGACCACCGGACCCTCGACGGCGCGCAGCGCGTCGAGCACGGTCGTCGCGGCGGCCCGGGCGGCGGCGGGCGGTGCTCCCGGGTCCGCGGCGGTGAGGTCGACGACGGGCGGCAGGTCCGTGGCCGACGCGCCTGCCAGGACGAGCGGGCGCCACACGACCCGGTACAGGTCGTCGACCGGGGCCGGTCCCGCCTCCGCGGCGGGCCGCAGGGTCGCCTCCGCGGCGGGCCGCAGTGTCAGCGCCTCGACCGTCGCCACGAGCCCGCCCGCCGGGTCCGTGGCCACGAGTGCGAAGACGTCCTGGCCGAGCCGCCGCACGCGCACCCGCAGGGCGGTGGCCCCGGTCGCGTGTACCCGCACGCCCTCCCAGGCGAAGGGGAGCAACCGACGGCGGGCCTCGGCGGGCCGCACGAGGCTCATGGCCTGCAGGGCCGCGTCGAGCAGCGCAGGGTGCACGACGAACGGGGGACCGTCGGTCACCGCCTCCGCGGGCAGGGCGACGTCGACGACGATCTCGTCCGCGTCGGTCGTCCGCCACGCCGCCCGCAGACCGCGGAAGGCGGGGCCGTACCCGTACCCCCGGTCACCGAGGTCGGTGTAGAAGGCGTCGAGCGCGATCCGCTCCCCGGGGTCCGCGAGGACCTGTCCGGCCGGGTGCTCGCCGACACCGAGGTAGCCGCGGGCGTGGCGGGTCCAGTCGTCCGGGCCGTCCTGTCGTCGGGCATGGACGCCGACCGGACGCCTGCCCGTGCCGTCGACCTCGCCCACGGTCACCCGGACCTCGACCGCGCCGCGGTCCGGCAGCGTCAGCGGCTCCTCGACCAGCAGCTCCTCCACGACGGGGGACCCGGACTCCTCGGCTGCGGGCAGCACGAGCTCCAGCAGCCCGGTGGCGGGGAGCAGGACCCGGCCCTCGACCGCATGATCGGCCAGCCAGGGGTGCCGGGACAGGGAGAGGACCCCCGATCCGACCGCGCCACCGGTCTCGGGCAGCGAGACCACGGCGTCGAGCAGGGGGTGGTGGAGGTTCCGGTCGTCGCCGGGGCGCAGCCAGTACCGCTCGTGACGGAACGGGTAGGTGGGGAGGTCGACCGGCCCGGGGGGTTCGGCACCGAACGCGGGCCGCAGGTCCACCGGGACCCCACGGATCCAGAGCTGTGCGGCCGAGGCGAGGAACCGGTCGAGGCCGCCGTCGTCGCGGCGCAGCGTCCCGGTCACCACCGACGGCTCGCCCGCCGCGTCGAGCGCCTCCTCGATCGCGCCGGTCAGCACGGCGTGCGGACTGACCTCGACGAACGCCCGGTGCCCGTCCGCGACCAGTGCCTCGACCGCCTCGGCGAACCGGACGGTCCGGCGCAGGTTCCGGTACCAGTAGTCGCCGTCGAGCTCGCCCGGCCGCACCCAACGCCCGTCGACCGTGGAGTAGAAGGGCACGAGCGGCCGCCCCGGTCGCAGCCCGTCGAGAGCCCGCAGGATCTCCGTCTCGGTGTGGTCCACCGCGGCGGTGTGCGAGGCGTAGTCGACCGGGATGCGACGGACCCGCACCCCCGCCGCGTCGAGTTCGGTGGCCAGGTCGTCGAGGGCCGCCCGCTCGCCCGCGAGCACCACCGACGAGGGTCCGTTCACCGCGGCGACCTCGGCCCGCCCCGCGGCCCGGTTCCGCGCCAGCGCCTCGGGCAGTCCGACCGCCAGCATCCCGCCGCCCCCGGCCGGGCCCGCGGCGATGGCACGACTGCGCGCGACGACGACCCGGGCCGCGTCCGACAGGGACAGGACGCCCGCCACGTACGCCGCGGCGATCTCGCCCTGGGAGTGGCCGACGACCGCGTCCGGCACCACGCCGTGGGCCCGCCACAGCGCGGCCAGCCCCACGGCCACGGCGAAGGACAGCGGTTGGACGACGTCGACCCGGGTCGGTCCGGGCACCGCCCGCACCTGGGCCACCGGGTCCCAGTCGACCAGCTCGGCCAGGGCCGCGGCCGCCTCGTCGAAGGCGTGGGCGAACACGGGAGACTCGTCGAGCAACGCGGCGCCCATCCCGGACCACTGGGCACCCTGACCGGGAAAGACCAGGACGGTGCGACCGTCGACGTCCGCGCGGCCGGTCACCAGGTTCGCCGCGGGCCGGGAGCCGGCGAGCGCGCGCAGGCCCGAGGCGGTCCGCTCGGCGCTCGCCGCGACCACGACCGCGCGCTCGTCGAGGGCGGCCCGAGTGGTCGCGAGGCCGAACCCGAGGGCGCGCGGGTCCCGGTCGGCGACGGCGAGCAGGCGTTCCGCCTGGGCCCGCAGTGCCGCAGCGGATCGCCCGGAGATCGCGAGCGGCACCGGCGCGCCCGTCGGTGCCGTGCGGGGCGCCTCCTCGGGCGTCACCTCCTCGAGCACGACGTGGGCGTTCGTCCCGCTCACCCCGAACGAGGACACGGCCGCCCGCCGGGGCCCGTCCGGCGAGGCCCAGTCCCTGTTCTCGGTGAGCAGCGCCACGTCGCCGTCGGACCAGTCGACCTTCGACGTCGGCGTCTCGGCGTGCAGGGTCCTGGGCAGCGTCCGGTGGCGCAGCGCGCCGATCACCTTCAGGATCCCGGCGACCCCCGCCGCGGCCTGGGTGTGGCCGAGGTTGGACTTGACCGAGCCCAGGTGGACGGGCCGCCGCGGGCTGCGGCCCTGCCCGTAGGTGGCGAGGACGGCCTGGGCCTCGATCGGGTCCCCGAGCGGTGTGCCCGTGCCGTGCGCCTCGACCAGGTCGACGTCGGCGGTGGTCAGGCCCGCGTCGGTCAGCGCGGCGCGGATGACCCGCTCCTGCGACGGGCCGTTCGGTGCCGTGAGCCCGGCCGAGGCCCCGTCCTGGTTGACCGCGGTCCCGCGGATCACCGCGAGCACCGGGTGGCCGTGGCGGCGGGCGTCGGAGAGGCGCTCCAGCAGCAGGAGCCCGGCGCCCTCGGCCAGGCCGGTGCCGTCCGCGCCGTCGGCGAACGCCTTGCAGCGCCCGTCGCGGGCCAGGCCGCGCTGGCGGGCGAAGTCCACGAACACCTCGGGGGTGCCCATGATCGCGGCGCCACCGGCGAGCGCGAGGTCGGTCTCCCCCGAGCGCAGGGACCGAACCGCGAGGTGGACCGCCACCAGCGACGACGAGCACGCCGTGTCCACGGTGAGCGCCGGACCCTGCAGGCCCAGGGTGTAGGAGATCCGGCCCGAGGCGACGCTGCCCGAGTTGCCGATCCCGAAGTAGCCCTCCAGTCCCTCCGGCAGCGTGATCCGGTTCGCCGCGTAGTCGTGGTACATCAGGCCCGCGTAGACGCCGACCGGGGCGCCGCGGAGCGAGGTCGGGTCGATCCGCCCCCGTTCGAAGGCCTCCCAGGCCAGTTCCAGCAGCTGCCGCTGCTGGGGGTCGATCGCCAGTGCCTCGCGTGGGGAGATGCCGAACAGCGCCGCGTCGAAGCCGCCCGCCTCGTCGAGGAATCCGCCCTCAGTGGCGTAGGTGGTGCCGACCCGGTCGGCGTCGTCGTCGAACAGCGCGTCCAGCGGCCAGCCGCGGTCGACCGGGAAGGGCGCGATCGCGTCGCGGCCCTCGGCCACCAGCCGCCACAGGTCCTCCGGGGTGCGCACCCCGCCGGGCAGCCGGCAGGCGCCCGACACGACCGCGATCGGCTCGGAGCGCGCGTCCTCCAGCTCCTGCAGCCGGGCCCGCGTCCGGCGCAGCTCGCCGAGCGTGGCCTTGAGGTACTCGCGCAGCTTGTCGTCGTCCGCCATCGCTACCGTCCCAATTCCTGATCGAGGAGCGCGAAGAGTTCGTCGTCGGTGTCGGTGCCGGTGTCGACGGCCGCCTCGGCCGGCCCGGCCCAGGAGCGCGCCAGCTCGGCGAGCCGGAGCGCGACCTGCTCCCGGACGCCGCCGTCGGCCGCTGCCAGCGCCCGTTCCAGCCGGTCGAGCTCGGCGAGGGCCGGGTCCGGCGGCGGGGCGGACCCCGCGTCCGGCCCCGCGTCGGCCCCTGCCTCGGACCCTGTGTCGACCCCGAGGCGCTCCCGGAGCACGGCGGCGAGGGCGGCCGGGTTCGGGTGGTCGAACGCCGCCGTGGCCGGAAGGCGTTCGCCGGTGGCCGCGGCGATCCGGTTGCGCAGCTCCACAGCCGTGAGCGAGTCGATGCCGATCTCGGTGAAGGCCCGGCCGGGCCGCACCGCCGCCGGCCCGTCGTGGCCCAGCACGTCCGCGGCCAGGCCACGGACGAGGTCCAGCACGGCACGCCCCCTGGCCGCGGGCTCCAGGCCCGCGAGCCGGGTCCGCAGGTCCACCGGGGTGTCACCGCCCTCGGGTGCCGCGTGGCGGGTCGGTCGTGGGGCTCGGACGAGCCCCCGAAGCAGGGGCTGGACGTCCGGGAGTCGCCGGACCGCGCCGAGGTCCAGCGCCGTCGCGACCAGGGCGGCCTCCCCCGCGACCAGGCCGGCGTCCAGGAGGGCGAGGCCTTCCCCGTTCGACAGCCCGGCCTCGCCGCCGCGCGCCAACCTGGCCCGCCCGGCGTCGCCGAGCTCACCGGTGAGCGCGCTGGCCTGCTCCCAGAACCCCCACGCCAGCGAGAGGGCGGGGAGCCCGGCGGCCGCCCGCCGTCGGGCGAGCCCGTCGAGGAAGCCGTTGGCGGCCGCGTAGTTCGCCTGGCCCGCGCTGCCGAAGGTGCCCGCCCCGGAGGAGAAGAGCACGAAGGCGGCGAGGTCCCGACCCTCGGTCAGCTCGTGCAGGTGCCATGCGGCGTCCGCCTTGGCACGGAGCACGGTGTCGAGCCGAGCCGGGGTGAGGCTCTCGACCACACCGTCGTCGAGCACTCCCGCGGTGTGCACCACACCCGTCAGATCCGGCGCGGCATCGAGCAGCGCGGCGACCTGTGCCCGGTCCCCGACATCGGCGGCGACGAGGGACACCTCCGCACCCAGCGCCACGAGCTCCGACCGGAGCTCCCGGGCGCCGGGCGCACCGGGCCCGCTGCGGCTCGTGAGCAGCAGCCGTCGCACCCCGTGGTCGGTGACCAGGTGCCGGGCGACCAGGCCGCCCAGGGTTCCGGTGCCTCCGGTGACGAGCACGGTGCCCGCGCCGAACCCCCGGGTGGCGGGCGCGGACGGCACCGGGACGAGCCTGGGCGCCGCGAGCTGCCCGTCGCGGAGGCGCAGCTGGGGCTCACCCGCCCCGACCAGGGTGGTCAGGGGCGGTTCCGGCTGGTCGGTGTCGACGAGGACCAACCGTCCGGGGTGCTCGGTCTGCGCGGACCGGACGAGTCCCCAGACGGCCGCGGCCGCGGGGTCGTCGCTGCCACCGGTCAGGACGACCAGGGGCTCCGCCGCGGCGGAGGCGAGGTGGGTCTGGACACCGGCGAGGGCGGACTCGGTGAGTGCCCGCACCCGGTCCAGGACGGTCCCGACCGCGCCCGGCCTCAGGTCCAGCACGGGCGGCGTGTCACCACCGCCGGATGCCGTGACGGGCACCCACTCGGTGCGGTACAGCGCCCCGGCCCGCGGTGTCAGGCCGGCCCGCGGCGCGGGCCGCAGGACCAGCGACCGCAACGACGCCACGGGTGCGCCCGTCGGGTCCGCGACACTCACCTGCACGCCGTCGGCGCTCGGTGCGGCGTACACCCGCAGCGTGGTCGCGCCGGTCCGCCGCAGCGCGAACCCGTGCCATGCGAAGGGCAGCAGCACCTCGTCGGATCCGGCCTGGGGAGCGGCCCCCAGGTTCGCCGACTGGAGGGCGGCGTCGAACAGCGCCGGGTGCAACCCGAAGGAGCTGCCCCGCAGCTCCGGCGGGAGCGCGACCTCGGCGAACACCTCGGTGCCGCGCCGCCACGCCGCCCGCAGGCCCCGGAACGCCGGCCCGTACTCCAGCCCTGCCTGCGCCTGCCGCGGGTAGAACTCGTCCAGCTCGACGGGCTCGGCGTCGCCGGGCGGCCACTGCGTGGGCACCGTGCCCTGGTCCGCCGGCGCCGGGGACGGCTCCGTGACCGCCCGGCCGCGGGCGTGGCGCGTCCATACGCCGTCGGGCCCGGTGTCCTCGGCCCGGGCGTGCAGCTCGATCCCGCCGTCGGCCGTCACGGTCACCCGCAGCTGCAGGGCGCCGCGTTCCGGCAGCAGCAGTGGGGCCTCCACCACCAGCTCGTCGACGGCGGCCAGGCCGGCTTCGTCGGCGACCCGCGCGACGAGCTCCAGGATCGCGGCACCGGGCACGAGGACCGTGCCGGTGACCGCGTGGTCGGCCAGCCACGGGTGGGTCGCGAGCGAGACCCGACCGGTCGCCACCGCACCGCCCGCCCCTGGCAGACCGACGACCGCGCCGAGCAGGGGGTGCTCCACGGGGTCGAGGCCGGCGGTGCGCACGTCACCGACACCGCCGGGCACCGCGTCCAGCCAGAACCTCTGGTGCTGGAACGCATAGGTGGGGAGTGCGACGGGCCGGGCGCCCTCGAGCAGGGGGGACCAGTCGACGCCGATCCCGCGGACCGCGAGCGCCGCGGTGGCGGCGAGGAACCGCGCCGGACCGCCGTCGTCGCGCCGCAGGGTGCCGGTCACCACCGTCGGCTGCTCGTGGCGGTCGAGCTCCTGGGCGACGTCGAAGGTGAGCACCGGGTGGGCGCTGACCTCGACGAACGCCCGGTGCCCTGCCTCGACCAGCCCGGCGACGGCCTCCCCGAAGCGGACCGGGCTGCGCAGGTTGCGGTACCAGTAGGCCGCGTCGAGGGCCTCGCCGCAGACCCAGCCACCGTCCACGCCGGACCAGATCGGCACCGAGCCCGCCCGGGGGGCGAGCCCGGCCAGTGCCGCGGCGAGGTCGGCCTCGACCGCCTCGACCGCCGAGGTGTGCGAGGCGTAGTCGACCGGGATCCGGCGCACCCGGACACCGTCGGCGTCGAGCACCGCGACCACCTCGTCCAGGGCCTGCGGAGGACCTGCCACCACGACGGAGCCCGGGCCGTTGACCGCGGCGGTCTCGAGCCCGGGCCAGGCCCGCAGCCGCTCGGCCGCGTCGGCGGCGGGGAGACCGACGGAGACCATGCCGCCGCGGCCGGCGAGCCGCTGCGCGATGACCCGGCTGCGCAGCGCCACGACCCGCACGGCGTCGTCCAGGGTGAGCGCCCCGGCCACGTACGCGGCGGCGACCTCGCCCTGCGAGTGCCCGACGACGGCGTCGGGCTCCACCCCGAGCGAACGCCAGAGCCCCGCGAGAGCGATCCCGACGGCGAACGACGCCGGCTGCACCACGTCGACCCGGTCCAGCGACGGCGCTCCCGGCTCGGAGCGCAGCACCGCCCACAGGTCCCAGTCCACGTACCGGGCGAGCGCCTCGGCCACCTCGTCCAGTGCCGCGGCGAACACCGGCGACGCCGCGGCGAGCTCCACGCCCATGCCCACCCACTGCGTGCCCTGGCCGGGGAAGACGAACACCCGCTTGCCCGTCACGTCGGCCTCCCCGGTGAGGACCTCGGCGCCCGACCGCAGCCCGGCGACCCCGTCCTCGCGGGTGGCCGCCAGGACCACCGCGCGGTGGCGGAACGCCGACCGCAGGCCCAGCGACAGCGCGACGTCCGCGGGGACGAGGCCGGGACGCTCCTCGATGAGGTCCGCGAGCCGCTCCTGCTGCGCGGCCAACGCCTGCTCGGTCCGCCCCGACACCAGCCAGGGCACCGGCGTCGCGGCGGGCCGCTCCTCGACCGGCTCGGGAGCTTCGGGTGTCTCGGGGGCCGGCGGCTCCTCCAGGATCACGTGCGCGTTGGTGCCGCTGACCCCGAAGGCCGACACCCCCGCCCGCCGCGTCCGCTCCCCCGCGGGCCACTCCCGTGGCGCGGTCAGCAGCTCCGCGGCTCCGCTCGTCCAGTCCACGTGCGACGACGGCCGGTCGACGTGCGCGGTCGCGGGCAACCGGCCGTGCCGCAGCGACTCGACGATCTTGATGACGCCCGCGACACCGGCGGCGGCCTGGGTGTGGCCGATGTTCGACTTGACCGACCCGATCAGCAGCGGTGCCGCGTCCGCACGGTCCCGGCCGTAGGTGGCGAGCAGCGCCTGGGCCTCGATCGGATCGCCGAGCGCGGTGCCGGTCCCGTGCGCCTCGACGACGTCGACGTCCGCCGCGGCCAGGCCGGCGTCCGCCCAGGCGGCCCGGATGACCCGCTCCTGGGACGGTCCGTTCGGGGCCGTCAGCCCATTCGACGCGCCGTCCTGGTTCACCGCGCTGCCGCGCACCACCGCCAGCACGGGATGGCCGAGCCTGCGCGCGTCGGAGAGCCGCTCGAGCAGCAGCACCCCCACTCCCTCGGCCATCCCGAAGCCGTCGGCACCCTCGGCGAACGCCTTGCAGCGCCCGTCCTCGGCCAGCCCGCGCTGCCGGGAGAACCCGACGATGCCGTCGGGCGTCGACATGATCGACACCCCGCCCGCCAGCGCCAGCGAGACCTCGCCCGCGGCCAGCGCGCGGGTGGCCAGGTGCAGCGCCACCAGCGACGACGAGCAGGCCGTGTCGACGGTGAGAGCAGGCCCCTCCAGGCCGAGCGCGTAGGCGATCCGGCCGGACAGCACGCTGCCCGCGTTGCCGGTCACCAGGTAGCCCTCGTCGGCCCCCGCGCCGCGCTGGTCACCCGTGCCGTAGTCCTGACCGTGGGTGCCGACGAACACGCCGGTGGGGCTGCCGCGCAGCCCGGCCGGGTCGATGCCCGCCCGCTCCAGGGTCTCCCAGGACACCTCCAGCAGCAGCCGCTGCTGCGGGTCCATCGCCAGTGCCTCGCGCGGGTTGATGCCGAAGAACTCGGCGTCGAACCCGGCGACGTCGTCGAGGAAGCCGCCCGCTCGGACGTACGTCGTGCCCGCGCGGTCGGGATCGGCCGCGAACACCGCGTCCAGGTCCCAGCCGCGGTCGGTGGGGAAGGGACCGATGGCGTCGCCCCCGGCCTCGACGAACCGCCAGAGCGCGTCGGGGGAGGTGATGCCGCCGGGGAACCGGCAGCCCGCGGCGACGATCGCGACCGCGTCGTCGTCCGGGGTCGCGACGCGACGCGTCGGCGCGGTGGGCACGCCACGTCGCAGGCCGACGAGCTCGGTCAGCAGGTGCGCGGCCAGCGCCTCCGGGGTCGGATGGTCGAACACCACGGTGGCCGGGAGCCGCACGCCCGTGCTCGCGGTGAGCCGGTTGCGCAGCTCCACCCCGGTGAGCGAGTCGAACCCGAGGTCCTTGAACGCGCGCGCGGCGTCGACCGCCGTCGCCGCACCGTGGCCGAGGACGTCCGCGACGTGGGTCCGGACCTCGTCGAGGACGGCGGCGGCCCGCTCCTTCTCGGGGAGACCGGCGATGCGTCCGGCCAGGCCTTCCGTCCTCGGCACGGTCGCCCGGCGGGGGGCCAGCTCGCGCAGGAGCGCGGGCACCTCGCCGGAGGCGCGCACCGCGGCCAGGTCGAGCCGGATCGGCACCAGTGTGGGCGCGTCACCTGCCAGGGCCCGGTCGAACAGCGCGAGACCCTCCTCGTCGGACAGCGCCACGGTGCCGACCCGGGCCATCCGGGCGAGATCGGCCTCGGCGAGCCGGCCGCCCATCCCCGCCTGCTGCTCCCACAGACCCCAGGCGAGCGCGGTCGCGGGCTGCCCGGCGGCGTGGCGCCTGGCCGCGAGGCTCTCCAGGAACGCGTTGCCCGCCGCGTAGTTGGCCTGTCCCGCCCCGCCGAAGGTCGACGCCGCCGACGAGAACAGGACGAACGCCGCCAGGTCCCGACCGGCGGTCAGCTCGTGCAGGTGCCAGGCCGCGTCCGCCTTCGTGCGCACGACCCGGTCCCACCGCTGCGCGTCGAGGGCGGCGAGGACACCGTCGGAGACGATCCCCGCGGCGTGCACCACGCCGACGAGCCGGTCCCCGACGAGCTCCAGGGCCTCCGCGAGGACCGCGCGGTCCGCCGCGTCGCCGGTCACCACGTGCACCGAGGCACCGGCGCGGACCAGCTCCTCGCGCTGTGCGTCCGGCACTCCGGAGCGGGTCACGAGGACCAGCTCGGACACCCCGTGTGCGGTCACCAGGTGCCGGGCGACCAGCCGACCCAGCCCGCCGGTCGCCCCGGTCACCAGCACCGCGCCGCCCGCGAGGCCGGCCGGACGGGCGTCCGGCACCTGCACCCGGCGCATGCGCGGCACGAGGGCGATCCCGTCCCGGACGGCGACCCGCGGTTCGTCGCCGTCGACGGCGAGGCCGGTCCGGACGGCCGCCTCGTCGACCCGGTCCAGCTCCAGCAGGCGGATCCGGCCGGGGTGCTCGGACTGCGCGGAGCGCACGAGCCCGGCGACGACGTCCCCCGCCGGGTCACCGGCCTGCACGGCGACGACGACGTCGGTCACGGACTCGTCGCCCAGCCACCTCGCCAGCGCCGTCAGCGCACCGAGCCCCGCGGCACGCGCCCGTTCCGGCACGCTCGGCCCGACCGGGCCGGTCCCCGGCACCAGGACCGGGGTCCCCGGGCCCGCCGGGTCCTCGTCCGGGGCCATGAGCCGCAGCTCGCCGGGATAGTCACCGCCGGGTGCCACCACCCAGGCGATCTCGAACAGCGAGTCGTCGCGTGCCGCCGGGACCGGCCGCAGGACGAGCCGGTCGACCTCCAGCACCGGGGCGCCGGACGGGTCGGTCGCACGGAGCGAGATCGCATCCGGCCCGGCGGGCACGAGGGTGACGTGCAGTGTCCGGTCTCCCGTGGCGTACCGGCGGACGCCTGCCCACGAGAAGGCCAGCCGCGCGCCCCGGCCGGCGTCGAGCAGGTCGGTCACCGGCACCGGGTGCAGGGCGGCGTCGAGGAGCGCCGGGTGGAGGCCGTAGCCCGCGGCGTCGACCGCGTCGGGCAGGGTGATCTCGGCGTGCACCCGCTCGTCGTCGCGCCACACGGCGCGCACCGCGTGGAAGCCCGGCCCGTAGTCGACGGTCAGCCGCTCGTAGAGCCCGGCGACCTCGACCGGCTCCCCCGCCGGCGGCCAGGCGGTCGTCTCCGCGCGCGGCGCGGGTGTGTCGGCCAGGAGGGTGCCGGTGGCGTGCTCGGCCCACGGCTCCTCCGGCCGCGACCGCACGTGCACGGCCACCGCGCGCCGTCCACCCTCCTCCGGGCCGACCTCGACCTGCAGGTCGATCGCCCCCGCGGCGGGGACGACGATCGGTGCGGAGACCGTGAGCTCCTCGACCACGGGTGCGCCCAGCCGGTCGGCGAGCGCGGCCACCGCGTCGAGCAGCGCCGTGCCGGGCAGCAGGACCGCGCCGTCGACCACGTGGTCGGCGAGCCAGGGATGGTCCCGGACGGAGAGCCGCGAGACGGCGAGGCTCGCGTCGCGGCCCGCGAGGGGGACCACGGCGTCGAGCAGCGGGTGGTCCGCCGCCTCGATCCCGGCCGCCGCCACCCCGGCGGGCGCCGTCGACCCGAGCCAGAACCGCTCCCGCTGGAACGGGTAGGTGGGCAGGTCGACGCGCACCGCACCCGTCCCCGCGAAGACCGGCGCCCAGTCGACCGGCAGCCCCCGCACGAACAGCGCCGCCGCCGATCGCAGGAACCGGCCGAGGCCGCCGTCGTCGCGGCGCAGGGTGCCGGTGACGACGGCACGGGCGACGTCGAGGCGCTCCAGGCCCGCCTCGATCGGGTAGGTCAGCACGGGGTGCGGGCTCACCTCGACGAACGCGGCGAACCCGGCGCCCACGAGCCCGTCCACGGCCGCACCGAAGCGGACCGGCCTGCGGAGGTTGCGGAACCAGTAGCCGGCGTCGAGCTCCTCGCCGGAGACCCACCCGTCCTCCACGGTGGACCAGAACGGGATCCGGGCCCGGCCGGGCCGGATGCCGGCCAGCGCGGTGAGGATCTCCGGCCGGGTCGGGTCGACCGCCGCGGTGTGCGACGCGTAGTCCACCGGGATCACCCGGGCCCGGACACCGTCGGCCTCCAGCTCGGCGGCCAGGTCCGCGACGGCGGTCCGCTCTCCCGCGAGCACGACCGCGGAGGGTCCGTTGACCGCGGCGAGCTCGACGCGGCCCCTCGCCCGGGCCACCGCCTCGTCCTCGGCGAGCGAGACGGCGAGCATCCCCCCGTGACCCGCCGGCCCCGAGGCGATCGCACGGCTGCGCGCGACCACGACCTCCACGGCGTCGGCCAGGCCGAGCACCCCGGCCACGTGCGCGGCGACGACCTCACCCTGGGAGTGCCCGACGACGGCGTCCGGCACGATCCCGAACTCTCCCCAGAGCCGGGCCAGGCCGACCCCCACCGCGAAGGACGCCGGCTGCAGCACGTCCACCCTCTCCAGCGACGGTGCGCCCGGCTCGGACCGCAGGACCGCCCACAGGTCCCAGTCGACGACCGGCGCCAGCGCGGCCGCGACCTCGTCGACGGCCTCGGCGAACACCGGGGAGGACTCGGCCAGCTCCGTGCCCATCCCCACCCACTGCGCACCCTGCCCGGGGAACACGAACACGGTCCGGCCCGCGACGTCCGCGACCCCGGTGACCACCGCGGCGGGCGCGCCCGAGGCGAGCTCGTCGAGCCCGGCCAGCGCCTCCCCCGTGGTGGAGGCGACCACGACCCCGCGATGGTCCAGCGTCGCGCGCGCGGTGGCCAGCGACCACCCGACATCGGCGAGCGTGTGCTCCTTCCCGGCCGCGTCCTCGGTGTCCAGCGCGGCCCGCAGCCGGGACGCGAACGCCTCCCGAGCCGCGTCGCCCCGCCCGGTGACGATCCAGGGGACGGCGGCAGGTGCCACCCGCGGCGCGGACACCACCGCAGGGTCGAGCGCCTCCTCGACGATCACGTGCGCGTTCGTCCCGCTGACCCCGAACGACGACACCGCGGCGCGCCGGGGCCCGGTCGCCGCGGTCCACCGCCGAGCCTCGGTGAGCAGCTCGACGGCTCCACTCGTCCAGTCCACCTGTGCGGACGGCCGGTCGACGTGGAGGGTGCGGGGCAGCGTCCCCGCGTGCAGCGCACCGATCACCTTGATGATCCCGGCGACGCCCGCGGCCGCCTGGGTGTGCCCGATGTTCGACTTCAGCGAGCCGAGGTGCAGCGGCCGGTCCGCCGTCCGCTCCCGGCCGTAGGTGGCCAGCAGCGCCTGGGCCTCGATCGGGTCGCCCAGCGTCGTCCCCGTCCCGTGGGCCTCCACGAGGTCGACGTCGGCCCCGGAGAGACCGGCGTCGGCCCAGGCCGCACGGATCACCCGCTCCTGCGACGGGCCGCTCGGCGCGGTCAGCCCGTTCGACGCGCCGTCCTGGTTGACCGCGGTGCCGCGCACCACGGCCAGCACCGGATGGCCCAGCCTGCGCGCGTCGGACAGCCGCTCGAGCAGCAGCAGCCCGGCCCCCTCGGACCAGCCCGTCCCGTCCGCGGTGTCGGCGAAGGCCTTGCACCGTCCGTCCGGGGCGAGCGCGCGCTGCCGGGAGAACTCCAGGAAGACACCCGGGGTCGCCATCACGGCCGCCCCGCCCGCCAGGGCCAGCGTGCTCTCGCCGCTGCGCAGCGACTGCACCGCCAGGTGCAACGCGACCAGCGACGACGAGCACGCGGTGTCCACCGTGATCGCGGGCCCCTCCAGCCCCAGCGTGTAGGCGATCCGCCCCGAGGCGACGCTGCCCGCCGTCCCGATCCCGAGGTAGCCCGCCACCTCGTCGGGGACCTGGTCGTGGCGGCTCGCGTAGTCGTGGTGCATGACGCCGGTGAAGGTGCCGACGTCGGCACCACGCAGCGACCGCGGGTCCACCCCCGCGCGTTCGAAGGCCTCCCAGGCCAGCTCCAGGAGCAACCGCTGCTGGGGGTCGGCCGCGGCGGCCTCGCGCGGGGAGATGCCGAAGAGGTCCGCGTCGAAGTCGGCGACGTCGTAGAGGAACCCGCCGCGTCGGACCGAGGTGCGCCCGGGACGGCCGGGCTCGGGGTCGTAGAGGCCCTCGACGTCCCAGCCCCGGTCGACCGGGAAGTCGCCGATCGCGTCGCGTTCCTCCGCGACGAGCCGCCAGAGGTCCTCGGGCGAGGTCACACCACCGGGCAGACGGCAGCTCGCGGCCACGATCGCGATGGGCTCGCCGGGCGCGGCCGTCCGCTCCCGGACCGCCACGGAGGAGGTGCGACCGCCGCGCAGCACCTCGTCGAGGTGGTCGGCGAGTGCGTCCGGGGTCGGGTGGTCGAAGGCCGCCGTCGCGGACAGGGTGACACCGAAGTGCGCGGCCAGGACGGTCCGCAGCCGGACCGCGGCGAGCGAGCTCAGGCCGAGTTCCCGGAACGGCCGGTCGGGGCGCAGGTCGGCGGGGTCGCGCACGCCGAGGAGCTCGGCCGCGGCCGAGCGCACGGCCCCGACCAGCGTCCGGCGCCGTTCGGCCGCGGTGAGCCCGTCGAGCCGGGCCCGGCCCTCACCCGAACCCGGGCCCGTCTGCTCGACGACGAGGTGGCGCAGTGTGGGCACCTCCGCCGCCGCGCGCTCGTCGAGCCGCAGGATCACCGAGTCGCCGGGGGGCTGGTCGAGGGCGGCATCGAAGGCCGACAGCAGCTCCGCCGGCTCCAGCGGCACGGTCGCCCCGAGGCCGGGTGCCGTGTCGGGAAGGGTGTCGAGGACGGTGGGGTCGAGAGCCGTCGGCCCCACCGCGAGCACCGTGGTGGGGAGTCCGCCACCACGCCGGGCCGCCGCCCACTCGGACAGGGCGCGAGCGGCCCCTGCGGTGCCGTAGCCGTCACCCGGGGCCAGCGCGGTCAGGACCACGAGGGTCGTCTCCGGTGCCGAGGCCGCGACGTCCACCAGGACCGCCGCGACCCGCCCCGGGTCGGCGGTCGGGTGTGTCTGGACGACGGTGCCGAACCGACCGCCCGCGGCGCCGACGGCGACGCGCACCAGCTCGGGGTCATTCGGCGAGCCGGCCACGACGACGACCCGGGCGCCCTGGCGGCGCAGCTCCTCGGCGAGCGGCCCGGCGCCGTCGGCCTGGCCCCAGTCGCTGAGCAGCACGACCTCGCGCACCCCGTGCGCACCGACGAGGTGGGTGGCGACCGCCGCGGCCACGGCCGAGTCCGCGCCCGTGACCAGCACGGGATCGGCGATCCGGGCCGCCGGGCCGGTGTCGCCGGCGGGCACGCGGACCAGGCGCCCGTCCTCGACGCGCAGGAGGTGCTCGTGGTGGCTCGCACCGGTCGCGACCAGCCGGGAGGGCCGCTCGAGGAGCAGGTGGCGGGTCACCTTTCCCGACGCGGTGCGCGGGATCTCGGCGATCAGTCGGATCTCCTCGGGCACCTTGAACGGCGACAGCTCGGTGCGGCAGGCCGCGAGGAGGGCGCCCGGGTCGAGGCCGTCGCGACCGTCCGGCCCTGGCACCACGTAGGCGACGGGGACCTCGCCCAGCACGGGGTGCGGGCGGCCGCCGACGGCCACGTCCCGGACACCGGCACCGCGCCGCAGCACGGTCTCGACCTCGACGGGGTGGATGTTCTCCCCACCCCGGATGATCAGCTCCTTGATCCGGCCGGTGACCGTCAGGAACCCGGCTCCGTCCTGTGTGGCCAGGTCGCCGGTGCGGTACCACCCGCCGCCGAACGCCGCTGCGGTCTCCTCGGGCCGGCGGTGGTAGCCCACCGCGACGCTGGGCCCGCGCACCCACACCTCGCCCTCCGCGCCGGTCGCGGTGTCCGCACCCGTCGTCGTGTCGACCAGCCGGACCTCCAGCCCGGGCACCGGCTGCCCGCACGAGCCGTCGACCCGTGGTCCGTCCGGCCGGACCATGGCGATGGAGCCGCAGGTCTCGGTGCTGCCGTAGGCGTCGAGCAGCGGCACGCCGAAGATCTCCTCGACGTCGGCCCGCAGCGCGGCGGTGGTCACGGCGCCACCGACGAGCCCGATGCGCAGGTCCGGAGCGGTGAAGCCGGTGTCGCGAGCCGCCGCGACCAGGTGGTGGTAGACGGTCGGGACGCCGGCCAGGAAGGTGGTTCGGTCCTCCCGCAGAGCGGCGAGGACCTCGTCGGCGGCGAACCCGTCCAGGATGCGGGAGGTGGCCCCCACCGAGACCACGGCGAGGAAGCCCGCGATGTGGGACAGGCTGTGGAACAGCGGCAGTGGCCAGAGCACCCGGTCCTCGGCCGAGAGTCCGGGGATCGGCACGTAGCAGGACGCGACGGACCAGAGGGCGTTGCGCTGGGTCGAGAGCACGCCCTTCGGCAGCCCGGTCGTCCCGGAGGTGTAGAGCATCCACGCCGGCTCGTCGAGGTCGAGGTCGTCGCGGGCGGACACCGCGGGCGCGGTCCGGGCGAGCGCCTCGAAGGACTCCGTGCCGTCGGGGAGCCGCCCCTCCCCCGTCACCAGGACCCGGACGTCGCGCGCTGCGATGCGGCGCACGAGGGCTGCCCGCGCCCGGTCGGTCACGACGACCCGCGCTCCGCTGTCCCCGAGCAGGTGGTCGAGCTCGCTCGCGCTGACCTGCGGGTTCAGCGGGACACCCACTGCAGCCGCCCGGGTCGCGGCGAGGTAGCCCTCGATCACCTCGACCGCGTTGCCCAGCAGGATCGCCACCCGGTCACCGCGGCCCACCCCGCCCGACGCCAGGTGCCCGGCGAGCCGCGCCGTGCGGGCCTCGAGCTCGGCGTAGGTGACCGCGCGGCGCGCGTCCTGGAAAGCGACGGTGGTGCCGGACTCCGCCGCGTGCGCCAGCAGGGTCTCCGGCAGCGGGCGGATCAGATCGCTTCGCATGGTCCTCGTTCTCTCCGGCCGCCGCGGCGGCTCGTCTCTGCGGTGTCGGGCTCAGGCGGCTCGGACGAGCGCCAACACGTCGGTCGGGACCGTGGCGACCACGTCCGGCCCCTCGGCCCGCAGCGCCGCTTCCTCGGTCGTGCCCCAGAGCGCGGCGACCGAGCGGACCCGCGCCCCGCGTGCGCTGCGCAGGTCGGTGACGGCGTCACCGACCATCACGGCCCGCTCCGGCGCGACGTCGAGCAGGTCGAGCGCGCGGAGCACGATGTCCGGGGCGGGCTTCGGCCGGCTGATCTCGTCCGACCCGATCACGTGGCGGAACCTGCCGAGCACCCCCAGCCCGTCGAGCAGGGACCGGGCACGGACCCCCGCCTTGCCGGTCGCGACCGCGAGCGGCACGTCCCGGGCGTCCAGCTCGGCCAGCAGATCGGCGACCCCGGGGAACAGCGACACGCGGTCCGCGAGGCGGTAGCTCTCCCGGACGAAGGGCTCCTCCATCTCCAGGGGGAGCGCCATGATCCGCATGATGTCGGGGAAGAACCGGCCGAGATGCCGGTTGTACTCGGCGAACGGAGCCTCTCCCGGTCCGACGACCTCGGCGTAGGCGATGCCGAACGCTTCGCGCATCACGTCGAAGCTGTCCACCAGGACTCCGTCGAGGTCGAAGACGACGGCGTCGGCGGGGGTGGTCGGTCCGACGACCGTGAGGACGTGCGACGACTCGGTGTGCACCGTCATGGTCGGCTCCCCGTTCCCAGCGTGGTCGGCTCGGTGGCCCGGGCCGAGGTGTAGATCCGGTCGATCAGGGCGACGGCCCGTTCGGCCTCCGCGATGGCCACCCCGCGGCTGCTCGGGTCGCGCAGCAGCGCCGGCAGCTCGACGAGCTGGCGGTCGTACTCGCTCCCGATCGGCTCGTCGACCGGGTCGAGCTCGGTGGTCACCCCGGCCCGTGTGGTGGTGAGGGTCGATCCGCCCTCGCGATGGGGGCTGAAGCCGAAGGTCGCCCGCAGCCGCACGACGGCCCGGCTCCCCTCGACGGTCAGCACCGTCGTGTCCCGCACCTCGTGCGAGGCCCAGCTCGCGCGCAGGGACACGGACACGCCGGACCGGGTGACGAGGAAGGCGCGCACGGTGTCCTCGACGTCACCGTGGGCCCGCTCGCGGGTGTCGGCGTCGGGGCGCCATCCCGCCCGCCGGGTGGGATCGTTGACGAAGTCGCCGGACACCGCGGCCGCGACGTGCTCGGCCTCCAGCCGTCCCAGTACGGGGGTCGCGGCGTCGAGGAGGTGCCATCCCAGGTCGAGGAGCGCGCCGCCGCCTGCCGTCCGACGGTCGGTGAACCAGCCGCCCGCGTCCGGGACACCCCGCGCACGGACCCACGAGAGGTCGACGTGGCGCAGTTCGCCCACCGTGGCCGCGGCATCCACCAGGGCACGGACGTCGGCCCGGTAGCGGGCGGCGCTGCCGGCGAGCAGCACCGCCCCGCCCACCCGCTCGGCCTCGGCCAGCTCGGCGGCCTGTGCAGCGTCCAGGCAGACCGGCTTCTCCACGAAGACGGCGATCCCGCGCCGCAGCAGACCGCTCGCGACGGCGGCGTGGGCGTGGTTGGGCACCGCCACGACAGCGAGGTCGATCGCGGCGGGATCGAGCTGGTCGGCGCCGGTGTACCGGGCCGCCGCGGCGGCCAGGTCCGCAGCGGCCGCCGACGCCCGGGGATCCGCGTCGACCAGGGCGGTGACGACGTAGCCGGGGAGCGAGGCGAGCCTGGGCAACCAGATGGACCGCGCCGCCCACCCGGCACCGACGACGGCGACCCGGACGGCTGCGCTCACAGTGCCGCCACCGTCTCGGCGACGATCGCGGCGACCCGTTCGATGTCGGCCTCCGGGGCGAGCAGGGTCCGGTGGTGCAGCCAGACGGTGTCGGCGGTGATCTCCTCCGAGTTCGGGCAGCGGCGTGCGAGGTCGTCCACGCTCTCGTCCGGGGCGCCGGTCTCCCAGAACGCGGCGGTGCGGTAGACGGCGCGGAACGCGACGAAGGCCGGTAGGCCGCGCGCCACCAGCTGGTCGACGAGCAGGTTGCGGCGCTCCTCGCCGATGCCCGGCAGCCGGAACAGCGCCATGTAGTGCGGGTTCCGGTCGGCGCGCTCGTCGTCGGCCTGAGGTACGACCCCCGGGATCTCGGCGAGCAGTGAGCGCAGGAGCGGCCACCGCTGCTCCCTGGTCTCGATCTGGCCGTCGAGCCGCTCCAGCTGGGCCCGCAGCACGCTCGCCGAGAACTCGTTGAGCCGGAAGTTGGACCCGGAGGTGCGGTGGAAGTAGCCGCGATCGGTCCGCGGTCGCCCGCAGCTGTGCCGGACGAAGCCCTCCTCGTACAGCCCGGCGTCGGGGAACAGGACGGCTCCGCCCTCGCCCGCGGTCATCAGCTTGCCGTTCTGGAAGCTGAACGCCGCCACCGAGCCGAGCTCACCGATCCGCTTCCCCCGCCAGCGGGCGCCGTGGGCGTGCGCCGCGTCCTGCACGATCGACACCCCGCTGTCCGCGGCGATCTTGTTCAGGGCGTCGATGTCGGCGACCAGGCCTGCCATGTGCACGGGCATGATCGCCCGGGTCCGCGGCGTGATGGCGGCGGCGGCCGCGTCCGGGTCGATGTTGAGGGTCTGCGGGTCCACGTCGACCGGGACCGCCGTGGCGCCGAGCCGCTGGGCCGCCTGGGACGACGAGATGAACGTGAACGCGGGGACCACCACCTCGGTGCCCGGCCCGACGCCGAGGACCTCGAGGGCGAGCTCGAGGGCGTGGGTGCCGTTGGTCACGGCGAGCGCGTGCTCGGATCCGTGGTACTGCGCGAACTCCTGCTCGAAGGAGTCGACCTCGCTGCCCCCGATCCGCCACCACTGCCCCTGTTCCAGTGCCCGGATCAGACCGGTCCGTTCGGAATCGGAGTACTGAGGCCACGCCGGGAGCTCCGGCGCGGGCTGCAGGTGGTCGGCCATGACGCATCACTTCTCTCTGACGGTGGAATGCGCGACATCGCGGGAAACTGCCCGACACCTGCCGGGACCATTCGAGGGTAACCCTGGTAAATCGGGGCGTCACCGCCCCTAACGCCCCCTAGGAACCCCTATTTCATCGCCTCGGCCGCCAACCCCGGAAGATTCTCCTAGAATTGTTCGTGCATTACGACACCATCCGCGAGGAGAACCGTGCCATCGCTATTTCTGTTGAACGGGCCCAATCTGGGAACGCTGGGGACGAGACAGCCGGAGATCTACGGGACGACGACGCTGGACCAGATCGCCGAGCACGTGGCGGCCGAGGTCGCCGGCCGAGGCTGGACCGTGGAGTCGGTACAGCTCGACGGTGAGGGTGAGCTGGTCCGCGCGGTGCAGGACAGGTACGACACGGTGGGTGCGATCGTGAACCCCGGGGCCCTGATGATCCACGGCTGGAGCCTGCGCGACGCCCTCGCCGCCTACCCGCGGCCATGGGTCGAGGTCCACCTGTCCAACGTCTGGGCCCGGGAGACCTTCCGCCACGAGTCGATCCTGTCCGCGCTGGCGGCCGGGGTGATCGTCGGGCTCGGCGCGACCGGCTACCGGCTCGCCGCCCGGGCACTGCTCGACCTGGTCCCTGCTCCGGAGCCGGGGGCGGGCACACGGTGAGCCGCGACGACGCGCACCGGGTGCGGGTGGACCTCGGTGCCCGCTCCTACGACGTCCACATCGGATCCGGGGTCCGGCATCTCCTGCCCCGCATCGTGTCCGGGCTCGGCGCCGACCGGGTCGTGGTCGTCTCGGCCCGGCCTGCCGGGGCCGTGCCGCCGCCCGGAGTGCCGGCGGTCGAGGTCACGCTGACCGACGGGGAGCACGACAAGACCCTCGGCCAGGTGGAGTCCCTGTGCCGGGAGTTCGCCGCGGCCGGGCTCACGCGGGCCGGCGCGGTGGTGTCCTGCGGCGGTGGCACCACGACCGACGTCGTCGGGCTCGCCGCCGCGCTGTACCACCGGGGCGTCCCCGTGATCCACCTGCCCACGTCGCTGCTGGCGCAGGTCGACGCGAGCGTGGGTGGCAAGACCGCGGTGAACCTGCCCGAGGGCAAGAACCTCGTCGGCGCCTACTGGCAGCCCGCCGCGGTGCTGTGCGACACCGACTACCTGCGCACGCTTCCCGCCCGCGAGCACACCAACGGGCTCGGCGAGATCGCCCGGGCCCACTTCATCGGCACCGGCGACCTGCGCGGGCGACCGTTGGCAGAGCAGATCGCGACGAGCGTGGCGATGAAGGCCGCCGTCGTCGCGAGCGACGAGCGGGACGCGGGGCGCCGTCACGTCCTCAACTACGGGCACACCCTCGGCCATGCGTTGGAGGTGGCGACCGGGTTCCGGCTCCGCCACGGCGAGGCGGTCGCGGTCGGTACGGTGTTCGCCGGGGTGCTGGCACACGAGCTCGGCCGCATCGACGCGGCGCGGGCCGCCGAGCACCGGGAGGTCGTGGCGCACTACGGGCTGCCGACCACGCTGCCGGACGGGGTCGGCGTCGACAGACTCGTCACCCTCATGCGCTCGGACAAGAAGGCGGTCGCGCACGGCCTGACGTTCGTGCTCGACGGGCCCGCCGGACCCGAGCTGGTGCCGGACGTCCCGGTCGACGTGGTGACCCGGGCCCTGCGGGCCATGCCGTCCTCCCCGCTCCCCGCCGGGACCGGGCCGGTCAGCTCGCCCGGTTGACCTCGGCCCACAGGTCCGGCGGGAGGTCGCGACGCCGGCGCACGCCGAGCTTGCGGTAGACCCGGGTCAGATGCTGCTCGACCGTGCTGGGCGTGATGAACAGGCGCGCCCCGATCTCGCGGTTCGAGTAGCCCCGCACGGCCAGACCCGCCACCCGCCGCTCGGAGTCCGAGAGGGCGGAGGCCACGGTCCCGGGACCGTCGGTGTCGCTCTGGTCGGCCCCGCTGACGTGCTCCAGCTCCCGCACGAGCGGGGCGACGCTGGCGACCCGGGCCAGATGCAGGGCACGCCGCGACGTCAGCCGTGCGGTGCGGATCTCCTCCGCCGCGCGGTAGGCCTCGCTCAGGTCCGACAGGACGAAGGCCTGCCCGACGATGTCGCCCACCGACTCGAACAGCTCCAGGGCCTCGGTGAGCATGCCGATCCGACGCTCCGCCGCGCTCGCCGCGGCGAGTACCCGCAACGCGGACGCGCGGGTCCGTGGGTCCCGGGTCGAGACCAGCTCGTGGGCGATCCGGCGCGCCTCGGCGGACTCTCCCAGCTGCAGCCGGGCCGTCGCGGTCCCGAGGCGCCATGCGACCGACTCGCCCGCGACGTCACGTCCCCAGCGGGTGAGCATCGCCCCGCACTCGGTGAAGTCCGCCAAGGCCGCCGCGGGGTGCCCCGTCGCCATCCGGAACCGGGCCCGGCCGAGGCGGTAGCGCAACCCCGCGAGCCCCACGTCCATCGCCGCCGGAACCGTGCTCACCAACCACCGGGCGGCCTCGTCGAGCCGCCCGGTCCCGACGAGTGCATCCACCAGCACGCCGAGCGGCGCCCCGACCTCGATCCCCCACGCGGCCACGGGCAGGACGCGCAGGGCGTCGGCGGCCCACCGCGTGGCCGCGGCGAGGTCGCCCTGCTCGAGGGCGATCGCGGCCAGCACCGCCGCGGTCCTCGCCTGCCCCGTCACCGGCTGCCCCTCGGCCAGCAGCTGCTCCCCGCGGGCCAGCGCGTCGGCCGCCCGGCCGGCCCGGGCCAGCACCTCGAGAGCGAGCACCATCGCCTCCTCGGACCAGGTGCTCCCCCGGCCGTGCCGCACGTCGCGCAGCACGATCTCGGCGTGTGTCACGACGTGACCGGGGGTCCCGTGCTCGAGGGCGTCGGCGAGCAGGGCCGCGGACTGCAGCCACGGGTCGGTCTCCGGCCGCACCCGGGTCTCCCGGGCCCGGCCCGCCCACGGCTGCCTCGGCACCGCGATCGCCCCGGGGGCGCGGTGGCGCGCCCACGTCTCCAACGCCGACAGCGTCGGCGTGTCCAGTTCGGCGCGCCGCGCCAGGTCCGCCAGGAGCGCGGTGGCCTCCGCCATGCGGCCGTGCCACGCCAGCTGCCGCACGGCTTCCGCGGCGTCGTGGTCGCCGACGCCCCGGCGCAGCGCCTCGTCGAGCGGGGGCAGCGCCGCGAGCGGACGGACCCGCCACAGCACCGCGGCGAGCCGGGCCGCGAGCGACGCCGTCCGCTCCGCCGCGCCGTGGTGCCGGGCCACCTGCAGGCACCGAGCCGCGTGTTCGGGCTCGTCGTCGAGCACCGCCCGGTCGGCCGCCTCGACGAGCGCGTCGACCGCCCACGGAGCGCCCGGTCGGCACCGGTCCGCCGCCAGGAGGTGGTCGACGACCACCGTGGCGGGCCGCCCGGACTCGTGCGCCACACCCGCGGCCGCGAGGTGCATGTCGGCCCGGCGCGCCGGGTCGACGCGATCGAGCACGGCGTCGCGCACCGCGGCGTCCGGGAACCGCGGCTCGGCGGGCAGCCCCGCCTGCGCGAGGGTCTGCAGGGACACCTCCGCGGCCTCCCGGCCGACCTGGGCGACCCGCGCGATCTCCGTGACCGAGTCGGCCGGGGCCGAGCAGAAGTGTCCGAGGACGGCCAGCGCGGCTGCCACCTCGGTCACCACGGGTCCACCGCGATGGACCCCGCCGGCGACCGCCCGGGCGTACCCCTCCAACGCCGGGGCGGCCCCCCGCACGTGGTCCTCGACCAGCGCGTCGAGCAGCAGCGGACTGCCGCCCGACAGCGCGACCGCGCGCCCGGCCAGCTCCGCCGCCCGCTCCGCGCCCAGGCGCGCGGCCAGGTGCTCCCGCACCTCGTCCGGGGAGAAGCGGTCGATGCGCAGGCGCTCGACCCGCAACGTCCGGGACAGCTCCGCGACGAAGGCCACGGAGTCCGCCGCGGCGGGGACCGGGGTCTGCAACGCGGCGACCAGCACGACCTGGCGTGCGGGTATCCGCCGGAGGAGGAACAGCACGAACTCCAGGGACTCGGGGTCGGCGAGCTGGAGGTCGTCGAGCACGAGCATCAGCCGCGAGTCGGCTCCCCCCGCCTGCTCGACGACGTCCCCGGCCAGCGACGCGAACCGGAGCACCCGGTCCTCGGGCGTCACCGGGTCCGGTGACCGGCGGGGGGCCAGCTGCCGGGCGAACCCGAGCGGCACGGTCCGCTCGGCGCGCGAGCCGGTCGCCGACAGCACGGCATGGCCGCGCTGCGCGGCACGGTCGGCGATCGCCCGCAGCACCGCGGTCCGTCCGACGCCGACCGGCCCCTCGACCAGGAGCGCGCATCCACCACACGGCTCGCCGCCCAGCAGCTCCCCGATCCGGCGGTCCACCACATCCCGTCCGACCACGACCACGACTCCTTCACGTCACTCCGGGTTGCGGGTCGTGACACGCCGGACGTCGCAGGACGCCGCTGCCCTCGCCACCATCGGCCGACCCGCGCCCCGATCGTCACCGAGGGCACCCACTGGGCGGGAACTGTCCCGTCATCGCCCGCCGTGGTCCGGGTTCACCCCGAGAGCCGACCCCGCGTCGGGACGGGAGTCTCGGCCCCTGCGTACGCGCGGCCACGAGCCGTCGCCCACCGGGTCCGCCGCTCGAGGCGGTCCCGGCGACGCAGCTGGGACACGACCACGTGCCGCAGCAGGGGGTGCCGGAAGGCGTACACCAGCTCTCCGGTGTCGGGGCGCCGTCCGCTGCGCATCAGCAGGCCGTGCCGCTCCAACCGGTCGAGGACGGCGGCGACCTCCTGCTCGTCGGCGCCGCTCATCTCGCGGAGCGGCCCGACCCACACCTCGGTACCGATGACCGCGGCGTCCTGCAGCACGGACTTCTCCCGCTGCGGGAGCGTGTCCAGGCGCGCCGCCAGGATGGTGTGGACGGCATGCGGGATCCGGATCCGCCCGGTCCCCGGCTCACCGGGCTCCCCGCCGTCCGCGGACGGGATCGTGAGCGTGGGGATCACCGGAGCCCGGCCCCCGATGTCGGACCGCAGCATCAGGACGTACTCGCTGGCGAACAAGGGGTTGCCGCCGACCCGGTCGACGAGCTGGGCTCCGCAGACCAGCGGCGACCCGCCCGTCCCTCCGGGCGCGGCCTCCTCGCGCAGGCGGCGGTCCAGCAGCCCGACCAGCTCTCGGATCTCGTCGTCGGACAGCGGTCCCACGGTCCGGACCGTGGTGGCCGTGGTGCCGCCACCCCAGCCCGGGCGCCGGCGGACCAGCTCCGGTCGCGCGGTGGCCAGCACGAGCAACGGCACCGGGCCGAGCCTGCGGTCGAGCCCCTCGACGAGGTCGAGCAGCGCCGCGTCCGCGGTCTGCAGGTCCTCGAGGACGACGACCAGCGGCCTGCGCCGCGCGAACTCCTCGATGAAGCGGATCCACGCCGCCGCCACCTGCTCGACCTCGACGGGGGCGCGGGTGCTCTCGCACAGCTCGACGAGCGGGCGCAGGCCCGACACCATCCACTCGGCCGTGCGGGCGTCGTCGGCGAGGCCGTGCACGGCGCGGGTGAGCTTGCGGAGCCCGGTCGGGCCGTCGTCGGCGGCCGAGATGCCGCAGCATTCCTTCACGACGCCGGCGAGTGGCGTGACCGGCGCGTTCCACCCGAACCGCGGTGTCCGGCCCGTGACGACCTGTGCCCGTCCCTCCACCAGGGTGCGGAACTCGCGGACCACGCGGCTCTTCCCGACGCCCGGCTCGCCGAACAGCATCACCGACTGCGGCAGCCGGGCCCGGACGACCTCCTCGACCAGCTGTGTCAGCATCGCCGTCTCGGCGGTGCGCCCGACGAACGGTCCGCTGAACGTGGCGTTCTCGTGCTCCGGTCGTACCCCGAGGACCTGACCGTCCGGGGCGTAGGCGACCGCGCCCCGGCTGGCCAGCCGGCTTGCAGCACAGACCCGCACCTCACCCGGGCCCAGGTCGGCGAGCTGCTGCAGGCAGCCGTCGACCACCTCGCCGGTCACCTCCGCGTCGCCCGCTGCCCGGGCGGTCACGAGCGCCTCGCCGGTCGCGACGGCGAACCCGGCACGCGCGCGGGGTCCCACGGGTCCGGCGCTGCCGTCGAGCCGGCGCCTGATCGAGCAGGCCGCCCGGATCGCCCGCTCGGCGTCGTCCTCGTGGGTGCGGCGCAGACCGAAGACCGCCTGCCAGGTCGTGCCCAGCCGACTGTGCAGGGTCCCGCCGAAGATGCCCACCTCCGCCTCCAGCACCGCCCGCAGTTCGCGCGCGCGCTCGGCCACCGCCTCGGGGTCGTCGTCCCGGTCCACGGGCTCCGCCCGCACCAGCAACACGCTGACCCACTTGCGCTCGTACACGGTCCCGGGACCGGCGCCCGTCTCGGGCGCACCAGCAGGCGTGGCCGGTTCGGCCGGGGCCGGAGTGTCCCCGGGCGCCGCAACCGGGGTGAGCACCTCGTCGTGGTGCAGGATCGCCCGCTCCAGCTCCTGCAGCTCGGGACCGGGGTCCAGCCCGTACTCGGTCCGCAGCGCGCTGCGGGCCCGACGGAACACGTCGAGGGCATCGGTCTGGCGACCCGAGCGGTAGAGCGCCAGCATCAGCTGGCCGCACAGCCGCTCACGAGCGGGCTCGGCATCACGGGCGGCTTCGAGCTCGTGCAGGACCTCCTGGTGCCGACCGAGGGCGAGTTCGGCCTCCACACGGTCCTCGAAGGCCGCCAGCCGGGCCTTCTCCAGGGCGGCGAGTTCCGGCCAGTCCATGCCCGTCTCGGCGAGGTCGGCGAACGCGGGACCGCGCCACAGGCCCAGCCCGTCCCGCAGTGCCTGCGCGGCCCCCGCCCAGTCGCCCACGGCCAGCCGGGTCCGCCCCCACTCGGTCAGCGCCTGGAACCGCAGCATGTCGACCCGGGTCTCCGGCACCCGCAGCAGGTACCCCGGGGCCCGGGTGACCAGCTCCACCTCCACCGCGCCACTCGCGGCCTCGGCGATCCGCTGGCGCAGCCCGGACACCGCGTTCTGCAGCATCTTGCGGGCCGTCGGCGGCGGGTCCTCGCCCCACAGCGCATCGACCAGGCGGCTCGTCGCCACCGTACGGTTCGCGTTCAGCAGCAGGTAGCCCAGCGTCGCCCGCTGGTGGACCCCACCGAGCGCGAGCGCTCTACCGGCGGAGCGTAGTTCGATCGACCCCAGGACGTTGAACTGCATCCGACACTCCCGACGCGAACTCCGATGTACCCGATGACGGTCCGGGACGGACGGCACTCGGGCCGGTGGTCCCGGTGCCGGCACATCGCGCGTGGGTCGACATCGCGTCGGTCCTCTCGTCGGCCGTCGTCGCGGCCGTGCTCCCGGGCGCGCGAGGACACGATAACGGCCCGTCCCCCATCCGTGGCCGCCCGACGACGACAATCCCGGATCGCGGAACACCAGGGAATGTGACCGGACAATGTCGATAGGGGTCGGTAGGGGCCCGGACAGGGGTTTCGTCGCCGTCCGCTCACGTAGCGTCGGCGCAAATCCAGCCCCTCGTCCCGCCGAGCCGAGTTCTCGACTGGGCCGCCGGCACCCTTTCCCGCACGAGGAGACCACCGACCGTGTCCATTCGACGCGCCACACTCGGCGCGGGCGCCGCCCTGGCAGCCATCGCCGTTCTGCTCAGCGCCTGCTCGACCGGCCCGGCGGCGAGCGGGACGCCCCCGACCGGCGAACCGGTCAGTGGCGGCAGGCTCACCTACGCCCTGAGCACCGATCCGCTGTCGTTCAACCCGTCCGGCAACAATGCCGGCAACGACTCGTGGACGGTCACCCGACAGTTGTTCGACTCGTTGTTGTACCTCGACCCGAACAGCAAGAAGCTCGAACCGTGGCTGGCGAAGAGCTGGTCGAGCAACGCCGACGCGACGGCGTTCACCTTCGAGCTGCGTGACGACGCCACGTTCTCCGACGGGAGCAAGGTCACCGCGAACGACGTCAAGGCGACCTTCGACGACCTGGTCGCGAACAAGGCGAAGAGTCCCGGCACGGCAAGCTTCTTCAGCGGCTACCGGACCACCGACGCGGTCGACGCCGACACCGTGACGGTCCGGTTCTCCACACCGAACGCCGCGTTCCCCGCCAACACGGCGGGCGTGATGCTCGGCATCGTGTCGCAGGCGACGACGAGGATCCCCTACGACGAGCGCGCGACCGGCAAGGGCGTGGTCGGCTCGGGTCCGTTCGTCCTGCAGAACTACACCAAGGACGTCTCCACCACCCTGGTGCGGCGGCCCGACTACGCGGGGGCACCCGCCGGGTTCGCCACCACCGGGGCAGCGCACCTGGACGCGATCGACTTCACGGTCGTGCCCGAGTCGACGGTCCGGTCGGGCAGCCTGACCTCCGGCTCGGTCGATGTGATCAACGGTGTCGACCCGACGGCGGTGGGCGAGCTGGAAGGGGCGGGCACCGTGGTGAGCCGCTCCACGCCGGGCTACGTCAACGGCCTCTACTTCAACGTGTCCCGGCCCGCGACGGGTGACCTCGCCGTGCGGCGGGGCATCGCCCACGCCGTGGACGCCGGGCAGATCCGCGACACCGCGGTGACCGACGAGTTCGCGGTGGGCACCAGCATCCTGTCCGCGGCGACCCCCGGGTGGTCCGACCAGAGCTCGTGGTTCGGGTTCGACGCGGCCACGGCCGGGCGCGACCTGGACTCCGCCGGGTGGGTTGCCGGCCCGGACGGCATCCGGGCGAAGGACGGGAACCGGCTGTCCCTGAAGCTGATCTACATGAACACGTCGGGCCAGACCCAGAGCGCGGTCGAGGTGCTGCAGCAGCAGCTCCGCGCCGCGGGCGTCGAGCTCGTGCTCTCGGGTGGGGCGGCGCCGGACTTCCTGGCCGCCTGGCAGAGCGGCGCGTTCGACGCGGCGTGGATCGCCGGCGGCGCGTCGGACCCGGACATCCTGCGCACCGTGTACTCCGCGAGCGGCACCAACTTCTACAAGGTGAAGGACCCGACCCTCGACGGCCTGCTGACCCGCCAGCTCGCCTCCGTCGACCAGGCCGTCCGCTTCGGGGTGCTCGCGGACGTGCAGAAGCGGATCGCCGAGCAGTACTACCAGGTCCCGGTCTACGAGAACACCGGGATCGTCGCCACCGCCAGGGGTGTGCACGGCGTGGTGCTCGGCGCGGACTCGCGGCCCGACCTGCTGGTCGGCGCCTGGAAGGACCCCACCTGAGCGATCACCGGCTCCCGCCCGCACGGGAGCCGGTGATCCCCTGACGGTCACGAACTGGGAGCGCTCCGTTTGACTCGCTACGTCCTGGGCCGCCTCGGGCAGGCCCTGCTGGTGGTCTGGGCCGCCTACACCATCACCTTCGCGGTGCTCTACGTGCTGCCCGGGGACCCGGTGACCCTGATGGCGGGCACGGGCGTCGGGTTCCTCACCCCAGCCCAGCTCGACGGTCTGCGCCACGAGTACGGGTTCGACCGTCCACTCGTCGTCCAGTACGCGACCCGCCTGGGCGCCGCGGCCGTCGGGGACTGGGGGCACTCGGTCGTCAGCAACCGTCCGGTGCTCGACGTGGTCGGCGAGGCCCTGCTCTCGACACTGCAGCTGACGGCCGCCGGGCTGACGGTCGCCGTCGTCGGCGGGACCGTGCTGGCGCTGGTGACCGTCGGGACGGGTCGGCGGTGGCTCGCCCAGCTGCTCGGCGTGCTCCCGCCTCTCGGGGTCGCGGTTCCGGCCTTCTGGTTCGGGCTGCTGCTCATCCAGTGGTTCGCCTTCGGCATACCGCTGTTCCCCGCGTTCGGTGCGCAGGGCCCCGCCTCGCTGGTGCTGCCGGCGGTGGCGCTGGCCGTCCCGACCGGCGCCACGATCGCCCAGCTGCTGACCCGCAGCCTCGACGCCACGCTGGCCGAGCCCTACATCCACACCATCCGCGCCCGCGGCGCCGGAACCGGCCGGGTCCTGCTGCGGCACGCCCTGCGCAACGCCGCTCTGCCGACCGTGACCATGACCGGGCTGATCGTCGGCGGGCTGCTGTCGGGGGCGGTGGTCGTGGAGACCGTGTTCTCCCGGCCCGGTCTGGGCCGGGTCGTGGCACAGGCCGTCGAGCAGCAGGACGTGGCGGTGGTGCAGGGCGTCGTCGTCCTCGCCGCGATCGTGTTCGTGCTGACCGGGTTGGTGGTCGACCTGCTCTACCCGGTCCTCGACCCCCGGATCCGGGTCGCCGGCCGACGGCCGGCCCGTTCGGTGCCGGGAGGTGCGGCATGACGCTCGCCCTCGAGGATCCCCCCGTCACGGCACCGCAGCGACCGGCCGGGGGACGCCGTCGTCGCCGGCCGCCGATGGGCCTGGTCCTCGCCTGCGGATGGCTGCTCGCGGTCGCGGTCGCGGTGTTCGTCCCGCACCTGCTCGCTGCGGAGGACCCACTCGCCGGAGTGCCGGCGCTGAAGCTGGAACCTCCCTCGGCCGAGCACTGGCTGGGCACCGACGCGGTGGGGCGGGACCTCTACACCCGCGTGGTGCACGGCACCGGGCTCACGATGCGCACGGCGGTGCTCGCGGTGGCGATGGGCGTGCTGTTCGGCTCCGCGCTGGGGCTGCTGGCCGGGCTGGCGGGCGGGGCCGTCGACATCGTCGTCATGCGGGTGGTGGACGTCCTGTTCGCCGTGCCGGGGATCCTGCTGTCGCTCGCGCTGATCACCGTGCTCGGCGTGGGTACCGCCGCGGTCGCGTTCGCCGTCTCGCTCGGCAGCATCGCGGGCATCGCCCGGGTCCTGCGGTCGGAGGTCCTCAAGGTACGGACCTCCCCCTACATCGAGGCCGCGCAGGTCAGCGGGAACCGGCCGCTGCGGCTCACCCTGCGCCACGTCCTCCCCAACGCCGTCACCCCACTGCTCGCCCTCGCCGCCCTCGAGCTCGCCGCCGCCATCCTGTCCGTGTCCGCGCTCGGCTTCCTCGGTTACGGCGCCCAGCCCCCCGCCCCGGAGTGGGGGGCCATGGTCGCCGCCGGTCGCGACTCCCTCCGCACGGCGTGGTGGCTCACCACCTTTCCCGGCCTGGCGATCGTGGCCACCGTGCTGGCCGCGAACCGGCTGTCGCTGCTCGTCGGACGGAGACCGCGATGAACCCGGTGCTGACGGTCGAGGGTCTCGCGGTCCGCTACGGGTCCGTCGAGGCCGTGCGCGGCGTGTCCTTCCACGTCGACCCGGGTGAGACGGTCGCGCTCGTGGGCGAGTCCGGCTCGGGCAAGTCCACCCTGGCCCACGCCGCGCTCGGACTGCTGCCCCCGGGGGCGGCGGTCACCGCCGGACGGGTCGTGGTTCGCGGCACCGACCTCGCCGCGTCGGACGACCGTGAGCTGCGCCGGCTGCGGGGCCGCACCGTGGCCCTCGTCCCCCAGGACCCCGGCGCGTCGCTCGATCCCGTCATGCGGGTCGGACGGCAGGTCGCCGAGGTCCTGGAGATCCACGGTCTCGCCACGGGGCGCGCAGCCGCGGCCCTCGCCCGGGAGGGGCTCGCCCGTGCCGGACTCGATCCGGACCGGGTCGCGCACCGGTACCCGCACGAGCTGTCCGGGGGGATGCGCCAGCGGGTCCTCATCGCGGCCGCGCTGGCCGGGGGCCCGGCGCTGATCGTGGCCGACGAGCCCACCAGCGCGCTGGACGTGACGGTCCAGAAGCAGATCCTCGACCATCTCGCGGCCCTGACTGCGCAGAGCGGCACCAGCCTGCTGCTCGTCACCCACGACCTCGCGGTCGCCGCCGAGCGCGCGGACCGGGTGCTGGTGATGCGGGCCGGAGAGCTCGTCGAGTCCGGCCATCCCGCCCAGGTGTTCGACGCTCCGCGCCACCCCTACACCCGCGAGCTGGCCGCCGCCGCACCGCGGCGCGACGGCGTGAGCGAGCGTGTCGGTCGCGACGCCGACGAGCCGCCGCTCCTGGTGCTCGACGGGGTCGGCAAGACCTACCCGTCCCGCACCGGCCGGGCGGCCGAGCGACCCGCGGTCGAGGCGCTGGACCTCACCGTCTCCCGCGGGCGCACCCTTGCGCTGGTCGGCGAGTCCGGTTCCGGGAAGACGACCGTCGGACGGCTGGTGCTGCGTCTGGTCGACGCCGACACCGGCCGGATCACCCTCGACGGTCTCGACGTCACCACCACCCGTGGGCCCGAGCTGCGCGCGCTGCGCCGCCGGGTCCAGCTCGTGCAGCAGAACCCGTTCACGGCGCTGAACCCGCGCCTGACCGTCGAGGCGATCATCGCGGACCCGTTGCACGCGCACCGCATCGGCAGCTCCGCCGATCGTCGACGACGTGCGGCCGAGCTCGCCGACGTCGTGCACCTCCCCGCCGACGCCCTCCACCGGCGGGCTGCGGAGCTCTCCGGCGGTCAGCGCCAGCGGGTGGCCGTCGCGCGGGCCCTCGCCCTCGACCCCGAGCTCGTCGTCCTCGACGAACCGGTCTCGGCACTCGACGTGTCCGTCCAGGCACGCATCCTCGATCTGCTCTCCGGGCTGCAGCGTGACCGGGGCATCGGCTACCTGTTCATCACCCACGATCTCGCCGTCGCGCGCGAGATCGCCCACGACGTCGCCGTCATGCGCACCGGCCGTCTCGTCGAGCACGGGCCTGCCGCCACGGTCCTGTCCGACCCGCAGGACGCCTACACCAGGGCGTTGCTCGATGCGGTCCCCGATCCCCGTCGCCACCGGCCGGTGACGACGCCGTCCCACCCCTGAGGAGTGCACCCGTGCCCGACACAGCCGATGATGCCGCCTGGTGGGAGAAGGTCGCTCGCTCCTTCGCCGAGGACCTGCCCGACACCGACGGAGCCGCTCGTCGCCGGCACGCCGTGGCCGCACTCGCCGACAACGGCCTGACCACCCTGCTCGGTCCCGCCCGCCACGGCGGCGCGGAGCAACCGTGGCGCGTCGCGCACCGGGTCGTCCGTGAGATCGCCCGCGTCGACCCCACCATCGCCGAGCTGCTCGGACGCCACTACGTCTGGTACTGGATCGCCGAGTTCATCGGCACCGACGAGAAGATCGACCACATCGGTGAGGTCTCCACCCGGAGCAGGTGGTTCTACTGCGGCGCGTCCGACCCCTGCGCCGCGGAGCTCACCGTCGTCGACGACGGCGAGGCCATGCTCTTCGACGGCCGCATCGCACCCGCCGTGGGCGCCGACGTCTCGACGATCACCATTCTGCAGGGCGCCCGCTCCGACGTGGCGACACCGATCAGCGCTCTCGCCTACACCTCCCACCCGGGGATCAGCGTCCCGGGTCACGATGGCGCCCGCATCGAGGTCAGCGACGCGGACATCCCCTGGACCGGTGCCCTGGGACACGTGGACAAGCGGTTCGAGCCCCGCCCCTACAACGGGCTGCTGGCCCCCACCCTCGACCTCGTCCTGCTCGACATCGCCCTCGCCGCCCGCACGACCTACGGCACGACCGCCGCCACCGCCGCCGCGATACGACGGGCCGACCAGGCCGTCGAGCAGGCCCAGCGCCTGCACGACCGCCGTCGCGGTGTCACCGACGCCGAGGTCCGCGCCCAGGCCGTCCAGGTCTCCGAACTCACGGTCGCCGTCGGCGCCCTCCCCGGCCCGGCGGGCGTCCGCTCCGGAGGCCCCCGATGATTCCTCTGTCCCTGCTCGACCTCGCCCCGGTCGGTGAGGGGCAGTCCCCGGAACGGGCACTCGCCACCGCCGTCGACCTCGCCCGCCGCGCCGACCGGCTCGGCTTCACCCGGTTCTGGGTCGCCGAGCACCACGGCATGCCCGGCATCGCGAGCTCCACCCCCGAGGTACTCATCGCCGCCATCGCCGCACGGACCCGCACCCTGCGCATCGGTTCCGGAGCCGTCCTGCTCTCCGGGCGGCAGCCACGGGCCGTCGCCGAGGCGTTCGGGGTCCTCGCAGCCCTGTACCCCGGCAGGATCGATCTCGGTGTCGGGCGGGGCGGCGGCACCACGGTCTCCCTCGACGCGCAGCTCGACCAGCTCGGCGGCCATCTGACCGACCCGCTCGGATCGGCCCTGCCGCACGCGAGCGCCCCCGCCGAGGTCTGGCTCGTGGGCTCGAGCGTCGCCAGCGCACTCGTCGCCGCCGAGCGGGGTCTCCCGTACGCCTTCGCACACCACTTCTTCGGCCCCACCGACGCCGTCCGGGCGCTGGAGACCTACCGGAGCAACTTCCGTCCGGGGCCCACCCGCTCCGTCCCGCACGCCATGCTCACCGTCCACACCGTCTGCGGCGAGGACGACGCCCACGCCCGGTGGCTCGTCGCCCCTGCGCTCGCACCCGCGCTCGGTGTCGCGGGGCTCGGCCCTCGGAGCCCGTTCCCCGCTCCCGACGTGGCGGCCGCCCTGCCCTGGACCTCCGACCAGCTCGACGACGCCGCCCGGCTGCTCGACGAGCAGGCCGTCGGTTCGCCGGCGACGGTGCGACGACGCCTGCACGCACTGGCCGAGACCACCGGGGCGGACGAGCTCATGCTGACCTCCAACCTGACCGACGGCGAGGACAAGCTGGGCAGTCTCGGCCGCATCGTCGCCGCGCTCGGCGAGGGCGACCGCATCCGCTCCGCCGTGGCCGGTCCGTCGCGATGACCACGACCGTGCTCGACCCCGAGCTCCTGGGGAGCCCATCGACCACCTACCGGGCCGGACTGATCGGGTCCGGCATCACGACGTCCGCCTCACCCCTGCTGCACGAGACCGAGGCCGCCGCCCACGGCATCCGGGCGGCGTTCGCCCTCCTCGATCTCGACGAACTCGGTCACGGTGTCGAGGTCCTGGGCGGTGTCCTGCGGGAGGTCCGGGCCGCGGGCTGGCAGGGGGTGACCGTCACCCACCCGGCCAAGCAGACGATCATCCCCCTCCTCGACGCGATCACCCCCGACGCGGCCGCCATCGGCGCGGTCAACACCGTCGTCTTCGACCAGGGACACGCGATCGGTCACAACACGGACTGGTCCGGGTACGCGCGGAGCCTCCGTACCTGTCTGCCAGGGGGACTGACCGACGACGACCTGCGTTCCGTCGTGCTGGTCGGTGCCGGTGGGGCGGGCTCGGCGGTCGCCCACGCGCTGCTCTCGATCGGCGTCGCACACCTCTGGGTGGTCGACATCGACCACGACCGGGCGTCGGCGCTCGCAGCGACGCTCCGACGACGACACCGGGACCGGACCGTACGCACGGGTCGGCCCGACGACCTGCCCGCTCTGCTCACCGACGTCACCGGGATCGTGAACGCCTCGCCGGTCGGCATGACCGGCCACGAGGGACATCCGGTGCCCACGTCTGCGCTCCACCCAGGTCTGTGGGTCAGTGACATCGTCTACCGGCCACGCCGCACCGCCCTGCTGATCGGGGCCGAGCGGGCAGGCTGCCGCGTGCTGGGGGGTGGGCCGATGGTCGTGCTGCAGGCGGCGGACGGGTTCGAGGTCCTCACCGGCCGACGGGCCGACGCCGACCGCATGCTGAGGCGGTTCGAGGCGACTCACCCGTGAGAGGTCAGTGGGCCCCGTCGTAGTCGAGGCGGGACACCTGGATGTGCGTCTGGTGCCGCTTGGCCCAGTCGGTGAGCAGCGACAGGGTCTGCGCGAGCTCCCGAGCCGCCTCGGTCAACCGATACTCCGTCCTGGGCGGCACCGTCGCGTACACCGTGCGGGTCAGCAACCCGTCCCGCTCGAGGTTCCGCAACGTCAAGGTCAGCATCCGTCTGCTGATGCCCGGGATGCCGCGCTCGAGCTCGGTGAAGCGCGCGACCTCCTCCGCGCCGATGAGCGTGAGGACGCCGATCGCCCACTTCCCGCTGACCCGGTCCAGGACCTCGTTCAACGGGCACACATGGCGGACGGCGTCATGCCCGCCGGCTGGCCCGGTGCGACCGCTCTGGTCGGCCGCCACCTCGTGGTCACTACTCGACACCTCTGTAATCGTACGTAACCAAGCGGCGGATCCACAGCAGAACGAGGCAATCATGGCGATCACGACGACGTCGTCACCTACCACCTCACAGGGTCCGAATGCCCTGCTGGAGCTGACAACAGCGCCGACGCACGCATGGTCGGACGGTTCGGAATCCGGGACAGCGCAAACTGATCGTCCACGTCCCCCTCCACGAGATCGCGCCACCTGCAGAAGTGCAGGAACCCGGGTCACGTCCTGGGATCGGCGTGCATGCTGCTGCTCTCGCTCATCAGACCGGCCTGCCGAGAGTTCAAGCCGTACACCGGTAGGCGCGGCGTTCTCCCAGCGGGTGCATCCAAATGGGCGAGCGGTTGCTACACCTGGCCACCCGACTACCCTCACCGGCCACCGGGCGGTCAACGGTCATACCGCACCAGACCACTCGATAAGGTCGCGACGACGTCCAGGGGACACATGCAACTACGCCAGGAACGGCAGGCCAATCCGGTCGCGGACGACGTATCGGCCCTCATCGCCGTCACACGCCCGATCGTTGCCGGACTCCTCCACTCGGTGTCCGCGGAACAGCTCGAACCGCATGGCGGCCCCAAGGGCATCAAGCTGAAGCACCTCGGTCGCGTCCGGAAGGCCAACGATGGCGATCTCGGAGTGGCGTTCGAGTACGCCATCCACGAGGCGGTCGCCACGCATGAGCCGGTAGTCACGGAGCGCGTCACCGACGCCCTCGCGCTGTGCCGCATTCGACAGGGCGCCCCGGCATCGATCCTCTTCGCTATCGAGAAAGACGGCGCCAAGCAGATCATCGACACGAAGCGCGATCTCATCACCGCCGAGAGCTGAGTCCTGTCCGGCAAGCGCGGACAGCCGATCAAGCTCGCCCGGCATATGAACAACCTGGCAGCAGCGTTCCGACGCAAGAGCACGCACCCCGCCCTCCCCCGGAGCATCCAGGGCCTCTGGAAGGCCGATCTCTTCCTCGGGTCGCCCGAGCGCGAGCACTGGGTCGGCACCACCATCAAGATCCAGCCGCGTCGTCTCGAAACCGCGGAGGGCCTGCGCATTGCCATCGTGCCTGCGCAGGGTGAGAAGTCGGATGCGGTGCGTCTCGACGAAGGGAAGGGCCTGGTCATCTGCCCCATCCCGCACGACTACTCGTTCATGCAGACGTTCCACGAGGGCATGCGCATCGTTCAGGTGCTCATGGTGGACGACTTCAGCCCGCCCGAGGCGAAGAACCTCCCGAACCCGCAGCACCGCGAAGTCGGGCGGGCGTGGGCGGAGCGCCGAGACCTCACCGTTGAGGATGCCCTCGACTCCATGGTGGTCTTCGCACAGCCGCACCTGTTGGAGGCATCGACGGAGGAGCTCAGTGCCGACACCTTCGGCACTGTTGTCGCGGCCGCCAGCACGACGACGATGATTGGACCAGTCCCCCTGCGCAGCCCCGACGCGTAGAAGGAGACTAGGCCGCCGGTGCTTCCCCCCGTCGGCGACTGGGCCGCCCCCAAAGTGGCGATCGAACACAAGCTCGATTCGAGCCGGTGCTTCACCCGACCGAGCGGGGTCACATGCCAGCCTCGCCGGTCCCCTCCCGCTCCGCCCACGCCAGCGCCGCTACCCGCCCCGCGGACGACAACGTCATTCCACCGTACATGTTCGGGTCACCGTCGTCGCTCGCTCATCGACAGACCCATGCTCCAATTTGTTCAACTGGAGCCATCATGCTACTCGCACCGCTTGCCCTTGTGGCTTTCCGTCGCACCGGACGATGAGATAAATCGTATTAAACGAAACTCCGCCATCCCTAGATTCAGCCAGTTCGCTAACGAAGCATCGAGTCAAGCGGCGTCGCCACGACGGTGATGCGAAGTCGTCCGTCGAATCGCGTCCGGATTGCACACCAGGTCGGTTAATCAGCACTCATCCGGTGGGGCGCCGTACGCCAGTCCGGGACTTCTCCGCATTCAGCAACCGCCTTCTCCCATCGGTCTTGGAGTCCTTGGAGGAGGCGTGCGTCGACTTCGGCGGCGACGTGGGAGTAGGTCTGGGCGATCTTGTCGCAGGATCCGGTGTCGGTTCCTGGTGGGCTTGGAACGGCCGCGTCACTCTTGTCGTGGGGCAGCCCCCAGCAGCTCCACCGCGTCGAGTCAGGGCTCGACCTCTGGACGACGACGGTGCTGGACCAGGACATCGCCTCTCCCGGGCCCGACAGGCTGACCGTCGATGACCAGGTCACCGCCCTCAACCTTCCGGAGCCCCGTCCGGACTCGGCGAGTTCCGGTCTCCCGAGGACGCGAACGGCCGTCACCGTCTGGGAACCGCAGACGCTCCTCGGACGGTGGGAGGCCCGGATCCGGGTGCTGCCCGGTGACGATCCGGACGCTGTCGTCGGGATGGATCTTGCTCCCGCTACCGGTCCCACGGTGCAGGATCCGCACCCGAGTCTCGACTCACGCACCGTAACCCTGACTCAGGAATCCGACGTACCGACCGCGGGCTGGCACCACTGGGCAGTCGAGCGCACGGCATCCTCGACCCGGTTCTACCTCGACGGTCGGCTCCTCACCGACACGCCGTCGGACCCGAGCGAGGTGGGACCGGTTCAGCTCCGGTGGTGGATCCAATCGGCCGACGAGACCGCCCGGACCCCGGCGAGGGCCGAGGCCGAGTGGGTCGCCTTCTACGCCGGGGAAGGATCCTGACGTGATCGCCGTTCAGCGGCGGCGCCCCGCCCGGGCCACGAAGGAACGTCCGGAACGAGGCGTGTGGGTCGCGGCGATGGCCGTCTCGGCTGCTCTGTGTGCTGGTACCTGGCGCTGTTCCTCAGCCCCGCTCCGGGACAGCTCCCGACGACACTGGCCGCGGACACCACGGCAAGCGACGCGACGCCCCTCGCCCACACCGGCCGGCCGTTCGTCGGACCGGTCCTCGGCCCGGCTGCCACAGCCCTACCGATCCCCACCGCCGCTCCCGCCGACCCCGAGGTGCCTGCGGCGACCGCGGAGGGTTCGGTTCTCGTCGTGGACGGCTCGTCCGAGCAACGAGCGCGGATCGCCGTCGAGGTCGCCATGCGCCAGATCGGTCTCCCCTACGTCTGGGGCGGTAACGGCCCCGAGAACGGACACCGCGGTTTCGACTGCTCTGGGCTCACCACGTTCGCCTACGCCAAGGCCGGGGTCACGCTGCCGCGCACCGCACACACTCAGTTCCGCCACGGTCCCCGCCTCCCCGCCGGCGTCGAGCTGCGGCCCGGGGACCTGGTGTTCTACGGCACCTACGCGAAGGTCCACCACGTCGGCATGTTCATCGGACAAGGCCGCATGGTCAACGCCCCCACCTTCGGTCAACCGGTCCAGACCGCCTGGTACCGATGGTCAGGCGATGACTACCTCGGCGCGACCCGACCGACCGCCGAGCCCGGCACCACCGCCCCGCCCCTGCGCGAGGTCCCCGAGACACCGGATCCCTCCATCCCCGACATCACCGTGTTCCCCGCACCACCCGCACCGGCCCTGCCCCTCCCCCCGCCGATCACCCACCTGCCCGCTGTCACACCGTCGCCGACGAGCGGGCCACCGGCAGCACCATCGGGTCCGTCTATCGGACCGACGGCAGTAGCCGCTCCACCGCAGGCCCCGGGCCCGATCTCCGCGCCCCAGGCGTCGCCCTCACCGATCCCACCGACTACGTCGAACACGGCACCACCAACGCTGTCGGGCGGGCCGTCTGGCACCAGCAAAATCGGTGCGACACCCACTCCCTCAGCGATCGCGCCTGCCCCCGCCCTACCACCCGCAGTGGCGATCCTCGACGCAGGCACGCTCCGTCCACTCGACACCGTCGAGCTGGCCCCGAACCGGATCCCGACCGGACCGGGCAGCACCTCCGATCGAGGCCAGTGGCAGATCCGGCTGACCGCTCCGCTCGCGGCGAGCGCACCCGAGACCCCGATCGTCGTCCGCACAGCCCAGGGCGAGCACCACCTCACCATCGTCGCGACCGGTGAACGCGACGCCACCGAGATCGCCGCCCTGACGGAGCCGCTGGTCGTCCTCGTGCCGCTCGGCACGGATCGCTGGCAGGTGACCACCGCGACCCCGCGTGATTGGGTACCTTCACCCCGATGATCGTCCGCGGCACCGCCAAGGTCCTCGCGCTGGTGCGGCCACCCGACCCGCTGCCCGACCTCGATCCCGCACCCGACGACTGGTACGCGAACCTGCTCCGGATCCAGCGACGCAACTGCCTGCTCCTGACCCACGCCACGACGCTGTTCTCGGTGTTCCGCCCCGCCGTGACCGCCGCAGAGCTACGCCCTCTCGGCCCGTTCGTGAGCGCCGCGATCAGGACCGAACTGCTCGCCGAAGGGCTCCCACCCGACGCCCTGGGCTGCTCGGACACCACGCCGGTCCAGGTGACCCGCACCGCCAGCCGTCGCGTCCTCGGCGTGATGAACGACCACGCCTTCCACATCGAGCACTACATCGCCGCACACGGCGGCCTCGCCGGAACCGAACTACCCGCCCTGCACCTCCGCCTGCACCGGACGATCAACAGCCTCAACGGCTACGTCCCGCCGATCGACGCCGCCCGCGCCGCCTCCTCTTCCTGACCGCCGTCGGCGGCGGAACCGCACGCACATCACAAGTACGTCCTCGTGGTCCCCTGCCGAGGACACCGCGCCGGCCCAGACCCCGCCGAGCGGCGAGGCCACCACCGATTCCCGGGTCCGACCCCTTTACCCGACGCCCACACCCGATCGATCGCCCCGAGCGCGCGCTCACGGTCCGGCACCGATCTGCGCCCAACCGCAGCACACTGCGCCAGATTCACCCGAACGGCACCACAATCGTGGAGCAGAACCTTGACCCTGTTTCGCACCGTGGAGCAGCGTGCTCCACGTTTGCTCCACGATGGGACCACAATGGACTCACGCATGATCATCCAAGCCGATTATTCGACGATCACAGCAACTGACGAATCCGCAGGTCAGACGCAGAAAAGGCGGCACCACCCGAAGGTGATACCGCCTCGTTCCGACCGTCGGGACGACAGGATTTGAACCTGCGACCCCTTGACCCCCAGTCAAGTGCGCTACCAAGCTGCGCCACGTCCCGGCCACCCCTCGCGGGGCACGTAGAACCTTACCGTACCCACGGCAGCACCCCACCGGGGGTGTCGTCCGTGGCGTCGACGCTGCGCACGAGCGCGACGGCCTCCAGCTGCGACCCGACGTCGAGCTTCGCGAGCACCGCCCTGACCTGCGTGCGGACCGTCGGGAGCGACACGACGAAGTGCTCGGCGATGGCGTGCGCCCGCACCCCACCGGCGAGCAGTTCGAGGACCTCCCGCTCGCGGCGGGTCAGGGTCGCGATGCGTCCGCGGACGGCGCGCTGACGGCGGTCCCACTCGACGTAGCGCTGCACGAGCTCGTCGCGGTGGGAGGCGTGCAGCAGCGACCGCCCGACGCGGGCCTCCCGGATCGCGACGACCAGTGCGGGCATCGAGGCCGTCTTCGACACCCAGGTGAAGCCGCCCTGGTGCAGGGCCGCGCCGATGCGGGTGGGGCTGGAGCTGCCCGAGAGCACGAGAACCCGCCACCCCTGGGCGCGCAGCCCCGGGATGAGCGGGATGGTGTCGATCCGGCGGCCCTCGGCGTCGCGGCCGAGGTCGAGGTCGAGGACCAGCAGTCCGGGCTCGACCCCGGCGATCGCGCGGTGCACGTCGACGTGCGAGTGGGCGGGGCGGAACGAGGCCGGTTCGCCCTCGGCGCGCAGGGCCAGCGCCAGCGACGACCCGACGAGCTCGTGGTCGTCGATGATCAGCACCGTCCCGAGCGGCGCGACCGCCACCGGCCGGGGGTGTGACACCCGCCCGCCCCCCACTCGGGCGGGTGTCACGTCAGGGCTCCCAGCGTGAGCAGGCCACGCCCCAGGAGCGCGGTCCGGCGGTCGAGCGCCGCGACCTCGTTCTCGTACTCCATCGGCCGCGAGCGGAGCTCCCACAGCTCGAGGGCCTGCCGCCAGGCGACGTCGCGGGCCAGCACCACCGGCACGTCGGCGACGCAGCCGAGCAGCTGCTCGGACAGCGAGATCTCGCCGGGCTCCTTCCGGTCGAAGCCGTCGAGCAGGCGGACCATGTGCAGGGAGAACACGTCGTTCACGGCCCGGTAGTCGGCCCGCTCGGCCGGGCCGGGGGTACTGCGCCCGAGGACCGTGCAGGTACGCACGACCGCGGGCGCCAGATCGAAGTTGACGTGCGCGTTCACCCCGACCACCGCGTACTCCGCCGGGGAGATCCGCTCGTGGTGGCGGCGCTCCAGCAGCACCCCCCAGGACCGCGGCGGGGTCCCCCCGGTCGCCTCGGCGTGCAGGGCCCGGAAGTAGCGGCGGGCGAACTCGACGTCGAGCCGGACCAGGAAGTCCCGGTCGGCGAACAGGTCGTCGTCGAGCTGGTCGCGGATGCCGCGGGTGATGCGCAGGTAGAGCCGGTTGAACGAGGCGACGCCGTCGCCGGGGCCGTACTCGCACTCGAGGATCTCCTGGAGGTGCTCCAGGTGCGCGACGACGCCGTCGATCGTCTCCGGTGGCGTCGCGAGCAGCGCAGCGACGCGCGCCCGGCCCGCCGGGGCCGTGCCCTCACCGGAGGGCGTCTCGATGGTGGCCGTCATCGTTGCCTCCGTGTCGCTCGATCCGGTGATCAGCCTGGTCGAGCGGGCCCGGCGAAGGTATAGGGCGAATGACCTAGATGTCGGTGCGGTGCTCGCGGAGGACCGCCGCGGCGCTGGTGCGGTTGGTGACGTCGAGCTTGGCGAAGACCGAGGCGAGGTGGGCGCCGACCGTCTTCGGGGTGATGAACAGCCGGGCCGCGATCTGCTTGTTGGTGGCGCCGTCGGCGAGGACCTCCAGCACCTCCCGCTCCCGGTCGGTGAGCCGGGCCAGCGGGCCGTCCACGGCGACCGGGGCATGACCGTCCGTCGCGACCGCGGCGAGCTCGGGCACCTCGATCCGGGCCCGGTGGGCGACCTCGGCGATCTCGGTGAGCAGCGGACCGGCCCGCAGGCCCGCGGCGAGCTCGGCGGCGCGGCGCAGGTCCGCGGTGCCGTCCTCGGTGCGCCGGCCCGCCAGCAGCGCCTCGGCGCTGCGCAGCCGGGCGTAGGAGCCCGGGTAGGGCTGGCCGAGGCCGTCGAGCAGGTCGGCGACGCCCCGCCAGGTGCCCGGGTCGGACCCGGCGGTGATCCGGGCGTCCTCGGCGGAGCACATGGCCTCGTAGCTCGCGATCACCCCGCGCAGCGCGGGGGCGGAGCGGTCCCCGCGGTCGACGAGGTCGCGCCGGTGGCGGCGCAGCCGTCGCAGCCCGCTGGCGTCGGGGGGACGTCCGGCGAGGACGGCCTGGGCGTGCGCGCGGGCACCGTGCCAGAGCAGCGGCGCGACCGCGAAGACGTCGTCGATGCCGGACTCGACGACGTCGAGCCCCTTCCCGACGTGGGCGAACGCCAGCTCCGGGTTGCCCCGCCACATCTCCAGCCCGGCCCGCAGGATCAGCAGCGGCAGCCGCTGCTTGGGCAGGCCCGTCGACCCGGCGACGAGCTCGGCCGCGGTGAGGTCGACGTCGGACCCGTCGAGGTCGCCGCGGCCCATCCGCAGCCGGGCGCGGGCCAGGCGCAGCTCCAGCATCTGCGCCCCGGACGGGGCGGCCGACCACGCCGTCGCCACCTCCCGCTCGGCCTCGTCCCAGGCACCGGCGCGGAACATCCCGTTCGCCGCCACCACCCGCAGCGACACCGACGCGGTCCGGCCCAGCCCCAGCCCGGCCATCCGCTCGGCGCCCGCCCGGGCCGCGGCGACGCCGTCGTCGAGGGCGTTGAGCGGGCCGGTCAGCAGCTCCGCGCGCCGGGCCAGGCACTCCCCCAGCGTCTCCGGGTCGCCGTCGGCCTCGGCGACGGCGACGGCCTCGGTCAGCGCGTCGAGCCCGGCGGCGCCGTCGCGGGAGTGCGCGGCACCGAACCCGAGCGTCGCCAGCACCGACGCCAGTGCCCGCGGCTCCCCCACCCGGCGCGCCGCGACCAGCGCGTCCTCGGCGACGGCGCGGGCACCGGCGTAGTCGGCCCGGTCGAGCAGCGCGGCCGCGTACCCGGCGAGGACCTCGGCGCGGGCGGCGACGGCGGTGTCGGCCGGGTCGTCGCCGGCGGGCAGGGTGGCGACGGCGCGCCGGTAGGCCTCCTCGGCCTCGGCCAGCTGGCCCGCCGCGCCGAGGTAGCGCCCGAGCCGGGAACGCAGCACCGCCTGCTCCGTGCCGGGGGGCGCGTCGGGCTCGCCGAGCCGTTCGGCGAGCAGCGCCACGGCCGAGCCGTGGTCGCCCGCCAGGGCCGCCGCGGACGCGGCCTGCTCCAGGTAGCGGCTGCGGTCGCGGACGGCGTCGGGGACCGGCAGCGTCGCCGCGCGCAGCCAGTGCCGGTGCGCCTCGGCGTAGCCGCGCAGCCGTTCGGCCTCCTGCGCGGCGTCGAGGGTCGCCTCCAGCGCCTCGTCCGGGCGCCCGGCGAGCTGCCAGTGGTGCGCGAGGCGGGCCGCCGACCCGGGGACACGGTGGCCGCCGTGCAGCGCGGTGGCGTAGCGGCCGTGCAGCTCGACCCGCTCGGCGGGGAGCAGGTCCGCGGAGACGACCTCGGTCATCAGGCCGTGCCGCAGCGTGTAGCCGTCGGCACCGGCGACGACGACGAACCCGGCGTCGGCCGCCTCCCGCACGGCCGCGGCCAGCTCCGGCCCGTCGACGTCGACGACGGCGGCCAGCAGCGTGTGCTCGACCTCCCCGACCCCGGCCGCCACGGCCCGCACGACCTCCACCGCCCCCGTCGACAGCCCGGCGGCGCCCGCGCGCACCAGCTCGCGGACGGTCTGCGGCACGCCGCGCGGGTCCCCGTCGAGCACGGCACGGACGGTCTCGCGGGCCAGGAACACGTTCCCGCCGGAGTGCCGCCACACCAGGTCCTCGACGTCGTGGCGCTCCGGTGCCCACTGCGCGACCAGCTCGGCCAGCTCGTGCCGGGGCAGCGGCTCCACCCGGGCGAAGCGCACGCCGCGGTGGCGGCGCAGCTCCCCGGTGAGCCCGAGCAGGTCGATCGGGACGCCACCGGCCGGGTCGTCGCGGTAGGTGCCGACCAGCAGCACCGGCGACGACGACAGCGCCGCCAGCAGGTAGGCGAACAGGTCGCGGGTGGAGCGGTCGGCGCGGTGCAGGTCGTCGACGACGAGCACCACCGGTGCCCGGCGGGCCGCCCGCTCGACGACGGCGGCCAGCTCGCCCAGCATCTCGACCCGCCCGGCCGGCCCGTCGGCGCGGTCCAGCCGGGACAGCGCGGCCGCGCACTCCCGGCCCAGCGCGCCGCGGGTGCGGGACTGCTCGCGCAGCGCGGACACGACCGGCCAGAACGGCGGGGCGTCGGCGATGTCCAACGCGCGGCCGGACAGCACGACCGCGCCGCCGCTCGTCGCGGTGCGGCCGAACTCCGACACCAGCCGGGTCTTGCCGACCCCCGCGTCGCCGCCGAGGAGCACGGCCGAGGCCCCGCCGGCGACGGCGTCACGCAGCGCGCCGGCGAGCAGGTCCAGCTCCGCGACTCGGCCGTGGAACACCTCGGCCGGGGTCTCCCTCACGCCCGGCCACGATAGTGACGGTGTCGTCACCGTTCCAGGGGTCCCGCGGCGACGGTGCGCCGGGCGAGCAGGATCGACAGCCAGGCGTGGATGCGGGCGTCGGGTTCGCAGCCCCGGCCGTCCCACGGGTGCAGCAGGTCGGCGTACCAGGAGGCCTCGGTGCGGGCGTCGTCGACGAGCTCGTCGCCGCCGCACAGGGCCAGCGCCATCTCGCAGGCGGCGCGCACACGCCACACCCAGAGCCGCTCGAACACCGTCACCTCGACACCGTCACGCCCGGGCACTCGTCGGGGCGGCGCCGGTGGTTACAGGCGCGGCGTCACGATCCGGCGACCTCGATCACGACCTTGCCGACGGCCCCGCCGGAGCGCAGGTGCGCGACGGCGCCGGGGGCGTCGTCCAGCGACACGACCCGGTCGACGGTGGCACACACCCGGCCGTCGCCGACCAGGCCGAGGACCGGCGTCAGCGCGGCGGCGACGGCGGCCCGCTCGTCGGCGGTGCGGACGCTGAAGGTGGTGCCGATCAGGCGGAGCCTGCGGAAGGACAGGGTGTTCAGGTCCAGTGTCGCCGTCGGCCCGGCGAGCCGGCCGATCTGCACGACGGTCCCGCCGATCCGCACGGCGGGCAGGGCGGCGGCCAGGTGGTCGCCGCCGACGAGGTCCAGCACGACGTCGACGGGCCTGTCGAGGTCGCCCAGCGCGTCGACCCCGACGAGCGGGACCGCCCCGGCGTCGATGAGCGCGGCGCGCTTGGCGGGCGAGGTCGTCGTCGCGAGGACCGGCGAGGCGCCCAGCGCGGCGGCGAGCCGGATCGCGACCTGGCCGACCCCGGTGCTGCCCCCGAGCACGAGGACGGCGCCGCCGTCGGCGCCGAACCCGGCCTGGGTGACCAGCGCGTCGTGCGCGGTCTCCAGCGCGACCGGCAGCGCGGCGGCGTCGGTCCAGGTCAGCCCGGACGGGACGGGCAGTGCGCGGCGGGCGTCGACGACGGCGTACTCGGCGAACGCGGCGGGCGCGGACGCGAACACCCGGTCCCCCGGCCCGCGGCCCGGGGCGCCGGTGACGCCCGGACCGGCGGCGACGACCTCACCGGCGAGCTCCATGCCCGCGGTGAAGGAACCGTCGTCGTCGGCGTGCGGGACGGGATAGCCGCCACCCAGCGCGAGCAGGTCGGCCCGGTTCACCCCGGCCGCCCGGACCCGCACGAGCAGCTCCCCCGGGCCCGGGACCGGGGTGTCGATCTCGTCGACCTCCCAGGTCCGGGCACCGGGACGGCCGCGCAGGGCCCGCATCACTTCTTCCGGGAGCGCTTCTCGCGGACCCGGACCGAGACGCGGATCGGCGTGCCGCCGAACCCGAACTCCTCGCGCAGCCGGCGCTCGACGAAGCGCCGGTAGCCCGCCTCGAGGAAGCCGCTGGTGAACAGCACGAACGTCGGCGGGCGGGTCTGCGCCTGCGTCGCGAACATGATCTTCGGCTGCTTGCCGCCGCGGACCGGCGGCGGGGTCGCGGCGACGAGGTCGTTGAGCCACTGGTTGAGCCGCCCGGTCGGCACCCGGGTGTCCCAGGACTCCAGCGCGCGGTTCAGCGCGGGCGCGATCCGCTGGGTCGACCGCCCGGTCAGCGCGGAGACGTTGACCCGCTCCGCCCAGCGCACGCTGATCAGGTCGCGCTCCAGCTCACGGGTGAGCTGGTGGCGGCGCTCCTCGTCGACCTTGTCCCACTTGTTGAACAGGATGACCAGGGCGCGCCCGGACTCCACCACCATCGTCAGGACCCGCTGGTCCTGCTCGGCGATCGGCTCGGAGGCGTCGATCAGCACCAGTGCGACCTCGGCGGACTCGATCGCGGAGCTGGTCCGCAGCGAGGCGTAGTACTCCATGCCCGAGGCCATCTTGACCCGCTTGCGCAGGCCGGCGGTGTCGACGAAGCGGAACACCTGGCCGTCGAGCTCGACCAGGGAGTCGACCGGGTCGACGGTGGTGCCCGCGACGTCGTGGACGACCGACCGCTCCTCGCCCGCCAGCTTGTTCAGCAGGCTGGACTTGCCGACGTTCGGCTTGCCGACGAGCGCGACGCGGCGCGGGCCGCCCCCGGAGGCACCGAAGTCGTCGCGCGGGGTCTCGGGGAGGATCTCCAGGATCGCGTCGAGCAGGTCACCGGAGCCGCGGCCGTGCAGGCCGGACACCGGGTGCGGCTCGCCGAGCCCGAGCCGCCACAGGTCGGCGGTGTCGGAGGTGAGCCGGTCGTCGTCGACCTTGGTGGCGCACAGCATCACCGGCACGTCGGCGCGGCGCAGGACCCGCGCGACGGCCTGGTCGGTCGCGGTGGCGCCGACCGAGGCGTCGACGACGAGCAGCACCGCGTCGGCGATGCGCATCGCGGTCTCGGCCTGGCGGGCGACGAAGCCCTGCAGGCCGGCGGCGTCGGGCTCCCAGCCACCGGTGTCCATCAGCTTGAACCGGCGGCCGTTCCACAGCGCGTCGTAGACGACGCGGTCGCGGGTCACCCCCGGCACGTCCTGCACGACCGCCTCGCGGCGGCCCAGCATCCGGTTGACCAGGGTGGACTTGCCGACGTTCGGGCGGCCGACGACGGCCAGGGTCGGGGTCGCCAGGATCTCGTCGGGGTCGATCCCGGCGGTGACGACACCGTCCTCGTCGACGGCGACGAACTCGGTCGGGTCCAGCCCGAGCCGGTCCATCTCGGCCCGGTCGGCCGCGTCACCGATCTCGACGCCGCTGTTGTACTCGCTCACTGCTCTCTCACGTCCCCGGCCGCGTCGGGCCGTGTCACTTGCCTGTGTTCGTTGTCCAGTTCGCGGACCAGTGTCCGCAGGGCCTCCGTGACCTCGGTGGTCGCGGCGGCCAGGCCGTCCCGTCCCGGCGCCGTCGGCGCCGGCAGCGGGTCGCCGACCAGCACGTCCACCCGGGGGCGGAGGCGGCGGGCCGCACCCGCCGGGCGGTGCGTGCCGCGCACCGCCACCGGGAGCAGCGGCGCCGATGCCGAGCGGGCCAGCCAGGCCGCGCCCTGCCGGGCCGCGGTGATCTCGCCGGTGCCGCGGGTGCCCTCCGGGAAGACGGCGACCATGCCGCCGTCGCGCAGGACCTCCAGCAGGGTCGTCAGCGGCCGCCGGTCGACGACGTCACGCCGCACCGGCACCTGCCCCAACCACCGCAGCAGCGTCCCCACGATCCCGGAGAACATCTCCGCCTTCACCAGGAACACCACACGGCGCCCGAACATGCCGAACAGCAGAGGTCCGTCGACGAACGCGCTGTGGTTCGCGACGAGCACCACCGGACCGGTCGCCGGGATCCGCTCCCGGTGCCGGATCCGCACCCGGAAGAACGGGACCCACAGCCAGGTGCCGATCCAGCGGCCGAGGTCGTGCAGCCACCCGAGAGCGTGCTCCGGCAGCGCACGCGCCCGGCTCACCCGTCCAGCCCCCGCGCGGCGACGAGCTCGCGCAGCTTCGCCAGCACCGCGTCCGCCGACAGGTGGTCGGTGTCGAGCACCAGCGCGTCCGCCGCCGCGTAGAGCGGGGAGACCCGGCGCGACGAGTCGAGCCGGTCCCGGCGTTCGACGTCGGCGAGGGTGACGTGCAGGTCGGCCTTGCGGCCCGCCTTCTCGTCCTGCCGCCCGCGCCGCGCCGCGCGGACCTCCGGCGACGCCGTCAGGTAGACCTTGAGCGGCGCGTCCGGCACCACCACGGTACCGATGTCGCGCCCCTCGACGACCATCCCGCCGCCGCTCTCGACGGCCGCGCGGATCAGGGCGTGCTGGCGGGCGACCATCTCGGCCCGGACCTGCGGCACCGCGGAGACGGCCGAGACGAACCCGGTCACCTCGGGGCCGCGGATCGGGCCGGAGACGTCCTCGCCGTCCAGGGTGATCGTCGGGGCGGCCGGGTCGGTGCCCGACTCCAGACGGGCCCCGACGGCGGCGCGGGCGATCTCGTCCTCCGCCGCCCCCTCGCCCAGGCCGGCGCGCAGCGCGGCCAGCGTCGCGGCGCGGTACATGGCACCGGTGTCCAGATAGGCCGCCGAGCAGGCCTGCGCCAGCCGTCGGGAGACGGTCGACTTGCCCGTCCCGGACGGACCGTCCATCGCGACGACGCCCCGCAAGGCCACCTTGTTCCCCCACCGTGTTCGAGTTGCTGCGTCCGGCATTGTCGCCGGTCGGCCCCCGCCACGACGGGGCGGGGTGTCCTACTGGGGCAGATCGGTGCGCAGCGCCCGCGCCCCGTGCAGGTAGACGTGCCGCATCGCCGAGCGCGGCTTCGGGGTGTCGACGTGGGCGAGCAGCCGCAGCACCCGCGGCAGCGCGCCGGGCACCGACATCTCGGTGGCGCACATCAGCGGCACGTCGGTCAGCCCGAGCAGCCGTGCCGCGTACGCCGGGAACTCGGCGGTGAGGTCCGGGGTGGCGGTGAACCAGATCGAGATGATGTCGTCGGACACCAGCTCGTTGCGCTCCAGCACCGCGGTGACCAGCTCGGCGGAGCGGTCGAGGATCTGCTGGCGGTCGTCGGCGTCGACCTGGGTCGCGCCCCGCAGGGCCCGTACGGCCATCAGAGACCCACCGCCTTGTAGAGGGAGCCCACCTCGACGCGGTCGAGGGGACGCAGCTTGCCGGGACGCTGGTTGCCCAGGGCCACGGTCCCGACGTGGGTCCGGACCAGGCGCTGCACCGGGTGGCCGACCTCGGCGAGCATCCGGCGCACGATGTGCTTGCGGCCCTCGTGCAGGACCAGTTCCACCGTGGCCCGGCCGGGGAGGGCGTCGACGAGCTTGAACGAGTCGACGCGGGCGAGGCCGTCCTCCAGCTCGATGCCGTCGCGCAGCCGTCGCCCGAGGTCGCGGGCGATCTTGCCCTCGATCTCGGCGAGGTAGGTCTTGGGCACCTCGTAGGACGGGTGCATCAGCCGGTGGCCGAGCTCGCCGTCGTTGGTGAGCAGCAGCAGCCCCTCGGTCTCGGCGTCGAGCCGGCCGACGTGGAACAGCCGCTGCGCGGTGTTCATGATCTCGACGCGGTCGGCGAGCAGGTCCCCGACGCAGGGCCTGCCCAGGTCGTCGGACATCGTGGAGTGCAGCCCGAACGGCTTGTTCAGCGCCAGGTAGACCTGGTCGTCGCGCAGGGTGACCCGGGCGCCGTCGACGTGGACGACCGCGGTGTCCGGGTCGATCCGGCGGCCCTGCTCGCGGACGGTCTCGCCGTCGACCTGCACGCGTCCCTGCGCGATGAGGTCCTCGGCCGCGCGCCGGGAGGCGACGCCCGCGCGGGCCAGCACCTTCTGGAGCCGGACGCCGTCGGGGTCGTGTGTGTTGCTCATGGTGCCTAGCTTTCCAGGTCGTCGATCGCGTCGATGTCGGGCAGCAGCGGTGCCAGCGGGGGCAGCTCGGCCACGGAGGAGATCCCGAGCCGTTCGAGGAACAGCTCGGTCGTCCGGAACAGTGTCCCCCCTGTGTGTTCCTCGGTGCCGGCCTCCTCCACCAGTCCCCGGGTGAGCAGGGTGCGGAGCACGCCGTCGCAGTTGACGCCGCGGACCGCGGAGACCCGTGCACGGGTGACCGGCTGGCGGTAGGCGACGACGGCGAGGGTCTCCAGCGCGGCCCGGGTCAGCCGGGCGCGCTGGCCGTCCATCAGCATCTTCTCGACGTAGGGGGCGTAGCGGTCGCGGGTGTAGAACCGCCAGCCCTCCCCCGCGCGGCGCAGGTCGATGCCGCGCCGGTCGGCGGTGTAGGCCAGCGACATCCGGTGCAGCGTCTGCCGGATCCGCGACGGCGTCTGGTGCAGCGCCGTGGCCAGGGACGGCTCGTCGACGGGGGCGTCGACGACGAGCAGCAGCGCCTCCAGGGCGTGCTCGAGCTCGGTGTCGTCGGCGAGCTCGTGGAACTCGGGCTCCTCGGGTTCCGGCTCGTCCTGGGTTCCGGGTTCCTCTGTTCCAGGTTCCTCCGCTGGGGGGTCCTCGGCTCGGGGGTCCTCGGCTCGGGGGTCCTCGACTCCGCGGGCCTTCAGGCCGGCCGGGCCCTCCGGCTCGGCTGCGTTCTCCGCCTCGGCCACGTTCTCCGGCCCGACCGCGGCGCCGGTCGTTCCGGTCCTCCCGGCTGCCGCCGTGTCACCGGTCCCCGGCCCCGGAGGCTCGGTCGCCGGGTCGAGGTGGCCGGAGCCGCGCCCGCCGGGGCGCTCGGACCGGTCGTCCTGGGCGGCGAGCGTTGCGAATGCGTCGTCGCGAGCACCGTTTCGCAGCGCTCGATGGTCCGCCGACGTGTCGGCGGTCGCGGCATCGCCGACGGCGGGGTCTCCGATCCCATCGAGATGCACGTTTCCGCCCTCGGCAGGGCCGGAACGTGCGTCTCGATGGCCCGGGCGGGGCGCCACCGGTGTGGCGGTGGCGGGCTCGGGCTGCTCCGAGGTGTGCGGCTCGGTCGCCCCGGTGGCCGCCGACTCCGTGCGGGCCGGGTCGGCCGCCCCAGGCTCGGCGTCGGCTGCGGGACCGGCGTCGGCGGCGGGCTCGGCACCCGCAGAGGGCTCGGCGCCGGTATCGGTGTGATGCGCCCCGGCTCGATCAACAGCGACGCCGTCGGCAGCCGCGCGATCGGCAACGACGCCATCGGCAACGACGCCATCCGCCGCGGCGCCATCGCTGTCGGCCGACGGGTCCATGTCGTCGGCGGGCTCCGCGGTCCGGGCGAGCTCGGCGTCGGCGGTGGTCGCGTCCTCGTCGGCCGCCGCGGGCGGGCCCTGCGGCTCCGGGGCGGCTCGGTCCTCCGCGCCCGGCGCGACCTGCGGCGACGCGGTGGCGTGCGGGCTGCGCGGCACCGTGCGGCCGATCAGGCGCAGCAGCTCGGACGGGTCCTCCGGGTCGTCGGAGCCCGGCCGGTCGTCCGGCTCAGTCACCGGTGGTTCCGGTCCTCTCGTCGTCGGGGTCGGGATGGAGCACGTACAGACCGTCAAGGTCCGCGTCCGGGCCGACCGGATCCAGGTCCGGGTCGTCCGGGCGGTCGAGGTCGGAGTCCGGACCGCCGAGGTCGTCGAGGTCCGCGTCCGGGTCGTCCAGGTCCGTATCCGGATCGTCCAGGTCGGTATCCGGGTCGTCCAGGTCCGCGTCCCGAGCCTCCTGGGCCGCTCCGGAATCGGAGTCGGGATCGGAGTCGGCGGCGGGATCGGAGTCGGCGGCGGGGTCAGGGGCGGAGCCGGGGCCGGACGCGACCGACTCGTCGACGCGGTTCCTCTTCCGGCGGCGCCGGTTGCGCGCCCGGACCGCCTCCTCGGCGGCGGCGGCCTCGTCCTCCAGCGCGGCGGCGTAGGCGACCGGGTCGTCCTCGCGGTCCGCGGTCCAGGTGACCGTCAGGTCGGCGAACGCCTCCGGCTGCTCCAGTGCCACCGAGCGCTCCCGGTACAGCTCCAGCAGCGCCATGAACCGGGCGATGACCTCCAGCGTCGCGACGCAGTCGGCGGTCAGGTCGGCGAAGGTGGCCGTCCCGGCGAGCGCGAGGCGCTCCCGCAGGATCGCCGCGTGCTCGGGCACCGACACGTGCACCGCGTGCAGGTGGTCGACGCCGACCTCGTCGGGCGGGCGGGGCCGGAACACCGCGGCGGCGAGCTCGGCGAAGGCCTGCGCGTCGACGCCGAGCAGCACCTCGGGCAGCAGGTCGGCGTAGCGGTCCTCGATCGCGACCGAGCGCGGGAAGCGGCGCATCGCACCGTTCTCCAGCTCGACGAACAGCGCCGCGGCCTCCTTGTAGGCGCGGTACTGCAGCAGCCGGGCGAACAGCAGGTCACGGGCCTCGAGCAGGGCGAGGTCGTCCTCGTCGTCGACCTCGGCGCCGGGCACGAGCCGCGCGGCCTTCAGGTCCAGCAGGGTCGCCGCGACGACCAGGAACTCGGTGATCTCGTCGAGGTCGGCATCGTCGCCGAGGTCGGTGAGATGGGCGATGAAGTCGTCGGTGACCTTGTGCAGGGCCATCTCGGTGAGGTCGAGCTCGTGCTTGCCGATCAGCTGCAGCAGCAGGTCGAACGGGCCCTCGAAGTTGTACAGCCGGACGGTGAAGCGCCGGGTCCGCGGCGCGGCGACGTCGTTGTCGTCGAGACCGTCGCCCAGACCTTCGGGTGCACCGTCGGCGAGCAGCGTCACCGGGCGATGACCTCGCGGGCGAGCATCCGGTAGGCCTCCGCGGCGTACGACGTGGGCGCCCACGTCGTGATCGGCTCCCCGGCGACCGTGGTCTCCGGGAACTTGATCGTCCGGTTGATGACGGCGTCGAACACCTTGTCCCCGAACGCCTCCACCACGCGGTCGTGGACCTCACGGGTGTGCAGCGTGCGGGTGTCGAACATCGTCGGGAGCACGCCGAGCAGGCGCAGGTCCGGGTTGAGCCGCTCGGTGACCTTGTCGATGGTGTCCATCAGCAGCGCCACGCCGCGCAGCGAGAAGAACTCGCAGGCCAGCGGGATGAGGACCTCGTCGGCGCAGGCGAGCGCGTTGATCGTCAGCAGGCCCAGCGACGGCTGGCAGTCGATGAGGACGATGTCGTAGTCGGGCAGGAACCGCTTAAGGGCGCGGCCGAGTGCCTGCTCCCGGCCGACCTCGGTGACGAGCTGGACCTCGGCCGCCGACAGGTCGATGTTCGACGGCAGCAGGTCGAGGTTCTCGACGCCGGTGTCCTGGAGCACCTCGTCGGCCTCGACGCCGCGTTCCATCAGCAGGTTGTAGACGGTGGACTCCAGCTGGTGGGGCTGCACGCCGAGCCCCACCGACAGCGCGCCCTGCGGGTCGAAGTCGACGAGCAGGACCCTGCGGCCGTACTCGGCGAGCGCGGCCCCGAGGTTGATCGTCGACGTCGTCTTCCCGACGCCGCCCTTCTGGTTCGCCACCGCGATCACGCGCGCCGGGCCGTGCACCGACAGCGGCGCGGGCTCGGGAGCGCGCGCGCTGGTGGTCTGGGTGCCTCGCCCGTGATCCGGCGCCGGCTCGTCGCTCGGGTCGTCGAGCCTGCCCTGGGCCTCCGGCCGCGTCGGGTTCATGCGGTCTCCGGTCTCGTCGCGGGTACCGTGCCGGGTCTCGGGTCCCGGTCAGGGCCTGAGACCGCACTGCAGGAGATGTCCCCACGTGCGGCGACGTCCCCGTCGGGCCACGTCGCGGTATGGATTTCCAGGTCACCCTACCTGCGGGCGGGCGCCGTCCGGCCGACGGTGCGCCCCGGCGTGTCGCGCCTCAGCCGGCGGGCAGGACCGAGACCCCGCCCGCGCTGCTCTTCGCGGTGATCCGGTGGTCGGCACCGGGCTGGTCGGGGACCCCGACCTCGGTCGATCCGGCGGAGGTCTGGGCGTTCACCTCGTAGGCCGGACCCACCGGGACCCGGATCTCGATGCCGCCGGCGCTGGACTCCGCGGTCACGTCCGCGGCCGCCGCGGCGAAGGTCAGCTCGACCGCGCCGGCGCTGGACTTCGCCCGCACGTCGCCCGGTCCGGCACCGGTGACGCTGACCTCGCCCGCCGACGACGTCAGGTCCAGTGCCCCGGTCAGTCCCTGGACCTCGATGCCGCCCGCACGCAGGTCGACCAGCGCCGACGACGCGGCGGGCGCGGTCACCACGAGACCGGCCTGGCAGCGGTCGCTGCCCTGGTCCGGGCAGCGGACGGTGACCCGCAGGACGCCGCCGTCGACCTTCTGCTCGACCTGCGGGCGGGCGTCGCCGGTCCACCGCAGGTCCTGTTCGACCGACGCCTTCTCCCCCGCGACGAGGCGCAGCGCCCCGGCGTCGGAGTCGACCTCGACCCGGGTGACCGCCCCGTCGACGGGCTCGTTCACCGCCTGCTGCTGCTCCTGCCCGGCGGCGACACCACCGCATCCGGCCAGGAGGAGTCCCGCCACGACCGCCGTCACCCACGCTCCGTACCGCATGGGCCCCGGAACGTAGTCGTTCGTCGTCCCACGCCGAGCGCCGCCCCCGTGATCACCGCCGGGCGCGGGGGTGCGCGGTGGCGTAGACCTCGCGCAGCGTGTCGACGGTGACGTGGGTGTAGATCTGCGTGGTCGCGACGCTCGCGTGCCCGAGCAGCTCCTGCACCACCCGGACGTCGGCGCCGCCGGAGAGCAGGTGGGTGGCGAAGCAGTGCCGCAGGGTGTGCGGGGAGACCGCGGCGACGACGTCGCCGGGCAGCCCGGACGCCTCGGCGGCGGCGCGCAGGACATGCCAGGCGCTCTGCCGGGACAGCCGGTTGCCGCGGGCGTTGAGCAGCAGCGCCGGGCTGCCCGTGCCGCGTCCGGCGAGGTCGGGCCGGGCCCGGACCCGGTAGGCGTCGACGGCCGCCAGCGCGGGGCGCCCGACCGGCACGATCCGCTGCTTGTTCCCCTTGCCGTGCAGCAGGATCGTCCGCGCGTCCGGGTCCAGGTCGTCGAGGTCGGCGCCGACGACCTCGGAGATCCGGGCGCCGGTGGAGTACAGCAGCTCCAGCAGGGCCCGGTCGCGCAGCCCGACCGGGCCGTCGGACACGCAGCCGGCGAGGAGCTGGTCGACCTGGTCGACCGTCAGCGCGGACGGCAGCCGCGAGCCCAGCGCGGGCGGCGCCACCCCGGCCGCGACGTCGGTCGGGGTCAGCCCCTCGTGCAGCGCGAACCGGTGCAGCCCGCGCACCGCGGCCAGCGCCCGCGCCGCCGAGGACGCGGCCAGCGGGCGCTCCCCCGTGCGCAGCGCCGTGACGAACGCGGCGACGTCGGCCTCGGTCACCTGGGTCAGCTCCGCGCGTCCCAGGTGGTCGAGGTGGTCGAGGTAGCGCCCGAGGTCGAGCCGGTAGGAGCGCAGGGTGTTCTGCGCCCGCCCCCGCTCGACGGCCAGGTGGTCGAGGTAGTCCTCGGCCACCCGGCGCACGGTCGGCACCGGTCAGTCCCGCAGGGCCGGGACGACCTCGCGCTCGAACAGCTCGATGCCCGACCGGTCGTAGGCGGCCTCGGGGAAGTAGAAGATGCCGTAGCTCATGCCGACGGCCTGCAGCGCGGACAGCTTCTCCACGATCTGCTCCGGGGTCCCGACGCCGGGCATCCCGCGGAACGCACCCAGTGCGCGCTGAGCCTTCTCCGCGCCGACGATCGGCTCCAGCCGGGCGACGAGCGAGGCGAGCCGCTCCTCCACCTCGGCCTCGGTGTGCCCGATCGCGACGTTGTAGTTGGCCGAGCGGACGATGGCGTCGTAGTCGGTGCCGACGTCGCGGCAGTGGTCGGCGAGCAGCGCCGACTTGTGTCGGAAGCCGTCGAAGGTGCCGTCGAAGTTGGTGTACTGCGCGTACTTCGCGGCGATCTTCAGGGTGACCTTCTCGCCGCCGCCCGCGATCCACAGCGGGATGCCGACGTCCTGGAGCGGGCGGGGCGCGACGATGGCGTCGTCGACGGTGTAGTGCTTCCCGTGCAGGGTGGCCCGGCCCTCGCGCCAGGCCTGGGCGAAGATCTGCACGCCCTCGTCGAGCATGCCGAGCCGCTCGCCGGGCCGGGGGAAGCCGTAGCCGTAGGCGCGCCACTCGTGCTCGTACCAGCCGCCGCCGATGCCCATCTCGACGCGGCCCTTGGAGATGACGTCGGTGGTCGCGGCGACCTTCGCCAGGTAGGCGGGGTTGCGGTAGGCCATGCAGGTGCACATCTGGCCGAGCCGCACCCGCTCGGTCGTCGCGGCGAAGGCGGCCATCAGGCTCCACGCCTCGTGGCAGGCCTCGTCGGTGGGCGCGGGGACGGTGTGGAAGTGGTCGTAGACCCAGACCGACTCCCAGTGCTCGCCGCGGTCGGCGTGCTCGGCGAGGCCGCGCATCACGTCCCACTGGGCGGCGGGGTCGATGCCGACGAGGTCGAGACGCCAGCCCTGGGGCACGAAGAGTCCGAAACGCATGCGCAGAGCCTAGGACGGCCGTCGCGGGGCGGCCCGTAAGGGCGGTCTGCACAGTGGCCGGCCCCGGGCCGGGCACATCGCCCCGTGACCGGGCTCTGACCTGCACCTACCGTTCTCGCAACCAGCCGAGAGGAGACCGAGATGAGCGGTGGGGTCGGTACGGACGACTACGCCCTGACCAGGGTTCCGGAGCACGCCCGGTACTCGTGGTGGAGCGTGGCGGTACAGCGGTTCGGGCAGGTGTCGGCCCTGAGCCAGTTCCTGCTCGGCTCGACGCTCGGGTTCGGGATGGGGTTCTGGGACGCCTTCCTCGCCTTCACCCTCGGCGCGGTGATCCTGGAGCTGGTCTCGATCGGCGTCGGGATCATCGGCTGCAAGGAGGGGCTGAACACCTCGCTGCTGGCCCGCTGGACCGGCTTCGGCCACGGCGGCAGCGCGCTGATCGGCGTCGCGATCGGGGTGAGCCTCGTCGGCTGGTTCGGCGTGCAGTCCGGGGTCTCGGCCGAGGGCCTGGTCACGCTGATCGGCGGGCTGCCGGTCTGGGCGTGGTCGCTGGTGTTCGGCCTGGTCGTCACCATGATCGTGCTGTGGGGCTTCGGCTCGATGCAGTGGGTCGCCTACATCACCGTGCCGGCGTTCCTGGTGCTGGTCGGCTGGTCGATCGGCAGCGCCCTGCTCGGCCACGACGTCGGCGCGCTCATGGCGAGCCCGCCGCCGGGGCCGTCGATCTCGCTGGTCGAGGGCACGACGCTGGTCGCGGGCGGCTTCATCGTCGGGGCGATCATCACCCCGGACATGACCCGGTTCAACCGGACCTCCGCCGACGTGGTCAAGCAGACCGTCGTCGGGTTCACCCTCGGCGAGTACGTGATCGGCATGTCCGGTGTGCTGCTGGCGCACGCCATCCGCTCCGACGACATCATCACCATCGTCACGTCGTCGGTCGGCTGGGTCGGGACACTGATCATCATCCTCGGCACACTCAAGATCAACGACTGGAACCTCTACTCGTCCGGGCTGGGCGTGGTGAACTTCGCGGGCACCGTGCTCGGGCGCACCGTGAGCCGCCCGATGGTCACCCTCGCGCTCGGCGTGGTCGGCTCGCTGCTGGCCGCGGGCGGCATCCTGGACCTGTTCACCGGGTTCCTGTCGGTGCTGGGCGTGGTGTTCCCGCCGATCGCCGGGATCATGGTCGCCGAGTACTTCGTGGTGAAGCGCTGGCGCGGTGACCTGGAGGCGGCGCGGGCCACCGGTGCGCTGCCCGCCACCTCGCCGACCTGGGTCCCGGCGACGCTGGTCATCTGGGCCGCGGCGGCCCTGCTCGGCGGTCTCGTCGACGCCGGTCTGCCCAGCGTGAACTCGATCGTGGCGGCCTTCGTGCTCTACGTCGTCGCCGGGCGGCTCGGGCTGCTCCGCGGGATCGGCGTCAGCCGCACCGAGCAGCCGGACCGGCCCGCGGCCCCCGCCGTCACGTCCTGACCCGCACTCCGCGCCGCCCGCCCGTCACGTCACGGGCGGGCGGCGCGGCACCACCGAAGGAGCACTCCATGCGCATCGGCATCGACGTCGGCGGCACCAACACCGACGCCGTCCTGCTCGACGACGCCCCGTCCGGCGGTGTCCGGGTGCTGGCCGCCGTCAAGTCCGCGACCACCGACGACGTCACCTCCGGCATCGTCGGCGCGCTCACCGGGCTGCAGGCCGACCACCCGTTCTCCCCCGCCGACGTCGACGCCGTGATGATCGGGACGACGCACTTCGTCAACGCCCTGGTCGAGGCCCGCCGGCTCGCCCCCACCGCCGCGCTGCGCCTGGGCCTGCCCGCCACCGCGGCGCTGCCGCCGATGGTCGACTGGCCGCAGCGGCTGGTCGACGCGATCGCCGGGCGCGGCTACATCGCCCACGGCGGCCACGAGTTCGACGGCCGCCGCATCTCCCCGCTCGACCCGGACGAGCTGCGCCGCCACGCCGCGGACATGGCCGCGCACGGCGTCCGCTCGGTCGCGATCTCCTCGGTGTTCTCCCCGGTGACCAGCGAGTGCGAGCTGGCCGCCGCGGAGATCATCGCCGAGGAGCTGGGCCCGGACGTGCCGATCTCGCTGTCCCACGAGATCGGGCGGGTCGGGCTGCTGGAGCGGGAGAACGCGACGATCGTCAACGCCGCGCTGCGCGAGCTCGCCGCGCACATCGTCGACGCGCTCGCCGGGGCGGTGCAGGGCCAGGGCATCACCGCGCCGCTGTACCTGTCGCAGAACGACGGCACCCTGATGGACGTCGGCTACACCCGTCGCTACCCGGTGGCGACGTTCGCCTCCGGTCCGACGAACTCGATGCGCGGCGCCGCCGTGCTGTCCGGGCTGGGCACCTGCGCGGTCGTCGACGTCGGCGGCACCACCTCCGACGTGGGCGTGCTGACCGCGGGCTTCCCGCGCGAGGCCGCCGTCGAGGTCAGCGTGGCCGGGGTGCGCACCAACTTCCGGATGCCCGACGTGCTCAGCGTCGGCATCGGCGGCGGCTCCCTGGTCCGCACCGGCTCCCCCGAGCGGTCCGGCGGGCCCACCGTCGGGCCGGACTCGGTCGGCTACCGGCTCACCGAGCGGGCGCTGGTGTTCGGCGGCGACACCCTGACCGCGACCGACATCGCCGTCGCGGCGGGCCGGGCCGACATCGGCGACGGCTCCCTGGTCGCCGGGCTGTCCCGGGAACTCGTGACCGCGGCGCTGGACCGGATCGCCTCCGACGTCGCCGACGTCGTGGACCGGATGCGGATCTCCGCCGACCCGCTGCCGGTGGTCGCCGTCGGCGGTGGGTCGGTGCTGCTGCCCGAGGCGTTCCCCGGGCTGGGCGCGGTGCACCGCCCGGAGAACTTCGCCGTCGCCAACGCCATCGGCGCGGCGATCGCGCAGGTCGGCGGCGAGGTCGACCGGGTGTACGCGATCGAGCCCGGCCGCCGCGACGCCGTCGTCGACGCCGCCAAGCAGGAGGCCGTGGACCGTGCGGTCGCCTCCGGCGCGGACCCTGACTCGGTCGCGCTCGTCGACTTCGACGAGGTCCCCATCCCCTACCTGCCCGGCAACGCGACCCGCATCCGCGCCAAGGCGGTCGGCGACCTGCGCCTGGAGCGGACGGTGACCCGGTGACGGCGATGCTGACCGCCGACGACCTGCCCGCACTGGCCCGCGGCGCGGCGCTGCTGGGGACCGGTGGTGGCGGCGACCCCTACCTGGGACGGCTGCTGGCCGAGCGGGCGCTGCGCGAGCACGGTCCCGTGCCGCTCGTCGACCCCGCCGACCTGCCCGACGACGCCGCCGTGTTCGTCGTCGCACAGATGGGGGCGCCGACGGTGAGCGTGGAGAAGCTGCCCGCCTACGACGAGATCGGCCGCGCGGTCACCGCGCTCGCCGCGCACCTGGGGGTCACGCCCACCCACCTGGCGTGCGTCGAGGCCGGTGGCATCAACTCCACGATCCCGGTGGCCGGTGCGGCGATGCTCGGGCTGCCGCTGGTCGACGGCGACGGCATGGGCCGCGCGTTCCCCGAGCTGCAGATGGTGCTGCCCGGCATCGCCGGCGTCCCCGCCACCCCGATGTCGATCACCGACGAGCAGGGCAACACCGGCATCCTGCACTGCCCGACCGCGAAGTGGGCCGAGGACCTCGCCCGCTGCATGACCATCACCATGGGCTGCACCGCGATCATCTCGAACTACCCGATGACCGGCGCCCGGGCGCGGGAGACGATGATCCGCGGCACCCTCGGGCTCTGCGTGCGGATCGGGCGCGCCATCGCCGGTGCCCGGGCCGGGTTCACCGACCCGGTCGCGGCGGCCGCCGCCGAGGTCGGCGGGCGCGTCGTGCACACCGGGAAGGTCGTCGACGTCGAGCGGCGCACCACCACCGGGTTCGCCCGTGGGACGGCGACGCTGTCCGGCGGCTGCGTCCTGCGGTTCCAGAACGAACACCTGATCGCCGAGGTCGACGGCACGACCGTCGTCACCACCCCGGACCTGATCATGGTGCTCGACACCGCGACCGGGGAGCCGGTGACCACCGAGGCGCTGCGCTTCGGGCACCGGGTCAGCGTGCTCGCCGCCCCCGCGGACCCGCGCTGGCACACCCCGGAGGCGATCGCCGTCGTCGGACCGCGGTACTTCGGCTACGACACCGACCCCGTGCGGGTCCACGACACCGTGACGGACGGAGCGCCGGTATGAGCTGGACCCTGACCCCGGACGACCTGCCCGACCTCGCCCGCGGCGCCGCGCTGCTCGGCACCGGCGGCGGCGGGGACCCCTACATCGGGCGGCTCATGGTGGAGCAGGCGATGCGCGATCACGGACCGGTCACCGTGCTCGACCCGGCCGACCCCGCCGACCTGCCCGACGACCTGTTCGTCATCGCGACGGCGATGATGGGCGCGCCCACGGTGATGATCGAGAAGATCCCCCGCGGCGACGAGCCGGTGCTCGCCCTGCGCCGCCTCGAGCAGCACCTCGGGCGCACCGCCGACGCGACCATCCCGATGGAGTGCGGCGGCATCAACTCGATGATCCCGCTGCTCGTCGCGGCCCGGACCGGGCTTCCGGTGATCGACGGCGACGGGATGGGCCGGGCGTTCCCGGAGCTGCAGATGGAGACCTTCGGGGTGTACGGCGTGTCCGGGTCCCCGATGGTCGTCGCCGGGGACCACGGCGAGTCGGTGCTCATCGACACCGGCACCGACAACCACCGCATGGAGCACTTGGCGCGCGGCGCCGCCATCCGGATGGGCGGCTCGGCGCTGATCGCGGAGTACCCGATGTCCGGCGCGGACGTGCGCCGCACCGCGATCCCGCACACCCTCACCCTGGCGCTGCGGCTGGGCCGGGCGATCCGGGAGGCCCGCGAGCAGCTGGGCGACCCGGTCGCGGCGATCGCCGACACCCTCGCCCCGACCCTGTACCGGCACCTGCGGGTGCTGTTCGCCGGCAAGGTCTCCGACGTCGAGCGGCGCACCGTCGACGGGTTCGCCCGCGGCACCGCGCGGTTCACCGCGTTCGACGGCGGCTCCGAGCTCCGCACCGTCTTCCAGAACGAGACCCTGGTCGCGACCGTCGACGACACCACCGTCGCGGTCGTCCCGGACCTCATCTGCGTGCTGGAGGCCGAGTCCGGGGAGCCGATCACCACCGAGGCGCTGCGCTACGGCCAGCGCGTCGTCGTGGTCGGGATCTCGACGCCGAACATGATGCGCACGCCGGAGGCCCTCGCGGTGTTCGGGCCGGCCTGCTTCGGGCTGGACGTGCCGTTCGTGCCGCTGGAGACCGCCGTCCCGCGGGGAGCGGGCGTCGCGGGCCGGGTCTGACCTGGCAGCATCCCCGCCGTGGAGGTGACCGCAGGCGACGTCGACGCCCTCGTCACCGGGGTGCTGCTGCTGGGCTCCGGCGGGGGTGGCGACGCCCGGGTGTACGCCCACGTGCTGCGCTCGGTGCTGGCGGCGGGCCCGGTCCGGCTGCACTCCCCCGCCGAGCTCGGCGACGCCCCGGTGCTGCCGGTCGGGATGCTCGGCGGCACCCGGGTGCTGGGCGAGAAGCTGCCCTCGGGCGACGAGCTGCCCGCGGCCGTGCGCGCGCTGGTCCGCTGGACCGGGGTCGAGCCGGCCGCGGTCATGCCGTTCGAGGCGGCCGGCCTGAACGGGGTGCTCCCGCTGCCGCTGGCCCACCAGCTGGGGCTGCCGCTGGTCGACGCCGACCTGATGGGGCGCGCGCTGCCCCGGGTCGACCAGCTGACCCGGGTCGTCGCCGGGGGTGCGGTGACGCCGATGGCGCTGGCCGAGCCGGCCGGGCAGACCGTCGTCGTCGACGGCGGGGACCCGGTGTCGACCGAGCTGACCGTGCGGGCGTTCGTCGCCCAGGCGGGCGGCTGGGCCGGGGCCGTGATGGCGCCCGCACCGGCCTCGGCCGCGCTCGGCGACGCCTGCCTGGGCACGCTGGGCCGCGCGCTGGGGCTGGGCCGCGCGCACGCCGGGCTCGGTGACACCCCGGCACCGGCCCGGGTCGCCGACGCGCTCGGCGGGCACCCGGTCGGCGGCGGCCGGGTGGTGGACGTGCGCCGCTCCCCCGTCGGCCGGTTCGGGCGGGCCGCGGTCACCGTCGACGCGCCCGGCACCGGCGTCCTGCGGATCGAGGCGGAGAACGAGTACCTGCTGGTGCTGGCCGACGGGGAGCCGGTGGCCGCGTCGCCGGAGGTGATCGTGCTGCTGGACCGTCGCTCGGCCGCGCCGATCGCCGCCGACGCCGTCCGCTCCGGCGACGACGTGCTGGTCCTGGTGCTGCCCGCCCCGCCGTGGTGGGCGTCCCGTCCCGACGCCGCCGTCCACGTCGGCCCGCAGGCGTTCGGCCTGGGTCCGGCTGCGACGGCTCCGCACGCGGCGCCGTCCGTCCCCGCGCCGTCCGTCCCCGCGGCGGCCCACTGCGGACCGGAAGCACGACGGTGACCGGCGGCCTGCGGCTGTCCGGGCTGCTCGCCCACCCCGACTGGGCCGCGGTGACCACCCTGGGCGGGCCCGCACCGGACGGGGCGGGCATCGAGCGGGTGGTGACCGTCGCCGACCTGCACGCCGACCCGGGCGACGCACGGGCGGCGCTGCTGACGGTCGCGGTGTCCGCGCCGCGCGAGGACTGGCACCTGGACGTGCTGCTGCGCCGCGCCGTCGCGGCCGGGGCCGCCGCGGTGCTGCTCGCCGGGGACGATCCGCTGCACCCGGCGAGCCGGCTGCTCGCCGGGCGGATCGGGCTGCCGGTGCTCGGCGCCCCGGACGCGCTGGCCGCCGCGCTGACCGCGACCCGGCTGCTGCAGGAACCCGACCAGGTGGTCGCGGCACTCGTCGGGCGGACGGCGACCGTGTGCGGGGTCCCGCACGGCGGCGTCGACGACCTCGTCGCGGACCTCGCCCGGACCTGGCGACGCCCGGTGTGGCTGCTCGACCCGGGCGGCTCGGTCGTCGCGGGTGCGGACGCGACGGGCTCGGCGACCCCGCCGCCCGTTCCCGGGGCGGCACTGCTGGAGGTGGCGTTCGGGCCGGGCCCGCCGGACGGCCGCCTGGCCGTCGCGGAGCCGGAGGGTGTGCCCGCCGAGACCGCCGCGCTGCGGGCGGCGCTGGCGGTCGCCGCGAACTCGGTGCGGCAGCGCCTCGCCGAGCAGCGGCTCACCGTGGAGCGCGACGCGCGGCTGCGCACGGCGCTGCTCGCCGAGATCCTGCAGGCCGGGGACCCGCTCCCCGCCGGGCTGCGGCGGCGCGCGCTCGACGCGGGCTGGTCGCTGGACGGCTGGCACGCTGGCCTGCGGATCGACGTGCCGTCCTCGGTGGACGTCGTCGCCGCCCGGGAGCAGGTGCTGCGGGCGGTGGAGACGGCGCGGCTGCGGGCGGTCGTCGTCGAGCAGGGGCCGGGGTGGAGCGCCTGGACGACGTTCGACCACGAGCCCACCGCCGGTGAGCTGCAGCAGCACGCGACGGCCGCGCGGCGCACCCAGTGGCTGCTGCGCGAGTCCCTGCCGACCTCGACCGGGGTGGGCCGGGTGCACCGCGGTGCGGGCGGGCTGGCCCGCACCCTCGGCGAGGCCGGGGACGCGGCCCGGCTGGCGGCCGAACGCACCACCAGCGGCCGGTTCGTCCACGTCGACCGGCTCGGCCTGGGGGCGCTGCTGCTGGCCTGGACCCGTACCGACACGTTCCTGCCCGCCGCCCGGTCGATGCTGGAACCGTTGCAGGGCAGGCCCGGGGACCTGCTGACGACGCTGACCGCCTACCTGGACGCCGAGTCGTCGCTGACCGAGACCGCGGCGGTGCTCGGGGTGCACCGCAACACCGTCGCGACCCGGATCGAACGGGTACGCCACGTGCTCGGCGTCGACCTCGCCGACCCGGACGAGCGCCTCGCCCTGCATCTCGCGTGTCGCAGCGTGCTGTTCCACAGCTGAACGCGGCTACGGTCGGGGTATGAGCGCGGACCCGATCGGCTACGCCGAGCAGGAGGAGACGGTGCGGGCGCTGTCCCGCCACTACACGGGCGGGGCGCTGGACGTCGACGCGTTCGACGCGCGGGTGCGCCGGGCCCGGGCGGCGACGACGCGGTCGGAGCTGGCGGCCCTGTTCACCGACCTGCCCGAGCCGCACCCGGCGTCGCTCACCGGGGTGCCGACGGGCCCGTCCGCCGCCGGCGACGACCCGAGCGGTGGTCCCGCCGGTGCGGATCCCGCGACCACCGGTCCCACCGCCACCGGTCCGACCGCGGCGGATGCCGCCGCCCCAGGTCCGGCCACCACCGGCGCGACCGCGCGCACCGGGACGTCCACCGGCACCGGCTCCCCGGGCGCCCACGACGACGGGCACGACGGTGACGCCGAGCGCACCGCGCGCTTCGCGGTCCCCGGCCCGACCCGGGCCACCCCGTACCCGGATCCGTCGGGTCACCCCGCGGCGGGCCCCTACCCGGACCCGTCGCCGACGACCGCGGGGCCCCGCCCGCCGTGGCCGGCCCCCGGGACGCCCGGCTACCCGGGCGCGGGGTACCCCGGCGGGACGTACCCGTCCGGGCCGTACCCGGACGTCGGCCCCGCGGGCATGTCCCCCGGCGGCTGGTTCCCCGGCGGGCCGGCGTGGGCCGCCGGGGCGCCGAGCTGGGCGTCCGGGCAGCAGCACCCGGGCGCGGCCTACCCGCCGCACCCCGGGCCCCCGTCCTACGGGCCCTACGGCTACGACCCGTCCGCGCCGTACGGCCGCGAGCCCTACTCGGGGCTGCCGTACTCGGACAAGCAGAAGATCGTCGCGGGGCTGCTGCAGCTGTTCCTGCCGTTCGGCATCGGCCGGTTCTACTCGGGACACACCGGTCTGGCCGTCGCGCAGCTGCTGGTCACGTTCCTGACATTCGGGATCGGTGCGATCTGGTCGTTCGTCGACGGGATCGTGGTGCTCGCCGGGTCGCCCCGGGACCCGGAGGGACGCCCGCTGCGGCCCTGACCACCGTCCGGCGCGGTCGCCCGTCGGCGCGGCTCACGGTCGCCCGTCGCCGCGGCGGAGGATCACTCGTCGGCGCGGCGGGCGAAGCGGAACGGGCGGTCGGCCCACTCGGCGTCGACCGGGCGCGGGTCGAACTCCCCGGCCAGCACCGCGCGGGCCGCGAGCAGCCCGGCGCAGGACACCGCGTTGACGATCTCGCCGGAGAACACCATCCCGACGGCCTCGGCGATCGGGATCCAGCGCAGCTCCAGGTCGGCCTCCTCGTCGTCGCCCAGGTCGGGGCGGGGCTTCTCGACGAGCTCGCGCGCCAGGAAGATGCGGACCGACTCGTCGGAGAACCCGGGCGAGGGCACGACGTCGAGCAGCACCGACCAGTCCGACGCGGACAGCCCGGCCTCCTCGGTCAGCTCCCGGTCGGCGGTGACCGCGGGGTCCTCCCCCGCCACGTCGAGCAGGCCGGCGGGGAGCTCCCACAGCCGTCGCCGGACGGCGTGGCGGTACTGGTGCAGCATCCGGACCCGCCCGGCCTCGTCCACCGCGACGACGGCGACCGCCCCCGGGTGCTCCAGGATCTCGCGGGTCGCGACCCGGCCGCCGGGCATGACGACGCGGTCCGACCGCAGCGCCATGACGCGGCCGGAGTAGATGTCGGTGGCCGAGCGGACCGGGAAGTCGTGCTCACCGGGGCGGGTCACCGGGTCACCGCCCGGCGGGTGCGCAGTTCGATCACCCGTCGGACAGTAGTCGCCGGGCCAGGCCCGTGCGGGGCGCGCGGGCCGTGCGGGCCGCGTGCCGCGCCCGGCGGCAGGGCCCCGGGCCGCCGTGCCGGACCGGGCCACCGTCGGCGGCCCGGTCCGGTCGGGGTCAGCGGGCGGAGGTGCTCTCGGCCCGGGCCACGCCGTTGCCGCCCGCAGCGACGGCGACGTCGTCGCCCTCGACCGTCTCGGCGTCGTCGGCGTCGGTGTTGTCCCGGCCGGGCAGGTGCACCGGCAGCCGGTCCTCGGCCCGGTAGCGCAGCGCCGCCTTCACGAACGCCGCGAACAGCGGGTGCGGCCGGGTCGGGCGGCTCTTGAGCTCGGGGTGCGCCTGGGTCCCGACGAAGAACGGGTGCTGCGACGACGGCAGCTCCACGAACTCGACCAGCGTCCCGTCCGGGGAGGTCCCGAACACCAGGCCCGCCTCGGTGAGCTGCTGGCGGTAGGCGTTGTTGACCTCGAAGCGGTGCCGGTGCCGCTCGGAGATCTCGCGCGACCCGTAGGCCTTCGCCGCGACCGAGCCGGGCTGCAGCACCGCCGGGTAGGCACCCAGGCGCATGGTGCCGCCCATGTCCCGCTCGCCCGCGACGACGTCGCGCTGGGTCGCCATCGTCGAGATCACCGGGTGCGCGGTCTCCGGGTCGAACTCGGTCGAGCTGGCGTCCTCCAGGCCGGCGACGGTGCGCGCGGTCTCGATGACCATGCACTGCAGGCCCAGGCACAGCCCCAGGGTGGGGATGCGCCGGGTGCGGGCGTGGGTGATCGCGCCGAGCTTGCCCTCGATGCCGCGGATGCCGAAGCCGCCGGGGATGAGCACTCCGTCGACGCCGTCGAGCGCCTCGGCCGCACCGGCCGGGGTCTCGCAGGAGTCCGAGGGCACCCAGCGGATCGCGACCTTGGCGTGGTGGGCGAAGCCGCCGGCCCGCAGCGCCTCGGTGACCGAGAGGTAGGCGTCGGGCAGGTCGACGTACTTGCCGACCAGCGCGATCGTCGCGGTCTCCCGCGGGTGGTGGACGCGGTCGAGCAGGTCACCCCACACGGTCCAGTCGACGTCGCGGAACGGCAGCCCGAGCCGGCGCACGACGTAGGCGTCGAGGCCCTCGCCGTGCAGCACCTTCGGGATGTCGTAGATCGACGGGGCGTCCGGGCACGCGGCGACGCCGTCGAGCTCGATGTCGCACATCAGCGAGATCTTGCGCTTCATGCCCTCGGGGATCTCCCGGTCGGCACGCAGGACCACCGCGTCGGGCTGGATGCCGATGTTGCGCAGCGCCGCGACGGAGTGCTGGGTCGGCTTGGTCTTCAGCTCGCCCGACGGCGCCAGGTACGGCACCAGCGACACGTGCAGGAAGAAGCAGTTGTCCCGGCCGACCTCGTGGCGGACCTGGCGGGCGGCCTCGACGAACGGCAGCGACTCGATGTCGCCGATGGTGCCGCCGACCTCGGTGATGACGACGTCGGGGGCCAGGCCCTCGGCGTCGGGCTCGGCCATCGCGAGGACGCGGTCCTTGATCTCGTTGGTGATGTGCGGGATGACCTGGACGGTGTCACCGAGGTACTCGCCGCGGCGCTCCTTGGCGATGACCTCGGAGTAGACCTGGCCGGTGGTGACGTTGGCCCGCCCGGCGAGGTCGCGGTCCAGGAACCGCTCGTAGTGGCCGACGTCGAGGTCGGTCTCGGCACCGTCCTCGGTGACGAAGACCTCGCCGTGCTGGAACGGGTTCATCGTCCCGGGGTCGACGTTCAAGTAGGGGTCGAGCTTCTGCATGGTGACGCGAAGCCCGCGCGCGGTGAGCAACTGACCGAGACTGGAGGCGGTCAGGCCCTTACCCAGCGAGGACGCGACCCCACCGGTGACGAAGAGATGACGGGTGGCGCGAGTCTGCACGGAGTTTCAGCCTACCGATCGGTCAAGGGGCGGCGGGAACCGGCCCCACCGTTCCGGCCCCGGAACCGTAGCGGCCGGTGCCTCCTGCCTGTCGTTCGGCGAGCGCGAGCACGGTCGCGACCCGCCCGGCACCGGTGCCGACGCCGTCGACGGTGGCGAGCCGGCCCACCGGACCGGCCCCGGCCGCGCGGGCGGCGGCGACGGCCGAACCGTCCGCGGCGTCCCGCCCGGCCAGCACGGCCCCCGCACCACGACGGTCCAGCTCGGCGGCCAGTGCCGCGGCGGTGGCCGCCGAGGCGCCGGCGTCCACACCGGAGTACGCGGCCCCGGTGACGACGACGGCCACCCGTCCGGCCGCGGGCCTGCCCTGCGGGGCCTCGGCGAAGCCGCCACCGGCGAGCCCGGCGAGCACCGCGCCGGCCCCGTCCGGGTCGGGTGCGGGGCCGTCGGGCGGGGCCAGCAGCGCGGAGCCGAGCAGCCCCCCGGCGAGCGCACCGGCGTCGGTGGCCGTGGGGAGCTGCGCCCCCGACGGCAGCAGCCGCGCGGACAGGTCGCGCAGCTGGTCGGCGCGGGCCGGGTCGGTGACGGCCGGGGTGAGCACGACCTCCCCCGCGACGCTGCCCCCCGCGGCGACGACGAGCTCGGCGACCGCGCGCGTGTCGGCCGGGTCGGCACCGAGCGCGACGACGGTCACGGGCACCCCGGTGAGCTTCCCGCGCACCAGGTCCGGCCCGACGCGGCCCGCGAACTCGTCACTGGCGTGCAGCTGCGCGGCCAGGGTGTCGCGTTCGACGCTCAGCCGGGCGGTCTCGCCCGTGTCCGTCCCCGAGGCCGCGACGTCGGCGATGCGCTGCGGCAGACCGACGACGGCGAGGACGAACCCGGCCGCGAGGGCCAGCACGAACACCGCGACCAGGGCGATGCGGTGGTGGCGCCGCGAGATCACGCCGGGAACCATCCGGCGACCAGGGCCCGCACGCTCTCCAGCACGCCACGCATCCACTCCAGCACCGCGGGGCCGCCGCCGGACACGAGCACGGCGACGACGACCGCGACCACCGCGGCCGCGATGAGCAGCAGCAGCGGCGCGAACGAGGTCCGGCTCCGGTACATCTGGGCGATCATCGCGCCGTCGACGACGCTGCCCCCGGCCTGCAGCCGGGTCAGGAACGTCGAGGCGTTGCTGCCGGACCGCCCGCGGTCGAGGAACTCCCCCATCGACGCCGACAGCCCGACCGTGACGATCATCGAGGCGCCGCAGTGGTGGGCGAGCAGCAGGGCGAGGTCCTCGGGGTTGGCCATCGACGGGAACGTGACGGCGCTGGCACCCAGGTCCTGCACCCGGTGCAGCCCCGGGGCGTGCCCGTCGGGGAAGGCCGGGACGACGACGTCGGCGCCGCTGGTCAGCGCCTGGTTCGACACCTCGGACGGGTCGGCGACGATGAGGTCCGGGCGGTGGCGCGCGTTGAGCAGCGCGTCCGCTCCCGCCCCGACGCCGACGAGCACCGGCCGGTACTCCTTGATGTAGGCCTTGAGCCGCTTCAGCACGGCGAGGTGCTCGAACCCGGCGGCGACGACGAGCACCGGCCGCCCGTCGAGGGCGACGTCGACCTCGGGGACGCCGTGCCCGTCGAGGAGCAGCGAGCGCTCGCGGCGCATGAACTCGATGGTGTTCGCGGCGAACGCCTCGAGCTGGTGGGTCAGGCCCTGCTTGGCCTCGTCCAGGGCGTCGGCGACGGTGTCCTCGGTCTGCTCGCGGCCCTCGCACAGCGGCTGCTCGCCGGTGTAGAGGACGCCGTCGTGCAGCCGCACCCGGATGCCGTCCTTGACCGCGCGCAGGGTGTCGGGACCGCAGTCGTCGACGAGCGGGATGCCCGCCTCGACGAGCACCTGCGGGCCGAGGTTCGGGAACCGGCCGGAGATCGACGGGGCGGCGTTGACGACGGCGGCGACCCGGGCGGCGACGAGCGCGTCCGCGGTCGCCCGGTCCAGGTCGACCTGGTCGATCACGGCGATGTCGCCGGGGCGCAGGCGCCGGAGCACCGACTCGATACGGCGGTCGGCGCGGGCCGGGCCGGTCAGGCCCGGCAGCTCCGGTCGGGAACGGTGCAGCAGGCCGGACAGCTTCATGTGGCGCACTGTGACAGGTGGGGCGTCCGTGACCACGCAGGCACGCCGCGCGAGACCGGGACGTCACCGGCCCGGACGATCCCCCGTCGCGCCCCGGGTGGCGGTGCCCGGAGCACCGCGCCGCTCACCCACAGCGACGGCACGCCGCCCGGGCGGCCGTCGGCCGGGCCCGCTCAGCCGGCCCGGGCGACCCGGCGGCGCCGCGACGCGGCGGCGGGACGGTCCGCGGCGCCGTCCGGGTCGGCGCTGTGGGACTCGGTGCCGCGGGAGTCGGTGCCGCGCGACCCGGGGACCGCCCCCTCCGCCGCCGCGGTCGCGACGCCGGTCTCCGTGTCCTGCGCGGTCCGGCCGCGCCGGGACTGCGCGCGACGCGACCGGGCCTCGGCCAGGTCCGCGGGCCGGGTCGCCGCGCGGTCGGCCTCCCGGTGCGCGGTCGCGGCGCTGAGCAGCTCCTCGGCGTGCGCGCGGCCGGTGTCGGTGTCGTCCATCCCGGCCAGCATCCGTGCCAGCTCCCCGGTGCGCTCCTCCTCGGTGAGCCGCCGCACGCTGGAGCGGGTGACTCCCGACCCGGACGCCTTCTGCACAACGAGGTGCCGGTCGGCGTACGCCGCGACCTGCGGGAGGTGCGTGACGACGATGACCTGGTGGCGGGCCGCCAGCTGCGCGAGCCGGCGGCCGATCTCCACCGCGGCCCGGCCGCCGACGCCGGCGTCGACCTCGTCGAACACCATGGTCGGCACCGGGTCGGCACCGGCGAGCGCGACCTCCAGGGCCAGCATGACCCGGGACAGCTCGCCGCCGGAGGCGCCCTTGTGCAGCGGCTGGGCCACCGCCCCGGCGTGCGGGACGAGCCGGATCTCGACCTCGTCGACGCCGCTCGACCCGGCCTGGCAGCGCCGCCCGCCGACCTCGAGCACCGGCCCGGTGTCGGCGGCGGGCCGCGGCTGCACGCCGACCTGCAACGTCGCGTCCTTCATGGCGAGCCCGGCGAGCTCCGCCGTGGTCGCCTCGGCCAGCCGGGACGCGGCGGCGGTGCGCGCCGCGGTGATCGCGGCGGCGTGACCGGCCAGCTCACCGGCGAGCGCGTCACGGCGGGCCGACAGCTCGGCGAGCGCCTCGTCGGAGGTGTCGAGCCCGGACAGCCGGTCGCGGGCGGTGGCGGCCCAGGCCAGCACGCCGTCGGTGTCCGCGGCGTACTTGCGGGTGAGTGCCTTGAGCTCGGCCTGGCGGGTCAGGACGCGCGACAGCAGCTCGGGGTCGGCGTCGAGCCGGTCGAGGTAGCCGGACAGCTCGGCCGCGGCGTCGGCGAGCACCGCGATGGCCTCGGTCAGGCGCGGGCCGAGCTCCTCCAGCGCGGGGTCACCACTGCCCTCGGCGAGCCCCTTGGCCTGCCCGGCGAGCCCGACGGCGCCGGGGGCCTCGCCGTCGTCCGAGCCGGACAGTGCGAGGTGTGCGCTCTCGGCGGCGGCCCGCAGGTCGTCGGCCTCGGCCATCCGGCGGGCCTGTTCGACGAGCTCGCGGTCCTCACCGGGCTGCGGGTCGGCGGCCTCGATCTCGGCCAGACCGTGGCGCAGCAGGTCCGCCTCCTGGGCGAGCCGGCGGGCGTTGTCCCGCCGCTCGGCGAGCTCGGTGACCACCTGCAGCCACTCGGTGCGCACCGCCCGGTAGGCGGCCAGCGGGACCGCGACGGGGTCCCCGGCGAAGCGGTCGAGCAGGGCCCGCTGGTCGGAGCCGCGCAGCAGCCGCAGCTGGTCGTTCTGGCCGTGCACGGCGAGCTGGGTCTCGGCGAGCCTGCCCAGCACCCCGTTGGGCACCGACCGCCCGCCCAGGTGGGCCCGGGAGCGCCCGTCGGCCGACACGGTGCGGGCCGCGATCAGCGACCCGTCGTCGTCGGCCTCGGCGCCCACCTCCTCGGCCAGCTCCAGCGCCCCCGGCGAGGCCGCGAACCGGCCCTCGACGACGGCGCGCTTCGCCCCGGCCGACACCCGCGAGGACTCCGCGCGGCCACCGCCGAGGAGGTTCAGCCCGGTCACGACCATGGTCTTCCCGGCGCCGGTCTCGCCGGTCAGCACGGTCAGGCCCGGGTCGAGCTCCAGGGTCGCGTCGTCGATCACGCCGAGGCCCTGGATCCGCATCTCGGACAACATGCGTGGGACCATACGTTCGAACACCGACAGCGTTCGAGCCCCGACACGCGAACGGCACCGAACGGATGTTCCCGTGCGCCGAACGGTCGATCAGGTGTTCGAACCCGGGGGCTGGGTCCGGGCCCCGCGCCAGCCCCGGACGGGCAGGTCGAACTTGCGGACGAGCCGGTCGGCGAAGGGCTGCGCGGCCAGGCGCACCATCCGCACGGGCTCCGACGCGCGCCGCAGCTCCACCCGGGCCCCGGGCGGCACCGCGACGGTGCGACGGCCGTCGCAGTCCAGCACGGCGGACGGGCCGTCGGCGGACACCTCGATCGCGACGGTGCTCTCCGGCGCGATCACCATCGGCCGGGCGAACAGGGCGTGTGCGTTGCTGGGGACCACCAGCAACGCCTGCACCTGCGGCCAGATGAGCGGCCCGCCCGCGGAGAAGGCGTAGGCGGTGGAGCCGGTCGGGGTGGAGCAGAGCACCCCGTCGCAGCCGAAGGAGGACACCGGGCGGCCGTCGACCTCGAGGACGACCTCGAGGATGCGGCCGCGGGTGGTCTTCTCGACGACGGCCTCGTTCAGCGCCCAGGCCCGGCCGAGCACCTGTCCGGCGGCGGTGACGACGGCCTCGAGGGTGGTGCGTTCCTCGACCTCGTAGTCGCCGTCGGCGAGCTTCTGCAGCGCCTCGGGCAGGGTGTCCTCCTCGGCCTCGGCGAGGAAGCCGACGTGGCCGAGGTTGACGCCCAGCAGCGGTACGCCGGCGTGGCGGGCGAGGTCGGCGGCGCGCAGCAGGGTGCCGTCACCGCCGAGGACCAGGACCGCCTCGGCGCCGCGGGCGCACTCGGGGCTACCGGGGACCGGGACGGGCTCGTAGCCGACAGGGACGTCGGGGTCCGCGGCGAGCTCGGCCCACTCGTCGGCGAGCACCCGGGTGCGCAGGCCGAGGCGCCCGAGCTCGCCCATCACGTGCAGCGCGGTCTTGCGGTTGGTGGGCCGCCCGGTGTGCAGGACCAGCAGGATGTCCCTCATGCGGGGCCGTCCGCGACCGCGGTGGCCAGCATCGGCGCGAGCTCGGGCTGCTCGGGGGCGACGCCGGCCGGGCCGTCGGCGGGCCGGCGCAGGTGCAGGAAGTACTCGACGTTGCCCGACGGGCCGGGCAGCGGGCTCGCGGTCGCGCCGAGGACGTGCAGCCCGGCCGCGGCGGCGGCGGTCGCGACCCCGTGCAGCGCCTCGGTGCGCAGGCCCGGGTCCCGCACGACCCCGCCGGAGCCGAGCCGGTCCTTCCCGACCTCGAACTGTGGTTTCACCATGGGCAGCAGGTCGCCTCCGGGCGCGGTGCAGGCGGCGAGGGCCGGCAGCACGGTGCGCAGCGAGATGAACGACAGGTCGGCGACGGTCAGGTCGACCGTCCCGCCGATCTGCTCCGGTTCGAGGGCCCGGACGTTGGTGCGGTCGTGCACGTGGACGCGCTCGTCGGACTGCAGCCGCCACACCAGCTGGCCGTACCCGACGTCGACGGCGACGACCTCGGCCGCCCCGCGGGTGAGCAGCACGTCGGTGAAGCCGCCGGTGGAGGCGCCCGCGTCGAGGCAGCGCCGTCCGGCGGGGTCGACGCCGGTGAACGCGTCGAGGGCGCCGAGCAGCTTCTTGGCGCCGCGGGAGGCCCAGTCGGGTTCGCCGTCGTCGTCCGGGCGGACGAGGACGGGTGCGTCCCGGTCCACCACGGTGGCGGGCTTCGCCGCCGGCATGCCGTTGACGACGACCCGGCCCGCGGCGATCAGCTCGGCGGCCTGGCCGCGGGAGCGGGCGAGCTTGCGGCGGACGAGCTCGGCGTCCAGCCGGGCACGGGTGGGACCCATCGTCACTCCCGTTCCGAGCCGGCGCTCAGCGCGCGGCCGAGCGCGGCGTGCACCCGCTCGAACGCGGCCGGGTGCTCGGAGACCGGACGGTCGTCCAGCGCGTCGAGCGCCGCGACGGCCGCGTCGACCTCGGCACGCAGGGCCGCGACCGGGCGGTCCTGCTCGGGCCGCGGGTCGCCCGGACGGGGTCCGGGTGCGGGAACGCTCATGGATGATCTCCGGGGACGGGGTTCTGACGCCACGGTAGCCGACGGTCCCGACTGCGGCCGCGACGCGGCGTCACCGCCCTGGCCGCTCCGCCAGGCCGAGGTCCGCCAGCGCCGCGGCCGCGGCCGCACCGTCGGCACGGACGTCCTGGACGCCCTGCTCCCAGGCCACCGCACACAGGGCACGCAGCGCGTCCACCGTGGGTTCGGGGCCGTCGCCGTCGCCGGACAGCACGAGCGTGCCGCCGTCGGCGCGGACGTCCCAGCCGGGCCGCGGCCCGGGGGCCAGCTCGTCCGGTGGCCGGGTGAGCGCGGCGAGGTCGGCGCCGATGTGGGTGGGCCGCAGCTCCGGGGCGGCGGCGAGCAGCTCCGCCGCGCCGCTGACCCCGGTCAGGACCATCAGCGACGGGGCACCCATGGCGTTGGCACCCTCGATGTCGGTGTCGAGCCGGTCCCCGATGACGAGCGGGGCCTGCGCGTCGCCGCACCCCTCGCGGAGCAGCCGGTCGGCGGGCTTGCCCGCCACCTGCGGCCGTGCGCCGGTCGCCGTGCGCACGACCTGGACCATCGAGCCGTTGCCGGGCAGCGGCCCGCGTTCGGTCGGCAGGGTGGGGTCGACGTTGGAGGCGACCCACAGCGCTCCGGCCCGGACGGCGACGACCGCCTCGGCCAGGATCCGCCACCCGGTGTCGGGCGAGTGCCCCTGGACGACGGCGTCCGCGCCCTCGGCGTCACCGACGACGGCGAGCCCGCGGGCCCGGACCTCGTCGGCCAGCGCCGACGTGCCGACGACCAGCACCCGCGCGCCCGGCGGGAGCTGCTCGGCGAGCATCGCGGCCGCGGCCTGCGAGCTGGTGCGGACGTCCTCGACGCGCGCCGGGAAGCCGAGCTCGGCGAGGTGCGCCGCGACGTCGGCGGGGCTGCGCGAGGCGTTGTTGGTGACGTACACCGTGGGCACGCCGCGGTCCGCCGCCCCACGCACCGCCTCGACGGCCCCCGGGACGACCTCGGGGCCCCGGTACAGGGTGCCGTCGAGGTCGGCCAGGAGGACGTCGTGGCGGGAGAGCAGGTCGTCGGTCACCGGTCGCCGGCCCCGGTGTCCGGGCCCTGCCGGTGGTCCGCGGAGGGAGCCGCCCCGGAGGCGTCCGGCTCCTCGGCCACGGCGTCCCCGTCGGTGTCGCCGCGGACGTCGCCCGTCCCGCCCTCGTCGGTCCCGTCGACGCCCGGGGCCTCGGTCCCGGACGCGTCGTCGGCGCCGGGGTCGCCGGCGGCGTCGACAGCAGCGTCGGTTGCGGCGTCGGTTGCGGCGTCGGTTGCGTGGTCGACGTCGGCTGCGTCGTCGGCGTCGGCGTCGGCGTCGGCGTCGATCCGAGCGGACGGTGCCGGGGCGTCGGTGTACGGCGCCTCGGCGTGGTCGTCGACGGCCGGGGGCTCGTCCTCCCAGCCGACGGAGAGCTCGTCGTCGGCGCCCTCGAGCTCGTCACCGGTCAGCTCGGCGATCCGCGCGGCGGCGTCGGTCTCCCGGTGCTGGTCGGCGTCGTGGGCGTGGACGAACCACTGCACCGCTTCCGACTCCCGGCCGGCGGCGAGCAGGTTGTCGGCGTAGGCGTAGAACAGCCGCGCGCTCCACGGGTCGCGGCGGACCGCGTCGAGCTCCGGGACCTGGAGCCCGACGACGGCGGCGTCGGCCTCACCCAGGTCGCGCCGGGCTCCCGCGGCGACGATGAGCAGCTCGATCCGCTCCTCGTGGCCGAGGTCGCGGGCCTCCGGGCTGCGGGCCAGGTCGAGAGCACGCTCGGGACGGCCGAGGGCGCGCTCGATGTCGGCCATGACGTGCACGTGCCCCGGTCCGCCGCCCATCCGGCGGGCGGCGCGGAACTCGCCGAGGGCCTCGTTCCACTCCCCCGCGTGGTAGGCGACGATGCCGGCGGCCTCCCGGACGACGGCGATCCGCGACGCCCGGCGCCGCGCGTAGCGCACGTGCTCGAGCGCCTGCACGGCGTCCTCGTCGACGAGCAGCCCCGCGGCGACGAGGTGCCGCGCCACGACCTCGGCGGTCTCCTTCTGGAGGCCGCGCAGGTCCCGGCGCACGCTCGGGTCGAGCTCGGCGGCCGTCACCGAGTCCGGCAGGTCCGGCTCGGCGACGAAGGTCCGCTCGGCCGACTCCGGGATCGCCCGTCGCGGACGGGCGTCGCGGTCACGGCGGTCGTCGCGGCCACGGTCGTCGCGCCCACGGTCGTTCCGGCCCCGGTCGTCGCGCCTGCGGTCGTCACGGCCGGAGCGCGGGCCCCGGTCGTCCCGGCCGCCACGCGGGCCACGGTCGTCGCGCTCCCGGCGCGGGCCACGGTCGTCACGGTCACGGAGCGGGCGACGCTCGTCGCGCCCGACGGGACGCTCGGCACGGTCCGTGCGCGGGCCGTCGGCGGTGTCGCCCTCGGACCCGGTCGTGCCCGGGGCGGTCCCGGCGTGGTCGACGGCGTCGGCCTCGGTACCGGCCCCACGGGAATCGGTCACGGGGGTGCCGGTCCGGTCCCCGCTGTCGGTCCGGGGGGCGTCGGGCGCGGTGCTGTCCGTGCTGCCCGCGTCGTCGGTGCGCTCGTCGCGGGTGACCGGCGCGCCGGCCGCCTCCGCGGGCGAGGTCTCCGGAACCCGGGTGTCGGAGGCGGTGCCGCCGGTCGCGGCGGCCGACTCCGGCGTGTCGGTCGTCGACGGCGTCACGGCAGGCGCGTCACCGGCCGGCTCGGCCCGCACAGCGTCCGACTGCGCGACGTCCTCGGGCTCGACGGCCGCGGACCGCTCGGACGGGCGGTCGTGCGACGGGCGCTCCTCCCGGGCACGGTACGGGCGGTCGTCACGGTCCCGGGACGGGCTGCGCCGGTCGTCGCCGCGGTCGTCGCGACCGCGGGGCGCGCGGTCGTCACGGTCCCGGTGGGGACGGGCACCACGATCGTCGTCGCGCTGGGGACGGGGCCCACGGTCGTCACGGTCCCGGAACGAGCCGCGCCGGTCGTCACCGCGGTCGTCCCGGCCGCGCGGCGCACGGTCGTCGCGATCGCGGTAGGGACGGGCACCACGGTCGTCGCGGCTGCCCGAGGAACGGCCGCCGCGGTCGTCACGGTCCCGGGACGGGCGGCCGGCCCGGTCGTCGCGATCACGGAACGAACGGCCGCCACGGTCGTCGTCGCGCTGCGGACGGGCGCCACGGTCGTCACGGTCCCGGAAGGAGCGAGCACCGCGGTCACCGGACGGACGTCCCCCGCGATCGTCACGGTCGCGGAACGAACGGCCACCGCGGTCGTCGTCGCGCTGCGGACGAGGGGCACGGTCGTCACGGCCGCCGAAGGAACGGCCGCCGCGGTCGTCGCGGTCGCGGAAGGAGCGGGCACCGCGGTCGTCACGGTCGTCACGGTCGCCGGAGGGGCGACCGCCGCGGTCGTCACCGCCGCGGAACGGACGGCCGCCACGGTCGTCACGATCACGGGCGGGCCGTCGGTCGTCACGGCCACCGAAGGAACGGCCGCCACGGTCGTCACGGTCCCCGGACGGGCGTCCCCCGCGGTCGTCGCGACCGGGGAAGGAGCGACCGCCACGGTCGTCACGACCGGAGAACGATCGGCCACCTCGGTCGTCACGGCCGGAGGAGGGACGACCGGCGCGGTCGTCGCGGTCCCGGAACGAGCGTCCGCCGCGGTCGTCGTCGCGCTGCGGACGGGGGCCACGGTCGTCGCGGTCACGGTAGGGACGGCGGTCGTCACGGCCCGCGGAGGGCCGGCCACCGCGGTCCTCGCGTCCACCCCGGAACGAGTCACGCCGGCCGGTGCCACCGGAACGGCGGTCGTCGTCACGGGCGGGGCGACGGTCGTCGTCGCGACGCGGCCCGCGGTCGGAGCGGTCGTCGCCGCGGAAGCCGCTGTCGCGCCGGCCGGTGTCGCGTCCGCCCCGGTCGGACCAGGTGCGGCCCTCGGTGCGGCGCTCGCCCGGACGTCCCCGGTCGTCGCGCGCACGGTCGCCGCCGCTGCGGTTGCCCCGGTCGTCACGACGCGTGCGGTCGTCGCCGTCGCGGCGCCGTCCCCGCTGGTCATCGCCGCGCGACCATCCCGACCCGCTGCGCGAGCCGCGCTCCTCGCCTGCCCGGCCGTTGCCGGGACGTTCCCCGTCCGTCACGTGGTCAGGGTACAAACGAACACCGTCACTTCCGCGGTCGGCGACCGCACTGGGCGAACCGGTCCGCGCAGCGAGGCGGACACGGCTGCAGACATACGAAAAAAGGGGAGTCCACAGCGGCTTCTACACCGTTGCGGACTCCCCTTTCAGAGGTTGAATGTCGGCGGCGACCTACTCTCCCACACCCTGGCGAGTGCAGTACCATCGGCGCTGGAAGGCTTAGCTACCGGGTTCGGAATGGGACCGGGCGTTTCCCTACCGCAATGACCACCGACAACACTATCCAACTATCACCCCACCCCCGAAAACCTAGGGGCAGGGGTCGAGCACACAAGCCGACTCACAACCCCCCGACTCACCGGGGGATGTGGATGGTTGTGGACTCAGGGTCACACAGTGGATGCGAACAACTCGTTGTGGCAAGCCCTCGGCCTATTAGTACCGGTCAACTCCACCCCTCACAGGGCTTCCATCTCCGGCCTATCAACCCAGTCATCTACTGGGAGCCTTACCCACTCGAAGGTGGTGGGAGACCTCATCTTGGAACAGGCTTCCCGCTTAGATGCCTTCAGCGGTTATCCCTCCCGAACATAGCCAACCAGCCGTGCCCCTGGCGGGACAACTGGCACACCAGAGGTTCGTCCGTCCCGGTCCTCTCGTACTAGGGACAGCCTTCCTCAAGTCTCCAACGCGCGCGGCGGATAGGGACCGAACTGTCTCACGACGTTCTAAACCCAGCTCGCGTACCGCTTTAATGGGCGAACAGCCCAACCCTTGGGACCTACTCCAGCCCCAGGATGCGACGAGCCGACATCGAGGTGCCAAACCATGCCGTCGATATGGACTCTTGGGCAAGATCAGCCTGTTATCCCCGGGGTACCTTTTATCCGTTGAGCGACACCCCTTCCACAAGGTGGTGCCGGATCACTAGTCCCGACTTTCGTCCCTGCTCGACCCGTCAGTCTCACAGTCAAGCTCCCTTGTGCACTTACACTCAACACCTGATTGCCAACCAGGCTGAGGGAACCTTTGGGCGCCTCCGTTACTCTTTGGGAGGCAACCGCCCCAGTTAAACTACCCACCAGGCACTGTCCCTGAACCAGATCATGGCCCGAGGTTAAGACACCCAATTCGACCAGAGTGGTATTTCAACAACGACTCCACCACCACTGGCGTGGCGATTTCACAGTCTCCCACCTATCCTACACAAGCCGAACCGAGCACCAATACCAAGCTATAGTAAAGGTCCCGGGGTCTTTCCGTCCTGCCGCGCGTAACGAGCATCTTTACTCGTAGTGCAATTTCGCCGAGTCTGTGGTCGAGACAGCGCCCAAGTCGTTACGCCATTCGTGCAGGTCGGAACTTACCCGACAAGGAATTTCGCTACCTTAGGATGGTTATAGTTACCACCGCCGTTTACTGGCGCTTAAATTCTCCGCTTCGCCCCGAAGAGCTAACAGGTCCTCTTAACGTTCCAGCACCGGGCAGGCGTCAGTCCGTATACATCGTCTTGCGACTTCGCACGGACCTGTGTTTTTAGTAAACAGTCGCTTGGGCCTGGTCTCTGCGACCGGCCGTCCCTAGCCCGCAAGGAGCCTCAAGACAACCGGCCCTCCTTCTCCCGAAGTTACGGAGGTATTTTGCCGAATTCCTTAACCACAGTTCGCTCGATCGCCTCGGTATTCTCTACCTGACCACCTGTGTCGGTTTGGGGTACGGGCCGCAACAGCACTCGCTAGAGGCTTTTCTCGACAGCATGGGATCACCCTCTTCGCCTCAATCGGCTACGCATCACCTCTCACCCTTTGATGAGCCCCGGATTTACCTAGGACTCGGGCTACAGGCTTACACCACGACAACCACCGCGTGGCGGAGCTACCCTCCTGCGTCACCCCATCACTTGCCTACTACCAGATCGGATCCCACGCTCCCCCACAAACACAACTCCCGAAGGAGCCGAGGTGGGTTCGGATGGTTAGCATCACCGGCCTTGGCATGGACGCACTGTCACGAGCACGGGAATATCAACCCGTTGTCCATCGACTACGCCTGACGGCCTCGCCTTAGGTCCCGGCTCACCCTGGGCGGAACAACCTGGCCCAGGAACCCTTGGTCATCCGGCGGCAGAGATTCTCACTCTGCATTCGCTACTCATGCCTGCATTCTCACTCCCACACCCTCCACCCGTAAATCACTCCCGGGCTTCACCAGATGCAGGACGCTCCCCTACCCAACAACACCTAAAGATGTCATTGCCACGGCTTCGGCGGTGCGCTTGAGCCCCGCTACATTGTCGGCGCAGGACCACTTGACCAGTGAGCTATTACGCACTCTTTCAAGGGTGGCTGCTTCTAAGCCAACCTCCTGGTTGTCCGGGCGATCCCACATCCTTTCCCACTTAGCGCACGCTTAGGGGCCTTAGCCGGTGATCTGGGCTGTTTCCCTCTCGACCACGAAGCTTATCCCCCGCAGTCTCACTGCCGCGCTCTCACTCACCGGCATTCGGAGTTTGGCTGACTTCGGTAAGCTTGTCGGCCCCCTAGGCCATCCAGTGCTCTACCTCCGGTGAGAAACACACGACGCTGCACCTAAATGCATTTCGGGGAGAACCAGCTATCACGAAGTTTGATTGGCCTTTCACCCCTACCCACAGCTCATCCCCCAGGTTTTCAACCCTGGTGGGTTCGGGCCTCCACGACGTCTTACCGACGCTTCACCCTGGCCATGGGTAGATCACTCCGCTTCGGGTCTACACCCCGCGACTACAGCGCCCTATTCGGACTCGCTTTCGCTACGGCTACCCCACACAGGTTAACCTCGCCACGAAGCATAACTCGCAGGCTCATTCTTCAAAAGGCACGCCATCACCCTGTACCACGAAAGCACTGCAGGCTCTGACGGCTTGTAAGCACACGGTTTCAGGTACTATTTCACTCCCCTCCCGGGGTACTTTTCACCTTTCCCTCACGGTACTTGTCCGCTATCGGTCATCAGGTAGTATTTAGGCTTGACGGGTGGTCCCGCCAGATTCACAGCGAATTTCACGGGCTCGCTGCTACTCGAGAACACGCCCACAACAGAACCCAGTGTTTTCGCGTACGGGGCTATCACCCACTACGGCCGACCATCCCAGAGTCGTTCCGCTAACACAGGCTCTTGCTGTCCCATCCTCGGCAGAAGATGAACGACACGTCTCACAACCCCGCACCCGCAACGCCTGCCGGCTTGACACGGACACGGTTTAGCCTCTTCCGCTTTCGCTCGCCACTACTCACGGAATCACTATTGTTTTCTCTTCCTGTGGGTACTGAGATGTTTCACTTCCCCACGTTCCCTCCACGCACCCTATGAATTCAGGTACGGGTAACGCCCCATGACGGGCGCTGGGTTTCCCCATTCGGACACCCTCGGATCACAGCTCGGTTGACAGCTCCCCGAGGCCTATCGCGGCCTCCCACGTCCTTCATCGGCTCCTGATGCCCAGGCATCCACCATGTGCTCTTAACAACTTGACCACAACAAGATGCTCGCATCCACTATGCAACACTCAACCCACAACCACACCAGACCGAGAAGAAGCCACCACACCCGAAACCAACCGGGGCGTTAGGACAACCCTCAACCTGAGCGGCCAAAGAAAACAACCCACAGGGTGTCTTCTCAGGACCCAACAGTGTGCCAAGCCGATACGGTTCGACGTGCTGCGTTCCACCCAACGCACCCAACCCACGAACGGGGCCGCTGATGCGATTCAATGAAGGAACCACAGACACCCAAAATGAGCACAACTCACTTACGAGCGTGTGGTGCCCCATCACATGATGGGACTCCTTAGAAAGGAGGTGATCCAGCCGCACCTTCCGGTACGGCTACCTTGTTACGACTTCGTCCCAATCGCCAGTCCCACCTTCGACAGCTCCCTCCACAAGGGTTGGGCCGCCGGCTTCGGGTGTTACCAACTTTCGTGACGTGACGGGCGGTGTGTACAAGGCCCGGGAACGTATTCACCGCAGCGTTGCTGATCTGCGATTACTAGCGACTCCAACTTCACGGGGTCGAGTTGCAGACCCCGATCCGAACTGAGACTCACTTTAAGGGATTCGCTCCACCTCACGGTCTCGCAGCCCTCTGTATGAGCCATTGTAGCATGTGTGAAGCCCTGGACATAAGGGGCATGATGACTTGACGTCATCCCCACCTTCCTCCGAGTTGACCCCGGCAGTCTCCCATGAGTCCCCACCATTACGTGCTGGCAACATGGAACAAGGGTTGCGCTCGTTGCGGGACTTAACCCAACATCTCACGACACGAGCTGACGACAGCCATGCACCACCTGCACACCAACCACAAGGGAAGCCCTATCTCTAGGGATGTCTGGTGCATGTCAAACCCAGGTAAGGTTCTTCGCGTTGCATCGAATTAATCCACATGCTCCGCCGCTTGTGCGGGCCCCCGTCAATTCCTTTGAGTTTTAGCCTTGCGGCCGTACTCCCCAGGCGGGGCGCTTAATGCGTTAGCTGCGGCACAGAAACCGTGGAATGGTCCCCACACCTAGCGCCCAACGTTTACGGCGTGGACTACCAGGGTATCTAATCCTGTTCGCTCCCCACGCTTTCGCTCCTCAGCGTCAGTATCGGCCCAGAGACCCGCCTTCGCCACCGGTGTTCCTCCTGATATCTGCGCATTTCACCGCTACACCAGGAATTCCAGTCTCCCCTGCCGAACTCAAGTGATGCCCGTATCGACCGCACGCTCAGAGTTAAGCCCCAAGTTTTCACGGCCGACGCGACACACCGCCTACGAGCTCTTTACGCCCAATAATTCCGGACAACGCTCGCACCCTACGTGTTACCGCGGCTGCTGGCACGTAGTTGGCCGGTGCTTCTTCTCCAGGTACCGTCAATTGCTCTTCGTCCCTGGCGAAAGAGGTTTACAACCCGAAGGCCGTCATCCCCCACGCGGCGTCGCTGCGTCAGGCTTCCGCCCATTGCGCAATATTCCCCACTGCTGCCTCCCGTAGGAGTCTGGGCCGTGTCTCAGTCCCAGTGTGGCCGGTCGCCCTCTCAGGCCGGCTACCCGTCACCGCCTTGGTAGGCCATCACCCCACCAACAAGCTGATAGGCCGCGGGCCCATCCCCCACCGAAAAAACTTTCCACCACCAACCATGCGATCAGTGGTCCTATCCGGTATTAGACCCAGTTTCCCAGGCTTATCCCAGAGTGGAGGGCAGGTCACCCACGTGTTACTCACCCGTTCGCCGCTCGTGTACCCCCGAAAGGGCCTTACCGCTCGACTTGCATGTGTTAAGCACGCCGCCAGCGTTCGTCCTGAGCCAGGATCAAACTCTCCAACAAAACCCTGACTTGCAACAAACAACTGGCCACAACACCCGACGGGATCGAATGCTGCAACCAAACAAACAATTTGGCACAAAACGCCAAACCGAATAAATAGCTCGACACACTGTTGAGTTCTCAAAAGACACCCGCACTCGAGGACCGGGCCTGATGGCCGTCGCCCCGGGGCGTCAGAGTCGGCCCCGCTAGGAGGCAACTTTCTTATGCTACGTGTACCGGAGAGCAGCGTCAAGCCTTACTCCGGGCGGCCGGATCTCCACCGAGGTGGAGTTCGTGGGCCGTCGCCTCCGGGCCGGATCAGCGTCCCTGGCCTCTCGGCCAGTCTCGCTCTCGTCCGTCCCGTCCCGGCGACAACGAGAAAGTTACAGGACGGCCCGGAGGCGATTCACAGGGGGGTACCTTTTCGGCGTTCCCGCAGGTCAGCGGCCGATCACGCCGATCCGACCCGCACACCGGCCAGGTTGCGCTTCCCCCGCCGCACCACCAGCCAGCCGCCGTCGAGGACGTCCCCGGCACCCGGGACCCACTCCTCGTCGACGACCTTCACGTTGTTGACGTACGCGCCGCCCTCCTTCACGGCGCGGCGCGCGGCCCCCTTGCTGTCGGTCAGGCCGGTGGCGACGAGCAGGTCGACGATCGTGTCGGCCGGGCCGGCGTCGGCCGTCGGCACCTCGGCGAGCGCGGCGCCGAGGGTGGCCGCGTCCAGGTCGGTGAGCTCCGCGCGGCCGAACAGGGCCTGGCTCGCCGTCGTCACCTGCCTCGTCTGCTCCTCGCCGTGCACCAGCGTCGTCAGCTCGGCGGCGAGACGTCGTTGCGCGCCACGCAGATGCGGCTTCTCGGCGAGCTCGGTCTCCAGCGCCTCGATCTCGGCGCGGTCGAGGAAGGTGAAGAGCTTGAGGTAGGTGATCGCGTCGGCGTCGGCGACGTTCACGAAGTACTGGTACCAGGCGTACGGCGAGGTGCGGTCCGGGTCGAGCCAGACGTTGCCGCCCCCGGTGGACTTGCCGAACTTCCGGCCCTCGGAGTCGGTGACCAGCTGCAGGGTCAGCGCGTGGACGTGGTCACCGGTCACCCGGCGGACGAGGTCGACACCGCCGACGATGTTGCCCCACTGGTCGGACCCGCCGATCTGGAGCCGCACCCCGAGCTCGCGGTACAGGTGCAGGTAGTCCTGGGCCTGGAGCAGCAGGTAGCTGAACTCGGTGTAGGACATCCCGTCGCCGGCGAGGCGGCGCTTCACCGTGTCCCGCGAGATCATCGTGCTGACCGGGAAGTGCTTGCCGAGGTCGCGGAGGAACTCCAGGACCGTCTGCTGCCCGGTCCAGTCCAGGTTGTTGACGGCGACGGCGCCGGTCGGCCCGTCGTCGAAGGACACGAACCGCTCCAGCTGGCCCCGGATGAGCCCCGTCCAGTCGGCGACGGTCGAGGCGTCGTTGAGCGTCCGCTCCCCCACGTCGCGCGGGTCCCCGATCATCCCGGTCGCCCCACCGGCGAGGATGACCGGACGGTGCCCGGCCTCCTGGAAGCGGCGCAGGGTCAGCATCGGGATCAGGTGCCCGGCGTGCAGGCTCGACGCGGTCGGGTCGAAGCCCGCATAGATCGACACCGGGTCGTCGGCGGCGAGCTCCTTCGCGAGCGCGTCGCGGTCGGTGCTCTGCGCGATCAGGCCGCGCCACTCCAGGTCGTCGAGGATGTCGGTACCCACGGTGCCCATCTTGGTCGGGCCGCCGCGGCCCGTGCACGCGGGTGCCTCAGGCGCTGCGACGACGGCGAGTCCCGGCCCGGTACGGGCTGACCGCCGGTGAGCCGTCGACCCAGTGGCGCCACGGCAGCTCGGCCGCCGCGGCGACGCCCACCCGGGGCCCGGTCCGGACGAGCTCGGGGGCGACCGGGTCACCGGCGCGCAGCCGTACCCGGGAGGCCGGGTCGGTGACGTCGGTCCCGTCGTCCTCACGGCGCAGCCCGAGGAGCGCGGCGAGGCGCGCGGGTCCGCGGGCCAGGTCCGCGTCGCGGCGGGCGGTGGGCCGGCGTTCCCGGGCCACCCCCGGGTCGGTGAGCAGCTCCCCGGCGCGCAGCAGCACCGCCCCCGGCTCGCCGTCGGACAGGCACGAGACGTTCGCGCAGAAGTGCATGCCGTAGACGAAGTAGACGTACAAGTGCCCGGGCGGGCCGAACATCACCGCGTTGCGCGGGGTCCGGCCGCGGTAGCAGTGCGACGCGGGGTCGTCACGGCCCCGGTAGGCCTCCACCTCGACCAGGCGCACCGCGACCGTGCCGTCGGGGGTGTCGGCCTCGAGGACGCAGCCGAGCAGGCGTCGTGCGGCGGGCAGGACGTCGACGGCCAGGGCGGACCGGTCCAGCAGACCGGCGGGGCCCGGCCGGTCGTCCCGGCCGGGCCCCGCCGTGTGGTCGTCCACCGTCAGCGGCGCGCGAGCGCCAGCTGCACGCAGGTCACGACACCGGCCATGGCCTTCTCGACCTCGTCGAGCGGGGGCAGGGTCGGGGCGAGACGGATGGTCGCGTCCTGCGGGTCCTTGCCGTAGGGGTGCGTCGCACCGGCCGGGGTCAGGACGACCCCCGCCTCCTTCGCCAGCCGCACGACCTCCGAGGCGAGGCCGTCCGGGACGGTCAGGCTCACGAAGTAGCCACCCCGGGGCTTGGTCCAGGACACGCCCTCCACGTCGGAGAACGCCTCGCTCAGCAGCCGGTCGACCGCGGCGAACTTCGGCGCGATCAGCTCGCGGTGCGCGGCCATGTGCGCCCGCAGCCCGGCGGCGTCCTTGAGGAACAGGGCGTGCCGCAGGTGGTTGACCTTGTCCGGGCCGATCGTCTTCTTCGACGCCAGCTTCAGCCACCAGTCGACGTTCGCCTGCGAGGCACCGAAGAACGCGACGCCCGCACCGGCGAGGGTGATCTTCGAGGTGGACCCGAAGACGAACGGGCGGTCCGCGTTGCCCGCCTCGGCGGCCAGGGTGAGGATGTCGGCGATCTCGACCTCCTCGGTGGTCAGGTGGTGCACCGCGTAGGCGTTGTCCCACATGATCCGGAAGTCCGGGGCGGCGGTCGGCATGGTCGCCAGCCGGCGCACGACCTCGTCGGAGTAGACGGCCCCGTCGGGGTTCGAGTACTTCGGCACGCACCAGATGCCCTTGATCGACGGGTCGTCGGCGACGAGCCGCTCGACCTCGTCCATGTCGGGGCCGTCCGCGGTCATCGGGACGGTGACGAGGTCGATCCCGAGCCGCTCGCACACGCCGTAGTGGCGGTCGTAGCCGGGGACCGGGGCGATGAACGCGACCCGGCCGGCGTCGACCCAGCGGGTCGGGGCGCCGGGCAGCGCGGTCAGCAGCGCGTGCACGAGCGTGTCGTGCATCAGCTCCAGGCTGGAGTTGTTCGACGCCACCAGCTGCCCGACCGGGACCTGCAGCGACGGCGCGAAGATCTCCCGCAGCTCGGGCAGCCCCTGGCCGCCGCCGTAGTTGCGGGTGTCGGTGCCGTCGGCCGCGCGGAACTGTCCCGCGCCCGGCAGGCCGAGCAGCTCGTGGGACAGGTCCAGCTGCTGCGCGGACGGCTTGCCCCGCGTCAGGTCGAGCTTCAGGCCGGCGGCCTTGAGCTCCTCGTAGGCTGCGGCAGGGTCGGTCATGCGGTTCCTCCGGTGAACTCTCGCGCTGCTGCGACCGCGGTACGCAGGTCGGTGAGCTGCTCGGCGACCCGGTCGCCGGCCGTCCCACCGCGCGCGTTCCGCGACGCGATGGAGCCTTCCACGGTCAGTACGTCGCGGACACTCGGGTCGAGTGCCGGGTGCACGGCGGCCAGCTCGGCGTCGGTCAGGTCCTCCAGCCCGACGCCGCGGGCCTCGGCGGCACGGACGCAGCCGCCCGCGGCCTCGTGCGCCACCCGGAACGGGACGCCCTGCCGGACGAGCCACTCGGCGACGTCGGTGGCGAGGGTGAACCCGGCCGGGGCCAGCTCGGCGAGCCGCCCGGTGTGGAAGGTCAGGGTGGCCACCATCCCGGCGACCGCGGGGAGCAGGAGCTCCAGCTGCGCGACCGAGTCGAACAGCGGCTCCTTGTCCTCCTGCAGGTCCCGGTTGTAGGCCAGCGGGAGCCCCTTGAGGGTGGTCATGAGCCCGGCGAGGTTGCCGACGAGCCGGCCGGACTTGCCGCGGGCCAGCTCGGCGACGTCGGGGTTCTTCTTCTGCGGCATGATCGAGCTGCCGGTGGAGAACGCGTCGTCGAGGGTGACGTAGCCGAACTCGGCCGTCGCCCAGAGGATGATCTCCTCCGACAGCCGCGACAGGTCGACCCCGATCATCGCGAGGACGAACGCGGCCTCGGCGGCGAAGTCCCGCGAGGCGGTCCCGTCGATCGAGTTGGCCGAGGACCCGGTGAAGCCGAGCTCGGCGGCGACGGCCTCCGGGTCGAGCCCGAGCGAGGACCCGGCGAGCGCGCCGGAGCCGTAGGGCGACCAGGCGCTGCGCCGGTCCCAGTCGGCGAGCCGGTCGACGTCGCGCAGCAGGGCCTGGGCGTGCGCGGCCAGCTGGTGGCCGAGCAGCACCGGCTGGGCGTGCTGCAGGTGGGTGCGGCCGGGCATCGGCGCGCCGGGGTGGGCCTGCGCCTGGGCGACGAGGGCGTCGACGACGTCGAGCACGCCGGAGCCGACCCGTCGCGTGGCGTCGCGCAGCCACATCCGGAACTGGGTGGCGACCTGGTCGTTGCGCGAGCGACCGGCCCGCAGCTTGCCGCCCAGGTCGGCGCCGGCCCGCTCGATGAGGCCGCGCTCCAATGCGGTGTGCACGTCCTCGTCGCCCGGGTCGGCGCCGAACGCCCCGGAGGCGACGTCGGCGGCGAGCTCGTCGAGTGCCTTGTGCATCCCCGACAGCTCCTCGTCGGTCAGCAGACCGGCGCGGTGCAGGACCCGGGCGTGCGCCTTCGAGCCGCGGATGTCGTAGGGGGCCAGTGCCCAGTCGAAGTGGGTGGACTTCGACAGCGCCGCGAGCGCGTCGGCCGGACCGGACGCGAACCGGCCACCCCACAGCGCTCCGCCACCGGCGGCCGCGCCCTCTCGGGGGTCCGCGTCGGTCATGTCGGGTCTCCTTCTCGTTCGTCGTGCGTCCCGGCGGCCGCGTGGGCCCTCCGGGGCAGGTCCTGCAGCCGTTCGGCCAGCTCCGCCCCGGTGAGGGGCTCGCGGGCGACGACGATGACCGTGTCGTCGCCGGCGATGGTGCCGACGACGTCGTGCAGTGCGGCCCGGTCGAGTGCGCTCGCGAGGTAGTGCGCCGCGCCCGGCGGGGTCCGCAGGACCGCCAGGTTCCCACTCGCGTCGGCGGACACGAGCAGCTCCCCCAGCAACCGGGCGAGCCGCCCGGTGCCGCCCTCGACCCCGCGCACGGGGCTGCCGTCCTCGGGGATGCGGTAGACGGGCTGCCCGCCGTCCGCGCCGCGGAGCTTCACCGCGCCCAGCTCGTCCAGGTCACGCGAGAGCGTGGCCTGGGTCGTCTCGATGCCGTGCCGCTCGTGGAGCAACCCGATGATCTCCACCTGGCTGCTCAGCTCGTAGTTCCAGACCACGTCGATGACGGCCGCCTGCCGGCTGGCCCGGCTCACCGGGTTCCTGCGGTCGCGGTCCCCCTCACCCATGCCGCAGGAGCCAGGTGAGCAGCGCCTTCTGCGCGTGCAACCGGTTCTCGGCCTCGTCCCAGACGGCGCTGGCGGCGCCGTCGAGGACCTCGTCGGTGATCTCGTCGCCCCGGTGGGCCGGCAGGCAGTGCAGCACGATCGCGTCGGGTGCGGCTCGCTCCAGCAGGGCGGCGTTGACCTGGTACGACCGGAACGGCGCGACCCGGTCCAGCCCGTCCTCCTCCTGGCCCATCGAGGTCCAGGTGTCGGTGACGACGACCTGGGCGCCCTCGACGGCGGCGACCGGGTCCGCGACGAGTGCCACCGAGCCCCCGGTCTGCTCGGCGCGGGCCTTCGCGTCGCGCAGCACGTCGTCGTCGGGGGTGAACCCGGCGGGCGCGGCGATCCGTACGTGCAGCCCGGCGGTGGCCCCGCCGAGCAGCAGCGAGTGGGCGATGTTGTTCGCGCCGTCGCCGAGGTAGGTCAGGGTGAGCCCGGCGAGGCGGCCGAACCGCTCCCGCACGGTCTGCAGGTCCGCCAGGATCTGGCACGGGTGGAACATGTCGGTCAGCGCGTTGACCACCGGAACGGTCGCCGCGGCGGCCATCTCCTCGATCCGCTCCTGGCCGCTGGTGCGCCACACGACCGCGTCGACGTAGCGCGACAGCACCCGGGAGGTGTCGGAGATGGTCTCGCCGCGCCCGAGCTGGCTGGTGGTGCCGTCGAGGATGATCGCGGTGCCGCCGAGCTGGGTGATCCCGGCCTCGAAGGACACCCGGGTGCGGGTGGAGGACTTGTCGAACACGACCCCCACCGCGCGCGGCCCGGCCAGCGGGCGCTCGGCGAACGGGTCGGCCTTGAGCCGGTCGGCGAGGTCGAGGACCTCGGCCTGCTCGGCCGGGGTCAGGTCGTCGTCGCGGAGCAGGTGGCGGACCATCAGTTCCCCTGCCCCTCGTGCTGGGCCGCGGCGGCGTCGAGGACCGCCGGGAAGGCCGTCAGGAACTCCTCCGCCTCGCCGTCGGTCAGGGTCAGGGCCGGGACCAGCCGGAGCCGGTCCGGGGTGGCGTTGTTGACCAGGATCCCGGCGTCGCGGGCGGCCGCGGCGGCCTGCGCGGCGACGGGCGCGGTCAGGCCGATGCCGATGTGCAGGCCGGCGCCGGAGACGTCGCCGACCAGGGGGTGGCCGAGACCCTCGATCCGGCTGCGGATCTCCTTGCCGAGCCGGTCGACGTGGCCGAGCAGCCCCTCGGCCGCGACCGTGTCGAGGACGGCGAGCGCCGCGGCGCACGACACCGGGTTGCCGCCGAAGGTGGTGCCGTGCTGGCCGGGCTCGAGCAGGGCTGCGGCGTCGCCGAACCCGATGCAGGCCCCGATCGGGAGTCCGCCGCCGAGGCCCTTGGCCAGGGTGACGACGTCGGGGACGATGCCGTGCGCCTGGTGGGCGAACCAGTACCCGGTGCGGCCGATCCCGGTCTGCACCTCGTCGAGGACGAGCAGTGCGCCGCGCTCGGCGGTGATCCGCCGGGCCTCGGCCAGGTACCCCTCGGGCGGCACGATCACGCCGGCCTCGCCGAGGATCGGCTCCAGGAACACCGCGGCGGTCCGCTCGGTGACGGCGGCGTCGAGTGCGGCGACGTCACCGAACGGGATGTGGGTGACCCCGGCGGGCATCGGCTCGAACGGGGCCCGCTTGGCGGGCTGCCCGGTCAGCGCGAGCGCGCCCATCGTGCGGCCGTGGAACGCGCCCTCGCAGGCGATGATCTCCGGCCGCCCGGTCCGGCGGGCGATCTTGAAGGCGGCCTCGTTGGCCTCGGTGCCGGAGTTGCAGAGCAGGGTGCGGGCGTCCTCGCGGCCGAGCAGGGCCTGCAGCCGCTCGGCGAGCTGCAGCGCGGGCTCGGTGATGAAGAAGTTCGAGGTGTGGCCCAGGGTGCGGACCTGCTCGGACACCGCCTCGACGACGGCCGGGTGCGCGTGGCCGAGCGCGTTGACCGCGATCCCGGAGTAGAGGTCGAGAAAGCGGCGCCCCTGCGCGTCCCACACCTGGGCGCCCTCGCCGCGGACCAGGGTCAGCGGCGGGGTGCCGTAGTTGTTCATCAGTGCGGCCTGCCACCGCTGCGCGTGCGTGGTCATGTCGTTCCCCCAGCTGTGGCGTCCGGCAGCACCATGGTGCCGACGCCCTCGTGCGTGAACACCTCGAGCAGGACCGAGTGCGGCACCCGCCCGTCGATCACGTGGGCCTGTCCGACGCCCGACCGCACGGCGCGCAGACAGGCCTCCATCTTCGGGGCCATGCCGCTCTCCAGGCGGGGCAGCATCGGCTCGAGCTGGTCCGCGGTCAGCGAGGTGATGATCGACTCCGGGTCGGGGTAGTTCGCGTAGAGCCCCTCGACGTCGGTGAGCACCACGAGCTTCGCGGCGTCCAGCGCGCCGGCGAGCGCCGCGGCGGCGCTGTCGGCGTTGATGTTGTGGACCTGGCCGTCGGCGTCCGGCGCGATCCCGGCGACGACCGGGATGCGGCCCGCGGCGATGATGTCCAGCACCGCGTCCGGGTTGACCTTCGTGACGTCACCGACCAGGCCGATGTCGACGGGCTCGCCGCCGACCAGCGCGGTGCGCTTCTCGGCCGTGAACAGGCCCGCGTCCTCCCCGGACAGACCGACGGCGAGCGGCCCGTGGGCGTTGATCAGCCCGACGAGCTCGCGCCCGACCTGGCCGAACAGCACCATCCGGACGATCTCCATCGTCTCCGGGGTGGTGACGCGCAGGCCTCCGCGGAACTCGCCGGGCATGCCGAGCCGCTTCAGCATCGCCGAGATCTGCGGCCCGCCGCCGTGCACGACGACCGGGTGAATGCCCGCGAGCCGCAGGAACACCATGTCCCGGGCGAAGGCCTGCTTCAGCTCCTCGTCGATCATGGCGTTGCCGCCGTACTTGACGACGACGATCCGGCCGTGGAAGCGCTGCAGCCAGGGCAGCGCCTCGGCGAGCACGCCGGCCTTCTCCCCCGCCCGCTTCAGCCGGGCCGGGGTCTCCGGGGACGGCGCGATCTGCGGCTGCGGCAGCGCGTCCGGGGCGACCGGCTCAGGAGGAGTAGGCACTGTTCTCCTCCACGTAGGCGTGCGACAGGTCGGTGGTCCGGATCTCGGCGGTGTGCCCCTCGGCCCCGCCGGACAGGCCCAGCTCGACCTCGATCAGCACGTCCTTCCCGGACAGGTCGCAGTCGGCCCGGTCCCCGGCGACGACGGCGCCCTTGCACAGCAGCACGCCGTTGATCGTGACGTCGAGGCGCTCGGAGTCGATCTCGGCGTCGGCGTACCCGGCGGAGGCGGCGACCCGGCCCCAGTTGGGGTCGGACCCGAACATCGCGGTCTTGACCAGGGAGTCGCGGGCGATCGTGCGGGCGACGGTGACCGCGTCGTCCTCGGAGGCGGCACCGGTGACCCGCACGGTGATCCGCTTGGTGACGCCCTCGGCGTCGGCCTGCATCTGCTCGGCGAGGTCGCGGCACACGCGGGTGAGCGCGGCGGTGAACACCGCCGGGTCGGCCTCGACGCCGGACGCGCCGGAGGCCAGCACCAGCACGGTGTCGTTGGTGGACATCGAGCCGTCGACGTCGAGCCGGTCGAAGCTGTAGCGGACCGCCTCGCGCAGCGCGGCGTCGAGCGTCGCCCGGTCGAGGACGGCGTCGGTGGTGAGCACGCTGAGCATGGTCGCCATCGACGGGGCGATCATCCCGGCGCCCTTGGTGGTGCCCCCGACGGTCCAGCCCGCCGGGTCGGTGACCGCGGACTCCTTCGGGACGGTGTCGGTCGTCATGATCGCGGCGGCGACGGCGGACCCGGCCTCGGGCCCGGACGCCAGCTCCGCGGCGGCCGACCGGACCCCGGCGAGCACGGTCTCCCGCGGGAGCTGCTCACCGATCAGGCCGGTGGAGCACACGGCGACGTCGATCGCGCCGCAGCCGACCACCTCGGCGACCTGCTCCGCGGTGGCGTGCGCGACCTGGAAGCCCTCGGCGCCGGTGCAGGCGTTCGCCCCGCCGGAGTTGAGGACGACCGCGCGCAGCGAGCCGGTGGTCAGCACCTGCTGGGACCACAGGACGGGGGCGGCCTTGACCTTGTTGCGGGTGAAGACCCCGGCGGCCTCGGTGCGCGGGCCGTCGTTGACGACGAGCGCCAGGTCGGCCTTGCCGGACTTCTTGATCCCGGCGGCGATCCCGGCGGCCCGGAAGCCCTGGGCTGCGGTCACGCTCACGGCGCCACTCCCGTCGTCGGCAGGCCGGTGGTCTCGGGCAGACCGATGGCCAGGTTCATGCACTGGACGGCGCCGCCCGCGGTGCCCTTGGTGAGGTTGTCGATCGCGGAGACGACGACCAGCCGGGCGGCGTCGACGTCGACGGTGACCTGCAGCGCGACCATGTTGGAGCCGAGGGTCTGCGCCGTGGTGGGCCACTGGCCCTCGGGCAGCAGCCGCACGAACGGCTCGTCGGCGTAGGCCTTCTCGTAGACCGCCCGGACCGCCTCGGCGTCGGTCGCCGGGTCGATCAGCGGGGCCGAGCAGGAGGCGAGGATGCCGCGCGGCAGCGGCGCGAGCACCGGGGTGAAGCTCACCGACACGGGCGAGCCGAGCGCGGTGGACAGGTTCTGCGCGATCTCCGGGGTGTGCCGGTGCACGCCGCCGACGCCGTACGCCGACAGCGACCCCATGACCTCCGCGCCCAGCAGGTGCGGCTTGAGCGACTTGCCCGCGCCGGAGGTGCCGGTGACCGCGGTGATCACGACCTCGGGGGCGACAAGGCCGGCGACCAGGGCCGGGACCAGCGCGAGGCTGGTGCCGGTCGGATAGCAGCCCGGCACCGCGACGCGACGGGTGCCGGTCAGCGCGGCCCGGGCGCCGGGCAGCTCGGGCAGCCCGTAGGGCCAGTGCCCGGCGTGCTCGCCGCCGTACCAGCGGTCCCAGGCGGCCGGGTCGGTGAGGCGGTGGTCCGCCCCGCAGTCCACGACGAGCGTGTCCGGCCCCAGCTGCGCCGCCAGCTCGGCGGACTTGCCGTGCGGCAGTGCGAGGAACACCGCGTCGTGTCCGGCGAGGTTCTCCGCCGTGCTCTCGCCCAGGACGCGGTCCGCGAGCGGGGTCAGGTGCGGCTGGTGCTCGCCCAGACGCGTCCCCGCGTTCCCGCCGGCCGTGAGGGCGCCGATCTCCACCTCGGGATGTGCGAGCAGCAGCCGGAGGAGCTCTCCCCCGGCGTAGCCACTGGCTCCCGCCACTGCGATGCGTACCACGTGGATGAGTATGCACGTCCCCGGAAAGCCATGCAATCGGGATTCACGATCGCGACCGGGCGGTGCGGAACCGGGCCCGGCGGCTGCGTGCGACGCCTAGTTTCCCGCGGGTGCGGCGACGGGTGACACGCGGGGTGGGGCCGGGCGCGGGCGCGCCCGCACGGGGACGGTCGGTGGCCGTCACGGCGGCGGTCGCGGCGGTGCTCGCGGGGCTGCTCGGCGGGTGCGCGTCGACCGTGTCGGGGACGCCGTGGCCGACCGGCCAGGGGCCCGCGCTGCCGTCGTCCGGGGCGGCACCGGTGGAGCCCACGCGACGGCCGCCGACGTCGTTCACGGTGCCCGGGCCGCTGTCGAGCGGGCCGCTCGCCGCCCCGACCACCGACGGCCGCCCGACCACGACGGTCCCGCCCGTCCCGGTGCCGCCCTCTTCCGGAACGCCGGTCCCGTCCGGTCCCCCCGACGGCGGGGCCGGTGCGGCGCGCACGGTGCCGCCGGTGCCGGTCGGGGACGGTGCGTCCCGCGTCCCGGACGGGCGGGCCCGGCCCGCCCCGGGAACGGCGCGCGCCACGGCCCGGCCCACCGCACCGGCCGCCCCGGCCCCGCTGACCTCGGACGTCGTGGCCGACGAGTGCCTGCTCGACCACGCCGCGCTGACCGGGCTGCTGGGCGGCCCGCCGGTCGCGCCCGCGACGAACGCCGTGGTCACCCGCACCGACGGCACCCGCACCCGGGCCTGTTTCGCGCTCGCCGACGGCGTGACGGTGTCGGTGAACGTGTACACGACGAACCGGGGCACGCCCGCCGGCTACGTCGCCGGCCCACGGCACGGCAGCACGGTGACCGGCCTCCCGGCGGGGACCTCCGCGGCGGTGCTCGACACCGTCGCCGGGCCGACCCTGCAGCTGGCCACCGCCCGGTACCTCGTGACGGTGGCGGTCGCGGGACGGACGCCGTCCCGCGACCAGTGGCGGGCCGCCGCGGTGGCCGCCGTCGCGGCGGCCCCGCGCTGAGCAGGCCGGGCCCGGCGCGGGCCCGCCACTGGCCGGGGGTCAGCGCAGCGCGGCTCCGTGCCGGGCCGTGGCCTCGGCGACCGCCGCGTCCCGCGCGGCGTTCGCCTCCTCGCTGGTCAGCGTGCGGTCCGCGGCGCGCAGCCGCAGCGAGAACGCCAGCGAGCGGCGGCCCTGTCCGACCTGGTCGCCGGTGTAGACGTCGAACAGCCGCACCGACTCCAGCAGCTCCCCCGCGCCCGCGGTGAGCGCGTCGGCGAGGTCCGCGGCCGGGACCGCCTCGTCGGCGACCAGCGCGACGTCCACCGCGACCGGCGGGAACGCCGACACCCGCGGCACGGGCAGGTTCTCCCGCAACGGGACCGCGTCGAGGTCGATCTCGGCCGCGGCGGTGCGGGCCGGCAGCCCCAGCGCCTCGACGACCTTGGGGTGCAGCTCCCCGGCGTACCCGACGACGGTGTCGGTGCCCGCGACGACGAGCTCCGCGCACCGGCCCGGGTGCCACGGCGCCCGCTCGGCGCGGCGCGCCCGCAGCTCCACACCGGCGGCGGCACCGGTCAGCCGGGCCGCCTCGACCGCGTCCTCCCAGGCCGCGGGACGACCCTTGCCCCACCAGCCGCGCGGCTCGCGGTTCCCGGCCAGGACGACCCCGACGTGCACGGGCTGGTCGGGCAGCGCGGCGCGCAGGGCGGCGTACTCGGCGTCGGACGGGCGGCCGGTGACGGCCGGGTCGGGCATCGCGGGGGTGGTCTCCCTCGGCTGCACGACCTGCGCGATCGCGTACAGCGCGAGGTCCTCCGCGCCACGGGAACGGTTGCGCACCAGCATGTCCAGCAGGCCGGGGAGCAGGGTCGTCGTGAGCCGGGACCGCTCGGCGTCGAGCGGGTTGGTGACGGCGACGGTGCGGCGGCGCTCGTCGTCGGCGGGCAGGCCCAGGTCGTCCCAGACGGCGTCGGAGACGAACGGGAACGGCAGCACCTCGACATGGCCGGCCTCGGCCAGCGCGCGGGACACCGCACGGCGGCGCTGCTGGGCGGCGAACAGGCCGCGTCCGGCCGGGGCGGTGGGCAGCACCGAGGGGATGGCGTCGTAGCCCTCCAGGCGCAGCACCTCCTCCACCAGGTCGGCGGCCATGGTGAGGTCCGGGCGCCAGGTCGGCGGGGTCGCGACGACGACCCCCTCGCCACCGGCACCGGTGTCCAGCGCGACGGCGCAGCCGACCTGGGTCAGGCGGCGCACGGTGGCCCCGCGCGGGTAGTCGACGCCGGCGACGCGGTCGGGCATCGACAGCGGCATCCGCACGCTCGCGACGGCGGGGACCCCGCCCTCGTCGGTGCGGCCGTCGGCGAGGGTCCCGCCGCCGAGCTCGACGAGCAGCTGCGCGGCGCGCTCGGCCGCGACCGGCGGCAGCGCCGGGTCCACGACCCGCTCGAACCGCTTGGACGCCTCGCTGGGCAGCTTGTGCCGGCGCGCGGCGCGCGCGATCACCGGCGGGGAGAAGTGCGCGGCCTCCAGCAGCACGTCGACCCGGGCTCCGTCGGCGAGGTCCTCCGGCGCGGGGATCTCGGTGGACGCGCCGCCCATGACACCGGCGAGCCCGATCGGGCCGGAGTCGTCGGTGATGAGCAGGTCGTCGGTGTCCAGCGCACGGGTGTGGCCGTCGAGGGTCTGCAGCTTCTCCCCCGTCGTCGCGCGGCGGACCTCGATGGCACCGGTCAGGCGGGTCGCGTCGTAGGCGTGCAGCGGCTGGCCGAGGTCGAGCATCACGAAGTTGGTGACGTCGACGATCAGCGAGATCGGCCGCATCCCGGCCGAGAGCAGCGCGCGCTGCATCCACCAGGGGCTGGGAGCGGCCGGGTCGACGCCGTCCACCCGGCGGGCGACGAACCGGGGGCAGGCGTCGGCGTCGGCGAGCCGCACCGGCCACGCGTCGCCGGTGGTGTCCGGGACGGCGACCCGGGTGACCGGGTCGGTGTAGTCGGCGTCGAGCGAGGTCGCGAGCTCGCGGGCGAGACCGCGGACGGCGAAGCAGTAACCCCGGTCCGGGGTGACGGCGAGCTCGACGACGGGCTCGGACAGGCCGAGGACGTCGAGGGCGTCGTCGCCGGGCTCGGCGGTGCCGGGCGGCAGCACGAGGATGCCGCCGCTCTCGGCGCCGAGGCCGAGCTCCTTCGCCGAGGCGATCATGCCGTCGGAGACCTTGCCGTAGGTCGTGCGCTGGGCGATCGCGAAGTCACCGGGCAGCACCGCACCCGGCTCGGTGACGACGACGAGGTCGCCGACCGCGAAGTTCCGGGCGCCGCACACCACGTAGCGGTGGCGCTGCCCCTCGAAGCCCACCCGGCAGTACCGGATCGGCTTCTTGAACTCGGTGAGCTCCTCGATCTCCTCGACCCGGGCGACCGTGACCGGCCCGGTGACCGCGGGGGCCGGGTGGATCTCCTCGACCTCCAGCCCGACGCGGACGAAGGCGTCGCCGATCGCCTCGGGACCGGCGGGCAGCGCCGCCGGGTCGATGTGCCGGGCGAGCCAGGACGCGGACACTCGCACTGCTCAGAACTCCTCGTGTGGAAGCGGGGTGGGCCGGGTCAGACGCCGAACGCGGTCGAGAAGCGCACGTCGCCCTCGACCATGTCCCGCATGTCCGGGATGCCGTTGCGGAACATCAGGGTCCGCTCGATGCCCATGCCGAACGCGAAACCGGAGTAGACGTCGGTGTCGACGCCGCAGGCGCGCAGGACGTTGGGGTTGACCATGCCGCAGCCGCCCCACTCGACCCAGCCGGGGCCGCCCTTCTTCTGCGGGAACCACAGGTCCACCTCGGCCGAGGGCTCGGTGAACGGGAAGTACGACGGCCGCATCCGGGTACCGGCCTCCGGGCCGAACACCGCGCGGGCGAACGCGTCGAGCGTCCCCTTGAGGTGGGCCATGGTCAGCCCGCGGTCGACGGCGAGGCCCTCGACCTGGTGGAACACCGGGGTGTGGGTGGCGTCGAGCTCGTCGGTGCGGAAGGTCCGGCCGGGGCAGGCCACGTAGACCGGCAGCTCGCGCTCCAGCAGCGACCGGACCTGCACCGGCGAGGTGTGCGTGCGCAGCACCGTGCCCGAGTCCTGCCCGCGCTCGGGGTCACCCAGGTAGAAGGTGTCCTGCATGGTGCGGGCCGGGTGGTCCTTGCCGAAGTTGAGCGCGTCGAAGTTCAGCCACGACGCCTCGACCTCGGGACCCTCGGCGACCTCCCAGCCCATCCCGACGAAGATGTCGGCGATCCGCTCGGACAGCTGCGTGATGGGGTGGCGCGCGCCGCGCGGGCGACGGTCCCAGGGCAGCGTGACGTCGACGGCCTCCTCGGCCAGCACCCGGGCGTCGCGCTCGACGAGCAGGACCTCGCGGCGCGCGTCGAAGGCGGCCTGGGCCTCCACGCGGGCGGCGTTGACCCGCTTGCCGGCGTCGGCGCGCTCGGGGCCGGGCAGCTGCCCCAGCGACCGGCGGGCCATCGGGATCGGGGCGCGGTCGCCGAGGTGCGCGGGCTTCGCCGCGGCCAGCGCGTCGAGGTCGCCCGCCTCGTCGAACGCCGTGCGGGCGGCCTCCACCGCGGCCTTCAGTGCATCCGGGTCGAGGGGGCTCGCCGTGTCGTTCTCACTCATGGTGCCCCCGATCGTAGAGGGCGGCCGCGAGCCGGTTTCAGTCGCGCGCCGGGGACAGCTGCGGGGCGACGCCGGCGCGGGCCCCGACCGTCGCGTACAGGCAGATCGCCGCGGCGGTGGCGAGGTTCAGCGACTCGGCCCGGCCGTGGATCGGGACGCGGACCCGGTGGTCCGCGGCGGCGTGCACCGCGGCCGACGGGCCGTGCGCCTCGCTGCCGAGGATCCAGGCGACGGGCCCGGCGAGGGTCGGGGTGACGGCGGGGTCATGGAGGTCGACCTCGCCGTGCCCGTCCGCGACGAGCGTGGTCAGCCCGGCCGCCCGGCACATCTCGACGACGGCGGGCGCGTCCCGGTCGCGGGCCAGCGGCAGGTGGAACACGCTGCCGGTGGAGGCCCGGACGGCCTTGCCGTTGTGCGGGTCGACGGTGTCCCCGGCCAGGAGGACCGCGTCGCAGCCCGCCGCGTCGGCGACCCGGATCACGGTGCCGACGTTGCCGGGGTCGGAGATGCCGTCGCAGACCGTCACGAAGCCGGGGACCCCGGCCAGCGCGGTGGCCACCGGGACGTCGAGCAGGTCGCAGACGGCGACGATCCCCTGCGGGGTGACCGTCTCGGACAGACCCGCGGCGGCCTTGTCCGTCACCGGGGACACCCGGGCGCCGGAACGCTCCGCGGCCTCGACCAGCTCGGGGTGGCGTTCGGCGGCGACGGCGGTGACGAACAGCTCGTGCACCGTCACGGCGGCGAGGGCCTCGCGGACGGCCTGGGCCCCCTCGACGAGGAAACGCCCGGCCCGATCGCGCCCCGCGCGTCGCAGCAGCTTGCGTGCCGCTGCGACGCGGGGAGTGCGTTCGGTACCGGGCGTGGAGTCCGCGGAGCGCTCGCCGGCGCCGCGCGACTCGATGTCGCCTCGGGTCACCTCAGGCCGCGGAGCCCTGCTCGGTGCCGACCGGCAGGTTCTCCTTCGCGACCGCGACGAGCGCGGCGAAGGCGGCCGGGTCGCTCACGGCGATCTCGGCGAGGTTCTTGCGGTCGACCTCGACACCGGCGGCCTTGAGGCCCTGGATGAACCGGTTGTAGGTCATGTCGTTGGCGCGGGCCGCGGCGTTGATGCGAGTGATCCACAGCTGCCGGAAGTCGCCCTTGCGCGCGCGACGGTCCCGGTAGGCGTAGTTCATCGAGTGGAGCATCTGCTCCTTGGCCTTGCGGTACAGCCGCGAGCGCTGCCCGCGGTAGCCGGCGGCCGACTCCAGCGTGGTGCGGCGCTTCTTCTGGGCGTTCACGGAGCGCTTCACGCGTGCCATGGGGTATCTCCTGGGGCTTCTCCGGCACTACCGCGATGGGGGTACGGCGTGCCGGGGTTCGTGAAAGGGGCGGAAGGTCAGTGACCGAGCAGCTTCTTGACGCGCTTCACATCGGCCTTGGCGAGCTCGACGGTGCCCGACAGGTCGCGCTTCTCCTTGCGCGACTTGACCTCGAGACGGTGCCGCAGCCCGGCCTGCTGGCGCATGAGCTTGCCGCCACCGGTGATGCGGACGCGCTTCGCGGTCCCCTTGTGCGTCTTGTTCTTCGGCATGACGTATCCGTTCGATGTCGGCCCCCGAGGTTCCGGGGGTCGGTGCGGGTACTGCGTGTCCCTCCCGTGCCCGGCTGCGGCCGGGCACGGGAGCGGGCTCACGCCTCGGCTTCGGCGGGGGCGTCGGCCGGGGCGTCGGAGCTGGCTGCGGCCGTCGTCTTGCGCGACGCCGGCTTCTTGGTCGGTGCCAGCACCATCGTCATGTTGCGGCCGTCCTGTTTCGGAGCGGCCTCGACGACGGCCATGTCACCGATGTCCTCGGCCAGGCGCTGGAGCAGGCGGTAGCCCAGCTCGGGACGCGACTGCTCGCGACCACGGAACATGATCGTGACCTTGACCTTGTTGCCGCCTTCGAGGAAGCGGATGACGTGACCGCGCTTCGTCTCGTAGTCGTGCTTGTCGATCTTCGGCCGGAGCTTCTGCTCCTTGATCACGGTGAGCTGCTGGTTGCGCCGGGACTCCCGGGCCTTCTGCGCGCTCTCGTACTTGAACTTTCCGTAGTCCATGAGCTTGCAGACCGGCGGGCGGGCCTGGCCGGCGACCTCGACGAGGTCGAGGTCGGCGTCCTGGGCCAGCTTGAGGGCGTCCTCGATACGCACGATCCCGACCTGCTCGCCGTTCGGGCCCACGAGGCGGACCTCGGGCACGCGGATGCGGTCGTTGATGCGGGGCTCTGTGCTGATGGGGTCTCCTGTGTGACTCGCTGTGTCGCTACTACCTGCTGCCGGCGACGACAAGCGAAGACCCGTTGATCGGCCCGCGACAGAATGCTGCCGCGAAGCCGGACCATGGACCCGGACACCGTTACGATCACGGCGCGGGTGGGAGCGGGGCTCCACTTGACGCCCGGAACACACGTGTCAACGCGATCCCGGGTGGTCGCATTCCCGAGGGTAACAGGCCGCCGGTGTGCCGGGAACGCGGGGTCCGGGCCGGGACCTGCGCGGACCCGGCCCGGGGCGGGGCTCAGCCCGCGCTGGTGGCCTTGGCCCGGCTGCGCCGTGCGGTCGTCGGCCGCCCCGCGCCCGCGGTGCCGTTGCCGTTCGACGACGAGGCCCGCCGCCGGACCGGCGTGACCGGGGTGTCGTCCGGGGTGACCAGGTCGCGCAGGAACCGGCCGGTGTGGCTGTCGGGGTGTGCCGCGATCTGCTCCGGCGTCCCCTGGGCCACCACGGTCCCGCCGCCCGAGCCGCCCTCCGGGCCCATGTCGATGACCCAGTCCGAGGTCTTGATGACGTCGAGGTTGTGCTCGATCACGATCACGGTGTTGCCCTTGTCCGCCAGCCCCTGGATGACGGCGAGGAGCTTGCGGATGTCCTCGAAGTGCAGGCCGGTGGTCGGCTCGTCGAGGATGTAGACGGTGCGGCCGTTGCTGCGCTTCTGCAGCTCGCTGGCGAGCTTGACGCGCTGGGCCTCACCGCCGGACAACGTCGGCGCGGGCTGGCCCAGCCGGACGTAGCCGAGGCCGACGTCGACCAGGGTCCGCAGGTAGCGGGCGATCGAGGTGATCGGCTCGAAGAACTCGGCGGCCTCCTCGATCGGCATGTCGAGGACGTCGGCGACGGTCTTGCCCTTGTAGTGGACCTCGAGGGTCTCCCGGTTGTACCGGGCCCCCTTGCAGACCTCACAGGGGACGTAGACGTCCGGCAGGAAGTTCATCTCGATCTTGATCGTGCCGTCGCCGGTGCACGCCTCGCAGCGGCCGCCCTTGACGTTGAAGGAGAAGCGGCCCTCGGCGTAGCCGCGGACCTTCGCCTCGGTGGTCGCGGCGAACAGCTTGCGGACCTTGTCCCACACGCCGGTGTAGGTCGCCGGGTTGGACCGCGGGGTCCGCCCGATCGGCGACTGGTCGACCCGGACGAGCTTGTCGAGCTCGTCGATGCCGTTGATCCGGGTGTGCCGGCCCGGTACCTGGCGGGCGCCGTTGAGCCGGTTCGCGAGCACCGTGGCGAGGATGTCGTTGATCAGCGTCGACTTGCCGGACCCGGACACCCCCGTGATCGACACCAGGCCGCCGAGCGGCACGTCGACGTCGATGCCGCGCAGGTTGTGCTCGCGGGCGCCGACGATGGTAAGCCTGCGGTCGTGGTCGAGCTCGCGGCGCTCGGGCAGCGGGATCGACTTGCGCCCGGACAGGTAGGCGCCGGTCAGCGAGGTGTCGTGCGACTCCAGGTCGGCGATGGTGCCGGAGTGCACGACGCGGCCGCCGTGCTCACCGGCGCCGGGGCCGATGTCGACCGCCCAGTCCGAGGCGCGGATGGTGTCCTCGTCGTGCTCGACGACGATCAGGGTGTTGCCCAGCTCCTTGAGCCGGGTCAGCGTGTCGATCAGGCGCCGGTTGTCGCGCTGGTGCAGCCCGATCGACGGCTCGTCGAGGACGTAGAGGACCCCGACCAGGCCGGAGCCGATCTGGGTGGCCAGCCGGATGCGCTGCGCCTCGCCGCCGGACAGCGTTCCCGCGGCGCGGTCCAGCGACAGGTAGTCCAGCCCGACGTCGAGCAGGAAGCCCAGCCGGGCCTGCACCTCCTTGAGCACCGCGCCGGCGATCATGGCCTGCCGGTCGTCGAGGACCATGCCGTTCAGGAACTGCGAGCACTCGGCGACCGACATGTTCGACACCTGCGCGATCGACCGCTCCCCCAGGTCGCGGTGCGGCAGGGTCACCGACAGCACCTCGGGGCGCAGCCGGGCGCCGTTGCAGGCGGGGCAGGGGATGTCGCGCATGTAGCCCTCGTAGCGCTCCCGCTGCGACTCGGACTCGGTCTGCTCCAGGCGACGCTCGAGGAACGGCATGACGCCCTCGAAGTTCGCGTAGTACGAGCGCTCGCGGCCGTAGCGGTTGCGGTAGCGCACGTGGACCTGGTCGTCACTGCCGTGCAGGACCGCCTTCTGAGCAGCGGCGGGCAGCTTGCGCCAGGGGGTGTCCATCCGGAACCCGACCGCGGTGGCCAGGCCGGACAGCAGCCGGCCGAAGTACTCCGCGTTGTGCCCGGACGACCAGGGCGCGATCGCGCCGTCGCCGAGGGACAGGTCCGGGTCGGGGACGACCAGCTCCGGGTCGACCTCCTTCTTGATGCCGATGCCGGAGCAGGCCGGGCAGGCGCCGTAGGGCGAGTTGAAGGAGAAGGTGCGGGGCTCGAGGTCGTCGACGGCGAGGGTGTGCCCGTTCGGGCAGGCCATCCTCTCGGAGAAGCGGCGCTCGCGCTGCGGGTCGTCGTCGGGCAGGTCCACGAAGTCCAGCACGACCAGGCCGTCGGCCAGCCGCAGCGCGGTCTCCACCGAGTCGGTGAGGCGCTGCTTGGCGGTCGCCTTCACCGAGAGCCGGTCGACGACGACGGAGATGTCGTGCTTCTCCTGCTTCTTCAGCTTCGGGGGGTCCGAGAGCTGGTGGACCGTGCCGTCGACGAGGACGCGGGAGTAGCCCTGGGCCTGCAGGTTCCCGAACAGGTCGACGAACTCGCCCTTGCGGGTGCGCACGACCGGCGCGAGCACCTGGAAGCGGCTGCCCTGCTCCATCTCCAGGACCTGGTCGACGATCTGCTGCGGGGTCTGCTTCTCGATCCGCTCGCCGCAGGTCGGGCAGTGCGGGATGCCGGCGCGGGCGTAGAGCAGCCGCAGGTAGTCGTGGATCTCGGTGATCGTGCCGACCGTCGACCGCGGGTTGCGGTTGGTCGACTTCTGGTCGATCGAGACCGCCGGGGACAGGCCCTCGATGAAGTCGACGTCGGGCTTGTCCATCTGCCCGAGGAACTGGCGCGCGTACGCCGAGAGGGACTCGACGTAGCGCCGCTGGCCCTCGGCGAAGATCGTGTCGAACGCGAGGCTGGACTTGCCGGAGCCGGACAGCCCGGTGAAGACGATCATGCTGTCGCGGGGCAGGTCGATGTCGATGCCCTGCAGGTTGTGTTCGCGCGCGCCACGCACGACCAGCTTCGGCCCTTCCGGGACCGGCGACGCGCCCGGGGACAGGGCGGTGCCGGCGTCGCGGCGGTCGGTGCTGTGGTCGCTCACGTTTCGCGCCTCCTGGGGTGGCGGTGCCGTCCGGGTGATACCCCGTCGTAGCGCCCGCAGGGCTGGGGGACATTCCGCGACCGGGCACCTGTGACCGGTGAGGTTCGTCCCCACGTCCGCCGTCGATGCTAGGTCGACCCACCGACAGCGAGCCCGTCGAGCGGGCCCCGCAGGCGGTCCGGCGCGGTGGATGTACACCGGGACGCGCCGGTCGGTCCGCAGCGCACGGTACTCGCACGTCCGTTCGATCCGTCAGCGGCCCCGTGGGTGCGACCGGCGGGTTCTCCCCACCGCGGGATGTCGGTGCGGGCCGCTACCCTCCCGCTCGTGGACGTCCTGGAGAACTACACCGGTCACACCGACCCGGGCGGCGCGGCCATCCGCCGCGACCTCGAGCGGCTGAGCATCAGCAAGGTCTCGGTCGGCGAGATGGACAACAACGCGTACCTGCTCGTGTGCAAGCAGAGCAACGAGGCGCTGCTGATCGACGCGGCGGCCGAGCCGACCCGCATCGCCGACCTCATCGGCGCCGCCGACGAGCGCCCGGACCTGCGCCACCTGGTCACCACCCACCGCCACGCCGACCACTGGCAGGCGCTCGGCGCGATCGCGGGCATGTTCGAGCCGCGGCTGATCGCCCACCCGCAGGACGCCCCGGAGCTGCCGGCCCCGATGGACGAGTTCGTCGAGCACGGCGACACGATCACCTTCGGCGAGATCGAGCTGGAGGTCATCCACCTGCGCGGGCACACGCCGGGCTCGCTGGCGCTGCTCTACCGCGGGGAGGACCGGCCGCACCTGTTCACCGGGGACAGCCTGTTCCCGGGCGGGCCGGGGAAGACCTGGTCGGCGGAGGACAACGCACAGCTCATCGGCGACCTCGAGGAGCGGGTGTTCGACCGGCTCGACGACGACACCTGGTTCTACCCGGGCCACGGGGACGACTCGACGCTCGGGGCGGAGCGGCCGAGCATCCCGGAGTGGCGCTCGCGGGGCTGGTGACCCTCAGCGCACCGCCGGGCCGCTGCGGGCGTAGCGGCCCGGCGTGACCCCGACCAGCCGCACGAACCGGCGGTGCAGGTGCGCCTGGTCGTGGAACCCCACCGCCGCGGCCGTCGCGGCCGGCGGGGTCCCGTCCAGCAACAGCGACCGCGCCCGTTCGACGCGGCGGGCGTCGAGGTAGCGGTGCGGCGGCAGCCCGAAGCGCCGCGAGAAGGTGCGGACCAGGTGGCCGGGGTGGGCGTGCAGCAGCCGCCCGGCCTCGGCGAGGGTCACCCCGTCGACCAGCCGGGCGTCGAGCAGGTCCCGCAGCCGGCCGGCCAGGTCGTCCGCCGGTGCCGGGCCGGGCCCGGCGGCCGGGTCCAGGTGAAGGGCGAGGCGTTCGGCGACGAGCGCGAGCCTGCTCTCGGCGTGCAACTCCTCCCCCGGCACCACCAGCGCGCGGTGCAGCTCGTCGAGCCTGCGGCGCAGGACGGGGTCGGCCACGCCCGGCCGGTCGACCGCGGGGCCGACCAGACCGCCCGTCCCGGACGCCCCCGGGTCGAGCGCGGCGGGGTCGAGGTAGAGGACCCGCTTGCGGAAGCCGGAGCCGCCCGCCGCGCGTCCGTCGTGCGCGACCCCGGGCGGCAACAGCGTCACCGGGGCCTCCTCGGTCCCGTGCGGACGGCGGTCCAGGTCGTAGCGGACGGCGCCGTCGTCGACGATCAGGACGGTCCACGTGGAGTGCGCGTGCAGCGGGTACCGGTGCCGGACGAAGCGGGCGTGCAGCACCTCGGCGATGCCCGGCACGCGCTGCGGCCGCCAGGCGGTGACGGCCTCGCCCGGCGCCCGCGGCCCGGCCCCGTTCATGTGAGGAACGTACAAGAGTGCGGGGGCCCGGCCGTCGAGGATCGACGACGTGACCATCTCCGCCCCGCTCCCCTCCTCCCCCGCACGCCCCGCCACCAAGATCGCCGTCGTGCTGCGTGACGACCTGCTCGGCTGGCAGGTCGCGAACGTGACCGCGTTCCTCGCCGCCGGGGTCGCGGCCGGTGTCCCCGAGCTGATCGGCGAGCCCTACGCCGACGCCGACGGCACCGCCTACCTGCCGACGCTCGGCCTGCCGGTGCTCGTGCGCGCCGGGGACGCGACGACGCTCGCGGCCTGCCGGGCCCGGGCGGTCGGCCGCGGGCTGCCGGTGGCGGTGTTCACCGCGGCGATGTTCTCCACCGGCAACGACCACGACAACCGTGCGGTGGTCGCCGCGGCCCGGGCCGAGGAGCTCGACCTGGTCGGGGTGGCGCTGCACGGGCCGCGCAACGCCGTCGACAAGATCCTCAAGGGGACGACGACCCATCCGTGACGGCCGGCGGGGCCAGCCCGGCGTCGTCGAACAGCTCCCGCCAGCGCGCCGCCGGGAGCCGGTCCAGCGGGCGGTCCGCGGACGCCCACGCCTCGGCGACGGCGCCGGGCAGCAGGTCCGCGCCGACCAGCCCGGCGTCGGTGAGTTCGGCGAGCAGCTGCGGCAGGCGGTGCCCGCCGACCCGGGCGACGGCGGCGTCCCAGTCGGCCCGGGTGAGCGGGCGGTCGCGGTCGAGCAGCGCGTTGACGGTGATCTCGTAGAGGGCCTGGCTCACGCGGTCAGGATGCCCCCTCAGCCCAGCTCCTCCAGCGCGAGTCCGGTGGAGCGCGGGCCGAGCAGGCCGACGTCGAGGCACAGCAGCACGATGAGCCCCGCCGCGCCGCCGAACACCGCGACCGGTCCGGCCGTGGCCAGCAGCGGGACGGCGATGAACGGGAGGAACGCCGACGTCGCCCGGGACAGCGAGTAGGCGATCCCGCCGGCGGTGGAGCGGATCGTCGTCGGGAAGATCTCGGCCTGGTAGATGTGGAACGCGTTGGAGAACACGTTGCTCACCGCGGTCAGCAGGAACCCGGAGCCGACGATCACCAGCGGTGTCGACCCGGCCGCGAACACGATGCCGAGCACGCCGATCGCGAGCGCCGAGGCGATGATCAGCCACTTCCGCTCGAACCGTTCGACCAGCGGGACCGAGGCGAGCGAGCCCAGCGGGTACCCGGCGAAGCTGAGCGCGGCGTAGCCGAGCGACTCGGTGATGTCGAAGCCCTTGGCCACCAGGACCAGCGGCGCGAGCGTGCCGAAACCGTAGTAGGCGACGGTCTGGAGCACCTGGAAGATCAGGAGCATCACCGTGCGGGTGCGGTAGACCCCGCTGAACGCGGTCCGCAGCACCGCCAGGGTCGAGCCGGCGCGCGGCTCCCCGGAGTCGGCCGTCGACACCTCCCCGTCGACCGGGGCGCCGGCCCGCCGGGCCACGTCCGCCGCGACGGCGGCGGCCTCCTCGCGCCGCCCGTGGGTGACCAGCCAGCGGGGGGACTCGGGCAGCACGCGGCGCAGCACCAGCACGAAGAACGCGCCCAGGCCCCCGGCGACGAGGAGCCAGCGCCAGCCGTCGACGCCCGCGATCGACTGCGCCGCGACGAGCCGGCCGCCGAGCAGCGCGGCCACCGGCACCCCGAGGAAGCCGACGGTGTACGCCCACGCCGTCCAGCGGCCGCGCACCCGCCGGGGCAGGAACTCCGCCAGGTAGGTGTCGACGAGCACCAGCTCGGCGCCCAGCCCGAGGCCGGCGAGGAAGCGCAGGACGAGGAACGTCTCCAGGTTCGGGGAGAACGCCGCCGCCACCGAGAACAGCGAGTAGGTCAGCAGGTTCAGCAGGAACACGGTGCGCCTGCCGAACCGGTCGGCCGCGATCGACAGCAGGACCGCGCCGACGAACATCCCGAGGAAGCCCGACGACACCACCGCCGCCTTGCCGATCGAGCCGAGCGCCCACTGGCGGGCCAGGATCGGGGCGAGCACGCCGCCGAGGAACACCTCGTACAGGTCGAAGAACGACCCGATCCCCACGAGGACGACGAGTCGCCGGTGCCATCCCGACAGCGGCAGCGACTCCAGCACCGCCGCGGGTCCGCTCGTGGCCGTCGTGGGCCGTGCCTCGGTCATCGCCGCCTCCCTCGCCGTCGTTGGCGTTGCTCACCATTGCACATCGCAACGATGTCGTGCGGTGACCGGTACGGGACGGGCGGCGTCCGGCAGGACCGCCGGGAGGGGCGCGACGGACGGTCGTCGTGCACGGACGGTCACCGTTACGAGGCGACCGGCCGCCGTTACTGCTCCGAACGGCCGCTGTCCGGGGGCGGTCGGCCCGCTTAGCGTCCCGGACCGATGAGCGCTCCCCACGCCGACGACCGCACCCCCGCGCGCCCGGAGGGCCGCCGCAACGGGCATCCGACGACGCTGCTGACCGGCGCCGCGCCCACCGACGGCGACCCGGCCCCCGGCACCGCCGCACCCGCGCCCGGCACGCCCGGCCCGGTCCCCGCCCCGCGCGCCGGGGACGGGACCGCCGACCCCGCCGGGACGCCGCCGGAGCCCGCACCGGAGCCCACCGAGCTGACCGGACCGGTGGACGTCCGGAACCGGCCGGGCCCGCGGACCCCGCCGATGCCCTGGCCCGCCGTGCCCGCCGAGGAGCGGCCGGTGGGCGGGGTCCCCGCAAAGCGGACCGGCCCCGGCGGGGCCGGGAGCGACCGGACCGGCGGAACCCCGGGCGGCGGTCGACCGGGCCAAGCCCCGTCCGCGGACCCGACCGGCGCCCCGGCCGGCAGCGGAGAGATGCCGGCCGTCGCACCACACGCGGCTCCCGGCGCCGGACCGCGGGCGGTGCCGGACACGGGCCCGAACCGCGGACGTGCCGCGGGCCCGGGCTCGGCACCGACCGCGGGGGCCTCGGCCGGACAGCACGCGGCGCCGGGCGGGTGGTCCGCCGCGCACCCCGGGGCCCGCCCGGTCGCCGGTCCGCACGCACCGTGGGCCGCGGTGCCGACGCCCGGCCGCGCCCCCTTCCCCACCGCGCCCTGGGCGGCACCGGTGCCGGGCGGTCCGGTCCGGGGCGGCCCGCGCGCCGCCGCGCCCGTGCCGGTCGTGTACCCGCCCGGCCACGCCGCGTCCGGGACCCCCGCCGGCCGCTGGGACGCCCTGCGCGACCGGCTGTCCGCGGCCCGGCTCCCCGACGGCGGGCTGCGTGGCGCCGTCCCGCACCGGGCCGCGGCGATCGCCGTGGCCGCGACGCTCGTGCTGGCCGCGGCGGTGGTCGTCGCCGCCTACGTGGGATCCGAGCGCACCGGCGACCCCGGCGCACCGCAGGGGTCCGGCACCGGTGCCGCACCGGTGGCGGCCCCGGCGGACCTGGTCGCGGGCACCACCGCGGCCGACCCGGCCGCGTTCGGGTCACCCGCGTCGTTCACCTCCCCGACCGGCAACATCTCCTGCCGCATCACCGGCGGCGCCGGGGACGGCGCCGTCCGCTGCGACGTCACCGCCCGCACCTGGTCGGCGGGTGACTGCCCGGACGCGGCGCTGGTCACCGGCGGGCCGGCGGGTGCCCGCACCGAGTGCGGCGGCGCGCCCGTCGGCTCCGGTGCGGCGGTGCTCGACTACGGCACCCACCTCACCGAGGGCGACGTCACCTGCGTGAGCTCCCGGACCGGCGTCGAGTGCCGCGACGCCCGTACCGGCGCCGGGTTCACCGCGGCCCGGGCGGCGTTCCGGCTCTACTGAGCCGCCCGCTAGCGTCACCGGCCGTGAGCACCGCCGACCCGTCCGTTGTCGTCGAGATCTTCACCGACGGTGCCTGCGTCCCGAACCCGGGACCGGGCGGGTGGGGTGCGGTGCTGCGGTACGGCAGCCACGAGCGCGAGCTGCACGGCGGCGAGCCGGAGCGCACGACGAACAACCGGATGGAGCTGACCGCCCCGATCCGCGCGCTGGACGCGCTGACCCGGCGCAGCGTCGTCCACCTGCACACCGACAGCACCTACGTGCGCAACGGCATCACCCAGTGGCTGCCGCGCTGGCAGGCCCGCGGCTGGCGGACCGCCGCCGGGGAGCCGGTCAAGAACGACGACCTGTGGCGCGAGCTCGACGCCGCCGTCCGCCGCCACGACGTCACCTGGTTCTGGGTGAAGGGGCACGCCGGGCACCCGGAGAACGAGCGCGCCGACCGGCTCGCCGCCCGCGGCTGCGAGGAGGCGGGCGGACGCGCGTCCGGGAAGCGGCCGTCCCGCACGCGGTGACGCCGGGGAGATAGCGTCGGCCGCGTGGCCGACTCGTTCCCCCGCCTGCACGCCCGCACCCGCCGCTTCACCCTCGGGGTCCCCCGCGGGTTCACCGTCGCCCCGGACGGGTCGCGGGCGGTGTTCCTGCGCAGCCGGTCCGGCACCGACCCGGTCACCTGCCTGTGGTCGGTCGACGCCGCGACCGGTGCCGAGCGGCTGCTCGTGGACCCGGCGTCGGTGCCCGGGCTGCCCGGCGAGGAGGACCTGCCCGCCGCGGAGCGGGCCCGGCGCGAGCGGGTCCGGGAGCAGGCTGGCGGCGTCGTCGGGTACACCACCGACGCCGCGGTCACCCGCGCCGTGTTCGCGCTGTCCGGGCGGCCGTTCACCGTCGCGCTGACCGGGGAGCCGGACGTGCGCCCGCTCGACGTCGGCGGGATCGAGGCCGTGGTGGACCCGCGGATCGACCCGAACGGGGCCCGGGTGGCCTTCGTCGCCGAGGGCGCGCTGCACCTGCACGACCTCACGACCGGCACGACGACGGCCGTGCTCACCCCCGACGGCGACGACGTCTCCTGGGGCCTTCCCGACTTCGCCGCGGCCGAGGAGATGGACCGCCACCGCGGGTTCTGGTGGTCCCCCGACGGCGGCGCGCTGCTCGTCGCCCGGGTCGACGAGTCGCCGGTCGCGCGCTGGCACATCGCCGACCCGGCGCACCCCGACCGCGTCCCGGCCACGGTCCGCTACCCCGCCGCCGGCACCCCGAACGCCCGGGTGGGGCTGGTCGTCGTCGCGCTCGACGGCAGCCGCACCCCCGTGACCTGGGACGACGAGACCTACGAGTACCTCGCCACCGCGGGCTGGGACGCACACGGCCCGCTGCTGTCGGTCCAGCCGCGCGACCAGCGCGAGGTCCGCACCCTGGCCGTCGACCCCGCGACCGGGGAGACCACCACGCTGCACTCCCAGACCGACCCGGTGTGGGTGGAGAACGTGCCGGGCGTCCCGGCGCGCACCGCGTCCGGGGCCCTGGTGCGCGCCGAGGACTCCGGCGGGGCGCGCCGGCTCGTCGTCGGCGACACCTACCTGACCGGCCCGGAGCTGCAGGTGCGCGGGGTCGTCGGCATCGACGGCGAGACCGTCCTGTTCCGCGCCTCGACGGAGCCGACCTCGGTGGCCGTCTGGTCGGTGACCCCGGGGTCCGAGCCGGTCGCGGTGACGCCGACGACCGGGGTGCACGCCGTCGCCGCGGCGGGGGGCACCACCGTGCGCGTGTCCCAGGACCTCGCGACGGCGCCGCACGCCGTGCTCGTCACCGCCGCCGGGGCCGAGCACCCGGTCGCCGGGCACGCCGTCGACCCCGGATTCGACCCGGCCCCGGTGCTGCACTCCTTCGGTGAGCGGGAGCTGCGCACCGCGGTGTTCCTGCCGTCCGGCCACGTGCCCGGGACCCCGCTGCCGGTGCTGCTCGACCCCTACGGCGGCCCGCACTCCCAGCGGGTGCTGCAGGCCCGCAACGCGCACCTGACCAGCCGCTGGTTCGCCGAGCAGGGTTTCGCCGTGCTGGTCACCGACGGTCGTGGCTCCCCCGGCCGCGGCCCGGAGTTCGACCGCGCGATCCACGGCGACCTGGCGGGCCCGGTGCTGGAGGACCAGGTCGCGGCCCTGCACGCGGCCGCGGAGGCCTACCCCGACCTGGACCTGGGGCGGGTCGGGATCCGCGGCTGGTCGTTCGGCGGGTACCTGTCCGCGCTGGCGGTGCTGCGCCGGCCCGACGTCTTCCACGCGGGCATCGCCGGCGCGCCGGTCACCGACTGGACGCTCTACGACACCCACTACACCGAGCGCTACCTCGGGATGCCGGGCGGCGAGCCCTACACCCGCTCGTCGATCATCGACGACGCCGCGACCCCGCCGACCGCGGACCGGCCGCACCGCCCGCTGATGGTCGTGCACGGTCTCGCCGACGACAACGTCGTCGCCGCGCACACCCTGCGGCTATCCTCGGCGCTGCTCGCGGCCGGGCGTGCCCACCAGGTGCTGCCGCTGTCCGGCGTCACCCACATGACGCCGCAGGAGGTCGTCGCCGAGAACCTGCTGCTCCTGCAGGTCGGGTTCCTCCGGGACGCGCTCGGCGCCTGAGCGCGAACACGTGTTTCACCGATTCCGACGATCACCGGCGCCGGCCGGACCTGATCTCCGGACACCGCGTCGTCGCAGGTGAGGGCGCCACGCGTCCGTCCGTGACCGGACGCGCGGCGGTCCCCGGTGCCCGCGACGGGACTCCGGGCCCGCTTGCGACCCCGCTCACACTGTGGCTCCCTGGGCCGGAGGGACACCTCCGCCGGACCCGGTCACGGGCGACCGGCGGGCGTGGGCGACGACGCCGTGGGGAGCAGCATGACGATGTCCGACCAGGCCACGCGGTCCCTGTGGATCTGCGAGCCGTGCGGCTTCGTCTACGACCCGGAGGAGGGCGACCCGGACGGCGGCATCGAGCCGGGCACCCCCTTCGAGGACATCCCCGACGATTGGATGTGCCCGATCTGCGGCGCCGCCAAGTCGGACTTCCGCCCGTTGGAGCCGGGAGAACAGTTCCCGGGGTGAGGACACCGAGACCATGGTCATGATCGCCGGATACGACCATTTCGTCCAGCTGGCCGAGTCGCTGCAGTGGGACGAGACCGACCTCGACCTGGGCCCGGACCGCGACGCGTGGACCCGGCTCGCGCCGGACGAGGCGGCGACCGTGCGCGGGCTGGTCGCCGGCTTCTGCATCGCCGAGGCCTCGGTCGCCGGGCAGCTCGGCTCGTACCAGGCGGCGGCGCTCGACGACACCATGCAGGCCGCGTTCCGCGCCCAGGCCCGCGACGAGGCGCGGCACGCCCGGTTCTTCGACCTGGTCGCCGCGCAGGTGCTGGGCGTCCCCGGCGACACCCCGGCCGACCGGCTGGACGTGCTGCGACGCGAGGTGAGCTCCGAGCTCGTCGACCTGTTCGAGCACCGGCTGCCGGCGACCGCCCGCGGGCTCGCCGAGGACCACACCGGACTGACCGGGGCGGTCGGGCTCTACCACATGGTCATCGAGGGTGTGGTGCTGCTGGCCGGGCAGCACGCGATGCTCCAGACCCTGGACCGGCTGTCCGTCCCGCTGCCGGGCGTGCACCGCGGGACCGAGCTGGTCCTGCGCGACGAGCGCTGGCACATCGGCTTCGGCTCGCGGGTCGTGCAGAGCGCCGAGCTGGGCGGCGAGGAGGCCGACGCGCTGCTCGAACAGGGCGAGACCGCGTCGAAGGTCTGGGGCGGGCTCATCACCCCCGAGGCCATCGCGCTCGCGGTGAAGCAGCACCGCCGTCGGCTGAAGGCGGCGGGCATCAAGTTCTGGTGACACCCCCACGCCGGTCGTCGCCCTTTCGGGAAACATGTGTTTCATTCCTCCGGGCCGGCCGCGTGACCTGCACGGAATGGGCGCGGACGGTTCCGCGGGCGAGGACCGCGGGTGTCCACACCGGAGCCCGCGGCGCCGTCCCGGGTGCGGCGCCGCACGTCACGGCGGGGACGGCCGCCCCGGCCCCCGCGACGGTGCTTGTCGCCGCACCGACGTCACCGATCTCCGGCGGCCACGATTTCCGGGGCGCCCGCCCGCATTTTCCCAGCATTTTCCCGACGCCCCACGGGGCGGTCCGCAGATTGTTCCCACTGTTTCCGGGCAATCGATTCCGGGCCGCGAGGCCGACACCGCGTAGCCGGTCCTGACCTGCGGGAAGATCGTCCGAGCCGAGCCCGTGACGCTCGTCGGAGATCATTCCGCATTCGAACTCGCGCGTTCATGATCGTCGGCGCAGAATCGGATGGACGCGCGGGGTTGACGCTTACCACCGTGCGATGTGAAGGTGATCACGTACCCACCGACGAATTGCGCTCGGGAGGAAAGTGTCAATGACGACCACCGACAACGAACGCGCCGAACAGCTGGAAGCCGCAGGTCTCGGCGGGCAGAACCGGCTCGCACTCGGCCGGCTGCTCGGCAGCGGGACCATCGGCTACGCCGAGGAGGGACCCGACGGCGTACTCCGCGCGACGATCCGGATCCCCGAGGACGAGATCTGCTACGAGCCCGGGGTCCTCATCCTCCCGCACGGCGGCGACATCGAGCTGACGCTCATCAACGACGACAAGAACACCCACTGCGCGGTGCTGCCCAGCAACGGCGACCCGAAGTTCATCTGGCTGGTGAACCACTCCAAGGGCACCGCCAAGATCAACCTCGACGGGCCGGGAACGTACTACTACGGCTCCGCGAGCGGCAACGACGAGGGCCGCGGTCTCACCGGGTCGATCGTCATCGGGGGCGAGGTACCCGACCACGCCAAGCTCGACCGTCCCCCGCAGCCGCGACCGTAGGAAGGATCCCGAGATGACCGACTACGTCGACGCGGGTGAAGCGATCCCGCACGTGCAGCTGACCAACGTCCGGGGCGAGGCCCCGGCCACGTCCACCGTGGACTACGACCGCATCCGCGGCGCACGCTCCGAGCCGCAGAACTGGCTGACCTACTACGGCACCTACGACGGACAGCGCTACAGCGAGCTCGACCAGATCAACAAGGACTCGATCCGCCGGTTGTCCCCCGCCTGGGTCTTCCAGGCCGGGGCCGTCGGCATGCAGTCCGGTGCGTCCACCTACTCGTTCGAGGCGTCACCGATCATCATCGAGGGCGTCATGTACGTCTCCGGTCCCGACGGCCGCGCCTGGGCGATCGACGCGAAGACCGGCGAGGAGCTGTGGCGGTACAAGCACGCCTCGCCCTACGACGTGTCGCTGTGCTGCGGCAACGTCAACCGCGGCCTCGCCGTCGGGCACGGCAAGGTGTACATGTACACCCTCAACGCGCACATCGTCGCGCTCGACGCGACGACCGGGAAGATGGTGTGGGACACCGTCAACGGTGACGTACGCGCCGGGGAGAGCGGCTCGGTCGCGCCGCTGATCGTCAAGGACCTGGTGATCGTCGGCAGCGCCGGCGGGGAGTTCGGCGTCCGCGGCCACCTCGACGCGTTCGACGCGGAGACCGGTGAGCGGCGCTGGCGCTGCTACACCGTCCCGAAGCCGGGCGAGCCCGGCTCGGAGACCTGGCCCGACGACGGCGAGGCCTGGCAGCGCGGCGGCGCGAACTGCTGGGTGACGCCCACCTACGACCCGGAGCTGGAGCTGCTGTTCCAGGGCACCGGCAACCCGGCGCCGGACTTCGACGGCGACATCCGCCCCGGCGACAACCTCTACACCGACTCGACGATCGCGGTGGACGTCAACACCGGCGAGATCAAGTGGCACTACCAGTTCACCCCGCACGACCTGTGGGACTACGACTCCACGATGGAGAACGTCCTGTTCGACGCGCCGGACGGGCGCAAGCTGCTCGCCCACGCGGACAAGAACGGCTACTTCTTCGTGCTCGACCGGACCAACGGCGAGCTCGTGCGGGTGTTCCCGTTCGTCGACCGGATCACCTGGGGCGAGATCACGCCCGACGGCAAGGTGACGCCGAAGATCTACCCCGACGAGGAGGGCGTCCCGGTGCACTTCTGGCCGGGCCCGGCGGGTGGCAAGGAATGGACACACATGTCCTACAACCCGCAGACCGGGTTGATGTACGTGCCCGTCCAGGAGGTCGGGGCGACCGCCACCCGGCGTCGCCGTGAGTTCAAGGAGTCCATCCCCTACTGGGGCGCCGGCGTCGCCGTCGACATCGAGGACTTCTACGGGTTCGTCGCCGCGATCGACCCGCTCACCGGCGAGGAGAAGTGGCGCTGGAACAACGAGTACCCGATGTGCGCCTCGACGCTGACCACCGCGGGCGGCCTGGTCTTCCAGGGCACCCCGACCGGTGAGTTCGTCGCGCTCGACGCCTCGACCGGGGAGAAGCTCTGGTCGTTCCAGTGCGGCAGCGGGCACCACTCCAGCCCGACCACCTTCGAGGTCGACGGCAGGCAGTTCATCGCCGTGCCGACCGGGTGGGGCGGCTGGGTCGAGGGGTTCCTGCCGGGCCTGCTCGGTGCGGCCGCGGGCGACGCGTTGTTCTGCTTCGCGTTGCCCGAGCAGTAGATCCGGCCGACCCCGGGGACCCGAGACGCTGTGAGAAGGGAGGTGATCGCATGGAGTCGACCACCGAGTGGGAGGCGCCGGAGTTCGAGGAGATCGGCTGCGCGCCCGAGGTGACGATGTACATCGCCCGGACCGAGGCGTGAGGTGACCGACGGCCGGGGGCGCGCGAGCAGCGCGCCCCCGGCCGTCGCCGTGCAACGAGGGGGTGCCATGAGGATCCGGGTCCTCGGATCGGCGGCGGGCGGCGGCTTCCCGCAGTGGAACTGCGGCTGTCCGGGCTGCCGGGCGGTGCGCGACGGGTCGCGACCGGCGACACCGCGCACCCAGTCCTCGATCGCCGTCTCCCCCGACGGGCGGCGGTGGTGGCTGGTCAACGCCTCCCCCGACGTCCGCACCCAGCTCGCCGACGCACCCGCGCTGCACCCGACCGGCGACCGGACGACCCCGCTGCAGGGCGTGCTGCTCACCGACGCCGAGATCGACCACACCCTGGGGCTGGTGCTGCTGCGCGAGGGCCGCGGGGTGTCGCTGCACGCGACCGCGGCGACCGAGCGGACCCTGCGCGAGGGATCCGGGCTGCTGCCCACCCTGGAGCGGTTCTGCCCGGTGACCTGGGCCGAGGTCGTCCCCGGCACCGCCCACGACCTGGGTGGGCTCACCTACCGCGCGTTCGACGCGCCCACCGGCAAGCACGACCGGTTCGGCACCGCCGAGGGCCTGCCCGGCCGCGTCGTCGGGTACCGGTTCACCGACACCGCGTCCGGCCGGTACGCGGTGTACCTGCCCGGCGTGCAGGAGCTGACCCCCGCCGTGCAGGACGAGATCGACGGCGCCGACCTGCTGCTCGTCGACGGCACGACCTGGCACGACGACGAGCTGGTGCGGCTCGGGCTGGCCCGCAAGACCGCGCACGACATGGGACACCTGCACGTCGGCGGCCGCGGTGGCAGCCTGGAGGTGCTCACCGCCCTCGGTGTGCCCCGGATCGTCTACGTGCACGTCAACAACACCAACCCCGTCCTGCTGGAGGACTCCGCCGAACGCGCCGCGGTCGAGGCCGCCGGGGTCGTCGTCGGGTTCGACGGACTGGAACTGGAGGTCTGACATGACCGCTCCGGACACCGCGCTGGTGCGACGGCTGCGGGCGCACGCCGCGCAGTACCACTCGGCGCACCCGTTCCACGTCCGCATGAACGACGGCACCCTCACCCCGGACCAGATCCGCGGCTGGGTCGCGAACCGGTTCGCCTACCAGGAGGCCATCCCGGTCAAGGACGCGGCCATCCTGTCGAACTGCCCCGACGTCGGGGTACGCAGGCGGTGGATCCGCCGGATCCTTGATCATGACGGGGTCCACGACGGGCAGGAACCGGGCAGCGGGAACTCCGGACAGGGGGGCATCGAGGCGTGGCTGCGGCTCGGCGAGGCGTGCGGGCTGAGCCGGTCGGAGATCACCGACCACCGGCACGTCCAGCCCGGGGTGCGGTTCGCCGTCGACGCCTACGTCGGCTTCGCCCGCACGAGGCCGTGGGTCGAGGCAGTCGCGTCGTCGCTGACCGAGCTGTTCGCCCCGGACCTGATGGCCGAGCGGCTGGCGGCGTTCGAGAAGTACTACACCTGGATCGACCCGGACGGGCTCCAGTACTTCCGCAACCGGCTGTTCCAGGCCCCGCGGGACTCCGAGCACGCACTGGAGGTCGTCGTCGCGCACTGCCGCACCCCCGCCGAGCAGGACGCCGCCGAGGCCGCGCTGTCGTTCAAGTGCGACGTGCTCTGGGCGATCATGGATGCGATCGACCATGCCTACGCGTGACGGGTCGACCGCCGCCGGCGCCGCGCGGGTCCCGGCGCCGCGACGCGGTGAGCGGGCCGCCCGCACACCCGCGGTCACCGGGAACTCCCGGCCCCGGCTGGGCCGGCACGTGCGGATGCGACCGGACCGCCCGACCGGCGGCTGGGTGCTGCTCGGGCCGGAGACCGTCGTCGTGCTGAACCGGACCGGGCACGCGGTGCTGCGCCTGTGCGACGGCGAGCGCACCGTCGACGACATCGTCGCCGCGCTGGTCGCGGACTTCGACGAGGCCGACGCGCTGGTCGTCGGCGACCAGGTGCGCGACTACCTGGCCCGGCTCGTCGCCCGGAACCTGGTGGCGCTCGGATGAGCGCCCCGCGCCCGTTCGGGCTGCTCGCCGAGCTCACCTACCGCTGCCCGCTGGCGTGCGCCTACTGCTCGAACCCGATCGAGCTGGCCCACTACGACGACGAGCTGTCCACCGCCGACTGGCAGCGCGTGTTCGGCGAGGCCGCCGCCATGGGCGTGCTGCAGTGCCACCTGTCCGGCGGGGAGCCGCTGCTGCGCCGGGACCTGCCCGAGCTGGTCCGCACCGCCTGCGACCTGGGCATGTACACCAACCTCGTGACCAGCGCGATCGGGCTGTCCCGGCCGCGGGCCGAGGCGCTGCGCGCGGCCGGGCTGGACCACGTGCAGGTCAGCGTGCAGGCCGACGAGCCCGCCACCTCCGACCGGATCGCCGGGATCCGCTCGTTCGACAAGAAGCTGGAGGCGTGCCGGCTGGTCCGTGAGCTGGGCTGGCCGCTGACGGTGAACGTGGTGCTGCACCGGCATAACATCGAGCGGATCGGCGCGATCGTCGACCTCGTGGAGCGCCTCGGCGCCGACCGGGTGGAGCTCGCCAACACCCAGTACTACGGCTGGGCCTGGCGCAACCGGTCGTCGCTGCTCCCGACCCGCGAGCAGCTCGACCGGGCCGAGGGGGTCGTCACCGCCGCCCGGGCACGCCTCGCCGGGTCGATGGAGGTCGTGCACGTGCTGCCCGACTACTACTCCCGCTACCCCAAGCCGTGCATGGGCGGCTGGGCGCAGCGCCAGCTCACCGTCGCCCCGAACGGCGACGCGCTGCCCTGCCCCGCCGCCCAGACCCTGCCGCTGCCGCGGGCCTCGGTCCGCGACACCGGCCTGGACGAGATCTGGACCTCGGCGCCGCTGTTCACCGCCTACCGCGGCGAGGACTGGATGCAGGAGCCGTGCCGGACCTGCGACCGTCGCGAGGTCGACCTGGGCGGGTGCCGCTGCCAGGCGTTCCAGCTCACCGGCGACGCCGCGGCCACCGACCCGGTGTGCCACCTGTCGCCCGAGCACGGGCTCGTCGAGGACGTGGTGTCCGAGGCGAACCGGCCGGCGCGGGTGGACCTGGAGCTGGCGCCCCGGCCGCACCGCTGAGGCCGGAGCGGCAGCGGGCCGCGCCGGGTCAGCGCAGGTGCGTGGCGTCCCAGAAGCGGTAGGGCCGGTCCGAGGGGTCGACGACCGCGTCGTCGACCTCCGGTCCGGCGGCGATCAGCCGGCGCAGGTAGTCCCCCACGCCGGTCCCGACCACGCGGCGCTCGTCCTCGTCCGGACCGGCGACGACGATCTGCCCGACGGCGCCACCGGGCTCCGGGACGGTGTCGACGACCAGGGCGTTCCCGCCGCCGTCGACGGCCAGCGGCCACCAGCCCGCGTCCCAGTAGTGGGCCAGCACCGGGTCGCCGGGGCGCACGGTCACGTGGTCGTGCCCCATGTCGGCGACGACGTCGAGCCAGCCGCGGTACTCCCGCGTCGCCTCGGCCAGGGGCACGAAGCGGTAGGTCGCGGGGAACAGGCTCGTCGCGACCTCCGGGTGCGGGCCGGGGGCGCGCGGGTGGTCGGCCAGCTGGCCGTCGGCGAGCGCGTAGAGCGCCCGCAGCGCGGCCGGGAACTCCCGGCCGAACACCGCCTCGGCCTCGGCCACCGCGCCGGGCTCCGCGGGCGCGCGGAGGTTGGACGAGGCCGGGATCCCGGCCCGTTCCAGCACGTCGAGCCAGCGGGGCCAGTCGGTCGCGACGCCGTCGTCGGGAGCGCCGCCGGAGAGGTCACGGTCACCGGTCACGGTGTGCAGCCTGCCACGACGGGCGGGCCCGGGACGCACCCGCCGGTGGGTTCTGGCAGGGTCGTCGCGCACCCCCGGCCCGCCCCCGCGGGCCGTCCCCGTCCGTGAGGAGCACGTCCGTGTCCGCACCGCAGAAGCCCGCCGTCGAGATCGTCGACGGCCCGCTGCCCACCGACCTCGTGACCGAGGACCTGACCGTCGGCGACGGCCCGGAGGCCAAGCCCGGTGACACCGTCGCCGTGCACTACGTCGGGGTCTCGCAGTCCACCGGCCGCGAGTTCGACAACTCCTACGACCGCGGCCAGCCGCTGCAGTTCGGCCTCGGCGCCGGCCAGGTCATCTCCGGCTGGGACAACGGCGTCGCCGGGATGAAGGTCGGCGGCCGCCGCCGGCTCGTGATCCCGCCGCACCTGGGCTACGGCGCCCGCGGCGCGGGCGGCGTCATCGCCCCGAACGAGACCCTGATCTTCGTCTGCGACCTGGTGGGCGTGCGCTGACCGCGCTCCTGCTGATCTCCGACACCCACCACCCGAGCCGCGGGGCCGCCCACTCCGGTGGGCTCCCCGGGCCGGTGTGGGAGGCCGTCGACGCGGCCGACGTCGTCGTGCACGCCGGTGACTGGTGCTCGGTGGAGCTGCTCGACCGGGTCGAGGGCCGCGCGGCCCGGCTGCTCGCCTGCTGGGGCAACAACGACGGCGACGAGCTGCGCGCCCGGCTGCCGGAGACGGCCCGGGCGACCCTCGACGGGGTCCGGGTCGCGGTGACCCACGAGACCGGCCCGAAGCAGGGCCGCGAACGCCGGGCGCTCGCCGCGCACCCCGGCACCGACCTGCTGGTGTTCGGGCACTCGCACATCCCGTGGGACTCCGCGGCGGACGGGCTGCGTCTGCTCAACCCGGGGTCGCCGACCGACCGGCGCCGGATGCCGACCCACACCTGGATGACGCTGACCCTGCACGACGGCCGGATCGACGACGTCGTGCTGCACCACCTCTGACGCCGGTCAGCCGTCGTCGTCATCGTCGTCGGGCTGCTGTTGCTGCTGGCCCGGCGCCTGGTCCTGCGGGGCCGGGGCGGCCGGGGCCTGCCGGTCGTCGTCGTCCACCCGGGTGGCCGACGGCGGGCCGCCCGCCGGGGCGTCGTCGTCGTCGCGGGCGCCCTCGCCCGTGCCGAACACGAGCACCAGGCCGACCAGCGCGGCCACGACGACGAGCGCCGCGGCCATCCGGTCCTTCGTGAGCATCGGGTCTCCCTGCGGGTGCTCAGTCGTCGACGGGGACGCCGCCGAAGACGGTCAGGCTGATGACGAAGTAGGCGACGTAGAGCGCGAGCAGCACCACGCCGTGCCAGCGGCGGATCCGCCCGGTGCCCAGGAACACCGCGGAGAGCACGGTGAGCCCGAGCAGCACCGGCAGGTGCCAGACCAGGGCCGTCGGGTCGACCACGATCGCCCCGCCGACCAGCAGGATCACGCCGAGCTTGCCGGTCACCGAGAACACGACGCTGCCGAGCACGTTCGCGACGGCGATCTCGGGCGCGCCGCGCCGGGCCGGCTCGACGGTGATCAGGATGTCCTCGAGGGACAGCGCGAGCGTCGCGATGGTGACCCCGAAGACCGTCCCGCTGATCGCCCAGGTCTCGAGGATGCCCTCGGTGCCCTGCCCGGCGATGAGCGCGCCGACGACCAGCCCGATCAGCGCGATGACGGCGAACAGGATGGTCCGCCCGGGCGGCTGGGCGCGGGCCTTGAGGAAGCCGTCGTCGACGCGCAGGTCCTCGGGCAGCCGGAACCCGGGGCTGCCGGCCGCCGCGTCGGTCCGCGGCGGGCCGCTCGGCGCGACCGTCGCCGTCGTGCTCCCGCCCGCGGCGACCCCGGCCTTCTCCAGCTGCTCGTAGACCTCGGCGTTGCGCCAGACGGGCCGCCGGGCGGAGTACTCGCGGTAGGCGATCCAGCCGACGAAGGCGACGAACAGCAGGATCAGCACGACGCCGGTCCCGGCGGTGAGCAGCCCGCCGAGCGCGAGCAGGAACATCACCACCGGGGCGGCGACGTAGAGCGCGAGGTAGTCGCGCGGGACCTCGACCCGGGTCGGCGCGATGATCGCGGCGAGCGCGAGCACGATGCCGGTCAGCGCGATCGTGGTGCCGATGACGGTGCCGAGCGCGACGTCGCTGAGATCCTCCATGTTCAGCACGACCCCGAACGCGAGGTCGTCGAACTCGATCCCGGTGAAGACGACGGCGATCAGGAACAGCGAGATCGCCCAGCGACTCGCCACCCCGACCAGATAGCCGATGAGCTTCTCCGCGCTGTAGACCAGCACGGCGACGCCCAGGACGAACTCGATCACCGGGATCATGCGTCAGCCCCTCGCTACGACGCCAGGATCACCCGATAGTGAACTGGACCACGTGACGAAGCAACACTTGACAATCACCGGGCTGGACGTTTCGCCTGGTCACAGGCGCGGCGCGCCGGGCGGGGCGGATCCGACACGGCCCCCGCCCCGGTGTCCGATGCGGATCCGAGGAGCCGGGGCTCAGTCGCGCGGGGGCGCGCTCACCCGGTGGTCGGCCTGCTCGTCCTGGGCCTCGATCTGCGCGGCCTCTTCCTTGGTGCGGGCCAGCGGCGGCGCGGTGATCCCGCTGCCCTGCTCGGCCAGCTCCGGCTTCATCCGGACCGCGATGAGGCTGACGATCGTGGTGAGCGCGAGGACGCCGACGATGACGCCGAGCGAGAGTCCGATCCCGACCTCGGGGACCGGGACCGGCTGCCCGCCGTTGATGAAAGGCAGCTCGTTCTCGTGCAGGGCGTGCAGAGCGAGCTTGACGCCGATGAAGGCGAGCAGCACCGCGAGGCCGTAGGAGAGGAAGACCAGCTTGTTGAGCAGCCCGCCGAGCAGGAAGTAGAGCTGGCGCAGCCCCATCAGCGCGAACGCGTTCGCGGTGAAGACGAGGTAGGGCTCCTGGGTGAGGCCGAAGATCGCCGGGATCGAGTCCAGGGCGAACATGATGTCGGTGACACCGATGGCGATCATCACGATCAGCATCGGGGTCAGCCAGCGCTTGCCGTCGATCTTCACGGTGGTCTTGGCGCCGTGGTAGTCGTCGGTGACCGGGAAGGCCTTGCGGACCCACTGCAGGACCCGGCCCTCCTTCCACTCCTCGTCGTCGCCGCCGGCGGCCTGCTTGACCAGCGAGACGGCGGTGTAGATGAGGAACGCGGCGAAGAGGAAGAACACCCAGCTGAAGCGGTCGATGACCGCCGCGCCCGCGGCGATGAAGATGCTCCGCATGATCAGCGCGATCACGATGCCGACCAGCAGCACCCGGTGCTGGTGGAGGACCGGCACCTTGAACGCGGACATGATGATGAGGAAGACGAACAGGTTGTCGACCGACAACGAGTACTCGGTCAGGTAGCCGGCGAAGAACTCGCCGGCGTAGGTGCCCCCGGAGAAGAACCAGACCCCGCAGCCGAACGCGACGGCCAGCGCCACGTAGAAGACGACCCAGCGGGTGACCTCGCCCAGGGTCACGGCGTGCGGCTTGTGGTCGTTGAGCCACAGGTCCGCGCCGATCACCAGCACGAATCCGACGATGGTGACCAACCAGACCCACAGGGGTACGTTCACGGAGTTCCTCCAGACCAGGGCAGCAAGAGACAGCCCGAGGTCTCTCCCGCCACGGCAGCCCGTTCCTGCGGCTGCCGAGCGTGGCCGGTGGTGCCGGGTCCGCTCGCGAACCACGCTCGCGACGACACCGTGCTGACGACACCACCGCGGTAGGGATACTCCCCTGCGGTAGGTGAAGTGTCCTCCCCGGTCCGTTGCATGGCGAGTCGGGGTGACCCAGGGCACCCGGTCGGGGCCGGAAGTCGTCCGTTGTGTCCGGTTCAGCGGAGCGCGCGACGGCTGAGCCGGACCATGTCGATCTCCTCGCCGAGGTCGGTGATCGCATGCACGACGAGACGGGAGTCGGTGCCGCCGGAACCGGGGACCACCGAGCAGCGCAGGTAGGCGTAGCCGAGGTAGCGCGTCCGCGACCAGGTGACGGTCTCGGCCTGCTTCTGGTCGTCGGGACCGGCCAGGAAGCTCGTGACCGGCGCCTGCCCGGTCTCGTGGCCGCGGAAGCTGTCGGTCTCGCCGGGCTGCCAGCGGTAGCGGGGCCGTCCGCCGGAGCCGACGCAGACGTAGGTGGTGCCGTCGGTCTCCGGGTGGACGGTGGAGCGGTCCGGCGCCGGGCGGGTGGGGCGGCCGTCGCGGATGGGGTCGGTGCGCTCGTACTGGTGGTTGTGGCCCTGCACGCACAGGTCGACCCGGTAGCGGTCGCACAGCGGCGCCAGCGCCCGTCGCACCCCGGCGTCGGAGGCGTGCGAGCCCGAGGTGGCGAACGCGCAGTGGTGGAAGAACAGCACGATCCACTCGATGTCCGGGTCGGCGCGCCAGCCGGCCAGGGTCCGCTCCAGCCAGGTCAGCTGGGTGCCGCCGGAGTAGCCGGCGTTGGTCGGGATCTCGGTGGAGAGGTCGTTGGCGTCCACGCTGACGACCCCGACGGTGCCGTGGGTGAACGCGTACACCGAGGGGCAGCCGCGGGGGCCGGTCCCGGGCAGCGCGAGCCGGGCGGCGTGACCGGCGTAGCCGTGCGCGGGGCCGTCGGCCCGGTTCAGGTCGTAGAGCGCCTCCATGTCGTGGTTGCCGGTGGCGAACATCCACGGGGTCGACGCAGCCGAGCGTTCGATCGCGGCGAAGTAGGTGCTCCAGACGGTGGGGTCGAAGCTGTCGTGGGCCTCGTCGTCCTGCGGGGCGCCGTTGCGGACGGGCCTGCCGGCGCCGGAGGGGTCGGCGTAGCAGATGTCGCCGGCGAGCAGGTGGAACGCGGGTGCCTCCGCGGCGACGAGCGCGGTCAGCGCCTCCGCGGGCGCCGGGCTGCGGTGGGTGTCGTCGGGCTTGTAGTGGTTCGGCTCCCCACCGGTGCTCACGCCCTGGTCGGCGAAGGCGGTGAAGGTGAACCGGTGCCGGGTGCCGCGGGGTGCGGCCGTGCGGAAGGTGCTGGTGGCGGTGGTCGTCGTGGTGCCGCCGGGGCCCTCGATGCGGAACCGGTAGACGTAGCGGCTGCCGGGGGCGAGGCCGTCGGCGCGGGCGTGGGCGAACCACTGGCGGGTGCCGCGGATGCCGCCGTCGGCCTGCGGGACCAGGCTCTCCAGCGGGCGGACCTGCACCGGGAGGGTGAGCCCGAACCCGGAGTCGGTGCCGACGTCGACGACCATCCGGCCGGGCGGCGGGGCCGCGGTCAGCTCCCCGGAGAACGACATCGAGCGGGCCGGGTCGGGCCCGTAGGCCAGGTGCCGTCCGACGACGGTGACCGGCGCGGGTGCGGCGGCCGCGGCCACCCCGCGCGCCCAGGGCGACCCGGACGCCGCGAGCGTCGCCAGGACGCCGGCGCCGCCGCGCAGCGCGGTGCGCCGGCTGACGGGGTGGCGTCGCAGGAACGCGGCGAGCCAGTCCTGCTGGTCGGCGATCGTCATGTCGACGGCGAGTGCCCGCGGGACACCGACGCCGGGGGTCTCTCCGGTGGGGTTCACACTCACACCCGGTGACGGTGCCGGGCCGCGGCTTCCGGTCGGCGTTGCACGGCGGAACGTCAGGTGAACGCCCGGCGTCACCCGGGGGTCGCGCGCCGTTGGTGCGGCTTTCATCCCGGGTGCCCGGTTCCCGGGGCCGGTGCCGCTTCCCGCGCCGGAACGGTGCCGGGCCGCGGGCGTGGCGGGACGCACCCGCCACCCGGCGACGCGGTCGCGGCGATCTGCGTAGTTTCGATGACGTGCACGTGCTCCCCCGGACCCGGTGGGTCCGTACCCCGATCGTGGCGGCGACGGTCGCCGCCCTGGTGCTGGCGTTCGCCCCGGCCGCGTCGGCCGCACCCGGCGTCCCGGTCGCCGCGCCGGCGCCCGCCGCGGCGGCGGCCGACGACGGCGGCGCGATCGCCGTGACCGAGGAGAAGGTCGCCGTCCCGGCCGGCCCCGGGCAGCCGGGCACGATCGACCTGGACACCTCGCTCTACATCCCCGCCTCGGCGACCGCGGCCTCCCCCGCACCCGCGGTGCTGGTGGCGCACGGCTTCGGCGGCAGCAAGGCCTCGGTCGACTCCGACGCCCGCGAGCTCGCCGCCCGCGGCTACGTGGTGCAGACCTGGACCGCGCGCGGTTTCGGCGCCTCCGGTGGCTCGATCGGGCTGGACGACCCCGACCGCGAGGTCGCCGACGCGTCGCGGCTGGTGGACCGCCTCGCCGCACGCGCCGACGTGCAGCGCGACGCCGACGGCGACCCCCGCGTCGGGGTGACCGGCGGGTCCTACGGCGGTGGCCTCGCCCTGCTGCTGGCCGGGTACGACCGGCGGATCGACGCGATCGCGCCGGTGATCACCTGGAACGACCTGGGCCAGGCGCTGTTCCCGAACAACGCCGTCCCGGCCGGTGCGACGCCGCCGGGCACGCCCGCGGCCGGTGCGGGCGCCGGCGACGGGGTGTTCAAGAGCGGCTGGGCCGGGGTGTTCTTCGGCTCCGGTGGCCGGGTGCCCGCGGGCGGGGACTCCCCGGCGGGGGCCGCCGCCGGCTCCTCCGGGGGCCTCGGCGGCTCCGGTTCCGGCGGCGGGGGCGGGTTCGGCTCGTCCTCGGGCGGCTCGTCCTCCTCCTCCTCCTCCTCCTCCGACGGCACCGGCACCGGAACCGGAACCGGAACCGGAACCGCGGGCGCGTCCGGGCCGGACGGCGCCGGCGGCGCCGCGGGACCGGGCACCGCGGCCGGTCCGGAAGGCGCCACCGCGCCCGGCGCGGCCACCGGCCGGACGCCGGACGCGTCGCGGCCGGCGTCGGACCCGATCTGCGGACGCTTCGCCCGCGACGTCTGCGCCGCCTACGGCGAGGCCGCCCGCACCGGCCGCGTCTCCCCGGAGCTGGCCGAGCTGCTCCGCCGCTCCTCCCCCGCGACCGTCACCGACCGGATCACCGCGCCGACGCTGCTGGTCCAGGGCGAGCAGGACACCCTGTTCGGCCTCGACCAGGCCGACGCGAACGCCCGCCAGATCGCCGCGAACGGCACCCCGGTGTCGGTGCTGTGGTTCGCGGGCGGCCACGACGGCGGCGGCCCCGACTCCGAGGTCCGCGCCCGCATCGCCGACTGGTTCGACCAGCACCTGCGGGGCCTGCCCGCGGCGCAGGGCACCACCGGCGGCCTCGCCGAGGCCCCCTTCGCCTACCAGGTCCGCAGCACCGTCCGCACCCGTGGCGACACCCCCACCGGCCGGACCGTCCTCGCCGACGCCTACCCCGGCCTGACCGCGGGCTCCGGCCCCGCCCCGACGACCGCACTGCCCCTCGAGGGCGGCGAGCAGACCGTCGTCCACCCGCCGGGCGGGAACCCCTCGGCGCTCACGTCGCTGCCCGGCCTCGGCTCGGCGCTCGGGTCGCTGGGCTCGCTCGGCGGCCTGTCCGGCCTGACGACACCGGGCCAGTCCGCCCGGTTCCTCACCGCACCCGTCGCCGACGCGATGCAGCCCTCCGGGGCGCCGCGGGTGACGGTGCGCGTCGCGCGGGTCGCCGGGCAACCCGCCCCGGACACCGCGGTGCTGTTCGCGTCGCTCACCACGCTCACCCCCGACGGTCGCAGCACGCTGCTGGGCAACGCCGTCGCACCGCTGCGGATCGCCGTCCCCGCCGACGGCTCCCCCGCCGAGGCGACGGTGACGCTGCCCGGAGTCGTCGCACCGGTGCAGGCGGGCAGCCGCCTGCTGGTGCAGCTGTCGACGACCGACCAGGGCTACGACTCCGGCGCCGACCCGGCCGTGTGGCGGGTCGGGCTCGCCGGGGACACCGCGCTGTCGGTGCCCCAGGTCCCCGGCCGCACCGAGTCGGCGGGGACCGTTCCGCTGTGGCCGGTGCTCGGGATCGCCGCGGTGCTGGCCGCGGCGCTCCTGGTGTGGCTGGTGGCGCGGCTGCGGTCGCGCCGGACCGAGCCCTCCGACGACGACGTGCCCGACGACGCTCCGCCGCTGGTCGTCGGCGGGCTGGCCAAGACCTACCGCAACGGGTTCGCCGCGGTGTCCGACGTGTCGTTCACCGTGCCGCGCGGCGCGGTGCTCGGCCTGCTCGGCCCGAACGGCGCCGGCAAGACGACCGTCCTGCGCATGCTCATGGGCCTGATCGCGCCCACCGCCGGGACGATGACGGCGTTCGGCCGCCCCATCCGCCCCGGCGCGGCGGTGCTGTCCCGGATCGGCGCGTTCGTCGAGGGCCCGGGGTTCCTGCCGCACCTGTCGGGCGCGGAGAACCTGCGGCTCTACTGGGAGGCCACCGGCCGCCCGCCGGAGCAGGCGCGGATGGAGGAGACGCTGGAGATCGCCGGGCTCGGCGACTCGGTGCACCGCCGCGTCGGCACCTACTCCCAGGGCATGCGGCAGCGCCTCGCGATCGCGCAGGCGATGCTGGGCCTGCCCGAGCTGCTCATCCTCGACGAGCCCACCAACGGGCTCGACCCGCCCCAGATCCACGCGATGCGCGAGCTGCTGCGCCGCTACGCCGCGGGCGGCCGGACCGTGCTCGTGTCCAGCCACCTGCTGTCGGAGGTGGAGCAGACCTGCTCGGAGGTCGTGGTCATGCACCGCGGCACGGTCGTCGCCGCGGGGACGGTCGCCGAGCTGATGGCGGCCGGGGGCGGCTCGTCGTTCACCGTGGACGACACCGGCCGGGCCGAGGCCGTGCTGGCCGCCCTCGACGGCGTCACCGACGTCGTCACCGGGGACCAGCCGGGCGTCGTGCACGCCCACCTCGACGGCACCGCCCGCGCCGACGCCGTCGCCGCGCTGGTGTCCGGCGGGGTCGCGGTCAGCGCGGCCGGGCCGCGCGGACGGCTGGAGGACGCGTTCCTGGAACTGGTGGGCCCCGAGGGGCGCGACGTCGGAGGTACCTCGTGAGTGACGACCGTCAGCTCTCGACCCGCCGCGGGCACGTCGGCGACCTCGTGACCGGCCGGGCCGCGCCGCCCGCCGTCCCGGGACGGACGATGCCGCTGCGCACCGAGCTGGTCCGCCAGCTCCAGCGCCGTCGCACCCAGGTCGCGTTCGCGCTGGTCGTGGCGATGCCGATCATCCTGTGGGCCGCGTTCTCCCTCGGCGACGACGAGCCCGGCGCCCGTGGCCCGAGCCTGGTCGACCTGGCGTCGGGCAGCGCCGCGAACTTCGCGGTGTTCACGCTGTTCGCCTCGGCGAGCTTCCTGCTGGTGGTGCTGGTCGCGCTGTTCTTCGGGGACACGGTGGCCTCGGAGGCGTCGTGGTCGTCGCTGCGCTACCTGCTGGCCGTCCCGGTGCCGCGGGCGCGGCTGCTGCGGCAGAAGGCCGTCGTCGCGGGGGTGCTGTCGATGGCGGCGCTGCTGCTGCTCCCGGTCGCGTCGCTGGTGGTGGGGGCGATCGCCTACGGCACCGGGGACCTGGTCTCGCCGATCGGGGAGTCGCTGCCGTTCTGGAGCGCGGCCGGGCGGGTGATGCTCGGCGCGCTGTACGTGACCGTGCAGCTGAGCTGGGTGGCCGGTCTGGCGCTGCTGCTGTCGGTGAGCACCGACGCCCCGCTGGGCGCGGTCGGCGGCGCGGTGATGGCCTCGATCGTCTCCCAGATCATCGACCAGATCGAAGACCTGGGGATCATCCGGGACTTCCTCCCGACCCACTACGGCGACGCCTGGTCGGCGCTGCTGGCGACCGACGTCGACTGGTCGGACATGACCTACGGGACGTTCTCCGCGGTCTGCTACGCCACCGCGTTCCTGGGGCTCGCGGCGTGGCGGTTCCGCACCAAGGACATCACCAGCTGACCGCGGTGCCGGGCCACCCGCGCGGCCCGGCACCCCGGTGGGCCCTCAGACCATGACCACCCCGCCGTCGATCATGACGGCCTGGCCGGTCATGTAGTCGGAGTCCGGGCCGGCGAGGTAGGAGACGAAGGCGGCGACGTCGTCGGCGGTCTGCACCCGGCCCAGCGGGATCCCGGCCGCGTACTGCTTCAGCGTCTCGCCCTTCCCCGCGCCGCTGCGGGCGCCCATCTGCTCGTCGATCAGGTCCCACATGTCGGTGCCGACGATCCCCGGGCAGTACGCGTTCACGGTGATCCGGTGCGGCGCCAGCTCCTTGGCCGCGGCCTGGGTGAGGGCGCGGACGGCGAACTTGGTCGCCGAGTAGTGCCCGAGGAGGTCGAAGCCCTGGTGCCCGGCGATCGACGCGGCACTGACGATCTTGCCGCCGGTCCCCCGGTCGATCATCACGCGGGCGGCGGCCTGCAGGCAGTAGACGACGCCGAACACGTTGACGTCGAAGATGGTGCGCAGGTCGTCGGGGGTCACCTCGAGCAGCGGCTTGACCTGCGCGATACCGGCGTTCGCGACCATCACGTCCAGACCGCCGAGCTCCTCGGCGACCTGGCCGACCATCGCGGTGACCGCGTCGGGGTCGGTGACGTCGGCCGGGTAGGCCACCGCGGTCCCGCCGGCCGCGCGGATCTCCTCGGCGACGGCGGTGGCGCCGTGGGCGTCCCGGTCGTTGATGGCGACGGCGTGCCCGTCGCGTGACAGGCGCAGGGCGATGCCCCGCCCGATCCCGCGTCCGGCTCCGGTGACCACGGCGACACCCATGTCGGCCTCCCAGTTCGCTCGCGCGGGCCGCCGGGGGCGGCGTCCCTGCCGCGGCGGGACGTTCCCGCGGACCCCAGTCCAGCCGGTGACGCGGGTCACGGACAGCGTTGCAGGCGGGTTGCAGCGGCGGGGGCGCTCAGTCGCGGCGCAGGGCGGCCACGCCCGGCGCGGTCGACTCGCGCACGACTCGGCTGCCCGCCAGCCCCGTCAGGTCCAGCTCGACCTCGGGGGCGATCCGGTAGGGGCGGGCCAGCAGGATCCCGCCCAGGTTCCGGCGCAGCCGCGACATCTCGGCGCGGACGGTGACCAGGTGCGCCCGGTCGCCGTAGAGCCCCTGGGACAGCGTGGCCGCGTCCAGCCCGCTCGCCCCGGCCCGGGCGAGCAGCACCAGGACCTCGGCGTGCCGGGTCGACAACGGGTGCACCCAGCGGGTCGTGCCCTCGATGACGGCCTGCGGCGGACGGCCGTCCAGGTCCAGGCGCAGCCGCATCCGCCTGCTCCCGCCGGATGCCGGGCGCAGCAGCCAGCCGCCGGGCACCGGCTCGGGCAGGCACGGCCCCAGCCCGTGCACGGCGATCAGGCGCTCCGGCACCGGTGCGGCGACCCGTTCGACGCCGGGTAACCCGGACGCGGCGGCGACCCAGCCGTGGTCGTCGACGACCAGGCCCGGCCCGGTGTCGCCGGCGAGCATCGGGGCGCCGATGGTGCGCAGCGCGTCGAGGCGGGCCTCGTGGCGCTGCCACAGCCCGGCCTCGGCGAGCCGCACCGCGGTGTCGACGAGCGCGACGGTCGTCGGGTGGATGGTCTCGGCGGGCCCGGACAGGTCGACGACGCCGAGCAGCTCACCGCTGCGCGGGTCGTGCACGGGGGCCGCGGTGCAGGTCCAGCCGTGGTGGCTGCGCACGAAGTGCTCGGCGGAGAAGATCTGCACCGGCCCGCCCTCGGCGAGCGCGGTCCCGATCGCGTTGGTGCCGACCGACTGCTCGGACCACTCCGCGCCCTCGGTGAACCCGAGCGCGTCGGCGCGGCGGCGGACGGCGGTCGAGCCCTCCCGCCACAGCAGGACCCCGTCGGCGTCGCAGACGACCATCACGTGCCGGGCGTCCTCGGCGACCGAGGTCAGCGCGGCCCGCAGCGCGGGCAGCACCGGGACCAGCGGTGACGTCGCGCGGCGCTGCTCGACGACGGCGGCGTCCAGCGGGCCGGGCGGCTCACCGGCGTCGGGGTCCACGCCCTGGGCCCGGACCCGGTCCCAGGAGCGGGTGACCAGCCGGCGTCCGCGCGCCGTGTCGTCGGGGCGGGCGTCGCCGGACAGCACCGCGTCGTGCAGCCGGGACAGCATGCGGGCGTGCCGACCGAGGTCGGTCCCCGGGCGGACGGCGCACACGCCTGCCCGGTTCCGGTCGTCGTCGACTGGCTCCACCGGCACCTCCGGCTCCCACAGTAGGCGGGTGTCCGTGACGCGCGCCATAGTCGCGGGCGGTCGTGCCCGGGCGGGCCCCGCCGGAGGGTCAGGAGCCGACGCGGTGCCGTTCGGGGTGCGGGGCCCGCGGACCGCCGGGACGGCCCGGGCCCCGGGTGACGTACCAGCAGCCCAGTCCGAGGGTCAGCGCGGCGGGGATGACGTAGCTGGCCCCGAGGAACTGCTCCCAGAGGCTCCACTTCATCTCGACGCCCCACACGTTGGGCATCCAGCGGAACGGCGCGATGTAGAAGATCGCGGCGATCACCGCGCCGACCGCGGCCCACCCGGCGCTGCGGTACCGCAGGGCGTGCGCACCGATCCCGATCAGCGCGGGCACGACCCACACCCAGTGGTGCGACCAGGCGGTCGGGGTCGCCATCAGCACGACGGCGGCCGTCGCCGACATCGCGATCACCGGCTCGGAGCGGCGGATGACCGGCACGGCCAGCGCCAGCAGGACGGCGACGATGCCCAGCCACAGGATGTGGAACCAGGGGTCGGGGACCTCCTGGCGGGCGAGCACGGCCTGCACGGTCTCGTTCGAGAAGAACGTCGAGCCGCTCACCCCGGCCGCCGGTCCCCCGACGAACCAGTACCGCACCGAGGAGTCGAGGTCGACCACGAACCCGAGACCGGTCGCGAGGATGCCGGTGACGACGGCGACGCCCGCCGCCTTCCAGTCCCGCCGCACCAGGAAGTACAGGACGAACCCGCCCGGGGTCAGCTTGATCGCCGCGGCCAGGCCGAGCAGCAGCCCGCGCGGCCACCAGGTCCGCGGGGCGAGCAGGTCGACCAGCACGAGCAGCATCAGCACGAGGTTGATCTGGCCGAAGGCGAAGGTCTGCGCGACCGGCTCCATGAGCAGCACCGCGGCCAGCACCGGCACGCCCAGCACGAACGGGGCCCGCAGCCCGCCCGCGGGCCACGCGACCCGGATGGTCAGCGCGATGCAGACCGCCAGCGACAGCACCGACGCGACGAACTGGGCGGTGAACGCGACGGCGTAGGGCACCACGGTCAGCGGCACCATCGTGATGGCGGCGAAGGTCGGGTAGATGAAGGGCAGCTCGGGCCCGTGCAGGGGCAGCGGGAGCCGCCCGTACATGTCCCCGCCGTCCAGCCAGACCTGCACGCCGATCCGGTAGACGTCGAGGTCGAGCGCGTAGTCGCGCAGCCGGACCCAGGACCAGTACAGCGCCGCGGCCAGCAGCGGCACGGTGACCACGAGCGTCCAGGGCGTGAGCGCCGCCGTCCGCAGCCGTCCGACGAGGACCGGGGCGGCCCCGCCGCGAGCGGCGGGCACGTCGGGGTCGTGCGGGGTGCGGGTGACGGTCACGCGGGCTCCTCCGTGTGCGGCCGGGCCGGACGGGTACGGGCCGCGCGACGGGCGGAGCCCGGCGGCCGCTTGGGGACGACGGTGGACCACGGTAGCGGGGCGCGACCCCGCGCCCCGCCGCGGGACCCGCCTACGACACCCCGGCCGCGTCCATCCCCCGCAGCTCCTTCTTGAGGTCGGCGATCTCGTCGCGGAGCCGGGCCGCCAGCTCGAACTGGAGGTCCCGTGCGGCGGTGAGCATCTGGTCGTTCATCTGCTGGATGAGGTCGGCCAGCTCGGCACGCGGCATGCCCGCCGTGTCCTTCGCCGCCACCCCGGAGCTGCCGGCCGGGGCGGGGGCGCGCCCCTTCTCCCCCGCGGCCCGCTTGCCGCGCGAGGCGTTGCGGCCCGACCCGCCGACCGGGACGGCCTCGGTGTCCTCGGCCTCGCGGTAGACCTGGTCGAGGATGTCGGCGATCCGCTTGCGCAGCGGCTGCGGGTCGATGCCGCGCTCGGTGTTGTAGGCGACCTGCTTGGCGCGGCGGCGGTCGGTCTCGTCGATCGCGTACTGCATCGAGTCGGTGATCCGGTCGGCGTACATGTGCACCTGGCCGGAGACGTTGCGCGCCGCGCGGCCGATGGTCTGGATCAGCGAGGTGCCGGACCGGAGGAAGCCCTCCTTGTCTGCGTCGAGGATCGCCACCAGCGACACCTCGGGCAGGTCGAGGCCCTCACGGAGCAGGTTGATGCCGACCAGCACGTCGTACTCGCCGGACCGCAGCTGGCGCAGCAGCTCCACCCGGCGCAGGGTGTCGACCTCGGAGTGCAGGTACCGGACCTTGATCCCGAGCTCGAGCAGGTAGTCGGTGAGATCCTCGGCCATCTTCTTGGTCAGCGTGGTGACCAGGACCCGCTCGTCCTTGTCGGTCCGCTCCCGGATCTCGGCGACCAGGTCGTCGATCTGGCCCTTGGTCGGCTTCACGACGACCTCGGGGTCGACCAGGCCGGTGGGGCGGATGACCTGCTCGACGAACTCGCCGCCGGTGCGGTTGAGCTCGTAGGGACCCGGGGTCGCGGACAGGTAGACGGTCTGGCCGATCCGGTCCGCGAACTCCTCCCAGGTCAGCGGCCGGTTGTCGACCGCGGAGGGGAGGCGGAAGCCGTACTCGACGAGGTTGCGCTTGCGGGACATGTCGCCCTCGTACATGCCGCCGATCTGCGGCACGGTCACGTGCGACTCGTCGATGACCAGCAGGAAGTCGTCCGGGAAGTAGTCGATCAGGGTGGCCGGTGCCGTGCCGGCGCCGCGGCCGTCGATGTGGCGCGAGTAGTTCTCGATGCCCGAGCAGAACCCGACCTGGCGGATCATCTCGATGTCGTACTGGGTCCGCATCCGCAGCCGCTGGGCCTCCAGCAGCTTGCCCTGGTTCTCCAGCTGCGCGAGGCGCTCCTCCAGCTCGGCCTCGATGGCGCGCACGGCGCGCTCCATCGCCTCCGGGCCCGCGACGTAGTGCGTCGCCGGGAAGACCTTGATCTCGTCGACCTGCTCGACCTCCTCCCCCGTCAGCGGGTTGAGGTAGTAGAGCGCCTCGATCTCGTCGCCGAAGAACTCGATCCGCAGCGCCAGCTCCTGGTAGGCGGGGATGATCTCGACGGTGTCACCGCGGACCCGGAACGTGCCGCGGGTGAAGGACATGTCGTTGCGGGTGTACTGCACGTCGACCAGCAGCCGCAGCAGCCGGTCCCGTTCGACCTCCTCGCCGACCCGCAGCGAGACGGACCGGTCGAGGTAGGACTGCGGGGTACCGAGGCCGTAGATGCACGACACCGAGGCGACCACGACGACGTCGCGCCGGGACAGCAGGTTCATCGTCGCCGAGTGCCGCAGCCGCTCGACGTCGTCGTTGATCGAGCTGTCCTTCTCGATGTAGGTGTCGGTCTGCGCGATGTAGGCCTCGGGCTGGTAGTAGTCGTAGTACGAGACGAAGTACTCGACCGCGTTGTTCGGGAGCATCTCCCGCAGCTCGTTCGCCAGCTGCGCGGCCAGGGTCTTGTTCGGTGCCATCACCAGCGTCGGACGCTGCTGCTGCTCGATCAGCCACGCGGTGGTGGCCGACTTGCCGGTACCGGTGGCGCCCAGCAGGACGACGTCCTCCTCGCCGGCACGCAGCCGCCGGTCCAGCTCGGCGATCGCGGTCGGCTGGTCACCGGCCGGGACGTGCTCGCTGACCACGCGGAACGGGGCCGTGCTGCGCTCGACCGCACCCACCGGGCGGTGCTCGGAGTGCGCGCGCGGGGTGTCCGTCGGGGTGGTGCCCGCGTCCGGGTGTGCAGCGTCCTCCCGGGCACGGGAGTCCGCCGCGCTGCCCGGGACCTCGGTCGCGAATGCCATGACACCAGGGTACGAGCGACCCCCGACACTTTCCCGCCGTGCGCCCCCGCCGGGACGGCCGGACCGGCAGGATGGGCGACCGTGCACCCGCCCAAGACGCAGACCTTCGACCCCGAGCGGGGCGTCCAGGTCGACACCAAGGGGACCCACCGCGAGATCGCCACGCTGCGCGAGGAGACCTGGGGGCTGTACCTGTCCCGGCCCGTCGTCGCCCGGCCGAACGCCTGGTGGATCGAGACCTGGGTGCTCCCGGAGCTGGGCGTGTGCCTGTCGGACTGGCGGTGGCGGCCGGGGCACGAACGCGACCAGGACGTGTACGTCGACGTCGCCGCGATCACCCGCGAGGGCAGGCGGCTGCACATGACCGACCTCTACCTGGACCTCGTGGTCCGCCGCGGCCGCGGGACCGACGTCATCGACGTCGACGAGTTCGTCGCCGCCGTGGCACAGGGGCTGGTCGGGACCGACCTGGCCGAGTACGCCCTGGAGCGGTCGCACGCCGTGCTCGACGGGCTGGTCCGCCACGACCACGACCACGTGGCCTGGCTGGCGTCCCTGGGGATCGACCTGGGGCCGCGGGACCGGCCGGAGGACGCTCCGGACTGACCGGCGCCACCGACCCGCGACGGCGGCCGGTCCGCGCGGCGCGTCCGGGGCACCGACCGGCCGTGGCGGGTGGGTCGGGGCACCGGCCGGCCGTGGCGGGGCCGGCCCGGGTGGGTCAGAGCGCGGAGGACTGCGCCGGGCCGAGGCCGACGGCGCTGGTCGAGGTCTCCGGCGTCGTGGTCCCGGTGGTGGTCGTCGGGTCGGGCGAGGTGGTGGTCGGCGCGGCCGAGTTCGTCGTCGTCGGGACCGGGGAGGTCGTCGTCGGCTCCGGGGTGCCCTCGTCGGTCGGCTTGGGCGTCGAGGTCGGCGGAGTCGTCGTGACCGGCGGAGGCGTGGTCGTCACCGGCGGCTTCGTCGTGGTCGGCGGCGGAGGCGTCGTCGGCTCGGGCGAGCCCTCGTCGGTCGGCTGCGGCTGCGTCGTGTGCGGCGGCGGGGTCGGCTGACCGCCACCGGTGGGCGGCGGCGGGAGCACGGGCGCGCCGGGGGTGCCGGGCGCGGGGGCCGGACCGGGCGCGGGCGCGGCGTGCGAGCCGCCACCACCGGGCAGCGCGCCACCGTGGGTCGCCGCGACGGTCGGGTCGAACGCCGGCGGGAGGCTGCCGTCACCGGTGGCCGCACCGCCCGTGTCACCGGCCTCGACCGGCTCGGGGGTGGGGCCGCTCTCCTGCGGCGCGGCGATGGCGAAGGGCGGCCCGACGAAGCTCCCGTCGGGCGCGGCCGCGGTCGCGACGGCGGTGATCCCGCCCAGCGACCCGACGGTGAGCACCGCCGCGGCCGCGGCCGAGGTGGCCCGGCGCGCACCGGCGGCGCGGGAGATCACGTCGTCGACGGCCGGCAGCGGCACCGCCGCGGCCAGGACGTCGTCGAGCCGGTGGAACTCCCGGTCGATGTCGGCGAACCCGTTCATACCCGTCCCCCCTCGGTGGCGGGTGGGTACCCGCCACGCAGGTCGTACTGCGGCGCCCCGTGACCCGGCGGCGGTCCCCCGACCGCGCCACCCGCCGGTCCGATGATCTCCTCCAGCACCTCGGCCATGCCCTCGGTCACGACCTCGCGACCGCGGACGAGCCGGCGCCGCACCTCGTGCTCGGTGACCCGCTCGAGCTCGGCGACCGCGCCGGTCGACAGGCCGGCCATGTGGTGCAGCACCACGGCCCGGCGGTCGACGGGTGCGAGCCGCCCGAGTGCCTCCAGGAGCGCCCCGGTGCGCGGGTCGGTCTCCTCCGGCGACGGCCTGCGACGGCGGCGCAGGATCCGCCCCCGCATCGACGTGCGGATCGCGACCCGCCGGACCCAGCCGACGGCCGCGTCCTCGTGGTCCGGGCCCGCGGGCTCGGCGCGCAGCGCGGCCCAGCGCCGCCAGGCACGCGAGTAGGCGTCCTGCACCGCGTCGTGCGCGTCGTGCGGGTTGAGCGTGATCGCGTAGAGCTGCGCGACCAGGCGCGGGTAGTGCGTCTCGAGGTGTGCGCCGAAGTCCGCACGGAGCTCACCGTGCGGGAGCGTGCGGTGCTGCTGGACGACGGCGCCGCTGATCGGCGGGGCCTCGTACTCGGCGCCGGTCCACGCGTCGTGGTCGATCGCGCCCTGCTCGGCCGGCTCCGGCGCACCGCCGTACTCGTCCGTGTGGGGGAACGCGGGCGCGCGCTCGGGCTCGGCGAACTCGCCGTCCGCCCCGAAACGCTGGGCCACTGTGCTCAACCCCGTGTCCTCTCGTCGCCGTCACCGGACCCTCCGGTCCGGTGCCGATCACCCCGGTGACCGGCCCGATCGACGGGTACCCGCAGGTACCGCGGCCGATCCGGGCAGGAGCACCCTCTGCCCCGCCTGATCGACCAACGAGCGTGCGGCGTTACAGAAACGGGTCCGGCGCGACCCGATCGTCACGTTCCGCGTGATCTGCGTCCCGACATGCTCAGCCGTTCGGGTCGGATCGCCACTCGGCCGTGTACGCACGGTAGTGACGCGGGTCCGGGTCGTCGGCGTGCCGTTCCGCCGCTGCACGCTTGTGCGCGGCGTAGCCGGCACGGGCGGTCGCGTCGGCGCGCAGCCGGTCCCGCAGCTCGACCGCGTGCCGCCAGGCGGGCGAGCCGTGCACCCGCACGGCCACCACCGCGGCCCGCCCCGGGTCGGCCGAGCGGTGCACCCGCACCGTGCCCGTGGTCTCCTCCGGGGCGGCGGCGTCGACCGGGAACCCGGCCGCGACCAGGGCATCGGTGACCGTGCCGGCGTCGGCGGGCGACTCCACCGCGAGCTGCAGGTCGAGCACGTCGCGGGCCGGGAGCCCCGGGACGGCCGTCGACCCGACGTGGTCCACCCCGCGGCCGGGACCGCCCGCGGCGACCGCGACGCGCTCGGCGAGCCGGTGGGCCTGCGCCGCCCAGTCCGGGTCGTGTTCGACGAGCCGGGGCGGCCCGTCCGCGGCCGGGCGGCCCGTGCGCAGGTTCTCCTCGAACCCGGCGAGCCGCCCGTCCCACAGCGCGTCCACCCGGCGACGGGTGTCGTCCGGGTCCCCCGAGTTGTCCAGCCAGACGTCGGCGACGGCGCGGCGCTGCTCGTCGGTGGCCTGGGCGGCGATCCGGGCCCGGGCGTCCTGCTCGCTCATCCCGCGCGCGGACACCAGCCGCCGGACCCGCTCCTCGGCGTCCACCCCGACCACCACGACCAGCGGGAACGCCGGGGCCATGCCGCCCTCGACGAGCAGCGGGATGTCCTGCACGACGATCGCGTCCGCCGGGGCGGCGGCGATGAGCTCGTCGGACCGGGCCCGCACCAGCGGGTGCACGATGCCGTCGAGGGTGCGCCGTGCCCCGGCGTCGGAGAAGACCACGGCGGCGAGGGCAGGCCGGTCGAGCCGGCCGTCGGCGTCGAGGACGTCCCGGCCGAAGGCCTCGACGATCGCCGCCAGCCCCGCGGTGCCCGGTTCGACGACCTCGCGGGCGATCACGTCGGAGTCGACCAGCACCGCCCCGCGTTCGACCAGTCGTGTCGCGACCGTCGACTTGCCCGCACCGATTCCGCCGGTCAGCCCTGTCCGCAGCACGTGATCACCGTAGCGGGCCGTGCCGGGTCGCCCCGGCCGCGCTCAGGTGGTGCCGCGTGCGTTGCCCGCGACACCGGTGCCGGCCTGCGGGGCGGGCGCCGCCGGCGGTGCGGCGGGCGTCGGCCGCGCGGACGGCGGCTGCGTCGGCGTCAGCGCCGGGATGATGCGCTGGGCCAGGTCGGGCAGGGTCTCGGCCGCGGACCGGGTCTGCCCGGGGGCGGCCACCGGCAGGATGAACGTCAGCGTGTCGACGCCGTAGACCAGGGCCAGGGTGGTCTCGTCCGGCCGCTCGACGAGGACGCCGGGGACCGAGCCCACGGTGATGTCGCGCGAGGCGGTGGCCGAGCCGCGCTCGGCGTTGGTGTTGAGCTGCCACTGCCGGGTCGCGGACGCGGTGTCGCCGTAGCGGCCGATGTTGAGCTGGAACAGCACCGGGCCGGAGTTGCGCGCCCCGCCGAAGGCCTGGGCCTGGCCGCCCGCGCGGTAGGTGCAGGCGGTGCGCTCGGTGCGGTTGACCGACGCCTCGGGGACGCCGCGGACCGACTGGACCGACACCGACCCCAGGACCTGCCCGAACAGCGCTCCGGCCTGCTCGGGGTCCATCAGCTGCACGCAGTCGGTGGGCAGCGCGATCGGGATCGGTCCCCGCCCGGCCTGGGCGGCGCCGGACTGCTCGGCCGGGAACGTCGGGACCGCGATCCCGGTGTCCCCGGACGCCGTGCCGCATCCGGCGAGGACCGCGGTGAGCAGGACGCCCGCGAGTGCGGACCGTCCGCGGCGCAGAAACGTGCGGTCGTGGGACAGGGACTCGCCGGAACGCGTCCGGCGGACGGTACGGCCGGCCATGCACCCAATCTAGGCCGACCCGAAGATCGACTCCGGACCGGTGCGCGCGCCGTGACCAACCGCAGCCGAACCGTGATCTGCACCTGGCGTGTCCGCTCTGACACGCCGAGCGACGTGAACGGGCGTCGACCGGGCCACGTAGGGCCCCCGGAAACGGGCCGGGCCCCGGTGACCGTGACGGTCACCGGGGCCCGGTGTGGTGCTGTCGCCGGTCCGCGCGGGACCGGCCGGGGGCTGTCAGGCCCCGCCGGAGAGCTTCTCGCGCAGTGCGGCGAGCTGCTCGTCGCTGGCGAGCGAGCCACCCGACTCGGCCTGGCCACCGCCACCGCCGGTCGAACGGTCGTCGTCACCGCCGGAGGAGTAGTTCGCCGGCGCGATGTCGTCGCCGCCCTCCGCCTCGGCCTCGGCGGCCTTGCGGATCTGCGCCATGTGCTGGTCGTAGCGGGCCTGCGCCTCGGCGTACTGCTTCTCCCAGGCCGCGCGGGCCTCGTCGAAGCCTTCCTTCCAGTCGCCGGAGTCGACGTCGAAGCCCTCGGGGTAGATGTAGTTCCCCTGGTCGTCGTACTCGGCGGCCATGCCGTAGCGGGTCGGGTCGAACTCGGTGTCGACCGTCATGCCCTCGTTGGCCTGCTTCAGCGACAGCGAGATGCGACGGCGGTCGAGGTCGATGTCGATGACCTTGACCATCGCGTCGTCGCCGACCTGGACGACCTGCTCCGGGATCTCGACGTGGCGCTCGGCCAGCTCGGAGATGTGGACCAGGCCCTCGATGCCCTCCTCGACGCGGACGAACGCGCCGAACGGGACGAGCTTGGTGACCTTGCCCGGCACGATCTGGCCGATCGCGTGGGTCCGGGCGTACAGGCGCCACGGGTCCTCCTGGGTCGCCTTCAGCGACAGGGAGACGCGCTCGCGGTCCAGGTCGACGTCGAGGACCTCGACGGTGACCTCCTGGCCGACCTCGACGACCTCGCTCGGGTGGTCGATGTGCTTCCAGGACAGCTCGGAGACGTGCACCAGGCCGTCGACCCCGCCCAGGTCGACGAACGCACCGAAGTTGACCACCGAGGAGACGACGCCCTTGCGGACCTGACCGCGCTGCAGCTGGTTGAGGAACTCGCTGCGGACCTCGGACTGGGTCTGCTCGAGCCAGGCGCGGCGGGACAGGACCACGTTGTTGCGGTTCTTGTCCAGCTCGATGATCTTGGCCTCGATCTTGCGGCCGACGTACGGCTGCAGGTCGCGCACGCGGCGCATCTCGACCAGCGAGGCCGGGAGGAAGCCGCGGAGCCCGATGTCCAGGATCAGGCCGCCCTTGACGACCTCGATGACGGTGCCCTCGACCGGCTCGTCGGCCTCCTTGAGCGCCTCGATCGTGCCCCAGGCGCGCTCGTACTGCGCGCGCTTCTTGGACAGGATCAGCCGACCCTCCTTGTCCTCCTTCTGGAGGACGAGGGCCTCGACGAACTCGCCGACCTCGACGACCTCGGCGGGGTCGACGTCGTGCTTGATCGACAGCTCGCGCGAGGGGATGACGCCCTCGGTCTTGTAGCCGATGTCGAGCAGGACCTCGTCACGGTCGACCTTGACGATGGTGCCCTCGACGATGTCGCCATCGTTGAAGTACTTGATCGTCTGGTCGATGGCGGCGAGGAAGTCCTCCTCCGACCCGATGTCGTTGATAGCGACCTGCGGCGTGGTCGGGGCGGCGGTGGTGTCGGTGGACATGTAGTGAGGTGCTCCGATGGATTTCTCTGGCATGGTCGGCCCGGTCGGCTCTGCTGCAGCAGCGCGCCCCGGTTCTGGTACGTGTAGCTGTGACGTTGTAACAGTCACCCTCTGGCGTCGATTCCCGTGGTCGGGAACATCGGTGCACGGACACCCGCGAGACCGGCGCTGGAGTGGCGCCGCGCGGTCGGCCGACACGTTGACCACGGTGCGGGAAGAATGCTACGCGGCCCGCAAACCCCCCGGCAATGCGGGTCCGCCATCCGCGGGAGCGCATGCGCTTGCGACGATCGGGTGGTCATGAGCAGCCGCGACGAGTACTTCTCCGCCGAGGACGCCGTGGGCACCACGGGTGTCGCCCGGCGCCGCGTCGGCAGCGCCGAGTCCGAGGCGGCCGGGCGCCGCTGGTGGGACGCCGACGCCGACGACTACCTGGCCGAGCACGGCTCCGACATCGGCGACGAGGCGTTCGTCTGGTGCCCGGAGAACCTGCACGAGGACGAGGCGGGCCTGCTCGGCCCGCCCGCGGACCTGGCCGGGAAGCGGGTGCTGGAGGTGGGTGCCGGCTCCGCCCCGTGCAGCCGGTGGCTGGCCCGCCGCGGGACGCACCCGGTCGCGCTCGACGTCTCCGGCGGGATGCTGCGCCACGCGGCCCGGCTGAACGACGCGCTCGGGCTGCCGGTGCCGCTCGTGCAGGCCGGCGCCGAGCACCTGCCGTTCGCCGACGCCACGTTCGACCACGCCTGCTCGGCGTTCGGGGCGATCCCCTTCGTCGCCGACCCGGGTCGGGTCATGCGCGAGGTGCACCGGGTGCTGCGGCCCGGCGGGCGCTGGGTGTTCGCGGTGAACCACCCGATGCGCTGGGTCTTCCCCGACGACCCCGGCGAGCAGGGGCTCACCGTCGTCCAGTCCTACTTCGACCGGACCCCGTACCTGGAGGTCGACGGCGACGGCCGGGCCACCTACGTCGAGCACCACCGCACGCTCGGCGACCGGGTGCGCGACGTCGTCGCCGCCGGCCTGGTGCTCGACGACCTGGTCGAGCCGGAGTGGCCGGAGGGCCACGAGCGGGTGTGGGGGCAGTGGTCGCCGCTGCGCGGCGCGCTGTTCCCCGGCACCGCGATCCTCGTGACCCACCGGCCGGGCTGAGCCGTCAGACCTCGAGGACCGCGCCGGTCTCCAGGTCGTAGCGGGCACCGATGATCGTGAGGTGGTTGTTGCAGACCGCCCCCGACAGCGACGGGTCGGACGTCAGCTGCGCGACGACCCGGCGGACGTTGGCGTCGACCGCGCCGGCCACGGCGCCCTCGCCCTCCCCCTCGCACACCGGGACGATGTCGCCGACCAGCGCGCCCAGCGTCGCCGGCGCCGGCGCGGGCTGCCCGGCGGCGACCGACACGGCCGCCTTCACCGCGCCGCACTGGGAGTGGCCGAGCACCACCAGCAGCGGGATGCCCAGCGCCCCGGCGCCGAAGGCCAGCGTGCCCAGCACGGCGTCGTCGACGACCTGGCCCGCGGTCCGGACGACGAACAGGTCCCCCAGGCCCAGGTCGAACACGAGCTCGGCGGGCACCCGGGAGTCCGAGCAGGACAGGATCATCGCGGCCGGGGTCTGCCCCGCCACGGCGGCGGCGCGCTCCTCGGCGGACCGGCGCGGGTCCTCGCGCTCGTCGCGCTGCCAGCGGCCGTTGCCCTCCACCATCATCTGCCACGCCTGGGCCGCGGTCGGCCTGCTGTCGTTCGCCATAGGGTCTCCCTCGGTCGGCTTCTCACCGACCAAGATCGGCGAACGGGTCCGCGCGGGCAAGCATGCACGCCGCCGCACCCCTCCCGTGTGACGAGACCCGCACGGCCGGCGGCTCAGAGCGTCTCGAGCCACTCCACCCGGCCGGTGGCCAGGTCGTAGCGGGCACCGGCGACGGCCGGGGCGCCCGGGCCCGCCGCGGCCAGGTCGGGGTCGCGGCGCAGGGCGGCGACCGTGCGCCGCACGTGCGTGTCGACCCCGGCGGCTATCCGCTCGGCCCGGGTCCCGGTGGCGGTCAGCGACGGCCGCAGCGCCGCCACCAGCTGCGCCAGGTGCCCCGGCGCCCGCTCGCCGCTGTCCACCGCGTCGACGGCGGCCGCCACCGCACCGCACGAGGAGTGCCCCAGCACGACGACGAGCGGCACCCCCAGCTCGCCGCGGCCGAACTCGATGCTGCCGCGGACGGCGTCGTCGAGCACCTCGCCCGCCGTGCGCACGGTCAGCAGGTCGCCCAGCCCCTGGTCGAACACCAGCTCGGGCGGGACCCGGGAGTCGACGCAGCTCAGCACGGTCGCGAACGGGTGCTGCCCGCCCACCAGCGAGGTCCGGACCTCGGCGCCCTCGTGCGGGTGGGCGGGGTGGACCTCCTGCCAGCGCCGGTTGCCCTCGCGCAGCCGGACCAGTGCCCCCGCCGCGTCCGGCGGGCCCGGATCCGCCCGCGGGGCCGCCGTGGCGGCCGTGGTGGCAGCAGTGGCGGCCTCCGTCGTCCCCCGCGTACAGGCCCCGGCGCCGAACAGCGCCACCCCGGCACCGACCGCGCCCCGCAGCACCGCGCGCCGCCCCGTCGTCCCCACCCGGCCACCTCGGATCGCCCGTTCGTTGCCAACGCTCACCATTCCGGTACGAAACGTTAGATCCGGTCGAACGGGCGGGCAAGAGCGATGTGGACCACGTGGCACGACGTCGTCCCGGGCCACGGCGCGTCGTAGGGTCGTCGGGTGCCGATCACCCCCGACCAGCTGCCGGAGCTGAGCTCCGAGCACGCCGACGAGCAGCTCACCGACCGGATGGGCATCGAGATCCTCAAGGCCGACCTCGACGAGGTCGTCGGCCGGATGCCGGTCGCGGGCAACCGCCAGCCCTACGGGCTGCTGCACGGCGGCGCCAGCGGCGTCCTCGCCGAGACCCTCGGGTCGACCCTGTCCGCGATGCACGCGCTCCCCGAGCGGTTCCCGGTCGGGCTGGAGCTGGCCTGCACCCACCACCGTTCGGCCACGTCGGGCTGGGTCACCGGGACCGCGCGGCCGATCCACGTCGGGCGGTCCACCTCGACCACCGAGATCGTCCTCGTCGACGACGACGGCCGCCGCGTCTGCACCGCGAAGCTGACCTGCCTGCACCGCGACACGCGTCCGCCCGTCGACGGGGCGACACCCCGGCCGCGGTAACGATTCCGGGCGCGCGGTCGAATCAATTCCTTCTGAGCTCCGCCTTCCATTGTCACGCTTCGGTTAAGAGCGTGACGGAACCGCTTTTCCGGCACGCAACCCGAGGGCTAGCTTTCCGACCGACCTCGCCCGACGGGCGCAGGCGTACGGAGACCGGCTCTTTTCGGGGGGAGCGGTCGAGCAGGAGGGTCGACGTGTTCGGATCACGACTCAAGGGAGCCGGCAGGCGAGGGCGCACCATCGCCGTCGCAGGCGGCGTCGCACTCGCACTCACGCTGTCGGGCTGCGCCGCCGGGCAGGGTGGCGGCCAGCAGGGCGGTGGTGGCGAGCAGCAGGGCAACCGCCCGGACATTCCCGCCGTGAGCACGCTCCCGGTTCCGGCGAACGCCGCGAACCCGGCGGGCAACGGCCAGGCGCAGTGCGCCGCGACCACCACCCTCGCCTACGCCGGTGCGCTGACCGGCAGCAACGCGCAGCTGGGCGTCAACATCGTCAACGGCGTGCAGCTGGCGATCGACCAGCACAACAAGGCGAACCCGAACTGCCAGGTGCAGCTCAAGCGGTTCGACACCGAGGGCACCCCGGACAAGGCGCCGGGCATCGTCACCCAGGTCGCGAGCGAGCAGCCGATCGTCGGCGTCATCGGCCTGCCGTTCTCCGGTGAGTCCAAGGCGACCGGCGGCATCTTCGAGCAGGCCGGCCTGGTCCACCTCACGCCGTCGGCGACCAACCCGGCGCTGACCAAGAACGGCTGGACCACGTTCTTCCGGGCGCTGGCCAACGACAACGTGCAGGGACCGGCCGCGGCGAAGTTCATGGCCGGCAAGCTGGGCGCCAAGAAGGTCTGCGTCATCCAGGACGACTCCGACTACGGCGTCGGCCTGGCCGCGGCGACCAACCAGGCCCTGCAGGCCACCGGCATCGACGCCAGCTGCCAGGACAAGGTCACCACCGGCCAGAAGGACTTCGCGGCCGTCGTCTCGAAGATCGTCTCGGCGCAGCCGCAGGCGGTGTTCTACTCCGGCTACTACGCCGAGGGCGCCCCGCTGGACCAGCAGCTGTCCAACCGCGGCTTCACCGGCGTGTTCCTCGGCCCGGACGGCGTCAAGGACGACCAGTTCATCCAGCTCGCGGGCGACGCGTCCAACAACGCGTTCTTCACCTGTCCCTGCACCCCGGGTGAGCTGATCCCGGAGTTCGCCGACGCCTACAAGACCGTCAGCAACGGCGCCGCGCCCGGCACCTACTCGCTGGAGGGCTACGACTCGGCCACCATCCTGCTGAAGGCGATCGACTCCGGGGCGACCGACCGTGCCGCGGTGAAGAACTACGTCAAGAACTACGACGGCGCCGGCCTGTCCAAGCAGTTCAAGTGGGACTCCACCGGCGAGCTCGCCACCACGGCCGTCTACGGCTACAAGGTGGAGAACGGCAAGATCGTCTACGTGGGAGAGATCGGCAACTGAGCCGGCCCCGACCGGCCGCGGGCCTCGGCCGGACACGCAGTTCCGACCGTGCCCGCCCGCCCCGCCGTCGTCGCCACCGCGACGACCGGGGCGGGCGGGCACGCCCACGCACGTGAGGAACCCCCGTGCTCCTGACCTCCATCGGACCGGTGCTCGCCCAGGGCCCGGACTGGATCAGCTTCGACGTCGGCGCCCTCGCCGACCAGTTCTGGGCCAACACCGTCGACGGCCTGGCCTACGGCGCGATCTACGCGCTCATCGCCATGGGCTACACGATGGTCTACGGCGTCCTGCAACTGATCAACTTCGCGCACTCCGAGGTGTTCATCGTCGGGGCCTACGCCCTGTTCTTCACCCTCGCCGCGCTCGGCTTCGGCCCGTCCTCCCCCGACCTCTCACCGGTCGCCCTGGTCGCGGACCTGATACTCGCGATGCTGGTCGCGATGGTCGCGGCGGGGATCGTGGCGGTGCTGCTCGAACGCATCGCCTACCGGCCGCTACGACGGCGGAACGCGCCCCGGCTCGCGTTCCTCATCACCGCCATCGGCGCGTCCTTCGCGCTGCAGTACCTGATCTTCGCCTGGCGCGGGCCCAACCCGGAGCCCGCACTGATCATGTTCCGGCCCGAGGTCGTCTTCACGATCTTCGGCGCACCGGTGGACAGCCAGCAGATCACCATCTTCGTCGCCGCGATCGCGCTGATGATCATCGTGGACCAGTTCGTGAACCGGACCCGGCTCGGACGCGGCCTGCGCGCCGTCGCCCAGGACCCGGACACCGCGACGCTGATGGGGGTCAACCGCGAGCGCGTCATCGTCCTGACCTTCCTCATCGGCGGCATCCTGGCCGGCGCGGCCGCGCTGTTCTACGTCATGAAGGTGCCCGCGGGCGTCCAGTACAACGGCGGCTTCATCCTCGGCATCAAGGCCTTCGCCGCCGCGGTGCTCGGCGGGATCGGCAACATCCGCGGCGCGCTGCTCGGCGGGCTGCTGCTCGGGGTGATCGGCAACTACGGCCAGACCCTGCTCGGCAACGCGCAGTGGACCGACGTCGTCGCCTTCGTCGTCCTGGTCGGGATCCTCATGATCCGGCCGACCGGCATCCTCGGCGAGTCGCTGGGGAGGGCCCGGGTATGACGACCTCGACCACTCCCCCGGCCGCCCCGGCGCGCACGTCCGGCCTGCGCGGGCTGCGTGACCGCTGGAACGACCTGCCCCGCTGGCAGCAGTGGCTGTGGCTGCTCCCGGTCGTCGCGCTGATCTACGCGCTGCCGGTGCTCAACCCGCCGCTGATCACCACCGAGCCGGGCACCAACTTCCCCATCGCGCTGTTCGACGCCGCCCGCTTCGCGCTGCTGGCGATCGGGCTGAACGTCGTCGTCGGCCAGGCGGGCCTGCTCGACCTGGGCTACGTCGGCTTCTTCGCCGTCGGCGCCTACGTCGCCGCGCTGTTCACCAGCCCCGACTCGGTCGTCTGGCACATCCCGTACCTGTGGACGCTGCCGCTGGCCATGATCGTCACGATGCTCGCGGGCCTGCTGCTCGGCGGACCGACGCTGCGGCTGCGCGGGGACTACCTCGCGATCGTCACCCTCGGGTTCGGGGAGATCATCCGGCTGCTGGCGACGATCGTCGGCCCGCTCAAGGGCCAGGTCGGCTTCCAGGGCGTCGGACGCCCGCCGGGGACCGACTCCGCGGGCCAGCCGCTGTTCTCCAACTCCAACGGCACCAGCTGGTACTGGCTGGTCGTCACGATCACCATCGTGATCCTGGTGCTGGTCGGGAACCTGGAGCGCAGCCGGGTCGGCCGCGCGTGGATCGCGATCCGCGAGGACGAGGACGCCGCGCAGATCATGGGCGTCCCCACCGTGCAGTTCAAGCTGTGGGCCTTCGTCATCGGCGCGGCCATCGGCGGTCTGTCCGGGGCGCTGTTCGCGGGCCAGGTCGGCTTCGTGAACAACCAGAAGTTCGACGTCCCCACCTCGGTGCTGTTCCTCGCCGCGGTGGTGCTCGGCGGGTCCGGCAACAAGGTCGGCGCCGTGGTCGGCGCGTTCATCGTGTCCTACATCCCGAACCGGTTCGTCGAGCTGGCGGGCTACAAGTACCTGATCTTCGGAGTGGCGCTCATCGTGCTCATGGCGTTCCGGCCGCAGGGCCTGCTCGGTGCCCGGCAGCGGCTGCTCACCTACGGCCGCGAGGCCTACCGGCGCCTCGTTGGACGGCCCGACCAGGTCGCCGCCGACGACCCCATGACCGCGGGCACCGCGAGCTCGGGGCCCGTCCGGTGAGCGCCCCCGACCAGGAACCGGTCGAGGGCGGCATCGTCGCCGAGGTCGCCCGGATGACGCCCGAGGAGCGGGCCGAGCACGAGGCGGCGGTCGCCGAGGTCGTCGCCCCGGACCGGGACATCGCCGTCGACGTCGGGGACACGCTGCTGTCGATGGAGGACGTGGGGATGCGCTTCGGCGGCCTCGTCGCCCTCGACGGCGTCTCCTTCGACATCCGGCGCGGCGAGATCCTCGGGCTGATCGGCCCGAACGGCGCGGGCAAGACCACCTGCTTCAACGCCCTCACCGGGGTCTACCGGCCCACCTCGGGCCGGGTGCTGCTGGAGGGCGCCCCGCTCGGGCGTCGCCAGCGGTTCCAGATCACCCGCCTCGGCATCGCCCGCACCTTCCAGAACATCCGTCTCTTCGGCGAGATGACGGCGCTGGAGAACGTCGTCGTCGGCACCGACGCCCGGCACCGGACCAGCGTGCTGGGCGCGCTCGTCCGCTCCCCGCGCCACCTGCGCGAGGAGCGGGAGGCGATCGAGAAGGCGATGGCCCTGCTGGAGTTCGTCGGCATCGCCGACCGCGCCGCGGAGAAGGCCCGCAACCTGCCCTACGGCTACCAGCGACGCCTGGAGATCGCCCGCGCGCTCGCCACCGAGCCGAAGCTGCTCTGTCTGGACGAGCCGGCCGCCGGCTTCAACCCGGCGGAGAAGGACGACCTGATGGGGCTCATCCGCACCATCCGCGACGACGGGTACACCGTCCTGCTCATCGAGCACGACATGCGGCTGGTCATGGGCGTGACCGACCGCATCGTGGTGCTCGAGTTCGGCCGCAAGATCGCCGAGGGGCTGCCCGCCGAGATCCGGGAGAACCCGGCCGTGATCGCCGCCTACCTGGGGGTTCCCGACGATGGCTCTGCTTGAGATGACCGGGGTGGGTGCGCACTACGGGCGCATCCAGGCCCTGCACGAGATCTCGCTGACCGTGAACGAGGGCGAGGTGGTGACCCTGATCGGCGCGAACGGCGCCGGGAAGACCACCACCATGCGCGTCGTGTCCGGGCTGCGCCCGCTCTCGTCGGGCTCGATCACCTTCGACGGCGACGACATCAGCACCCTGCGCGCCGACCTGCGGGTGGTCCGCGGGATCAGCCAGGCACCCGAGGGCCGCGGGATCTTCCCGGGCATGACGGTCCTGGAGAACCTGGACATGGGCGCCTACACGCGCAGGGACCGCAAGGAGCTGCCCGCGGAGCTCGACCGGATCTTCGAGCTCTTCCCGCGGCTCGCCGAGCGCCGCTCCCAGGTCGGCGGGACCCTGTCCGGTGGCGAGCAGCAGATGCTCGCGATCGGCCGGGCGCTGATGGCCAAGCCGCGGCTGCTGCTGCTCGACGAGCCCTCGATGGGCCTGGCCCCGCAGTTCATCGCGCAGATCTTCCGGATCGTCTCCGAGATCAACCGGCAGGGCGTGACCGTGCTGCTGGTCGAGCAGAACGCCCAGCAGGCGCTGTCCCGCGCCCACCGGGCCTACGTGCTGGAGTCCGGGCGGATCGTCCGGTCGGGCACCGGGGCCGACCTGCTGGCCGACCCCGCGATCAAGGACGCCTACCTCGGCGTCGCCTGACCGCCGCCGTGACGACGAGGGGCCCCGCCGGTACCGGCGGGGCCCCTCGTCGTGGTCGCGGGTGGTCGTCGGTCAGGACGACTTCGCCGGGGCGAGCCCCTCGACGACGGCCTCGGCCACCGCCTTCATCGTGGTGCGGCGGTCCATCGCGGTCCGCTGGATCCAGCGGAACGCCTCCGGCTCGGACATCTTCTGCGCGGTCATGAGCAGGCCCTTGGCCCGGTCGACGACCTTGCGGGTCTCGAACCGCTCGTTGAGCGAGGCGACCTCGTCCTCGAGCGCCTTCTTCTCGGCGAACCGGGAGACGGCGAGCTCGATGGCCGGGACCAGCTCGTGCCGGGCGAACGGCTTGACCAGGTAGGCCATGGCGCCGGCGTCGCGGGCGCGCTCGATCAGCTCGCGCTGGCTGAACGCGGTCAGCATGACGACCGGCGCGATCTTCTCCTCGACGATGGTCGACGCCGCCTCGATGCCGTCCTTCTTGGGCATCTTGACGTCCATGATCACCAGGTCGGGCTTCAGCTCGCGGGCCTGGGTGATGGCGGCCTCGCCGTCACCGGCCTCACCGGCGATGCGGTAGCCCTCCTCAGAGAGCATCTCGGCCAGGTCCATGCGGATCAGCGCCTCGTCCTCGACGACCAGCACCCGCCACCCGGGCTGCGGGCCGTCCTCGGCCGGCGTCTCTGCGGGAACGTTGTCGGTCACCGGAGAACTCCTTCATCGGTCAGTGGGGTGTCCGGAGCGCCCAGGCTACCGGCGGTACGGGTGCACAGCCGAACCACTTCGGCCTTTCGTGTGCGGAAACACGCTCCGTCGACCGCATTACCCGTCCGATCGGACAGGGGCGGCGGCGCTCACGCCGTCAGGCCGATCGCCGCGTCCAGCGCGGCGACGGCGTCACCTCGCGCGACCGACGGCGAGGTCGCGCGGCGCCCGCCGGTGCGCGATCCCCGTCCGGTCCGGGGCCGCCTCGGCGAGCCGCACGATGTCATCGGGGGTGGCGCCGAGGAACCGGCGCGGATCGGCGTACCCGCGCACGGAACCGTCGGGCCGGCGGGACCGGACACGGTTCGTGGTGCGACAGCCGTCGGAAGGGAACATTCCGCGCAGGAAACGGTCGGGGTGGGCGTCGACGATGTCGCGCTGCCAGTGCTCGAGCCGGATCCGGCGGGCGTGTCCGACCAGGTTCCCCGGAGGAGACCTGCAGGCCAGGAGGTGGAAGCACCCCGGGACGCGGGGCCCGGAGCCCTGGGCCGACACGTCGGTCGGATCGGAGAATGGTGCCCCCGGTGGGATTCGAACCCACACTGTACGGTGTTTGAGACCGCTTTCTCTGCCAGTTGGAATACGAGGGCGAAAGCAATTCAGTGCATTCTGTTGTGAACCGATCCTAGCGGGTTCCGGGCAACCCGCGGCAGCCGACCCGCCTCACACCGGCCAGCTCAGGAACCGGCTGCGCGGCGGCCCGTCCCCGAGCACGTGCAGCACCCCGCCCGGTGCCGGGACGGGGTCGCTCCCCCCGGTCCCGGGCACGTCCGGCCAGCGCAGGGCGGGCGCCACCGACGGCGCGACGACGAGCGGGTGCCCGGCGACCGTCGTCGCCAGCGGGGTGTGGACGTGCCCGCACACCACCAGCGTCGGGTCGCGGCGCGCGGCGAGCAGGGCCTCGAACACACCGGCCTCGAGCAGCCGCATCCCGTCGAGGACCGGGTGCCCGACCGCGACCGGCGGGTGGTGCAGGGCGACCAGCAGCGGCGCGGGGTCCCGGACGGCCTCGGCGAGCAGGGCGACCGCGGCGTCGGACAGCGCACCGTGCGGTGCCCCGGGGACCAGGGTGTCGAGCAGCGCGACGGTGGTCCCGCCGGTGCGGTGCAGCCGGTCGCCCACCGGGCCGACGGCGTCGGCCATCACGGCGCGGTCGTCGTGGTTGCCGGGCACGTGCAGCGCGCCGAGGCCGTCGAGCAGCCGTGCGGCGGAGGCGTAGGCCTCGGGGGCGCCGTCGTCGGCGAGGTCGCCGGTGACGAGCACGACGTCCGGCGCCGGGTCCAGCGCCCGGACCCCCGCGACGGCGCGGGCGGCCCGGCCGTCGGTGTCCGGGCGGCCGAGGTGCAGGTCCGAGAGCTGGACGACGGTGGTCACCCCGGGGTCCGCTCCAGCAGGGCGGCCGCCTCCATGTGGTGGGTCATCGGGAACGCGTCGAACGCCCGCAGCGCGGCGGTGCGGTACCCGGCGGCGGCGAACAGGGACAGGTCGCGGGCCAGCGCGGCCGGGTCGCAGGCGATGTGCACGATCCGCTGCGGGGCGCGGGCGGCGAGGTCGCGCACCGCGGCCTTCCCGAGCCCGGCCCGCGGCGGGTCGGTGACCACGACGTCGGGGTCGGGGCCGAGCCGGCTGATCTCGCGCTCGGCGCGGCCGCGGACGAACTGGACCTGCGGCAGGTCGGCGAGCGCGGAGGCGCCGTCGGCGACCGCGGACGTGGCGGACTCGACGACCAGCACCGTCCCCGACTCCCCCACCTGGTCGGCGAGGACCGAGCCGAGCAGCCCGACGCCGCCGTAGAGGTCCCAGGCGACGCCACCGGTGGGGGCGTCGGCCCAGTCGCGCACGACGGACGCGAGGGTGTTCGGCAGCGCCGGGTGGACCTGCCAGAACGTGCCGGCCGACAGCTCCCAGGTGCGGTCCGCGGCGTGCACGGTCGCGCCGGAGCCGACCCGGGCGGCGCCGTCGCCGACGACGGTGACGTCGAGCTCGGAGTCGGGCCGGAAGCGGCGCTCCAGCACCGGCGGTAGCGCGCCGGCCGGGACGAGCGGGCAGTCGCCGATCTCGCACACGTCGTGGCTGCGGTGGGCGCGCAGGCCGGGGACGCCGTCGTCGTCGACGGCCAGCCGCACCCGGGTGCGCCAGCCGAGCGGACCGCCGGGGAGCTCCTCGACCTCGACGGCGGCGAGGTCGGCGGTGGCGACGACCGCGGCGCCGGCGCCGAGACGCTCCAGCTGCTCGCGCAGGACGGTCGTCTTCAGGGCGCGCTGGGTGGCGTGGTCGGTGTGCTGGAAGTCACAGCCGCCGCAGCCACCGGGCCCGGCCCACGGGCAGGCGGGCTCGACCCGGTCCGGGGACGCCTCCAGCACGGCGACGGCGTCGGCGCGGCAGAACGCCCCGCCCGGGTCGTCGGTGACCACCGCGCGGACCAGCTCACCGGGCAGTGCGTGCCGGACGAACACGACCCGGCCACCGTCCCCGTCGCGGGCCACGCAGTGGCCGCCGTGCGCGACGGGGCCGACCCGCAGCTCCAGCATGCGGTCGGTCCAGTCGGTCGCCGTGTCGGCGTTCACCGGTTCTCCTTCTTCGTCACCCGGGGTGCGGACGGGGTGCCGCCACCCGTCCCGACGCCCGCGCCGTCGCGGCGTTCGCCGGGCAGCTGCTCCATGCCCGGGTAGCCGCGGCGGGACGCCCCCGGCGCCTGCAGCGGCGACAGCGCCCGCGTGCGCGACGACGACGGCAGCTGCCACGGCACGCTGGTCACCATCACCCCCGGCTGGAACAGCAGCCTCGACTTGAGCCGCAGCGCGCTCTGGTTGTGCAGCACCTGCTCCCACCAGTGCCCGACGACGTACTCCGGGATGTAGACGGTGACGACGTTGCGCGGGGAGTCGCTGCGGATGCGCTTGACGTAGTCCAGCACGGGCCGGGTGATCTCCCGGTAGGGCGACTCGACGACTTTCAGCGGGACCGGCAGGTTCCGCTTGTGCCACTGCTCGACGAGCTTCTTGGTGTCGGAGTCGTCGACGTTGACCGTGACGGCCTCGAGGATGTCCGGGCGGGTCGCTCGGGCGTAGGCCAGCGCCCGCAGGGTCGGCTTGTGCAGCGTCGAGACCAGGACGACGGCGTGGTTGCGCGAGGGCAGCACGTCGTCGGACTCGTCGGCGACGAGTGCGGCCGCGACCCGGTCGTAGTGCAGCTGGATCAGCCGCATGAGCACGAAGAACCCGGCCATCGCGACGATCGCGATCCAGGCGCCGAGGGTGAACTTGGTGATCAGCACCGTGATCAGCACGACGCCGGTCATGCAGGCGCCGAACCCGTTGATCGACTGCGCGCGGCGCATCCGGCGGCGTTCGGACGCCGAGGGGTCCAGCGCGAGCTCCCGGTTCCAGTGCCGGACCATCCCGGCCTGGGACAGCGTGAACGACACGAACACGCCGACGGTGTAGAGCGGGATGAGCCGGGTGACCTCGGCCTGGAAGCCGACGACCAGCAGGATCGCGAACAGCGCGAGCGCGACGATGCCGTTGGAGAACGCGAGCCGGTCGCCGCGGGTGTGCAGCTGGCGGGGCAGGTAGCGGTCCTGGGAGAGGATCGAGCCGAGCACCGGGAAGCCGTTGAACGCGGTGTTCGCGGCGAGGACCAGGATCAGCGCCGTCATGACGATGACGAAGAAGTAGCCCGGCGGGAAGTTGTCGAACACGGCGTCGGCGAGCTGGGCGATCATGGTGTGCTGCTCGTAGCCGGGCGGGGCGTCGGGGAACTGGCGCGCCGGGTCCTCGGCGATCTGGACGTGGGTGAGCTGGGCCAGGGCGATCAGCCCCATGAACAGCGACACCGACATCGCGCCGAGCAGCAGCAGCGTCGACGCCGCGTTCTTCGACTTGGGCTTGCGGAAGGCGGGCACGCCGTTGGAGATGGCCTCGACGCCGGTCAGCGCGGCCGCGCCCTGGGTGAAGCTGCGCAGCACGAGCAGCACGAGCGCCAGGCCGGTGAACGCGTCGCCCTCGGCGACCAGGTGCAGGTCCGCGCTCTCCGCCCGGACGGAGTCGCCGAGGATCAGCACCCGGGTCAGACCCCAGATGATCATCGTCGCGACGCCGATGACGAAGGCGTACACCGGGATCGCGAAGGCGGTGCCGGACTCGCGGATGCCGCGCAGGTTGATCGCGGTGAGCACGGCGATGGCCGACACCGCGAACAGCACCTTGTGCTCGGCGACGAACGGCACCAGCGCACCGATGTTCGCCGCGGCCGCGGAGATCGAGACGGCGACCGTGAGGGTGTAGTCGACCAGCAGGGCGCTGGCGACGGTCAGCCCGGCGTTCTTGCCGAGGTTCACCGTCGCGACCTCGTAGTCACCCCCGCCGGAGGGATAGGCGTGGACGTTCTGCCGGTAGCTGGCGACGACCGTCAGCAGGACGACGACGACGGCGAGACCGATCCACGGCGACATCGCGTAGGAGGCGACCCCGGCGACCGACAGGGTCAGGAAGATCTCCTCGGGGGCGTAGGCGACCGACGACATGGCGTCGGAGGCGAACACGGGGAGGGCGATCCGCTTCGGGAGCAGGGTGCTGGTCAGGCGGTCGCTGCGCTGCGGTCGTCCGACCACGAGCCGCTTGAGAGCGACGGCGAGCTTGGACACGGGGCGCAGCCTATGCCCCCGCTCCGTTGCGCTTCGCGATAGCGTTCACTCCGCGTCGTCGGCGTCCCCGTCGCCGTCCGTACAGAAGGAACGAATCGTACATCCCGGGCTCCCCACCCGGCGGAAGGACCCCTGACGCCATGCACGTCGTGATCATGGGATGTGGCCGCGTCGGCGCGTCCCTGGCCTCGGGCCTGGAGCGGCTCGGCCACGAGGTCGCGGTGATCGACCGCGACCCGCAGGCGTTCCGCAGGCTCGGCCCGGACTTCCGCGGGCGCCAGGTCGTCGGTTTCGGCTTCCACCGCAGCGTCCTCGACGAGGCCGGGCTGGAGTCCGCCGACGCGTTCGCCGCCGTCTCCTCCGGGGACAACTCCAACATCATCGCCGCCCGGGTGGCGCGCGAGAGCTACGGCGTCGGCAAGGTCGTCGCCCGGATCTACGACGCCAAGCGCGCCGCGGTGTACGAGCGTCTGGGCATCCCGACGGTCGCGACCGTCCCGTGGACGACCGACCGGCTGCTGCGCATGCTGCTGCCCGACGGCGTCGCCACCGCCTGGCGCGAGCCCACCGGCACCGTGGCCGTCCTGCCGCTGCCGCTGCACGAGGACTGGGTGGGACGCCCGATCCGCGACCTGGAGCGGGCGACGAGCTCGCGGGTCGCGTTCATCGTGCGGTTCGGCACCGGGGTGCTGCCGACCAAGGACACCACCGTGCAGCACGAGGACACCGTCTACGTGGCGGCGGTCTCGGGCACGGTCAGCGACGTGACGGCGGCCGCCGCGGCGCCGCCCGAGGAGGACTGATGCGGGTCGCGATCGCGGGGGCGGGCGCCGTCGGGCGGTCCATCGCGCTGGAGCTGGTCGAGTCCGACCACCGGGTCATGCTGATCGAGCGCGAGCTGAACCACATCGACCCCAACTCCGTCCCCGAGGCCGAGTGGGTGCACGCCGACGCCTGCGAGCTGTCCTCGCTGGAGGACGCCGGCATCGAGGGCTGCGACGTCGTGATCGCCGCGACCGGCGACGACAAGGTCAACCTGGTGGTCTCGCTGCTGGCGAAGACCGAGTTCGGGGTCCGCCGGGTGGTGGCCCGGGTGAACGACCCGCGCAACGAGTGGCTGTTCGGGGAGAACTGGGGCGTCGACGTCGCGGTGTCGACGCCGCGGCTGCTGGCGGCGCTGGTCGAGGAGGCCGTCGCCGTGGGTGACCTGGTGCGGCTGCTGACGCTGCGCCAGGGGCAGGCGAACCTCGTCGAGGTGACGCTGCCCGAGGACACGCCGCTGGCCGGGCGGCCGGTGCGGGTGCTGGAGCTGCCGACGGACTCGGCGCTGGTGACGATCCTGCGCGGCGGCCGGGTGATCGTGCCCCAGCCCGACGACGCCCTGGAGGGCGGCGACGAGCTGCTGTTCGTGGCGACGACGGCGGTCGAGGAGGACATCCGCGCCGCCCTCATGTGACCCCGCCCGGGACCGGCGCGCGGGTGTCCCGCGCGCCGGTGCGGGTCAGGCGGTCGCGGTGCGGGCGCGCTCGGCGCGGCGCACGATGAGGATCGTGGCCAGGATCGCGACCCCGGTGAGCGGGTAGCCCATCGCGAGCCGCGCGACGCCCAGCCAGGTCTCGGAGTCGGCCAGGTACAGCCCGCCCTGCACGAGGACCTTCGCGAGGAAGGTCGTCGCCCACACCGCGGTGGCCCAGCCGTAGGCGCGGACCAGGTGGGGGTCCCGGCGCCACTCGGTGCCGTGGCCGTTGATGCCGTGCCAGATCACCCCGGCCAGCGGCCAGCGGGCGATGATCGAGACCAGCGCGACGATCCCGAGGGCGCCGCTGTAGAGCAGACCGGGCAGGTAGAAGCCGCGGGCCTCGCCGGTCCGGCTGGCCACGAGCGCGCACACCCCGACGCCGAGCAGGCCGGAGATCGCCGGCATCACCGGGTCGCGCCGGACCAGGCGCCAGACCAGCACCAGCACCCCGGCCCCGATCGCGGCGTACAGCGCGGTCCGCAGGTCGCCGAGGATGTTGGCGACGACGAACACCACGACCGGGATGGTCGAGGCGACGATCCCGGTGACCCCGCCCATCTGCTCGAGCAGGGTGGGGGTCGGAGCCTCGCCGCCCGCGTCCGTGGCCGGTGGCGCCTCGGGCCCGGACCGGTCCGGTTCGGGCCCGGCGGCGTGCGCCGGTGCCGTCACCGGCCGGCCGAGGGGCGCGGTCCGGTCCTGCGGGTCCACGTCGGGGACTCGCGGGATCCGGGTGGTCGGGGCGTCGTGGTGGTGGTCGTTCAAGCCGGTCCGATCCGTCGGCTCAGGAGCAGGCCGCGAGGGTCCCGCGGGTCACTGCGCCTGGCAGATCTCGTAGTACGGGTTGTAGAGCACCTTGCGACCGTCGCGGACCGAGATCCGGCCACGGACCCGCATGGTGCGCCCGGCCTCGATACCGGGGATGCTGCGCCGGCCCATCCAGACCAGGGTGACGCCGTCGGTGCCGTCGAACAGCTCGGCCTTCAGCGTGGCGTCGGCGCTCTGCGGACAGAGGTCGACGCTGCGGATCCGGCCGAGCATCGTGACCTCCTCGCCGCAGGCGCAGTCGCGGGCCGGGCGTGCCCCGGTCTCCTCGACGTCCTCGGCGAGATCGCGCGCGTCGAGCTCGTCGACGTCGCTGGTGAGTTTGCGGAGCATCCGGCGGAACGCTCCGCCATCCGTGCTGCCCATGTCTCTCCTCGGCCCGCATCCGGTACCGGCCCGGGGTCACCGGACCCTCCGGTGACCCGCACTCGCGTGGCGACCCGACAGGGTGTCGTGGTGGCGCCGAGAGCGTAACGCGCGGACGCTCCGGTTTGTGCCCGTGGCGGCCCTGACCTCCCGGTCGCCGCCCCGCCGACCGGTTCCCGGGCCGCGCCCGGTGGTCGGCGGGCGGGCGCGGGCCGGGCGTACCGGACACCCGCGCCCACCGCGCTCCCGCTCAGTCCCGGCGGTGCCGTCCGAGGTCGCGGGGACCGGTGCCGCCCGCGCGCCGACCGGACGACCACTGGCCGGTGAGCCCGGACCCGCCCGCGGCGCGGCCGGCGTCGAGTGCGCCGGGGACGTCGTCGGTGTCGTCGTCCGCGGTGCCGGTGCGGGCCGGGTCCGCGTCCGCGGGGTCCTCGGCGGCGCGGGCCGCGGCCCGTCCGGCGGCGGCCCGGCTGGCCCGGTAGTCGGCCAGGCCGGTGACGCCGCCGTGCCCGTTGGTGCGGTCGGCACCCGGACCGTCGGCGTCGGGTCCGCGGTCGGCCGACGCGCTGCGGAGCAGGTCCTGCAGGGCGCTGCGTGCCTCGTCGGCCGAGGTGGGGCCGCCTCCGTGCCAGGGGCGGCCCGCGTCGCCCGCGGCCCGGAACAGGTCGTCCCCGCCCGGGCCCGGTGCGGCCCGGCCGTTCGTGCCCGGCTCGGCCCGGCCCGGTTCCGACCGGCCCGGTTCCGCCGGGTCGTCCGTTCCCCGGCCGGACGGGCCCGGCGCTGCGGGGCCCGGCAGTGCGGGGTTGGCCGACGCGGGGTTCGGCGCCGCGGGGCCGGGCGATGCAGGGCCGGGCGATGCGGGCGCCGGGTCGGCGCGGTGTCCGGCACCGGTCCCCCGGCCCTCGTCGGCGTCCGCGCCGAGCGGCGCGGAACCGGCGAGCGCGGAACCGGCGGGCGCGGGACCCGCGGTGCCGCTCCCGGAGGCGGGGGCGGCGTCGGGTTCGCGGCGGCGTCCACCGCCCGCGGGGGCGTCGAGGGCGACGGCGGCGAGCAGGTCGGCCACCGAGGTGCCCGCCCCCGCGCCGTGCCGGCCGGAGCGGCGGCTGGCGGCGATCTCGGCGGACAGCCAGCCGTCGTCGTCCGGGGTGGGGTCGGCGGGTGCCGTGTGGCCGGGCGCGTCCGCGGTGGGGCGGGCGCCGCGCCGGCGACGGGTGGGCGCGGGTGCGGTGGGCTCCGGCGGGGCCGGGAGCCGGTCGAGCGTGGCCTCCATCAGCGGCACGTCCGACAGCGGGATGTCCTCGATGGCCCCGGTGGGCTGCGCCGCCGGTGCGGGCGTGGCGGCCGGGGTGTCCCGGGTGCGCCCGGCGAGCAGGTCCGCGGCATCGACGCGGGTGGCGTCGGCGGCGCGGTCGCGCCGGGAGCGGCGGCCCGCCCCACCGGTGCCCGGTGCGGTCCCGCCCGCGACACCGCCGGCGGTGGTCGCACTGCCGAGCGTCTCGCGCCCGTCCGCGGCGTCACCGTCCACGGGGCCGGTACCGGCCCCGATGCCGGTGCCGCCGCCGAGGGCCGGGCCGCCACCGGGAGCCGTGCCGGGGTCGAGAGCCGTACGGCCGTCGAGAGCGGTGCCGGACAGGGAGGCGCCGTCGTCGAGGGCGGAGGCCGGGACGGGGGTGCCGGTGTCCAGGATGTCGCCGGCCGACGCGCCCCGGCCGAAACCGGTGAGCGGGGTCGCGGACCGGTCGTCCTCGGCGCCCGCGAGCAGGTCGGCGACCGACAGCGCGGTCACCGCCGGGTCCCGGCGGGCCGGGGGCTCCACCGGCTCGGGCTCGGGGGCCCGGACCGGGGCGGCCGCGGACGGCGCCGGGTCCGGTGCGTGCAGCGGCGCCGGGGCGTGGATCGACTCGCGGCCGGGCAGCGGGCGCGCGCCGGTGTCGGTCCCGGGCCGGACCGGGCCGGCCGCGGGCGCGACGCCACCCGCGGTCGGGATCGCGCCGGTCGGGGTCGCGCTGCCGGGGATGCCCCCGGCCGGTGTGGCACCGGCCGGGGCGCCGCCGAGCCGGTTCGCGCCGGTCCGGTCGGGCCGGACCGGACGTCCGCGACGGCGGCCGGGCCGCGCCTCGGACCCGGGGGTGACCAGCGGGCCGCCGGTCAGCGCGGTGCGCTCGGCGGGCGACTCGTCGGCGCGGACGGCGGGGGTGAGCTCCGTGCGCTCCGCGGGCACCTCTGCCGGGGCCGCCGCGGCGGGGCGGCGGACCTGCGGCAGCGCGCGGGTGCGCGGGTCGGCGTCCTCGACCGACGGGCGGGGCCCCACCGGCCCCGCGGGGGGCTGCGTGGCCGGGGCCGCGGAGGCGGCGGCGGGCGCGGTGCGGCGCGGACGTGCCGGCCGGGCGGGCTCGACCGGCGTCGCCGGTTCCGCGGAGGCGGCGGCCGGCACCGGGCGGGCGCCGGTCGCCGGGCCGGACGGCACCGGGGTCGCGCCGGTGGTGCCCGACGGCACCGGGGTCGACCCCGTCGCGCCGGTGGGGGCCGGGACGGAGACGGTGATGCTGGGCTTCTGGGGCGCGACCTCGGGCTGCTGCTCGCGCAGGTGCTCGGGCAGCTCCAGCGGCAGGACCGTCCGCGGCGGGTACGGCGACTTCCCGCGGACGACGATGATCCCCCGCAGCACGCGGCGGAGCTCCACGTCGAGGGCCTCGACGGTCTCCAGCGACGCCGTCGCCACGCCGTAGACCATCCAGCGCGGGCCGTCGCAGCCGACGAACACCGAGGCGGCGTTCTCGGTGCGGGCGTGGAGCTCGCGGCCCCAGTCGCCGCGGGCGTTGCGCACCCGGGCGCCGCCCTTGCGCAGGGACTGCTCGATCTCCGCGGACAGGTCCGCCCACAGACCGGACGACCGCGGCGCGGCGAGCGCGCTCACCGCGATCCGGCCCTCGGCGAGCAGTAGGTGCACGGCCTGGGGGCGCTCGGCACCCGCGGGCTCCAGCTTCAGCTCGGCGCCGTAGGGCACCGGGACCTGCAGGGCACCGAGGTCGACGCGGGCGAGCGCGTCGGTCATCGACGGGTCGAGCTCCTCGACGTCGGCCGGGCCCAGCGGGCGGCCGCCGCTGCCGGGCGGCGGGACCGAGAGCGGGGCGTCGCCGACGCCGTACTCGTCCTCGTCGTACTCGTCCTCGTCGTCGACGTCGTCGTCGTAGTCGTCGTCGAGGTCGTCGGAGGGCGGCGCGGACGGGCGCCGGCCCCAGGACGGGTCGTCGGGGTCACCGCCGTCGAAGCCCTGCGGGGTGCGGTCGCGGGCGTAGGCGAGCTCGTCGTCCTCGACCCGGTGCGACAGCAGCGGCGGCTCCTCCTCGTCCCAGCGGCCGTCCGGGGCGACCCGGTCGTCGTGCGCGGCGGGGGCGGGGGCGGGCAGGCGCCCGGAGGCGCCGGTGGCCGGGGGACGGCCGGTGGTGTCGCGGCCGACCGCGCGCACCGCCGTCGTCGCCGCGGCGGGGCCGTCGGGGGCGGGGACGGCAGCGGTCCGCGGGCCGGCCGGGCGGCCGTTCGCCGGTACCGGGCGGGGGCCGGCGGCGGGCACGGAGCCGTTGCGCCCCGGCGCGGGCGGCCTGCCGTTCGGCGCACCGGGTCCGGAGCCGTTGCGCGGGGCCGCGCCGTTCACCGGCGGCGCCCCGCGACGGGCGTCCTGCTCGGCGTAGTGGTCGGCGTAGTCGTCGAAGTCGTCGATGTCGGAGTCGCCGTAGCCGGGATAGCCCGGATAGGCACCCGTCCCGGTGTCCTCGACCCCGTCCTCGGGACGGATGTCGAACATCCGACCGCGTGCGCGTCCCGGCATCTACTGGTCCCCTCCCCCGGCGACGAGCGCGGCGTTCCCGCCGGTCGAGCCGTGACCGGCGGCGCCGCGTACCGACGCGGGCAGCGCGGTGACCTCCACGAACCGGGCCGTCTCGACCCGCTGCACCACCAGCTGCGCGATGCGGTCCCCCCGGTGAAGCTCCACCGGCGTGTCCGGGTCGGTGTTGACCAGGCACACCTTGATCTCGCCGCGGTACCCGGCGTCCACGGTGCCGGGTGCGTTGACGATCGACAGCCCGCAGCGGGCCGCGAGACCGGACCGCGGGTGCACGAACCCGGCGTAGCCCTCGGGCAGCGCGATCGCCACCCCGGTCCCGACGAGCGCCCGGCGCCCGGGCTGGAGGACCACGTCGGTGGTCGTCACGAGGTCGGCCCCGGCGTCCCCGGGCCGCGCGTACGCGGGGTGGGGGACGTCGGGGTCGAGCCGCGTCAGCAGGACGTCGACGGACGCTGCTGCCGGCGGCTGGTCCGGGGGAGCGGGCACGGAACCGGGCACGGCGGGCGACGCTACCCTGGGCCCCGTGAGCGAACGGGTTCCGGAGACCGACTCTGCGACGGCTGGCCCTGCTGCGTTCGACGAGCGGTTGTCCGTCCCGGTGTGGTGGTACCTGCTCGCCGTCGGGCTCGGTGTCCTGATGGGCGCGCAGATCCACATGGGCTACCCCGGCCTGCGGGCGTGGCTGGGCTACCTGACGATGGTGCCGCTGTGCGTCGGCGTCCTGTGGTGGATGGGCCGCAGCCGCACCACGGTCCGCGGCGGCGTGCTGATCTCGAACGGCCGGGAGCTGCCGCTGTCCGCGGCCGGGGTCACCGACACCGTCGCGCGCGCCGACAAGCAGCAGGCGATGGGCCCCGACCTCGACCCGCAGGCCTACGTGCTGCACCGGGCGTGGGTGGGGCCGCTGGTGCGGGTCCAGGCGACCGGCCGTGACGAGCCCTACTGGGTGCTCAGCACACGCCGTCCCGACGCGCTGCGGGCGGCGATCGCCGCGCAGGCGCCGCACCCCCAGCAGAGCTGACCCGGGATGTACGACGGGCCCCGGCGGAACTCCGCCGGGGCCCGTCGTGGTCCTCCCGTCGTGCGGGCCCTGTCAGGCCGCACAGTCGCGGCAGAGGAACTGTCCGCCCGAGGTGCTGGCGAGCCGGCTCCGGTGGTGCACCAGGAAGCAGCTCGCACAGGTGAACTCGTCCGCCTGCTTCGGCAGGACGTTCACCGTCAGTTCCTCGCCCGACAGGTCCGCGCCCGGGAGCTCGTAGCTCTCCGCGGTGTCGGTCTCCTCGACGTCGACGACCGCGGACTGCGCCTCGTTGCGGCGCTGCTTGAGCTCGTCGAGCGAGTCCTCGGCCATCTCGTCGGCCTCATTGCGACGTGGGGCGTCGTAGTCGGTCGCCATCAGGTCTCACCCTTGCCTTACGTCCGTGCTGCTCGATTCGGCCCTCGAGCAGCGGTACTTCGCATCGGTTGGTCGTCGCGTGCCGCTGAGGAACGTCGCGGGGACCGGGTTTGTGCCCGGCTCCGGGAGTGACGCCGGTCTCACCGGGCCCGGTGACCCGGGTGGCTCGTCCGTCGTGTGTCCTGTCGCGGCCGGTCCGTCACCGGCGGCGGGGAGGGTAGCCCAGCGTCCGCCGGGCGTCGCAGCGAGTCCCCCGATCATGCCGGGTGTCGCCCGGGCGCCACCGCCGCCGGGCGCACTAGTGTCGCCCGGTGTGACGACGAGCGCCCGCACGCCCACGCCCGGTGCCGACCCCGCCACCGTCGGCGCGTGGCTGTCCACGGCCCTCGGCGACGAACGGTGGCGCGAGGCGCAGCTCACCTCGATCGGCGCCGGGCGGTCCAACCTGACCTACCGGGTCTCCTCCCCCGCCGGCGCGGTCGTGCTGCGTCGTCCGCCGGTCGGCGAGGTCGCCGCGACCGCCCACGACATGGGCCGCGAGCAGCGCGTGATCTCCGCGCTCGGGCCGAGCGCCGTGCCCGTCCCCGCGGTGCTGGCCGCCGACGACGGCGACGTGCTCGGCGCCCCCTGCTTCGTGATGGAGCTCGTCGACGGCGTCGTGCCGCTCGACGACCTGCCGGAGGGCTGGGCGTCCACCGAGGCGGAGCGCCGCGCCGCGGGCGACGCACTCGTGGACGTCCTCGCCGCGCTGCACGCCGTCGACCCGGCCGCGGCGGGGCTGGGTGACTTCGGCCGTCCGGACGGCTTCATGGAGCGCCAGATCCGGCGCTGGGGCAAGCAGTGGGCCACCGCCCGCGACGGCGACGACCCGGTCCCCGTCGACGCCGACGAGGAGGCCGAGCTCACCCGGCTGTCCGAGCGGCTGGCCGCCGACGTCCCCGCCGCGCAGCGGCACACCGTCGTGCACGGTGACTACCGGCTCGACAACTGCGTGTTCGACGCCGAGGACCCCGGCCGCATCCGCGCGGTGCTGGACTGGGAGATGTCCACCCTCGGCGACCCGCTGGCCGACCTCGGGCTGCTGCTCGTCTACTGGAAGCAGGACGGCGACGACGCCGTCTGGTCCGCGGCCCAGCCGCTGCCGAGCCCGACCGGCCTGCCCGGCTTCCCGACGCGGCGCGAGCTCGTCGAGGGCTACACCGCGCGCACCGGCCTCGACGCCGGTCCGCTGCCCTGGTACGTCGGGTTCGGCGCGTTCAAGCTGGCCGTCGTGCTCGCCGGGATCCTGGCCCGGGTCCGGGCCGGGTCGGTGCCCGAGGAGATGGCCGAGGGCCTCGACGGGTCGGTCGGCCCGCTCGTCGCGCTGGGGCACCACGTCCTGGACGGAGGGTCGTTCTGATGCTTTCCACCCGTACCCGCGGCGACCGCCCCTACGAGCGGCGCCGGACCCGCCCCATCCTGGTCACCACCGCGCTGCTGGCCGTGCTGGCCGTGGCCACGTGGGCGGTCGTGCTGGGCACCGCCTCCGACGGCTCGGCGTCGACGAACTGCCCGGCGCCGTCGTCGGGGACCCTGGCCGGCTCGAAGGTCGACCGCACGGAGCTGGAGTCGGCCGCCCCGACCGCGCCGGACGACGTCCGGTTCCAGGTCCGCAACGCCGGCGGGCAGCGCGGCCAGGCCAACCTCGTGTCGGCCGAGCTGAAGGACCTGCAGTTCGGCGAGGCCGGTACACCGGGCAACGACACCGTGTTCCCCGACGGGGACCTGGACTGCATCGGGCAGCTGCGGTTCGGACCGGACGGTGCGGCGTCCGCGTCGACGCTGGCGCTCGCGCTGCCGTGCGTCGAGCTGATCCGCGACGACCGGCAGGGCGCGGTGGTCGACGTCGTCGTCGGGTCGGCGTTCACCGACGTCGCACCGGGCCGCGCGGCCCGCGACGTGCTGGACCAGCTGTCCGCGCCGGGTACCGAGGGCGGTCCGCGGGCGGACCCGGGCCTGCTGGCCCAGGCCCGCGCCGCGACCTGCTGAGCCGCGGCCGTCCGGACGGCTCAGACGGTGTCGGCGCCGCTGCGGCGGGCCAGCGCGGCCAGCGCGGCGGCGACCCCGGGCGCGGCGGCGAGGGTGACGTCGGCGCCGAGGGCGTCGCCGTCGACGGGACCGCGGACGCCGGGGCTGCCCGCGACGTGCACGACGGCACCGGCCTCGGTCGCGATCAGCGCGCCGGCCGCCCAGTCCCACCAGTTGCAGCCGTGCTCGAGGTAGCCGTCGAGCCAGCCGGCCGCGACCGCGCACAGGTCCAGCGACGCCGCGCCGGCCCGGCGCACGTCGCGGACCTCGGGGAGCATCGCCGCGACCATCCGGGCCTGGCGGGCCCGCCGCTCGGCGCGGTAGGCGAACCCGGTGCCGACCAGGGACTGGCCCAGCTCGGTGGTCGCCGCGGCGCGCAGCGGGCGCCCGTCGAGGGTCGCGCCGAGACCGCGCCCGGCCGACCAGAGCCGCCCGGAGGCGGGCTCGGACACCGCACCGGCGACGCCCTCCCCGTCGAGGACGGCGGCGATCGAGATCCCGTACCAGGGCAGCCCGTAGAGGTAGTTCACGGTGCCGTCGATCGGGTCGACCACCCAGCGCGCGGCGGCGGCGTCGCCCGCACCCTCCTCCCCGTACACCGGCTCGCCGGGGCGCAGCTGCGCGAGCCGGTCCCGGACGAAGCGCTCCACCGAGGCGTCGGAGGCGGTGACGACGTCGGTCGGCGAGGACTTCGTCGTGACGCCGTCGTCGTGCGGTGCGGGCAGGCCGCGCAGGTGCTCCGCGGCCTCGGCCGCGACCTGCTCGGCGACGGCGCGCAGGGTGGCGGGATCGCTGCTCTCGTGCGGGCTCACCACCCCATCCGACCACGTGCGGAGCCACCCGGACGCGCGGGGCGGCGTGAGGTGCGTCCCCCCGGCCGGTACGCAGTTACAATGGAACGCGTACCCCGTCTCCGGGACGCGCGGCGACCACCATCGACGCCGGCGACCGAGGCGGTGGCAGGACAGGACATCCCGGCCGTCGTGGCCTCGTCTCCCCCGACGAGCGCGCCGCGACCGGGCCGCGTAACGACTCCAGCGCACGTAGCGAGAGGGCCCAGGTGGCAGCCGCAGACTCCGCAGCACGCAGCGACTCGACCGTCGAACCGACGTCGGGTACCGCATCCCGCAGCCGCCGTACTTCCGGCACCACGAGCACCGCGTCGGCGACGACCGGCACCGCCAAGAAGCCGGCCGCGCGCACCCGCAAGCCCGCCGCGGCGGGTGGCACGGCGACCAAGGCCGCGCCGAAGACCGGCCCGCGCAAGGCCGCTCCGAAGAAGGCCTCCACCAAGAAGGCCGACGGCGACGAGCCGGACGCCGACGGCGACGAGGTCGTCCTCGAGGACGGCGAGATCGACGCTTCGGACATCGAGGCCGACCTCGCCGAGGCCGCGAAGGAGGAGAACGCCGACGAGTCGTCCGACGACGACGACGACGACGACTCCGACGACGAGACCAACACCGGCAAGAACCGGGTGGCACCGACCACCCGGGCGTCGCAGCAGAAGTCGGCGGACTTCGTCTGGGACGAGGAGGAGTCCGAGGCCCTGCGCCAGGCGCGCAAGGACGCCGAGCTCACCGCCTCGGCCGACTCGGTCCGCGCGTACCTGAAGCAGATCGGCAAGGTCGCGCTCCTCAACGCCGAGGAGGAGGTCGAGCTCGCGAAGCGCATCGAGGCCGGCCTCTACGGCGCCGAGCGCATCCGCAAGGTCTTCGAGTCCAACGAGAAGCTGTCCCCGCAGCTGCGGCGCGACCTGCGCTGGATCGTGCGGGACGGCGAGCGCGCCAAGAACCACCTGCTCGAGGCGAACCTCCGGCTCGTGGTCTCGCTGGCCAAGCGCTACACCGGCCGCGGCATGGCGTTCCTGGACCTGATCCAGGAGGGCAACCTCGGCCTCATCCGTGCGGTCGAGAAGTTCGACTACACCAAGGGCTACAAGTTCTCGACCTACGCCACGTGGTGGATCCGGCAGGCCATCACCCGCGCGATGGCCGACCAGGCCCGCACCATCCGCATCCCGGTGCACATGGTGGAGGTCATCAACAAGCTCGGCCGCATACAGCGTGAGCTGCTCCAGGATCTCGGGCGCGAGCCCACTCCCGAGGAGCTCGCCAAGGAAATGGACATCACCCCGGAGAAGGTGCTGGAGATCCAGCAGTACGCCCGGGAACCCATCTCCCTGGACCAGACCATCGGCGACGAGGGCGACTCGCAGCTCGGTGACTTCATCGAGGACTCCGAGGCCGTCGTCGCGGTCGACGCGGTGAGCTTCACCCTGCTGCAGGACCAGCTGCAGTCGGTGCTGGCGACGCTGTCCGAGCGCGAGGCGGGCGTCGTCCGGCTGCGCTTCGGTCTCACCGACGGCCAGCCGCGCACCCTCGACGAGATCGGCCAGGTCTACGGCGTGACCCGCGAGCGGATCCGCCAGATCGAGTCGAAGACGATGTCGAAGCTGCGGCACCCGTCGCGGTCCCAGGTGCTGCGCGACTACCTGGACTGAGCACCGCCCGTCGCACGACGAGGGCCCCGCCGGACGATCCGGCGGGGCCCTCGTCGTCCGCGGTCAGAACAGGTCCGGCGTCGCGGGTGCGACGTCGTCGAGGAACGCGGTGACGGCCGGTACGAGGGTCGCCGACTCCCCCACCAGCCCGATGTGCGAGGTCGCGGGCAGCACCACCAGGCGCGCGCGGGGGACCTCCTGCAGCATCCCCGTCGCCGCGGCCCGTTCGTCACCGCCGCCGAGCAGGCGGAACATCTCCACCGCGTGCTCGGGGCGCACGCCGTCGGCGTCCCCGACGATCACCATCGACCGGGCCGTGATCGCACGCATCCGGTCGTCGGGGATCTCCTGGTCGCAGGCGTTGAGGACCTTCACCTTCTCCACCCAGGCCGCGAACGCGACGGGGTCCGGCGTGTGTTCCAGGAACGCCGTCTCGACGGGCGAGCCGGCCAGTGTCGTCGCGTCCATCCCCGTGATCGCGGAGTGCACGGCGGGGTACCAGCCGTCGCGGCGGAACGTCGAGGCCATCACGACGAGCTTGCCGACGAGGTCCGGATGCCGGATCGCGAGCTGCAGCGCCACGCCGCCGCCCTGCGAGTAGCCCATCACGTCCGCCCGGTCGACGCCCAGGCCGCGGAGCAACGCCGCGGCGTCGTCGGCGAACTGCTCGTAGGACAGCGCACGGGGCGCGTCCGGTGTCCGGCCCTGGCCCTGCATGTCGGCGACGACCACGGTGCGGTGCTCGGCGAGCCCGGCCGCCCACGCCCCCATCGAGCCGGCGGACATGAACGCGCCCGGCAGCAGGAGCAGCGGTGGCGAGGTCCCGAACTCGCCGTACACCTCGTGGTACAGGTCCAGCCCGTCGACCGGGAGGTGTCCGCTCGAGGTCGGCGACGGGGTGGTGGTGGCTGCTCCGGTCATGGTGTCTCCCGCGGTGGGTCGAGGGTCCGTCCCCCTACCGACCGCGCCGCGGCGCCGGACTCATCGGCCCGGGTCACCGGCGCAGCAGCCGCGCGATGCCGGGGGCGACGTCGCGGTGCGTGCGGACGCGGGCGAGGCGCCCCCGGCCACGGCGCGCGAGGTCGCGGCCCAGCGGTTCGTCGTGCTCGCCGTCGACCTCCAGGAGCACGTGCAGCTCCCCGAAGCGCCGGGCGACGGTGCGCGGGTCCGGTCCCGCGTTGTGCACCGCGTCGCTGAGCAGCAGCGCGATCCGGCGCCGGGCCGGTGACCGGGCCAGCTCGGCGTGCGCCACCGACAGCCCGAACCCGACGTCGGTGAGCCCGCGGGCCGGGATCCGCTGCAGCCGGTCCAGCAGCCGGGCCGGGTCCACCGGCCCACCGAGTGCGGCGAGCACCGCGGCGTCGGACCAGAACGCGACGACGGCGAGCCGGTCCCCCGCCCCGGCCAGGTCCGCCGACAGCGCCGCGACCGTCGCCGCGGCGATCCGGACCTTCTCCCCGCGCATCGACCCCGACACGTCGACGGCGAGCACCACGTCACGCGGGGTGCCGGTGCGCTCGCGCACCACGATGTCGGTGTCCTCGGGGACCGGGCGCTCGGTGAGGACCTCCAGCGTGCGGTCCAGGTCGATGTCGTCGGACCGGTACCGGTAGGGCACCGGTGCCGGGCTGCCGCGGCCCCGCTCCGCCCGCGCGTCCCGGGGTCTGCGCAGCGACAGCCGCCGGGCGATGCGCCGCGCCATGGCGCCCACCTCGGGGTCGGCCGGGCGGTCCTCCAGCAGCTCGTCCAGGGCGCGGCGGCGGGACCGGCGCGACGTGGTCGTCACCCCCTGTCCCCCGGCCGGCCCGGTCACGGTGCCGTCGCGGTCGTCGACGGCCCGCTCGACCACCACCGGAGCCCCGGTGCCGCCGAACAGGGTCGGCGCCCCGGTCAGCTGCTTGGGCCTGCGCCGCAGGGGCGTCCGCTCCCCCGGTGCGGTCAGCTCGACGGCGTTGTCGACGTCGATGCGGTGCGGTCCCGGCGCGGCACGCCGGGCCGCGAGAAAAAACGGTCCTCCCAGATGCGGATGATCACCTCCTCCGGGGTGCCGTCGAACGCGTCGTCGACGGCGATCCGCGCGGACAGCGCCAGCAGCGCGGCGTCGAGCACGATGCGCGGGTGGTCGCCGTCGTGGCTGCCGAGCGCCCGCAGCTCGACGGCGATCGCGGTGAGGTCGATGGCGCCGCGCACGCTGGCCCCGCGCCGCAGGTCGGGGTGGCCGCGGGTGGCCCGGGTGAGCGCGACGGCGTCGGCGACCAGCCCGTCGTCGTCGACGCCGGTGCGGGCGCGCACGATCTGCGCCTCCTCGGTCTCGTCCTGGTAGCCGACGACCAGCCGGCACCAGCGGTCGTAGACCGAGTCGGAGATGCGGGCGGTGCCGACGTCGTCGAACGGGTTCATCGACGCCAGCACCCGGAACGTCGGCCGGGCGGTGACGGTGCCGACCCGGGGCACGGTGAGCTCCCGCTCGGCCATCGCGGCGAGCAGCACGTTGAGGGTGTCCTCGGGGGCCCGGTTGAGCTCCTCGATGTAGAGGAACCCGCCGTCCTGCATGGCGGAGACCAGCGGGCCGGCCACGAAGTTGTCGCTGCTGTAGTCCTCGCGCAGCACCCGGGCCGGGTTGTGGTGGCCGACCAGCCGGGCCGGGGTCAGCTCGGCGTTGCCCTCGACGAGCACGAACGGCACGCCCCAGAGCGCGGTGATCGCGCGGAGCATCGTCGACTTCGAGACGCCGGGCGGCCCCTCCAGCATCACGTCGCGGCCCGCGGTCACCGCCGCGAGCACGAGGTCGAGCTCGCGGCGGCGGCCGACGACCGCCCGCGCGACGGCGGCGCGGCGGTCGCTCACTTCTGCAGGAACCCGGCGTCGACGGGCAGCATCGTCCCGGTCACGTAGCGCCCCTCGTCGGAGGCGAGGTAGACGATCGCGTTCGAGATGTCGACCGGCTCGACCATCTCGACCGGCAGCATGTTCTGCAGGTTCGCCCCGAACGACGGGTCGGCGGCGATGATCCCGCCGATGTAGTCGTTGGTGACCATGGGGGTGTTCACGCCGGTGGGGTGGACGGTGTTGACCCGGATCGAGTGCGGCGCCAGCTCGGTCGCGAGGTTGCGCATGAGCCCGACGACGCCGTGCTTGGCCGCGACGTAGTGCCCGGTGCGGCTCATCCCCTTCACCCCGGCCGTGGAGCTGGTCAGCACGATCGCGCCGCCGTTGCCCGCGGCGATCATGGCCGGGACGGCGGCGCGGACGGTCTTCCAGACCCCGGTGAGGTTGACCCCGATCATCTCGTCCCACTCGTCGTCGGTGAGTGACCAGGTGTTGTCGGCGAACCCGGCGATGCCGGCGTTGCCGCACACGACGTCGAGGCGGCCGAACTCGGCCACGCCCTCGTCGACGACGGCCTGCACCGCCGCGGTGTCGCGGACGTCGGCCTCCCGGGCGACGACGCGGCGGTCGCACTCCTCGACCAGCCGCACGGTCTCCTCCAGGTCCTCCCGGGTGGACAGGGCGTAGTGCACCGTGTCCAGCGGGCGGCAGCGGTCGAACGCGATGACGTCGGCGCCCTCCTGGGCCAGGCGGACCGCGTGCGACCGGCCCTGGCCACGTGCCGCCCCGGAGACCAGCGCGACCTTCCCCTGCAGTCGTCCCGTCATGGCGTCCTCCTCAGGCCGCGTTGCCGGTGTTCATCCCCGCGGCCACGGCGACGGTCTCCCCGGTGATGTACCGGGCGTCGTCGGAGGCGAGGAAGAGCATGGTGTTCGAGATGTCGGAGACCTCGACCCAGGGCACGGGCACGGTGTTCATCGACTGGAACGCCGGGGCCGCGTCGTCGCGGGTGGGGTGCGGGGTGTCGGGCAGGAACAGCTCGTAGGCCGCCGCGTTCTGGATCATGTCGGTGTCCACCGAGGTCGGGCAGACGGCGTTGACGGTGATCCCGTTGCCGCCGACCTCGATGGCGGTCGACTTGACCAGGCCGATCACGCCCCACTTGGCCGCGACGTAGTGGGCGATGTTGCCCATGCCGACCTTGCCCGCCATCGACGAGGTCGCGACGATTCGCCCGTACCCCTGCTCGATCATCGTCGGGAGCACCGCGCGGAACGCGTGGTAGACCCCGGTGAGGTTGACCGCGATCATCTGCTGCCACATGTCCTCGGACATCTCGGCGACCGTGCCGAAGGAGAAGATCCCGGCGTTGGCGAGCAGCACGTCGATGCGGCCCAGCTCGGCGCGGGCCCGCTCGGCGAACTGCTCCACCTGCACGCGGTCGCGCACGTCGGCCCGGACCGCGACGCAGCGCCGGTCCAGCTCCTCGACCAGCTCGACCGTCCGGTCGAGGTCGGTCTGCGCGCTCATCGCGTAGGGCACCGTGTCCAGCTGGTCGGCGATGTCGCAGATCGCGATGTCGGCGCCCTCCCGGGCGAACGCCAGCGCGTGCGACCGGCCCTGCCCTCGGGCCCCTCCGGTCACCAGGACCACCTTGCCGTCGAACCGTCCCATCGCTCCTCCTCGTCGAGAACCGTGCGTCCGTGTCGTGCGTGTGTCGTTCAGCGGGCCAGTGCTCCCCCGTCGACGGCCAGGCAGTGGCCGGTGACGTGCCGGGCGCTGTCGCCCAGCAGCCAGAGCAGTGCGCCGGTGATCTCGTCGGGCGCGATCACCTCGGCGACGAGCTGGTCGTGCAGCCAGCGCTTGTGCACCTGGTCCGGGGCGAGCCCGAGCTCGTCGGCGAGCCCGGTGAGCATCGGGGAGTCCACCGCCCCGGGCAGGATCGCGTTGACGGTGACGCCGGAGCCGGCGAGCTCGATGGCCATCGCCCTGGTCAGCCCGACGACGCCGTGCTTGGCCGCCACGTAGTGCGCGAACTCGGGGACGGCGCGCATCCCGCCGGTCGAGGCGATGTTGACGATGCGGCCGCGCCCGGACCGGCGGACGTGGGGGGCGGCGGCCCGGGCGACCTGCCAGGTCCCGGTGAGGTTGACCCCGACGACGACGTCCCACTCGGCGTCGGTGAGCTCCCAGAAGGGGGCGCTGGTGACGACGCCGGCGTTGTTGACCACGATGTCGAGCCGCCCGTGGGCCCCGACGAGCGCGGCGACCGCCGCCCGAACGGCCGCCGGGTCGCGGACGTCGGCGACCAGCGGCAGCGCCCGCCCGCCGGCGTCGGTGACGGCGGTGACCACCTCGGCCAGCTGCTCCTCGGTGGCGAGCGGGTAGGCGGGGACGGCGAGGTCCCGGCACACGTCGAGCACCCCGACCACCGCCCCGGCCGCGGCGAGGGCGAGGCAGTGCTCCCGGCCCTGCCCGCGGGCACCGCCGGTGACGAGCGCGACCTGCCCGGCCAGATCCGTCACCACCGTGGCCTCCCCGAACCGTGCGGAACCGTCCGGAACCGCACGGTTCCGCCGGGCGTCGTCGTCGACAGACACGGTCTGTGAGGTGTAACACCACGGGTGGGAACCGGACGAATCGTTCCCGGACGGTTCCCGGGGGATCGGGGGGACGCATGCACACGGGTCGTTGGTTCTCGGTCGGCGAGGCCTGCCGGATCCTGGGGGTGAGCCGCACGACGCTGCTCGCCGCGGAGGGCGCGGCGCTGCTGGTCCCGTCCCGCACGCCGGGCGGTCACCGGCGCTACTCCGCCGAGCAGCTGGAGCGCTATCTGGGCGTCGCAGTCCCGGACGTCCCGCAGCCGGACCCGGCGCCACCGGAGCCGGGTGCGGTCGACGCGACGTCGGCGGCGGTGGTGCGCGACGCGGTGCGCCCGCTCGCCCGCACCCTGGACGCCGAGTGCGCCGGGGTGTACCTGCTCGACGGCCGGCGCTGGCAGCTGGCCGGCACCGCGGGGGTGCCCCGGTGGCTGGTGGAGCGGCTCTCGGCCGGTACCCCGCCGCCGGAGGTGCGGGCGGTCCTGCACGCGGCCGGGCCGCGGCTGTTCGTGCCGGCCGAGACCGGCTTCCCCGACGGCCGCTCCGCGGGACACGGCATCGCGGTCCGGGTGCGGGCGCCGGACCGCGAACGCGGTGTGCTGTTCCTGGTGTCGCGGCCGGGGCGGTCCCCGCTGCCCGCCGAGCTCGACGTCGTCGAGGCGGCGGCCGACGTGCTGGGTCTGCTCGTCGCCCAGCTCGACCAGAACGCGGTGCTGCGGGGCCGGCTGCGGAGCATCGCCGCACTGTGCCCGCCCGCGGCCGCGCCGGCGCCCGCGCGGGGCGCCGGCTGAGGCCGTCAGCCGCTCTTGGACAGCTGCCCGCGCACCGCGCCGGTCCGGTACTGCTCGGTGTGGGTGTCGACGAACCAGGCGGCCGGGTTGGCCTCCAGGTCCGTGACCGTGAACCCGGTGCCGGTGTCGACGCCGCCGACGATCACGCCGGTGGTGAACGGCCCCTGCAGGCAGCCCTTGCTGGTCATCGGGCCGCCGGGCGGGCCCTGCGGGTCCGGGAAGACCATCCGCGGGTTGCCGGACTCGTTCGGCTGCCCCTCCTGCAGGTGCGTGGCGGTCCGCGCGGGGCTGCTGAACGGCGGGGTGACCCCGGTCATCCGGATGTCGTAACAGACGATGTTCTGCTGGCTGTTCAGGCGCAGGGTGAACGTCCCGCTCGCGCCCTGCTGGCCGGGCACCGGTGCGCCGTCGTCGGCGCGGACCGCGTCCGGGGTCAGGGTCGCGGTGAGCGTGCTGGTGAACGTGGGGGGCTCCGGTACGGGTGCGTCCTCCGCCAGCGCCGGTGATGCGGTGAGTGCCAGTGCCGCCACCGCGCAGAGCGCGCCCCCGGCCCACCTGGTCGACCACGGTCCCATCGGTTCCCCCTCGTGCTCCACGCGTCGCTGCGGGGCAAGCATGCGGACACCGGGGCCCGGCCGCGCCCCCTCGCGGCGTTGTCGACCGCTTCGGGTGGGGCACGACCCGAGCCGGTTTCGACCGGGCGATCGGGGGCAGGGCCGCCGAAAACCGGGCGATTCTGTCAGGGGTCGCGGTTACCGTCGATCACCGACGGCGCCCGGAGATCCCGTAGCGCGGTCTCGTCGGGGGTGTCGAGGGTGCGCGCGCTGTCCTGGCGTCGGCTGGGTGGACCGGTGTCGGTCGTGGCGGTGGGCGCCGCGGTGGTGGCCGCGGTGGCGGAGGCGACGGCGGCGACCGTGGTGGGGGCGGTGGTGAGCGGGCCGACGGCCACCCTGGTCGCCGTGCTGGCCGCGCTGCTGCTGGGCGCCGCACTGCTGGACACCCTGGGCCGCGTCCTGTTCTCCGGGGTCGTCGGGCGCGCGGAGGGCAGGCTGCGGTCGGACCTCGTGGGGTCCGCGCTGGCGCAGCCGCTGCCCGCACTGGAGGACCAGGCGGTCGGTGAGCTCCTCGACCGGGTCGACGACGACTGCCGCCAGCTCGCCCAGCTCATCCGGCGGATCGGCTGGGAGACCGGCCGCTCGCTGCTGCGCTCGGTCGTCGCGTGGATCGTGGCCGGGCTGGTGTTCTGGCCGGCGTTCATCGTGTTCCCGCTGGTCGCCGCCGTGATCGTGCTGGTGGCGCGGCCGTTGACGCCGCAGATCGCGCGGGCCAAGGTCGCCGAGGAGACGGCCTGGTCGGACCACGCGGCGCAGCTGGAGGAGGCGGTCGCCGGGCAGGACGACGTGCGCACCTCGCTGGGCCAGCCGCACGTGGTGGCCGGGTTCGCCCGCCGGGCGGCGACCGTCGTCGCGCGCACCCACGAGGTGTGCCGGATCGCGACCCGGCTCGGGCTGCGGACGGGCACCGTCGCGCACGCGCTGCTCGGGGCGCTCGCGCTCGGCGGGGTGTGGCTGGTCGCCGGCGACCCGGGCGGGATCGCCGCGCTGGTCACGCTGTGGCTGCTGGTCACCGCGTTCGTCGGGCAGATCGACGCGGTCGTCGACCGGATGCCCGACATCCAGGCCGGTCTGGGCGCGCTCACCCGGGTGTCGTCGCTGCTGGAGACCGAGCGGGAGCCCGAGGGCGGCCGTCCGCTGCCGCCGGGGCCCGCGTCGGTGGAGCTGCGCGGGCTGACCGCCGGGTACGCCGACGGGTTCCGCCTGGGCGGGATCGACCTGACCGTGCCGGCCGGGACGACGTGCGCGCTGCTCGGCCGTACCGGCTCGGGGAAGTCGACGGTCACCAAGGTGCTCTCGCGCGCCGTGGAGCCGCCGCGCGGGCAGGTGTTCCTGGCCGGGGTCGACGTGCGCGACCTGGACCTGGACGGGCTGCGCCGCGGGGTCGGCGTGGTCACCCAGCGCACCGAGATCCTGGCGGCGACGCTCGCGGAGAACGTCACGCTGTTCGACCCCGCGGTCCCGCGCAGCGCGGTCGAGGCCGCGACGGCCGCGCTGGGTCTCGACGAGTGGGTCGAGGCCCTGCCCGACGGCCTGGACACCCGCCTCGGCACCGGCGGGATCGCGCTGTCCTCCGGCGAGGAGCAGCTGGTGGCGTTCGCCCGGCTGCTGGTGCGCGACGTCGCCGTCGTCGTGCTGGACGAGGCCACCGCGCGGATGGACCCGCGCACCGAGGAGCGGGTGACCCGGGCGTCGCGGGCGCTGCTCGCGGGCCGCACCGGGATCGTCGTGGCGCACCGGCTCTCGACGATCCGCCGCGCCGACGCCGTCGCGGTGCTGTCCGACGGCCGCCTGGTCCAGCACGGCGAGCGTGAGCAGCTGGCCTCGGAACCCGGCCGCTACGCCGACCTGCTCGCCGCCGACCGGTCCCTGCCCTCCGGCACCCCGGGAACCACCGGAGCGGCCGGCACCGGGCGCACGGCGCCGCAGCGCGACGGTGCGGTGGCCCTCGCCGAGCCGGAGTCACCGCTGCTGCACCGGGCGGTCCGGCGCGCGGTGCCGCCCGCGGACCCGGTGCCCGCTCCCCCGTTGTGGCGGGTCGTGCTGCGGCTGGCGCTGGCCCACCCGCGCTGGGGGCTGGCCGGCGGGTCGATGTTCACCCTCGCCACCCTGGGCTCGGCCACCGGTGTGCTCACCGGCTGGCTGTGGGGGCTCGTCGTCGCGGGGCTGGAGGGCGGCGGCACGCCATGGGGGCCCGCCGTCGCGCTGACGGTGGTGCTGATGCTGTTCCCGGTGTGGATCGCCGTCGCGTTCCGCACCTACCCGCGCTGGTGGTCGGCGACGACGCTGCGGCTGCGGCTCGGGGTGCTGCGCGGGCAGACCATGCAGCGGCGTGGTCCGCGCTCCCCCGCGGGCGAGGTCGTGGCGCGGGCGCTGGACTCGGACCGGATGATCCTCTACGTGGACCGCTGGGTCGACGTCACCAACTCGGTGATCGTCGTCGTGGTGGCCGGGCTGGTGGCGGCCGACGTGCGCGCGGCCGCCGTCATCGGCGGGTTCCTGCTGGTCTGCGCGGGCGTCGCGGCGATCGGGGCGCCGTTCGCGGGACGCTCCGGGCGGATCGCGGCGGACGCCCGGGCCCGGTTCGGCACCGCGCTGGGATCGGTCCTGGAGTCGGTGCGCACGGTGAAGCTCGCCGCCGCGACCGGAGCGCTGCGGGCCCACCTCGCCGCCGTCGACGGTGACCGGGTCCGGGCCACGGTCCGTGAGTACCGGGTGCGCACCCTGCTCGACGGTGTCCCCGGTGTGCTGCTGCAGGGCGCGGTGGTGCTCACCTGGTCGCTGTACCTGGCCGGGACCTGGCCGCTGGCGACGGCGCTGCTGGTGTCGACCACGCTGAACGGGGCCGGGTTCCTCGGGCAGGTGTGCGCGGCCGCGGTCACCGAGGCCCCGATCGCGCGGCGCTGGCTGCGTGCCGTCGCCCCGTTCGCGGGTCCGGCGGACCTGACCCGGCTGCCGCCGGGGGTCGACCTGGCCACCGGGGCCGCGCCGGCCCCGGAGCCGGTGGAGCGCGAGCCGCTGCAGCGGCTGAGCCTGGAGAAGGTCGCCGCCGTGCACGACGACGGCACCGTCGGCGTCGAGGGTGTGGACCTCGACATCGACGCGGGCTCGCTGGTGCTGGTCACCGGCCAGGTGGGGTCGGGCAAGTCCAGCCTGCTCGCGGGCCTGGCCGGGCTGGTCGGGCACGAGGGCGTCATCCGCTGGAACGGGCGCGCGGTCGAGGATCCGCAGACGTTCCTGCGTCCCGGGCAGGTCGCCTACGTCGGGCAGGTCCCCCGGGTGCTCTCGGGCACGTTCGGCGACAACATCGCCCTCGGGCACGACCGGCCGGTGCAGGACGCGGTCGGCGACGCCCGCCTCGACCGGGACGTGGCCGCGGCGGGCGGGCCGGACGCCGTCGTCGGGCACCGGGGCATCCGGCTGTCCGGCGGGCAGGTGCAGCGGGTCGCGATGGCCCGGGCGCTGGCGACCGGCGCCGAGCTCATCGTCGCCGACGACGTGTCGTCCGCGCTGGACGTCCGCACCGAGATCGAGCTGTGGGCGGCGCTGCGCCGCCGCGGCAGCACCGTGGTCGGCGCGAGCACGAAGCGGGCGGCGCTGGCCCGGGCGGACCGGGTGGTCGTGCTGGACCGCGGGCGGGTCGCCGACGAGGGCACCTGGGACGAGCTGTCGGTGCGCTGGTCGCACCTGGCGGGCTGAGCCCGGCACCGCTGGTCCGGTCTGCTCAGCCGGGCGGGAGCGGGTGCCGGGCGAGGAACGTCAGCACCTCGTCGGTCGCGCGCCGCTCCAGGAAGTAGGCGTGCCGGGCCCCGGGCAGCACGACGAGCTCGGCGCCGGGGATGCGCCGGGCGAGGCGGAACCCGTTGTCGGGCGGGGTGAGCTCGTCGTCGCCGCCGTGCAGCACCAGGGTCGGGGCGGTGATCGTGGCGACCGCGTCCCACGCGTCGTGCCGGGCGCTCGCGCGGCGGTGGCCCGCCCGCGCCGCCGGACTCATGGTGTCGTCGCCGAGGACGGGCAGCGGGTCCGGGATCTGCGGGCCGGCCATGAGGCGGCGCAGCTCGCCGTCGTGGGTCGCCGGGTCGGCCAGGCGGCGCGGCACCTCCGGGTCGGGGGCGACGGTGCCGGGTCCGCCCGCGGTGGTGCAGCCGAGCACCAGCGCGCCGACCCGGTCGGGGTGGTCGGCGGCCACCCACTGCGCGACCCGGCCGCCCATCGACGTCCCGTAGACGTGGGCGCGAGCGATCCCGGCCGCGTCGAGGACGGCGACGACGTCGCGGGCGAAGCGGCGGGTGCTCCAGTCGTGGTCGGCCGCGTCGTCGCTGGTCCCGGTGCCGGCGGTGTCGACGGCGACGGTGCGGTACCCGGCGAGGCCCTCGCGCACGGTGCTCCACCAGTGCCGCGCGTTGGCCTGCCCGGCCAGCAGGACCAGCGGCTCGCCACTCCCCCGGACGTCGAACCCGATCCCGGTCCCGTCCGGTGCGACGGCCCGCACGCTCACCGGGACGCCCGCGGCTCGGGCCGGCCGACGCCCGGGGTGTGGCCGCGCATGTTCCGCAGCCACCGGGCGTGGTCGTCGCGCGAGCGGGACAGGGTCATCGGCGTCGCGATCCCGTGGAACGTGTACGGGCTGAACAGGTGCGCCATGCCATGGACCACCCCGGGCGGCTGTGGATCACCGCGGCTCAGCCGCAGTGGTTCTCGTGCCCGGTGTGCGCGGCGTGCTCGACCTGCAGGGTGGAGTGGTCGAGCCCGAACCGCTCGCGCAGCACGTGCCCGGCACGGTCGAGCACCGAGGAGTCCCCGCAGTGCGCGGAGACCTCCTCGTCGACGACGACGTGCGCCGACATCGCGGGGGTGCGGTCGTTGATCGCCCACACGTGCAGGTCGTGGACGTCGGCGACGCCCTCGACGGCCAGCAGCGCCGCCTTGACGTCCTGGGCGTCGATGCCCTTGGGCGCGCCCTCCAGCAGGACGTGTGCGGCCTCGCGCAGCAGCGACACCGCGCGCGGGAGGATCAGCGCGACGATGAACAGCGAGGCGATGGTGTCGGCGTAGGGCCAGCCGGTCGTCATCAGCACGACGGCGGCGGCGAGCACACCGACCGAGCCGAGCGCGTCGCCGAGGACGTGCAGCATGGCCCCGCGCATGTTCATGTTGCCGCGGTCGCCGCCGGCCAGGACGGCGAGCGACACCAGGTTCCCGAGCAGGCCGAGCACACCGATGACCAGCAGCGGCAGGCCCGGGATCTCGGCCGGCTCGAACAGCCGCTGCACCGCCTCCACCCCGACCCACACCACGACCGCGACGAGGGTGAGCGCGTTCAGGGCGGCGACGAGCACCTCGGCCCGGCCCATCCCGTAGGTCCGCGACGTCGTCGCCGGGCGGGCGGCGAGCACGCTGGCGATGAGGGCGGCGACCAGCGCACCCGCGTCGGTCAGCAGGTGCCCGAGGTCGGCGAGCAGCGCCAGCGAGCCGGTGTACACCGCACCCGCCGCACCGAGCACCGCCGTGACCAGCGTGACGCCCAGCGCCGTCGCCAGCCGGCGGCGGTCGGTGCCCGCCCCGGCGTGCCCGTGCCCCGAGCCGCCTCCGTGACCGTGTCCGTGACCCATGCCGGTCACCATACATGCACGTATTCGCATACGAGAACCCGCGACGGGTGGTGGGTCAGGAGACGGACAGCACGTCCCCGGCGACGTCGCGGCACACCGTCCAGCCGTACTCGACGCCCCGCTCGGCGGGGTAGGTGGTGAGCACCGCGAGGGCCCGGTCCTCCCAGGCCAGGACGCAGTGCACGTTCCACCCGTCGGCACCGTGCAGGGTCCAGCCGTTCTTCTCCGCGACGACCCCGGGCAGCGCGGGGCGGACGCCGGAACGGCCGTCGGGGGTGACGGCGTCGAGGTCGGCGAGCAGGGCGTCCCCACCCGGCCACTCCGGCGCGCGGTCGCGCACGCAGGCCAGGATCCGGGCCGCGTCGAGCGCGGTGACCCGGGTGTAGGACCACCACCCCGGCCGCGACGTCGACACCTCCACCCCGCACTCCGGCTCCAGCCGCGCGGTGCTCGCGTCCCCGCCGAGGGCGCGGTAGAGCCGTTCGGCGGCGTCGTCGTCGGAGGCGCGCACGGCGGCGGAGATGTCAGCACGCAGGGTGTCCGGCACCGGCCGGCCCGCCTGTGCGGCGGCGCGCAGGGTGTCCGCCGCCAGCCACGCCTTGATCGTGGACTCGGCCTCGGAGCGGCCGGTCGCGGCGTCGGCCGAGCCGGTCCACCGGCCGTCGTCGGTGTCGAGCAGCGCCCAGGACAGGGTGAGGCCGTCCTCGCCCTCCCGGTCGACGAGCAGCGAGCCGGGGGCGAGGTCGAGCGGGTCGGCGACGGCGGAGCCGGTCATCGCCGCGAGCAGCTCGCGCAGGGTGCCCGGCCCGGGAGCGCCGCCACCGTCGTCGCCGTCCTCGTCGGGGTCCGCCGGGGCGCTCTGGTGGTGCGCGGGGCGCGCCACCGGGCCGGCGGAGGTGACACCGGCCCCCCACAGCGCGGGCACCGCGACCGCCACCGCGACGGCCACGGCGGTCACCACGCGGGCGCGGGAGAACCGTCGACGGCGTGGCGCTGGTCCGGACACGGCCCCTCCGGTCGGGGACGGCCGGACGGCCGTCCCGCCTTCGATGGTGCACCACCGAACTCCGATCCGGACAGGGAGGACGGAGGGTTCACACAGGATTTTCAGGATGCTGCGCGCGCCCCGCCCGGCACCGCACCCCGTCGCCGACATACCGTGCCGCAACGATCGATCGACCGACGACGAGTGGGGGTGGCGGAGTGGGCTGGACGCGCACGATGCCGGTGGAACGGATCCTGGCCCGGAGCAGATCCGGTGACGGGTCCGAGGACGGCGGCGGCGACGGGCAGGGCACGCCGCTCAAGCGCACGCTCAAGGCCCGTGACCTGGTCGGGTTCGGTGTCGGCATCATCATCGGTACCGGAATCTTCACCCTGGCCGGGGTCGAGGCCCAGCAGCACGCGGGGCCCGCGGTCACGCTGTCGTTCCTGATCGGCGCGGTCGTCGCCGGGCTCGCCGCCGTCTGCTACGCCGAACTGGCCTCCTCGGTCCCGACGGCGGGCTCGGCCTACACCTACGCCTTCGCCACCCTCGGCGAGGTCTTCGCCTGGATCATCGGCTGGGACCTGCTGCTGGAGTTCGGCCTCGGCCTCGCCGTCGTCTCGCGCAGCTGGTCGGGCTACCTGGCGTCGCTGTTCGGGCTGCCGACGGCGTGGTTCGGGGAGGACGCGACGGTCAACGTCGGCGCGGTGCTGATCATCGCGGTGCTGACCGTCGTCGCGGTCGCGGGCATCCAGCAGTCGGCGCGGCTGACGAACCTGCTGGTCCTGGTGAAGCTCGCGGTCTGCGTGCTGATCCTGGCCGTGGGCGTGTTCTACATCGACCCGGCCAACCTGCAGCCGTTCATCCCGCCGGCGCAGGCGCCCGAGGGCGGCGGCTCGGTGTTCACCCAGCCGATCATCTCCGGGGTGTTCGGGCTCGCGCCGACCGTGTTCGGCGTCGGCGGCATGCTCACCGCGGCCGCGGTGGTCTTCTTCGCCTACACCGGGTTCGAGGCGCTGGCCAACCTCGGTGAGGAGGCGAAGCGTCCCAACCGCGACCTGAAGATCGGTCTGCTCGGCGCGCTCGCCATCTGCGCGGTGCTCTACGTGGGCGTCTCGATCGTGCTCACCGGGATGGTCCCCTACACCGAGATCGACACCGGCGCCCCGCTGGCGTCGGCGTTCGCCGGCGTCGGGCTGCCGTGGGTGGGCGCGCTGATCGCGCTCGGCGCGGTCACCGGGCTGACCTCGGTGATGATGGTGGAGCTCGTGACGATCGGCCGGATCGGCTTCGCGATGGGTCGCGACGGTCTGCTGCCGAAGGCCATCGGCACCGCGCACCCGAAGTGGGGCACCCCGCACCGCATGACGATCATCGGTGGTGTCGTCTGCGCGGTGATCGCGGCGTTCACCCCGATCACCGCACTGGCCGACATGGTGTCGATCGGCGCGCTCTCGGCGATGATCATCGTGGCGATCGCGGTGCCGGTGCTGCGCCGGACCCGCCCCGACCTCGACCGGCCGTTCAAGGTGCCGTTCTCTCCGGTGGTGCCGGCGATCACCGCGATCGCGTGCCTCTACCTGATGCTGAACCTGAACCTGGACACGTGGATCCGGTTCGTCGGCTGGCTGCTGCTCGGCCTGGTGGTCTACGCCGTCTACGGGCGCAAGCACTCCTTCCTCGCGCGCGAGGAGCGGGAGGGCTCCGGGGCCGGGCGGGACCGGGACTGAGCCGGCCCCGCCGGGCCACGGGTCAGCGCTGCAGGGCCTCGCGGGGGGTGATCTCCCCGCGGGCCAGCGCCCGGCGGACCCGGCGGGCCGCGGTCAGCCTGCGGCGGACCTGACGGACCGGCTCGACCTGCGTCGCACGGTGCAGACGCTCGTTGAGCCGGCCCTGGTCCTGCCGGCGGTCGAGCAGCGACCAGGAGAAGGCCAGCGCGTCGTCGGCACCCTCGAGGCGCTCGGGGACGGTCTCGAACCACTCCATGCTCGCCCGGGCCATCCGCTGGATGGGCGCCATCGCGGCGCGGCGACGCGCGTCGTACCCGGCGAGGGCGGCCTCGACGTCGTCGGTGCCGCGGGTGCCGCGCGGGTAGAGCTCCTCGGCCAGCGCGATCGAGTCGGCGACGGCGAGCACGGTGCCCGAGCCGATGGCGAAGTGCGTGGTGTGGGCCGCGTCGCCGGCGAGGACGACGTTGCCGTCGCGCCAGGACATGTTCCGGACCTCGCGGAACTGCAGCCACGGCGAGGACCCCATGCCGGGCGGGGCGATCAGCGAGTGCCCGTCGAGCGAGCGGGCGAAGACGCCCTCGAGCATCCGCATGGCCTCGTCGGGCGCCATCGTGTCCAGCCCCAGGCCCGTCCAGGTCTCCGGCGTGCACTCCACGATGCAGGTGCTCACGCAGTCCGCCGCGGGGTAGGCGTGGAACCAGATCCAGCCGGCGTGGGTCTTCTCGAACGCGAAGGTGAACGGGCGGAACGGCTTGCTCGTGCCGAACCAGACGTAGCGGTTGGAGCCGTGGGCGACCCGCGTGCCGAAGACGTCGGCCCGGGCGGCGCGGATCGCGGACCCGACCCCGTCGGCGGCGACGACGACGTCCGCGTCGGCGGTCAGCGGGTCGTTCGCGGTGTCACCGTCCGCGGCGACGGCCGTGTCGAACATCAGCTTCACGCCGACCTGGCGGGCCCGCTCTGCCAGCACCTCCAGCAGCCGCGCGCGGCCGATGGAGTAGCCGTAGCGGCCACCGAGATGCACCGGACGCCCGGAGACCTCCACGACCTGGGAGTCCCACACGTGCGCCGCGGCCCGCACCTTCTCGGCGCCGAGGGGGTCGGTGCGGAAGAGCTCGTCGAGGATGTCCTCACCGAGCGTGACCGCGAAGCCGGAGGCCGTGCCGGGCGCGTTGCGCTCCGCGAGGACGATCTCGTCCTGCCCGCCCGACCGGAGCCGGGCCAGGATCGAGAAGTACAGACCGGCCGGTCCACCACCGACGACCACGATCTTCACACCGGACCTCCATCGGATGTCATCGATCTGGGACGCAACGACCCTACGAACGTGGCGGACCTGTGTGGACACCGGGTCCGGCCACGATCGGTGACGGTGCGCATGCCGTCGGCGAGCGGTTTCGCGGCGGAACTCAGCTCTGCCGACCGCGCAGGGCCGACCGCCGGACGCGGCGGGCGGTGGTCAGACCGCGCCGCACCTGACGCAGCGCGGGCACCTGGGTGGCGCGGTGCAGGGTGCGGTGGATGCGGCCCATGTCGCCCCGGCGGTCGGTGAGCGACCAGGCGAACTCGACGGGGTCGGTGACCTGCTCGAGCTGGCGTCCGGCCTGCTCGAACCACTGCATGTTGCGGCGGGCGGCGTCCTGGATCGGGCCGATCTCCGCGCGCCGGCGGGCGTCGTAGGCCGACAGTGCGGCGCCGCGGCCGTTCGGGCAGGTCAGGTCGGCCGCGGCCGTCTGGCCCGCGACGCCGTAGAGGGCGTCGACCAGACCCATCGAGTCCTGCATGGCCAGCACGGTGCCCGAGCCGATCCCGAAGTGCGTGGTGTGCGCGGCGTCGCCGGCCAGCACGAGGTCGCCGTCGCGCCAGGTCCGGTTGCGGACCTCGCGGAAGCGCAGCCAGGGCTTGTCCCCGAGCCCGCCGAGGGGCTCGATGAGCCGGCGCCCGGCCAGCGTGCGGTGGAAGACCGACTCGACGAGCCGGACGGCCTCGGCCCCGGACATGTGGTCCAGGCCCAGCGCCTCCCAGGTGTCGGGCTCGCACTCGACGATGCAGGTGCTGACCCCGTTCGACGACGGGTAGAGGTGGATCCACATCCAGCCCGCGTCGGTCGGCTGGAAGTCCCAGACGAAGGTGTCGGAGTCGCTGTCGGCGCCGAGCCAGACGTAGGGGTTCGTCCCCTCGTCGACGGTGGTGCCGAAGTGCTCGGCGCGCGCGGTGCGGATCCGGCTGCCGACGCCGTCGGAGGCGACGACCAGGTCGGCGTCGAGGTCCGCACGGTCGACCGGGGAGCCGTACTCGATCTTCACGCCCAGCTGCTCGGCCCGGCGCGCCAGCACGTCGAGCAGGTCGACGCGGGCGATCGCGTAGCCGTACTTGCCGCCGACGTGCACCGGGCGGTGGTCGGCGACCCGGATCTCCTGGGCGTTCCACAGCCGCGACGCGCGACGCAGGGCCTCACCGCCCTCGGGGTCGTTGCGGAACGCGTCGTCGAGCATGTCCTCGCCGTAGGTGACGGCGAACCCGTGGGTCCGCCCCGCCTCGTTGCGTTCGTGCACGACGACCTCGTCGCGTCCACCGGACCGGAGCCTGGCGAGGACCGCCAGGTACAGACCGGCCGGCCCACCTCCTGCGCAGGCGATACGCACGCAGACCCCCTTCGGTTCATCAGGTCACCGGAAGAAATGAACCGTAGCGCAGGGGTTGCGGAGCGCGACGGGGTGTGTATGTCCGCGGTGTCCGACCCGGCCGGTGACGGGCCGTCCGGCGCCCCTCCCCCGGGCACCCGGGTGGTCGACCCCTGGTTAGCGTGGTGGTGTGCACGCACTCAGCGGGACCTGCCGCGCCGCCGTCCGGTGGTGCGCGCGATGAGCGTCGGGGAGATGGTCGCCGGCCGGGTCCGCTCGGTCCGCCGCGAGATGGGCAACCCGCTCTACCGCAACGCGTACGCCCTGATGCTCAACACCGTCGTCAACTCCGGCTTCGGGTTGCTCTACTGGGTCTTCGCCGCGCGCGTGTTCAGCACCGAGGACGTCGGCCGTGGCAACGCCATGGTCAACCTGATGATGCTGATCTCGGTCCTGACCTCGCTGAACTTCGGTCAGGCCCTCATCCGCTTCCTCCCGACGGCCGGACGCGACTCGCGGTCGCTGGTGCGGCTCGCGTACGGGATCAGCGCCGCGATGGCCGTCGTCGGCTCGGCCGCGGTCATGACCTACTGCCACTTCGCCTACGCCCCCGGGGACCCGCTGCACGTCTCCCCCGGCTTCGCCGCGTGGTTCGTGGTCTCGACCGCCGCGTGGTCCCTCTTCAACCTGCAGGACCAGGTCCTCACCGGGCTGCGCTCGGCGATGTGGGTGGTGCTGGAGAACGGCGTCTACGGCGTCGTGAAGCTCGGGCTGCTCGTGGTCGTCGCGTTCACCTCGGTGTCCGACGGCGTGTTCACCTCCTGGAGCGCACCGGTCATCGCCCTGCTGGTGCCGTTCACCCTCCTGATCTCCCGGCGGCTGCTCCCCCGGCACACCGCCGAGACCGCGGACCGCGACGACGCGGGCGCCCCGGACCGCGCCACGCTCGCCCGCTACATGGGCGGCGACTACCTGGGCCAGGTGTTCAACCAGGCCATGTCGTCGTTCCTGCCGGTGCTGGTGGTCATGACGATCAGCCAGGCGGCCAGTGCCTACCTGCTGCCGGCCCAGACGGTCTTCCTCGCCATGAGCATGCTGTCGATGGCGATCACCTCGGCACTGGTCGTGGAGGGCTCCCGGAACCCGGCGCACGCGCACGTGTTCGCCCGGGCGGTGCTGCGGCGGATCTGCCTGCTGGTGTGGCCCGCGTCGCTGGTCATCGCGCTGGCCGCGCCGCTGCTGCTGTGGTTCTACGGGCCGCAGTACGTCGAGAACTCCACGACGCTGCTGCAGCTGCTGATGGCCTCGATGTTCCCGCGCGTGATCGTGACGATGTGGATGACGAAGTCCCGTCTCGCGAACCGCACCTTCCCCCTGGCCGTTCAGCAGCTCGTGCACTGCGCGATCGTCCTCGGCGGGATCCCGCTGTTCGCCCCGATGCTCGGGGTCGACGCCGTCGGCTGGATGTGGCTCGCGGGTGAGCTGGTCCTGGCGATCGTCTTCCTGCCGTCGGTGGTGCGCTGGCTGCGCCAGCCGGTCCCGCCGCACCCGTCCGGCGACGGCGGCGTCACCACCCCGGACGGCACGGATCCCCTCGACCGGGACGACGACACCCGGCCCATCGGTGGGCCGGAGGCGCGGACCCACGAGTTCCCCCGCGTCCGCGACTGACCCGCGGTACAGCGGGCTCCGGCGCGCCCTGGCTCAGGGGGCTCGGGCTCGGAGCCGCGGGGCTCCGGAGGTCCCGGCTCGGATCCACTGAGCTCCGGACTTCCGGAGGCTCCGGTCCACCGAGCTCCGGGGGCTCCAAGCCACCCGAGCTTCCCGCTTCCGGGACTCCGAACCACCCGCGCTTCCAGCTTTCGGGACTCCGTTCCACTGAGCTCCGGGCTTCCTGGGCTTCGACCAGCGAACTCCGGGCTTCCGGGCGGCAGACCGGCCCACGGTCCGCCGGCCACCCGGGGCAACGGCCACCAGCTTCTTCTGCTCGCGGGCGACCACAGCCGCGAGGCCGGGCCGCGCCGCAGCACGGCACGCCGGTTCCCGGGCACGCACCTGTCCCCGGCCCGGCGGTCCTGTCGCACCCCTCGCGAGGTCGTCGCACCCGCCGCGTGGGGTGCGACGACCTCGTCAGCGGTGCGGCAGGCCGGGCGAGGGCGACCTCGCCGGCTGCAGCGATGCGGCCGGGCCCCCGCCGGACGGCCCGGGTCGTCCGCACCCCGCGGAATCGCACGCCGCCCGACGAGGGCGGTCCTCACCCACGCGCCGAGGAGCGCCCCGCCGGGCGACGTGCGCGACAGACCTGTCGATCGGTACGTGAGCGCTGTCCGACCAGGCGTCGGCAACGCTCAGGTACTGATCGATCGGCGCGGGCGCCGTCGTCGCACGCTCTCCACGGCTCACATCCCGGCTCCGCCTCGACGACGGCCACGACAGCACCTCGGGGACCGGAGCAGGGGGCACACCCCTTCATGGGCAGCCACACCTGTTGCAGAGGGTGTGACTGCCCGCGAAGGGGTGTGGAGGTGCGGCGACCCGCGACGACGCACGGCGACCGTCGCGTGGGGTGCCGCGGCCGGCGGCGGGTCGCCACGGGGTCGTCGGGGCTCGGCGCGGCGGACAGGTGGGCGGGCGTGGGGCGGACGGGTGGGGCGGACGGGTGGGGCGGAGGGTGTGCAGCGGCGAGGGCGGGGCAGGACGAGGGGCTGCGCGAGAACCCGGTGAGTGCGGGCGTCCGGTGTGCAGGAGCCCGGTGAGTGCGCGAGCCCGGTGAGTGGACGAGCCCGGTGACCGGACCAGCCGGGTGCATGCACGAGACCGGTCCGTGCACGCCCGGTGGGTGCGCGGACTCGGCGCATGGGTGGAGCCGGATGGGTGCGCGCCCGGTGAAACGCACAGGCCGGGGAGCAAGCGAGGCCCGACCGGTGCACGCCCGGCGGGTGCACGAGCCCGGACGCACGCGGAGCCCGGTGGGTGCACGGGCCCTCCGAGGTGCACCGCCCCGGGGAAACGCGCGAAGGCTCCGGTGGAGGCGACGTCCGGGGCCCGTACGAGAGCCCGGGTGGACCCGAGAGCCCGGTCAGGAGCGCTGGATGAACTTCTCCGGGATCGGGGTCCCGTTGCGCCACAGGTTCCCCAGCGCCCGGTCGAAGGCGCGGGGCCGCAGCCGGACGAGCCCGCCGCCCGGGTTGTGGGTGATCTCGCCGAAGTAGACGTGGCCGTCGACGTCGTAGAGGTCGACGCGGGCGAAGGTGAAGTCCTTGCCCAGCGCGCGGGCGATCTCCAGCATCCGCTCGTAGGACGCGGGCTTCTCCGGCAGCGCGTCGGCCTGGGAGAAGCGCCCGGAGATCCGGAACGGCACCCAGTCCGGGTGCAGCATCGTCGAGGTGTGGGCGACGAAGCGGTCCTGGTCGATGACGACCATCGCGGGCTCGCCGTGGAAGACGAAGAACTTGTAGTCGGCGGGCGGCTTGGTGCCGTCGCCGATCATCTCCTCGACGACGGCGCGCGGGGTGAGCCCCTCGTAGGGGCGCTCGCGCCAGCCGTGGGTGAAGAAGTCGGTGCGCAGCCAGCGGGCGACCGTCGAGCGGATCTTCGCGTGATCAGCGGCGGCCGGGTGGCGCACCAGGATCGTCATGTCGCAGCCGTGGGTGCCCTTGACGACGTAGGGACCCGCGGGGGCCTCCAGGTCGAGGTCCTCGGGCCGCTCGACCACCTGGATGAGCGGGATGAGGTGCTCGGCCCCGATCCGCTCGGCGACGTGCTCCCGGACGGCGTACTTGTCCGCGGTGACGTGCACCAGCTCGGGCTGGTCGTCGAGGTTCTTCTTCGCGAGCAGCTGGGACCAGGTCCGCGGCCGCCGGAACGTCGTCAGCTCCCCCTGGAACAGGGCGTGGTGGGCCATCGCGAAGGCGCGGTGCGGCAGGAACCGGAGCCGTCGGGACAGCATCACCCGTGCGTCGAACGACATTCTCCGGACGATAGCGACCCTCTCCCACCACCCGGCGCACCGGCCCCGGACCGGGTGGCCCGGCCGCACCGGGCAACCCCGGATGCCGCACGGACGTCACCAACAGTGCGCACGCTCGTTGCCATTCGCGAGGAATGCCCGCAGCAGGGCCTCGGTCGAGGGCGTGCCGAATGCTCTGCGTCACCCCTTACGGTGAATGCGGGGCCGACGGCGCCGAAGACGGGCGCACCCCGGAAGGAGCACCGACTGTGCCGATCGTGCGGAACCCCCACGTTCTCGTCACTGTGATCACGCCGGCCTACAACGTCGGTCCGTGGATCGGTGAGGCCATCGACTCGGTGCTCGCGCAGACCGAGTCCCGGTTCGAGTACCTCGTCGTCGACGACGGGTCGACCGACGACACCGCCGACGTCGTCCGCTCGCGCGCCGAGCGCGACCCGCGGGTGCGGCTGATCCAGGTGGAGAACGGCGGCTCGGGCGCGGCGCGCAACCGCGCGCTGGCCGAGAGCGCCGCCCCCTTCGTCGCGTTCCTCGACGGTGACGACCGCTGGCACCCCGAGTTCCTCTCGCACATGCTCGAGACCATGCACACCGCCCCGCCCGGGGTCGGGATGGCGTACTGCCACACCCGCGTGATGCTGGAGTCCGGGCAGGTCGTGGCGCTGCGCTGGCAGCCGTCGGGCCGGGTCGACATCGACAAGCAGCTGGTGGAGAACAACCCGCCGCACAACGGCAGCTCGCTGATGATCCGCCGGGCCTGCTTCGACCAGGTCGGCGGCTTCGACTGCTCGCTGCCCTCCGCGGTGGACTTCGAGATGTGGCTGCGGATCGCCGCCGGCTCGAACTACCCGCTGATGTGGGGCACCCGCCGCTGGCTGCTCGACATGCGCCTGATGCGCACCGGGTCGATCAGCTCCAACCGGCAGCGCCGGTTCGAGTGCCTGGACAAGGTCATCGCCGACTACGCCCCCCGGATGGGCCGCCAGCACCCGGGCATGGCCTACGTCCGGCCCGCGGTGTTCGCCTACCGCGACGGGCTGGACGACTTCGGCGACCGGTGGGCGCTGCTCGCCCGCGAGGCCGGCGCGAAGGAGCTCGCGAAGGACTCCTGGGGCCGGTCGCTGCTGGCGTGGAGCAGCGCGGGCCGCGAGCGTCGCGCGCAGCTGCGCAACGTCCGCGACACCGCCCGCAACGGTGCCTACAAGGGCATGTCCGGGGCGCTGCGCACCGCGGTGAAGATCAACTCGCTGCGGGGATGATCCCGGCGCGCGGCGGGTATCCCCCGGCGTGCGACTGACCAGGGCGATCCCGTACCGCGGCGGCCTCACCCGCCGTCGTCGGGGACGGGGGTTCAGCTACCACGACGCGACCGGCGCCGCCGTCGCCGCGCCGGTGCGGGCCCGGATCGAGGAGCTGGTGATTCCGCCCGCCTGGCGGGACGTGTGGATCTCCGAGCGGGAACGCGACCACATCCAGGCCGTCGGCTACGACGACGCGGGCCGCCGCCAGTACGTCTACCACCCGCGCTGGCACGCCGACCGCGACACCGAGAAGCACGACCGCGTGCTCGAGCTCGCCCGCAGGCTGCCCCGCTTCCGTGAGCGCGTGCAGCGCGCCCTCGACGGCCGCGGGACCGGTCGCGACCGGGTGCTCTGCGGGGCGATGCGCATCCTCGACCTCGGGGTGTTCCGCACCGGCGGCGAGCAGTACGCCGAGGAGAACGGCACCTTCGGGCTGTCGACGCTGCGCCGCGAGCACGTCCGGCTGCGCGGTGGCGGCTGCGAGTTCTCCTACACCGCCAAGGGCGGCATCCACCGGCGCGTCCGGATCCGCGACGACGGCCTGGTCCGCCTGGTGCAGGCGCTGCGCCGGGCCCGTCCGGACGGCGACCGCTTCCTCGTCCACCGCGACGGGCGGCGCTGGCGCGAGATCCGCTCCGACGACGTCAACGACCACTTCCGCTCGCTCACCGACGCCGCGCACACCGCGAAGGACCTGCGGACCTGGAACGCCACCGTCGTCGCCGCGGTCGCGTTCGCCGAGCACGGCTCCGCCGGGGGCGCCGAGCTGTCCGCGACCGCGCTGAAGCGGGCCGAGGCCGCCGCGATGCGCCAGGTCGCCCGGGCGCTGGGCAACACCCCGGCCGTCGCCCGCAGCAGCTACGTCGACCCGCGCGTGGTGCGGGCCTTCGAGGAGGGCCACACGGTCGCGGCCGGGCTGCGCCGCATCCCGCGCGGCGCCGACGAGCACCGCAGCCGGGTCGCCGTCGAACGGGCGGTGCTGCGGCTGCTGGAACGCCACACCTGACCCCGCGGCCCGCCGGTGCCCGGCCGGTCCCGCATGATGGGCCCGTGGTGGCAGTCGAGGCGGGCCGGACGGAACGACGGGCCCGGGCGGCGGTGGCCCTGGTCTTCCTCACCAACGGCCTGGTCTACGCCAACCTGCTGCCCCGCTTCCCGCAGATCAAGGCCGACCTCGGCCTGTCCAACACCCAGCTCGGGCTCGCGGTGGCCGCGATGCCGTTCGCGGCGCTGCTGGCCGGGCTGACCGCGGGCCCGCTCATCGCCCGGTTCACCTCGGCGAAGGTGGCCTCGTTCGGGATGGCGGTGATCGCGCTCGGCGTCGTGCTGGTGGGGTTCGCGCCGTCCTGGGCGCTGTTCGCCACGGCGATGCTGCTGGTCGGGGCGTCCGACGCCGTCGTCGACGTCGCGCAGAACGCGCACGGGCTGCGGGTGCAGCGCCGCTACGGCCGGTCGATCCTCAACGGGTTCCACGCGCTCTGGTCGGTCGGGGCGGTCGCGGGCGGTCTGATGGGCTCGGCCGCCGCCGGGATCGGGCTGGCGCTGCCGGTGCACCTGGGGGTGTCGTCGCTGCTGTCGGTGGTGATCGCGGTCGCGGTGTACCCGCTGCTGCTGCGCGGCGCCGACGGCGACGACCGCCCGGCCCCCGACGCGGCCGACGGTGCACCGCCGCGGCGGCCCTGGACCGGGCTCGGCCCCCGCACCGTGGCGCTGCTCGCCGTGTTCGGGCTGGTCGCGATCTCCGGCACCCTGGTCGAGGACTCCGGCGCGACCTGGGCGGCGGTGTACCTGCAGGGGCTCGGGGCCGGTGCTGCCGTCGCCGGGCTCGGGTTCGTGGCGCTGCAGGGCTGCCAGTTCGTCGGCAGGCTGATCGGTGACCGGATGGTCGACCGGTTCGGCCAGCGCGCGGTGGCCCGCGCCGGCGGCGGGCTGGTGCTCGCCGGGATGGGGCTCGCGCTGGCGTTCCCGACGGTGCCCGGGACCGTCGCCGGGTTCGGTCTCGCCGGGTTCGGGGTGGCGACGCTCGTCCCGGCCGCGATGACCGCCGCCGACCACCTGCCGGGGCTGGCGCCGGGGACCGGGCTGACGATCGTCACCTGGCTGATGCGGGTGGGGTTCCTGGTGTCGCCGCCGGTGGTCGGGCTGGTCGCCGACGCGACGTCGCTGCGGGTCGGGCTGCTGGTCGTCCCGGTGGCCGGGCTGGTCGTGGTGCTCGTCGCGGGGGTGCTCTCCCCCCGTCGCACCCGGGCCTGAACGCCGGCCGACCGGACCACTCGTGCGTCTCGACACGAATCGGACGACCCCTTAGCGTCAGGGCGCATGTCCTCCACCGTCCCGCCGGCGTCGCCGGGACCCGCACTCCGGTCCTCCCGGAAGGTCGCCACCGCCAGCCTGGTCGGCACCACCATCGAGTGGTACGACTTCTTCATCTTCGGCACGGCCGCGGCCCTGGTGTTCAACCAGGTGTTCTTCCCGTCGGTCGACCCCGTCACCGGCACCCTGTCCGCGTTCGGCGCGTTCGCCGTCGGGTTCATCGCCCGCCCGCTCGGCGGGGCGGTGTTCGCGCACTTCGGCGACCGGGTCGGCCGGAAACCGATGCTCGTCTACTCGCTGCTCCTGATGGGCGCGGCGACCGTCGGGATGGGCCTGCTGCCCGGCTACGACACGCTCGGCGTCTGGGCTCCGGTCCTGCTGGTGACGCTGCGGTTCCTGCAGGGGTTCGGCGTCGGCGGCGAGTGGGGCGGTGCGGCGCTGATGGCCGTCGAGCACGCCCCGTCGCACCGGCGCGGGTTCTACGGCAGCTGGCCGCAGGTCGGTGTGCCGCTCGGCCTGGTGCTGGGGACGGCGACGTTCGCGGTGCTTTCCGCGACGCTCACCGACGAGCAGTTCCTGGCGTGGGGCTGGCGGGTGCCGTTCCTCGCCAGCATCGCGCTGATCGGGGTCGGGATGTGGATCCGGCTCGGCGTCCACGAGTCGCCGGTGTTCCGGAAGGCGATGGACGAGAAGGCCGCGAACCGGATGCCGGTGCTGGAGGCGCTGCGCACCTATCCGAAGGAGATCCTGCTCGCCGCCGGGTCGTTCCTCGCGACGAACTCGACGTTCTACGTCTCCTCGGTCTGGCTGGTCACCTACGCGACGCAGTCCCTGTCCTACGACCGCACGACGATCCTCGCGGCGAACTCGGTGCTGTCGCTGTCGGACATCCCGCTGATCATGGCGTTCGGGCTGCTGTCGGACCGGATCGGGCGGCGTCCGATGTTCGTCGGCGGGATGGCGCTGCTCGCGGTGTTCGCGGTGCCGTACTTCTGGCTCGTGTCGACCGGCAGCATCTGGCTGTTCCTGCTGGGCGGGCTGGTCGTGCAGGTGGCGCGCTCGGCGGTGTACGGGCCGCAGTCGGCGTTCTTCGCCGAGCAGTTCTCCACCAGCATGCGGTACTCGGGGGCGTCGCTGGCCTACCAGATCGCGTCGATCCTGGGCGGCCTCGCGCCGCTGCTGTGCACCGCGCTCGTCGCGCTGACCGGGTCGCTCTACGCCGTCGCCGGCTACGTCGTCGGGATCGCGCTGGTGTCGATGGTCTGCTCGTGGCTGATGACCGAGACGCTCCGGTCCGGGCTGCGCGACGACGCCGGCGTCGTCGCCCGGACCTGACCCCTACCGTCCGCCGGTCGCGGTCACCGGCGTGCCCCGTCCGCGGGTGCGCCGGGCCGCGACCAGGTCGGTGATCCCGAGCACGAGGGCCAGCGCCACCAGCCCGACGGTGATCAGCAGGCCGTGCGAGATGGCGTCCGCCCAGTCCCCGCCGGACGCGGTGAGCCTGCCGAAGAACACCGCGCCGACCGCGGACAGCCCGATTGCCGTCCCGATCCGCTGCCCGGTCTGCAGCACCCCGCCCGCGGTGCCGCCGGAGGTGTGCGGGATCTCCGACAGCGCGAGGGTCTGGTTCGGTGCGATCACCAGCCCGCCGCCCGCCCCGGCGAGCAGCAGCGGCCCGGCGATCGCGAGCCCGGTCCACGGGCTGTGCGCGGTCGCGGCCAGGACGAGGTCGGTGACGCCGAGCCCGACCATCACCGTCGCCAGCCCGACGACGATCATCGGCTGCCCGAACCGGGCCACCAGGCGCCCGCTGAGCGCGGAGGTGACCGCGGACCCGAGCGCGAACGCCGTGAGCGTGAGGCCGGTCTGCAGCGGGGTGTAGCCCAGCCCGTTCTGCAGGTAGAGGGTGAGCACGAAGAAGATCGAGGTGAACCCGGCGAAGTAGATCGAGCCGAGCGTGGTGCCGACGGCGTAGCTGCGGGTCCGCAGCAGCGCGAAGTCGATCAGCGGGTGGCCGTGGACGCGCTTGGCCCGCCGCTCCCAGGCCACGAACGCCACCAGTGCCGCGACCGAGACCGCGACCAACCACCACGGCGCCGACGCCGGGTCCCGCTCGGCGAGCACCAGCGGCAGCATCAGCGCGACGACGGCGACGCCGAGCAGCACCGAGCCGCCCAGGTCCAGCGGGCGCCGCTCCCCCGTGGTCACGGTGTCGGCGGGCAGCAGCCGGAACGCCGCGACCAGCGCCGCGACGCCGATCGGGATGTTGACGAAGAAGACCCAGCGCCAGCCGTCGGCGTCGCCGGCCCAGGCCAGCAGCAGCCCGCCGAGCAGCGGGCCGACCGCGGTGGAGATCCCGACGACGGCGCCGAACATGCCGAACGCGGAGCCCCGCTCCGGGCCGCGGAACAGGTCCTGGATGAACCCGACGACCTGCGGGGACAGCAGCCCGGCCGCGACGCCCTGCACCAGCCGGACCGCGACGAGCACCTCCGGGTTCGGCGCGAACCCGGCGACCGCGCTGGTCAGGGTGAACAGGGCGAGGCCGGTGACGAACATGCGACGGCGGCCGCGGTCGTCGCCGAGACGGCCGGCGGCGACCAGGACGAGACCGAAGGTGAGCGCGTAGCCGGACACGATCCACGACAGCTGCGCGGCCGAGGCCCGCAGACCGGCCTGCATGGCCGGCAGCGCGACGTTGACGATGCTGACGTCGAGCAGGCTCATGAACCCGGCGACCAGGCAGACCGACAGCGCCCGCCAGCGTCGCGGGTCGGGGGTGTACGCCTCGGGCGCGGTGCGGTCGTCGCTCACAGTCCCTCATTCCGCGTCCTGGCGCTGCGGGCCGCAACTCGAACCCGGGTCCTGCGGGCACGCGTCACATCGTGTGGACTCACCGACCATGTGGACCGTAGAGATCGGGAACCGGTCGTGAGGGGCGCCGAGGCGCTGGTCGGGTCGCTCACCGCGGCCGGTGTCGACGTGTGCTTCATGAACCCGGGGACCTCGGAGATGCACTTCGTGCAGGCGCTCGACGCGGTGCCGGAGATGCGCGGGGTGCTGGCCCTGTTCGAGGGCGTCGCGACCGGCGCCGCCGACGCCTACGCGCGCATCGCCGGGAAGCCGGCGGCGGTGCTGCTGCACCTCGGGCCGGGGCTGGGCAACGGGCTGGCGAACCTGCACAACGCGCGCCGGGCCGGGACGCCGCTGCTGTGCGTGGTCGGCGGGCACGCGACCGACCACGTCCGCTTCGACGCGCCGCTGGAGTCCGACATCACCGCGGTGGCGCGGACCGTGTCCGGGTGGGTGCACACCAGCGGCGACGTGCGCGACGTCGCCGCCGACGCGATGCGCGCCCTCGCCGCGACCGGCGAGCGCGGCGGGCAGGTCGCGACGCTGGTGCTGCCGGCCGACGTGTCCTGGTCGGAGGGGGCGTCGCCCGCCCCGCCGCTGCCGGTCGCCGGGCCGTTCCCGCCGGACCCCTCGCGGGTCGCCGCGGCCGCCGACGCCGTCCGCGCGCCCGGCGCGACGCTGCTGCTGGGCGGGCCCGCACTGAGCGCGGCGGGCGTCGACGCCGCCGGGCGGATCGCCGCGGCCACCGGGGCCCGGCTGCTGGTCGAGACCTTCCCCCGGTGCTGGGAGACCGGCGCCGGCCGGACCCGCATCGACAAGCTCGCCTACTTCGCCGAGCAGGCGATCGAGCAGCTGGACGGCACGTCGTCGCTGGTGCTGGCCGGGGCGCGGTCGCCGGTGTCGTTCTTCGGCTACCCGGGCGTGCCCGGGGACCTGGTGCCCGAGGGTGCCGCCGTGGTGGGGCTCGCCGACCCGGCGACCGACGCGACGGCCGCGCTGGAGGCCCTCGCCGACGTCGTCGCCGGCGACGCGGCTCCCGCGCTCGCCCCGCACGAGGCGCCGGAGCCCGCGCCGGGCGCGCTCGACGTGCGGGGGCTGTGCGCCGCCGTCGCCGCGACGCTGCCGCAGGACGCGATCGTGGTCGACGAGGCGCTGACGGCGGCGGCGTCGCTGGCGATGTCGTTGCAGACCGCGCCGCGGCACACCCAGATCGCGCTGACCGGCGGTGCGATCGGGATGGGGCTGCCCGCCGCGGTGGGTGCCGCGGTCGCCGCGCCGGACCGTCCGGTGGTGGCGGTGCAGGCCGACGGCAGCGCGCTCTACACCGCCCAGGCGCTGTGGACGATGGCCCGCGAACGGCTCGACGTCACCGTCGTGCTGATCAACAACGCGGCGTACTCGATCCTGCGGGTCGAGCTGGCCCGCACCGGGGCCGGGGAGGCGGCGCACTCCGGGCGGGCGGGCCGGATGCTGGACCTGTCCGACCCGACGCCGGACTTCACCGCACTGGCGACCGGGCTCGGGGTGCCCGCCGAGCGGGTCACCACCACCGAGGGACTGCTCGACGCGCTGCGGCGGGCGCAGGCCGAGCCGGGCCCGCACCTGGTCGAGGCGATCGTCCCCGCCCTGGGCTGAGCCCCGGCGGGCGTGGCCGGGCTCGCTCCTGCGACCCGGTCCGGCGGCACGACCCGCGCAGCCGGACGCCGCACAGGTTCCGGATGCGCCGCACAGGGAGGAACCCGTGCGGCGCACCGCGTACCTGTGCGGCGCTGCCGGAACCTGTGCGACGCGGTCGGCACCGTTGCGGCGCGACCGGAACGCACGCGGCACGGCGCCGAACCCGCGCGGCACGGCCGGAGCCGTGCGGCGCGGGTTCGGGGGCGCTAGAGGGACAGCAGGCGGTCGAAGAACTCGCGGTAGCGGGTGAGCGCCTGGCGCAGGTCCTCGGTCGAGGCGTCGTCGCGGGAGAACTGGGCCTCCAGGTCGTCGCGCTGACGACGGAACAGCGACTCCATCTCGTCGAGGATCTCCCCCACCAGCGCGTTCGCCCCGTGGACGGCGCGGCGGGGCTCGTCGACGAACTCGCCCTTCAGCGTCGACCAGCGGTCCTGGTACTCGCGGGCCCGGTCGGCCGGGAGCAGCGACGAGCCGCCGGTGGCGGGGTCGGTCGCCGCCGGGTCGGCCCCCGGTCCGGTCGCGCCGCCCCGCGGGTCACCGGGGTCGCGCAGGTCGTCGTGCCCGCGGTCCGGTGTCGCGTCGTGGTGACGGCCGCCGGTCGCGCCGTCCTCCCGGACGGGTGCGCCACGGGTGGTCGCCGCGGCGGCCACGCCGGCCGCGGTCCCGCCTGCGGCCGGGGTGGTCCCGGCGCCGCCCGCGGAGCCGGGCGCCGCGTCGCGGGGCGGTGCGCCGGTCCCCGGTGCGCCGGTCCCGACACCGCCGCCGGGCGGGACCCCGCCCGCGTCGGCCGGTCCCCGGACGCCCGCCGCCGCGGGGTCGCCGAGGGTGTCGCGTCGTCCGGCCGGGCCGGCGTCGCGGGGGTCGGCACCCGGTGCGCCCGGGCCGCCGTGGGGGTCGCCGCCGGGCAGGTGCCCGCCGCGGGGATCGGCACCGCGCGGGTCGCCACCCGGCAGGTCGCCCGCGCGCGGGTCGCCGGTCCGTGGGGCGCCACCGGCGAGGTCACCGGCGCGCGGGTCGGCACCACGCGGGTCCCCGCCCGCCATGTCGCCACCACGCAGGTCGCCGCCCCGCGGGTCCCCACCGCGCAGGTCGCCGCCCCGCGGGTCCCCACCCCGCGGGTCCCCACCCCGCGGGTCCCCACCTCGGAGGTCTCCACCGCGCGGGTCGCCGTCCCGGGGGTCCGCGCCGCGGGGCCCACCGGCACCCGGGTCGGCGCCGAGCGGGTCGGCGCCGCGGGGGTCGGCACTGCGGGGGTCACCGGCACGCGGGTCGCCACCGGGGTCACCGGCACGCGCGGCCCGCGGGTCCCCGCCGGCCGTACGGTCCTCGGCCAGTCGTCCGCCGGGGGCGTCCCCCGGCCCGGCCCCGGGGCCCGCCAGCGGCGGGGCGTCCGGGTCGCCGTGGCGCTGACCCGGGACGCCCGCGTCCTGCTCTGCGGTGCCCGCCGCCTCGCGGCGCTCCCAGCCGGCGTCGCGCTCGTCCTCGCTGCGGCCGGTGAACGCGTCCTTGATCGAGTCGGCCAGTCGGGCCGCCTTGCTGCTGCCCTGGTGCTCGCTCATGCCGTGGTCTCCCGTCGGGTGTCCTGGTCCGGTCCGCCCTGGCGGTGGCGGCCGTCGTTCTCGGGACGGCCGCCGGAACCGGTGCCGTCGCCGTCGTCGAGCAGGGCGTCGATCAGTGCGCGGTAGCTCGTCACCGCGTGCCGGAGGTCCTCGGTCCCAGCTCGCCCGGCGGAGTGCTCACGGGAGATCGCCCGTGCCTCGCGGTAGCGCTGCGTGACGACCGGGTAGGCGACGGACAGGTCCTCCTCGCGGCGGTCGACGTCCTCGGCGGGGTACCCGCGGGCCGCCATGACGTCGGCGACGAGCGCGTCGGCGTCGTGCACCGCCCGGGACGGGTCGTCGACGAAGCCCTCCTGCACCTGCTGCCACCGGCGGCGGTAGCCGTCACGCTCCTGCGGGTCGAGGGATCGCAAGGTCAGCGCGTCGTGGCGCTTGCGGCGCTCGGCGAGCTCCTTCTCCGCGTCGCGGGGGTCGTCCGCGTCGCGCACGGTGCGCTCGTACTCGGGTCCGAACTGGTCACGGAGCTCGGCGGAGCGACGACGGCGCAGCATCGTCGCGGCGACCACGGCGAGTATGGCGACGACGATCACCACCACGGCGACGACGATGATCGTTGTGATGTCGGTCATAGCGCGGTATACCCGATTGCGCGAGCCGGAAACACGGAGCGTGTTTGTTGATCACGAAAGGTGATCACTGAATCGACTTGACCTGCACCGGGGTTCAGGGAGCAGGGTGGCGCCGTGGTCGAGGCGCGGACGGACGGGGCGGGTGTCTGGTCCCAGGGCCGCGCGCCGACGACCGTCGGGATCCTGCTGCTGATCAGCCTGACCGCGTTCGAGGCGATGGGCGTGGGGACCGCGATGCCCGCCGTCGTCGCCGACCTGGGCGGGGTCGCCCGCTACGCCTGGCCGTTCGTGCTGTTCCTGGCCGCGGCGGTCTTCGGCACCGTCGCCGGCGGCCGCTGGTGCGACGTCCGGGGCCCCCGGGTGCCGCTCGTCGCCGCGCCGGTCCTGTTCGGGGCGGGCCTGCTGGTCGCCGGGTTCGCGACGACGATGACCGGGCTCCTCGCCGGCCGGGTCCTGCAGGGACTGGGCGCGGGGGCCCAGGGCGTCGCGGTGTACGTGCTCGTCGCCGAGGTGTACCCCTCGCGGCAGCGCCCGGTGGTGTTCGGGCTGATCTCCTCGGCGTGGGTGCTGCCCGCGCTCGTCGGTCCCCCGCTGGCCGGGCTGGTGACCGAGCGCCTGTCCTGGCACTGGGTCTTCCTGGGGCTGCTGCCGGTGGTGGGGCTGGCCCTGGTGCTGATCGCCCCGGTGGTGCGCGTCCTGCGACCGCCCGCCGGACCGGCGACGGGCGGCCACGGGGCGGGCCTGGTGCCCGCGGCGCTCGGTGCCGCGGTCGGTGTCGCCGGGCTGAGCTGGGCGCTGGAGAACCTCGACCCCGGCGGCGCGGTGGCCGGCGTCGTCGCCGTCGTGGTGCTGGTGCCCTCGCTGCGCAGGCTGCTGCCCCGCGGGACCGTCCTCGCGCGCCCGGGCATCGCCGCGGTCGTCGCGGCCCGTGGCCTGGTCGCCGCGGCGTTCTTCCCGGTCGTGTCGTTCCTGCCGCTGGTGCTCACCGCGACGCACGGCTGGTCGCTGACCGCCGCCGGGACGCCGCTGATCGTCGCGTCGCTGGGCTGGTCGGCGGCCGCCGCCTGGCAGGCCCGACGGCCCGACGCCGACCGCTCGGTGATGCTGCGCGCCGGGTTCGCGACGATCGCCGCGGGCCAGGTCGCGCTGGTCCCGGTCGCCGCGGGGCTGCTGCCGGGCTGGCTCGCCGTCGGGTTCTGGGGCGTGTCCGGGCTCGGGATGGGCGTGGCGTTCTCCGCGATCGCCTACCTGACCCTCGCCCACTCCGACGCCCACGACGTCGGCTCGCACTCCTCGGCGGCGCAGCTGCTCGACCAGCTCGCGACGGCGACGTTCGTCGGCCTGGGCGGCGCGCTGCTGGTGGCGCTGGTGTCACCGGCCGCCGCGCTGCCGGTGCTGCTGGTCGTGGTCGCGGTGCCCGCGGTCGCCGGTGCGCTGACCGCGTCGCGGACGCGGGTGCCGGAGCCCTGAGCCCCGGCCTCAGATCCCGGACGGGCGGGCGAGCAGCTCGGCGACCGCGGCGTCGATGAAGGCGGTGTCGACCGGGTTCTTCCCGCCGCCGGCGAAGTGTCCCCACACCCCGGGGATCACCCGCAGCTCGGTGCCGTCCCGCATGTGCGACACCGCCCAGGCCTCGTCCTCGGGCGGGAAGTACAGGTCCTTCTCCGCGGGCATCACGATCGCCGTCGCCCGGATCGAGGCCAGCGCCTCCTCGGTCGAGCCGGCGCCCGGGGTCGCGCCGACGTCGCCGTGCCACCAGGTGTCGAGCATGGTCAGCAGGTTGTTCGGGTCACGACCGTCGAGGAAGAAGCCCTCCCAGAAGTCGACGACGAAGTCCTCCAGCGAGGTGTTGCCCAGCCGGCGCCACTCCTCCTCCAGGTAGAACGCCTGGGAGAAGCCCCAGCCGGCGTAGATCCGCGCGAACGCGCGCAGCCCCTGCGCCGGCGGGACCGTGTAGCGGCCGCCGTCGAACCCGACCGCGGCCATGAGCGCGGCACGCAGCGAGTCGAGGAACACCTGGTTGTGCGGCGCGGTCCGCGGCGACCCGCAGAACGGCAGGATGCGCTGCACCATCTCGGGGTGGCTGACCGCCCACTGGTAGGTCTGGCCCGCGCCCATCGACCACCCGAGCACCAGCGGCAGGGTGCGGATCCCGAAGTGCTCGGTGACGAGCCGGTACTGGGCCTCGACGTTGTCGCGCACCCGGATCGGCGGGAACGTCGGGCCGTCGTGCGGCACCGGGGCGTTCGACGGCGAGGTGGACAGCCCGTTGCCCAGCATGTTCGGCACGATGACGAACCAGCGGTCCGGGTCGAGCGCCATCCCCTCACCGATCAGCCACTCGTTGTCCCAGTGCCGCCCGGAGTACCAGGTCGGGTAGACGATCGCGTTGTCCCTCGCCGCGTTCAGCTCGCCGTAGGTGCGGTAGGCGATCCGGGCCGGGCGCAGCGTCCGCCCGCAGTCGAGCGTCAGGTCGTCGATCTCGAAGACCTCGTAGGGCTCGTCGCGGCCGTAGCGGGGCCGGGCGGTGGGCTCGGGGTCGGGCACGGGGGTCCTCCGGGGCTGGCGACGGTCGACCGATGGTTTCCCAGGAAATATGTTCCTGGGAAACCATCGGTGTCAAGGCCGGAGGGTCCCGCGGCTCAGCCGTCGCCCTCGATGTCGCCCTCGGACTCCAGGTAGGCCTGCCGCAGCGCGTCCAGGGTCGCCTTCTCCGGGCTCTCCCAGAGACCGCGGTCGACGGCCTCCAGCAGCCGCTCGGCCATGCCGTGCAGCGCCCACGGGTTGGACTCGGCGAGGAACTTCCGGTTGTCCGGGTCCAGCACGTACTCGGCGGTCAGCGTCTCGTACTGCCAGTCCGCGATGACGCCGGTGGTGGCGTCCCAGCCGAACAGGTAGTCGACGGTCGCGGCCATCTCGAACGCGCCCTTGTAGCCGTGCCGGCGCATCGCGGCGATCCAGCGCGGGTTGACCACGCGGGCACGGAAGACCCGGGCGGTCTCCTCGTGCAGGCTGCGGGTGCGCACCGCCTCCGGACGGGTCGAGTCCCCGACGTAGGCGGCCGGCGCGGTACCGGTCAGCGCGCGCACCGTGGCGACCATGCCGCCGTGGTACTGGTAGTAGTCGTCGGAGTCGGCGATGTCGTGCTCGCGGGTGTCGATGTTCTTCGCCGCCACCGCGATCCGCCGGTAGGCGTTCTCCATGTCGTCCCGCGCGGGGACGCCGTCGAGGCCGCGGCCGTAGGCGTAGCCGCCCCAGGTGGAGTAGACCTCGGCGAGGTCGGCGTCGCCGCGCCAGTCGCGGGAGTCGACGAGCTGGAGCAGCCCGGCGCCGTAGGTGCCCGGCTTGGAGCCGAAGATCCGGGTGCGGGCGCGGCGGTCGTCGCCGGTGCGCTCGCGGTCGGCGTCGACGTGGGCGCGGACGTAGTTCTGCTCCGGGGTCTCGTCGAGCTCGGAGACCAGCTTCACCGCGTCGTCGAGCAGGGCCAGGACGTGCGGGAACGCGTCGCGGAAGAACCCGGAGATCCGGACCGTGACGTCGACGCGCGGTCGGCCGAGCTCGGCGAGGTCGATGACCTCCAGGCTGCGCACGCGACGGCTCGCGTCGTCCCACACCGGGCGGACGCCGAGCAGGGCGAACACCTCGGCGACGTCGTCGCCGGAGGTCCGCATCGCGCTGGTCCCCCACACCGACAGGCCGACGCTGCGCGGGTACTCGCCGTGGTCGGCCCGGTAGCGCTCGACCAGCGACTCGGCCATCGCCTGCCCGGTCTCCCAGGCCAGCTTCGACGGGACGGCCTTCGGGTCGACCGAGTAGAAGTTCCGCCCGGTCGGGAGCACGTTGACCAGCCCCCGCAACGGCGAACCGGACGGGCCGGCCGGGATGAACCCGCCGTCGAGGGCGTGCAGCACCCGGTCCAGCTCGTGCGCGGTGGCGTCGAGCCGGGGCACGACCTCGTCGGCGGCGAAGCGCAGCACGGCCTCGACGGCGGACAGGTCCGCGCCCGGCAGCGCCTCGGCCCCGGCGACGACCTCCGGTGCCGCCGAGGAGTCCCACCCGCGGGCCTCCATCCCGGCGACCAGCGCGCGGGCGACCCGCTCGACGGTGTCGGTGCGGGTGTTGGTCTCCGAGCCGTCCTCGACCAGGCCGAGCGCCTGGCGCAGACCCGGCACGGACTGCTCGCCGCCCCACATCTGCCGGGCGCGCAGCACCGCGAGGACCAGGTCGACGCGCTGCTCCCCGGCCGGTGCCTGGGCGAGCACGTGCAGGCCGTCGCGGATCTGGACGTCCTTGATCTCGCAGAGCCAGCCGTCGACGTGCATCAGCATGTCGTCGAAGACGTCCTCGTCGGGGCGCTGCTCCAGCCCGAGGTCCTGGTGCATCTGGGCCGCGGTCATCAGCGTCCAGATCTGCTGGCGGATCGCGGGCAGCTTCGCCGGGTCGAGTGCGGAGATGTTGGCGTGCTCGTCGAGCAGCTGCTCCAGCCGGGCGATGTCGCCGTAGGACTCGGCGCGCGCCATCGGCGGGATGAGGTGGTCGACCAGGGTGGCGTGCGCCCGGCGCTTGGCCTGGGTGCCCTCCCCCGGGTCGTTGACGAGGAACGGGTAGACCAGCGGCAGGTCGCCGAGGACGGCGTCGGTGCCGCAGGAGGCCGACATGCCCAGCGTCTTGCCGGGCAGCCACTCCAGGTTGCCGTGCTTGCCGATGTGCACGATCGCGTGCGCACCGAACCCGCCCTCGGACTCGGGCGCGGCCAGCCAGCGGTAGGCGCCCAGGTAGTGGTGCGACGGCGGCAGGTCCGGGTCGTGGTAGATCGCGACCGGGTTCTCCCCGAACCCGCGGGGCGGCTGCACGATCAGCGTGACGTTGCCGCGGCGCAGCGCTGCGACGACGATGTCGCCGTCCGGGTTCTGCGAGCGGTCGACGTAGTGCTCGCCCGGCGCCTCGCCCCAGTGCTCCTCGACCCCGGACCGGAAGTCCTCGGGCAGCGTGTCGAACCAGCTGCGGTACGTCGCGGCGGAGATCCGGACCGGGTTGCCGGCAAGCTTGTCCTCGGTCAGCCAGTCCGGGTCCTGCCCGCCGGCCTCGATCAGGGCGTGCATGAGCGCGTCGCCGTCGCCGGCCTCGACGCCCGGGAACGCCGCCTCGCCCTCGGTGGCGACCGCGTAGCCCGCCGCGGCCATCGTCCGCAGCAGCGCCACCGTCGACGCCGGCGTGTCCAGCCCGACCGCGTTGCCGATCCGCGCGTGCTTGGTCGGGTACGCCGACAGCATCAGCACGATCTTCTTGTCGGCGTTCGGGACGCGGCGCAGCGTCGCGTGCTTCACCGCGATCCCGGCGACCCGGGCGGCCCGCTCGTCGTCGGGGACGTAGACCGACAGGCCGTCGGCGTCGGTCTCCTTGAACGAGAACGGGACGGTGATCAGCCGGCCGTCGAACTCCGGCACGGCGACCTGGGTGGCGACGTCGAGCGGGGACATCCCGTCGTCGTTGGCCTCCCAGGTGGCGCGGGAGCTGGTCAGGCACAGGCCCTGCAGGATCGGGACGTCGAGCGCGGCCAGCTCGGTGACGTCCCACTCCTCGTCCTCACCGCCGGCCTGGGCGCTCGCGGGCTTGGTGCCGCCCGCGGCGAGCACGGTGACGACCATGGCATCGGCCTCGCGCAGCCGCTCCAGGAGCGCGGCCGGGGCCTGGCGCAGCGACGCGCACCAGATCGGCAGCGCGCGGGCGCCCTTCGCCGCGATCTGCTCGCAGAGCGCCTCGATGTAGCGGGTGTTCCCGGCCAGGAACTGGGCGCGGTAGAACAGCACCGCCACCGTCGGCCCGTCGACCTCCGTGTCGGGCAGCGACAGCTCGCCCCACTCGGGCAGCTCCACCGGCGGCGCGAAGCCCTCGCCGGTGAGCAGCACCGTGTCGGAGAGGAACGCGTGCAGCTGCGCCAGGTTCTCGGTGCCGCCCTGGGCCAGGTAGGTGTGGGCCTCGGCCGCGACGCCCGCGGGCACCGAGGACAGCTCCATCATCTCCGCGTCCGGGGCCATCTCCCCGCCCAGGCAGACCAGCGGCGTCGCGCGGGCCCGCAGCAGGTCCAGCCCCTCCTCGAAGTAGCGGTACCCGCCGAGGACGCGGACGACGACGACGGCGGCGGCGTCGGCCATCTCCGCGAGCTCGTCGTGGGTGACCCGGTTCGGGTTCGCGAGGCGGTAGTCCGCGCCCGAGGACCGGGCCGAGAGGAGGTCGGTGTCCGAGGTGGACAGCAGCAGGATCACCGGACGGCTCCGGGGGCGGTGTGGGCGCGCGTCATCGACGTACCTTCCTCGGGATTCCTCGTCCCGGGTGGGGCGGCGCGGCGGGCGGGCGCAGTGTCTGGCTCCCCCCTTGCAGCGGCCAGGGGGTCACAGTGGCGGGACCGCGCCGGACTCGCACCGGCTTCCTGGTTCCCGCTCGCCGTCTTCGGTTGTCGTGAGCCACCATCGGTGGCGGCCACCGGTCACGTCAAGGAGCGCTCGACCAGGGTGGTGATCCGCACGTGCGACGGCGTGGCGGGCGCCGAGCCGAACCCGAACCGGACCGGCGGTGCGACCGGGGCGAGCGCGCCGCAGTCGCCGTCGTCCCAGCGGGCCGAGGCGGCGAGGACCCGGTGCAGGTCACGGGCCCCGTAGTACTCGCGACGGCCGTTGCCCGCGGTGCCGACGGTCCGCACCCCGGGCAGCACCCGCCGGGCGAACGGGTCGATCGCCCGCAGCCACCACGGGTGCACCGCGAGCGCACCGGGGACCGCGCGCAGGAGCCGGCCGAGCGGCGGGCGCCCGCCGACCCGCCAGCTGACCTGCACCGGACCGGCGACGACCCGGCGCCGGTCGTCGTGGGCGGTGTGGGTCACCGGCACGATCCGGACCTCGTCGAAGGTGTAGGTGGCCGCGACGAACGCGGCGACCTCCTCGCTCGGGGCGAGCAGGGTGCGGTGCCCGTCGGCGGACTCGGTCATGACATCGGTGAACGACCCCAGCGGCGTGTCCGGCCAGTGGCCGACGACGATCCGGCGGCCCGACGTCGTGCCCAGGCCGGAGATCCAGCCGTCGAAGCGGTCGATGACGTGGGAGCCGACGGTGCGCACCCTGCCATCAGAGCCGATCGGCGGCGTTCCCGCCCGGGGACGCCTCGTCCACCCGAGCGGCCGGCGGCCGTCGTTCAGCCCAGCCGACGCCCGTCCGCGGCGAACAGGTGGGTGCGCTCCGGGTCCGGCACGAGGTGCAGCCCCGTCCCCCGGGCCGGTGGCCGGCGGCCGTCGACCCGGGCGACCAGGGGGTGCTCGGCACCGTCGATCCGGGCGCGGCCGTAGACGTAGGCGTCCGCGCCGAGCTCCTCGACCAGGTCGACCTCGACCGGGATGCCGTCGTCGGCCGGGCGCAGGTCCTCGGGCCGGATGCCGACGGTCACCGCGTGCCCGGCGTCGTCGCGGACCGGACGCGGCACCGGGACGGTGACCCCGCCCAGCACCACGCCGTCCCCGGTCACCGGCAGGTCCAGCAGGTTCATCGCCGGGGAGCCGATGAAGCCCGCGACGAAGACGTTCGCCGGGCGGTCGTAGAGCTCACCGGGGGCGGCGCACTGCTGGAGCACGCCGTCGCGCAGCACGGCGACCCGGTCCCCCATCGTCATGGCCTCGACCTGGTCGTGGGTGACGTAGACGGTGGTGACGCCCAGGCGCCGCTGCAGTGACGCGATCTGGGTGCGCGTCTGCACGCGCAGCTTGGCGTCCAGGTTCGACAGCGGCTCGTCCATGAGGAAGACCTGCGGCTGACGGACGATCGCGCGGCCCATCGCGACCCGCTGCCGCTGCCCGCCCGACAGCGCCTTCGGCCGTCGCCCGAGGTACTGCTCGAGGTCCAGGATCCGGCCCGCCTCGGCGACCCGGCGGGAGATCTCCGACTTTCCGACGCCGGCCATCCTCAGTGCGAAGCCCATGTTGTCGGCGACGGTCATGTGCGGGTAGAGCGCGTAGTTCTGGAACACCATGGCGATGTCGCGTTCCTTGGGCGCGACCCCGGTGACGTCGCGCTCGCCGATGCGGATGTGGCCGCCGTCGACGTCCTCCAGCCCGGCGAGCATCCGCAGCGATGTGGTCTTGCCGCAGCCGGACGGCCCGACCAGGACGAGGAACTCGCCGTCGGCGATCTCGAGGTCGAGGGCGTCCACCGCCGCCCGGGGCGATCCCGGGTAGCGGCGGGTCACCGCGTCGTAGGTCACGCCGGCCATGGTGGTGCTCCTTCGGTGTCGGGGGCGGTCTCGCGGTACAGCTCGGGCCTGCGGTCGCGCAGGACGTGGTTGTGCCCGGTGAGGTGCTTGTCGCGCGCCCGTGCCGGGTCGAGCACGGCGGTCAGGAGCCCGGGCTCCCCCGGCGGCGGCCCGCCGGGGCCGGCCACCAGGTTCCCGTCGGCGTCGGCGACCACCGCGGCCCCGAACCAGGCGACCCCGCGCTCGGTGCCGCACCGGTCCGCGGCCACGACGTGCACCCGGTAGGTCCCCGCGACGGCACGGACCTTCGCCACCTCCAGCGGGTCCTGCCCGTCGGGGGTCGGCCGCCACGGCCAGTTCACCGGCGCCGCGACGATCTCGGCGCCGTCCTCTGCGGCCCGGCGGACCCACTCCGGGAACTCCAGGTCGTAGCAGACCAGCGGGGCGATCCGGCCGGCCGCGGTCGCCACCACCGGCGGCGGGGCGTCACCGGGGGTGAACAGCTCCCGCTCCCGGTCCCAGAGGTGGACCTTGCGGTAGGACGCGCGCAGCACGCCGTCCTCGACCACGACGGCGGTGTCGTACACCCGGCCGTCGGCACCGAGCTCGGCCAGACCGGCCACGACCACGCAGCCCGTCTCCGCGGACAGCGCCGCGAACCGCCCGACGGTCGGGCCGTCGAGCGGCTCGGCGGCGGCCCGCGCCTCGGCGGCGTCGGCGAAGGCGTAGCCGCAGACGGTGAGCTCGGGCAGCACGACGAGCCGGGCGCCCGCGGCGACGGCCTCGCGCACCGCACGCTCGGCGACCGCCGGGTCCGGCGCGTCGATCCGCGCCGGGATCCGGCACGCCGCCACGGTCACCGGTCCGCCGGGGCCCGCCGGAGCGGTCACCGGGCCGTCGGCGCCCGCCACCGCCACGGGCACCGTGGGCTCCCTCGCCGGTCCCGCCCCCGTGGGGCCCGTCGCCGACATCCCGGCCGTCCTCAGTCGTCCTCGGCCGCGAACGCCAGCACGGCGGCCGGTGCGAGGTAGCCGTCGGCGTCGAGGACCCGGCCCCGGTCACGGGCACCGGCCACGACCTCGCGCGCCCACTCGTGCCGGACCCGGCCGTCGCCACCGGTGACCACCAGCAGCTCCGCGGTGCCGGGGGCGGCGGCCCGGCCGTCGTCGGCGTCGAGCGCCGTCATCGACCGCCAGGCACCGGGCGGCACCGAGAGGGTGTCCCGCGGGCCGAGCTCGACGGTGCGCGCGTCGTCGCCGGTGTTGACGGTGACCGCCCAGTGCCCGGCCTTCACCGTCAGCACCTGGGTCGCGTCGTGCCGGTGGGTGAGCACGCCGTCCCCGGGCAGGGCGCGCAGCCACGCCAGCGCGAACCCGTGCGGGTCGAGGAGCCGCGGTGCCGCGGCCCGGCTCTCCGCGGTGCCCCAGCCGATGACCGGGGCGAGCTCGGCGCCACCGCCGGGCAGCCGCGAGCACAGGTAGGGCTCGGCGACCCACGGCCGGTCGGCGGCGTGCACCACGCGGCCGCGGAACTGCTCGGCGGTGTAGACGTCGAGCCGGTCGATCTCGGCCTGCTCCATCGGCCGGATCAGCGCGACGTCGTCGGGCAGCGGGTCCCCGGCGACGGTGTCGATGAGCCGGTTGTCCGCGGTGAGGTGCAGGCCGTGACCGGCGGCCTCGGCCAGGACCGTGGGGCCCCAGATTATGCCGCCGGTGTCGTCGCGGCCCAGGACGGTGAGCAGGATGCCGTCGTCGTCGCCGACGTTGGTGAAGCCGCGGAAGATCCACGGCGGGACCGAGACGATGTCGCCGTCGACGCTGCGGTAGGTGCCCTGCGTGCCGTCCGGGCCCCAGCGCAGCTGGTAGTCGCCGTCGAGGTTGATGAAGACCTCGGCGGTGAAGTGCAGGTGCAGGCTGTTCGTGGTGCCGTGCGGCATGCCCGCCGCACCGAGGTTGAAGCCGTGCGGCTCACGGAGGTTGACGTGCTGGGACGCGTTCTGCGTGACCCCGGGGCCGATGAAGGAGTAGTTGTCCTTGCGGTCCGAGCCCGGGGTGCGGCAGTCGATGAACGCGGCCCTGCACGGGACCCAGTCCGCGTGCCGGACGGTGCGGCGGACGAGCTCGTCCGCGCTGACCACCGTGTCGTGCATGTCGGTGCTCCGGTCAGTAGATGTTGGTGTCGGTGAACGCCTCGGTCCGGCCGGCGTCGATCTGCGCGCGCAGCGCGATCTCGTCGAACACCCGGACCTCCTTGACGATGCGGCCGCCCTGGACCAGGAACTGCGAGACGCCGAGCAGCTCCACCTCGCCCCCGGTGAGCGGACCGAACGCCGGTGTCCCGCGGTAGGTCCCGCGCATCACCCAGGTCACCGCGATCCGCAGGCCGGCGTAGCGCTCGGCGTGGTTCGTCTGGACGTCGCGGACCTCGAACCGGGCGTCCGGGAACGGTGCGACGAGCGCGAGCAGGTCGCGCTGGTAGCCGTCCGGACGCACGACGGTCTGGTCCCCGACGGTGTGCAGGAACAGGTCACGGTGCATGTAGTCGGTGACCTTCTGGTACCGCCGGGAGTTCCAGACCTCCTCGAGGAACTCCAGCACCATCTCGCACTCGGGCCGGAAGTCGTCCGGCCGCGGGCCGCTGTCGCCGACGGCGAGCACGTCCTTGGGCGGCTGCTCGGTCATCGAGCCCTGGTAGCCGCGGAACCGCTGCGCCCGGGCCGCCTCGGCCGGGTCGATGCCCTGCTGCAGGCAGCTCGCGAGCTCGTCACGGACCACCCACTCCTCCACCATGCGGCCGCGCCGGTAGAGGCAGTTGGCGATGGTGCGCTTGCGGATCCGCTTCACGACGCCGTCGACGAGGATCTCGTCGGCGGAGAAGACCAGGTGCGAGCTCAGGAACGCGTCGTCGCCGCGGGCCTCCCACACCACGTCCTCCGCCTGGCCGACGTGCTGCGGGGTGCCTGCGATGCGCATCAGGCTGCCCTCGATCACCCCGTCGCGGCCGACGACGGTGCCGAGACCGCCGTGCACGATCGAGTCCGGCTCGTAGTTGTCGACGATGTAGGACACGTCCCGCTGGACCCAGATCCGGTCGGTCACCTCGCGGATGAAGTCGTCCGGGTCGTTGTAGGGCTCGTACGCGACCGGGTCGAGCGTCATGGTGGTCCTTCCTCGTCGGCTCCGTGTGCCATGACTGTATGCGTATGCACAACCGACGGGCAAGGGCCCCGCGGGGATTTCCGTCGACGGGAGCGGCTACGCCCGGGGCGCGGCCACGGTGGCGCGGGCGACGTAGTGCGTCGGGTACACGACGTGCCGCGGCTCGGCCCCGGGGTCGGTCAGCCGGGCGACGACCAGACGCGCGGACTCCCGGGCGACCTCGTCGAGGTCGTAGGCGACGGTGCTGAGCCGGACCAGGGCCCAGCGTGAGGTGGGCAGGTCGTCGAAGCCGACCACCGAGGTGTGACCGGGCACCGGGACGCCGGCCTCCGCGGCCGCGTCGAGCGCCCCGAGCGCGACGACGTCGTTGCCGCACAGCAGCAGCGTCGGACCACCGGCCCGCTCGTGCAGCGTGCGGAACCCCTCGCGACCGGTCGCGAAGTCGAACGGGCCGTGCAGGACGTCGCGCTGGGCGAGCGCCAGCCCGTGCTCGTCGAGCACCGTGCGGACGACCTGCTCGCGCAGCTCACCGGTACTGGTGTTGCGCGGCCCGAAGATGGCCCCGATCCGGGTGTGGCCCAGGCGGACGGCCTCCCCGAGCACCTCGCGCACGCCCTGCTCGGGGTCCACGGTCACCGCGTCGGCGGCCACGCTGGGCGCGGTCCGGTTCAAATAGACGAACGGCACGCCGCGGTCGCGCAGCCGGGCGGGCTGGATGGAGTCCACCGTCGTCGTCGACAGCACCACCCCGGCCAGGCCGTGCGCGGCGACCCGCTCGGGGAGCGGCGCGGTCCCGGCCGACTCGGTGATCAGCACGAGCTCGTGGCCGAGGGCCTCCAGCTCGTGGTGCAGCGGGCCGATCATGTTCGCGTAGAACTGGTTCTCCAGGTCGGCGACGACCAGCCCGATCCGGTTCGAGCGGCCCACCGACAGCGCGCGCCCGATCGCGTTGGTCGAGTAACCCAGCGCCAGGGCCGCCTCGCGGACCCTGCGCTTGGTCGCCTCGGAGACCCGGGGGTGGTCGGTGAGCGCGCGCGACACCGTCGGCTGCGAGACCCCGGCGAGCCTCGCCACGTCGCGACTGGTGACCATGTCCGCCCTTCCCCCGACCGCGCGCCGAGCCTAGTGCGCGCCGGGTCGCACCCTTGACAGCGGCGCGTCACCACCGTTCACTGCTGAGCCGTAGCGCATACGTATGCTATGCCCAGGGAGGACGGAATGCCGCAGGAACTGAAGAGTGCGACGGGGTCGGCTCCGCGTCGCAGCGACGAGGGCGTCGCCGCACGGGTGCGTGCGATCGTGGACGACGTACGGACACGCGGCGACGCGGCGGTGCGGGAGTGCGCGGACCGGTTCGACGGCCGCGCCCCGGAGCGCCTGACCCCCGCGCGGGTCGACGAGCTGGTCGCGTCGCTGCCGCAGCAGGTCGTCGACGACATCCGGTTCGTGCAGGACCAGGTACGCGGGTTCGCGCGGGTGCAGCGGGAGTCCCTGCACGACGTCGAGGTCGAGACCCTGCCCGGCGTGGTCCTCGGGCACCGGCACGTCCCGGTCGGCTCGGCGGGTGCGTACGTGCCCGGTGGGCGGTACCCGCTGACGGCGTCGGCACACATGACGATCGTGACCGCGAAGGCCGCGGGGGTGCCGCACGTGGTCGCGTGCACGCCCCCGATCCGCGGCGAGGTCCCGGCGGCGACGGTGGCGGCGATGCACCTGGCCGGCGCCGACGAGATCCACGTCCTCGGCGGGGTCCAGGCCGTCGCGGCGATGGCGCTGGGCACCGAGTCGGTCTCCCCGGTCGACATGCTGGCCGGGCCGGGCAACGCCTATGTGGCGGAGGCGAAGCGGCAGCTCTTCGGCGAGGTCGGCATCGACCTGTTCGCCGGTCCCACCGAGATCCTCGTCGTCGCCGACGACACCGCGGACCCGCTGACCGTCGCCGTCGACCTGCTGTCGCAGGCCGAGCACGGCCCGGACTCCCCCGCCGTGCTCGTCACGACCTCCGCGACGCTGGGCCGGGCCGTGCTCGACCTAGTCGGGCGGCTGCTGCCGGGCCTGCCCACGAACGACCTGGCCGGGCCCGCGTGGCACGACCACGGCCGGATCGTGGTCTGCGACGACGCCGACGAGATGTGGCGGGTCGCCGACGACCTCGCCTCCGAGCACGTCCAGGTCCTCACCGCCGAGCCCCGCGACGCCCTGGAGCGGATGCGCAACTACGGTGCGCTGTTCCTCGGGGAGAACACCTGCGTGTCCTACGGGGACAAGGTGATCGGCACGAACCACGTGCTCCCGACGCTCGGTGCCGCGCGCTACACGGGCGGGCTGTGGGTCGGCAAGTACCTCAAGACCTGCACCTACCAGGAGGTCCGCGACCCCGCGGCGAGCGCCGAGCTCGGCCGGGTGTGCGGGCGCGCGTCGCGGGTGGAGCTGTTCGAGGGGCACGCCCGCTCCGGGGACCTGCGGGCCTGGCGGCACGGCGGCGACCGGTTCGGCTGGCTCGACGACGTCACGGCCGCCACCCCGGCCGCACCGGCGGCCGGGTCGTGAGCCGACCGGTCACGGGCCGCATCGCGCTGGTGACCGGCGGCGGCAGCGGGCTGGGTGCGGCGATCGCGTCGCACCTGGCCCGTGCCGGGGCGCGGGTCGTGCTGGCCGGGCGGCGTGCCGACGCCCTCGCCGCGACCGCGGCCCGGCTCGGGCCCGCCGCCCGGGCCGAGGTGTGCGACGTCGCCGACCCGGACTCCGTCGCGGACCTGGCGGCCCGGCTCGCCGACGAGGAGGTCTCGATCGTCGTCAACAACGCCGGGATCGCCGGTCCGGTGGCCCCGCTGGTCGAGGTGACCCCGCAGGAGTGGGACGAGGTGTTCGCGGTGAACGTGCGCGGCACCTACCTTGTGTGCCGGGCGTTCCTGCCCCCGATGCTCGACCGCGGCGACGGCGACGTGGTCAACGTGGCCTCGGTGTCCGGCAAGCGGCCGCTGGCCCGGCGCACGCCCTACTGCGCGTCGAAGACGGCGGTGCTCGGACTGACCTCGACGCTCGCGTTCGAGGCCGGACCGGCCGGGGTGCGGGTCAACGCGCTGTCCCCCGGCCCCGTCGAGGGCGACCGGATGGACCGGAACTTCGCTCTGGAGGCGCAGCGGACCGGCACCGACGTCGCCGCGGCGCGTGCGGCGTTCGTCGGGCGGGCCGCGCTCGGCCGGATGATCACCGCCGACGAGGTGGGCGCGGCCGTCGTCGCGATGCTCGCCATGCCGGGGCTGTCCGGCGCCGACGTCGACCTGTCCGCCGGGATGATCGCGTGAGGGCACGGGTCGCCGCCGGGGAGCGGCTCGCCGGGGCGCTGGTGCGGATGCCCTGCGAGGAGATCGTGGAGATGCTCGCCGTCGCCGGCCTGGACTTCGTGCTGATCGACTGCGAGCACGGGCCGGCCGACGTGTCGATGCTGCGCACCCACATCGCGTTCGCCGACGCACACGGCCTGCCGGTGCTCGTCCGCCCCGGCGAGGACGAGCACCACCTGGCCCAGCGCGCCCTCGACCAGGGCGCCCGCGGGATCGTCGCCCCGCACGTGGAGGACGCCGCACAGGCCACGGCACTGGTGCGGGCGCTGCGCTATCCCCCGCACGGCACACGGGGATTCGCGACCTACCCGCGGGCGGGGAGGTTCGGCAGCGTCACCGCCGAGCAGCATCGCGCGGCGGCTGAGGACGTGCTGGTCGTGGCGATGCTGGAGTCGCCCGGCGCCCTCGCGCGCGCCGGGGAGATCGTCGGCGTGGACGGGATCGACGGCTGGCTCGTCGGCGTCGCGGACCTGGGTGCGTCCTGCACGGGCACCGACCCGTCCGTCGCCGGGATGCTGGAGTCGGTGCGCGCCGACCCGGCGGTCCGGGACGCCGTACGGGCCGACCTGGCGGGTTCGGCGGATGCGGCCGCGGCGTCGTTCGCGGGTGGGGCGCAGCTGGTGGTCTACAACCTGACCGCGGTCATGATGGCGTCGTTCCGGGAGCTGGCCGCGGCGACGGGCTGAGCCGGCGTGATCGCCACGAGCGAGGGTTCCGGTGCCATGGACGGCACCGGAACCCTCGCTCGTGCTGATCGTGCGGACAGGTGGGCGCCTCGGCTCCCGACCTCGAGGTGATCCGCGCTGCGCGCGCAGGGCCGGTCGTCGCGCGCGTCCCGACACGCGCGAACAGCCGATCACCGCGCGGGCGTCGGATCAGCACGCGACCACGGGACCACTGCCCGGGCGTCGGGCTCATCGATCAGCGGGCGGAGCGACCGGTGCACCTCGGCCAGCCAGTCCCCCGCCAGCGTCGCCACCGTGTCCGCGGCCTCGACCGGGAGCAGGTGACCGGCGCCCGGCAGCACGTGCAGCCGGGCGCCCGGCACCAGCCCGGCGATCTCGGTATGCCGCTCGACCGGGCACAACCGGTCCCGCTCCCCGGCGAGCACCAGGGTCGGAACCGCGACGGTGGCCAGGGCGGGGCGCTCGTCGACCCGGGTGTCCTGCAGCCGCAGCTGGGCCGCGAGCCGCCGCTCCCCCGTCTCGTCGGCCATCCGCAGTGCGGTGTCGTCGTGCGACCGGTCGTGCAGCAGCAGCTCCAGGGGCTGCAGGGCGCGGGCGGGGGCGCCGTCGTCGAGCCGCGTGAGCGCAGCGGCCCAGCCCGCGCGCTGCCCGGGCGTCGGCGGACGGGCGTTGGTCGCCATCAGGCACAGCCCGACGACCCGGTCCGGGGCCCGTCGGGTCAGCGCCATCGCGACGATGCCGCCCAGGCTGAGCCCGGCGAGGACGAACCGGTCGGGCAACGCGGCCAGCAGCGCGTCGACCTGCCCGTCGAGGTCGGGACGGTCGAGCACCGGGTGCAGGGCCCCGGCCCCCGCCGGGCCCCACAGCCGCGCCGAGCAGTTCATGCCCGGCAGCAGGACCAGCGGCGGGGTGTCGGACACCGCTCAGCCCTTGACCGAGCCCGCGCCCAGCCCGGCCACCAGGTAGCGCTGGGCGACGAAGGCGAACCCGATCACCGGCAGGGTCAGCAGGATCGCGGCGGCGCCGGCCTGCTGCAGCATCGGCAGCGTCTGGCCCAGCTGGGTGGCGATGAAGACCGGGACGGTGCGGGCGACGACGTCGGTGAGGACGTTCGCCGTCAGGTACTCCTGGAACGCGAACAGGAACATGAAGATCCCCGCGGTCAGGATGCCCGGCCCCATCAGCGGCACCATGACGCGCCACAAGATCTGGAACCGGCTGCAACCGTCGAGCATCGCGGCCTCGTCGAGCTCCTTGGGGATCTCGGCGAAGAAGTTGCGCAGCAGCCAGATCGAGAACGGCTGGTTGATCGCCACCAGTGCGGCGGCGACGGCGAAGGTCGTGTCGTAGATCCCCAGCGAGCGCGACAGCTCGTACATCGGCAGGACGACCGCGAAGCGGGGCAGCGCGCGGAAGATCAGCGCGGCGATGAGCAGCGCGACCGAGACCCAGCCCGGGTAGCGCGACAGCGCGTAGGCGGCCGGGATGCCGATGAGCAGCGCGACCACCGTGCTGATCAGGGCGACCACCAGCGTGTTGAGCAGATATCGGTAGAACTCGGTGGTCTGCCACAGGTCGACGAACGCGGTGAACGTGGGCTCCCAGGTGAACACCGGCGGGTCGAGGAAGGCGACGTCGGTCGGTTTGGTGACCGACATGGCCGTCCACAGCACCGGGCTCAGCATCACCCAGCAGATCACCAGCAGCAGGCCGCCGACCAGCACGGTCCGCCCGCGTGGGCGGCGGCGGGCCGGGGCGGGGCCGGCGTCGTCGGACAGGCCGGGGGTGGTGGCGGGCGGGGCGGTCTGCACGCTGCTCACTGGCGGGCCTCCTTGGCCATGTCCCGGATGAACGGGGAGAGCAACAGCACGATCAGGACGATCAGCAGCACGTTGATCGCGCTGCCGAGCCCCAGCTGCTGGCCGCCGTCCTGGAAGGCGATGTTGTAGATGTAGAGCATGATCGACTCGTTGCCGATCTGCGGTGCCTGCGGCGAGAGCGGGACGAGCTGGTCGAACGTCCGCAGCACGTCCATGATCGAGATGATCGAGACGAAGGTGAGGACGCCCCGGATGCTCGGCACGATCACGTGCCAGTGCACCCGCCAGCCGGTGGCGCCGTCGATCCGGGCCGCCTCGACGATCTCCCCCGGGACGCCCTGCAACCCGGCGAGGATCACCAGCATGGCGAACGGCAGCATGAACCAGACCGTGTTGAGACCGATCATCACCCGGTTCGCCCACGGCTCGGTGAACCAGAGGATCTCGGCCCCGGTGAGCTCGGTGATCAGGTAGTCGACGACGCCGCCGAAGTTGGAGTCGAACAGCCAGGAGAACATCGTCGCGCCGACGACGTTGGGCACGACGTAGGACACCAGGAGCACGCCGAGCACCCAGGGGCGGGACCGGCCGAGCCCGTTGACCAGCACGGCGAGCAGGTAGCCCCCGACCAGCAGGACGGCGACGACGGCGACGGTCAGGCCGACGGTGAACAGCACCGCCCGCCCGAGCCGGGGGTCGGACAGGGCCTGGGCGTAGTTGTCCAGGCCGAGGAAGGTGCCGGGTTCGCCGTAGTTGACCCGCTGCAGGCTCCACTCCACGGTCTTGTAGAGCGGGAACAGCAGCAGGCCGAGCATCACCAGCAGGCTCGGGGAGACCAGTCCCAGGAACTCGCGCCTGCGCATGATCGCCTCACCTCGCTCTCGTGGGTGGTGGAAGGGGTCAGCGCCGGTACTCGGCGACGATCGCGGTGGCGATCTCCTGCATCCGCTGCTGACCGTCCGCGATCGTCGTCCGTCCGGCCAGCACGTCGGCGACGACCGGGCGGGTCTCGTTGCTGATCCGGGAGGTCCACGGGAACGGCTCCGGCGGGGACGCCCGGCCGATCGCGTCGAGCTGGGCCGCGGCGAACGGGCTGCTCGCCGGGGTCACCATGCCCTCGCGGGCCGGGAACGCCGCGGGCACAGCGGCCCGCGACGACTCCTCCCCCACCGACGCGGCGACCAGCCGGAACAGCAGGTCCTTGTCCACCTCGGTGTTCTCCGGGATGGCCCAGCCGTCCACCGAGAGGGCGTTGTAGAGGACGTCCCCGCCGGCAACCGACGGCGGTGGGGCGAACGCGAAGTCGGTCGCGAACCGGCTGTTCGACGGCTGGGTGAGGTCGAGCATCCGGCCGCTGAACATGATCGCGATCGCGGCCGAGCCGTTGTACATCTGCTGCTGCACCGCGGGCTGGGCGAACGTCGTGACCTGCGGGTCCATGAACGGCAGAAGCGACCGCAGCTCGGTGAAGGCCGTCGCGGCCTGCGGGGTGTCGAAGTTCGGGCGGCCGGTGTCCCGGTCGACGTAGTCGGTGCCCAGCGAGCCCAGTGCCGCGTCGTAGGCCGTCGCGACGTCCGAGCTCGCCAGCAGCGGCAGCGCCAGCGGGTAGCGGATCCCGCCGTCGCGCTGGATGCGGCCTGCGACCTCGCGCAGCTCGGCGAAGGTCCGCGGCGGGGTGATGCCGAGGCGGTCGAACACGTCGCGGCGGTAGGCCATGACGAAGGTCTGCGCCTGCATCGGGATGCCGTAGAGCTTCCCGTCGTAGGACAGCGCCGCGCGCATCTGCGGGTCGAGCCGGTCGAGCCCGAACTGCGCGCCGTAGCGGCTCATCAGGTCGTCGAGCGGGTGCAGCTTGCCGGTCGAGGCCTGTTGCGGGACGACGAAGCCGTAGGTCTCGAGGATGTCGTAGGTGCCGTAGCGCCCGGCCAGCGTGGCCGTCGTCTTCTGCGACTGGCCCGCGTAGTCGACCGGCTCGTGGTGCAGGGTCACCCCGTCCTTGGAACAGCTGCGCACCATCGAGTTGGTGAACGGGTCGATCGCCGAGGAGTTGTAGGCCAGGACGTTGACGTCCACCGACGACGGTGGCGGTGGAAAGTCGCACGGGACGAGCGTGGCGGTGGCGGCGGGGGTCCGCGACCCGGCGCCGCACCCTGCGAGCAGCAGGACGACGGTGACCACCACCGCGACCATCGGCGGACGGGCGCCACGGCCGCCGGAAGCGCCCCCACGGTACATACGCATGCGCGATCAGTCCCGGAGTGCGTCGAGTCGGATGCGGGCGCTGTCGCGATGCCCGACGAGCTGCTCGAAGTCCGAGACGGTGACCGTCGGCCCGGCCTGGGCGCGCGTCGCCCCGCGGGTCGCCCGCTGGTAGGTCAACTGCTTGAGGAAGCCCGCCACCGACAGCCCGCCGGTGTAGCGCGCGCCCCGGGTCGTCGGCAGCACGTGGTTGGTACCGGACATGCCCTTGTCGGCGTAGGCCACCGTCGAGTGCGGGCCGAGGAACAGCGATCCGTAGTTGCGCAGCCGGCCCAGCCACCAGTCGAGGTCCTCGGCGATCACCTCGAGGTGCTCCGGAGCGAGGGTGTCCATGACCCGGGCGGCCGTCTCCCGGTCCGGTGCCAGGTAGACCGTGCCGTGGTCCCGCCAGGCCACCCCGGCGACCGGAGCGGTCGCCAGTCCCGCGAGCTGCTTCTCGACCTCCCGCGGCACCTCCTCGGCGAGCCGACCGGAGGTCGTGACCAGGGATGCCGGCGAGGTCGGTCCGTGCTCGGCCTGGGCCAGCAGGTCCGCGGCGACGGTCGCGGCGTCGGCGGTGTCGTCGGCGATCACGGCGACCTCCGACGGCCCGGCCAGCACGTCGATGCCCACCTGCCCGTAGAGCTGGCGCTTGGCCTCGGCCACGTAGGCGTTGCCGGCGCCGACGATCATGTCCGAGGGCGTCCCGTCGAGCAGCCCGAACGCCATGGCCGCGAGCGCCTGCACACCGCCGACGGCGTAGACCGCGTCGGCACCGCTGATGTGCGCCGCGTAGAGCACGGCCGGGTGCGGGCGGCCGTCGCGCGAGGGCGGGGTGGCCGCGACGACGTTCGGCACGCCCGCGACCCCGGCCACGCCGACGGTCATGAACGCGCCGGCCAACAGCGGGAACCGGCCCGCGGGGAGGTAGGCACCGACGTTCTGCACGGGGACCAGTCGCTGCCCGCACACGACCCCGGGCAGCACCTCCTCCTCGAAGTCCTGCAGCCGCGCACGCTGCATCCCGGCGAACCGGCGGGTCCGGTCGGCTCCCGCGTCGAGCGCCGTACGCAGGTCCGCAGGCAGCTCGTCCCCGGCCCGGGCGAGCTCGGCGGGACCGACGAGCAGGTCGGAGCCGGTGAACCCGTCGAGGTCACGGGCGTAGCGCAGCACCGCGTCCATCCCGCCTGCGGAGATGGTGCGCAGCATCTCCGAGACGGTGGCGACCACGGCCGGGTCGCGCAGGTCCGCGCTGTCGGCGACGGCCGGCGCCTTCGCCACGGTGACGGGCGAGCCGATACGCCGCAGGTCCGCTTCAGTGAGATGCATACGCATACACTAGAAGTTGCGGGCCGGACCTGACAAGGGCCGGACGACGTCCGGGCGGCTCAGCCCACCTCGCGGCTCAGCCCACCTCCCGGTACTCGGCGACGATCGCCGTCGCGATGTCCTGCATCCGCTGCTGCCCCTGCTCCACGGAGACCCGCCCGGCCAGCACGTCGGCCACCACCGGCCGCGTCGCGACCGAGATGCGCGAGGTCCACGGGAACGGCTCGGGCGGCGGGGCCTTCCCCAGCGCCGCCAGCTGCGCCGGCGCGAACGGGCTGCTCGCCGGCGTCACGCTGCCCAGCCGCGACGGGAACGCCGCGGGCACCGCCGCGCGCGCCGACTCGGGCCCCACCGACGCGGCCAGGAACCGGAACAGCAGGTCCGGGTCGACCTCGGTGTTGGCCGGGATCGCCCAGCCGTCGACCGACAGCGAGTTGTAGAGCACGTCGCCACCGGCGACCGACGGCGGCGGGGCGAACGCGAACTCCCGGGAGAAGCGGCTGTTGCGCTCCTGCACCAGGTCGAACATCCGGCCGCTGTACATGATCGCGATCGCGGCCGAGCCGTTGTACATCTGCTGCTGCACCGCGGGCTGGGCGAACGTCGTGACCTGCGGGTCCATGAACGGCAGCAGCGACCGCAGCTCGGTGAACGCCCGCGCCGCGGCCGGGGTGGTGAAGTTCGGCCGGCCGGTGTCGCGGTCGACGTAGTCGGTGCCGAGCGAGCCGAGCGCGGCGTCGTAGGCGGTGGCGATGTCGGCGCTCGCGAGCAGCGGCAGCGCCAGCGGGTAGCGGATCCCGCCGTCGCGCTGCACCCGCGCCGCGACCTCGCGCAGCTCGGCGAAGGTGCGGGGTGGAGCGAGGCCGAGCCGGTCGAACACGTCGCGGCGGTAGACGAGCGTGAACGGCTGGGCCATGGTCGGCAGCCCGTAGAGCTTCCCGTCGTAGGACAGCGCCGCCAGCATCTCCGGGCTCAGCCGGTCCAGGCCGTACTCCTCGCGGTACCGGGCGACGAGGTCGTCGAGCGGGCGCAGCTTCCCGGTCGCGGCGAACTGCGGCACGACCAGCCCGTAGGTCTCGACGATGTCGTAGGTGCCGTAGCGCCCGGACAGCGTCGCGATGGTCTTCTGCGTCTGCCCGGCGAAGTCGATCGGCTCGTGGCGCAGCGTCACGCCGTTCCTCGAGCAGCTGCGGACCATCGTGTTCGTGAACGGGTCGACGGCCGAGGAGTTGTAGGCCAGCACCCGCACGTCGAGGCTCTGCGCGGGCGGCGGGAACTCGCACGGCACGAGGGTCGCCGTCGCGGCCGGGGTGCGCGAGCCCGCACCGCAGCCGGCCAGGAGCAGGGCCAGCACCGTCACGACGGCCGCGGTGATCCGGTGGGGGCGCACCGCACCATCAGAACCCACCCATGTGGGCGGGGCCACTCCACCCGTCGTGGTGACCCGGCGGTGTGGCTGCTTGCCCCGGCGCACCCGGCTGTCGAGAGTCCCCGCCGTGCCCCGTGTCCTGTCCGTCCTGTTCGCCGCGGTGCTCGGCTGCGCCGTCCTGCCCGCGGTCGCCCTGCCCGCGGCCGCCGACGGACCGGGGCACACCTTCGTCGCCGTGTCGGTCGCGACCGTGTGGACCTCCCCGGACAGCCCGCGCCCGCGGGACCGGGCCGCCGTCGCCGCCCCGGCCGACCCGGCCGCGTGGATGGGGTCGATGAGCAGCGCGGACCGCCGCGAGCTCACCACCGCCTCGCGCACCCAGACCCAGGCGCTGCTCGGCGCCCCGGTGACCGTGACCGAGCGCCGCGACGGCTGGGCGCGGGTCGTCGTGCCCGGCCAGCCGTCGGGCAAGGACGGCCGCGGCTACCCCGGCTGGGTCCCGGCGGTCCAGCTCGTCGACGACCCCGCGTTCGGCGCGCTCGCCGCGGGGGCGCCCACCGGCACCGTCGACGGCGTCGCGACGGCCTGGCTGTACCGCGACGCGGCGCGCACCGAGCGGCTGCGCGAGGTCAGCGTGGGCACCCGGCTGCCGGTCGTCGGCGAGGCGGGCGACGCGGTCCGGGTCGCGCTGCCCGGCGGCGGCCAGGCGTGGTTGGCGGCGGGTGAGCTCCGCGGAGGGGCCCCGCCCTCCCCGACCGGAGAGGGTCTGGTCACGACCGCGCGGCTGTTCCTGGACCGCCCCTACCTGTGGGGCGGGCGCTCCGGGTTCGGCCCGGACTGCTCGGGGCTGACCGGGCTGTCCTACGCCCTGCACGGGATCACCGTCGGGCGGGACGCCTCCGACCAGTCCCGCGGCGGGCGCCCGGTCGACGACCCCGCCGACCTGCGGCCCGGTGACCTGCTGTTCTGGAACTCCCCCGCGACGCACGTCGCGATGTACGCCGGCGACGGCACGATGATCGAGGCCTTCGACGCGGCCACCCCGGTCCGGGTGACCCCGGTGCGGTTCGACGCGACCTACTCCGGTGCCCGCCGGTACCTGCCGTGACCTGAACACCTGACGAGGTGTGACCGCCGCCCCGACGGGTCCCCCCGCCCGTCGCGGATGCCTACAGTGTCCGGCGTGCCGTCGCCGACCACCCGTACCCGCGCCGACGCCTGCCCCGGCGTCGTCTCACCGCACGCGGCGGCGGACGGGGCCCTGGCGCGGGTCCGGCTGCCCGGCGGGACCGTCACCGCGGCGGGCCTGCGGGCGGTCGCGGCGCTGGCCCGCGACGCCGGGGACGGCGCGGTGCACCTGACCTCGCGCGGGAACCTGCAGCTGCGCGGCCTCGACCCGGCCGACCCGCGCCCGGTGGAGCGGCTGACGGCGGCCGGGCTGCTGCCGTCGACGACCCACGAGCGGGTCCGCAACGTGCTGGCCTCCCCGTTGTCGGGGATCGACGGCGGCCTCGCCGACGTCCGTGGCCTGGCCACCGCGCTCGACCGCGGCCTGTGCGCGCGCCCCGCGCTGTCGGCGCTGCCCGGCCGGTTCCTGTTCGCCCTCGACGACGGCCGCGGCGACGTCGCCGCGGAGCGTCCCGACCTGTGCTGGCGGGCGCGGGGCTCCGACGGGGGCGAGCTGGTCGTGGCGGGCGCCGCGACCGGCCTGTCCTGTCCCCCCGCCGAGGCTCCGGAACTGCTGCTCGACGCGGCCGCGGCGTTCCTCGACCTGCGGGCCGCCCACACCGCCGACCCTTCCGCGCGGGCCTGGCGCGCCGCGGAGCTGCCCGGGGCCGCGACCGGGATCCCGGCCCGGCTGCGCGGGCACCGGCCGTCGCGTCCGGCGGGCCCCCGGGACGCCGACGCCACGCCCGCGGCGCCCGGCCCGGTGCTCGTCGGGGCCCTGGGGAGCGGGGCGCTGGGGGTGGCGCCGGTGCTCGGGGAGCTGTCGGCCGGACAGCTGGACCTGCTGGCCGAGGAGGCCCCGGAGCTGCTGGTCACCCCGTGGCGCACCCTCGTCCTGCCCACCCCCGCCCCCGGTGCCGCGGCCCGGCTGGCGGCGGCGGGGCTCGTCGTCGACCCGGGGCACCCCGCGCTGCGGGTCAGCGCCTGCGCCGGGTCGCCGGGCTGCGCGAAGTCCCTCGCCGACGTCCGCGCCGACGCCCGGAGCCTGGTCCGGCGCGGCGGCCCGGACCGGCCGATGCACGTCGTGGGATGCGCCCGCCGCTGCGGCGCCCCGCACACACCGCACATCGATGCCGTCGCCACCGGGGCGGACACCTATCGCATCGACGGAAGAACAGGAGTGCTCCGCTGAGCGGGTACGACTACATCACCGACGGCAACGAGATCTACCGCCGCTCGTTCGCGACGATACGCGCGGAGACCGACCTCTCCGGGCTCCCGCCCGGCGTCGACGACATCGCCGTCCGCATGATCCACGCCTGCGGCCAGGTCGACCTCGTCGACGACATCGCCGCCTCCGACGGCGTCGTCGCGGCCGCCCGCGCCGCGCTGCGCGCCGGTGCCCCGATCCTGTGCGACGCGATGATGGTCGCCTCCGGGGTGACCGCCGCCCGGCTGCCCGCGGACAACGAGGTGCTCTGCCTGCTGCGCGACGCCCGGGTGCCCGACCACGCGCGCCGGATCGGCAACACCCGGTCCGCGGCCGCGCTGGAGCTGCTCGCCGACCGCTTCGAGGGCGCGGTGCTCGCGATCGGGAACGCCCCGACCGCGCTGTTCCACGTGCTGGACCTCATCGACCGCGGCGACGCACCCCGCCCGGCCGCGATCATCGGCATCCCGGTGGGGTTCATCGGCGCCGCCGAGTCCAAGGCCGCCCTCGCCGAGCGGACCGACCTGGAGCACCTCGTCGTCCACGGCCGTCGTGGCGGGTCGGCGATCACCGCGGCGGCGCTGAACGCGCTGGCCCACGAACAGGAGATCATCGCGTGACCGGCACCCTGTACGGCGTCGGGCTCGGCCCCGGCGACCCGGAGCTGACGACGATCAAGGCCGCCCGGCTCGTCCGCGACGCCGACGTCATCGCCTACCACTCCGCCCGGCACGGGCGCTCCATCGCGCGCCGGATCGCCGAGCCGCACCTGTCGGGCACCGCGATCGAGGAGGCGCTGGTCTACCCGGTCACCACCGAGGCCACCGACCACCCCGGCGGCTACCAGGGCGCGATCGACGCGTTCTACACCGAGGCCGCCGCCCGGCTCGCCGCGCACCTCGACGCAGGCCGCGACGTCGTGCTGCTCGCCGAGGGCGACCCGCTCTTCTACGGCTCCTACATGCACATGCACAAGCGGCTGGCCGGGCGCTACCCGACCGAGGTCGTCCCGGGCGTCACCTCGATCAGCGGCGCCGCCGCGGCGATCGGGCAGCCGCTGGTGGAGCGCGACGAGGTGCTCACCGTGCTGCCGGGCACGCTGCCCCGCGAGGAGCTGGCGCGGCGGCTCGCGGGCACCGACTCGGCGGCGGTGATGAAGCTCGGGCGCACCTTCACCACGGTCCGCGGGGCGATGGCCGACGCCGGCGTGCTCGACCGGGCCCGCTACGTCGAGCGGGCCACGATGGAGGGCCAGCGGACCGGTGCGCTGTCCGACGTGGACCCCTCGGACGTGCCCTACTTCGCGATCGCCCTGGTCCCCGGCGAGGTCGCCGCCTCGGTGCCCGAGGAGGCCGTCGCGTCCGTCGCGGAGCCCGGCGGCGCGGCGGCCGAGGAGCGGTCGGTGCGCGGGCCGGGTGAGGTCGTCGTGGTCGGGACCGGTCCCGCCGGGCGGGACTGGCTGACCCCGCAGGTCGCCCGCGCCCTGTCGGAGGTGGACGACCTCGTCGGCTACGGCCCCTACCTGGACCGGGTGCCGCCGAACCCGCGTCAGACCCGGCACGCCTCGGACAACAAGGTCGAGTCCGAGCGGGCGGCGCACGCGCTGGACCTGGCCGCCTCGGGGCGGCGGGTCGCCGTCGTCTCCGCCGGGGACCCGGGGGTGTTCGCGATGGCGACCGCGGTGCTGGAGGTGGCCGCGGAGCCGAAGTACCACGACGTCCCGGTCCGGGTGCTGCCCGGCATGTCCGCGGCCCAGGCCGTGGCGGCCGCCGTCGGTGCCCCGCTCGGGCACGACCACGCCCTGATCTCGTTGTCGGACCGGCTCAAGCCGTGGGACGTGGTCGCGGACCGGCTGCGTGCCGTGGCCGCGGCGGACCTGGCGATCGCGATCTACAACCCGCGCTCGAAGGCCCGGCCGTGGCAGGTCGGCGCGGCCCGTGACGTGCTGCTGGAGCACCGTGCACCGGAGACCCCGGTGGTGCTGGGCCGCGACGTCGGCGGTGCCGGGCAGCGGATCGTCGTCACCACCCTGGGCGAGCTGGACCCGGAGCAGGTCGACATGCGCACGCTGGTGGTGGTCGGCTCGTCGACGACCCGTGCGGTCGAGCGCGGCGGCGCGACCGTCGTGTTCACCCCCCGGCACTACGGCCCCGGCGGCACGACGACCGACTGATCACATCCGCCGGTTGTCGACATCGTGACGGCTACCGGTTCCGCGCTAGCGTCACGCCGTGCAACTGCAGGTGCGGCGCTTCGGGCCCGACGACTGGGAGCCGGCCCGCGCGGCCCGGCTCGCCTCGGTACGGGACGGCTTCGGTGAGGACAGCGACTTCTACCGCGAGCAGGCGGCCATGGAACCGGCCGCCTGGCGGGCGGTCCTGGCCGAGCACGTCCGCTTCGGCGCCTTCGACGGCGACCGGCCGGTCGGCACCGCCTGCTGGCGGACCGGTGACGACGGCGACGGGCAGCTCTACGGCATGTGGGTCCATCCCGACGCGCGCGGGACCGGGCTGGCCGACGCGCTCGTCGACGCCGTCGTCGCGGCCGCGCGCGAGCTGGGCTCGGCCACGCTGTCGCTGAAGGTGGAGCCGGGCAACGCCCGGGCGATCGCCTTCTACGTCCGGACCGGGTTCGTCGCCGACGGCGATCCCGGCCCGGGTCTGGTCGTCATGACCCGGCCGGTCTGACCGCGTCGGCGAGCCCCAGCAGGGCCGTCAGCTCGGGCAGGCCGGCGGGTCGCAGGTCCCCGTCGAGGCCCCGCAGCGCCGCGGTCGCCGCGCCGGCGGCCCGGCCGGCGGCGAGCCCGGCCTCGGCGTCCTCCACGACCAGGCAGGCGGCCGGGTCCACCCCGAGCGCGGCCGCGGCGGCGCGGTAGCCCTCCGGGTCCGGCTTGCCGTGCCGCACGTCGTCGCGGGCGACGAGCACCGGCGCGTCGATCCCGGCGGCGCCGAGGCGGGCCGCGGCGAGCCGCCGGTCGGCGCTGGTCACGACGGCCCACGGGACCCGCGCCGCGTCGAGGGCGGCGAGCAGGGCGTGTGCCCCGGGCAGCGCGTCGACGTCGTCGAGGTCGTCGTACTGCAGCTCCAGCTGGCGGGCCGCGGCGGCGTCGAGCGCCGCGCCGCACAGGTCCGGGCGCAGCAGTCGGATCGTGCCGTCGCTGGGTACCCCGTGCGCGACGCGGACCAGGTCGGCCCCGGCGACGCCGTACTCGCGCGCCCAGGCGGCCCAGGAGCGGGCGACCGCCTCGTCGGACTCCACCAGCGTGCCGTCCATGTCGAACAGGATCGCGGCGTACACCGCACCACCCCTTTCCCTCGGACGGCGAGCATATCGGGCCTGGGAGGATCACCCCCATGCGAGCAGTACGGATCACCGCGTTCGGCGCACCGCCCGAGGTCGTGGACCTGCCGGACCCCACCCCGCCCGCGGGTGGGGTGGTCGTGCGGGTGGAGGCGACCGGGCTGTGCGCCAGCGACCGGTTCGCCTGGGCCGGGCACGACGGTGACGTGACGCTCCCGCACGTGCCCGGCCACGAGCTGGTCGGGCACGTGGTCGCGACCGGCGCCGGGGTCACCCGGTTCCGGGCCGGTGACCGGGTCACGACGCCGTTCGTCTGCGGCTGCGGGGTCTGCCCGGACTGCCGGGCGGGCCGCGCGCAGGTCTGCCCGCACCAGCAGCAGCCCGGGTTCACCCACGACGGGTCCTTCGCCGAGCTCGTCGCGCTGCACCACGCCGACCACAACCTGGTGCCGGTCCCCGACGACGCCGACGCCGCCGGGGCCGCACTGCTCGGCTGCCGGGTCGCCACCGCGCACCGGGCGCTGGTCGGGCGCGGCGGACTGGAGGCCGGCGAGCGGGTCCTCGTGCTCGGGGCGGGCGGGGTCGGGCTGGCCGCGGTGCTGATCGCGTCGGCGCTGGGTGCCGAGGCGGTCGTCGCGGACCCCTCGCCCGCGGCGCGGGCCCGGGCGGTCGAGCTGGGCGCGGTCGCGGCCGTGGACACCGCGGACGGCCCGGACGCGGTGCGCGGGGCCGTCGGCGGCGGCGCCCGCCTCGCGGTGGAGGCCGCGGGCCGCGCGGACGCCCTGGACCTCGGCGTCCGGTCGCTGCGCAGGCAGGGGACGCTGGTGCAGGTCGGCCTGCTCACTCGGGAGCCGGTGGTGCCGGTGCCGCTGATGATCGCGCACGAGCTGACCGTCACCGGCAGCCACGGCATGGCCGCCGCGGACTACCCGGAGCTGATGGCACTCGTCGCCGACGGGCGGCTCGACCCGGGCCGGCTGGTCACCCGGCGGACCGGGCTGGACGCCCTCGCCGGGGCGCTGGCCGCGGCCCCCGAGCCGGGCGGGATCCTCGTCGGCCTGCCCTGAGCCCCGCCCGCCCCCGGACCGGCGGACGGCCTGCGGCTCGAGATCGACGAGCTGGACCCCGGCCGCTACACCCGACCCGGGCCGGGCCCGTCGGCCGGGGACCGTCGCGGCGCGGCGAGCCGCCGGGCGGCCTCCACGACGAAGGCCCGGCGCGCGGCCCGCTCGGCCGGATCACCGGGCTCGGCACCGGTCAGCATCGAGGCGAGCTGGGGCACCGTGTGCCACCAGGCGGCCAGCGCGATCAGCGCGAACACCAGGTGGGCCGGGTCGAGGCCGTCGTCGATGGTGCCGGCCCGCTGTGCGGCCGCGAACCGCTCGACCTTCTCCCGGTAGTGCCGGCTGCGCCCCTCCCGCCCGGCGACGCGCCCGGTGCCGTCCAGGCCCTCCCACTGCAGCAGCCGGGCGAGCACCGGGTGGTCGGCGTGGTGGTCGAACGTGGCCCCGGCGAACTCGCCCACGTCGTCGAGGCCGGTCCCGGTCGCGCGGACACCGGCGGCGAGCAGCTCGAGCTGCTCGGCCAGCACGAGGTCCCAGAGTGCCTGCTTGTCGCCGAAGTAGCTGTAGAGGCGCTCCTTGTTGATCCCGGCCCGGGCGGCGATGCGGCTCATCGTCGTGCCCTCGCGGCCGCGCTCGGCGAACTCGGCCGTGGCCGCGTCCTTCAGCCGCCGGCGTGTCCCCTCGGTGTCCCAGGCCATGCCCCGCACGGTAGCGAGGCGGCGTACGCTCATCTCCAACGCCATCGTTGGAGTTGGGATTGGAGACCGTCATGACCGAGCCGACCGGACCGGGTGCGGGCGACGTCGCCGTCGTCACCGGCGCGAACAGCGGGATCGGGTTCGAGATCGCCCGCGGGCTGCTGGCCGCGGGGCTCACCGTGTACGTCGGCGCCCGCGACGCCGGCCGCGGTGCGGACGCGGTCGCCGCGCTCGGCGCGGGCGCCCGGCCGCTCGCACTGGACGTGACCGACGCGGCCTCGGTCGCGGCGGCGGCCGCCGCCGTCGAGCGGGTGGACCTGCTGGTGAACAACGCCGGGCTGGGCGACTCGTTCGCGACGGCCCCGGAGTCGACCGCCGAGGAGCTGCGCCGGATCTACGAGGTGAACGTGTTCGGCGTCGTCACGGTGACCAACGCGTTCCTGCCCGCGCTGCGGCGCTCGGCGCACCCGCGGATCCTCAACCTCTCCAGCGGGACCGGGTCGCTGACCTGGAGCACCGGCCCGAACCGGCAGTTCGACCACCGCACGGGCGGGGGTGCGGTGGCCTACCGGTCGTCGAAGACGGCGCTGAACGCGCTCACCGTGTCCTACGCCCAGGCGCTCGCCGACGCCGGGATCGCGGTGAACGCGCTGGCCCCGGGGCTGCGGGCGACCAACCTCAACGCCCGCGCGGCCGCGTCCGCCGGGGACCCGGCCGAGGCCGCCGCCGGCGCGGTGCGGCTCCTGCTGGCCCCCGACGGCGGCCCGACCGGCACCTTCGTCGACTGGACCGGCGAGCCGGTCCCCTGGTGATCAGTCCCCGAGCAGCCGGGCCAGCGCCGCGTCCACCGTGGGCTCCACCGCGACCCCGCCGGGCAGCGGCGGCCGGTCGACGACGAGGACCGGCACCCCGCGCTCCCGGGCCGCGGTGAGCTTCGGCGCGGTCGCCGCGCCGCCGGAGTCCTTGGTGACCAGCACGTGCGGGACCACGGCCTCGAACAGGGCGCGCTCGTCGTCGAGGGCGAACGGGCCCCGGTCGAGCAGCAGCTCGTGGTGGGCGGGCAGCGGGCCGTCGGGCGGGTCGACCGCGCGGATCCAGAACGCCGCGTCGACACCCGCGAAGTGCGCCAGTCCCCCGCGGCCGGTCGTCAGCAGGACCCGCCCGGCCGGGCCGGGGAGCAGGCCGGGCAGCGCGGCCGCGGCGGCGGCGACCGAGGCGACCCGGTGCCACCGGTCCCCCGGCCCGGGCGTCCAGCCCGGCCGGCGCAGCACGACCAGCGGCACCCCGGTCCCCGCGCAGGCGGCGGCCGCGTTCGCGGTCATCGTCGAGGCGAACGGATGGGTGGCGTCGAGCACCGCCGCGACCCGCTCGGCGCGCAGGTGCGCGGCCAGCCCCTCGGCACCGCCGAACCCGCCGATGCGGACCTCGCCGTCGGGCAGGGCCGGGCTGCGCACCGCCCCGGCCAGCGACGACACGACCCGGACGTCGTCCCGGCCGGCCAGCGCGGCGGCCGCGGCCCGCCCCTCGGTCGTACCGCCGAGGACCAGCACCGTGCGGGGAGCGCTCACACCCGTCAGGGTAGGGGGATGGCGATCACGACCGTGGTGTTCGACGTCAACGAGACCCTGTCGGACCTGACCCCGATGGGGGCCCGGTTCGCCGCGCTGGGCGCCCCGGAGTGGCTCGGGCCGCTGTGGTTCGCCGCGACCCTGCGCGAGGGCATGGCGCAGGCCACCGGTGGGGAGCTGACGACCTTCGCCGAGCTGGCGACGGCGACCGCGGCCGGGCTGCTGCGCCGGCACGGCGTCGCCGACCCCGACGCGGGCGCACGGCACGTCGTCGAGGGGTTCCTGGAGCTGCCGGTGCACGACGACGTGCACGGCGGGGTCGCCGCGCTGCGGGCCGCGGGGCTGCGGCTGGTGACGCTGTCGAACGGGTCCCCGTCGGTCGCGGAGCGGCTGCTCGGCGGGCACGGCCTGCGCGGGCAGTTCGATGCCGTGCTGTCGGTGGAGGACGCCGGGATCTGGAAGCCCGCGCCCGCCTCCTACTCCTACGCGCTGGCGACCTGCGGGGTCGCAGCCTCCGAGGCGGTGCTGGTGGCGGTGCACCCGTGGGACCTGCACGGCGCCGCCCGGGTCGGGATGGCGACGGCCTGGCTGGACCGCCACGGCGACACCTGGCCCGGGTACCTGACCCCGCCGACGTTCACCGTCGGCGCGCTGCCCGAGCTGGCGGGCCTGCTCGCCTGACCCTCACACCGCGGCCAGCACCGGCTCGAACGCCAGCTCGGCCGCGCCCACCAGCGCGCCGTCGCGGCCGAGCGGGGACACCGCGATCCGGGTCCCGCCCGCCGCCCGGCTGACCAGGCTGCGCCGTCGCAGCTCGGAGCCGACCCGCTCGACCACCGACGGCGGCAGCGCCCCGAACAGGTCCCCCAGCACCACGAGCTCGGGGGCCAGCATGTTCACCACCGTGACCAGCCCGGCGGCCATCCACCCGGCGTAGCCCTCCAGCAGCCGGTCGGCCCGGCCGGGCACGACGGCCAGGTCGCGCAGCTCCGCGACGAGCACCCCGCGCGGGGTGTCCTCGGGCAGGCCGAGCGCGCGGCACAGCGCGGGCTCACCGACCTCGGTCTCCCAGCAGCCGTGCGAGCCGCAGAAGCACTCCCGCCCGTCCGGGCGGACCATGAGGTGGCCGAGCTCGCCGACGTAGCCGCCGGTGCCGCGCAGCGGCTGCCCGCCGGACACGACCCCTCCGCCCACGCCGACGTCGGCCGACAGATAGACCATGTCGGCGACGTCGCGGCCGATCCCGCGCAGGTGCTCGGCGAGCGCACCGGCCTCGGCGTCGTTGGCGACCTGCACCGGGCGGGCCAGGACGGCGGCGAGCCGGGTGCCCAGCTCGACGTCGCGCCAGCCGAGGTTGGGCGCCTCGTGCACGAAGCCGTCGGAGCGCCGCACGACGCCGGGCACCGACACCCCGACCGCCTGCTCGGCGACGCCCAGCTCGTCGCGCAACAGGGCGGCGGACTCGGCGAGGTGGGTGATCACCTCGCCGGGCAGCCGGGTGGTGCGGTGCAGGTTCCAGCTGTGCCGGCCCAGGATCTGGCCGCCGATGCCGACCATCGCCAGCGCCACCTGCTCGACCCGGATGTCGACGGCGAGCACCACCGCCGCCTGCGGGTCGGGCAGCACCAGCAGCGACGGCCGCCCGGCCCCGGAGCGCTGGGCCGGGACGGCCTCGGTGACGACGCCCGCCTCGGCGAGCCCGTCCACCACCGCCTTGATCGTGCTGCGGTTGAGGCCGAGCTCGCCGGCCAGCGTCGCGCGGGTGCAGGGACCCTCGACGTGCAGCCGGCGCAACAGGACGGCCCGGTTGTGCCGGCGCGCGTCGTCGGGTCGGGTCCCCGATCCGGGCTGGGTCATGTCACCGGCCGGTGGCCGCCGCCCGGCGCCGTGACGCCACGTCGACACCGGCCGCGAGCAGCAGCACCAGGCCGGTCACCACGAACACGACGGCGGCGGGCTGCTTGAGCAGGCCCAGACCGTTCTGCACCGTGGCCAGCACCGTGCCGCCGATGACGGCGTTGCTGATCCGGCCGCGGCCGCCGAACAGCGACGTGCCGCCGATGACCGCGGCGCCGACCGCGAACAGCAGGGTGTTGCCGCCACCGGCCGCCGGGTTCACCGACCCGATCTTCGACGAGTAGACGATCGCGCCGATCGCGGCGAAGGCGGTGGAGATGACGAACACCGACGCCCGGATGCGGGCGACGTCGATGCCGGCCCGGCGCGCGGCCTCCCGGTTGCCGCCGACGGCGTAGACGTGGCGGCCGAACCGGGTCCGGTCGAGCACCCAGGTGCCCGCGACGAGCAGCACCAGCACGATCGGGACGACGTAGGGGATGCCGGCGATCGAGATGACGCCGGGCGAGCGGTCCTGCACCAGCGCGAAGGTCACCAGCCCGCCGAGCACCACCACCGCTCCGATCTTGAGTGCGACCAGCCCCGTCGGCGGCGCGACCAGCCCGCCCCGCAGCCGGGTCCGCAGGCGCACCACCTGGACGGCCGCGTAGCCGCCGGCGACGACCACGAACAGCACCCAGGACGCCGTGACCGAGAGATTGCCGTTCGCCACGGCGTTGATCAAGGGGTCGCGCAGCGCGATGGTGCCGCCGTCGCCGATGAGCTGCAGGATCACGCCCTGCCACGTGATGAACAACGCCAGCGTCACGACGAACGACGGCATCCCGATCCGGGCCACGAGGAACCCGGTGAGGCAGCCGATCACCACCCCGACGCCGACGGCGAGCCCCATCACGGTGAACGCGTTCGCCGGGACCCCGATCACGAGCACGACCGCGGTGAGCAGGCTGATCACCGACCCGGCCCACACCCGGACCAGCGCGGCGAGCACCGCACCGGCCAGCATCACCGCCACGAGCAGCACGAACACGGTGGTGCCGGTGGCGCCGAGCACGTTGCCGTCGCTCATCAGGTGCAGCGCCATCAGCGCCGCCGCCAGCCCGGACGCCGTACCGGCGGCCAGGTCGATCTCCCCGGTGAGCAGCACGAACACCAGGCCCATCGCGATGATGGTCGGGCCGGCGCCCTGCTGGAGCAGGTTCGCCAGGTTGAGCAGGCTCGGGAAGGTGCCGCCCGAGTCCAGCACGCTGAACAGCACGAACAGCGCGGCCAGGCCGAGCAGCGCCGGCAGCGAGCCCAGGTCACCGCCGCGCAGCCCGCGCAGGTAGGCCGTGATCGCCTCGCGGGTGGTGCGAGCGGTGGTGTCGATGCCGAAGTCGGCGGCCCGGTTACCGGGGTTCGCCCGGCGGGCCGCGCTCTGCTCCTGCTCGGGCGCGGGCGTCCGTTCGGTCACGGTGTCTCCTCCCGGGCCGGCGGGGCCGGACGGGTCGGGGTGGGGGGCCATCAGGTCACCGCCTGCTCGGGCCGCGGCAGCCCGAGCTCGCCGGAGCGGCCCGCGGTGATGAGCTGGACGACGTCGGAGTGCGTGACCTCGCGGGTCGGGACCTGCGCGACCATCCGGCCGAGGTAGAGGCAGGCGATCCGGTCGGACACCTCGAACACGTCGGCCATGTTGTGGCTGATGAGCACGACGCCGAGGCCCTGCTCGGCCAGCCGTCGCACGAGGTCGAGCACCTGGCGGGTCTGGGCGACGCCGAGCGCCGCGGTCGGCTCGTCGAGCAGCACGACGCGCGAGTCCCAGAGGACCGCCTTGGCGATGGCGACGGTCTGGCGCTGCCCGCCGGACAGCGACGCGACCGGGGTCCGGACCGAGGTGACGGTGCGGACCGAGAGCGACGCGAGGGTGTCGCGGGCGGCCTGCTCCATCGAGCCCTCGTCGAGCATCCAGGAGCGGCCGCGCTCGCGGCCGAGGAACATGTTCTGGACGATGTCGAGGTTGTCGGCCAGCGCGAGGTCCTGGTAGACGACCTCGATGCCGAGCCGGGAGGCGTCCGACGGGCCGGCGACGGTCACCGGCGCCCCTTCGAACAGGACCTCGCCGGAGTCGATCGGGTGGATACCCGCGACGCACTTGACCAGGGTGGACTTGCCCGCGCCGTTGTCGCCGACGAGCGCGGTGACCTCGCCGGCGCGCACGGTCAGGTCGACGTCGTGCAGGACCTGCACGGCGCCGAAGCTCTTCGACACACCGCGCAGGGAGAGGATGGGGTCGGCCACTTCGGGCACCTTCCACGTGGGCGTCGGCCGGGCCGCGGCGAGGTCTCCGCCGCGGCCCGGTCCGGCTGCGGGTCCTACTTGATGCCGAGCTGGGTGCAGGCGGCCTGGGTCTCGGTGTTGCAGATCTCCGAGGCCTTGACGTAGCCGGCGTCGGTGACCTTCTTGACCGAGTCCTTGGTGATCAGCTGCGGCTCGAGCAGCACCGACTTGACGTCGCGGTTGCCCTTCGGGTCCTTGACCGTCTGGGTGGCGACGCCGTCGGCGGCCGCGGTGTCGCCCTTGGCGAGGTCACCGGCGAGCTTCGCGGCGGCCTCGGCCTCCTGCTCGATCGGCTTGAACACCGTCATGTACTGGTCCCCGCGCAGGATCGCGGCGAGCCCGTCGGCGGTGGCGTCCTGGCCGGTGACCACGACCTTGCCGTTCAGACCGTACTTGGCCAGCACCGTGACGATGGCGCCGGCGAGGCCGTCGTTGGCGGCGACGACGCCGTCGAACTTGCCGCCGTTACCGGTGAGGATCTGCTCGAAGGTGGTCCCGCCGACCTGGTTGTCCCACTTGTCGATCTTCTGGCTCTGCACCAGCTTCAGCGCCCCGGACTCGTACTTGGGCTTGAGCACGGTCTGCTGGCCGTTGTAGAACAGGGTGGCGTTGTTGTCGGTCGGCGCGCCCTCGATCTCGATGACCTGGGCGCCCGGCTTGTTGCCGATGCCCTGGACCAGGCCCTCGCCCTGCAGGGCGCCGACCTTCTCGTTGTCGAAGGAGACGTAGTAGTCGCTGACGCCGCCGAGGTTGAGCCGGTCGTAGTCGATGACCGGGATGCCCTGGGCCTTGGCCTTCTGGGCGACGGCGGTGCCGCCGTCGCTGCTGATCGAGGCGATGATCATGACCTTGACGCCGCTGGAGATCATGCCGTCGGCCAGGGTGGAGAACTTCTGCTCGTCGCCCTGGGCGTTCTGGATGTCGGGGTCCATGCCCTGGGCGCGCAGCGCCTTGTCCAGCATGGGCTTGTCGAAGCCCTCCCAGCGTGCCGAGGAGTCGGTCTCGGGGAGGATCACCCCGACCTTCACCCCGCCGCCGGAGCCGCCGGAGCCGCCGCCGGCGGCCTCCCCGCCGCCGCCCGCGCTGTTCTGTCCGCAGCCCGCGACGGCCAGCAGCAGGCCGAGGCCCGCCGCCGCGACCGCCCGACGCAGCCGGGGACCGCGCCCCGTGTTCCGTGCCCCCATCGGGGTCTCCCTCCACGACGTTGTGGACCGCTCGCATGATCACGAACGGGTGAATGTTGCGAGCGCCAACGTATTGGGCGAGACCGGTTCCGCGACAGCCTTCTGAATCGAGAGAGTTCCCCTTTCGTCATCACGATCCGGTCACGAACATCGACTTTGTTGCCCTGCGGCACGATCCGGACGGTCGCAACGGCGACGGAACGTGCCGTCGCGGGCGACGACGGCCGGCCCTGCCCCGGGTCGGGCCCGCGTCAGCCCCGCAGGGTCTCCAGCAGGTCCGCCTCGACCGCCGCCAGGGCCGGGTCGGTACGGCTGCGCGGCCGCCCGGCGTCGACGACGACCTCCCGCACCACGGTCGCCGGGCGCGGCGAGAACACCAGCACCCGGTCCGAGAGCAGGGCCGCCTCCCGCACGTCGTGGGTGATCAGGACCGTCGTCCAGCCGTAGCGGGCGCGGACCGACTCCAGCCAGTCCTGCATCGCGGTCCGGGTGAGCGCGTCCAGCGCGCCGAACGGCTCGTCGAGCAGCAGCACCTCGCGCCCCCCGACGACGGTGCGCAGCAGCGCCGCGCGCTGGCGCATGCCGCCCGACAGCTCGCCCGGGCGGGCGTCCTCGAAGCCGGCCAGCCCGAACGGCTCGAACAGCGCGCGGGCGCGCTCGCGGGCCTCGCGGCGCCCCACGCCGGCGACCTCCAGCCCGAGGGTGGTGTTGTCGAGCACGGTGCGCCACGGGAACAGCAGGTCCTGCTGGGGCATCAGGCCGAACGGGGCGCCGCGCACCGGGCCGCCGTCGACCGCGATCCCGCCGGTCACCGTCGCCCCGTCGAGGATGCCCGCCAGGGCCCCGAACAGCGTCGACTTGCCGCACCCCGACGGCCCGACGAGCGATACGAACTCCCCCGGCGCGACGTCCAGGCTCACCCCGGACAGCACCGGCAGGTCGCCGTAGGAGACCGACAGGTCGCTCACCGCGACCTTCACCGCGCACCGTGTCCGTCGTGGTCGGCCACGTACCACGGCGTGACCAGGCGCTGCAGCAGGAAGGTCAGCGCGAACAGCGACACCGACAGCACCGCGGTCACGCCGACGGCGGCGAGCACCAGGTCGGTGCGGAACTGGTTCTTCTGCAGCTGCATGAAGATCCCCAGGCCGGCCCGGGCGCCGACGTACTCGGCGAAGATCGCCCCGGTGACGGCGTAGGTGATCGCGATCCGCAGCGCCGTGAAGAACGACGGCAGCGCCCCGGGCAGCCGCACGTAGCGGAACCGCTGCCAGCGCGAGGCCCCCATCGAGCGCAGCAGCGCGGTCGCGGACCGGTCGGTCGCGGCGAAGCCCTCGATCAGCCCGACCGCCACCGGGAAGAACGTCACCAGCGCGATGACCAGCACCTTCGGCAGCAGGCCGAACCCGAACCAGATGATGAGCAGCGGGGCGATCGCGACCACCGGCAGCGTCTGCGAGGCCACCAGCAGCGGGGTCAGCGCCCGGCGCAGCCACGGCGAGAAGTCCACCGCGACCGCGGCCGCCCAGGCCAGCGCCATCGAGACGGTGAACCCGATCAGCGTCACCTGGACCGTCGGCAGGGTGTTCGCCCACAGCTCGGCCCGGAACGCCCAGCCCTGCTCGAGGACCCGCAGCGGCGAGGGCAGCACCTGGGGGCGGGTGCCGGCGACGGTGACCGCGACCTGCCAGGCGACCAGCAGGGCGGTGACCAGCGCCGCGGCCGGCCACAGCCGGCGGATCACGGTGCCAGGTAGTCGTTGGTGAACCAGGTCGAGAAGTCCGGCTTCTGCCGCACCGGGGCGCCGTCCGGCCCCGCGACGGTGCCCGTGTCGTAGAGGAACCCGGAGAACCCGGCCCACTGCTGCGGGGTCTGGAACCCGACGCGGCCCTGCGCGTCGCGCAGGAAGCGCTCGCTGAGCATCTGCGCGCCCCGGTCGACCAGCGCGTCGGAGGTGAACGCGCCGGGGTTGGCCTCCTTGAGCATCCGGGCCGCGGTCGCCGGGTCCTGCGCGGCCAGCGCGTAGCCCTTCTGGACGGCCTGCACGAACGCGCGTGCCCGGTCGGGGTTGTCGCGCAGCCAGGTCGAGTTGCCCAGCAGCAGCACGTTGTAGGAGTCCGGGAAGCCGTAGTCGGTGTAGCGGAAGGTGCGGATCGGCTCGCCGCGCAGCTGCGCCTCGATGCCCTCGACGTTGACGAACGGCTCGGTGAAGTCGGCCTGGCCGGAGTAGAGCGCCTCGTAGGCGGCGGTGGACAGGACCTCGGTGCGGAAGTCGCCGCGCCCGCCGTCGGCCCGGATCACGGCCTGCATCTTCTGGTTCTCCCCGGGCCCGCCGAACCCGGCGTAGACCTTGCCGTCGAGGTCGCGCGGGGACCGGATGTCGGTGCGGTCGGCGCGCACCGCGATCTCGGTGGCCCAGTGCTGCAGGATCGCCATCACCGAGGTGATGTCGGCGCCCGCGGCCTTGGAGAACGTGAACGAGTCCTGGAAGCCGATGCCGAAGTCCGCGGCGCCGGAGCCGACCAGGGTGTCCGGCGAGGTCTGGTTGTAGGGCAGGAACTCGACGTCGAGGCCGGCGTCGCGGAAGTAGCCCGCCTGCTGGGCGGCGAACAACCCGATGTGGTTGGTGTTCGGCGTCCAGTCCAGCGCGACGCGGATCGGCCCGCCCCCGGCGGAGCCGCCGGAGCCGTCGGCCGCGGCGCAGCCGGACAGGGCCAGCGCGAGCGCCAGCGCGACGGCGAGCGGACGGAGAGCACGTGACAGCACGGAGCGGCCTCCCTACGCCGGTGTGACCCGGATCAGGTTCGAACGGTCGGCGGCCGGTCCTGCCGCCCTCTCAGCCTCGGTGCGCGGGCTCCCGCGGTACGTCCGAAACCTTACGCGGCCCACCCGGTCCTGCCGGGCCGGCGTCCGTCGCACCGGACCGGCCGGACACCCGCGGTCACCGGAGCCTCCGGTTCCGTCACCTGCGGTGATCGTCGGGACGGGCCGGGCGAGCCGCCGTCCGCGGCGGCGACCACGATCGTTATCCTCGCCACCACACCCGCGACGCTGTGTCACGAACCCCCGCTCGCGGGAGCTGACGCGGAAGGGACGAGATGGCGGCCTCGCTCTGGACCTCCGGCACGACCGGGCGGCCGACGCCCGACCCGGCGCCCGCCCTGGTGCGGGTCGCGTTGCAGGCCGGCGCCACCTCCGTCGCGCACGCCGACGTCGCCGCGATGCTCTCCGGGATCTGCGTCGCGCTGGTGCCCGCCGCCCGGGTCGGGGGTGCGGCGCTGCTGCTGCGCGAGCCCGCCGACCCCCGCGACCCCGAGGCCCGGCGGGTGTTCGGCTCCGACACCGCCGCCGTGCGCCTGGGTGAGCTGCAGCGCCGGGCCGACGCCGGGCCGGGCCCCGCCGCCGAGCGCGGCGACCGCACGCTGACCACCCCGGACCTGACCCGGTCCGGGCCGCCCGAGCTGGCCGCCGCCGCGGCCGACTGCGGCCTGGTCCGCTCGCTGTCGGTGCCGGTCCCGGTGGCCGGGCGCACCGCGGGCGCCCTGCAGCTGTTCGCCCGCGGCGGGCCCGACGACCCGCTCGGCGAGCGGCTGGTCGTCGCGCTGGCGCCGGTGGTCACCGCACTCGCGGCCCGGCTCACCGACGTCCGCGAGCTGGCCCGGCTGCAGCTGCGCGCCGCGCAGCCGTCGGTGCCGGAGCAGCCCGACGCGATCGACCGCACCGCGCTGATCCCGGCGGCCCGCCGCTCCCCCGTGGTGCCGGTGGCGCCGCGGGTGCCCGCCCAGCGGCAGGCGCGGCACCGCCGGCACGACCAGGGCTGAGCGGGGGTCAGGACTCCGGGCGGTCCTCGCGGGCCGCGTACCGGTCGAGGAGCTGCTGGTGTTCCTGCAGGTAGGCCGACACGCGCTGGCGGCTGACCCCGAACAGCCTGCCGATCCCGGCGATCGTCTCGCCCTCGCCGTGCAGCGCGACGGCCTCCTCGCGGCGGAACCGGCCGCCGACGGCGCCCAGGCCGTCGAGGGTGCGGGTGAGGGTCTCGACGATCAGCGGCCGCGGCTCGCGCGGGACGATCGCCCGCCAGCTCAGCCCCTGCGACCGCAGCTCCTGCAGCTCGGCCACCCGTTCGCGGGCCGAGGACAGCTCGGCGACCGACGCCTCCAGCTGGGCGGCGAGGGCGGCCAGCGCGGCGTCGGCGTCGTCCGCGGTACCGGCGCGGAGATCCGCTCCGTCGTCCGCACCGCGCTCGGTCGTCGTCACACCATCGAGCCTACGGGGGCGGCGGTGACGGCCGGTGGGCGCGGCGTACCGTGATCCACGCAAGGGGGGTTGCTCCCTCGAACAGGGCAATCCCGACAGTAGGTGTGGAGGGCGCGCAATGGGCCGGTACGACGTCGTCATCGTCGGCGGGGGATCCGCGGGGGCGGTGCTGGCCGCCCGGCTCACCGAGGATCCCACGCGCCGGGTGCTGATGCTCGAGGCGGGCCGGCCCGACCACCGCTGGGACCCGATCATCCGGATGCCCGCCGCGCTGTCGAAGGCGTGGGGCAACCCCCGCTACGACTGGTGCTACGTCACCGAGCCCGAGGCCGGTCTGGCCGGGCGACGGATCGCCGTCCCGCGCGGGAAGGTCCTGGGCGGCAGCAGCAGCATCAACGGGATGGTCTACCAGCGGGCCCACCCGGGCGACTACGACCGCTGGTCCCGCCTGCCCGGCTGCGAGCAGTGGAGCTCGGCCCACCTGCTGCCCTACTTCCGCCGCCTGGAGCGGCGGATGTCCGAGCACGGCACCCCGCTGCCCGACGGCGGCCACGGCCCGCAGGTCCTCGAGCGCGCCCCGGCCGCGGGTCCGCTGAACGCGGCGTTCCTGGCCGCGGCGCAGCAGGCCGGGCACGCGCTGCTCGACTCGACGAACGGTCCCGTCCAGGAGGGCTTCTCCCGCACCGAGCGCACGATCTCGCGCGGGCGCCGCTTCTCGGCGACCGACGCCTGGCTGCACCCGGTCGCCGCCTCGCGGCCCAACCTGACCGTCCGCACCGGTGCCCTGGTCCGCGCGCTGCGCACCGACGCCCGCGGCACCCGGGTCATCGGCGTCCGCTACCGCGCCTCCGACGGCACCCTCCGCGACGTCGACGCCGGCGAGACCCTGCTGGCCGCCGGCTCCATCGCCACCCCCCAGCTGCTCCAGGTGTCCGGCTTCGGCGACCCGGAGCACCTCGCCGGCATCGGCGTCGAGACCCGGGTGGCGCTGCCCGGGGTCGGCGCGAACCTGCAGGACCACCTCGCGGTGCACCTGCAGCACGCCTGCTCCCAGCCGATCTCGCTGGCCCCGCACCGGGCCCCGCACCGGCTGCCCGCCGCGGCGGCCCGCTGGCTCGTCTCGGGTACCGGGATCGGGGCCAGCAACCACTTCGAGATCGGCGGGTTCGCCTCCACCTCGATGGCCGGGGGCATCCCGGACGTGATGATGCTGTTCGCGCCGGTCGCGATGCGCTTCGCGCCGGACGTCCCGCCGGTCGGGCACGGCTACGAGATGCACGTCTCGGTGATGGCGGGCGACGTCCGCGGGTCGGTGCGGGCGGTGTCCCGCGACACCGCGGTCCCGCCGCGCCTGGTGCAGAACTACCTGGTCACCGACGGCGACCGGCGTCGCTGGGTGGAGGCCGTCGGCCTGGCCCGGGAGATCCTGACCCAGCCGGCGTTCGCCGGCCTCGACGCCGGGGAGACCTTCCCCGGCGAGGGCGTCCGCTCCGACGCCGAGATCCTCGACTGGGTGTCCCGGCGCGCCCAGAACGGTCTGCACCCGACCAGCACCGCGCGGATGGGCACCGACGCCGACGCCGTCGTGGACCCGTCGACGCTGCGCGTGCACGGCACCGAGGGCCTGCGGGTCGTCGACGCGTCGATCTTCCCGGACGTGCCCAACGCCAACACCTACGGCCCGGTGGTGATGGTGGCCGAGCGGGCCGCCGACATCGTCACCGGCGCCACCCCGCTGCCCGCCGACCCGGCGCCGTCGCGGCCGGCCTGGGGCCCTGGCACCGGTCCGGAGCCGCTCGCACCGGTGTCCTGAAGACCCCTGACATGCCGAACGGGGCGGGGATCCGATCGGATCCCCGCCCCGTTCGCGGGTCTGTGGTGGGGCGCGGTGGCGCCCCGGGCGTCACTCCCCGGTCTGCACCTGCACCCCGGACTCACGCAGCTTGGCTGCGTGCGCGTTGCCGTGGTGGTTGCAGAACAGGAGTTCCCCACCGGAGGGCAGGATCGCGCGCACCTTGGCGGCCGCTCCGCAGCGGTCGCAACGGTCGGCAAGGGTCAGTTCGGGCCGGGTCAGCGTTTCGGGCTGCATAGCGGTCTCCCTCCGTCGCGGCGGCGGGCTTCGGGCGCTCGCCGCCGTAGCACTGTGACGACCGCACGAGCGGTTCGCCCACACCTGTACAGACGCTCGAGGCCCCTGTACGTGTTCCCGGGATGCGTCGCGACGTCCGTCACGTGTGGCGTGCGCCGCACGGTTCGGTGGCGCCGCGATGTACCCGCGGTGACCGATTGCGTATGAAGTTGACTGCGTGTGAATCATGCGGGCAACTCGCCCGACGTGCAAGCGCGCCACGGTAAATACGGTGTGTCGCGGTCTACGTTGGCCGGGTGAGTCCCCGCCCGTCGCCCGATCGTGTTCCCGCTCCGTTGCTGTTCCTGGCCGGTGGGACCTCGATGTACGTGGGGGCCGCGCTGGCCGTCGGGCTGTTCGACCGGCTCGCGCCGTCGGCGGTCGCCGAGCTGCGCCTCATCGGCGCCGCGCTGGTGCTGCTGGCGTGGCGCCGCCCCGGCCGCGACGCCTGGCGCGGCGTCCGGCTCGTCCGCGCGGGGACGTTCGGGCTGGCCACGGCGCTGATGAACGTCGCCTACTACGAGGCGATCGCACGGCTGCCGCTCGGCACCGCGGTGGCGGTCGAGTTCACCGGCCCGGTCCTGGTCGCGGCGCTCGCCTCGCGCCGGTTCCGCGACGTCGGCGCGGTCGGCCTGGCCGCGGCGGGCGTGCTCCTCATCGCCGACGTCCGCTGGTCCGGCAGCCCCGCCGGGGTGCTGTGGGCGCTCGGCGCGGCGGCGATGTGGGCGGCCTACATCGTGCTGGGCAAGCGGGTCGCGCGGGCCGGTTCCGGCATCGACGACCTGGCGACCGGGTTCACCGTGGCCGCCGTCGTCCTGGTCCCGCTGCTGTTCACCGGGGGTGCGGGCGCCGCGACCGGGTTCGGCGTCGCGAACCTCGCGCCGCTCGCCGATCCGGCGGTGCTCGGCCTGTCCGTCGGGCTGGGTGTGCTCAGCTCGGTGGTCCCCTACGTGCTCGACCAGGTCGTGCTGCGCCGGGTCGGGCAGGCCCGGTTCGCGGTCCTGCTGGCGCTGCTGCCCGCCACCGCGACGCTGGTCGGGCTCGTCGTCCTCGGTCAGCTGCCGGGGCCGCTGGAGGCCGTGGGGATCGCGCTGGTCGTCGCCGCGGTGGCCCTGCGGTCCCGCGACGGCGACGAACCCGTCCCCGTCCCGGCCACGTCCGCCCGGGATCGGGCCGCCCCGTCCTGACCGCTCCGTCCTGACCGCTCCGGAGGCGCGACGTCCGCACGGTGATCCGCAGCCCGCGCGGTGATCCTTAGTTCGCGCGGTGATCCGCAGCCCGCGCGCTGATCCGCAGCCCGCGCGTGTCCGGACGCGCGCGCCGAGCGGATCAGCGCGCGCGGAACGGATCACCGTGCGCCCGGCCGCGCCGTCGCCGCGGTGACGCCACGCCCTCGACGCGGTGGCGCCGCGGCCCCGCGACGGCGACGAGCCGGCCCCCCACCGCGCCCGCACCCGCCGGGTCGCCCGCGGGCCCGCCGGCGCGGCAGCGGCCCGCCAGAGCGGCTCTCAGCGCCAGGAACGCAGCGTCGCGATGCGCTCCTCGAGCTGCTCGATGGTCGCCATCGCCACCGGCGGGCCGCCGCAGTGCGCCCGCAGCTCGTTGTGGATCTTCCCGTGCGGCTTGCGGGTCTTGTGGTTGTGCAGCGCGACCAGGGTGTTGAGCTCCTTGCGCAGCGTCTGCAGCCGTTCCCGGACGCTCTGCCCGCGCTCGGCGGCCGGCGGCGGGGTGGGCTCGGTCGCCGGGGTGGCGCGGGCCTGGGCCCCGGTGCGCGGCGAACCCTTCGCGATCCAGTCGGCCTGCCGCTGGGACAGCAGCGTGCGCACCTGGTCGGGCTCCAGCAGCCCGGGCAGCCCGAGGTAGTCCTCCTCGTCGGCGGAGTAGGTGGCGCCCTCGTAGATCAGCTGGTCCAGCTCGGCGTCGGCGCCGAGGGAGGTGAACGCCTTCTCCTGCTCACCGGGCTCGTCCTTGACCTTGTTGGCCTCGTTGAGCTCGGCGTCGTTCCAGACCTCCTCGGGCCGCTGCGGCTTGCCGAGGACGTGGTCGCGCTGCGCCTCCAGCTCGCTGGCCAGGCCGAGCAGCACCGGGACGCTGGGGACGAACACCGACGCGGTCTCGCCCTGCCGCCGCGACCGCACGAACCGGCCGATGGCCTGGGCGAAGTACAGCGGGGTCGAGGCGCTGGTCGCATAGACGCCGACGGCGAGGCGCGGCACGTCGACGCCCTCGGACACCATCCGGACCGCGACCATCCACCGCTCGGTCGAGCGGGAGAACTCCGCGATCCGGTCCGAGCCGCCCGCCTCGTCGGACAGGACGACCGCGGGCCGCACACCGGTGATGCGCTGCAGCAGCGTGGCGTAGGCGCGGGCCGCGGTCTGGTCGGTGGCGATGACCAGGCCGCCCGCGTCGGGCATGCCGCCGTCGCGGTGGCTCTGCAGGCGGCGGTCGGCCGCGGCGAGCACCGCGGGCATCCAGTCCCCCGAGGGGTCCAGCGCGGTCCGCCAGGCCATCGCGGTCTGCTCGCGGGTCAGCGGCTCCCCCAGCCGGGCGGAGATCTCCTCGCCCGCGCTGGTGCGCCAGTTGGAGGTACCGGAGTAGGCCAGGAAGACCACCGGCCGGACCACGTTGTCGGCGAGTGCCTCGGCGTAGCCGTACTGGTGGTCGGCCCGGCTGCGCGGGGCGCCCTCGGCGTCGGGGACGTACTCGACGAACGGGATCGGGTTGTCGTCGGAGCGGAACGGCGTCCCGGTCAGGGCGAGGCGCCGGGTGGCGGGCTCGAACGCCTCGTAGACGCCCTCGCCCCAGCTCTTGGCGTCGCCGGCGTGGTGGATCTCGTCGAGGATCACCAGCATCCGGCGGTTCTCGGTGCGGTTGCGGTGCAGCATCGGGTGCGCGGCGACGCCGGCGTAGGTGATCGCGATGCCCTGGTAGTCCCGCGAGGTACCGCCCGCGGAGTTGCGGAACTCCGGGTCGAGCGCGACGCCGGCGGCCGCGGCCGACTCGGCCCACTGGTACTTCAGGTGCTCGGTCGGGGTGACGACGGTGATCGCGTCGACGATCCGGTCCCGCAGCAGCTCCGACGCGACGCGCAGGGCGAAGGTCGTCTTGCCCGCGCCCGGGGTCGCGACCGCGAGGAAGTCCCGCGGCGAGGTCGCGAGGTAGCGGGCGAGTGCGCTGCGCTGCCACGCGCGCAGCGGGCGGGTCTCGGGCGACACGAGCTGGGTCTGCGACACACGTCTCCCCTGGTCCGTGGGTCGTTCCCGGGTGGGAACCGGCGATCCCCGGCAGGTCCGCGCGTCGACGCCGACCGGGCTGCGGGGCGCGGATCAGGGTAGCCGGGGGCCGCACCGTCGCCGCCCGGTGGGCGGGCCCGGGGCCTCCCCGGCGGTGACGGGCCAGGTCAGCCCCGGGGCGGCCGCGGACGGCGGGCGGTGAGGACGAACGCGGGCGGGACGTTGGCGAGCACCGCGCGGCCGTGCACGACCTCCTCGAAGGCCGCGGCGAGCCGCCGCCGGAGCCGGCGGGCGGGCGGCAGGGCCCGGGTCACCGAGTAGCCGAACTGGGTCAGGGCGCCGTCGGGGTGCAGGCAGCCGGCGACGACGTCGGTCAGCCACGGCTCGTCGCGCGGGTAGGCCGCCCACGGCAGCCCGGAGACGACGACGTCGGCGCCGCCGAGCCCGCGGGCGGCGAGCAGCGCGGGCAGCTCGGCCGCGTCGGCGACGGCGACGTCGAGCCCGGGGTGGCGGGCCCGCAGCAGCGCGGCCAGGCGCGGGTTCAGCTCGACGGCCAGGTGGTGGCCACGGCCGCCGAGCCGCTCGGCGATGACGTCGGTGAACGCCCCGGTGCCCGGCCCCAGCTCGACGACGACCGGGTCCCCCGTCGCGGGGACCGGTGCGGTGGCGGCGAGGGCCAGCGCCCGGGAGCTCGGCAGCGCCGACGCCGTGCGCAGCGGGTCGCGCAGGAACTCCCGCAGGAACGCCCCCGTCCCGGCCGGGGACGCCTGCGGGGACGGGGTGGACGGGGCGACGGTGCTCATCGGGCTCCGGGGTCTCGTACGGCGCGACCGGGTCACCGTGCCGGTCCGGTCCGAACGTCGCCCGACGACGGGGTGAACGCGCCGCGACCGGTGGCGGTGGAGATGATGGAGGCGATGAGCGAGCGCGACCGCACCCCAGCCGACGCCGGCCCCCTCGCCCTGCCCGCGGCGGGACTGCGGCTGGCGGCCGCGGTGTCCGCCCGGCCCCTGCTGCTCCTGCGCCGCGGCGGCGACTGGGTCGCCGAGCTGGGCCGGGTCGGTCTGGGCCGCTCCACCCTCGCCCCGGACGTGCCGGCCGGTCCGGTCGCGCCGGTGGCGCGGTGCGCGGCCCAGGTGCTGCTCGCGACGACCGGGGCGGTCTCCGGGCTGCTCGACGACGCCGTCGCGGGCCCCGACGTGCCCCTGCCCGCCGCGGACGCCGAGCGGCTGCGCGCGGCCCTCGCGGGGCTGACCGCCCTGCTGCTGCCCGGCCCGGCCCCCCTCGTGATCACCGGATCGGAAGGGGCCGGTGCCACCGACGGCACCGATCCCTGCCGGGACGACGATCACGGACGGCCCGCCCCGGACACCTCGGCCACGGCGGAGATCGCCGACCGGGTCTTCACACCCCCCGGCGCCGACACCCCCTCGGTGCCCTTCGACACCGGCGCCCGCGACGCCCGGGGCGGCCCCGTCCCCGGCCGCGACGTCGCCGCCACGCCCGGCGCGGTCGTCCTGCGCACCCCGATGTTCGAGCTGCTGCAGTACCTGCCGCGGACCGAGAAGGTGCACGACACCCCGGTGCTGGTCGTCCCGCCGCTGGTGCACCGCTACTGGCTGGCCGACCTCGCGCCCGGGTACTCGCTGGTCGAGCACCTGCTCGGGAAGGGCCTGCAGGTGTTCGCGCTGTCCTGGCGCCCGGCGGGCCCCGCCGACGCCGACCGCGACCTCGACGCACACGCCGCCGCCGTCCTCGACGCCGTCGACGCCTGCGGGCGCATCACCCGCGCCCCGCGGGTGTCGCTGCTCGGTGTGCGCACCGGCGGGCTGCTGACCGCGGCGGTGCAGGCCCACCAGGCCGCGATCGGGCTCGACGACCGGGTCGCCGCCGTCGCCTACCTGGCGACCGTCCTCGACCAGTCCGACGCGCTGCCCGGCTTCGCCCCCGACCCGGCGACCGTCGCCGAGACCGCGGGTCTGGCCGCCCGCGACGGCGTCCTCGACGGCGCGACGGCGGTGCGGGCCTGGGCGTGGCGGCGCGGCCCGGACCGGGTGCTGCCGTGGGCGGTGCCGCGCGGTGGCGGGACCGCCGACCTGGACGGGCGCGCCGCGCGGGCGATGCGGGCCTGGGTGGCCGACCTGCTGCCGCTGCCCGCCGGGCTGCACACCGACCTCGCCGCGCTGGCCGCGGCCTCCGGCGACGGCGCGGGCCCGGACCGGCCCGACGTGCGGGTCCTCGGCACCCCCGTCCGGTTCGCCGAGCTGCGTCGCGACAGCTACCTCGTCGCCGCCGACGACGACCCGGTGCAGCCCTGGACGGGCGGGTACCGCACCGCGCAGCGCCTCGGCGGCGGCTGCCGGCTCGTCCTGGCCCCCGGTGACCAGGCGGGCGCGCTGATCGCGCCGCCGTCGGTGGCGACCGGGTTCCGCGCGGCACCCTGCTCCACCGGCGACGGCGTGGCGCAGCGCTGGCGGGCCGGGGCCGAGGCCGTCGAGGGCTCCTGGTGGGACGACCTGGCCGCCTGGCTGGTCGAGCGCTCCGGCACGCTGCGCGACGCGCCCCCGGAGCTGGGCGGACGCCGCCTGCGCCCGCTGTTCCCGGCCCCGGGGACCTACCTGGGCGAGCCCGCCCCCGTCTGAGGGTGGGGTCCGGGATCGTCACACCCGGGGCTTTCCGGCACCCCACCGCCCGGCCGCGGCACCTAGGCTCGGCGGTGATGACCACTTCCAGCTCCCGGCCCGTCGGCGGCGCCGGCCTCGAGGAGCACGACGTGCTCGTCGGCGGCCGTGCCCTGCGCGTCGTGCGTCGCCCCGCCTCCGGCCCGGGCCCCCGCCGCACCCCGCTGCTGCTGTGCAACGGCATCGGCGCCGCCACCGACGTGCTCGATCCGCTGGTCGCGGCGCTGCCCGCGGACCTCGACGTCATCCGGTTCGACCCGCCGGGCATCGGCGGGTCGGCGGTGCCGCGGATGCCGTACCACCTGACGTGGATGGCGCACCGGCTCGGGCAGGTGCTGACGAAGCTGGGCGTGCGGGAGGCCGACGTCCTGGGGTTCTCCTGGGGCGGGATGCTGGCCCAGCAGCTGGCGATCAGCCGTCGCCGCCGGGTGCGCAAGCTCGTGCTGGCCGCGACCGGGCCGGGGGCGCTGATGATCCCGGCGTCGCCGCGGGTGATGGCGGTCATGACCTCGCCGAAGCGCCACCAGGACCCGTCCTACGTCGACGCCGTCGCCGCCCGCATCTACGGCGGCTCGCTGCGCGACCACCCGGAACGGGCCGCGGAGGCGCTCGGCGCGGGGGCCCGGCGCGGCCCGATGCGCGGCTACTACTACCAGCTGATGGCGCTCTCGGGCTGGACCAGCCTGCCGCTGCTGCCGGCGATCACCGCGGACACCCTGATCATCGCCGGCGACGACGACCCGATCGTCCCGCGCGGCAACGCCACGATGCTGCACCGCGGGATCCGCCGCTCCCGGATCAGCCGCTACCCCGGCGGCCACCTGGAGCTGCTGCTCGACCCGGAGCCGTTCGCCGCAGAGATCGACGCCTTCCTGCGGTCCTGACCCCGCCGCCGCGCGGCCCCCGGCCGAGCGGGACCGCGCGGGTGGACGCACGATGGCCGGGTGGCGACCCCCGCACGGACGACCGGTGAACGCACGACGCCCGCACACCCGACCCGGGACGGCGTCCTGCGCCGGTGGCGCGGTCCGGCGGACTCCGCCGCGCTGGCCGCGCTCGACGACGGCGCCCCGGGTATCGGCGTCGCCGGCGGACCGGAGTGGCACGACGACGCCGCGGCCGACCCGGCGCGGCTGCACCTGCTCCTGGAACGCCCGGGCGAGCCCGGCCCGGCGGGCTACGTCGTGCTGGCCGCACCCCGCGGCCCGGAACCGGGCGTCGAGCTGCACCGGCTCGTGGTCCACCCCGACCGGCGCGGCACCGGGGCCGGACGGGCCCTGCTCGGTGCCGCCCTCGCCGTCGCCGGGGTGCCCGGAGCGACCGGCGACGCCCCCGACGGGCCGCCGTGGGCGGGCCCGGGGCGGCTGTGGCTCGAGGTGGCCGCGGACAACGTCGCGGCGCTGGCGCTCTACCGGTCGGCCGGGATGGTCACCGAGACCGTGCTGCGCACGGTGCCCGGCGACCCGTCCTCCACCCCGCTGCGTCTGCTGCTCGCGCGGGGCTGAGGGGTCTCACTCCCCGTCGCCGCCACCCGGGGGGAGCCCCTCGAAGATCTCCTTGCACTGCGGGCAGACCGGCGACCCCGGCTTGGGCGACTTGGTCACCGGGAAGGTCTCGCCGCACAGCGCCACGACCATGTTCCCCAGGACCGCGCTCTCGGCGATCCGGTCCTTCTTGACGTAGTGGAACATGTCCGGCCGGTCGTCACCGGTCTTGTCGGTGGTCTCCGGCCGGGTGTCGACCTCGGGCAGCGTCGTCGTGGACATGGCGCCCATGATGCCCGAGAGCGACCTCAGGGCGGGGAGGCGGTGCCGCCTCCCGTGGTCCCCGTGGGCTGTTCGTCGTCGGTGGTGGGCCGGGGGCCGGCGGGATCGTCGTCGCCCTGGCCGATCACCTGGTGCGGACGGGCCTCGATCGCCCGGTGGTCCTGCCGGTGCCGGTTGGGCTTCTCCGCCTTGCGCGGCAGCCGGTCGTTCGCGATCAGCACCGCGATCCACGGCAACGGCACCGAGATCGCGAGCAGGGTCACCGCGACCCACGGGATCTGGTAGAAGACGCCGGCGAGGATCATGCACGGGATCCGCATGCCCATCGTCCACTTGTAGCGCCGCTTGCGGATCTCCAGTTCCTCTTCGTAGGACATCTGCGCGTCCGTGATGAGAACGGGGTCCACGCGTCGCCGCTCAGCCACTGTCGAACCACCTCCCTTTCCATGGTGACACCCCTACGCGATCCCCGCGCGGGCGCCCGCCGGGCGCCTCGCGCACGCCCGCGGGCCCGCCGTCGACGGTGGGGTCGAGCGTCTCCCAGCGGCGCAGCCGCGCGGCGAGCAGCCGCGACCACCAGACGACGTCGTCCGGGGTCGCCGCGATCGACAGCCCGGCCGCGGGCAGCCGCTCCCGCAGGGTCCGCGCGGTGGACTCCGGATGGCCCGGGTCCCCGGTCCAGGCCAGGATCTGCACCGGCACCGTGATCCGTTCCAGCTCCTCCGGTGCGGGGAGGTCGGTGGCGGCCGCGCCGCGCAGGATCGCCGGGAGCAGCTCGGCGCGCACGTCGGGCTCGGTCCGCGGGCGTCCCCGGGCGGCCGGGGGCAGGTCCGCGTCGTCGGCACCGGCGTCGAGCGCCGCGACACCGTCGGCCTCCACGGCCGACGCGGACCGCTCGTAGTCGCGGGACCGGGCGCGGCGGGTCCCCCAGGCGGTCGGCGGCAGCATCAGGGTGAGGCTGGCGAACCGGCCCGGGTCGGCCAGCGCGGCGTGCAGCAGCGTCCCGGCGCCCATCGACGGCCCGACCCCGTGCACCCGCTCCCCCGGTACGACGTGGTCGAGCAGCCCCAGCAGGTCCCGGGCCAGCGCGGGCCACCGGTAGTCCGCGGGGTCGGTGGTGCCACCGGAGCGGCCGTGGCCGCGCGCGTCGTAGCGCAGCAGCCGGACGCCCTCGACCCGGGAGGCGATGTCGAGCCGCATCAGGGCCTCACGGCGACGGCTGGAGGTGAGGCCGTGCAGCGCCACCACCGCCGGACCGCCGGAGGTGTCGCGGACGTCGAAGTCCAGTGTCGCCCCGGCGATCCCGAACGTGGCCATGCGCTACGCCTCCTGATCTTCGTCGGCCTAGGTTATGGCCATGCGGCTGACGAGCGTGACGCACCTGCGGCTGCCCTACGGGACGCTGCTCGGCTACGACGTCGCCGTCGGCCGGACCGGGCACCCGGTCCCGGTCTCGTTCGACCAGCGCCGCCACGTCGGCCGCGGGGACCGGCCCGGCTCGTGGATGGCGATCACCTGCCGGCTGCCGGCGGTGGACCTCGACGCGCTGGCCGGGGCCTGGCTGGCGGTGCTGCGCCGGCACGGGACGCTGCGCACGGTGTTCTCCCCCGGCCCGGCCGGTCCCCGGCTGCACGAGGTGGACCTGCGTCCCGGCCGCTGGGTCACCCACCCGGTCGCGCCCGGCCAGGCCGTCGACGACGCCGTCCGCCGGATGCTCGACGAGCGCTGCACCCCCTACGCGGCGCCGTCGCACCGGCTCTGCGTGATCCTCACCGCGGACCGGCCGACGCTCGTCGTCGCCGCCGACCACGCGCACGTGGACATGTGGTCGCTGCTGGTGGTCCTGCGAGACCTCGTGCAGGGCCTGGGCGGGACGCTGCCGCGCGGCACCGTGCGCCCCTTCGCCGAGCACACCGCCGCCCTGGCCGGCCGGGAGCCCGCGCCCGACGGGGTCCGGCAGCGCTGGGCCGAGATCCTGGCCGCGGGCGGCGACGTGATGCCCCGCTTCCCGCTGCCGCTGGGCGAGCTCACCCCCGCTCCCCCGGAGCGCGTCGAGGTGCGTGACGTGCTCGGCGTCGACGACTGCGCACTGTTCGAGCGACGGGCCCGCGGGTCCGGGGTGTCGACGCTGGCGCTGGTCACCTCGGTCATGACCCGCACCACCCGGGAGCTGGCGCACGCCCCGCTGCGCGCGGTGTTCCCCGTGCACAGCCGCTACGACGACCGCTGGCACGGCTCGGTCGGCTGGTTCATCACCAACGCGGTGATCGACGCGCGCGACCCCGATCCGCGGGCCTGCGCCGACGCCGTCCGCGAGGCCGTGCGGCTCGGCTCCTGGCCGCTCGACGACGTGCTGGCCCCGTGGGGCGGGATGCCCGAGGCGCCCGGCATGTTCGCGATCTCCTGGCTGGACCTGCGACGGCTGCCGGTGCGCATCGACCACGCCGGGCTGGAGGCGCAGTACGTCAGCTCCGCGGGCGACGCCGACGGCGTGATGGTCTGGTTCATCCTCGACGAGGCGGGCCTGCACCTGCGCTGCCGCTACCCCGACACCGACGAGGCCCGGGAGAACGTCGGCGCCTGGCTGGACCGGGTCGTCGACGGCGTCCGGTCCAGCGCCCACCCGGCGGGCGCGGACGTCGTGCTGGCCGGGGACCGGCTCGTCGTCGACCGGGCCACCCGGGCCGACGTCGCGGCGGTCGTCGCGCTGCTGTCGGGTGCCGGGGACGCCGACGCCGACGACCCGGACCTCGCGCCCTACGAGGAGGCCTTCGACGCCCTGGACCGCGACCCCGGCCGGTTCCTCGCGGTCGCCCGCGCCGGCGACGGCCGGGTGGTCGCGACCGTGCAGCTCACGATCCTTCCCGGGCCCGCCCTGCGCGGTGCGACCCGGCTGCAGGTCGAGGGGCTGAGGGTCGCCGTCGGGTGGCGCCGGCGCGGGGTCGGGTCGGCGCTGGTGGAGTGGGCGCACGAGCACGGGCGGGCCCGCGGCGCCGTCGTGGCGCGGGCCGGGGACACCGCCGGGGACGGGCCGCACCGGTTCCTGGCGCGGCTGGGCTACGAGCCCGACCGGGCCGGGTACACGCGGCCGCTGTGACCCCCGCCGGGCCCGGGCCGCCGGTCAGGCCCCGTCGGGCCCGTTGCCGAGCAGCGGCTCGTCGGCGGAGCGGACCTCGGAGCCGGGCAGGCCGTCGGGGTGCTCGTCGCGGACCCGGTCCAGCGCGTCCAGCGCGATCCCGAGGTGCTTGCGCTTGCTCGCCTCGTAGAACGCCCGCGCGCCGCCGGCCAGCTTGGGCTCGGCGTGCAGCGGTTTGTCCGACACGCACAGCAGGGTCGCGTTCGGGATCCGGTAGCGGAACCCGTTGGCGGCGATCGTCGCGGACTCCATGTCCACCGCCACGGCACGGGCCAGCCGCATCCGGTGCAGCGTCGCGGCCTGGTTGAACTCCCAGTTGCGGTTGTCGGTGGTGTGCACGACCCCCGGCCGCCAGGTCGCCTCGGCCGCGCCGAGCGCGTCCATCAGGTAGCCGTTGAGCCGGATGCTCGGGATGACCGGCACGTCGGCCGGGAGCACCTCGTCGAGCACGTGGTCGGCCCGCTGGTAGGCGGTGGCCAGCACGAAGTCGCCCAGCTCCTGGCGGTTCCGCAGGCCCCCGCAGTGCCCGATCATGATCATGGTGTCCGGGCGGAGCACGGCGAGATGGTCGGTGACGGTCTTGGCGTTGGCCGGGCCGACACCGATGTTCACCAGGGTCACGCCGTCGCCGTCGGCGCCCGGGTGGTGGTAGGCGGGCATCTGGACGCCGGCGCGGTCGGGCCGCTCGGCGTCGGGGAAGCGCTCCAGGAACGACTCGACGTGCATCGCGTAGTTGGTGAACAGCACGTGCCGCTGGAAGGACTCGGCGGGGGTGCCGGTGTAGTGCGAGAGGCGGTCCAGCGAGAGCGCCATGCGCTCCGGGCCGAACAGGAACAGCTTCTTGACCCGCAGGTCGAAGCGGTCCTCGTCGAGCGCGGCGAAGAACTCCGGGTCGGTGAACGCCCGGGCCGGGCGGGCCGCGCGGGCGGTGACGGTGGCCCCGGCGGCGAGCAGGCCGCGCAGCTCCCGGTGCAGGTAGCGACGGATCGCGCACGGCCGGGCGAACTCCCCGGAGATGCGCGGGTTGTGCGTCGACCAGGGGCGCACGACCTCGAGCTCGGGGTACCAGCCGTCGTCGTAGACCGACTGGAGGGCGTCGAGCAGCCGGGCGATCTCGTGGTCGAGCTTCTCTGCCGGGACCGGCGGGCGGACCTGCTCGATCATCGCGGGCGTCACGACGCCTCCCCGTCGTCGGCGCCGTGCGCGTGCAGCGCGCCCGGTGCGACGGCGACCGCCGACACGATCTCCAGCACGCGGCGGGCGAGCCCGTCGGTCAGCCGGTAGCGGACCAGCCGTCCCTCGCGGTGGGCGGTGACCATGCCGTGCGCGCGCAGCAGGCGCAGCGCGTGCGAGACGGCCGAGTCGCTCATCCCGACGGCGACGGCGAGGTCGGAGACGCAGAGGTCCCCGGCGTGCTGCAGCGCGAGCAGCAGCGACAGGCGGTTGACCTCGCCCAGGACGTCCAGGACGGTTGCGACCTCGGCCACCTTGGTGGCGTCGGCGAGCACCGCGACGGCGTCGCAGACCTGGTCCGGGTCGATCACGCGTGCGCCGGCGAGCGCCTCCGGAACCTTGTGCACACCCGTGATGCTAGCCCTGCCGGCGGATCACTTCGCCGCAGCGGCCTTCTTCTCGCGCGCCGCGGCCTTGATCGCCTTCTTCGTGTCGCGCACCTCGAGCAGGGTCCGGGAATCGACGACGTCGGCCGCGGAGAGCCGGGTGCCGTCGGCGCCGTAGTCCCCGGCGGCCTCCCGCCAGCCGTCCGGGGTGACCCCGTACTGCTTGCCGAGGATCGCGACGAAGATCTTCGCCTTCTGCTCGCCGTAGCCGGGCAGCGCCTTGAGCCTGCGCAGCACCTCGCGCCCGTCGGGGTCGTCGCGGGTCCAGATCGCGGCCGGGTCCCCGTCCCAGTCCTCGACGATCGCGCGGCACATCTCCTGCACCCGCCGGGCCATCGAGCCGCCGTAGCGGTGGATGGCGGGCGGGGTGGTGGCCAGCGTCGCGAACTCCTCGGGGTCGTGGTCGGCGATGACGCGCACGTCGAGCCCGCCGAGGCGCTCGTGCAGCTTCAGCGGGCCGCGGAACGCGACCTCCATCTGGATCTGCTGGTCGAGCAGCATGCCGATCAGCAACGCGAGGGGCTCGCGTTCCAGCAGCGCGTCGGCCTCCGGTTCCTGGGCGATGCAGATCCCGCTCATGCCGCACAGGATGGCACGCGACAATGGCGGGGTGCTCCCCCATCTCGACGCCGGTGACACCGAACGCGTCCGCGGCTGTCTGCTCGACGCCGGCTACACCCCGGACGGCGTGCGCGCCCTGCTGGGCCGCTCCGCGCACGACGCGCTGACCCGCGGCGAGCCGGAGCCCGCCGCCCGTGCCAGCCGCGACGGCGGAGAGCTCGGCACCCTGGTGCGGCTGTTCCTGCTGGAGGACACCGAGCCCGAGCCGGCGGTGACCGCGGCGCTCGGCGACCTGGACCCGCTGCTGGAGGGCCGGATCCTGCGCCGCACCCCGGAGGGCATCCGGGCCGCGCTGGACGTGCGCCCCTACGGCGAGGGCCCCGGCGCGGAGGGCGAGCCGGGCACCGACTGGTGGGTGGTGTCCGACATCGACACCCCGGCCGCGCGGCAGGACCGCGAGCACGTCACCGGCGTCGGCGGGGCGTCGCTGACGCTGGCCGCGGCGACCGTCCGCCGTCCGGTCGGCACCCTGCTCGACCTGGGCACCGGCTGCGGGGTGCAGGCGCTGCACGGCTCCCGGCACGCGCTGCGGGTCACCGCGACCGACGTGCTGCCGCGCGCGCTGGCCCTGGCCCGGCTGTCGCTGGGGCTGTCCGGGGTGGAGGTCGACCTGCGGGAGGGCCCGTGGTTCGCCCCGGTGGCCGGGGAGCGCTTCGACCAGGTGGTGTCCAACCCGCCGTTCGTGCCGGGCCCGCCGCGGGTGGACTACGTCTACCGCGACTCCGGTGCGGCCGGGGACTCCGCGCTGGCCGGGCTGCTGGGTGAGCTGCCGGGCCTGCTCAACCCGGGCGGGGTCGCGCAGCTGCTGGGGTCGTGGCTGCACGTGCGCGGCGAGGACTGGCCGGACCGGGTGCGGTCCTGGCTGCCCGACGGCGTCGACGCCTGGGTCCTGCAGCGCGAGGTCGTCGACCCGGGCCTGCACGTCGGCACCTGGCAGCGCGACGCCGGGCTGGTCCCGACCTCCCGGGCGGCCCGCGAGCAGGCCGGTGCCTGGCTGGACTGGATGGCCGCCGAGCGGGTGGAGGGGGTCGGGTTCGGCTTCCTCATGCTGCGCCGCACCGACAGCGAGCCGACCGTCGTGGTCGAGGACCTGCCCGGCGAGCTGGGCGAGGGCCTGGGCCGGGAGATGACCGGCTGGCTCGACCGGGTGGACTGGTTGCGCGCCCACACCCGCGACGAGGACCTGCTCGGCGCACGGCTGCTGCTCGCCCCGGAGACGGTGCTGGAGTCGGCCTCGTCGGTCGACCCGGACGGCGGCTGGGCCGAGCTGTCGACGACCGTGCGCCGCTGGGGCGGACCCGGCTGGGAGCACCCCGTCGACGCCCCGGCCGCGGCGCTGCTGGCCGGCTGCCGCGGTGACCTGCCGCTGTCCGAGCTGCTCGCGCTGCTGTCCTACGCCCACGACCTGCCGGTCGACGCGCTGGTCGCGGCGACGCTGCCCGCGGTGCGGGAGTTCGTCCGGCACGGCCTGCTCCAGCCGGTCGACGGCTGGCCGCACCCGGTGCCCGCGCGGACCGCGGCCGCGTCGCCGTCGGGGCCGGTCGGGTGAGGGCCGTCGTCGCCCGCGTACGACGGGCGTCGGTGACGGTCGAGGCACCCGACGGCACACCGCTGCGGGTGTCCGGGGAGATCGGGCCCGGGCTGCTGGTGCTGCTCGGCGTGCACGCCGACGACGTCGGCACCGACCCCGCCGCGACCGCGCGGAAGGTCGACACGATGGCCCGCAAGCTGCACGAGCTGCGCATCCTGCGCGACGAGCTCTCGTGCGCGGACGCCGGCGCCCCGCTGCTCGTGGTCAGCCAGTTCACCCTGTACGGCGAGACCCGCAAGGGCCGGCGGCCGTCCTGGTCGGCGGCGGCCCGCCCGCAGGACGCCGAGCCGGTCGTCGACGCGGTGGTGGCCGCGCTGCGCGGGCGCGGCGCCACCGTCGGAACCGGGGAGTTCGGCGCGCAGATGGCCGTGGAGTCGGTCAACGACGGCCCGTTCACGGTCCTGGTCGAGGTCTGAGCCCGGTACCGGGCCCAGGTCTCAGCCGTCTCTCACCGGACTCTCAGCCGGAAAGGGGACGATGGAGACATGGTCGCCTACCTGCTGTCCTGGCTGTTGGGGCTGTTCCAGCTCGTGCTGGTCGCCCGGGTCGTCGTGGACTGGATCGACGTGCTCGGCTCCGGGCGCGGCGGCGCCGTGCTCGACACCGCCCGCCGCATCACCCACGGGCTGACCGAGCCGGTCGTCGCCCCGATCCGCCGTCGCGTCCAGCCGGTCCGGATGGGCGCGGTCGGGCTCGACCTGTCGGTGCTGATCGTGTTCGTGGCCGTGCTGCTGGCCCGGCTGGTCGTGGTGCCGCTGATCCCGTTCTGATCCTGTGAGCCCCGAGCCCGGGGTCAGGGGCGTGGCCCGAGCCGCAGCGCGGTGACCCGGCCGTCGTCGTCGAGGTCGGCCTCGGCCGACCCGTCGGTGACACCGCCGTCGCGGCGCACCCGCACGGCCCACTCCGCGGTGTCGCGGGCGACCTGCTTGCGGGTCGGGTCGACGGTGAACTCCCCGTCGAGCAGCTCGCCGAGGTGGGCGAGCAGCGGCACCGGGGACGGCCGCTCCCGGAACGGGGCGGTCGAGGTCAGGGTCGCGTCCGGGGTGACGGCGGCCGCGAGCGCGACCGGGTCGCCGTCGCGCACCGCCCGTTCGAAGGCCAGCGCGCCGAGGAACCGGTCGGCCGCGGCGGCGCCCCGGCGCTGCAGGTGGTCGAGGAACGCGACGTCGCGGTCGATCTTCGAGGCGGCACCGAGCAGCCGGGACCGCACCGTGCTGGCCGGCATCTCCAGCACCCGGACGGTCACCTGCCGGTAGCCCGAGTCCGGGCCGAGGCTCCCGTCGGCGAGCAGCCGGTCGATCGTCTCGATGAACCCGAGCTCCTGGTTGAGCGACAGGTTGCCGGCCAGTGCGTTGCGCCGGTCGGCGATCTCGATCGGGCTGCGCGGCTCGCTGTCGATCTCCGACGGGTTGATCTGCACGACCCACAGCTCGTCGGGGTCGGTGTCGAGCAGGTCGCGGGTGGGCGGGTTCTGCGAGAACAGCCCGTCCCAGTAGACGCCGCCCGCGGTGTGCACCGCGCGGAACAGGGTGGGGATCGCGGCCGAGGCGAGCACGGTCTCGGCGGTCAGGGTGTCGGTGCGGCTGGAGAACGCCCGGAACTCCCCCGTCAGCACGTCGACGGCGCCGAGCAGCAGCAGCGGCGCGGTGCCCGCCGGGTCCGGACCGATGGCGGCGAAGTCCACGTGCCGCGAGACCAGGTCGAGGAACTGGCGGGTGCCGTCGAACGGGCGCGGCACCAGGTACGGGGTGCCCGCCGGGACGAGCCCGAGCCCCTGCAGCGCGCCCGCCGTCACCACGCCCAGGTTGGTGAGGCGCTCCAGCGGGGTGCGGGCGGCGTTGTCGGCCCAGAACTCCTCCAGCGCCGTCGCCGCGGCCTCGCGCCGGTCGGGGGTCTGGCCCTCGCGCAGCCGGTCCCAGGCGACGAGTGCGCAGATCGCGCCGCCCGAGGTGCCCGAGATCGCGACGACCTCGGCCGGGTCCGCGGCGGAGCCGAGCGCGTCCGAGCGCAGCAGCCGGGCCAGGACGCCCGCGGTGAACGCGGTGTGACTGCCCCCGCCCTGGCAGGCGATCGCGATGCGGCGGGGCCGGGTGCGGGGGCTCATGGGGCCACCCTCGCGCGGACCGGCGGGTAGGGACAGCGCGACCCGGTCACACGACGACGGCCCCCACCCGGAGCCGGGTGGGGGCCGTCGTCGGGCGGGGTCACTTGCCGGCGGCGCTCCGGGTGGCGCGCGCGGTCTTCTCCGCGGCGGCCTCGGTGCTGCGCCCGGCGTGCTCGGTCACGGCCTCGGCGGCCTTGGTCGCCTGCTCGGTGACCTGGTCGAACACCGAGGTGCCCGCGCCGACGACGGTACGGGCGAACTCGCGCTGGTGGCCGAGCACCTGCTCGTAGAAGTCGAAGACGCGCTCGACGGCGGCACCCGCGTCGGGCAGCTGCGGGCGGTCACCGGCGCCGAACTGGCGGGCCAGGCCGCTCGCGGCCTCGGTCCACCCGCGGACGGACTCGGTGACCAGGTCCTGGCCTCGCTTGGCGATGTCGACGAACTGCTCGGTGGAGGCGGTCATCGGTGCTTCCCTCCCGGGAGACGTTTCTCGGCGTGGACGGGGCGCGGATGAGCACCCCGGCATGCCAAGAAAACTACGCACGACCGTTAAGTATGTCAAGCACGCCTGCTCAGTCCCGCTGCACGAAGCTCCGGTACACCCCCAGCAGGGCCGCCTTCTGCTCGCCGGACAGCCGCGCGTCGGCCTCGATCGCGGCCTCGACACCCGGCGGCGGCGTGGCCGCGGGGGCGGCCTCCTCGGCCGGGGCGGCGTCGCCCGCGGTGTCCGGGTCGCCGACCGACCAGCCGGCCCGGCTGAGCATCTGGTCGGTGTTGAGGTGCAGCGCGTCGGCGATCGAGCGCAGCACCTTCAGCGACGGCTGGTGCAGCCCCCGCTCGACCTGGCTGAGGTAGGCGTTGGACACCTTGGTCATCGCCGCCATCTCCCGCAGCGAGAGCTTGGCCATCTGGCGCTGCGCCCGGATGAACCCGCCCAGGGCGTTCACCTGCGCACTCCAGGCGTCCTCGGCGGCCCGGCGGCCGTTCTCGCGCAGCTCGTCGGCGGCGGTCTCCCCGGCGCTCCGCGGCCGGCGCCCGCCGTGCGTGCGGGTCTCCCCCGCGCGGCTCACGGCGTCCCCGCCCGGAGGGGCCCGCGCGGCGGTCGCCGGCGCGCGGGCACAGAACGTACGCGGTCCATGGCGACGCATTCTCCCCGCCGGACGGCGGTTGCGCACGCATCCGATGCAGTGTCGACAGTGGACAGTACGGATCACCGTCCATCGTGGACACGACGCCGCCCCGGTGACCAGCGGTGATCACCGGGGCGGCGGCGGGGTCCGGCCGGCGGCTCAGCCGCGCAGCACGTAACGGCCGGGAGCGGGCTCCAGCGGCGGGTGCGCGTCCGACCCGATCTTCTTCGGCGCCGCGACCTCCTTGCCCGCGCGCTCGGCGATCCACGGCGTCCAGTCCTCCCACCAGGAGGCCTTGCGCTCGGTGGCGTCGTCGCGCCAGTCCTCGGCGCGGGCCGGGAGGTCGTCGCTCTCGCCGAACCAGTGCCGCGACTTCGGCGACGGCGGGTTGACCACGCCGGCGATGTGCCCGGAGTTCGACAGCACGAACCGCACCGTGCCGCCGAGCTTCGACGCCCCGGTGTAGACCGACTTCCAGGGCGCGATGTGGTCGGACTCGGCGGTGACGATGTAGCTGTCGGGCCGGATGTCGGCCACGTCGAGCCGCTCCCCCGCCAGCTCCAGCTTGCCCTCGGCGAAGCGGTTCTCCATGTACAGCGTGCGCAGGTACTCGGTCTGCATCGCGGCCGGCATGCGGGTGGAGTCGGAGTTCCAGGTCAGCATGTCGAACGGCTTCGGGTCCTCACCGAGCATCCAGTCGTTGACGACGTAGTTCCAGACCAGGTCGGTGGACCGCAGCAGGTCGAAGGTCGTCTTCATGCTGGTGGCGGGCAGGTACCCGTCCTTGCGCATGCTCCGCTCGAGCCGGTTCACCGTCTTCTCGTCGGTGAACACGCCCAGCTGGCCCGGGCCGGAGTAGTCGAGCAGCGTGTTCATCAGGGTCAGCGAGTTGACGCGCTGGTCGCCCTTGGCCTCCAGCCACGCCGTCATCGCGGCGGACAGCGCGCCGCCCAGGCAGAGCCCGGCGACGTTCACCTTGTCCCGGCCGGTGATCTCGCGGACGACCTCCAGGGCCGTGACCGGGCCCTCCTGCAGGTAGTCGCTCATCGTCACGTCGGCCAGCGACGAGTCCGGGTTGCGGTAGCTGATCATGAAGACGGTGTGGCCGTGCTGCACCGCCCACTCCACCAGCGACTTCTGCGGCGCGAGGTCCATGATGTAGTACTTGTTGATCCACGGCGGGCTCATGAGCAGCGGGATCTCGTGGACCTTGTCGGTCTGCGGCTCGTACTGGATGAGCTCGATCAGCCGGTTGCGGAAGACCACGTGGCCCGGGGTGACCGCGAGGTCCTTGCCCACCTGGAAGGCGCCGGGGGTGACCTGGCGCGGCATCCCCTGGTTCTGCACGGCGTCGCGCAGCATGTTGCGCGCGCCCCGCACGATGTTCAGCCCGCCGGTCTCGACGATCTTCTTCGGCCAGGCCGGGTTGGTGACGACCGTGTTCGGCGGGGCCAGCGCCTCGACGATCTGGCCGACCAGCCAGTCCAGCTTGCGGCGCGCGGTCGGCGAGACGCGGGCGGCCTGCGACAGCTCGGTCAGCCGGTCGGCGAGCAGGGCGTGCTCCTGGCGGGCCAGGTAGTACCAGGCGTTGCCCTCCCAGGCCGGGTCGGCGTAGCGCTTGTCCTTCTCGGGCAGCGACGCCGGACCGGTGGTCGTCCCGCCGACGGCGCGCGCGGCCGCGGCGGACACGGCCTTGGCCGAGTCGACGCCGAAGCCCAGACCGGTGCGCAGCACCGCGCCGGGCCGGGTGACCAGCGAGCGGGCGGCCTCGCCGAGCGCCCCGCCGAAGCCGACCGGGTCGACCTTCGCGGCGAGCCCCTCGGGGCTGGCGAGCTCGCGCAGGTCCCGCACGAGACCCGCCGCCTGCCGTCGCAGCACCTCCGCGGCCTGGTTCGACGCGGCGGCGCTGCCGTTCTCGGACTCGGGCTGGGGTACGGGCTGCGTGGTCACTGTTCGTCACTCCTGACGGCCGGTTCGGTCTCCGTGCCTGGGTTCCCGCGCTCCCTCAGGGAACGGGAGGCGCAACGGGATGGACTCATGGTGACCGCGTACTCACCGGTAGGCAGCCCCGGATTGCTGTAAGGCCTCTCACCTGCGCTAAGCGAAGCAAGCACTACTCCGGAGTAGGCCAGCGCTTGCTTGACATACCGATCGCGTTTTACCGTTCGGTAACCCGGATAGCCCCCGGTCATCAGAGTTGATGGGAGAGGCCCATGAGCACGGCGATCACCCGACGGTCCGCACCCTCCAGGGAGCACGGACCGCGTGCCCTTCCCGACACCCCCGTGGCCGCGGCCACCGGGAGCGACGACCGGCCGGACCCCCTCCGGTACCTCGTGTCGTACAACACCCGGAACCTGACCAAGGTGGTGGCCGAGGTCGGCCGGGCCACCGGTGCCTACTGGATCGACGCGGTCCAGCGGATCGCCCGGCCCGGCGACGCCGCCCGCCGCGGGCTGCTGTGGATCTCGGCGATGGCCGACCGGCGCGAGCCGACCTGGCACCTGGCCAACGAGGTCGTGCTGTCGACGCCGTTCGCGTCGCTGCGCGACTTCACCGCCGCCGAGCACCGCGACGACGACGTGGTCCCCACCCTGGTGCTGCCGCCCCAGGCCGGGCACTCCTCGACCGTCGTGGACTACTCGCCGCAGCAGAGCCAGATCGCCATGATCCGCGCCTCGGGCCTGACGAGGGTCTACGCGCTGGACTGGCGGCCCGCCACGACCGCGACGAAGAACGTCACGATCACCGACTACCTCGAGGTGATCGACCGGTCCATCCGGCGGATGGGCGGGAAGGCGAACCTGGTGGGCGACTGCCAGGGCGGCTGGCTGGCGACGATCTACGCCGCGCTGCACCCGGACCGGGTGAACACCCTGACCCTGGCCGGGGCGCCGATCGACTTCCACGCCGGCGAGTCGGTGATCGCCGCCTCGACGCGGCTGATGGCGGGGACGATGGGGATGGCGCCGTACAAGGCGCTGGTCGCCGCGGGCGGCGGCAACATGCCGGGCTCGGCGGTCCTGTCGAACTTCATCTCGATCCAGCCGCAGTCGGAGATCTCGCGGCAGCTGCAGCTGCTGGAGAACATCGACGACCCCACCCACGTCGAGCGCTACCGGGTGTTCGAGGACTGGTTCAAGTACACCCAGGACATCCCCGGCGCGTTCTACCTGTGGCTGGTGGAGAACCTGTTCTGGAAGAACCGGCTGATCAAGGGCACGCTCACCGTCGACGGCCGGACCGTCGACATGGGGGCGATCGACTGCCCGCTGCTGCTGCTGGCGGGCTCCGCGGACCACATCACCCCGGCCCCGCAGCTGTTCGCCGCGGCGGAGAAGGTCGGGACCCCGGCCGCGGACGTCACCTACCGGACGGCGACCGCCGGCCACCTGGGGCTGTTCATGGGCCGCGACGCGCTGCGCCACGACTGGCCGGTGCTGATGGAGACCGTCTACGGCCACTCGGTGCCGTCGAAGAAGGACACCGGGGCCGGCAAGGCGTCGCGGCGGCGCAGCAGCGTCCGCGCCGTGGCCGACCCGCGGGACACCCCGCGGGTGCCCGCACCCTGACCGGCACGCCCGGCCGGGTCGCTCTCTAAGAGGACCCTGAGAGAACCGCAACTGCATGTGACCGACGACACGGCCCCGCAGGCACATTTCCCGGCCTGCGGGGCCGCGTCGTGGGAACGATCCCCGGAACGGATGCGTTGACCCCGTACAGGGCAAGCGGTGAGGCCCATCAATCGCCCGCCGCAGCCCGCGCAGGGGAGGAAATGCACATGACGGTGACCACGACCGCTCCGGCCGTACCCGGCCCGCGCCTCACGACCGAGGCCCCCGCTCGCGCCACCGTGTCGTCGTCCGGCGCGAAGCGGACCGCCCCCAAGGTCGCTCGCAGCTCCCGCCGTCGCACCGACGGCGACGGAGGCACCGCACTGGAAGCCACCGTACCCGGTGCCGCGGCCGCGGTGGCGGAGGATCTCGACGCCCAGAGCCCCGCCGCGGACCTGGTGCGCGTCTACCTCAACGGGATCGGCAAGACCGCACTGCTGACCGCGGCGCAGGAGGTCGAGCTGGCCCGGCGCATCGAGGCCGGCGTGTTCGCCCAGCACCGGCTGGACACCGCCGCCGCCGACGGAACGCTGGACGGGCTGGACCTGCAGTACCGCCGCGACCTGCGCGCGGTCGTCCGCGACGGGCTGCTGGCCAAGAACCACCTGCTGGAGGCGAACCTCCGGCTGGTGGTCTCGCTGGCCAAGCGCTACACCGGGCGCGGGATGCCGCTGCTGGACCTGATCCAGGAGGGCAACCTCGGCCTGATCCGCGCGGTGGAGAAGTTCGACTACACCAAGGGCTTCAAGTTCTCGACCTACGCGACCTGGTGGATCCGGCAGGCCATCACGCGGGGCATGGCCGACCAGGCCCGCACCATCCGGCTGCCCGTGCACCTGGTGGAGCAGGTCAACAAGCTGGCCCGGATCAAGCGGGACATGCACCAGCGTCAGGGCCGCGAGCCCAGCGACGCCGAGCTGTCGGCCGAGTCGGGCATCCCGGAGCACAAGATCCAGGACCTGCTCGACCACGCCCGCGACCCGGTGAGCCTGGACATGCCGGTCGGGTCCGAGGAGGAGGCGCCGCTCGGTGACTTCATCGAGGACGCCGAGGCGACCGACGCCGAGAACACCGTGATCTCGAGCCTGCTGCACGACGACCTCCGCCGGGTGCTGTCGACCCTGGAGGACCGCGAGCAGAAGGTCATCCGGATGCGCTTCGGCCTCGACGACGGCCAGCCGCACACGCTCGACCAGATCGGGCGCGCCTTCAAGCTCTCCCGCGAGCGGGTGCGCCAGATCGAGCGCGAGGTCATGTCGAAGCTGCGGGTCGGCGAGCGCGCCGACAAGCTGCGCGCCTACGCGAGCTGACCCGGGTCCGGCCGGGCGTCCCCCCACCCGGCCCCCGGTGAAGGACGGCCGGCGGAGCGATCGCTCCGCCGGCCGTTGCCGTCTCGGGCACCCCGGGGCTCCCCACGAGTTCGGGGTGCACGGCACGGGGAGTTCTACCGGATCGATTCCGCGACGGATACGGCGACACGGTGGAGGCGGCACCCCGGCCCGGGGTGTTCCCCACCACCCGGGACCGGATCATTGGCCGAGCGCACCTTCCCCGCCTAGGGTCGGGTCATGTCGCGTTCCCTCCCCGGCCCGGTCACCCCCACTGTGACCCCGGAGTCCATGCGCGACGCACTGGGCGCGTTCGCGTCCGGCGTCGTCGTCGTCACCGCGATCGGCCCGGACGGGCCCATCGGGTTCACCTGTCAGTCCTTCGCGTCGCTGTCGCTGGACCCGCCGCTGGTGAGCTTCGCGCCCTCCCGCGGGTCCTCGACCTGGCCGCGCATCCGCGAGGTGGGCCGGTTCTGCGTGAACGTGCTGGCCGCGGACCACGAGCACCACAGCGCCGGGTTCGCCCGCTCCGGGGTCGACAAGTTCGCCGGGGTGACCTGGGCGGCGGCGCCGTCCGGCTCGCCGGTCCTCGAGGGCGTCGGCGCCTGGGTCGACTGCACCCTGTGGAACGAGTACGACGGCGGCGACCACACGATCGTCGTCGCCCGGGTCGACGCGCTCGGCGCGGACCCGGAGCGGCTGCCGCTGCTGTTCCACCGCGGCACCTACGCCCTCACCCCGCGGGCCGGCTCGTGAGCGGCACCGCGGGCCGGATCATCGGGGTCGTCGCGGGCCCGGAGCCGGGCGGGCGCACGGCCGCCGCCGTCGCCGGGATCCTCGCCGGCACCGGGGCCGACACCGCCCTGATCGAGCTATCGCAGACCCCCGTCGCCGAGGTCACCGCGGCCTTCGCCGACGCCGACGCCGTCGTGTTCGGCAGCCCGGTCTACCGGGCCGGGCACACGGCGTCGCTGCGGGCGCTGCTGGAGGCCACCGAACGCGGGAAGTGGGGCGAGAAGACCGCCCCGCTCCAGGGCAAGGCGGCCGCGGTCGTGCTGACCGGCGCGAGCGGGCACCACTTCCTCGCCGTCGACGGGCTCCGGTCGGTGCTGGCCGGGTTCTTCGCCGTCCAGGTCCTCTCCCCCGGGCTCTACCTCGACCACTCCGGCTACGTGGACCGCAACACCCTCACCGAGCAGTCCGCGGAGCTCGCGGCGGCCCACGGGCGGGCGCTGGCCGACCTGACCACGGCGGTGCGCGGCTCCGAGGCGCTGCGGTCCATCACGCCCGTCGTCTGAGGCGGCACCGGCGCGTCACCGCCCGGCCAGGGCGGTGGCGATCCGGGCGCCCAGCGCCACGTTGTGCCGGTACACCGCGACGTTGACCTCCAGGCTGGCGTCGCCGGTCGCGGCGCGGACCCGCGCCAGCAGGAACGGGGTCGCGTCCTGCCCGCCGATCCCGGCGTCGTCGAGGGCGGCGAGGGCGTCGGCCAGTGCGGCGTCGTGGAGCGCGGGCGGGAGCTGCTCGGCGGCCGGGACCGGGTTCGCCACCAGCAGGGCCCCGGGCAGGCCGAGGTCGCGGGCGGCCCGCCAGGCCGTGGCGACCTGCTCCGGGGAGTCCAGCCGCTGCCCGACCCGGTGCCCGGAGTCGGCCACGTAGAAGCCGGGGAAGGCGTGCGTGCGGTACCCGGCGACGGTCACGCCGAGGGTCTCCAGCCGCTCCAGGGTGGCCGGGACGTCGAGCACCGACTTCACCCCGGCGCTGACCACGACCAGCGGCAGCGCGGCGAGCGCGGGCAGGTCGGCCGACTCGTCGAAGGTGCGCGCGGCACCGCGGTGCACCCCGCCGAGCCCGCCGGTGGCGAACACCCGGATGCCGGCCCGGTGTGCGAGGTACGCGGTCGCGGCGACCGTCGTGCCCCCGCTCGCGCCGGTGGCGACGGCGACCGGGAGGTCCCGGGCGGACAGCTTCACCACGTCCGGGGCGGTCGCCAGCCGGGCCAGCTCGTCGTCGGTCAGCCCGACGACGACCTCGCCGTCGAGCACCCCGATGGTCGCCGGGACGACCCCGAGCGAGGCCACGAGCTCCTCGGCCTCCCGGGCGACGGCGAGGTTGCGCGGCGCGGGCAGGCCGTGGGTGACGATCGTCGACTCGCACGCCAGCACCGGGCGGCCGCCGGCCAGGGCGTCGGCGACCCGCTCCCCCACCCTCACGCGGAGGCCAGCGCGCGCAGGGCGGCCTTGGCGCCGTCGACGGGTGAGGTGCCGAACGCGATCACCGAGCCGGGCGCGTGCCGGTGCACCAGGTTCACCACCCGCTCGAACAGCTCCAGGCACTCCGGGGGCGTGCGGAGCCCACCGCCGACGAGCACGCAGTCGTAGCGGCGGGCGGTCAGCGCCGCGGTGATCCGCGGCAGCTCGCCGTCCGGGCCGACGAGGACCTCGGTCGCCTCGATCCCGGCCGCGCGGTAGCCGTCGCGGCCCCGTTCCAGGGCGGCGAGCACGGGCGCCGGATCGTACCCGGGGATCCGCGCCGGGTCGAAGCCGATCACCAGCAGGGTCGTCACGTCCCCGCACGCTGCTCGCCGCGGCACCGGCCGTCAACCCTGCGGCGCCGGCACCGGGGTGCGGGCGGCCGAGCGGGCACAGGCCAGCGCGACGAGGGCGCCGAGCAGGGTGAACCCGGTCGCGACCAGCACGGCGACGTGCCAGCCCGCCAGCAGCACCGGCACCGGCTCGTCGCCCGCCGGTGAGGTCAGCACCGAGGTCAGCGTGACGCCGACGGCGGCGCCCAGGTAGCGGGTGGTGTTGTTGATGCCGCTGCCGGTGCCCGCCCGGTCCGGTGGCACCGAGGCGACCGCCTCGCGGCCGAGCGTCGCGTTCACGACCCCGGTGCCGACGCCGACGACGACGAGCGCGGCCAGGACCGCCCCGGGGCCGGAGCCGGTCGCGAGCAGCCCGAGCTGGCCGGCCGTCATGACGAGCAGGCCGACGCCGAGGCGGACCCCGCCGGTGACCCGTTCGCTGATCCGGCGGGTGAGCAGCGCGGTCACGATGCTGGTGCCCGACCAGCCGAGCAGCAGCAGAGCCGCCGTCGCGGGGGCGGTGCCGTGCACCGGGGCGAGCAGCGCGGGCAGGTAGGAGCTCAGCGAGATGATGCCGAGCCCGGTGGCCAGGCTCGCGACCGTCGCCGCGACCAGCCCGGGGTGGCGGAACAGCTCCGGCCCCGCCATCGGGTGCGCGACGACGAACTGGACGACGACGAACCCCGCCAGCAGCACCGCCCCGGCGACCAGCAGCACGACGGTCGTGGTGGTGACCGGCAGCCGCCGGGCCTCGGTGAGGCCGGCGAGCAGCACCGCCAGCCCGGCGGCGAGCAGCACCATCCCGGCGACGTCGACCGGGCGCGGGCGCCCGGCGGTGGACTCGGTGAGCAGCGTGCGCCCGGCGACGGCGAGCGCCAGCCCGGCGACCGCGACGGCGAGGTAGAGCACCCGCCACGGCAGCAGGCCCGCGAGCAGCGGGCCCGCCGCGATCCCGGCGGCCAGCGCCGCGCCCCACAGCCCGGTCGCGGCCGAGCGGCGCGGGCCCGGCGGCAGCGCGTGCCCGATCAGCGCGAGGCTGCAGGCGACGACCGCGGCCGCCCCGACGCCCTGCCCGATCCGGCCGGCGACGAACCCGGCGGTGCCGGTGGCCAACGCCCCGCCCGCCGAGGCCAGGGCCAGCACGACCGCGCCGGTCGTGAACACCGCGCGCCGCCCCAGCCGGTCGGCCAGGGTCCCCGCGGTCAGCAGCACCGCGGTGAGCCCCAGGCTCATCGAGCTGAGGATCCAGGAGCGCCCCGACGGCGAGGAGCCCAGGTCGGCCGCGATCGGGGCCAGGGTGGCCAGCGGCGCGGTGTAGCTGACCAGGGCCAGCGTCGTGCCGAGCGACGCCACCGCCACCGTGCGTCGGGCCACGCCGCCACCCCCGTCGTCACCGCGGACCGGTCAAGATCGGGACGGACGCTACGCCGTGCGGGCTCAGCTGGGGAGGCCGAGCAGCGCGGGCAGGTCCGCGACCGAGTCGATGACGGCGTCGGCGCCCGCCGCGCGCAGCCGCGGCTCGCCGTGCGCCCCGCCCCGCACCCCGACGGCGAGCCCCGCCCCCGCCCGGACGGCGGCGTCGATGTCGGCGGTCGCGTCACCGGCCACCGCGACCTGGGAGGGCTCGGTCCCGGCCCGCCGGGCCGCGGCGTGGAGCAGGTCGGGCTCGGGCAGGCCGCGGCCGTCGACGTCGGCGGGCGACAGGACCATGTCCGCCCGCTCGGTGAACCCCAGCGCCGACACCAGCCGGTCCCGCAGCTCGGGATCGAACCCGCAGGTCAGGGCCACGCTCAGGCCGGCGTCGCGGAGCGCGTCGAGGGTCTGCGCGGCGCCGGGGACCGGGCGTACGCGGCCCGCGTCCAGCGCGGCGTGCAGGTGGTCGGCGAACGCGGAGTGCGCGCGGCGGGCCCGGTACATGTCGCCGTCGAGGAGCTCACCGAGCACCGTCATGACCGGGCGGTCCATCGTCGCGCGGGCCTGCCGGTCCAGCGCCGGGTAGCAGGGACCGTCGACGCGGACCCCGGCGGCGCGCAGGCCGGCCCGCAGCCCGGCGAGCACGAGCCCGTCGTCGGCCATCGTCGTACCCGCCAGGTCGAGCACCGCCAGTTGCACGGGTGAACTCCACCGGCGCCGGATGACGATCACCCGACTCCTGGCCGACATCCGGGTGAACCGGCCGCGTCACTCCGGGGCCGGCGTCCCGGGCGTCACCACAGCTCGCCGTCGCGCCAGTCGCAGACCAGCGCGCGGGCCGGGTCGAGCGGCGCGTCGACGGGCAGGACGTGCACGGCGCCGCGCTCGTCGGGGGTGTCGACGACGCCGTCCGGGGTGAGCGCGGCGAGCGGGCCGCACCACGGTTCCCAGCCGTGCCTGCGGTAGAGCCGCGCGGCGCGGGCGGCCGCGCCGAGCGCGCCGAGCCGGTACCCGCCGCGCACGATCCGGTCCACCTCGGCCATGAGCAGCCCGCCGAGCCCGCCGCCCTGGCTCCCGGGCCGCACGGCCACGGCCTCGACGTAGCCGGTGCGCAGCGCGACGCCGTCGTGCAGCAGCCGGCGGCCCACGACGGCCGCGTGCCCGACCGGGTCGTGCAGCGGACCGGCGAGCACGTGCACCCCGCCGAGCGCGTGGTCGAACGAGGCGTCGTCGAACCCGCCGGACCCGTCGGCGTCGGCGGGGAACGCGGCGTCGAGCAGGGCGCGCAGGGCCCGGAGCCCGTCGCGCCCGAGATCGGCGGTGGGCAGGACGGTCAGGCGCACCCGGGCGATCCTTCCGCAGCGCCCGGCGGTGTGCGTCAGAAGGTCGGGAGCATCCATCCGAGCACCGGGGTCGACTGCAGGAACACCAGCACGCACAACACCGCGAGCAGCCCGACGCTCCACAGGATCGTCCGCCGGAACAGCTCGGACTCCCGGCCCGCGATGCCCACGGCCGTCGCCGCGATGGTGAGGTTCTGCGGACTGATCATCTTCCCGACGACGCCGCCGGAGGTGTTCGCCGCGACCATCAGGTGCGGGTCCAGGCCCGCCTGCTCGGCCGCGGTCTGCTGCAGCGTCGCGAACAGGGCGTTGGCCGAGGTGTCCGAGCCGGTGACCGCGGTGCCGAGCCAGCCGAGGATCGGCGAGAGGAACGCGAACGCCGCGCCGGTCCCGGCGATCCAGGTGCCGATGGAGATCGTCTGCCCGGACAGGTTCATCACGTAGGCCAGCGCGAGGACGGTGGCCACGGTGAGGAAGGCGAACCGCAGCTTGTACGCGGTGGCGGCGAACTCCCGGACCGCCGTCGCGGGCGTGAGCCGGTACATCACCGCGACGCCGATGCCGCAGATCAGCAGCAGCGAGCCGGGCGAGGACAGCCACTGGAAGCTGTAGGTCGTGGTCGACACCGGGTCCCCGGACGCGCCGAGGACCTGTCCGTCGAGCCCCGGCCAGCCGATCTTGAGGTCGGTGCCGGTCAGGAAGGTCGACACCGGGCCGACCAGCTTCGCCACCGAGAACACCACGATGATCAGCAGGTACGGCGCGAAGGCCATGAACAGCCTGCCGACCGACAGCGCCTGCGAGCGCTCGGCGAGGGTGCGCTGCTCGGTCGCGACGGACCCGCCGCCGTCGCCGCCCGGGTCCTCGACGGGTGCGTCGGCGGTGCGCTCGATGCGCAGCGTCTCCATCGCCTCGGCGCCCCCGCGCGGCTGCCAGAAGCGCAGCAGGACCACGCCGGCCGCCAGCCCGGCCAGCGAGGCGACGATGTCGGTGAGCTCGACCGAGAGGTAGGTCGCGGCCAGCCACTGGGCGACGGCGAACGCGAGACCGATGACGAGCGCGACCGGCCAGACCTGGCGCACCCCGCGCTTCCCGTCGACGAGCAGCACCAGCAGCGTCGGGACGATGAACGCGAGCACCGGGGTCTGGTGTCCGACGACGGCGCCGATCTCGTTGTACGGGATCCCGGTGAGGGTGCCCGCGGTGATGATCGGGGTGCCGACCGCGCCGAACGCGACGGGGGCGGTGTTGGCCAGCAGCACGACGACCGCCGCCCGGACCGGGGAGAACCCGAGCGCCATCAGCATGACGCCGGTGATCGCCACCGGGGCTCCGAACCCGGCCAGCGCCTCGAGCAGCCCGCCGAAGCAGAACGCGATGATGATCGCCTGCACCCGGGGGTCGTCGGAGATCAGCCCGAAGGCGGCGCGCAGGTCCTCGAACCGGCCCGCGGCGACGGTGAGCTGGTAGAGCCAGATCGCGGTGAAGACGATCCACATGATCGGGAAGAGGCCGAACACCGCCCCCTCGGTGGCCGACAGCAGGGCCAGGTGCACCGGCATCCCGAAGGCCGCCACCGCGACCACGACCGCGACGACGAGCGCGGCCAGCCCGGCCCAGTGCGCCTTCCAGCGCAGGGCACCCAGCGTCACGAAGATCGCCACCAGCGGGAGGAGCGCGACGAGTGCGGACAGCCAGAGACTGCCGAGCGGTTCGGGATCTTGCTGGAACACAGGGCGCCCCCGGGCTGTCGTCGTCGTCGATGACGGTCGCAGCCTGTCACGGTTCGCCCGGTTTCACCGGTTCGGCGGTCATCCGGGGCGTACCGGACAGGCGACGCGAAACGAGAGCACACTGTCGTTTGAGCGGTTACCGTGGACTGCGACGCGCCCGCCGACCCTCCGGAGGCCAGCACCATGACCGACACCGCCACGGACTTCACGCTCCCGCTGCACATGCGCCGCGACCGGTTCCTGCCCGACGCCGAGCTGGAGCGCATCCGCGACTCCGGCGACATCCCACGGGTACGGACCGCCTTCGGCGCCGAGGCCTACCTCGTCACCCGCTACGACGACGTGCGGCACGTGCTCGGCGACGCCGCGACCTACTCCAACGCCGGGAGCGCCGAGCTGACCCGCCCGGACGCACCGCCGCTGTCCCAGCGCGAGCAGGAGCAGATGCGGGCCGGCCAGCTGCTGCTGCAGGACCCGCCGGAGCACACCCGGCTGCGCCGCTTCCTCACCCGCGAGTTCACCCAGCGCCGGATGGCCCGCCTGGAGCCGCGCATCACCGAGATCGTCGACGAGCACCTCGACGCGCTGGAGGCCGCCGGGCCGGGTGCCGACCTGGTCTCCCTGTTCGCCCTGCCGGTGCCGTCGATGGTCATCTGCGAGCTGCTCGGGGTGCCCTACACCGACCGCGACGAGTTCACCGCCCGCTCGACGCGCCTGCTCGACGTCTCCCTGCCCGCCGAGGAGCGGCTGGCCGTGGGCCGGGAGAACCGCGCCTACATGACCCGGCTCGTCGACGCGGCGCTGGCCGACCCGGGCGAGGACATCCTCGGCATGCTGATCCGCGAGCACGGCGAGGAGATCAGCCACGACGAGCTGGTCGGGATCGCGTCGCTGCTGCTGATCGCCGGGCACGAGACGACGTCGAACATGCTGTCGCTGGGCACCCTGGCGCTGCTGGAGGACCCGGAGCAGGCCGCGCTGCTGCGCAGCGACCCCGAGCTGGCCCGGCCCGCCGTGGAGGAGCTGCTCCGGTGGCTGTCGATCGTGCACACCGGGGTGGTCCGGGTGACGACGACCGACACCGTCCTGCGCGACACCCCGATCCCGGCGCGGTCGCTGGTGATGTGCTCCCTGCCCACCGCCAACCGCGACACCGGGTCCGGGTTCGACGACCCCGCCCGGCTCGACCTCACCCGCGGCGCGGCCGGGCACGTCGCGTTCGGGCACGGCGTGCACCACTGCCTGGGCGCCCCGCTGGCCCGGATGGAGATGGCGACGGCGTTCCCCGCCCTGCTCCGCCGCTTCCCCACGCTCGCACCGGCCGGACCGGTCCCGCCCGAGGCCTTCCGGGCCTACCACTTCGTCTACGGCATGCACACGCTGCCGGTGACCTGGTGAGGCCGGGCGATACCGTGCAGTGATGACCGCTTCGTCGCTCGACGGCTCCCCGGCGGGCCGTCCGCTGCGCGCCGACGCCGCCCGCAACCACCGCCGGATCGTCGACACGGCGGCCGCGGCGTTCGAGTCCGACGGAGCGGACGTCCCGCTGGAGGAGATCGCGCGCCGGGCCGGGGTCGGCGTCGCGACGCTGTACCGCCGGTTCCGGACCCGCGACGTGCTGGTGCGGGCGGTGCTGGACCAGGTGTTCGTCGCGGAGATCGAGCCGACCGCGGCCGCCGGGGACGGCGACCCCTGGGCCGACCTGGCCGGGTCCCTGGGCCGGGCGGTGGAGGCGATCGCCGGACGGCGGACGATCCTGCAGCTGGCCCGCGAAACCGGCGCGTTCGACGTCGAGTCCGCCGAGCGCTACGGCCGGACGCTGACCCGGCTGCTGGACCGGGCACGCGACGCGGGCGCGGTGCGCCCGGAGCTCACCCCGCGGGACCTGTCGGCGGTGCTGGTCATGGCGCTGGCCGTCGCCGAGGGGTCGGACGCGGCGGAGACGGCGTCGGGCGAGGACCGCGCCCGCTACCTGGCGCTGCTCCTCGACGGGCTGCGCCCGGGCAACCCGCCGCTGCCCCCGGGCTCGGAGGAGCCCTAGCAACGATCGGGGCACGGTCGCTGTCGCGGGCGGCGCGGACCCGCTACGGTTCCGGTCGTCCGCTCGGCAACGGCGCCGGGCGGATCCGCACTCCTCCCCCGACCCGCCCGCCGCCGGGACTCAGCCGCCGAACCGGTCGGGGTGCAGCCGCCGGGCGAGCGTCGCGACCGCGTCGGCGTTGCGGATGCCGGGGCTGATCTCGGCGAAGGTCGTGGTGAACACCTTGCCGTCGCGGACCGCGGGGACCGTCGCGAGCGCCGGGTCGTTACGCAGCCGCTCGGCCAGCGGCTCCGCACCCTCCGGGCCGACGTCGCGCCCGCAGCAGGCCGGGATCACGATCACGTCCGGGCTCGCCGCGACGATGCCCTCCAAGGACACGGTGCGCTGCCGGCCGGCGAGGGTGTCGAACGCCTGCCGCCCGCCCGCGGCCTCGATGATCGTCGTCGCGACGTCGCCGGTGCCGAAGACCCGCAGCTCACCGGTGCTGCCCGGGGAGTTCAGCATCGCCACCCGCGGACGGTCGGTGACGCCGTCGAGCCGGCCGGCGACGTCGGCGAGGGTGCTGCGCATGCCGGCGACGACCTGCGCGGCCCGGTCCTCGGCGCCCAGCAGCCGCCCGAGGTCGGTGAGGTCGTGCTCGACCCCGGCGAAGGACACGTCGTTGTCGCCGATGCTCTGCTGGTTGCCGCCGTCGGCGGTCGGGCAGTAGGCGCTGAACAGGAAGGTCTCCGTGCCGGTGGCGCCGAGCTCGGCGCGGGTGCCGAGGCCCTCCCGGGTGAAGGCGCCGGTGAAGCCGGAGACGACGAGGTCCGGGGCGACCCGCAGCACCTCCTCGCGCGACGGGTACTCCTCGGGCCAGTAGTCCTGCGGCCGGAAGTCCGGGTCGAGCTGCGCCGGCAGCGGGTTGTCCAGGTAGGCCGCGCCGACCAGGCGGTCCCCCGCCCCGAGCGCGAGGACGGCCTCGATGCCGTTCTGGAACATCGCGACGACCCGCTCCGGGCGCTGCACGGGCACGTCGAGGCCGCAGTTGACGACCGCGTCCGCCGCGGGATCCGTGCCGTGGTCGCCGTGCCCGGCCGGTGCCGTGACCGGGTCACCCGCGCCGCACCCCGCGAGGAGCACCAGTCCGGCGAGCAGCGGCGCCCAGCGGCGCGGGTTCCCGATCACCGCGACAGCATAGCCACGACATCTGAGTGGTTCTTCAGATGTGCGGCTCTCGTCACGGCACGGTCCCCGCGCCGCCCCGCGTCAGAGCGCGTGCTGCAGGCGCTCCGCGAGCAGCCCCACAAACCGGGACGGGTCGGCGAGCTCGCCGCCCTCGGCCAGCAGCGCCATGCCGTGCAGCAGCTCGACGGTCCCGCTCTCGTCCTTCCCCGCGGCGCGGGCGTCGCGCAGCCCGGTGACCAGCGGGTGCGACGGGTTGAGCTCGAGGATCCGCTTGACCTTCGGCGGCTCCTGCCCCATCGCCCGGTACATCTTCTCCAGGGTCGGGGTCATGTCGAACTCGTCGCCGACGAGGACGGCCGGGGAGGTGGTGAGCCGGGTGGAGAGCCGCACCTCCTTGACGTCGGAGGTCAGGACCTCGGCCATCCAGGTGCAGAGGTCGGCGAACTCGGTCTGCTTCGCCGCAGCCTCCTCCTTCTCCTCGTCGGTCTGCAGGTCCACCTGGCCCTTGGCGATGGAGCGCAGCGGGGTGCCGTCGAACCCGTCGACGGCGTCGACCCACACCTCGTCGACCGGGTCGGTCAGCAGCAGGACCTCGTAGCCCTTGTCCCGGAACGCCTCCATGTGCGGGGAGGCCTCGATCGCGGTCCGCGAGTCCCCGGTCATGTAGTAGATCGCGTCCTGGCCCTCGCGCATCCGCTCCGTGTAGGCGGCGAGCGAGGTCGGCGCGTCCGCGTCGTGGGTGGTCGCGAACGCCGAGACCCCGAGGATGGTGTCGCGGTTGTCGGCGTCGGACAGCAGGCCCTCCTTGAGCGCCCGGCCGCACTGCTCCCAGAAGGTCGCGTACTTCTCCGGCTCGTTGTCGCGCAGCGAGCCGAGCACCGACAGCACCTTCTTCACCAGGCGCCTGCGGATCGCCGAGATCTGGCGGTCCTGCTGCAGGATCTCCCGCGACACGTTCAGCGAGAGGTCCGCGGCGTCGACGACGCCCTTGACAAACCGCAGGTACTCGGGGACGAGCGCCTCGCAGTCGTCCATGATGAACACGCGCCGGACGTAGAGCTGCACGCCGCGGCGGGCGTCGCGCATGTAGAGGTCCATCGGCGCGACCTTGGGCAGGAACAGCAGCGCCTGGTACTCGAAGGTGCCCTCGGCGGCGAGCCGGATCGTCTCCAGCGGTTCCTGCCAGTCGTGGCTGACGTGCCGGTAGAACTCGGCGTACTCCTCCTCCGTCACGTCCTTCTGCGGGCGGGCCCACAACGCCTTCATCGAGTTCAGCGTCTCGGGGCCGGTCCCGGATTCCGGCTCCGACCCGGACTCCGGTTCCGCCGCCTCGGCCGCCATGCGGACCGGCCAGGTGATGAAGTCGGAGTAGGTCTTCACGATGCGGCGCAGCACCGCGGGGTCGGCGTAGTCGTGCAGCTGGTCCTCGGCGTCGGACGCCTTGAGGTGCAGGGTGACCGCGGTGCCCTGCGGGGCGTCGGCGACCGGCTCGATCGTGTAGGTGCCCTCGCCGTCGGAGGTCCAGCGCACGCCCTCGCCCGCGCCGGCCTTGCGGGTCACGAGCTCGACGCGGTCGGCGACCATGAACGAGGAGTAGAAGCCGACGCCGAACTGGCCGATCAGCTCCTGGCGGGCGTCGTCGCCGGCCTCCCGGAGCGTCGCGAGGAGCTCCGCGGTGCCCGACCGCGCGATGGTGCCGATCAGGTCGACGACCTCGTCGCGGGTCATGCCGATGCCGTTGTCGCGGACGGTGAGGGTGCGCGCCCCGGCGTCCGGCACGAGCTCGACGTGCAGGTCCTCGGTGTCGGCGCCCAGGTCCTTGTCCTGGTAGGCGGCGAGGCGGAGCTTGTCCAGCGCGTCGGAGGCGTTGGAGATCAGCTCGCGCAGGAAGACGTCCTTGTTCGAGTAGATCGAGTGGATCATCAACCGCAGCAGCTGCCGGGCCTCGGCTTGGAACTCGATCGTCTCCCCGCCCGTCGTCTCGGAGTCGATCTTCTCGCTGGTCGACGGATCCGTGCTCACGTCAGTCGTCCTCTCGGGGTCGTCACGCTGGTGCGGTCGCGATTGTGCCGAACGGCGAACGGCCGCGCGCCCGGTGCCCGACCCCTGCGGCGGCCCGGTGGTCGAGGTGACCGGTACCGTCGCCGCAGGAAACCCCCCGAACCGGACGGATCACCCTCGTGCGCACGACCCGCAGCCCGGCCCGCCGCCTCGTCGCGGTGCTGCTGCTGTCGCTGGTCGCGGCGCTCGCCCCGATCGCCGGGTCGCTGACCGCCGAGGCCGTCCCGGCCACGGCCGCGGCCTCGGTCGGGCAGGACGTCGCGCCCGCCGAGGCACCCCGGCCCGCGCTGCTGGGGCGCTCCGCGCACGACGGTCCGGTCGCCCCGGACGCGACCGGCCACCCCGGGCCCGCCCTGGACGTGCTGGTCCTCGACGCCGCCGGGCTCGGGCACGACGCGCCCGCGCCCGTCGACGACCGGACGACGGCCGCCGCCCCGGAGCCCGGGACCGGCGCGGACATCGGGTCGCGGGGACCGCCGCGGGCCTGACCGGACGACCCCGCCGGTCGCCACCGCCCGCCACTCCCCCGCACCACCCCGCCGTGCCCCGGTCCCGACCGGGGCGCCCGCCGCCGAGGATCCCTGTGAAGCCACGCCCCGTGCTCTGGCGGGCGCTCATCGCGCTCGCCGTGCTCGCCCTGTCCTCCGTCGTCGCGCTCACCACCGCCCCCACGCTGGGGCTGGACCTGCGCGGCGGCACCCAGATCGTCCTGGAGACCCGCGACACCCCCGAGGTCGCCGCCGACGGCGAGGCCACCGACCGCGTGCTGGAGGTGCTGCGCGGGCGCATCGACGGGCTCGGTGTCGCCGAGCCCAGCCTGGCCCGGTCCGGGGAGAACCGGATCATCGTCGAGCTCCCCGGGCTGACCGACCCCGCCGAGGCCGCCGAGACCCTCGGCCGCACCGCGCAGCTCACGATGCACCCGGTGCTCGGGATCGGTGACCCCGCCGCCGGGGGCGCCCCCGGCACCGACGAGCAGGGCCAGCCGCTGCAGCTCGGCCCACCGGCGCTGACCGGCGACATGGTGGGCTCGGCGATGTCCTCGCCCAACCCGCAGGGCGTCGGGCACATCGTGAACATCAGCTTCGACGGCGACGGCCCCGCCCGCTGGCAGGCCCTCACCGGCCAGGCCGCGTGCGCGCCGCCCGGCGACCCGCAGCGCCGGGTCGCGATCGTGCTCGACCAGCAGGTCATCTCCTCCCCGCAGGTCGTCGAGAACATCCCGTGCAACGTCGGCATGCTCGGCGGGCAGACCCAGATCACCGGCAACTTCTCCCCCGAGCAGGCCTCCGAGCTGGCCGTGCTGATCGAGGGCGGCGCCCTCCCGCTGCCGGTCGAGATCATCGAGCAGCGGACCGTCGGCCCGACCCTGGGTGCGGACGCGATCTCCGCGAGCGCCTGGGCCGCGATCATCGGCTCCGCGCTGGCCGGGGCGTTCCTCATCGTGGTGTACCGGCTCGTCGGGCTCGTGGCCGTCGTCGCGCTCGGCGGGTACGCGCTCGTCGCCTACTCGGTGCAGACCGGGCTCGGGGCCACGCTGACGCTGCCCGGCCTGGCCGCGTTCGTCCTGGCGGTCGGCATGGCCGTCGACGCGAACGTGCTGATCGCCGAACGCTCGCGTGAGGAGTACGCGGCGAAGCCACGCCTGGAACGCGCCTCGGAGATGGGCTACGCGAACTCGCTGTCCGCGGTCGGCGACGTCGCCGTGACCTCGCTGCTCGCCGCCGTGCTGCTGTTCGGGCTCGCCTCGGGCCCGGTCCGCGGGTTCGGCGTCACGCTGGTCATCGGTGTGGTCGTGTCGCTGTTCTCCGCGCTGGTGCTGTCCCGGCTGCTCACCCTCGCCGTCCTGAAGATCCCCGCGGTGAAGCGCAGGCCGAGGATCACCGGTATCACCGAGATCGGCCCGGTCCGGCGCAGGCTCGAGGCGAGCGACCCCGGGTTCCTGCGGCGCCCGGCGCGCTACCTCGCCGTCGCCGGGGTCGTCGTGGTCGTGATGGTGTCCGGGCTGTTCGTGCGCGGCCTGGAGCTCGGTGTCGAGTTCACCGGCGGCCGGCTGGTCGAGTTCACGACGTCGAACCCGGTGAGCGTGGAGCAGGTCCGCGACGCTGTCGGCGCCACCGGCATCGGCGGGCTCACCGTCACCGAGACCGGCGACGGCGCGGTCGCGCTGCGCTCCGGCGAGCTCACCGACGCCCAGGTCGGACAGCTGCGCGAGGTCGTCGGCGCGGCGGGCGGCGGCGCGAAGGTGCTGCGCGACGAGCTCATCGGCCCCAGCCTCGGTGCCGAGCTGGCCCGCGGCGGCATCATCGCGCTGGGTGTCGCGCTCGCCGCGCAGTTCCTCTACCTGGCGTTCCGGTTCCGCTGGACGCTCGGCGCCGGTGCGGTCGCGGCGCTGCTGACCAACGTGCTCGTGGTGGTCGGGGTGTTCGCCTGGACCGGGCGCACCGCCGACGGCGTGTTCCTCGCGGCGCTGCTCACCGTCATCGGCTACTCGGTCAACGACACCGTGGTCGTGTTCGACCGCGTGCGCGAGCACTGGGCACGCAACGCGAAGGTGCCGTTCCACAACGTCGTGGGGTCGGCGGTGCTCTCGACGCTGCCGCGGACGGTGAACACCGGCATCTCGACGCTGACGATCCTGGTCATGCTGCTGTTCCTCGGCGGGGCGACCCTCGGGGACTTCGCGCTGGCGCTGATCGTGGGCATCGTGGTCGGGACGGTGTCGACGATCGTCGTCGCCGGGCCGGTGGCGATCCTGCTGCAGCAGCGCTGGACCGGGCCCGCGCCGCGGACGTCCGGAGCGAAGCAGCCGGTCGGCAAGGCGGGACGACGGCACCCGTCGAAGGCCGACCGGGCACGGCGCCGCGCCGGCGACGGCGCGGTCGTCTGAGTGCGGCTCCCTCACGTGCGGTCCCCGAGGTCGAGGCGTTCGCCGCAGCGGTCGATCCCGGCGCGGATCATCGCGCCGTAGCCGTCGTCGGGCAGCGCCCCCACCCGGTCCCGGGCCCGGGTCAGGTGGTGGCGCGCCCGGTCGTCGTCGCCGAGGCGGCGGTTCACGTCGGCGAGGTTCAGGTGCAGCGACGGCAGGAACCCCCCGACGCTCAGCGACGCGTGGTGGCGCTGCGCCCGCTCGTCGGTCAGCTCGTCGGCGGCGGCCAGGGCGCGCTCGTCCCACAGCAGCTCGGCGTGCGGGTCGTCCTGGACGTCGGCGGCGTAGTGGGCCAGCGTGCACCGGTGGAAGGGGTCGCCGTCGGCGGTCACCTGCTCCCACAGGGCGTCGAACCGGGCGCGGGCCCCGGCCCGGTCACCGGCACGGCCCGCCCCGACGGCGGCGCCGACGGCGTCCATGACGGGGTCGGCGGTGACGGGCTGGTCCACGGGGGCCTCCGGGTGCTCGGGGGTGGGTCGGGACGCATGCTGCACCGGACCCCCGACAGTTCCGCTCAGCCGCGGGGCAGCTCCCGCCAGCGCGCCTCGACCGCGCGCCACTCGCGGTCCAGCCGTCCCGCCGCCCGTGCGCGGCCGGCGACGCCGGCGGCCGTGTACACCGCGACCAGGCCGGACCCGCCGACGCCCAGCACCGTCGCCGAGCGCAGGATCCCGGCCGTCCGGACCTCGGTCGGGTGCTCCGGGGCGGCCGGGACACCGTCGGGGCCGATCCACAGCCCGAGCGACCGGCCGGGCGCGACCCGCCCGCCGACGGTCACCGTGGCGGTCCGCACGACGCCGCGGCCGTCGGTCCAGCCGACGTCGACGGGCCCCGGTCCCGCGGTCGTCCCGAGCACGGTCGCGCTCACCCGGGTGGTCCCGGCCGCCTCGGCGGCGGCGGTCTCGGCGGCGTCGCCGACCGCGATCGCCAGCAGCAGGAGCAGCCCGGCCGCGACGGGCACGACGACCCGCCGCAGCCCGGTCAGGGCCCGTTCGACACCGTCGGGCTCGTCGGAGGGGTTCATGGGTCGAGGGTCGGCCCGTCCGGCTCACCGGACAATGCGGAAGTTCCGCTCTCAGCCTTCGGCTGTGACAGAGACAGCGTGGATGTGGTCCGCGAGTGCCAGCACCGCGGGCCATCCCGGCGAGCTCGGCTCCAGGGCCGCGCCCCAGCACAGCGACAGCCCGCGCCGGGCCCACTGCTCCCCCAGCGCGACCACCTGCAGACGCCTGGCACGGGCCGGGACGGCGGCCGCGCGACGGGGCACGACGGCGATCCCGGCCCCCGCCTCGGCCAGCGCGACCACCGTGCCCAGGTCCGCGGCGCGGGTGCGGTACCGCGGCGCGAGCCCGGCGTCGGCCGCCTGCGCGTCGAGCGAGAGCTGCAGCGGCGACGACGCGGCCAGCCCCACCATCGGGTGCTCGGCCGCCTCGGCGAACGCGATCACGTCGCGACCGTCGAGCACACCGTGCCCGGCGCCGACGACGACCAGCGAGTCGTCGCACAGCGGCTCTGCGGACAGCCCGTGGTCCGCCGCCACGTGGTCCAGGACGATCCCGAGGTCCGCACCGCCGTCGACCAGGGTCCGGGCGGTCTCGACGCTGCGCCGCAGCGTCACGTCGACGTCGGAGTGCGGCCGGGCCAGCAGGAACGCCGTCACCGCCCGCGGCACGAGGTCGTGCATCGCCGAGCTCCCGGCCAGCAGCGACAGCCGCGCGCTCGCCGGCCGGGAGTAGGAGGCGATCGCGCCGTCGAGGCGCGCCGCCCGGTCGAGGACCTCGCGGGCGTGCCGGGCCAGTGCCCGCCCGGCCGGGGTGGTGCGGACCCCGCGCCGCTCCCGGACCAGCAGCTCGACCCCCGCGTGGCGTTCCAGGGCCCGGACCCGTGCGCTCGCCGACGGCAGGCTCAGGTTGGCCCGCGCGGCACCGCCGGTGATGGAGCCCTCGGCGACGACGTGCAGGAACAGCCGCAGGTCGGTGAAGTCGTACTGCACCCGCAGAGCCTATGGCAGCTCCGTACCCTGGGTCGACACGTCCGATGCGGACGGGCGCTGTCCGCGTCGGGGGCCAGGATCGTCGCCGTGACCCCGACCCTGCAGATCGCGTTCGACGCCGCCGACCCGCACGCCCTCGCGCGGTTCTGGGCGGCCGCCCTCGGCTACGAGGTGGAGGACCACACCGCGGTCGTCGACGGCCTGCTGGCCGCCGGCCACCTCGGCGAGGCCGACGTGCTCGTCGACGGCGACCGCCGCGGGTTCCGCGACGTCGCCACCGCCCGCGGGCCGGGTCCGCGGCTGTTCGTGCAGCGGGTGCCGGAGCCGAAGTCGGCCAAGAACCGGGTGCACCTGGACCTGCAGGTCGGCCCGCAGGAGGCTCCCGCGGAGGTGGAGCGCCTGGTCGCGCTCGGCGCCCGGGTGCTGTGGACGACGGCCGACCGCGGGCCGCTCACCACCACCCTGTGCGACCCCGAGGGCAACGAGTTCTGCGTGACCTGAGTCGCCGCGACCGGCTCAGCCAGGCTCGAAGTCGTAGGTCCGCCCGCCGACCCGGAGCAGGTCGACGGCCGAGACCAGCCCGGCGTCGCCGCCGCCCTGGTTGAACCCGGCGGCGTAGGCGGTCATGTCCGGGTACGCGGCCATGATGTCGGACAGCGTGCGCTGCTCGCCGCCGTCGCGGCACTGCCGGTAGGCGTCGACCCGGCCGATCTGCTGTGTCGTGCAGTAGGTGCCGGACCCGACGTCGTAGCGGGTCCAGGTGCCGGCCGGGGCCCGGTCGGGCAGGTAGGTGAGGACGTACAGGTCGCCCGGCTCCAGGGTGCCGCCGTTCACGTCGACGGCGATCGCGAACGACGGCATCGCCCCGCTCGACGACGCCGGGTCGCGGTACGCCCAGTAGCTCGCGTCGGTGAACCGGGACAACGGGCCGGCGACCTCGTCGGTGACGTACTGGCGCTTGTCCCCGTCGCCCGGGGTGCGCAGCTCGAGGGCGCCGCTGCCGCCGTCGGGCGGGGCGCCGTGGCGGGCGGTGAACTCGCGGCTGCCGGAACCCTCGTCGAGGGTCCCGGCGAACTGGTTCGACGCCGCCGGGGTGACGGTCACCCGCCCCGAGGGGCCGAACGGGCCGATCGCGACGGCGGGCTGCAGCGACGCGAGCCCCACCAGCGCGACGACGGCCGCGGCCGTGGCGATCAGTCCGTTTCGTCGTCCTCGACGCATCCGTCCTCCCCCGAGCCGATCGTGGAGATCAACGACCGGGGACGCCCGGGGATACCGCCGGGCTCAGGCCAGCAGGGTGCCCGGCGCCGCCTCGTAGGGCTGGAAGAAGTCGTTGGCGGGCGCCCCGGCGAGGGTGAGCACCAGCGCGGGCACCGCGACGCCGTCGATCTGCTCGCGGAGGATGTCGGCGTGCCCCGCGTGCCGGGCGAACTCCTCGACCAGGTGCACCAGGTAGAAGCGGGCGTGGATCGGCCGCGCGTCGTAGATCCCGTCCCAGGGGGTGGGCGGGGCGGTCGAGTCGCCTGCCGGGTCGGTCTTCGCGACGGTGGCGAGCAGCTCGGCCCGGACCCGGTCGAACTCCTCGACGGTCGCGGCGACGGTCTCGTCGTCGCCGACGGTGAAGCTGCCGGTGAACCGGGCGAACGCGGCCGCGTCCAGCGGCTGCTCGGTGACGTCGCCGGTCAGCCGCTCCAGCGCGCCGCGCATGCAGTAGGCGGCGTGCTTGACCAGGCCACCGACGGACAGCGCGCTGCGGCACGGGGTCGCGCGCGCCTGGTCCTCGGTGAGGCCGAGGAGCGCGGAGCGGATCGCCGTGAGCTGCTGGTCGATGTAGTTGAGGAGACCGGTGATCTCGTCGTGGCGGGCGGGTGCGTACATGGGGTCCTCCGGGGTGCTCGGGAGCGGTTCGAGGACGACTGTGCCGCCCCATGCGGTCAGGTCCGGTCCTCGACGGCGGAGGAGCGCCGACGGATCCGTTACCGGGACGGGCCGATCCACGCCAACCACGCCGGCATCGCGAGCCGGGCGAGGCGGTCGTAGCCGTCGGCACCGGGGTGGGCGCCGTCGCCGTCGCGGACCCCGGTCGTCCACACCTCGTCGGCCGACAGCGCGTCGACCACGTCGACGAAGGGCACCCCGGCGGTGTCGCACACCCCGTGGAACCGCGCGGTCAGGTCCCGCACCCGCCGGTTCACCGCGGCGTCGGCGACCGGCGGGGGTCCGACGACGAAGGCCGGCAGGCCCGCAACATCGGCCCCGGCGAGCAACCGGGTCAGGTTCGCGACGGTGACGTCCGGCTCCACCCGGCACCGGCCGTCCTCCTCGACGCCGTCGTTCACGCCGAAGGACAGGACCAGGCGTTCGTCGCACCCGGGGGCACGGCGTGCGCCCGTCTCGCGCTCCCAGCGGGCGAGGACGTCGCTGCTGGTGTCGCGGCGGATCCCCAGATTGTAGGCGGTCGTCGGGACGCCCTGGCGGCCGACCGCCGCCACGAGGCGGCCGAACCACCCCCGGCAGTCGGGGTCGCCGACACCGGCGACGAAGGAGTCCCCCAGCGCGACGACGCGGAGGTCGCGGGTGCTGCTCACCGGCAGATCGTCACACGAACCCGGAGCGACGCAGCACACGTGGGAATCCACTGGTCCGCGGGCCGTCGCCGTGTTTCGCTCTCGATCACGAGCCATTCGGTGAGGAGCCGCCGTGATCGAACCGTCCGCAGCCCTGGGTGTCGTCGTGATCGCCCTCGGCATGGTCCTCACCCCGGGGCCGAACATGGTGTACCTGACCTCCCGGGCGATCTCGCAGGGCCGGCGCGCCGGACTCGTGTCGCTCGCCGGTACCGCGGTCGGCTTCCTCTGCTACCTCCTCGCCGCGACGGCCGGGCTCTCGGCGCTGTTCGTCGCCGTCCCCGCCGCCTACACCGCGGTCAAGATCGCGGGGGCGCTCTACCTCGCCTGGCTCGCCTGGGGCATGCTGCGCCCCGGCGGACGGTCGCCGTTCGAGGCCCGCGACCTCGCGCCTGAGCGCGACCGGCGCCTGTTCGGCATGGGGCTACTCACGAACCTGCTGAACCCGAAGATCGCGCTGATGTACGCCGCGCTGCTGCCCCAGTTCGTCGACCCCGCCGACGGCGCCACCGGGAGCCAGCTCCTGCAGCTCGGGTCGGTCCAGATCGTCGTCGCGGTGACCGTGAACGCGCTGATCGTCCTCACCGCCGCGTCCGTCTCCGGGTTCCTGGCCGCACGGCCGCGGGCGATGACGGTCCAGCGGTGGGTGGCCGGCACCGTGCTCGGCGGGTTCGCCGTCAGGACCGCGATGAGCCCCGGCCCGGCGACGAGCTGACCCGACCCACGCGGACCACGGGAGTCAGTCCATCCCGGTCCTCCCCGGCGCCCAGAACGGCTTGGTGACGACGTCGCGCCGGTGCCAGCCCCGGTCGCGGACCAGGTGCTCGCGCACCATCTGCACGGTCCCCGCCTCACCCGCCAGGTAGGCCGTCCCCGGTGTCTCCGGCAGGTCGAGGTTCGCCACCGCCGCGACGAGATCGGCGGACTTGACGGCCGATCGGCCGTGGCGGTGGATCCAGGTGACCTCGCCGGGGATCGGCAGCCGGTCCTCCTCGGTGTCGACCTCGATCGCCGCGTGCACCGGGGCGCCGTCGTCCAGCCCGCGGATCATCGCCCCGAACGCGACCGCGGCGGTCTCGTCCCCGGCGAAGAGGTGGTAGTCACTGGGCCGGCTGACGAACGAGCCCTCCGGCCCGAACACGCTGACCTCCTCGCCCGGACGGACCCGCCGGGCCCACTGCGCGCCCGGCCCCTCGCCGTGGTCGAGGATCCGCAGCTCCATGCGGGTCCCGTCGTACTCCCAGATCGAGTAGGTCCGCAGCGCGCCGACGAGCAGGTCGACGACCGGGTTGACCGCCCCGACCTGCACGCGGATCTGCTGACCGGGCTTCACCTCGAGGTCGCAGATCCCGGCGCCGGTCAGGGTGACCGCGCGGAAGCGGCCCGCGAGGGGCTCGACGCGCTCGACCGTCGCCGTCCGGAGCAGGGTGTCGAGGAGCCGTCTCATGCGGGCACCCCGACGTGCGCACGGGCCCGCCCGGCCTGGTGCGGCACCTGTTCGACGACGGCGGCGGGCACACTGGAAACTTCGAGCATGGTGAGCCTTCCCTGTTCTGTATCATCGCAGGTGAAAGCCCTATTCTAAGTAAATGCTCACTTTATGAGCTACTCGCTTTCGACGCGAGCACCCGGGAGGGACATGACCCCGCAGCAGCGCCGGATCGCCCCACGTCGGCGGCCGCGTCAGGTCCGGGCGGAACTCACCCGCGAGCGGATCCTCACCGCGGCTGCTCACGTTTTCGCCACGTACGGCTACGCCGCGGGCACCACGAACCGGATCGCCGACGAGGCCCGGTGCTCGATCGGCTCGCTGTACCAGTACTTCCCGAACAAGGACGCGATCCTGGCCGAGCTCCTAACCCGGCACCTGGACCAGGGCGCCGCGACTCTGCCGCCCGGCGAGGAGGCCGGTGATCAGCCACTGGAGGAGCTCGTGCGGGCGATGGTGCGCACCGCGATCACGAACCACCGCGACGACCCGCGGCTGCTGCGGCTGTTCATGGAGGAGGCGCCCCGCGAGGGCGCCGTCATGACGAAGATCGAGGTGTACCAGCGCGACCGGCTGCGCAGGTTCCGGGACTTCCTGGTCCGGCATCCCGACGCGGGCGTCGAGGACACGGAGGCCGCCGCGCAGATCGTCACGATCACCCTGGAGCTCGTGGTCCACGCGCTGTCGGCGGCGCCGGACCGGGTCCCCGCGCGACGGCTGGAGAACGAGCTGACCGCGATGATCAGCACCTATCTCAAGGGGCGGTAGTCGGCTCGTCGACGGGGGGTGCGGGAGCCCCGGCCGTCCGGCCGGGGCTCGACCGTCAGGTCGGGGAAGAGGTGCGGACGAGTCGGTCTGTAAGCCGGATCCTGTTCCCGGGCACCTCACGGTGCTCCGTTCGGCGACCATCCATCTCGGCCTGCCGTCGCCGGCAGGCTCCAGCGGTCCACCCGCAGGCTCGGGCGGGCAGCCCTCGAACGCCTGCGCAGCCGTACACGTACGGCCTCTCGACCTTGCTCCGGGTGGGGTTTACCGAGCCACCCCGGTCACCCGGGGTGCTGGTGGTCTCTTACACCACCGTTTCACCCTTACCCCGCGGCTCCGGGGAGCCGCGTGGCGGTCTGTTCTCTGTGGCACTGTCCCGCGGGTCGCCCCGGGTTGCCGTTGACAACCACCCTGCCCTGTGGAGTCCGGACTTTCCTCGGCGGAACCCGGAGGTCCCGCCGCGGCCGCCCGACCGACTCGTCCGCACTCACGAGGGTAGTCAGGACGCGGCGGTGCGCTGCAGCAGGGTGGCCAACTCCTCGCGGGTCGGCCCGGCGGCGGGAGCGGGGCGCCAGCCACCGGCGTAGACGGCGTGGGCGAGCGGCTCGACCTCGTCGAGGCTCGCCGGGCCCGCCAGCATCGCGAGGTAGGGCCCGAGCGCGGCCCCGATCCGGCCGTCGACCTCGGCGGCCGCCATGATCAGGGTCGACGGCAACGGGCCGGTGAGGTCCACGTCGCCACCCGCCCAGGCCCGGCGGGCGTGGTCGTCGGACCGCACGTGGTCCTCCACCCAGGGCCGCATCTCGGCGTCGCACCAGGCCCCGAAACCGCCGACCTCGCCGGTGTCGATGCGTCCCAGCAGGTCGCGGCACTGCATCATCGTGGTGGCGAGGCCGCGGCCGAACATCGGCGTCGTGGTGCAGACGGCGTCGCCGACGAGCACCAGCCCGTCGACGTCGGGCTGGGAGCGGTAGTGGTTGTACAGCCGCCCGCCGGGCAGCACCGGGGTGATCGGGGCGGCCCGCCCGGAGTCGGTCCACTCGTGCAGCCCGGGGATCGCCCGGCAGGCCGCGTCGAACACGGCCTCGTGCCGCAGCTCCCGCAGGGTGCCGGCCGGCCGGACCAGCAGCACCGAGAACACACCGGCCTCGTGCCGGAAGACGATGACCTGGTAGCCGTCGAGGTCGGCCTGCCAGGCCAGCGGGCTGGTCATCGGGCCGGGGTCGGCCGGGTCGCGCAGCCGGTACTGGCGGCTGACGTAGGCCGCACCGGTATCGCCCTCCACGGCCGGGCCGCCGGTGAGGTCGCGGGTGGACCGTCCGGACCGTCCGGAGGCGTCGACCACCAGGTCCGCCGGCTCGCCCACCCCGTCGACGACGAGTCCGCGGGCCCGGCCGCCGGAGACGACCACGCCGTCGACGTGTCCGCGGCGGATCTCCAGGCCCGGCTCGCGGGTCGCGACCTCGCGCAGTGCCCGTTCGAACGTCGCGCGGCGCGACCGCATCCCGCCCGCCATCCGCCGGCCGTCCGGGAGGACGAACACGATCGGTTCCGCGCCGGCGGCGACCCATGCCGCGTGGGCCTCGGGCAACTCGGCGAGCAGCCCCTCCCCCACCTGGGGACGGACCCCGTGCGGGTGGTGGAACTGCATCACCGCGCGGCGTGCCCACGTCCCGTCGGGGTCCGGGCCGGTGTCCCGGTCCACGGCGAGGACCGCGTGCCCGCGACGCGCGAGCGTCGCGCCGAGGAACAGCCCGGCCGGGCCCGCGCCGATGATGCCGATCCGCATGGTGGCCTCCGCACGCCGACAGCGCCGCCCAGGGTGCACCCGGAGCCGGGCGGAGTCCATCGCCCGGATGCCGGGGTCACGTCCCGCAGAACGTCGTGAACGGCGGCGAGTCCGGCCCCGCGGGCTGGGCGTAGCGCTCGTAGCCCTCGCGCTCGGTGAACGGGTCCGCGAGGACCTGCAGCAGCCACTGCACCGGCTCCAGGTCCCCCTCGACGGCGGCGCCCAGCGCCTCCTCGACCAGGTGGTTGCGCGGCACGTAGACCGGGTTGACCCGGTCCATCGCGTCGGCGTCCGGACCGGCGGCCCGCCAGGACTCCAGCCACGGGTCCAGCGCGGCCGGGTCGGAGAGCAGGGCGCGGACCGGCCCGGCGTCGCCCCGGGCGGCCTCGGACAGCCGTCGGAAGAACAGGGTGTGGTCGGGCTTCTGGTCCTCGATCACCGCGAACAGGTCGGCGAGCAGCTCCGGGGTCCCGACGCCGATCTTGGCGAGGTAGCCGCGGTCACGGGCGGCGAGGTAGGCGTCGGCGAAGCCCGCCAGCTCCTCGGTCGCGAGGCGCACCGCCTCCTCCTGGGAGTCGGCGAACAGCCCCAGCAGCGACTCGCCGAGCCTGGCGAGGTTCCACTGGGCGATGCCGGGCTGGTTGCCGTAGGCGTAGCGGCCACCGGAGTCGATCGAGGAGTACCAGGTCGCCGGGTCGTGGGCGTCGAGGAAGGCGCACGGGCCGTAGTCGATGGTCTCGCCGGAGATCGTCATGTTGTCGGTGTTCATGACGCCGTGCACGAACCCGATCTGCATCCAGCGCGCGACGAGCTCGGCCTGGACGGCGATCACCGCGCGGTAGAGCTCCAGCGGCGAGGACGCCTGCGGGTGGTGCCGGGCGATCGCGTACTCCGCGAGCCGGCGCAGCACGTCGGCCTCCCCCGTGGCGGCCGCGAACTGGAAGGTCCCCACCCGCAGGTGGCTGGCCGCGGTGCGGGCGAGCACGGCGCCCGGCTCCGGGCCGCGGTCGCGCAGCACGGGCTCACCGGTGGCGACGACGGCCAGCGACCGCGTGGTGGGCACCCCGAGCGCGTGCATCGCCTCGGAGATCACGTACTCGCGCAGCATCGGGCCGAGCGGCGCCTTCCCGTCGCCGCCGCGGGCGAACGGGGTGCGTCCGGACCCCTTGAGGTGCAGGTCGCGGCGGGCGCCGTCGGGGGTGACGAGCTCACCGACGAGCAGCGCCCGGCCGTCGCCGAGCCGCGGCGAGTAGTTGCCGAACTGGTGCCCGGCATAGGCCTGCGCGACGGTCGTCGCCGAGTCGGGCACGGTCGTGCCGGTGAGCAGCGCGACGCCCTCGGGGGTGCGCAGCTGCGCCGGGTCGAGGCCCAGCTCACCGGCCAGGGACTCGTTGAGCAGCACCAGCCGCGCGTCCGGCGCCGGGGCGGCCTGCCAGGGCAGGTAGAGCCCGTCCAGGTCGCGGACGAAGGTGTTCTCGAACGCGATCTCGGTGGCAGCGGTCATGGGTTCCAGGCTACGGACCCGCACGGTCGGCTGCCGGGGAGGACCGCGGCGTTGCACCGGGATACCGTCCGGTGGTGATCGACCTCTCCCAGCCGTGGGCGCTGGTGTTCCTGCTGGTGGCCGGGCTGCTCGCGGGTGCGGTGAACGCCGTCGCGGGCGGCGGGTCGCTGCTGGTGTTCCCGGCGCTGCTCGGGGTGGGGTTCCCGCCGCTGGCGGCGAACGTCACCAACTCGGTCGCCCAGTGGCCGGGCTACGCCGGGCTGGTGCTCGGGGCCCGCCGCGAGCTGCCCGGGCAGGGCAGGCGGATCGCGGTCACCGCGGTCGCCGCGGCGCTGGGCAGCGGGGTCGGCTGCACCCTGCTGCTGGTGCTGCCCAGCAGCGTGTTCGACGCCGTCGTGCCCGTCCTGGTGATCCTGGCCAGCCTGACGATGGCGGTCGGGCCGTGGCTCAAGCGCCGGATCGGCGACCCGGCCGCCCGGGGGCGGGACCGCACCCCGGCGCTGCTGGTCGCGGTGTTCCTCGCCGCGGTCTACGGCGGCTACTTCGGCGGCGCCCTGGGCGTGGTGCTGATCTCGACGCTGTCACTGTTCGCCCACGACGAGCTGCGCAGGCTCAACGCGCTCAAGGGCGTGCTGTCGCTGGTCGTCGCGACGGTGACGGTCGTCGTGTTCGCCCTCGGCGCCCCGGTCGACTGGCTCGCCGTCGCGCTGCTCGCCCCGACCACGCTGGTCGGCGGCTACGTCGGCGCCCTGGTCGCGCGGCGGATGCCGGAGACCCTGCTGCGCTGGGCGGTGGTCCTGCTGGGCCTGGCCGTCGGCGTCGCGCTGCTGTTCACGTGAGCCTCCTGCTGGCGGTCGCACTGCTGGCCGCGGTCCTGGCCGCCGCGACGCTGCGCCCGTTCGGGCTGCCCGAGGCCGTGGTCGCGGTCCCGGCGGCGCTGGTCGCCGTCGTCGCCGGGCTGGTGACCCCGGCGGGGGCGTGGACCGAGATCGGCGAGCTCGCCCCGACCGTCGGGTTCCTCGCCGCGATCCTGCTGCTCGGGCACCTCGCCGACGCCGAGGGCGTGTTCCGCTGGCTGGGCGCGCGGCTGGCGACGGCGTCGGCCGGGTCCCCGCGACGGCTGCTGGTCGCCGTCTTCGCCGCGGCGGCCGGGACGACCGCGGTGCTGAGCCTGGACGCGACGGTGGTCCTGCTGACCCCGGTGGTGCTGGCGACGGCGGCCCGGCTGGGGGTGGCGTCGCGGCCGCACTCGTTCGCCTGCGCGCACCTGTCGAACTCGGCGTCGGGGCTGCTGCCGGTGTCGAACCTGACGAACCTGCTGGCGTTCTCGGCGTCGGGGGTGGGGTTCCTGACCTTCGCCGGGCTGATGGTCGGACCGTGGGTGGCGGTGATCGTCGTCGAGTACCTGGTGCTGCGGTGGGTGTTCCGGCGCGACCTCGCCGCGGCGCCGGAGCCGGCCCCGGCCGATCCCGCGGTGCCCGCTCCGGCGGCGCCGGTCGTCGCGCTGGCGGTGCTCGGGCTGACCCTGGCCGGGTTCGCGGTGGCCTCGCCGCTGGGCGTCGAACCGGGCTGGGTCGCCGCGGCCGGGGCCGCGGTGCTGGCGGTGCGGGCGCTGGTGCGGCGCGAGACCGGGCCGCTGCGCCTGGTCGCCGCGGCCTCCCCCGGGTTCTGCCTGTTCGTGCTGGCCCTGGGCGTGGTCGTCGCCGGGCTCAGTGCGCAGGGGCTGTCCGGCTGGATCGGTGCGCTGCTGCCCGCCACCCCGGACCTGACCGGGCTGCTGGTCACCGCGGCCGTCGCGGCGGTGCTCGCGAACCTGGTGAACAACCTGCCCGCGACGCTGGTGCTGCTCACCGCGCTCGGCCCGGCCGCGCACCCCGGGCTGGTGCTGGCGATGCTGCTGGGCGTCAACATCGGGCCGAACCTGACCTACGCCGGGTCGCTGGCGACGCTGCTGTGGCGGCGCATCGCCACCGGCTACGGCGACCCGCCGCAGCTCGGCACGTTCCTGCGGCTGGGGGCGCTCACCGTCCCGCTGGGCCTGCTCGCCGCGACGACCGCGCTCTGGGCCGCGCTCGCGGTGCTGCCGCAGTAGCGGCACGGCCCGGACAGCACGACGGCCCCGCCCGGAAGGGGCGGGGCCGGTCGCGGACGGTGGGCAGGGATCAGAACTCGTGGGCCATGTCGTGGCCGAGGTCGGTGTCCGGGTCCATCTCGCGGGCCGGGACACCCATCGGGCGTGAGCTGCCGCGCCGCTGCTGCGGCAGCCGCGCGATCACCTTCATCTCGTGTGCCAGGTCGTAGCCGTAGTCGTGCTCGTGGATCTGCGACATCGCTGTCCTCACCGTCTCCCTGTTCCCCGCCGACACCGAGACTGTCGTTCACGCTCCGTAGGTTGACCACCCCGTACGGTGCACGCGAAGCATCGCTCAGGTGAGGAATGGGGACAACTGTCCGGAGTCGACACCGCCCGAACGGGTCAGGACGGTATCGATCCAGCAGGCGGTGACGGCCCGGTGACTACCGGAGGTCGTCCAGGTAGGACGTCTCGTTGACCAGACGCACCGAGGCGCCCCCGTCGGGGTAGAAGTCGGCGATGTTGAGGCAGGCCAGGTCCAGGTGCATGCGGTAGAGCACCTCGTCGCCGGCGCCGAGCGCGGTGCGCAGCAGCATCTTGATCGGCGTGACGTGGCTGACCAGGACCACCGTCCGGCCGGCGAACTCCTCGACGATCCGGGCCCGCTCGGCCTCGACCCGCTCCCCCACCGCGCGGAAGCTCTCCCCGCCCGGCGGTTCGACGTCGGCGGAGCCGATCCAGCGGCCGTGCAGCTCGGGGTCGCGCTCGCGGGCCTCGGTGAAGGTGAGGCCCTCCCAGCCGCCGAAGTCGGTCTCGATCAGGCCGTCGCGGACCTCCAGGTCCGCCCCGGTCGTCTCGGCGACGGCGGCCGCGGTCTGGCGGGCCCGGCGCAGCGGCGAGGACAGCACCACGGCCGGCTCGACGCCCTGGCCCGACAGCCGCGTCGCCAGCGCGCGGGCCGCGGCGGCGGCCTGCTTCTGGCCCAGCTCGGTCAGCTCCGGGTCGCCGTGTCCGGAGTAGCGGCGCTCGACCGACAGCTCGGTCTGGCCGTGGCGCAGCAGGATCAGCCGCGTCGGGGAGCCCGTCTGCCCGGTCCACGCGGCCGCGGCGGCCGCGGAGTCCGTCGACGCGGTCGCGCCCGCGGGCGGCTTCGGCGCCGGTCCCGCCGCCCCGGACGGGTCCAGGGTGGGGTTCGACTCCCCGTCCATCGCGCGGTTGGCGAGCGCGTCGGCGCGGGCGTTGTCCTTGCGCGGGATCCACACGAAGGTGACCGCGTCGAAGTCCGCGGCCAGCTCGCGGGCGGTGTCGGCGAGCTCCTGCAGCGGCGGGTGCTTGATCTTCCAGCGCCCGCTCATCTGCTCGACGACGAGCTTGGAGTCCATCCGCGCCTCGACCTCGGTGGCCCCCAGGTCGCGGGCGGCGGTCAACCCGGCGATCAGGCCGCGGTACTCGGCGACGTTGTTGGTGGTGGTACCGAGGCCGTCGTAGACCTCACCGAGCACCTGGCGGGCGCCGGCGTCGAGCACGACCGCGCCGTAGCCGGCGGGCCCGGGGTTGCCGCGGGAGCCGCCGTCCGCCTCGACGACCAGCTTCACCTGCCACGCACCAGGATCGCGCCGCACTCCTCGCAGTGGACGACCTCGTCGGCGGCCGCCGTGCGGACCTGCCCGAGGAAGGTCCGGTCGAGCTCGAGCCGGCAGGCGCCGCAGCGGGACTCGCGCAGCTGCCCGGCCGCGACCCGGCCGCCGGCGCGGATGCGCTCGTAGTCGGCGAGCAGGTCCGCGGGCAGCGCGGCGACGACCTCGGTGCGGGCACGGTCGCGCCCGGCGCGGGTGGCGTCGATGTCGCCCTCGGCGGACTCGCGCTTCGCGGTCACCTCGCCGACCGCGGTCTCGGCCTCGGACAGCTCGCCCCGGGCGTGGTCGAGCTCGATGCCGACGGCCTCGCGCTCCTCCATGATCCCCAGCTGCTCGTCCTCCAGGACGCCCTGGCGGCGGGCGAGGGTGTCGAGCTCGTGCTGCAGCTCGGTGGCCTGCTTCGCGGAGATGCCCGAGCCGGCGAGCAGGGTGTGGTCGCGCTCGGTGCGGGCACGGACACCGTCGATGTCGCGTTCGAGCCGGGCGATGTCGCGGTCGAGGTCACCGGCGCGGGTCTCGGCGCGGACCAGGGCGTCGCGCGCCGCACGGACCCGCTGCTCGGCCTCGTCCAGCTGCGCCAGCTCGGGCAGCGTCGAGCGCCGGTGGGTGAGCCGGCCGATCTCGGCGTCCACCTCGGCCAGCGTCACCAGCTTCGCCTGCGCGGTGGGATCGGCCTTCATGCACTCGCCTCCGGTTGTCCTGCTGTCGTGTCGGATCCGCTGCCCGGGGCGGCGGTGGTCCAGGGGTCGGTACGGGCCCGCGAGACCGCGACCGAGACGCTACCTGCGAGGGCCTCGGCCACGACCCCGGCCGCCTGCCCGCACCACGGCCACTCCGAGGCCCAGTGGGCGACGTCGACCAGCGCGGGGGTCGGGCCGCCGGGGCCGGTCCCGGCGAGCGCGTGCTCGGAGGCGGGGTGGTGGCGCAGGTCGGCGGTGACGAACGCGTCGACACCGGCCCGGGCGGCGGAGTCCAGTGCCGAGTCCCCGGCGCCGCCGCAGACCGCGACCCGGCGGATCGGGCGGTCCGGGTCCCCGGCACCGCGCACCCCCCATGCGGTGGCGGGCAGCGCCGCGGCGACCCGGCGGGTGAACGCCGCGAACGGCTCGGCGCCGGGGAGCTCGCCGACCCGGCCCAGCCCCAGCGACGACGGCAGCGGCGCCATCTCCAGCAGGTCGAAGGCCGGTTCCTCGTAGGGGTGCGCGGCCCGCAGCGCGGCGACGACGTCGCGGCGCCGCGACCGGGGCAGCACCATCTCCAGCCGGGTCTCCGCGACGCGCTCCAGGCGCCCGACCGACCCGATGACCGGGGCGGCGCCGTCGAGGGGAAGGAACTGGCCGGTCCCGGCGGTGGCGAACGAGCAGTGCGAGTAGTTGCCGATCGCGCCGGCACCGGCGTCGGACAGCGCGGTGTGCACGGCGGCGATCGACGGGCCGACCGGCACGAAGGTGACGATCTTGTCCAGGGCCGGGCCGGGTTCCGGTTCCAGCGGGCCGGACACGGTCAGCCCGAGGGCGGCGGCGAGCGCGTCGGAGACGCCCGGGTCGGCGACGTCGGCGTTGGTGTGCGCGGTGAACAGCGCGACCCCGGCCCGGATCAGCCGGTGCAGCAGGGCGCCCTTGGGGGTGTCGGCACCGACGCCGTGCACCCCGCGCAGCAGCAGCGGGTGGTGGGTGACCAGCAGCTGGGCGCCGGAGGAGATCGCCTCGTCGACGGTCTCCGGGGTGGGGTCGACGGCGAACAGCACCCGGGAGACGGTGTCGTCGGGGTCGCCGCAGACCAGGCCGACCGCGTCCCAGTCCATGGCGAGCCGGGGCGGGTAGGCGGCGTCGAGGGCGGCGATCACCTCGCGCAGCGTGCTCACGCCGACACCGCCAGCCGGCGCAGCGCCGCGTCGAGGGACTCGACGAGGCGGCGGACCGTCTCCGGCGGGCGGACCGCGACGCGCAGGTGGTCGGGCCCGAGACCGGGGAAGGTGTCGCCGCGGCGCACCGCGATCCCGGCCTCGCGCAGCAGGCGCCGCACCGCCTCGCCGGTGCCGTCGGGCAGGTGCAGCAGCAGGTACGGGGCGGGCCCCGCCGACACGCCGACGCCGTCGAGGCCCGACAGCGCCGCGGCCATCGAGACGCGGTGTGCGGCGAGCTCGCGGGCCTTCCGGTCCGCGGCGGAGACCGCATCGGGCTCGCAGCAGGCGATGACCGCCTCCAGGGCGGGGGTGGAGACCGGCCACAGTGGGCGGGTCGCGGCGAGCCGGGCCAGCAGCTCGGGGGCGCCGAGCGCGTAGCCGGCGCGCAGCCCGGCCAGCGCCCAGGTCTTGGTCAGCGAGCGGAACACCAGCAGGCCGGGCACGCCCGCGTCGCCGGCGAGTGTCTCCGGCTCGCCGGGGACGGCGTCGGCGAACGCCTCGTCGACGAGCAGGACCCTGTCCGGGCGGGCCAGTGCGCGCAGCGTGTCGGCCGGGTGCAGCACCCCGGTGGGGTTCGTCGGGTTCCCGACGACGACGAGGTCGGCCTCCTCGGGCACCGCGGACGGATCGAGCGCGTGCCCGGTCGCGGCGTCGGTCAGCACCCGCACCACGTCCACCCCGCCGCCGCGCAGCGCGGCCTCCGGCTCGGTGAACCCGGGGTGCACGACGGCAGCGAGCCGGGGGCGCAGCGTCGGGAGCAGCGCGAAGCCCTCCGCGCTGCCCGCGAGCACCAGCACCTCGTCCGCGTCGCGACCGTGCCGCGCCGCGACGGTGGCGCGGGCGCGGGCGTCGTGGTCGGCGCGCGGGTAGCGGCCGAGTCCGTCCAGGGTCGCGACGAGCCGGTCCCGCAGCCAGGGCGGGGGGCCGTCGCCGATCACGTTGACGGCGAAGTCGACGAGCCCGTCGGCGGCCTCGGCGTCGCCGTGGTGCCGCAGGTCGTGCCCGCCCGCGTGATCCGTCCCGGCCGCATGGTGATCGAACGGCATCAGGCCACCCTACGGCGCGCACCGGTGCGCGGTGGACAATGGCCCGGCCACCCCACCCGAGGCGTCAGGGTCGACGTCGGTACCCCCGCTCCCCGGAGGAACGTCGCAGTGAACGTCGTCTTCGTCTGTACCGGCAACATCTGCCGGTCCCCGATCGCCGAGAAGATCCTGGCCGCCGAGGTCGAGGCCGCCGGGCTGGCCGACCGGGTGCGCGTGACCAGCGCCGGGACCGGTCACTGGCACATCGGGCAGCCGATGGATGAGCGCGCCGCCCAGGTGCTGGCCGAGCACGGCTACGACACCGCCCACAGCGCCCGCCAGGTCGACTCGGAGATCCTCTCCGCGGACCTGCTGGTGGCGCTGGACATGGGGCACCTGCGGACCCTCGAGCAGTCGGTGCCCGATCCCAAGCGGGTCCGGCTGCTGCGCTCGTTCGACCCGGCGGCCCCCGCGGGCGCCGAGGTGCCCGACCCCTACTACGGCGGCCCGGACGGGTTCGCCGAGGTCCACGCCATGATCGTCGCGGCGGTGCCCGGCCTGGTCGAGTACGTCACCCGGAACGCATGAGGGACCGCGTCGCCCGGCTGACCGGCCGCGTGGTGCGGGACGGACCGGCCGGGCACCCGCCGCGCGCGACCCTGGACGACGGCACCGTCGTCGTGGTCAAGGACTCCTCGGCCGACCCGGGCGCGGCCACGGCCGAGGCCGCCGGGCTGCGCTGGATCGCGGTGCCGGGCGGGCCGCCGGTCCCGCGCGTGCTGGGCGCCGACGACGCGCTCCTGGTCACCGGGCTCGTCGCCCCCGGCCGGGCGACGCCGGCCGCCGCGGAGCGGTTCGGCCGGGGGCTGGCGACGCTGCACGCCGCCGGGGCCGACGCGTTCGGTGCCGCGCCGCCGGGCGGGCCGGCGCGGGCGTGGATCGGGCACACGCGGATGGAGAACCGTCCGCACGACGGCCCGTGGAGCGACTGGTTCGCCGCCGACCGCGTGCTGCCCTACCTGCGGGCCGCCCGGGACCGCGGCGCCCTCGACCCGGCCGGGGCCGCCGCCGTCGACGACGTGTGCGGGCGGATCGGCGCCCTGGCCGGTCCGGACGAGCCACCGGCCCGGCTGCACGGCGACCTGTGGTCGGGCAACGTTCTCTGGTCGGGCGACGGGGACGGCGACGGAGACGGGGCTGCGTGGCTGATCGACCCGGCCGCGCACGGCGGGCACCGCGAGTCCGACCTCGCGATGCTGGACCTGTTCGGGCTGCCGCACCTCGACGTCGTCCTCGCCGCCTACGACGAGCACTCCCCGCTCGCCGACGGGTGGCGCGAGCGGGTCGACCTGCACCAGCTGTTCCCGCTGCTGGTGCACGCCGTGCTGTTCGGGGGCGGGTACGGCGCGCAGGCCGTCGCGGCCGCGCGCCGTCTCCGCTGATCCCCCGGTCTCAGTACGCCCCGTGCTCCCCGCGCAGCGGGAACCCGGCGGCGCCGCCGTCGGCGAGCTTCACGCCCAGCACCTGGTGGAGCTGGATGTTGTTCAGATCGAAGCCCAGCCGGCACGCGGCCATGTAGAGCCGCCACACCCGGGCCCGGCCGACGCCGACCTCGGCGACGGCGTCGGTCCAGTTGCGCTCCAGGTTCGCGCCCCAGTCCCGCAGCGTCATGGCGTAGTGCTCGCGCAGGTTCTCCTCGTGCCGGATCTCGAACCCGGCCTCGTTCATCGCGTCCACCAGCGCCGCGACCGGCTCCAGCTCCCCGTCGGGGAACACGTAGCGGTGGATGAACGGGTCGGTGTGGCGGTGGTCGGGCCGGTGCGGCTGGGTGATGCAGTGGTTCAGCATCCGCCCGCCCGGCCGGAGCTTGGCGTACATCGACGCGAAGTAGGAGTCCAGGTTGGCCTTGCCGATGTGCTCGGTGAGGCCGATGGAGGACACCGCGTCGTAGACGCCGTCGGGGACGTCGCGGTAGTCGAGGTGGCGGACCTCGGCCAGGTCGGACAGCCCCTCGCGGGCGATCGCCTCCTGCGCCCAGGCGGCCTGCTCCTTCGACAGGGTCACCCCGAGCGCGCGGACGCCGTGCTCGCGGGCGGCGTGGCGGACCATGCCGCCCCAGCCGCAGCCGACGTCGAGCAGGCGCATCCCCGGCTTCAGGTCCAGCTTGGCCGCGACCAGTGAGTACTTGGTGGCCTGCGCGGTCTCCAGCGACGCGTCGGCGTCGGGGTAGGCCGCACAGGTGTAGGTCATCGACGGTCCGAGCACGAACTCGTAGAACCGGTTGGACACGTCGTAGTGGTGCGAGATGGCCTGCGAGTCGCGCCGCTTGGAGTGCAGCAGCCCCTTGGGACGGGCCTCCAGGTCGGGCGGCGGCATCCGGTGCTCGCGCCAGTAGGGCAGCAGCCGTCGCGCGAGCCACAGCTGCTCGCGGCGCGGGATCGAGTGCAGCGTGACCTCCGACATCGCGCGCAGCGCGGTGTAGAGGTCCCCGTCGACGTCGATCTCCTCGGTGACGTAGGCCCGGGCCAGCCCGAGCGATCCGGGGGCGCTCACCAGCCGGGCCAGTGCCCGGGGCGAGTTCACCCGCAATGTGACCGGGGCGTCGTCGGGTCCCGTCCGTGACCCGTCGAACGCCTCCACCCGCAGCTCACGCGTGGAGCCCAGGACGTGGGACAGGATCCCCGCCACCGGCTCGATCGTCGTGGTCCGCCGTTCCAGCACTCCTGTCATCGCCGATCCCTCCCCTGTCGATCCCCGCGGTGCCCCTCAGCGGCCGGTGACCTTCCGGAACAGGTCGGCTGCCCGACCGTCCGGGTCGTACCGCTGTTTCACCGCCCGGTAGGCCGCACCGTTGTAGTGCGACCAGAACTCGTCCTCGCCGTAGTGCACGGTCGAGTACAGCGACTTGTGCCCGCCCAGGTCGGCGACGCACTCCTCGATCAGCCGGTTGTGTGCCCACCGGTCACCCGGTTTCTCCGCCACCGACGACCAGAACCCGACGTTGACGTAGAGCCGGCCCGGCTCCATCGGGTACAGCGGCCAGGTCCGCTCGCCCCGCAGCTGCAGCGGGCACAGCCACACCGGCTCGATCGGGATCTCCCGGTGGAAGAACTCCAGGAACTCCGCGAGCCGCTCGACGGGGATCTCGACGTCCTGCACGACCATCTCCTCGGCCGTCCCGCCGAGGGCCTCGCGGACCCGGTTGGACGCGCCGTGGCGCTGGTCGAGGGCGACGAGGCGGCGGTAGACGTCCGAGCGGCGCCAGCGGGCCGGCCAGAACCGGCGCACCACCGGGTGCTGCACGCCGAACGCCCGCGAGCACCAGAACCAGTCGGTGTCCCAGCGCCAGATGTAGTCGTGCACGGTGAGGTGGTCGACCGGGCGACGCTGCAGCGACCGGTAGAACACCTCCTGGCCGGTGTAGTCGGAGATGCGCGCGCCCGGCATCGGGGCGTCGACGAACTCACCGGTGGTCAGGTACTGCTCGTCGGGTCCGAACACGACGCCGTCGAGGAAGTCGACCTCCCCCGCGGCGACGAACCGCTCGATCGCCGCCGACGCGGCGGACGCGCTCGCGTACCGGTGGTGGGTGAGCTTGACGAACGGCTTCACCGGGGCCAGCTCGACGACCAGGCGGACGGCGTAGCCGAGCGTCCCGTAGGAGTTGGGGAAGGCCGCGAACAGGTCGGCGTGCTCGCCGTCGGGGGTGACGTGCAGCAGCTCCCCGGCCGGGGTGAGCACGTCCATCTCGAGCACCGACTCGTGCGGCAGCCCGGCGCGGAACGACGTCGACTCGACCCCGAGCCCGGTGACCGCTCCCCCGAGGGTGATGGTCTTGAGCTGCGGGACGACCAGCGGCATCAGCCCGTGGACGAGGGTGGCGTCCACGATGGTCTCGTAGGTCGCCATCCCCTGGACCTCGGCGGTCCGCCGGTCCGGGTCCACACCGAGCACACCGTCCAGTGCGGAGGTGTCGAGGCGGCGCGCGGCGGCGCCGGTGTCGCGGTCGCCGAACCGGAACAGGTTCGACGACGGCTTCCCCAGCTGGACGGCGCCGGCTCCGGCGCGCGCCCGGCGCAGGTTCTCCACCGCGGCGTCGTGCGCGGTTCGGGTGGCGGTCCCGGCGAGCATGGCGGTGACGATAGACCCATATCGTTTGCGACGCTCATGATTAACGGAGGGTCCTCCGTCACACGGTGCAACGATCTTCCCGGCGGGCGGCACCGGCACCGTCGTGATGTCATCGCGCGCGTGGCACACACCAACGAGAACCCCGCGCAGAACGTCACCTTCCCCTCCGGCGGCGGCACCGCGCACGGCTACCTGGCCGTCCCCGAGTCCGGGCCCGGACCCGGCCTGATCGTCATCCAGGAGTGGTGGGGCCTGACCGACCACATCGTGGACATCACGAACCGGTTCGCCGCCGAGGGCTTCGTCGCGCTGGCGCCCGACCTCTACGGCGGGCGCACCACCCACGACTCCGACGAGGCCGGCAAGCTCATGGGCGAGCTGCCCGTGAACGGCGCGGCGACCGACCTGGCCGGGGCCGTGGAGTTCCTGCTCGGGCGCGACGACGTCACCTCCTCCGCCGTCGGCGCGGTCGGCTTCTGCATGGGCGGCGGCTTCGTGCTGGTCCTCGCCGCGCAGCAGGGTGACAAGGTCGCGGCCGCGGTGCCGTTCTACGGCGTGCTCAAGGAGGACTACCCGTCGTTCGCGGACCTGACCGCGGCCGTGCAGGGCCACTTCGGGTCCGAGGACACCATGGCCCCGCCGGACGCGGTGGAGGCGCTCGCCGACCGCATCCAGGCCGAGTCCGGAACCCGTCCCGAGTTCCTGCAGTACCCGGCCGGGCACGCCTTCTTCAACGACGAGAACCACATGGGGACCTACGACGCCGAGCAGGCGGAGATCGCGTGGGCCCGCGCGACGCAGTTCCTGCGCGAGCACGTCAAGTAGCGGCTCAGCGGGAGCGCAGCAGCTCCCGGGCCACGGCGGGCAGCGTGGCGGGTCCGGTGCGCAGCCGGACCCGCTGCGCGGCCGCGGTGAGACCGACGTACTCGTCGGAGGTCAGCACGATGTCCGCCGCGGCCACGTTGGACTCCAGCTGCGCCACGCTCGACGCACCGGGGATCGCCACCGTGTTCGGGTGGTACACCACCCACGCCAGCGCGACCTGCGACGGCGTCGCGTCGTGTGCGGAGGCGACGTCGCGCAGGGCGTCGGTGAGCGGGGCCAGCGCGGCCAGGTTCTCCGGCAGCCACTCCGGCTTGCTGCGGCGCACCGCGTTCGTGGGCCGGTGACCGGCGTCGTAGCGGCCGGTGAGCAGGCCCTGGGCCAGCGGGCTGTAGGCCATCACGATGCGGCCGTGCGCGGCGGCGTGCGGGACGAGGGCCGCGACGGGCCGGCGGCGCAGCAGGCTGAACTCGACCTGGTTGGACAGCACGGGTCCGCCCAGCGCCTCCTCCGCGGCCCGCCAGCGCTCCAGCGTGTACGACGAGACGCCGGCGTCGCGGACCAGCCCGGTCCGCTGCAGCTCGGCCATCCCGCGCATCGCCGAGGAGTCGCCGACCAGCGGGTGCGGCTTGTGCACCTGGTAGAGGTCGATCTCGGTCACCCCGAGCCGGGCGGCGGAGGCGGCCGCGCGGTGCCGCAGCACCGGGCCCAGGGGCAGGACCGGGAAGAACTTCGTCGCGATCACGACGTCGTCGCGCCACCCGGGGCCGCCGCAGGCGCGCAGCGCGTCGCCGAGGATCCGTTCGCTGCGCAGCGGGCCGTAGAGCTCCGCGGTGTCGAACACGGTGACGCCCAGCTCGCGGGCGCGGGCGACGATCCGCCCGGCCTCCAGCGCGTCGCCGTAGCCCCACTCGCTCGTGCCGAACTGCCAGGTGCCCAGGCCGATCACCGACCAGCGTCGTGGACCGGGACCGGGGCCGTCGAGGTAGCGCACCTGCGCCAGTGTCCCCGACCGCCCCGGTCCCCGCCCCGCGTCCGTCCCCTCAGCGGACCGGGGCCCCCGGGCCCAGCGGGATCCCCAGTGCCCACCAGGCGAAGAACAGCAGCGTCCAGACCGCCGTCATGGCGACGGCAAGCGGCAGCGTGTACGACGCGAGCGTCCCGATGCCCGCGTCCTTGCGGTAGCGCTGCAGGAACCCCAGCGCCATCACGAAGTACGGGCTCATCGGGGTGATCGCCGTCGAGCCGGAGTCGGCGATCCGGAACAGCGCCTGGGTGGTCTCCGGCGGCACCTCGACCAGCATCAGCATCGGCACGATCACCGGCGCCGCGATCGACCACATCGCCGTCCCGCTGGTGACCATCACGTTCACCACGGTGAGCACGGCCAGCACCATCAGGAACACGACCGGAATCGGGACGCCGGTGGTGCGCAGCGCGTCCGCGGCGACGACCGCGAGCACGTCCCCGACGTGGGTCCAGTCGAAGTAGGCCAGGAACTGGGCGATCGCGAAGAACAGCGCCAGCACGGGCGCCATCTGCCGGATCCCGTCGGCCATCAGCTTCGGGACGTCGGCGGCGGTGGTGATCGTCCCGACGGCGCGGCCGAAGACGGTGCCGAGCAGGCCGAACAGCAGCGCGATGACCGCGCCGATGCCCTCGACCAGCGGGGACTCGACGACCGAGCCGTTCTCGCCGCGCAGCGGGGACCACTCCGGGGCCATGACCGCGACGAGCAGGACGGCGCAGCCGAGCAGGACCCAGCCGGCGCGGCGCAGGCCGGTCCGCTCGGCCGGCGACAGGCTCAGCCCGGCGACGTCGTCGTCCGGGGCGTCGGGGTCGGGGTCCAGGTCGGGCCGCTTGGCCAGGACGACCCGGGTGACCAGCGTGATCACCAGGGCGAGCACGACCGACGAGGCGATGTTGAAGAACCAGTTGCCGACCGGGGTCACCACGACCGCCGGGTCGACGATCCGGGCCGCCGCGGTGGTGATGCCGGCGAAGATCGCGTCGTTCGGGGTGGGGACCGGGCTGGCGTCGTAGCCGGAGGCGATGGCGGTGTAGGCGACGACGATCCCGAGGATCGGCGAGCGCCCGACCGCGCGGAACGCGAGCCCGCCCAGCGGCACCAGGATCACGTACGCCGCGGCGGACGCGACGTGCGCGACGGTCCCGGCGAACGCGACCGCGAACACCACCAGCGACGCGGGCACCCGGGCGACCCCGGCCCGCATGGCCGCGGCGAGCAGCCCGCTGCGCTCGGCGACCGCGACGCCCATGATCACCGTGACGATGGTGGCCATCGGCGGGAACTGCGCGAAGTTGTCGATCATCGACGAGACGGCCATCGCGAGGCCGTCGCCGGAGAGCAGGTTCCGCACCGCGACGGGCTCGCCGTCGGGTGCGACGACCGCGACGCCCGCCGCCGCCAGCCCGGCGCTGACCACGGCGAGGATCGCCGACAGCACCCAGAACAGCCAGAACGGGTGCGGCAGCGCGTTCCCGACCCGTTCGACGACGGCCATCGCCCGCACCAGCCGGGGCAGCTCCCGGTCCTGGGTGGCGGCGGGCGTGCTCACCGCGGTCCCCCGAGGCCGAAGAAGTCCCCGACCAGCGCGGTGGCGCGGACCGTCTGCGTGGTGGCGCCGCCGCCGGAGTAGGCGGTCGCGCCCGGCCAGGTGTGGCCGCCGCCGTCGACGGCGACGTGCTGCACCCGGGCCCCGTCGCGGCAGCCGCGCCAGGTCGCGATGGTCACGTCGGGCTCGATCCGGCGGGTCTGCGGGCGGGCCCGGCAGCCGTCGCGGGCGACCCACTCGGCGACCTTCGCCGGGATCGCGGGCAAGCCCCGGTCGGCGTCGCCGGTGTAGGGGATGGTCGCGTCGCCGGCGCCGTGCACGAACAGCGCCGGGACCGGACGGCCGGGCCGGCACGGCGGTTCGCCGTCGCGGTAGTAGGCGCCCGCGACCGGGGCGATCGCGGCGATCCGGTCGGACATCCGGCAGGCCAGGATCTCGGTGAAGCCGCCGCCGTTGGACTTGCCGGTGGCGAAGACCCGGCCGGGGTCGACGCAGAGGCCGGCCTCGAGGTCGTCGAGGAGGTCACCGGTGAAGGCGACGTCGTCGACGCCCGGCGCCGAGTACGGGGCGCCCTGCCAGGAGCGCTTGCCCTCGCCGCCGGGGACCCCGTCGGGGTAGGCGACGACCGCGGGCAGCCCGGACAGGCCGGAGAAGTCCTCGGTGGTGGCGCCGTCGTTGCCGCGGCCGTGGAAGACCAGGACGACCGGGGTGGGCCGGTCGGGGCGGTAGCCGTCGGGCAGGTGGACGCGCACGGTGCGGGCCAGGCCGCCGCTGTCCACGGTGCGGACGGCGGTGGTGCCCGGTGCCTGCGGCGGGGTGACGCCGCAGCCGGGGCTCCGCGCTCCGGCCGGGCCGCCCGCCGGTCCGGCGGCCGCTTCGGGGCCGGCGGGTGCGACGGAACCGGCGGGTCCGGCCGGCGCCCCGGACGCGGTGGGGACCACGGCGGCGTCGGATGGTGTCGGGGCGACGGCGGCGCCGGTGGTCAGGGCGGCCGCGGCCAGGCAGGCCGCCGCCACGGCACGCAGTCGGCGTCCCCCGGGACGGCGCGTCGGGCCCACGGTCGGGCGTCCCGGAACGGACGGTGTCGCTGCGGACGGTCTCGGTGCGGACATGGGGTTCCCTTCGGACGGCGTCGTCGACGGCCGGTGCTGTGGCCCCGCCCGGGTCGCGGGCAGGGTCGTGCGACGGGGGCACCGGGTGGTGCCACCGCGGGAGTGCTGTGGGTCCGTGCGGGTCGGAGGGGGCGTCAGGCCTTGAGCCAGGCCGTGACGAAGTCGGTGATCCGGTCGGCGATCGCGGCGACGATCGCCTCGCCGTGCTCCGGATCGGCCCGGCGGGGGTCGCCGAGGACCCCGTTGCCGGACAGGCGGTCGTAGGGCGCGGTGAGCGTCGGACCACCGCGCCGCCGGGCCAGTGCGCCGAAGGAGTCGAGCTCGGCGAGCCGGGTGGTCCCGGCCGCGAGCCGGTCGGTGTGCACCAGGTGCGGTGCGACGGCGAGCATCTGCGCCGTCTCGGCCTGCCCGCTGTGCCCGCTGACCTCGGGCGGCCCGGCCGCGGCGACGACGTCGGCGGCCAGCGGGGTGAGCGGGCTCCAGGCGAACTGCAGGTCCGGACGGGCCGCGAGCAGGTCCTGCGCGACCGTCGCGAGGGTGGCGTCGTTCCCGCCGTGCCCCGTGACCACGCAGATCCGGCGCCAGCCGTGCCGGTACAGGCCGTCGACGTACTCGCGCACGAGCGTGGCGAACGTCGTGGTGGTCAGGCTGACCGTGCCGGCGAAGGCCAGGTGGTGCGGCGACACCCCGACCGGCAACGACGGTCCGACGACCGCGGTGCCGCCCAGTGCCTCCGCGACCCGGTCGCAGACCGCCTCGGCGCGGATCAGGTCCGTCGCGAGCGGCAGCCCCGGCCCGTGCTGTTCGAAGGCCCCGGCCGGCAGCAGCACGACCGGGCTGTCGACGACGGCGGCCGCGGCCTCGACCGTCGTCATCTCCCCCAGGCGCCGGGTGCTCACGCGCCCACCGCCGCGGCGATCGAGGCGAGGTGCTCGCGACACAGCCGCTCCGCCAGGTCCGGGTCGCCCCCGCGGACGGCGTCGAGCAGTGCGACGTGCTCGGCGTGGTCGCGCTCGCGGTCGTCGTAGCGGTGCCGGATCTCGACCTGGTCGCGTGCTCGGATGTGCAGCAGCGCCTCCACCGTCTCCCGGAGCAGCGCGTTGCCGCTGGTCGCGGCCAGTGCGACGTGGAAGTGCACCGCCGGACGGAGGTCACCGACCGGCGGGTGCAGGGCGTTGGTGACGCTCTCCGCGAGCATCGCCAGCCCCGCGGTGTCGCGCTCCCGGGCCGCGGCGGCCGCGATCGGCGGCTCCAGGACGAGCCGGGCGCGGATCAGCTCGTGCACGCCGTCGGGGGTCCGGGACGGCCGGTGCGGGTTGGCGAGCAGCCGCCGCCCGACCCCGGCGCCGACGTAGGTGCCCGAGCCGTGCCGGAACTCCACCGCACCGGTGGCCTCCAGGCGTCGCAGCGCCTCGCGGACGGTCGGGGTGGTGACCTCGAACCGTCGCGCCAGGTCGCGGGAGGACGCGAGCTGGTCCCCCGGGCCGAGGTTCCCGGTCCGGATGATGTCCATGATGTCGTCGGCCAGGCGCTCCGACAGCGTCTCCCCCGCGGTCATAAAGTGACTAAATCACTTAGAGACCTGACCGGTCAACCCTCCCCCGTCGCCCCAGCCCGCCGCCTCCGGACGCTGGTGATCGCGAATCCGCGCGCTGATCCGCTGGACGCGCGCGTCCGGACGCACGCGGACCGCGGATCACCGCGCGAACTCCGGATCTTCGTGCGGGCGGGCCGCGGACGGACCGGGGACGGTCAGGCCCCGGCGGCGGCGGACGGACCGGGCCGCGCAGGCGGCAGCGGTCGGGGCGGGCCGGTCAGGCCCCGGCGGCGGCGGTCGGGCCGTCGGCGTCGTCGGGGGTGTCCGCGGCGGCGTCCCAGTCGGCCAGGGCCCGGTCGAGCTCGGGCCAGGTCGTGTCCCGGGCCCGGCGCCCGGTCAGCACGCCCAGGTGCCCGCCCGGCGAGGTCGTGAACCGCACCTCCGGGCTGCCGGTCAGCAGCGGCACGCCGGCGCGCACCGCCCGCAGCGGGGCGATGACGTCGTCCCGCCCGGCGACGACGAGCACCGGCACCCCGACGTCGGACAGCTCCACGTCGCGCCCGCCCAGGCGCAGTCCGCCGTTGGCGAGGTCGTTGCTGCGCAGCAGCAGGTGGAAGATCTGCCCGAACACCCGGCCCGGGTAGCCGTGCATGTTGCTCATCAGGTGGTCGACGGCCTCGATCTGGGCCAGGCAGTCCCGGTCGTCGATCCGCGACGCGATCGCCAGCGGCTTGGTGACGAGCTTGTCCACCGCGGTCAGCTGGAACGCCCAGCTCACCATCGGCGCCGGGAAGCTGCCGACGCCCCGGTAGATCGAGGAGATCAGCCGGCCACCGGTGATCTGCGCGAGCGGCCGGATCGGCGCCACCAGCGGCACCCGGGAGATGTCGACCGGGGTGCCGATCGCGGCGACCGAGCGCACCGGCAGCGGGTCGCGGGCCTGCACCGCGGCGGCGACGGTGAGCAGGGCGAAGATCCCGCCGAGCGACCAGGCGACGAGGTGCACCTCGTCGTCGGTCTCCTCGGCGACCCGGCGGATCGTGTCGGGCAGCAGCTCGTCGACCCAGCTCTCGATGCCCAGGGTCCGGTCGGAGAACGACTTGGGGCCGTAGTCGATCAGGTAGACGGTCCGGCCCTGCTGCAGCAGGTGCTCCACCAGCGAGCAGCCGCGACGCAGGTCGTAGGCGAAGTCCGGGGCGCCCAGCGGCGGCACGAGCAGCACCGGTGCACCGCCTGCGGGGTCCACACCGGACAGCGGGCGGTACCGGAACAGGATGCCCTGCGGCGAGCCGACCACCGCGTCGCGCGGCATCCGTCGCAGATCGGCGAGGTGACCGACCACGGCCCGGTCCCACACGTTGGCGACGGCGTCCACGAGATCCACGGCCGCACCCTACCGGCACGCGCGGGTCACCGACGGCCCGTGAGGACGACCGGAGTTACCGGCGGGTATGTGAGACTGCCGGACATGCAGCGCGAGATCTTCGACGACGAACACGACGCGTTCCGTGACCTGTGCCGGACCTTCATCGCGAAGGAGGTCACCCCGCACCACGAGCAGTGGGAGGAGGACGGCCAGGTCGACCGGGCGGTATGGACCGCGGCCGGGGCGGCGGGCCTGCTCGGCACCGCGGTCCCCGAGGAGTACGGCGGCGGCGGGGTCGACGACTTCCGCTACAACGCGATCCTGGCCGAGGAGATCGTCGCCGCCGGGGCCAGCGGGATCGGCTTCCCGCTGCACAACGACGTGGTGCAGCCCTACCTGCTGCGGCTGTGCACCGAGGAGCAGAAGAAGCGCTGGCTGCCCGGGTTCTGCAGTGGCGAGCTGATCACCGCGATCGCCATGACCGAGCCCGGCACCGGGTCGGACCTGCAGGGCATCGCCACCAACGCCAAGCAGGACGCGAACGGCGACTGGATCCTCAACGGCTCCAAGACCTTCATCACCAACGGCATCCTCGCCGACCTGGTGGTCGTCGTCGCCAAGACCGACCCCGACGCCAAGCACCTCGGCTTCACCCTGTTCGTGGTGGAGCGCGGGATGGAGGGCTTCGAGCGCGGCCGCCGCCTGAAGAAGGTCGGCATGAAGGCCCAGGACACCGCAGAGCTGAGCTTCACCGACGTCCGGGTGCCCGACGCGAACCGGCTCGGCGAGGTCGGCCAGGGCTTCATCTACCTCATGCAGAACCTCGCCCAGGAGCGGCTGTCGATCGCCGTCGCCTCGGTGGCCGGCGCCGAGGCCGCGGTGAAGATGACGCTGGAGTACACCAAGGAGCGCAAAGCGTTCGGCCGCCCGGTGGCGAACTTCCAGAACACCCGCTTCGAGCTCGCCGAGATGGACACCGAGGTCTCCATCGCGCGGGTCTTCGTGGACCGCTGCATCACCGAGCACAACGGCGAGGGCGAGCTGTCGGTGCCCGACGCGGCCAAGGCCAAGTGGTGGTGCTCGGACCTGCAGAACCGGGTCGTCGACCGCTGCGTGCAGCTGCACGGCGGCTACGGCTACATGCTCGAGTACCCGATCGCCCGCGCGTTCGTGGACTCCCGCGTGCAGGCGATCTACGGCGGCACGAACGAGATCATGAAGGAGATCGTCGGCCGGTCGCTCATCGGCTGACGGGGGCCCCCGCATCGTCCAGGGCCCGCGCGATGTCGGCGACGAGATCGCGCGGGTCCTCCAGCCCCACCGACAGGCGCAGGTGCCCGAGACGGCGGAACTCCGGCGGGAAGTGCGCCGCCCGGCCGTCGCCACCGGCCCCGACGTGCACGATCAGCGACTCGTCGTGGCCCAGCGACACCGCCGAGGTGATCACCCGCAGGCCTGCGACGAAGCGGTTCTGCCGCTCCGGCGGCCCGTCGAGGGCGAAGGCGAGCATGCCGCCGTACCCGCCGTCGAGGGTGCGGGTCGCGAGCGCGTGCTGCGGGTGCGACGCCAGCCCCGGGTAGGCGACGTACGCGACCTCCGGGCGGGACTCCAGGTACTCCGCGACCTGCTGCGCGCCGGCGCAGTGCGCGCGCATCCGCATCGGCAGGGTCACCGCGCCGCGGGCGATCAGCCAGGCGTTGAACGGGCCGATCACTCCCCCGGCGTCGACCATCGCGTCGGCGCGGATCCGCTCGACGAGCTCGCGGCGGCCCAGCACCGCGCCGCCCATGGCGTCGCCGTGGCCGTTGACGTACTTGGTCAGCGAGTGCACGACGAGGTCCGCGCCCCGCTCCAGCGGCCGTTGCAGCACCGGCGTCGCGAAGGTGGCGTCCACGCTGAGCAGGGCGCCCGCGTCGTGCGCGACGGCGGCGACGGCGTCGACGTCGGTGATCCGGGTGGTCGGGTTCGCCGGGGTCTCGACGTGCACCAGCCGGGTCTCCGGGCGGATCGCGGCGCGCACCGCGTCCGGGTCGGAGGAGTCGACCAGGGTGGCGGTGATCCCCCACCGGTCCGGCAGCAGCTCGGTGAGCAGCCGGTGGGTGGCGACGTAGGTGACGTCGGAGCTGACGACGTGGTCACCGGACCGCAGGAACGTGAAGAACACCGCGTGCAGCGCCGCGACGCCCGAGGCGAGCGCGACCGCGGCGCAGCCGCCCGGCGACACCCCGGAGGGGTCCTCCAGGGCGACGAGCTTGTCCTCCAGCCAGCCCTGGTTCGCCCCGCCGTTGCGGGTGTAGAGCCGGGTCGCGGTGCCCGACCAGTCCAGCTCCGAGGGGTCCTCGGGCAGGGCGTAGGAGTTGGCCGCGACGATCGGGCGGCGGATCGCGCCGGTCCCGGGGTCGACGTCGTTGCCCGCGTGCACCGCGCGGGTGGCGAGGAAGGGCGGTCTGTCGCCGGAGGTCACGCCGGAGATCATGCCTCGGCGATCGGCTCCGGGGCGTGCAGCGACGGGCCCGCGTCCGGCACGACCAGGGGGGTGCCGGTGACCGGGTCGGGCAGCACCCGGGCCCGCAGCCCGAACACGTCGGCCAGCAGCTCCTCGGTGACGACCTCGGACGGCGACCCCGCCGCGACGATCCGTCCGTCCTTCATCGCGACGAGCCGGTCGGCGTAGCGGGCGGCCAGGTTGAGGTCGTGCAGCACCATGACCACGGTGCGCCCGGCCTCGGACTGCAGCCGCCGCACCAGCTCCAACACGTCGACCTGGTGGGCCAGGTCGAGGAAGGTGGTCGGCTCGTCGAGCAGCAGCAGGTCGGTCTCCTGCGCCAGGGCCATCGAGATCCAGGCCCGCTGGCGCTGGCCGCCGGACAGCTCGTCGACCGGGCGCTCGGCGAGGTCGGACAGGCCCGTCCAGGCCAGCGCCTCGGCGACGGCGCGCTCGTCGTCGGAGGACCACTGCCGGTACCAGGCCTGGTGCGGGTGCCGCCCGCGGGCGACGAGGTCGCCGACGGTCAGGCCCTCGGGCGCCAGCGGCGACTGCGGCAGGATCCCCAGCACCCGCGCGACCTCCTTGGTCGGGGTGCGGTCGATCCGCTTGCCGTCGAGCAGCACCTGACCGGTCCGGGCGGGCAGCAGCCGCCCCAGCGCGCGCAGCACGGTGGACTTGCCGCAGCCGTTCGGGCCGATCACGGTGGTGACCGCGCCGGGCAGCACCTCCAGGTCGAGCCCGTCGACGATGGTGCGGTCGCCGTAGCCGAGGGTGACCTGCTCGGCCGACAACCGGACCACTCCGGGACGGACGGGGTCGCCCGCCGTCGTCGTCCGGGAGGCGGTGGCCTCCGCGACGCTGATGTCCTCGACGGTGCTCATCGACGGGCCTCCTGGCGGGTGCGGGCGAGCAGGTACAGCAGGAACGGGGCGCCGAGCACCGCGGTCACGATGCCGACCGGGAGCTCGACGGACCCCAGTGCGGTGCGGGCGATCAGGTCGGACAGCACGGTCAGCGCCGCGCCCAGCACGAGCGAGACCCCGATCGGCGGGGTCCCGACCCGGCAGAGCCGGCGCGCGATCTGCGGGGTGACCAGTGCGATGAAGGCGATCGGGCCCGCGGCCGCGGTCGCGACCGAGGCGAGCCCGACGGAGACGAGCAGCAGCGCGGTGCGGGCGCCGTTCACCCGCACGCCGAGGCCGCGGGCGGTGTCGTCGTCGAAGCGCAGGGCGCCGAGCAGGTGCACCAGGGCCAGCGCCGCGGGCACGAGAACCAGCATGGAGATCGACAGCGGGACGACCTCGTTCCAGCTGCGCGCGTTCAGGCTGCCGTTGAGCCAGACCTGCGCCTGCGCGGCCTGGTAGATCTGCGCGACGGTCAGCAGCCACTGCACCGCCGCGACGAGCACGGCCTGGATGCCGATGCCGATCAGGACCAGCCGGAAGCCCTGGATGCCCTTGCGCCAGGCCAGGACGTAGACCAGGACCGAGGCCACGAGCCCGCCGATCAGCGCGGCGAGCGGGATGCCGAGCGAGGCGAACGCGCCACCGACGCCGGCCGCGCCACCCCCGAGCACGATGACGAACACCGCCGCGGCGCTGGCGCCCCATTGGACGCCGATGATGTCCGGGCTCGCGAGGGGGTTGCGGGCGACCGACTGCAGGATCGCGCCGGAGACGGCCAGCGCGCCGCCGACCAGGGCGCCGACCAGGGTGCGCGGCAGCCGCAGCTCCAGCACGACGAGCTGCTGGCCCGCGTCGCCGCCGCCGAACAGCGTGGCCAGCACGTCGGTGATCGCGATCGGGTAGTCGCCGCGGCCCATGTTGACCGCGGCCGCGAGCAGCAGCGCGACGGCGCAGGCGAGCAGCACCACCGCGGTGCGGATGCGCAGCACGCCGGAGAAGCGGCCCGCGCGGACGGCGCGGCGGCCGGGGACGGCCACCGTGCCCGGCGTGGGGCCGGGTTCGGTCACGGTGCTCACACGGCCCCCAGCTTGCGACGGCGCACGAGGGCGATGAAGAAGGGCCCGCCGATCAGCGCGACCACGATGCCGACCTGCAGCTCCCCGGGGCGGGCCACCACCCGTCCGACGACGTCGGCGAGCAGCAGCAGCACCGCCCCCGCGAGCCCGGAGGCGGGCAGCAGCCAGCGGTGGTCGGGCCCGGTGAACACCCGCACGACGTGCGGCACGATCAGCCCGAGGAACACGATCGGCCCGCAGGCGGCGGTGGCCGCCCCCGCGAGCAGCGTGATCGCGACGACGCCGACGACCCGGGTCCGGCGGACCGAGTGCCCCAGCGAGGTGGCGACGTCGTCGCCGAGGGAGAGCGCGTTGAGGGCGGGCGCGCTGGCCAGCGCCAGCGCCGTGCCCGCGAGGATGAACCACATGACCTGGCCGCCGACCGCGGCGTCGCGCCCGGCGAGCGAGCCGACCACCCAGAACCGGTAGGCGTCGAGGCTGGTCTCGTCGAGCAGCACCACCGAGGACGTGCCCGCCTGCAGCAGGAAGCTGACCGCCGCGCCGGCCAGGGCCAGCGACACCGGGGTGGCACCGCCGGGTGCCCGGGTGCCGATCACGAACACCACGACGCTGGCGACCAGCGCGCCGGCGAAGGCGAACCAGACGTAGCCGAACAGCGTGCTGACACCGAAGACGTAGATGCCGATGACGACGAAGAACGCCGCGCCCGCGTTGACGCCCAGCAGACCGGGGTCGCCGAGCGGGTTGCGGGTGAAGCCCTGCACGAGCGCGCCGGCCAGGCCGAGCGCGATCCCGACCAGCACCCCGAGCAGGGTGCGCGGGATCCGCAGGGACCGGATGACCACATCGTTCTCGCTGCCGGTCGGGGCGACCAGCGCGGAGAACACCTCGTTCACCGGGATGACCTTGGTCCCGATCGCGATGCTGGCGAGTACCGCGAGCAGCAGTGCCGCGGTCAGGGCGGCGAGGCCGAGCAGCCGCCTGCGCCGCAGCGACCGCCGTGGGGGCGCCGGTTGTTCCACCGACGGTGGTCGGACGCGGATCGCGTTCACCTTGCTCGTGGCCCCCTGCTCGACCGGATGCCCCACCCGTCCGGTGCGGCTCCGCTCACCATAAGTGAGGCTGCCCTACGACAGAACACCCCCGTGCGTCACGTCGCCCGCACGGCGGGATGCTCGGGAGGTGCCCACCGAGCCCTCCGCGTCCGGTCCCCCGCCCGTCCGGCCGCGGGTCACCGCGGTCATGGTCAGCTCCGCCGACGGGGCCGTGACGGCGGGCGGAGCGGGGTCCGGCGGCCTGTCCACCCCGGCCGACCGGGACCTGTTCCGCGCCCTGCGACGGTCGGCCGACTGCGTCCTCGTCGGGGCGGGCACCGCGCGGGACGAGGACTACCGGGGCGTCCGGCCGCGTCATCCCGGGCCGGACGGGCGGCCGTCCGGGCCGCCCCCGCCGGTCGTCGTCGTGAGCGGGTCGGCCGGGCTGGACCCGGGTGCGCGGCTGTTCACCGACACCGTCACGGCGCCGGTCGTGCTGACCACGGCCGCCGCCCCCGCGGACCGGCGCGCCGCGCTGGGTGCCGCGGGTGCCGAGGTCGTGGTGCTCGACGACCTCTCCCCCGCCGCGCTGCTCGCCGCGCTCGCCCGCCGCGGCCACGCCTCCGTGCTGTGCGAGGGCGGGCCGACCCTGCTCGGCGCGCTGGTCGGGGCCGACGTCGTCGACGAGCTGCGCCTCACCCTGGTCCCGGTGCTGGTCGGGGGCCCGGAGGGGCGGATCGCGACCGGGCCGCGGCCCCTGCCCGTGCCGCGCGCACTGCGCCTGGCCGGCCACGAGGCGGCCGCCGACGGGACCCTGCTGCTGCACTACGTCCGCACCACCTCCGGGATCCCGGCTGGTCCGAACGAGTGAACCACCGTGAGGGAGGGCCGCGGACGGGCATCCCACGGGGGACAACACACGCACCGCGGCGGGCCCCCACCCGGGGCCAGCCCGTGAGAGGAGCACCGATGACCTCCGGCACCCCGACCACCACCCCCGCCACGACCCCGGCCGCGGCACCCGCGGGACGCCTCGCCGAGGGCACCGGCCACGGCCGCACCACCATCGCCGCGTCCGTCGTCCAGAAGATCGCCGGCATCGCCGCGCGCGAGGTCTCCGGCGTGTACTCCATGGGCTCCGGCGCGTCGCGCGCCTTCGGTGCGCTGCGCGAGCGCATCCCGGGCGGCGGCACCAGCGGCGCCTCCACCGTCGCGGGCGTGGCCGTCGAGGTCGGTGAGAAGCAGGCCGCGGTCGACCTGGACGTCGTCGTCGAGTACGGCGTCGCCATCGCCGACCTGGCCTCCGCGGTCCGCCGCAACGTCGTCGGCGCCGTCGAGCGGATGACCGGGCTGGAGGTCATCGAGGTCAACATCTCGGTGAACGACATCCACCTGGCCGGCGAGGACGACAACCGCGACGAGGTCCCGGTGGCTCCGGCCCCGACCGGCCGCGTCGTGGAGTGACGGTGCCCGAGCCGACCCCGCGGGACGCCCGGTCCCCCGCCGCCGTCGTCACCGGTCCGCCCGGTGCGGCGGAGGTCGCCGCGCAGCGGCGCCGGGAACCGGCACCGGCCGCGCTGGCCGAGCTGGTCGCCGAGGCCGTCGTCGCGCACCCGTCGGTGGTGCGGCTCGACGGCGGCGCCTTCGGGACCGTCGCGACCTGGCTGTCCGGGCGGCGGCTGGTCGGCGTGCTCGTCGGCCGTACCGACGAACCGGTCGAGATCGGGGTGGTGCTGCGTCTGGACCGGCCGATCCCGGCTACCGTCGCGGCGCTGCGGGCATCCCTCGCGCCGTTGGTCGACGGGGTCCCCGTCGACGTGACGGTCGCGGACGTGGAGGTCCCCTGAGGTGGAGGTGGGTACGGGATGGACGAGCCGGATCCCGGCGGGCACGGGGGCCTGACCCCCGCGCAGCGGTCGGCCTACCGCTCGTTCGTCCGTACCCACCACCCCGACCGCGGCGGTGACCCGGAGGTCTTCCGCGCCGGGCTGGCCCGCTTCCGCGCGCTCGCGGCCGACCCGCACGCCGGCCGGACGCCCGACGCGGACGACCGCCGCTACGACGCACCGATCGAGATCGTGCCCGACCTGCCGCTGCCGACCCGGGTCCTGGTGGCCCTGATCCGCACCATCCGACGTCGCACGCACCCCCGGGTCGACCGGCCCGGCCGGCACGCCCACCGCTCCACCCGTCCCGGAGAGGACATTCCATGAACGCCACCCAGACCGGCCTGCTCGCAGGCCTCCTGCTGGGAGTCGCCGGTGCCACCGGCGGCTTCTTCGCCTTCGTCATCACCCTGGTGCTCGGCATCATCGGCCTGGTCGTCGGCCGGCTCCTCGACGGCGAGCTGGACCTGTCCGGCCTCGGCCGGGGCCGCGACCGGTGAGCACCCTCCCCGACCCCGCCGAGCGCGGTGTCCTGGAGATCGACCCGGCGGTGCTGCGCAAGATCGTCGAGTACGCCGCGGACACCGCCTCGGCCACCCGGCACCGCGCCCGTCGGGTCGCCGGGCTCGACGTCGGCGAGTCCGGGCCGACCGCCCGGGTGACCCGGCGGCCCGGCCCGGCACGGGGCACGGTCGGGGCCGCCTTCGGCGCCGCGACCGGCGACGCCGGTGAGGTCGACGTCCGGCTGCGGCTCACCCTGGCCCACCCCGGGTCGGTGCGGGCCGCCGTCGCCGACGTCCGGGAGCGGATCGACGCCGACCTGCGTCGCACCACCGGGCACCGGCTGCGCGGCCTGTCCGTCGAGGTCGAGGCGCTTCAGCCCGACGACGGCGCGTCGCGCCCGGACACCCCGCGCGTGCAGTAGAACCGTCGGATCCTGAACGAGTCGGAAGAGGGAGGCCGGGCCCCGTGCGTGTCCTGCTCCGCGTTCTCGCGCCGCTGCTGAGCCTGGTGGTGGCCGCGATCGGCGCGCTCGTCGTCGTCGAGGTGGTGGCCGCCTGGGTCGGCCGGGTCTCCGGCGCCGGGCTGCTCGTCCCCTGGCGGGACTGGCGCACCACCGTCCAGAACACCCTGTGGACCGCCCAGCCGGTGCTCTGGATCGCCGTGGGGGTGATCGTCGTCGGGGCCGTGCTGCTGCTCGTCGGGCTGCTCGCCCGCCGCCACGACGTCGCCCTCGACGCGCCCTCGCCCGGGCTCACCGTCGCCACCGCGCCGCGGGTGCTGGCCCGGCTGGTCGGCACCCGGGTCCGGGCCGCGGACCCGGTGACCGCGGCGTCGGTGACCGCGTCGGCCCGGTCGGTCGTGGTGAACGCCCGCGGCCGCGGCGACACCGACGCGCTGCGCGAGGCCGCCCGCGGTGCCGCCTCCGGCGTCCTCGACGCGCTGCCCCTCGCGCGGCGCCCGCGCCTGACCGTGCGCGCCACCCCGGAGCAGCCGGGCTCGAAGGGAGTGCAGTGATGACCGACGCCGTGACCTCGACGGGGAGCACCTCCGGCCCGAACCCGCGCCGCGCCGCCCGGACCGCGCGACGCGCCCAGTACCGCTCCGCGGGCGGCGCCCGTGGCGGGCTCGTGCTGCTCGGCGTGGTGCTGCTCGCCGCCGGCGTGCTCACCGTGCTGCTGGTGACCGGGGTCTTCGGGCGGAACCGCCCGCAGCGCCCGCTGCTGGACCCGGAGGTCGAGCAGTTCCTGCTGGCCAACGGCACCGCCGCCCGCCTGGTCGCGATCCTGGCCGGTCTGGTGCTGGTGCTGCTCGGGCTCTGGTGGACCGCGCGGTCGCTGCGCCCGGAGACCCGGCCGGACCTGGTCCTGGACGGCGGCCCGGACACCGAGATCCGGATCGGCGCCTCCGCCGCGGCCGACGCCGTCGCCGACGGGGCCGCCACGCTGCCCGGCGTGACCCGGGCCCGCGCCCGGATGGTCGGCAGCACCTCCGCGCCCGCGGTGCGCGCCACCGTGTGGGTCGGCGAGGACGTCGCCGACGGGGAGGTCACCGAGATCTGCCGCCGCCTCGACGCCGAGATCCTGCCCGGGATCCGCGACGCGCTGGGGATGGCGGACCTGCCCGTCGCGGTGCGCCTGGAGCTGGACGCGGCCCGCCGCGACGACCGCCCGCGGGTCTCCTGACCCACCGGCCGGGTCCGTGACCCGGCTCACAGGGGCCGGGCCGGTCGGCGACCGTACGGTCGTCGACATGAGCGCAGTGCTGGACGGCAGGACGGCCCTCGTCACCGGGGCGGGCAGCGGGATCGGGGCCGCCGTGGCCCGCAGGCTCGTCGCCGACGGGGCGAAGGTGTACGCGGTGGACCTCACCGAGGACCGGGTGGCCCCGCTGGCCGCGGAGAGCGACCTGGTCACGCCGCTGGGCTGCGACCTGTCCGACCTCGACGCCGTGGAGCAGCTGCCCACCGACGTCGACATCCTGGTCAACAACGCCGGCCGCCAGCACGTCTCGCGGCTGGAGGAGTTCGACCCGGAGATGTTCTCGAACATCTTGCGCCTGATGCTGGAGTCGCCGTTCCGGCTGATCCGCCGGTCGCTGCCGCACATGTACGCCCGTGGCTGGGGGCGGGTCGTGAACATCTCCTCCGCGCACGGCCTGCGGGCCTCGCCGTTCAAGTCCGCCTACGTGTCGGCCAAGCACGGCCTCGAGGGCCTGTCGAAGGTCACCGCGCTGGAGGGCGCCGAGCACGGCGTGACCAGCAACTGCATCAACCCCGCCTACGTGCGCACGCCGCTGGTCGAGGCCCAGATCGCCGACCAGGCCCGCACGCACGGGATCTCCGAGGACGAGGTCGTCACCAAGATCATGCTCACCCCGGTGGCGGTGAAGCGGCTGATCGAGCCCGCCGAGACCGCGGAGCTGGCCGCGCTGCTGTGGGGGCCGGCGTCGGCGTCGATCACCGGCACGTCGCTGTCCCAGGACGGCGGCTGGACCGCCCGGTAGGGGGTGGGGCCGCTCACCGCGGCCACACCCCGGTACCGGCATGATCGGTGCTCGTGCGGCGGTGGAGTGTGCTCGGGGTCCTGCTGCTCGCCGTACTGCTGCTCGCCGGGTGTGCGGTCGGGCCGTCGCAGCGGCCGCCGGTGGCGGTGCGGGGCGAACAGCTGCCCGCCGCTCCCCCGACGTCGGCCACGGGCCCGCCCGCCGACCCGGACCTGCTGCCCGACTCCGACCCGGTCCGCACCACCGGGTTCACCGACTGCACCGCCGACACGGCCGCGGCGCTGACCACGGCGGGCACCCCGCTGCCCGCCGGGCGCGTGCTGTCCGTCGGCTGCGCCCGGCTCACCGTGCCCGCCGACCGGGACCGTCCCGAGCTGGGCCCGGCCCGGCTCGGCCTGACCCGGGTCACCACACCCGGCGCGCCGGACGGGCGACCGGCGCTGGTCGTGCTCGGAGACACCGGCACCGACGGGTCCGCGCGGGCCGCGGTGAGCCTCGCCGCCCGGCTGCCCGCCGCCGTCCTCGACCGCTACCAGGTGATCGGCATGGACCGCCGCGGCACCGGGGAGGACCTGCTCGACTGCGCCCCGGTCGACGCCCGCGCCGCCCTGCTCGACGCCGGACCGGACCGCCGCGACGAGGCCGCCATGACGGCACTGCTGGAGCGCGCCCGCGAGGTCGTGCAGGACTGCAACCTGCTGCTGTCGGGCACGGTGACCAGCTACCGCGCCGCGAGCGGCGCCGACGACCTGGAGTCGCTGCGGTCCGTGCTGGGCGCGGCCCGGCTGGACCTGCTCGCCGTCGGCGACGGCGCCGACGCCGCGGCCGCCTGGATCGGCGCCCACCCGGGCTCCGCCGGGCGGGTCGTGCTCGACGGGCCCGGTGACCCCACCCTCGACGAGCCGGCCCGGACCGAGACCACCACCGCGGCCGCGGAGAAGGCCTTCGACGCCTTCGCCGGGGCCTGCACCGCCTCGCCGACCTGCCCCCTGGGCCCCGACCCGCGCGGCTACGTCGACGAGCTCGTGTTCCGCCTGTCCCGCACCGCCCTGCCCGTCGGCGACGGCGACGCGGTCACCGCGGGCGCGACGCTGCGCGCGGTCCGGTCGGTCATGTCCCAGCCCGCGCGCTGGCCGGAGCTGCAGTCCGCGCTGGTCGCGGCCGGCGACGGCGACCCCGCGGGCCTGGTCCGCATCCTCGCCCCGCTCGGGGGTCCGCAGGGCCGCTTCGACGCCACCCTGGCCACCCGCTGCAACGACAGCCGGGTGCGGGTCACCCCCGGTGAGGCCGCGGACCTGGCCGGGCAGTGGGCGCAGCGCTTTCCGCTGTTCGGGGTCGCGGCGGCGCAGGAGCTCGTGGCCTGCGGGCCGTGGCCCTCGGGCGGGCCGGTCACCCCGGCGGCGCCGCGGGGCGCTCCCCCGCCCCCGGTCGTCGTGATCGGGACCGCGCAGGACCCGCGGTCGCCGCAGAGCGGTGCCGAGCGGACCGCCCAGCAGCTCGCGACGGGGCGGCTGGTGCGCTGGCAGGGCAGCGGGACCGGGGCCTATCCGCGCACCCCGTGCGTCACCGACGTCGTCGACCGGGCGCTGCTGACCGGCCGGGCACCCTCCCAGCCCGTGGTCTGCCCGCCGTAACCGCGTGCTCCGGGCGGCTCACCCTGGGTAGGGCCGGACCATGGTCGGGATGCGACGAAACCGACGCAGAAGGTCACGATTGCGTCTCCGCCGTTTTCCGGTGCGGTTGCGGGAACACCGTTGTCGCCCATCCCCACCTGCGACAACGGGCGTACGAAACGTTTCCGGAATGGCTACGCCATCGTCGCGGAACGGTACGTTCGACTTACCGGGGCCACCGTTCTGCGGCTAGGCTCCGTCCGGCGAGCGGGAGACCGCAGGTCGTGCCCACCGCACCGGTGGGCGCACGCAAACTCCCGGTCACGTCGTTCGGGTGGGTGTAACGCCGAACGGACCCGACGACGAGTGGTGCGGAAGGACCGTGCTCCTGCCCCGAGCGGCGGGCACGGACCCCGGGCGGAAGGAGCACGGTGGATTTCTTCACCTATGTCGGCACCCAGCTGAACCAGTTGGTGTTCTACGGCCAGCAGCATTTCCTGCTGGTCGCGATCTCGGTCGGAATCGCGGTCGTGATCTCGTTGGTGGCGGGCACCCTGCTGCACACCAATCGTCTGACGCCCGAGTCGTGGAGCCGACCCGTCCGGGCGGGCTCCCGTGAAGCGTTGCTGATCGTGTTCTCCGCCGCGCTGACGATCCCGTCGCTGGCGCTGTTCGGTCTGCTGCAGCCGATCCTGGGGCTCGGCATCACGCCGTCGCTGACGGCGCTGACGATCTACGCGATCTACCCGGTGCTGCGCAACGTCGTCGCCGGGCTCTCCTCGGTGGACGACGCCGTCCTCGAGTCCGCCCGCGGGATGGGGATGGGCTCGGTCCGGCGGATGTTCACCATCCAGCTGCCGCTGGCCTGGCCGGTGATCCTCTCCGGCATCCGGGTCGCCGTCCTGATCATCATCGGTATCGCGGTCGTCGCCGGCGCCATCAACGGCCCGGGCTTCGGCTCCTCGCTCTTCCTCGGCCTGCAACGGCTGGGATCGGTCAACTCGTTCAACCAGGTTCTGGCGGCCACGCTCGGCTGCCTCGTCGTGGCTGCGGTCTACGAGGTCGTCTTCTGGATCGTGCAGCGCTTCACCACCCCGAGGGGGATCCGTGTCTGATTCCGGCAAGCCGATGATCGCTCTCGAAGGCATCAGCAAGACCTATCCGAAGACCACCACCCCGGCCGTGCAGGAGCTCGACCTGCACGTGCCCGAGGGCACCATCTCGATGTTCATCGGGCCGTCCGGCTGCGGCAAGACGACCACGCTGAAGATGATGAACCGGCTCATCGAGCCCACCACCGGCCGCATCCTGCTCGACGGCGACGACGTCACCGACGTCAACGCCGACGAGCTGCGCCGCCGCATCGGCTACGTCATCCAGCAGGTCGGCCTGTTCCCGCACTTCACGATCGGCGACAACATCGCCGTCGTCCCGCGGATCCTCGGCTGGGACCGCAACCGGATCACCGCCCGGGTCGACGAGCTGCTCCACCTGGTCGGGCTCGAGCCGAAGATGTACCGCGACCGCTACCCCCGCCAGCTCTCCGGCGGCCAGCAGCAGCGCGTCGGCGTCGCCCGCGGGCTCGCCGCGGACCCGTCGGTGATGCTGATGGACGAGCCGTTCGGCGCCATCGACCCGATCACCCGCGAGCGCATCCAGGACGAGTTCCTGGAGCTGCAGCAGCAGATCGCCAAGACCATCTGCTTCGTCACCCACGACCTCACCGAGGCGGTCAAGCTCGGCGACCGGATCGCGGTGTTCGGGCCCGGCGGCACGCTGCAGCAGTACGACACGCCCGACATGATCCTGACCCACCCGGCCAACGAGTTCGTCGCCGAGTTCGTCGGCGCCGGCGCCGCGGTACGACGGCTGTCGCTGCTGGAGCTGTCCCGCCTGGAGCTGCAGTCGGTCGACCTCGACGGCACCGCCGCCCGCAACGGCTCCCCCACCTACGAGGCCGACGCCGAGGGCCGCCCGGTCCGCTGGGCGTACCTGCCGGGCACCGCCGACCTGCCGAAGCTGGTGACGGTGCCGCGCACCGGCACCGTCTACGACGCCGTCGACGTCATGCTCGACTCCCAGACCGAGCTGGTCGGTGTGGTCGACGAGCAGGAGAAGCTGCAGGGCGCGCTCTGGTGGCGCGACCTGGTCGAGGGCCTCAAGACCAAGGCCGGCTCGTGAGCGCCCCCGCCGCCGAGGAGACCGGCGCGGCCGCGCCGTCCGGGTCGCCCTCGGCCGAGCCGGTCGTCCGCAGGACGCGGCGGCTGGACCGGTCACTCATCGTCAACCCGATCATCGCCGTCGCCGGCGTGGTGCTGGTGGTCCTCTACGCCGCCTCGCAGGGCCTCGACGACGTCGAGGCCTCGGTGATCAACGCGGGGTCGCTCGGGCAGCGGCTCAGCGAGCACCTGGTGCTGACCGGGCTGTCCACCCTCGTCGTGATCATCGTGGCGATCCCGGCAGGCATCGCGATCAGCCGCCCGTCCGCGCGTCGCATCCAGCGCCCGATCCTGGCCTTCACCGGGTTCATGCAGGCACTGCCCGCGTTCGGTGTGATCGTGCTGCTCGCGTTCTCCCCGCTCGGGCTCGGCCTGCCGACGGCCGTCGTCGCGCTCGCCCTGGCCGCGCTGCTGCCGGTGCTCACCAACACCGTCGTCGGGCTCCAGCAGGTCGACAAGGCGCTGATCGAGGCCTCCCGCGGCATCGGGATGTCGGCGCGGCAGACGCTGCTGCGCGTCGAGCTGCCGCTGGCGACGCCGGTCATGGTCGCCGGTGTCCGCGTCGCGCTCGTGCTGAACGTCGGCACCGCGGCCCTGGCCACCTACGTCGGCGCCGGCGGTCTCGGCGAGCCGATCAAGGGGATGCTCGAGCTCGGCCGCCCCACCGGCACCCTCGTCGCGGCGACCATCGTCGCCGCGCTGGCCCTGATCGTGGACTGGCTCGCCGGTCTCGCCGAGTACGCCGTCCGCCGCAACGCAGGCTGACGCGGCCCCCGCTCGCCCCCGAATCCCCGCAGGACCGCATTCCCTGGAGGACACGTGAAGTTCGGACGATCCCGGCGTCTCGCCCTGACGGCGATGGCCGCCGCGGCGGCGCTCGCCCTGGCGGGCTGTGGCGGCCTGAGCGGCAGCGGCCCCTCGGCCTCCGGCGGCTCCCTGGCCCAGGCCGGCAACCTGAGCGGACAGAACTACGTCGTCGGCGGCAAGAACTTCGACGAGCAGCTGGTGCTCTGCCAGATCACCGTCGCCGCGCTCGAGTCGGCCGGCGGCAACGTCACCGACCGCTGCAACACCGGTGGCACCGACGTCACCCGCCAGGCGCTGCTGGCCGGGGACATCAACATCTACTGGGAGTACACCGGTACCGCCTGGGCGTCCTTTTTCAAGGAGACCCGCCGGATCACCGACGACAACGAGCTCTACAACCTCGTCGCCCAGCGCGACCTGGAGCAGAACAAGATCCAGTGGCTGGACAAGGCCAACTTCAACAACACCTACGCCTTCGCCATGACCGAGGCGAAGTCGCAGGAGCTCGGCATCACGACGCTGTCGCAGATGGCGGACTACATCAAGGCGGGCAAGGCGCCGGCCGGCTCGGTGTGCGTGGAGACCGAGTACAACTCGCGTGACGACGGCCTGCGCGGCCTGGAGAAGACCTACGGCTTCACCGCCCAGAACCCGCAGGTGCTCGCCACCGGCGTGATCTACCAGGCGACCGCGGACAACAAGTGCCTGTTCGGCGAGGTCTTCACCACCGACGGCCGCATCCCCGGCCTGAAGCTCAAGGTGCTCGACGACGACAAGAAGTACCACGTCACCTACAACGCGGCGCCGACCATGCGGGCCGACGTCTACAACGCCAACCCCGCCATCCGGCAGGTGCTGGCGCCGATCGCCCAGGCCCTGGACTACAACACCATCCTCGACCTGAACGGCAAGGTGTCCTCCTTCGGCCAGAACGAGCGCGACGTCGCCCGTGAGTGGCTGACCCAGAAGGGCTTCATCGGCTGAGGTGTCCCGGTACGCCCACCGCGGCCCCGCCCCCTGCTCCACCGGGTGCGGGGTCGCGGTGTGTTCCGGGTCGATCACCGTGTGCGCGTGGGCGTTGCGCCGACGGACGGATCGTGGTCGGCTGGCCGGACCACCCCCCATCCCAGCGAACCAGGACGATCCCGTGAGCCCCTTCCCCGGCCGCAGGCTGCGGACGCTGGTCCCGGCCCTGCTCGCCGTCGCGCTGCTGGCGGGCGGCTGCACCGGGCTGGCCGGAGGCGGGCCGCGGGCCTCCGCCGGGTCGCTCGCCCCGCGCGTCGACCTGTCCGGGATGACCTACGTCGTCGGGTCGAAGAACTTCGACGAGCAGCAGATCCTCTGCCAGATCTCGATCGCGGCGCTGGAGTCCGCCGGGGCGTCGGTGACCGACCGGTGCAACGTCGGGGGCTCCGACGTGACCCGGCAGGCGCTGCTGTCCGGGGACATCTCCACCTACTGGGAGTACACCGGCACGGCGTGGGCGTCGTACCTGCGCGAGACCCGCACCCTCCCCGACGACCAGGTCCTCGCCGAGCTGCGCACCCGCGACCGCGCGCAGAACGGCGTGGTGTGGCTGGACCGCGCCGGGTTCGACAACACGTACTCCTTCGTCGTCGACGGGGCGACGGCGGCGCGGCTGAACCTGAACACGATCAGCGACATGGCCGCCTACGTCCGCTCCGGACAGCCCGGCGACGTCTGCGTCGAGACCGAGTACGCCTCCCGCGCCGACGGCCTCGCCGGGCTCCAGCGCGCCTACGGCTTCGAGCTCCCCCGCGACCGCCGCGAGACCCTCGAACAGGGCCTGATCTTCCAGTCCACCGCCGACGGCGTCTGCCTGTTCGGCGAGGTCGCCGCCACCGACGGCCGCATCCCGGCACTGGGCCTGAAGGTCCTCACCGACGACCGCGGATACCACATCACCTACAGCGCGGTCCCGGTCTTCCGGGCCGACGTGTTCGACCGGGCCCCGCAGGTCGCCGACCTGTTCGCCCCGATCACCGCGGCCCTGGACCAGCAGACCATGCAGCAGCTCAACGGCCGGGTCTCCGCGGGCGGGCAGAGCCCCCGTGACGTCGCGCGGGCCTGGCTGGTCGAGCGCGGGTTCATCGGGAGCTGAGCCGTGGCGCGCCGGCAGGTCGACGAGGTCCGCGACGGCGTGGAGCTCACCAGCCTCGACGCCGAGGCCTTCGACGGCGCCGGCGTCACCAAGCGGGCCCTGCTCGACCACCTCGACGCCGTCGCCGCGCTGCTGCTGCCCGCGCTGGCCGACCGGCCCCTGTCGGTGGTGCGGGCCCGCCCCGGCCAGGCGCCGTTCATGCAGAAGAACCTCCCGCGCGGGGCGCCCGACTGGATCCCCACCGTGGACGTGTGGGCGGACTCGTCGCAGCGCACCGTGCACTACCCGCTCTGCCACGACCGCCGCACGCTGCTGTGGTTCGGCAACCAGCGCGCCGTGGAGTTCCACCCGACGCTGGTGCCGCACGGCGCGACGACCACCGGCGAGCTCGTCGTCGACCTCGACCCGCCCGACGGCGCCGGCTTCGACCGGGTCGTCGCCGCCGCGCACCCGGTCCGGGCGGCGCTGGCCGAGCTGGGCCTCGCCGCCGCGGTGAAGACCAGCGGCGCGACCGGCCTGCACCTGGTGGTCCCGCTGTCGGACCCGCTCCCGATCGACGACGCGTTCGCCGCGACCCGCGCGGTGTGCGCCCGCGCCGCGGCGCTGGCCCCCGACGTCGCGACGACCGCGTTCATCCGGGACGACCGCGGCGGCCGGGTCTTCCTCGACCCGACGCGCGCGGGCGGGGCCACCCTCGCCGCGCCCTACAGCCCGCGGGCCCGCCCCGGCCTGCCGGTGTCGTTCCCCCTCACCTGGGACGAGCTGGACCGGGTCACGCCCGCCGACTTCACGGTGGGCACGGTGGCCGGGCTGCTCGCGGGCCGTCCGACCTGGGCGGAGCTGCGGCCCGGGCCGGCCCCGCTACCGGAGGTCCTGCTCACCGAGGGCCGGGCGATCCCGGTGCCGCGGGTCGCGGCCATGCACGAGGGGAAGCGCCGCAAGCGCGCCCGCGAACGCGGTGAGTGATCACCCGTTGTGGAGGATCCGGCCCGCCTCGCGGACGCTGCGCTCCACAACCGGTGATCACTCGTCGACGTCGCCGCGGGCGCGCCGGTAGATCCAGCGGTCGGCGTCGGCGTGCGGGCCGATCAGGACGTAGCCCCTCGGGTCCCCGCCGGGGTCGGACAGCTCGATCGTCCGCGGCGGACGGCCGGTGGCGTCGGGGTCGATGCGCACCTGCTCGCCTGCGTAGGGGCCGTCGTCGAGGACCGCGTACATGGCAGACGATTGTGCCACCCCGGGCGCCCCGCCCGGCCCCGTCGGACGAGGGGGCCGGGCGGGGCGTGGGTTCAGCAGTTGCCGTAGGAGTTGGTGGTGCCCGCGCGGGTCACCACCCCGGTGGCGGTGTCGGCGACGACGACCGGGATCCCCAGTGGACCGTTGCCGTTGCGGTAGACGTCGCGCAGCTTGGTCGACGGGACGACCCCGGCGCCGTCGGCCCGCGCGACGCCCGCCCGGATCGTGCCGTACCCGGGGACCCCGACGCTCCAGAACCACTGCTCGGCGCGGGGGGTGGCCCGCCCGCTGCCGTACATGTAGCAGGACAGCTGGTCACGGCTGTTGGTGATCGACACCCGCCCGTAGGGGACGCCGGCCGGGTCGGCGAGGTTGAGCACGCCGTTGCCGTTCTCGCTCCGCACCCGGTCCCGGGCCGCGCCGGAGAACGACACGCAGACGTGGTCGGACGGCTGGGCCTCCCGCCACACGAAGCCCGGCTTGCAGGTGTCCGGGCCGTACGGTCCGGACCCGGCGCGGTTCGCGGGGCCCGCCGCCGTCTCGGCGCGGGCGGTGGTGCGCGAGGCGACGCTCACGCAGACCGGGTCGCTCGGCCCGATCTCCCGCCACACGAAGCCGCTCTTGCAGGTGTAGGGGCCGTAGGGCAGCGCGGCGGGAACCGGACCGGCCGGGGCGGGCGCCGTCGGCGGGGCGGCGAGCGCGGTGCCGGCGCCGCCGGCGAGCAGCGCGGCACCGAGCGCCGCGGCCACGCCGAGGCGACGGACGGCACCGAGTGCCGCCCGGGGCCGTCGGGTTCCGGCCGGCCGGCCGGTGGTCGTCGTGGGTGTCGTCGTCGGTGTCGTCATCGTGGGTGTCCCCTCACCCCGGGCGCTCCGCCGGCGGTGTCGCCGTGTCCCGGTGCCGTCCGATCCTGGGCACCGGCGGCGCCCGCGGAATCGGTGCGGCGCCGTATCCCGTCGCTGCCGCAGCGGTTCGACCGCACGTACCGCAGAGAGTTGATGACACCGGTCGGTGGGCCCGCGAGGCTGATCGACATGACCGACTCACTCGTGGCGATCCTCCTGCCGGGCGCCGACGGCCGCCCGGAGCTCGGCGGGACCGGGACGCTGGTGACCCCCACCGCCGTCCTCGTCCACCCACCGCTGTCCCGACGGCTGCGGGCGGGCGGGGGCCCCGCGCCCGTCCGGGTCGCGGTGTGCGGCTGGGACCCGGCCGGGACCGAGGTGCTCGACGTCGCCGGGGTGCAGGTCAGCGGGCGGTCCCCGGCCGGGGCGGACGAGCCGGTCGTCGGGCTGGTGCTGGCGACGCCGTCGGCGCGGGCCGGGACGGACGGCTTCGGGAGCGAGGCGGCGGTCGCGGCCCACCTGCTCGACCCGTACGACGCCGTGTCCCGCCCGGCCGCCGTCGACCCGGTCTCCGGCGACCGGTCCGCCGGTCGCGATGCCCCGGGCGGGCGGCCCGCCGAGGCCGGCGACGCGGAGGAGGACGGCACGGGCGTCGGCACCGAGCCGCCGACCGGCCCGGGTGACGGCGAGGGCGGGCGGCGGCCGCCGCCGGAGTCCCCGTCGATCCTGTGCACCTTTCTCGGGATCTTCTGCCGGTAGGGACGTGATGACCACCCGGCGCCGCTCGGTCGGCGAGATCGTCGTCGTCGGGCTGGCGATCGGGGCCGACCTCTACGTGTACGGCGGCGACGGCAGGCTGCGCGGCGACGGGGAGCTCCCGGCGTGGGTGGTGCCGGTCGTCGAGGTGGTCGTGCTGGCGACCCTCCTGCTCCGGTGGCGGTACCCGTACCGGGTGTTCGCCCTCCAGTGGTGCTGGGCGCTGGCCGGGCTGGTGCTGCCCGGGTTCGCGCCGTTCGCGGGGCTGCTCGTGGCGCTGCACGCCGTCGCCTGCCGGGCCTCGGCCCGGTACTCGCTCGCGGTGCTCGCGGCGGGCCTGGTCCCGCTCGCGGTGAGCAACGCCAACGCCGCCGGCGGGGTGGGGACGCGCTTCTTCGCCGCGCTCTGCCTGGCCTGGGCCGTCGTCCTCGCGGCGGTCTGGGCGGTCGGCCAGCGCACCCATCTCGCCGAGCGGCGGACACGGCTGGTGGAGGAGCTGCGCGAGCGCGACGCCGCCGACGCCGTCCGGGCCGAGCGGCTGCGCCTGGCCCGGGAGCTGCACGACATCGTGGCGCACACGGTCAGCGCGATGGTCCTGCAGACCGCGGGGGCCAGGGCCCGGCTGACCGCGGGCCCCGACGACGACCCGACCCGCGCCGAGGTGGTCGCGGCGCTGGCGGCGGTGGAGGCGAGCGGGGTGACGGCGATGACCGAGATGCACCGGATGCTGGGGCTGCTGCGTGCGCACGCCCCCGACCCGGACCCGGCCGGGGACGGCGTCGTCGCACCGCGGCTGGCCGACGTGCCGCACCTGCTGGAGACCTCCCGGGCGTCCGGGCTCGACGTCGAGCACGTCGTCGACGGCACTCCGGGCCGGGCCGACCCGAGCGTGGAGCTCACCGCCTTCCGGGTCGTGCAGGAGGGGCTCGCCAACGCGATCAAGCACGGCGGCGCCGGGGCGCTGGTCCGGGTGCACGAGCTGTGGGAGCCCGGACGGCTGCGGATCACCGTGCGCAGCACGCCGGGGATCGCCGGCCCGGACCACGGGCTGCCGGTCGGCGGGCACGGGCTGCGCGGGCTCGCCGAACGGGCCGCGCTGGTCGGCGGGCACATCGAGTCCGGCCCGGGCGGCGACGGGTTCGTGCTGCGTGCCGAGCTCCCCCTCGACCGCTCCGGGGCGGGGGCACGGTGACCGTGACCGTGGTCGTCGCCGACGACGACCCGCTCGTCCGCACCGGCGTCGGCATGCTCCTGCGCAGCGCCCCGGACCTGGCCGTGGTCGGTGAGGCCGCCGACGGCGCCGCAGCGGTCGGGCTGGTGCGGCGCGACCGCCCGGACGTCGTCGTGATGGACCTGCGGATGCCGGGCACCGACGGGACCGCCGCGACGCGGGCGATCACCGCGGACCGGGCCGACGACCCGGACCTGCTGACCCGCGTGCTGGTGCTGACCACCTTCCACGACGACGACGCCGTGTACGGCGCCCTGCGCGCGGGTGCCAGCGGCTACCTGCTCAAGCACGCGGCCCCGGCCGACCTGGTCCCGGCGGTGCGCCGGGTCGCGGCGGGCGACGCCTGGCTGGACCCGGCGGTCGCGAGCCGCGTGATCGCCGCGCTGGTGGACACCGACCCCGACCGCGACGACCCGCCCCAGCTCCTGGCCCGGCTCACCGCGCGTGAGCGCGAGGTGCTGACCCTCATGGCGCACGGACGGTCCAACGACGAGATCGCCGCCGGGCTCGTGCTGTCCGGTGCGACCGTCCGCACCCACGTCAACCGGATCCTGATGAAGACCGGGTCGGGGAACCGGACGAACGCGGTGATCCTCGCCTTCCGCAGCGGGCTGGTGGACCCGCGGCGGTGAGGGCGCTCAGTCCTGCCTGCGCGCCCGGCTCGGCTGCACCCGCAGCGGCTCCCCCGGCATCTTCGGGTACTCCGGCGGGTACGGCAGGTCCCCCAGCCCCCGTTCGGCCTCGTCCTCGGCGTACCACTCCAGCGCGGTCGCGCAGCTCCCCCGCTCCTCGCCCGCGCCGGCGTGCGGGTCGCCGTGGCGCTCCAGCAGCCCGGGCACGGTGCGCAGGGTGAACCCGGCGGGGTCGACCTCGCCGAGGTCGTCCCAGGTGACCGGCATGGAGACGGTCGCGGCGGGCAGCCCGCGCACCGACCAGGCCGAGGCGATGGTGCGGTCGCGGGCGGCCTGGTTGTAGTCGAGGAAGACCCGCTCGCCGCGCTCCTCCTTCCACCAGTCCACGGTGGCCAGCTCCGGGATGCGCCGGCAGACGCGGCGGGCGAGCGCGATCACGGCGTGCCGGACCTCGACGAAGTCCCACTCGGGCCGGATCGGGCAGGCGACGTGCACGCCCCGCCCGCCGGAGGTCTTGGCCCACCCGGTCAGCCCGGCCTCGGTGAGGACCTCGCGCAGGGTCTGCGCGACGACGACGGCGTCGCCGAAGTCGGTGCCCGGCTGCGGGTCGAGGTCGATGCGCAGCTCGTCGGGGTGGTCGGTGTCGGCGCAGCGGACCGGCCACGGGTGGAAGTCGAGGGTGTTGAGGTTGGCCGCCCAGGCGATCGTCGCGGGCTCGGTGACCGACACCGACTCGGCGGTACGGCCGCTGGGGAAGGTCACCGTGCAGGTCCGCACCCAGTCCGGCGCGCCCTTCGGGACGCGTTTGACGAAGAACGGCTCGCCGTCCACCCCGGAGTTGAACCGCTTCAGGTTGGTGGGGCGGTCGCGCAGCGCGGCGGCCATGGGCTCCCCCACCGCGACGTAGTACTCGACGACCTCCCGCTTGGTGATGCCGAGCTCGCCGAACACGACCTTGTCCGGGCTGGTCAGGCGGACGTCGCGCGGCCCGTCGGGCCCGTCCACCTGCAGCATCACGACCTCACGGCTCGCCACCCGGCGAACCTACCCCCGGCGACTATCGTGTGCCCATGAGTTCCGACCGGTCCCCCCGGTTCGACGACGACCTGCTGGGCCTCGACCCGGAGGACCCGGAGGCGCGGGCGTTCGCCGCGCACCTGGACCGCATGCAGCGGGTGCCGTCGTGCTCGGTGGAGGGCTACATCCGCGGCGTCGGGGACTTCGCGGAGTCGGCGAACCGGCTCCGGGGCCCGCAGCGCGCCGCCGCCGTCGGGGTGACGGTGCTGCTGCTGCTCGTCGCGGCCTGGGTCATCGCGAACGCGGCCGGGTTCGTCGTCGCCACCTGGGTCTGACGACCGGCGGCACACGACCGATCGACGGGTTACCGTGGATGCATGGGTCTGTTCAGTCGCAACACCACCACCTCCGACGCCGAGCTCCCGGCCGCGCCGGTGCAGAAGACCGACGACGAGTGGCGGGCCCAGCTCAGCCCCGACGAGTACCAGGTGCTCCGCAAGGCCGGGACCGAGCGCCCGTTCACCGGTGAGTACACCGACACGACCACCACCGGCGTCTACCGCTGCCGGGCCTGCGGGGCGGAGCTGTTCCGCAGCGACTCCAAGTTCGAGTCGCACTGCGGGTGGCCGTCGTTCTTCACCCCGCTCGCGGGTGAGGCCGTCATCGAGCGCACCGACTCCAGCCTCGGCATGACGCGCACCGAGGTGCTGTGCGCGACCTGCCACGGCCACCTGGGCCACGTGTTCGCCGGGGAGGGCTACGGCACCCCCACCGACCTGCGCTACTGCATCAACTCGGTGTCGCTGACCCTCGAGCCCGCCGCGGAGTAGGGGCCGCCGGGCGGCGGCCCCCACCGCCGTTCAGGGCAGGGACGCGACGAGGTCGCCGACCTCGACCCGCGGGCCGGTGTAGAACGGGATCTCCTCGCGGACGTGGCGGCGGGCCTCGGTGCCGCGCAGGTGCCGCATGAGGTCGACGATGCGGTACAGCTCGTCGGCCTCGAAGGCGAGGATCCACTCGTAGTCGCCGAGGGCGAACGCCGGGACGGTGTTGGCGCGCACGTCGGCGTAGTCCCGGGCCTCCTTGCCGTGGTCGGCGAGCATCGTGCGCCGGTCCGCGTCGGGCAGCAGGTACCACTCGTAGGACCGGACGAACGGGTAGACGCAGACGTAGCGCTTCGGGTCCTCACCGGCCATGAACGCCGGGACGTGGCTCTTGTTGAACTCCGCCGGGCGGTGCAGCGCGGTCTGGCTCCAGACCGGCACGCTCGCCCGGCCGAGCGCGGTGGTGCGGCGCAGGTCGGAGTAGGCGGCCTGCAGCGACTCGATCTCCGAGGCGTGCCACCAGATCATGTAGTCGGCGTCGTGCCGCACACCGGCGAGGTCGTAGACGCCGCGGACGGTGACGTCCTTGTTGGCGAGCGAGTCGAGGTACTCGGTCGCCTCGCGGGCGGCGGCCGAGCGGTCGTCGCCGAGGCGGCCGGGCTCGACCCGGAAGACCGACCACATGGTGTAGCGGATGGTGTCGTTGATCGCTTTGACGTCCACGCGGGCCATGTCCGGCATGGTACGCGGCCGGTGAGGGTGCCCTCAGCGACCGGTCGGTGCGGCGAGCAGGGCCGGGGCGAGCCGCTCGGCGGCGGCCCGGGCGGTCGCGACACAGGCGGGGACGCCGACCCCGTGCAGCATCGACCCGGCGACCTCCAGGCCCCCGACGGCGGCGACGGCGGACTCCAGCGTGTCGACGACCGCGCCGTGCCCCACGCCGTACTGCGGCAGACCGCCGCCCCAGCGCTGCACGAACGACGCGACCGGGACGGCGTCGACGCCGTCGAGCACCGCCAGGTCGGCACGGACACGGGCGACGAGCTCGGCGTCGTCGACCTGCAGGCTCGCCTCCTCGCCGAACCGGCCGATCGAGGCGCGGAGCCGGACCAGGCCGTCCTGACCGAGGTGGGCCCACTTCGTCGACGCGTGGGTGACGCCCTTGACCGACAGCGGCTCGTCCGCGGCGACCAGACAGCCGGAGGTGCCGGGCATGCCGGCGACGTCGGCGGCCCGGAAGGCGAGCGCGACGACCGCGGAGGAGGCGAGCTCGATCCGCCCGGCCGCGGCGGCCGCGGCCGGGGCGACCGGCTCCAGCAGCCGGCGGGCGGCGGGTGCGGGGACGGCGAGGACGACGGCGTCGACGTCGAGCGCCTCCGCCTGAGGGACCGGTCCGAGGACGAGCCGCCAGCCGTCGGGGCGGCGGTGCAGCTCCCGCACGGTGACGCCGGTGCGCACCCGGGCCCCGGACGCGGCGACGAGTGCGGCGATCACCTCGCGGTAGCCGCCGCGCACGGCTCCGAAGACCGGTCCGACGGCCACCGGCTGCGGCACCGCGGACGGTTCGGCCCCGGTGCCGCCGACGGCCCCGTTCCCGGCGGGCGGCGGCGCGGTGCGGCCGGTCCCCGCGGCGGGCGTCCCGGCGGCGAGGGTCCCGCCGCGCTGGCCGGACCCGGCCATCCCCGTGCTGGCGGCCTCGGTCAGCGATCCGGCCCCGGCGTCGAGCGCGGCGGCCAGCGCCGGGACGGTGGCGCGCAGGCCGAGCCGGTCGACCCGCCCGGCGTAGACACCGCCCAGGAGCGGGTCGGCGATCCGGTCGACGACCTCGGGGCCGAACCGGCGGCGCAGCAGCGCCCCGAGCGCGACGTCGGTGCCGGGGTCCCAGTCCAGCGGCGTGGACGGCTCGGCGGCGACCGCGGCCCGTCCGGCGTCGGACAGCACTCCCCCGAGGTCGGCGTCACGGCCGGGCACGCCCATCAGGGTGCCGCGGGGCAGGCCCACGGTCCGCCCGCCGGCGCGGATCGTCGCCGTCGCCGCGGTGGGGTGGGTGAGCGCGTCGGCCAGCCCGATCTCGGCGAGCAGCGCGGGGACCTCGGGGCGGCGGACGAGGAAGGCCTCGGCGCCGACGTCGAAGGGCGCCCCCGCGAGGTCGATGGTCCGCAGCACGCCGCCGAGCCGGTCACGCTGCTCGAGCACGACGATCTCGGCGGCCGGGCCGAGCAGCGTGCGCAGCCGGTGCGCGCAGGCCAGACCGGAGACACCGCCGCCGACGACGGCGACGCGGGTCATCGCGACGGACGGTCGCCCGTCGGCCCGGCCACGGGCTGGGCGTGCACCGTCTCGACGGTCCGGGTGATCACGTCCGGGTCGGTGGGCGGCAGGACGCCGTGGCCGAGGTTGAACACGTGCCCGCGGGTGCGGGCGCCCTCGGCGGCGATCCGCACGACCTCGGCGTCGACGGCGTCCTGACCGGCGAACAGCACCGCCGGGTCCAGGTTGCCCTGCACGGGCACCGCGCCACCGGCCCGGCGGGCCGCGACGTCGAGCGGGGTCCGCCAGTCGACGCCGATCACGTCGGCGCCGGCGTCGGTCATCGCGCCCAGGAGCTCGGCCGTGCCGACCCCGAAGTGGATCCGCGGCACGCCGGCCCCGGCGAGCGCTCCGAGCACGGTGGCGGAGTGCGGCAGCACGAACTCGCGGTAGTCGCGCTCGGACAGCGCGCCCGCCCAGGAGTCGAACAGCTGGACCGCGTCCACCCCGGCGGCGACCTGCTGCTGCAGGAACGTGCCGGTGAGCACGGCGAGCTTGCCGAGCAGGGCGTGCCACACGTCGGGGGCGGAGCGCATGAGGGACTTGGTCCGCTCGTGGTTGCGGCTCGGGCCGCCCTCGATGAGGTAGGAGGCGAGGGTGAACGGGGCGCCCGCGAACCCGATCAGCGGGACCCGGCCCAGCTCGGGCAGCAGCAGGCCGATCGCCTCGGTGACGCGCGCCGCCTGCTCCGGCGCGAGCTCGGGCAGCGCCGCGACGTCGGCGGCGGTGCGGACCGGCGAGTCCACGACGGGGCCGGTGCCCGGCACGATGTCCACCCCGATGCCCGCCAGGTACAGCGGCACCACGATGTCGGAGAACAGGATGGCCGCGTCCATGTCGTGGCGGCGGACCGGCTGCAGGGTGATCTCACAGGTCAGGTCCGGGGTGAGACACGCCTCGAGCATCGCGTTGTCCTGGCGCAGGGCCCGGTACTCCGGCAGCGAGCGGCCCGCCTGGCGCATGAACCAGACCGGTAGCCGCGACGGCGTCGCACCGCGCGCTGCGTCGAGGAACGGTGCTCCCGCGAGGTCGCGGCGGGCGGGGGGCGCGGAGACGATGCCTGCAGTCATGACCTCCGGATGATCCCACGCGGACCGGGCCGGTGCTCGGGCGCCCCGGCGCGCCTGCCAGGTACGACGGGTATCGCACCTTAGAGTCCGACGCCGTGCCGGACCCGAACTCACCACCACCAGCAGCGTTCCGCAGCGCGGTCCGCTCGCTCGCGTCGGTCCGACCGCGCCCCGAGCTCGTGGTGCGGCCGCTCGAGGCCCCGCCCCGGCTCGCGCCGTACAGCTGGGCGACCAGCGTCGAGGCCGACATCGGGCACCGCGGCGACGGGACCGACGACCTCGACGAGCCGGACACCTCCGGCCGGTTGATCCTGCTCCACGACCCCGACGGCCAGGAACGCTGGGAGGGCACCTTCCGGCTGGTCTGCTTCGTGCAGGCCCGGCTGGAGCCCGGCCAGCTCGGCGACGACATGCTGCCGCGGATCGGCTGGTCCTGGCTGACCGACGCGCTCGAGCACGCCGGCGCCGGTTTCACCGCGCTCGGCGGGACCGTCACCCAGACCTCGTCGGTCCGCTTCGGCGGGCTCAGCGGCGGTGGTGGCGGCCCCGGGGAGGAGCCGCCGCGGGAGGACGACGTCGAGCTGCGCGCCTCCTGGTCGCCCACGGAGAGCGACGGTGATCTGTCCCGACACGCCGTCGCGTTCGCGTCCCTGGTGTCGACCGCAGCGGGTCTGCCGCCGGTCGGCGCAGTGCCGTTGAGCCGATCACCCGGCTGAACGTCGCAGGTCAACGGCATGCGTCGGAAATCTTTCACCCGGAGGGGTGGGACCGCGCCCACATGCATGTAACTTTCCAGGCCGGAAAGACGAATGCACACCAGACGTTAGGCCGCATGGAGGGATACCATCTCTTCCATGGCACCCGCCCGGGCGGCCGAGCGCCACTCTCCGTCCCTCGGGTTCCGGTGTTGGTCGGGGGCGTACGACCGACTCCAGGAAGGTTGACGACGTGGCTGTACTTGGCCAGCAAGTGCCGGCGCAGAGCTCCGGCAGCACCACCGCAGGTGGCGCTCCGATCGGTGGAGCAGTGCTCTCGCCGGGGATCGTCCCGCAGCCGCGGGAGGAGCTGTTCACGGTTCTCGTCGTGGACGACCACCCGCTGCTCCGGGAGGCGATCGCCGGACGGCTGCGCTCCATGGGAGCGGGCACCGTGCACGAGGCCGCCTCGGTCACCGAGGCGCGGGCCCGCGCCCACGCCGCGGGTCCCTGCGACCTCGCGATCCTCGACCTGACCCTGCCGGACGGCAGCGGGCTGGACCTGGTCAGCGAGCTCCGCTCGCTCGGCTGGAACCGGCTGGTCGTGCTCGCCTCCTCCGACGACCCGTACGCGGTCCGCTCGGCGTTCCAGGCCGGCGCGCAGGCGTACCTGCTCAAGTCGGCGTCGCCCTCGGTCGTGACCGACGGCGTCAAGCGGGTGCTCGACGGCGGCGTCTACGCCGACCCGACGGTCGCCCCCCTGCTCGCCACCGGGTCCCGCGTGCCGGGCACCGACAACACCCCGCGGGAGCTCTCGGCCCGCGAGGTCGAGGTGCTGCAGCTCGTCGCGGACGGCCAGTCCAACAAGGAGATCGGTGAGGCCCTGAACCTCTCCGCACTCACGGTGAAGAGCCACCTCTCCCGGATCGGCCGCAAGCTCGGCACCGGCGACCGCGCCCAGATGGTCGCGCTCGCCATGCGCGCGGGGGTCATTCGCTGACTCCCGGGACCGGCGCCGCCGGCGGTACGGACACGACCCGGCCGCCGGTCTCGGCGACTCCGGACGGTTCACCCGATCCGGTACCGCTGCTCCGTCCCGCCGACGGCCTCCCCCCGGTCACCGCGACCCCCGACGACCTCGCCCGCGTGGCGGCGGCGATCGCCGGGGGCAGCGGCCCGGTCGCCGTCGACGCGGAGCGTGCCTCCGGCTTCCGGTACTCCCAGCGCGCCTATCTGGTGCAGCTGCGGCGTACCGGGGCCGGGTCCGCGCTGGTGGACCCGATCCCGCTGCGCGGCGAGCTGGGCCCGCTCGCCGAGGCCCTCGACGGGCCGGAGTGGGTGCTCCACGCGGCCTCGCAGGACCTCCCGTGCCTGGCCGAGCTGGACCTGCGCCCGGCGTCGTTGTTCGACACCGAGCTCGCCGGCCGGCTGGCCGGGCTGCCCCGGGTCGGGCTCGGCCCGATGGTGGAGAACCTGCTCGGCCTCGGCCTGGAGAAGGGGCACGGCGCCGCCGACTGGTCGCGCCGCCCGCTCCCCGAGGACTGGCTGGTCTACGCCGCGCTCGATGTCGAGGTGCTCGTCGACCTGCGTTCGGTCCTGACCGAGATGCTCGACGAGCAGGGCAAGCTCGAGTGGGCCCGCCAGGAGTTCGAGGCGGTCCGCACCGCCCCGCCGTCCCCGCCGCGCGCGGAGCCCTGGCGGCGCACCTCCGGCATCCACAAGGTCCGCCGCCCCCGCCCGCTCGCCGCGGTCCGGGAGCTGTGGCAGGCCCGCGACTCCCTCGCCGCCGAGCGCGACATCGCCCCCGGCCGGGTCCTGCCCGACGCCGCGATCGTCGACGCCGCGGTGCGCAACCCCGACTCCCCGCAGGCACTGGCCGAGCTGCCGGTGTTCCGCGGACGCTCCCAGCGCAGGCTGGCCCGCTACTGGTTCGACGCGCTGCGCCGGGCCGCCGACCTCCCCGAGGCCGAGCTGCCACGCGGCGCCGCCACCACCGACGGCCCGCCGCCGGTGTCGCGCTGGGCCGACCGGGACCCCGATGCCGCGGCCCGGCTCGCCGCCGCCCGCGCGGCACTGACCACGGTCTCCGAGCAGCACGACGTGCCGGTGGAGAACCTGCTGCAGCCCGACCTGCTGCGCCGGGTCTGCTGGACCCCGCCCACCGACGGCGACCTCCCGGCCGCCCTGGTCGCCGGCGGCGCCCGCCCGTGGCAGGTCGAGCTGCTCGCCCCGCTGCTCGAACCGGCCCTGGCCGCCCGCGCCCGCTGAGCCACCCTCCCACGCCGAGCCACGCACGCCGCGCCGCCCGCATCCGCTGAGCCGGCCGGGCCTGCTCGGCCCGCGTCCCCTGTGGAGTGTCAGCGCGCGAGGACCGGCGCCCCACCCGAGGGCGCCGGGGCCGTGCTGTCGTCGGGCAGCGCGACGTGCACCGCCAGTCCCCCACCGGGCACCGCCTCGGCGTGCACGGACCCGCCGTGCGCGGTGGCCACCGACCGCACGATCGACAGCCCCAGCCCGGAGCCGCGGGTGTGGGCGGTGCGGGCCACCGGGCCCCGCCGGAACGGCTCGAACAGCTCGGCCACCCTGTCCGGGGCCAGCTCCGGCCCGGACGACGCGACCCGCAGCACGACTCCCGGCTCGGGCGTGCCAGTCCCGCAGCCGACCTCGATCCAGCCGCCGTCGCGGTTGTGCCGCACCGCGTTCTCCAGCAGGTTCGCCACCATCCGGCGCAGCAGCGGCTCGTTGCCCCGGGTCGTCGCGGGCCGCGGGTCGGTGCGCACGACCAGGCCGCGGGCGGCGACGTCCCCGGTCACGGCCGCGAGCTCCGCGGCGACGAGCGCAGCCAGGTCCACCGGCACCCGGTCGGAGCCCGGCATCGCTCCCCCGGCCTCGGTGCGGGCGAGCAGCAGCAGCCCGCTGACCAGCTCGTCGCAGCGGCGGCCCGCCTCCCGGACGACCCCGGCCATCCGGCGCAGCTCCTCGGCGTCGGCGTCGGGGTCCTGGAGCGTCACGTCGATCTCGGTGCGCAGCACCGCGAGCGGGGTGCGCAGCTCGTGCCCGGCGTTGGCGACGAACCGGGACTGCGCGTCGAACGCGGCCTGCAGCCGGTCGAGCATCGCGTCGACGGCCGCGGCCAGCTCGGCGACCTCGCCACGGGCACCGGCGAGCGCGACCCGCTCGTCGAGCGAGCTCGCCGAGAGCCGCGAGGTGGTCTCGACGACCCGGCGCAGCGGGTACAGCACCCGCCCGACCAGCACCCAGGACGTGACCGCCCCGGCCGCGACGACCAGCGGGAACGCGATCAGCCCGGCCCGCAGCACCTCGGCGCGGGCCGCGGCGGCGACCGCGTCGCGGGCGGTCTCGGCGGGCACGGCGACCCCGCCGACGAACACCGTCCCGGGCAGCGCCGGGGTGCCCGCGACCACCGCGCCGACCAGCATCCAGCCGAGCCAGAGCAGCAGCGCGGCGACCGCGGCGACGAGCGCCGTCGCGAGCAGCGTCAGCCGCGGCCGGAGGGCGCCCACGCCGTCACGCCGTGGGGGTCCCGTCGGCGGGCACCCGGTACCCGGCACCGACGACGGTGTCGATCGGCCCGGGCGCGCCGAGCTTCTTGCGCAGGGTCATGACGGTGACCCGCACCGTGGTGGTGAACGGGTCGGCGTTCTCGTCCCAGACGCGTTCGAGCAGCTCCTCCGACGACACCACGGCCCCGCCCGCGGCGAGCAGGACCTCCAGCACGCCGAACTCCTTGCGGGTCAGCTCGACCGGCCGCCCGGAGCGCAGCACGGTGCGCCGGGCCGGGTCCAGCACGACGTCGCCGGCCCGCAGCGTGGGCGGCACCGCCGGGGTCGCCCGACGACCGAGCGCCCGGACCCGGGCGACCAGCTCGGGGAAGTCGAACGGCTTGGCCAGGTAGTCGTCGGCGCCGCGGGACAGGCCCTCGACCTTGTCGGCCGGGGTGCCCGACGCGGTGAGCATCAGCACCCGGGTCAGGCCGCCCGCGGCGACGAGCTCGTCGCACAGGTCGTCGCCGCTGCGGCCGGGCAGGTCCCGGTCGAGGACGGCGACGTCGTAGCGGGTCACCGACAGCTTCTCCGAGCCCTCGTCGCCGTCGTAGGCCACGTCGACGGCCATCCCGTCCCGGCGCAGGCCGCGCACGACGGCGTCGGCCATCGCCGGCTCGTCCTCGACGACGATGACGCGCATCAGCGGGTGCGCTCCCGCCCGGGAACGGCGCACTCGGGGGTCGAGGGGACCGCCGCGGCCGCCCACTCGGTGATCCGGCGGGCCATGTCCTGCTCGGTCAGCCCACAGGTGGCGAGGACGTCGTCGCGGCTGCCGTGCTCCAGGTACTCCTGGGGCAGCGCGAGGTCGCGCTGGCGCACGTCGAGCTCGGCGGCGCGCAGCGCGTCGGACAGCGCGGAGCCGAACCCGCCGTGCGTGCCGCAGTCGGAGACGGTGACCACGAGCTGGTGGTCGGCGGCCAGCGTGAGCAGCTCCCGCGGGACCGGCAGCACCCACCGCGGGTCGACGACGGTCACGTCGACGCCCTGGTCGGCGAGCCGCCGGGCGACGGCGACACCGGACTTCGCGAACGCCCCGACGCAGACGAGCAGCACCTGGGAGCGCCCGTCGGACGGCTCGTGCAGCACGTCGACCCCGGCCGGGCCGTCGAGGCGGCGCAGCGCGGGCACCGAGCCGATCACCGAGCCCTTGGGGTAGCGCAGCGCGGTCGGGCCGTCGGTGACCGCGGTGGCCTCTCGGAACTCCTCGCGCAGGGTCTCCTCGTCGCGCGGGGCGGCGACCCGCATGCCGGGCACGATGCCCAGCAGCGACAGGTCCCACATCCCGTTGTGCGACGGGCCGTCGCTGCCGGTGACGCCGGAGCGGTCCAGCACCAGCGTGACGCGCTCGCGGTGCAGGCCCACGTCCATCAGCAGCTGGTCGAAGCCGCGGTTGAGGAACGTCGAGTACAGCGCGACGACGGGGTGCCGCCCGGCCCGGGCCAGCCCGGCGGCGGTGGTCAGCGCGTGCTGCTCGGCGATCCCGACGTCGACGATGCGGTCCGGGTGGGCGGCCGCGAACGGCGCCAGGCCGGTCGGGCCGAGCATCGCCGCGGTGATCGCGACGACGTCGGTGCGCCGCGACCCGAGCGCCACCATCTCCTCGGCGAACACGTCGGTCCAGCCGGTGACCGGGGTACCGGTGGGCAGACCGGTCTCCGGGTCGAACGCGGCCGGGCTGTGCATCTGCTCGGCCTCGTCGTTCTCCGCGGGCGGGTAGCCGTTGCCCTTGCGGGTGACCGTGTGCACGATGACCGGCCCGCCGAAGCGCTTCGCCCGGCGCAGCGCGGACTCGAGCTGGCCGATGTCGTGGCCGTCGACCGGGCCGAAGTACTTGAGCCCCAGGTCGGAGAACAGCTCCTGCGGGGAGAGCGCGTCCTTCACCCCGGCCTTGAACGCGTGCAGGCCGGCGTAGAGCGCGGGCCCGACGACGGGGGTGCCGCGGACGGTGCGCTTGCCGGCCTCGAGCACCCGCTCGTAGCCGGGCTGCAGCCGCAGCGACGCGAGCCGGTCGGCCAGCCCGCCGATGGTCGGCGAGTAGGAGCGGCCGTTGTCGTTCACGACGACCACGACGTTGCGGTCCTCGCCGGCCGCGATGTTGTTGAGCGCCTCCCAGGCCATGCCGCCGGTCAGCGCCCCGTCGCCGATCACGGCGACGACGTGCCGGTCGACCCCGGTCAGGGCGTGCGCGCGGGCGATCCCGTCAGCCCAGGACAGCGACGACGACGCGTGGCTGGACTCCACGTGGTCGTGCTCGGACTCGGCGCGGCTCGGGTAGCCCGACAGCCCGCCGGTCTTCTTCAGCCGGTCCCAGCCCTCCTGACGGCCGGTCAGCAGCTTGTGCACGTACGCCTGGTGCCCGGTGTCCCAGATCAGGGTGTCCTGCGGGGACTCGAAGACCCGGTGCAGGGCGATGCTCAGCTCCACCACACCCAGGTTGGGCCCCAGGTGACCACCGGTGCGGGACACCGCCTTGATCAGGAACCCACGGATCTCGGCCGCGAGCGAGGTCAGCTCGTCGGGCCCGAGCCCTCGCAGATCGGCCGGGCGCCGGATCGCCGAGAGTCCCCGGTTCGTCGTCACGTACTGCCTCCTCGCCGCCGGCCCTGCTCGGGCGTCCTCCACCACGGAGGACCGGCATCGACTCGTGGTCCCACTCTACGGACCGGTAGCCGAGGCGACCCGATGGCGCTGCCGGGCGCGGCGGGCGTCGTCCGTCACCCGGACGGTGCCCGCCGCGTCCCGTGCTGCGACGCGGTACGTCCACTGTTCTCACCAACCCCAGTTACGCATTGTTGATCTCCTTTCGCACTCGGACCCACAGTTGATCGACACAATGGCCGCGGCACTTACCGCGGACGCGTTCACCAACCCCAGTTGCGCATCGGACACCCCTTTCCTGATCGACATCCCGCACGTCGTGGCGCCGCCGTGACATCACGGGACAGCAATTACCGGCATACCGACATGGTCTCTCACGTATTCACCGGTGCCGCCGCCGAAAAGGGTGACCCGCCGTCGACCGACGAACAAACCAGGGAGCACCATTGCGATATCAACAGTCACCGGGGCGGCCGTACGGCCGACACTCAGCGTGATCACGCCACTCGTCCGAGCAGCTACGACTCGATCACGAAGCCGTATCGATCACTGACGGCGACGAGTGCGGTTAGGATCACGGAGGGGCGGCACGCCGGTCGCTGCTGCGGACGGGCAGGATCGGGTGGGACGACGCCGGCGAGGGAGGGACGTATGGCCCCGGAACCGGTCCGGCTGCACCAGGTCACCCGCTGGCCGATCTGGTCCATCCCGGGACGGCTGCTCGGCCCGGTCCTCGCCGTGGAGCTGCTGGCGGTCTGCCTGGTCCTGGCCGGACTGCTGAACCCGCCCCGGCTCGACCACTCGACGCTGGTGCTGCTCGCCACCCTGACCGTGGCCGGGATCCTGCACACCGAGGTCGTGGCCGGCGTCGAACGCATCCGGCGCTACACCGCCGAGACCCACCACGTGAACCTGACCTCGGTCTGGACCTTCGCCTCGGCCCTGCTGCTGCCACCGGTACTGGGCGCGTTCGTGGTGGTGGTCGTCTACACCCACCTCTACGTCCGGGTGCTGCGGCCGGTGCCGCCCCCGGACCGCAGGCCGGTCTACCGCGAGGTCTACAGCACCGCGACGGTCATCCTGTCCGTGCACGCGGCGGCCGGGGTGCTCGCCGCGACCCGGCCCGGTGAGCTCTACGGCAGCCTGCCCGGCACCGTCGCGCTGCTGCTCGCGCTGCTGACCTACACCGTCGTCAACACCTGCCTGGTGCTCGGCGTGGTCGCGGTGGCCAGCCCGGACACCCGGGTGGTGCGCATCCTGTTCGGCGGCGACGAGCTCACCCTGGAGCTGGCGACCCTCTGCCTGGGGGCGCTGACGGCGGGAGCGCTGGCCGCGAGCGGGCCGTTCGTCGCGCTGCTCGCGGTGCCGCCCATCCTGGCCCTGCACCGCACGATCCTGGTCCGCCAGCTGCGCGAACGGGCCGACACCGACGCCAAGACCGGGCTGCTCAACCACGCGGCCTGGCACCTGCGCGGGACCCACGAGCTGACCCTCGCCGAACGCGAACGGCGGCCCGCGGCGCTGCTGATCCTCGACCTGGACCACTTCAAGGAGATCAACGACACCCACGGCCACCTCTACGGCGACCAGGTCCTCGCCGCCACCGCCCAGGTGCTGCGCGAGGAGCTGCGCGACCACGACCTCGTCGGCCGGTTCGGCGGGGAGGAGTTCGTCGTGCTGCTCCCCCGGCTCTCCGGGAACGACGGGCGCGAGGAGGTCCGCCAGATCGCCGAGCGCCTGCGCAGGCGGATCGCGGGCGACTCCGGCCCGGTGGCACCGCCGGACGGGGTCCCGGCCCAGCGGCTGCCCGCACCGTCCCCGGGCGCCGCCGGGACCGACGGCCGTCCGTCGCCCCGGGCCGGCGCCGGGATCACCGTCTCGATCGGCGGGGCGCTGTTCCCCGACGACGGCCACGCCCTGACCGGCCTGCTCGAGGTCGCCGACTCCGCCCTCTACGCGGCCAAGCGGGCCGGGCGCGACGCCGTGCGGATCGGGCGCCACACCTTCCCCGCCGAGTCCGAGCACGCCTGACGCCCCCGGCCGACTCCCGCTGCCGCCGGGACGGCGCCGGTCGGCCGCCACGGCCCCGGCACCCGCCGCGACCCGCCGTGGCCCGGCTCCCGCCGCGACCCGCCACGGCCAGGCGCCGACCGACCGCCGCGGCCCGGCCGTGGCGGAACCGGTCGCCGCGGGTCAGCGGCCGGGGACGCTCCCGTCGCGCCCGGTCCGGACCTGGTCGCGCCCGGCCCGCTTGGCCGCGTAGAGGGCGTGGTCGGCGACCTGCAGCAGCTCGTCGAGGGACTCGCCGTCGCCGCCGGTCACCGCGACCCCGACCGACACCGACAGGTCGCAGATGGTGATGCCGCCGCCCGGGCCGTCGACGTGCACGGCCAGCGACCGGACGGTCCGCCGGATGCGCTCGGCCGCGTTGTGGGCGAGCTCGCGCCCCTCCGGCCCCACCGGCAGCCCGGCCAGGAGGACGACGAACTCCTCCCCGCCGAAGCGCCCGACCGGGTCGACCTCGCGGACCTGGGCCTTCAGCGTCCCGGCGACGGCGGAGAGCACCTCGTCGCCGGCCAGGTGGCCGTAGCCGTCGTTGACGGCCTTGAAGTGGTCCAGGTCGAGGATCAGCACCGCGACGGCACCGCGCTGGCGCCGCGCCCTAGCGAGCGCCCGGTGCGCCCGGCCCCGCCACGCGACGGCGGTCAGCAGGTTGGTCTTGGCGTCGGTGTTCGCCCGCTCCTCCAGCTGCCGGATCAGCACCGCCCGGTGCAGCACCAGCAGCGGCGGGAGGACCAGCAGCACGAGCAGCACCTGGCGCTGCACGGCGAGCGCGGCCAGTACCGCCAGGCACAGCGTCGCGCCCTCCAGCACGTGGTCGTCCCAGTCCCCCACCAGGCGTCGCCAGTCGGGGCGGTGCGGCGAGGACAGCGCCAGCGCGGTCGCGACGAGCAGCTGGTTGACCAGTCCGTAGACCGCCATGGCCAGCAGCAGCGACAGGTAGCCGACCACCTGGCTCCCGCCGCCGACCCCCGCGGCCGCGGTGAGCGACTCGGACGGGACGAGGACCGAGGCGGCCATCGCGGCGAGCACGACGGTCGCGGTGGTGTAGGCGTGCCGGTACAGCTGCGCCCCGGCGGGGCGCCAGACCCGCCACCACAGGTGGCCGTAGACGGCGACGACCACCAGGCCCGCCACCCCCGGTGGCAACAGCAGCGCGGCGGCGAAGGTCCAGACCGTCGACAGGTCGAAGTAGGAGACGTGTGCGACCCGCCGGCGCACCCGCTCGATGCCGGTCGCCATCTCGGTGTGCACCGCGCCGAGCGCCGCGAGGCCGAGTGCGCCCAGTGCCAGCAGGCCGGTGTCACGGTCCCACGGCAGCCGGGCCACGTCGGTCACGACGAGCACCACGGCGGTGAGCTCGACGAGCACCAGTACGGCGAGCACCCGTGCCGGCAGGCCGCGGAAGGGCCAGCGGGGACGTTCGGGGTCGCCACTCCCGGTCCCGGTCACGAGTACCTACCCGAACGGACGGGACCGATCGGCACATCGCGTTCGTCCGACACCGTCGATGTCACCCGAACGGGTATGATGGTCGTCGATTCGTCACGATGAGTGACAGAAGAGGCGGCGGTGCCGCCATACCGGACGACAGGAGGTGACGTCGTGCGCAACCGAGGCTGGTGAGCACCGGGAACCACGCGTGCCGGGGTCATGCGACCGCCCCCGGACCGGCCGACCGGAGCATCCGGACCGCACCGAGGGCGAGCACGATCCCCACCGCACCGAACACACCGAGCGCCGTCGCGGGAGCGGTCCACTCGGCCAGTATCCCGCCGGCGAAGACCGCGACCCCCTGGGTCGCCACGAGACCCGACGCGGCGACGCCCACGGCGCTCCCGCGGACCGCGCTCGGCGTCGCCCGCGCGAAGCCCGACTGGGCCGCGATCAGGCAGGCCGTGGCGCATGCTCCCGACACCGCCCAGAGTGCGACCGCCTGCCACAGGCCGGCCGCCAGCGGCGTCAGTGCGAGCGGCAGCGCCGCCCCGACGGCCAGCGGCACCAGGCCGCGCTCACGCAGCCGGGCCGGCAGCACGTAGGCGACGACCAGGGCCCCGACCGCGCTGCCCGCCGGGTCGGCCGCCATCAGCAGCCCGGTCGCCGCCGGGCCCGCCCCGATCGCGACGGCGTAGGCCGCCGCCAGCGCCTCGGGCAGCACGAAGATGCCGAGCATCCAGGCCATGAGGGCCAGCGAACGCCGCCGGGGGTGGCCGAACACGACCGGCAGACCGGCCAGCGCCGACCGCCACCAGGCGCCGGACCGGGCCCCCCACCGCGTCGCCGACCCGGGCTCCGACGCGGCCGCGGCCGGCGCGGTCGCCGCCGACGGTCCGGCCGCGACCGCCGCGTGCCGGGACCGGACACCGAGGCCGACGAGAACCGCCGAGCCGACGAACGTCGCGGCGTCGACCAGCAGGGCGCCGCGCGGGGTCAGCGTCGCGACGAGCAGACCGCCCCCCGCGAAGCCCGCCACCTGCGCCACCTGCACCGAGACCTGACGCAGCGCCAGGCCACGGGCGAGCAGGTCCCCGGACAGCAGGTCGGGCAGCAGGGCCGAGCGGGCCGCGGTGTGCGGGCCGCCCAGCAGGACGACCAGCACCAGCAGCGCCCCCAGGACCGGCAGCCCGGGACCGGGCACGGCCATGGCGACGACGAGACCGGCCCGGACCAGGTCGGTCCCGATCAGCAGCCGGCGACGCGGCCACCGGTCGGCGAAGTGGCCGAGCAGCAGCCCACCGAGCAGGGCGGGCAGGAAGGTCAGCGCGTAGACCCCCGCCGACCACGCCACCGAGCCGGTCTCGCTCAGGACCAGGACGGTCAGCGCGACCCGCGCGACCTGGTCGCCGGCGACCGACAGGACCTCCGCGGTCCACAGCGCGCGGAAGTCCGGGACGGAGAAGGGGCCGCGGACGCCGGCGGCGGGATCGGGGTCGCGAGGCTCGTCGTCTCCCGTCCCGGAGCCGCCGCGCTCGACCATCGGCGTGGGGTCCCTTCGGAGTCCGGCGTGGGCGGCCCGCTGCGGACCCGGCACCCGACCTCGGCGCGGGGGCCTACAACCTCGGCGTCGGCGGCGGGCAGGAGTTCCCGTCGAGCCTAGGTACACCCCGCCCGGTCGTCGCCCCGGATGATCCGCGTGAAGCCGGGCGGCGCAACGACGGCGGCGAACGGCGTATGAGCGGCGTCACAGGCCCGTCACGTGCGTCGCCATCGACGGCAAACGGTCGACGGCAAGCGGTCGACGTGACCGTCCCGCAACGGTCCGCTCCGGCATCAGAGCAGGTCCACGACGTGGGCCGTCTCGTTCACCGTCCGGACCTTGCGCATCCCGTCACGGGCGCACACCACCCGCGAGATCCCGACGTAGTCCAGCGGGAACGGCAGGTCCCGGCCGATGCCCAGCACCTCGGCGAGGTAGGCGTTGACCACGCCCGCGTGCGCGACGACGACCACCGTCGCCCGCCCCGGGTGCGCCGCGACGACCTCCTCGATCCCGGCGCACACCCGGGCCCGGAACGCGGCGCCGTCGACGTGCTCGGGCAGGTGCCCGGCCCGCATCCGCTCCCAGGCCGCCGGGTCGGCCTGCGCCATCCGGGCGACCGGGACGTAGAGCGAGCGTTCGGCGTCGTACTCGCGCAGGTCGGCGCGGGTGTGCGGGATGAGACCGCGCTCGCGTGCGAGCGGCTCGGCGGTCTGGACCGCGCGGAGCATCGTGCTGGTGTGCAGCGCGTCGACCGGGGTGCCGGCCAGCGCGTCGACCAGCCGGGCGGCCTGGTCCCGGCCCTGCGGCGCGAGGCCCGGGTCGGCGTGGGTGCCGTCGTCGTGCTCGACGGCCTCGGGCAGCGCGTGCCGGACGAGCAGCAGGTGCACCCGCTCAGCCCGGGACGTGCGCGTCGTGCCCGGCGGCCCGCAGCGCCGTGCGCAGGGCCTCGGCGTGCCCGTCCTGCTCGGCGCCGTCGACGGTGGCGGCCGCGTTCGCGAAGTCGAAGGCCCGCATGTCCCAGGCCGGGAACACGTGGACGTGCAGGTGGGGCACCTCGAACCCGGCGACCAGCAGACCGACCCGGGGCGGCGACCAGATCTCGCGCACCGCGAGCCCGACGGTCCGCGACACCTCGGTGAGGTGGGCGACGAGCCCGGCGTCGGCGTCGACCCACTGGTCGATCTCCGCGCGCGGCACGACGAGGGTGTGCCCCGGGCCGAGCGGGTTGATCGACAGGAACCCGACGCACTGCTCGTCGGCCCAGACGAACCGGCCCGGGATCTCGCCGTTGATGATCTTCGTGAAGACGGTGGCCACGGATCCGGACCCTAGTGGCCCGCGGCGCGGGGTGAGGAACGGCGGGCGCGGGGCCCCCGGCCACCCTAGGATTTCGGGCATGCCCCGCACCATCGCCCGCAGTGACCGCGTCGACCGGGACGAGCTGCTCGAGTTCGTCCGTCCCCGGCACCACATGGTGCTGATGACCACCCGTTCCGACGGCGGCGTGCAGGCCTCCCCGGTCACCGGCGGCGTCGACGACGACGGGCGCATCGTGATCGCCACCTACCCCGAGCGCGCCAAGTCGGCCAACGTCGCGAAGGCCGGCCGGGCCGCGGTCGTGGTGCTGAGCGAGGAGTTCGACGGCGCCTGGGTGCAGGTCGAGGGCGACGCCGAGCTCATCACGCTGCCGGACGCGCTCGAGCCGCTGGTCGACTACTTCCGCGCCATCTCCGGCGAGCACCCGGACTGGGACGAGTACCGCCGCGCCATGTCCGACCAGGGGAAGGCCCTGATCCGCATCACCCCGGCCCGGTGGAGCCCGGTCGCCACCGGCGGCTTCCCCGCCCGGCTCGCCGACTCCTGACCGTACCTGGGACGATCGACCGCCCCCGTCCGCAGCTGCTGCGGACGCGGAGGTGATGTGGCGTGGACCGCCGACGGTCCCGCCCACCATGCGGCAACGGTGCCCGCCCGACACAGTGTGAGCGCGCCCGCGGCCTGCGGCCGGGGCGCGCGACGAGAGGACGCAGACCATGCAGGCCTGGCCCGGGCACGCCTATCCGCTGGGTGCCAGCTACGACGGCACCGGCACCAACTTCGCACTGTTCTCCGAGGTCGCCGAGGGCGTGGAGCTGTGCCTGTTCTCCCCCGACCCCGGCGCCCCCGGCGGTCTCGCCGAGACCCGGGTGCCGCTGACCGAGGTCGACGGCTTCGTCTGGCACGGCTACCTGCCCGGCATCGAGCCCGGCCAGCGCTACGGCTACCGGGTGCACGGACCGTACGACCCGGCCCAGGGCCTGCGCTGCAACCCGAACAAGCTGGTCATCGACCCCTACGCCAAGGCCCTCGACGGCCCGGTCGACTGGGACGAGGCCGTGTTCGGCTACAAGTTCGGGGACCCGGACTCGCGCAACGACACCGACTCCGCGCCGCACGTGCCGAAGTCGGTCGTCGTGAACCCGTACTTCGACTGGGGCTCGGACCGTCCGCCGAAGATCCCCTACAACGAGACCGTCGTCTACGAGGCGCACGTGCGGGGGCTGACCATCCAGCACCCCGACGTCGAGGAGGAGCTGCGTGGCACCTACTCCGGCGTCGCGCACCCGGCGATGATCGAGCACTACAAGCGGCTCGGGATCACCGCCGTCGAGCTGATGCCGGTGCACGAGTTCGTGCAGGACCACCACCTCACCGAGAAGGGCCTGTCGAACTACTGGGGCTACAACACCATCGGCTTCCTGGCCCCGCACCACGCCTACTCGGCCGGTTCCATCCGGTCCGGCACCCAGGTCGCGGAGTTCAAGGCGATGGTGCGCGACCTGCACGACGCGGGCATCGAGGTCATCCTCGACGTGGTCTACAACCACACCGCCGAGGGCTCGGACATGGGCCCGACGCTGTCCATGCGCGGCATCGACAACCACGCCTACTACCGGCTGGTCGACGACGACGCCCGCTACTACATGGACTACACGGGCACCGGGAACTCGCTCAACGTCCGCAACCCGCACACCCTGCAGCTGATCATGGACTCGCTGCGGTACTGGGTCACCGAGATGCACGTCGACGGCTTCCGGTTCGACCTCGCCTCCACCCTGGCGCGGGAGTTCTACGACGTCGACCGGCTCTCGACCTTCTTCGACCTCGTCCAGCAGGACCCGGTGATCTCGCAGGTCAAGCTGATCGCCGAGCCGTGGGACGTCGGCCCCGGCGGCTACCAGGTCGGCAACTTCCCGCCGCTGTGGACCGAGTGGAACGGCAAGTACCGCGACACCGTCCGCGACTTCTGGCGCGGCGAGGCGGGCACCCTCGGCGAGTTCGCGTCCCGGATCACCGGCAGCTCGGACCTCTACCAGGGCGACGGCCGGCGCCCGTACGCCTCGATCAACTTCGTGACCGCGCACGACGGCTTCACCCTGGCCGACCTCGTGTCCTACAACGAGAAGCGCAACGAGGCCAACGGCGAGGACGGCAACGACGGCGAGAGCCACAACCGGTCCTGGAACTGCGGCGTCGAGGGCCCCACCGACGACGAGACGGTGCTGGAGCTGCGGGCCCGCCAGCAGCGCAACTTCCTGGCGACGCTGCTGCTGTCCCAGGGCACCCCGATGCTGCTGCACGGCGACGAGGCCGGACGCACCCAGGGCGGCAACAACAACGTCTACTGCCAGGACAACGAGATCGCCTGGCAGGACTGGGAGCTGGCCGGCAAGCACGACGCGCTGACCACCTTCACCGCGGGCGTCGCCGCGCTGCGGCACGCGCACCCGGTGTTCCGCCGCCGCCGGTTCTTCGCCGGCCGCCCGATCGGCCGGTCCTCCACCAGCGAGGACGTCGCCGACATCGGCTGGTTCACCCCGGCCGGCCGGGAGATGACCGAGGAGGACTGGGACAACGACCTGGGCCGCTCGGTCGTCGTGTTCCTCAACGGCGGCCAGATCGCCGACGTCGACCAGCGCGGGCAGCGGATCGTCGACGACTCGTTCCTGCTCTGCTTCAACTCCTACTGGGAGGACATCGACACCACACTGCCGCCCGCCGAGTTCGGGCAGGCGTGGGAGATCGTCGTCGACACCCACGCCGGCGAGGTGCACCCGCCGAACGCCGCCGGCGTCACCGGGACCGACCTCGACCCGGTGTCCGCGGGCTCGGTGCTGACGCTGCCCGCCCGTTCCCTGCTCGTCCTGCGATCGAAGGGCTGAGGCGTGACGCGCCTTCCGGGATCGACCTACCGGCTGCAGCTGTCGGCGGAGCAGACCTTCGCCGACGCGGCCGCGCTCACCGGCTACCTGGACCGGCTGGGGATCGGGGCGCTCTACGCCTCCCCCCTGCTGGAGTCCACGGCCGGGTCCACCCACGGCTACGACGTGACCGACCCGACCCGGGTGTCGGGTGAGCGCGGTGGTGAGCAGGGGCTGCGGTCGCTGCTCGCGACGCTGCGCGAGCACGGGCTGACGATGCTGATCGACATCGTCCCCAACCACGTCGGCGTCGCGAAGCCCGCGGAGAACCCGTGGTGGTGGGACGTGCTCACGCACGGCGAGGCGTCGCGGTGGGCGGGACACTTCGACGTCGACTGGGGCGCCGGGCCGATCCTGCTGCCGGTGCTCGACGCTGACGAGGAGAAGGCGCTCACCGAGCTGTCGGTGACCGACGGCGAGCTCCGCTACTACGAGCACCGCTTCCCGCTCGCGCCCGGGACCGGCGAGGGCACCGCGCAGGAGGTGCACGACCGCCAGCACTACCGGCTCGTGTCCTGGCGGCGCGGCGCCGCAGAGCTGACCTACCGGCGGTTCTTCGACGTCAGCGACCTCGCCGCGGTCCGGGTCGAGGACCCGGCGGTGTTCGCCGACGCCCACCGCACGGTGCTCGACATCGTGCGCTCCGACGACACCGTCGTCGGGCTGCGGGTGGACCACCCGGACGGCCTGTCCGACCCGGGCGGCTACGCCCGCCGGCTGCGCGCCGAGCTCGGCCCGGGCCGGTGGCTGCTCGTCGAGAAGATCCTCGGGGTCGGCGAGGAGCTCCCGATCTCCTGGCCGGTCGACGGCACCACCGGCTACGAGGCACTGCGCGAGGTCTGCGGGGTGCTCGTCGACCCGGACGGGGCGGGGCTGCTCACCCAGTTCGCCGCCGAGCACACCGGGGAGAAGCGCTCCGCGCACGCCGTCGAGGACGACGGCCGCCACCTCGTCGTCCGGGAGATCCTGGTCGCGGAGGTGCGCCGGATCGCCGACGCCTTCCGCGCGGGACCCGGCGCCGACTCCGGCACCACCGGGCTCGACCTGGCCGACGTCGCCGCCGAGGACCTGCACGACGCGGTCGCCGAGCTGCTGTGCGGGTTCCCGGTCTACCGCTCCTACCTCACCCCGGAGATCACGGAGGGCCGGGCGGCCGCCGACACCGCGGTCGCGGTGGCGCGCACCCGCCGCCCCGACCTGGCCGCGGTCCTGGGGGCGCTGCACTCCGGGCTGGTCCGCGAGCCCGGGTCGGACTACGCGACCCGGCTGCAGCAGACCTCCGGGATGGTCACCGCGAAGGGCGTCGAGGACACCGCCTTCTACCGGTACAACCGGCTCGTCGCGCTGAACGAGGTCGGGGGCGACCCGGCCCGGTTCGGGGTGACGCCCGAGGAGTTCCACACCGGGCTCGCCCGCCGGGAGGCCGGGCGGTCGCGCACCATGACCTCGCTGTCCACGCACGACACGAAGCGCTCGGAGGACGTCCGGGCGCGGCTCGCCGTGCTCGCCGAGCGTCCCGCGTCGTGGGCGGCGAAGGTCCGCGAGTGGTCGGTGCGCCACCCGCTGCCGGACCGGTCGCTGGAGCTGCTGGCCTGGCAGTCGCTGGTCGGGGCGTGGCCGATCCCGGCCGACCGGCTCGCGGGCTACCTCGGCAAGGCCTCCAAGGAGGCCAAGCTGGTGACCTCGCACATCGACGCCGTCGCCGAGGTCGACGAGGCGATCGCGGCCTGGCCGGAGCAGGTGCTCGCCGACACCGAGCTCGTCGCCGAGATCGAGACGTTCGTCGCGGAGATCGCCGAGCCCGGCTGGTCGAACTCGCTGGCCCAGAAGCTCCTGCAGATGGCCGGGCCCGGTGTGCCGGACGTGTACCAGGGCACCGAGCTGTTCGAGTACTCGCTGGTCGACCCGGACAACCGGCGCCCGGTCGACTGGGACGCCCGGCGCGCGATCCTGGAGCGTCTCGACGCCGGCGAGCAGCCACCGGTCGACGGAGGCGGTGCGGCGAAGCTGCTGGTCACCTCGGCGACGGCGCGGCTGCGGCGGTTCCGCCCGGAGCTGTTCAGCGGCTACGGCCGGGTCGACGCCCAGGGCACCGCGGCGGAGCACGCCGTCGCGTTCTCCCGCGGCGGGGGCGCGCTCGTCGCCGTCGCGACCCGGCTGCCCGAGGGGCTGGCCCGCCGCGGCGGGTGGGGCGACACCCGGCTGCCGCTGCCCGGCGGCTTCGACGACTGGCACGACATGATCGGGAACCGCCCGGTGGACGGTCCCGCGCCCGCCCTGTCGGACCTGCTCTCGCGCTACCCGGTCGCGCTGCTGGTGCGCCCGGCCTGACCTGCGGTCACCGTGCCCCGGCCGCCGACGGCGACCGGGGCACGCGCGTGTGCGGGGCTCAGGGCTCCTCGACGACGTGCACCGCGGCCTCCTCGGCCGAGGCACCGGCGCCGTCGATGCCGGCGTCGCCCGCGACGAGATCCTTCTCGCCGCCGTCGCTGCCGTCGAAGGACGCGTCGTCGATGGTGAGCCGGCCCGCCCGGGCGTCGCCGACCTCGTCGTCGCGCAGCTCGCCGTCGGTGCCGGGGGCGTCGCCGAGGTACTCCCCCGTCGCGTCGTCGACGTCACGGTCCGGGCGCTCGGGGGCCGCGGGGTCGGTGGTGTTCCACGGGTCGGGGACCTCGTCGGCCAGCCGCTCGTCGAGGCTCTCGTCGTCGCGGGCGTTCCAGGGCCGCTCGGGCGGCGAGTAGCCCTCGTCGAGCACGTCGGCCACGCCGCCGTACTCCAGGGTGTCCTCGGGCTGGAGCTGCGCGTCCTGGTCGAGGTCGTCGCCTGCGTCGGGGTCGCTCATCGGGGCAGCCTAGCGGCGCGTGACCCGGCCCACCCCCCGCCGGGCGCGCGCGGACCCCACCGGGTGCGGAAGGATCGTCGTCCGTGACGGAGTTCGCCGTGTGGGCCCCCGACAGGAACCGCGTCAGCGTGCTGGTGGGTGAGCAGCGGATCGCGCTCGACCCCGCCCCGGGGGGCTGGTGGCACACGGACCAGCCCGACCACGGGCACGGGACCGACTACGCGTTCCTGCTCGACGACGACGCCACGCCGCTGCCCGACCCCCGCTCCCGCTGGCAGCCGAAGGGGGTGCACGAGCGCTCCCGCGTCTACGACCACGACGCGTTCTGGTGGACCGACGAGACCTGGACCGGCCGGGCGCTGGCCGGGTCGGTGCTCTACGAGTGCCACATCGGCACCTTCACCGACGGCGGCACGTTCGACACGGCGATCGGCCGGCTCGACCACCTGGTGTCCCTCGGGATCGACCTGGTCGAGGTGCTGCCGGTCAACGCCGTCGACGGCCCGGTGAACTGGGGCTACGACGGCGTCGGCTGGTACGCCGTCACCGAGAACTACGGCGGCCCGGACGCCTTCAAGCGCTTCGTCGACGCCTGCCACGCCCGCGGCCTGGGCGTGGTGCTCGACGTCGTCTACAACCACCTCGGCCCGTCCGGGGCCTACCTCGACCGGTTCGGCCCGTACTTCGCCGGCTCCAACATCTGGGGCCCGTCGCTGAACCTCGACGCCGCGGGCTCCGACGAGGTCCGCCGCTACATGATCGACAACGCGCTGATGTGGCTGCGCGACTTCCACGTCGACGGGCTGCGCATCGACGCCGTCCACGCGCTGCGCGACACCCGGGCCCAGCACGTGCTGGAGCAGCTCGCCGTCGAGGTGACCGCGCTGGAGGCACACGTCGGCCGCCCGCTGTCGCTGATCGCCGAGTCCGACCTCAACGACCCGAGGATGATCACCGCCCGGGAGGGCGGCGGGCACGGCCTCGACGCCCAGTGGGCCGACGACGTCCACCACTGCCTGCACACCGTGCTCACCGGCGAGTCCCAGGGCTACTACGGCGACTTCGCCGAGGCGGGCCTCGACGGGCTCGCGCACGTGCTCACCCGCGGGTTCCTGCACGAGGGCACCTGGTCGTCGTTCCGGCGGCGCAGCCACGGCGCCCCGATCGACACCGCCCGCATCCCCGGCTCGCGGCTGGTCACCTACCTGCAGAACCACGACCAGATCGGCAACCGCGCCACCGGCGACCGGCTGACCCACACGCTGTCCCCCGGCCTGCTGGCCTGCGGCGCGGCGCTGCTGTTCACCTCCGGGTTCACCCCGATGCTGTTCATGGGCGAGGAGTGGGGCGCGCGGACGCCGTGGCAGTTCTTCTCCCGCTTCGGCGACCCGGGCCTGCAGAAGGCCGTCCGCGACGGCCGTCGCGCCGAGTTCGCCGACCACGGCTGGGACGACGCCGCCGAGGTGCCCGACCCGAACGCCGAGTCCACCTTCACCGACTCCCGGCTCGACTGGTCCGAGCCCGAGCAGGAGCCGCACGCGACGCTGCTGCGGATGCACCGCGAGCTCATCGCGCTGCGCCGCGCCTGGCCGGAGCTGTCGGACCCGTGGCTGGACCGGATCGGCGTCGACGTCCACGAGCAGGCGCGCACGCTCGTCGTCGCCCGCGGGCGGATGCGGGTGGTGGTGAACCTCGGCCCGGAGCCGGTGACGCTGTCGCTCGGGTCGGAGATCACCCGGATCCTGCTGGCGTCCGAGCCGACGACGAGTGACGGCTCCTCGTTCACCGTTCCGGCGGAGGCATTCGCCATCTGCCGCGTGGCGGAGTAGCGAGAGCCTCTCGCGTCACCCGTCCGAGTGCCGTCGTTCACCTGTTCGCCGGACACGTGACACGGCCGGGCCACACGAGACTGCGAGGGTCTGCGAGGTCGCGACGGTGCGATCCCGCGTTCGCCCCTGCGACAGACGTGAGGTCACGTGACGTCCACCCCCACCCGGTCCGCCTCGACGCCGACGGCGCCGGGTACGACCTCGCACCCTCCGCCGCGGCGACGGCGACGCTTCACCGCCCGGGACCGGCACGACTTCTGGGTGTTCCTCGCCCTGGTGCTGCCCAACGCCGCGCTGATCGTCGCCTTCGCCTACCGCCCGGTCATCGAGAACGTCCGGTACTCGCTGCTGAACTGGACCCTCGGGTCACCGTCGGCGACGTTCGTGGGGCTCGGGAACTACGTCGCGTTCCTGACCTCGCCGTCGTCGGCGGAGATCGTGTGGACGACGCTGGTGTTCACCGTCGTGACCGTCGGTGGGTCGATGGTGCTGGGCCTGCTGATCGCGCTGGCGCTCAACCGGCGGGTGCCGGGGACCGGCGTCGCGCGGGCCGCGGTGTTCTCCCCCTACGTGCTGTCCGGGGTCGGTGTCGGGCTGGTGTGGCTGTTCGTGTTCGACCCGTCGATCGGGGTGCTCGGCGCGGTCGTCCGGGCCTTCGGCGGGACCGCACCGGACTTCTTCAACGACCCGTCGATGTCGCTGGCGATGATCTGCATCGTCTACGTCTGGAAGAACATGGGCTACGCCGCGGTGATCTACCTGGCGGGCCTGCAGTCGATCCCGAAGGACCTGCTGGAGGCCGCAGCCCTGGACGGGGCGTCGTCGACGCGGACGTTCTTCCGGGTGGTGCTGCCGCTGCTCTCGCCGGTCACGTTCTTCCTGGTCGTCACCAGCGCGCTGAACTCGCTGCAGGCCTTCGACCTGATCCGGATCATGACCCCGCTCGGGCAGGGCACGACCACGCTGATCTACGAGGCCTACCTGCAGGCGTTCGGGTCGAGCAACCGGGCCGGCTACTCGGCGGCGGTGTCGACGATCCTGTTCGTGGTGCTGGTGGTCTTCACCCTGGTCCAGCTGCGGTGGATGGAGCGGCGGGTGCACTACGCATGACCACCACCGCTCCGGAGCCCCGGTCGTCCCGCGCGCTGTCGCCGCGGGCCCTGTTCGAGGTCGTGACCAGCGCCTACGTCCCGCTGCTGGTGGCCGTGCTCGTCGTGCTGTTCCCGCTGCTGTGGATGACGCTGTCGTCGTTCAAGCCGCTGACCGAGATCATCACCCAGACCCCGGCGCTGCTGCCCGCCGCGCCGACGACGGAGAACTACTCCACCGTCGCCGAGCGCCTGCCGTTCGCCCGGGTGTTCCTCAACTCGGTGCTGGTCACCGCGGTCGGTGCCGCGCTCAAGGTGGCGCTGGCCGTGTTCACCGCCTACGGGCTGGTGTTCGTCCGTTTCCCGTTCAAGAACTGGATCTTCGCCGGGCTGCTGGTGACGCTGATGGTGCCGCCGCAGGTGGCACTGCTGCCGAACTACACGCTGATCACCGCGCTCGGCGGCGCGGACACCTACTGGGGCATCATCCTGCCCGGTCTCGGGACGGCGTTCGGCACGTTCCTGCTGCGCCAGCACTTCCGCACGCTGCCGCCGAGCCTGCTCGAGGCCGCGGAGCTCGACGGCGCCGGGCACTGGCGCCGGCTCACCCGGGTCGTCCTGCCGGTGTCCGCGCCGACCGTCGCCACCGTCGCGCTGATCACCATCGTCTACGAGTGGAACGACTACCTCTGGCCGCTCGTGATCATCTCGAAGCCGGAGATGATGACGCTGCCGGTCGGGCTCACCCTGCTGGCCAACGTGGACAACCGGGCCGCGGCCTACGGCCAGCTCATGGCCGGGTCGGTCGCCGTCATCGTACCGGTCCTGATCGTCTTCATCGCGCTCCAGCGCCACATCATCGCCGGGCTGACCCAGGGTGCGGTCAAGGACTGAGACCGCTCCCCGCTCCTCCTCCCCTCACCCCGAAAGGACGCCAGCTGCCATGCATCTCGACCGTCGCGGATTCCTGAAGTTCGCCGGCATCACCGGCGCCGCCGCGGCGCTGGCCGCCTGCGGTGGCCCCTCCACCAGCGGCGGCGGGCCCGCCGCCGTCCCGGAGGTCGACTACTCCGGCGTGCAGCCGGCGAAGGAGATCACCTGGTGGACGAACAACCCGGGTAGCTCGGAGAAGGTGTCGCGCCAGATCATCGACGCCTACCAGCGGGCCAACCCGGGCACCAAGGTCAACCTGGTGACCGCGGGCGCGAACTACGAGGAGATCGCGCAGCGCTTCCAGACCGCGCAGGCCGGCGGCGGCTCCCAGCTGCCCGACCTCGTCGTGCTCTCCGACGTCTGGTGGTTCCGCTACTACATGCAGCGCTCCATCGTGCCGATGGACCCGCTGATCGCCGCGACCGGCATCGACACCGCCGACTACCGGCAGCAGCTGATCGAGGACTACCGCTACGACGGCAAGCTCTGGGCGCTGCCCTGGGCCCGTTCGACGCCGATCTTCTACTACAACAAGGCGCACTGGCAGAAGGCCGGTCTGCCCGACCGCGCGCCCGCGACCTGGGCCGAGATGGCCGAGTGGGGGCCGAAGCTGCAGGCCGCGGGCACCGGCGCGCAGAAGGCGTACCAGCTCCCCGCCCTGGCCGACTACGCCGGCTGGTCGTTCCAGAACAACCTCTGGGGCGAGGGCGGTGCCTGGTCGAACGAGTGGGACGTCACCTGCGACTCCCCCGAGGCGGTCCGCGCGGTCTCGGCCCTGCAGAACGCGGTGACCTCGGGCTGGGCCGGCGTCGCCGCCACCGACGGCACCACCGACCTGGGTGCCGGGGCGGTGTCGGCGACGGTCGGCTCCACCGGCTCGCTGGTCACCGTGCTCGACGCGGCCCGGTTCGACGTCGGCGCCGGATTCCTGCCCGCGGGCCCGGTCGCCGGGCCGGTGTGCCCGACCGGCGGCGCGGGGCTCGGGATCCCGGCCGGGGTCCCGCCGGAGCGCCAGCTCGCCGCGGCGGCGTTCGCGAAGTTCCTGACCAGCCCGGAGAACACGGTGCTGTTCTCCCAGGCCACCGGCTACCTCCCGATCCGCACCTCGGCGGACACCGGGCCGCTGCTCGCCCAGACCCCGCTGCGCAAGGTCGCGATCGACCAGCTCGACCGGACCCGCACCCAGGACCGGGCGCGCGCGTTCTTCCCGGGCGCCGACCAGGAGATCGCGCGGACCTGTGCCAACATCCTCAACCAGCGGGCCGACGTGCAGGGCGAGCTCACCACCCTCAAGGGCACGCTGACCCGGATCTTCGACACCGACGTGAAGCCCAACATCTGATGGCGGGACGCTGACATGGCAACGGTCACCTACGACTCGGCGACGCGGATCTACCCCGGGTCGGACACCCCCGCCGTCGACGGGCTGGACCTGGAGATCGCCGACGGCGAGTTCCTCGTGCTCGTCGGGCCGTCCGGCTGCGGGAAGTCGACGTCGCTGCGGATGCTCGCGGGCCTGGAGGACGTCGACGCCGGCGCCATCCGGATCGGCGACCGCGACGTCACCGACGTCCGGCCCAAGGACCGCGACATCGCGATGGTGTTCCAGAACTACGCGCTCTACCCGCACATGACGGTCGCCGCGAACATGGGCTTCGCGCTGACCAACGCGGGCCGCCCGAAGGACGAGATCGCCCGCCGCGTCGCCGAGGCGGCGACGATCCTCGACCTGGAGGGGCTGCTGGACCGCAAGCCGCGTGCCCTGTCGGGCGGGCAGCGTCAGCGGGTCGCGATGGGCCGCGCGATCGTGCGCGAGCCCGCCGTGTTCTGCATGGACGAGCCGCTGTCCAACCTGGACGCGAAGCTGCGGGTGTCCACCCGCACCCAGATCGCGTCGCTGCAGCGGCGCCTGGGTGTCACCACCGTCTACGTCACCCACGACCAGGTGGAGGCGATGACGATGGGCGACCGCGTCGCGGTGCTCTCGGGCGGGGTGCTGCAGCAGTGCGCCACCCCGCGCGAGCTCTACGAGCGGCCGGTGAACGCCTTCGTCGCCGGGTTCGTGGGGTCGCCGGCGATGAACCTGGTGACGGTGCCGGTGGACGGCTCCGGGCAGGTCGCCCTGGGTGGGGCACAGATCGCGGTGCCGGCCTCGTCGTCGGGCACGGTCACGGTCGGGATCCGGCCGGAGGACCTGCGCCCGGCCGGTGCCGGGGACGGGCTGGAGGTGACCGTCGACGTCGTCGAGGAGCTGGGGGCCGACGCCTACGTCTACGGCACCCTCACCGAGGACGCGGGACACGACGGGGCCGGGACGACGCTGGTCGCCCGGGTCGACGCGCGCACCCCGCCGGAGCGCGGGACCCGGCTGCGGCTGGTCCCCGACCCGGACCGCACCCACCTGTTCGACGGCGGCACCGGCGCCCGCCTGGGGTGACCCGCCCGCGGTGCCGCCGCCCGCGCACTGATCCGCAGCCCGCGCGCTGATCCGCTGTCCGCGCGCAGATCCGCTCGGCGCGCGTGTCCGGACGCGCGCGCGGCGCGGATCAGCGCGCGGATCGGCGATCACCGGGGAGCGGCTCCGGACGCACCGCGGCCCCGCACCCGTGACGGGGGCGGGGCCGCGGTCCGTGTGCGGTCGGCTCAGATGAGGCCGAGCTTGGCGACGGTGTCGCGCTCCTCGACCAGCTCCGCGACGCTCGCGTCGATCTTCCCGCGGGAGAACTCGTCGATCTCCAGGCCCTGGACGATCTTCCACTCGCCGTTCTCGGAGGTGACCGGGAACGAGGAGATGATGCCCTCGGGGACGCCGTAGGAGCCGTCCGACGGGATCGCGGCGGAGGTCCAGTCGCCGGCCGGGGTACCGTTGACCCAGTCGTAGACGTGATCGATGGCGGCGTTCGCGGCCGACGCGGCCGAGGACGCGCCCCGGGCCTCGATGATCGCGGCACCGCGCTTGGCGACGGTCGGGATGAAGTCGTTCTCCAGCCACTCCCGCTCGACCTGCTCGGCGGCGATCTTGCCGCCGACCTCGGCGTGGAAGAGGTCCGGGTACTGGGTGGCCGAGTGGTTGCCCCAGATCGTGAGCTTGCTGATCTCGTCGAGGCCGACGCCGAGCTTCTTCGACAGCTGCGCCAGCGCGCGGTTGTGGTCGAGGCGGGTCATCGCGGTGAACCGCTCGGCCGGGACGTCGGGCGCGGAGGCCTGGGCGATCAGGGCGTTGGTGTTGGCCGGGTTGCCGACGACCAGGACGCGCACGTCGTCCGCGGCACCGGCGTTGATCGCCTTGCCCTGCGGGCCGAAGATGCCGCCGTTGGCCTCGAGCAGGTCGCCCCGCTCCATGCCCTTGCTGCGGGGACGGGCGCCGACGAGCAGCGCGACGTTGGTGCCGGAGAACGCGGCGTTCGCGTCGTCGAAGATGTCGATGCCGCGCAGCAGCGGGAACGCGCAGTCGTCGAGCTCCATCGCGGTGCCCTCGGCGGCCTTCACGGCCTGCGGGATCTCCAGCAGGTTCAGCTTGACCGGGGTGTCGGGCCCCAGCAGCTGCCCGGAGGCGATCCGGAAGAGCAGCGCGTAACCGATCTGGCCAGCGGCTCCGGTGACGGTAACGGTAACGGGGGTAGCAGACACGCCACGGACCCTAGCCCTGATCGCGCCTGCGTACCGCGACGGGGAGCACACCCACCGCCACGCGTGGCGGGAACCACACCGCCGGTAGCGTGGGCCGTGATGCGTGACGTCCCGGTGACCGGTCGTGCACCGGCGCCGGACCTGGCCCGCGGCGCGGCGCTGCTGCTCATCGCCGTCGCGAACGCGCACACCTTCGTCACCCACCGCGGCATCGGCGTGCGCACCTACCCGCTCGACCCGACCGGCGTCGACGCCTGGCTCGCCGCGGCGCAGCTGACCCTGGTCGACGGCCGGGCCTATCCGCTCTTCGCGCTGCTGTTCGGCTACGGCATCGCCGGGCTCGCCCGCCGCGCGACCCGCGCCGGTGCCGGGCCCGACCAGGTCCTGGCCCTGGTGCGACGCCGGGGCGGGGCACTGTTCGCCGTCGGTGCCGCGCACGCGGTGCTGCTGTGGCACGGGGACTTCGTCGCCGCCTACGGGCTGATCGCGGTGGTCCTCGCGCCGGTGCTGGTCCGCGGGTCGACCGCGGTGCTGGTGCTCACCGGGGTGGCCGCGACGACGCTGCTGGCGCTGCTCTACGCCCCCGTCGCGCTGACCCGGTCCGACGCGGCGTCGGCGTCGCCGTCGCTGGTCGCGCCGGACGTGCTGTCGGCGGCGGTGGAGCGGTTCGGCGAGTGGCTGTTCGGCAACCTGCTGATCAGCGCGGTCGGGCTCCTGGGGGCGGCGGTCGCGGGGGTCCTCGTCGCTCGCGCCGGGTGGCTCGACGCCCCGGCCCGGCACCGTCGCGCGCTGCGCCGGGTCGCCGTCGCGGGGATCGGCGCCGGGGTCGTGGGCGGCCTGCCGCTGGGGCTGGTCGCCGCCGGGGTGTGGACGCCGTCGGAGCCGGTGGCGCTCGTGGTCGGGGTGCTGCACGCGGTGACCGGCTACGCCGCGGGCGCCGGGTACGCGGCGCTGGCCGGGCTGGTCGTCGCGCGACGGACACGCTCCGCCGGCGCGGCGCCGGACGGTCCGGGGGCCGTGTACCGGTCCCCGGGCGAGGCCGGACCGGTGCCGGGCGGGTGGGCGGCCCGCGCGCTGGTCGCGCTGGGGCGGCGCTCGCTGAGCGGGTACCTGGCGCAGTCGGTCGCGTTCGTGGCCCTGTTCCCGGCCTGGACGCTCGGGCTCGGCGCGGGCCTGCCGCTGTGGGCGGCGACGCTGTGCGGGGCCGGGGTGTGGCTGGTGACCGTCGTCGTCGCCGTGGTGGCCGGGCGCCGAGGCCACCGCGGCCCGGCCGAGGTGCTGCTGCGCCGGCTGACCTACGGCCGCACCCCGGCTCCCGCACACCGCCCCGCCGGACCATGATCGCCGGAAGTGGAGCGCCGGACGCACCCCGCTGCGTTCTGCACTCCACTCCCGGCGATCATCGTGCGGCGCGGCCGGGCCCGCGGGGCGGGCGGCGGTCTAGGCTCCCGGCATGAGCGGCACCGACCCCGCCGACCGGCCCGGACCGGACGAGCCGGCGCGGCCGGACCCGCCCGGCGCGGCCGGGGCGACGCCGTCGTGGCAGGGCGCCCCGGGGTTCTCCGGGATCGACCCCGGCTCCGTCCCGCCCCACGCCCCGCTGCCGGGGGCGCCGCCGTACCCACCGGGCACGGAGCCGGAGCGGGCCGCGGTCGCCGACCGGTCCCCGCAGCTCCCGGGCGTCGCCGCCGTGCTCCCCCGCTGTGTGGCCGCGGCGGCCGGCTGGGTGGCGGTGGCGCTGCTGCTGGCCCTGTTCACCGGGGTCGGGTCGTGGCCGCTGCGTGCGCTCGCGCTGGTCGTGCCGTGGGGGCTCGCGGCTCTGGCGCTGGTGTTCCCGGCCCGGCGCGGGGTCGGCCCCGGTGGGCTGGTGGCGCTGGCGTTCGCCCCGTTCTGGCTGATCCACGCCTTCCTGGTCGGTCTGCTCGGCTGGTGAGACCGGCCCGGTTCCGGCGACGCGTGCCCCCGGCGTCGGGCGTCGCGTTCCGGTGGTCGTGACCACGCGGACGCAACGCCCGGCGCGGCGGCCGGCGTGCGGGAGATGCCGCAGCTCGTCGCTCCCGGACCGTCGGCCGACGACTCCCTGTCACGAATGGCGCCGGAGTGCTGCGTCGCGCAATGATGCCGCTCACACACTCGCCGCCGAGGAGGTCCTGGTGGACGGTCACGACCCGCAGGTGCTGCAGATGGCCGACGTCGCCGACCGGTGGGTGGTGCGGTGCGACTGCGGGTGCGGGCTCCTCACGCAGTACGCGTCGCGGGACGAGGCCGAGGACGCGGCCGAGCAGGCCCGCGCCGAGGCCGACCCGCCGACCGAACGGGAGCTGGCGATCGACGACGCCGTCGAGGACGACGGCGAGCGGGCCCCCGAGCGGATCTGACCGCGACGGGGGCCGGTCCCGGCCGGTCGGCACAACGGACCGGTCCGAGCGGGCCGATCCCGGCCGGGCCGAGCACGGTCGGCCGCGGCGGGTCAGTCCCGGCGCCGCGAGGTGATCACTCCGGTGTCGAACCCGGCCAGGTGCAGCCCGCCGGCGAAGCGCGCGTGCTCCACCTTGAGGCACCGGTCCATCACCACGGTCAGGCCGGCGGCCTCCGCGCGGCGGGCCAGCTCCTCGTCGAACAGGCCGAACTGGAGCCAGAACGTCGACGGCGCCGGGTCGAGGGCGAGCACCTCGTCGAGCACCCCGTCGAGGTCCTCGGGGCGGCGGAACACGTCGACCAGGTCCGGCACCACCGGCAGCTCCGCGAGCGAGGGGTACACCGGGCGCCCGAGGATCGTGGTCGCGTTCGGGTTGACGAAGTACACCTCGAAACCGGTCGAGGCCAGCAGGTAGGTGGCGACGAAGTTGCTGGCCCGGGCCGGGTTCGGGCTCGCCCCGACGACGGCGACGGTGCGGGTGTCGCGCAGGATCTGCTGCCGCCGCCACGCGGGCGGGTTCTCCCAGGTCACGCGGTCTCCTTCTGCGAGGCGGTGAGGGCCTGGTCGAGGTCCCAGACGATGTCGTCCGGGTCCTCCAGCCCGACCGAGATCCGGATCATGTCCTCGGGGACGCCGGCGTGCTCCAGCTGCTCGGTGGTGAGCTGCTGGTGGGTGGTGGACCCGGGGTGCAGGACGAGGGTGCGGGCGTCGCCGACGTTGGCGAGGTGGCTGCACAGCTGCACCGACTCGATGAACCGCGCCCCGGCGGCCCGGCCACCGCGCACCCCGAACGCGAACACCGCGCCCGGCCCCGCGGGCAGGTACCGGCGAGCCCGCTGGTGGTGCCGGTGCGACGGCAGCCCGGGGTAGGTCACGTACTTCACCCGCGGGTCGGCCTCGAGCCACTCGGCGATCTTCTGCGCATTGGCGACGTGGGCCTCCATCCGCTGCGGCAGCGTCTCGACGCCCTGCATCAGCAGGAACGCCGAGTGCGCGGACAGCGTGGCGCCGACGTCGCGCAGCTGCTCGGCACGCAGCTTGGTGAGGAACCCGAGCTCCTGGAAGTTGCCCCACCAGGTGAGCCCGCCGTAGGACGGGACCGGCTCGGTCATCCCCGGGAAGCGGCCGTTGCCCCAGTCGAAGCGGCCGGACTCGATCACGACGCCGCCGAGGGTGGTGCCGTGACCGCCGAGGAACTTCGTCACCGAGTGGATCACGATGTCCGCGCCGTGCTCCAGCGGCCGGCACAGGTACGGCGTCGCCAGCGTCGCGTCGATGATCAGCGGGAGCCCGGCCGCGTGCGCGACCTCGGCGAGCCCGGCGATGTCGGCGACCTCGCCGCCCGGGTTGGACACGACCTCGGCGAAGACGAACTTGGTGTTGTCGCGGATCGCGGCGGCGTAGTCGGCCGGGTCGGTGCCCGGCACGAAGGTCGTGTCGACGCCGAAGCGGCGCAGCGTCACGTCGAGCTGGGTGATGGTGCCGCCGTACAGCCCGGCCGCGGCGACGGCGTGGTCCCCCGCCCCGGCGAGCGCGGCGAAGGTGAGGAACTCGGCGGCCTGCCCGCTGGCCGTGCACACCGCGCCGATGCCCCCGTCGAGGCTGGCCAGGCGCTCCTCCAGCGCCGCCACCGTCGGATTGGCGATCCGGGAGTAGATCAGCCCGTACTTCTGCAGCGCGAACAGCGCCGCGGCGTCGTCGGTGTCGCGGAAGACGTAGCTGGTCGTCTGGTGGATCGGCACCGCCCGGGAGCCGGTCGCGGCGTCCGGCACCGTCCCCGCGTGCACGGCCCGGGTGCGGAAGCCCCAGGCCCGGTCCTGCTGATCATCGCGCTCGCTCACACCCCCATCCTGCCCCGGCTACAGGTGGTCGCGCAGGAAGGCCCGCACCCGCTCCGTCGCGTCCGTCGCCGACGGCTCGTGGTACTCCGCGTGCAGCGGCGTCCGGCGCGCCACCGCACCCTTCACACCCGGCGTGCGCGTCATGAACGAGTGCCCGGCCTCGGGGTAGACGACGACGTCGTGCGGGATCCCCCGCTCGGTCAGGTCGGCCTCCAGGCGCTGCGGGTAGCCGTCGGCGAACTGCGCGTCCCGCCCGCCGAAGCTGGCGACGACCGGACAGACCGGTTCCACCTCGACGCCGGCGCGGCCGTAGAACGGCACCGCGACCCGGTACAGACCGCTCTGGGACAGCAGCATCGCGAACCCGCCGCCCATGCAGAACCCCATGACCCCGATCCGGTCGGCGTCGACGGTGGGCTGGTCGGCCAGCCAGCGACGCGCGGACTCGCAGTCGCCGAGCGCGGCGCCGCGGCCGGTGGCCATCGTCGCCACCGTCGAGGCGATGCACAACGGCTTCACCCGGCCGCGGGCGAACAGGTCCGGGATCAGCACGGTGTAGCCCTCGCGGGCCAGCTCGCGGGCGATCCGGCGCATCTCCGGGGTCATCCCGAAGATCTCGTAGATCATCACGATCGCCGGGCCCGGGGTGGTGGTCTCGGGGCGGGCCAGGAAGCCGGGCAGCCTGCCGCCGTTGACACTGGGCAGTGAGATCTCGGACTCGACGGTCATGGGCGTGCGTCCCTCCCGGCGCGCGGGACCCGGACGAGTCCCTCCTGCATGGTGGTGGCGACCAGGCGGCCGTCGGCGGTGAAGAAGCGGCCGCTCGCGAGGCCGCGCCCGCCGGACGCGGCCGGCGAGAAGCACGAGTAGAGCAGCCACTCGTCGGCCCGGAACGGCGCGTGGAACCACATCGCGTGGTCCAGGCTCGCCATCTGCAGCCCGGTCCGGGGCACGTCGTGGCGGGCGACGACCGACCCCAGCAGGGTCAGGTCGCTGGCGTAGGTGAGCAGGCACACGTGGAGCAGCGGGTCGTCGGGCAGCTCGCCGTCGGCGCGCAGCCACAGCCGCATCGGGTCGTCGGACGGGCCGGGGTGGTCCTGCGACCAGGACGGCTCGTCGATCAGCCGGATGTCCAGCGGGCGCGGCAGCCCGGCCATCCAGCCGCCGTCGCCGCGGGCGGCGCGGGTGCCGAGGTCGTCGACGGCGTCCGGCGCGGGGACGTCCGAGGGCATCGGCTGGGAGTGCTCCAGACCGTTCTGCGGCAGCTGGAACGACGCCGACAGCGAGAAGATCGGCTCGCCGCGCTGGATGGCGAGCACCCGGCGGGTGGTGAACGACCGGCCGTCGCGGACCCGCTCGGTCTCGTAGACGATCGGGATGCTCGGGTCCCCGGGCCGGATGAAGTAGGCGTGCAGCGAGTGCACGCCCCGGTCGGCCGGCACCGTGCGGCCCGCGGCGACCAGCGCCTGGCCCGCGACCTGCCCGCCGAACACGCGGGGCAGCGACACCGGCGGGCTCACCCCGCGGAAGAGGTTGTCCTCCAGCCGCTCCAGGTCCAGCAGCGCGACCAGGTCGTCGAGGACGGCCTGGCCGCGCGGTTCACCGTCGGCTGCGGTCTGCGCGGTTGCGGAATCGGCACTCACGGTCGGTGAGTATGCCCAACCGGCCTCAGGCGTGGTCGTCCTCGCCCAGGCGGTGCACCCGGATCAGGTTGGTCGACCCGACCGTGGAGGGCGGCGACCCGGCGACGACGACCACCAGGTCACCCGGCTTGAACCGGCCGATCGACAGGATCGCGTGGTCGACCTGGCGGATCATCGCGTCGGTCGAGTCGACCTTGTCGACCAGGAACGTCTCGACGCCCCAGGTCATCGCGAGCTGGCTGCGCACCGCGGGCTCCGGGGTGAACGCCAGCAGCGGGAGCCGGGTGTGCAGCCGGGCCAGGCGGCGCACCGTGTCACCGGACTGGGAGAACGCGACCAGCGCCCGCGCCGAGAGCCGCTCGCCGATGTCGCGGGCGGCGTAGGACAGCACGCCACGCTTGGTGCGGGGCACGTGGTTGAGCGGCGGCACGTCGGCCGGGCCCGCCTCGACGGCCTCGACGATCTCGGCCATCGTCCGCACGGTCTTGATCGGGTAGCGGCCGACGCTGGTCTCACCGGACAGCATCACGGCGTCGGTGCCGTCGAGGACGGCGTTCGCGACGTCGGAGGCCTCGGCGCGGGTCGGGCGCGAGCTGGTGATCATCGACTCCAGCATCTGGGTCGCGACGATGACCGGCTTGGCGTTCTCCCGCGCGATCTGCACCGCGCGCTTCTGCACCAGCGGCACGTTCTGCAGCGGCAGCTCCACGCCCAGGTCACCGCGGGCGACCATGATGCCGTCGAAGGCGAGCACGACGGCCTCGAGGTTGTCGACGGCCTCCGGCTTCTCCAGCTTCGCGATCACCGGGACGCGGCCGGCGCCGGTGTTGTCCATGATCTTGTGGACGAGGTCGATGTCGGCGGGGCTGCGCACGAACGACAGCGCGACGACGTCGACCCGCAGCGACATCGCGAACTCCAGGTCCGCGATGTCCTTGTCCGACAGCGCGGGCACCGAGATGTTCATCCCGGGCAGCGACAGGCCCTTGTTGTCCGAGACGGGGCCGCCCTCGGTGACCCGGCAGACCACGTCGTTGCCGTCGACGGCGACGACCCGCAGGCCGACCTTGCCGTCGTCGACGAGCATCCGGTCGTCGACCTGGGCGTCCTGGGCGAGGCCCTTGTAGGTGGTGGAGACCCGGTCGCGGGTGCCGGCCACGTCGTCGACCGTGATCCGCACCTCCTCGCCGGTCGCCCACTCGGTGGGCCCGTCGGTGAAGCGGCCGAGCCGGATCTTCGGGCCCTGCAGGTCGGCGAGGATGCCGACGGCGCGCCCGGTCGAGTCGGCGGCGTCGCGGACCATCTCGTAGACGCGCTTGTGGTCGGCGCGGTCCCCGTGGCTGAAGTTGAGCCGGGCCACGTCCATGCCCGCTTCCACGAGGTCACGGATCCGGTCCGGGGTCGCCGTGGCCGGACCGATGGTGCAGACGATCTTGGTTCGACGTGTCACGGCTATCAGGGTAGCGCTGTCTGGAACGATCAGGACGACGGGAACCCGGCCTGTCGGCGTCCGGTTCGACGGTGTTCATCCCGGCGGTCACCGGTGGAGCAGACTGGGGGCGTGCGCGTCCAGCCGTTCGTCCTGTCGGTCCTGTTGAGCCTGGTGGTCCTGTTCACCCCGGCGTCCGGGGTCCCGACGGCACCTCCGGGCACCGACAAGGTCGTCCACCTGCTGCTGTTCGCGCTGCTGGCGTGGACCGGGCGGGCCGCCGGGATCCGGGTGTGGCCGCTGCTGGGCGGGCTGGTCGTCTACGCCGCGGCGTCGGAGGTCGCGCAGGCGCTGCTGCCGATCGGGCGCAGCGGGGACGTCCTCGACGCGCTCGTCGACGTCGCCGGGGCGGTACTCGGGGTGGGGCTGGCCGCACTGGTGGCGCGGCGGCGCCCGGGGCGGACGTCGTCCTCGAGGCTCTGAGGCCGACCGTCCCCACACCGCCGGGCGGGCCGGCTCAGCCGGAGGGGCGCTGGGTGGCGTCGGCGAAACGGGCCAGGGTCGCCGCGATCGCGCGGGTGTAGCGGTCCAGCTTCACGGTGTCGACGTTGCCGATCCGGTCGCAGGCCGAGTGGTAGCAGCCGTCGTAGGCCCGGCCCGCCTCGCCGCCCCAGAGCTGGGCCTGGGAGCGGGACTTGGTGTCCTCGTCGCCGGTGACCGCGCCCGCGACCGGGATGCCGACCTCGGCGAAGGGGCCGTCGTCGTCGCCGTAGAGGCCGATGGTCTCGGGCTGCGGGGCGCCCGCCGCGGCCAGCTCCTCGGCCAGCACCGAGGCGACGACGCCGGACCCGGACGGGCCCCGCTCCTCGTCGTCCTCGCCGCGGCCGCCCTGCACGAAGTAGCCGCCGTTGGGTGAGCCGAGCATGTCGGCGTTGAGGTAGAGCAGGTGGTGCTCGCGCTCCTCCTCCGACAGGGACCGCACGTAGCCGGTCGAGCCCTGCAGGTCGTCCTCCTCCGAGCCCCAGAAGCCGAAGGAGACGGTGGCGCCGACGCCCGGCTGCGGGCCGAGCGCGGTCGCCGCGGCGAGCAGCCCGGCGATGCCGCTGCCGTCGTCGTTGATGCCGGGGCCGGCCCGCACGGAGTCGAGGTGGGCGCCGGCGAGCACGATCCGGGCGGGGTCGCCGCCGCGGGTGCGGGCGACGACGTTGCGCAGCTCGCGACCGTCCCCGGCGTCGTAGGTGGGGGTGGTGACGTCGAACCCGGCGTCGCGCAGCACGCCGGCGACGTAGTCGACCGTCGCGTCGTAGCCGGGCGTCCCGGCGGCGCGGTTGCCGCCGTTGTCGTCGGCGATGCGCTCCAGGGCCCGCAGGTGCGGCACCGCTGCCTCGCCGGTCGCGGCGCCGGTGACCTGCTGGGACAGCGCCCCGGCGGGCGGCGGCGCGGTGGCGGGCCCGGCGGCGGTGCACCCGGCGACGACGAACGCCGCCGTCACCAGCGCCAGCAGCCCGTCACGGGTGCGCCGGCCCCGCGTCCGCCCCTGCACTCCCATGCCCACTCCCCCGTGCGTCGACCCGGACCGCGTCGGCCCGTCCGCGGTGTTCGTACCCCGGCCGTCGTCCGGATCACCGCGCAGGTTGTCGACCGTGTCACGGAAACCCGCCCGGCGCCGCCCGGACCGTCGGCGCGGCACGGTGACACGACCCGGCGACAGCGCGGCGGCACGGCGGCGGCACGGCGGCGGCACGGCGGCGGCACGGCGGCGGCACGACCGACCCGACGGCGCGGCGGCGGCGCGGCCGCGGCGGGTCAGCGGCGCGGGAGCTCGCTGGGGCCGACGTGGTCGTCGAGCCACTCGGTGACCGGGCGGGAGGCCCGCCACACCGTGCGGACCCGGTCCCGGGCCCGCGGGCCGTGCAGCACGTCGTCCGGCGGCCAGCTCCGCGACACGTAGAGCCCCTTGTGTCGCAGCAGGTCCAGCCGCGGGTGGCCAGGGTCGGTGCCGCGCGGGCGGGTCTTGAGCATCTGGCCGTCGACGGTGAGCCCGGCAGCGCGGGCGGTGTCGAGCCGGGCCCGCAGGTCCTCGCCGCGGCGCTCGTCGTCGACGCTCTCGCGGTAGCGGGTCAGCTGGTCGGGCGCCATGTAGTAGTAGCCGCCCGCGGCGAGCATCCCGTCCGCGGACACCTCGACGTAGAACGGCTCGGCGAAGCCGCCGCAGTGGGTCTTGTACGGCGTCTTGTCCGCGGCGAAGCGCACGTCGCGGTAGGGCCGGAACACCTTGCCCGCCCCGAACTCCGGTTCGAGGTCGGCGAGCAGCGCCGTCATCGGGCCGCGGACGTCGGTCTCGTAGACCTCGCGCTGGTCGGTCCAGTACGCCCGTGAGTTGTCGGCGAGCAGGCCGTCGTAGAACTCGACGGCGCCGTCGCCGAAGCCCGCGAACGCGCTCACGCGTCCTCGTGCTCCTGGGGCTTGCCCTGCTCCCCGGGCGCGGTGGTGTCCTCCGGCTCGGGCGCGACGTACTCCTCGCGGCCGCGCCGGGCGAACGCGACGTAGAGCACCGCCCCGACGAACACGACGGCCGCGACGACGACGTTGATCCGGACGTCGCCGAACACGCGGGTCGCCGGGTCGGTACGCATGAGCTCGATGAAGAACCGGCCGAGGGTGTAGCCCGCGACGTAGAGCGCGAACACCTTGCCGTGGCCGAGCCGGAACCGGCGGTCGGCCAGCACGATCAGCGCGGCGACGACGAGGTTCCACAGCAGCTCGTAGAGGAACGTGGGGTGCACGACCGCGATCGGTGTCGGGTCGAGCGCGACGCCGCCGAGCGGGTCGTCCAGCCCGGTCACGGGGTCGACGCGGCGGTAGATCTCCAGGCCCCAGGGCAGGGTGGTCGGGCCGCCGTAGAGCTCCTGGTTGAACCAGTTCCCGAGCCGCCCGATCGCCTGGGCGACGATGATGCCGGGCGCGACCGCGTCGGCGAACAGCGGCAGCGGGACGCCGTGGCGGCGGCAGCCGATCCAGGCCCCGACCCCGCCGAGCGCGATGGCGCCCCAGATCCCGAGCCCGCCGTTCCAGATCTCCAGCGCACCCCACGGGTTGCCGCCGGGGCCGAAGTAGGTCCGCCAGTCGGTGGCGACGTGGTAGAGCCGCCCGCCGAGCAGGCCGAACGGCACCGCCCACACCGCGACGTCGAGCACCGTCCCGGCCCGCCCGCCGCGCGCCTGCAGCCGACGCTCGCCCCACCACAGGGCGACCGCGATGCCGGCGATGATGCACAGCGCGTACGCCCGGATCGGGATCGGGCCGAGGTGCCAGACACCGCGGTCCGGGCTGGGGATGTACGTCGGGAGCGCCGCGGCGAGCGTGACGAGCACGGCTCAGCCGCCGTTGCGGCTGCAGGACGGGTGGAACCCGGCCGCGACCAGCCCGCGGACCGCGGCCGCCGGGTCACCGCTGGTCACCAGGCCCTCGCCGACCAGCACCGCGTCGGCACCCCAGCCCGCGTAGGTGAGCAGGTCACCGGGGCCGCGGACGCCGGACTCGGCGACCTTGAGGACGTGCGACGGCAGCCCGGGCGCGATCTCACCGAAGACCGACCGGTTCACCTCGAGGGTGTGCAGGTTGCGGGCGTTCACGCCGATCAGGGTGGCGCCGGCCTCCAGGGCGCGGTCGCACTCCTCCTCGGTGTGCACCTCGACCAGCGGGGTCATCCCGAGGGACTCGACGCGGTCCAGCAGCGAGGCGAGCACCGGCTGCTCCAGCGCGGCGACGATCAGCAGCACGACGTCCGCGCCGTGCGCACGGGCCTCGTGCACCTGGTACGGCGTGACGACGAAGTCCTTGCGCAGCAGCGGGGTGTCGACCCGGGCGCGGACGGCGTCGAAGTCGGCCAGCGAGCCGCCGAAGCGGCGCTGCTCGGTGAGCACGCTGATCACCCGCGCGCCGTTGGCGGAGTAGGCATCGGCGAGGTCGGCCGGGTCGGGGATGTCGGCGAGCGACCCCTTCGACGGGCTGGCCCGCTTCACCTCGGCGATGACGCCGACACCCGGCTCGCGCAGGGCCGCCATCGCGTCCCGCGGCGGCGGCGCGGCCGCGGCCCGCCGTTTGATCTCGGCGAAGTCGACGACGCTCTCGCGCTCGGCGAGGTCCTCCCGGACCCCGTCCACGATGGACTCGAGGACGCTGGGTACGCGACCCGGTGTCCCGTTCGGGTGTCCGGCAGTACCGGCAGTGCCCGTAGTGCTCACAGGGCCGACTCCTCCTCCGCTCGCGCGTCGCCCGGACGTCGAGGTCATGCTAGTTCTCCCCCTCACGCGGGCCGACGGTCGGGTCGCCGCCGGCGTCGAGCCGTTCCCAGGCCGCCCGGTCGGGGTCGGCCGGTGTCGTGGCCGCCTGCGTCCCCGGTGCGGCGTACCGGGCGCCGAGCCGCGGCAGCCGCGGCTCGCGGACCACCAGCAGCACCGCCGCGGCGAGCGCGACGACCCCGCCGGCGACGGCCAGCCAGGGCCACGGCGTCGCCGAGACCGCGCCGGAGCCCGCGGGGGCGTTCGGGGCGGTCAGCCCGGAACGGGCCGAGGCCAGCTCCACCGCCGACGGCGGCACGGCGACCAGCCGCAGGGTCAGCACCACCGCGGCCGCCCCGGCGAGCCCGACCAGCACGCCCAGCACGCGGCGGGCGATCCCGGACAGCGCGACCAGCGCGGCGACGGCCGCCACCAGCAGCGCCGCGACCGCGGTGACCGCGGGCTGCAGCTGCGCGCCGGTGGCGCCGAGCTCGACGGTGCCGCGGGTCGCGGTGGGCACCTCCAGCACGAACCACTCGGCCGCCCCGGCGCCCCACAGCGCCCCGGCGCCGAGCAGCAGGCCGAGCACGGTCAGGCCGAGTGCCCGCCGGTCGGTGCGGTCCGCCGCGGGCGCGGCGGCCCCGTCGTCGCCGGGCGCCGTCACGCGCTGCCCGGGGCCGGCGGGGGTGACATGGACCCGGCCGCGGCGACGGCCGAGAGCACCGCCCGGGCCTTGTTCAGGCACTCCATGTCCTCCGCGGCCGGGTCGGAGTCGGCGACGATCCCGCCGCCCGCCTGCACGTACGCGGTCCCGTTGCGGATCATCGCGGTGCGGATGGCGATCGCGGTGTCGGCGTTGCCGGCGAAGTCGAGGTAGCCGACGATGCCGCCGTACTGGCCGCGGCGGGTCGGCTCCAGCCGGTCGATGACCTGCATGGCCCGCACCTTCGGCGCCCCGGACAGGGTGCCGGCCGGGAAGCAGGCGACGACGGCGTCGAACGCGGTGCGGTCGCCGCGCAGCAGCCCGGTCACCGTCGACACCAGGTGCATGACGTGGCTGTAGCGCTCGATCTCGAAGAAGTTCCGCACGGTCACCGTGCCGGGCTCGCACACCCGGCCCAGGTCGTTGCGGCCGAGGTCGACGAGCATCAGGTGCTCGGCGCGCTCCTTCTCGTCGCCGCGCAGCTCCTTCTCCAGGAGCTGGTCCTCCTCGTCGGTCGCGCCGCGCCAGCGGGTGCCCGCGATGGGGTGCGTGGTGGCGCGCCCGTCGAGCACGCTGACCAGCGCCTCCGGGCTGGACCCGACGATGGAGAACGGCGGCCCGCCCGCCGCGTCGTCCAGACGCAGCAGGTACATGTACGGGCTCGGGTTCGTGGTGCGCAGGATCCGGTAGACCTCGAGCGGGTCGGCGTCGCACTCCATCTCGAAGCGCTGCGAGAGCACGATCTGGAACGCCTCGCCGGCGCGGATCTGCTCCTTGGCGTCCTCGATCGCGGCGTGGTGCTGCTCGGGGGTGCGCCGGCGGAGGAACTCCGGGCGGGTCGGGGTGTACACCGCGACGGAGCTGGGCGCGGGCACGGCGAGCTCGCCGGTCATCCGGTCCAGCCGGGCGACGGCGTCGTCGTAGGCCTGGTCGACGCGCTCGTCGGTGGCGTCCCAGTTGATCGCGTTCGCGATCAGGGTGACGGTGCCCTCGTGGTGGTCGAGCGCGGCCAGGTCGGTGGCCAGCAGCATGACCAGCTCGGGCAGCGCCAGGTCGTCGACGGCCGGGTCGTCCGGGTCGGCGATGCGCTCGACGCGGCGGACGATGTCGTAGCCGAGGTAGCCGACCATGCCGCCGGTCAGCGGCGGGAGCCCGGGCAGCGGCTCGGAGTGCAGCTCGGTGACCACGGTGCGCAGCGCGTCGAGCGGGTCGCCGGTGGTGGGCAGGCCGTCGGGGACCTCCCCGGTCCAGACCAGCTCGCCGTCGACGGCGGTGAGCGCGGCGGCGCTGCGGGCCCCGACGAACGACCACCGCGACCAGGACCGGCCGTTCTCGGCGGACTCCAGCAGGAACGTGCCCGCGGTCCCGCCCGCGAGCTTGCGGTAGACCCCGACCGGGGTCTCGTCGTCGGCCAGCAGCCGCCGGGTCACCGGGATGACCCGGTGCGCGCGCGCCAGCTCCCGGAACTCCTCACGGGTGGGGCTCACCGCACCCAGGGCGGCGGCCGCGGGAACCGCGGGGGCGGGGGCCCCGGTCGTCGTCGCGCCACCGGATGCGTTCTGGGTCCGCTGGGTCATGCGACTCATTGTCCCCGAGCAGTGACGGCCGCCCTCGCGCGGGTGAGGATGGGGCGCATGACCGAACCGAGCGCCACCGCACCCCCGGACCCGGGGGCGTCGCCACGGCGTCGTGGCCGCCGGTCCGGCGGCGCGGACACCCGGGCCGGGCTGCTCGCGGCCGCCCGCGCCGAGTTCGCCGACCGCGGCTTCGACGGCGCCACGGTCCGCCGGATCGCCGAGCGCGCCGGGGTGGACCCGGCCATGGTGAACCACTGGTTCGGCGGCAAGGAGAAGCTGTTCCTCGCCGCGCTGGACCTGCCGGTCGACCCCGCACAGATCCGGCGGATGGTGCTGGACGGCCCGGCCGACCGGGTCGGCGAGCGGATCGTGCGGGGGTTCCTGACGGTCTGGGACACCGGCGGCGGCGCCCCGATGGCGGCGGTGCTGCGCAGCGTCGCGGGTCACGACATCGCTGCCCGGATGCTGCGTGAGTTCGTCGGCGGCGCGATCCTGCGCCCGGTCACCCGGGCGCACTCCCCCGACCGGCCCGACGAGCGGGGCGCGCTCGTCGGCTCCCAGCTGATCGGGCTCGGCATGATGCGCTACGTGGTGCGGCTGGAGCCGCTGGCCTCGGCACCGCGCGAGGACGTCATCGCCGCGGTCGGGCCCACCGTGCAGCGCTACCTGACCGGGAACCTGGGGTCGACGAACCCCGAGGAGTAGGCGGCGACGACGGCCTGGGTCCGGCCCCGCGACCCGGTCTTGGCCAGCACCGCGGCGACGTCGGTCGTCACCGTGCTCACGCCGAGCGCCAGCTCCCCGGCGATCTCGGCGTCGGACAGCCCGCGCGCCATCAGCCGCAGCACCCCGCCCTCCCGCGCGGTCAGCCCGGCGGCGGCGAGCCGGTCGCCGTCGTCGGTGGCGAACCCGGCCACGAGCTCGCGCACCGCCGCCGGGAACAGCAGCGACTCCCCCGCGGCGACGGTGTGCACGGCCCGGACCACGTCGCGCGGCGGGGTCCGCTTCAGCAGGAAGCCACCGGCGCCGGCGCGCAGCGCGTCCAGGACGTACCGGTCGTGGCCGAACGTGGTGAGCACCAGCACCCGGGGCGGGTCGGGGCGGCGCAGCAGCGCCCGGGCCGCGGTACCGCCGTCGACGGCGGGCATGCGGACGTCGGCCAGCACGACCTCGGGCCGCAGCCGGGTGACCAGGCCGGGGACCGCGTCGCCGTCGGCGGCCTCGCCGAGGACGGTGATGCCGGGGTCGGCGTCGAGCACCGCGCGCAGCCCGGTACGGACCGGCTCCTCCGGGTCGGCCAGCAGGACCCCGACGCTCGCGTCGCTCGTCATCGCTCCCCTCCGTACGCCGGTCACCGTCCTACCGCGCCCGTCGGCGTGTCCCCGCACCGCCTCGCCGAGCGGCCGGTGAGCACGCCACCCCGGGAGCAAGACTGTCACCCGGCTGCCGCAGCCGTCCCGCCCTCGGGACGGCCGGAGGCCGCCGACCCGGTGGCCGCGGCCGGGGTGCGACCGCACACTGGGGCCATGGTCGATCTGTCCGCCCGGCTCCCCGACGCCGTCACCGACCGGCTCGCGGCCCTGCGCTCGCGGATCGGCTCGGCGGTGTTCAGCCGGGTCGCCGGGGACGAGGGCTCCGGCCGCCGCGCCCGCGTCCTCGGCGCCGAGGGCCCGCGCTGGTTCGCCGAGGACGCCGCGATCCGCACCGTGCACGGCGACGCGTCGATGTTCGTCGGCGGGCTGCGGGCGCTGCTGCTGCAGTCACTGCACCCGCTGGCCATGGCCGGGGTCGCCGGGCACTCCGGGTTCCGGGGCGACCCGTGGGGACGGCTGCAGCGCACCTCGTACTTCCTGGCCGCGACGACGTTCGGCCCGGCCGAGGAGGCCGAGCGGGTGATCGCCCGGATCAGGCGGGCCCACGTCCACGTCCGCGGGACCGCGCCGGACGGGCGCCCCTACTCGGCGTCGGACCCGCACCTGCTGCGCTGGGTGCACATCGCCGAGATCGACAGCTTCCTCGCCGCGCACGACCGCTACGGCAGCACCCCGCTCGACGCCGCGGGCCGCGACGCCTACGTCGCCGACGCCGCACGCGTCGCCCGTGAGCTGGGCGTGCCCGACCCGCCGGAGTCCACCGCGGAGCTGCGGGCGCAGCTCGACGGGTACCGGCCCGAGCTGGCCGGGACCCCCGCCGCCCGCGACGCCGCCCGGTTCCTGTTGTGGGAGCCGCCGCTGCCGCTCGCCGCACGGGTGCCGTACTCGGTGCTGGCCGCCGCGTCGGTGGGGCTGATGCCGCGCTGGACGCGGATGCCGCTGCGGCTGCCGTGGCTGCCCGTCGCCGAGGCGACCGTCGTGCGGGCCGGTGGGCACGCCGTCACCGCCGGGATCCGGTGGGTCACCTCCGCCCCGGCCCAGCCGCCACCGATGCCGCCGGCGCATCCCTGAGCCCGCGGACCTTGCCGCGGCCGGGCCGGTCCGGCACGGTGCCGGTACAGGCGGCGCGACGGGCGCGGCGTGCCGAGCACCGGAGGTCCGATGACCACGACCGACAGGACGCACGCCGGACGGGTGGTCGCGGCCCTCGACGCCGTCGACCCGGGCGACGGGCTGTTCGCCGCCGGCGCCGTCACCTGGCACTCCTTCGACGAGGTCGAGGCGCCGACGGTGCCGGACACGATGCACAGCGTGCGGGCGATCCGCGCGGCGGTCCCCGACTTCGGGTTCCGTGACGTCCGCGCCCAGCCGGTGACCGGCGGGATCTCGTGGGCGCGCTACGTCGTCGCGGGGACGCTGCCCGACGGCACCGCGTTCCGGGCGCCGGCCGCGCTCGCCGTGCACGTCGGCGACGACGGGCTGGTCACCCGGATCGAGGAGTACGTCGACACCGGCCAGCTCGCCGGGCTGTTCGGCGCACTCGGGAGCTGAGCCGGAGTCAGTCCCCGGCCGGCAGGACGTCGGTGTTCATTCTCCGTCCCTGACCAGCAGGACGTCGGTGTCGAAGCAGGTCCGGGTCCCGGTGTGGCAGGCCGGCCCCTCCTGGTCGACGACGACGAGCACCGCGTCGCCGTCGCAGTCCAGCCGGACCTCGTGCACGTGCTGCACGTGCCCCGACGTGCCGCCCTTGACCCAGTACTCCTGCCGCGACCGCGACCAGTAGGTCCCCCGGCCGGTGGTCAGGGTGCGGTGCAGCGCCTCGTCGTCCATCCAGCCGACCATCAGCACCTCGCCGGCGCGGGACTGGACGACGGCGCAGACCAGGCCGTCGGCGTCGCGCTTGAGCCGGGCGGCGACCGCCGGGTCCAGCGCGGACTCGGCCGCGGACAGGCGCACGCTCTGTGCGGTCATCGGATCTCGACCCCCTCGCCCCGCAGCGCGTCCTTGACCTCGCCGATCCGGAGCTGTCCGAAGTGGAACACGCTGGCGGCGAGCACCGCGTCCGCCCCGGCGCGCACGGCCGGGCCGAAGTGCTCGACCGCGCCGGCACCGCCGGAGGCGATCACCGGGACGTCGACGACCTTCCGGACCGCGGTCAGCATCTCCAGGTCGAACCCGGCGCGGGTGCCGTCGGCGTCCATCGAGTTGAGCAGGATCTCCCCCACGCCGAGCTCCTGGCCGCGCTGCGCCCACTCGACGGCGTCGATCCCGGCGGAGCGGCGCCCGCCGTGCGTGGTGACCTCCCAGCCCGACGGCTGCGGCTGCTCCCCCTCGGGGACGCGGCGGGCGTCGACCGAGAGCACGATGCACTGGCTGCCGAAGCGCCGTGACATCTCGTGCAGCAGCGTGGGCCGGGCGATGGCGGCGGTGTTCACCGACACCTTGTCCGCGCCCGCGCGGAGCATCCGGTCGACGTCGTCGGGGGTGCGGATGCCGCCGCCGACGGTCAGCGGGATGAACACCTGCTCGGCGGTGCGGCGCACCACGTCGATCATGGTGCCGCGCTCCGACGACGACGCGGTGACGTCGAGGAAGGTCAGCTCGTCGGCGCCCTCGGCGTCGTAGACCCGCGCCATCTCGACCGGGTCGCCCGCGTCGCGGAGCTCCTTGAAGTTGACGCCCTTCACCACGCGCCCGGCGTCGACGTCCAGGCAGGGGATGACGCGGACCGCGACGCCCATCAGGCGCTCACCGCGCCGACGGCCTCGATCGCCTCGGGCAGGGTGAACCGGCCCGCGTAGAGCGCCTTGCCGATGATCGACCCCTCGATGTTCACCCCGGTCGCGGCGACCTCGGCCAGCCGCACCAGGTCGGCGACCTCGGAGATCCCGCCGGACGCGATCACCGGGGCGGTGGTGGCCTTCGCGACCTCGGTGAGCAGCTCGACGTTCGGGCCCTGGAGGGTGCCGTCCTTGGAGACGTCGGTGACGATGTAGCGGGTGGCGCCGTCGGCGTCGAGGCGGGCGAGGACCTCCCAGAGGTCGCCGCCGTCGGAGGTCCAGCCGCGGCCGGCGACGCGGCGCCTGCCGTCGATCATCTTGACGTCGAGGCCGATCGCGATCTTCTCGCCGTGCTCGGCGAGGACCTTGCGGCACCACTCGGGCTGCTCGAGCGCGGCGGTGCCCAGGTTGAGCCGGGCCGCGCCGGTCGAGAGCGCACGGTCGAGGGACTCGTCGTCGCGGATCCCGCCGGACAGCTCGACCCGCAGATCGAGCCGGGCGACGACCTCGGCCAGCAGCTCGGCGTTCGAGCCGCGCCCGAACGCGGCGTCGAGGTCCACCAGGTGGACCCACTCGGCGCCGCCGGACTGCCAGTTCAGGGCCGCCTCCAGGGGCGAGCCGTAGCCGGTCTCGGTGCCGGCCTCGCCCTGCACCAGCCGGACGGCCTGCCCGTCGACGACGTCCACCGCGGGAAGCAACGTGAAGCTCACCGCGCCAGCGTATCCGCGCCGCTCGTAGCCTCCGGGGGTGGCCGAGGGGGACAGCATCTTCCGGCTCGCGGCGCGGCTGGACGCGGCCACCGCGGGCGCGGTGGTCGCACGCTCGGACGTGCGCCACCCCCGCTTCGCCGGCGCCGACCTCGCCGGGCAGGAGATCACCGGCTGGGTGCCGCGCGGCAAGCACCTGCTGGCCCGCACCGCGGGCGGCTGGACAGTGCACTCGCACCTGCGGATGTCCGGGCGGTGGTCGGTGCTGCGGCCCGGGAGGCGGCTCCCCCGTGCCGTCGCGGCCGACCTGCGGATCGCGCTGCACCTCGTCGACGGCCGCACCGTGGCCGGGATCGGGCTGCCGGTGCTGGCGGTGCTCCCGACCCGCGACGAGCACACCGTCGTCGGGCACCTGGGCCCGGATCTGCTCGGCGGCACCTTCGACGGCGACGCGGCCCTCGCCCGGCTGCGCGCCGACCCCGGCCGGGCGGTGCTGGCGGCGCTGCTGGACCAGCGCGTCGTCGCCGGGCTGGGGAACATGTGGGCCCAGGAGCTGCTGTTCCTGGAGCGGGTCTCGCCGTGGCGGGCGTGCTCCGCGGTCGACGACCCCGGCGCGCTCCTCGGGCACGGCCGCGCGCTGCTGCGCGACGCCGTCGTGCGCAACCCCGCGCAGAACACCACCGGGCGGGTCCGGCCGCGGCACTTCGTCTACGGCCGCTACCGGCGACCCTGTCTGCGCTGCGGCACCGCGGTGGCGTTCACGCCGCCGGAGCGCACCCCGCACGGCCGCGAGACCTGGTGGTGCCCGCGCTGCCAGCGGTGAGCGCGCGGCCGTCGCCGGTTCGCCCTACCGTCGGATCATGGAACTCTCCGGGGCGCGGACGCTGGTGGTCGGGGCGACGGGTGTGCTGGGCGGCGCGCTCACCGAGGCGCTGCGCGACCAGGGCGCGACACTCGCGCCGGCGGGCCGCACCGAACCCTCCGGGGCCGACGGCGAGCCCACGTTCACCTTCGACGCACTCGACCTGGAGCGCTGCGCCGCCGTCGTCGACGAGGCCGCGGACGCCCTGGGCGGGCTGGACCTGGTGATCGTCGCGATCGGGGTGGCCGGGTTCGGGGAGGAGTCGGAGAACGACGTCGTCACCGAGCACCTGCTGACCGTCAACGCGCAGGCCCCGATGGCGATCGGCCGGGCCGCGCTCCCGCATCTCACCGACTCCGGCGGCACGCTCGCGATGATCTCGGCGATCCTGGCCGACGTGCCGACGCCGGGGATGGCGGCGTACTCGGCGTCGAAGGCGGCGCTGTCGGCGTGGCTGACCGCGACCCGCGGTGGCGTGCGCAAGCAGGGCGTGCGGGTGCTCGACGTGCGGCCGCCGCACATCGAGACCGGGCTCGCCGACCGTGCCGTCGCCGGGACGGTGCCGTCGGGGATCGCCGCGGGCTCCGACGTCGCGACGCTCGTCGGGCAGGTGCTCGAGGCGCTGCGCTCGGACCGGCGGACGGTGACCTTCGACCTGCGCTCCGGGGAGTACGCGCTGGGCTGAGGTGCGTTCCGCGGAACGGCCGTGGCGGCGCGCGAGCACGGCCACACTCCCCGCCATGCCCTTCCTCCGTGCCCGTACGCGCGCCGACCGGACCGCGCCTCGTGTCGGACCGCCGTTCCTGCCGTCGGCCCCGGACCGGCGCGAGATCGCCGAGTACCGGAGGCGACGGTACGGACCGGCCTCGTGGCTCGGCAGGCTGATCTCTCTTGCGGTGATCCTCGTCGTCGGACGGGTCTGGCTGCACGTCCAGGCCCAGCAGATCGACTTCGGGCCGGTCCGCGACCCGGCTCCCGCCGTTTCCGCGCCGGCCACCGACCTCCGCACGGAGGAGGGGCTGACCCGCCTCGTCGACGACGTCCGCCGCGCGACCGGGAGCACGGTCGTCGACCGGGTCGCGGTGTACGGCGCGGACCGGATAACCGTGCAGACGGCCGACCCCGGCCGGCCCACCCGCACCCGCACCTACGTCTGGGACTCCGACGACGGGTTGGGCGTGGTCACGACCGACCGACCGCTCGCCCGGGACCCGGCACAGCGCACCGTCGACCTCGACGACCTCGCGCCGGGACCGGTCGCGGAGGTGGTCGCACGGGCCCCCGGCACCGTCGGTGTGCCCGCAGCGGAGACCACCCGCCTGCTCGTCGCCGACCTCGGCAGCGGTCCCGCCGTCGTGGTCACCTGCATCGGCCGCGACGGCCGCATCGGCGAGCTGGAAGCCCGGCTCGACGGCGGCGGCGTCGTGGTCGGTGTCAGCCCTTGACCGACCGCAGCCAGTTCTCCAGGACCGCGGCGCCGGCGTCGCCGGACTTCTCCGGATGGAACTGGGTCGCCGACAGCGGCCCGTTCTCCACCGCGGCGACGACGTCCTCGCCGTGGTGGGTCCAGGTGACCTTCGGCGGGGCGATCGCGTGCGAGGGCTCCAGGGTCCAGCGCCGGACGCCGAACGAGTGCACGAAGTAGAAGCGGGTGTCGGCGTCGAGCCCGGCGAACAGGGTGCTGTCCTGCGGGGTCCGGACGGTGTTCCAACCCATGTGCGGTAGCACGTCGGCCTGGATCCGCTCGACCGTGCCGGGCCACTCGCCGCAGCCCTCGGTGTCCTCGTCGAACTCGACGCCGCGCTCGAACATGACCTGCATGCCGACGCAGATCCCGAGGACCGGGCGGCCGCCGGCGAGGCGACGCCCGATGATCTGCGGGCCGCGGACGGCGTGCAGGCCCTGCATGCACGCCGCGAAGGCGCCCACCCCGGGGACGACGAGACCGTCGGCCTCGGTCGCCGCGTCGAAGTCGGACGTCACGGTGACGTCCGCGCCGACGCGTTCGAGGGCGCGCTCGGCGGAGCGCAGGTTCCCGGAGCCGTAGTCGAGGACGACGATGCGTGCCACGCGACCAGCGTAGTCGCCACCCTGCGCGGCTCCCCGCGGCCCGGGGGCGGCGCAGTGATCATCAGTACCTGTGCGCTGCTCGGGCCGACCGGCGGCAGCACTCAGGTACCGATGATCACGATCGGACCGCGCGCGCCGCGGTCACCGCACCGGCGAGGACGGCGACGAGCAGGCACGTTCCGGCGGCGAGGGCGGTCACGCCGACGTCGGGCACCGGGCCCACCGCGGTGCCGGTGGCCGCCGACAGACCCGAGGCGACCGCGACCAGGGGCGGTACGGCCACCGCCAGGCCGAGCGCGGTCCCGAGCGTCGCCGCCGTACCGGTCTCGGCGGCGACGGTCGCGACGATCCGGCCCCGGGTCGCCCCGGCCGCGACGAGGACGGCCAGGTCGGCCCGCCGGGTCCCGGTCGCGGCGACGACGCCCGCCGCCACGGCCAGCGCGCCGTAGCCCGCCGACACCGCGACCAGCACCGTCGCCAGCAGGCCGGTCAGCCGGGCGTCGACGGCGTACCCGGCGGCCGCGTAGGCCGCCGCGTCCCGCACGGTGACCCCGGGCGGTGGCTGGTCGGGCACCGCGCCCGCCGGGAGGAACGCGGTGCGGGTGAGGGCCGCCGGGTCGTGCGCGCGCACCTGCGAGCGGTCGACGACGAGGTCCCCGCGCCGCTCGTCGGGTGGCAGGACGCGCGCGACCCGCAGCGGAACGACACTGCCGTCGGCGAACCGGGCGTCGAGGATCGCACCCCCGGCGAGGCCGAGCGCGTCGGCCGTCGGGCTGGACAGGACCACCTCACCCGGCCGCACCAGGGCGGGGTCGGCGGTCCCGACCGCGTCGACGGCGGTCGGTCCCGCAGGTCCGGGAACGACGAGCACCGTCGGCAGCGGGATCCGGGCACCGGGGACGGCGAGGGCGCGGGCGACGTCGTCGGGCAGGCCGGGCGTGCCGTCGCGCTCCACGGTCACCTGCCCGGCGAGCTGCGCGGTCCGCTGGGCCGGGTACGCGGCGGCGGAGGTCGCGACGAGCCCGCCGAGCAGCACCGCGAATCCGACCGCGACGACCACCGGCGCGACGACCGCGCCCGTCCGCTCCGGGTTGGTCCCGAGCTCGGCGCGGACCAGCGCCACGGTGACGCGGCCGCCCCGACGGGCGGTGCCGGCCCGCGCGAGCACGCCGACCAGCGCCGGGGCGAGCAGCGCGGCCGCGACCACCAGTGCGGCACCGGTCGCGAGGGCGAGCCCGACACGGCCGTCGCCGGTCACCGCGGCGGTCCGGGCCACGAGCACGGCCCCGGCGGCCAGCGCGAGCAGCCCGCCGACGAGCCGGCCCCGCGCCGGTCCGCGTCCGGGACCGGTGTCGTGGACGACGTCCAGCGGCGCCGCCCAGGCCGCCCGGCGCGCCGCGGCGAGACCACCGGTGACCGCGAGCAGCACCCCGGCGGCGCCCGCGGCGGCGAGCGGCCCGGCGACGGCGGGCACCGGGGCCGGCCGTGCGGCGTCGGCGGCGACGAGCACGGCGTGCAGCGGTGCGGCCGAGCCGACCGCGAGCACCGTGCCCGCCGCCGCGCCGAGGACCCCGACCAGCGCGGACTCGGTGAGCACGAGGCGGCGCACCCGGCCGGGCAGCGCCCCGGCGGCACGGAGCAGGCCCAGTTCGCGGCGGCGCCCCGCGACGGCCGTGGACAGCGCGGCGCCGACCACGACGACGGTCGTGACCACGGTGAGCAGCCCGAGCGCGCCGAGGAGCTGGTCGCCGCGCCACCGCACCCGGGCGTCCTGGACCGGCTCGACGTCCGCGCGGTCGTCGCCGGTCAGGACGGTCGCGCCGGGCGGCGCCGGTGGGACCGCACCGAGGACGCCGATCGTCCGCACGCCCGGGGCCAGCCGGGCGGCCTCGGCGTCGTCCACCCAGAGGCCGGGGCCGTCGGTGGTGCCGGAGACGGCCATCGTGCGGACGGTGTCGGCGAACTGCACCGCGAGCCGGTCGCCCGGACCGACGCCGAGCGTGCGCGGGACGAGGACCTCGCCCGGACCGCGGGGACGCTCCCCCGCCGTGACGCGGTGGCCGCCGAGGGCGAGCGAGGCGACACCGTGACCGCCCTCCAGGTCGTCGGGGTCGCCCACCGGGCGTCCGTCGGGCAACGCGACCGCGGGGAACGTGCGGTCGGGCACCGCGGTCGTGCCGGGCGTCGCCGCGAGGCGGGCGGCGAGGGCGTCGGCCGCCGGGACGCTCCACGGGATCCGCCCGTGCGAACGCGGGGTCGTCGACGTCGCGACCGGCGGGGCGACGACCAGCGCGGACGTGGCCGCGAGGCGTTCCTGCACCACGGGGCGGGACGCGGCCGCGGCGAGCAGCACCGCCCCGAGCAGCCCGACCCCGACGGCGACGCCGAGGACCGCGGCGAGCAGCTCCCGCCAGCGGCCGCGCACGCTCGCGGCGGCGATCACCGGGCACCGTCCCGGGCCGGCACGGCGGGTCCGGTGAGCCGATGGGCGACCGCGGCCGCGGCCGCGGCGCCACGGTCCCCGGGTGGGCCGGGCACCGGGAACCGGTCGGCGAGGCGCCCGTCGCGCAGCACGACGACCTCGTCGGCCCAGGCCGCGGCGGCCGGGTCGTGGGTGACCATCAGCGTCATCGCGCCGCCGTCGACGGCGCAGCGGCGGAGCAGCGCCAGCACGCCGGTGGACGCGGCCGAGTCGAGCGCGCCGGTCGGCTCGTCGGCGAACAGCACTGCGGGCCGGGTGAGCAGGGCGCGCGCGATCGCGACGCGCTGCTGCTGCCCGCCGGACAGCTGGGCCGGACGGTGCCCGGCCCGGTCGGCCAGCCCGACCTCGTCGAGGGCCGCGACGACGGCGCGGCGCTCCACCCGGCGCCCGGCGAGCCGCGCGGGCAGGGCGACGTTCTGGGCCGCGGTCAGCGCGGCGACCAGGTTGAACGCCTGGAACACGACGGCGGTGCGCTCCCGGCGGGCCAGCGTGCGTCGCCGCTCGGACAGCGTCGCCAGGTCGGTGCCGCCGAGCAGCACGCGGCCCGAGGTGGGGACGATCAGACCGGCGGCGCAGTGGAGCAGGGTCGACTTGCCCGACCCCGACGGGCCCATGACGGCGGTGACGGTGCCGGGCCGGGGCCGCAGTGAGACCCCGTCCAGGGCGCGGACCGGAGGCGCCCCGCGGGGGCGGTGGACGTGGTGCAGGTCGTGGAGCTCGATCGTCGTGGTCGGCATGTGCCGAGTGGACCGCCGGGGCCGGGTCCCGCGCGGTCACCCGGACGGGAGTTCCGGGGTAGTGCCTGCGCTACCGGATATCTGTAGCGGTCCGACCTTTCCGGACGATAGGTGACGAACAGGCCCCAAGGATCGGACCGTCGGCGGGTGCACGGAGCGGAACGGTCGCTGTGGGACGGAGGTGGCGGTGGACGAACAGCAGCCGCAGCGCAACCGGGCCAGATCGGGCCGCCCGCGGAAGGACACGATCGTGGCTGCCGGGTTCAGGCGCGAACGGCGCTACCGGTCATGGCCTCCCGCGATTCTGGTGATCGGAGGTGCGCGCAGTGTCGTCGCCGGTGTGGCGGACGGGAGACGGATGACTTCCGGGTGGGCATCAGACCCTCTGACCGGAGGGGCGCTGCTCGTCTCGCCGGGGCTGACGGCGTCGCTGCCCGGGAGACGTCGCGCATCACGCCCCGGACCGCTCGCCCGGACCCCGTTGGACGAGCTGCCGACCGCGCACGAGCAGTCCCGGTTCCTGCGTGCGCTGCGACGTGGGGACGTGCGCATGGCCAGGACCCGGTCCTGCGGACTCGGCACCCTCGCGACCGGCCGCGAGCGCCGTTCGGACCGCGACCGACGCACCACATCGGCGGACCGCTCGTCGCCGTCGGCCGGGGAGGGCTCACGATGACCGACGACACCGGTCTCGAGGTGCGGTGGCGGGACCGCTGCGGCGCATGGCTCATCGGGCACCCCTGGTGGGCGGCCCTGGCCGTGTCCGCCGCCTTCTATGTCCTCTTGTCCGTGCCGACGGCAGCGTTCTACGGATCCGTCGGTGCCACGGTGCTCGTGCCGGGAGCACTGCTGTACGGCGGGTTGCTGGTCAGCTGGGTACGCACCGGTGCCCTTGCACAATCCGGCGCCGATGCTGTGCAGATCGCTCGGGCCAGGATCGCGATCAAGGCCGCTCGCGCCGGACGCACCGTCGTGGTGCCGGACGAGATACGAGCACTGCTGCTCCGCCAGTGCCGTCGTGAGCTGCGAGTGCTCCGGTGGCTACCCGGCCTCGCCGTCGTGTTGGGCGTCGTGCTCGCCGTCCCCGCCGTTCTGATCGCGGCATCAGGGGAACGGTTGCTGGGTGGACTGATTCTGGGAGTCGCGGTCGTCTCAGCAGCGCTGGTCTGGTGGGCTGGTGCGCACGGCCGCCGCACCGTGCAACGGATCCTGTCCGCCCTGCAGCCGCCGGACACCCCTCCGCCACCGGACACGCAGACCATCGACAACTGATCGCCTCGGCCGCACCACCCGCCCCGACGAGGTAGTGCCTGCATGACCGCGCACTGCCGCTTCCGTCTCGTACCGTCACGGCGTGCGGATCGTGACGGCCTGGCAGGCGCTGGACCAGCAGCCGCTGCGGTTCCTCGCGACGGCGTGGCCGTGGCGCTCGCTGGCCTTCCTCCTGACCGGTGCGCTGCTGGGGGCCGGGCTCGTCGGCGTCGTCGCGGTCGGGACGTCCGGGCTCGCGCTCGGCGGACCGTGGGTCGCCGCCGGCACCGCCGTGGTCCTGGTGGTGTCCGTGGGCCTGGCGGGCAGGCCGCTCGCCGCTCTGGAGCGGGCCCGGTTGCGCCTGGTCGACACCGCACCGCTGCCGGCCCCGCCGCGCCCGGCCGGGCGGTGGTGGTCGGCGGCCCGTTGGCGGGCCCCGCTGACCTGGCGCGAGATCGGGTTCGCGCTGCTCGCCGCCACCGCGCTGGCCGCGCTCGACGCCGGTGTCCTCGGCTTCTCCCTGGTCCTGCCGGTGCTGCTGTTCGTCTCCCCCATCGACGACCCGACCGCCTGGCCGCTTGTCGCGCTCGGGATCCTGCTGCTCGCCGCGACCCCGTGGACGGTCACCGCGTGGGCCGGTGCGCGGGCGACGCTGACCCGCACCGTCCTCGGACCACGCGGCACCGAGCTGGCCCCCGACCTGTCCGACGTCGCGACCCGGCGGCTGCTGGGCGCGTTCGCGACCGAACGGGCCCGGATCGAGCGGGACCTGCACGACGGCGCCCAGCAACGGCTCGTCGCGCTCGGGGTGACCCTCGGCCTGGCCCGCCTCGACGCCGTCGACGGCTCGGCCTGCGCGGCGCGGCTCGACACGGCCCGCGACGAGCTCGGGCTGGCGCTGACCGAGCTGCGTGACCTGGTCCGGGGGCTCGACCCGGCGACGCTGGCCGACAATGGGCTCGCCGTGGCCGTCGCGGACCGGGCCCGGCGCTGCCCGGTGCCGGTCGAGGTGGACCTGCACCTGCCCGTCGAGCTGCCGCCGGCCGTCGCCGGGACCGCCTACTTCGTGCTCACCGAGGCGCTGACCAACATCGCCCGCCACAGCGGCGCCACCACCGCCTCGATCGGCGGGGGCCGGCACGCCGACCAGCTCGTCCTGGAGGTCCGCGACGACGGCCGGGGCGGCGCCGACCCGACGGGCGGGACCGGTCTGTCCGGGCTCGCCGAGCGGGTCGCCCTCGCCGGCGGCCGGCTGCGGCTGTCCAGCCCGGAGGGCGGACCGACCCTGCTGCGGGTGGAGCTGCCGTGCGGGTGACCGTCGCCGAGGACTCCGTGCTGGTGCGCGACGGGATCGTCGGGGTACTGACGCGGTTCTCCCACACCGTCGTCGACGCGGTCGGCGACGCCCCGGCCCTGTTGGCGGCGGTCCGAGCCGACCGGCCCGACCTGGTCCTGACCGACGTCCGGATGCCCGCGGGCCCGGACAGCGGGCTGCGGGCCGCGGTGGAGCTGCGCCGGGCCGGCCCCGGCCTGCCCGTGCTGGTGCTGTCCCAGGTGGTCGCCCCGGTCGCCGCAGAGGAGTTGCTCGACACCGGCGACGGCGCCGGCGTCGGCTACCTGCTGAAGGACCGGGTGGCAGACGTGGCCGGGTTCGTCGCCGCCGTCGAGCGGGTCGGCGCGGGCGGGACGGTGCTGGATCCCGAGGTGGTGGCCCGGCTGGTGCGCCGTCGTCGCGACCCGGTCGCGCGGCTGTCCCCGCGCGAGCGCGAGGTCCTCGACCTGATGGCACAGGGGCGCTCCAACGCCGAGGTCGCCGCGGCGCTGGTGCTCTCCGACGCCGCGGTGAACAAGCACGTCAGGTCGGTGTTCACCAAGCTCGACCTGCCAGCGGACGCCCCCGGGCACCGCCGGGTGCTGGCGGTGCTGGCCTGGCTCCGGTCGGCGGGCTGACAACCCGCCCGCGGGCGGCCGCGCCGGGCCCGGCGCGGCACACCACCGGGGCGCGCCGCGTCGGCGTGATCATCAGTACGTCAGCGTTGCTCCACCGGTGCGCGACAACGCTGACGTACTGATGATCATGGGCCGCGGGGCCGTTCAGCCTGCCGGGACCCGGCGGTAGCGCGTCGCCAGTTCCGTACTCTGTCCGGCGAACGCGGCGAGCCCCGCCTCGGCCGCGGACCGGAGCAGTCCCGCGTCCTCGACACCCGGGGCGCACACCACCTCGCCGAGCTCGAGCCCCCGCAGACCGGCGGTGACGACGTCCTCGGGGCCCATCCGCGGGACGGCGCTCAGGTCGAGGCCCTGCCGGGTGTGGAACTCGGTGGCCACCACACCGGGGCACAGGGCCTGGACGCGGACCCCGGCGGCGGCGACCTCGGTGGCCAGCAGCTGGGAGAAGGCCACGAGGTGGGCCAGCGCGCCCCCGTAGACCGCGCGCGGCGGCCCGGCCGCGGCGGGCGCGGGACCGCTGAAGGCGATCATGCCGGCGACGTTGACGACGGCGCCGCCCCCGCGGGCGACCATCGGCCCGACCGCGGCGCGGGAGATCATCGTCGGGGCGATGACCTTGAGGCCCAGCAGCTCCCGGGCCCGGGCCGCGGGCAGGTCGGCCAGCGGCATGTAGTGGGCGACGCCGGCGTTGTTGACCAGCAGGTCCAGGGGCCGCTCGGCGGCGAGGCCGGCGACCCGGTCGATGCCGGCGTCGGTGGACAGGTCCGCGGTGACGGTCTCGACGTCGTGGCCGGGGTGCCCGGCGGCGAACGTGTCGAGGCGCGCGGTGTCACGTCCGACGACGATCAGGTCGTACCCGTCGGCGGCGAGGCGCTCGGCGAAGGCCCGGCCGATGCCGGAGGTGGCGCCGGTGACGAGGGCGAGGGGGCTCACGGGTGTCGTTCCTCCGGGAGGGGTCGGTGCTGGCCCCACCAGCCTGGCCCGGCCGGAGGCGGGTGCACAGGCCCCGTCGTTCGGGGTCCTCGCAGGGCCCCCCACCCGGTGATCCGCGGTGCGCGTGCAGATCCGCGGTCCGCGTGCGTCCGGACGCGCGCGAGGGGCGGATCTCCGCGCGGACCCGCGATCAGCCGGGGGTGAGGTCGGCGAGGCGGTCGGCGTCGTCGCCGCCGGGTGCGGCGAAGTACACGACCAGCACCTGGCCCCGGGTGCCCGGGACCGGGTAGTTGACCCGGCGCAGCGCCAGGGCCCCGGCCCGTGGGTGCTCCCAGCGCACGACGGCGCCGGTGAGCAGGTCGACGTCGTGGCGTCGCCAGACCTCGCGGAACGTCGCGCTCGCCGCCGACAGCTCCTCGACCAGGGCGGCGACGGCGGGGGTCGTCAGGTCGGGACCGAGCGACGCCCGGAACTCGGCCACCATCGTCGCGGCGTCGCGGTCCCAGTCCGGGTGCAGTGCGCGCTCGGCGTCGTCGAGGAACATCGAGCGGAGCCGGTTGGCGCCGGGGCGGATCGCCGGGGAGAGCGCCCCGGCCGCCGCGTTGGCGGCGAGCACGTCGAAGGCGCGGCTCTCGACGAACGCGGGGAGGCCGACGGCGTCGAGCAGCAGCCGGCTGCCCTCGGGAACCTCCTCCCCGGCCGGGCCGGAGGTGTCCGGCTCCCCCGGCCGGACGAGCCCGTGCAGGTGGGCCGTGGCCGCGGCGTCGAGCTGCAGGACGCGGGCGAGCGCGGTGAGGACCTGGGCCGACGGGTTGGTGTCGCGCCCCTTCTCCAGCCGCACGTAGTAGTCGACGCTGATGCCCGCCAGCGTCGCCACCTCCTCGCGGCGGAGCCCCGGGGTGCGCCGGGGGCCGGTGCCGGGCAGCCCGACCTCGGCGGGGGCGACGAGCGCCCGCCGCGCCTGCAGGTAGGTGCTCAGCGCAGTGGGTCCGGCCACGGACCCACCCTAGGACGCCCGCGCCCCCGGCCCGCCCCGGTGCCCGGCCCGCCTCAGCTGCCGGTGACCGCCGCCGCGACCTGGTGACCGGCCGGCGCCCAGCCGATCGCCGGGGCGACCCGCTCGGCGATCGAGCGCAGCAGGTGCGCGTTGTACTCCACACCGAGCTGGTTGGGCACGGTGAACAGCACGTAGTCCGCCTCCCGCACGGCGACGTCCTCGGCGAGCTCGGCGGCGATCCGGTCCGGGTCGCCGACGTAGCTGCGGCCGAACCGGGACCGGGCGCCGTCGAGGATCCCGACCTGGTCGTCCTCGCCGCGCTCCCCGAAGTAGCGGCGGTCGAGGTCGGTCGTGACCGGGATGACGCTGCGCGACACCGACACCAGCGGGGTGCGCTCGTGCCCGGCGGCGGCCCAGGCCTCGCGGTAGCGCAGGATCTGCTCGGCCTGCAGCCGGTCGAACGACTCGCCGGTGTCCTCGGTGAGCAGCGTCGAGCTCTGCAGGTTCATGCCCTGGGTCGCGGCCCACTCGGCGGTGGCCCGGGTGCCCGCGCCCCACCAGATGCGGTCGCCGAGGCCCGGGGACTGCGGCTGCACCGGCAGCGCGACGTGCCGCCCGCGGGTGCGGGACGGATCGGCGGGCGCCACCCCGGCACCGCGGATCGCGGCGAGGAACACCTCGGCCTTGGCGCGGGCGGCGTCGGCGTGGGTCTGCCCGTCGGCGGGCCGGTACCCGAAGGCCTCGGCGCCGTTCAGCGCGATCTCGGGCGACCCCCGGCTCACGCCGAGCTGCAGCCGCCCGCCGGAGAGCAGGTCGGTCGCGGCGGCCTCCTCGGCCATGTAGAGCGGGTTCTCGTAGCGCATGTCGATCACGCCGGTGCCCATCTCGATCCGGCTGGTGGTCGCCGCGATCGCCGCGAGCAGCGGGAACGGGGCGGCCAGCTGGCGCTCGAAGTGGTGCACGCGCACGAAGGCACCGTCGATGCCGATGTCCTCCGCGGCGCGCGCCAGCTCCACGGTCTGGCGCAGCGCGTCGGCGGCGGTGGGGGTCCGGGACCCGGGGACCTCCCCGTGGTGCCCGAACGACAGGAACCCGATCTTCGTCATGCCCTGTCCAACAGAAGTTGAGGGCTCAACATTCCCTCAGAGGGCGCCCTTGGTGGACGGCACCCCGGTCACCCGCGGGTCGGGCTCGGTCGCGGCCCGCAGCGCCCGGGCGACGGCCTTGAACTCGGCCTCGGTGATGTGGTGCGGGTCGCGGCCGTCGAGCACCCGGACGTGCAGGGCGAGGTGCCCGTGGAAGGCCAGGGACTCGAACACGTGCTTGTTCAGCACGGTCGGGTAGTGCCCGCCGACGACGAAGCCGCGCATCATCTCCGGCTCGCCGGTGCACACGGTGTAGGGCCGGCCGGAGACGTCGACGACGGCCTGGGCGAGGGCCTCGTCCATCGGGATCCAGGCGTCGCCGAAGCGGCGGATGCCCTTCTTGTCCCCCAGCGCCTGGCGGATCGCCTGACCCAGCACGATCGCGACGTCCTCCACGGTGTGGTGGGAGTCGATCTCGATGTCGCCCTCGGCGTGCACGGACAGGTCGAAGCTGCCGTGCTTGCCGAACGCGTCGAGCATGTGGTCGAAGAACGGGACCTTGGTGGCGATGTCGGTGCGCCCGGTGCCGTCGAGGTCGATCTCGACGACGATGCGCGTCTCCTTGGTGACGCGTTCGACGCGTCCGATGCGGCTCACCTTGTCGGTCGTCACAGCAGCTCCTTGGTGGCGAGGTCGGTGGCGGCGGCGAGGAAGGCGTCGTTCTCCTCCGGCGTGCCCACGGTGACCCGCAGCCGCTCGGGGATGCCGACGTCGCGGATCAGCACGCCCTGGTCGAGGAACCCCTTCCAGGCGCGGCCGGCGTCGGCGAAGCGTCCGAAGAGGATGAAGTTGGCGTCGGAGGCGACGACGTCGTAGCCGGCGGCGGCGAGCTCGCCGGAGATCCGGTCCCGCTCGGCGGCGAGCAGCGCCACCGAGCCGAGGGTGGCCTCGGCGTGGCGGAGCGCGGCCCGCGCGGCGGCCTGCGAGAGAACCGACAGGTGGTACGGCAGCCGCACGAGCTGCAGTGCGTCGATCACCGCGGGCGCGGCGGCGAGGTAGCCCAGCCGGCCGCCGGCGAAGGCGAACGCCTTGCTCATCGTCCGCGACACCACGAGCTTGTGGCCGTGCGTCGCCAGCAGGGTCGTGGCGCTCGGGCGGCCGGTGGCCTCGGCGAACTCGGCGTAGGCCTCGTCGACGACGACCATGCCGGGGGCGGCGTCGACCAGCCGGGCCAGGTCGGCCGGGGCGACCGACTGCCCCGTCGGGTTGTTCGGGCTGGTCACGAACGTGATGTCCGGGGCCTTCTCACCCAGGACGGCGACGGCCGCGTCGACGTCGAGGGTGAAGTCCTCCCGGCGCGGCACCGGGACGAACTCGGTCTGCGTGCCGGAGGCGAGGATCGGGTGCATCGAGTAGCTGGGCACGAAGCCGAGCGCGGTCCGGCCGGGCCCGCCGAAGGTCTGCAGGATCTGCTGGAGGATCTCGTTGGACCCGTTCGCGGCCCACAGGTTCGCCGTGGTCAGCTCGACCCCGGTCTGCCGGGACAGGTAGGCGGCGAGGTCGCCCCGCAGCGCGACGAGGTCGCGGTCGGGGTACCGGTGCAGCTCACGGGCCGCCTCCTCCACCGAGGCGGCGACGTCGGCGACCAGCTCGGGCGGCGGCGGGTACGGGTTCTCGTTGGTGTTGAGCCGCACCGCGACGTCGAGCTGCGGTGCGCCGTACGGGCTCTTGCCGCGCAGGTCCTCGCGCAGCGGCAGGTCCGCGAGCCGGACCGACGAACCGGCGGTCACGCCCCGGCCCCCTCGAACCGGGCGGTCACGGCCTCGCCGTGGGCGGGCAGGTCCTCGGCGTTCGCCAGGGTCACGACCCGGTCGGCGACCTCGGCCAGCGCCGCGCGGCCGTAGTCGACGACGTGGATGCCGCGCAGGAACGTCGCCGTCGACAGCCCGCCGGAGTGCCGCGCGCAGCCACCGGTCGGGAGCACGTGGTTCGACCCGGCGCAGTAGTCGCCCAGCGACACCGGCGACCAGGCCCCGACGAAGATCGCGCCGGCGTTGCGGACCTTCGCCGCGTCGCCCGCGGAGTCGGCGGTCTGGATCTCCAGGTGCTCGGCGGCGTAGGCGTCGACGACGGCGACCCCGTCGGCGGTCGAGGACACCAGGATGACCCCGGACTGCGGCCCGGTCAGCGCGGTGCGCACCCGCTCGGTGTGCTTGGTCGCGCCGACCCGGGTCTCCAGCTCGGCCTCGACCCGCTCCACCAGCGCGTCGGAGGTCGTGACCAGCACCGATGCGGCGTTCGGGTCGTGCTCGGCCTGCGAGATGAGGTCCGCGGCGACGTGCGCGGCGTCCGCGGTGTCGTCGGCGAGGATCGCGATCTCGGTGGTGCCGGCCTCGGCGTCGATCCCGACCAGGCCGCGCAGCATCCGCTTGGCGGCGGTGACGTAGACGTTGCCGGGGCCGGTGACCATGTCGACCGGCTCCAGCTCGGCGCCGTCGGTGTCGGTGCCGCCGTAGGCCAGCAGGGCGACGCACTGGGCGCCGCCGACGGCCCACACCTCGTCGACGCCGAGCAGCGCGGCCGCCGCCAGGATCGTCGGGTGCGGGCGTCCGCCGAACTCCGCCTGCGCCGGGGAGGCGACGACCAACGACTCCACGCCCGCCGCCTGCGCCGGGACCACGTTCATGACCACGCTCGACGGGTAGACCGCCAGCCCGCCCGGGGCGTAGAGCCCGACCCGGCGGACCGGGACGAACCGCTCGGTGACGGTGCCGCCGGGGACGACCTGGGTGACCACGTCGGGCCTGCGCTGCTCGGCGTGCACGATCCGGGCGCGCTCGATCGAGGTCTCCAGGGCCGCGCGCACGTCCGGGTCGAGGTCGCGCAGGGCACCGGAGATCGCCTCGGTCGGGACGCGCACGGTCTCCGGGCGGACCCGGTCGAAGCGCTCGGTGGCGTCCAGCGCGGCGGCGGCGCCGCGGTCGCGCACGTCCTCCACCAGCGGGCGGGCACGCTCCAGAGCGGCGTCGATGTCCAGCTCGGCGCGCGGCATCATGCCGCGCAGGGTGGCCGGACGGGGCAGCGGTTCGGCTCGCAGGTCGAGGCGGCGGAGCATGGCTCCCAGGGTACGGCGGTGCCCCGACGGCCCCTCAGCCCACCGGGACCACGACCAGGTTCCCCGCACCCGCCCACGGCGTCCCGACGTCGACGCCGTCCGGGTGGTGCCCGCGCCGGTGCACCAGCCGGGTGGTCCCCCGCTCGTACGGGGCGGGCCGCAGGAACAGGTAGTTGACGTCGTAGAGCACCGAGGCGACCGGGCCCGCCCCGGCACGGCGGGCCGCGATCCGGGTGAGCATCGGGGCGCGTTCGGACAGCGGGTCGTCGATCGTGCAGCGCTCGTCGCAGAAGTACGCCAGCGCGCCCAGCTCCCCCGCGCTGACCACGGTCCCGTGCAGCCCGGCCGCGACCCGCGCGTACTCGGCGGCGGTGGCGTGGTTGGTCGAGATCGGCGCGAGCCGCCACGGCACCCCGTGCCCGACGTCGGACGCGGTGGACGACACCGCGAGGACGGCCAGCACGGCGGTGAGCAGCGTCGACGTCGCCACGGACAGGGTCGCGACCGCCCGCGGCACCGGAACCCCGCGCCGGACGGGCCGGACGAGCGCCCCGGCCGACCACGCGGCCAGCACGGTCAGCGCACCGGCCGCGGGGCCGTAGTACCAGTGGTAGGGCGCCGTCCCGATCACGACGAACGCCGCCGCGTGCACCGCCGCGCCCAGCCCCAGGACCGTCACCGCCGCCCGGCCCCGGCGTCGCACCGCCACCCAGGCGAGGCCGCCCACCACCCCGGCGACGGCCGGGAGCAGCGCGAGCACCGTCGCCACCGGGAACACCCTGGCGTAGACCGTCAGGCCGTTCGCGAACGTGACGTGGTCGCGGCCCCAGCTGTCGCCGACCTTCCACAGCAGCGTGTCCGGCACGAAAGAGCCCAGCACGACCCACGAGAACAGGTACCAGGGCGCGGCGACCAGGAACGCCGCCGCGCCGACCGCCCGCCACCGCCGGCGCAGTGCCGGGACCCCGACGGCCGCGAGGACGGCGACGACGACCAGGTCCGGCCGGGTGAGCACGAGCAGTGCACACAGTACGCCCGCGGTGCGCGCCCGGCCGGTGACCGCGGCGTGCGCGAGCCCGGCGAGCAGGGTGACCGCCAGGTACGTCTCGAGCCCCACGGTGGACAGCAGCAGCGGGTTCGCCAGCAGCAGCGGCGCCGGGAGCGCGGCCGTCCAGCCGGGCAGCCCGAGCGACCGGGCGGTCGTCGCGGTCCAGTGGGTGAGCAGCGCCATCAGCCCGGCGAGCACGATCCCGGCGGCGAGCACGGCGTCGCGGACGACGAGCGTCACCGCCGCCAGCAGCAGCACGTTCAGCGGGGAGGTCGCGGTGTTCGCGGGGAGGCCGGGCGAGACACCCCATTCCCCGTGCAGCGCCAGAGTGCGGACGTAGGCGAGGGTGATGTAGGCGTCGTCGATCAGGGCCCCGCGGACCAGGGCGAACGCGGCCGCCGCGAGCAGGGCGGCCGCGGCGGGCAGCACCGCGGCGGACCAGCGCGGCGCGGGTGGCGCGGGCACGCGGTGGCGGCCCCGGCGCGTCTCCCACGGGTGGGGCTCCGGAGCCGACCGTCCCGGGCGGACCGCGGCGAGCACGGACCGAGAATGGCAGGTGGGCGCGGTGCCCCGGACGCGGACACGTCACTCCGCCGGGTGAGGTGGCGGTCCGGCCGGACGTGACAGTCTGCGCGCGTGACCCGGCACGTGACCGACGACGAGCGCCGCGCCCGGCTGGTGACCCGCCACCGGCTGGCCCCGCACACCCGCACCGACGACGTCGTCGCGATCAGCGACGACCTGGTCGCGCTGCACTCCACCGACCCGGGCACGGTGTACCTGTCGGCGGCCGCGCGGATGGCGGCCCCGTCGCTCGACCCGGTCGACACCGCGCTGCACACCGACCGCACCCTGCTGCGCCACCACGCGATGCGCCGCACGCTCTGGGTGTTCGGCCACGCCCACGCCGCGCTCGCCCACCACGCCGCCACTGTCGACGTCGCCGCCGTCCAGCGCCGTGACCTGCTGCGTCAGGCCGCCGCGGCCGGCCACGCCGACCCCGAGGCCTGGTACGCAGAGGCCGCCGACCGGGTCCTGGAGGTGCTCGCCGAGCGGGGCCCGACCGCCGCCCGCGACGTCGCCCGCGCACTGCCCGACCTCGCCGCGCAGCGGCTCGTCCTGCCCGGCGGGGGCCCGCAGCCCGCCCACACCCGGGTGCTGCTGGTGCTCGGGTTCGAGGGCCGGGTGCTGCGGACCCGGCCGATCGGGACGTGGGTCAACGGTCAGTACCACTGGGCCGCCGCCGACGACTGGGTCCCCGGCGGGATCGGCCCCGCGCCCGGCCCGGACGGCGGCACCCGTCGCGCCGCCGCGGCCGGGCTGGCCCGCGCCCAGCTGCGGGCGTTCGGGCCGGTCCGCCGCGACGACCTGAAGTGGTGGGCGGGCTGGACCGTCGCCGCCACCACCACGGCGCTGGCCGACGTCGGCGCGGTCGAGGTGACCCTCGACGGCGGGGGCACCGGGTTCCTGCTCCCCGACGACCTCGACCCGGTCCCCGATCCCGGGCCGTCGGTGGCGCTGCTGCCGTGCCTCGACCCGTCGACGATGGGCTGGAAGGCCCGCGACTGGTACCTGCCCGCCGAGGTGGCACCGGAGCTGTTCGACCGCAACGGCAACGGCGGCGCGGCGGTCTGGGTGGACGGTCGCATCGTCGGGATCTGGGCGCAGCGCCCGGACGGCGAGATCGCGACCCTGCTGCTCACGCCGGTCGCGGCCCGGGCGCGGGCGGAGGTGGCGGCCGCCGCGCGACGGCTGCGCGAGCTCCTGGGCGACGCCCGGGTCTCCGCCCGCTTCCCCGCCCCCGCCCAGCCCCGGCTGCTCGCCTGACGGCACCCCTCCCGGGGTGCCGTCCGGCAGGGCTCACTCCAGGTCGAGCCCCAGGTCGAGCGCGGTGACCGAGTGGGTCAGCCCGCCGACGGCGAGGAAGTCGACGCCGGTGGCCGCGTAGTCCCGGGCGCTGCCCAGGGCCAGCCCGCCGGAGGACTCCAGCAGCGTCGCCCGGTCCCCGCGCCGCCGCACCGCCTCGGCCGTCTCCGCGACGGTGAAGTTGTCCAGCAGCACCAGCTCGGCGGCGAGCTCCAGGACCTCGTCGAGCTGGTCGAGCGAGTCGACCTCCACCTCGCACGGCAGGTCCGGGGCGAGCGCGCGGGCCGCGGCCAGCGCCGCGGACACCGACCCGGCCGCCGCGACGTGGTTGTCCTTGATCAGCACCGCGTCGCCGAGCCCGAGCCGGTGGTTCACCCCGCCGCCGCACCGCACGGCGTACTTCTCCAGCAACCGCAGTCCCGGCAGCGTCTTGCGGGTGTCCCGGATCCGGGCCCCGGTGCCGTCGACGGCGTCCACCCAGGCGCGGGTGGCCGTCGCGATCCCGGACAGGTGCGTGAGCAGGTTCAGCGCCGTGCGCTCGGCGGTGAGCAGCCCGCGGACCGGGGCCCGCACCGTGAGCGCCGGGGTCCCGGCGGTGAGCCGGTCACCGTCGGCGGCCCCGGCGAGCACCGTGTAGCCGCCCGCGCCCAGCACCTCGTCGAGCACGGCGCGGGCGGCCGGGAGCCCGGCGAGCACCCCGTCGGCCCGCGGGGTGAACGACGCGGTCGCCACGGCCCCGGCGGGCACGGTCGCCGCCGTCGTCGCGTCCGGGCCGTAGCGCAGGTCCTCCTCCAGCGCGGTGCGCACGACGCGCAGCAGGTCGTCGGGGTCGGGGACACCGACCTCGGTGACCCCGCCGACCCCGGCGGCGACGGCGCTCATGCGACACCCGCCAGCGCCTCGTCGGCCACGACGACCGGCCGTCCCGTGGCGTCGACCCGCACCCGCAGCGACGAGCGCTGGTACGTGTCGTCGCGGTCCGGGAAGTCGGTGCGCACGTGGCAGCCGCGGGTCTCCCGGCGGGTGCCGGCCGCGGCCAGCACGGCCTGGGCGATCAGGGTGAGCGCGGCGTCCTCGACTCCGGCGCGGCCGGCCGGGACCGCGGTGGCGGTGACGGCCTCGATCGCGTCCGACGCCCCGGCGAGCCCGGCGGCGTCGCGGCCGATCCCGGCGCTCACCGACATGGCCCGCTGCACCACGGTGCGGTCGGCCACCGGCAGCGCCGGGACCGTCGCGGCCGGGGTCGGCACCCCGGTCGGACCGGCGTCGGCGAGCACCGCGCGGACCACCCGCTCCCCCACGACCAGCCCCTCCAGCAGCGAGTTCGACGCCAGCCGGTTCGCCCCGTGCAGCCCCGTCCGGGCGACCTCGCCCGCGGCGTAGAGGCCGGGCACCCCGGTCCGGCCGGACGTGTCGGTGACGACGCCGCCGCAGGCGTAGTGCGCGGCGGGGGTCACCGGGATCGGCTCGGTCAGCGGGTCGATCCCGGCGGCCCGGCAGGACGCGTACACGGTCGGGAACCGTGCGGCGAACCCGTCGAGCGCGGTGGCGTCGAGCCAAGCGCACTCGCTGCCGGTCTCGGCCATCCGGCGGGTGATCGCCGCGGCGACGACGTCGCGCGGGGCGAGGTCGGCCCGCGGGTGGACCCCGGCCATGAACGCGGTGCCGGCCCGGTCGCGCAGGACCGCGCCCTCACCGCGGACGGCCTCGGTCACCAGCGGGCGACGCCCGGCGGTGCCGCTGCCGGGGCCGGTCCACAGCACGGTCGGGTGGAACTGCACGAACTCCAGGTCCGCGGCGACCGCACCGGCGCGCAGGGCGAGCGCGACGCCGTCGCCGGTGGAGGTGCCCGGGTTGGTGGTGGAGGCGTAGAGCTGGCCGTAGCCGCCGGTCGCGAGCAGCACCGCGGGCGCGGACAGCACCCCGGCGCGGCCGTGGGCGTCGAGCACCGTGAGGCCGGCGACCCGGCCTGCGTCGCGCAGCACGTCGGCGGCGACGTGCCCGTCGAGCACGGTGAGCTGCGCCGAGCGGGTGGCGGCGACCAGGGCGCGCTCGATCTCCGCGCCGGTCGCGTCGCCCCCGGCGTGGACCACCCGGTACGCCGAGTGGCCGCCCTCGCGCGTGCGGTCCAGCCGGCTGCCGCGGGCGTCGAACAGCGCACCGCGTTCGCGCAGCCTGCGCACCGCGTCCGGCCCGGCGCGCACGATCGTCTCGACCGCGGCGACGTCGTTCAGCCCGCCGCCCGCGGCGACGGTGTCGGCGACGTGGGAGTCGAGCGTGTCCCCGGCGATGTCGCCGAGCACGACGGCCACCCCGCCCTGCGCCCAGCGGGTGGAGCCCTCGCCGATGCCGTCCTTGGTGACGACCACGACGCGCAGCCCGGCCGCGGCCGCGTCGAGCGCGGCGGTCAACCCGGCCACCCCGGACCCGACGACGACCAGGTCGGCGCCGGCCTCCCAGCTCACCCCCCGCGCCGTCACTCCCCGCCTCCGGGCTGACCGATCTCGATCATCCGCTGCACGGCGGCGCGGCCGCGCGCGGCGAGGTCGGGGTCGACGTGGACCTCGTCGGTGCCCTCGCGGACCGACCGCAGCAGCGCCTCGGCGGTGATCATCTTCATGTAGGGGCAGGACGCGTTCTCGTTCACCGCGCGGAACTCGATCTCCGGGGCGGCCAGGCGCAGCTGGTGCAGCATCCCGACCTCGGTCGCGACGAGCACCTCCGTCGCGCCGGTGGCGCGGGCGGCGTCGATCATCCCGCCGGTGGAGAGGATCCTGACCTGCTCGGCGGGCACCGCGCCGGTGCCCGCCAGGTAGAGCGCGGAGGTCGCGCAGCCGCACTCGGGGTGCACGAACAGGTCGGCGCCGGGGTGGGCCGCGGCCCGGTCGGTGAGCTGCTTGCCGTTGATGCCGGCGTGCACGTGGCACTCCCCGGCCCAGACGTGCATGTTCTCCCGCTCCAGGGTGCGCCGGACGTGCGCGCCGAGGAACTGGTCGGGCAGGAACAGCACCTCGCGGTCGCGCGGGATCGAGTCGACGACCTCGACGGCGTTGGAGGAGGTGCAGCAGATGTCGGTCTCCGCCTTCACCGCGGCGGTGGTGTTGACGTAGGAGACGACGACGGCGCCCGGGTGCTCGGCCTTCCACTCCCGCAGCTGGTCGGCGGTGATCGAGTCGGCCAGCGAGCAGCCGGCCCGCGCGTCGGGGATCAGCACGGTCTTGTCCGGGCTGAGGATCTTGGCGGTCTCGGCCATGAAGTGCACGCCGCAGAACACGATCGTCGACGCCTGCGACTCGGCCGCGATCCGGGACAGCGCGAGCGAGTCCCCCACGTGGTCGGCGACGTCCTGGATCTCGGGCAGCTGGTAGTTGTGCGCCAGCAGGACCGCGTCCCGCTCGCGGGCCAGCGCACGCACCTCGTCGGCCCAGCCGGGGTCGGTCCCCGTGCCGCCGGGTGCCGTCAGCGTTCCGGTCATTGCGCCCTCCCGGGCCGTGTCGGGTTTTCGCCTAGCGGGCGGAAACTGGTCGGATAGTAGCACCGGTCGTGCGCCACCGGCACCTCCGTCGTGACCGGGACCTCACCTGACGGACACCCCGCCGTCACGTCCCGGTGCCGCGGCCGGTCCGCCCTAGGCTGGGCCCGTGACACCGCCACCCGCCCTGCACGAGGTCCTCGCCGTCGTGCTCAGGATCCGGGAGGGCCGGGCGGGCGCCCTGCTCTGGCAGCGCGCCCTGGACCCGGACGCCGGACGCTGGGCACTGCCCGGCGGCACCCTGGGCCCCGACGAGGACGTCGAGACCTCCGTGCGCCGCCAGCTGGCCGAGAAGGTCGACGTCCGCGAGGTCGCCCACGTCGAGCAGCTGTCGGTGTTCTCCGACCCGGCCCGTTCACCCGGCAAGCGCCGCATCGCCACCGCGTTCCTCGGCCTGGTCCCCTCCGACGCGGACCCGGAGCTGCCCGAGGACACCGCGTGGCACGAGGTCGAGGACCTGCCCGCGACCGCGTTCGACCACGCCGCGATCGTCGCGGCGGCGCGGGACCGCCTGCGCGCCAAGCTCTCCTACACCAACCTCGGGTTCGCGCTCGCCCCCGCGGAGTTCACGATCTCGGCGCTGCGCGAGCACTACGTCGCCGCGCTGGGCCACGAGGTGTCGGCGACGAACCTGCAACGCGTCCTCACCCGTCGCGGCCTGCTGGAGCCCACCGGCGAGGTCGTCCCGTCGGGCCGTTCCGGCGGCCGCCCGGCCGCGGTGTTCCGGTTCACCGACCGCGGGATGCGGGTCACCGACGCGTTCGCCGTGCTCCGGCCACCTGCGCGACCCGGCGGGCCCCGCGACGGCGTACTACCGTGAGCCGGTGTCCGCCATGCTTCCGCTGTTCCCGTTGGGGACGGTGCTGATGCCGGGTGCGGCGCTTCCCCTCCACATCTTCGAGCCCCGCTACCGCCAGCTCACCGTCGACCTGCTCACCGGTGCCGTCCCCGACCGCGAGTTCGGTGTCGTCGCGGTGCGCGAGGGCCATTCGCCGGACCGCTCCGGGGCCGCCGGGATGCACGCCGTCGGCTGCACGGCGGTACTCATCGACGCCCGCCGGCTGCCCGACGGCCGCTACGACGTCGTCACCCGCGGGGCCCGCCGCTTCCGCCTGCTCGACCTCGACGCGGGCTCGCACTCCTACCTCTGCGGCGAGGTCGAGTTCCTGCCCGACGACACCGGCGACGAGGCAGACCCCCGGCTGGTGGCGATGCTGGAGCGCTCCGCCCGCGCGGCGCACCGCGAGTACTGCGACACCGCGTGGCGGACCGGCGACTGGTCCGAGCCCGCCGACGACACCCCCACCGCCGACCTCGCGCACCTGCTGGCCGGGGACTGCCTGCTGCCCCTGGGCGACCGCCAGCTCCTGCTGGAGCAGACCAGCGCGGTGCAGCGGCTCCGGGAGATCCGCCGGCTGCTCGCCCGCGAGCGCGGCCTGCTGGAGACCCTGCGGGCGGTGCCCGCGCCGCTCGGGTCGTTCCCCGACGAGCACAGCCCGAACTGAGCTCACCCGCCGACGGCGAAGTGCGGCCCGTCCCAGCGCCGGCGCAGCCACCGGTCGTGCGAAGTGACGACGACGGTCCCCGGCGCGGTCCCGAGCGCCGCCTCCAGCTCTCCGGCCAGCCGCAGCGAGACGTGGTTGGTCGGCTCGTCGAGCAGCAGCAGGTCCGGGGCGTCGGCGACGGCGACGGCCAGGGCAAGCCGCCGTCGCTGGCCGAGGCTGAGCTCCCCGACCGCGGTGCCGTGCTCACGCGGATGCAGCAGCCCCAGCTCGCGCAGCGGGACGGTCTCGGCCCGCTCCACGCCGACGGCGTCGGCGTAGGCGGCCGCGGCGCTGCGGTCGGGCGGGCCGACGTCGGGGTCCTGGGCCAGCAGTCCGACCCGGCGCGCCCGCACGTCCACGGTGCCCGCGTCCGGTGCGAGGTCGGCGTGCAGGACCGCCAGCAGGGTCGACTTCCCGGCCCCGTTCGGGCCGGTGACCAGAAGCTTCTCCCCCACGGCCAGGTCGAGCAGGTCGAGCCGCAGCCGGCCGTCGACCCGCAGGTCCCGGATGCTCACGGCGAGCCCGCCGGCCGGGGCGTCGCCGGTGAGGTGCCCGGCGAACTCCAGCGGCCGGGGCGGCTTGCGGACCGCCTCGCGCTCGGCGGTCTCCAGGCGGCGCTGCGCGTCGTGGACGCGGCGGGCCCGGGTGCGTTCGACGCCCGCCCCCTTGAAGGCGTGGACGAACTTGTCGTTGTCGCGCGGGCCGCGCCCGGGGGCGATCGTCGACAGCCCGGCCCGCGACTTCTCCCGCAGCGCGGCGATCTCCTCCTGCTCCGCGGCGAAGCGCTCCTCCCAGCGGCGGCGGCTCGCCGCGGCGGCGTCGAGGTACTCGGTGAACGAGCCGCCGAACCGGCGTCCGCCGTACCCGTCGGTGCCGAGCTCGCCGGCGTCGAGGTCGAGCAGCTCGGTGCAGACCCGGTCGAGGAAGGTGCGGTCGTGGCTCGCCGCGACGACGACGCCCGGCAGCTCCACCAGCGAGCGTTCCAGCAGCTCCAGGGCGGCGTCGTCGAGGTGGTTGGTGGGTTCGTCGAGCAGCAGCACCGCGGGGCGGCGGACCAGGGCGGCGGCCATCGCGAGCCGGGTGCGCTCACCCCCGGACAGGGTCGCGACCGGCCGGTCCCGCTCCAGGTCGGCGACGCCGAGCGTGCCCGCGGTGACCTCCGCGCGCCGGTCGGCGTCCCACGCGTCGTGGGCGATCGCCCAGGCCAGCACCCGGTCGTAGGCGGCGGCACCGGTGCCGTCGGCCAGGTCGGCGGCCAGGCGCTCCAGCTCGGCGACGGTGTCGTGCAGCGGGCGCAGCGCGGCGTCGAGCAGGTCGCCGACGGTCCCCCCGTCGCCCAGGTCGGGTTCCTGCGGCAGGTACACCCGGTCCGCGGGCACCGTGAGCGTCCCGCCGTCCGGGGTGTCGACGCCGGCGAGCAGCCGCAGCAGCGTGGACTTGCCCGAGCCGTTCTCCCCGATCAGGCCGACCCGGGTGCCCGGCGCGGCGACGAGGTCGACGCCGTCGAGCACCGGCGGGCGGCCGGCGCGGGTGGCGTGGGACCGGACCAGCCCGCGGGCGGTGACGGCGTGGACCTGCTCGGTCGATGACATGACGACGACTCCGGTGGAGACGGAGGGAGGACCGCAGGGGCGTGTGCCGCGTCCGCGGTCGAGGGGGTCGTCAGTGCCTCATGATGACGGCGACCGTACCGGGTGCGCCCGTGCGGCGCACCCGTGTTTCAGCGCCAGCCGTAGCGCGACCGCAGCTCGGTCGCGACCCGGTCGAACCGCGCCCGGTCCAGCACCGCACCCTCCCGGCGGATGCCGTGCTCCTCGACCTCCAGCACCCGGTCGAGCCGGATGTAGGAGTCGCGGCCCTCGCGGTCCCAGGCGCCGGAGCCGATCCCGACCCAGTCCGGGTCGTGGGCCCGCTTGTCCTGGCTGGACAGCATCAGCCCGAGCAGCTCGTCACCCGAGCGCCCGACGACGAGCAGCGGCCGGTCCTTGCCCTGGCTCGCGTCCTCCTCGTAGGGCACCCAGGTCCAGACGATCTCGCCGGGGTCCGCGGCGCCGTCGGGCTCGGGGGCGTAGGCGACCTCCCGGGCGCGGTCGCCGGTCGGCGCGGTCCGCACCCGCCCGGCCGTCGGCGGCGGACCCGGTCGCGGCCCGCCGTGACCACCCTGCTGGCCCTGCCGCGGGCTCTGCTGCGGGGTCTGCCGCGACTCCTTCTGCGAGTCCTTCAGGAACTGCATCGCCACGTCCGCGGCCCTGCGCAGGACCGAGCCCCAGTTGATCGCCATGCCCGCCAGCCTGCCGCATGTGCGGCGCGTCACCGCGACCGGGCGCGCATGAACGGTTCCGCATGCGGGCATCCGCCAGGCATGAAGGCGACTCTGATCCACGGGAAGCACGACGTCCGGGTGTCGTCGGACGTCCCCGACCCGAGGCTCCGCGACGACACCGACGCGATCGTGCGGGTGCTGCGCTCCTGCATCTGCGGCAGCGACCTGTGGCCGTACAACGCGGCGGAGGACTCCACCGAGGGCAAACGCATCGGCCACGAGTTCCTCGGCGTCGTCGAGGAGGTCGGGTCCGGCGTCCGGAACCGCAGGAAGGGCCAGCTCGTCGTCGCACCGTTCGTGTGGGCCGACAACACCTGCGACTTCTGCGCCCAGGGCCTGCAGACCTCCTGCCGGCACGGCGGCGGCTGGGGCTCCGACGGCACCGACGGCGGGCAGGGCGAGGCCGTCCGCGTCCCGTTCGCCGACGGCACCCTGGTCCCGATGCCCGGCGAGCCGGACGACGTGCTGCTCGCCTCGATGCTGACCCTGTCCGACGTGTTCCCCACCGGCCACCACGCCGCCGTCTCGGCGCGGGTGCGGCGCGGCGACACCGTCGCCGTCATCGGTGACGGCGCGGTCGGGCTGTCCGCGGTGCTGGCCGCCAGGCGCCTCGGCGCCGAGCGCATCATCCTGCTGGGCCGCCACACCGACCGCACCGACCTGGGCCGGGAGTTCGGCGCCACCGACGTCGTCCCCGAGCGCGGCGACGAGGGCATCGAGAAGGTCCGCGAGCTCACCGGCGGCGACGGCGTCGACGCGGCGCTGGAGTGCGTCGGCTACAGCGAGGCCGTCCGCACCGCCATCGAGATCACCAAGGACGGGCGGCTCGTCGGCCGGGTCGGGGTGTCCCAGTACACCGACGTCCCGCTGGGCGTCGGCGCGTTCATGCGCAACGTCGGCGTGCACGGGGGCGTGGCGCCCGCGCGCGCCTACATCGAGGAGCTGCTGCCCGACGTGCTGGAGGGCACCATCCAGCCGGGGAAGGTCTTCGACCGCACGATCGGCCTCGACGAGGTCCCCGACGGCTACCGCGCCATGAACGACCGCGAGGCCCTCAAGGTCCTGATCAAGCCCTGACCGGACCCGCTACCGGCTGGACCGCTCGCCGTGCCTGCTGCACCGGGCGGTCCAGCCCACCGGGTCGACCTGCACGACCATCCGCCGCGCGCAGTCCGGGCAGAACCGCGGGGGCTCCAGCTCCCGCCGCGCGGAGCACCGGTCGTGGCCCGCCGACGCGTCGGGGTGCCCGCACTGGTCGCAGAACGGGCCGCCGCCGGAGCGGGTGGACGCCTGCACCGGCGCCGTCACAGCGTCTCGTTGAGGGCCTTGATCGGCATCTCCAGCTCGCCGAGCAGGTCGATGTCGGACTCGGCCGGGCGCCCCAGCGTCGTCAGGTAGTTCCCGACGATCACCGCGTTGATCCCGCCGAGCAGGCCCTTGCGGGCGCCCAGGTCGCCGAGGGTGATCTCGCGGCCACCGGCGAAGCGCAGGATCGTGCGCGGCAGCGCCAGGCGGAACGCGGCGACGGTGCGCAGCGCGTCCGGCCCGGACATCGGCTCCAGGTCCCCGAACGGGGTGCCCGGGCGCGGGTTGAGGAAGTTCAGCGGCACCTCGTCGGGCTCCAGCTCGGCGAGCTGCCCGGCGAACTCGGCGCGCTGGTCCAGGGTCTCCCCCATCCCGACGATGCCGCCGCAGCAGACCTCCATGCCGGCCTCGCGGACCATGCGCAGGGTGTCCCAGCGCTCCTCCCAGGTGTGGGTGGTGACCACGTTCGGGAAGTGGCTGCGGGCGGTCTCGAGGTTGTGGTTGTAGCGGTGCACGCCCATCGCGGCGAGCTCGTCGACCTGCTCGGCCGTGAGCATCCCCAGCGAGCAGGCGATGTTGATGTCGACCTCGTCCCGGATCGCCGCGATGCCGGCGGCGACCTGGGCCATGAGCCGCGCGTCGGGCCCGCGGACGGCGGCGACGATGCAGAACTCGGTGGCACCGGTCTTCGCGGTCTGCTTGGCGGCCTCGACGAGCATCGGGATGTCCAGCCAGGCCGAGCGCACCGGCGAGGCGAACAGGCCCGACTGGGAGCAGAAGTGACAGTCCTCGGGGCACCCGCCGGTCTTGAGCGAGATGATCCCCTCGACCTCGACGTCCGGCCCGCACCAGCGCATCCGCACGTCGTGGGCGAGCTCGAGCAGGTCGTCGAGGCGGTCGTCGGGCAGGTCGAGCACCTCGCGCACCTGGGTGACGGTGAGGCCGCGGCCCTGCTCGAGGACCTGGTCGCGCGCGACGGTGAGGACGTCGGTCCGGGCGGTCGTCATGCCCGTGGATCCTGCCAGTCCCCCAGCTGGATCGGACCCAGTGTGTCCCGGGCCACCGCGGTGAAACGGTCCGGTGTCACCCGTCCGAGACCCTCGGGCAGCAGGCCGCGGACCAGCACCCGGGTGATCATCGGAAGGTCCTGGAGGTTGCAGCGCTCGGCCAGGTCGGGCGCCGCCGGCCAGGACCCGATCACGATCCCCGCGCAGGTCAGGCCGCGCGCCCGGAGCGCCTCGACAGTGAGCGCGGTGTGGTTGAGCGTGCCGAGCCCGGCCGCCGCGACCACCACGACCGGGGCGTCGAGCAGCCGGGCGACGTCGGCGAGGGTGCCGCCCTCGTCGGTGAACCGGACGAGCAGCCCACCCGCACCCTCGACGAGGACGAGGTCGTGGTGGTCGGCCAGCGTCCGCGCGGTCACCGCGGCGTGCTCCGGGGTCACCGGGCGTGCCCCGCAGCGCCGGGCCGCGGTCGCCGGGGCCAGCGGGTCGGGATAGCGGGCCAGCTCCCGGGTGGTGACCCCGGGGACGAGGCGGGCGACCTCGTCGACGTCGCCGGGGTCGTCCGGGCCGATCCCGGTCTGGGCGGGCTTGAGCACCGCCACCCGCTCCCCCGCCGCGACCGCGACGGCGGCCAGCGCGGCGGTGGCGACGGTCTTGCCGACCCCGGTGCCGGTACCGGTGACGACCACGAACCGCCCGGTCACGCCGGGGCCCCCGTCCGGGCGTCGGCGAGCACCTCGGCGAGCACGCCGGTCGCGAACGACAGCTGCGCCCCGGTCAGCCCGGCGCGGGCGGTGAGCCGCAGCCGGGAGGTGCCCGGCGGGACCGACGGCGGCCGGAAGCAGCCCACCCGCAGCCCGCGCCGCAGGCAGGCGGCGGCCGCGGCGACCGCGGGGCCGGGCTCGCCCAGCACCACCGGGACGACCGCGGACACCGGCACCGCCGCGTCGCAGGCGGCGGCGAGCGCACCGGCGACCCGCAGCACGTCCTCGGCCCGCTCGGGCTCGGAGGCGAGCACCCGCAGCGCGGCCAGCGCCGCGCCCGTCGCGGCGGGGGCGAGGCCGGTGTCGAAGATGAACGAGCGCGCGGAGTCGACCAGGTGCGCGGTGACCGCGGCCGGGCCGAGCACCGCACCGCCCTGGCTGCCCAGCGCCTTGGACAGGGTCACGGTGGCGACGACGTCGTCCGCCCCGGCCAGCCCGGTCTCGGCGAGCAGGCCGCGCCCGCCCGGGCCGCGGACCCCGAGACCGTGGGCCTCGTCGGCGAGCAGCACCGCGCCGCGGGCCCGGCAGACCCGGTGCAGCGCGGCGAGCGGGGCGAGGTCGCCGTCGGCGGACCCGACCGAGTCGGTGACGACGAGCGCGCGGGTCTCGGTGCGGGCGGCCAGCGCGGCGTCGACGGCGTCGACGTCGGCGTGCGGCACGACGACCACCCGGGCCCGGGACAGCCGGCAGGCGTCGACCAGGGAGGCGTGCGCGGCGGCGTCGGACACGATCAGCGCGCCGGGGCCGGTGAGCGCGGTGACCACCCCGAGGTTGGCGGTGTAGCCGGAGGAGAACACCAGGGCGTCGTCGTGGCCGCAGAACGCGGCGAGCTCGGCCTCCAGCTCGGCGTGCAGCGCGGTCGAGCCGGTGACCAGCCGCGACCCGGTGGCGCCCGCACCCCAGGTGCGCAGCGCCGCGGTCGCCCCGGCGACGACCCGCGGGTCGGCCGAGAGCCCGAGATAGTCGTTGCCGGCGAGGTCGAGTGCGGGCCCGCCCGCGGGGTCGGCCGGACGCGGGGACAGCCTGCGGCGCAGACCGGCCTCGGTTCGGGCGCGGGCGTGGGTGTCGAGCCAGGCCAGCGGGCGGGGTCCGGGCGGCGTCGGGTCGGGGCCGGTCACGCCCACACCCTAGGCACGACGGAGCCCCGCCCACCCTGAGGTGTACGGGGCTCCGTGGGTCGTGCGGACGCCGGGTCAGGCCTGCGGCGCCTCGCCCTGCTGCTTCTCCTGCTCGGCGACGGCGGCACGGACCTCGTCCATGTCGACCGCCTTCACCTGGCCGATGAGGTCCTCGAGGGCCTCGGCGGGCAGCGCGCCCGGCTCGGAGTAGAGCACCACGCCGTCGCGGACGGCCATCACGGTCGGGATCGAGGAGATCCCGAACGCGCCGGCCAGCGCCTGCTGGGCCTCGGTGTCGACCTTGCCGAAGGTCACGTCCTGGTGCTTCTCGGAGGCGGCGTCGTAGACGGGGGCGAACTGGGTGCACGGCCCGCACCAGGACGCCCAGAAGTCGATGAGCACGGTCGTCCCGGGCGCGCCCACGACGTCGTCGAAGTTGTCGGTGGTCAGTTCCACGGTGGCCATACGGTCCCCAACGACGTCGTGGGTGCGGATTGTTCCCGGATGCGCGGGCTCAGACCTTCAGCAGCCGGCGGGCGGCGGCGGTGGCCCCGTGACCGTGTCCGGCGGCGATCCGGTCGAGGTCCGAGCCCCCGGTGCCGACGTCGGCGCGGGGCTCGACGAACCGGCCCGCGGCCTCGTCGAGGACGAGCACACGGGCGCTGCGGATGTCGTAGAACAGGCCCAGGACTTCGGCGCCGGAGTCCTGCGCCCGCAGCATCTCCAGCTGCATCGTGACGTTCACCATCGCCAGCTGGTCGGCCTCGCCGAACCCGTCCCGTGCGGCGGCGACGGCGACCGGGTGACCGTTCTCGTAGGCGCGCAGCACCGGCCGTGCCTCGCGCAGCCACTGGCCGAGCGCGGAGTCCCCGCTCGCGCCGCCGGCGAGCAGCCCCTGCATCGCGCCGCAGCCGGAGTGGCCGCAGACGGCGACGATCGGGACGTCGAGGGTGCCGGTAGCGAACTCGACGGCGGCCGCGGTGCCGGGCCCGACGACGAGGTTGCCGACGTTCTGCACGGTGAACACGTCGCCCGGGCCGCTGTGGGTGATGACGTGCGGCAGCACCCGGGAGTCCGCGCAGGTGATCATCATCGCGGACGGGGACTGCCCGTCGGCGAGCCCGGTCATGGTCGGGAGGATCGCCTCGGAGGTGTTGTCGTGGTACGCGGCGACGCCGGCCATCAGCGTCCCCGACGCGTGCCCCTCGGTCTCCCTGCCCTGCCACTCGCCCCAGGTCAGGAAGCCGGCGCCGGGCGCGGTGGCGCGGCGGGCCTGCTCGGGCTCGATCACGGTCACGGTGGCGCCGGTGCCCTCGTGGCGGGCCTTCCAGGCGAGCAGGTGGTCGTAGGCGGCGTGGTCGAGGTAGTCGGTGACCAGCCGGACGGTGACGTCGCAGCCGCGCGGGACGGAGTTCAGCTCGCGGGACAGCCGCGGCACGGCCAGGAAGCTCAGCGAGCCCTCGACGACGAGCTCGCAGCTGCCGTCGTCGGCCTGCTCCAGGTGCGGGCGGGACCGGACGGCGCGCCAGAGCAGCATCAGCCCGGCCAGGACCAGCCCGATGACGACGCCCTCGAGCAGGTTCAGGAACACGACGCCGAGCAGGGTGGCGGCGTAGATGGCCAGCTCACCGTGCTGGCGGGCGGTGCGGATCTCGGCCGGCTTGACCAGGCCGACACCCATCATGACCAGCAGACCGGCCAGTGCGGCCATCGGGATGAGCTCGATGACGCCGATCAGGACGATCGCGAACAGCGCGATCCAGACGCCGTGCAGCACCGCCGACGCGCGGGTCTCGGCGCCGGCCTTGACGTTCGCGGCGGACCGGACGATCACCCCGGTGATGGGCAGGCCGCCGATCATGCCGGAGACGGTGTTGGCGGCACCCTGGCCGAGCAGCTCACGGTCGGTGTCGGTGCGGGTGCCGGGCTTCATGCGCTCCACCGCGACGGCGGACAGCAGCGACTCGACGCTCGCGATCAGCGCGATGGTCAGCATGCCGAACAGCACGCCGCCCCAGTTCGACTCCGGCAGCGCGGGCAGCGACAGCGCGTCCAGGAGCGAGCCCCCCAGCTGCACCCGGACGACGTCGGCGAAGGCGAGGGAGACGACGGTGGCCGTGACGATCGCGACCAGCGCGGCCGGGACGACGGTCAGCGTCGCGGGCAGCCGGTTCCAGGTCAGCATGATCGCGATGACGATGCCGCCGAGGAGCAGCGCGGGCCAGGACAGGTTCGCGATCGCGCCGGGCAGCGCGGCGATCGAGTTGACGCCGCCGGTCTGCGCCTGGCCACCGAACACGACGTTCAGCTGGCCGAGGGCGATGGTGGCGCCGATGCCCGCGAGCATGCCGTGGACGACGGCGGGCGGGATGGCCTGGGCGAACCGGGACAGCCGGGTCAGCCCGAAGACGATCTGCAGGACACCGGCGCCCGCGGTGATCAGCGTGGTGACCTGCCAGCCGAAGGTGTTGACCAGCTCGGCGACGATGACGGTCAGACCGGCGGCGGGGCCGGAGACCTGGAGCTTCGAGCCGCCGAGCAGACCGGCGACGACGGCACCGACGACGGCGGCGATGAGGCCGGCCAGGATCGGGGCGCCGGAGGCGACGGCGATGCCCAGCGAGAGGGGCACCGCCACGAGGAACACGACGATCGAGGCGGAGAGGTCCGCCCGGGCGTGCGGGAACGTGCGGCCGAACCAGGATCCGCCCGGCGGCGAGTGCTCACCGCGGCCGGACTCGGCCGGGGCGTGCTCGTGGTCCTGCACGCGGTGTTCGGTGTTACTGGTGGTGCTGGTGGTGCTGGAGTGACTGTGCGTGGCCACCGGATCCTCCGTATCGGTCCGTGGGGGGCGCCGGACCGCGACGGTGCGGTCGACTGGGGCGGGTCGCGCGGTGCGCGACCGGCGGAGCGGGTGCGGCCGACCGGACGAATGCGATCGGCCGACACCGTTTCACTCCGACCACGGAAACGGATCATGATGAGAGCGCTTCTCATCGTTTCGGACGCCCACGACGAAACGCCCGGTCAGCGCCGTACACCTCTGCGTAACGTGAGGTGGAACACACCGAAGTCCACCGGATCGGTGGCCCGGATCACGGTCTCAGTGCTGATCGCGGTGCGGTTCCCGCTGCCCCGCAAGGGCTGCGGCCCGCATCCCGGCGGTGATCAGCGCGACGTCGTCACGGGTGCTGACGAACGGCGGCATCGCGTAGACGAGGTTGCGGAAGGGCCGCAGCCAGACCCCGGCGAGCACCGCGGCGGCGGTCGCGGCGGCGACGTCGACCTCCTCGGCCATCTCGACGACACCGATCGCGCCCAGGATCCGGACCTCCCGCACCCCCGGCAGCGACCGGGCGGGGGCCAGCCCGGCGCGCAGCCCGGCGGCGACGTCCTTCACCTCGCGCCGCCAGTCGCGTTCGAGCAGCAGCGACACCGAGGCGTGGGCGACGGCGGCGGCGAGCGGGTTGCCCATGAACGTCGGCCCGTGCATGAGCACGCCGGCCTCGCCGTCGGTGATGCCGCGGGCCACCCGGCTGCTGCACAGGGTCGCGGCCATCGTCAGGTAGCCGCCGGTCAGCGCCTTGCCGACGCACATGACGTCCGGGGCGACGGCGGCGTGGTCGGCGGCGAACAGCTCGCCGGTGCGGCCGAAGCCGGTGGCGATCTCGTCGAACACGAGCAGCACGTCGTGGGCGTGGCACAGCTCGCGCAGCACGTGCAGGTAGCGGGGGTCGTGGAAGCGCATCCCCCCGGCGCCCTGCACCACCGGCTCGACGACGACCGCGGCCAGCTCGTCGGCGTGGGTCTCGACGAGCTCGGCGAGGTGGGCGACGTAGTCGTGGGTGAAGTCCTCGGGCGGGGCGTCGGCGAACACCTGCTGCGGGAGGACGTCGGACCAGAGCGAGTGCATGCCGCCGTCGGGGTCGCAGACGCTCATCGCGCCGAAGGTGTCGCCGTGGTAGCCGCGCCGCCACGTCATCAGCCGGTGCTTGCCGGGGCGGCCGCGGGACCGCCAGTACTGCAGGCACATCTTGATGGCGACCTCGACCGACACCGAGCCGGAGTCGGCCAGGAACACGTGCTCCAGCCCCTCCGGGCTGACGTCCACGAGCAGCCGGGCCAGGTCGACGGCCGGGCCGTGGGTCAGGCCGCCGAACATCACGTGGCTCATCCGGCCGAGCTGGTCGCGCACCGCCGCATCGAGCCGCGGGTGGCGGTAGCCGTGGATGGCCGACCACCACGACGACATCCCGTCGACGAGCTCACGGCCGTCGGGCAGCCTCAGCCGCACCCCCTGCGCGGACTCCACGACGATCGGCGCCCGGGTCGCCGGCATCGGCGCGTAGGGGTGCCAGACGTGGTCCCGGTCGGTGGCGAGCAGTGCCCCCGTGTCGAGCGGGGATCCGGAGAGGGTCGGGTCCGGGACACGCCCGGGGCCTGCGGTGGTCACGGACGCCCACGCTAGTGCCGACCCTCTACGCTGGCCCGACCATGGCCACGCCCGACTCCGTGTACGAGCCGGAGGGGCCCGACGGGTCGGCCCTGCGCCGTCGCGAGCTCGGGCAGACCTCCGCCCGATCGTTGCTGCTCACCGTGCTGGGCGAGTTCGTCCTCCCGGCCGGGGAACCGGTCTGGACCCGGGCCCTGCTCGACGTGCTGGGCGCGCTCGGGGTGGAGGCCAAGTCGGCCCGCCAGGCGCTGGCCCGCACCGCGGGCGAGGGCCTGCTGACCTCCGACCGCGACGGCCGCCGGGTCCGCTGGTCACTCACCCCCGCCGGGTCGCAGCTGCTGTCCGACGGCGCCGCCCGGATCTACGGCTTCGGCCGTCCGACGACCGGCTGGGACGGCCGCTGGCTGGTCCTGCTCGCATCGGTCCCGGAGTCGCGCCGACGCCTGCGCCACCGGCTGCGCACCCGGCTGGCCTGGGCCGGGCTGGGCTCCCCCGCCCCCGGGGTGTGGGTCAGCCCCGACCCCGGCAAGGAGGCCCGGGTCGCGGCGGTGCTCGACGAGCTCGACCTCGCCGGGTCCGGGTACTCCTTCGTCGGGCACTACGGCGGCATCGGCCGCGCCGACGACATCGTCGCCCAGGCCTGGGACCTCGACGTCGTGGAACGGGCCTACTCGGCGTTCCTCGACGAGTTCGGCCCGCACCTCGACCCGGACTCCGACGCGTCCGCCGCCGACGACGGCTGCGACGTCCTCGCCCGCCAGGTCCGCCTGGTCCACGCCTGGCGACGGTTCCCGTTCCTGGACCCCGAGCTGCCCGCCGAGCTGCTGCCCGAGCAGTGGGCCGGGTCCCGCGCGGCGGAGCTGTTCACCACGCTGCACGAGCGCTGGGACGCCCCCGCCCGCGCCGCCTGGGTCGACCTGGCCCGCCGAGCCTGAGCGCCGCGCCGGACCGGTCGGTGCCACAGCCACACCCCGTCCCGGGCACCCACACCCGTGGCAACGGGGTGTGGACACCCGGCGAGGGGTGTGGCTGGTCAGCCGCCGAGGCAGCCGGGGCCGAGCAGAGCCTTCAGGTCCCCCATCAGCGCCGAGGTGTGCATGACCTTGAGCGAGTCGTCCAGCCGCAGGGCCGTCATCTTGGTGCCGTAGACCAGGGTCAGGTGCACCTCGGAGGTACCGGGGTGGTGGGTCAGCACCTCCTTGAGCTTCGCGACGCGCTCGGGGGTGCACTGGTCGGTGCGCAGGCTGACCCGGATCGGCAGCCCGGCCTCGCCGGTGGCCAGCTCGGGCACCGCGAGGTCGTTCGCGATCAGCGAGACGCGGTCGTCGCGCTTGTTGACCCGCGCCTTGACCAGCACGATCGCGTCCTCGGCGACGTCGACGCCGACCACCTGGTACGCCCGCGGGAAGAACAGCACCTCGATGCCGCCGGCGAGGTCCTCGATCTGCGCCGACGCCCACGGCTCGCCGTTCTTGTTCACCCGGCGGTTGACGTTGGCGAGGATGCCGCCGACCGTGACCTGCGCACCCTCGGCGACCGAGCCCTCGACGATGTCGGCGATCGACGTGTCGGACTTCGCGGCGAGCGCCTGCTCGAGGCCCTGCAACGGGTGCCCGGACACGTAGAGACCGAGCATCTCCCGCTCGACGGCGAGCTTGTGCTTGGTGTCCCACTCCTCGTCGGGCACCTTCACGTCGAAGATGCCGCCGAGGCCGCCGTCGTCGCCCTCGCCCGGGCCGTCCAGCGACCCGAACAGGTCGAACTGGCCCATCGAGGCGGCCTTCTTGGTGCTCATCACCGCGTCGATGGCGTCGGCGTGCACGAGCAGCAGGCCCTTGCGGGAGTGGCCGAGCGAGTCGAACGCGCCCGCCTTGATCAGCGACTCGACGACCTTCTTGTTGCAGACGACCGCGTCGACCTTGCGCAGGAAGTCGGAGAAGTCGACGAAGTTCCCCTTCTCCCGCCGCGCGGCGACGATCGCGTCGACGACGTTGTGCCCGACGTTGCGGATGCCGCCGAGGCCGAAGCGGATGTCGTCGCCGACCGGGGCGAAGTTGCGCACCGAGTCGTTGACGTCGGGCGGGAGGACCGTGATGCCCATCCGGCGGCACTCCGCCAGGTAGACCGCGGCCTTGTCCTTGTCGTCGCGCACCGAGGTGAGCACGCCGGCCATGTACTCGGCCGGGTAGTTCGCCTTGAGGTAGGCCGTCCAGTAGGACACCACGCCGTAGGCGGCGGAGTGGGCGCGGTTGAAGGCGTAGTCGGAGAACGGGAGCAGGATGTCCCAGAGCGTCTTGACCGCGGCCGCGGAGTAGCCGTTGTCCTTCATGCCCTGGGCGAAGCCGGCGTACTCCTTGTCCAGGATCTCCTTCTTCTTCTTGCCCATCGCGCGGCGGAGCAGGTCCGCCTGGCCGAGCGTGTAGCCCGCCAGCACCTGCGCGATGGACATGACCTGTTCCTGGTACACGATCAGGCCGAAGGTCTCACCGAGGACGTCCTTGAGCGGCTCGGCCAGCTCCGGGTGGATCGGCGTGATCTCCTGCCGGCCGTTCTTGCGGTCGGCGTAGTCGTTGTGCGCGTTCGCGCCCATCGGGCCCGGGCGGTACAGCGCGCCGACCGCGGAGATGTGCTCGAACTCGCTGGGTGCCATGCGGCGCAGCAGGTCCCGCATCGGACCGCCGTCGAGCTGGAACACGCCGAGGGTGTCACCGCGGGAGAGCAGCTCGTAGGTCGGGCGGTCGTCGAGCTCGACCTTGTCCAGGTCGACGGCGGGCTTGCCGTTGAGCTCGATGTTCTCCAGGGCGTCGTCGAGGATGGTGAGGTTCCGCAGCCCCAGGAAGTCCATCTTCAGCAGACCGATGGTCTCGCAGACGCCCATGTCGAACTGCGTGATGATCGCGCCGTCGGACTCGCGGCGCTGGATCGGGATGACGTCGATCAGCGGCGTCGAGGACATGATCACGCCCGCGGCGTGCACACCCCACTGCCGCTTCAGTCCCTCGAGGCCCCGCGCAGTGTCGACGATCTCCTTGACCTGCGGGTCCGCCTCGTAGAGGGCACGGACCTCGGTCGCCTCGGAGTACCGCTTGTGCGACGGGTCGAAGATGCCCGACAGCGGGATGTCCTTGCCCATCACCGCGGGCGGCATGGCCTTGGAGATGCGGTCGGCGACGGAGTAGCCGGGCTGGCCGAAGAGCACCCGCGCCGAGTCCTTGATCGCGGCCTTCGCCTTGATCGTGGAGTAGGTGATGATCTGCGCGATCCGGTCCTCGCCGTACTTCTCGGTGACGTAGCGGATCATCTCGCCGCGCCGGCGCTCGTCGAAGTCCATGTCGATGTCGGGCATCGACACACGGTCCGGGTTCAGGAACCGCTCGAAGATCAGCTTGTGCCGGATCGGGTCGAGGTCGGTGATGCCCAGGACGTAGGCGACCAGCGAGCCCGCCGCCGAGCCACGGCCGGGGCCGCAGCGGATGCCGACCGACTTGGCGTGCTGGATGAGGTCCGCGGTCACCAGGAAGTAGCCGGGGTAGCCCATCTTGATGATGACGCCGACCTCGTAGTTGGCCTGCTGGCGGTACTTCTCGGTGACGCCGTCGGGGAACCGCATGTGCAGTCCCCGCTCGACCTCCTTGATCAGCCAGGACTCCTCGGTCTCCCCCTCGGGGACGGGCGCCTTGGGCTGGAGGTCCTGGCCGGTGGTGAAGTCGATGTTGCAGCGCTCGGCGACGAGCAGCGTGTTGTCGCAGGCCTCGGGGTGGATCGGGTCCCAGAGCTGGCGCATCTCGGCGGCGGACTTGAGGTAGAAGTCCTGCGCGTCGAACTTGAACCGGTTCGGGTCCGCGAGGGTCTTGCCGGTCTGGACGCACAGGAGCACCTCGTGCGCCTTCGTGTCGTCCGGGTAGGTGTAGTGCAGGTCGTTCGTCGCGAGGCCGGGCAGGTCGAGCTTGTCCTTGAGCCGGAACAGCTCCTCCTGGACCTGCTTCTCGATCCCGATGCCGTGGTCCATCAGCTCCAGGAAGAAGTTGTCCTTCCCGAAGATGTCCCGGTAGTCGCTCGCGGCCTGGCAGGCGGCGTCGAAGTCGTTCTGCTGGAGCAGGCGCGCGACCTCGCCGGACGGGCAGCCCGTCGTCGCGATCAGGCCCTTGCCGTACTTCTCCAGCAGCTCGCGGTCCATACGCGGCTTGTAGTAGTACCCCTCGAGGCTGGCCAGCGAGGAGAGCCGGAAGAGGTTGTGCATCCCCTCCGTGTTCTCCGCGAGCAGCGTCATGTGGGTGTACATGAGGTCGGGGTTGTTCTCGCTGCCGTTGCCCAGCGCGGTGCGCTTGCGCTCGTGCCGCGACCCGGGCGCGAGGTAGCCCTCCATGCCGATGATCGGCTTGACGTCGTGCGCCTTCGCCTTGCGCCAGAACTCGAAGGCGCCGTACACGTTGCCGTGGTCGGTCATCGCGATGGCCGGCATCTCGTGCTTGGCGGCCTCGGAGAACAGGTCGTCGAGCCGGGCGGCGCCGTCCAGCATCGAGAACTCGGTGTGCGTGTGCAGATGGACGAAGGAGCGGTTCCCGGATCCGGCACTGCCCATGTGTGTCCCGCGCTCCTCTCCCGCGCCGCTGGGACGGCGCGGACCTCCGCTGGTGCGCACGCCCGTCGGGGCGGACGTGCCGACACCGGGCCGGTGGCCCGGACGGGCAGGGACGACGGCGCCGGTGCGCGGACCTGGCGGGGCCCGCTCGCCGGAGCCGGTGGACCCTGCGGGTCCGGACCGACCGGATCGGTGAGGGCCCCAGCGTAACGGTGGGGTCCGACGGTTCCGGCGACGGCGGCCGGGCACGATCGGGGTCCGCGTGTCGGGCCTGCTCACCCCCTGTCCACCCCGGACGACGGCGTGTCGCGGACGGCCCGGACGGCGGGTTAGGGTCGGGCCACGATGCCCACCACCCCCGAGCCGACGACGCCGCCGAGCACGGTGGTGTTCGACCTCGGCGAGGTGCTGGTGCCGTCCGCGGGCCTGGAGCGCCGGCTGGCCGGGGTGTTCGCCGTGCCCGAGCCCGCGCTGCGCGAGGCGTACTGGCGCCATCGCGCCCGGCACGACCTGGGCGACCCGCCGGACCGCTACTGGACCGCCGTCTGCACCGACCTGGGCCTGGCGCCCGGGCGCGCCCGGATCGACGCCGCGGAGAAGGTGGACGTGACGCATCGGTCGACCCTGCCGCCGTCGTCGTCGATGCTGATCGCCGACCTCGCGCGGGCCCGGGTGCGCCTCGCCGTGCTGTCCAACGCGCCGCGCGGGCTGGCCTCCGCGGTGCGTGCCGCGGCCTGGAGCAGCCCGTTCGACCGGTTGCTGTTCTCCGCCGACGTGGGCGCCGCGAAACCGTCGCAGGACATCTTCCGGCGCGCCGACGTCGAGTTCGGCACCGCGCCGGAGCAGGTGCTGTTCTTCGACGACCGCGTCGACAACGTCCGCGCCGCGTCCGCGCACGGCTGGGACGCCCACCGCTGGGAGGGCGCCGCCCGGGCCGTGCGGGTGCTGCGCGAGCGCGGGGTGCTGGGCTGACCGGTCCCCCGGGACCCTCCGCCAGCGACGGTGCGGCCCCGTGGGTCCGTCGACCGCAGGCACCGTCGGCTCATGATCGGCACACATGCAGTGATCGGTACCGGATGTGGCACCGATCGCTTCCATCACGGCGATCATGGCCGGGCTCGGGGCCGGGCGGCCGGGGCCGGAGCCCCGACCGGGCGACCCCATGATCGACGTCTGTGCAGCGATCGGTGCCACATCCGGCACCGATCGGCTCGGTCGTGGTGATCATGGCCAGGCGGCCGGGAAAACCGGTACCACCGGAGACGCGGTACCCGAGATCGGCGCATGCGCAGCGATCGGTGCCGCATCCGGCACCGATCACATCCGTCGCGGCGATCATGACCGTCGGAACCGGCACGAGGTTCGCGCGCAGCCGGGCCGGACGGGCGCGGGTGGGCCGGCACCGGCCGACCCCCATGATCGACGTCTGTGCAGTGAACGGTGCCGCGGCCGGCACCGATCGCTTCCGTAACGGTGATCATGGCCAGGCTGCCGGGGGTGGCCAGGGCCGCGCGGCCGGACGGGGCCGGGCACAGGCGGGCAGAAGCCAGGGTCGGCCAGAGACCGCGAGGCCGGATGAGGTCCGCGGCCGGACAGAGGCCAGGTCGAACGAGGGGCCAGGGCAGGGAACGCGGCTCAGGGACGCGCTCGGCCCGGGGACGAGCGCAGCTCAGGGGACGGGGCCGTCGTCGGGCGGCGGGCTCGCGGTGGTGGTCTGCTCCGGCAGCAGCGGCGACAGCGCCAGCTCCGGTGCGCCGGTCCCGGCCGGCGCGGCCTGCACGCCGCGCACCCCCGGGCGCGCGGCGAGCGCCTCGAGCCCGGCCCGGTCGGCGGTCACGACCAGCGCGATGACGCAGGCGCAGCCCGGGTCGGCGAGCGCGCGTCGCTCGGCGGCGCCGACGGCGGCCCGCCGGGTCAGTGCCGCGCGGGCCTCCGGGGTGGCCGCTCCCCCACCGTCGCGGGCGGCGCGGTCGGCGTCGGCCTCGGCGGCGTAGGCGGCCCGCTCCCGGGCGACGCCGAGCGCGGCCGCCGGGTCCCCGGTGCCGGTGACCGGCTCGAACCGCAGCGCGGTCTGCACCCGGTCGAAGGGCACGCGGAACACCGCGGTCGTGGTCTGCGTCCCGGAGCCCGCGGCCGCGGCGTCGGACGGGGTCAGCGGGCGGGTGAACTGCACGAGCGCGGGCACGGACACCCCCGGTGCGGGCAGCGTCGCGGGCAGCCCGGCGAGGTAGCCGGCGACGTCCTGGCCGGGGTCGGGACCCAGCCGCACCGACCCCGTCGCCGCCGGGGGCCCGGCCGACGGCCCGGACCCGGCGGCCCAGACCGCACCGAGGAACACCACCGCCATCGCCGCGGCGATCCACGCCCAGGCCCGGGTGCTCAGACCGGTCACGTGTCAGTCCCGCAGGACGTCCAGCGCCGCGTCGAGGTCGGCCGGGTAGGGGCTGGTGAACTCGACGTGCCGCCCGTCGGCAGGGTGGGCGAACCCGAGTGTGCGGGCGTGCAGCCACTGCCGGGACAGCCCGACCCGCTTGGCCAGCGTCGGGTCGGCGCCGTAGGTGATGTCGCCGACGCAGGGGTGGCGCAGCGCGGAGAAGTGCACCCGGATCTGGTGGGTGCGCCCGGTCTCCAGGTGCACGTCGAGCAGGCTCGCCGAGCGGAACGCCTCGATGGTGTCGTAGTGGGTGACGCTGGGCTTGCCGCTCTGCATCACCGCGAACCGGTAGTCGTGGCGCGGGTGCCGGTCGATCGGGGCTTCGATCGTGCCCGACGACGGGTCCGGGTGCCCCTGCACGACGGCGTGGTAGCGCTTGTCGACGGTGCGTTCCTTGAAGGCCCGCTTGAGCTCGGTGTAGGCGTGCTCGGAGGTGGCGACGACCATCACCCCGGTGGTGCCGACGTCGAGCCGGTGCACGATGCCCTGCCGCTCGGCGGCGCCGGAGGTGGACAGCCGGAACCCGAGCGCGGCGAGCCCGCCGGTCACGGTCGGCCCGGTCCAGCCCGGGGAGGCGTGCGCGGCCACCCCGACCGGCTTGTCGACGACGACGATGTCGTCGTCGGAGTGCAGCACCGTCAGGCCCGCGACGACCTCCGCCGGGCCCTCGATGACCGCCGGCGCGGGGGCGTCGGGCAGCTCGACCTCCAGCCAGGACCCGCCGGGCAGCCGGTCGGACTTGCCGGCCTCGCGGCCGTCGACCGAGATCCGGCCGGACTCGGCCAGGGTGGCGACGACGGTCCGGGACAGGCCCAGCAGCCGGGACAGCCCGGCGTCGATCCGCATGCCGTCCAGCCCGTCGGGCACCGGCATGCTGCGTACCTCACCCACGTTCGCGACTCCCGTCGATCTCGATGCCGCGCACGGCCATCAGCACCAGCAGGATGCCGCCGCACACGATGCCGGTGTCGGCGATGTTGAACACGGGGAAGACGCTCCCGTCCGGGGAGAAGAAGGCCAGCATGTCCACGACGTGCCCGCGCATCGGTCCGGGTGCGCGGAAGAACCGGTCGACCAGGTTGCCCAGCGCACCGCCGAGGACCAGGCCGAGCCCGATCGCCCAGCCGGTCGAGGCGAGCCGCCGCGCGATCCGGATGATCACGCCGACGACGACCACGGCGACGATCGTCAGCACCCAGGTGTAGCCGGTGGCCATGGACCAGGCGGCGCCCGGGTTGCGCAGCAGCGTGAGGTAGAAGAACCCGTCGATCACGGTGACCGGCCGCTGCCCCTCGAGCGTGGCGACGGCGGCGATCTTGGTGACGAGGTCGAGCGCCAGCCACACCGTGGCGATGCCCGCCAGCAGCGCCACACCGCGCCGTCGTACGGCGGGGTCGATCGGCGCGGTGGGGGGTGGGGGGTCGGCACTCACACCCCTGATTATGCGGGTCGCCCCGACACCGCCGACCGGCCGGTCAGCCGCCCCGCCCGCTCGGCCGGCCCCTGCCCTCGTGCCAGCGGACCAGCTTGCCGCCACGGTCGACGTCGCGGATCCGCTGCTCGGTGTCCTCCCGGTTGTCCCGGGTGCTGACGACGAGGAACTGGTCACCCTCGCGCAGCCGGGTGTCCCCGCCCGGGGAGAACGCCTCGGCGTCGCGCACGACCAGGCTGACCGTGGCCCCGCGGGGCAGCCGCAGCTCGCGCAGGTAGACCCCGTGCAGCCGGGACCCGGGGGGCACCTTCACCTGCAGGAGCTCGGCGTCGACCTCGTCGAGCGGTGCGGCGTCGACCTCGACGCCGCGGGTGTCGGTGCGCGAGACCACCCCGAGCAGCCGTGCCACCCACGGCAGGCTGGTGCCCTGGACCAGGGTGAGCAGCACGACCAGCACGAACACGACGTCGACCAGCCGTTCGTTCTGCCCGCCGCCCTCGGTGACCGCGACGAGGGCGAGCACGATCGGCACGGCTCCGCGCAGCCCCGCCCAGGACAGGAACGCCTGCTCGCGCCAGGGCACCCGGAACGGCAGTGCGGCGGCGGCCACCGACAGCGGCCGCGCGGCGAGCAGGACGACCGCGGCGCAGATCAGCGCGGGCACCACGGCCGCGGGCAGCCGCTCGGGCACCGCGTACAGGCCGAGCAGCACGAACAGCCCGATCTGGGCGATCCACCCGGTGCCCTCGGCGAAGGAGACGACGCCGCTGCGGTGCGGCAGGCGGGCGTTGCCCAGCACCAGCGCGGCGCAGTAGGTGGCGAGCAGCCCCGAGGCGTGCACGCCCTGCCCGGCGGCGAAGGCCAGCAGGCAGGACGCGATCGCCGCGAGCGGGTACAGACCGGTCGACGGCAGCGCGGCGCGGCGCAGCGTCCACGCCGAGCCCAGCCCGAGCAGCACGCCGACGACGGCGCCCGCGACGAGCTCGTAGACGATCAGCAGCGGCGTCGTCCAGCTGATGGCCTCGGTCCCGGCCAGGACGACGACGGCGATCACCACCGGCGCGTCGTTCATCCCGGACTCGAGCTCCAGGGTCCCGGCGAGGCGTTGCGGAACGGCGACCCCGCGCAGCACGGAGAACACCGCGGCGGCGTCGGTGGAGGACAGCACCGCGCCCCACAGCAGCGCGGTGCGCCACTCCAGGTCGAGCAGCAGGTGCAGCAGCCCGCCCGCGACGGCGATCGACACCAGCACCGACAGCGTCGACAGCAGCAGCCCGAGCCCGAGCGCGGGCCGCACCGCCGACCAGCGGGTGGTGAGCCCGCCCTCGGTGAGGATCAGCACGAGCGCGGTGAGGCCGAGGGACTCGGTGAGGCCGGTGTCGTCGAACGGGATGCCCAGCACGGACTCGCCGAGCAGCACGCCGATGCCCAGGTAGAGCAGCAGCGACGGCAGGCCGAGCCGCACCGAGACGCGCACCGCGAGCACGCCGAGCAGCAGCACCCCCGCGGAGATGCCGAGCAGCAGTTCCAGACTCACCGGGGCCCCCTGCTCAGGGCGACCAGGTCAGGGTGACGGCGTCGGTGCGCCGCGGCGGGAGGTCCACCAGCGCGGCGGCGACCTCCCCGACGCGGTCGGCGGGCAGGCAGAGCCGGCGGGTGACCCAGGCGGCGTCGTGCGGCAGGAGGGCCGCCCGGGTCCAGGTCAGGACCTCCGGGTCGACGCCCTGCTGTTCGCGCAGCACCGCGACGGCGTCGTCGTGGGTCGCCGACGGCGGCCGGACCACATCGTGGAAGCGCACCCACAGCGGGTCCAGCCAGGCCAGCGGGTGCTCGGTCAGCATCTCGACCACGACGCCGCCGATCCCGCCCCGGGTGCGGACGGCGCCTGTCAGCGCGGCGAGGAACGGGGGCAGGTCGACGACGTTGTGCAGCACGTGGTGGCAGACGACGACGTCGTGCCGCCCGGCGTCGGCGGCCGCATCGGGCCAGCTGCCGTGCACGGTGCCGTGGGGCAGGTCCCGGGCGCGGGCCGCCGCGGTGAACACCGCCAGCATGTCGGCCTGCCGGTCGACGCCGACCACCCGCGCCACCGGCGACGGCTCGGGCCACGCCGCGCCGAACGCGGCGTCCCCGCCCCCGCAGCCGACGTCGAGCACCGACGCCCCGGCGCAGGTCCACGCGGCGGCACGCTCGGCGATCGCCCGCGCGACCCGGTGCGACGGCGTGACGGCCGGCTCCGCCGGCGGGGTGAAGTCGGCGGGGTCGTGGGTCCACGGGTCGGCGGGGGCGTGGCGGAGGACGCGGTCGGGGATCCCGCGGCCGGTCTGGCGTTCCCACCACCGTTCCGCCGCGTCACCCATGGGGTGAGGATAGGGCCCGGTGGTTCTGCGGAGTCCCGGCCGGTCCCGGTCGGCCAGACTGCCCCCGTGCCCGATCGATCCCGTCCGCCCCGGTGGTGGCTGCCGCTCGTCGTCGCCGTCGCGGTCGTCCCCACCGCGCTGGTGCTGTGGTCGCAGCACGAGCCGCTGCCGTCACCGGCCGAGGGCGCGGCGCTGCTGGTCGAGGCGGCGACGGGCCGGGAGCACTCCGGCGTCACCGCCGACTGCCGGGTCCTGGACGGTGACGACCCGGTCCTCGGCTGCCGGATGCGCGACGACGAGGGCCGCCACGGCTGGGGCACCGTGCGCGTCGACGAGACGTGGGTGGAGGGCTCCCGCGGGCGCACCCCGCAGGACGTCGTGCGGACCCGCTGGGACTTCCCGGTGTCCGCCGACGGCGTCGCGGAGCTGGACGTGGTCGTCCCCGGCGTCGGCCCCGGCCCGACCGGGACCGACACGCTGGCCGGGGTCCTGATGTCCGCCGTGCGCGACCCGCTGCGCGCCGCGGGCCACGACGCGGTGCTCCTGACCCCGCGCTGCCCGCCGGTGCCCGAGGGCGCGACGGTCGCGTGCCGGGTCGACGGGGTCCCGGCGACCGTCGAGGTCACCCGGGTCTCCGGCGCCGACCACCGCGTCCGTCTCACGGTGACACCCCGCCCCTGAGCGGTGGTCGGCGCCGGTACCGGTCAGGCGCGGGCGACCGCGGCCGACAGCGTGACCGACGCGCCGTCGGGGCCGACGACCTGCCCGCTCGACGCGCCGTCCCCGGCGGCGCCGTAGGCGACCGAGGTCGCCAGCACCTCCCCGGCGACGAACGCCTCGTGGGTCCGGACGGCGTCGAGCACCGCGTCGGGCCCGTCGAGGGTCAGCGCGATCCGGTCGGACACGTCCAGGCCCGCGTCGCGGCGGGCCTGCTGCACGACACGCACGACGTCGCGGGCGGTGCCCTCCGCGGCCAGCTCCGGCGTCACCGTGGTGTCGAGGACGACGAGCCCCGCGTTCCCGGGCAGGGCCTGGGTCCGCTCCGGGTCGGCGGCGACGAGCTTCTCGGTGAACTCGCCCGGCTGCAGCGCGATCCCCGCGGCGACGACGGTGTCGCCCTCCTGGGTCCACTCCCCCGCCTTGACCGCGCGGATACAGGTCTGGACGTCCTTGCCCAGGCGCGGTCCGGCGACCCGGGCGTTGACGGCGATCTCGAACCGGCCGTGCGTGGCGACGTCGTCGGTCAGCTCGACCGAGCGGACGTTGACCTCGTCGGCGAGCAGCCCGGTGAAGTCCTCCAGCGCCTTGGCGTCGGTCGCGGCGACGGTGAGCGCGGGCAGCGGCTGGCGCACCCGCACCTTCGCGGACTTGCGCAGCGACAGCGCCGCGCTCGCGACCTGCCGGATCCGGTCCATCCCGGCGACGAGGTCGGCGTCGTGGGGCAGCCCGGCTCCGGCCTCGCGGTGCGAGACCGACGGGTCGGACCCGGCGGGCCAGTCGGTGAGGTGCACCGACCGCTCCCCCGTGAGACCGCGCCAGACGGCCTCGGTGGTCAGCGGCAGCAGCGGCGCCGCGACCCGGCAGGTCACCTCCAGAACGGTGTGCAGGGTGTCGACGGCGTCGCGGCGCACCGCGTCGTCGCTCGACCAGAACCGCTCGCGGGACCGGCGCACGTACCAGTTGGTGAGGGTCTCGGCGTGGTCGCGGATCCGGTCGCAGGCCCCGGCGATGTCGTAGGCGTCCATGGCCGCGGTGACGCCGTCGACGAGGTCGGCGGTCTTGGCCAGCACGTACCGGTCGAGTACGTGCGGGCTGTCGGTGCGGAACGTGCCGCGCTCCCCGCCGGCGTAGAGCGACAGGAAGTACCAGGTGTTCCACAGCGGCAGGATCGCCTGGCGGACGCCCTCGCGGATGCCCTGCTCGGTGACGACGAGGTTGCCGCCGCGCAGGATCGGGCTCGCCATGAGGAACCACCGCATGGCGTCGCTGCCGTCGCGGTCGAAGACCTCGTTGACGTCGGGGTAGTTCTTGCGCGACTTGGACATCTTCGCGCCGTCGTCGCCCAGGACGATGCCGTGCGCGACGCAGTTGCGGAACGCGGGCCGGTCGAACAGGGCGGTGGCCAGCACGTGCAGCGTGTAGAACCAGCCGCGGGTCTGGCCGTTGTACTCGACGATGAAGTCGCCCGGGTAGTGGTGCTCGAACCAGTCGCGGTTCTCGAACGGGTAGTGGACCTGCGCGAACGGCATCGAGCCGGACTCGAACCAGCAGTCGAGCACCTCCGGCACCCGGCGCATGGTCGAGCTGCCGGTGGGGTCGTCCGGGTTGGGCCGGGTCAGCTGGTCGACGTAGGGCCGGTGCAGGTCGGTCGGGCGCACGCCGAAGTCGCGCTCGATCTCGTCGAGCGAGCCGTAGACGTCGGTGCGCGGGTAGCGCGGGTCGTCGGACTGCCACACCGGGATCGGGCTGCCCCAGTAGCGGTTGCGGGAGATGCCCCAGTCGCGGGCGCCCTCCAGCCACTTGCCGAACTGGCCGTCGCGCACGTGCGCGGGCGTCCAGTCGATCTCCTGGTTGAGCTCGACCATCCGGTCCCGGAACCGGGTGACGCGCACGAACCAGGAGTCGACGGCGCGCTGGATCAGCGCGTTGCCGCAGCGCCAGCAGTGCGGGTACGGGTGGTCGTAGGTCTCGTGGCGCAGCAGGACGCCCTGCGCGTGCGCGTTGCCGTCCTTGAGGTCGCGGATGACCTGCGGGTTCGCGTCGAACACCTGCATGCCGGCGTAGGGCGGGACCTCGGTGGTGAACTCGCCGCGGGAGTCGACCGGGTTGACGACCTCGATGCCGGCCGCGTCGGTGACCTCCTTGTCCTCCTCACCGAAGGCGGGGGCGATGTGGACCAGCCCGGTGCCGTCCTCGGTGGTGACGTAGTCCGCGGCCAGCACGCGGTGGGCGTTCTCGCGGCCGGTGAAGAAGTCGAACGGCGGGGTGTAGCCCGCGCCGAGCAGGTCGGACCCCTTCACCCGCGCCAGGACCGGCGGCTCCTCCCCCAGCTCGCGGGCGTACGCGGCGACCCGGGCCTCCGCGAGCAGCCAGCGCTCGGAGTCCGCCTCCACCACCACGTAGTCGACGTCGGGGTGCACGGCCATGGCGAGGTTCGACGGCAGGGTCCACGGGGTCGTCGTCCAGACCAGGGCGAGGACGCCGTCGGTCTCCGGGCGGTCCGGCGTCGACAGGCGCAGCCCGACGGTGACGGCCGGGTCCTGCCGGTCCAGGTAGACGTCGTCCATCTTGGTCTCGGTGGCGCTCAGCGGCGTCTCGCAGCGCCAGCAGTACCAGAGCACCCGGAAGCCGGAGTAGACGAGCCCCTTGTCCCACAACGACTTGAACGCCCAGAGGACGGACTCCATGTAGTCCAGGTCCAGGGTCTTGTAGTCGTTGTCGAAGTCGACCCAGCGGGCCTGGCGGGTCACGTAGTCGCGCCACTCGCCGGTGTAGCGCAGCACGGAGGTGCGGCACGCCTCGTTGAACGCGGCGACGCCCATCTCATCGATCTCGGACTTGTGCTTGATGCCGAGCTGGTTCTCGGTCTCGACCTCGGCGGGCAGGCCGTGGGTGTCCCAGCCGAAGCGGCGCTCGACCCGGTGGCCGCGCATGGTGCGGTACCGCGGGACGACGTCCTTGACGTAGCCGGTCAGCAGGTGGCCGTAGTGCGGCAGACCGTTGGCGAAGGGCGGGCCGTCGTAGAAGACGTACTCGTCGGCCCCGTTCTCGCCGGCGGGGCGCCGGTCGACGGAGGCGCGGAAGGTGTCGTCGGTGTCCCACGACGCGAGCACGTCCTGCTCGAGCGTCGGGAACGACGGGTGCGCCGGGACGTCGGGATAGCCGCTCACGTGTGTCGCTCCTCGTGCGTGCTCTCGCTTCGCACGGGGACGACGACGGCTCTGGAGAGCCGTGCCGCGGTACCACCCCGCTTGCCCGTGCACGGGTGCACGGGCCTCTCGTTCGACGGCGATGACGGGCCGCACCCGTCCGGTTCTACTCCGGCCGGGGGCCGTTTCTTCCGGAGGCTCCCCGGTGATGGCCGGATCGGTGCCTGTGGAACCAGGGTAGCGCGCAGCCGCGCCCCGTTATTCCGTGGGGCGCGCCGCGCCGCTGGTCAGCGGGCCTGGGCGGGGTGGCGCTCGCCGAGGGTCCGGTTCGGTGCGCACCAGCCGCACGGGGTGAACCCGAGCTCGACGGCCTCGCTGACGGGCAGCGGGATCACCGGGCGTCCGGTGAGCGCGCGGCAGGTCTGCACGTGGTAGCGGGGGTGTTCGTCGATGACGAGCACCTCGTCGGGCAGGCGCGCGGCGAGTGCAGCGAGGGTCGGGTCGCGCGGCTCCTCCGGGGAGTCGCCGTCCGTCCCGGTGGGCGCGTCGGCCCCGGCGGTGTCGGCCGGGGTGCCGTTCGTGTCCGCGCCGGATCCGGCGGGCGTGCCCGCGGGTGTCCCGGCCCGGGTGTCGTCGGCCGGGGCCCCGGAGCCCGCGGCCGCGGCGCCCGCGGGCACGGCGGCGTCGGGAAGGCCCGCACCGGACGGGCTGCCCCCGCCCGGACCACCGGGTGCGCCCGCGGCGCGGGTCGCCGTGGTGGCGTCGGCCGCTCCGGGGGTGCGGGTCGCCGTGGTGGCGTCCGCCGCTCCGGGCGTGCGGGTCGCGGTGGTCGCGTCCGCCGCTCCCGGGACGTGGTCCGCCGTGGTCGCGTCCGCCGCTCCCGGAGCGCCGTTCGCGGTGGTCGCGTCCGCCGCTCCCGGGGTACGGGTCGCGGTGGTCGTGTCGGAGGGGCCGGACCGGCCCTCCGGGATGTCCGGCCGGTCGGATCCGGCGGCGGGCGGGGTGCCCGTGCCGGTGCCTCCCGTGCCGTCGGCGCCCGAGCCGGTACCCGACCCCGAGCCGAAGCCCGGGTCGTCGGCACCGTCGTGGGCACCGGAGCGTGCTGCCGGGTCGGCGCCCGACCCGCCGTCGCGTCCGGCTGCCACGGCACCGGCCGCCCCGGCGGCGACCGCGCCTGCGGCTGCCGCCGGCACGGCCGACGTCGTGCCGGCGGCGCCGGTTCCGGTCGGCCGCGAGTCGGTCGCCCGCGTCGTCGCCTCGGCGAGCGGCTCCGCGGTGCCGGGTTCGGCGGGGCCGGACCGTGCCGGGTCGCCGCCACGACCCGCACCGCCCTCCCCGTCCGGTCCCGCCGACGCGTCCGGTCCCGCCGGGGCGCCCGCGTGCGACGCGGCCACCCCACTCGGGTCGGCCGCGTCCTCGGCCCCGGAATCGGTCACCGTGCGTGACGAAAGTCCACCCGATCGAGATGCGCCGGGCGGTCCCTCCGCAGAGCCGGACGGCCTGACGACCGGCATCTGGATGGTCTGGTCGGTCGCGTTCTGCGCCGCCTCGGGCGTACCCGAGGCCGCGCCGCTGTCCGGCCGGACGACCGGCAGGACCTGCGTCGCGGGCTCCATGTCGGCGCCGTAGCGCGCCTCCATGTCGGCCCGGTCGGCCCGGTCCGGCGCCGCGGGGGCACCGGTGCCACGACCGGAGGCGTCGGCCTCCGCCCGGTCACCGGCCTTCACCGCGGCACGGGTCTGCCACCAGTCGTAGGCGAGCACCAGGCCCGCGATCAGGCTGATGACCACCGATGTCCACGCCAGTGCCACCACGTGCAGGAACCATCCTGCGAGCAGCAGCACCAGCGCGATGACCACGAGGATCAGGACCAGCACCAGCATCGGCGAACTCCGTCGGTCGGCAGCGGCACCTGTCCGCTACCCGGTCGTCGTCGGTCGTCCCCGGCGCCTCGGCGGCGCCGTGGGGCGGTCAGCTCCCGGTGTCGGCCCGCTGGCCGTACCCGGAGGCGGCGTACCCGCCGTTCGAGCCCGACCTGGTGGCACCGGTGCCGTCCGACGGGGCAGCGGAACCGCGACCCTCCAGGTCACGCAGCTGCGACTCCAGGTAGGTCTTCAGGCGGGTGCGGTACTCCCGCTCGAAGGTCCGGAGCTCGTCGATCTTCTTCTCCAGAACGGACTTGTCGCGCTGGATGGCGCCCATGATCTCGTTCTGCTTGCGCTCGGCCTCACTGACCAGGCCGGACGCCTTCTCGCGCGACTGGCGCTCGAGCGTCTCGGCCCGCGTGCGGGCGTCGTTGAGCATGGTCTCGGCACGCGAGCGCGCGTCGTTGACCAGGCCGTCGGCCTTCGTCCGGGCGTCCGACAGGAGCTGCTCGGACTTGTTCCGGGCGTCCGACAGCATCGTGTCGGCCTCGTTCTTGGCCTCCGCGGTCAGGCGGTCCGCCATCTCCTGGGCGAGGCCCAGGACCTTGGCGGCCTGCACGTGGTGGTCACCGCCGTCGGCATCGGCGGGGCCGGCACCGGCCAGCTGCGGAGCGGGAGCACCCGCACCACGGCCCATCGGCGACGGGGAGGCGGCCAGGGCCTGGGTCTGCGCCGGAGCCGGCTGGCTCCGTGCCTCCTCCAGGTCGGCCTCGGCATCGCCGAGACGCTGCTCCAGCTGCGCGACCTGGTCGCGCAGGTCGTCGTTCTCCCCGATCAGCCGGGCCAGTTCGGCCTCGACCAGATCGAGGAAGGCGTCGACCTCGTCCTCGTTGTAACCCCGCTTCCCGATCGGGGGTTTGCTGAACGCGACGTTATGAACGTCGGCGGGCGTCAGCGGCATCGGATCACCTCATGCGGTCCTCGGCGGCACTCCCGGGTGACTGGGGCTCATCCCAGGAGCTGTGATCTGACGGCGCTCATCGAGATGAACACCACCAGCAACAGAACCATAATCGACAGGTCCAGTCCTACGCCTCCGATACGGACCACGGGGATCACTCTCCGCAGCAACTTGACCGGAGGGTCGGTCACGGTGAAGACGACCTCGAGCGCCACGGCGGGCGCTCCGGCGGGTCGCCACTGGCGCGCGAACGACCGGACCATCTCGACGACGATGCGGGCCGCGAGCAGCAGCCAGAAGAAGAACAGGATGTAGTAGATCAGCGTCAGGATCGGGTCGGCCACGACTCAATCCTGTCGGAAAGCTCCGCGCTCGGCGAGCCTCCGCGCGTCGTCCGCGGAGACCTCGACGTCGGCCGGGGTGAGAAGGAACACCCGGTCGGTGACCTTGTCGATGCTCCCGCGCAGGGCGAACGCCAGGCCCGCGGCGAAGTCCACCAGGCGTTTCGCGGCGGCGCCGTCCAGATCCGTGAGGTTCATGATGACGGGCACACCGTCGCGGTAGCGCTCGCCGATGGTGCGGGCCTCGTTGTAGCTGCGGGGGTGCAGCGTCGTGATCGACGCCGGTCCCGCGGCGGCCCGGTCGCGCTGCTCCGGCACCGGCGCGGGGGCCACGACGGGCTCGCTCCGCTCCTCGCGTGCCGGGCCCCGGAGGGTCTCCGGGTCCATCGCCAGCGCCCCGCGGACGGCCGCTCCGGCGCCCCCTCCGAGGGGGGTGGGAAGGCTCCCGCGCTCCGGGACCAGCCCGAGCGTCTCCCGCTCGCCGCGTGGATCCTGCCGCACGGCGCGCGCCGGACGGAGGGTCTCCCGCGCCGGGCGGGCGCCCCATCCGTCCTCGTAGCGGACCGCGGTCTCGTAGCGGTCGTCGTCGTAGGACGCCTGGTCGGCGAACCGACCGGCCCCGGCGGACCAACGGTCACCGCGCGGGCCGGCGTGGTGCTCGTGGCCGCCCCGGTAGTGATCCGGTTCGTCCACATAGTCCATCTCGTCGGCCGGGACCATGCCGAAGTACGCCTTCAGCCGGTACATCGCGCTCATCCGCTGTCCCCTCGCAGTACTGCTCGACTCCGTACGCGTCCCAACCGCACGCGCACCCCGCGTTCTGGCGACGGTCTCGCCGACGGTGCGGTGTCCGCCACCTGCTCAGTACCCACACCCACCAGCGATTACTCGGAGGCTATCCGCCGATCCCCCACAAGGGCCGTACCGACACGCACCACCGTCGATCCGTGACCGATCGCCGACTCCAGGTCCCCGCTCATCCCGGCCGACAGGACCGTCGCCCCGGGGTGCCGCCCGACGGTCTCCCGGTGCGCCTCGGCGATCCGCTCGAACGCCGCATCGGGCTCCCAGCCCAGCGGCGCGACGGCCATCAGCCCGGCCAGTTCCAGCCCCGGCAGCTCCGTGACCAGGTCCGTCAGCTCGACGAGCCCCTCCGGGGCGACGCCGCCGCGGTCGGCGTCGCCGTCGACGCTGTACTGCACGAGCACCGGCAGCGGGCCGCCGCGCTCCCCCGCGTCGCGGGCCTTCGCGACCTCCTTGTCGATCGCGCGGGCCAGCCGGGGCGAGTCGACGGAGTCGATCCGTGTCACCCACGGGAGCACCGTCCGTACCTTGTTCCGCTGCAGCCCGCCGACGAAGAACCAGTCCGACACGGCGTCCGGGCGCAGCGCCCGGACCTCGTCCACCTTGGACGCCGCCTCCTGCGCGCGGTTCTCGGCGAAGGCGTCCAGCCCGAGGTCGACCAGCGCGGCCACGTCGGCGGCCGGGATCGTCTTGGTGACGGCGAGCAGCCCGACCTCGGAGGGGTCGCGGCCGGCGGCGCGGCAGGCGTCGGCCACCCGCTCGCGGACGGCGGCCAGTCGGTCGGTCAGTTCGCCGACACGGTCGGCGGTGGGGGTGCGGGGATCGGACACGGCGTCCATCGTTCCCGCCCGCGGGGGCGCCCGCGAGCCCCGCGTGGCGTGGATCGCCGGACCGGGGTGCCGGTCAGCGCGGGTCGAGCCAGGTGAGGGCGGCCTGGCGGCCGCAGCGGCCGTCGCGCCGGTGGCTGAACAGGTCCGGGTCCTCGACGGTGCAGCGCGGGTCGGTCGCGACCTTCGTGACGCCGAGGTCGGCGAGGCGGCGGGTGAGCCCGGCGCGCAGGTCCAGGCCGGCGGTGCCGGTGCGGGTGGTGGACGCGCTGCCCGGCAGAGCGGCGTCGACCTCGGCGCGCATGGCCGGGGGGACCTCGTAGCAGCGGCCGCAGACCGACGGCCCGAGCAGGACCTCCAGCCGTGCGGGCTGCGCGCCCAGTGCGGTCATCTCGGTCACGACGGCGTCGACGACGCCCGCCGCCGCGCCGACGCGGCCCGCGTGGGCCGCCCCGACGACGCCGGCGACCGGGTCGCCGAGCAGCACCGGCACGCAGTCGGCCGCGAGCACCGCGACACCGAGCAGCGGCACGTCGGTGACGACGGCGTCGACGTCGGCGATGTCCGGGGCGACGCCACCGGTGCCGGGGCGGGCCCGCGGGGGCTCGCGCAGCACGGCGACGTCGCGGCCGTGGACCTGGTTCAGGAACACCAGCCCGTACAGGCCGAGCTCACGCACGACGCGGGCCCGGTTCCCGGTCACCGCGGCCGGGTCGTCCCCGACCCCGGACGACAGGTTGAACGAGGTGAACGGGCCCTCGGACCGGCCACCGGCCCGGGTGGTGGTGACCCGGCGGATCCGCGCGCGGCGGGTGCCGCCCGCGCGGGCCGCCGTGGCCGGTGTCGGTGAGTCCGGCACGCAGGTCAGCGCCGCATGAACGGCGGGACGTCCACCTCGTCCTCGACCGGCTCGGCCGGACGCGCCGCGGGGTTCCCGCCGACGGTCCCGTGCTGGGCCGGGGCCGACGTCGGCGAGGCCGGCGCGGACATCGGACCGCTCGGGACGGACGCGCCGTCGCCGCCGTGGTGCTGGGTGTCGCCCTGGCGCGGTGCCGGGGCGGTGGGCTGCGCGGGCGGCAGCGTCCCGGTGCGCTCCGGGGCGTGCGCCGTGGCGGGCAGGTGCGGCGTCGACGGCGTGGTGGCCGTGGTCGCCGCCCAGCGGGCCTGCCCCTGCGGGGCCTGCCCACCGGCCTGCTGCTGGTGCGGCTGGGTCTGCTCGACCTGCTGCGGCGGCGCGGCCTGCGGTGCGGGCTCGGCGGCCTTCTGGGTGGGGCGGTTGAACACCGACGGCTCGAGCTTCTTGTGGGTCGGCGTGCCGCCCTCGAAACCGGCCGCTATCACGGTGACCCGCACCTCGTCGCCGAGCGAGTCGTCGATCACGGTGCCGAAGATGATGTTCGCCTCGGGGTGCGCGGCCTCCTGGACCAGCGACGCCGCCTCGTGGATCTCGAACAGGCCGAGGTCCGAGCCGCCCGCGATCGACAGCAGCACGCCCTGCGCGCCGTCCATCGACGCCTCGAGCAGCGGCGAGTTGATCGCCTTCTCGGCGGCCTGCACCGCGCGGCCCTCGCCGCGTGCGGACCCTATTCCCATCAGCGCCGACCCGGCCCCGGACATGACCGACTTGACGTCGGCGAAGTCGAGGTTGATCAGGCCGGGGGTGGTGATCAGGTTGGTGATGCCCTGGACACCGGAGAGGAGCACCTCGTCGGCGGAGCGGAAGGCGTCCATCAGCGAGACGCCGACGTCGCCGAGCTGCAGCAGCCGGTCGTTCGGGATGACGATGAGGGTGTCGCACTCGTTGCGGAGCGCCTGGATGCCCTCCTCGGCCTGCCCGGCGCGACGGCGCCCCTCGAAGGTGAACGGGCGGGTGACGACACCGATGGTCAGCGCGCCGAGCTTGCGGGCGATCGACGCGACGACGGGTGCGCCGCCGGTGCCGGTGCCGCCGCCCTCGCCCGCGGTGACGAAGACCATGTCGGCCCCCTTGAGGACCTCCTCGATCTCCTCGGCGTGGTCCTCGGCGGCCTTGCCCCCGACCTCGGGGTTGGCGCCGGCACCGAGGCCGCGGGTCAGCTCACGACCGATGTCGAGCTTCACGTCGGCGTCGGACATGAGGAGGGCCTGGGCGTCGGTGTTCACCGCGATGAACTCGACGCCCTTGAGGCCGACCTCGATCATCCGGTTGACGGCGTTGACGCCGCCGCCACCGATGCCGACCACCTTGATCACTGCCAGGTAGTTGTGCGGGGGCGTCATGCGCGGCACCTTCCAGTCGCTCGGGGTCCGGGGTTCGGGTGGGTCAAGCTCCGGGTGCCCCGGGCCTTCGGGTGCGCACGCTAAGTGGATTGCGGTGCCCGGGTCCAGCAGGCGCGCCGCACGACGACAACACCCCGCCCGGGTGGTTCGACCTCGCCGCCGGTGGAAACCCGCACGGTCGTCGGACGGTCACCCCCCGCAACCATCGGGCCGGGTGCGGCGGGTCAGCGCTGCCGGACGGTGACCAGCGACGGGCTGGAGACGTCGTAGACGGCGCCCTCGCGCTGCAGCACCGGCCCGAGGACCCGGGCCCGGGCGGCGGCCTGGTCGGTGTCCGACCACGGGCCCCACAGGACGCGCCGGTCCTCGGTGAGCCCCAGCTCGAAGGTGGATCCGCCCCCGCCGAGGGACAGCGTCTGCACCTGGTCGCGGACCGGGACCGGCAGTGCCTGCAGGACGCCGACCGCGGCGAGGGTGGCGGGGTCGTCCGGGGCGACGCGCGGCAGCTGGAGCCGGGGCAGCTGGACGTCGGGCGGGGCGTCGCGGTAGACGAACCCGGTGACGTCGACGAGCTTCGGTCCGTCCGGGGTGTCGAGCAGCGCGGCCGGGGTGCGTTCGGTCACGGCCACCACCAGGGTGTCCGGCCAGGACCGGTCGACCTCCACCGCGGCGACGCCCGGGATGGCCGACACGCGGGCGGCGACGCCGTCGGTGTCGACCGCGGCGAGCGGCACACCGGTCTGGTCGCCCGCGGCGTCCTCGACGTCGCGGACGGGGATCTGGCGGGTGCCGTCGACCCGCACGGTGGCCACCGGGGGGCCGTACCGGCCCAGCGCCCACCAGCCGGCCGCGGACACCCCGAGGAGCACGACGGCGGCGGTGGCCAGCAGGGCGACGAGGCGACGGCGCCGGTAGCGCGGGTCGCGGCTGCGGGACCGTTCGGCCGCGCGGGCCGCCGTGCGCTCCCGGACCGCGGCGGCCGCGCCGCGTCCGCTCCCCCGGCCCGCCGGTTCGGCCGCCTCGCCGGTGTCGGCGGCCCGGTCGTCGGCGTCCTCGGGGTCGTCGGGCTCGTCGTGGCCGTCGGCGGCGGGGGTCCCGGCGGCGGCACGGCGTTCGGCGGCGCGGCGCTCCCGGATGCGACGGGCGCGCTCGGCGGCGCGCCGCTCCTGCTCGGGGTCACGGCGGCCCGGCGAACGGGCACCGTCCCGGGCCCGGTCGTCGCCGGTGTCCTGCTCGTCGCTGCTCATCGTGCCCCCGCTGTGCCGCCGCCGTGTCGCGCGCTCACCCCTCGCCGGCGAGCTCCCGCAGGATCTCCGGCCCGAGCGCGGTGACGTCACCGGCGCCCATGGTGATCACGACGTCGCCGTCGGTCGCCAGCGCGGCGATCGCCGCGGGTGTCCGCTCCCACGAGGGGGCTCGGTGCACCCGCCCGGCCGGCAACGTCACCGCGTCGGTGATGAGCGCCGGACCGACGCCGGGTTCGGGATCCTCCCGGGCACCGTAGACGTCGAGCACCATCACCTCGTCCGCCAGCGACAGCGACGCGCCGAACTCGGCGGCGAACAGCCGGGTGCGCGAGTACAGGTGCGGCTGGAACGCGACCAGGACGCGGCCGCGCCGCCCGTCGCGGACCGGCGCGGCCTCGCGGGCGGCGCGCAGGGTGGCGGCGACCTCGGTGGGGTGGTGGGCGTAGTCGTCGTAGACCGACACGCCGCGGGCGCGGCCCTTGAACTCGAACCGGCGCTGCACTCCGCCGAACCCGGCGAGACCCTCCAGCAGCACGGCCGGGTCGGTCCCGACGGCGACGCCGGCGAGGAACGCGCCGAGCGCGTTGAGGACCATGTGCTCGCCCGGGACACCGAGGGTGAGCACGTGCTCGGCGTCGCCGGTGCGGAACCGTGCGCGGCAGCCGGTGCCGTCCGGGGTGAACTCGAGCAGCCGGGCGTCGTGCGGGCCGGTCGCGGTGCGGCCGTAGCGCAGCACGGTGACGCCCGACCTCTCCGCCCGTACCGCGACCTCGGCGGACCCCGGGTCGTCGGCGCAGGCGACGAGGGTGGCGCCGGGGACGAGCCGTTCCAGGAACCGCTCGAACACCGCCCGGTAGGCGGCCTCGTCGCCGTGGTGGTCGAGGTGGTCGGGCTCGACGTTGGTGACGATCGCGACCGACGGGGCGAACGCGGTGAACGAGCCGTCGCTCTCGTCGGCCTCGACGACGAACACGTCGCCGCTGCCGTGGTGGGCGCCCGATCCGGACACCGACAGGTCGCCGCCGATGGCGAACGACGGGTCGGCCCCGGCGTGCTGCAGGGCGACGGTGACCATCGACGTCGTCGAGGTCTTGCCGTGCGTCCCGGCGACGGCGACCAGCCGCCGTCCCTCGGTGAGCGCGGCCAGTGCGACCGCCCGGTGGACGACGTCGTAGCCGCGCTCGCGGGCGGCGGCCAGCTCCGGGTTGGTCTCCCGGATCGCGGTGGAGACGACCACGGTGGGCGGGGTCTCGCCGTCGTGGCGCAGGTGGCCGGCGTCGTGCCCGGTCTCGACGCGGGCGCCGAGCGCGCGCAGCGCGGTGACCGTGCGGGAGTCCCGCGCGTCGGACCCGGAGACGGTGGCCCCGCGGGCGAGCAGGATCCGCGCGATCCCGCTCATCCCGGCGCCGCCGATCCCGATGAGGTGGACGTGGTCGGAGAGCACGCTCACCGGCCCGCCACCTCCATGACGATGCGGGCGATCTTCTCGTCGGCCTCGCCGTGCCCGGCGGCGCGGGCGCGGCGGCCCATCGCGAGGGCCAGGTCGGGGTCGGTGAGCATCGGCATCAGTTCGTCGATCGCGCGTTCGCCGTTCATGTCCTCGTCCTGCACGAGCTTGCCGCCCCCGGCCTCGACGACCGGGCGGGCGTTGAGCGCCTGCTCACCGTTGCCGTGCGGCAGCGGCACGTACACCGCGGGCAGCCCGACGGCGGTGAGCTCCGCGACGGTGGTCATGCCCGACCGGCCGAGGACGACGTCCGCGGCGGCGTAGGCGAGGTCCATCCGCTCGATGTAGGGCACCGGCACGTAGCCGGGCCGCGGATCGGCGGGGGTGCCGTTCTTCCCGTACGCGTGCAGGACCGAGATGCCCCGCTCGGTGAAGGCGGGCAGGGACTCGGCGACCGCGTCGTTCAGGGTCCGGGCGCCCTGGGAGCCGCCGAAGACCAGCAGCACCGGGCCGTGCGGCGGCAGGTTGAAGTACGTCCGGGCCTCCGGCCGCAGCGACGCCCGGTCCAGGGTGGTGATCGAGCGGCGCAGCGGCATCCCGACCACCTCCTCGTTCGCGAGCCCGGTGCCGGGCACCGCGACGCAGACGGCGGAGGCGAACCGCGCACCGACCTTGTTCGCGAGCCCGGCGCGGGCGTTGGCCTCGTGCACGACGATCGGCACCCGGCCGCGGGCGCCGAGGTAGGCGGGCAGCGAGACGAACCCGCCGAACCCGACGACGACGTCGGCCTCGGCCGCCTCGAGCACCTCCCGGACCCGCTTCACCGCGCCCCGGACGTTGCCGGGGAGCTTGAACAGGTCGGCGGTGGGCTTGCGGGGCAGCGGCACCGGCGGGATCAGCTCGAGCGGGTAGCCGCGCGCCGGGATCAGCTGGGTGTCGAGGCCCTTCTCGGTACCGAGCGCGGTGACCCGGGCGCCCGGGACGAGCCGCCGGATCGCGTCGGCGACGGCCAGCGCGGGCTCGATGTGCCCGGCCGACCCACCACCGGCGACGACGACCGACAGGCCGCCCCGCACCGGCGCCGGCGCCTGTTCCCCCGCGGGTCGCGTGGTGGCGGGGCCGAAGGTGCGGGTCGCGTCGGGGCCCGTGGGTCCGGGCACGCCGGGACCGGGCACGCCGTCGCCCTGCGGGTTCTGCTGCGGGCCGTTCGGCTGGGGGCCGGGTCCCTGGGGGCCGGGTCCCTGAGGGCCGGGTCCCTGGAGGCCGTGGGGCTGCGGGCCGCCGGGGCCCTGGGGGTCACCCGGGCCCTGCGGTCCGGGTGCGACCGGGCCACCGGGGCCCTGCCGGCCGGGTGCACCGGGGCCGCCGGGGCCGTACGGCCCGGGGGTGCCGGGGGCGGCCGGACCGAACCCGCCCGGGCCGACCGGGCGGAACGGGCCGGTTCCCGCGGGACCCGGGCGGCCGGGGCCCGCGTACCCGGGCCCCTGACGTGCGGGGCCCTGCTGACCCGGCGCCTGCGGACCGGGACCCTGCGGACCCGGGCCGGCGGTACCGGGGCCCTGCTGTCCGGGGCCCTGCGCTCCGGGGCCCTGCTGTCCGAGACCCTGCTGCCCGGGGGCGGCGGGGTGGTGCGGGCCGGTGCCGGTCAGGGCGTTCGGGCCCGCCGGGCCGGGACGCCCGAACTGCTGCGGGCCGGGACCACCGGGGAGCGGGCCGGGGCCGTGCGGACCGGCGCCGGGACGTCCGGGCGCGTACGGACCGGGGGCGAACCTGCCGTGCGGCGGGACCGGGCCACGGGGGCCGGTCGCCGACAGCGCGCCCGGCTCGGGCCCGCTCTGCGGACCGGTGGCGGTGACGCCGGCGTGCTCACGCTCGCCGGGCTGCGCCGGGCGCTGCTGGGCCGACGGGGGCCGGGCCTGCTGCCACCCGGTGCCCGACGGCCCGTCCGCCGAGGCGGCGGCCGGGAGCCCGGCGGCGTCGCCCGCGGGGTGCGCGACGGTCGGCGGCTCGCCGGCCGCCTGCTCGCGGCGGGCCGGGGTGGATCCGGTGGACTCCGGACCCAGGGTCGCCGGGCCGGGCCGCCGGGGCTCCTGCGGGCCGGGCTGCTGCGGGGTGGCCCGACCGGGGTCGGTCGCCGTGGGGTCCTCGGCCGCTGCGGTGCCCCGGCCGTCGGCGACGGGCTGCGGGCCGGTCCCGGCGTCCGGTCCGGTCGTGTCGACCGGGTCCGGGCCGGTGGCGGCGTCGCTGCGGCCGCCGGGGGCCCGGGTGCCGTCGGTACCGGCGCCGGAGGGCGCAGCACCGTTCACGCCGGCGCCGTGCGGGGCCGCCGCGTGCGGTCCGGTGGTGTGCGGCGTGGCGACGGTGGGTCCGGTGTCCGTCGTCGGCGCGCCGGGGACGTGCGGCCCCGGACCGGCGGGTGCGGGGCCGTCCTCCCCCGGGCCGGTGCGCGGCACGCCGTTCATCGGGGCGCCGGTCGAGCCGTGGTCCGCGGGCGCCGGGCCGCTGCGTGCGGCGCTCCCGCGGGGGGTGAACAGGTCGTCGGCCGCGCCGGGACGCGACGGCATCGCTCCGGGCGGCACCGGTCCCCCGGGCCGGCGGCGCGGCAGGCCGCCCGGCTGCTGTCCGGCGTCGTCGGCGGAGCGCGGTGCGCCGTTCAGGCCGCGCGGCCCACCGTCGGGGACGACGCCGTCCGGGCCGTGGGACACGCCGTTCGGGCCCTGCGGAACGCCCTGGTCCCCGCCCTCGGCGGCGCCGCGCGGGACACCGTTGTGCGGGACACCGTTGTGCGGGGCGCCGTTCTGGGGGGCGCCGTTCTGGGGGGCGCCGTTCTGCGGGGTCCCGTTGCGCGGGACACCGTTGTGCGGGGCGTCGTGGCGGTCGGCACCGTTGCGCGCGACGCCGTTCCGCGGGACGTCGGTGCGCGGGCCGTCGTGACGGTCGGCGCCGTCGGGCCCGAGGTCCTCGTGCGCGGCGCCGTTCGCCGGCCGGGCCGCGCCGCGGTCGCCGTGCGCGACGCCGTTCGTCCCCTGCGGCCCGTCCCCGCTGCGCGGGGCGGCGCCCGGGCGGCGGGACTGCGCGTGCGGGTCCCACCCGGTACCGGGCAGCCGCTGCGGACCACGCGGACCCGGCTCCGCGGAGGGCTGCGACGCGGGGACCTGCGCCGACGGGGACTCCGGAGCAGCGGAGGCACCGAACAGGTCGGCACCCGACGGGGACTCCGTGGGCCAGGCCGGGCGACCGCCCGTGCCACCCGCCCCGTCCGGGCCGCCGAAGACCACACCGTCCGGCCGGACCTCGTGGGGCCCGGGAGCACGGCCGCCCATGGTCGGACGCCGGCCGGGCTCCCGGCCCGAGCCGGTGCCGTCGTTCCCGCCGGTCTGATCCGTACCCGTCACGCTCTCGTGCCCCTTGCGTCGTCCGTCGTGTCCGCTCCCACTCCGGTGGGAGCGCCCTAACGCGCCGCCCACCGCGACACCGGTGCCGGTGCGCGGTAGGGCTGCGGCAACGGGAGGCGCAGCAGCTTCGCCAGCCGCCCCTGCCCGTCCTTCCGGAGTGCGGCGACCGCCTCCGGCTCGTGCCGGGCCGCGTTCGTGAGCAGCCCGAACAGGAACATGGTCACCACCAGCGAGGTACCGCCGGAGGAGATCAGCGGGAGCTGCAGCCCGGTCACCGGCAGCAGTCCCACGACGTACCCGATGTTGATCGACGCCTGCACGACCAGGCCCGCCGTCGACGTCGCGACGACGATCCGCAGCCACGGGTCGGTGTTGCGGGCGGCGATCCGCATGCCGGTGTAGGCCAGCGTCGCGAAGAGCGCGAGTACCGCACCCGCCCCGACCAGGCCCAGCTCCTCGCCGATGATCGCGAAGATGAAGTCGTTGTGGGCGTTGGGCAGGTAGTCCCACTTCGCCCGGCCCTGGCCGAGGCCGACGCCGAACAGGCCGCCGTCGGCGAGCGCGTAGAGCGCCTGCGTCGCCTGGTAGGCGGGGCCCAGCGGGTCCGCCGACGACGACAGGAACGCCGTGATCCGGCTGGCCCGGTACCCGGCGGTCAGCCCGAGGATCACCGCGCCGGCCAGGCCGCCGCCCGCGATCAGCGCGAGCAGCTTCACCGGGGCGCCGCCGAAGTACAGCAGCGCGAACATGATGATCCCGACCGAGATCGTCATGCCGAGGTCGGGCTCCAGCACGAGCAGCGTGAAGATCACCAACGTCACCGGGACGACCGGGTTGAGGGCGTGCTTCCAGCGGTGCATCACCGCGCGGCGGGCGGCGAGCACGTGGGCGCCCCACAACGTCAGCGCGATCTTCACGCCCTCCGACGGCTGCAGCGAGACCGGGCCGAACGCGAACCAGGACCGGGCGCCGCCGCGCAGCGCGCCGATCCCCGGGATCAGCACCAGGACCAGCGCGACCAGGCCGATGATCAGCAGCACCGGTGCCGCGGCGCGCAGGCGGCGCGGGGGGACCCGCAGGCCCACGTAGAACAGCACCAGCCCGACCGCGCAGAACATCAGCTGCCGGGTGAACACCGAGTACGACGAGCCGTCGCCGACCGACGACGCCGACAGCACCATCACCAGCCCGAACAGCGTCAGCAGCCCGAAGACGCCGAGGATCAGGTGCAGCGAGGTCAGCGGGCGGCGCAGCCAGCGCCGCAGCCGCCGCACGGCCCCGCGGGTGCCGGTGACGGCGGCCTGGCCGAGCGTGCGGTCCGGCGCGGCCGGGCTCACCGGGACACCCCGGCGGCGGCCAGGCCGGCGACGGCGGCGGCGAACGCGTCGCCGCGGTGGGCGTAGTCGCGGAACTGGTCCATCGAGGCGGCGGCCGGGGCGAGCAGCACGACGTCGCCGGGGCGGGCCAGGCCGGACGCGCGGCGGACCGCGGCCGGCATCGGGTCCTGCAGGTCGGAGGGCGCCATCGGACCATCGTGTCCCGGCGCGACCTCCTCGACCGGGAGGCCGGGCGCGTGTCGCGTCAGCGCCTCGACGATCAGTGTCCGGTCCGTCCCGATCACGACGATCCCCGCCAGCCGGTCGGCGTGCGCGGCGGCGAGCAGGCCGAGCTCGGCCGGGTCGACGCCCTTGAGCAGCCCGCCGACCACCCAGACGGCGCGGGCACCGGGCCGCCGGGCGGCGACGGCGGCCAGCGCGGCCCCGGCGGCGTGCGGGTTGGTCGCCTTGGAGTCGTCGAGGTAGGTGACACCGGCGTGCTCGCCGGCCGGGGCGCTGCGGTGCGGGCCGGGGGTGAACGCCGCCAGGGCGGCGCCGATGTGCTCCGGGTCGACACCGTGTGCGCGGGCCAGCGCGGCGGCGGCGAGCGCGTCGGTGACCCCGGGCGGCCCCGGGGGGACGACGGCGTCGGCGTCGAGCAGCGCCCCGCCGCCGAACGCGCGGTCGGTCAGCACCCCGTCGGCGACGCCGAGCTGGTCCGGTCCGGGCGGGCCGAGGGTGACCCCCACGCGTCGCGGCGCCGGGGACTCCCCGAGCAGCCGTGCGGCCACCGGGTCGTCGATCCCCCCGACCGCGACGTCGCCCAGCAGCGCGCGCGCCTTGGCCGCGGCGTAGGCGTCCATCCCGCCGTGCCAGTCCAGGTGGTCCTCGGCGACGTTGAGCACCACGCCCGCGGCCGGGCGCACCGACGGCGACCAGTGCAGCTGGAAGCTCGACAGCTCGACCGCGAGCACCGCGTGGCCCGCCGCGACCGCGGTGACCACCGGGTGGCCGATGTTGCCGCAGGCGACGGCGTCGACCCCGGCGCGCGCGAGGATGGCGGCGAGCATCTCGGTGGTGGTGGTCTTGCCGTTGGTGCCGGTCACGACCAGCCACGACGGCGGTGTGCCGCGCAGCGCGCCGAGCCGCCAGGCGAGCTCGGGCTCCCCGATGACCTCGACGCCGAGCCCGGCGGCCTCGGCGACCAGCGGGTGGTCCGGCCGGCGCCCGGGCGAGGTGACGACGGTGCGGACCCCCTCGGGGATCCCGCCGCCACGCCACGGCTCGACGCCGTCGGGCAGCGCGGACAGCGCGTCGGCGCGGTCGTCGGACAGGAGCACCCGGGCCCCCGCGTCCACCAGGGCCGTCGCGGCCGCGAGACCGGAGACGCCGGCCCCCGCGACCAGGACGGGGTCCCCGCCGAACGGGCCGCTCACCCGGAACCCGACATGGACAGCCACTCGGAGTAGAAGATGCCCAGCCCCATCGCCGCGCAGATCGCGGCGAGCAGCCAGAACCGGATGATGACGGTCGTCTCGGCCCATCCGGCGAGCTCGAAGTGGTGGTGGAACGGCGCCATCCGGAACAGCCGGCGACGCGAGGTGCGGAACACGATGATCTGCAGCGACACCGACAGCGCCTCGACGACGAACACGCCGCCGATGACGACGAGCAGCAGCTCGGTGCGGGTCACCATGGACAGCCCGGCGAGCAGGCCGCCCAGCGCGAGGGACCCGGTGTCGCCCATGAAGATGCGGGCCGGGGCGGCGTTCCACCAGAGGAACCCGATGCAGCCGCCCATCGCGGCGGCGGCGACCAGGCCGACGTCGAGCGGGTCGCGGACCTCGTAGCAGCCCGCGGTCGCGGCGATCGCGCAGTTGTTGCGGAACTGCCAGAACGCGATGATCACGTAGGTGCCGAGCACCATCGCGGCGGTACCGGCGGCCAGGCCGTCGAGGCCGTCGGTGAGGTTCACCGCGTTCGACCAGGCGGCGACGATCAGGTTGCACAGCAGCACGAACCCGACGACGCCGAAGCTCAGCACCGTGATGTCGCGGACGAACGACAGGCTCTCCGAGGCGGGGGCGAGGTTGCGCTCGTTCACGAAGCGCACCGCGAGCACACCGAAGATCGTCGCGGTCAGGACCTGGCCGACGATCTTGGAGGTCTTGTTCAGGCCGAGGTTGCGCTGGCGGCGGATCTTGAGGAAGTCGTCGAGGAACCCGACGACGCCCAGCGCGGTGGTCAGGAACAGCACCAGCAGCGCCGAGGCCGTGATCGGCTCCCGGGTGAACGCGTGCGAGCCCAGGTAGCCCACCCAGATGGCGAGCAGGATCGCGACACCGCCCATCGTCGGCGTACCGCGCTTGGACTGGTGGCTCTGCGGGCCCTCCTCGCGGATCTCCTGCCCGAAGCCCTGCCGCGCGAAGAAACGGATCAGGTACGGGGTGAGCAGGATCGACACCGCGAGCGCGAGACCCGCGGCCAGGAACAGGCCCCTCACCGGCACACCAGTCCTTCGGTCGTCAGCAGGCCGGCGGCGAGCCGCTCCAGCCCGGCGCTGCGGGAGGCCTTGACCAGCACGACGTCGCCGGGCCGGGTCCGCTCCCGCAGCAGGGTCAGGGCGGCGGGCACGTCGGCGACGTGCTCGGCGCCGGGCCCGTAGTCGGGTGCGCCGACGGCGACCACCCGGGCCCCGGCGGCGCGGGCGTTCTCCGCGGCCGCGGCGTGCTCGGCGGCCGCGCCGTCCCCGATCTCGGCCATCGGGCCGAGCACCGCCCAGGCCCGGCGTTCCGGACCGGCGATCTGCCCGAGCGCGGCGATCGCGGCGCGGACGGACTCGGGGTTGGCGTTGTAGGCGTCGTTGACGACGGTCACCCCGTCGGCGCGGTCGGTGACCTCCATCCGCCAGCGCGACGCCGGCGTCGCGGCGGACAGCGCCGCCGCGATCCCGTCCGGGGTGCCGCCCAGCTCGAGGGCGACCGCGGCGGCGGCGAGGGCGTTGGAGACCTGGTGCTCCCCCACCAGCCGCAGCGCGACGTCGGCCGACCCGGCCGGGGTGACCAGCCGGAACGACGCCCGGCCCGCGGTCAGGGCGACGTCGGTGGCCCGCACGTGCGCGTCCGCCGCGCGGCCGAAGGTGACGACCCGGGCGGGGGTGCGGGTCGCCATGGCGGCGACCAGCTCGTCGTCGGCGTTGAGGACGGCGACGCCGCCCCGGCCGCCGGGCAGGTCACCCGGCGGCAGCGCCTCGACGAGCTCGCCCTTGGCCGTGGCGATCGCGGCGCGGGACCCGAACTCGCCGAGGTGGGCGGAGCCGACGTTGAGCACGACCCCGATCCGCGGCGGCGCGACCGCGCACAGCGCGGCGATGTGGCCGATCCCGCGGGCGGAGAACTCCAGCACGAGGTTGCGGGTGCCGGCGTCGGCGCGCAGCGCGGTGTACGGCGTGCCGAGCTCGTTGTTGAACGACTCCGGCGGCGCGACGGTCGGCCCCAGCGGGGACAGCACCGCGGCCAGCAGGTCCTTGGTGGAGGTCTTGCCCGCCGACCCGGTCACGCCGACGACGGCGAGCCCCGGCAGGGCCCCCAGCACGTGCCGGGCGAGGCGGCCCAGCCCGGCCAGGACGGCGGCGCCGGTCCCGTCGGGGTCGACCGCGCCGAGGTAGGTGTGGCTGTCGCGGACCTCGACCGGCGGCACGACGACCGCGGGGGCGTCGACCTCGCGGCCCGCCAGCACCGCGGTCGCACCGCGGGTGACGGCCTGCGCGGCGAAGTCGTGGCCGTCGGCCCGCTCCCCCGGCAGCGCGAGGAACAGCCCGCCCGGCCCGATCCGCCGGGAGTCGAACTCGACGGCGGTGACCGGCGCGGCGGCGGTCTCCTCGTCGATGCGGTGCAAGCGGCCGCCGGTCACGGCCGCGATCTCCGCCGGCGTCATCTCGATCATCGCCCGCTCGCCTCCACCGGTCCGATCCGTCCTCCTGCCCGTGCGCGGTCCGTGCCGGGTGCCGGCACGCCCTGCCCCGTCGCCCCGCGGCGCGTCACGTCGCCGCCCGGATCGCCGCCACCAGCTCGTCGGTGTCGTCGAACGGGTACTTGACGCCGTTGATCTCCTGGCCGGCCTCGTGGCCCTTGCCGGCGACCACCACCGCGTCGCCCGGGCGGGCCGAGCGGACCGCGTAGACGATCGCGCTGCGCCGGTCGCCGATCTCGATGACGTCACCGCGGGCGGGCTCGCCGAACGCGCCGTCGAGCATCGCGCGGCGGATCGCGCCGGGCTCTTCGCTGCGGGGGTTGTCGTCGGTCACGACGAGCACGTCGGACCGGATCGCGGCGGCGGCGCCCATCAGCGGGCGCTTGCCGGTGTCGCGGTCCCCGCCGCAGCCGAGCACGGTGATCACCCGTGCGTGCGGGCGGACCTGGCGGCGCAGCGCGTCCAGCAGCGCGGCGACGGCGGCCGGCTTGTGCGCGTAGTCGACCACGCCCAGCCAGGGCTGACCGGCGTCGACGCGCTGCATCCGGCCCGGCACCGACGCCCGGGCGAACCCGGCCGCGGCCACCTCGGGGTCGATCCCGTCGGAGTCGAGCACGGCCAGCGCGACGAGCGCGTTCGCGACGTTGTAGCGGCCGGGCAGGCTCAGCGTGACCGGCACCGCGAGCCCGCCGGGGCCGACCGCGGTGAAGGTCTGGGTGCCGTCGGGGTGCGCGGTGAGGTCACGGACCGTCCAGGTGGCGTGCGCGCCGCGCGGGTCGGAGGAGACGGTGACCGCGTCCCGGTGGCGGGCCGCCAGCCGGCGGCCCCACTCGTCGTCGACGCAGACGACGCCGTGCCGCGCGGCCTCCACGCCCGCCCCGCCGCCGTCGAACAGCCGGGCCTTGGCCTCGAAGTAGTCGGTCATCGTGGGGTGGAAGTCCAGGTGGTCCTGGGACAGGTTGGTGAAGGCACCGGCGGTGAACCGGGACCCGCCGACCCGGCCGAGCGCGAGCGCGTGGCTGGAGACCTCCATGGCCACGTCGGTCACGCCGGCCTCGACCATGACCGCGAACAGCGCCTGCAGGTCCGGCGCCTCGGGGGTGGTGAACGCGCTGGGCAGCGCCCGGGCCGGGTGGCCGGGGACCTGGACCCGGGTCCGCACGGTGCCGAGCAGTCCGGTGGCCCGCCCGGCGGCGGTCAGGCCCGCCTCCAGCAGGTGCGCGACGGTGGTCTTGCCCGAGGTGCCGGTCACCCCGAGCACCCGCAGGCGGGCGGTGGGCTCGCCGTAGACGGCGGCCGAGACCGGGCCGAGGACCTCGCGCGGGTTCGGGTGCACCAGCACCGGGAGCCGGGAGTGCCGGATCTCGGCGCGGTCCGCGCCCGCGGCGTCGGTGAGGATCGCGCCGGCGCCGGCGGCGATGGCCTGCGCGGCGAAGTCGGCGCCGTGGGCGCGGGCGCCGGGCAGCGCCGCGAACAGGTCGCCGGGGCGCACCGAGCCCGCCCGCAGGGTGGCGCCGGTGACGGTGTGCGGTCCGGCCGCGGGGTCGAGCAGCGGGCCGGGCCCGCTGCCCGCGGTGCGCGGGTTCAGCTCGGCGCCGGCGAGCCGCCCGAGCAGGGCGACGTCGACCGGGCGCACCTGCGACGGGCGGTCCGGCAGCGACTCGAGGGATCCCGCCACGTCACCCGTCCCCGTCCGGTCGCCCTGCACACCACCCGGCCCGCCACCGAGCGCGGATCCGCCGGTGCTCCGGGAGCGGGCGGTGGCTGCGGTGTGGAGGTCGGGCACAGGGCCGGAGGTTACCGACCGGCGCGGGCCGCCCCTCGTCCCGGTCAGGCGCCCGCGACCGCTCGCGGAGGCGGTCGCGGCGGGCGGCGGAACGTCGACCGGCACACGGCCGTCCGACGAGCCGGATACGGCCATCCGGCGCAGGTTCCGGGCCGGTGGGCGGCTCGTCGGGCGGGGTGCACGGCGGCCCGGCCGGCACCCGTACGGGTGAGCAGCGGCCGGGACCGTCCGACGCAGCCGGACCGCACCCGGCCGCGCCGTCACCTGATCTGCAGGGTCTGCACCGGCTGCGGCACGGTCTGGACCGGCACGGCGTCGCGCTGGGCCAGGTAGGAGGCGATGTCGTGGAACAGCGGCGCCGCGCTCGTCCCGCCCTTCGGGGCGTCGAGCATGATCCCGATCACGAACCGCGGGTCCTGGGCCGGGAGCATCCCGGCGAAGGTGATCCAGTACTGGGAGCGCGAGTAGGCCCCGGTCGCCGGGTCCACCTGCTGGGCGGTGCCGGTCTTGCCCGCCACCTCGTAGCCGGGCACCGCGGCGGCGGGCCCGGTGCCGGACTGGCCGTGCGCCTTCTGGGTGACGGCGGTGAGCATCGTCCGCAGCGTCTGTGCGGTCTGCGGCGACATCACCTGCACCGGCTCGGGGGCCTCGGTCGGCACCCGGACGCCGTCCGGGCCGGTCGTCGCGGCGATGATCCGCGGCGGGATGCGGACGCCGTCGTTGGCGATGGCCTGGTACATCCCGGCCATCTGCAGCACGGTCATCGACAGGCCCTGCCCGATCGGCAGGTTGCCGAAGGTGGAGCCGGACCAGGTCGCGCGGGCCGGGACCCGCCCGCCGCTCTCGCCGGGCAGCCCGACACCGGTCTTCTGCCCGATGCCCATCTTCGCGAGCATGTCCGAGAAGCGGTCCTCGCCGACCTTCTGCGCGGTCATCAGGGTGCCGACGTTGGAGGACTTCGCCAGCACACCGGTCAGCGTGTAGTGGTCGACGCCGTGCTCCCAGGCGTCCTTGATCGTGCGGTCGGCGACCTCGATGCTGCCGGGCACGTCCAGCACGTCGTCGGGCTTGGCGACGCCGGCCTCCAGCGCGGCGGCCATGGTGACGACCTTGTTGACCGAGCCGGGCTCGAACGGCGTGGTGACGCCCTTGTTGCCCAGCGAGTTCGGGTCCGCGGACAGCAGCTGGGCCGGGTCGAACGAGGTGTTGTCGGCGAGTGCGAGCACCTGCCCGGTGGCCCGGTCGAGGACGACGGCCGAGCCGCTGCGCGCGCCGGAGCGGCCCGCGTAGTCGGCCAGCATCCGCTGCACCTGGAACTGCAGGTCGGAGTCGATCGTCAGCTGCACGTCGGAGCCGGACACCGCGGCCTGCTCGGAGCGCACGCTGCCGGGGATGACGGTGCCGCTGCCCTCGGCGGTGTCGGCGATCTGGAAGCCGTCGCGACCGGCGAGCAGCCCGTCGTCGGAGGACTCCAGGCCGATCCGGCCGATCAGCTTCTGCGCGTCGGCGCTCCAGGTCGCGGCGCCGATGATGTTCGAGGCCAGCGTCCCGTTGGGGTACTGGCGCGCCTCGCGGCTCTCCTCGGCGATCTCCGGGAACTCCGTGCGCAGGTCACGGGCGGGCCCGGGGTCGACCGCGGTGGCCATCACGACGTAGCCGCGGTCGCTGTTCAGCGCCCGCTTCAGCTCCTCGGGGTCGCCGTGGGTCACCGCGGCGACGGCGTCGGCCATCCGGTTCTTGTAGGCGACCGCGTCCGCGCCCTTGGTGGAGTTGATCAGGCGCGGGTTGGTGACGAGCGCCTTGGACTCGGTGGAGAACGCCAGCACCGCGCCGTTGCGGTCACTGATCGCGCCGCGCTCGGCCGGGATGACGATCCGGCTGGCGCGCTGCTTCTCCGCGTCCGCGGTCAGCGTGCCCGCCTGCACCGTCTGGACGACCACGAGCTTCGCCCCGGACACCAGCAGCAGGGCGGCCAGTGCCACCCAGGCCAGGCGCAGCCGGAACCGCGGGTCGTCGGCCGGGGACCGGCGCCGACCGCCCCGCGGACCCTGCCCCCGCGGCCGGGGGCGCGGCGGCGCGTAGACCATCAGTTCCCGCCCGCCGCCCGGGTGTCGGCCGGGACCTCGTGCTCGGTGCCCTCACCGGCACCGGCGGCGCCACCCGCGGCGGCGCCCGGAGCGGCGTCACCGCCCTCGGCGGCCGGGTCGGTGGTGGCCGCGCCCGGCTGCTGCGCCTGCGGCGCGGGCGGGGCCTGCGGGGCCGGTGCGTCGGCGGCGGGCGGGGCGGGCGGCGCCGCGGCGACGGCGGCACTCGGCTCCCCGACGACGTCGACGCGTCCGTCCGGTGCGACGACCAGGCGTGCCGGGTCGGTCACCCGGACCATGCCCTGGGCCGCGGCGCGGTCGGCGAGCGAGCCGGGGCTCTGCAGCACCGTGACCTCCTTGCGGAGCGCCTCGGACTGCTCGGTGAGCGACGCGGTCCGCTCCCGGGCCGCCTGCAGCGAGTAGGAGTCGGCCGCCGCGGCGGTCGACAGCCACAGCGTCGCGATCAGGCCCGAGACCAGCAGGACCATCACGACCAGCACGAACTTCGCGCGGCCGGTGTTCTCCCTGGCCGCGCTGCGGCGGCGCTGGTCGGCCACCCGTCGGGCGTCGCCGGGGCCGCGCTGGGCCGGGATCCGCGGGGGTGCCGCGGTACGACGGCTCTGGCGGGTGTCGGGCCGCGCCCGGCCACCGCCCGGGGTGCCCGGGCGCTCGATGACGGGTGTGCTCATCGGGGGGTCCTGCCTCTCCGCCGTGCCGGTACTGCCTGCGTGCTCGGGTCCGTGCCACGGGTGCTCACGGCCCGTCCTCCACGCGTTCCGCCGCGCGCAGCCGCACCGGGGCGGCCCGCGGGTTGCGGGCGATCTCGGAGTCGGACGCCTGCTCGGAGCCCCGGCTGAGCAGCCGGAACTCCGGTCCGTGTCCGGGAAGCTCCACCGGCAGGTCCACCGGGGTCCGCGAGCGGACGCGCTCGGCGAGCACGCGCTTGGTGATCCGGTCCTCCAGCGAGTGGTAGGACAGGACGACGATCCGCCCGCCCGGGGCGAGCGCGTCCAGCGCCGCGGGCAGCGCGTCGCGCAGCACCTCGAGCTCGCGGTTCACCTCGATGCGCAGGGCCTGGAAGGTCCGCTTCGCCGGGTGCCCGCCGGTGCGCCGGGACGCGGCCGGGACCACGCCGTAGAGCAGCTCGACGAGCTCGGTGCTGCGGGTGAACGGGCGCTTCTCCCGGGTCCGGACGATCGCGTTGGCGATCGGTCCGGCGAACCGCTCCTCGCCGTACTCCCGCAGGATCCGGCGCAGCTCGCCGGCGGTGTAGGAGTTCAGGACGTCGGCGGCGGTCGGCCCGGTGGTCGGGTCCATCCGCATGTCGAGGTCGGCGTCGCGGGAGTAGGAGAAGCCACGGGCGTCCTCGTCGAGCTGGAGCGAGGACACGCCCAGGTCGAACAGGATGCCGTCGGCGGCGGGCACGCCCGCCTGCTCCAGCGCGCCGGCGACGTCGTCGTAGACGGTGTGCACCCGGTGCAGCCGGTCGGCGTAGGCGGTGAGCCTGCGGCCCGCGAGCTCGAGGGCCTGCGGGTCGCGGTCCATGCCGACGACAGTCAGCCGGGGGTGCGCGGCCAGCAGCGCCGCCGCGTGGCCGCCCATGCCGAGGGTGGCGTCCACGTAGACGGCGTCGCGGTCGCGCAGGGCGGGGTCGAGCAGCTCGGAGACGCGCTCCAGCAGGACCGGGGTGTGCCGGTCACCGGGCGCGCGCTCGTCGCGCGGGGTGGCGCCGTCGCCGGAAGTACCGTCCACGTCCCACCCCCCGGTGCGCCGTCCGTCCCCGTGTGGTGCGTGCGTGTCGTGCGGGCCGCCCGTCCGGCGGCCGTCCCCGGTCCCGGCCACGGGGGCCGGGACCGGGAGGGTCGATGTCCGTGGGTGTGGCGTGCCGGCTCCCACAACCGGTTCGCTCCACGCCCGAAGACGCGCGGGCTCCACCTCGCCACCCGAACTCCCCAGTCGGGGTGAGCGCCGGCGCCGTCCCCACCCGGGGGCCGTGCCGACCGGACCTGGCACCGGGGAAGGTGTGCCAGGGCCGGGCGATCACGGCACCCGGGTCGGGGCGGCGACGGTGGTGTCGTCCGCTGTCGGTCGTGCTGTCCTGCTCAGGTACTGCCGCCGTCCGTCGTCCCGCCCGCCAGCGGAACTCAGAACAGCCCGGGCAGAACCTCCTCCTGGGCCTTGGCGAACTCGTCCTCGTGCCGCTCCTGGTACTCCTGCCAGGCCTGCGCGTCCCAGATCTCGGCGCGCGTGAACGCGCCGATCACCACGCAGTCCTTGGACAGTCCGGCGTACCGGCGCAGCTCGGACTGGATCGCGATCCGGCCCTGGCCGTCGGGGTTCTGCTCGTCGGTGCCCGAGAAGAGGTTCCGCTGGAACACCCGCGCCGACTCGTTCGTCAGCGGAGCCGCGGCGATCTTGCGCGCCATCTCGGTGAAGGCGTCACGGGTGAACACGTAGAGGCAGTGGTCCTGCCCTTTCGTGATCATGCAGCCGCCTCGCAACTCGTCGCGGAATTTTGCGGGCAGCGTGAGCCGCCCCTTGTCGTCCAGCTTCGGGGTGTAGGTGCCGAGGAACACCGACCCCACCTCCACCTGGGACCCCTGTTCGCCCCAGCGATCACCACACTACCCCACACTCACCCACCGTCAACCCGAGACGGGTGGATCTTCGACCGTTCATCCGATGTTTTCGCAGGTCAGAGACGGTGGGGGACGGTGGGGGCGCGCGACGCGCCACCCGGTCGCGCGACGCCCGGAGGCCGTTTCCGGCCGCTCCGGCCGCACCTGCGCCCCACCGCTCCCCCACCGGCGTCGTCCCTGGTCAGGGACGGTTCCCGGGCCGATCGGGTCGTCCGGGGTGGGGACGGGTGGGGAGCCGGTGGGGGGACCGTGGGGAGCCCGGGTGGGGGGCGGTGGGGGGACCGGCGGACGCGCGGTGGGGCGGCGTGGGGAACCACCGTGGGGCGCCGCGGGGAGGCGGCGTGGGGGACGCCCCGCCGGGGCAGCCGGGCGGGCCCCCGGAGCGCGTCGCGTTCGGCCGTACGGAGCAGCGGCGGGAGGCGGGTGGCGGCGCCCGGTCCCGATCGGGGGACGTTTGACAGACTGGGGTCACCCGAGCCGTCTCCTGAGGAGGCCCGTTGTCGTCGAGCGCGCCGTCCGCGCCCTCCGTGCCACCCGTCCCGTCGCCGTCCGGTGGTCCCCTCCGCCGGGCCGAGGCCAGCGGTGCGCACCCCGGTTACGCGCCCGAGCCGATGGACGCCGTCGCCGTCGCCGACGCGGCGGGCCGGATCGCCGCCGCGATGGCCCGGATCATCGTCGGCAAGCCCGACACCATCCGGCTGGCCCTGGTCGCGATGCTCGCCGAGGGGCACCTGCTCGTCGAGGACGTGCCGGGCGTCGGCAAGACCACGCTGGCCAAGGCACTCGCCCGGGCCGTCGACGGGGCGGTGAGCCGGGTGCAGTTCACCCCGGACCTGCTGCCCGGCGACATCACCGGCTCGTCGGTCTACAACCGGCAGACCTCGGAGTTCGAGTTCCGGCCCGGCCCGGTGTTCGCCAACGTCGTGATCGCCGACGAGATCAACCGGGCCTCGCCCAAGACGCAGTCGGCGCTGCTGGAGTGCATGGCCGAGCACCAGGTCACCGTCGACGGCGGCACCTACCCGCTGGGTGACCCGTTCATGGTCGTCGCCACCCAGAACCCGGTGGAGATGGACGGCACCTACCCGCTCCCCGAGGCCCAGCAGGACCGGTTCACGATCCGCGTCTCGGTCGGCTACCCCGACCCGGCGGCCGAGCTGGCGATGCTCGAGGAGCACGGCTCGACCGACCCGCTGGAGCGGCTGCGGCCGGTGACCGACCTGCGCACGCTGCGGTCGATGATCGCCGGGGTCCGCGGCCTGCACACCGCGGCGGAGGTGCGCCGCTACTGCGTCGAGGTCGTCGGCGCGACGCGACGGCTGCCCGAGGTCCGCCTCGGTGCGTCGCCGCGCGCGACCCTGCACCTGCTGCGGGCCGCCCGCGCCTGGGCGGCGACCGCCGGGCGCGGCTACGTCGTGCCCGACGACGTCCAGGCCGTCGCCGTCCCCGTCCTCGCGCACCGGCTGGTGCTGGGCCCCGAGGGGGTCGCGGCCCGCCGGACACCGGCGGACCTGGTGCGGGCCGCCGTCGCGCGGGTCGCGGTGCCGTCCCCGCCGCGGGGCTGAGATGGCGCCGACCGCGCCGCCGTCCGGGACACCGGCTCCCACCGAGCCCGGTGCCCCGGCGGCACCCGGGTCGTCGGCGCCGCTCGCGGCGGGCGGCGCGCCACGCCGGGAACGGCGGGCCGGGCTGACCGTGCGCGGGCGCTGCCTGCTCGCCGGCGGCGCCGCGATGGTCGTCTCGGCGATCGTGCTCGACGAGCGCGACCTCGTCCGGATCGGGGCGTTCGTGCTGCTCCTGCCGCTGCTGGCACTCCTCGTCGCGCTGCGGTCGCGCCGCTCGCTGCAGGTCGGGCGCACCCTGGAGCCGGCGCGGCTGGAGGCGGGCAGCGGCGGCACGGTCCTGCTGCGGATCGCCGGCGGCGCCCTGCTGGGCGCGCTGCGGATCGCCGACCACGTGCCCGATGCCGCCGGTCCCGCCGACCGCTACCCGCCGCGGTTCACCGTGCACCGGCTCGGCCGGCGCGGCGCCCGGGTCGGCTACCCGGTGCGGCCCGCGGTCCGCGGCGCGTACCGGATCGGTCCGCTGCGCGGTCGCGGCACCGACGCGCTCGGCCTCGCCGAGTTCCGCCACGACCTGCTCCCCGCCGACCGGCTGCTGGTCCTCCCCCGGGTCACCCCGCTGACCGGGCGCCCGGCCCTGACCTCCACCGCCGCCGGGCGCGGCGCCGAGGGCGGCAGCCGTCCCGGCCCCGGCACCCCGGACGTGCTGATCCGCCCCTACCGCCAGGGCGACGAGCTGCGCCGCGTGCACTGGCGCTCCAGCGCCCGGCGCGACGAGCTGATGGTCCGCCTCGACGACCGTCCCGACCCGTCCGGCGTGACCCTGCTGATCGACCGGCGCGACAGCGCCCACCGCGGACACGGGCCCGCCTCCAGCCTGGAGTGGGCGGTGGCGTTCACCGCCAGCGTCGCGGTGCACCTGCTGCAGCGCGGCGAGGCCGTCGCGCTCGTCGACGAGTCCGGCGAGGCCGTCGGCGACGTGCCGCCCGGCGTGACCGGTGCGGACGCCGTCCCCCCGCGGCTGGAGTCGCTCGCGGTGCTGCGGCCCTCGGCGAGCACCGGGTTCACCGCGCCCGGGCCGGGACCCGGGCACCCGGAGGGTGTGCTCGCGGTGCTCGGCGGGACCGCGCCGCAGGACGTCACCGCGCTGGTCTCGGCCTGGCCGCGCGGCGGGCACGCCGTCGTCCTCGACGTCGACACCTGGTCGGCCGCGACGCGGTCCCGCCCGGCGTCGGTCGCGGCGGCCGCGCTGCGCCGCGCCGGGTGGCACGCCACCGTCGTCACCTCCGACATGACCGTCCAGCGGGCCTGGGCGGACGCCTGCGGTTCGCCCGGCATCGCGGGGGCGACCGGATGAGCGCGCCGACCCGGCCCCCCGTCCGGCCCGCGCCGCCGCCCGCCGCGCCCGTCGCCGAGGCCGCACCCGCGGGCCGGACGCCGGGTGCCCCGGCGTGGACGGTCGTGCTGGGACCGGTCGCGACGGTCGTCGCGGTGCTGCTCGCCGGGACGGCGATGAGCTCGGTCGTGCAGGGTGCGGCCTGGTTCGTCCACGCCGCCGTCGCGGTCGTGCTGGTCGCGCTGGTCGGCGGCCTGCTGCTGCCGCTGCGGGCCTGGCTGGTCGCGCCCGGGCAGCTGCTGGCCCTGGTCCTGCTGGTGACCGCGTGGTTCACCGGCAGCGGCGTGCTCGGGGTGCTCCCCGGGCCGTCGGCGTTCGGCGAGCTGTCGGGCCTGCTCGGCGGGGCCGGGCAGCAGATCGACAGCGGCCTGCCGCCGGTCGCGGCGAGCCCGGAGATCCTGCTGCTGGTCACCCTCGGGTTCGGCACGATCGCGATCGCGGTGTTCGGGCTCGCGGTGACCGTGGCCGCCCCGGCCGCGGCCGGGGTGCCGCTGCTGGTGGTGTTCGCGGTGCCGACGGCGCTGCAGCCGGACCTCCTGCCCTGGTGGACCGTGGTGGCGGCGACCCTCGGCTACGGCGTGCTGCTGCTCCTGCGCCCGGACCGGCTGCGGCAGATCCCGGCCGGGGCCGCGGTCGTCGCGGTCGCCGTCGTGGGCTCGCTGCTGGCGGGGCTGCTGGCGTCGTCGGTGGGGACCTCGGGTCGCTTCGACGCCACCGGCGGGACCGGGGGCGACGCCGACGGTTCGATCGGGCTGAACCCGTTCACCTCGCTGCGCGGGCAGCTGACCCGCAGCGAGCCGCGGCCGCTGTTCAGCGTCCGGGGTCTGCAGACCCCGACCTACCTGCGTGCGCTCACCCTGCAGACCTACGTGCCGCAGGAGGGCTGGAAGGCGGGGCGCCCGCTGCCGGGTGTGCCGCTGACCGGGCCGCTGCCCCCGTCGACGTCCGGGCCGGCCGCGTCGCAGGACGTGCAGGTCGAGAACCTGGGCTTCCGCGACTACTGGCTGCCGGTGTTCGGCGACCCGACCCGGATCGCGGTGAACTCACCGAGCTGGGCCTACGACGCCGACGGCGGCATCGTCTACAGCGAGCGCGCGCAGTCCGAGGACGGCTGGACCCAGTCGATGCGGCTGCCGGAGCCGTCGGCCGACCAGCTGCGCGCGGCGTCCGGGCCGACCACGGTCGACCGGGCCTATCTCGACACCGACGGCGTCGACCCGCGGGTCACCGCGATCGCCCGGGAGGTGACCGCCGGGGCCACGACGCCGTTCGACCGGGCGATGGCGCTGGAGGACCACTTCACCGGGCCCGGCTCCCCGTTCACCTACAGCCTGGCGACCGCGCCGGGCGGCAACGGCGACGCCCTGGTCGACTTCCTGACCCGCGGCCGGACCGGCTACTGCGAGCAGTACGCCTCGGCGATGGCGGTCATGCTGCGCGCCGTCGACGTCCCGGCCCGGGTGGCGGTCGGTTTCACCGCGGGCGACGCCGACGGCTCCGGGGCCCGCACGATCACCACCGAGGACGCGCACGCCTGGGTCGAGGCGTGGTTCCCCGGCTACGGCTGGATGACCTTCGACCCGACCCCGCTCGCCGACGGCCGCACCATCGACCCGGCCTACGTCCAGCAGGCCCGGGAGCAGGACGGTGGCACGCCCGCCGCCGAGCAGACCCCGCAGCCCGAGCCGTCCGCGACGCCGCCGCCCCCCGAGGCCGGTGGCCCCACCCCGGAGCCCCCGCCCACCGAGGAGCAGGCGGCCGACCAGCCGCTGGCCGCGACCGGGTCCTGGTGGCCGCTGGTGGTGGCGCTGCTGCTGGCGGCCGCGGTGCTCGCGGTCGTGCTCACCCCGGGCCTGTGGCGCCGGCACCAGTACTCCCGCCGGGCCGGGCTGGCCCGGGCGGGCGGCGACGGCGCTGCCGCGGCGGCGTGGGACGAGGTCCTGGCCGCCTCCCGCGACCACGGGGTCCCGGTGCCGCCCGGGGACACCGTCCGCGCGGCCGCCGACCGCATCACCGAGCGGCACGGCCTGTCCGGGCGCCCCGCCGAGGCGCTGCGGGAGCTGGCGGGCCGGGTCGAGGCGAGCTGGTACGGCGGGATGCTGCCCGAGCCCGGCACGCTCGACGGCCTGGTGGACGAGGTGCGGACGGCGATCGCGGCCGGTGGGACGTCGTTGCGAGCCCGGGTGCTGCCGGCCTCGGTGGTGCCGGAGGCGGTCCGGCGCGGGCGCCGCCCGTCCGACGACGACCCGACCACCGACGACGGCGCCGCCGACACCGACACGGCCGGGGAGCCCGCCGAGCGCGGCTGATCCGCCCGGAGAGCACGGCTGACCCACCCACCGTCCGCGCGATGATCCGCTCCGCGCGTGCGTCCGGACGCGCGCGGGCCGCGGATCTCCGCGCGGGCGCGGGGTTCGCGGCCCGCAGCGCCCCGGATCAGCGCCCGGCGTCCGGTCGGCGGCGTCATCCGGTCGGCAGCGGTATCCGGTCGGAGGCGGCGGCGGTCGGACGGCGCCGGTCCGTCCCGATCGGCGGCTCCCGTCCACCGGGGCACCGCTGGTGCCGACGGCCGGCACACCGGGCAGCCGGTGCCGGACACACGACGGCGGGGCGGACACCGAGTCGGTGTCCCGCCCCGCCGGGCGTCGTACGGGCGGCCGCGTGGGCCGCCCGGTGTCATTCCTGCTCGAAGCGGCGCCGGAAGCGCTCCTCCATACGGCCGGTGAAGCCACCGCCGCTCTCGCCGGACTGATTGTCCTTCGGGGCGGACCCGCCCTGACCGGTCGTCTCCTCGCCGCCGCGACGGGCGCCGATCGAGGTGACCGCCAGCAGCGCGCCGCCGAGCATGGCGAGGAAGCCGACAATGCTCAGGATCGGCAGGTCGCCGAGCCAGAGAGCCCGGAAGGGGATCCCGGCGACGAGCAGCACGAGGCCCACCACGAACAGGACGGCGCCCTGGATGCGGCGGCGCCGGGCGGGCTTGCTCCGCCGGCTACCGCTGACCGAGGACGCGAACTTGGGGTCCTCCTGGTAGAGGGCGCGTTCGATCTGTTCGAGCAGGCGCTGCTCGTGCTCGGAGAGCGGCATGCCTTCACCTCCGGCACACGTAATCGGACGGTAGGCCGCATTCGGCCCGGGCCTCCTCGCCCCGGCCGGTACGACGGGCGCCCCAACCTGGGCGTCTGATGTCCAGAGTACGAGGCGAATCGTGCCGCGACCACCCGGACCGTCCAACCCGCTCGGCTGATCGTCGAGCGGACGGCGTGGCGCGGCGTGTCGTCGCTTCACCCGGACTGTCGCAGACCCACCCGGACGGGGGTGGGCAGCCGGGTGAACGCCGGACGACCGGTCACCGACGGCAGCCGGACGGCGACCGTCGGACACCGGCGGCAGGGACGGGTGTTCAGTACCGCCGGGCGAGCAGATGCAACCGCGGGGCGACCTCGGCGAGGGCGCCGACCTGCGACGCGAGCGCGTCCAGCTCGTCACGCTCGTCGCGGCCCGCCGCCTCACCCTCCTGGCCGGGACCGGGCAGCCACGCCTCGAGGGTGCCGTCACCCTGCAGGATCTCGGTCCGCAGCCGTCCGGTCTCGGCGGTGAGCTCCTGCAGCCGGTGCGCGTCGAACCGGCGCAGCAGCCGGTCGTCGGTACCGGTGCGGCCCTCGGGGTCGGTGAGCAGGGCACGGGCCTCGGCGAGCCGGCCGGTGGCCAGTCGCCCGATGAACGCGCCGTAGCGCCCCACCGTCAGCACCGACACCGCCCCGCCCGGGGCGGCGGCCGCGGCGAGCGCGGCGAGCACCCGGCCCGGGCCGTCGACGACCTCGAGCAGCCCGTGGCCCAGCACGAGGTCGGCGCCGTCGGCCGGGGCGACCTCGGCGAGGGTGTCGACGTCGCCGTTCACCGGGGTGATCCGGTCGGTCACGCCGGCCTCACCGGCGCGCCGGGCCAGCGTCGCCAGCGCGTTGGGACTGGTGTCGACGACGGTCACCGCACAGCCGGCGATCGCCAGCGGCACCGCCCAGGTGCCGCTGCCCCCGCCGACGTCGAGCACCCGGGGCGCGGCCCCGGTGTCCCGGCGGACACGGTCGATCTCCCTGTCCAGCACCCGGAACACGGCGGCCCCGCGCGCTGCTCCGGCCTGCTCGCGTGTCGGCGATCCCACGGCACCGAGACTAGTGGCCCCTGCCGGTGCCCGGCCCGCCCGCCCGCCGGGACGCCCACGACCGGGCGCCCGACGATCACCTGCACTCCGCTCGGCGACCGTGCCGGACCGCACGGTAGGTTGGGTGGGTGCAGGTCGTCGCCACGCTCAGTCTCAAGGGTGGCGTCGGCAAGACCACGGTCGCACTGGGTCTGGCCGGCGCGGCGCAGCGGCACGGCGTCTCCACCCTCGTGGTGGATCTCGACCCGCAGGCCAACGCCACCACCGCGCTCGACCCGGAGCCCACCACGGCGACCGTCGCCGACGTGCTGGACGAGCCGCGCCGCGCGGTCGTCGAGCGGGCCATCGCACCGTCGGCGTGGGGCGAGGGCCTCGACGTGCTGGTCGGCGCGGAGCAGACCGAGCGGCACAACCACCCCGACCCGGGGGCGGCGCAGCTGTACCGGCTGGACCGCGCCCTGCAGCGGCTGGCCGGCGAGCTGATCACCGACGACTCCGGCGGCTCCGAACACACCGAGGAGCGCTACCGGCTGGTGATCGTGGACTGCCCGCCGTCGCTGGGGCAGCTGACCCGCAGCGCGCTGTCCGCCGCGGACCGGGCGATCCTGGTGACCGACCCGACGATGTTCTCGGTGTCCGGCGTGCAGCGCGCGTTCGACGCGGTCCAGACCGAGCGCGAGCGGTCCAACGACCGCCTGCAGCCGCTGGGCGTGCTGGTCAACCGGGTGCGCCCGCGCAACACCGAGCACGAGTTCCGGATCTCGGAGCTGCGCGAGCTGTTCGGCCCCCTGGTGTTCAACAGCGTCCTGCCCGACCGCTCGGCGGTCCAGCAGGCCCAGGGAGCCTGCCTGCCGATCCAGGCCTGGGACACCCCGGGCGCCCGGGAGATCTCCGCGGTGTTCACCGCGCTGCTGGGCCGGGTGCTGCGCAGCGCCTCGCGCCCGGCCGCCTCGGCCTGACCAGGCCCCCTCCCGGTCCGTTCCCCGCTCGCTCCCGCTCTCCTCCCGTCCGCCGATCCGCTCCCCCGGTGCGGCGCGCCGCCCGGCGGACGGACCTCACCGGGGCAGCAGCAGCTGCACCCGGGTCACGAACTGCTCGGCCTGGCGCAGCAGGTCGTCGGCGGCGCGCCGGTCGACGTGCCGCGCGATCCCGGCCTCGGCCTCGATCCGCAGCCGCGAGCACCCGGCGAAGAACGCCGCCCACTCCTCCAGCTCCGGAGCGACCTCGGCGAGGAGCCGCCAGACGTCGCGCGGGGCGCCCCGGCGGGTCCGGGGCCGGGCCCGCATCGCCAGCACCGCCGCCCCGGCACGCAAGGCGGCGAGGTAGGCGGCCGGGTAGCGACGCAGCGGCTCGGTCTCCCGGTGCGCCTCGGCGAGCTGCTCGGCGGCCTGGCGCAGCAGCCCGAGCGCGTCCCGCGACGGCGGGGCGGGCGCGGGCGACCGGAGGGGCGCCGGCCCGGCAGGCCGTGCGGTCTCCGCGGCCGGCCGGGCAGCACCCCCGTCCGACCGGACCGCGCCCCCGGACGGCCGAGCCGCGCCCCCGCCCGCCGGCACGGATGCGCCCGGCAGGGGGATCATCTGCCCCGACCGGCCGGCGGCACCGGTCTCCCCGGCCCGACCCGGCCGGCCGGTGCACCCGGTCCCGGCCGGGTCCGCACCGGTCCGGCCGCTCCCCCGCCGGGACGGCGCCGACCCGGCGGCGGACCCCGTACGGTCGGCGGCGCCCCGTCCCGCGCCCCGGGCCGCGCCGCAGTCCAGCGGCCACAACCCGTCGGCGACGGGCCGCACCCGTCCGGACGGCCGCTCCGGCCGCGCGGCGCCCACCGGGGCGTCGCCCGGCCGTCGCGCCCCGGCGGACCGCGGCGACGGCAGCGCCAGGTCCAGTTCCATCGTCCTGCTCCGCACGCGCACCTCCCGCATCTCCCGCACCTCTCAGTCGACCTTCACCAGGTCCCACACGCCCGGACCGGACCGCATCCGCAGCACCACCTCACGCGGCGGCTCCTGCGGGTCCTGCACCGACCGGGCGAGCACCCGCCAGCAGCTCAGCCGGTCCCCGCCCACCGGCATCGGCGACGGGAACGGCCACGGGGACTCCTCGATCCACTGGTCTCGAACCCCGGTGACCAGGAAATGTTCTCCGCGGCGCGACGGACGCCGCGAGAACTCGACCGGCTCACCGTTCTGCCAGCGCACGTCGATCGCCGCCGGCTGGCGGGACCGGAACAAACGCGAGAAGCCGCCCACTGGCATCACCACGCCCTCCACCCGGTGGCCGGGCCTCGGTTCCCACCACCGGAATCGGTCTCCGGGACGCCCGGCGACGGGGTGCTTCCCCCACTCCGCCCACCGGACGCCCCGGCGTCGAACGCGCGTTCGACATACGCCAGTAGAACGCGTGTTCGATCGCCGCGTCAAGTCGGGTGGCCGGGTGGCACCACTCACCCACCGGCACCGTGGCGGGGTGCCCGGTCCGGACCCGCCGGGACCGGCCGGGCGTGGTGTGATGGGGACATGTACCCGGATACCGACCCCGCCCCGGCGCGGGCGTGCGGTCCCCACCGGGGCCGGTGCTCGCGGTGACCGCCGCACCGTCGCGTGCACGCCTGGTCGGCCTCGGCCGCAGCGAGTTCGCCGACCGGCTGGGCGAGGCGATCGACGTCTACGTCACCGCGATGGGCTACCCGCGGTCGACCGCACGCCAGCGCCGCTCGCTGTGGCTCGAGCACTCCTACCGGCCGGGCTGGCGCTCGGTCGGCTGGCTCGACGAGCAGGACCGGCTCACCGGCATCGGCTACGGCTACTGGGGCGGCCCCGGGCAGTGGTGGTTCGAGGAGGTCCGCCGCGGGCTGCGCGCCCGCCGCGGGGAGCCCGGCGCCGTGAGCGCCGACTGGCTGACCGACTACTTCGAGCTGACCGAGCTGCACGTCCACCCGCAGGCCCAGGGCTCGGGCATCGGCGAGTCGCTGCTGCGGGCGCTGGCCCGCGACGCCGCCCGGGCCCGGATGCTGCTGTCCACCCCCGAGTACGGCCGCGCCACGCCCGGCCGGGCGTGGCGGCTCTACCGTCGTGCCGGGTTCGTCGACGTGCTGCGCGAGCACCTGTTCACCGGGGACCCGCGCCCGTTCGCCGTGCTCGGGCGCGAGCTGCCGCTGCTTCCCACGGATCACCCGACACACGCCCCCGAGTGACGCCGGGACCGTCGTACCCGGGTGGCACGATGACGCCATGCCGCCGCACCGCACCGCGCCACCCGCACGCCGTCGATCCCGGACGCGTGCGCTCGTGCTGCTCGCGGTGCTGGCCCTCCTCGCGCTGACCGGCTGCACCCGGGTCCAGGTGGCCCTCGCCGTGCAGCCGGACGACACCGTCGACGGCACGATCGTCGTCGCGACGCCCGAGGGCGCACCGGACGGCCGCGGCCCGCAGCTGGAGGTCCCGGCCGACCTCGCGGGCGAGGTCGAGCTGTCGCCGTACGACCAGGACGGCTTCGTCGGCACCCGTGCGGCCTTCGAGAACCTGACCTTCGCCCAGATCTCGCAGCTGAACCTGCTCGGCGGGAACGCGTCGGGACGGGCGAACCTGGAGCTGCGCCGGGTCGGGGAGCGGATCGCCGTGCAGGGCCGGGCCGACCTGACCACGATGCCGGTGGACCGGGCCGACGTGCGGCTCGCGATGAGCTTCCCCGGCGAGGTCGTCGAGTCCGACGGCGAGACCGACGGCGGCACCGTCACCTGGGAGTTCGTCCCCGGCGAGGTCTCGCAGATCAACGCCTCGGTGATCTCGACCGATCCGAACGCGCCGTCGATCCTGGGCTGGTCGCTGCTACTGGCCGGGCTCGTCGTCGTCGCGGCGGGGGCCGCCGTGCTGCTGGCCCGGCGCGACCGGAACCCGCCGATCCGGCGCTGAGGGCGCGCCGGACCGGCGGGGGTGGCCGACCGGAACCGGTCAGAGGTCGACCACGACCTTGCCCGTCGTCCCCGCCTCGACGGCCTCGTGTGCGGCGACGACGTCGTCGATCCCGAACCGGGTGACCGGCAGCGGGGTCAGCGCTCCGTGCGCAGCCGCGACGCCCAGCCCGCGGGCCGCGTCGGCCAGCACCGGGCGGGGCACGGTGTAGAGCAGCGCGAACCGCAGAACCGCGTTCGCCCCCATCAGCGCGCGGACCGGGATCGACGGGTCCTGCGGGGTGGCCGCGTAGGAGACGACCGCGCCCCCGTTGCGCAGCACCGCGAGGTCCTGGGCCAGGTTCTGGGCGAGCGAGACCTCGACGATCCGGTCGACCGGTCCGGCGGCGTCGAGGATCGCGGCGCCGGGGTCGTCGTCGCGGTAGTTCACGACGTGGTGCGCGCCGGCGGCCCGGGCCAGCTCGGCCTTCTCCGGACCGGACACGGTGGTCACCACGGTCGCCCCGGCCCAGCGGGCGAGCTGGATGCCGTAGTGCCCGACCGCGCCCGCACCGCCGGTGACCAGCACCGTCCGTCCGGCGACGGGGCCGTCGGCGAACAGGCAGTGGTAGGCGGTCATCGCCGGGACGCCCAGGCAGGCGCCGAGGTCGTCCGGGGCGCCGTCGGGCAGCACGGTGGCCTGCTCGGCCGGCAGCACCGTGTACTGCGCGCAGGTGCCCCACTCGGCGAGCGCGGCGCCGCCGTCGCCGCCCGGCGACGCGAGCCAGGTCCAGACCCGCTGCCCGACCCGCGACGGGTCGACCCCCTCCCCCACGGCGTCGATCTCGCCGACGCCGTCCTGGTGCGGGACGCGGACGCCGTCGAAGGGCCGTGACGTGGTGCCGTCGCGGGTCTTGGTGTCGGTCGGGTTGACCGCCGAGGTGCGGACACGGACCCGGACCTGGCCCGGACCGGGCTCCGGGGTGTCGATCTCACCGACGGTCAGGACGTCGCGGGCGGCGCCCTCACGGGAGTAGCTCACTGCCTTCACCCCGGCCATCCTGCCGTCGCCGGTCCGGGCCCGCACCCGGTGCGGGACGACCGGAATCAGGCGGCGTCGCGGCGCTCCTCGGGCAGGGCGGCGACGGTCTCGCGGGCGGCGGCCCGGCGGGCCTCGGCGCGACGACGCCGCACCCGCCACCCGACGACGCCGGCGACGACCACGACCGCCAGGACCACCCAGCCGGCGATCCCGAAGGCCTTCTCGAACTGCTCGGCGGCCTCGCGCAGCAGGAACCCGGCGGTCACGTGCACGGCCGACCAGACCGTCGCCCCGACGACGACGGCGGGCAGGAACCGCCGCAGCGGCAGCCCGGACGCCCCCGCCGCGGCCGGGGTCATCGTGCGCACCACCGGCAGGAACCGGGCGCCGAGCACCGCCCACGGACCCCAGCGGCGCAGGGTGCGGGCGGCGTCGTCCCAGGCGTCGCGGCCCATCCGGCCGATGATCCGCGACTCGCGCAGCCGCGGGCCGAAACGGCGGCCGATCGCGTAGCCGATCGAGTCGCCGCAGGCGGCGGCGACCGCGACCACCCCGGTGACCAGCACCGCGGCCGGGACGTCCGGGACGGCCATCGCGGCGGCGATGAGCACGGTCTCACCGGGCAGGACCAGCCCGACGCCGATCGTGGTCTCGCCGAGGGTGACCAGCCCCGCGACGAGCACCACCACCCACAACGGGACGGAGGTCAGGAAGTCGATGATCTCGGTGATGGGAGGCTCCTCGGCCGGGGTGACGGGGCCGCGTCAGTCGACGCAGGGCACCCCGTCGGCGGTCAGCTCGGGCTGGGGGTCGGCATCCGGGGTCGGGTCACCCCGGGGCGCCGCGGCCCGTCCGGTCCCGCTGTCCGTCGTGGCCGGGGCCGGTCTCGCCGGCGCGGCGGAGCCCGCGTCGTCGCCGTCCCCGGGATCGGCCGGTGCCCCGGGCGCGGTCAGCCCGGCGAAGAACGCCGTGACCTGCGCCGGGTCGACCTTCACCGCGACGCCCTCGCTGCCGGTCCGGTAGTCGGCCCGGCCGGTGGGGATGGTGCGGAAGGTGACCCGGTCACCGCGCAGCTGCGCGGCGTGGGCGAGCAGCGAGGTGAGGTCCCAGCCCTGGTCGAGCACGACCGCACCGTTGACCGCCTGCATCAGGTCGGCGACGGCCGTCGGGTCGGTGAGGGTGCCCGCCGAGAGGAGCCGGTGGGTCAGCCCCGCGAGGAACGCCTGCTGGCGGCGGACCCGGTCGAGGTCCCCCTCGGGCAGGCCGTGCCGCTGACGGACGAACTGCAGGGCCTGGGCGCCCTGCACGGTCTGCGGGCCCGCGGCGAAGTCGGCGCCGGAGTAGCTGTCGCGCACCGGGGCCTTGAGGCACACCGGGACGCCCCCGAGCGCGCGGGTGATCTCGGCGAACCCGTCCAGGTTGACCTGGGCGTAGTGGTCGATCGAGACGCCGGTGAGCTCCTCGACGGTGCGCACGAGCAGCCTGCTGCCCGCGGCGTTGGCCTCCCGCTCCAGGTCCGGCCCGCTCAGCCCCTGCCGGATCAGGTCCGGCCGGGCGATCGCCGCACCGCGCGCCAGCGCAGAGTTGATCTTGTGTTTGCCGAGGCCGGGGACGTCGACCCAGGAGTCGCGCGGGATCGACACCGCGGACGCGCCGAGGTCGGGGTCGTCCGGGATGCGGACCAGCATCAGGGTGTCGGTGTTGTCCTGGCCGTCGGCGTCGCCCGCGTCCAGGGCGTCGAGGACCTCGCGGGGCAGCGGGTTGCCGCGGGCGTCGACCCGGGAGTCGCTGCCGACCAGCAGGATGTCGGTCGCGCCGTCGGCGACGTGCGGTCCGGTGACGTCCGCGGTGGTCAGACCACTGGTGCCGCCGACCATCGCCCAGCCGGCGCCGGTGGCGAGGAAGACCGCGACCGACAGTGCCGCGACGAGGCCGCGGACGCGGTGCCGCCGCGGGGCGGGGGCGCGCTGCTCGGCGCGCGGCCAGGGGGCGACCGGGCGCATCGGGGTGGTGGGGCGGGCGCCGGGGTCGGCGGGCCGGGACCGCGGGCCGGCCGACGCGGGGCGGTCGGCGGGCCGGCCCGACGGAGCACCGGGGACCGCGCGCGGGGGACGGGGACCGGCGGGGGCGCCGGAGCGGGGCCAGGCGCCCGGCGACCGGGTGTCCCGCGGCGCGGCACCCCGGGTCCCGGTCCGCGGCGCGCCCGGAGCCGGCGGGACGCCGGGGACGCGGGGTGCGCCGGTCCGGCCGGGACGCGGACGGTCGGGGGGCACCGGACCCGGCGGCGGCGTCACGCGATCCCCCGCCCGCGGACGGCGTCCGGCTCACGCCTGCGGTCCTGCGCGGCCACGACGGTCCGGACCACCTCGACCATGCCGGCGTCGGCGATGACGTAGATCTGGTGGCGGCCCTCGCGGCGGGCGCGGACCAGCCCGGCGAGCTTGAGCTTCGCCAGGTGCTGGCTCACCGTCGCCACCGGCTGGCCGAGGGTCGTCGCGAGGGTGCCGACGTCGCGCGGGCCGTCGGCGAGCAGCCAGACGATCTGCAGCCGCGAGGTCGCGGCGAGCATCCCGAACGCCGCGGCCGCGTCGGCCAGCAGCTCGGGGTCGAGGGGCTGCGGGCCCTCGGGGGCGGTCTCCACCGGGCCTCCAGACAGTTGCGTCACTTACGCAACTGTTACCGTACCGGGCGGCGCCGGACGCGGTGCCGGGGACCGGAGGGGCACCGTTGGACCGGACGATCGGGCGCGACGGTGCCGCGGCGCGACCGCCGCCCCCGCCCGCCGGTCCGCCCGCCACGCCCGGCGAGCCCGCACTGCGGCACTGGGCGGGCGCCGACGCGTTCGCGCTGCTCCGGGGCCTGGAGTCCTCGCGCCGCGGACTGTGCGAGGACACCGCCGCACTGCGCCTGCACGCCCACGGCGACAACGCCACCGACGCCGTCCGGCGCCCGGGCGCGGCCGTGTGGGCCCGCCGCGCGCTCGCCGGCCCGTTCTCCGGCCTGATGACCGTGCTCGGGGTGCTGCTCGCCGTCGCGGGCAGTCCCGGCAGCGCGACGCTGGTGCTCGTCGTCGCCGCGCTCGGCGTGGGGCTGCGCCTGTGGCACGCCGCCCGCAGCGACCGGCTGTCGCGGGAGCTGCGCGCGCACGCTGCGACCACCGTGACGGTCCGCCGCCGCCCGGCCCCCGGGACCGCACCGCGGGACAGCGAGGTGCCGCCGGAGGACCTGGTGCCCGGCGACGTCGTGCTGCTCGGCGCGGGCGACCCCGTCCCGGCCGACGCGCGGCTGCTGCACGCCCGGGACCTGCTGGTCGACCAGTCGTCGCTGTCCGGGGAGCTGCTGCCGGTGGCGAAGGCGCCGCCGTCGTCGCGGGAGCCGCGCCCGGCGCCGCGGCGACGGCCGTCGCGGGCCGGGACCGACGACGGCCCGGTCACCGCACACCCGGCGCTGCTGTTCGCCGGGAGCACCGTGGTGCGCGGCACCGCGACGGCGGTCGTGCTGGCCACCGGGGCGCACACCCACACCGAGGAGCTGGCCGGGCGCGGTCGCTGTCCCCGTCCGGAGTCCGAGGTGGACCGGGGACTGCGGTCGGTGCGCCGGGCGCTGGTGCGCTGCATGCTGCTCGCGGCGCCGCTGGTGCTGCTGGTGAACGTCGAGGTGTCCGGCGACGTGCGGCAGGCGCTGCTGTTCGCCGTCGTCGTGACGGTCGGGCTGGCCCCGGAGCTGCTGCCGCTGATCGTCGGGACCACGCTGCTGCGCGGCACGGCCCGGCTGCGCGAGTCCGGGGTGCTGGTGACCCGCCCGGAGGCCATCCACGACCTCGGCTCGATCGACGTCGCCTGCCTGGACAAGACCGGCACGCTCACCGAGGACCGGGTGGTGTTCACCCACTCCGTCGACGTCGACGGCCGTCCCGACCACGCCCCGGCCGACGCGGCCGCGGTCGCGGTGCGCTTCCAGACCACCCCGCGCGACGGCCTCGACGACGCCGTGTCCGCCGCCGACCGGGACGGGTCGGCGCTGCTGGCCCACGGCCTGCTCACCCGGGTCGAGGAGCTGCCGTTCGACCACACCCGGCGGCGCTCGGCGATGGTGCTGCGCGACGCCCACGACCCCGGTGAGCTGGTGATCGTGCGGGGCGACCCGGACACCGTGCTCCCCCGCTGCACCCGGGTGGCCCGCGACGGCGGGCCCGTGGAGCTGACCGCGTCGCTGCGGGCCGCGGCCGCCGACGCCGCGGCCGGGCACCGCGCGACCGGGCTGCGGGTCGTCGCCGTCGCCACCCGCCGGACACCGCTGCTGCGCCCGCTCGGTGCCGGTGACGACGACGACCCCGAGCGCGACCTGCTGCTGCTGGGCTTCGTCGGGATGGTCGACCCGGTGCGGGAGTCCGCGGCCCGCGCGGTGGAGCGCTTCGCCGAGCAGGGCGTCGCGGTGAAGGTCCTGACCGGCGACGACACCGCCGTCGCCGAGCAGGTGTGCGCGCGGGCCGGGATCGCCGTCACCGGGGTGCTCGACGGCGCCGCGCTCGACGCGCTCAACGACGTCGCGCTGGCCCGCGCGGTGCAGCGCACCACCCTGTTCACCCGGCTCGGGCCGCTGCAGAAGGAGCGGGTCGTCGCCGCGCTGCAGGCCCGCGGGCACACCGTCGGGTTCCTCGGCGACGGCCTCAACGACGTCGGCGCGCTGCGGATCGCCGACGTCGGGATCGGCGTCGACGGGGCGGTGCCCGCCGCCCGGGCGGCCGCGGACATCGTGCTGGCCGACCGCAGCCCCGACGTCGTCGTCTCCGCGGTCGAGGAGGGCAGGCGGACCCTGGGCCGCGCCACCCGCTACCTGACCGTGACCGCGGCGCTGAACGTCGGCAACGCCCTGTCGGTGCTGGTCGCCTCGGCGGTGCTGCCGTTCCTGCCGCTGCTGCCCGCGCAGCTGCTGCTGCAGGGCGTGCTGTTCGGGGTGGCCGCGCTGTCGCTGTCGTTCGACCGGGTCGAGCCGGGCTGGACGGCGCGGCCCCGGCGCTGGGACACCCGCGGGATGCTGTGGTTCATGGCAGTCCTCGGGCCGCTGGCCTCGGCGTTCGACCTGGTCACGTTCTGGGCGGTGTGGCGCTTCCTGGGCCTGGACACCCCGCAGGAGCAGGCGGTGTTCCAGGCCGTCTGGTTCATGGAGGGGGTGCTGTCCCAGGTCCTGGTGCTGCTCCTGCTGCGGACCCGGGCCGGGCGCGCCGCGCGGCCGGTGGTGGCGACGGTGACGGCCGTGGTCCTGGCCGGGCTGGCGGTGCCGTTCACCCCGCTCGCCCCCCTGTTCGGGATGGCGGCGCCACCGCCCGCGGTGTGGCCGCTGCTGGCGGCCGTCGTGCTGCCGTTCCTGTTGTGTGTGGCCGCGACGCGGCCGCTGTACCTGCGTCACGTGCTGGGGATCCGCGCCGCGGATCCCCAGCAGGAGAAGGAGAGGATCCGATGACCCCACCCGGACCGACCCAGCTGCTCGTCGTCCTGCTGGTCGTCGTGCTGCTGTTCGGCGCGAAGAAGCTGCCCGACCTGGCCCGCTCGGTGGGCCGGTCCACCCGCATCCTGAAGTCCGAGCTGAGCGAGACCCGCGACGACGGCGCGGCCCGCTCCGAGGACCGGGCCCTCGAGGAGCGGCCCGCCGGGGAGCCGGCGGCCCGGGAGCGGGTCGCGGAGGAACGGACCACCGGCGAGCGCTGACCGTCGCGGGGCCGGGGACGCACGTCCCCGGCCCCGCGGGCCGGTTCAGAGCAGCGAGGACCAGTAGGTCCAGAAACGCTGCAGGATCAGCCCGACGACCACCAGGAACCACAGCACCACCGGCACCGCGTGGTAGCCGGCGATCCGGGCGTACAGCGCACGCGCGCCGCCGCCGAGGGCGTCCAGGGTCGCGAGCAGCGTGTACCAGAAGATCGGGATCGTCACGGCCCACACGACCATGCAGTACGGGCAGAGCGCGCCGATCCGGTACAGGCTCTGGACGATCAGGTAGTGCACGAAGACGACGCCGAGCGCGGACCCGGCCGTCAGCCCCACCCACCACCAGCGCGGGAAGCGGGCCCCGGCCAGCAGGGCCGCACCCGTCGTCACCACGACGGCGAACGCGCCGATCCCGAGCAGCGGGTTCGGGAAACCGAAGAACGCCGCCTGCGGGGTCGTCATGACCGACCCGCAGGACAGCACCGGGTTGATGCTGCACGACGGCGTGTAGGCCGGGTCGATCAGCAGCTCGATGCGCTCGACGGTCAGCGTGAACGCCGAGACCAGCCCCAGCACGCCGCCGACGACGAGCAGCCACGGCAGGAACCGCGGCACCGGCCCCGGCACGGCCGGGGCGCCGGTGGTGACGCGGGAGAACTCCTCGGTCCGCGCCGCGGAGGGGACGCTCACCGGTTCACCGCGGCGTCGAGGGCGTCGGTGATGTCCTGCACCGAGCGGAGCTGCACCTTCTCACCGTTGACGAAGATCGTCGGGGTGCCCTCGACGCCGGCGGCGAGCCCGGCGTCCTTGTCGGCCTGGATCTTCGCGGCGGTCGCCGGGTCGGCGACCGCGGCGTCGTAGGCGTTCAGGTCGAGGCCGAGGTCCTGGGCGTAGCCGCGGAACACCGTCGCCGCGTCCGGGGACTCGGACCAGTCGCGCTGGGTCTGGAACAGGCGCTCGTACATCGGGTGGAACGCGCCCTGGGCGCGGGCGGCCTCACCGGCGAGCGCGGCGGCCTCGGCGTTCTGGTGCATCGGCAGCGGGAAGTTGCGGAACACGAACTGCACGCGGTCGCCGTACTGCTGCACCAGCTGGTCCATGATCGGCTGGACCTGCCCGCAGGCGGGGCACTGGAAGTCGGCGAACTCGACCAGGGTGGCCGAGGCGTTCGGGGCGTCGTTGAGGCGGGCGGCGTCGGCGGTGACGAGGCTGTCGGGCGCACCGGCGGCGGCGCCGGTCTCCGGGGTGCCGGGTCGTGTCGCGAACAGCAGCGCGGCCACGATCAGCGCGAACGCGCCGACGACGGCCAGGGAGATCTTGACGTTGCGGGTCATCGGGAGTCTTCCTCCACGGGGCCCGGCGCGGTGGCCGGGTCGGAACGGGTGCGGGGACGCGGTGGCGGGGTGACCGCACGCCTCAGTTGCGGTCCACGCAGAGGTGCTCCACCGGCGACGGCGCGCACAGCGTCCGTTCCGGTGCGGCGGGCGGCGCGGTGCCGGTGTGCCCGGCCGCCAGGACGGCGACCACGGCGACCGGCAGCAGCGACGGGACGGGCACGTCGTCGTCGCGGCGGGGGGCCTGCTCGCAGTCCCCCGCGTGCATCAGCGTGAGCGGGTGCTGCGAGCAGTCCGAGCCGACGACGACCGCCGGGGTGGCGCCGTGGGCGCCCGGGGCGGTCGCGACGGCGGGGCCCGCGCAGAGCACCAGGGCCAGGACCAGCAACGTCAGCGGGGCGAGGATGCGCACGTGCCTCACCCCACCTCTCCGCTCCGACCACGGCCGGACGCCTCCGGCAGTGCCCACGACGATACCGAGGGGCCCTCGCCGGCCCGGTGCTCCCCCACGGCCCCGCGCGGGTGGTGACCGGCCGCCGCGCCGGGACACCCGGTCGCCGGGCCGCTACGTTCGGTGCGTGAGCTTCCCCGAGCCCGGCGCGGTGTGGCGCCCCGCCGCGACCACCGAACGCGCCGTGACCTCCCCGACCGGCTCGTGGACCCGGTTCGCCGCACCCGGCGCGGAGGTCGGTGGCGGGTTCGGGCTGTTCGAGTCGTGGATCCCGGCGGACTCCCCCGGCGCGCTGCCGCACCTGCACACCGGGTTCACCGAGAGCTTCTACGTCCTCGACGGCGCGCTGCGGGTCATGACCGGCGACACCTGGACCGAGGCCGGACCGGGCGACCTGGTGCACGTCCCGCACCGGGGGGTGCACGCGTTCCGCACCGGCCCGGACAGCGACGCGCGGTTCCTCATCCTGTTCGTGCCCGGCGCACCGCGGGAGCGCTACTTCCGGGGGCTGGCGGAGTTCGCGGCGCGGGCGACGCCGCCGTCGGCGGAGGAGGTCGACGCGTTCGCGCTGACCTGCGACCAGGTCAACCTGCGCGACCACCCCGGCTTCTGAGGGTGCCGACGGCGTCGAGCACCAGGTCCAGGCCGACGTCGAACTCGTCGCCGAAGTCGTAGTCCGGTCCGATCCGCTCCGCGGCGAACCGCGCGAGGTGCGGGTAGGCGCCCTCGGCGACCCTGTCGAGGATCTGCCGGGCGCCGTCGGCCAGGGCGTCGCCGGCGAACGGGATCGCGGCCTCTTGCAGGGCGAACCCGTACACGAACGCGTCGACCAGCGCGAACGCGTGCCCTGCGGCACGGGTGTCGTAGCCGTCGCGCAACAGCGTGCCGAGCACGGCGTCGTGATGTGCGAGCGTCGCCGGGCCGGGGCGGCGACGGCTGTCCAGCAGGGGCGTGACCCAGGGGTGGCGGGCCAGCGCCGTCCGCGCCGATCGGCAGCGGCGGGTCAGCTCGGGCCGCCACGGCCGACCCGGCACCGGCGGGTCGATCTCGCCGAAGACCGTGTCGACGAGCCCGTCGAGGATCTCGTCCTTGTTCGCCACGTGGTGGTAGACGGCCATCGGTGCGCTGCCCAGCCGCCCGGCTACGGCGCGGATGGTGAGCGCCGCGATGCCGTCGGCGTCGGCGACCTCGGCCGCGGCGGCGAGCACCCGTTCCCTGCTGAGCTGTCGCCGCGTCACGTCGACTCCTTGTGCGTCTGTCCCGGTCTCCGTACCGTACAACGTACGTTTCGTACTAAGTACAGGAGTGCGCGATGCGGGCTGTGGTGCAGGAGCGGTACGGCACGGGCGGGGTCTGGCGCGTCGGGGAGCTGCCCGTGCCGGAGCCGGGGCCGGGGGAGGTTCTGGTGCGGGTCGCCGCGGCGGCACTGGACCGCGGCACGTGGCACCTCATGGCTGGGCTGCCGCTCGCGGTGCGCCCGGCCGTCGGCCTGCGGGCACCCCGGGTCCGGGTCCCCGGCCGCGACCTGGCGGGTGACGTCGTGGCGGTCGGTCCCGGCGTCGACGGGTTCGGCCCCGGTGACCGCGTGTTCGGGACCACCCCCAGCGGCAGCCTCGCCGAGTACGCCGTCGCCCCGGCCGACCGGCTCGCGCACGCCCCGGACGGGTGCGGCCCGGAGCTCGCCGCGGCCGTGCCGGTGTCGGGGCAGACCGCCTGGCAGGCGGTGCATCGGGTCGGCCGGGTCACGCAGGCCTCGTCGGTGCTGGTTCTGGGCGCGTCCGGCGGAGTGGGGACGTTCGCCGTGCAGATCGCCCGGGCCGCCGGCGCGACGGTGACCGCGGTGTGTCGCACCGGGTCGGTCGGACTCGTCCGGTCCCTGGGTGCAACCGACGTCGTCGACCGGACCACGACCGACGTGTTCGGCCTGGGCCGCCGGTTCGACGTCGTCCTCGACATCGGCGGCACCCCGTCCGCGGCCCGGCTGTGCTCGGTGCTGGCGCCCGGCGGGACGGCGGTACTCGTCGGCGGCGAGCGCCCGGACGCACGGCTGACCGGCGGCTACGGCCGGCTGCTGCGCGCGGCCGCGCTCTCCCCGTTCCTGCGCGGGCGGCGGCTCGCCGTGCTGGTGGCCGACGAGAACGCCGCCGACCTCGCCGCCCTGCGCGGGCTCGTCGAGGCCGGGGAGCTGACGCCGGTGGTCGACCGGACCGTCGGCCTCGACGACGCGGACGCGGCGATCGAACGGCTGGCCGCGGGCCGGGTGCGGGGCAAGATCGTGGTGCGGGTGGCCGGGCCGTCCGCCCCGGACACAGCGGGCACCGGGGCGTCAGGGCGGCCCGGGGTCAGCTGACCAGGCCCGCCCGGAACGCCAGCGCGACGAGCTGCACCCGGTCACGCGACTGCGTCTTGGCGAGCAGGTGCCCGATGTGGGTCTTCACCGTCGCCTCGGAGACGACGAGGTCGGCCCGGATCTCGGCGTTGGACCGGCCGTTGCCGACGAGGACGAGCACCTCCCGCTCCCGTGGGGTCAGGTCGGCGAGCGCGGCGACGGCGTCCACCGACGGCTCCGCGGCGGCCGGCTCGGGCGCGGTGAGCAGCGGCCGGGTGGCGCGCAGCAGCCGCCGGGTGGAGACGGGGTCGACGACCGAGTCGCCGCGGTGCACGGTGCGGACGGCCTCGATGAGGTCCTGCGGGGACACGTCCTTGAGCAGGAAGCCGCTGGCACCGGCGGCGATGGCCTCGGTGACGGACTCGTCGAGGTCGAAGGTGGTGAGCACCAGGACCCGCACCCCGGGGTGCTCGGCGACGACCCGGCGGGTGGCGGCGATGCCGTCGAGGCGGGGCATCCGCACGTCCATCAGCACGACGTCGACCTCGGTGCGGTCCAGCTCGGCGAGCGCGGCCTCGCCGTCACCGGCCTGGGCGACGACGGCGAGGTCGTCGCAGGAGTCGAGCACCATCGCGAAGCCGGTGCGGACCAGCTCCTGGTCGTCGACGAGCATCAGTCGTACGGGGTTCACCGTTCTCCTCGGGCCGGGGGTGTGAGGGGCAGGCGCAGCCGGACCGTCCAGCCGCCGTCGGCGTGCGGGCCGGCCTCGACCGAGCCGCCGTGCAGGGCGGCGCGCTCCCGCATGCCGGTCAGGCCGTGGCCGCCGCGCGGTGGGGTGGGGACGGGGCCGCGGGCGCCCTCGTCGTGGACGCGCACGGTCAGCTCGTCGGTGGTCCACCGCAGGTCGACGTGGGTCGGCACGCCGGGCCCGGCGTGCTTGATGACGTTGGTCAGCGACTCCTGCACGATCCGGTAGACGGTCAGGCCGGGGCCGGTCGGGAGCTCCCGCGGGGTGCCGATGGTCCGCAGGTCGACCGGCAGCCCGCCGGTGCGGACCTGCTCGACGAGTGCGGGGACGTCGCCGGCGCCGGGCTGCGGACGCGCCGGGTCGGTGTCGCTGTCGTCGTCCGGACCGGTGCCGCGCAGCATCGACAGCAGGCCGCGGACGTCGGACAGCGCGGAGCGGCCGGTGGTCGCGATGCCGGAGAGCACCTCGACGGCCTTCGCCGGGTCGCGCTGCGCGGCGAACTGGCCGCCGTCGGCCTGGGCGATGATCCCGGACAACGAGTGGGCGACGACGTCGTGCACCTCGCGGGAGATCCGCGACCGCTCGGCCAGCAGCTCGAGGCGGACCTCCTGGCGGCGGCTCTCCTCCAGCAGCCGGTTGCGTTCGCGCAGGTCCAGGGTGCGGCGGTGCGCGGCGCGGCGCAGCGACCCCAGCAGCCACACGGTCAGCGGGGCCATGGCCATCGCACCGAGCAGCGTCAGCACGACCAGCGGCGTCATGTCCGGGGAGGCGAACAGGGCCGCCGGGCCCCGCGCCAGGAACGGCCCGAAGACCCCCACGGTCAGGACGACGAGCGCGAGCAGCCCCGCCCAGCGCGGCCCGTAGGCGACGGCCGAGTAGCCCATGACCAGCGACGGCAGCAGGAACGCCGCCATCGTGCCGGGCAGGGCGAAGGTGCAGACCAGGGCGACGGCGGCGGTCGCGATCGCGGCCGGCATCGGGTACACCCGGCGCAGCGACACGGGCAGCGCGGCCAGCACGGAGACGACCAGGGCCGCGACCTGCATGTCGGACCGGACCCCCTTGCCCTCCAGCGTCCAGCTGATCGCGACCCAGATGAGCAGGGCGGCCAGCACGGCGTCGACGACGACGGGGTTGCGCCGGCCGAGCACCACCGCGCGTTCGACGAGGGTCGGGGCCTCCGACGGGGTGGAGCGCAGGGTGGGCAGGCTGCGCAGGGAGTCCCGCACCCGTGTCGTGATGCTCATCGCGCCTCCCCCCGCTCCGGCTCCGATGATCCCCGGTACCCGATCGTGTCGGCCGCCCGGCCCGTCGTCGTGCTGTCCATGTCCCCAGCCTCGCGCGGGGTGGCCCCGCCGGGCATCGGAGCGGGGTCCGATCCCCGGTCTCCGACCGTGGGCGGAGAACCGGCCGCGCGCACGGAGACGCTGTGCACCAGCGCTTCCAGCGGACCGCGCCCGACGAGCCCGCGCCAGGCCCACGCGCAGGCCACGGACAGGCCCGCGACCAGCGCCGTCGCCGCCCACGGCGCGGTCTGCGGCCACTCGCCGAGCGCGGCGAGCAGCGCGATGTGCCCGGCGTAGAGGGTCAGCGCGAGCGCGCCGGTCGCGGTGAGCGGGGCGAGCAGCCGACCCCCGTACCGGGCGGCGAGCAGGCACAGGCCGAGCACGGCGACGGCGACCCCGGCCGCCCCGACGACGTCGAACGGGCTGCCGCTGTGCGGGGTCGCGGCGAGCAGCCAGGCGGGTGTGGTGGTGGCGACCGTGCCCAGGGCGCTGCCGCCGAGCAGCTGCAGCGCGAGCTCGACGGGGACACCGAGCCGGTCGGCGACGGGCGCGACCGACGCGAGGAGCGCGTCGCGGCCGCCCAGGACGTCCAGCGCCAGCCAGGACCCGCCGTAGCCGAGCACCGCACCGGCGGCCCCGCCGGCGACCAGCCGGGTGCCCGCCGTACGCAGGTCGAGCCGGCCGACCGCCATCCCGAGCAGCAGGAACGGCATCCAGGTCAGGACCGGGTAGGCACCGCTGAGCAGCACCGTGTCGAGCGCGTGCGCGAGCCCGGCGGGCGAGGTGAGGTCGGACAGGTGCACGGTCGCGCCGAGCACCGTCTGCCCGTCGGCGTCGGTGGTGGACCCGAACCGAGCGCGCAGTACCCAGGACAGCAGCGGCCCGGCGACCGCCCAGACCGCGGCGGCGACCGCCAGCGCCCGGGCCGGGGCGAACAGCACCGGCAGGAGCAGCCAGAACAGCACCCCGTAGACGACGAGGATGACCATCGGCCCGCTGCTGATCTCGGCCAGGAGCAGCCCGAGGACCACCAGCAGCAGCCCCCGGACCGCGATCCGGCGGCGCAGCCACACCCGGTTCCGCGCAGTCGGCGCGGCGAGGACGGGCGCGGCCATCAGGGCCAGCGAGACCCCGCCGAGCACCGCGAACAGCACCGCCGCGCGCCCGTTCACCGCCTGGACCAGCCAGGACGATCCCGCGGCGACGGCGACGTGCGCGACGATCATGCCGAGCACGGCGAGGCCGCGGGCGGCGTCGACACCGGTCACCCGGGGGCGCGCGAGACGGTGCCGGCCGGGACGGTGCCGGCCGCGCGGCCACGACCCGCTGTCCGGTCCGGCGGGTGGTGCCGACGATGGGCCGGGGGCCCGGTCTGTCGTAGTCATGCCGCAACGGTGCGGGCCGGGGCGGCCCGGGCGCGTCGGAGCGGGGAACGATCTGCGCCGTCCGACCACGGTCGTAGGGCCGCCGTCGTGGGCGCCCCCTTCTCCGTGACGGTCGACGACGAGCGCGCCCGGCCCACCGCGTTCGTCGAGGAGTACCGGGCGCTGCTCGACGGTCCGGCCGAGGAGCAGGCGCGACGGCGGCCGGTCCCGTCGGCGACGACGCTGACCGGGCTGGTGCGCCACGCCGCGTTCCCGGAGTCCGTCCGGTTCGGGACGGCCGGGTCCGGCGCGTCGAGCGATCACGGTGCGCCGGCTGCACCTGCAGGTCCTGCGCACCGCTGCGGGCACGCCGACATCCTGCGGGAGCAGGTGCGGGCGGCGGGCCGGGTCGCCCGCCGCCCGCACCTCTGTTGGTCCTCCGGGGTCAGGACCCTGATGGGGTCGTGGTGCCGCGGCCGCCGGTGCTGCCGCTGTCGGCGCCGCCGCCGGTTCCGGTGTCGCCGTCCCTGCGGCCGCCGTCGCTGCCGCGGCTGTCGGCGCTGCCCGCCTGCGGGGTGCCGGTCGACGGGCCGCCGGTGCCCGCGCCGTCGTCCGGTCCGGTGCCGGTCGCGTCCGGGGCACCGTTCCCGGTGCCCGTGCCGGATCCCGGCCCCGATCCCGGTGCGGTGCCCGGTCCGGTGCCCGGTCCCGAGGTGGGGCCGGATCCCGCCGTGGGCTCGGGGCCCGGCGCGGTGCCGGGTCCGGCGCCGCCGTCGGAGGGCTGACCCGCGCCGGAACCGCCGGGGTCCGACGGGCTCGTGCCCGCACCGGGTGTGCCGGGCCCGGCCGGGCCCGTGCCGCCCGGTGGGGTGCCGGGCATCCCCGGGGTCGTGCCCCCGGCCGGGGCGCCGGGCGCTGCCGGGACGGTCCCGGAACCGCCGGGCGCCGGAGCGACCGGGCTACCCGGGCCGCCCGGTGCTGCAGGGCCACCCGGGGCCGGTGCACCCGGTGCCGGCGGAGCGGCGGGTGCCGCCGGGGCACGCCCGGCGCCCGGCGCCGGGCGCGGTGCCGGGGGATCGGCCCGCCGCTCCCCCGGGCCCGCGGACGGGTCCGGGCGGGACGCGCGGTCGGTGTCCGGGTCGGACCGGTGCCGCTCCGGCGACACGGCCCGGTCGCGCTCCCCGGCGCCGGAGGAGCCGTCGGGCACGGGGACGAGAGGAGCCGGGGCCCCCGGGAGGCCGGCGGTCACCCCGTCCGGGCGGGTCACCGCCGTCGGGTCGGTCGCGCCGGGCCAGCCCGCGCCGTCGCTCTGCTGGGAGGCCAGCGCGACCGCGCCCGCGGCCGCACCGGCGGCCGCGAGCAGCGACCCGACCAGCACCACGGCCGTGAGCCGGGGGATCGGGCGCGGCGTGACCGCGGGGACACCGTGCAGGGTCGGGTCGGGGCCGGTCGTGGGTGGCCGGGGCGGGACCGCGTCGGGGGCTGGGACGGCCGTGGCTCCGGTCGCGCCCGTCCCGGTGCTGCCCGGCGCGGCGGCCGCGGGTGCCTCGCTCCCGGTCGACGGGATCAGGTCCGGGTCGGAGGGCACCGTCGTCCCGCTGTCCGGTCCCGCAGAACCGCTGTCCGGTCCCGCAGAACCGCTGTCCGGTCCCGCGGAACCGCTGTCCGATCCGGTGGAACCGCTGTCCGGCACCGGGAGTTCTGGCCTCGCGACGCCCGGGGGCGCACCGTCCGGCACGACGGCGCCGGACGGTGGGGCACCCGGGGGCTCCGCGCCCGGATCCGGCGCCTGCGGGTCCGGGTCGGCGGACCCCGGCGCGACAGCCGGGTGGGCCGGCGCCGGCACGGCGGACATCGGGGCGGCGGGCATCTGGACGGCGGACATCTGGACGGCGGACATCTGGACGGCGGGCGCCGGACGCGCGGTCGCCGGGTCGGCGGCGTCGGATGCGGCGACGTCCGATGCGGCGACGTCCGATGCGGCGACGTCCGATGCGGCGACGTCCGATGCGGCGACGTCCGATGCGGCGACGTCCGATGCGGCGACGTCCGATGCGGCGACGTCCGATGCGGCGACGTCCGATGCGGCGACGTCCGATGCGAGGGCGTCCGGCGATGCGGCGTCCGGCGCTGCGGGATGCGGCGCCGCGCGGTGCGGCGGGCCGGCGTGCGGCGGGACCGCGCCCAGAGCTGCGGCGCCCGACGAGGCGACCTCCGGTGCGGTGCCCCCCTGATCTGCGGCGGCCGAGGCCGCGACCCCCGGCGCAGCGGCGTCCGACGTCGCGGCGTCCGACGCCGCGGACCCCGGTCCCTCGGAGCCCAGGGTTGCCCGGACCGGAGTTGCCCGAGCCGGGCTTGCCGGGGCGAAGGTGTCCGGGGCCGGAGGTACCGGGGCCGGGGTTGCGGCGCCCGGGACAGCGGACACCGGGTCGGCAGGGGGCGGACCGCCGGACATCGGAGCCCCGGGCACCGCCCGGCGCAGCGTCCCTCCCGCCCCGAAGGCCTCGATGCCCGGAGGACCGGGCTCGTCCGCGGGCGATGCGACGGGTGGGGCCACCCCCAGGAACGGCGACGTCGGCCGCAGCGGGGGCCGCGGAGGCGGCGGCCGGGACGGTCGGCGCGCCGGCCGTCCCACTCGGTCACCGGTGGCGGGGTCGGCGCCGGTGTCTGGACGCCTCACCGCCCCTGCGTCGTCCGCGACCTCACCATCGGTGTGGTCGGCGTCCCCCTGCCTCGACACGAGGCCCCCTCTCCGCACGGCGTGCGCGCGATTGTCGAGCCCCCGGACACCGCACTCCAGGCACCGCGACGGACGTGCACCCGTCCGAGGGCGTGGACCGCACGGCCGGGTGACTCCGTCCGGACGGGCCCGCCGGCCTCGGACCGTCGGTGCACCTCCTGCGACGCACGGTGATCGGTAAGGGTGGCCTTCGCCTCGGATGCTCGTCCGGGGCGCGCGATACCGCCGGTTACAGGTACGTTCGGTCACGATTCAGTGGGCCGTCCGGGTGAGTCCGGGCTGTTCGTCGCGGTGAGGAGGGGAGGTCGGGTGTCCGTGGCCGACCGGAGAGTGACCGTCCCGCACCACGGTGCGGAGCGGTCGACGACGACCGCCGACCCCCTGCGCGAGGCCCTGCGCTCCCGTCACGACCGCGCCGCGACCGACGTGCGCGCCGCGGGACGCAGCGGCGACATGCCCGCGCTGCTGGACGCGACCCGTCGCGTCCAGCAGGTCCTCACCACCGCCCGTCGCGACCTCGGCCCGGACGACGCCGACACGCTCGTCGCCGAGGGGAGCCTCGCCGTCGCGCTGCTGCTGGGCTACGACCGCACCGGCGGGCTGGAGATCGCCACCCGCAACCTCGCCGCCCGCGAGACGCTGCTGGGCCCGGACCACCCGGCGTCGCTCGCGGCCGCCGACGCCCTGGCCGCGGCCCACCGGGTGACCGGCGACGCCGAGGAGGCGGTCCGCCGGCACGAGGACGTGATCACCCGGCGGGCGCGGGTGCTCGGCGGGACCCATCCCTGCACGATCGCGTCCCGGGCCGCGCTGGCGCTCGCCCGTGCCGACACCGGCGACCTGCGCGGCGCGGCCGGGCTGCTCGCCGCGACGCTCGAGGTCGCCGAGCGGGTGCTCGGCACCGGGCACGCGGTGACCGACGACGTGCGGGAGCTGCTCACCGACTGCCGCGCCGCCGCCGACGCCACAGCCGACGCCACGGCGCCCACCGATGAGCCCGGCGTGCGACCGGACGCGGAGCCCATCGCCGGGCGGCCCGACGGAGAACCCGCCGACGGGCCCGAGCCGCCCACGGGCGTCCTGCCGCGGATGCGCCCGCCGTCCGGGGAGCCCGAGCCCCCGACCGGCGTCCTCCCGCAGATGCGCCGCCCGCCCCGGGACGCCGAGCCCACGACCGGGGTCCTCCCCCGGACCCCCGACCCGCGCGAGGAGACCCTCCCGCTGTTCTTCGACCGGCCCTCCGGCCCGCTGCCCGTGGTGCGCTGACCCGGCCCGGCGTCACGGACCCGCCGGCGGAGATTGACCATGGGGGCCGGTGTCGTCATCGTGGGCGGGGTCCGACACCGGTGTCGGCGACCAGGAGGTGGACCGGCCCGTGGGCAGGATGGACGACCGGACGGTGCTCGTCACCGGGGCCGGGCGAGGCATCGGCCGTGCCACCGCGCTGCGGCTCGCCGGGGAGGGCGCCCGGGTCGCGGTGACCGACCTCGACGGCGACACCGCCGCCGCGACCGCCGCGGAGCTGGGCGGGGCCGGGACCGCGTACGCCCTCGACGTCGCCGACCCCGACGCCGTGCACGACACCGTCGAGCGGGTCCGCGGCGACCTCGGCCGGATCGATGTGTTGATCAACAACGCCGGCTGGGACAAGGTCGGCGCGTTCGTCGACTCCGACCCGGCCGACTGGGACCGGATCGTGCGGATCAACCTGTTCGGGGTGCTGCACACCGCGCACGCCGTCGTCCCGAACCTGATCGCGCAGGGCTCCGGGACGGTGGTGAACCTCGCCTCCGAGGCGGGCCGCGTCGGGTCCAGCGGCGAGGCGGTCTACTCCGCCGCCAAGGGCGGGGTCATCGCGTTCACCAAGACCCTCGCCCGCGAGGTCGCCCGGCACGGCGTCAACGTCAACTGTGTGTGCCCCGGGCCCACCGACACCGCGCTGTTCGCCGACGTAGTCGAGGGGAACGACCGGCTGCGCGACGCCCTGGTGAAGGCGATCCCGTTCCGCCGCCTGGCCCGCCCCGAGGACGTCGCCGCCACCGTCGCCTTCCTCGCCTCCCCCGACGCCGACTACCTCACCGGGCAGACCGTCAGCGTCAGCGGCGGCCTGTCCATGCTCTGACCGCAGCCCCCGGGAGGACCCCCCATGACCCTCGACCCGAGCACCTACACCCAGCTGCGGTTCGAGCGCCGCGACGACGGCGTCCTGCTCATCACCATCGACAACCCGGCGAAGTACAACGCCGCCGACGAGGTCCTGCACGGCGAGCTCGCGCGGGTCTGGCGGGACGTGTCGTCCGACGCCGCCACCCGGGTCGCAGTGATCACCGGGGCCGGGCGTGCGTTCTCCGCGGGCGGGGACCTCGGCATGGTCGAGCGGATGGCCGGCGACCACGAGCGCGTCGCACACATGCTCCGGGAGATGTCCGAGCTGGTCTGGAACATCATCGACTGCGAGAAGCCGGTCGTGTCGGCGATCAACGGGGTCGCCGTGGGGGCCGGGGTGGTCGTCGCGCTGCTCGCCGACATCGCGATCGCCGCCGAGGATGCGAAGCTGGGCGACGGCCACGTGAAGCTCGGCGTCGCCGCCGGGGACCACGCCGCGATCATCTGGCCGCTGCTGGCCGGGATGGCGAAGGCCCGCTACTACCTGCTGACCGGCGAGATGGTCACCGGCGCCGAGGCCGAGCGGCTCGGGATGGTCGCCAAGGCGGTGCCGCGCGAGCAGGTCCTCGACGAGGCGCTGCGGGTCGCGCACGCCCTGGGCACCGGCTCCCAGCAGGCCATCCGGCTCACCAAGCGGGCGCTGAACTCGTGGCTGCGCAGCGCCGGACCGGCCTTCGAGCAGTCCGCCGCCTACGAGATGTTGACCTTCATGGGCCCCGACGTGGTGGAGGGCGCCGCCGCGCTGCGCGAGAAGCGTCCCCCGAACTTCCCCTCGGCACGGGGCTGAGCCTGGGGCAGGGTGGGTGCACGCGCGTCCCACCACACGCCAGGAGCACCACCGTGACCCTCACCGGATCGCCCGCGGAGACACCGCCCACCGACCCGGCAGGCCGCCCGGCCCTGCACGCCCTGCACGACCGGCTCGCCGCCGCGGTCCGGCCCGCCGCCGTCGCCACCCGGGCGATCGACCGGCTCCGGATGGCGCACGACGCGTCGCACTTCGCCCGCACCCCGGCCGCGGTGGTGACTGCGTCGGGTGCCGCCGAGGTCGCCGCGCTGTTCCGCGCCGCGGGCGGGGTGCCGGTGACCTTCCGCTCCGGCGGGACGAGCCTGTCCGGCCAGGCCGTCACCGACGGCATCCTCGTCGACGTCCGCCGCCACTTCCGCGGCATCGAGATCGAGGGCGACGGCGCCCGGGTGCGGGTCGGGCCGGGCGCGACGGTGCGCTCGGTCAACACCCGCCTGGCCCGGTACGGCCGGATGCTCGGCCCGGACCCGGCCAGCGAGGTCGCCTGCACCCTCGGCGGGGTCGTCGCGAACAACTCCTCGGGCATGGCCTGCGGCACCGCCGCGAACAGCTACGCGCTGCTGGACTCCGTCGAGCTCGTCCTGCCCTCGGGCACCACGCTGGACACCGGTTCCCCCGGGGCCGACGACGAGCTGCGCGCCCGCGAGCCCCGCCTCTGGGCGGGTCTGGCGCGGCTGCGCGACCGGCTCCGCGGCGACGCGGCGCTGCGCACCGAGATCGAGCGTCAGTTCTCGCTGAAGAACACCATGGGCTACGGCCTGAACTCCTTCCTCGACCACCACGACCCGGTGCAGATCCTGGCCCGGCTGCTCGTCGGCTCGGAGGGGACGCTGGCGTTCCTCGCCTCGATCACCATGCGCACCGTGCCGGTGCTCGCCCACACCCGCACCGGGCTGCTGGTGTTCGACGACCTCGCCGCCGCCAACCGCGCACTGCCCGGCCTGGTGGACTCGGGCGCGGCGACGATCGAGCTGCTGGACGCGACGTCGCTGCGGGTCGGACAGGGCGATGCCGACGCCGACCCGCGGCTGCGGGCGCTGACCGTCGACGAGCACGCCGCGTTCCTCGTGGAGTACCGCGGGCACACCGTCGACGAGGTCACCCAGCTCGCCGGGGACGCCTCCGGGCTGATCTCGGGGCTGCCGCTGCGGGGCCCGCGGGAGCTGTCCGCGGACCCGGTCGCGAAGGCCGGGCTGTGGAAGCTGCGCAAGGCGCTCTACGCCAAGGTCGCGGGCGCCCGCCCGCCGGGCACCGCGGCGCTGCTGGAGGACGTCGCCGTCCCCGTCCCGGACCTGCTCGCGACCTGCGAGGGCCTGATCGCGCTGTTCGCGAAGCACGACTACGACCACGCCGTGATCTTCGGGCACGCCAAGGACGGCAACGTCCACTTCATGCTCACCGAGGACCTCGACGACTCGGGCACGGCGGGCGGCCGGGACCGCTTCGGCCGGTTCACCGACGACATGGTCGACCTCGTGCTGGCCCACGGCGGGACGCTCAAGGCCGAGCACGGCACCGGCCGGATGATGTCGCCGTTCGTCCGCCGCCAGTACGGCGACGAGCTCTACGAGGTCATGCAGGAGATCAAGCGGCTCTGCGACCCGCAGGGGATCCTCTCCCCCGGCGTCGTCCTCGACGACGACCCGACCGCGCACCTGGCCGGCCTCAAGTCCGCCCCGGCCGTCGAGTCCGAGGTGGACCGCTGCGTGGAGTGCGGGTTCTGCGAGCCGGTCTGCCCCAGCCGCGACCTGACCACCACCCCGCGCCAGCGGATCGTGCTGCGCCGCGAGATGGCCGCCGCCCGGGCCGCGGGCGACGAGGCCCTGCTCGCCGAGCTGGAGGCCGACTACGCCTACGACGGCGTCGACACCTGCGCCGTCGACGGCATGTGCGGCACCGCCTGCCCGGTCCTGATCAACACCGGTGACCTGGTGCGACGGCTGCGCGGCGAACGCGACCACGGCGCCGCGGGCGCGGGCTGGACCCTCGCGGCCAAGCACTGGGGCGCCACCACCCGGGCCGCCGGGCTGGCCCTCACCCTCGCGCAGGCCGTGCCCGGCGCCGCACCCGTCTCGGCGGCGCTGCGCCGGGTCGCCGACCCCGAGCAGGTCCCGCAGTGGAGCCCCGACCTGCCCCGCGGCGGCGGGAACCGGGTCCCCGGCGGGCTCGTGTCCACCGACGCCGACCTCGTCCTGTTCTCCTCCTGCACCGGCGCCATGTTCGGCTCGGCGGGCACCGGCGCGGGCGAGGCCTTCTCCCGGCTCTGCGCACGGGCGGGGCTGCGGGCGAGCGCGCCCGCCGGCCTGGGGTCGCTGTGCTGCGGTACGCCGTGGAAGTCCAAGGGGCTCGCCGACGGCGCCGCCGCGATGGCCGAGCGGGTCCTGCCCGCGCTGTGGACGACGACCCGCGCCGGGGCGGTCCCGGTGGTGTCCGACGCGTCGTCGTGCACCGAGGGGCTGCGGGTGATGGTCGCGTCCGGCCCCGAGCGCTACCGCGGCCTGCGGGTCCTCGACGCCGTCGAGTTCACCGCCGACCGGATCCTGCCCGCGCTCACCGTGCCCGCCCGGCTGGCCCGGCTCGTGCTGCACCCGACCTGCTCGGCCACCCAGCTCGGCCTGCTCGACCCGCTGCGACTCCTGGCCGGGGCCGTCGCCGACGACGTCGTCGTCCCCGACTCGTGGAGCTGCTGCGGGTTCGCCGGGGACCGCGGGATGCTGCACCCGGAGCTGACCGCGGCGGCCACCGCCCCGCAGGCGTGGGAGCTCGCCGGGGTCGAGGCCGACGCCCACGCCTCCTGCAACCGGACCTGCGAGCTCGGCATGAGCCGGGCCATCGGCCGTGACTACGAGCACGTCCTGGAGGTGCTCGAACGCCTCACCCGGGTCCCGGGTCCCGCCTGACCGGTTGGCACGGCGTCCGGGGACCGGCCCGACGACGGTGGACGGGCTCGTCGCGCCGTGCCGGGCCGCCGTGCAGGGCCGGCGCGACCGACAGTGACGAGGATGGCGCGACGCAACGTCCCGTACGGGTGACGAATATGAGCGATCTTCGTGATCCTGACGCGTCTTTTTCGGTCAAGTCCTTGTTTAGACCCCCCGAGACCGGGGATGAATGTCCGTGATGCGCGTTCCGTCGGGGGTGACGCGCACCCGGAAGGAGTCCATGACCGTGACCGTGGTGACAGGTGGGTCCGCGGCGAACGCCGTGATGGCGATCGTCCGGGTCGAGGCACCCGCGGGCGTCGAGGCGGACGTCGTGGAGGCCGAGCTGACCCGCGCCCTGTACACGCACCGCAAGCGTCCGATGACCGTCGAGCTGTCCCTGGCCGACGGCACCGGCCCCTGGCCGCGGCGCGGACCGGCCCGGTACGCCTTCGTCGCGGTGCTGACCATGTCCGGGTGCTCCGAGCCGGAGCGGCTCGCCGCCCGCATCGAGAAGACGGCCCGCAAGGCGATCCGGCGCCGTTTCGGCCGTCCGGCCACCGCCGAGGTCCGCACCGGGATCTCCGGCGCCGAGGCGGGCGCCTACTGGTTCAGCGTCCGGGGCACGCCGCACCGGCAGGTCTGACCCCGCGGCGGGGTCGCGGCGTGAGACGCGACACCGCTGTTTCCGTTCGGGCGCGTCCGTGCCGCATCCTGTGTGCCGCCGCCGGCCCGGGCGGGAGCCGACGAGACGGGGAACGACCACCGTGCTGACCATCCTCACCGCCGAGAACGGCGGTTGACCGCCGCCGCACCGCCTCCCCTCGTGGAGGCCGGCCCGAAGGGGCTCCGCACCGGAGCGCTGGGCCTGTGGGGCAACACCGTCATCGGGCTCGGCGCCACCGCGCCCGCCTACAGCCTGGCCGCGACGCTCGGCTACGTCGTCCTCGCCGTCGGCGAGAAGGCGCCCGCGATGTTCCTCGTCGCGTTCGTGCCGATGCTGTTCGTCGCCGTCGCCTACCGCGAGCTGAACCGCGCGGTGCCCGACTGCGGGACGACGTTCACCTGGGGCACCAAGGCCTTCGGGCCGTGGGTCGGGTGGATGGGCGGCTGGGGCGTCGCGGTGTCGGCGATCATCGTGCTGGCCAACGTCGCCGAGATCGCCGCCGTGTACACCCTGCGCGCGCTCGGGTTCGTCACCGCCGCGGAGAACACGCTGGTCAAGGTCGGCGTCGGGGTGCTGTTCATCCTGGTCATGACCTGGGTCAGCCACCGCGGGATCGTGCTGTCCGAGCGGTTCCAGAACGCGCTGATCGTCTTCCAGATCGTGGTGCTCGCCGTGCTGGCCGCCGGGGCGCTGTGGCTCGTGTACTCCGGCGACGCCGGCCCGCAGGCCGTGCTGCCGAGCTGGAGCTGGTTCGACCCGACCGGGATCTCCGGCTCCGCCGCCGCGCAGGCGCTGATCCTCTGCATCTTCGTCTACTGGGGCTGGGACGCCTGCCTGGCCGTCGGCGAGGAGACCCGCGGCTCGACGAGCACCCCCGGCCGGGCCGCGCTGCTGGCCACGGTGATCCTGCTGGCGATCTACGTCGTCGTCGCCGTCGCGCTGCAGTCCTACGCCGGGTTCGGCGCGACCGGGATCGGGCTGGCGAACCCCGAGCACTCCGAGGACGTGCTCACCCTGCTCGGCGCCCCGATGGGCGGCACGGCGCTCACCGCGGTGCTGCTGCTGACCGTCGCGGTGTCGGCGGCGTCGTCGACCCAGACCACGATCCTGCCCACCGCGCGCGGCGCGCTGGCGATGGCCGTCTACGGGGCGGTCCCGCGCCGCTTCGGCAGCGTCCACCCCCGCTACGCGACGCCCGGGTTCGCCACCGTCGTCATGGGGCTGTCCGCGGTGGTGTTCTACCTGGTGCTGGGGCTGGTCAGCTCCGACGCGCTGCTCGACACCGTCGCCTCGCTCGGCCTGGCGGTGGCGTTCTACTACGGCATCACCGCCTTCGCCTGCGTCTGGTACTTCCGGCGCACCCTGCTCCGCTCGCCGCGTGACCTGCTGCTGCGCGGTCTGCTGCCGCTGCTCGGCGGGGTGGTGATGGTGTGGGCGTTCGTGCAGAGCTCGGTCGACATGCTCGACCCCGCCTACGGCGAGACCTCCTTCGGTCCGGTCGGCGGGGTGTTCGTGATCGGCGTCGGCATGATCGCGCTCGGGGTGCCGCTGATGCTGGCCTGCGCGGTGCGGCTGCGGCCGTTCTTCCGCGGCGAGACCCTCGACGAGGACACCCCGGTGCTCGTCCCGGAGACGGGTGAGCCGCCCTACGGCGGTTCCTAGGCCGCACGGGGTGCGGCGGCCCGGCCGGAGGGACGATGATCGGGCCGGTGAACGCCCGCATCCTGCTCGTCGAGGACGACCGCACGATCGGTGACGTCCTGCGCGGCAGCCTGACCGGGCACGGCTACGACGTCCGGTGGGAGCAGGCGGGCGGCCCGGCGCTCGCCGCGGCCGGGCACACCCCGTTCGACCTGGTCCTGCTCGACCTCGGGCTGCCCGACCTCGACGGCGTCGAGGTGTGCCGGCGGCTGCGCACGCTGCGCCCCGACGCGGTGCTGGTCGTGCTGACCGCCCGGACCGCGGAGATGGACGTGGTGCTGGGCCTGGAGGCCGGCGCCGACGACTACCTGACCAAGCCGGTGCGCCTGGCCGAGCTGCTCGCCCGGATCCGGGCGCACCTGCGGCGCGCCGGCGGCGACCGCACCGAGGACGTGCTGGAGGTCGGGGACCTGCGCGTCGACACCGGGGCGCGCCGCGCCACCGTCGCCGGGCGGGAGCTGGGCCTGCGCACCCGCGAGTTCGACCTGCTCGCCCGGCTCGCGACCGACCCGGGCTCCGCACTGAGCCGCGAGGTGCTGATGACCGACGTGTGGGACGCGCACTGGTTCGGCTCCACCAAGACCCTCGACGTGCACGTGGCCGCGGTGCGCCGCCACCTCGCCGCGCACGACGGCCCCCGGGTCCCGGTGATCACCACGCTGCGCGGGCACGGGTACCGCCTGGAGCTGCCCGGGGACGTCCGGTGAGACGCCGCATCGTGCGCCTCACCCTCGTCGCGGTCGGGGTGACGCTGGTGCTGTTCGGGGTCCCGCTGGCCGCCGGGCTGGAGCGCTACACCGTCACCCAGCAGCGCGAGTCGCTGCAGCGCATCGCGGACTTCGCCGCCCGCTCGGTCTACGACGACGTCGTCCACGACCGGGTCCCGGCCCGGCTGCCCGACGGCCGCGACGACGACACCGCCGTCGCGCTCTACGACGAGGACGGCGACCTCACCACCGGCGACGGCCCGCCGGAGGGCGACGGGGGCGTCGACCGGGTCCTGGACCGGGGACTGTCCTCCTCCCCGCCGGGGCAGCTCGTCGCGGTGTCCCCGGTGACCGACGGCGACGACGTCATCGGGGTGGTGCGCGCGGCCCGCCCGACCTCGGCGGTGTGGTCCTCGCTCGTGCCCCTGTACCTCGGCATGGTCGCGCTGGCCGGGCTGGTGCTGGTCGCGGTGTGGGCGCTCGCGATGCGCCTGGCCGCGCACCTGTCGGCGCCGCTGGAGTCGATGGCCCGCGACGCGGCCCGGCTCGGCGAGGGCGACTTCGGGGTCCGGCCCGCGCCCACCGGCATCGGGGAGCTCGACCGCGTCGGGTCCGCGCTCGGCCACACCGCGGGCCGGCTCGACGACCTGCTGGCCCGCGAGCGGGCGTTCTCCGCGGAGGCCTCGCACCAGCTGCGGACGCCGCTGACCGGGCTGCGGCTGCGGCTGGAGTCCGCGCTCGACGACCCGGCGCTGCTGCGGCCCGCGACCGTCGAGGACGGGCTGGCCTCGGTCGACCGGCTGGAACGCACCATCGACGAGCTGCTGCTGCTCGCCCGCGAACGCAGCCGTGACGCCGTACCGGTCGACCTCGCCCGGCTGTTCGACGAGGCGCAGGCCGAGTGGGGCGACCGGCTGTCCCGCGCCGGGCGGTCGTTCTCGGTGTCCCGCGACGGCGCCCTGCCCGACCCGCCCGCCTCCGCCGCGGCGGTCCGCCAGATCGTCGCCGCGCTGCTCGACAACGCCGTCCAGCACGGGGCCGGCGCGGTCACGCTGACCGCCCGGGAGTCCGGGCCGGACGCCGTGGCCGTCGACGTCGCCGACGAGGGGCCCGGGGTGGCCGAGGAGGACCTGTCGGGCAGCGACGGCCGGCGCGGCCTCGGGGTCGCGCTCGCCCGGCGCCTCGCCGAGGCCGAGGGAGGACGGCTCACCGCACGCCGGTCGCCGTCGGTGGTCACCCTGCTGCTGCCGCTGGAACCGGTCCGGAACGGCCGATCGATTACCTCCTCCTAACCTCCACCTCATCCCCCGTGACACACGGGCTCCCTACCGTCGGTACCGGACGTGATCGACGACGGCCGGTACCGGGAGGCCCGCATGACCACGACGCCCGACCAGCAGATCCGCGACGCGCTCACCGCCGACCCGGTCCTGCGGACCCTCGGGTTCGACCACCGAAGCGTCGGGTCCGCGCCCCCACCCGCCGGGCCGGGCATCGTGCTCGGCTGGTCGGGGCAGTGGGCGGCGTCGGGTTCGGCGGCGCTCGGCACGGTGGTCGTCGACGTCGTCGGCGTCGACGGACGCACCCGCACGGCGGTGCTGGCCCGGGTCGAGGTCGTGCTGTCCGGGCTGCGCGACGGCCCCGTGCGACGGGTCGGGGCCGGGTCCCCCGCGGACGGTGTCACCGTGCTCGCCGGCACCGGCGAGCCCGCCGGCCGGACCGCGGCCGGCGCGACCGTCGGGTAGCGACCGGTCACCGCCCCCATCCGGTGACGGGCCCGGCGGAACGGACACGACGGCGTATCCGCCCTGGTGGGGGGCCGTCACGGCGATCTTGACCTCGCGTACGGTGCGGCCCATGGCTTCCGACACGAGCAGGCCCACGGACGGCAGCACGGCGACCGGTACCCCGGAGACCGACGACGCGGCTGGCTCCGTCGCGACGGACCGGGCGACCACGACCGGCTCCACCGGAACCGACTCCGCCACCACCGACACCCCTGACACCCCCGCCGCCGACACCACCGCGACCCCGGCCGACAGCGCGACGACCGGCACCGCGACGACCGGCACCGGCACGACCACGGGCGGCGCCGCGGCCGCCCCCGTACGGACCGGGTCCGGCACCGCGGCCGACACGACCTCCACCCCGGCCTCCGCCACGACCTCCGGCGGCGGCCTCGCCGGAGCGGGCGCCGTCGTCGCCGCGGGGCTCGGTCTCGCCTCGCTGACCGGCACCTCGGTCGGCGACATGCTGCGCGAGCGCGAGTCGCTCGTCGGGCAGATCCAGGCCGCGACCGGCAGCCCGGGCGACACCATCGAGTCCTTCTACGGCGCGCCCTGGGACGTCGCCGCCGTGGTCAACGGCGTCGTCGCGCTGGTCGCGGTCCTCGTCGGGCTCGTCCTGGTCCTCGGCCCGGCCGCCCGGCCCGCCGCGGGCGCCTGGGTCCGGCCGGTCGCCCTCGGCGGCCTGGTGCTCGGCGTCCTGGGGCTGCTGGTCTCCGGCGGCATGTACCTCGACCTGTTCGCCTCGACGCCGGTGCTCCCGCAGATGCCGGGCATCCCGGGCCTGGGCGGCTGACCCACCCGGTCCCCCGGCCGTGATCGGCGGCGGTTTCCCGCGCTCCCCCGCGGGAAGTCGCCGATCATGAGGATTCTCGTCACCGGAGCACTCGGAAAGGTCGGCGCGGCGACCGTCGCCGCCGCGAGAGCGGCGGGCCACGAGGTCACCGCGTCGGACCAGGCGCCGCCGTCCTACGGCCCCACGGACCCGGACGCGGCGCCCTACGTGCGCGCCGACCTGACCGACCTCGGACGGACGGTCGACCTGGTCGGCCGGGTCCGGCCCGACGCGGTCGTACACACCGCGGGCATCCCGGAACCGTTCCAGGACACCGAGGTCGCGGTGTTCGAGACCAACGTCGGGGCCCTGTTCCACGTCATCGAGGCCGTCCGCACGGTCGGTGTGCCGCGGCTGGTCGTGATGTCGAGCGAGACGGCACCGGGCTACATGACCGGTGACCCGGTGCAGCTGCCCGACCGCCTGCCCGTCGACGAGGAGCACCCCCTGCGCCCGCGGGAGGCGTACGCCCTGACCAAGGTGCTCGGCGAGCAGATGGTCGACGCGCTGGTACGGCGCACCGACAACGCGACGCCGGTGACCGCGGTGTCGATCCGGCCGTCGCTGGTCACCACCCCCGAGGTCTACGAGGGCTACGTCCGCCGCCTGCGCGAGGGCCCGGTCGAGCCCTCGTTCAACCAGTGGACCTTCGTCGACGCCGACGACCTCGGCGATCTCGTGGTGCGCGCCGCCACCGCCGACACCCCGGGCCACGAGGTCGTGTACGCCGCCCAGCCGGACAACGTCCTCGGCGAGCCCCTCGCCGACCTGGTGGCCGCGGCCTACGGCGACGACGCACCCCCGATCGGTGAGCTGGAGCGCCCCGACGCCGGAGCGCTGAGCATCGCGAAGGCCCGGCGGCTGTTCGGCTGGGAACCGCGCGCCGGTCTCGCCGCCCGCTGACCGCGGCGGTACCGACCGGGTCGCCCCGTTCACCCGCTCGATCGCTTCCGCTTCCGGTCGCCGCGGTCGGATCCCTAGGTTCGGCGCGGGTCACCGCCCGGTGGCCCCGTCGCACCCGCCGACCGCGGACGACCGGGAGGGACGCCGTGCCGCTTCGGTCCCCGTTCGTGACGACACTCGTCGCCGTGGTCCTGCTGCTCGTCACCGGCGGCGAGGCCGCGGCCGGGCCGGTGACGACGCCCGAGCAGCGGGCGGCCACCGCGGTCGAGGTCGCACTGCGCCAGATCGGGCTGCCGTTCGTGTGGGGCGGCAACGGGCCGGAGAACGGCGACCGCGGCTTCGACTGCTCCGGGCTGACCGCGTTCGCCTACGGCAAGGCCGGCGTCGTCCTGCCGCGGACCGCGCACGCCCAGTACCGCCGCGGCCCGCGGGTCCCCGCCGGGGCCCCGTTGCGTCCGGGTGACCTGGTCTTCTACGGCACCGTCGACAAGGTCCACCACGTCGGCCTGTTCGTCGGGCAGGACCGGATGGTGAACGCCCCGACGTTCGGGCTGCCGGTGCAGACCTCCTGGTACCGGTGGCGCGGCGACGACTACCTCGGCGCGACCCGACCGTCGCAGGTCACCGACGGTGTCCCGGACCCGGCGGTCCGGGAGACGCCGGACCCGTCGATCCCGGACGAGCCCTGGTTCGACGCGCCCGCCGCGCCGCCGCTGCCCCGCTGAGTGCCCGGCCGGGGGCGGGTCAGGACGCGTCGGCGACCGGCGCGTCGACCGCGACCACCGTGAGGCCGGGCCCCCGGACCAGCCGCAGCGCGCGTGCCGCCGGCGCGGTCGGGTCCAGCACCACCACCAGGGAGGCGCCGGTGGCCCGGGCGCGGTCCGCGGCCGCGCGCAGCATCGCCACGCCGCGCAGCCCCAGGAAGCCCACCGCGTTCAGGTCCAGGACGACGCGGCCACCGGCGGCGGTGTCGACCGCGGCGAGGACCCGTGCCTCGACCGAGGGGCCGGTCGCGAGGTCGAGCTCGCCGGACACGCCGATGACGACGGTCGCGGCGCTGCCGTGTCCGACGTGGACCTGCGGCTCGGCGACGGCGGTGTCGGCGGCCGGGACGGGACGGGGACGAGGGGATGGCGAGGGCGCGGTCATGGGTCCGCCAGAGGAGAGGGTGGGGCCGGTCCCGGCCGGGGACGATCGGCCCGTGGCGCCGTCGGAGCACTGAGCTGTACCGGACGGCCGAACGGTGACGGCCCTGCGGCGCGCCACCCGTGAAGACGAGTGTCGATGGACCGGGAGCGCCTGCGTCGGCAGGACCCGGGTCCGTCACCGTAGCCGCCACCGGCGCCGGGTGTCCAGGGCGCGGCCCGCTCCCCGGCGGGCCGGCGTCCCGGCGGGGATACTCGCGACGATGCCGACAGCACCGGAGTTCCCCCGGGCCTCCGGGCCCCGACCGCCCGCCGGAGCCCGGTGACCGGGCCCGTCGTCGCCCGCCTCTGGCGTCCCGTCCTGCTCGTGGCGCTGGTGGGCGCCGCGGTCGCCGTCGCGGTCGCCGTCGGGGTGCCCTCGGTGGAGCAGCTCCGCGACGGCCTGGCCGGGACCGGGTGGGCGGGACCGCTGCTGTGGGCGGCGCTGTACGCCGGGCTGTCGCTCACCCCGGTGCCGGTCAGCCTGCTCGCCGTGCTCGGCGGGGTGCTGTTCGGGTTCGGCGAGGGGCTGCCCGCCACGCTGGCCGGGAAGTTCGTCGGCGCGGCGGTCGGGTTCGCCCTGGCGCGGCGGCTGGGCCGGGACACGGTGCTGCGGCTGGTCGACCGCTCGGGCCGGGGCGCGGAGCGGATGGCGGTGGTCGACGACCTGGTGCGCCGGCGCGGCCTCCTGGCCGTGGTGGGGGTCCGGCTCGCGCCGGTCCTGCCGTACTCGGTGCTGAACCTGCTGTGGGGGCTGACCGCGGTCCGGTTCCGGCACTACCTCCTCGGCACCGTCCTGGGGGTCACCCCGGGCACGACGGCGCTGGTCGCGGTCGGCGCGTTCGGCACCGACCCCGGGTCGCTGCCGTTCCTGGTGTCGGTCGCCGGGCTCGCGGTCGTCGTGCTGACCGGGCTCGTCCTGGCCCGGCGCCGGCCGGCCCGCTCGCGCGCCGACCCACCCGCGGACGGCTGAGGGCTCAGCCGGGCTCGACCGTCGCGGCGACGGCGCGGTGGTCACCGACGTCGAGCTGCAGCACGGCCGGGTCCCGCCCGGTCAGGGCGCCGAGCGCGATCAGGTGGTCGAGCTGGGCGCGCGGCGTCGCCGCCGGAAACGTCTGCCCGTCGACGAGCCGACGGCCGCCGGTCACCATCGCGGGGAGCGAGCCGGGCAGGTTCAGGTCCCCCGCGACGAGCACCGGGCCGGGCAGGCGCTCGGCCCACCGGCGCAGCGCCCAGAGCTGGCGGACCGCCGTCGGCGGGGCGAAGGACAGGTGGGTCGCCACCACCGTCAGCGTCCCCAGCTCCGCGGCGACGGCGGCGCGCGGCTCGTCGGGGAACCAGGCGAGCCGGGTCCCCCCGCCGACGGCGGGCACCGGCACCGGCAGCCGGGCCCGTCCGGCCCCGAGGCCCAGCACGTGCCAGCGGCGCACCGGCAGCCGGGAGAACAGCGCGACGCCGTAGCGCGGCCCGGGCGCGGGGTCGCCGGGACCGCGCAGGACCGGGGGGTCGAGCGGGGTCCACGACGGCAGCGGGTCCGGGCGCGGCTCGCCGTGCATGGTCGCGGCGGAGCGCCAGTCCACGGCACCGAGCCCGGCCGCGAGCAGCGACGGCTGGTCGTCGCCCGCCGAGCGGGACTGGCCGGTGTCGACCTCCTGCACCGCGACGACGTCGGCGCCCACCCCGGCGACGGCCGCCCCGAGCGCGGGGCCGGTCAGGTACCGCCTGCCCGCCCCACGTCCGGAGGCGAGGTTCAGCGACGCGACCCGCACGGCGGCGGTCAGCGGGCCGCGGCGTGGCGTCCGCGGGCCCCGCGCAGCGCCGGGACACCGGCGAGCAGCCCGCGCTGCGGGATCCCGTCGACCGGTTCGGCGGCCGCGCCCAGCTCGGCGAGCACGTCGTTCGCGGCGAGCACCCCCGACATCGACGAGCGCTCCATCAGCCCGGCGAGGTAGGGCGTCTCCACGAAGTCACCGGCCACCCGCAGGCCGCGCGCGTCGGTCCGCACCCCCGGCCGGGTGCCCGCCGTCCCGGGCGGGAACGCGGGCGCGGTGGCCTCCAGCCGGTCGTGCCGGTCGAGGACGGTCGCGTCCGCGGTCTCGGGCCACAGCACGGCCAGCTCGGCGCGCAGCGCGGCCGCGGCGGACGCCGCGTCGGGCTCGGCGCAGGAGTAGGAGTGCAGCTCCACCACCGATCCGCCGGTCGCGGCGGCCCACCGGGCCGAGGGCTCCTCCAGCCGGGAGTAGACGGTGACCGAGTCCAGGGTCGGCTGCCCGCTGACGGCGCTGAACACCGCCCGGCCCGGGTCGACGTCGCGGTCCAGCCACAGCCTGCTGACCGCGAACGGGGGCGCGACGTGCAGGGCCGCGCACTGCGCGTGCAGCCGCGGCGCCGTCGTCGCCAGCCCGGGTGAGTCGGTGACCACCGCGCGCAGCGCACCCGGGTCGAGGGCGAGCACGAGGTGCCGGGTGGTGGTCGCCCCGGGGCCTTCGACCCGCCAGCCGGCGCCGTCGGGGTGCACCGCGGTGACCCGCGCCCCGGTGCGGACCTCCGCCCCGAGGGAGGTCAGGTACCGCCACAGCGGCTGCCACACGGCGGTGGCGTGGTCGGTGCGCGGGGCGTCGAACGCGATGCCCTCGGGGTTGCCGAGGAAGTAGTAGTGGAACATCGCGACGAGCTCGGCGGCGGACAGGTCGCCCTGGTTGCAGAAGAACGACCGGGCGAACGCCTCGAACAGCATGCTGCGGGTGCGCTCGGTCATCCCGAGCCGGTCGAGGAAGGACGCGGCGTCGACGCCGTCGAGCTCGGCGGTGGTGGTGGCCCGGTCGTAGGCGAGCAGGGCGCGTCCGGCGTCGGGGTCGGCGGAGGTGAGCTCGCGGCGCGACAGGCTCCTGCTGCGCAGCGCCAGCGCGAGCAGGTTGAACGGCGGCGCGGCGGGCAGCCCCGACAGGTCCTCGTCGGGCCACCGCGCGGAGATCACCGGGTAGTGCCCGATCGGGCGCAGGAACGACAGCTGCGGGTCGGCGCGGCGCAGGATCGACCGCCAGGTGTAGTACTGCCGGAAGAAGGCGTGGAAGCCGTGCTCGACCTGCTGGACGGTGCCGTCGGGCAGGGTGCGCGGCCAGGCCCCGAGCCGTCCGCCGAGGTGGTCGGCCGCCTCGAGCAGGGTGACCCGCACCCCGCGTTCGGCCAGCACCACCGCCGCGGACACCCCGGCGATCCCGCCCCCGACGACGACCGCCTCCGACCCGGCGGGCACCTCGCGGGGCAGCAGCGGGTCGGGGGTCACGAGTCGCCGCCGGCGCATGCGCAGGGGCGCGGCGCGGTGGCGCAGCGGATCGGTCACGGGGTCCCTCCGGGACGGTGGGCGGCGCGGTCGCGACGCAGGACGAGCGCGTACGGGACCGCGACCAGCCCCATCAGCACCCCGCCGACCAGGGCCGAACCGGGCAGGCCGAAGAACACCAGGTGGGCGAGCACCGAGGAGGCGTAGACCCACAGGTACAGCGCGGCCGCGGGGCCCGAGCGCCGTGGGCCGTCGGGCAGCGCGCGGTGCAGCGTCCCGACGATCAGCAGCGAGACGACCAGCCAGCCGGCGTAGTTGGTCAGCGGGATGCCGGGCACCAGCGGGAGGCCCGGGTCGGGGCGCGCCCAGACCCAGTGGCCCGCGTCGACCATCTGCGGGTCGAGGAACACGTCCCAGGCGGCCAGCGCGAACGCACCGACGGCGACGGTCCCCGCCCCGCGTTGGGCCAGCGCCCTGCCCACGACGAGCGCGGGCCACGCCATCATCGCCCAGGCCATCGGCACGACCAGCGGGACACCGGCCACCTCGGCGCCGAGGGTCCCGGTGTAGGCGTAGGCGCCGAACGGCCACCCCGTGGCCAGCCCGACGGACTCCGCGACCAGTCCCCCGCCGCCCGCGACGCCGAGCAGCACCAAACCGCCCCGGGTGCCGTGCACCCGGACGACGTCGGCGACCGCGGCCAGGAAGAACACCGCCACGCTCAGCACCGTCACCGACGTCCGCAGCGGGGCGGGGGTGAGCGGGTAGAGGATCTGCACGGTCACCGCTCCGGCGACCAGCACCCAGGCGGGCAGGGTCGTGCGCAGTGCCCGGGGGGCAGCGGCCAACGCCACGCGGGAACCTCCACACGGTCCGGTCGGGGGATGGTCCCACGGTGCCACCACCCGGGCACGCCCGCGCGTCGTCCGCGGCTGCGGCGACGTCGCGCGGCCGGGCCGCCCCCTCCGTAGGGTCGCCTGCGTGCTCCTCCGCCGGCCGCTGCGCGCCGTCCGTCCGCTCGTGGCCGCCGGGTCCGTCCTCGCCGCGGCCGGGACGGTGCAGGCCTGGGTGAACCGGGCCGGGCTGCGTCGCCCGCCCGCCGCGCCGCCGACGGTGGCCGTGCCGGTGTCGGTGCTGGTCCCGGCCCGCGACGAGGCACACCGGATCGCGCCGACGGTGCGGGCGCTGACCGGGCAGCGCGGGCTGGCCGACGTCGAGATCCTCGTCCTCGACGACGGCTCCACCGACGGGACCGCCGACGTCGTCCGTGCCGCGGCCGGCGGCGACCCCCGGCTGCGGGTGCTCACCGGCACCCCGCCCCCGCCGGGGGTGCTGGGCAAGCCGCACGCGTGTGCCGCGCTGGCCGCGGCCGCCCGCGGCGAGATCCTCGTGTTCGTCGACGCCGACGTCGTCCTCGTCCCGCACGCCGTCGCCGCCGCGGTGGCGCTGCTGCGCGACCGGGACCGGCCGCTGGACCTGCTGTGCCCGTGGCCGCGGCAGGTCGCCTCCGGCCCGCTCGGCCGGCTGGTGCAGCCGCTGCTGGCCTGGTCCTGGCTGACGACGCTGCCGCTGGCCGTCGCGGAACGGTCCGGACGGGGGTCGATGGCCGTCGCGAACGGACAGTTCCTGCTGGTCGAGGCGTCCGTGCTGGCCCGGGCGGGCGGCTGGGACGCGGTGTCGGGCGCCGTGCTCGACGACATCGGGCTGGCCCGGGCGGTCCGCGCCGCCGGGGGCCGGACCGGCATCGCCGACGGGTCGCAGGTCGCGTCCTGCCGGATGTACGCGACCGGCGCGGAGCTGCGGGCGGGCTACCGCAAGTCGCTGTGGGCGGCGTTCGGCTCGCCCGCCGGGGCGGTCGCGGTCGGCGCCGGGCTGGTGCTGGTCTACGTGCTGCCCGCGCTCGCCGCGCTGACCGGGTCACGGGCCGGGCTGCTCGGGTACGCCGCCGCCGTCGCCGGGCGGGTGCCCGCCGCGCGGTGGGTCGTCGGGCCCTCGGGCGGCGGCGGCACGGTCGACGCGCTCGCCCACCCGGTGTCGGTGCTGGCCCTGCTCGGGCTGCTCGCGTCGTCGTGGGCGGGCCGGCTGCGCGGCACGCTGAGCTGGAAGGGGCGTGCGCTGTGAGCCGGGTCGTGGTGGCCGGCGCCGGGCTGGGCGGGCTCGCGGCGGCGGCGCGGCTGGCCGCCGCCGGGCACACGGTCACCGTGTTCGAGCGGGCCGACACCCCGGGCGGGAAGCTCGGCGTCGTCACCCGGGACGGGTTCACCTTCGACACCGGCCCGTCGCTGCTCACGATGCCGGACCTGCTCGCCGACCTGTTCGCCGCGACCGGCGGCCCCGCGGACCTGCCGGTCACGCCGGTCGACCCGGCCTGCGGCTACGTCTTCGCCGACGGCACCCGGCTGGACCTCCCGCACGCCGCGGCCGCGGTCCCGGCCGCCCTCGACGCCGCCCTGGGCGACGGCGCCGGCGCCTCCTGGACGGCGCTGCACGAGCACTCGCGACGGCTGTGGGACCTAGTCGGGGAGCCCGTCCTGCGCCGCCCGATCACCACGGCCGCGCTCGCCCGGATGTGCGCGCGGCCGGCCGACCTGCGCGCGGTCGCACCGTGGCGGACCCTCGACGGGCTGGGCGGGCGGCTGCTGCCCGACCCGCGGCTGCGGACCTGGCTGAACCGCTACGCCACCTACTCCGGTTCCGACCCGCGTCGCACACCGGCGGTGCTGGCGGTGACCGCCTTCGTCGAGCAGGAGTTCGGCGCGTGGTGGGTGCCGGGCGGGCTGCGCCGCATCGTCGACGCGGTCGTGGACCGCTGCGTCGCCCTCGGCGTCACGCTGCACCCGGGCACGGCCGTCGACGAGGTCCTCGTGGAGCGCGGCCGGGCCGCCGGGGTCCGGGCCGGGGGCCGCGAGGTGCGCGCCGACGTCGTCGTCTCCGGGGTCGACGCGCACGTGCTGCACGAGCGGCTGCTCCCCCGCGACGTCGCGCGCCGGGCCCGCAGGCGGCTGCGCCGCATCCCCCGGTCGACGGCCGGGTTCGTGCTGCTGCTCGGGCTGTCCGGCCGGGAGCCCGGGCCGGCGCACCGGGTCTGGTTCCCGCGCGACCAGCACGCCGAGTTCGACGCGATCTTCGGGCGCGAGCCGCGCCCGGTGCCCGACCCGACGGTGTACGTGCACGCCCCCGACGACCCCGCGCTGCGCCCCGACGACGCCTCCGAGGGCTGGTTCGTGCTGGTCAACGCTCCCCGGCACGACCCGGGGCGCGGTGTCGACTGGGACGCTCCGGGGCTCGCGGAGCGCTACCGGGACCGGGTGCTCGGCGTGCTCGCCGCCCGCGGCGCCGACGTGCGCGACCGCCTGCGGTTCGCCGAGGTCCTGACCCCGGCCGAGCTGGAGCGGCGCACCGGCTCGCCGGGCGGCGCGATCTACGGCACCGCCTCGCACGGCCCCCGGGCCGCGCTGCGCCGGCCCGCCAACCGCGGCCCGGTGCCGGGCCTCTACCTGGTCGGCGGGTCCGCGCACCCGGGCGGCGGCATCCCGCTGGTGCTGATGTCGGCCGAGATCGTCGCCGGGCTCATCGGCCCGGCGGGGACTCCGGGAACCGCGGCGGCGTCGTCCGGACCACGCCCACCGCGAGCTGCACCAGCCCGATCGCACCCAGGACCGTCCAGGTGAGGGCGAAAACGGTGCCCCACGACACCCCGACCAGCGGCGGGCCGGCCGGGAGCACCGCCGCACCGACTGCGGGCAGGGCGACCACGACCAGCCGGGTCGGCCGCTCGGCGACGGTCACCGCGCCCACCCCCGGCATGCCGACCGACTGCGCGCGGGCTCGCAGGAACTCGTGCACGAACACCAGCGCGAGCGCCGCGAGGATCCAGCCGGGCGGGGCGCCGAGCGCGACCAGCACCGCACCGAGCAGCAGGTCCCCGAGGCGGTCGGCGACGGCGTCGACCACCGCGCCCAGCGGCCGGGCCCGCCCGGTGCGCAGCGCGACGGCGCCGTCGAGGCCGTCGAGCACCCCCGCCGCGACGACGAGCAGGGCCGTCACCGCCGTCCACGGCGCCCCGGCGAGCGCGACCGCCCACGCCCCGGCCAGCACGACCACACCGGACAGCGACAGCACGTCCGGCGGGACCCGGGCCACCGGGCCCGCGGAGAGGACCCGCACCATCCGCAGCCAGCCACGCACCACCGGCGACGGGTGGATCCCGCCGTGCAGGGCGGACCAGCCCTCGTCGTCCCCGGTCGTCATCGGACCAGCGTGCCAGCGCCGCACCGGGGGCGCGCCGTGAACCGGGCGCGCGCGATCGCGCGTCGGCTCGGGAGCACCTTCCCCGGCAGCGACATCGCGCTGTGGGCCGCCGGTGCGACCTACTTCGGGGTGATCGGGCTGGTGCCGCTGGCGATGGTCGCGCTGTGGGGCGTCGGCGCGCTGGCCGGGCCGGAGACGGTGACCACGGCGATGGAGGCGGCGATCGGCGGGCTCCCCGGCGGCCACGGCACGCCGGAGGCGCTGCGCACGCTGGCCGCGGTGTCGCTGTCGATGGCCTGGTGGCAGGCGCTGGTCGTGCTGTTCCCGGCCAGCCTCTACGGCGAGGGGCTGCGCCGCGCGTTCGTCCAGATGTCCGCGACGCGGGACCGGCTCACCGGCTGGCGTGGCCGCGCCGGGCTGCTCGGGGTCGCGGCGGTCGCGCCGTTCCTCGTGCTGGTCGTGCTGGGCGCGGCGCCCTACGTCGGGCCGCTCTACGCCGCGGGTGGCTGGTCGCTGGTGTGGGGCGTCGTCGTGGCGTTCCACGTGGTGTGGGTGACGCTGTCGACCGCGCTGCTCGCGGTGTTCGGCCTGGTCGGGCCCGGGCACCTGCGGCGGCGCGCGCTGGTGCTCGGCGCGTTCGGCACCGGGTCGGTGCTGGCCGGGTTCCTGCAGGGCTTCCTGCTGTTCCTGGCCATCCCGATCGAGTGGTCGGCGCCGTTCGCCGGGCTGCCCGTGGTCGGGACGGTGTCGGCGCTGGCGCTCTGGCTCTACCTGCTGCACATCCTGGTGCTGTGCGGGTTCCGCGCCACCGTGGTGCTCGACGAGGTCCTCGCCGCCCGGGACCGGTGATCCCGGGCGGCAGGGACCCGGCGGGTCACATGCCCATGCCGCCGTCGACCGGCAGGCCGGCGCCGTTGACGAACCGGGCGGCGTCGGAGGCCAGGAAGGCGACCGCGTCGGCGATGTCGGCGACCTCGCCGAGCCGGCCCGACGGGGTCAGCTCGACCACCGCGCCGACCGCGGCCTCCGGGCTCTCGAACAGCCCGAGCCCGGCGGTCTCGACGGCGAGCTTCTGCCCCATCGCGGTCGGGACGAGCCCGGGGTAGACGCAGTTGACCCGCACCCCGTAGCCGAGCTTGCCCGACTCCATCGCCGCGACCCGGGTGAGCCGGTCGACGCCGGACTTGGTCGCCGAGTAGCCGCCGATGGAGGGGAACGCGATGGTCGCGGCGACCGAGGCCACGTTGATCACGGCCCCGCCCCGGCCCGCCGCGCCACCCGGGCGCATGGCGCGGAAGGCGTGCTTGATGCCGAGCATCGTGCCGAGCAGGTTGACCTCGAGCATCCGGCGGACGTCGTCGGGCTCGGTGTCGACGAGCAGCTGGGTGACCTCGACGCCCGCGTTGTTGACGACGACGTCGAGGCCGCCGAACCGCTCCACGGTCTCGGCGACGGCGGCGGTCCAGGAGGCGTCGTCGGTGACGTCCAGGTGCACGAACCCGTGCTGCTCCCCCAGCGACTTCGCGAGCGTGCCGCCCGCCTCGTCCTGCAGGTCGGCGACGACGACCCGGCCGCCCGAGTCGGCCAGCGCGCGGGCCATCCCCTCGCCCAGTCCCTGCGCGCCCCCGGTCACGAGCACGGTGCGTCCGGTCAGGTCGATCTGCGTCACGGCGACTCCAGTGTCGATCGGTGATGTGGGCCACACCCTGCCGCGATCTCTGACCAGTTGTCAAGATATCGTCGGGCGGGCGTCCAGAACAACGGCGTCGGGGGCGCAACGGTCGGTTACAGTGGCTCCCGGGCGGACGACGGGAGGGGGCCGCGTGGCACGGGCGAACCCGGTCGACAAGCACGACGCGCGCCGTCGCGCGCTGGCGGACTCGGCCCTGCAGACCCTCGGCGAGCTCGGCTACGCCCGGGCGTCGCTGCGCGAGATCGCACAGAACTCCCCGTACAGCCACGGCGTCGTGCACTACTACTTCGCCGACAAGCTGGAGCTGATCGTCTACTGCGTGCGGCAGTACAAGGCGGTGTGCGTGACCCGCTACGACGGCGCCGTCGCCGACGCGACGACGGCCGACGGCCTGGTCACCGCGTTCGCGGACAAGCTGTGCGAGACGATCGTCGACGAGGCCCCGATGCACCGCCTCTGGTACGACCTGCGCGCCCAGAGCATGTTCGAGCCGAACCTGCGCGAGGCCGTCGGGCAGATCGACCGCACCCTGGAGGACATGGTGTGGCGGGTCGTCACCCGCTACGCCGACCTCACCGGCACCGCGGTCGCGCTGAGCCCGCACGCCGCCTACGGGATGGTCGACGGCGTGTTCCAGCAGGCCCTGCTGGGGTTCCTCACCGGCGACGACCCGCACGCGCTGGACACCCTGCGCGCCGAGGTCCGCGACCTGCTGCCGCTGACCCTGCGCCCGGTGCCGGTCGGGGCGGGCACCGGGGCCTGAGGGCAGGGCCTCACCGCGACCGCGCGGACAGCCCGCCGTCGACGGGCAGGCAGACCCCGTTGACGTAGGCGGCGCGGTCCGAGGCGAGGAACAGCGCGGCCTGGGCGACGTCGTGCGGCGACCCCATGCGCCCGGTCGGGCTCACCTCGTGCCGGGCGGCCAGCGCACCGGGGTCGTCGACGACCTGCTCACGCACCATCGGGGTGTCGATCAGCCCGGGCAGCACCGCGTTGGCCCGGATCCCGTCGCGGGCGTAGGTCAACGCCAGCGACACCGTCAGCTGGTCGACGCCCGCCTTGGCCGCGCTGTAGGCCGGGTAGACGTAGCCGGTGTCGCGGATCGCGGCCAGCGACGACACGTTCACGATCGCCCCCCGCCCGGCGGCGCGCATGTGCGGCAGCGTGTGCCGGCAGGTCAGGTAGGCGCTGGTCAGGTTCAGCGCGAGCGCCCGGTTCCACCCGGCGAGGTCGAGCTCGACGACCTCGCCGAGCACCGCGGCGCCGACGTTGTTGTGCAGGACGTGCGGCACCCCGAGGGTGTCCACGACCGCGGCGACGGCGCGGGCGACGTCGTCCTCGTCGGTGACGTCGGCGGTCACCGCCAGCGCCGCGCCTCCGGCGCCGGTGATCTCCCCCGCCACCCGGACGGCCTCGTCGGCGTCGCGGTCGACCGCGGCGACGACCGCACCGGCCCCGGCGTAGGCCAGTGCCGCGGCCTCGCCGTTGCTCAGCCCGCGCCCGCCCGACCCTGCGCCGAACACCACCGCCACCCGGCCCTCCAGATCCCGCACCGGACCCTCCCCACCTCGCCGCGTCCTGCCCTGCCGTGCAGCCACGGTGCGCCCACGGTGCAGGCGACCGACACCGTCCGCCGACGAGCACGGCGGCCGTGGAGTGCTCCGTCTGTAGGATCGACGGGTGCTCGGTGACGCGGCGACGGTGCTGATCGACCGGCTCGCCGAGGAGCTGTCCCGGTCGGTCGTCGTCGACGACCCCGCCGTGCAGGTGCTCTACGCGAGCGCGCACTACGGCGACGCCGACCCCACCCGCGTCGCAGCGGTGCTCAACCGTGGCGCGGAGCCCCGCATCCGCGGCTACGTGCTCTCCCAGGGCGTCCTGCGTTGGACCCGGCCCGGGATCATCCCGGCCAGCGACGAGCTGGGCATGCACGCCCGGGTGTGCGTCCCGGTCCGGTGGGAGGGCCGGCTCCTGGGACTGCTGATGGTGATGGACGCCGACAGCTCGCTGACCACCGGCGAGCTCGGGCGCATCACCGCGGTCGCCGGACAGCTGGCCCTGTCGCTGCAGGACCTGGCGTGCACCGCCGACGCCGCCCGGGAGGACGAGCGCCGGGTGCTCGACCTCGTCGGCGACGACCCGGTGGCCCGGGGACGGGCGGCCGCCGCGCTCGCCGCGGAGGGCCGGGCTCCGGGGCCGGGCACGACGGCCGTCGTCGTCGCGGTGCCCGGGGCGGGCGAGCATCACGAGCACGCCGGGATCGCGCTGCGCACGGCCCTGTCCGGGCGCCGCCGGGACGGGACCGACGGATGGCTCACGGCCGTCGTCGGGGGTACCGCGGTCGTGCTCGCCGCGCCGCCGGTGCCCGGCTCCGAGGACCTCCCCTCGCGGGTGGACCGGGTCGTCGACCGCGTCGGCGAGCTGGCCCACGGCCGGTTCCGCTGCGTCGCCGGGATCGGCGACCCGGCCCAGGCCCCCGAGCTGCTGACCGGGTCGGTGACGCGGGCCCGGACCGCGTGCACGGCCGCCGAGCTCGGGCTCCGGCCCCCGGTCGCCCGGTGGACCGGGCTCGGGGCGCTCGGCCCGCTGCTCGCGGTACCGCCGGGCCTGCTGACCGAGGACGTGGTCCCCGACGAGGTGCGCCGGCTGCTCGCCGCCGACCCCGACGGGCGGCTGGTGGCCACCGTCCGCGCCTATCTCGACGAGGCGGGCAACGGCCCGGCCGCGGCCGCCCGGCTGCACATCCACCGGACCTCGCTCTACTACCGGCTCGACCGGGTCACCCGGCTCACCGGCCTCGACGTCTCCGACGGCGCGACCCGGCTGGCGCTGCACCTGGGGCTGGTCGCGCTCGACGTCGTCGCGGCCCGGCATCCCGCGCCCGGCCGGGAGGTTCGACAGTCGGAGCACGGACCGGCCTGATCCCTCGACCACCGGCGGTGGTGACCGGCGCCACTCCCCCCCAGACTCCTCCGCGGACCCGAGGAGGACCCGATGCCCACCTTCACCACCGCCGACGGTGTGACGCTCGACTACCGCGACTCCGGCGGGGAGGGCGTCCCGCTGGTGATGCTGCACGGCTGGGGCCAGACCCAGGCGATGTTCACCCACCAGCTCACCGGCCTCGGCGCGCGGCGCCGCGTGGTCACCTACGACCACCGCGGGCACGGCGTCTCGGACAAGCCGCACCACGGCTACCGCATCGCCCGGCTCGCGCAGGACCTCGTCGAGCTGCTCGACCACCTCGGCCTCGACCGCGCCGACCTGCTCGGCTGGTCGATGGGCGCCTCGGTGCTGTGGAGCCACATCGACACCCACGGCACCGGCCGGGTGGGCAGGCTCGTGCTGGTCGACCAGCCCGCGGCCGTCGCCGCCGTACCGTGGATGTCGGCGCAGGAGCAGGCCGGGTCGGGCGCCATCTTCGACGTCGGCGGTCTGCTCGACCTCGCCGGCAGCCTCGCCGGACCCGACGGGGACACGGTGCGGGAGGCGTTCGTCCGGTCGATGTTCTCCGGCACCCCCGCCGACGACGTCTGGTCCCTGGTCGCCCGGGAGATCACCCACACCCCCGCCCACGCCGGGGTGCCGCTGCTGTTCGACCACTGCGCGCAGGACTGGCGCGACGTGCTGCCCCGGATCGACGTCCCGACACTGGTCATCGGCTGCGAGGGCAGCCACGTGAGCCCGGAGTCGCAGCGCTGGATCGCCGACCGCGTCCCCGGGGCGGCGCTGCACGTGTTCGGGAGCGACGAGGCGAACTCGCACTTCGTGTTCCTGGAGAACCCGGCCGCGTTCGACGCGGTGGTGGAGAAGTTCCTGGGCTGAGCGCCCTCACGGGCCGGGGTCCGCCCCGCCGTGCGCCCGGGCGATGCCGTGGGCCGCGGCGCGCAGCGCCGGGACGAGGGTGCGGGCCCGGCCGTCGTGCGGCTGCACCGTCGACAGCGCCGCGACGACGGCCCCGTCCCGGCCGCGCACCGGGACCGCGACGCCGGTCGCGTCGGGGTGCACGTGGCCGTCGGTGACGACGTGGCCGTCGCGCCGGACGCGGGCGAGCAGGACCCGCAGCCGGGCCGGGTCGGTCACCGTGGCGGGGGTCCGTCGTTCCAGGGGCGCCGCGAGCACGCGTTCCTGCTGCTCGGGCGACGCGTGGGCGAGCAGCACCAGCCCTGAGGACGAGACGTGCAGCGGCAGCCGCCCGGCGATCCGGGTCAGGTTGACCACCGCCCCGGGTGCGGAGAGGCGTTCGAGGAAGATGACCTCGTCGCCGTCGAGGACACCCAGCTGCACGTGGTGCCCGACGACGGCGTGCAGGTCCCCGAGGAACGGCAGCGCCGCGGCCCGCAGGGTCAGCGTCGGCGACGCCCGCTGCCCCAGCTCCCACAGCCGCATCCCGATCCGCAGCCGCCCGGAGCCGGTGCGGGTGAGTAGCCCCTGCTCGACGAGCTGCCCGACCAGTCGCGACGCGGTCGCGACGTGCAGCCCCGAGGCGCGGGCGATCTCGGCGACGCCCAGCTCGGCCCGCCCGGGCTCGAACACCGACAGGATCCGCACCGCCCGGGCCAGTACCGGTTCGCCCGCGACCACGGGTGGAGTCTGCACCTAGGCGGGCGTGACCCGCAGCGGCATCGACGCCCAGGCCCGCATGGTGTTGTTCGGCCGCCGGCGCGGCGGACCGGCGGGCTCGATCGTCGCGACCCGCGCGGCGAGCGCCCGCAGCACCGACTCGGCCTCCAGCCGGGCGACGTGCTGGCCGACGCACTGGTGCAGGCCCATCCCGAACCCGACGTGCCCGGACGGGTCGCGGTCCAGGTCGAACGCGCCCGCGCCGGGCCCCCAGTGCCGCGGGTCCCGGTTCGCCGACCCCAGGAACAGCAGCACCTTGCGCCCGGCCGGGACGCGGACGCCGGCGAGCTCGGTGTCGGTCGCCGTCGTGCGGAAGAAGGTCTGCACCGGTGACTCCCAGCGCACGGCCTCGTCGAACGCGACGCGGGCGAGCCCCGGGTCGGCGCGCAGCCGCGCCCACTGCTCCGGGTGCGTGGCGACGGCGTGCAGCACCGCCGCGAGCCCGGTGACGGTGGTGTCGACCCCGGCCGACAGCAGCGACCGCACGACGAGGGGGGCCTGCTCGGGGGTGATGTCACCGCGGTCGGCGGCGGCCCAGATGTCGGCGCCGAAGCCGTCGGCGGCCAGTGCCTCGCGGGCGCACTGCGCGTTCACCCAGGCCGAGAGCTCCCCGAGGCGCGGCAGCTTCTCCTCCAGCAGCGCGTTGCGCGGACCGAACGCGTTGAACAGCAGGTCGCCGTAGGGCAGCAGGTTCTCCCGGCCCGCCTCGGGCAGCCCGACGGCGTCGGGGAACACGCGCAGCGGGAACGCCTCGGCGATCGCGGGGACGGCGTCGAACTCGTGCCCGCCCGCCAGCACCTCGTCGACGAGGGCCTCGGCGTCGGCGGCCCAGCGGTCCCGCAGCGTGCGCAGCGCACGGGGCCCGAGGACCGTCCCGAGCACCCGGCGGGGCGCGTCGTGGTGCGGCGGGTCGGCCTCCAGCAGCAGCGACGGCGGCCGCCACGGCGCCTCGGTGTGGAAGTTTGCGAGCCCCACCCCGGCCCCGGACCGGAAGGACTGCCAGTCGACGAGCGCGGCCCGGACGTCGGCGTAGCGGCCGAGGGCGAGCACGTCGTGGCGGGTGAGCCGGACCAGCGGGCCGGCCGCGCGCAGCTGCTCGTGGAACCCGAGCGGGTCGGTGAGGACCCCGGGGTCGAACGGGTCGACGTCGGTGGTGGGCACGTGGTCGAGCGCGGCCGTCATGGGCGCTGCCTTCCGGTCGGGTCGGGTCAGAGATCGAGGACCAGACGCGGTCCGCGCGAGCGCGAGACGCAGACCAGCATGCGGTCGGCGGCGGCGCGCTCGTCGTCGTCGAGGACGGAGTCGCGGTGGTCCGGGTCGCCGGCCAGCACGGTCGTCTCGCAGGTCCCGCAGGTGCCCTGCCGGCACGAGGACAGGACATCGACGCCGGCGTCGGCGACCGCGTCGAGGACGCTCCGCCCGGGTGGCACGGTCACGTCGGTCCCGCGGCGGGCGAGGTGGACCGCGAACGCGGTGTCGCGGACCGGGCCGGTCGCGCGCGGGACGAAGCGCTCGGTCCGCACCGTGTGCGCCGGCCACCCGGCCGTGGCCTCGGCCAGCGCCGCGAGCAGCGGGGCGGGTCCGCAGCCGTAGACCCGGGTGCCCGGTGCGGGCCGTCCCAGGAAGCCGGGGAGGTCGAGCAGTCCCTCCTCGTCCTGCGCGACGGTGCGGACCCGGTCCCCGTGGGCCGCGAGCTCCGCGGTGAACGCCATCGACGCCCGGGTCCGGCCGCCGTACAGCAGCGCCCAGTCCGCGCCGAGCAGGTCCGCCGTGGTGATCATCGGCAGGATCGGGGTGATCCCGATGCCGCCCGCGACGAACAGGTAGTGCGGGGCCGGGACCAGCGGGAAGTTGCTGCGCGGCCCGCCGAGCCCGATCTCGTCGCCGACCGCGAGACGGTCGTGGACCCAGGCCGAGCCGCCGCGGCCGGCGGGTTCGCGCAGCACGGCGACGCGGTAGCGGTGGGCGTCCCACCGGTCCCCGCACAGCGAGTACTGGCGGGTGTGCCCGCCGGGCAGGACGAGGTCGACGTGCGCGCCGGGGGTCCAGTCCGGCAGCCGCCCGCCGTCGGCGGCGACCAGCTCCAGCGACACCACGCCGTCGGACTCCCGGTGGCGGCCCGCCACCCGGACCGTGCGGTTCCCGGCACCGGTCACCGTCGCTCCCCTCGTCGTCGAGGAGCCGAGCATCCGCCGCGCGGCCACCGCCCGGGAAGGCGACTCTCGCTCAGTGAGAGGCCGGGTTCAGAGGGTTCCCGCGAGGCTCCGCCCGGCGGCCCGGCCGGAGAAGATGCAGCCACCGAGGAACGTGCCCTCCAGCGCGTTGTACCCGTGCACCCCGCCCCCGCCGAACCCGGCGGCCTCCCCCGCCGCGTAGAGCCCGGGGATCGGTTCGCCGTGGGCGTCGAGGGCGCGGGAGTCGAGGTCGGTCTGGATCCCGCCGAGGGTCTTGCGGGTCAGCACGTGCAGCTTCACCCCGATCAGCGGACCGGCGGCGGGGTCGAGGATCCGGTGCGGCGCCGCGACCCGCCCGATCCGGTCACCGGGCGAGCGGCGGGCGTTGTGGATGCCCTGGACCTGGGCGTCCTTGCTGTAGGGGTTGGCCAGCTGCCGGTCGCGGGCCTCGATCTGGCCGCGGATCAGGGCCGGGTCGAGCGGCGGGGCGTCGGTGAGGGCGTTCATCCCCGCGACGAGCTCGTCGAGGGTGTCGGCGACGACGAAGTCCTCCCCGTGGGTCGTGAACGCCTCGACCGGGCCGGGCGCGCCCCGGCTGAGCAGCCGTTCGCGGAGGAAGGCGCTGCGGCGCCCGGAGGTGATGTCGGGGTTCTGCTCGGAGCCCGACAGCGCGAACTCCTTCTCGACGATCTTCTGGGTGAGCACGAACCAGGAGTGGTCGTAGGGCGCGATGTCCGGGGTGGTGCGCAGGTGGCGCAGGGTGCCGAGGGTGTCGTAGCCGGGCAGGTACGGCGCGGGCAGCCGCCGCCCGAGCGCGTCGAACCACATCGAGGACGGCCCGGGCAGGATGCGGATGGCGTGGCCGGGCCAGACCGGGTCCCAGTTCACGACGCCCTCGGTGTAGTGCCACATGCGGTCGCGGTTGACCAGCCGCACACCCGCGTCGGCGGCGATGTCGAGCATCCGCCCGTCCACGTAGGCCGGCACCCCGGTGATCATCGACGACGGCGGGGTGCCCATCCGCTCGGGCCAGTACCGGCGGACCATCTCGTGGTTCGCGCCGATCCCGCCGGTGGCCAGGACGACCGCGGGCGCGGAGAGGGTGAACTCCCCGGTCACGTCGCGGTTGCTGGGGGCGCCGCGCGGTGAGTCGTCCGGGGCGAGGACGGCGCCGCGGACACCGGTGACGGCGCCGTCGGTGCGGACCAGCTCGTCGACGCGGTGCCGGTGGTGGAAGGTCACGAGCCCGGCCTCCGCGGCGCGCAGCGCGGAGTCGACGAACGGGCGCACGACGCCGGTGCCGGTCCCCCAGCTCACGTGGAAGCGGGGCACGGAGTTGCCGTGGCCGGTCGCGTTTAGGTCGCCGCGCTCGGCCCAGCCGACCGTGGGGAGGAAGGAGATGCCCAGCTCCGTGAGGTAGGAGCGCTTCTCCCCGGCGGCGAACTCGACGTAGGCGCGGGCCCAGCGCGCGGCGTGGACGTCCTCGTCGTCGAGGCGGTCGAACCCGGCGCTGCCCTGCCAGTCGCTCCAGGCCAGCTCGACCGAGTCGTGCACCCGCATGCGGCGCTGCTCGGGGCTGTCGACGAGGAAGATGCCGCCGAAGGACCACCACGCCTGCCCGCCGAGGTCGACCGGCCCCTCCTGGTCGACGACGGCGACCCGGCGGCCCCGCCGGGTCAGCTCGTGGGTCGCGACCAGACCGGCCAGCCCGGCCCCGACGACGATCACGTCCGCGTCCATGCCACTCCCGTTCGTCGCCGGCCCACCGCACCCCGGCAGGGGCGGCCGGTACGCACAGACGTATCAGATCCGGGCCCGGGAACGGGTGACGGGCAGGCCGCGGCGCTCCTGCGCCGCGACCCGCCCGCCGGGGACCCCGGGGTCAGCGCACGACCGTCGTGGTCACCCGGGTCGCGTTGTTCGTGAGCTTCGGGTCACGGACCTGGGAGGGGGCGACGGCTCCCTCGAGGGTCCGCGGCCCGGTCACCGTGCGGTCGGCGGTCACGGTGATCGTGAAGGTCGACGCGGTGCCCGCGGCGATGTTCGGGACCAGGTAGGCGACCGAGCGGTCGTTGCCGCCGACGATCCCGCCCGGGGCGGCGGTGACCTTGAGGCCCTGCGGCAGGGTGACGGCACCGGTGACCCGGGTCGCCGCGGCCGGGCCGGCGTTGCGGAGGGTCACGGTGACGGGGGCGGTGGTGCCCGCCTTCAGCGTGGCGGGCACACCGAGCGCGACCGACAGGTCGGCCTCGCGCGGGATCACCGGCGCGGGGGTCACGGTGAGGGCGAACGTGGTGCTCAGCGTGCCGGCGGTGGCGGTGACCGTCACCGGGCCCGCGGTGTCACCGGCGGTCAGCGCCGGGCTGGTGGCGCCGCCGTCGGCGCCGGTGGTGGCCGTGGCGGTGGCCACGCCGGGGAAGGCGGCGCTGCCGCCGGTCACGGTGAAGGTGACGTCCTGGCCCGCCACCGGGGCGTTGCCCGCTCCGGTGAGGGTGACCGACAGCGGCTGGGCGAAGGCGGTGCGGACCTGGGCGCTCTGCCCGTTGCCGCCGGTCGCGGCGAGCGCGGTCGGGACGACCGGGTTGTCGAAGTCGACCGTGGTGCCGTTGATCCGCAGGTTGTCGACGCCCGAGCGCAGCCCCGGGTTGCCGCTGCCCTGGTTGACCGCGATCCCGCCGACGATGACGGCGTCGGGCAGCGCAGCCTTCACCGCGGCGAAGTCGGCGGTGTAGGTGTCGAAGCCGTACCGGTTGGGCGTGCCGGTGCTGGTGATGGTGCCGCTGGCCCACCAGCCGCCGCTGCCCGCGGGGGTGCTCGACGCGGGCCACGTCTGCCACGCCCCGGTCTGCACCGGGTTGGTTCCGGTGTAGACCGGCTCGAACACCAGGGTCGTGAAGGTCGAGCCGTCCTTCATCGGGTTGACCGGGATGTTCAGGGCGGGTGCCTGCTGCGGGCCGCCCACCTGCTCGACGAGGGTCTGGTACTCGAGGTCGGTGATCTCCGAGAGCTTGCGCCCGTTGAAGGCCTGGGCGTACACGGTGACCTTGTCGTTGCCGCCGGGGGTGTCCAGGCGCAGGTAGCCGCGTCCGGTGCGGGCCCGGGCGTCGTCGACGACGGCGGCGGTGCCGGCGTTGCGGACCGCCGTGCAGTACCCGGTCGGGCTCACCGTCGCGCCACACGCCGGGATCTGGTCGTTGCCGACCCGGACCCCGTCGGCGGCGGTGGCGGTCCCGGCGACGAGCGGGACGCACCCGACCGCCGCCACCAGCGCGGCCGCCAGCAGGCGTCGTCCGCCCACCCGTGCTCCGTGCTCCCCCACCCGACGCGCCATGACTGCCTCCACCGCTCCGCCCGTCCCCGGGCCGTCGTCGCCGGGGCCTCTGTGCTCCCGACGGCCCGTGTGTCGTGGCGGCGGTCACGGTCGCTACACGACCTCATCAGAGCTGATGAGCCGCTCGGAGCATCACCAGGTGAGCCGGTCGGGGCACGGTCGGCTCCCACCGTCGACGCCACGACGACACGCCGTCGGACACGCCGGACCGGTCGTCGGGCACCGGCCACCGGTCCGCCCGCGGGCGGGGCCGACCACCGACCGGACCGGGATTCACAGCGCGTCCACAGCGGTCCGTCCGACGGATCACAGGAGTGCCCTCTACCGTTGATCCGGTCAGTGGGACGAGTGTGGGAGGTGGACGTGCGGACCGACACCCGGCCCGGCAACGGCCCCTCCCGCCCGCGGTGGCACGTCCCCGGGCTGCTGGGCGCCGCGCTCGCGGCGTCCGTCGCCGTCGCGCTCGCGGTTCCGTCGTGGACGCCCACGACACCACCGCAGGTGACGACCGCGGCGGCGGCCACGGCGGCCGGCGCCGCTCCGGCCCCGGCATCGGCCACGGCCCCGGCATCGGCCACGGCCACGACCGGCGCCGCCGACCCGGCCGACCCGGCGGCGGTCGTCCCCGTCGCCACAGGACTGTCCCTCCCGGCCGTCACGGCCCCCGAGGGCACGCCGGTCGCGCGCCCCGCGACCGGCGCCCTGTTCGACGGACCGGCCGAGGCCCCCGGTGACCACTTCTGCTCCGCCTCGGTGGTCGAGTCCGCCACCGGCGACCTCGTCGTGACCGCCGCGCACTGCGTCTCCGACGGCGACGGCACCCCGGCCCGGACGGGCATGAGCTTCGCCCCCGGCTACGACGACGGCACCGCCCCCTTCGGCTACTGGACCGTCACCGCCGCCGCGGTCCCCCCGGGCTGGCTGGAGAGCGGCGACCCCGACTCCGACGTCGCGTTCCTGACCGTCTCCCGGCCCGACGCCCCGCCGATCCAGCAGGTCACCGGCGCCTACCGGCTCGCCTTCGGCACGTCCGGCGCCGGCGGCGACGACACCCCGGTGACCGCGGTCGGCTACAACGACGGCGACGCGGACGCGACGACGGTGTCCGGCACCGCCGGGACGCTCGACGAGGACCAGTGGCAGCTCGACCAGCCCGGCCTCGACCAGGGTTCCAGCGGCGGCCCGTGGCTGACCGGCCCGGACGACTCGGAGATCCTGGCCGTCACCGGTGGCTACCAGCAGGGCGGGGACTCCCCCGACGTCTCCTACGGCGCCGACCTCGGCCCGGCCGCGCAGTCGGCGTACCGCTCGGCCGGGGGCACCGACTGAGCCGGCTCGTCGCCTGGTGGGACCGCCACCAGGTCCCGCTGTACCTGGCCGCGATCCTCGCCGGGGCGCTGCTCGGTCTCCTCGCCCCGCGGGTCGCTCCCGCGCTCGCCGCGTCGGTCACCCCGCTGCTCGCGCTGCTGCTGTTCGCGACCTTCCTCGCGGTCCCGCTCGTCGACGTCGCGCGGGCCCTGACCGGCACCCGTTTCCCGGTCGTCGTGCTGGTGGCGAACGCCGTGGTGGTCCCGCCGGTCGCGATCGGACTGTCGCGATGGGTCGCCGACGACCGCGGTCTACTCGTGGGCGTCCTGCTGGTGCTGCTGACGCCGTGCATCGACTACGTCGTCGTGTTCACCGGGCTCGCCGGCGGCGCCCGCGCGCAGATGCTCGCGGCGACGCCGCTGCTGATGGTCGCGCAGATGCTCCTGCTGCCCGGCTACCTGTGGTTCGCGGCCGGACCGGAGGTCCTCGCCGTGGTCGAGGCCGGGCCGTTCCTGCACGCGTTCCTGGTGCTGGTCCTGGCCCCGCTGGCCGCGGCGGCCCTGGTCCAGGGCCTGCGACGACGGCGCCCGGCCTGCCGCGCGGCCCGTGTCGAGGGCGCCGTCGCCGGGGCGATGGTGCCGCTGATGGTGGCGACCCTGGCCGCGGTCGTGGGCTCGCAGATCGCCGCCGTCGGGGCGCAGGCGCTCACCCTGGTGCGGCTGGTGCCGCTCTACGCGGCGTTCGTCGTCGCGGCGGTGGTGATCGGTCTGCTCACCGCCCGGGTGGCCCGCCTGGACGTGCCGGCCACCCGGGCGGTGGTGTTCTCGGTGACGACCCGCAACTCGCTGGTGGTGCTGCCGCTCGCGCTGGCGCTGCCCGGCGCGCTCGCCCTCGCCCCGCTCGCCGTCGTCACCCAGACCCTGGTCGAGCTCGTCGCCCTGGTCGTGCTGGTGCGGCTGGTGCCGGTGCTCGTCCCCGCCCGATGAGCGGGCGACCCGGTCACCGGGCCGGGCCGCGCCCCGCCCAGCTCCACGCGTACGACGGGTCCTCACACGCCCGTCCGCCCTCACCGAGGGCCAGCGGCCGGAACGTGTCGACCATGACCGCGAGCTCGTCGAAGGACTCCGCGCCGAGCGCTCGCTCGACCGCGCCGGGCTGCGGGCCGTGGCTGTGCCCGCCCGGGTGCAGCGAGATCGACCCCTGCCCGATCCCGGAGCCCTTGCGGGCCTCGTAGTCGCCGCCGCAGTAGAACATGACCTCGTCGGAGTCCACATTGGCGTGGTAGTAGGGCACCGGCACGGCGAGCGGGTGGTAGTCGACCTTGCGCGGCACGAAGTTGCAGATCACGAAGCCGGAGCCCTCGAAGACCTGGTGCACCGGCGGCGGCTGGTGCACGCGGCCGGTGATCGGCTCGAAATCGGCGACGTTGAACGTGTACGGGTACAGGCAGCCGTCCCAGCCGACGACGTCGAACGGGTGGGTGGGCACCACGTAGCGGGTGCCGGTGATCCCGTCGGGCCCGCCGCGGTGCTTCACCAGCACCTCGACGTCGGCCTGCTCGACGAGCAGCGGCGCCCCCGGTCCGTGCAGGTCGCGCTCGCAGTACGGGGCGTGTTCGAGCAGCTGGCCGTAGCGCGACAGGTACCGCTTGGGCGGGGCGATGTGCGACGACGCCTCGATCGCGTAGGCGCGCAGCGGCTCGGACCCGGTGGGGACCCAGCGGTGGGTCGTCGCCCGCGGGAGGACGACGTAGTCGCCCTGGACCACGTCCAGCGCGCCGAACACGGTCTCGACGATCGCCGACCCGGACTCCAGGTAGACGACCTCGTCGCCGACGGCGTTGCGGTAGAGCGGGCTGGTCTCCCCCGCGACGACGTAGGAGATCCGCACGTCGGCGTTGCCGAGCACCAGCCGGCGTCCGGTCACGACGTCGACCGACTTCCAGTCCGGGGTGCCGAGGTCGTGCAGCCGCAGGTGGCGCGGGAGCAGCGGCCGGTTGTCGGTGAGCGACTGGTCGCCCGGGTCCCAGGGGGTGGCGTCGACGATCGCCGACGGGACGCCCGCGTGGTAGAGCAGCGAGGAGTCCGAGGAGAAGCCCTCCTCCCCCATCAGCTCCTCGTAGTAGAGCGTCCCGTCGGGGCGTCGGTGCTGGGTGTGCCGCTTCGGCGGGACGTCACCGGCTCGCCTGTAGTACGCCATCGTGGCCCTCCTCCGGTCCGTTCTGTGCCTGTGCCTGTGTCCGTGGCGGTGGCGCCGTCGTGCCGCGGGCGGTCGCGCGGGCGAGGGCGGCCGCGACGTCGTCGCGGGACGGGGCGGCGAGCACGGCGGCGACGTGGGCGTCCGGGCGGAGCAGCCACACCTCGTCGGGCCGGGCGGCCAGGGTGGCCGTCACCGTCTCCCCGTCTCCGGCTCCGCCGAGGGCTCCGGCTCCGGTGCCCGTGCGGCCGTCCAGTTCCGCGAGGGCGAGCACCCGGACCGGGCCGGGCGCACCGGCCGCCGCTGCGGCGACCGCGTCCGCGTCGGCCAGCGGGCCGGTGAGCAGCAGGAACCCGTCGCGGGCCAGCGCGCGCAGCCGTCCCGGACCGGCCGGGGTGCGCACCGGGGCGTCCGGGACGAGCACCCCCGGTCCCGCGGGCGGGACCTCGCCGCGGGCGGGACGCCCGGCGAACGGGCGACGCGCGTCGGCGGTGGTCAGGGCGGAGTCGACGTACCAGAACGGCTCGGCCAGCCGGCCCGAGTCGACCCGCGCCCGGGCCGCGGGGTCGGTCGCCGCCGCGGCGAGGACCTCGGCGCGGGCCCGCACCCGCTCCGCGTCGCGCGGGACCAGGAAGTCCATCGTCGCGGTGGTGACGGCGACGTTCTCCAGGGCGGCCACGTGCCGCTCGGCGTGGTAGCTCTCCAGGAGCTCCTCCGGCGCCCAGCCGCGGCCGACCCAGGCGATCTTCCAGGCGGCGTTCTCCGCGTCGGCGACGCCGGAGTTCAGCCCGCGGGCACCGAACGGGGACACCAGGTGCGCCGCGTCGCCCGCCAGCAGGACCCGGCCGCACCGCATCCGGTCCACCACGCGCGAGTGGAACCGGTAGACCGAGGACCAGACCACCTCGTGGTCGACGTCGCCGATGACCGCGCGGATCCGGGCGTCCAGCGCGCCGGACGCGGTCTCGGCGTCGAGGTCGTACCCGGCCGGGACCTGCCAGTCGATCCGGAACGTCGAGTCCGGGCAGGGGTGGACCAGCACCTGGCGGCCCGGGTTCGCGGCCGGGTCGAAGTGGAAGCGGCGCTCGGTGGCCCACCCCGGGAGGTCGGCGCGGACGTCGCAGATCAGGAAGCGGTCGTCGAAGCTGGTGCCCTCGAAGGTGACCCCGAGCAACTCACGCAGCGCGTCGCCGCGGGCACCGGCACAGACGACCAGGAAGCTCCCCGCGATCCGCCCACCGCCGTCGACGGTCACCGTGACGCCGTCGGCGGTCTGCTCGACGCCGACGACGTCGTGCCCCCAGCGCAGGTCCACCAGGGCCTCGTCGGCGATCCGCTCGTCAAGGATCTGCTCGGTCCTGGCCTGCGAGAGGTTCACGAACGGCGGGAACGCGGGCCGCCCCGGCTCGGCGAAGGTGTGGGCGAACAGCTCGGTGTCGCGGTGGAAGGTGCGCGCGGTGGTCCAGGTGACGCCCTCGTCGGCGATCCGGCGCCCGGCACCGACGGACTCCCAGACGTCGAGGACGTCGCGCTGCTGGCAGATCGCCTTCGACCCGACCCGGTCCCGCTCCGGGCGGCGGTCCAGCACGACCGTCGGGACGCCGTGGCGGGCCAGCAGCAGCGCGGTGGTCTGCCCGACCGGCCCGGCGCCGAGCACCAGGACGGGCGGCGACGGCCAGGCCGGCGCGGCGGACGTCGACATGGGTTCCCCTCCCCTCGCCGGTGCCTCAGCCCTGCAGCCGGGCCCAGACCTCCTGGTCGCGTTCCGCGGTCCAGATCACCGGACGCTCCACGCCGGACAGCTCGTCCCACAGCCGTGAGACGTCGAACGGCAGGCAGTGCTCGAAGATCGGCCAGTGTCCGTAGTCGTCGACGAGTGCGGCGTGGGTCGCCTCGAACGCCTCCTTCAGCGTGCCGCCGCGCTCCTGCACCGCGCCGACCTCCCGGATCATGACCTGCAGGAACCCGCGGGTCTGGGCGATCGCCGCGTCGACCTCGGCGCGGCCGCGGCTGACCGCGCCGCGCCCGCCGACGAGCTGCTCGGCGCCGAGCGCGGCGAGCCGGTCGAGGGTGTCGCCCGCCCAGTCGCGGTGGAACGCGTCGCCGGTGTAGAGCGCGGCCCGGGCCTCGACGAGGTCACCGGCGAACAGGATCCGGTGCCGCGGCAGCCAGGCGGTGATGTCGCCCTCGGTGTGGCCGCGGCCGTGGAACTGCAGCACCAGCTCGCCGCGGTCACCGCCCAGGTCGAGGGTGAGGCGGTCGGCGAAGGTGAGCGTCGGCCAGGTGAGTCCGGGTACGGAGTCGGCGGCCTCGGCCAGCCGTGGCATCCGCGCGAACTCCGAGGCCCAGTCCTCCATGCCGCGCTCGGCGATCAGGGCCGCGGTCGTCTCGTGCGCGACGACGGTCTGCGCGTCGAACGCGCTCGCGCCCAGCACCCGGACCGCGTGGTAGTGCGACAGCACGAGGTACCGGACCGGCTTGTCGGTGTGCTCGCGCAGCATCGCGAGCCACTTGCGCGCGGCGACCGGGGTGGCGAGGGCCTCGAAGCAGACGACGAAGTCCTCCCCCTCGATCGCGCCGATGTTCGGGTCGCCCTCGGCGGTGAGGGCGTAGACGCCGTCCGCGAGCACCTCGAGGGTCTGCTCCTTGGCGGCGGTGTCGGCGGAGGAGGCGAAGGGCTTGGCCACGGCGGGTGTCCTCTCGGAGCCGGGAGACGGGCGGCGACCGCGGCGACCCGTCGTCGGGACCTCCGACCGGCCGGGCACGCCCGACGATCAAAGGTTGAATCACTTGTGCAGGACCGTAGAGGGCCGCGCCGCCCGGCGCCAGGGCCGATCCGGCGGCGCGCGCCGAGCGGTTCAGGTCCGCCGGTTGATCCAGTCCGCCCGGTGCGCCGCCCGGGCGAGGCGGACGAGCAGGGTGTTCAGGGCGGCGAGGTCGTCGGCGCCGAGCAGCGCCGCCCACTCCGACTCGCGACGGTTGTGGGTGCCGAACGCGGCGACCAGCCGGTCGGTCCCGGCGTCGGTCAGCGACAGGTGCACGGTCCGCCGGTCCCCGGCGGCGGGCGTGCGCCGGACCAGCTCACCGGCGGCGAGGGTGTTGGCCAGGCTGGACACCGCGGCCCGGCTCATCCCGCACAGCTCCGCCGCCCGGCCCGCCTCCTGCCCGCCCGCGACCCACAGCGTGAACAGCAGCCGGAACGCCGACCAGCTCCATCCGGCGGGGCGGTGCACGGTCGACTCGAGGTCGTAGATCAGCGAGCTGGCGATCCGGTGCAGGTTCAGCACCAGCGCCATGGCCGCGCGGTCGGTGCCGGGGAGCCGCTCGCCGGTGCGGGCGAGCGCGACGTCGGTGAAGGCGAGGAAGCCGTCCGCCTCTCCCCGCGGGGCACCGGCCGCCGCGGCACCGGTCGCACGCCCCGACGCGGCGCCGCCCGCGCGGCACGCCGCGGAGCCGTCCTCCGTCGGACCGTCCTCCGTCGGGCCGTCACCGGCGGAGCCGTCCGCGCCTCCTGCAACGAGGCCCGCACCGCGCCCGACGGTCCGAGGCGGGGTCCAGCCCACGACTCCGGCGTCGGCCGGGCCGCCGAGCCCCGCGAGGAACGCGGCGACCACCTCGCCCGGCGCCGCCCCCGCTCCGCCCGACCCCGGCTCGGCCAGTGCCTGCACCCCGTGGAGCAGGGCCAGCAGCTGCTCCACGAGCACCCCGTCCGGAGCCGGGGCGACGATCCCGCCCGCCCGCCGGCCCTCCTCGAACCGGGCCGCCAGCCGGGTCCGCCACCGCGCGGTCACCCCGGCGAGGACCGCGGCCGGCCCGGGCCCGGACGCCGCGACCCGGGCGAACGGCGTCCCGGTGTGCGCGGTGACCTCCTCGCAGAACACGTGCAGCGCCGCCACCCCGGACAGCCCGGCCGCGCGCCGCGCCACCCGGGCGTCGAGGTCGTCGAGGGCCCGCCGGAACGCGCACTCCACGATCGCGGCGCGGCCGGCGAAGTAGTGCGCCGGCGCCCCGTGCGCGACCCCCAGTGCCGCGCTGACGTCCCGCAGCGTGACCGCGTCCGGACCGTGCTCGGCGATCAGCCGCCAGGCGGCGTCGGCGATCTCGCCCCGGCGCTGCTCGTGGTCCACCCGCTTCGGCACGACCGCTCCTCGTGGTTGCTCCCGGTTTTTCTACACCAGGAGAACCATGGTGGCCGCATCCAGATCCGGGCGGTCCTAGTCCATTCGGGCTAACGATAAGTCGTCGTCGCACGTCACCGGGGTCGTGGTGGATCAGTTGAGGCGGGCAACGGGGCCGCTCGCACCCCGTCGCGCAGTGAGGCGCGACCGGGCGGCGCCGGTGGAAGGCTCCCCGATGAAGAAGACGAAGCGAGCCGGTGTGGCGCTCGTCGTCGCCGGCCTGCTCGCCGGTGCGGCGGTCGGCGCCGGGTCGGCGCTCGCGGCGCCCGACGGGCGGGCGGACACGGCGGGTCCCGACCTGCTGCGTGCCCCCGCCGTCGACGCGCCCCAGCTGCAGAACACCGGCATCTGGTCCGCCGACCCGATCGGCGTCTGCATGACCAGCGCCTACCGGCACGGCGAGTACGTGCACCAGGGCTGCGTCTACGACGACGAGGGCGGCGGCAACCAGTACCGCTGGCCCAACGACACCCTGCTGCGCAACTACACCTACCCCGAGGACGCCGCCTACCGGCGCAACGCCGCGGACATCCTCGAGGTCCGCGCGAAGCCCCAGGACGACGCGACCGCGTTCCGGGTCACGATGAACACGATGACCGACCCCGGGCTGCTCGGCCTGACCCTCGCGCTCGGCGGCTCGGACACCCCGCGCGAGGCCCCGCACGGCGCGAACACCGTCATGCCGGCCCAGCTGTTCGTGACGGTGCACGGCAGCGAGGGGGACATCGTCGACGCGGCCACCGGGCGGACCCTGCCGGACGCACCGCAGGTGCACGTCGACGTCGAGCGGCGCCAGGTCGAGATCCGCGTGCCGCACTCCGCGTGGGACCCCGCCGACGGGACGCAGCGCCTCGCCGCCGCGGCCGGGCTGTGGGACCGCGACGCCGACGCCTACCTCGTCCCGCAGGTCACCGCGGACGCGACGCACCCCGGCGGCGCCGTCGTCGGCGACCCGACGCCGTCGGCGTTCTTCGACGCGGCCTTCCGGTTCCACGAGCCCTTCGAGGCGCCCTACCGGAACAACGACCAGAAGCGCGCGATCGCGGACGGCGACCTCTCCGGGTTCTTCGCCGACGTCGACTTCGGGAAGCTCCGCGCCGGCACCGACGACGAGTCCGGTGTCCCCACCTCCGGCTACGTGACCCGGGTCTTCGCCTCGCACTCGGAGAAGGCGCAGGGCCGGCGGCTCCCGTCGGACCCGGGCGGTCCCGCACCGGGCACCGGCCTGCAGCAGGGCGGCATCGCCACCGGCTCCGGCGAGGGCTCGGGCGACCAGCGGCCGAGCCTGTCGTTCGGCTACCCCTGTCGCGACGACTGCGTCCCCGACCTGCCGGGCCGGATGCAGCGCTACACGGTCTACGTCCCCGAGGCCCCCGCGCCGTCGCACGGCTACGCCTCGATGGTCTGGACCCAGGGCTACGCGCTGCGCCCCGGCGACGACGTCGCCGGCGACCGTGACCTCTACCGGCAGTTCGCCGACCGGCCGGGCGACCCCACGATGGTGATCGACGTCGACTTCCGCGGCGCCGACAACTGGGGCTACGGCGAGGGCGGCGCGATCGTCTTCGAGGCGCTGGCCGACGCGCGTCGCCACTACGACCTCGACCGCGAGCGCACCGCGATGGGCGGGTTCTCCTCCGGCGCCTACACCGCGAACAAGCTGTCGCTGACCTTCCCCGACGTGTTCAGCAGGGCGTTCATCTGCGACGGGCTGAACGTGGCACCGTCGCTGCCGGGGGTGAACGGGGTGGCCGACGAGGTCGCCGAGACCGCCGGGGTCGACACCGTCACCAAGCACGAGCCCGGCTCGAAGATCTCCGAGCTGCTACCCAGCCGTCGCAACCAGCCGGTGATGGAGTGGGCGGGGGTCAACGACGACTTCATCCCCTACCCGATCACCCGCGAGCGCGCCGACCTCTACCGGGCCGGGGACTACGACTACGAGTTCGTCAGCCACGTCGGCCTCGCCGCCGAGCACCTGGTGATGTGCAAGAACGGCATGTGGGACCTGGCCGCCCGCTGGATGGGCGACGAGCCGCGCGCGGTCGACCCGCCGCACGTCACCTACGTGCGCAACCCGCTGATGGACGACCCGGAGGCCGGCCTCGTCGGTGACCACGCCTACTGGCTGTCGGGCATCCAGAGCCGCGACCCGCACGAGTTGGGCGCGATCGACGTGGTCACCCGGGGGCAGGGCCGCGCCGACGCGCCGGTCCCGGCGGCCGGGCAGGAGGTCGGTCAGGTCGAGGGGACGTTCTCGCCGGTCAACCCGTACCTGCGGGAGTTCCGCCACCTCGACGCGCCGGTCGACGCCGACGCCGAGAACGTGCTGGAGATCCGCTCGGCCGGGGTCGGCACCGTGACCGTCGACCCGGAGCGCGCCGGCGTCGGCTGCGACGCCCGCCTCGACGTGCACACCGACGGCCCGCTGACCGTCATGCTCGACGGCTGCGGCCGGACCGAGTCCTTCGACGGCAGCGACTCCGGTGGCCTGGCGAAGCCGGCGACGTTCGCACCGGCCGACCCGCTGGCGCCGCTCGGCAACCCGGCGCAGGGCACGCCGCTCCCGCCGGAGGTGGGCAACGCCCCGCAGGCGCCGCTGCAGGAGCTCCCGCCCCTGCGGTTCCCGCCGAACCAGCTCGGCCAGGACCCGGCGCCCGGTGACGGCACGCAGGAGTCCCCGACCGGCTGACCGGACCGACTGAGCACCGTCCGCACGAACACGGGAGCGGGCCCCCGGGACACCCGGGGGCCCGCTCCGGTGGGTCGGGGCGCGGCTCAGGCCTTCAGCAGGGCCTCGGCCAGAGCGTCGGGGCGGGTGAAGCAGCCCTCGTGGCTGCCCGGCACGGTGACCGGGGTGACCCCGAGCCGCTGCGGGAAGCGGTCCCAGCCGTACTCGCCGGGCGGCAGCGCGACGTCCTCGGTCGAGAGCACGTAGGCCACCGGCACCCCGAGCGTCGCCGGGTCGATCGGCTCCACGGTCTCGGTGAAGTACTGCAGCGGCTGCGGCACCAGGAGCTCGTGCACCAGGCGCTGGACCGGCTCGTCGGCGTCGTTCATGAACGCGCCCTGCCACACCTCGAACGGCAGCGCCACGGAGTTGTTGCCCGAGGCGGCGGCCTGGCCCTCGAACAGCTCCCGGTACTGCGGGGGCACCTCGTCGTTGAGCGAGCGGCCCGCGGCGGGCACGAACGCGCTCCAGTAGACGAGCTTGCGCAGCCGGGAGGAGACCCGGTGCGCGGCACCGGTGATCACGTAGCCGCCCCAGCTGTGCCCGACGAGCGTCACGTCGGTCAGGTCGTGCGACTCGATCAGGTCGACGACCGCGTCCACGGTGTCGGACAGCCGGTAGCGGGTCGGGTCGTCACCGTCGTGCAGCCCCGGCAGGGTGGGGGTCAGCACGCGGTGTCCCGCCGCACGCAGCCGCTCGGCGACCGGGCGCCAGGCCCAGCCCCCGTGCCAGGCACCGGTCACCAGCACGAACGTCTCGGACATCGCTCACTCCTCGTCGAGGTCGGAACGGGGCAACGGCCCCCGGCGGGTGAGCCTGGCGGACCGGCGGGTCCCGGAGAAGGGGCCGTGCGGGTCGTGCCGAAAGGGGTCCCGACTGAGACGATCCGTGGAGGAATACCCCCTCGGTATCCGTGTCAGGATCAGAGTCATGGACGAATCAGTGGTGATCGTCGGTGCCGGGATCGGGGGCCTCTCGCTGGCCCTCTCGCTGCACGCCCGCGGCGTCCGGGTCACCGTGCTCGAGCGGGCGGCCGAGCTGCGCGAGGTCGGCGCGGCCGTCGCGTTGTCGGCGAACGGGCTGCGCCCGCTGGACGAGCTCGGCCTGCTGGGCGAGCTGGAGAAGGTGTCCGCCCAGCCGACCGAGCTCATCCACCGCGGCTGGCGCGACGACGAGCGGGTGACCGCCTTCCCGGTCGGCTCCGACGGCAGCTACCGGCGCCGCTTCGGCGCCCCCTACCTGGGCATCCACCGCGCCGAGTTCCAGCGGGTCCTCGCCGGCGCCTGCCCCGGCGGGATGGTGCGGCTCGACTGCGAGGTGACCGCGGTCGACCCGGACGGGACGGTCACGCTCGCCTCCGGGGAGCGCGTCCGGGGCTCGGTCGTCGTCGGTGCGGACGGGGTGCACTCCCGGGTGCGCTCGGTCGTCGACCCCGCGGCCCGCCCCCGCTACACCGGGACGTCGGCCTTCCGCGGGATCGTCGACGTCGCCGACGCCCCGCTGCTGCCCGACCCCGGCGCGATCCAGTTCTGGATGGGCCCGGACGCGCACGTGCTGCACTACGCGATCGGCCCGCACGCCGAGCAGATCAACTTCTTCGCGGTGCTGGAGGGCCCCGACCCCTGGACCGGCGAGACCGGGCCGACCGACACCGACCCCGGCACCCTGGCGCGGGCCTTCGACGGCTGGTCCCCGGGCGTCGTGCAGATGCTGACGGCGGTGCCGCAGTCCCCGCGCTGGCCGCTGTACACGCTGCCCCCGATGACGCGCTGGTCCCGCGGCCGCGTCGTCCTGCTCGGCGACGCCGTGCACACGATGCTGCCGCACCACGGTCAGGGCGCGAACCAGTCCATCGAGGACGCGGCGGTGCTCGCCGACCTGCTCGCCGCCCCCGGTGCGCTCGACGGCGGCCACACCGCGGTGTTCGACCGCTACCAGCGACTGCGCCGGGCGCGGACCCGGTCGATCCAGCGCAGCTCGCTGGTCACCAGCAGGCTGCTGCACCTGCCCGACGGCCCGGCGGCCGAGGCCCGCAACGCGGGGCTGACCGGGCTGGACCCGTGGCTCACCTGGATCCACGGCGTCGACGCGCGGGCCGACACCCGGCCCGTACCGGCCTGACCCGCGATTCAGCTACTCCACCTCTGAATCGGGCCTTTTCCGGTCTTTGTGTCTACAGAGTCGCACGCCTACCGTCAGGTGACGCGCCGGGTGCGAGGGAGGTGACGGGAATGGATCTGCGGCAGCTCCGCTACTTCGTGGCGGTCGCGGAGACGCGGCACTTCGGCCGCGCCGCCGAGCGGCTGCACATGGCCCAGTCCCCGCTCTCCCAGGCCATCCGCCAGCTGGAGAGCCAGGTCGGCGCCACCCTGTTCGAGCGCACCACCCGCCGGGTCGACCTGACCCCGGCGGGGGCGTCGCTGCTGGAGGACGCGCGGCGGATCCTGGCCGGCGTCGAGGACGCCCGGCGCCGCGTCGAGCAGGTCGCCGCGGGCACCGAGGGCGTGGTGACCGTCGGTGCCACCGACCTCGCCGCCTACCGGCTGCTGCCGCGGCTGGCCCGGGTCGCCGCCCGCCGGATGCCCGGTGTGGCGCTGCGGTTCCTGCCCGGGCTGCTCACCGCGGCCCAGGAGGACGCGCTCGACGAGCGCCGCATCGACCTCGCCGTACTGCGCCCGCCGGTGGTGCGCCCGGAGATGTCGGTCCGCCCGATCGCGCAGGAACGGCTGATCGCGGCGCTGCCGGCCACGCACCGGCTCGCCGGGGCCGGGACGGTCGCGCTGGCCGAGCTGCGCGGCGACGACTTCGTCGCCTACGGCGCCCCCGGGTCGGTGGTCGACTCGGTCGCCACCCAGGGCTGCCTGGACTCCGGGTTCCTCCCGCGGCGCCGCACCGAGGCCCGCGACACCCCCATCCTGCTCACCCACGTCGCCGCCGGTGCCGGGGTCGCGTTGCTGCCCGAGTCGGTGCGCGCCCTGGGCACCGAGGGCGTCGTCTACGCCGACCTGGACCGCGAGCTGCGCGTCGACCTGGCCCTGGCCTGGCGCACCGACGACGACTCCCCCGCCCTCGTCCGGCTGCTCGACGTGCTCGCCGAGCGCGTCCACGAGCTGGACCCCCGCCCCGCCACCGTCCCCGGAGGACCGCAGTGAAGATCGTGGCCGTCGAGGCGATCCCGTTCGCCGTGCCCTACCGCAAACCGCTGCGGTTCGCCTCCGGCGAGGTGCACACCGCCGACCACGTGCTGGTGCGGGTGCACGCCGAGGACGGCGTCGTCGGCGTCGCCGAGGCCCCGCCCCGCCCCTACACCTACGGCGAGACCCAGGCCTCCATCCGCGCGGTGGTCGACACCGTGTTCGCCCCGGAGATCGTGGGCCTGAGCGTGTTCGAGCGGGAGCGGATCCACGCCGTCCTGGACCGCACGATCGGCAACCCCACCGCGAAGGCCGCGATCGACATGGCCGTCTGGGACGTCATCGGGCGCCGGCTCGGCGTCGGCGTCTCCGAGCTGCTCGGCGGGTACACCGACCGGATGCGGGTCTCGCACATGGTCGGCTTCGCCCCCGACGACGTGATGGTCGCCGAGGCGCGGCGGATGCGCGACGAGCACGGCGTCACCACCTTCAAGGTCAAGGTCGGCCGCCGCCCCGTCGCGCTGGACACCGGCGCCTGCCGGGCGCTGCGCGAGGCGCTGGGCCCCGACGTGGAGCTCTACGTCGACGGCAACCGCGGCTGGACCGCGTCGGAGGCCGCGCGGGCCCTGGACGAGATGGCCGACCTCGGCCTGACCCTGTCCGAGGAGCTCATGCCCGCCGACCAGGTGCTCGGACGACGCTGGCTCACCGCCCGCACCACCGTCCCGACCGTCGCCGACGAGTCCGCCACCCGCCCCGGCGAGGTGACCCGCGAGCTGCTCGACGGCGCCGCCACCATGATCAGCATCAAGACGGCGCGGACCGGGTTCACCGGCTCGCAGCGGGTGCTGCACCTGTGCGAGGGACTCGGCACCGAGGTGGTCATGGGCAACCAGATCGACGGTCAGCTCGGCACCGCCTGCACGGTCGCCTTCGGCGCGGCGCACCGCCACACCAGCGCCCGCGCCGGGGAGCTGTCGAACTACCTCGACATGAGCGACGACCTGCTCACCGAGCCGCTGCGGATCAGCGGCGGCGAGCTGCGCGTCCCCTCCGGGCCCGGCCTCGGGATCGAGATCGACCCGGACAAGCTCGCCCACTACCGCACCGACACCTGAGCACCGACCCACCACCAGGAGTAGGACATGTCCGAGACCGCCACCGCCGCCGGCTCCGGCGCGAACGCCACCGCCACCTTCGCGAAGAAGGAGCGCAGCGGCGCCGCCGCCGACCCGGCCCGGGTGTCCGCCATCGCCACCGACACCCTGCACGCCCTGCACGAGGTCATCCGCAAGCACCAGGTGACCTACGACGAGTACGACGCGCTGAAGGCGTGGCTGATCCAGGTCGGCGCCGACGGCGAGTGGCCGCTGTTCCTCGACGTGTTCGTCGAGCACGTCGTGGAGGAGGTCGCCAACGCCGACCGCCGCGGAGCCGTCGGCACCATCGAGGGCCCCTACTACGTGCCCGGCGCCCCCGAGTTCGAGTCCGAGGCCACCATGCCGATGCGGGCCGGGGAGAAGGGCACCCCGTTGCTGTTCCAGGGCACCGTCACCGACCTCGACGGCGCCCCGGTCGCCGGCGCGACGGTCGACCTCTGGCACGCCGACGACGAGGGCTACTACTCCCAGTTCGCCCCCGGCATCCCCGAGTGGAACCTGCGCGCGGTCATCCACACCGGCGCCGACGGGCACTTCGCGTTCCACACCATGCAGCCCGCGCCTTACCAGATCCCGACCGACGGCTCGACCGGCGCGTTCGTCGACGCGGCGGGCTGGCACCCGTGGCGGCCCGCGCACCTGCACCTCAAGGTGTCCGCGCCCGGGAAGCAGCTCGTCACCACCCAGCTGTACTTCGACGGCGGCGACTACGTCACCGACGACGTCGCCCAGGCCGTCAAGCCGGAGCTGATCCTGCGCCCCGGCCCGGCCACCGACGGCACCGGCAACGAGGTCACCTACGACTTCGCCCTGGACCCCGCCTGATGGCCCGCTTCGCCGTCCGGATGGAGGTCGACCTCCCCGCCGACATGGACACCGACGCCCGGGCCGACCTGCTGGCGCGGGAGAAGGCCTGGTCGCAGCAGTGGCAGCGCTCGGGTGAGTGGGTGAGCATCTGGCGCTGCGTCGGCGAGTACGCCAACCTGTCGATCTTCGAGGTGCGCGACAACGAGCAGCTCCACGAGATCCTCTGGGGCCTGCCGCTGTTCCCGTACATGACGATGCAGGTGACCCCGCTGGCCACGCACCCGTCGGACATCCACGCCTGAGCCCCCGCCGGGGCGTCCGGACCTGGTGACGGGCGCCCCGGCGGTCCTACGCTGACCCCGCTCGACGCGAGGACGCGATCGGACGGGGGCGGGCCGGTGCCGCAGGACCACGAGCTGTTCTCGACCTCCCCGGCGGACCCGGACACCACCGGGGCCTGGGAGCGGATGCTGTCCGCGACGCACCTGCCCTGGTCGGTCGCGCCGCCGGCGCGGGGGTTCCGGGCGACCGCCCGCCGGGCCTGGATCGACGACCTCGCGCTGGTCGACTGCACCTGCAGCCCCTGCTCGGGCCGCCGCTCCCGGCGGCAGATCGCCGGGACCGACGGCGAGTTCGTCGTCGTGCTGATGACCCTCGCCGGGCGCGAGACGGTCGGCCAGGACGCGACGGAGCGCTGCCTGCGGCCGGGGGACGCCGTCACCTGGGACAGCACCCGTCCCGCGACGTTCACCGTGTGGGAGCGGCTGGTGAAACGCAGCCTGGTGATCCCGCGCGCCGCGCTGGAGGAGGTCGGCGGCCGCTCGCTGTCCCGGGGCGCGGCCGTGCTCGACGGGTCCCGGCCCGCGACGCGCCTGCTGGTCTCCTACCTGGGCACGCTCGCCGACACCGTGGCCGAGCTGGACCGCGGCGCGGTCCGGGCCGCGCGGAACGCGACGCTGGAGCTCGTCGCGGGCGCGCTGCGGTCGGACACCGGGCTCCCCGGGAGCGACGCGGTCCGTCCGGCGCTGCGGGCCCGGATGGACCGCTGGATCGACCGCCACCTGCCCGCCGGGGTCTCGCCGCAGGAGATCGCGGCGGCGCACGGGGTGTCGGTCCGCACCGTCCACCGGGTCTACAGCGCCGACGGCCGCTCCGTGGGCGAGGTGGTCCGGGTCCGGCGGCTGGCCCGGGCCCGGACCGAGCTCGCCGACACCGACCGGCCGGTCTCGGCGATCGCGCACCGCTGGGGCTTCTCCGACACCAGCCACTTCAGCCGCTCGTTCAAGGCCGCCTACGGCACCTCCCCCAGCGCCTGGCGCGAGCGGGCCCGTGACACGCAGGTCCAAGGACCTGTCGCGACGGTTCAAGGCCCCGGCGACGCCGGCGACGAGACTGGGACCACCGCGGCCCCGGGGCCGCACCGACCCCGAGGAGGGCACCATGGCCCGTCGTGATGTGGAGTTCGACGCCGAGGGCGTGACGCTGCGCGGCTGGTTCCAGGAGGCCGAGGGCGCGGGCGGTCCGGCGCCGACGGTCGTCATGGCCCACGGCTACTCCGCGGTCAAGGAGATGTACCTCGACCGCTACGCCGAGCTGTTCGCCGCGGCGGGCCTCAACGCGCTGGTCTACGACAACCGCAACTTCGGCGACAGCGACGGCACGCCCCGCCAGGAGATCGACCCGTGGGCGCAGGTCCGCGACTACCGGCACGCCATCACCTACGCCACCACCCTGCCGGAGACCGACGCCGACCGGATCGGGGTGTGGGGGTCGAGCTACTCGGGCGGGCACGTGCTCGTCGTCGCCGCGATCGACCGCAGGGTGAAGGCCGTCGTCGCCCAGGTGCCGCTGGTCAGCGGCTACGACAACCTGCGGGCGCTGGTCCGCGCGGACTTCCTCGACGGGTTCCGCGCCCAGTTCGACGCCGACCGCCTCGACCGCTTCCACGGCAAGGACCCGGCGATGGTGCCGGTCGTCGCCGAGGACCCGCTGGCCCCGTCGGCGCTGCCCACCCCGGACTCGTGGGCCTGGTTCACCCGGACCCACGAGCTGCGCGCCCCGAACTGGCGCAACGAGGTGACGCTGCGCAGCGTCGAGATGCTCGCCGAGTACAACCCGGTCGACTACATCGCGCAGATCAGCCCGACCCCGCTGCTGCTGCTCCCGGCCCGCAACGACGTCCTCACCCCGACCCACCTGGCGATCGCCGCCTACGAGCGGGCCCGTGAGCCCAAGCGTCTGGAGATCCTCCCCGGCGGCCACTTCGACGCCTACGTCGACGGCTTCACCGCCTCCGGGCACCCGGCCCGGGACTGGTTCGGCGAGCACCTGCTCGGCTGAGCCCGGCCCGGTTTTTACCGTCGGCTTCCCCAGGGCTGTCCGCAGGCTGAGGTGGGGCGACCTAGCGTCAGGGGCACAGCGACGACCGTCCCCGGAGGCCCGATGATCCAGCCGGATCTGCAGCTCGTCGGACCCGCCGAGTTCGCCCGCGACCAGACCCTGCTGCTGCTCGCCGGCGACCCGGCCCTCACCCGGCTCGGTGTCACCTTCGCGACCGTCGTCGCGCTGCCGGGGATCGGCGGGTCGTACGCCGTGCCCACCCGCGCGACCGAGGATGTGCTGGCCCTGACCTGGTCACCGCCGCGCGCCGCGGCCGACGGCACGGTGTGCCAGCGGGTGTGCCTGTCGGTGGTCCCGTCCCGCGACGGGCACCGGCGCCGGGGCGTGGCGGTCCTGCGGGCCGCCGGGCGGGCGCTGCTCGGTGCGGGCGGCTCGGTGCCCGGGGTCGCCGCGATCGGCGTCGCGCGGCCGCACATCCAGCGCTGCGTCGGCGACGGCGTCGTCACGACCGGGTTCGACGTCCTCAGCCGGGGCTGACCCCGGCCCCGCCCGCCCCGGCGGCACCGTCGAGGAAGCCGCGGAGCAGCCACCCGGCCTGCGCGACCGCCGGCTCGGTGGACTCCCCCGGTGACGTGGCGTGGCTGACGACCAGCCGCACCACCCCGTCGACGAGCCGGGGCAGGTCCGCGGCCCCGGCCAGGGCCGGGTGGAGCTCGGAGATCTCGCGCAGCAGCGCCGCCGTCGCCCGGTCGCGCACCACGTCGGGTCGGGCCGTCACCAGCGGGAGGAGGCTCTCCCCCGCGCCCTCGTCGACGGTGAGGATCGACGTCAGGAGCGCGTTGCGCGCCCCGTACTCCAGCACGTCGCGGACCGCGGCCACCACGCCGGCGACGGCGTCCGCGGGGTGGGCACGCATCTGCTCGCACATCACCGCGACGAACCCGTCGGTCTCGCGGCCGACCAGTGCGCTGCCCAGCTCCGCCTTGGTGCCGATCTCGTTGTAGAGGTGCTGGCGGCTGATCCCCGCACGCCCGGCGACGGCGCTCATCGTCAGCGACGACCACCCCGACTCCGTCGTGATGTCCCGCGCGGCGTCGAGGAGCCGCGTGCGGAGGACCTCCCGTCTCTCCCGCCGGAACGCACCCGAGCCCGCCACGCCTGCACTGTACAGAGCGCCCACCAGTGACTGATCTGTTGACAGATTACCCATGATTGTCAACTATTCCTGCGGGCGGTCGACGCCGACCGCGCTCCGTCCGATCAGGAGGCAGCCATGAGCACGGCGGCGGGAACCACACGCGAGGGAGCCGGCGGCGACCGGCCCGCGGACCCCGGGCGGCCCGTACCCACCCCGGGAATCACGCTCCCCGTCGTCGCACTGCCGACCCTGGCGTTGTTCCTGGGCTCGCTCGCGGCCTGGGTGGGGGCGACCGCCCTGGTCCTGACCGGGACCGACCCGTGGCGCTACCTGGTCACGGTGCCGGTGCACGCCCTGGTCACGTTCGCGATGTTCACGGTGCTGCACGAGACCGTCCACCTCGCGGGCGGACGCCTGCGGTGGGTCAACGAGGTGCTCGGCCGGCTGTCGATGCTGTTCGTGGTGGCCTGGGCCGCGTTCCCGATGCTGCGCTACCTGCACATCGAGCACCACCGCAACACCAACGAGGACACCTCCCGCGACCCCGACGCGTGGACCGAGTCGGGCCCGGCGTGGAGCTGGCCGCTGCGCTGGATGACCATCGACCTCTGGTACGTGCGCTTCTACCTGCCCCGGATCCCGAGCAGGCCGCGGGCCGAGGTCGTCGAGCAGGCCGTGGTGTTCCTCGTCGTGGTCTCCGCGTTCGTCGCGACGGCGGTGACCGGCCACGGCTGGGAGCTGCTGATGATCTACCTGATCCCGCAGCGGCTGGGCATCGCGCTGCTCGCCTGGTGGTTCGACTGGCTGCCCCACCACGACCTCGGCGAGACCGCGCAGTCCGACCGGTTCGCCGCGACCCGCATGCGGGTCGGCTGGGAGCGCCTGGTCACCCCGCTGATGCTCGGCCAGAACTACCACCTGGTCCACCACATCCACCCGACCGTCCCGTTCTACCGCTACCAGGACGTGTGGCGCCGGGCGATGTCGGACTGGCTCGACCGCCCGGTCCCGATCACGACGGTCCTCGGCTCGGACCTGTCCCCCGCCGAGTACCGGGCGTGGCGACGGCTGACCTCCCACACCGACCGCGACGCCGACCTCCCGACCCGCCCGCACCCGCTGCGCGTGACCGCGGTGGACCGGCTCACCCCGGACGCGGTCGCGGTCACCCTGGAGGTGCCCGGCGAGCTGCGCGACGTGTTCGCCCACCGCCCCGGCCGCCACGTCACCGTGGGCGCGCGGATCGACGGCGAGCTCGTGCGGCGCAGCTACTCGATCTGCTCCACCGACGGGTCGGCGCTGCGCATCGCCGTGCGCCGCGTCGACGGCGGACGGTTCTCGACGTGGGTGGGCTCCGCGCTCGCCGTCGGCGACACCCTCGAGGTCACGCCGCCCTCGGGGCAGTTCGTCCTGCCCGCCGGCCCCCGCGGGGGCCGCACCGTCGCCGCGGTCGCCGCGGGCAGCGGCATCACCCCGGTCATCGCGATCCTCACCGCCGCCCTCGACGAGGACCCCGACCGCCGCGCCGTGCTGCTCTACGCCAACCGCGACACCGAGCACACGATGTTCGCCGCCGAGCTCGACGAACTCGTCCGCAGCTCCGGGGGCCGGCTCACCGTCGTGCACCACCACTCGCGGTCCGGCGCCGACGGGTCCGCACCGGACGGCACGACGCGCACCGTCGTCCCGGGCCGCCTCGGCGCGGACCGGTTCACCGAGCACCTCACCACGCTGCCGGTGGACGACGCGGACTGGTTCCTCTGCGGGCCGCCGCCGATGCTCGACGAGCTCGTCGGCGTCCTCGACGCCCACGGCGTCACCCCGGACCGGGTCCACCGGGAGTTCTTCGTCGCCCCCACCGGCGACGACACCGACGACGTGCCGACCCGTCCGGCGGTGGTCACCGTGCGCCGCGGCGGACAGGAGACCGTCACCCGGAGCCGGGGCACCGCGTCGCTGCTGGAGACCGCGCTCGAGGCCGGGGTCGATGCCCCGTACCTGTGCGCCGGCGGCATCTGCGGCACCTGCCGCGCGCAGGTCGTCACCGGCACGGTGCACATGCAGCAGAACTACGCCCTCACCGACGACGAGGTGGCCTGCGGCGCGATCCTCACCTGCCAGTCCCGGCCCACCACCGACGAGGTGACCATCGACTACGACCGGTGACCACGCGCATTCCGGCCGATTCCTGACCATTCCTTTACCGGAACGGGGCGACACCGTTCCCGGTCGCGCCGAACGGTACCCACGTTCACCGTACGGGACGACGCGTTCGTCGACCGGCGAACGGAGAACCGCAGGAATGGTGCCGTGAACCGCTGCGGCACAGCGGCCGCAGCGGTCCGGAACTCCCCCAAGGACCGGCAACGAACAGGTAAAACGCCGGGCCTTCCGGTCCGGTGGACATCGGTTGAAGAATGCATGACCCTCCACACGTCGTCGAGCGGGAAAGGACACACCCGGGTCGGGGGTGTTCATTCCACCGGTTAGTCTCCGGCCGTTCGACGACGTTTCTGGAGGGCCTCGGTGTCGCAGTTCGGTCCCGGCACGATTCCCCTGCGTCCGGGCTCCCCGCCGCGGGACCCGTTCGGCGGGGTCACCGTCCGTACACCCGCGGCGCCGGGGCGGCACGCGGTCCACGGGAGCGTCCTGACCGGCGCCCCGCCGGCCCCGCCCCGCACGCTGTGGGACGTCTTCACCCGCACCGTCGCCGACCACCCGCACACCCCGGCCCTGGACACCGGCGGGGTCCGGCTCGACTACGCCGGGCTGCGGGCGGCGGTCGAGCGGACCGCTGCCCGGCTCGCCGCCTGCGGGGTCGGCCGCGGCGACCGGGTCGGGATCCGGGTGCCGTCGGGCACCCCGGACCTGTACGTGGCGATCCTCGCGGTCCTGCGCCGCGGCGCCGCCTACGTCCCGGTCGACGCCGACGACCCGCACGAGCGCGCCCGCACCGTGTTCACCGAGGCCGCGGTGTGCGCCGTGGTCGAGGCCGGCGGGCGGATCGTGCCCGGGCCGGTGCACGCGCGCCGCATCCCCTCGCGCGGCCCGGACGTCCGCGACGACGCCTGGGTCATCTTCACCTCCGGCTCCACCGGCACGCCCAAGGGCGTCGCGGTCAGCCACCGCAGCGCCGCCGCGTTCGTCGACGCCGAGGCGCGCCTGTTCGCCCGGGGCCGTCCGCTCGGCCCGGGCGACCGGGTCCTCGCCGGGCTGTCGGTCGCCTTCGACGCCTCCTGCGAGGAGATGTGGCTGGCCTGGCGGCACGGTGCCTGCCTGGTCCCGGCGCCGCGCGCGCTCGTGCGCTCCGGCGCCGAGTTCGGGGACCGGCTGGTCGAGCTGGGGATCACCGTCGTCTCGACCGTGCCGACGCTGGCGGCGCTGTGGACCGCCGAGCAGCTCCGCGCGATCCGGCTGCTGATCCTCGGCGGGGAGGCCTGCCCCGAGCCGCTGGCGCACCGGCTGGCCCGGGCCTGCCCGGAGGTCTGGAACACCTACGGCCCCACCGAGGCCACCGTCGTGTCCTGCGCCGCCCGGCTGACCGAGGACGGACCCGTCCGCATCGGGCTGCCGCTCGCGGGGTGGCAGCTCGCGGTCGTCGACCCGGCGACGGGCGTGCCGGTCGGGTCCGGTGAGGTCGGCGAGCTGCTGATCGCCGGCGTCGGCACCGCCCGCTACCTGGACCGCGACAAGGACCGCGACAGGTTCTCCCCCGTCCCCGCGCTCGGCCCGCAGCGGGCCTACCGCAGCGGCGACCTCGTGCGGGCCGACCCCGAGGGCCTGAGCTTCGTCGGCCGAGCCGACGGCCAGGTCAAGATCCGCGGGTTCCGCGTCGAGCTCTCCGAGATCGAGTCGGTGCTCGCCGACCTGCCCGGCATCGCCGCCGCCGCGGTGACCGTGCACGAGGTGCGGCCCTCGGTGCCCGAGCTGGTCGCCTACTACTGCACCGGCCCCGGCCTGCGCATCGACGACCACGAGGTGGCCGCCGGGCTGCGGTCGCGGCTGCCCGCGCACATGGTCCCCGCCTTCTACGAACACCTGCCCGCCCTGCCCACCACGACCAGCGGCAAGGTCGACCGGAAGGCGCTGCCCGCGCCGAGCGGCCGGGGCACGGCGTCGTCGGCGCCGGTCGTCGCACCGGCGACGCCGACCGAGGCCGAGCTCGCGGCGCTGCTCGGGGAGTCCCTCGGGCTCACCGAGGTGTCCGTCGAGAGCCACCTGGTCGACGATCTGCGCGCCGACTCCCTCGCGCTCGCCCAGTTCGCGGCGCTGGTCCGCGACCGGCGCGGGCCGTCCTGCCCGGTCGGGATGCGGGTGCTCTACCAGCACCCGACGGTGCGCTCGCTCGCCACGCTGCTCGACGGGTCCGGGCCCGGCACCGTCGCCGCGACGACGGCCGTCGTCGCCCCCGCCGCGCCGCCGCCGGTGGGCCGGGCGCGGCACCTGGTGTGCGGGACCGTGCAGCTGGTCCTGCTGCTGCTCGGCCTCGCCGCGGGCGCCGTGGTCGCCTGGGCCGACATCGAGTGGATGGACCTCGCGACCGGCCTGCTCGACCTGTTCGAGCGGTCCGGCACCGCGCTCGTCGCGACGTTCCTGCTGCTCGCGGTCGTGCCGGTGCTGGCGAAGTGGCTGCTGGTCGGCCGCTGGCGGGCCGGGGAGATCCCGCTGTGGAGCGCGGCGCACCTGCGGTTCTGGGTCGTCGCCACGCTGGTGCGGACCAGCCCGATGGTGCTGTTCGCCGGGTCCCCGCTCTACCTGCTGCACCTGCGCGCGCTCGGCGCCCGGGTGGGGCGCGGGGCCGTCGTGTTCTCCCGGACCGTCCCGGTCTGCACCGACCTGCTCTCCATCGGCGACGGTGCGGTCGTCCGGTCGCGCAGCTCGTTCACCGGTTACCGGGTGGAGCGCGGCCGGATCGTCACCGGGCCGGTGACGATCGGCCGCGGCGCGGTCGTGTCCGACGCGACGGTCCTCGACATCGACACCGTCGTCGGCGACGACGCCCAGCTGGGGCACGCGTCGTCGCTGCCGCGGGGTGCCCGGATCCCCGACGGGACCCGGGCGCACGGCTCACCGGCCGTCGCGACGACGTCGGACTTCCGCGGCCCGGAGCCGGCCCGCTGCTCGACCGCCCGCCGGGCGCTGTTCGCGACCGTCCAGCTGCTCAACCTGTTCCTGGTCGGACCCGCCGTGGTGACCCTGGCCGTCGCCGTGCTGGGCGACGGGCCGCGGGTCACCGCCCTGGTCGACGGGCGCGGCCCCGGCGAGCTGCTCGCCCTGGCGGTGTCCCCACTCGGACTCGGGCTGTCGCTGGGCGTGGCTGCCGCCGCGCTGGTCACCGGGCTGCTGGTGGTCACCCTGGTGCCGCGGCTGCTGTGGCCGCTGCTGCGTCCCGGCCGGGTGCACCGGCTCTACGGCGCCGCGTACTGGTGCCACCGCACGGTCGCGCGGCTGAGCAACGTGCCGCTGTTCGTGCAGCTGTTCGGGGACAGCTCGTTCATCGTCGGCTACCTGCGCCGGATCGGCTACCGGATCGCCCGTGGCGGCCAGACCGGGTCGAACGTCGGCGCCGACATCGCCCACGAGGTGCCGAACCTGGTCGCGATCGGCCCGAACACGATGCTCTCCGACGGGGTGTTCCTGCGGACCGCCGAGTTCACCAGCACCTCGTTCCGGACCGTGCCGGTCACCCTCGGCGCGGACTGCTTCCTCGGCAACGTCCTGACCGTCCCGGCGGGCGACCGGATCGGCGACGGCTGCCTGGTCGGCACCAAGACGATGATCCCCACCGACGGACCGCCGCGACGCGACGTCGGCCTGCTCGGGTCCCCCGCGTTCGAGATCCCCCGGGCCCGTCCCGAGGACCCGCGCCTCGCCGTCACCGGGGCGCGGCTGCGCCGCAGGCTCGCCGCGAAGGACCGGCACAACCTCGCCACGATGGCGCTGTTCCTGCTGGTCACCTGGGTACGGCTGCACGTGCTGCTGACCGTCGGGCTGGTGGCGGCGGGCCTCCTGGCGACCGCGGGCCCGCTCGCGATCGTCGGTGGTGTCCTGGCCGGCGGGCTCGCCGACCTGGCCCTCACCGTGCTCGTCGAACGGGCGGTGACCGGGTTCCGGCGGCTGCGGCCGCAGTACTGCTCGATCTACGACCGCTACTTCTGGTGGCACGAGCGCTTCTGGAAGCTGAGCATCCAGCCGTCGCTGCTCAACGGCACCCCGCTCAAGCCGCTGGTCTGGCGGCTGCTCGGGGTCCGGGTCGGCCGCCGCGTGTTCGACGACGGCGCCGCGATCAGCGAGAAGACCCTGGTCGCGATCGGCGACGACACCGTGCTCGGCGCCGGGGTGATCCTGCAGGCGCACTCGATGGAGGACGGCGTCTTCAAGGCCGACCACATCCGGATCGGCGACGGCTGTGTGCTCGGCGCCGGGGTGTTCGTCCACTACGACACGGTCGTCGGCGACGGTGCCGTGCTGGCCCCGGACTCGTTCCTCATGAAGGGCGAGCGCGTCGGCGCGGGCGGGGTCTGGGCCGGGAACCCGGCGGCGCCGGTGACCGCGACACCCGGCCAGGGGGTGAGCGCGGCCCGCTGACCGGCCGGTCAGATCGCGCCGGTCAGCTCCCCGGTGACCACGCGGCGCTCGTTCTCCGTGCGCCAGGCGCGGTAGTCGGCGTCGTCGGCGGCGGTCCCGATCCGGGCGATGCAGTCTGCGCAGAGGTCCGCGACCTGCAGGAGGCAGTCCTGGCCGCAGTCCCGGCACGCGATGAGCTCGGCGAGGGGGTCGTTCACGGTCGCTCCGGACATGACCGCGAGCCTACCGAGGGCGCCCGCCCGCCCCCGGCGCGGCCGGTCCGACACGCGGGAGCGGCCCCGGCGTCAGCGCCGGCCCACGAGCCGGTCCAGCAGCGTCCCGGCGAGCGCGACCTCGTGCCCCACGCGGTGGTCGGCCCGCTCGTCGGGGAGCTCGGCGTCGACGTCGTGGAAGATCGAGGCGAGCAGCCGCCCGTGCGGTGCGGTGTCGGCGAGACGCAGCGCGCGGACCGCGGCGACGAGCTCGCAGGCCAGCAGCACACGGAAGCTGGCCGCCGCCGACGCCGCGCTGCGGGCGGCGTGCGGGGCGAAGCTCGCGTGGTCCTCCACGCCGCGGGAGATCACCGAGGTCCCCATGGTCACCGGGCCCGCGGAGTGCCGCAGTCTGCCCAGCGCGTCGTGCGCGACGTACTCCAGGATCATCAGACCCGAGCTGCCGTGCGGGCCCCCGGCCAGGAAGGCGGGCAGCCCGGTGAAGTCGGGTTCGACGAGGTCACCGAGGCGCGCCGCGGACAGCTCGGCGACGTGGTGCACCGCGGCCCGCAGCTGGTCCAGCGCCAGCGCCGGGTAGGCGGTGGAGAACTGGCCGTGGTGGAACACCGCGCCGGTGGCGACGTCGACCAGCGGGTTCTCCGCGGCGGCATTGACCTCGATCTCCAGGATCCGGCGGAGCTGGTCGACGCTGTCCAGCGCCGGGCCGTGGACCTGGGGGAACGCCCGCAGACCGAACGGGTCCTGGATCCGCCGGCCGGGGCTCAGGTCGCCCTCGTGCCACAGCAGCTCCCGCATCCGCGCGGCCGCACGCACCGACCCGGGGTGCGGACGGCGGGCGTGCACCGCCTCGGCGAACGCCTCGGGCGACCCGGCGAGCGCGCAGTAGGACAGGGCCGCCACCGGGTGCGCGGCGTCGAGCAGCCGGCCCAGCTCGTCGACGGCGAGCACCGCCCGGGCCAGCGTCACCGCGCTGGAGGACATGAACGCCAGCGCGTCGCCCGGGGCGAGCCCGACCGGCTCGACGGCGCCGTCGGCCCACGGGACGTGGCCGGTCAGGGCGAGCGCGATCTCGGCGAGCGGGGACAGGTCCCCGGTGCCGATCGTGCCCCCGTCGTGGACGACGGGCAGCGCACCGGTCCGCAGCGCCGTCTCCAGCGCCGTGACGAGACGCGGGTGGATCCCGCTGCCGCCGGCGGCGAGCTGGTTGAGCCGGACCAGCATCGCCGCCCGGACGACGTCGGCGTCCAGCGGCTCCCCCACCCCGGCCGCGTGGCTGAGCAGCAGCCGCAGGTCGTGCGCACGGGCGTCGTCGCCGCCGACGACCGTGTCGCGGTTGGCACCGACGCCCGTGGTCCGCCCGTACACCGGCCGGGTCGAGCTCGCCGACAGCGCCGTGTCGTGCGACGCCCGGACGATCTCCGCCGCGGCGGGCGCGACCACGACCGCTCGGTCGCCGCGGGCCACGCGGAGGACGTCGTCGCAGGTCAGGGAGCCGCCGTCCAGGACGAGCGGGTCGGTCATCGGGCCTCCTCCGGTTCCTTCCCGCGGCGAGGGACGCGGGGGTGTCGGAGGCGATCCTGCCGAGGTGGTCGTGGGCGGGTGCCGGCGGTGGTCCGGACGGGGGCGGGGCACCGTGGTGCGACGATCCGGTCGTGTCCCTGGAACAGATCCGCGCCGACATCGACCGGCTCGACGCCGACATCGTCCGCCTGCTGGCCGAGCGCCAGGCCCTGGTCACCGCCGCGGCCGCGCACAAGTCCGACGAGCGGGCCGTGCGGGCCGTCGACCGCCAGGCCCGGGTGATCGAGCGGGCCCGGGCGAACGCCGCCCGTTCCGGCCTGGCGCCCGACATCGCCGAGGCGGTCTACCGCGCGATGATCGACGGGTTCGTGGCGCTCGAACTCCGCGCCGCGGGACTCGACCGGCCGACCTGACCCGCCCCGGTCAGCCGACGACGGTCCCGGGGCGGCGGTCCGCCCAGGGCAGCGCCCGCTCCAGGTCGGCGGCCAGCGCGAGCAGCGTCGCCTCGCCCGTGTAGGGCGCGACGAGCTGGACGCCGACCGGCCAGCCCTCCGCCGAGGTCCCCAGCGGCAGCGAGATCGCCGGGTTCCCCGTCATGTTCGACAGGGCGGTGAACCCGGCGGTGCTGAAGATCCGGTCGTACCAGCCGCGGGCTCCGAGGGACGCGTCGTCGGCGTCGAGGTATCCGGCCGCGGTGTTGGGGACGTTCATGGTCGGCGTCAGGATCAGGTCGTAGGTGCGGTGGAACTCGGCGACGGTCCGGCGGGTGGCGTTGAAGACCCGGTCGGCGGCGAAGAGGTCCGCGGCGCGCAGCGTGCGGCCGTGCTCGACGCAGGCGAGCGTCGTGGCCTCCAGGTGCTCCGGGCCGGGCGTGAGGCCGAGGGCCTCGGCGAGGCCGTCGACGCCGTCGGCGAGGAACGCGGTCCAGGCGATGAAGTTGGCGTCGTCGAACGCCGCACCGTCGAGCTGCGGCGCCGCCCGTTCGACGTGGTGGCCCAGCTCCTCCAGCATCCGGCCGGCGGCCTCGGTCGCCTCGACGCAGCTCGCGTCCACCGGCCCGTCGCCGGAGAAGGGCTCGGTGTGCAGCGCGATCCGCAGCGGACGGCTGCCGGCGCGGACCTCGTCGGCGTAGGGGCGGACGGGGTCAGGCAACGCGTAGCGGTCGCCCGGCTCGTGGCCGTGGACGGCGTCGAGCACGGCGGCGCAGTCGCGCACGGTCCGGGTCAGGACGAACTCGACCCCCATTCCGAGGAGCGGGTCGGCGTAGTCCGGGCCGGGTGAGGTGCGGCCCTGGCTGGGTTTGAGCCCGACCAGTCCGCACGCGGCGGCGGGGATCCGGATCGAGCCACCACCGTCGTTGGCGTGCGCGACCGGCAGGGCGCGGGCGGCGACGAGTGCCGCCGAACCGCCGCTCGACCCGCCGGGACTGCGGGACAGGTCCCACGGGTTGCGGACCGAGCCGGTGGCGACGGCCTCGGTGTTGGCGTTGAAGCCGAGCTCCGGGGTCGCGGTGAGCCCGAGCGTGGCGAACCCGGCGCGGCGGAAGCGCGCCATGAGGTGGGTGTCGGTCGGCATCGGGACACCGTCGCCGAGCAGCCGGGTGCCGGACCGGGTCGGGACGCCCGCCGCGTGCGCGATCAGGTCCTTCAGCCCGAAGGGGACGCCGGCGAACGGCCCGTCCGCGGCGTGGTCGAGCGGGCTGTCGAACGGCCCGTCGACGAGCCCGTTCACCGCGGGCTGGACGGCGGCGAGTGCCTCGGTCGCGGTCCGTGCGACCTCCTCGGCGGTCACCTCGCCGTCGCGGATCAGCGCTGCGAGGGCGGTGGCGTCGAGGTCGGCGTACTCGCGGGGTTCCATGGTTCCTCCTGCCGTGGGGTGGGCGAACCGTAGGCGGGCGACCGGCTGCGGGAATCGGTCGATTGACGGATCCCGCGTGCCCGTTAGCGTGCTGGGGCATGACCGCGCTGGCCACGGCACGCGAGCTGGGCGCCTTCCTCCGCCGCAACGGTGGCCGGACCCCGGGCTCGGCCGCGTTCGTGCTCGAGGGGCTGGCGGCGGTGGTGTCGTCGGACTGCGCCGCGCTGTCGGTGTGGGACCCGGTGCTGGGCCGCCACCGTGCCCTGGCCTCGACCTACCCGTCCGCCCTGACCGGCTTTCTCGACCACGCCATGCACACCGACCCGCTGTTCATGACGGTCCGTCGCGACCGGGTCCCGGTCCGGGTCCGCGACCTGCCCGTGGCCCGACGGCGTGGCCGGATCTTCGACACGGTCATCAGCCCGAGCGGGTTCCGCGACGGCATCACGCAGTGCCTGTTCGCCGCGGACGGCCGCTACGTGGGAATGGTGAACGCCAGCACGCTCGGCACCCGCCACCCCGACGACGACGCCGTCGCCCTGCTCACGCTGCTCGGCTCCGACCTCGCCGCCTCCCTGGACCCGGTGCCGCGGCTGCTGCCCTCCACCGCGGGTCTCGGCGACGACGACCGGGAGGGCCTGCTGCTACTCCCCGACGGCCGCGTCGTCGCGCTGACCTCGCGGGCCCGGGTGGGTCTCCTGGAGCCGCCGGCGCCGCTGCACGGGGCCGCCCGGAACCTGCACGGCGGACCGGCCCACCACCTGGTGGTGCACGGCGGCACCGTGCACGACATCGGTCTCCACCGCGCCGAGACCGGTGTGGTGGTCGTCCACCGGGAGGTCGCGGCGCCCGCCGGGCTGACGGTGCGGGAGCTGGAGGTGCTCGCCCGGGTGGCCGAGGGACTGAGCAACGGCGAGATCGGGACGGTGCTGGGCATCGGGCCGCGGACCGTCGCGACGCACGTCGAGCACGTGCTCGCGAAGACCGGATGCCGCAACCGGGCCGCCGCGGCGGCGACGGCGGCGGGGTGGGGGCTGCTCGTCTGAGGGCGGGACCGTCCACTCCTCCCGACGCTCCTCAGAACCCCCGGAACACCCCGTCCTCGGCCGCACCGGCGAACTCGTGGAAGTCCATGTTCGCCAGCGACAGGTTGTTCTCGACGCTCCACAGCTCCTCGGTCACGACCCGGAAGGTGCGACCGCGGTCCTCCCCCGACAGCCCCACGACCAGCACCGGAAGTTCCTCCGAGGCCAACGTCGTGGCGTCGACGACGAACAGGCACTGCCGGTGCCGCGACCACGCCGGCGTCGCGAGGACGAGCAGGTCCTCCACCGTTGCGGAGTCGTATGCGGTGTCCTCGACGACGCCGAGGCCCGCAGCGAACCCCGAGCTGTTGGGCGTGGACATCCGCCGCAGCGCGGCGGCCCAGGCCGCGTCGTCGCGGAAGTCGGTCCGGATCAGCGGGGTCCCGGACACCGCGGGCAGCGACCGTGACACCGGGTCGTCGCGCAGGACGACGTCGGGCGCGGGCGGCGCCTCCCAGAGTCGTACGACGTACTGCTCCTCCCCTCCGCTGCCGCGGCCGGAGGCGTGCACCCGGGCGCGGACCGACGTCGTCCAGGGGAAGGCGAGGTCGTGCTGGTCCGGCCAGACCGTGTGGGGCCGGCCGATGATCCGGCACAGGCCGGTGTTGTCGTAGCCGACCTCGACGATCTGCTCCCAGTGGTCGCCGTGGATCGACGGCTCGGTGTCGAGCTCGGGCCCGTGGGCGGTGGACTCCACGATCACCTGCACCGGGCCCGCACCGGCGCCGACATGCACCACGATGCCCCCGGGCACCGGCGACACCAGCCCGTTCGCGGGGACCTCCACCACGGGCCACGCGGTCTCCTCGGCCGGGAGCAGGGCGAACCGGCCGTCCTGCGGGTACACGGTGGCCGAGGACGCCCGTGGCAGCAGGAACTGCGCGCGCTGTTCCGCGGCCAGCGCGGCGGGCCACGCCGTCGGCATCGGTACCTCGGGCAGGAGCTCGGCGACCGCGTCGAGCGCCCAGCCGACGACCAGGGCCGAGTCGTCGGCGGAGGGCCAGGCCCGGGTGGACCGCGTGGCCCGGGCGACGACGGCCGCGGTGACCACCCCGAGGGCGAACCATCGGCGGCCGTGCTCGGCCGCGACCGCCGAGGCGGGCTCCGTCGCGGCGACGACGAGCGAGCCCGCGACCGGCGCCCGCCCGGACAGCTCACGCAGCAGGTCCGTGGTCAGCGGCCGTGCGTTCGGCGACAGCATGCGGGCCGTCGGGAGCGGCCGCGCGAACGCGTCGTGGCCGTCCAGGAACCCGACGGTCGCGACGACACCGCCCGGCGCCCCGTCGGCGGTGGCGAGCCGCAACAGCTCGCCGGCCACCGGGTCGGCGAACGCGACGTCGGGCAGCACCGTCTCCACGGCACCGAGCAGGCGGTGTGCCAGGGTCGATGCGACGCCTCCGGGAACGGACGGGCCCGCCGCCTGCGGCGCGGGTGTCATCCGCATCGGTCCGCCGGCGGGGCCCGGGTCGGTCACCGGCGCGTCGTCGTGCTGCCGGCCACGGCGGGCACCGAGCCGGCCGAGGGGCTCCGCCGCGCCGTCGGGCACCCGGTCTGCCAGCGCCACGGCGGCCCGGGCCGCCTGCTCGGCGACGGCCGTCGCGACCTCGGCCAGCGTGTCCTCGTACCCGGGCCCGTCGTCCACCACCACGTCACGGACCCTTCCACATCGGACGGTGTGTCCACGGCCTACGCCCCCACCGCCCGCAACAACCCCGTCCGGTCGTGACACCCGACGTAGACGAACTCGGTGTCGTCCCCCTCCGCCACGGTCACCTCGTGGTGGAGCCGCAGGTTGGCGGCCGGCCCCATCGTCGACAGGTACCGCATCGCCGCCCGGAAGATCGCCAGATGGGTCGGGTGCGACTCGGCCCAGGTGTCCAGCTCGGCCATGCTGCGCCACCAGCTCAGGCCGAAGGTGCGGTCGGTCGGGGCGCCGTCGTCGTCGAGGACGGTCATGTACCGGTTGACGTGGCAGCCCACGGCGAGCCCCTCGTCGCGCAGGTACTCCATGCCCGCGCGCAGGTGCGGTTCGACGTCCTCGAGGTACATCCGCCGTTCCTCGCCCGCGGTCTCGGTCCACTCCTGCCCGGAGCGGATCAGGCAGACGTTGCGGCCCGGCCGCACCGTCCGGACCGGCCCGTCCACGGTGACCCGCACCCGTCCCTCGGGGGCGATCTCGCCGTCCTGGGCGATCGGGAGGCGGTCGCGGGCGCCGCCCCAGTAGGCGTGCTCGCGGATCTCGCCGCTGAGCCCGTCGGCGAGCCGGGCGACCCCGTCGAGCCGGTCGCTCGAGAACAGGGTCTCGAACCGGTCGACCGTCGGGACGACGACCTCGCGGAACCGACCGAGCCCCGCTCCGGCGTGCTCGGGGGCGGTCCAGTCGTCGGCGGCCCGCCAGCGCCGGTACGCGTCCGGGTCGGTCCAGTAGGCGATGACGACGCGAGTGCGGAAACCGGCCTCGTCGACGTACTCGGCGAGGTCGACGTGCCCGGCGCCGCCCGCGACGAGGGAGGCCCGCAGTGCGGCGACCGCCTCGGTGACCGCGGTCGGGACGCCGTCGCGGTCGGGCCACTGCACGCCCAGGTAGGCCATGACGACCTCCCGGGTGTGCTGCGGGAACCGGGCGCTGAACGACGGGTAGGGCGGCCGGAAGTCCGGCCCCGTGCGGGTCGGGACCGTGCGCGGGCGCCGCAGGTGGGGCGCGATCGAGGACTCCACGTCAGCCCCGGTCGGCCGCGGCGACGGGCTCGTCGGCGTCGGCGAAGGCGGGTGCCGGTACCGCACGCTCGACCGTCGCCGGGTGCGGCGACCGGTCGACCAGCAGGCGCAGGACGTCCGGGCGGGAGTAGTGCCCGACCGGGTCGGCCGCGGACTTGGCGATCGCGATGAGCGAGAAGTCGAGGTCGGCGACGACGAGCCCCTCGACGTCCTCGGGCAGGTCCTCACCGAGCGGGGACCCCTCCGGGCCGAAGATCCGGGCGAACCCGCCCCCCTGCAGCAGCAGCTGCTTCTTGACCTCGGTGTCGCAGAACAGGTCGTGCGCAGCCTGCCCGACCGTGGCGCACGGCGAGACGACGAACGTCTGCCCCTCGACGGCGTAGATCATGCTGGCGGCGACGTTCACCTCCGGGCCCAGCGCCCGCGCGCCGCCGCGGTAGACCGAGAAGCTCGGCCACGCCCCCACGTGGATCTGCTCGTCCTGGCTGTACATCGCGTACTTGGTGAGCGGCTGGATGTGCTCCCAGCAGTTGAGGGCGCCGACCCGGCCGATCGGGGTCGGGTGGACCTGCAGGTCGCTGCCGTCGCCCTCGCCGAAGACCGACCGCTCGACGTGGGTCGGCTTGAGCTTGCGCCGCACGCCGAGGATCTCGCCGGTGTCGGACAGGAACCCCTGCGCCATGTACAGCGAGCCGCGCGAGATCTCGCTGAAGCCGAACACCACGTGGATCCGGTTCCGCCCGGCGGCCGCGGCGAGCCGGTGGATGTGCTCGCCGTCGCGGGTCATGGAGTTCTCGGCGTAGCGCGGGACGAACGCCATCCCGGCCGCGGGGGCGTCGAGCCAGATCCACCACGGGTAGCCGGGCAGGAAGGTCTCCGGGAAGCCGACCAGCTGCGCCCCGCGGGCCGCCGCGTCCTCGATGATCCCGATCATCTGCTCGACGCCCGCGTCGAGGTCCAGCCAGCGGGGCTCGGCCTGGACGGCTGCCACCCGGACGGTCTGCGCCATGGTCATCTCCTGGTCGACGGCTCGACGGTCGCTCGTCGACCGCCGCTGCCCGACGAGACTGGCGTCACTCCCGGCGCCGCCCGTGACGGTCCGTGCCACGGCACATGACGGTCCGGGCCCGGTCAGACCGTCCGGCGGAACGCCCCCGGCGTCGTGTCCAGCTCCCGGCGGAACGCCCGGTGCAGCTGGGCCTCCCCCGGGAATCCGCTGCGCGCCGCGACCACCGGCAGGCACAGGTCCGGCCGGGCCCGCAGCAGCTCCGACGCCCGTCGCACCCGTTCCGCGCGGAGCAGGGCGGTGAACGTCGTGCCGTCCTCGGCGAGCGCCCGGAACAGGGTGCGCCGGGAGACGCCGCAGGCCGCGGCGACGCCGTCGGCGTCGAGCTGCGGGTCGGCCGCACCGCCCGCGACGGCGCGCCGCACCCGCTGCAGCACCGCGGCCGACCGGCCGCCGGCGGGCACCGAGTCCGCCGCGAGACCGAGCGCGAAGTCCAGCAGCCCGAGCGCGTGCGGGACCAGGGTGCGGCCCTGCTCCGCGGTCGCCGGCTCCCGCGCGAGCCCGAGGAAGAACTCCGACACCAGCCGCCCCGGCCCGTGGGCGGGCAGCGGCACCGCCGTCGCGTACCGGGCGGTGGCCCCGGCCAGCGAGGCCTTGGGCACCTGGATCACGAGCTGCCGGAACGGCCGGTCGAAGCTCAGCGTGTACGGCCGGGTGCTGTCGTAGAAGGCCATGGCACCGGGGGCGAGCCGGGCCTCTCGGCCGTCCTGGCGCACCGCACCGGCACCGGTGAGCTGGATGCTCGCCAGGACGCACTCCTCCCCCGAGCGGGCGATGAGCGAGCGGGTGCGGTCGACGTCCTGCGGGCCGGCGTCGACCAGCGACATCTCCAGCCCGGTCAGCTCCCGCCTGCGGATGCTGCCGCCGAACGGCTCCGCGGACCTCGGCCGGGCCGCGAGCTGGACGAAGGTGTCGCAGATGATGTCGCGCCAGTAGTCGAACGCGTCCTCGGTCCCGACCGTCGCCGTCGACCACTCCGCGTCCGTCCCCGGAGCGAATGTCCCCATACCCGAGGAGTGAACCCCGCCACTCCGGGGCCTGTCCAGCACCGCCCGTGGAGATGAGTGGCGCACGTCCGGACGGGGTCGGCTAGATTTTCCACGGCCGTCCGACCGGGCCGAGGAGGTGGTTCATGCGCGGCGACGACGACGCGGTCGAGAGCACGCAGTCCGACCTCGTCCACGCCGCGATGGCGGCCCACGACTGGTCCTCCCACCCGCTCGGCCCGCCCGAGCGCTGGTCACCGGACCTGCGCAGCGTCGTCCGGATGCTGCTCGACTCCCGGTTCTCGATGTGGATGGCGTGGGGCCCGGACCTCACGATGTTCTACAACGACGCCTACCGGCGCGACACGCTGCGCGACAAGCACCCGTGGGCGCTCGGCCGCTCGGCGCGCGAGGTGTGGGCCGAGGTCTGGGACGACGTCAGCCCGCTGATCGGGTCGGTGCTCGCCGGCGGTGGGGCCACCTGGGACGAGGACCTCCTGCTGTTCCTCGAACGCAGCGGCTACCCCGAGGAGACCTACCACACCTTCTCCTACAGCCCGTTGCACGAGGACGGCGCCGTCGCCGGGATGCTGTGCGTGGTCACCGAGAACACCGACCGCGTGCTCAGCGAACGCCGCATGCAGACGCTGCGCGACCTCGCCGCCGACCTGGGGCCGACCCGCACCGGGGCGCAAGTGTACGCCGCCGTCGGGCGCGCGCTGGCCGGCAACCCGCAGGACGTCCCGTTCGGGCTGGTCTACGAGTTCACCGAGGACGGCGGGACCCGGCTCGCCGGCTCCGCGGGCATCGCGCCCGACGCGCCCGGTGCCGACCCGGCCGGCTGGCCGCTCGACCCGGTGCGCGAGGGCGGCACGGCGGTCGTCGACGACCTCGCCGCCCGCCTGCCGGGGCTGCCCCACAGCGCCTGGGACCGGCCGCCGTCGCACGCCGTGCTGGTCCCGCTCGCCGGGGCGCAGGGCGAGACCCGGATCCGGGGGGCGCTGGTCGTCGGGCTGAACCCGTTCCGGACCTTCGACGAGCGCTACCGGGCCTTCGTCGACCTCCTGGCGGGCCAGGTCGGGGCCGCGCTGGTCGCCGCGGGCGCCTACGAGGCCGAGCGGGAGCGGGCCGAGGCGCTCGCCGAGCTCGACCGCGCCAAGACCGACTTCTTCTCCAACGTCAGCCACGAGTTCCGCACGCCCCTGACGCTGATCATGGGACCGGTCGAGCAGCTGCGCGACGACCCGCCGGGGCCCGACCGGCTCGCCGCGGAGCTCGACGTCGTGCACCGCAACGCGCTGCGCCTCGGGCGGCTGGTCACCACGCTGCTCGACTTCTCCCGGCTGCAGGCCGGACGGCTGCGCGCGACGTTCGAGCCGACCGACCTCGCCGCCTTCACCACCGAGCTGACCAGCCTGTTCCGGTCGGCGATGGAGCGCGCTGGGCTGGACTACACGGTGGACTGCCCGCCGCTGCCCGGGCCGGTCCACGTGGATCGGGAGTCCTGGGAGAAGGTCGTCCTCAACCTGCTGTCCAACGCGCTGAAGTTCACCCTGGACGGCCGCGTCGCGGTCGCCCTGCGCGCCGACGGCGACGACGCGGTCGAGCTGACCGTCGCCGACACCGGGGCCGGGATCCCCGCCGAGGAGCTGCCCCGGCTGTTCGAGCGGTTCCATCGCATCGCCGGTGCCCGCGCCCGCTCGACCGAGGGGTCGGGCATCGGGCTCGCCATGACCCGCGAGCTGGTCACCCTGCACGGGGGGACGATCACCGCGGCGAGCACCGCGGGCGCGGGCACCACGTTCACCGTCCGGATCCCGACCGGCACCGCCCACCTCGACCCGGACCGCGTCGCCGACACGGCGTCGGGCGGCGCACCGACCGCGACCTCGGAGGCGTTCGTCGGCGAGGCGCTGCGCTGGCTGCCCGGTCCGGCACCGGCGCCCGTCGTCGGGGACGGGGCGGGGCCGGGTGCGCCGGCCTCCGCGGGCCGGATCCTCGTCGCCGACGACAACGCCGACATGCGCGAGTACCTGCAGCGGCTGCTGGCCGACCGCTACGAGGTCCAGCTCGTCGAGGACGGGAAGTCCGCGCTGACCGCGGCCCGGGAGCGCCCGCCGGACCTGGTCGTCACCGACATCATGATGCCGGTGCTCGACGGCATGGAGCTGCTCGCGGCGCTGCGCGGCGACCGTCGTACCGCCGGGGTGCCCGTCCTGCTGCTCTCCGCCCGGGCCGGTGAGGAGGCCGCGATCGAGGGCCTCGGCGCCGGCGCGGACGACTACCTGGTCAAGCCCTTCTCCGCGGCCGAGCTCGTCGCCCGGGTGAACGCCCACCTGAAGCTGGGGCGGGGCCGTCGCGACGCCGAGGCCCGGTTCACCGCCATGGCCGACCTGGCCCCGGCCCTGATCTGGGTCGCGGACCCGGACGGCGCGCGGACCTACGTCAACTCCGGCTGGCAGGAGTTCACCGGCCGGGAGGTCCCCGCGGACCTCGGCGACGGCTGGACCGACGGGCTGCACCCCCAGGACCGGCAGCGCTACCGCGACCGCGTGGCCCCGGCGCTCGCGTCCGGGACGGGCTGGCAGATCGAGTACCGGCTCCGCCGCGCCGACGGCGCCTTCCGCTGGATCCTCGAGCACGCCGTCCCGCTCCACACCGGCACCGACGGGACGGTCACCGGCTGGGTGGGCAGCGGCACCGACATCAACGTCCGCTACCGCGAGTCCGAACGCCAGACGCTGCTCGCCCGGCTCAGCCGGGAGCTGGACAGCTCCGACGGCGTCGACAACCGGCTGCGGCGGCTGACCGCGCTGCTCGTCGAGACCCGGCTGGCCGACGTGTGCACGGTCCGCCGCGTCGACGACGCCGGGCAGCTCGTCCGGGTCGCCCGGTGCGGTCCGGACGCCGCGACCGAGGAGGTGCTCGACGAGCGCCCCGCCGAGACCTCGTTCGGCCTCCAGGTCCTCGACGCCGGCGCCGCCGTCCTGTGGGACGACACCGCGCCCGGCGCGATGGTCCCCGGCTCCCCGATCCCCGCGCGCTCCGCGGTCGGGGTGCCGCTGTCCGCGCGCGGCCGGGCGCTGGCCGTCCTGGTGCTGGTCCGGGGCCCGCGGACGACGCCGTACGCCCCCGACGACATCGAGCTCGTCACCGAGCTGGCCGACCGCGCCGCGCTCGCGCTCGACAACGCGCTTCTGCTCGCCGACGAGCGGGCCAACGCCGACCGGCTGGCGCTGCTGCAGCGGGCCACCGCGCAGCTGTCCGCCGCCGCCGACCCGACCGAGGTGGCCCGGACCGTCGTCACCCACCTGAGGGCGCTGCTCGGCACCTGCCGGATCGCGGTCTACGAGCTCGACCCGGCCGGGCAGCAGCTGCGGGCGCTGGCCCTGCACGACGTCGCCGACCCGCAGGCGTGGCGCGAGGTGCCGCTGAGCTCGCCGGCCCCGGCGGCGGTGACCGCCCGCCAGGCCCGCGCGCTGTGGCTGGAACCGGGCACCGACTGGCGTGAGCGCCACCCGGAGCTGGCCACCCTGCTCGACGGCCTCGGCCACGCGACCGTCTTCACCCTCCCGCTGGTCACCGCCGCGCGCACCGTCGGCGTCATCGCGGTCGCGTTCGGGACGCCGCGCCCGCTCACCCCGAGCGAGCGCGCCACCCTGCTCGCCCTGACCGACCCGGCCGCGCAGGCGCTCGAACGCGCCCGGCTCTACCGCGCCGAGCGGGAGGTCGCCCACACCCTGCAGCGCACGCTGCTGCCCACCCGCCTGCCCGACCTCGACACCGTGGAGATCGCGGTGCGCTACCAGGCCGGCGCCGCGGGCACCGAGGCCGGCGGCGACTGGTACGACGTCGTCGACCTCGGCGGCGGGCGGGTCGGGCTGTCGGTGGGCGACGTCGTCGGGCAGGGCGTCGCGGCGGCCGCGGTGATGGCCCAGCTGCGCACTGTGCTCTCCGGGGCCGTCCGGCAGGGCCGCGACCCCGCGTCCGCGCTGGAGCTGCTCGACGAGTTCGCGACCTGGATCCCCGGCGCCCGCTACTCGACGGCGGCCTGCGTGGTCGTCGACCCCGGCCGCGGGGAGCTGCGCTGGGCGCGGGCCGGGCACCTGCCCGTGCTGGTCGTCGACGAGAACGGCAGCCGCTACCTCGCGGGCGGCCACAACCCCGTCCTGGGGATCCGCGGCCGGCCGCCCTTCGGCGAGGGCGTCGCCCCGATCGCGGCCGGGCAGACGCTGGTGCTCTACACCGACGGGCTCGTCGAGCGCCGGGGCGAGGTCGTCGACGAGGGGCTGGACCGGCTGGCCCGGATCGCCGCCGAGGTGGCGGGGCTGCCGCCCGAGCAGTTCGCCGACCAGATCGTCGACCGGGCCCTGGCCGGGGCCGCCCACACCGACGACGCCGCGCTGGTCTGCGTCCGCGTCCTCCCGCCCGACATCGACCTCACCGTCCCCGGGTCCGCCCGGGAGCTGCCGGGGATGCGCCGCCGGGTCCGGCGCTGGGCCGGCCACGTGGGTCTGGGCGAGGACCTCGGCGACGACCTGGTCCGCGCGATCGACGAGGCCGCCGCCAACAGCGTCGAGCACGGCTACGCCGAGTTCGACCCGCCCGGTGAGGTGCGCCTGCGTCTCGGGTACACCCCGCACGACGGCGTCCGGGCCCAGGTCGCCGACACCGGCCGCTGGCGGCCGCCGCCGCCCGACCCCGGCTACCGCGGGCGCGGCCTGCAGATGATCCGCGCCATCGCCACCACCGCCGAGATCGACACGGCGGGCCGGGGCACCGTGGTGCGCATGCGGATCACCCCGGACCCGCACACGCCCGCCGTGGCGCAGCAGCCCGCGCCGCCCGTACGGCCCTCCCCCGGGCGCCGGCGCACCGAGCTGCACGACGACGGCCGCAGCGGCGACGCCCGCCGCCTCACCCTGGCCGGCGACCTCGACCTCGCCGGGGCCGCCGAGATCCGCGACCGGCTCCTGGAGCTGGTCGCCGCCGGGCCGGTGCTCCTCGTCCTCGACGGGCCGACCTACGTCGCGAGCAACGGCGCCGCCCTGCTCGCCGAGGCCGCCGACCGGGCGGGCGCCCGCGGGCACCGGCTGCGGGTCGAGGTGCCGCCGGGCCCGGCGCGGCACGCGCTGGAGCTCTCCGGGCTGCTCACGCTCCTGGGGTGAGGGCGACCAGGGCGGCCGCGTCCTCCGCGGTGACGGCCCGGTGCCAGGTGGGACCGTCGACGACGAGCGGCCCGAGGTTGCACGGTCCCAGGCAGCCGCACGGGGTCACCTGGGTCGTGGTGCCCCGCGCGGCCGCGGCGAGGGCACGGTGGGTCTCCCCCGCCCCGTACACCAGGCACCGCGGGCCGCGGCAGACGAACAGGTGCCGGTCCGGGACCTCCAGCTCGGAGAACGCCGGGCTCGCGAACCCTCCCGGAGACGCGGTGACCGGCTCGCCCTCGGACGCGGCCAGCGCGACGACGGCGTCCGCGACGACCTCGGTCAGCCCCGGCGCGATCCGCACCTGCGGCCCGTCGCCCGACGCCGCGCCGCGGTGCGCGACCGCGCGGGCGATCCAGGTCGTCAGGTAGCGGTCGGCCGGGACCGCGAGCGGCACGACGAGGACCGAGGCGACCCCGTCCGCGGCCAGCGCGTCGAGGGCGGCGGGGACCGACGGGGTCTCCTGGTCGAGGTGGGCGTGGCGGACGGGGCCGGGGACGCGTTCCGCGACCGCCCGGACCAGCCCGGCGAGCGAGCGGGCGTCCACCCCGGCCGGGGTGGGGCGCGCGACCAGCAGGAGTGCGCGGTCGGTCGTCGTCATCGGTGTGCTCCCTGCGTCCGGGGTGAGGGGTCGAGGCGACCGGACCGCATCGTCACGATGCGGTCGGCCCAGGTTGCCAGCCGGTCCCGGTCGTGGCTGACGACCAGGACCGCGGTCCCGGCCCGGGCCACCCCGGCGAGCAGCGCGGTGACCTCGGCGGCGGTCGCGACGTCGAGGCTCGCGGTCGGCTCGTCGGCGACGAGCAGCGCGGGCTCCGCGGCCAGCGCCCGCGCGATCGCCACCCGCTGGGCCTGCCCGACCGACAGCGTCGCGGGTCTGCGGTCGGGGTCGACCTCGCCCAGGCCGACCCGGTCCAGCATCGACGCCGCCCGCCGGCGCGCCGCGGCCCGGGACAGCCGGCCGTCGCGGGCCCGGACGGGTTCGACCAGGGTGCGCCACAGCGGCCAGCGCCGGTCGAGCGAGGCGACCGGGTCCTGGAACACCGGCATCACCCAGCCGGGACGGGCGGACCCGACCCCGTGGACGACCGTGCCGGCGTCGGGCCGTTCCAGGCCCGCGACGAGGCGGGCCAGCGTGGACTTCCCCGAGCCGGACCGCCCGACCAGACCGAACACCTCACCGGCCCGCAGCGTCAGCGAGACCTCGTCCACCGCGGTGACGGTGCCGTAGCGGCGGCGGACCCGGTCCGCGCGGACCACGACGTCGGAGCCGCCACGGCCGGATCCGACACCGCCGGATCCGCCGTCATCGGGGCCGCCGTCGCCGGGGCCGCCGTCGTCAGGGTCGCCGGGACCCGCGGGAGGCGCGGGCCGGGTGGCGGGCACCGCGGCGGCGACCAGCGTGCGGGTCGCGGGCGCCGCGGGGGCCGCGAGCAGCCGGGCCGCCGGGCCGCGCTCGACGACCCGGCCCCCGTCGAGCACCACGACCTGCTGCGCGTGCCGGGCGACCAGGGCCAGGTCGTGGCTGACCAGCAGCAGTGCGCCGCTGCGCTCCCGGACCAGCGCCAGCACCTCGTCGGCGAGCTCCGCGTCGAGCGCGCTGGTCGGTTCGTCGGCCAGGGTCAGCGGCGGCGAGTGCGCGGCGCCCGCCACGATCGTCGCCCGCTGCAGCATGCCGCCGGACCAGGTGTGCGGGTGCCGCGCGGCGCTGCCGGCCGGGTCCTCGATGCCGACCGCCGCGAGGTCGGCGTCGACCCGGCCCGCCGGCGGGGCCGCGCGGTGCGCCCGCCACGCCGAGGCGACGTGGTGCCCGACGGTGCGCAGCGGGTCGCAGGCCGCGAACGGGTCCTGCGGCACGTACCCGACCACCGGGCCGCGCAGCGCGCGCAGCGCGGCCTCGGGCAGACCGAGGACCTCGCGACCGGCCACCCGGACGCTGCCGGTCACCGTCGTCCCGGCCGGGAGCAGGCCCAGCACGGTGCGGACCAGGGTGGACTTCCCGCTGCCGGAGCGGCCGACGACGGCCCAGCGCTCGCCGTCGTCGATGCGCAGGTCGACGTCGTCGAGGGCCCGGTGACCGTCCGGATAGGTGACGGTCAGGCCGCGGACCTCCAGCGCGCTCACCGGTGCCCCCGCGGGTCGGTCACGTCGCGCAGCGCGTCGCTCACCAGGGTCGCCGCGGCGACGGCGAGGACCAGCCCGGCCCCGGGCCCGATCAGCTGCCACGGCGCGAAGGCGAAGGTCTCCCGCCCGGCCGCGAGCATGGTGCCCCACTCGGCGGTGGGCGGCTGGGCGCCCAGCCCGAGGAAGGACAGCCCGGCCAGGAGCAGCACGGCGTCGCCGAGCCCCAGGGTGGCCGCCACCGACACCTGGGCGGTGACCCCGGGGACGACGTGGGTCAGGACCGCCCGCACCGGTCCGACCCCGGCCATCCGCGCCGCGACGACGTCCGGCCGGTGCGGGGCGCCCTGCGCGACGCTGCGGGCGAGCCGGGCGAGCGAGGCCCAGCTCGTCACCACCATCGCCAGCACCAGGTTGAGGTGCCCGGGTCCGAGCACACCGACCACGGCGAGGGTCAGCACGAGCGTCGGCAGCCCGAGCATGACGTCGGTGGCGCGGGTGAGCACGGTGTCGAGGGCGCCGCCCACCGCACCGGCCAGCGTCCCGACGACGATCCCCACGACCGCGGACAGGACCATCACCGCCACCGCGGCGCCCAGCGAGCTGCGGGCCCCGGCGACGCTGCGGGCCAGCAGGTCCCGCCCGGCGTGGTCGGTGCCGAGCAGGTTGCCCGGCGACGGCGGCGCGAGCTGGCGGGTGTAGTCGGGCAGGTCGGGGTCCGGGAGCACCCACGGCCCGACGACCGCCGCGACCAGCAGGACCGCCGCCATGGCGAGCCCGGCGCGGGCCGCCGGGCTCGCGAGCAGGGCGCGAGTGGTCCGCCCGTCGAGTCCGTGCGGGACGGGCGGTGCCGCGGGGGTGAGGATCCCGGCCCCGGTCACCGCGCACCGCGCAGGCGGGGGTCGATCACGGCGCAGACGAGGTCGAGGACCAGGCTCGCCACCACGTAGGCGACGACGGCCAGCAGGGTGAACCCGACGATCACCGGCATGTCCCGGGCCGTGATCGCCTCGACGGTGAACCGCCCGACGCCCGGCCAGGTGAACACGCTCTCGACGATCGAGGCGCCGCCGATCAGCGCCGCCGTGCCCAGCCCGACCATGGTCAGGAACGGGGCGAGCGCGTGCGGCAGCCGGTGCACCAGCAGGACGCGCAGCGGACCGGCGCCGCGGGCCCGCGCGACCGTCACGTGCCCGGCACCGCCTGCCTCCACCAGGCTCGTGCGCAGCACCCGCGACCACACGGGCACCGACCCGGCGGCGAGGACGAGCGCGGGCAGCAGCACCGTGCCCCAGCCGCCGTCGGCGATGACCCGGCCGAGCCCGGCCCGGACCACGACCAGGTCGAGCAGCACCACCCCGAGGACGAACCCGGGGACCACCAGCAGGACGAGCGCCACGACCCGCGACACCGTGTCCGGCCAGCGCCCGGCACCCAGTGCCGCCGTCGTCCCGAGCGCCAGCGCGGCGACGACGGCGATCCCGAGCGCGGCGACGGTCAGCCGCAGCGTCGCGGGCAGCCGCTGCGCGAACTCGGCGGCCACCGGCCGTCCGGTCCGCCAGGAGACACCGAGGTCGCCGCGCACGGCGTCGCCGGCCCACCGTCCGAACCGGACCGGCAGCGGGTCGTCGAGCCGCAGCTCGGCGCGGACCGCGGCCACCGCGGCCGGGGCGGGTTCCAGGACCCCGCGCGCCTGCAGGACCCGTTGGGCCGGGTCGCCCGGGGTGACCGCGAGCATCCCGAAGACGAGCACGGCCGCACCGGCCAGGGTGAGCAGGGCCTGACCGAGCCGCCGGAGGACGGTGCGCACCTGCTCAGCCCGTCGGCGCCGTGTCGTGGGCGACCCACAGGTTGGAACCCTCGATCGCGTAGCCGCTCCACGCGGGCGAGGTGACGACGGCGGGCCTGCGCAGCCCGACGTAGGCGAGGTGCCCGCGCTCGGCGATGCGCTGCTGGACCCGGCGGAGCAGGTCGTCGCGGGCGGCCGGGTCGAGCTCGACGCCCACCCGGTCGACGAGCGCGTCCAGCTCCGGGTCGGCGATGCCGCTGAAGTTGGCCTCCCCGTCGCTGCGGACCATGGTCTGCAGCGGCAGGACGTAGTCCCCGCCGAAGGAGATGAAGCCGCGGGAGCTGATCCCGGAGTTCCAGCCGGTGCCGGTCTTGAGGACGGAGTCGATGTCGGGCACCTGGCGGATGTCGACGCCGACGCCCAGCTCCGCGAGCTGGGCCTGCAGCGCGAGGGCGACGGCGTCGGAGTCGGGCTGCTCGGGGTAGGTCAGCATCGAGAAGCGCAGCGGGCGGCCGTCGCGGGTGCGGGGACCGTCGCCGGTCCGCACCCAGCCCGCCTCGTCGAGCAGCCGCTCCGCGGCCGCCACGTCGGTGCGCTGGGTCGTCTCCGCCCACGGCCGGCTCGGCACGTACAGGCCGGTGGCCGGCAGGAACTGGCCCTGCATGACCTCGTTCGCGATCGCGTCGTAGTCGACCGCGGCGTAGACGGCCCGGCGGACGCGGTCGTCGTCGAAGGGGGCCTCGCGCTGGTTGAGGAACAGCGGCAGCGACGGGCCGGTGGGCTCGTCGGTCACCACCGCGACGTCGTCGCGGCCCGCCAGCGTGGGCAGCGTCGCGCGCGAGGGGTAGAGCGCGATGTCGGCCTCCCCGGCCTGGACGGCCTGGATCCGTGCCGCCGCCTCGGGGACGAAGCGCACGGTCACCGCCTCCAGCGCGGGCGGACCGTCCCAGTGGTCGGCCCGCGGGGCCAGCCGGGCGGCCGAGGAGTCCAGGGACTCCACCACGTAGGGGCCGGTGTAGATGCCGGCGTCGACCAGGGCGGACGCGGGCGCGCCGGAGTCGCGGTGCGCGCGGTACGCGGCGCTGTCGTAGACGGGCAGGATCGACTCGTCGGCGAGCAGCGCGGGCACGTTCGGCGCCGGGCGCCCGGTGGTGAGCACGACCTCGTGCGGTCCGGTCGCCGCCGCCGTGGCCCCCGGGAGGGCCGCGGCGAACGAGGCGTTGTCGGCCAGCTGGAAGGTGATCAGCTCGGCGAGCGCGGCGGCGTCGAGCGGGCGGCCGTTCACGAACGAGGCGTCGGGCGGCAGGGTCATCCGCCAGGTCAGCGGGCCGGTCGAGGTCAGCTCCTCGAGCACCCACGGGGTCGGGTCGCCGGCGCGGTCCGGGCGCATGAGCAGCTCCGCGTAGCCGAACTCGACGCCCCAGATCGCGTTCTCGGCCGGGTCCAGGTCGTCGATCGCGAAGCTCGTGGCGAAGGTCAGGGTGCGGTCGTCCGCGCCTCCGCCGGCGCCGCCGGTGGTCTGCACGCACCCGGCGGTGAGCAGCAGGACGGCCGTCGCCGCCGCGATGGCACTCATGATCCGTCTCGCAGGCATGGGTGTCCCTCCCCCGACGGCGGACCCCGCGGCCACGACGCCGACACGACAATTCGGATGATCGTCACGATCGGCTTACTCATACGTGAACACCTGAACCGATGTACAGACGTAGTGACGGTGGTCGCTCAGCCCCGGGTCTGCGGCGCGCCCGTGGCGCGCACCGTCCACCGGTCCGGCCCGCCGCGCAGGTCGGTGCCGGTCAGCGGGCCCGTGTCGACCCGCCAGAACGCCGTGGCGGGCGCCCCCAGGACCAGCACGACGGCGGCCCGGACCACGGCCGGCCCGCACACCGCGACCGTGTGCCCGCCCCCGACGCCGGCCAGCACGCCCCGGACCCGGTCGAGCAGGTCGTGCAGCGACTCCCCGCCGTGCGGCGCCGCCGCCGGGTCGGCGAGCCAGGCCGCCACCCCGTCCGGGTCCTCGGCGGCGACGACGTCGAGCGGGCGGCCCGCCCAGGCGCCCGCGTCCCAGGACCGCAGCGCCGGATCGGCCTCCCCCGGGCCGCCCAGTGCGGCGCACGTCGCCACCGACGCGGGGTCCGGCGCGTGCCGGAACCGGTCGGCCCGGAGCCGGGGCAGGGCGCGCAGGTGGGCCTCCGCACCCGGCCCGACGGGCTCGTCGGCCGGGAAGTGTGCGCCCCGCGTCCCGTTCGTGGCGGCACGCGTCACCAGTGTGAGCCGACAGGTCCCCCTGGTCACTTGACGACCCCTGACGCCGCGCGCACCATTTCTCCGTGCATCTGTTCAGATGTACACCCCCGAACCCCGGAGCGACCGATGACCCACGCCGTCCCCGCACCGCTCACCGGAGCCGTACCGGCTCCCATCCCGCTGCGCGAGATCGCACCGTGGGCGATCTTCGCCGGCGTCGTCATGCTCGTGCTGCTGTACCTGGTCGGCATCGACCAGGGCGTCACCTCGCTGGTGCCCGGCGCGATGATCCACGAGTTCGTCCACGACGGCCGGCACCTGCTCGGCTTCCCCTGCCACTGACGCGGAGCCGGACGTGATCGTGAGAGCTCTGCTGGTCCGCGGCATGATCGCGGGCCTGGCCGCGGGTGTCGTGGCCTACCTGTTCGCCCGGTTCTTCGGCGAGCCCCCGCTGGACGGCGGGATCGCCTTCGAGGACGCCATGGCCGCGGCCTCCGACGAGCACGCCCACGAGGAGCTGGTCAGCCGCGCCGTCCAGGCGAACGTCGGGCTCGGTGTCGCCTACGTCGTCTACGGCGTCGCGATCGGCGGCATCCTCGCCCTCGTGTTCGCCGTCGCGCGCGGACGGCTGGCGCCGCTGGGCTCGCGGTCGACCGCGGTGGTCGTCACGCTGCTCGGGTTCGTCTCGGCGGTGCTGGTGCCGCTGGTGAAGTACCCGGCGAACCCGCCCGCCTCCACCGCCGACGACACCATCGGCTCGCGCACCGGGCTGTTCCTGCTCATGGTGGTCGTCTCGATCGCGCTGATGGTCGTCGCCGTGGTCGCGTCCGAGCGGCTGACGCCGCGGCTGGGCCGGTGGAACGCCGTCGTCGCCGCCGGGGTCGGCTACCTCGTGGTGACCCTCGTCGTCGGGTCGCTGCTGCCCGCCGTCGCCGAGACGCCCGCCGACTTCCCGGCGACGGTGCTCTACGACTTCCGTGCCGCCGCACTGGGCGCGCAGGTCGTCGTCTGGGGCGTGTTCGCGCTCGTGTTCAGCGCACTCGTGCACGAGCGCAGCCCGGCCGCGGGGACGGCCCGGCGCGCCGCCGTCGGCTGAGCCGCCGCGGGCGGGTCAGCGGCAGATCACGTCGTCGGGCGGGAGCGTCCCGTCCACCAGGTACGACGTCGTGACCCCCAGCGCGCACGGGGTGTCCCCGACGCCCGCGTAGACGCCGTGGCCGCTCCCGTTCTCGACGACGAGCCGGGCCCGGTCGCCGAACTTCTCCCGGAGGAGCTCACCGCCGCGCAGCGGGGTGACCGGGTCGTGGCGGTTCTGCACGATCAGCACGTTCGCCGGGCCCTCGTCGAGCACCCGGACCGGCGGCTCGGCCGGCTCGTACGGCCAGAAGGCGCAGGGCAGCACGTTCGCGCTCGCCGCGCCGTACACCGGGAAGCGCTCGCGGTCCTGCGCCACCGCCCGCTGGTAGACCGCGACGTCCCGCGGCCAGGCGACGTCGTTGCAGGTGGTGGCCAGGAACGCCGTGTAGGAGTTGTCCTGCGGCGACGGGCCCGGGGGCGGCGCGGGGGCGGGCGGCGCCGGGGCGGCCGGGGCGTCGCCGGACAGCAGCGACTGCCAGGCCGCGGCGGTGCTGCCGTAGAGGGTCGGGCCGTACAGGCCGACGAAGGTGGCCGCCCGGAACACCCGCCCGTCGACCCCGCCCGACGGCCGGTCGTCGAGCCGCGCGGCGAGCCGGAGGTAGGTCTGCCGCACCTCCTCCGGTGTGGCGCCCAGCCCGTAGGTGCCGTGCCGGTCGGCGGCCCAGCGGGCGAAGTCCCCGAAGGTCTCCTCGGCGCCGAGTGCGTAGCGGCGGATGCCGTCGGGGTCGAGGTGGGTGTCACCGACGTTGCTGTCGAGCACGACGCGGTCGGAGCGGTCGGGGAACAGGGAGGCGTAGGCCGCCCCGAGCGCCGAGCCGTAGGAGAAGCCGAGGAAGCTGGCCTTCTCCTCGCCGAGCGCGGCCCGGATGCGGTCCATGTCCCGGGCGACGTTGGCGGTCGTGACGTGCCGCAGGTGCCCGTTGCGGTCGTTCGCCGCGCACCGCTGCGCCACCTCCCGCGCGACCTCGGCCGTCCGCAGGACCGCCGCGTCGTCGGCGGCGTACGGCGGGATGTTGCCGATGTAGTCCTGGTCGGTGGTGAACCCGCAGCTCACCGGGTCCGAGTGGCCGACCCCGCGGGTGTCGAACCCGATGATGTCGTAGCTCTCCTGCACGCTCGCGGGCAGACCGCGCTTCACCAGGTCGTTCGCGAACGCCAGCCCGGACCCGCCCGGACCCCCGGGGTTCAGGATCAGGATCCCGCGGCGCTTCTCCGGCTTCGTGCTCGCCAGCCGCGACACCGTGATCGTGATCTGTTCGCCGTCGGGGCTGCCGTGGTCCAGCGGCACCGGGATCTGCGTGCACTGCAGCGCCACCAGCGGCGCCACCACGTCCGCGGGGCAGGGGCCCCACTCCGGCCCTGCCGCGGGTTCCGCCGCCCCCGCGGGAGCCGCGACCGCCGCACCGGTCAGCCCGGCCAGCAGCGCCAGCACCGTCGCCCGTATCAGGTTCCGTCGTCCTCGCATCGTTCCCGTCCCCTCGTCGCGGTCGGGGCGGACGCTAGGAACGCCGCCCGGCTCCGCACATCGATCGAACGGCGACGGCCTCCGACCGAAGTCGTAGTGCGGGACCTTCGGCCCGGGCCGGGCGTGCCGCCCGGCCCTGCCCCGACCGTCGTTCCCGGAGGAGCATCGGTACCGGGACGACGGAGGAGGTCACCATGGTCGAGGTGCGCGGGGAGCTCACGGTGATGGTCGCGCTGGCCGGTGCCGACCGGCGGTCGCTGGACACCGCGGCCGCGATCGGGGCCGAGCTGGCCGGGCAGGGGCTGCGCCCGCTCGTCGTCCGGGCGGGCGACGCCCGCACGCTCGCCGGGGTCGCCGGCGTCGTGCTCGTCGGGGCGTGGGGCAGGCCGTGGGCCCGCGTCGCCGCGAGCCGGTTCCTGCACCGGCACGCGGCGGTGCTGCGGGTCCGACCGCTGTGGATGGTCGACGCCGCGCCCGCCGGGGACGGCCGTCCGCACCCGGTGCCGGCGCCGGACCTGGAGCTCCCGGTGCGGCTGCACACGGCCGGGACACCCGGCGGGCGGGAGTGGACGGCCGGGCTCGCCGCCGCGGCGGTGTCGCGGTGACGGCGGCGTCGCCGTCCGGGCCGGAGGTGCTGCGCCGCGCGCTCACGGCGGCGGTGCGCGCCCCCTCGGTGCACAACACCCAGCCGTGGCGCTGGCGGGTCGCGACCGACCGGCTGGAGCTGCACGCCGACCCCGACCGGCGGCTGCCCTTCACCGACCCCGACCGGCGCGACCAGCTGGTCAGCTGCGGGTCCGCGCTGGGCTTCCTGCACGTCGCGCTCGCCGCGCTCGGGGCGGGCCACGAGGTCACCCGGCTCCCGACCGGGGACCGGAACCACCTGGCGACGGTCCGGCTCACCGGGGCTCCCCCGGACCCCGCCGACCACACCGTGGCGGCGCTGGCCCGGGCGATCCCGCGCCGGCGCACCGACCGGCGGCCCTTCCGCGAGGGTGTGGACTCGCGGCACGCACGCGCGGTCCTCGGCGAGCACGCGGCGCGGTACGGCGCCACCCTGCACACCGTGACCGACGCGGTCGCCCGCGAGCACCTCGCGGCGCTGGAGGACACGGCGGCGCGGGAGGCCCGCGCCCGGCCCGGCCAGGCCGCCGAGCTGCTGGTCTGGACCCACCGCTACCCGGGCTCGCACGACGGGGTCCCGGCCGGGTCGCTCCCCCGCGGCGCACCGTGGCGGCCGGGCCCCGACCTGGGCGTGCGCTTCCCGGGCGGCTCGCTGCCGGCCCGGGCCGCCGTCCGCGACGAGGCCACGATCATGGTGCTGACCACCCGCGCCGACGACGACCCGGCCCGGCTCGCCGCCGGGGAGGCGGCCGGGGTCGTGCTGCTCGCCGCCACCGCGCTCGGTCTCGCGACCTGCCCGCTCTCGCGGGTGCTGGAGGCGTCCCGGACCCGGGCGGACCTGGCCCGGCAGGTCCTGCGCACCGCCGACCACCCGCAGCTGCTGCTGCGCGTCGGCCGCCCCCAGGACGACGCCGAGCTCCCGGAGACACCGCGCCGCAGGCCCGCCGACGTCCTGCTGCACTGACCGCCGCACCGGCTGCCGCACCGATGTCCCCGTGACCGGGAGCACCCGGGCGCCGGGACCTTCGGCCCGCCCGGTGTGCCCGGAACGCCCGTTAGCCTCGGCCCGACGACGACCCGGCCCCGGAGGACGACGATGACGATCTCGGTGTTCCTGCTCGACGACCACGAGATCGTGCGCCGCGGGCTGGCCCAGCTGCTCGGCATGGAGGACGACATCGAGATCGTCGGCGAGGCCGGGACCGCGGCGCAGGCCCTCTCCCGGATCCCCGCCCTGCGCCCGGACGTCGCGCTGCTCGACGTCCGGCTGCCCGACGGCGACGGCGTCTCGGTGTGCCGCGACCTGCGCTCGGCGGTCGTCCCGCCGCCGGCCTGCCTGATGCTGACCTCGTACTCCGACGACGAGGCGCTGTTCGGCGCGATCATGGCCGGGGCCGCCGGGTACCTGCTCAAGCAGGTCGCGGGCGTCGACCTGGTCGGTGCCGTGCGCACGGTCGCCGCCGGCGGCTCGCTGCTCGACCCGCGGGCGACCGCCGCGGTGCTGGCGCGGCTGCGCACCGGCGGCTCCGACCCCGAGGCCGACCCCCGCTACGACACCCTCAGCCCGCAGGAGCAGCGGATCCTCGGGCTCGTCGCCGACGGGCTCACCAACCGCCAGATCGGCGCCACGCTGCACCTGGCCGAGAAGACCGTGAAGAACTACGTGTCCTCGATCCTGCACAAGCTCGGGTTCTCCCGGCGCACCGAGGCCGCCGTCTACGCCGTCGAGCGCCGCCACGGGCGCTGACCCGCTCAGCCCAGCGGGACCGTCCACCGCAGCCGGGTGCCCCCGGTCGCGACGCGCTCGACGACCGAGGTGCCGTCGAGCTCGGCCGCGCGGTCGGCGATGTTGCGCAGCCCGCTGCGCCGGCCGGTGGGGCCGATGCCGCAGCCGTCGTCGACGACCTCCGCGGTCAGCTCCTCCCCGGCGTCGACCCGCACGTGCAGCCGGGCCGCACCGGAGTGGCGGACCGCGTTCGACGTGGCCTCGCGCACCACGGCCAGCAGGTGCACGGCGACGTGCGCGGGCACGACGGTGTCGACCGGTCCCGCGGTGTCGACGGTCGCGTCGATCCCGGACGCGGCCGTCACCCGCGCGACGGTGTCGAGCAGCCGCCGTCGCAGACCGCCGCCGCCCTGGTCCGCGGTGTGCAGGTCGAAGATCGAGGTGCGGATCTCGCGGACCGTGCGGTCCAGCTCGTCGACGGCCTGCCCGACCTGCTCGCGCACGGCGGCGCCCGCGGCGTCGTCGCCGGCGCGGCGCAGCGTGCCCTGCAGGGTGAGGCCGACCGCGAACAGCCGCTGGATGACGTGGTCGTGCAGGTCGCGGGCGATGCGGTCGCGGTCGGCGAGCACCGCGAGCTCGCGCTGGGTGTGCTGCTTCTCCCCCAGCTCCAGGGCCAGCGCCGCCTGGTCGGCGAAGGACACCAGCAGCGGCACCTCCGACGGCCGGAACGGCGGGTCGCCGGGGGCGCGGCGGGCGACCAGGACCCCGCTGACCCGGGTCACGGCCCGCATCGGCACCGCGACGACCGGCCCGCGGGCGCCGTCGACGCTGACCGCGGCCTCGGTGACGTCGGCCAGGACCGGCTGGCGGAGCTCGACGGCCCGGCGCAGGAGCGCGTCGTCGGGGCCGCCGGCCAGCGGCGGACGGCCCGCGGTCGCGCCCTCCCGGAAGCCGCCGTCGTAGTCGGGGCCCAGGGCGATCAGGGTCCCGTCGGCCCGGGACAGCTCCAGGCTGCGCCGGGCGACGAGCGCGAGCGTGTCGGCCTCGCCGGTGCCGGCCAGCACCTCGCCGCGGATCTCGGCGAGCGCCTCCAGCCACTGCTGGCGGAGCAGTCCCTGCTCGAACAGGTCGGCGTTCTGCACGGCGATCCCGGCCGCGGCGGCGAGCGCCATGAGGATCAGCTCGTCGTCGGCGGTGAACTCGGTGCCGGTGCGCTTCTCGGTGAGGTAGAGGTTGCCGTAGACGGCGTCGCTGACCCGTACGGGGACGCCGATGAAGCTGCGCATCGGCGGGTGGTTCGGCGGGAAGCCGACCGAGGACGGGTGCGCCGACAGGTCGTGCAGGCGCAGCGGACGCGGGTCGGCGATCAGCTGGCCGAGCAGGCCGCGGCCCTCGGGCGGGCGTCCCAGCGCGGTGCGGGTCGCCTCGTCCAGGCCGACGTCGACGAAGCGGGCGATGCTGCCGTCCGGGGCGAGCACGCCCAGCGCGCCGTAGCGGGCGTCGACCAGGTCCACCGCGGACTGCACGATCCGCGCCAACGTGGTGTCCAGCTCCAGACCGGCCGCGACCCCGAGCACCGCGTCGAGCAGCCGCTGCGTCCGCCGCCGGGTGGACGCGATCTCGGCGAGGCGGTCCTGCACCTCGCCGATCAGCTGGTCCAGGCGCAGGCCCGCCAGCAGACCGGAGATCTCGCCCTGCCCGTCACCGTCCCCGCGACCGTGTCCCTCGTCCGTCGTCGTCACCGGGCCGACGATACGGCCGGCGTCCGGCACGGGCCGGGACCTTCGTACCTGTCCCACCGGCACCGGCGGCGCCCACCATCGCCACGGAGGCACCGGTGAACGCCCGGTCGCCGGGAGGGACGCACATCATGGACACCGTCGGCACGGCCGCGCCGGTCACCCCGATCCTCGGACTCGACGCCGCGGCGACCGCCCGGGTGCTGGCGACGGCGGGCCTGGCGCCGTCGCTGCACAACGCCCAGCCGTGGCGGTTCCGGGTCGGCGCCGACCACCTCGAGCTGCGGGCCGACCCCGCGCGACGGCTGCCGGTCGCCGACCCGACCGACCGCGAGCTGCGGATCGGCTGCGGGGCGGCGCTCTACGGGCTGCGTCTCGCGCTGGCCGGGGCCGGCATCCGCCCGCTCGTCACCCGCCTCCCCGACCCGTCGGACCCGGGACTGCTCGCGGTGGTCCGGCGCGGCGCGGCGATGCCGGCCACCCCCGAGCAGAGACGGCTGCTGGAGGCGGTGCCGCGCCGGCACACGAACCGGCGCCCGTTCTCCGACGTCCCGGTGCCGAACCCGACCCGCTTCGCGCTCACCCGCGCCGCGTTCGAGGAGGGCGCCTGGCTGCAGCTGGTGACCGACCCGGGGGACCTCGCGGTGCTGGGCGGCCTCGCCCGCGAGGCGCACGCCCGCCAGTCCGCCGACCCCGCGTTCGTCGCGGAGATGGCGGCCTGGACCGGCCGGCACAGCGGCCTCGACGACGGCGTCCCCGCCTCGGCGGGCGGACCGCTGCCGGCCCCGAACCAGCCGTGGGTGACGCGGGACTTCGGCGGGTCCGCCCACCCGCGGCCCGCGCCGGCCGCCTTCGAGTCGGCCCCGCTGATCGCGGTGCTGACCTCGCACCTCGACGGTCCCCGCGACGACCTGCGCGCCGGCGAGGCCCTGGCGCGGGTGCTGCTGACCGCCACCGCCGAGGGCCTGTCGGCGTCGCCGGTGTCCCAGCTGGTGGAGGTCCCCGACGTGCGGGAGCGGGTGCGCCGCTCGCTCGCCCGGGACCGGCCCCCGCAGGTCGTCCTGCGCCTGGGCCACGGGGTCCCCGTCCCGGCGACGCCGCGACGCCCGGCCGCCGACCTGGTCGACCCGGCCTGACCCGGCCCGGCCCGGGACCTTCGTCCCGGAGCGGGCGGGCCGTCCGGTACACCGCGGACCGACCTTCGCCCGGAGCCCCGACCACCCGGTCCGGACGACGATCGGGTGACGGGTCCACACGGGACCCGCCGGCTCCGGAGGGGCGTGATGAACCTCGACCTCGCGCGGTGGCAGTTCGCGATCACCACCGTCTACCACTTCCTGTTCGTCCCGCTGACGATCGGCCTGTCCCTGCTCGTCGCGGGCCTGCAGACCACCTGGTTCGTCACCGCCGACGACCGCTGGCTGCGCGCGACGCAGTTCTGGGGAAAGCTCTTCCTGATCAACTTCGCGATGGGCGTCGTCACCGGCATCGTGCAGGAGTTCCAGTTCGGGATGAACTGGAGCGACTACAGCCGCTTCGTCGGCGACATCTTCGGCGCCCCGCTGGCGATCGAGGGCCTGCTCGCCTTCTTCCTGGAGTCGACCTTCCTCGGTCTGTGGATCTTCGGCTGGGACCGGCTGTCGAAGGGCGTGCACCTCGCCTGCATCTGGCTGGCTGCGATCGGGACGGTGCTGAGCGCCTACTTCATCCTCGCCGCGAACTCCTGGATGCAGCACCCGGTCGGCTCCACCGTGAACGCCGCGACCGGCCGGGCGGAGCTGACCGACTTCGGTGCGCTGCTGACCAACTCCACCGCGGTCGGGGCGTTCTCCCACACCCTGACCGCCTGCCTGGTGACGGCCGGGATGTTCCTGGTCGCGATCAGCGCGTGGAACCTGGTGCGGGACCGCCACCCCGAGGTCTTCCGCCCCTCGATCCGGGTCGGGCTGTGGACGACGCTGGCCGGGAGCCTGGGCGTCGTGCTCACCGGGGACCTGCAGGCCCGGCTGATGACCGAGCAGCAGCCGATGAAGATGGCCGCGGCCGAGGCGCTCTACGACACCGTCGCACCGGCGTCGTTCTCGGTGTTCACCATCGGCTCGCTCGACGGCACCCGCGAGCTGTGGAGCCTGCGGGTGCCGCGGCTGCTGTCGTTCCTGGCCACCGGCACCTGGGACGGCGAGGTGGAGGGCATCCACCAGCTGCAGGAGCGGGCCGTCACCGCGTTCGGGCCGGGTCTGTACACCCCGGACATCCCGCTCAGCTACTGGATGTTCCGGCTGATGATCGGCTTCGGGCTGCTGGCGGCGCTGCTCGCCGTCGTCGGGCTGTGGCTGACCCGGCGTTCCCGGGCGACGCGGCGGCTGCCGCGCTGGTTCGGCCCGGCCGCCGGTCTGGGGCTGGCCGCGCCGCTGCTCGCGAACTCCGCGGGCTGGATCTTCACCGAGGCGGGCCGCCAGCCCTGGGTCGTCTACGGCGTGCTGCGCACCGCCGACGGCGTCTCGCCGAGCGTCGGCTGGGCGTCGGTGCTCACCTCGCTGGTCGTGTTCACGCTGCTCTACGGCGCGCTGGCCGTCGTCGAGGTCGTCCTGCTCGTCCGGGCCGTGCGCGCCGGTCCGCCGCCGCCCGCGGGCGTCGCCGACCCGGAGCCGGCCGGGACCACCGCCCCCGTACCGACCTACTGAGGAGGGGACCGACATGGCACTCGTCGACGTCTGGTTCGTCCTGATCGCGGTCCTGTGGACCGGTTACCTCTGCCTGGAGGGCTTCGACTTCGGGGTGGGGATGCTGCTGCCCGTCGTCGCCCGTGACGAGCCCGACCGCCGCGTCGCGCTCGGCACGATCGGCCCGGTGTGGGACGGCAACGAGGTGTGGCTGATCGTCGCGGGCGGCGCGACCTTCGCCGCGTTCCCGGAGTGGTACGCGAGCCTGTTCTCCGGCTTCTACCTGGCGTTCCTGCTGCTGCTCGTCGCCCTGATCCTGCGCGGGATCGCGCTGGAGTACCGGGGCAAGGAGCCGCGCTGGGCCCCGGTGCTGGACCGCGTGCTGACCGGCTCGTCGCTCGCCGCGGCGCTGCTGCTCGGGGTGGCGCTGGCGAACATCGTGCACGGTGTCCCGCTCGACGCCGACCACGAGTTCACCGGCACGCTGCTCACCCTGCTCCACCCCTACGCGCTGCTCGGCGGCGTCACCACGGTGCTGGTCTTCGCCCTGCACGGGGCGGCCTTCCTCGCGCTGAAGACCGACGGCCCGGTGCGCGAGCGCTCCACCACCGTCGCGGTGACGGCGGGGCTGTGCGCGATCCCGGCGGGTGCGGCGTTCCTGGTCTGGACGCTGCTCGACGGCGCCCCGGTGTGGATCGTCGCCCCGGTCCTGGTCGCGGCCCTCGGGCTGGCCGGCGGGACCCTCGCCGCCGTCCGGGGCCGGTCGGGCTGGTCGTTCACCGCGACCACGGTCGCGATCGTCGCCGTCGCGGTGACGCTGTTCGGGTCGCTGTACCCGGACGTGCTGCCGTCGACGACCGACCCGGCCTTCTCGTTGACCGTGGTGAACGCGGCGTCGACGCCGTACACCCTGACGATCATGACCTGGGTGGCCGCGGTCGTCACGCCGGTCGTGCTCGCCTACCAGGCCTGGACGTTCTGGGTGTTCCGGCGGCGGCTGACCCGCGAGGACGTGGTGGACGCGGCGCACTGAGACCCCGGGCCGAGGACGGTGTCAGGCGCCGGACGCGGCGGCGATCCCCAGCAGCTCCAGCCGGTCCGCCGTCTCCGACCCCGGCTCGCACCCGTAGACGACGAGCTGCTGTCCCGGCGCCGACCGGACGTCGAACGACTGCAGGTGCAGGTCCAGCGCGCCGACGTCGGGGTGCACCAGCCGCTTGTGCTCGGCACCCTTGCCCCGCGCGTCGTGCCGGGCCCAGTGCTCGGCGAACTCGGGGCTGCGGTCCAGCATCGCCGTGAGGACCTGCCGGACACGGGGGTCGTCGGGGGCCTGGCCGTGCAGCACCCGGAACCCGGCGACGGTGTTCGCCGCCGCGGCGGTCCAGTCGGCGTAGAAGGTGCGGGAGGCCGGGTCCTCGAAGACCTTCTCGACGAGGTTGGTCCCGGGGGCGAACCCGAGCGCCGCCCCGAGCCGGTTGGCGCCCAGCACGTCGTAGCCGCGGCCGAGGACGATCGCGGGCCGGCCCGGCCAGCTGTCCAGCAGGGCCGCCAGCTGCGGGTCGAGCCGCTCGTCCGCGATCGGGGCCCGGGGCCGCGGCGCCGCCCCCGCCAGCCGGAACAGGTGCATCCGGGCGTCGTCGTCGAGCCGCAGGACGGCCGCGAGCGCCTCCAGCACCTGCGCCGACGGGTTCCGCTCGCGGCCCTGCTCCAGCCGCACGTAGTAGTCGGCGCTCATCCCGGCCAGCAGCGCGACCTCCTCACGACGCAGCCCCGGGACACGACGGACCCCCGCCGAGACCAGGCCGACGGCGTCCGGGGTCACCAGTGCGCGCCGGGTCCGCAGGTACTCGCCGAGCGGTGTGGCCACCATGGACGCGACCCTAGGCGACCCCGCGCCGGCCCGGGTGGGTGTGGCACTCCCACGACCGTCGCGCCCTGCCGCGCCGTCGCCGCGGCTCGTAGGAAGGAGGACATGAACGACACGAACCCCACTCCCGTGGCCCTGGTGACCGGCGCGAGCAGTGGCATCGGCCGCGCGATCGCCGCCCGGCTCGCCCACGACGGCCACCACGTGATCGCCACCGCCCGGCGGGCCGACCGGCTCGCCGACCTCGCCGCGCAGGTGCCCGGCATCGAGCCGCACCCGGTCGACGTCGTGGACCGCGACGCCCTCGTCGCGCTCGTCGACGACGTCGTCGCCCGGCACGGGCGGATCGACGTCGCCGTCGCCAACGCCGGGGTGATGCCGCTGTCGCGCCTCGACGCCGGCCTGGTGCAGGAGTGGGACCGCATGGTCGACGTGAACGTCCGGGGGCTCCTCCACACGATCCACGCCGTCCTGGGGCACTTCACCTCCGCGGACCAGGGCCACTTCGTGACGACGGCCTCGGTCGGCGCGCACGAGGTGAACGCGACGGCGGCGGTCTACGCCGGCACCAAGCACGCGGCGTGGGCGATCACCGAGGGCCTGCGTCTGGAGTCGTCGCCGGGCATCCGGGTCACCACGGTGTCCCCCGGTGTCGTGACCTCCGAGCTCGCCGACAGCATCACCGACCCGACCGCCCGCGACGCGATGGCCGTCTACCGCAGGCACGCGATCGCACCGGAGGCCGTCGCCGACGCCGTCGCCTACGCGGTCGGCACCTCCCCCGAGGTCGACGTCAACGAGATCCTCGTCCGGCCGGTCCGGCAGCGCTGAGCGCCGGACCGGTCAGAGCCCGGTGACGTCGACGACGAAGCGGAACCGCACGTCGCCGCGGGCGAGCCGGTCCAGCGCCTCGGTGAACCGGTCCGGGCCGACCACCTCGACGTCGGCGACGATGCCGTGCTCGGCGGAGAAGTCGAGCATCTCGCGGGTGACCGGCACCCCACCCGACCCGGTGCCGGCGATCCGCTTCTCCCCCACCACGAGGCTCAGCGGGTCGACCGTGAGCGGCTCCGGCGGGATGCCGACCAGCACGTAGGTTCCGTCGACGGTCAGCGTCCGCAGGTAGGGGGCCAGGTCGAGGGCGACGCCGGTGGTGTCCAGCAGCAGGTCGACGGTGCGGAACGCGGCCGCCATCGCGTCGGGGTCGCGGGTGAGCACGACGTCGTCGGCCCCGAGGGCCAGGGCGGCGTCGCGCTTGGCGGCGCTGGTCGTGAAGGCGACGACCCGTGCGCCGAGGGCGGTGGCGTACTTGACCGCCAGGTGGCCGAGCCCGCCGATGCCGACGACCCCGACCGTCGTCCCCGGGCCGGCGCCGAAGCGGCGCAGCGGCGCGAACGTGGTGACCCCCGCGCACAGCAGCGGCGCGGCGGCGGCCGGGTCGAGCCCGTCGGGCAGGGCGTGGACGAAGTGCCGGTCGACGACGATGTGCGAGGAGAACCCGCCGCGGGTGGTGCCGCCGAGGTGCGGGTCGGGACCGCCGTAGGTCAGCGTCGGGTAGTCGGCGCAGCCGTTCTCCCGGCCCGCGCGGCAGGCGGCACACCGGCCGCAGGACCCGACGATGTTGCCGACGGCGACCCGGTCCCCCGGCGCGAGGTCGGTCACCGCCGTCCCGACCGCGTCGACGACTCCGGTCATCTCATGTCCCGCCACCAGCGGGAACGCCGACGGGTCGGTGCCCCGCAGGGCGTGCAGGTCGGTGGCGCAGACGCCGCAGTGGGTCACCCGCACCACGACGTCGCCGGGCAGCGGGTCGCGCCGCTCGAACCTCCAGCGCTCCGGGGCACCCCCGGGGCGGTGCACGGCGATTCCGGTGGTCTCGATCATGACGACACCTTTCATGACAAACCAGTTGGTTATGAACGACGCTACGACCCCGCCGACTGGATCGCAACTGAACGGTTGGTTATGGTGGCGACGTGCCCCGGGACGGATCCGCCACCCGCCGCCGCCTGCTCGACGCCGCGGCCGCCGAGTTCTCCACCCACGGCATCGCCGGGGCGCGGGTGGACCGGATCGCGACCGCCGCCGGGGCGAACAAGGCCCAGATCTACGCCTGGTTCTCCTCCAAGGACGGGTTGTTCGACGCGGTGTTCGCCGAGCACCTCGCGCTGATCCTGGAGATGGTCCCGTTCGAGCCCCGCGACCTGCCGGGGTACGTCGCCCGCCTCTACGACGCCTACGTCCGGCGCCCGGAGGTCGTGCGGCTGGCGATCTGGGCACGCCTGGAACGCACCCCCACCGGTGACCTGATGACGGTGGTCGCCGACGACGTCGAGGCCAAGATCGACGCGGTGCGCGCGGCCCAGGCCGACGGCCTGGTCGACCCCGATCTCGACGCGCGGGACGTCTACCCCCTGGTCATCGGCCTGTCGCTGGCCTGGTCCCCCGCCTCCCCGACGATCACCGCCGACCCGGCCGACGCCGCCGCGGTGCACGAGCGCCGCAGGGCGGCCCTGTCGGCGGCGGCCCGCCGCGCCTTCCGACCCGGCTCCTGAGGAAGCTCCCGCCCGGGCCGCGACCGAGCGCGGGTGTGCAGCCCGGCGACCCGTGTGCCACATTACGGAGGCGTGACCGTGCCGTCCCGTGGTGCGGTTCCGACCGTTCCCGCACAGGCCCGGGTCGCGTGTCGCTGTCCCCGGCGGCTCGTTCCGACGCGTGAGCCGTGCGGTCGTGAGGACCGCTCGTCCCGTGTCCCGAGGGTCGACCGGAGAGCACGCATGACGACGCCCCCACCCACCGTCCCGTCCACCCGCGGTACCCGTCCGACGACGGCGGGCGGGTTCGGCGAGCTGGCCGCCCTGGTGTCCGGGGCGGGTCTGCTGCAGCAGGCCCGCCGGGCCTACCTGCTCCTGTTCGCGGCGAACGGGGTCCTGCTCGCCGGCGGTCTCACCGTGTTCGTGTGGCTCGGCCCGTCCTGGTGGCAGCTGCTGCTCGCAGTGTTCTTCGCGGTCGTGACCACGCAGCTGGCCTTCATCGGCCACGACGCGGGCCACCGTCAGATCTTCGCCGGCCGGCGCGCCAACGACGTCGTCGGCTACCTGCACGGCGGGCTGGTCGGGCTGAGCTACGGCACCTGGGTCACCCAGCACACCGCCCACCACGCCCACCCCAACCACGCCGACGACGACCCGGACATCGACATCCCGGTGCTCGCCTTCAGCCCCGAGCAGGCCGCCGCCGCTCGCGGACCGGTCCGGTGGATGATCGGCCACCAGGCGTACCTGTTCCTGCCGCTGCTGTTCCTGGAGGGGTGGAGCCTGCACGTCACCGCCGTCCGGAGCGTGCTGCGCCGCGAGGTCCCGCGCCCGTGGCTGGAGGGGGCGCTGCTCGTCGCCCATGCCGTCGGCTACCTCGGTGCGGTGTTCTGGGTGCTCTCGCCGCTCCAGGCGGTCGCGTTCGTCGTGGTGCACCAGGGACTGTGGGGGGTGTACATGGGACTGGCGTTCGCCCCGAACCACAAGGGCATGCCGATCATCCCCGCCGGGCAGCGGATGGACCACCTGCACAAGCAGGTGCTGACCTCCCGCAACGTGCTCGGCGGCCGGGTGCTCGACGTCGCACTGGGCGGCCTGAACTACCAGGTCGAGCACCACCTGTTCCCGCGGATGCCGCGCCCGCACCTGCGTCGCGCCCAACCGGTGGTGCAGGCGTTCTGCACCGCCCACGGCCTGCCCTACACCCGGACCGGGCCCCTGCGTTCCTACGCCGAGGTCCTGCGTCACCTGCACGCGGTCGGCGCCCCGCTACGCCGCCCCACCGGGCCACCGGCCCCCTGACCCGTCCCCGGGTCCGCTCGGGGCGACCCCCGAAGGAGCACCACCACCATGGACGACCGGCAGCCCGCACCCGACACCGACGACACCGACCCGGACGACCTCTGCCCGGTCTGCCCGCACCGCTGGGCGGACCACGACGCCATCGACCGGAGGTTCTGCTCGGCGAAGATCGCGGGCGGGTCCTCGCAGGGGTGCGTCTGCGCCAAGAGCTGACGGCCCGCCGGATCCACGTCGTCGCGCTGCTCGCGCGCAGCGGGGTGGGCCGCCCCCGGCCGGACGCGCGGTGATCCGCTCGGCGCGTGTGTCCGGACGCGCGCGCCGGGCGGATCAGCGCGCGCCGGGCGGACCAGCGCGCGCCGGGTGGATCACCGCGTGTCAGGCGGACCAGCGCGCGCCGAGCGGATCACCGCGCGCCGGGGCGCCGCCCGGGGTCAGCCCGCCGCCGCGGTCAGGACCGCGTCGGCGGTGTCGAACGCCCTCCGGCAGGCCGTCGCGACGTCGAGGGCACGGTGCTCGTCGGAGAGGATCTCCACGCCCCACGGTCCCCGCCACCCGGCCCGGCGCAGCGACGCGATCGCACCGGTGAGGTCGAAGTCGCCGTCGCCGCAGTACCGCCGGCGGTGCACGGTGTCCTCGAACAGCGTGCCGACCACCGTGCGGTCGGCGTCGTTCAGCTCGACCCCGATGATCCGCTCGACCGGCACGGCGGCGAGGTCGGCGACCGGTGTCCCGCCACGCTCGGTGTGCCAGACGTCGATGATCACCCCGGCGTTGTCGTGGCCGGCCGCCTCGACCAGGCGGAGGCCGTCGGCCAGCGTCGCGATGTTCGACCAGGGGAAGAACTCGATGCCCAGCCGGACACCGCTGTCCGCGGCCCGGGCCGCGAGGTCACCGAACCGCGCCGCCCACCGCGCCGGGTACCAGGGTGCGCCCGTCCCGTCCGGGGTGACCTTGATGTGGCGGGCTCCGAGCGCCGGCGCGGCGGCCAGCAGCAGGTCGCGGACCGCGTCCGCGGTCTCCCGCTCCGGCCCGTCGTCGGACCACCAGGCCGGGACGTCCTCCAGCTCGACGTGGGTGATGCCGTTCTCCTCGAACAGCGCGCGGACCCCGTCGAACCCGCCGTGGGCGCGCATCGCCGCCGGCAGGTCGGCCGACAGCAGGCCGAACCCGCGGAACCCCGCCGCGGCGGCGGCCTCGACCCGGGTCCGCAGGGGCACCGGGCTGCGCAGGTCCGCCCGGTCGGACGCGGCGTCGCCCGCCGAGGTCCAGCACGTCGCCATCAGGGGTTCGCCGAACACGGGCCCACCTTCCCCGGTGCCCGCGCCGGCGCGCGGGGCGTGCGCCGGAGGACGACCGTGCCCCAGGCAACGCGCCGTCGGACCCGATGTCCAGCCCCCGTCCCGCTCCGCGTCGTCCGCCGCCCGGCACGCCGGGCCGGGCGGCGGGCTCACGGCGTCGCCAGGAGCAGCTGCTGCCCCAGCACCCGCAGGTCGTCCGTGCCGTGGGGCAGCGCCGCGACCGGCCGCAGACCGGCGGCGGCGAGCTCGGCCCACCACTCCCGCTCGGTCAGGAAGATCCGGTCGGTGCCGGCGCGCAGGTCCCCGCTGCCGGCGGCGGCCGCGCCCGGACGCGCGGACATGAGGAACTGCATCGACACCAGCGCCGGGAGGTGCTCGCGGGTCGACTCGACCAGGGCGAGCACCCCGCCGGGGGCCAGCACCCCGCGGACGGCGGCGAGCGTCGCGCGGACGTCGACGGCGTTGTGCAGGACGTTCGCCGCGACGACGAGGTCGTGGCGGCCGTCGTGGGCGGCCAGGTCGGTGGTGACGTCGAGCAGCGCGGTCCGCACCCCGGGGAACCGGGTCGCGGCCAGGTCGAGGAAGAACCGGGAGACGTCGGTGAACAGGTAGTCGACCGGCGCCTCCCCCAGGCCGTCGAGGACGGCGCGGGTGCTGCCGCCGACGCCGCCGCCCAGCTCCAGGACGCGCAGCGGCTCCGCCCGGGTCCGTGCGGTGCTCGCGGCGAGGTGGGCCAGCGCCCCGTTGAGGTAGGTGTTGATCGTGTTGTCCTGGTAGCTCGCCAGGGCGGTGGCGATCTCGCCGTCGGGGAACAGCAGCGCCTGCAGCGGCACCTCATCGCGCAGCAGCTCGGGCAGGTGGGCCATGGCGGCGGCGAAGAACTCGACCATCGCGGGCGGGTAGCCCAGGTCGGCGCAGGCCGCGTGCAGCGCGCCGTCCGGCTGCGGTCCGGGGTCGCCGTGCGCGGCGAGCTCGGCCCGCCACCGCCGCACCAGCCACGCGTGCCGCGGGGCGACCTCCGGGTCCCCCGCGTCGAGCACCGAGGCCATGGCACGCAGCGCGACGGCGTCGAGCCGGGCGACCGCGTCGGCGGGGCCCGCGTCGCCGGCCGGTGCGCCGCCGGGCAGCGCGGCCCGGCCCGCGGCGTCGGCCGCGGCGATGTCGTCCGACCCGACGACGGGCAGCAGGGCCGTCGCGTCGGTACCGGTGAGACGCCGCGCGAGCGGCCCGACCCGGCTCCGCACGAACGCGGGGAACGGCTCGTGGGCCCGGCCCGGGCCGGCCAGCCCGGCGGCGGGTCGGGCGGCCGCGGCGGCGGGCCGGGCGACCGCCAGCAGCTCGGGGTCGTCCGGGTCGAGCAGGACGGCGGCGTCGTGACCGGCGAGGTCGGTGCGCAGCCGGGCCGCGGTGACCGCGTGCGGGCCGGGACGCAGCAGCGCGTTGGGGATGCCGCGGATCACGACCGGCTCCGTCCCGGCCAGCGGGTCGCCGGTCCAGTCCAGGACCTCCGGGACCGGATCGGGGCCCGCGTCGACGTGCAGGACGGCGTCGAACCGGTGGCGCGACAGCTCGGTGTCGTCGGTGAGGGTCTTGGCGTGCACGGCGACGGCGATGCGGCGCCCGCCCGCGAGGGCCGCGGTGGCGAGGGCGGCCGGGTCGACCAGCAGCTCGCGGTCCGCCGCGGCGCGGTCGGCGACGGTGCGCGCCAGGGTGTCGTCGTCGAGGTCGGGCTCGGTGGCGGTGACGGTCTCCCGCCAGTGCCGCAGGTGCAGGCCCGCGTGCCGCACGTCGCCGACGACGACCGTCCCCCCGGCCGCGACGACCGCGGTCGCGGTGCGGAGCACCTCGGTCAGGTAGGCGAGGTCGGGGAAGCACTGCGTCACCGAGTTGATCACCACGCAGTCCGGTGCCCGCCCGCCGAGCGCCTCCCGCACGGCGGCCGAGCGGGCCTCGTGCGCGGCGGCCCGCACGACCCTCACCCCGGGCGCGGCGGTGGCGCGGTGCCGGTCGACGACGTCGCCCGCGATGTCGGTGCCGACGTAGGCGTCGACGTGCGGGGCGATCCGCTCCAGCAGCATCCCCGTGCCGCAGCCCAGCTCCAGCACCCGGCGCGGGCGCGCGGCGAGCACGAGCTCGGCCGTGCGGTCGGCCCACTCCCCCATGTGCGCGGCGGGCAGCGGCGCGCCGGTCCCCGAGGCCCGCCAGCCGGCCAGCGGCGACGGGTCGGAGTAGGTCCAGTCGTAGACCTCGGTCCAGTGCTCGCGGTGCTCGACGACGAGGGCGCCGTCCGGCGGGACGAGCGCGGCCGGGTCGACGACGACCCGGGTCAGGTCCTCGCCCCGGGTGATGCGCGCGATCCAGGGGTGGGTCGGGTCGGCGGTGGGTTCGGTGCGCACCGGGCGGTTCCTCTCGGTCCTGTGGCGGGGTCGGGGTGGGTGGGGGTGAGGTCGACGACGTGGTCGGCGCGCTCGGCGAGCGCGCGGTCGTGGGTGGTGGCGAGCACGGCGAGGCCGTCGGCGCGGGCGGCGTCGAGCAGGTCCAGGACGGCGGCCGTGGTCGCCGCGTCCAGTGCGGAGGTGGGCTCGTCGGCGAGCAGTACCGCGGGGCGCACGGCCAGCGCCCGGGCCAGCGCGACCCGTTGCCGCTGCCCGCCCGACAGCGCCGCGGGCCGCCGTCCGGCGACCTCGGGCGGCAGGCCGAGGTCGCCCAGCAGCCGGACCGCCTCGGCGCGGGCGCCGGCGGCGGACAGGCCGTGGAGCCGGCGCAGCGGGCGGGCGACGGCGGCCCCCGCGGTGCGGGCCGGGTTGAGCTCGTGGACGGGGTGCTGCCCGACCAGCGCGACGACGCCCGGGGTGCGGCCGCGTACCGGCCACGGTGTGGCGGCACCGGCCAGTGCGAGGGTGCCCCCGGTGACCGGCCGCACCCCGGCCAGTGCCCGGAGCAGGGTGGTCTTGCCGCAGCCGGACGGCCCGGTGACCACGGTCAGCCCGCCGGGCCGCACGGGCACGTCCACGTCCGCGGCGGCGCCGGGGACGGCCGTGGTGACGTGCCGCGCGTCGAGGACCGGCGCCGCGGTGGGAGACGGCGGTGTTCCGGCCCCGGACGGCGGCGGACCGGCCGGGGACGACGGCGGCGCGGGGGCGCCCACCCGCACGACCCGGTCGGCGACCGTGGCGACGGCCGGGTCGTGGGTGACGACGAGGGTGACGCCGCCGCGGGCGCGCAGCAGCGCGACGACGACGGCGGTCGCGGCGGGGTCGAGGCCCGCGGTGGGCTCGTCGAGCACGAGCAGGGCGGGGTCGCCGGCCAGCGCCCTGGCGAGCGCGACCCGGCGGGCCTGGCCCCCGGAGAGCCGGTCGGGCCGCAGCCCCCCGACGGCCGCCGGGTCGAGGCCGACCGCACGCAGCGCCGCGTCCGGGTCGGGGACGGGCAGCTGGGCCCGGGCGTCGCGCAGCGGGTGCAGCGCCGGGTCCTGCCCCAGCAGCCCGAGTGTGCGTCGTCGCCAGGCGCGCCTCCGGGGCAGCGCAACGCCGTCCCAGCCGACACCGCCCGAGACGGCGCGCAGTCCCCCCGGCAGGGTGCCCAGGACCGCGTGCAGCAGCGTGGTCTTGCCGCTCCCCGACGAGCCGACGACGGCGACGACCTCCCCGGGGTGCGCGTCGAGGTCGGGGCCGTCGAGGACGACGCGCCCGTCGGGGTCGAGGACGCGCAGCCCGCGCACGGTGAGCCCGGGGCCGGGCGGCACCGGGCCGCCGGGGACCCGCGTCGTACCGGCGTGTGCGGGCACGAGCCGCAGCGACACCACGGCCAGCACCGTCGCGACGGCACCGAGCGCGACGGCCGGGGCGAGCACCGCGGCCGGGTTCACCGTCAGCCCGGGCAGGTTCTCCCGCAGCATCACCGCCCAGTCCGGGGCCGGCGGCGGCGGGCCGAACCCGAGCACCGAGGTGGCCGCGGCCAGCTGCAGCGCGAGCACGGCGCGGCCGGCGAGGTCGGCGGCCACCAGGGGTGCGTGCGCGGGCAGCACCTCGCGGACCAGCACCGCGACCGGGCGTTCGCCGTGGACGAGTGCGGCCTCGACGTGGCCCGCGGTGCGGGCCCGGGCGGTGGCGTCGGCGACGACCCGGACGGTGAGCGGCGCGCCGCCGACGACGGTGCCGACGACCACCGCGGCCGGCCCGGGCAGCGTCACCGCGGCGACCAGGACGAGCAGCAGCAGCGGCACCGCGACCAGCAGGTCGCTCAGCGCGGTGACGGCGCGCGCGCGGCGCCCGCCGGTCCACCCCACCCACAGCCCTCCCGCGGTGCCGATCGCCGTGGCGAGCAGGGCGGCGGCCACCGCCGTCGTGACCGGTCCGGTGCCGCCGTCGAGCACCCGGGCGAGCACGTCGCGGCCCAGGACGTCGGCGCCCCACGGCAGGCCGGGCCGCGGCGGGGACCACGGCGCGGCGACGACCCGCAGCGGGTCGCCACCGGCGAGCGGACCCGCGACGGGCAGCGCGACCAGCAGGCCGAGCAGCAACCCTCCGGGCAGGAGCACGGCGCGCCTCACGGGCGGCCCACCGCGGCGGCGACGAGGTCGGCGACCAGCATCCCCGCGACCACCACGGACGCGGCGAGCAGCGCCACCGCCGAGACCACCGGCAGGTCACGGGTGGCGACGGCGCCCACGAGCAGCTCCCCGAGCCCGGCGACCCCGAACAGCGTCTCGACGACGGTGCTGCCCGCGACCAGCGAGCCCGCGGTCACCGCGAGCACGCGCAGGGCGGGGGCCGCGACGAAGGGGCCCGCGTAGCGCAGGGCCACGACCGGCGCGGGGACCCCGCGCAGCACGGCGTCGCGCACGAACGGCCGGGCTGCGACGTCCTCGACGACCCCGCGCAGCTGGCCCGCGGCGAACGCGCCCGACGGCAGCGCGAGCGCGAGGACGGGCAGGACGAGCAGGTCGGGCCGGGCCCATGCGGGCTCACCGGGCGGCAGCAGCGACACCGGCGGGACCCAGCCCAGGACGCCGGACAGCAGCGTCGCGAGCCCGACCGCGACCACGACCGGGGGCACCGCGGAGCCGACCGCGGCGACGGCGGCGCCGCGCCGGCGGGCGAGCAGCGCGGCGAGCGGCACGGCCACGACCAGGGCCGCGACCACCAGCACGGCGGTGGTCCCGGCCCGTCCGGCGACGAGGTCGGCGACCGGACGGCCGCTGACCAGCGACCGTCCGGGGTCCCCGGTGAGCAGGCCGGCGCCCCAGGTCAGGAACCGGGCGGGCCACGGCCGGTCCAGGCCCGCCGCGGCGCGCAGCTCCGCGAGCGCGGCCGGGTCGACCCGGCCGCCCGCCCGGACCGTCACGGCGTCGGCGGGCAGGACCGCGGTGGCGGCGGAGACCACCACCGCGGACCCGGCGAGCAGCCCGGCGGCCCGAAGGACGGCGCGGGCCGCCGCACGGGTCACCGCCCGCCTGCGGTCCGGCGCCCGGCCGGGTCGGACGTCGGTCATCGGTCGCGGTGCACCCGGTCGAGGAAACCGGCGCCGAACCCGATCGCCGGGGACACCCCGGTCACCCCGGGCGCGGCGAGGTCGAGCCGGTCACCGACGCCCCACACGAGGTAGCCGCCCTCGTCGCGCAGGCGGGTCTGCAGGGCACCGAGCCCGGCGCGGCGCCGCTCGGTGTCCGGCTCGGCCAGCGCGGTGGCGAGCTGGGCGTTCCACGACGGGTCCGCCCAGGCGGTCTCGTTGGTCGGCGAGCCGGGGGTCAGCGCCACCCGCACGACGTCGAGGAAGGGGATGCCGCCGAGGAAGCTGACGTAGAACGGCTCGGCGCCGTAGACGGTGCTGAAGTAGGTGTCCGGCGGGCCGACCTCGATGCGTGCCCGCACCCCGATCTCGGCGAGCTGCTGGGACAGCAGGGTCGCCGCGGTGTCCATGCCCGGGTAGGCGGTGGTGGTGTGCAGCGTGACGTCGACGCCGCCGACCAGCCCGGCCTGCGCCATCAGCGCGCGGGCGCGGGGCACGTCGCGCTCGATCTGCGGGAGGTCGCGCGGGCTGCTCGGGTCGGTGGGGGTGATCAGGTCGTTGCCCAGCTGGCCCTTGCCGCCGAACACGGCGTCGAGCAGCTGGCGCCGGTCGACGCCGAGCCGGATCGCCTCGCGGACCCGGGGGTCGGAGAAGGGCGCGGTGTCGGTGCGCATGACCAGCGGGTACATCGTCGCGCCGGGCTTGCGGACGACCGTCAGCCCGGCGGCGGCCCCCTGGTCGGCGGCCGTGGGCGGAACGCTGCCGGCGAGGTCGGCCTCGCCGGACAGCACGGCCTGGGCGCGGGCCTGCGGGTCGGCCAGCGCCCGGACCTCGATCACCCGGCTCGGCGGGCGCGGCCCCCACCAGGCGTCGTTGCGTTCGAACACGGTGGTCTGGGCGTCGGAGCGGACCGGCCGGAACGGTCCGGAGCCCGGGACGAGGCCGGAGGTGAAGTCGGTGCTGCCCTCGGGCACCACGAAGGTGGCGCCCATCAGCGCGGTCCCGACCTCGGCGTAGGGCGCGCGGGTGACCAGCGTGAGGGTGGTGTCGTCGGTGGCGCGCGACGCGGCGAGGTCGAACATCGCCGTCCGGCCGAAGTTCTCCGCCGACTTCGACGCCATCCGTCGCAGCGAGAACAGCGCGTCCGCGGCCCGGACCTTCGCGCCGGTCGTGAACACGGCGTCGTCGCGCAGGCGGACGGTCCAGCGGGTCAGGGTGGGGTCCGGGGTCCACGACGTCGCCAGCCGGGGCTGCGGGGAGCCGTCGTCGCCGGGGACGGTGAGCACGTCGTAGGTCAGTGCCATCCGCACGATGTCGCTCTCGGCGGGCAGCATCCCGTGCGGGTCGTCCACGGCCGCCCCGCCGGAGCCGGGTGCGACGTAGCGGACCGTGTCCGCCGGACCGGCGGCGGTGGGTGCCGGGGCCGCGCAGCCGGCGAGGACGGCGCAGGCCAGCAGGCCCGCGGTGAGCAGTCGTCTCATGCGATCCGTTCCAGGAGTGCGAGCAGCGCCGCGTCGATCGCGGCGCCGACGTCGGGGAGGGCGGGCCGGTGCAGCACGCCGTAGTGGTGGGCGTCGACGCCGACGGTGTGCAGCGGGCCGGCGAGGTGCGCCGACCAGCCGAGGTCGGGCCCGGCACCGGGTGGGGTGTCGTCGACGCCCATGCCGATGCCGGAGTTGCGGGGCGCCCGCCGCTCGGCGCGGACCAGGACGGTCGCGGTGCCGGTGGCGTCGAGTCGCTGCGCCCGGTGGGCGGCCAGCGCCCGCAGGTGCCGGGCCGTCACCGCGAGCCGCCCGACGACCGCCGCGTCCGGTTCGGCCCGGCCCAGCAGGCCGTGGTCACGCAGCCGGTCCGCGACGGCCGCGACGAGGTCGGGCGGGGCGCCGGGGCCGGTGAGGCCGTCGGCGTCGAGGTCCGCCCCGAGGAAGGCCTCCAGCGCCCGCAGGTGCCGGACGGCGACGGCGCGGTCGAGCTCGGCCCCGGTGCCGGGGACCGGCCGGATGTGCGCCGGGTCGTTGGAGTCGACCATGACCAGGAGCGGGACGGACTCCCCCGCCGCCGTCAGCTGGACGGCCATCTCCTGGGCGAGCGTACCGCCCATCGACCAGCCGCCCAGCAGCCACGGCCCGCGCCGTCCGGCGGCGCGCAGCGCGGCCAGGTGGGCGGCCGCGAGGGCGGGCACCGTCTCCGGCGCGTCGGCGTGCGGCGCCGGGAGCGACAGGTGGGGGTCGGCGACGGCGAGCACGTCGAACCGGCGGTCGATCATCCGGGACAGCTCGACGTAGCAGAGCACGTCCCCGCCGGAGGGGTGGACGAGCACGAGCGCGGGCCGGTCCGGGTCGTCCCCGCCGCGCAGCGGGATCACCGCGTCCGCCACGTCCGCACGCACCGTCGCCGGAGCCACCGGAGCCTGGGAAGGGGCCGGGGCCGCCGGGTCGGGGTCGGCGGCCGGTCCCCAGGCCGCCGGGTCGGTGGCCAGCAGGCGTACCCGCTCGGCGTGCCGGGCGGTGACGGCGTCCAGCTCGTCGTCGGGCAGGACGCCCTCGGGGCCGTCCCACTGCAGCCGCAGCTCGCCCGCGACCTCGACGACCTGGTGGTCCAGCCACACCTGCGGGGTGGAGGACAGCGCGGCGACCTGCTCGCCGATCCACTCCAGGGACCGGTCGTCGTCGAGGCCGAGCGCGCTGGTGAACACCACGGGCACCCGGTGCACCGCGCCGGTGCGGGCGGAGCGTTCGGCCAGCACGTCGAGCGCGGAGGCCGCGCGGTGGTCGAGCTCGTCGAACAGCCGGGCCTGGGTGGCGGCGGCGCGCTCGGCGAACACCGGGTGCGGGGTCTCCGGCGTGCTGTGCAGGACCAGCGAGGTGAAGTCCCCGACGACGCCCGCGGTGCCCGGCGGGCGGTCGAAGAGCGTGAGGAGCACGCCGAACCCGCCCGCACCCGCCCACTCGGCGAGCACGTCGGTGAACGCGGTGAGCAGCACCGCGGTCGGGGTGACGCGGTGGCGGGCGGCCTGCGCGCGCAGCGCCGCATGGTCCGCCGGGGCGATCCGGTGGACCCGGCGGCGGAACCGCGGCGGCCGTCCGCCCGGTGACGCCGGTGTCCGGACCGGGAGCGCGGGCGGGCCGGGGACCGGCCGTCCACGCCACCAGTCCGCGGCGGCACGGCCCTCCGGCCCGGCGGTGCGCGCGGCCAGCGCGGCGGTGCACGCCGCCGGGTGGGTACCCGGCGGCGGGGGCAGCGACGGCGGCGCCTGCGGGTCGGCGGCGTCGGCGTAGGCGGCCCGCCACTCGTCCTCCACGATCCACCAGGACGCGGCGTCGCACACCAGCACGTCGACGCCGATCAGGACCCGTACCCGGCCCGCGGGGAGCAGGGCCGCCTGGATCGTCACCAGGGGCCAGCGGTCCGGCGGGCCGGGCCGGGTCGAGATCCGCTCGCGCAGCGACGCGAGCCGCGACTCCCGCCGCTCGGGGTCGGCGCCGGTGAGGTCGTGCACGCGGATCCGGTAGTGCGGGACGTCGTCGAGGACGCGGAAGCGGCCGTCGGCGGTGGCGACCGCGCGCAGCATGGGGTGCCGGGCGACGACGACGTTCCAGGCGGCCTCCAGCCGGGGCAGGTCGAGCCCGTCCGCGTCGTACTCCAGGTAGAAGTAGCAGGGCACGCCGCCGTCGTCGTAGCCGCCGTCGCGGCCGACCCGGTAGGCGTGCTGGACCCGGGTCATCGGGAACGTCCCGTCGGCGGCGACACCGTCCGGCTCCGCCGCGACCGGGCCGGGGGCCGCGGGGGCGGCCGCTCCCCCGGTCAGCAGGGCCGCCAGCCCGGCGACGGTGGGGGCGGCGAGCAGGTCGCGCAGGGCGAGCGCGACGCCGTGGCGGTCGTGCAGGGCCGCGAGCATCCGCGTCGCGAGCAGCGAGTGCCCGCCGAGGGCGAAGAAGTCGTCCTGTGGGTCGGTGACCGGGGTGCCGAACAGCTCGCCCCACAGGGCCGCGACCTCCCCCTCGACCCCGTCGAGGGCGGGGCCCGTGGGTGCGGACGCGGCCCGGGGCCGACCGGCCGCGGCGATCCGGGGAGCCAGGGGCGAGGCGGTCACCGCCAGCTCGTCGACGGCGGGCAGGGCGAGTACCCGGTCGAGCGCGTCGCCGCCGGTGGTCGCGTCGAGCGCGGCCGACGCGGTCGCGCCCGTCCCGACGCTCCAGCCGTCCCAGTGCACGGCCTGCCATCCCGGCCCGGCGACGGCGGCCAGCGCGGCGTTGGCCGCGGCGTAGGCCCCGGTGCCGACGCCGCCGAGCAGCGTCGCGACCGAGGACATCAGCAGCACGCGGGACGGGCGCCGGTCGGCGGGCAGCGCCGTGACCGCCCGGTGCAGGGCCAGTGCCCCGCCGAGCTTGGCGTCGAGGTGGGCGCGGACCCGGCCGGCGTCGAGCTCGCGGAGCGGGTCCAGCTCGGCACCGGCGAGCACCCCGGCCGCGTGGACGACGACCGACAGCGGCCCGTCGCCGGCCAGCTCGGTGAGCAGGGCCGTCGTCGCGGCGGGGTCGGTGGCGTCGACGGCGCGGCTGCCGTCCCGCCCGGTGCGGGAGGTGACGACCACGCGGTGCCCGGCCGCGGCGAGGCGGCGGGCGACGACCTGCCCGACCGCGCCCGCGCCGCCGAGGACGACCGCCGTCCCCGGTGCGGGGGCGGCCGTGGGGTCCGGTTCGGCGTCCCAGCCGCGCAGGGCGAGCCGCCAGCGGGTGCCGCCGCGCCAGGCGGTCACCGCACCGGTGCCACCGGCGGCCAGGGCGGCGGCCTCGGCCAGGACGAGCCCGGCCTCCCGGTCGGTCCCGGACCCCGGTCCGGTGTCGGGGTCGGGCTGCGCGCCGAGGTCGGTGGTGGCCCAGACCAGGCCGGGCCGTTCCTGCCCGAGCACCCGCGGCAGCGCGCGCATTGCGGCCGCGGCGGGGTCGGCCGGGCCGTCGGCGGCGATCCGGGCGCCGCCGCGGGTCACCAGCAGCAGCCGCGGCGCGTCGTCGTCGGACAGGTCGGCGGCGCGGGCCCCGAACCCGGCCACGGCCGTCGCGGGATCGGCGCCCGGGTCCGGGCCGACGACGATGACGTCCGGGCCGGGGATGAGCCGCTCCCGCAGGGTGTCGGCGAGCGGGCCGTCCCCGAGCACGGTCCATCCGCCGTCCGGCCGGCCGGTCACCGGGGCGACCGGCTCCCAGGTGAGGATCTGCAGCGGTTCGTCGGGGGCGGTGCCGGTGGCCGGCTCGGGCGGGTCGATCCAGTGCCGGGACCGGGTGAAGGCGTAGCCGGGCAACACGACGCGGTGGCGTCCGGACCCGGCCGGGGCGCCCGGGTCGACCGGGACGCCGTGTGCCCACAGCCGTCCCAGCGCGGCGCGGGCCGCGGCGGTGTCGTCCGGCCCGGTGTCGCCCGGCCCGGCGTCGAGCAGCGGCACGGTCGCGACGACCCCCGCCGCCCCGGCGGCGAGCCGGGACAGCGCGGTGCCCGGCCCCACCTCGACGACGACGGCGGGCCCCTCCCCGACGGCGGCCGCCAGGGCGTCGGCGAACCGCACCGGGCGGCGCAGCTGCTCGGCCCAGTGCCGTGCGGTGCCCAGCTCGGCACCCGCGAGCCGGCCGGTGACGGTGCTCGCGACCGGGATCCGCGGCGCGGTGCCGGCCAGTCCGGCGAGCGCGGCCTCCAGTCCGGCCTGCTCGGCGTCCATCGCCCGGGAGTGCATGGCGGCGGCCACGGCGAGCGGGGCGTGGGCGACGCCGTCGGCGGCGAGGGCGGCGGCGAACGCGGCCACGTCCGCGGCGGGGCCGGACACCACGCACGCCGACGGGCCGTTGACCACGGCGAGGTCCAGTGCACGGGGCAGCCGGGCCACGAGCGCGTCCTCGGACAGGCCGACCGCGAGCATCGCTCCGCCGCCCGCGGCGCGGGACGCGGCGAGGCAGCGGGCCGCGACGAGCCGGGCGGCGTCGGGCAGCGCGAGCGCGCCGCCGACGGTGGCGGCGACGCACTCGCCGAGGCTGTGCCCGACCAGCGCGTCCGGGTGGGCACCCCAGCTCTGCAGCAGCCGGGCCGCACCGACCGACACCGCGAACAGCGCGGGCAGCCCGAACGCGGGGTCGGCGACCCGGTCGGCGGGCCCGTCCGGGTCCAGCGCGTCGGTGACGTCGGCACCCAGGTGCGGGGCGAGCAGCACGGCGACCTCGTCGAACGCGGCGGCGAAGACCGGTTCGTCGCGGTGCAGCCCGGCCGCCATCCCCGGCCGGGGGCTGCCGGCGCCGGGGAGGGCGAACACCAGGCGGGGGGTGCCGGCGTGGACCGGTGCGGCCGCGGCCAGCGCGGCGGGCCCGACGGCGGTGACCCGGTGGGGCAGCGCGAGCCGCCCGCGGGCGAGGGTGTGCGCGGCGTCGGCGGCCCCCACCCCGGACGTGCCCGGGGTCAGCAGGACGGCGGCCACCCGCGCGGCGGTCGCCCGGGCGGCCTCGGCGGTTGCGGCGGACACGCACAGCAGCTGCGGCCGGGAGTCGTCGGCGGCCGAGGCCCGCTGCGGGGCCGGACCGAGGACGACGTGGGCGTTGGTGCCGCCGATGCCGAACGAGCTGACACCGGCGTGCACGGGTCCGGTCCACGGCGCGGAGACCGCGGGGAGCCGGAACCGGGACCCGTCCAGGCGCAGCGCCGGGTTCGCCGGTTCCGCGTGCAGCGTGGCGGGGACCCTCCGGTGCGCCACCGCCAGCACGGCCTTGATCAGCGACGCGACGCCCGCCGCGGAGTTGGTGTGGCCGATGTTGCCCTTCACCGAGCCGAGCGCGCACGGCTCACCGGCGTCGCCGAGCACCCGGCGCAGCGCGGTGACCTCGACCGGGTCGCCGAGCGGTGTCGCGGTGCCGTGCGCCTCGACCAGTCCGATGTCGGCGGGGCCGAGCCCGGCGACGGCGAGCGCCTCGGCGACGACCCGGGCCTGGCCGCGTACCGACGGGGCGGTGAACCCGGCCTTGTCGGCGCCGTCGTTGTTGACCGCGGTGCCGTGCACGACGGCGTGGACCACGTCGCCGGAGGCGAGCGCGTCGGACAGCCTGCGAAGCACCACGACGCCGACGCCCTGGGTGTAGACGATCCCGCTGCCCGCGGCGCCGAAGGGCCGCACGTGCCCGTCGGCGGAGAAGATCCCGCCGGGCACGTGCACGTAGCCGCGGCCCTGCGGCACGATCAGCGACACCCCACCGGCGAGCGCGGTGTCGGACTCCCCGCTCAGCAGCGACTGCACGGCCAGGTGCACCGCGACCAGCGAGGTCGAGCAGCTCGTCGACACCGCCACGGCCGGCCCGGACAGTCCGAGCCGGAAGGCCGTCTGCAACGGCAGGTAGTCCGGCTGGGTCGCCATGGCGGTGGCGAGGCTCCCGAGCGGGTCCGGGCCCGCGCCGGTGGGGTCCCACCGGTCGGCGAGGTTGGAGGCCAGGTAGCTCGACTGCATCGACCCGGCGAACACCCCGACCGCTCCGGCGTCCCGGGCGCCGCCGTGCCCGGCGTGGTCCAGGGCGTGCCAGGCGGTCTGGAGGAACAGGCGCTGCTGGGGGTCGAGCAGGTCGGCCTCGGCACCGGTCAGCCCGAACGGGGCCGGGTCGAAGCGGTCCTGGTCGGTGAGGATCCCGGCGACGGGGACGTAGCCGGGCCGCTCGCGCAGGGCGCGCGGCACCCCGCCCGGGTCGACCCGGGTGAGGCCCTCGCGGCCGTCGACGAGCAGCTGCCAGAAGGCGTCGAGGTCGTCGGCCCCGGAGAACCGGCACGCCATGCCGACGACGGCGACGGGCTCGTGCGTGTCGCTCATCCGGCCACCGCCACGGCGCGGGCGCGGGCGGCGCGGCGTCCGGCGGCGCGGCCGCCGCCGGGCTCCGGGGCCGGTGGGTCCGGCACCGGTGGGGCTGCGCCGGCCCCGGTCGGCGCCGTCGGGGTCGGGGTCGGGGTCGCGGTGAGGTGCCGGGCGAGGTCGCGGACGGTGGGGTGGGCGAACAGGTCGACGACGGTGAGCTGCGGGTCCAGCTCGACCAGCCTCCGGTGGGCCAGGACCAGGGTCAGCGAGGACGCACCGAGCTGGAAGAACGGGGTGCCCACCTCGACCGGTCCGCCGAGCAGGTCGCTGAACACCCGCGCGACGGTCCGCTCGACGAGCGGGTCCGGGGCTCCCGTGGCCGCGGGCGGGGAGGCCGGTGCGGGAGGCGCGGCCGGGGTCGCCGGCGTCGGGGTCGGGGTCGCCGGGGTCGGGGCGGTGGACAGGGCCGGGGCCGTCACCACGAGCTCGACGAGCCCCTCGGCGGGTGTCCGTTCGGCGACGGTCGCGCCGTGGGTGTGGAGCTCGGCGCGCAGCCACTGGACCCACGGCGCGGCGACGGCGAGCGCGTCGACGGGACCGATGCCGTCGCACCCGACGGTCAGCCGCAGCTCGATGCCCTGCGGCGGGATCGCGGGCCATCCGGGGGCCGCGTGCGCCCGACCGCCCGCCGCGGTGACCACGGCCGGTTCCGCCCCGGTCGACGCGACCGCGGGCGCGGGGGCCGGCACCCCGGTGACGGGGGTGGGGGTGGCCGCCGCGGCCGGGGGCACCGGAGCGGCCGGGGGCACCGGGGCGGCCGGCCCGGACCGGGCCGCGAACGGGTTCGGCAGGGCCCCGTGGTCGACCTTGCCGTTGGCGGTGATCGGCAGCTCCGCCAGCACGACGAAGCGGTTGGGCACCATGTACGGCGGCAGCGCCGCGCGCAGCGCGGCGGCCAGCTCGCCGTCGCCGGGCGGGGTCGCCGGGTCCGCGGGCACCACGAACGCGACGAGGCGGGGCCGGTCGTCCGGGCCGCGGACCGCCTGGGCGACGGCGTGGCGGACCGCGGGCAGCCGGTCCAGGGTCGCCTCCAGCTCCCCCAGCTCGATCCGGTGACCGCGGATCTTCACCTGCCGGTCGGTGCGGCCGAGGAACTCGATGGTGCCGTCCGGGCGCCACCGTCCGAGGTCACCGGTCCGGTAGACGCGGGTGCCGGTGGTCGGGTGCACGGCGAAGCGGGCCGCGGTCTGGTCGGGGTCGCCGACGTAGCCCTCGGCGAGCCCGTCGCCGCCGATGAACAGCTCCCCGGGCCGGCCCACCGGGCAGGGCCTGCCGTCGTCGGGGTCGAGGACGTGGAAGCTCTGGCCGCCCAGTGCGCGGCCGTAGGGGATGCTCGGCCAGGCCGGGTCGACCTCGTCGACCGGGTAGGAGATCGACCAGATCGACGCCTCGGTGGCGCCGCCGAGACCGACCACCCGTGCCTGCGGGGCGAGTGCGCGCAGCCGGTCGGGCAGGGTCACCGGGATCCAGTCGGCGGACAGGAAGACCTGGCGCAGCGACGCCAGCGCGCGCCGCGTCGCGTCGGGCTCGATCTCGGCGTACTCGACGAGCATCTCCAACAGCGCGGGCGCGGTGTTCCACACGGTCACGCGGTGGGCCGCCATGAGGTCCAGCCAGTGGCCGGGGTCCCGCTGCCGGTCGGCGTCGGGCAGCACGACCCCGCCGCCGGCGCCGAGCACCGAGAACACGTCGTAGACCGACAGGTCGAAGCTGTACGCCGACAGCGCGAGCACCCGGTCGTCCGCGCGCAGCGGGTAGCGGGCCTCGAGGTCGTCGAGGGTGGTGCGGGCCGCGCGGTGGGCGATCCCGACGCCCTTCGGGGTGCCGGTCGACCCGGAGGTGAAGATCGCGTAGGCGAGGTCGCCCGGGTCGGGACGGCGCGGGGTCGCGGCGTCGCCGTCGAGGACCCCGTCGGCGTCGAGGACGTGGGTGCGCACCCCGTCGGGCCATGCGGTGGTGTCCCCCGGCGCGACGAGTGCGTGCCGCAGGCCGGAGCGGGCGCAGACCGAGGCGATCCGTGCGGCGGGCCACGACGGCTCGACCGGGACGTAGCCCGCGCCGCTCGCGAGGACCCCGAGCAGGGCGGTGACCTGCGCGGTCCCCTTGTCCACACAGACCGCGACCAGCTCGCCCGGCCCGGCACCGAGGCCGGCGAGCGCGGCGCCGGTGCGGTCCGCGCGGGCGGCGAGCACGTCGGCGGCGACGCAGCCGCGGGCGTCGAGCAGCGCGGGGCGGCCCGGCCGGACCGCGGCGCGCCAGGGGTCGTCGAGGAGCGGGCCGTACGCGGTGAACGGGTTCGGTCCGACCGGCCCGGCCGCGGCCGTCGACGGGTCGTGCCCCAGGGTGGGGTCGGTCCAGGCGCCGGGCTCGTCGGCGAGCCGGCGCAGCAGCGTGCGGTGGGCGTCGCGCAGCCCGGGCACGAACCCGGCGGGCAGGGTGTCCGCCCGCAGGTCCCAGTGCACCCGGAGCACGCCGCCCGCGTCGTGGACGATGTGGTCGAGCAGCACCTGCGGGGTCTGGGAGATCCCGAAGACCTCCTCCCCCAGCCAGTCCGTGGCCGCCGGGCCGTCCCCGGTGAGCCCCAGTCCGCTGGTGAACACCACCGGGTGCGCGGGGGCGGGCAGCCCGGTGCGCGGGTCGCGCGGCCCGGCGGTGCCCGCGGTGACCTCGACCCCGGGCACCGAGCGGTGCTCCAGGTCGGCCCAGAACCGCCGGTTGACGCGCTCGGCGAACCCGGCGAAGCCGTCCCAGGCCCGCAGGTCCGGCGGCTCGACGGCGACCAGCACGGTGCTGGTGAAGTCGCCGACCACCCGGTCCAGGCCCGGGGTGTCGTCACCGGCGGCGACGTCGTCGCGGTCGAACAGAGTGGTGTTGAGGGCGAAGGGCTCCTCGGCGCCGAAGCGGTGGAGCACGAACGCGAACGCGGCGAGCAGCGCGCCGGTCGGGCTGAGCCCGTGCCGGGCCGCGGCGGCGCGCAGCCGGCTCCACGCGTCGGTGTCGAGGACGACGGTGTGCCGGGTCATCCGGGGTGCCGGGTCGCCGGGCGGGTCGGTCCACGGCAGCCCCGTCCACGGCAGGGCGGGTCCGGCGGGCAGCGGTGCGCGGTCCGCCCAGTAGGCGCGGTCGCGGTCGCGGCGCGCCCGCTCGGCGGGATCGGTTGTCGTCCGCGCGGTGAGGGCCGCGAAGGTCGTCGGCAGCGGCGGAAGCGCGACGTCCGGGTCGGCGACGACCTCGCCCCACTCCCGCATCAGCACCATCCAGCTCGTGAGGTCGAGCGCGAGCACGTCGATGCCGATGTGCAGGCGGGTGCGCCCGTCCGGGAGCAGCGCGGCCCGCAGGTCGTGCAGCGGCCACGTCCCCGGCTCGCGCACCTGGTGCGAGCACTCCTCGCGCAGCGCGCCCAGCCGGGCGTCGGGGTCGGGGTCGGTGTGCAGGTCGGCCGTGGCGATCCGCGTCGCGGGGACCTCGGGGAGCACGCGCTGGCGGCCGTCGTCGCCGACGACCATCCGCAGCATCGGGTGCCGGCGCACGAGGACGTCCCAGGCGGCCGCGAGGCGGTCGAGGTCGGCGTGCGGGTCGCCGTCGGGAACCCGGTCGAACTCCTGGTACCAGAACGTCGCGACCCCGCCGAGCGGGAACGCCGGGTCCCGGCCGACCAGGTAGGCGCTCTGCACGGCGGTCAGCGGGAACGGGGTGCCGTCCGGCGGCGACGCCGGTGCGGCGGTCCCGGCGGTCGGCGGGTCCGCCGCGGGAGCGGGCTCGCCGGCGGCCGTCCCGGCCACCGTGCGTGCGGTCGCGCCACCGAGGAAGTCCGGCAGCGGCAGGCTGAGCCCGGTCTCCTCGCGCAGCCGCCGGCGCAGCCGTACGGCGGTGAAGGAGTCGAGGCCCAGCTCGGTCAGCGGCACGTCCGGTGGGAGCTGGTCGGGCCGGTCCAGCACCTCCGCGAGGCAGGCGAGGACGTCGTCGAGCCGGACCGTCATGCGGTTGTCCCTTCCGGGTACGGGAGTTCGGGGCAGTGGCGCACGCGTGACACGGGTGGGTGACGAGCTCGGCGCCGCAGCGACTCTCGCCTTATTGAGTCTGATTGTCAATATCGTCTACGGTCTCCGGTATGACCGCCCCACCGACCGCCGACCACACCGCCGAGATCACGACCGTCTGGTCCGAACTGCTCGACCTGCCACCCGCCGAGATCCCCGACGACGTGGGCTTCCTCGTCCTGGGCGGTGACTCGGTGCTGGCGGTGCGCATGTCGGCGCTGATCCGGCAGCGCCTCGGCGTCGCGCTCGGCCTGGCCGAGGTCCGGGTGGACACGACCGTCGGCGAGATCGCCGCACTCGTCGCCGATCGGGTGAGCGATCCGTCGGCCGGGTCACTGCCCGCGATCACCCGCCGTCGCGCCGACCCGCACGCCCCGTTCGCGCTGCTGCCGCTGCAGCAGGGCTACTTCGTCGGCCAGCAGGACGGCTGGGAGCTGTCCTACGCCTCGGCGCACTACTACGTCGACTACCCCCTCGACGGCATCGACGGCGACGAGGCGGCGGAGGCCCTCACCGACGCCCTGGAGCGGCTGGCCCGGCGCCAGCCCGGCCTGCGCGCCCGGGTCGACGCCGACGGCCGCCAGTACGTGCTGCCCACCGGCGCGCCGGGGGCGCTGCCGGCCCCGACCGTGCTGGACCTGCGCGACGCCGCACCGGAGGAGATCGACGCCCGGCTCGCCGCGCTGCGGGACCTGATGAACGTCAGCGGGCCCGACCCGGTGTCCGGCCCCGGCCTGGACATCCGGCTGACGCTGCTGCCCGGCGACGCCGGTCTGCTGCACGGCGCGTTCAGCCTGCTGCTCTTCGACGGCTGGTCGGCCGGCGTGCTCACCCGCGAGCTGCTGGCACTCGCCCAGGACTGGAACGCGGTGCTCGACCCCCTGGAGATCGACCCCGGCGACTACGTCGAGGCGGTCGGGGCGCTGCGCGGCACCCGCGGCCGGACCGCCGACCGCGACTGGTGGTGGGAGCGGATCGACGCGCTGCCCGCCCCGCCCGCGCTGCCGCTGGTCGTCGACCCGCAGGAGGTCACCCCGACCGTCATGCAGCACCGCGAGTTCCGGCTCGACCCGGCCCGCTGGGCGGCGCTGCGCGCGGCCTGCCGCGACCAGCGGGTCACCCCGGCGACGGCGCTGCTCACGGCGTTCTCCGTCGTGCTGGCCCGCTGGTCGGGACACCGGCGGATGCTGCTCAACTCGCTGCAGACCGGACGCCTGCCGCTGCACCCCGACGTGCACCGCATGATCGGCGGCTTCGCCACCACCATGCTGCTGCCGGTCGTCCCGGAGACCGGGGCGTCGTTCGCCGAGCTGGCCCGGTCCGTGCAGCGGACCTTCGCCGAGCACGCCGCGCACACGCTCGTCCCGGGCGTCGAGGTGGCCCGGGAGGTCGGGCGCCGGCGCGGCACCCACCGCCCGGTGGCACCGGTGGTGTTCCAGTCCACGATCGGGATGGACGCCGCGATGGGCAGCCCGCTGCCGAGCGAGGCCGGGCCGCTGGGCCGGGTGCGCGCCGGGGACTACACCCACCACCTGCGCACCCCGCAGGTGGCGCTGGAGACCCGCTGCTTCGAGATCGACGAGCAGCTCGTCCTGGTGTTCTCCCTGGTCGCGGAGCTGTTCGTCGACGACGAGGTGACGGCCGCGTTCGCCGAGCTGGTCGAGCTCGCGACGGCGCTGGCCGACGGACCCGGCTGGGACGCCGTGCCGGAGCTGCCCGAGGCCCTCGACCCCGTCCCCGGGGAGGGGCTGCGCATCGGCGCGCTGCCCGGGACCGGTCGCACGCACGCTCCCGGCCCGCCCGCGGACGGCGCGGAGCAGGCGGTGGCCGAGGTGTTCGAGGACTTCCTGGAGATCCCGGTGCTGGACCGCACCGTGCACTTCTTCACCGCGGGCGGCGACTCGCTGCTCGCGATCCGGGTGCTGGCCCGCCTCGCCGCCGAGCTGGACCACCCGGTGCCGGTACGGGCCTTCCTCGCCGACCCGACGGTCGCCGGGGTCGCGGCGGCCGGACGGGCGTCCTGATGGCCGGGGCCCCCCGTCCGCTGGTCGCCGTGCTGGGCGCCTCGGGGGCGACCGGGCGGGCCGCGGCGCGACGGCTGGCCGCGACGGGCCGGGGCCGGGTGCGGCTGCGGCTCGGGGCCCGCGACGCGGCCGCGCTCGCCGCACCGGCGGCCGAGCTCGGGGCCGAGGCCGTGCGCGTCGACGCGGGCGACGCCGACGCCCTGGCCGGGTTCTGCGCCGGCGCGGCCGTCGTCGTGCAGTGCGCGGGACCGTCGCTGCGGCTCACCCCGGCCGTGCTGGCGGCGGCGCTCGCCGCGGGGGCCCACCTCGTCGACCCGGCCGGCGACCTGGACCCGTTCCCGACCGGCGACCGCTCGGTCGTGCTGGGTACGGGGGTGGTGCCCGGACTGTCGGGGCTCCTGCCGCGTCTGCTCCCGCCGGGGGCCCGGCGGCTGGACCTCTACGCCGGTGGCGCCGACCGGCTGACCCCGGCCGCGGCGGCGGACGTGCTGCTGTCGGTCCCGCCCCGTTACGGGCTGCCCCGGGCGCTGTGGCGCGACGGCGGACCCGTCGAGGCCGCGCTGGCGGTGCAGCCCGCGGTGTCGCTGCCGGGCTTCGACGGTCCGGTGCACGCCGTGCCGCTGCTCACCGCCGAGGCGCAGCGCCTGGCCGCGGACACCGGTGCGGCGCAGCTGCGGGCCTACTCGGTGTTCCCGGGGCCGGGGCTGCCGGACACCCTCGCGTCGGCCTGGGCGTCGGGCGACCCGCTGGCGCACGTCGACGCCGTCATCGCCGCCGCCGACGCCGACGTGGCCGCGCACGGCGTCGCCATCACGCTGCTCGCCTCGGCGCGCTACGCCGACGGCGCACGCCGCGTGCTGCTGCGGTCCACCGACTCGCTCGCCCTGACCGGCGCGTTCACCGCGCTCGCCGTCACCGACGTGCTGGCGGGCCGGGTCCCGCCCGGGGTCGGCCGGGCCGCCGAGGTGCTCGACCCGGTGACGACGGCCGCCCGGCTGTCCGCCGACCCCTCGGTGGACGAGCTGCGGTACTGACCCGGGTGCCCCGGGCCGGCGCCCGGGGCACCCGGCGGGGCTCACCCCTGGCCGGGGGCGACCGGCAGACCGGTCCGGAACAGCTCCTGCTCCAGCCACACCGCCGCGGCGACGCCGTTCCCGGCGCCCACGCTCACCAGCGTCACGCCGTCGGGCAGCCCGGGCTGCCGGGCCGCGTCGCCGGCGGCGGAGACCCCCGGGACCGAGGTCCGGCCGCACTCGTCGACGGCGATCGCGCCGTCGTCGAGCACGGTCGCGCCGAGGCTTCCGGCCAGCACGGTGCCGGGACGGGTCGGGGCGCGGTGGTAGATGCCGTCGCGGGCGAGGGTGGTGCCGTCGGCGAAGCGCAGCTCGAGCGCGCCCAGGTCTCCCTCGATCGCCGTGATCGGGGACTCCACGACCCGCACCCCGCGCGCCTCCAGGTTCGCCGCGACCCAGCCGGGCAGCTCGGCGGGGCCGTGGGTGGCGAGGACGACGTCGTCGCTGAACCGGTCCCGCACGTAGGCGGCGAGCATCCCGGCCAGGCCGTTGCCGATCACCACGAGCGCCATGCCGGTGGTCTCGTAGCCGTGGCAGAACGGGCAGTGGAACACCGAGCCGCCCCACCGCTGCGCCAGCCCGGGCACGTCGAGCGGCTCGTCGACCTGGCCGCCGGCCAGCAGCAGCCGCCGCGCCCGTACGACGGTGCCGTCGTCGAGGTCGAGGGTGAAGTCGTCGAGGGCGCCGCGGACGCCGGTGACCCGGCCCGCCCGGCGGGTCACCGTCGGGTAGGCGTCGACCTCGGCGCGGCCGTCGGCGAGCAGCTGCGCCGGGTCCGCGCCGTCGCGGCCGAGGTACATGTGCATCTCGGCGGCCGGGGCGTTGCGCGGCTCGCCGGCGTCGACGAGCAGGACGCGACGCCGCTGGCGGCCGAGCACGAGGGTCGCCGACAGGCCCGCGGGCCCACCGCCGACGACCACCACGTCGTAGGTGTCGTTCACGGGTTCTCCAGTTCCTTCCGGACGGCGGGCAGCACCTCGGTCGCGAGGCGTTCCACGTTGGCGAGCACCGCGTCGCGCTCACCGGAGGACTCGACGTGCAGCAGCACCCGTCCGGCCCCGCTCCCCCGGACCAGGTCGACGAGCCGGCGGACACACAGCTCGGGCGGACCGATCGGCTGGCGGGCGAGGATGCCCGCGGCCAGCTCGTCGGGGGTGGGCCGCGGGCCGCCGTACTCCTCGACCATCACGTACTCGGCGTAGCCGGAGGCGAACACCGGCGCCAGCCGCTCGTGGACGACCCGTTCGGCCTCGGCGACCGAGTCGGTGACATGGGCCAGGGCCGCGGTGCCGTGCACCGGCCGCGCCGCGGTGAGCTGCTCGTAGTCGGCGACCAGCCGGGCCTGCTCGTCGGCGGTCTGGGAGAAGAAGAACAGCATCGGCAGGCCGTGCCGGGCGGCGAGCTCCACCCCGGTGGCCGAGGTCGCGGCCACGTGCACCGGCGGGTGCGGACGCGTGTACGGCTCCGGGCCGGGTGCGACCTCGCGGAACCGGTAGTGCTCGGAGTCGGCGGACACCCGCCCGGTGAAGGAGTCGAGGACGAGGCCGAGCGCCTCGGGCAGCCCGGTGCGCCACCGCTCGATGCCGGTGCCGAGGACCTCGTGGTCCACCACCGGCCCGGCCCGGCCGACGCCGAGGTCGAACCGGCCGCCGGAGAGCTGGTCGAGCAGCGCCGCCTGCTCCGCGACGTGCACCGGCGGGTGCGTCGGCAGGATCGTCACGGCCGTGCCGACCCGCACCCGCCGGGTGCGGCCGAGCAGGAACGCGGCCAGCGTCGTCGCGGAGGGGTTGATCCCGTAGCCGGTCAGGAAGTGGTGCTCGGTGGTCCACACCGACGCGAACCCGTGCGCCTCGGCCGCCTGCGCGACGTCCGCGGCCAGCGCGAACACCTCGGTCGCGCTCTGCCCGGGGAAGCGGTGGGTGAACAGCATGACGCCGAACGAGGGAGGGGCCACGCCTTGACAGTACCGGATGTCATTATCGATTAGGCGGTGCACCGTCCCGCACGACGGCCACGGGCGCCCCGGCGTGGTGCAGCACCGCCTGCGCGACCGAGCCGAGGACCAGGCCCGACAGCGGCCCCCGCCCGCGCGTCCCCACGACGACCAGCCCGGCGCCGTCGGACGCACCGGTCAGCACCGCCGAGGGCGACCCGTGCACGACCCGGGTCCGGACCTCCACGGTGGGGAACTCCTCGGACAGCGGGGCGACGGCACGCTCCAGTTCCTCGGCCTCCTCCCGTTCCACCGCCTCCGGGTCCAGCAGCAGCGCCACCGCGGGGTCCGTCGCCGGGTCGCACCAGGCACGCACCGCGACCAGCGGCACCTCGCGGCGCGCCGCGACGTCGGCCGCGAAGTCCAGGGCCGCGGCCGCGTCCCCCGAGCCGTCGACGCCCACCACGACCGGACCGGTCGCCGGTGCGCTCCCCCGCACCACGACCAGCGGGCAGCCGGCGGTCGCGGCCAGCGAGACCCCGGTCGACCCCAGCAGCAGGCCCCGGAACCCGCCCCGCCCGCGGTGCCCGACGACGACGGTCGCCGCCCGCTGCGACTCCTCGGCCAGCACCTGCGCGGGGGTCCCCTCGCGCAGCGCGGTCCCGACCGCCCCCAGGGGCAGCGTGTCGGTCGCGACGGCCGCGGCGACCCGCAGGTTCTCCTCCGCGGCGGCCACGGCGGCCTTGCGCCGGTCGTCCCAGGCCCGCGCCCGGGCGCCGGTCGTCACGGGGGTGCCGGGCACCGCCGCGACCAGGCGCAGCGGCCGTCCCCGGCCCGCGACGTCGCGGACCGCCCAGCGGACCGCGTCCAGCGCGGCCTCCGAGCCGTCGACGCCCACGACGTCCGGCAGGTCCCTCGATGTGGTCATGGTGTGCCCCTCTCCTCCGGAGTCCCCACGCTGCCCGGCGCCGGTGCCGGTGGCGTGGGGCGGAGGTCCCGCCGCGCCGGGGCCGGAGGTCACCGGGATCCGGGTCCGGGCCGGTGGTCGCGGCGGGACCTCCGGCCCGTCCCCGCCGGGTCCCTCGCGGCGCAGGCTGACGGCGCCGGTCGACGGAGGGATGACCATGAGCCAGCAGGACAGCCGCGCGGGGTTCCGGCCCGACGCCCCGCCCGAGACCCTCGACGACGACCCGCCGCTGCGGACGGTCGTGTCGCCGCGCCTGGTCGCGGTCACCCCGCAGACACCGGTCCGGACCGCGCTCGACCTGATGCTCGCCCACGACGTCCACCACCTCCCGGTCTTCGCGGGCCCGCGGTGCACCGGCCTGGTGACCGAGTCCGACCTGCTCCGCGGCGTCGCCGCGCAGTGGGGGCCGCTGGGCCGGTCCGTCCTCACCGTCGCCGAGGTGCACGGCCCGGTCACGGTGCTGCCGTCGTCGGCGCCGCTGTCGGCGGCCGCCGCGGCGATGGCGGCGGACGGGCGGGACGCCGTCCTCGTCGCCGACGGGGACCGGATCGACGGCATCGTCACCGCCTCCGACGTCGTCGGGGTGGTCGCGCGCCGGGCGGGCCCGACGACGCCCCGGCCGGCCGGCTGACCCACCTGGGTCCCTCCCAGGAGCGGCCGCGCGGCCGCTCCGCCGGGGACAACCCCCGCCGGTCCCGTTGTCCGGGCGGGACAGCGTGCCCCCCGCCGCACGGACCTACCGTGGGTCGGGCCGACGCAGGCGTCGGTGTCCCGCTCGAGAGGAGACGGCTCCATGTCGGACGCACGACGGGCCGGTGGCGCCCTCGGGATGGTCGAGACCAGGGGCCTGGTCGGGGCGATCGAGGCGGCGGACGCGATGGTGAAGGCCGCCAACGTGGAGGTCGAGGGGTACCGCACCCTGCGCAACGGCCAGGTCTCGGTGCTGGTCCGGGGCGACGTCGGCGCCGTGAACGCCGCGGTCGCGGCCGGGACGGCCGCGGCGGCCCGGGTCGGCGAGCTGTACAGCAGCCACGTCATCCCGCGTCCGCACGAGGAGACCGAGGGCGTCATCGGCGAGGCCGTGCAGCCCACCCGCACCACCTGAGCGGGCGGGCCCCGGCGGCCCGGGTCAGCGGCCCGGGTCGGTGTCCTCCGGGTCGTCGTGCCGGGTGACCTGCAGCAGCCGCAAGGCGAAGTCCGCGCGCATCCGGTCCTCGTGGCGCCCCAGGTCCAGGCCGGTCAGCTTCCGGATCCGCTCCAGCCGGTAGCGCAGGGTCTTGTGGTGGACGAACAGCCGGTCCGCGGCCAGCTTCTGGGAGCAGTCGGCGTCGAAGAACGCGCGCAGCGTGCGGATCAGCGAGCCGTCGTTGTCGCGGTCGTAGTCCAGCAGCGGGCCCGTCACCTCGTCGACGAAGGTCTGCAGGTCGGGGTCGTCGCCCGAGCCGAGCAGCAGCCGCACGATGCCCAGCTCCTCGTACAGGAACACGTCCTGCCCGCCGAAGCGCTTGGCGGCCGACAGCGCGGTGCGGGCCTCGTTCAGCGCGCTCGGCAGGTCGACGGCCTCGTGGTACTCGCGGCTGATCCCCCACCGCAGGCGCAGCTCCGGGAGCTCGGAGTGCACGGCCCCGGAGAACGCGTTCACCAGGTTCTTCGCGCCGATGCGGTCCAGGTCGGCGGCGACGGCCACGAGCAGGTCGCCCCGCAGGCTGGCCAGGGACAGGCCGCGGCCGTGCAGGGTGCGGACGATCCGCAGGACCCTGCGCCGGACCCGGTCGACCTGTGAGGTGTCCCAGCCGTGCTGGGCGGTGAGGACCTCGACGTTCTCGATCCGGCCGTGCAGCACCCGCAGCCCGCCGGTCAGGGCGATGCCGAGGTGCTGGGCGCGGGTGCGCGCGGCGAGGCGGTGCTCGACCGAGCCCTGCAGCAGGTCCCAGAGCACCTGCTCGGCGGCCTCGGCCCGGGCCCGGCCCACCGCCCGTTCGCGCATCAGCGCCAGCGAGCAGGCCATCGCCACCTGCCCGGCGACGGCCGCCAGGAGGTCCTGCGACGGTCCGCACCGGGCGAACAGCACCTGGCCGACCTGGTCGCCGTCGGCGTAGACGGGGTGCGCCAGCGAGGCCCGGTCCTCCGGCGTCGGCACGATCTCCCCGCCGCGGGTCGGCACCGACGCGGGCAGCCGGGAGACCAGGTCCCGGGCCCGGTGGCCCGCCACCCGCGCACCGTCGGGACCGTAGACCGCGACCTCGCAGCCCAGCTCGGTCGCGACGGTACGGGTGACCGCGGGCAGACCGCCACCGCCGACGACGATGCGCAGCAGCTCCTGCTGCAGCCGCGACGCCCGGTCCAGCAGCGTGTGCTGGTTCTGCAGCGCCTCGTGGGCCCGGCTCAGCTCGGCCGCGGCAGCCACCTGCTCGTCGTGCAGGCGGGCGTTGTCGATGGCGATCGTCGCGAAGTCGGCGAGGGTGACCATCCGGCGCATGTCGCGGTCGGTGAACACCGAGTGCCGGCGCCGCCACACCTCCAGGACGCCGAGGAACTCCCCCTGCAGCTGCAGCGGGACGGCGAGTGCCGACCGGGTCTCCTCCCGTTCGGCGAGGGAGTTGAAGTCGTCGCTGATCGTCTCGTCGTCGAGGTAGGAGTCGATCCTGGCGGGTTCCCCGGTGAGGAACACCAGCCCGGCGACGCCCTGACCGCGGCGCATCGTCAGCCGCGCGGTCTGCGTCGCCCGGTTGCCGACGCAGGCGCGCATGCGCACGACGTCGCCCTCGCGGAGCATCACCCCGCAGATGTCGGACTCGAGCAGGCGCAGTGTCTGCTCGGAGACCGTGAGCAGGACCTGGTCGAGGTCGCGGACCGACAGCAGCCGCCGCGACACCTCGCGGACCGCGTCGGCCTCGACCGTCGCCGCGTACTCCTCGTCGTCGGCGCGCGCCCCGGCCAGCTGCAACGACATCCAGACCCGGGCCTGCCGGAGGAGCCCGACGGGCTCCGGGGCGAGCCGGACCTCGGGGTCCCAGCACAGCGCGGCGGCGCCGTCCGGCCCGACGATCCGGCCGGACCGGGCTTCGGCCGCCGACGGGCCGCCCGGCGGGAGACCCGCCATCCCGACCCCGGAGCCGGCGAGCACCTGCCACCGGCCGTCCCGCCAGGCCGCGACGGTCATCGAGGTGCCCGCCAGCAGGGTCGCCGCGCCGACGAGCAGCTCGGCGGCGGCGTCCGGGGACGGCGGGACGGTGCCCAGGAGCCTGCCGAGGGCGTCGACGCCCGTCGTCGCTCCGACCCGGTCGAGTGTCGTCATCCCACCCCCAGCCGTCAGAACACGATCAGCGACTTCAGCGTACGTCGCTGTGACATCCGCTGATAGGCGTCCGGTGCGTCGGTCAGCGACACCCGGTCCTCCACGAGGACCGTCGGATCGACTGCGCCGCAACGGACGAGGGCGAGGAGCCGGTCGCCGTCGCGCATCAGGTCGCCGATCGCGAACCGGAGCGTGAGCTCGTCGGCGAAGGCCCGTCCGGCGGGCAGGTCCCAGGTGCCGTCGTGCACGCCGACCGACACGACGGTGCCTCGGCGGCGCACCAGCTCGAACGCCGTGCCGAGCCCGCGCGGGCCACCGATCGCGTCGACGACGACGTCGGCGCCCCGCCCGTCGGTCAGCCCGTGTGCCGCCGCGACCGCTTCCTCCGGGGCGACGGCGACCGAGCCCTCCCGGCCCGCGACCGCGCGGCGGGACCCGACCGGCTCGACGAGCAGCACCGCTCCGGCGCCGCAGGCCTGCGCGGCCAGCGCCGTCAGCTGGCCGACCGGGCCACCGCCGACCACCGCGACGGTGTCGCCGGGCTGCAGGTCGGCGCGGCGCACCGCCGCGTAGCCGGTCGCGAGGGTGTCGCCGAGGAAGACGGCCGCGTCGAGGGACACCCCGTCGGGGACGGTCCGGAGCACGGTGTCGGCGTGCGGCACCCGGACCAGCTCCGCCTGCGTGCCGGCCAGCGGCGGGCCGAACGCGGTGCCGGTGCCGAAGAACCGCCGCTCCGCGCACTCCCAGTGGTCACCCCGCCGGCACCACCAGCAGGTGCCGCAGGCGACGAAGTCGGCGCCGACGACGAGGTCGCCGACGCGGTGCCCGCGCACCGCGGTGCCGGTCTCCACGACCTGCCCGACGAACTCGTGGCCGAGCACCGTGCCGGCGGGCAGCCCCTCGTCGTGCGCGAGGAGGTGCAGGTCCGTTCCGCAGACCGCCGATCTGCGGACCTCGACGACCGCGTCGGTCGGCTGCTCGATCCGGGGGTCGGGCACCGGGGCGACGCGCACCGCGCCGTCCCCCGCGTAGGTCACCGCGCGCACGGCGTCAGGCCGCCTCGGCCAGGTCGGCGAGCCGCTCGCGGATCCGGGCCGCGGCCTCGGCCAGCGCCTCCAGCTCGGCGGGCCGCAGGTCGATCGTCACGATCCCGGTCAGGCCGCCGCGGCCCAGCCGGGCCGGGAGCCCGACGTAGACCCCACGGATGCCGTAGCTGCCGTCGGCGAGCACCGCGGCGGGCATGACCTCGCCGGAGTCGGCGGCCATCGCCAGCACCATGCGGGCCGCCGACAGGCCGGGTGCCAGGAAGGCACTGCCCTTCTTCAGCAGCCCGACCACCTCGCCGCCCGAACCCCGGGCCCGCATCACGATCGCGTCGAGGTCGGCCGCGGGGATCGCTGTGCTCAGGGGCCGCCCGTCCGCGGTGGCCCGCGACAGCGGGATGACCATCTCCTCGCCGTGGCTGCCCAGCGCCCAGGCGTCGATCCGGTCGGCGCGGGCGACGCCGGTCAGCGCGGTGAGCGCCTGGAACCGGGCGGTGTCGAGCACCCCGGCCATGCCGAGGACCCGCTCCGAGGGGAATCCCGAGGCCTTCCAGGCGTGCTGGGTCATCTCGTCGAGCGGGTTGGTGACGACGACGATCACCGCTCCCGGCGAGGTCACCGCCACCCGCGCCGCGACGTCACCGACGATGGCGGCGTTCGTGCTGATCAGGTCCGACCGGCTCATCCCGGGGGTGCGCGGCCGGCCCGCGGTGATGACCACGTAGTCGGCCGGGCCGGCCTCCTCGACCGTGCCGACCCCGCGGACCCGGGTGTCGAACCCGGACAGCGCGGCGGTGTGGGTGAGGTCCAGCGCGACGCCCGCGGCCCGGCCGGCGTCGATGTCGACGAGCACGACCTCGGCGAAGACGTCGGCGTCGGCCAGCCGCATCGCGGCGATCATGCCGACGTTGCCCGCGCCGACGACGACCACCCGGCCGGAGCGGCCCGCGCCCGGACGCGACCCGGCACCGCCCGGCCGTACGACGTCCGGCAGCGGCGCACCACGCCGGTACAGCGCACCCGAGGGAGGACGCACCGGGGGCGGCGCCGCCCCCGTGAGGTGCGCGACGGCCGCGGCGGACGGGACCGGCCCGACCGGCGACGGCGGCGGCGTGACCGGGCGGCCGGCCGGCTGCGGTACCGAGGCGACCGGGCGGGGCGGCGGGGGCGCGCCCCCCGGTGGTGCGGCCGGCCGGCCGGCCGCGGCGACCGGGGGTCGTGCCGGTTGCGTGGCGGACGTGCCCGCCGTCCCGGCGGAGGCCTGGCCGGTCACGATCTCCACGCCCAGCTCACGGGCCCGTTCGCGGGCGAGCGGGGTGACGACGTCGCGGGCGGTGACCCGCAGGACCTTCGCCGCGGCGGCGTCGTCGACCTGCGCCGCTCCGATGACGCTCATCGCGCGAGCTCCCGGCCGTGGACGCCCTCCAGCGCGGCGACCGCCGCGTCGCGGGCCGACTGCACCTCGCTCTCGGTCCCGGACAGGAACATCCGGCCGAACCGGCCCACCGCGCGCAGCTCGATGACGGTGATGTTCGCGGCCTTCTCCGCCTCGTTGGCGGCGACCGCGATGTAGGCGGCGGGCGCGACCTCCATGACGAACAGGCTCTGGCCCGGCATCAGCATGGAGCCCTTGCGCCACTTGTTGAGCAGCTGCGCCTGGTAGGGGTGCACGTTGGTGATGAACTGGGTGGAGGCGATCGTCGGCCGGATCCGGTCGGCCTCGGTCATCCCGAGCTCGTCCAGGATCGCCTGGCCGGAGGCGAGCACCTCGGCCTGCTGCTCGGAGTGGATCTCCAGCAGCCCGAACTCGCGCTCGATGATCTGCAGGGCCGGGCGCACACCGGCCGCCTTGAGCGCGATGTCGGCGGCCCGGAACACCTCGTTGCCGGGGGCCATCTCGATGTAGAGCTCGGCCATCCCCGCGAGCGGGACGTCGCCGGGGCTGGTCGCGGCGATGTGCGCCGCGCACTGGGGCTGCATCCGGTCGACGAAGGCATAGGTGCGCAGGGTCGGGGTCCCGTTGCTCATGCGGGCACCTCCGCACGGGCGATACCGATCGGGGTGATGAGCAGGGCGTGCGGATGGGTCACGACGGTTCGCTCCAGGTACGTGGCCAGTACGCGCTGCGCACCGGCGATCATCAGGGCGCCGCCCGCGATGTGCAGCGGCAGGTCCTCGGCGCCCACGGTCAGCGCGCGCACGTTCTCCGCGATGCGCTGCACCCCGGGGACCAGGAGGGGGAACGCCTCGTCCGGGTGGGCCCGCTTGTACGGCTCGGCCTCCTCGACGGCGATGCCCAGGCCCCCGGCCAGCATCAGGTCGAGGTGGTGGCCGCCGCCGGCGCGGTCGTCGAGCGCGACCAGTGCGCCGTCGCGGTAGACCCCGACCCCGGTCGAGCCGCCCCCGACGTCGACGACGACGCCGTCGCGGATCCCGAGCGTGCGCTGCGCCGCCGCGACCTCGTCGACGAGCGCGACCCGGTCGAACCCGGCGGTCTCGCAGACGTAGCTGCAGGCCTTCGCGTCGGCGGCCGGGATGCACGGCGGGTGGGCCGTCGCGACCGGTACGCCGGCGCCCAGCCCGACGCCGAGCCCGGCCTCGGCCCGTTCCCGCAGGCGGCGGACGGTCGCGGTTGCGCGGGCGAAGTCGACGACGACGCCGTCGGCCAGCGCACCCGACGGGGACGCGTCGATCCACACGGGGTGCTCGGTGCCGTCCGGGGCGACCGCGAGGACGACGAGCACGCAGCTGGCCGTCCCGAGGTCGACCCCGGCCCGCAGCGAGGCCGCGGCGGCCAGCGCGGCGGCCGCGGGCCCGTCGGGGGCGCCGTCGCGGGCCACCGACCCGGCGGTGGCGGCCGCCGCGGTGAGCAGCTGGTCCGGCGTCCGGCGCGTCTCGGCGGCGCGCGCCGGACGCCGGCGTCCCGGGCGGCGACCCGCGGTCGCGGTCGCCACGGCTACAGCTCCACCGGGTCGTAGACGGTGCGCCACGGACGCACCTCGTGCGCGATCCGCTTGATGTTGATCAGGTGCAGGGGGGTCACGTTGTCCGAGCAGATCGACCCGCTCCAGCTGCCGGTGCCGAGCTGGAAGGAGGGGTCGACGTCGGTGGAGTAGCCCATCCCGCCGAACAGCGCCGGTGTGTTGATCACGATTCGGCCCGCGGGCAGCGCACCGAACGGGGCGATCTCCTCCGGGTCCGAGGCGTGCACGGCGGCCGTGTGCCCCTCGCCGTCGAGCGCCAGGATCTCCCGGCAGCGGCGCCACCCGGCGTCGCGGTCGGCGGCGCGGTAGACCGACAGGACCGGGCCGAGGATCTCCCGCGAGAGCGGGGTGTCCACGCCGACCGTGTCGAGCTCGCAGGCGAGCACCCGGGTCGACGACGGCACGGCGAACCCCGCCGTCTCGGCGAGGCGGATCGCGGTCTGCCCGACCGAGGCCGGGCGCATCGCGCCGCGCTCGTCGAACAGCACCCGGGCCAGCGCGGCCTGCTGGGGGGCGTTCATCCAGTAGGCGCCACGCTGCTCGAACGCGGCCAGGAAGGCCGGCGCCACCGCCTCGACGACGACGACGGACTGCTCGGCGACGCACGCCGTGCCGTTGTCGAACGACTTCGAGGTGATGATCATCTCGGCGGCCTCGGCCGGGTCGGCGACGCTCGCCCCGACGTAGGCGGGGACGTTGCCCGCCCCGACGGCGATCGTCGGCTTGCCGCTGGAGTAGGCCGCGCGCACCATGCCCGGCCCGCCGGTGGCCATGACGAGCGCGATCTCCTCGCGCCGCATGAGCTCCGCGGTGGCCGCCAGGGTGGGGTGCTCCAGGCAGGAGACCAGGCCCTCCGGGGCGCCGGCCGCGACGGCGGCCTCGGCCATGATCTCGACCGCGCGCAGGGTGCAGCGGGCGGCACGGGGGTGCGGGGCGTGCACGATCGCGTTGCCCGACTTCACCGCGGCCAGGCACTTGAACAGGGCGGTCGAGGTGGGATTGGTGACCGGGATGATCCCGGCGATGACGCCCATCGGGGAGCCGACCGCGGTCACCCGGGCCTCGTCGTCGACCCAGAGCACGCCGACGGCGCGGCGCTCCAGCATCCACCGGGCGACGAAGCCGGTGTTGTAGCGGTTCTTGTAGATCTTGTGCTCGTAGACGCCGTAGCCGGTCTCGTCGACGGCGAGCCGGGCCAGCTCCTCGGCGGCCTGCGTGCCCGCCCGTGCCATCGCCCGGACGTAGCGGTCGAGGGTCTCCTGGTCGGTCCCCTCCATCGCGTCGAAGGCCGCCCTCGCCGCGCGGGCCTTGGCGCGGACGTCGGCGAGTCCGGCCAGGTCGGCGTCGAGCCCGCGCGGGTCGGCGGGCGCTGTCGCGGTCATCCCCACACCTCCGTCTCTGTCGTGGGCGGGCACGCCCGGTCACCGCTGCACGTCGGGCGTGCACCGGTGCGGGTCGGACCCGGCCGGGGTGGGGCCGGTCAGCCCTTGGGCCGGGTGAGGACGGCGAGGATGCTCTCGGTCTCGTCGTGCGGCCGCGGGATCACGTGCACCGAGACGACCTCGCCCGCCTTGCCCGCGGCCACGGCGCCCGCGTCGGTGGCGGCCTTCACCGCGCCGACGTCGCCCCGGACCATGATCGTCACGAGGCCGCCGCCGATCTCGCGGTGGCCGAGCACCTGCACGTTGGCGGCCTTCACCATCGCGTCGGCCGCCTCGATCGCACCGACCAGCCCCTTGGTCTCGATGAGTCCCAGCGCGCCGCGCAGGGCCGGGACGGCCGGGGTTCCAGTCGTCGGAGCCATGTCTTCCTCCTGATGCCGGTGTGGTGCCGACGGTGCCGGATCGGCGACCGTCGTCATGTCTTCTGGTAGGTCACGCTGCCGACCCGCACGACGGTGTCGGCGATGCCGACGACCGCGCGGTCGGTGGGGACGTCGGGGCCGGCCGCCACCCGGGCGGCTCCGCCCGCGCAGACCAGCACGATCTCGCCGACCCCGGCACCGACGGTGTCGACCGCGACGAACACGGCTCCGCCGTCGCGCTCCGGGTCGTCGGAGTCGGCCTCCTGCACCAGCAGGAGGGTGAACCGCTCGAGTCCGGGGCCCTTGATCGTCGAGACGACCTGGCCGAGCACCTTGGCCAGCTGCATGCCCGGACCACCTCCGTCGGTAGAAGCCGGGTGGCCTCGGCGCGAGCCGGACCACCGTTGCCGGGACAGTAGGACCGGCACGATCCCCGCAGCCTTATCCGTTCCGGACAACGTGACCGGCGGCCGTTGTCCTTCGGCGCCGTGGCCGGACCGGGAGCACCGCGGGAGCGTGCAGGACGTAGACCACGGCCCGGCCGCACCGGGCCCCCGCGCGCCAGGAGGTTCATCGGTGATCCGCCCCGAGGACGCACAGTTCCACCCGCCGACCAGCGACGACCCGCTCTGGGCGGAGACCAACTACTTCGGCCTCTACGCGGGCCAGGACACCGACCGGCCGATGAACATCGGCCTCTACGGGCTGTTCCGCGAGCCGCTGGGGGTGGTGGGCTCCACCGTCTCGGTGAACAGCCGCCGCGTGCGGGCCCCCTGGGAGGCCGACTACTGGGACGCCTGGGAGCACCTGGTCGTGCCGCAGCCGTCGAACCTGCTGGACTACGAGCTGGCCAACGGCCTGAAGGTCGTCGCGACCGACCCGCACCGGATCTGGGACGTCTCCTACTCCGACCCGGCCGCGGACCTGGAGATCCGGTTCCGCCACACCGCCCTGCACGAGCCCTACGACATCAACGACCCGGACATGGACCCGCTGGCCGCGGGCAAGGACATGGCCAAGACCTGGGGCCACGCCTACGCCGGCCACTTCGACCAGTCCGGGCACTACGAGGGCGAGATCCGGCTCCGCGGGGTCACGACCCCGATCGACTGCGTGTCCACGATGGACCACAGCTGGGGGGTGCGCGCCGAGCGGCAGACCTCGCGGCTGAGCTGGATGCACGCCCACGCCGGGACCGACCTCGTGCTGCACGGCCTGTTCGACTTCTCCACCGACAACGGCCCGGACGGCGAGTCGCCGCTGCGCCTGACACACGGCTACGTCGTCGAGAACGGCGAGCTGCGCGGGCTCAAGGCCGGCGGCGGCGTCACGAAGCGCTCGCACCTCTACCCGGAACGGATCTCGATCAGCGTCACCGACTCCGCCGACCGGGTCTGGAACGCCGAGGGCCAGGCCCTGACCACCTTCCCGTGGCAGTCCCAGCCCGGCGTCGTCGGGCACAACGCGCTGCTGCGCTGGGACCTCGACGGCCGCACCGCCTACGGCGAGTGCATGGACTTCGTCGGCATGGGCGAGCTCGGCGCGGTCTACGACAGGGCCCACGGCCGGAGATGAGGCCACGGACGTGACCCCCACTCCCCCGCCGCCCGTCGAGGCCGTGCTGTTCGACCTCGACGGGACGCTGGTGCAGACCCGCATCGCCTCCTGGACGGTGTTCTCGACGATCAACGACCGGTTCGGGCTGGGGGTGGACGGACCCGAGCAGTACTTCGACCTCTTCCGCGGCAACGTCTACGACTCGATCGCGAAGCTCTGCCGGGACGAGGCCCACGCGGCGGAGGTGAAGAACGCCTTCCTCACCCTGCTGCGCGAGGAGTACGACCCGCCGCTGGTCCCGGGGGTCGCCGACGTCGTCCGGCGGCTCGCCGGGCACTGCACGCTCGCGGTGATGTCGTCCAACGCGATGCAGGTCATGCGACGGGTGCTCACCGGCAACGACCTGGCGTACTGCTTCGCGCACGTGTTCGGCGGCGACGTCGCCCCCGACAAGCGCACCGCCGTGCGCACCTTCCTCGCCGACGCCGCGAACTCCTACGGGCGCCGCTGCTCCGCCGACTACGACGAGGGCGGCCGCCTGCAGACCCCCGACCTCACCAGCACGGTGCTGGTCACCGACACCGCGGGCGACGTCCGCGACGCCGTCGAGGTCGGCATCCGCGCGGTCGGGGTGGCGTGGGGGATGCACTCCCCCGACGAGCTGCTCGCCGCCGGGGCGGAGTTCGTCGCGCTGTGGCCGCAGGAGATCACCGCGCACCTGCTGGGCGACGCCGCCGCACTCCCCCCGGGTGGTGCCTGCGCGGTCCCGGCCGGCGGCACGGCCCCCGCCTGCGCGACCCCTCCGCGCACCGGCTCCGCCCGGGAGCCGTCCGACGACCCCGGCGCGCCGGGGCGGGACGCGGCGGCCGGGGACGGGGACTGCGGGTGCGGCTGCGGCGGCGACCCGCTCCGGGTGCCGCTGCACGGCGCGGCCCGGGTGCGCCGGGACCGGCGCCGGACCGCCGCGGCCGGCCTCACTCCCGCGGCCGGTGTCGCGGGGACCGCCCCTGGCTCGGGTTCCGTTCCCCTGGCTGAGGCGTCTCCCGGGCCGCCGGGCCCGGCCGCCGGGCAGGAGATGCTCGACGCCGTGCGGCGGGTGGTGCGCGGATGACGACCCCGCCCCGCGGGATGGACGGCGTCTACAACTTCCGCGACCTCGGTGGGCTGCGTGCCGGTCCGGACCTGCGGGTCCGGCCCGGTGCCCTGTTCCGCAGCGACACCCTGCAGGCGCTCTCCCCCGCCGACGTCGACCACCTGGTGTCCGGCCTCGGACTGGAGCTGGTCGTCGACCTGCGGAGCGGGACCGAGGCCGTCGAGGAGGGCCGCGGGCCGCTCGCCCTGCGGCCGGTCGGCTACCTCAACGCGCCCCTGCTCGACCTCCCGGTCTCGGACCTGCCCGCCCACGAGCAGTCGCTGTCGTTCTCCCTGGAGCACCTGTCGTCACCGGCGTCGCCGCTGGCGACGGTGGTGCGGGTGGTCGCCGCGCTGGCCGGGCGCCCGACGCTGCTGCACTGCGCGGCGGGCAAGGACCGGACGGGGCTGGTCACCGCGCTCCTGCTGCGGCTGCTGGGCGTCGACGACGACGAGATCGTCGCCGACTACCTGCGCTCGGGGCCCAACATGGTCCGGATCGTCGAGCGCTTCAGAACCTGGCCGCGCTACCGCGACCACATCGACGTCGTCCCGCCCGCGGTCTACGAGGCACGCGAGTACACGATCCGCGGGTTCCTGGCCGCGCTCGACCGCGACCACGGCGGCGCCCACGGCTGGGCGCGGCGGCGCGGGATCGCCGCGTCCGTGCCGCGGCAGCTCCGCGACGGACTCCTGGTGCCCACCGGCCGCTGACCGGGCCACGGACACCGCGGCGGCCCTCCCCGGTCCGGGGAGGGCCGCCCCGCCGCTCCGGCCCCGAGCGCCGGGCCTCAGTCGCCCAGGGCCGCCTTCCCCAGCGCCAGCACCAGCGGCCGGGCCCCGTCGACGTCGACGGCGAAGCGGCGGAACCCGAGCCCGTACAGCTGGGCGGCCGCCTCCTCCGGGACCTCGCCCGACAGCCGCATGCCGACCGGCAGGTCCGCGCGCTGCGCCGTCGCGACGGTGCCGAGCAGCGACCGCACGACCGGGTCGAGCGCGGTGCGCGGGTCCACCGACAGCAGCCCCCGCCGCAGGTAGTCGTCCAGCGGGTCGGAGGTCAGCAGCTGGCGCGCCGGGATCCCGAACACCGCGGACTGCAGCGCCCGGACCTCGACCCAGAGGACGTCGACGCACGCCGCGATGGCCGGCGCACCGGCGGCCGCCCGCGGGCTGGTCAGGTACGCGCCGACGGCGACCGCGCCCGGCACCTCCGTCGCCAGCGTGCGCAGCGCCGCCGCCTCGGCCGGGTCGGACAGGTGCCGCACCGCGAGGTGGACCCCGCCCGTACGGCCCGCGGCGGCGGCCGCCCGGGTCAGGCCGCGCAGCTGGGCCTCGACCAGCGCGGGGCGGCCGAGGGGCAGGGCGAGCTCCGGGTGCCGGGTGGTGACCGCCGTCTGCTGGAGCAGCTCCCGCGCCTCGTCGGCGACGAGGTCCACGGCGCGGACCCCCACGGGCAGGTCCCCCGCCGCGTCCAGCAGCGGCGTGAGCTCCTGCTCCACCAGGTCCGCGACGCGGTCGAAGCGCTCCTGCACCCCGGCGTCGGACAGCAGCTCCTCGACGAGACCGTCCAGGTGGCCGGTGGCGGCCAGGACGTCGTCGACGGCGGTGACCAGCCCGCTCGCGCCGGCCTCGCGGGCGCGGGCGACGTCGGCGGGCAGCGTCACCCGCACCAGCACCTCGCAGCCCGAGGCCCCGGCCGCGGCGGCGAGCACCGAGCCCAGCGCCCCGGTCGCGGCCGCGGGCGTCGCGGTGCTGATCCGGCCGAGGAACAGCTCCCCGCCGGCGCCGTCGAGGGAGACCTCGTCGCCCTCGGCGACGGTCCGGCCGCCGACGACCAGGGTGCGGGCCGCCTCGTCGACGGTGATCGCCGACGCGCCCACCACGCAGGACGTGCCGAGCGCCCGCGCGACGACCGCCGCGTGGCTGGTGGAGCCGCCGGTGGCGGTCACGATGCCGTTCGCCGCGATCATCCCGTGCAGGTCGGCCGGGCTGGTCACGGCGCGGGCCAGGATGACGTCCTCGCCGGCGTCGGCGCGCTCCCTCGCCCGGTCCGGGTCCAGCACGAGGACCCCGCTGACCTGGCCGGGGCAGGCCCCGATGCCGGTGGTCAGCAGCCGGTCCCCGGCGCGGGCACGGGCGACCTCGTCGTCGTCGAAGCCGGGGCGCTGGACCTGGCGGACCTGTTCGGGGCTGAGGTTGCGCAGGGCCACGGCGGGGGCGACGTGTGCCTCGGCCAGGAAGTCCGCGGCGATCCGCACCGCCGCCTCGGGGGTGCGCTTGGCGCTGCGGACCTGCAGGAAGTAGAGGGTGGACCGCTCGACGGTGAACTCGATGTCGAGCACGTCGCCCCGGTCGCGCTCCAGGTCGGCGCAGGTGCGCCGCAGCTCGTCGAGCAGCGCGGGGGCGAGCGCCCGGTCGACCGGGTCCGGAGTCCTCGTCCCGGCGACGACGTCCTCGCCCTGGGCGTGCGCGAGGTACTCCCCGAACAGGCCGGGCTCGCCGGAGGCGGGGTTGCGGGTGAAGACCACGCCGGAGCCGGAGTCGTCGGAGAGGTTGCCGAACACCATCGACTGCACGACGACGGCGGTGCCCAGGTCGTGCGGGATGGCGTGGAACTCCCGGTAGGTCCGGGCCCGGCGGGTGTTCCAGGACCGGAAGACCGCCTCGACGGCGCCGAACAGCTGGGCCGTGGGGTCGGCCGGGACGGACTCGCCGTCGGACTCCTCCAGCGCGGCCTCGCAGGCCGACCAGATGCGGTCGTACACCGCACCCGCGTCCTCGGCCGGGTCGACGGCGGCGACGAGCGCCTCGCTCCCCTCGCCCGGGTCGAGCGCGCCGAGCACGGTCTCGGCGTACATCGCGTGGAACCGGGCGGTCAGGTCGGCGACGAACCGGGCGTCCCCGGTGACGGCGCCCAGCGCGACGGCGGCCTCCCGCCCGATGCCGAGGTTCAGGACGGTGTCCATCATCCCGGGCATCGAGACCGGCGCACCGGACCGCACGGACAGCAGCAGGGGGGTCGGACCGTCGCCGAAGGTCTTCCCCGAGTCCCGCTCGAGCTCGGCGAGCCGGGCCGCGACCTCGTCGGCCAGCCCGGCCGGGAGCGTCCCCTCGGCGAGGTAGCGACGGCACGCGTCGGTGCCGATGACGTACCCCGGCGGGACGCGGAGTCCCTGCTGGCTCATCCGGGCCAGACCGCTCCCCTTGCCGCCGAGCCGGTCGACGTCGGCGGGGTCGGCCTCGGCGAACGTGCGGGTGAAGCCCGGTGCGGCCGGTGCGCCCGGGCGCCCGGTGCTCTGCGGTTCGGCCACGGTCACTCCGTCCGCTCCCGGCCGAGGGTGCGCAGCAGGTCCTCGTGGAACTCGAACCAGATGTTGTGCACCGAGTCGATGGTGGGCGAGGCGACGAACTCGTGACGTCCCTCGTCGACGGACCCGATCGCGGCCTCGAACCGCCGTCCGTACAGCGCGAAGCGGCCGTCGAAGCCGGCCAGCGCCTCCAGGAGCGGGGTGAGGCGGGCGACCAGCTTCTCGAGCCGGGCGATGACCTTGTCGTCGTAGTCGGGGTCGGTGTGATCGTTGGTGACCTTCCGTCCCCCGACGTCGATCTGCTGCCAGGACGACATCGTCGTGAGGAACTGGGCGTTGGTGGTCTCGAACCGGTCGACGAGCGCGAGGACGTCGTCGTCGGTGCGCACCGGCGCGTAGTGCTCCGCGGCGGCGGCCCGCAGCGCCGGCTCCGCCTCGTCGGTCGGCAGCGCCGCACCCCCGGCGACCACGACGAGGCCCCGCCCGGCCAGGTCCTCCAGCACCGCGTCGACACGGTCGGCGGCGACGCCGGAGGCCGCCGCGACGACCTGGGCGGTCGCCATCTTCTTCAGGGCGACGACGTCGAGGACGTCGTAGTCCGTCTTGTCCAGCACGGCTGCGGACATGGGTGTCCCTTCACGTGGCAGGGCGGCGTGGCGGGGAGCGCCACGCCGCCCGGTCCGGTCGGCTCGTCGGTGGGCCGGCCCGCGGGCGGGCCGGCGCGGCGGGTCTAGAGCCAGCGTCCCTTCGAGCTGCGCAGGTCGGCCTTGTCGGAGAACGGCAGGTAGCCGGCGCCGGAGAAGATCTTGCTGGGCACCGTCTCCTGGGCGAAGCCGCGCTTGGTGATCTCGTAGTAGTAGTTCGAGACCCGCTGGTCGATCTCCCACAGGTCGTAGTCGCGGCAGGCCTTCTCGTAGGTCCCCGCCTTGCGCAGGTGCGGGAGGATCATGTCGATGTAGTAGACGTACTGCCCGTTCCAGATGAGGTCGCGGCGGCACATCTTCGACGTCTTGGTGTACAGCTTCAGGGTCGCCTGCTGGACCCGGCCCAGGTGGTCGGGCAGGTCGTCGACGGCGATCGGGTAGACCTCGCCCATCGGGGTGTCCCACTTCTCGCGGGCGAAGACCGCCCCACCGATGATGGCCTCGATGTAGTTCTTCGGGCGGGTGAAGGTCGTGGAGATGTCGTTGACCCGGATCTCCTCCAGGCCCATCTTCTCCGGGTCGATGATCATGGCCAGGGTGTACGCGTGCGGGAGCTTCGCGTCCTCGCTCACGTCCGACCAGTGGTAGATCTCCTCGTTCACGAACAGGTCGCGCAGGATCAGCAGCGTGCCGTCCGGGAGCTCGTAGGGCCCGGTGTCGCCCAGGCCGAGCCGGTTGTCGTAGTGGTGCAGGAAGGCCAGCAGCTCGGTGGCGGCGTTGAACTGGGTGAACGCCGCGTGCTTCGGGCTGCCGTGGTCGAGGGGCTCGATCTGCGAGGTGAGCTGCTGCAGGAAGTCCTCCTCGTGGATCCGGCAGCGGTAGCGGTCCTGGGAGTTGAGGATGTAGCCGTCCTGGCGCTTGCCCCACAGCACGCGCTGCATGAACTTGAGGATCTCGTTGGACTCGGCGACGTAGTCGTCCGGGCCGATGGCCTCCAGGGCGAGCAGGCCGCACCGGCCCATGCCGAACCCGACGGCGCCGATGCACCAGTCGTGCACGGAGTTGACCTTGGTGCCGATCTCGCGCCGCGCACTGGCCCCGATGTCCATGACCCCCTGCGCGCCCACCTCGGTGGTGGTCATGCGCAGGATCTCCGGCCAGCGGTAGAACTCGTGCATGAAGGCCAGGATCTCGTACTCCTGGCGGGGGATCATGCCGCTGACGCCCTCGGTGGCGCGCATGACCAGCACGTCCCAGATGTTCCAGGCCAGGTAGTTGTTGAGGTCGTTCAGCTCGTCGATGCTGAACCGGTCCTTGAGGACGTCCTCCTTGGACACCTTCTCCAGCACGCCGGACTTCGCGCGCTCCTTCAGCATCTTGTCGCCCTTGATGCCGTCGGTGACGGGCTCGAGGCCGACGAAGTTGCCGGTGTAGGTCAGGTCCTGGAACCGGAGGCCGTCGTCGCCCTCCTCGTATCGCTGCTTGTAGGTCGCCTTCTTGCCCTCGGTTGCGGTCACTGCGCTGTGCTCCTGTCCCGGATCGTCGGCGTCGTGGAAGGGGGTCGTGTCGGGACCGGGTCAGTCGTCGGCGACGACGCGGCCGACCTCCCCGTCGGTGCAGTCCAGGCGGACCTTGCGGCCGTCGAGGGCCGTCGCGATCTCGTCGAAGTGCGACGGGTCGGTGCTGCCGACGACGTAGCGCGAGTCGCTGCTGGTGAGGTGGGCGGTCATCACGCAGGGCGTCTGGAACTCGCGCGACAGGATCCCCAGGTGGGACTCCGGGGCACCGGACATCGTGATCACACCGATGGCGCCCATGCTGAGCGCGGGAGCCAGGAAGGTGGTCGTGCCGCCCTGCACCAGGAGGATGTGCTCCTGCAGCTTCCCCGACTGGATCAGCGAGATGACGTCGGCCGGGGACGACAGGTACTTGATGGTTCCGCTGGGGGACTTGCCGGTGTCGAAGACGTTGTAGCCCTCGGCCAGTACCTCGGCCATGGAAGTTCCTCCTTGAACTCGGGTGGACCGGCGTCGTCCCGCGGGGCCGACCGGTCACGGCACCTCGACGTCGTGTGGGTCACAGTGCCGCCAATCACTACGTGCTCCGATGGAACCGACGGACAAAACTGGACGGGGAGCTTGTCCTGCGGGGACAGACCCAGATCAGCAGCGACGGGACGTCGTGCGCTACCTCCGCCCGAGTGGCGTGCCGGCGCCGCCCGCGCACCGGTCCGGCCGCGCACCGGGCTCTGTTAGCGTCCGGCCGGATGGCGCAGCGCGACGGGAACCGGCGACGACGGAGCCGCGCGATCCCGTGATCGTCGACGGGATGGCGGCACTCGCGGGCGGCCTCGGGGCGGGCCTGCTCCTCGTCGCCGCCGTGGCCCTGGTCGCGGAGTCGGGTCTGCTGGTCGGCGTCGTGCTGCCCGGCATCAGCGTGACCGTCGGGCTGGGTGTCCTGGCCGGGACCGGCGCGGTGCCCGGCGTCGCCGCGGGGGCCACCGCCGTCGTCGCCGGCGCCGCCGGACCGAGCCTGGGCTACTGGCGGGCACGACGGGGTGGCCCGGCGGCGCTGCGGGGCGGGCGCGGCATGCCGGCTGCGGCGGCCCGGGTCCTCCGGCTGGCCGAGCGACGCCCCGTGCTCGCGGTGGTGCTCGGCCAGTGGTTCGCGGTGGTCCGCACCCTGGTCCCCCGCGTCACGAGCCGCGTCCTGCCGTACCACCGGTTCGCGGCGGTCAGCATCCCGGTGGCCGCCACCTGGGGGCTCGTCACGTTCACCCTGGGATGCCTGCTCGCCCGGGGCTCGACGACCGCGGCCCGGGTCGTCGCGGCGCAGCAGGTGACGGCGGACGTCCTGCTCGCGGCCCTGCTGCTCGCGGTCGCGGGGGCGGCGGTCCACACGGTCGTGCGCCGCCGCGCGCGGGACCGCGACCGTCACACCCCGTGAGCGGACCCACCGGTCGGGTCCGGACACCGACACGATAGTGGCGGAGGTCACCGAACCGATCCGTGACGATGTACGAAGTCGCGTGTCCGACAGATGTCGAGGGGCGGGGGCCGATGTCGCGTGACGTACCCGGGGAGGACGTCACGCACCTCGACGGTCGGGGCCCGCGGGGGCGGGCCCCGACCCGGCACAGTCGGAGGGGGCGGTCGGACGTGCAGGACGGGGAAGGTCGGTGAACGGCGGCCGCGCGGGGCTGGATGCGGCCGCCGACGCCTGGCTGGTCGCCAAGGCGAAACAGGGGACGCCCGACGCCTACGAGGAGCTGGTGCGACGGCACCGCGACCGGATCTACCGCATCGCCCTGCGCATGGTCGGCAACCCCCACGACGCCGAGGACGTCGCCCAGGACGTCGTCCTGACCCTCTGGACCGCGTTGACCGGGTTCAGCGGGGACAGCCTGTTCACCACCTGGCTGTACCGGATCGTGGTCAACCGCTGTCTCAACCTGATCGCCCGCCGCAAGCAGCACGAGCCCCTCGAGGACCCCTCGGTGGTCACCTCCCCGGGCGCGGACACCCAGGCGGTGGCCCGCGGTCGCGCCCGCGCCGCGCTCGACGCGGTGACCGCGCTGCCTCCGGACCTGCGTGCCGCGGTCGTCCTCGTCGACGTCGAGCAGATGCGCTATGCGGAGGTGGCCGCCATCCTGAACGTCTCGGAGTCCACTGTCCGGGGACGGTTGTCCCGCGGGCGCCGCGTCCTCCTCGACACCCTGCGGGAGTGGGCATGAGCATCCACGACGAGCCGGGTGAGCGCGAGCACCTGCTGCGCTGCGGCCGGTCCGCCGACGAGCTCCTCGACCAGGTCGCGGGCGGACGCGGGCACCTGCGGGACGACCACCAGCGGGACTGCGTGCACTGCGAGGCCGCCCTGGGCGAGTACGGCCGGCTGTGGATGCCGATGGCCGATCTCGTGGCGGAGGAGGTGATCGCTCCGGAGGGGCGCTTCGACCGGCTCGTGCGCCGGCTCCGTGGCGTGCTGTCCGACCCGGACCACGCGGTGCTGCCCGGCCCGGACGGGGTCACCCGGATCGCCGCGCGGGTCGTCGTGGTGACCGCGCGGCGGTCGGCGCAGTCGGTGCCCGGGGTGCGGGTCGCGCTGAGCCGCACGCTCACCGACGCGGCGGACTCCGGCGACGACGTCGTCGTGGGGGTGGCGGGCGCCAGCACCGCGGTCGAGATCGTGCTGGCCGCGGACTACGGCGAGGACCTCAACGCACTGGCCGACCGCGTCCGGGCCACCGTGGCCGAGCGGATCCGTGCGCTCACCGACCTGACCGCGACCCGGATCACGGTCGTCATCGACGACGTGCTGACCTAGGAGACCGGATGTCCTCCCTGCCCTTCCCGAGAGCGGACGACGACCGGTCGCCGGGGCCGCCCCTCCCCCGCAGGCCCGCCGCGCGGCGGGGCCGCGACCACCCGGCTCCGGGCTGGTCCGGTACCGGCCCGCCACTGAGGACCGACACCCTGGGGGTGACGGCGGTGCTGCGGCCCGGCCCGCGGGTGCAGCTGCACCTGGTCGGCGAGGTCGACCGCGCGTCGAGCCCGGCCCTGTCCCGCTACCTGCAGCACTGGGTGGCGGTGTCGGACTGCGTCACCCTCGACCTGTCCTGTGTGGACTTCATCGACGCCTCGGGGCTCACCGCCCTGCTCATCGGGCTCCACCACGCCGGGCGGACCAGGACCCACCTGCGACTGGCCCACCGCCCCTCGCACCCGGCGGAGCGGACCCTCGCCGTCTCCGGGGTCCGGACGCTGTTCGACGACGCCGGACACCGGTGCCCGCACCGGCACTGAGGACCGCCCTCGCCGGTGGAGGCGGCCCCGCGGAGCAGCGTGACGGCTCCGGGGACACAGGAGGGTCCCCGGAGCCGTCACGACGGATGCGTCGTGGCTCAGCCGACGCTGTCCCCGGCACCGGCGCTCTGGGCGCAGTTGTCGGGCTGGGCGGTGACCGAGTCGCCGGACTTCGCCTTGCCCGCACCCAGGACGCCCAGGGCGCCGGTGAGACCGTTGCCGCCGGCCACGTCCTCGACCGGGACCTGCACACCCAGCACGTTCACCGGGACGTTGTTGTTGCAGGCCTGGACCGGGACGTCGACGTTGTTGCCGTTCAGCCCCGCGATCAGCCCGTCGGCGCTCTTGTCGATGCCGTCGGCGTGGTGGTGCCCGTCCCGGTGGCCGTCGTGGTGGCCCTCGGAGGCGAACGCCATCGGCGAGACAGCCAGCAACGACGCCGCGGACGCGGCCACGATGAGTCCAGCCTTCTTCAGCACGTGTGATCTCCTGGTGGGTTCGGGCCGCACACCCGATACGGGCGGGCGACCTGTCCGTGCCGGTACCTGGAACGGGTGGGAGCCCGTACCGGCTACCGACGACGATCGACCCGGGCGGAGATCTTTTCAATTCCCACAACACCATTGTGTCGCGCAATTACTGCGGGTGTGGATACTCCCCTGATCAGTGGAATGAATAGATATTCCCATTGCGGGTGATTCGACGTATTCGGGATCCCGCGGCACGCGCCGACCGGTACCGGTCACCTCCACCACGCGACCCCACGGCGGCGACCCTCGCCCCGCCGGGCGCGACAGCGCCGGGCGCCCCCGTCACGTCAATTCGTCAAAACTTGTTGACATGTACGGCTGGCGCACATAACTTCTCGTCATCCCCGGATGTGAGGAGCACCGCTCGATGGCGATTCCACCTCCCGACGCCGCCCGTCTGGCGGCCCTGAACGAGCACTACGCGTTCGGCCTGTCGGAGGCCGAGCTGGCCGAGTTCGGCCCGGCGGTGACCGCGACCCTCGCGTCCTCGGAGCGGGTCGAGGAGCTCTACCGCGCCACCGCGCCGCAGGCACCGCAGCGGGAGTGGTCCGAGCCCGCGGACAACCCCCTGGGTGGCTGGTACGTCACCACCTCGGTACCCGGCGCCGCGCAGGGCCCGCTGGCCGGGCGGACCGTGGCACTCAAGGACAACATCTCCCTCGCCGGGGTGCCGATGACCAACGGGTCGGCCACCGTCGAGGGGTTCGTCCCCTCCCGCGACGCCACGGTCGCGACCCGGCTGCTCGCGGCCGGGGCGACGATCACCGGTAAGGCGATGTGTGAGGACCTGTGTTTCTCCGGGGCCAGCTTCACCTCCCGGCCGTGGCCGGTGCGCAACCCCTGGGACCCGACCCGGGTCTCGGGCGGATCCTCGAGCGGGAGTGCGGCGCTGGTCGGGTCCGGCGCGGTCGACATGGCCGTGGGCGGTGACCAGGGCGGCTCGATCCGTATCCCGTCGGCGTTCTCGGGGACCGTGGGGCACAAGCCCACCCACGGGCTGGTCCCCTACACCGGGGCGTTCCCCATCGAGGCCACGATCGACCACCTCGGCCCGATCACCCGCACCGTGTCCGACGCCGCGCTGATGCTCGGGGTCCTGGCCGGGGTCGACGGGCTCGACGCCCGCCAGCCCACCACGCTGGACCCGGTCGACTACCTCGCCGCGCTCGAGCAGTCTGCGGCCGGGTTGCGGGTCGGGATCGTGACCGAGGGCTTCGGCCGTCCGGAGAGCGACCCGGGTGTCGACGAGGCCGTGCGCGCGGCGATCACCACCCTGACCGGGGCCGGGCTGGTCGCCGAGGAGATCTCGATCCCCTGGCATCTGGACGGTATGGCGGTCTGGAACGTCATCGCCACCGAGGGCGCCGCGCACCAGATGGTCGACGGCAACGCCTACGGCATGAACTACCCCGGCCTCTACGACCCCGAGCTGATCGGCCACTACCACCGCCGGCGCCACGCCCGCGGGTCGGAGCTGTCCAAGACCGTCAAACTCGTCGGGCTGTCGGGTGGCTACACCTTCGGTCACGGCGGCGGCGCCTACTACGGGATGGCCCGCAACCTGGCCCTGGAACTGCGCGCGGCCTACGACCAGGCGTTGACCGGCTACGACGTGCTGGTCATGCCGACCCTGCCCTACACCGCACCCGAGCTGCTCGGTCTCGACGCCGACCTGGGCACCTACCTGCCCACCGCGCTGGGGATGGTCGGCAACTGTGCCCCGTTCGACGTGTCCGGGCACCCCGCCGCGAGTGTCCCCGCCGGGCTGGTCGAGGGCCTACCGGCCGGGCTGATGATCGTCGGCCGGCGTTTCGACGACGCGACCGTGTTGCGGGTCGCGCACACCTTCGAGCAGGCCGTCGGCGGCTTCCCCGCTCCGCCGGCCCTCACCGCCTCGGTCGGGGCCGCCCGACCGCCGCTCTCCGGCGTCGGGGGGTGAGGCCGGACCCGTCGATCCCCGCGCAGTCCTCGCGCACCACCTCCCCACCCGACCGAGCACCGACGACGATCCCGAAGGAGCATCCGTGACGCTCGCCGCCCACCAGAACCGCACCGGCCTGCCCGAGCAGGCCCCCGCCGACGACCGAGCCTGGGCACTGAAGAACGCGCTGGAGGCCAAGGGGCTCATCCCCGCAGGCTTCAACGAGGGCTGGAAGAAGACCTTCGAGGAGGAGTACACCCCGCGCCGGGGAGCCGAGCTCGTCGCCCGGGCGTGGACCGACCCCGAGTTCCGCGAGCTGCTGCTCTCCGACGGGACCGCGGCCGTCGCCCAGTACGGCTACCTCGGCGCCCAGGGCGAGTACATCCGTGCCCTGGCCGACACGCCCACGGTCAAGAACGTCATCGTGTGTTCGCTGTGCTCGTGCACCGCCTGGCCGATCCTGGGTCTGCCGCCCACCTGGTACAAGGGCTTCGAGTACCGCGCCCGGGTGGTGCGGGAGCCCCGCAGGGTGCTGGCGGAGCTGGGGACGACGATCCCCGAGGACGTCGAGATCAAGGTCTACGACACCACCGCCGAGACCCGCTACATGGTCCTGCCGATGCGCCCCGCGGGGACCGAGGGCTGGGACGCCGAACGCCTGGCGGGCATCGTCACCAAGGACTGCCTGATCGGCGTCGCGCTGCCCTCGGCCGACGTGGTCGTCGAGCACCCCAACACCTGAGCGAACGGAGGACACCCCCATGGACGGCGTTCACGACCTCGCGGGCAAGCAGGGCTTCGGTCCGGTTCCGCACACCGCCAACGGCCCGATCGGCGACACCTTCAAGTACGACTGGGAGCACCTGGGCTACAGCCTGCTGTTCCTCGGCGTGACCAACGGCTGGTTCACCCTCGACGAGGTGCGCCACGCGGTCGAGCGGATCGAGCCGAAGCACTACCTGACCACCCCGTACTACGAGCGCTACATCATCGGTGCGGCGACGCTCGTGGTCGAGAAGGGCGTGCTCACCCACGACGAGCTGGAGGCCGCGACCGGCGGTCCCTTCCCGCTCGCGCTGCCCGCGACCTCACCCGGCCGTCCGGCCCGGGAGGGCCGCGAGACGTTCGAGATCGGCGACAAGGTCCGGGTGACCGACGACCACTTCGCCGGGCACGTCCGCTACCCCGCCTTCTGCCGGGGCAAGGTCGGCACGGTGCAGCACCGCACCGGGATGACCTGGCCGTTCCCCGACGCCGCCGGTCACGGTCGCAGTGACGGCGGCTCGGAGCCGAGCTACCACGTCGAGTTCGACGGCGCGGAGCTCTTCGGCGACGACACCGATGCCGGTGCGGTGGTCGTCGACCTGTTCGAGGGCTACCTCGAGCGCGTCGCCTGATCCACCGCTTCCCTCCGGGCGGGCCCGCACCGACGGGCCCGCCCGGCCGTCCGACCCCACCACCACGGTCGCCGGCCGGCGACGAGAGGACCGACGATGATCGACACCCGCCTTCCCGTCACCGTCCTGTCAGGCTTCCTCGGAGCGGGCAAGACGACCCTGCTCAACCACGTGCTGAACAACCGCGACGGCCGCCGGGTCGCGGTCGTCGTCAACGACATGAGCGAGATCAACATCGACGGCTCGGAGATCGCCCGCGAGGTCGAGCTCAGCCGTTCCGAGGAACGCCTGGTCGAGATGACCAACGGGTGCATCTGCTGCACCCTGCGCGACGACCTGCTCGGCGAGATCACCCGTCTCGCGCGGGAGGGGCGGTTCGACTACCTGCTGATCGAGTCCTCCGGCATCTCCGAGCCCCTCCCGGTCGCGGAGACGTTCACCTTCGTCGACCCCGCCGGTGGCGCGCTCGACGACATCGCCCGGCTCGACACCATGGTCACCGTCGTCGACGGCGTGAACTTCCTGCGGGACTTCCGGGCCGGCCGCCGGGTGGACGCCGACTCCCCCGACGACCGTCGTGACCTCTCCGACCTGCTGGTCGACCAGGTCGAGTTCGCCGACGTCATCCTGATCAGCAAGACCGACCTGATGCTCGACGGGCAGGTCGCCGAGCTCACCGAGATCCTGCGCCGGCTCAACGCCGTCGCCGAGATCATCCCCATGTCCGAGGGCCGTGCGCCGCTGGACCGCATCCTGGACACGGGGCTGTTCTCCCTCGAACGCGCCGCCACCGCACCCGGCTGGCTGCAGGAGATCAACGGCGAGCACGTCCCGGAGACCGAGGAGTACGGCGTCGCCTCGCACCTGTACCGGGCCCGCGCGCCGTTCCACCCGGAACGCCTGCACGACGTCCTCACCCGGGAATGGACCAACGGACGGCTGCTCCGGGCGAAGGGCTACTTCTGGAACGCCGCCCGGATCACCGACATCGGCAGCATCTCCCAGGCCGGTCACCTCATCCGGCACGGCTACATCGGCCACTGGTGGCGGTTCCTGCCCGCCGAGGTCTGGCCGGAGGACTACCGCCGCGAGGCGATCACCGCGAACTGGGACGACACCGTCGGCGACTGCCGCCAGGAGCTGGTCTTCATCGGCCAGGGGATCGACCGCGACACCCTGTTCGCCGAGCTGGACGCGTGCCTGCTGACCGACGCCGAGATCGGTCTCGGGCCCGACGGCTGGGACGCGCTGCCCGACCCGCTCGGCACCGGCGAGATCGACGTCGCCGCCGCGGCGGGAGCCGGACGACTCCCCGCCGGGCTCTGACGTGGGGCCGGCCCGATGACCTCGACCGACGACCGGGCGGTGGACGTGGCCTTCGACGCGCTCGCCGACCCCACGCGCCGAAGCATCCTCGAGATCCTGGCCGACGACGCGGAGTGCTCCGCAGGCGAGATCGCGACCAGGGCGACGAGCGTGGCCCGCACCACCGTGTCCACCCACCTGCGGATCCTGCGCGCCGCCGGGCTCGTCACCGAACGACGGATCGGCCGGAACCGCTACTACTCGATCGACGCCGACGGTCCGGCCGGCGGCGTCCTGAGCACTCTCGGGCAGATCTTCGGCCCCGCCGCACCCGCACCGGACCCGGCGGGCCGGCGTCTCCCGGGCTGACGGACCGTCCCACCCTCCCGGCCGGCCGGGCGTTCGCGTCGGAGCCCACCGGCCTCAGCCGCCGTCCCCCGCCCCGCCCGACGGCGACACCACAGGCTCGGCCACGAGAGCCGGGCGGGCGACCACGTCGAAGAGGTGCCCGGCACGTGCGGCGAGGGCGGGCTGGTCGCCCAGCCACGCGAGACCCGCGATGAGCGCGAACAAGTCGGTCCCGTCGAGCCCCGCGCGGGCCTCCCCGGCCTCCTGGGCCCGGTCGAGCTGTCGGCGGGACCGAGGGAACTCTGACGTGGACGACTTTCGCGTGTCAAGGTAACTTTGAAAAGTTAGCCTCATCATCTTCTTGTGGTTACAGTCCCCGCCATGGTCAAGCGGAGTGGATCCGGCACACGTGCCGACGAGCTCTACGAGCGGTTGCGCGCGGACATCTTCACGGCGCGGCTCACACCCGGGCGTCGTCTCAAGTTCCCGGAGCTCTGCGCGGAGTACGGCACAAGCGTCGGACCGGTGCGCGAGGCCCTCACCAGACTCACCTCCGAGCGGCTGGTCACCCTGCAGCCGCACCTCGGCTACACCGTCGCGGCACTGTCGGTGGAGGAGCTGACGGATCTCACCGCCGCCCGCGTCGAGATCGAGAGCCTGGCGTTCCGGCGCGCGATCCTCGGCGGGGACGCGCAGTGGGAGGCCGAGGTCGTCGCGGCCCACCATCTGCTGGTGATCCGGGAACGCGAGGCGATCGAGGGCGAGCGCGGAGACGCCTGGTACTTCGCCCACGAGCACTTCCACGCGGCCCTGCTCGCCGGGTGTGGCAGCCGCAGGCTCATCGAGATCAGCCAGGGACTGCGAGCCGAGACCGAGCTCTACCGGCGCTGGGCGGCGCCGTTCATCTCCGAGAACGACCGTGATCCCGCTGCTGAGCACAGGGCCCTCGCCGACGCCGCGGTGAACCGGGACGAGGTCCGCGGAGCCGAGCTCCTGCGGGACCACATCGCGTTCAGCACCCAGATGCTGATGTGTGGATTCGCCCTGGACACGGGGCTGCCGAACACGACACCGCTCCAGACCTGACCACGCAGCAGGCCCGATCCACGACTCACCGAGGACTTGCCGTGAAGCTGAACATCGACCGGGACCGCTGTGAAGGCTACGGCCTGTGCGCCGAGGCGGCGCCGCAGCTCATGCACCTGGGCGACGACGGCGATCTCGTGCTCGATGTCCCCGACGTCCCCACCTCGGCGGCCCTCGTCGCGGAGGAGGCGGTGCGCGTCTGCCCCGTCGCCGCGCTCAGAGCACGATGACGGCCGGGACGACCAGCGGGGTGACGGACCGGGACCGCATCGTGGTGGTGGGAGCCTCGCTGGCGGGTTCCACCCTCGTGGACACCCTGCGCCGCCGCGGGTTCGGTGGCGACATCACTCTGGTCGGAGCCGAGCCTCACGTCGCCTACAACCGGCCCGCCCTCTCCAAGGGGGTCCTTGCGGGGACCGACAGCCTCGCCGACATCACCCTTCCTCCACTGTCCTGCGAGGTCGACGAGCGGATCGGAACCGCGGCGGTCGCACTCGACCAGGATCGGCGCGAGATCGTCCTGGCCGGCGGCGACCGGATCCGCTACGACAGGCTCGCCATCACGACCGGCGCCCGCGCTCGCCGACTCGCCGACCTGGGCGCAGCGGATCCCGGGGTCGTCGAGACGACGTTCCGCGACCTCGACGATGCCCTGGCCCTTGACCGCCTGCTGGCCGCGAGACCGCATGTCCTCGTCGTCGGGGCGGGGATCCTCGGCATGGAGCTGGCGTCGGCGTGCCTGGATCGCGGATCCACCGTCACCCTGGTCGACCGGCAGCCTCCACTACGCACACAGCTCGGTCCTTACCTCGCCGAACTGCTGAGGTCTGCCGCAGAACGGCGGGGGGCGCTGATCGCTGACGATCCTGGCGGAGTTCGGCTGCGTGCAACCGCAGACGGGACTCCGGCCGCCGAGCTCTCCGACGGCCGACGTTTCGAGGGGGACCTGGTGCTGAGCGCGGTCGGTTGCCTCCCCGAGGTCGAGTGGCTGCGGTCGTCGGGGATGTCGGTCGACGGTGGCATCGCGATCGACACCCGATGCCGGGTGTCGCCGACCGTGGTCGCTGCCGGGGACGTGGCCGCCTTCCCGACCGTCCAAGGCCCGAGACGCACCCCGCTGTGGAACGCCGCGATCGAGCAGGCCCGCACCGCCGCCGCGGCCCTCCTCGACGGCGACGCGGCGGCCCCGCTCGTCCCGGACCCGTTGTTCTGGACCGAGCAATTCGGCCTCAAGGTACGCATCAGCGGCCCGACGCCGGCGGTGGGCGACCCCACCTTCGTCGAAGGCCGTTCACGCGCGGACGGCGGCCTCCTGCTCGGCTGGCCGGGTGAGCCCGGCACCGCCGCCGCGGTCAACCGACGCATCCCGATCACCCGGCTCCGTGCACTCACCCGACCCGACAACCTCATCACCTAGTCCGGAGGACCAGCAATGACGCTTGCCGCCCAGACCCCCCGCTCCGACGTCGACCTCTTCGCCGACGACACCCTCCTCGACCCCTACCCGACCTACCGCGACCTGCGCGACCGGGGCTCGGCCGTCCGGTTGGACGCGCTCGACGCCTGGGCGCTCCCCCGCTACGACTCCGTCCGTCGAGCCCTCGGCGACTGGGAGGCCTTCTCCGCCGCCGGGGTCGCCCTCAACGAACCCGTCTCCCAGATGCTGGTCGGCACCGTGCTGGCCACGGACCCGCCCGCACACACCGCGCTGCGCGCGGTGCTCTCCGACCGACTCGGCCCCCGCGCGGTCCGCCCACTGCAGCGCGACATCGCCGAGCGGGCAGAGACCCTGGTCGACAGGGTGCTCGCCGGCGGGACCTTCGACGCCGTCGCCGACCTGGCCACGGCCTTCCCCTTCTCCGTCGTGTTCGACCTGATCGGCCTGCCCGACGAGGCCCGCCCGAACATGCTGCGCTGGGCGGACGCGACGTTCACCGTGCTCGGCCCGATGAACGCCCGGGCCGCCGACGGACTCTCCGCAGTAGGCGAGATGTTCAGCTGGGTCGGTGGCCTCACCGCCGCCAACCTGAAGGAGGGCAGCATGGGCCGAGCCATCTTCCAGGCTGCGGACGAGGGGCGGATCAAGCACGAGTCGTGCCTCCCGCTGCTGTCCGCCTACGCCGCCGCGGGTCTGGACACCACGATCAACACGATCTCCAACGCCGTACACCTCTTCGCCGTCCATCCGGGCGAGTGGGACCGAGTCTGCGCCGACCCGACCCTCGTCCCCAGTGCGCTCAACGAGGTCCTCCGCTACGACGCGCCCGTCCAGGTCTTCGGCCGCCGGGCCACCCGGGACGTCGAGATCGACGGCGTCGTCGTCGAGGAGGGCGCCCAGGTCCTGGTGATGTACGGGTCCGGCAACCGCGACGAGCGCCACTACCCCGACCCCGACCGCTTCGACGTCACCCGCAACCCCACCGACCACCTCAGCTTCGGCTACGCCACCCACGCCTGCGCCGGGCAGGCCCTCGCCCGGATCGAAGCCCAGTCGATCATCGCGGCCCTGGCGAAGCGCGTGCGGCGGATCCACATCGGCACCCCGGTCCGACACCTCAACAACACCGTCCGGGGCCTCGACAGGCTTCCGGTGACCGGCGTCGACCTCCGCTCCGCCTGAGCCCGGCCCCCGGGAGCTCGACGAGCCCGAGCACACCGTCCGGCGCCGCGTGCTCGACGGGCCGCTCACCCTGCGCGCCGCCCGCGCCCGCGAGGCGGACGTCACCGAGGTCGCGGACCTGCTGATCGTCCCGAGCTGCACCTTTGTGCGGCGGGCCGGGCTCGAACCGGCAACCTGACGGGTTATGAGTCCGCTGCTCTGACCAATTGAGCTACCGCCGCGGCGAGCCGGAGAGTACCGGAGCCGGGACACCCCGCACCCGCATCACCCCGGTCCTCCGCCGGGTCCGGAGGGGACCCGGCCTAGGCTGCGTCGCCATGCGGCTCGGTTACCTCACGCACGTCACCGGTGACGATCCGTCACGCGCCTACCGCGAGACGATCCGGTTGGCGGAGCGGGCCGAGGAGCTCGGGTACGACTCGTTCTGGGTGGCCCAGCACCACGACGGGCATCTCGGTGGGCGGCTGCCGTCGCCGCTGGTCCTGCTGGCCGCGGTCGCCGAACGCACGCGGCTGATCCGGCTGGGGACGGCCGTCGTCGCGCTGCCGCTGGAGGACCCGCGCCGGCTCGCCGAGGACGCCGGTGTGCTGGACGCACTCTCCGGCGGACGCCTGGAGCTCGGCATCGGCGCGGGTGCCGACCCCGACGCGGCGCGACGGTTCGGGCGTCACCACGACGACCGGCACCGCGACACCGTCGCCGCGCTGGACGTCCTGCTGGAGATGCTGCCGCCCGCGCTCGCCGCGCAGCGGGTGTGGTGGGCGACGGCGACGCCGTCGTCGGTGGACGCCGCCGCGGCCCGTGGGGTGGGGGTGCTGTCGGGCAGGCCTCCGTCGTCGGACGGCGACGTCGTATCGGAGCTGGCCCGGTACTGGACCTACGCCCGCGGGGTCCCGCGCGTCGCGCTGTCCCGGCCGCTGCCGGCGGGCCACTCGACCGGCCGGATCATCGACGAGCTGCTGGCCGACCCCGCCCTGCCGTGGGCGGGCGAGATCATCGTGCAGGCCCAGCCGTCGACCGTGCGCGCCGACGTGCACGACGAGGTGATGGAGCGGACCGCGCGGTTCGTGCGGCCGTTCCTCGGAGTGGCGGGGCCGGCGCACGGGCCCGCGGTCGTCGAGGAGGTCGACACCGACGACGATCTCACGCCCGCGATGCGGCCGCGGCCGGTGGTGCGGCCGCACCGGTAGGTCGTTGCGACCGGTCGGTCACGTAGGGTCGCCACCGCGGACCGCCAGGCACCGGGGCCTCCCGACGCTGCCTCCACACCCGCACGCCGATGACGCGTGCCCTGTGGAGGTTCCCCCGTGGCCCTGGTCCGTCACAACGCGGCCACCCTGCGCTCCCGGGCCGAGGCCCGGGAGCTGGACGATCTCCTGGTGCGACAGGCCCGCATCGTGTTCGACAGCGCCGTCGGCGCGAGTGAGGTCAGGTCCTGGCGCGAGAGCCTTCCGGCGCTGCTCGCCGACGTCCACGATGCCGGTCTGGACCACGTCGAGGTGCTCCTCGAGCACAAGCTGCCGTTCTCGCCCAAGCGCGTCGACGCGATCCTCTGCGGGGTCCATCCGACGACCCGTCGGGTCGGAGCACAGCGACGTGCACGGCATCGCCTATCTCCACAACGCCTCCGCCTCCGGGTGGAACCTGAGCCACTTCGAGGTGGACGCCCACGGACGTCTGTTCCGAGGCGACCAGCGTGGCGGACTCGTCGACGAGCTGCGCCGACTGCTCGACACCGATCCCACCACCGCCGACGACGCGCGCCGTGTCGCCGACGACCTGCTGAACGCCGCTCCCCGCCCTTCAAAGCCGCTGCTCAGCGTGGCCGCGGAGGAGGTACGCAAGCGGGAGCAGTTCGTCCTGGTCGACGAGCAGAAGGTCGCCTACACGCTCGTGGAGCACGCCGTCGACCTCGCGCACCGCCAGAACACCAAGACCGCCGTGATCGTCCTCGGCGGTCCCGGGTCGGGCAAGAGCGTGCTGGCGCTCAGCCTCCTCGGCGATCTGTCGCGCAAGGGACGCGAGGTCATGCACGCGACCGGCTCCAGTGCATTCACCCAGACACTGCGCAAGATCGTCGTCGGCTCACGCTCGACGCGGTCGCAGAAGGTCTTCCAGTACTTCAACAGCTTCATCGGGCTGGAGCCGAACACTCTCGACGTCGTCATCTGCGACGAGGCGCACCGGATCCGCGAGACGAGCGTGAACCGCTTCACCAAGGCCGCCGCGCGAGCGAGGGCGCGCCCCCAGGTCGACGAGCTGATCGCCATCGCGCGCGTCCCGGTGTTCCTGCTCGACGAGCACCAGGTCGTGCGCCCGGGCGAGATGGGCACCGAAGCGGAGATCACCGCCGCTGCCGAACGCGCCGGCTGCCGCGTCGAGGTGGTGCGGCTCGGCGGTCAGTACCGCTGCGGTGGGTCGGAGTTCTACGAGCAGTGGGTCCGTCGCCTGCTGGGCCTGGACCCCCGGCCACCGATCCGATGGTCGGAGCTGGTCGCCGCCGACCCCGACGAGAGCTACAGCGTCGCCGCGCTCCCGTCCCCGGCCGCTCTCGAGGGCTGGCTGCTCGGCCGTTCCTCGGGGACCGCCGACACCGCGCGGCTCGCCGCCGGCTACTGCTGGCGGTGGAGTGACCCCGTCACCGGCGACGACGGCGCCCGGCGCCTCGTCGACGACGTCGTCATCGGCGGTTGGTCCCGTCCGTGGAACGCCAAGCCCGAGAAGGCGGTCCGGGATGCGCCGCCCTCGCACTTCTGGGCCAGCGACAGCCGCGGATTCGGCCAGGTCGGCTGCATCTACACCGCCCAGGGGTTCGAGTACGACTGGTCCGGCGTCGTCATGGGGCCCGACCTGGTCCGCCGGAACGGTGTCTGGGTCGCCGACCGGACCTCCTCCTACGACGGTCCGGTCAAGAAGGCCGGGGACGACGAGTTCCCGGCGCTGGTGCGGAACACCTACAAGGTGCTTCTCACGCGGGGGATGAAGGGGACGGCGGTGTTCTCGACCGATCCGGAGACCCAGCAGTTCCTCGAGGACATGTGCCGCTGACCGCCGACACGACCGGCCCCTCGGTTCTCGATGAGGGCCGGCGGACGCAACTCTGCGACAGACTGTCGGAATGGGTCACGTCTTCGTCGTCCCCGGCGACATCACCCGCTTCGCCTGCGACGCCTGGCTCCTCCCCACCGACTGCACCCTGCACCTGACGCGGGGCTGGCTGCGCACCGTCGACGGTCTCGGCCCCGCTCGCGACGCGCTGGGCGCCGAGGCCGATGACCTGCGTACTGAGCGGACCGTCGCGCTGGCACTGCCACGGTGGGAGGGACCTCGCCCGGTCCTGACGGCGGTGCCGATCCACGGAGTCCGCGACGCCCGCGACGTCGCGGAACGCGTCGAGGCCGGGCTTCGCGAGGCGTCGCGGGTCGCCCGGGACACGCGCTCGGCGCGGGGCAGGCCGCTGGTCGCGATGCCTCTGTTCGGCGGTGCGGGCGGGGGCGGTGACGCGTTCCGCGGAACGCTCGTCCGGGCCGCGCTGGAGACCGCGCGGGCCACCGACGCCGAGGTCGACGTCGCGCTGGTCCTGCGCGAGGAACGCGACCTCGCCCAGGCCCAGAGGCTGCGACGCCAGGAGGAGGACCGGTGGTGGCCCGGGCTCGACGACGCTCTGCGCGAGCACTCTGCGACGCTCGCCGGGCACGCCGGCCGCGGACGGCTGGTCCCGTTCATCGGGGCCGGGGTCTCGATCTCCGCTGGACTGCCGACCTGGGCGGGCCTGGTCGAGCGGCTGACGACCGAGCGGCTCTCCGCGGCCGACCGGGCCGAGTTCCGGCAGCTGGACATCCTCGACCAGGCCGAGATCCTCGAGCGCGGCTACGCCGACCGGGCCGCGTTCGCCGCCGCCGTCGTCGGCCACACCTCGGCCGATCGGTACGGCATCGCACCGGCACTGCTGTCCGGACTCCCGTGCCGTGAGGCGGTCACCCTGAACTACGACCAGCTCTACGAGCTCGCCGGAGAGGCGCTCGGGAAGCGGACCGCCGTGCTCCCCGAGGACTCGGCGGCGCTCGGCGAGCGGTGGCTGCTCAAGCTGCACGGGACCGTGACGAGGCCGGAGTCCATCGTCCTGACACGCCGCGACTACCTGGCCTTCCGCTCCGGCCGTGAGGCGCTGTCGGCGCTCGCGAAGGCGCTGCTGCTGACCCGGCACCTGCTCTTCGTCGGCTTCGGTCTCACCGACGACCACTTCCACGAGGTCGTCCACGACGTCCGGGCCGTACGTCCGCGCCGCCCTGGCGACCCGAAGCTGGGGACGGCGCTGATGCTGTCGTCGTCGACGCTGCGACGGCGGCTGTGGGGCGACGACCTCGACCTCGTCGCCCTCGACGACGGCGGTGCGCTCACCGACGTCGCCGACCAGGCCCGGCAGATGGAGATCTTCCTCGACCACCTGCTCGCCCACACCGACGCCGGACCCGGGCACCTCCTCGACGACCGTTTCGCGATGCTGCTGACCCCGCCGGAGCGACGGCTGGCCGACCGGCTCCGCCGTGTGGCCGCGGAGATGGGCGACGACGAGCTGTCGACCATCGCCGGACGGGCCGTGCGCGACTTCCTGGACCGGCTCGGCGACTCCGCACGTCGCTGACGCCCACCACGGGGTCCGCACCGGCGGCGAGGCCCGCTACGACCCCGACACGATCCGCCCGGCGAGCGCGACGAGGTCCTCCCCGCCCAGCCCCGGCCATCCGTGCACCTCATGCCGCCACCGCTCGGGCACCGCCGCACCACCGAACCGCCCACCCAGCAACGCCCCCGCGATCGCGGCGACGGTGTCGGTGTCCCCTCCCCCACCCACCGCCGCGACCAGGCCGTCGGGGAGCGTCACCGCCCCCTCCACCGCCGACCGGGCGCCGAGCAGCGCGGCGACCACCCAGCCGTTCCCGACGGCCCAGGCGCCCGGCCGCAGTCCCGCGGCCCGGTCCAGCCAGACCGTCCACTGCGGATCGACCCGGGACAGCCCGGAGCCCACGTCGAGCTCCCCGGTGCGCACGGCACGGTCGATCGCGAGGCACCACAGGACGCACGCCTCGCCGGCGACCGGGTCGTGGTGGGTCAGCGCGCTGACCGCGTGCGCGGCCTCGACGATCGCGTCCGGGTCGCCGAGATGGGCGAGCGCGACCGGCGCGGTGCGCATCAGGGAGCCGTTGCCCGCGGTGCGCCCGGTTTCCTCGTGCACCCGCGCGGCGGCCGCCCGCATCCGGGCCGCCGATCCCGGACCGGGGGCAAGGCCGGTGAGCACCCGCCGGGTCTGGATCCCGACGTCGGCCGGGGCGGTCGCGAACCAGGCGAGGAAGCCGTCGGCGATCGCGTCGAGCGCGTCCGGGGTCCGGAGGTCGGCGCCGGTGGCGGCGACCCGGGCGATCACGCAGCTCATCTCGGTGTCGTCGCTCCACTGGCCCGGCGCGTAGCCGCCGAGGCCGCCGCCGAGCATCGCGGGCTCACCGACGAGCGGGCGGGAGCCGTACTCGTAGGGGACGCCGAGGGCGTCGCCCGCCGCCGCGCCCAGCAGCACCCCGGCGGCCCGGTCCGCGACGGCGCTCACGCCGCCACCACCAGCGGGTGGGCCGGGTTCGTCGCGACGGTGACGACCGCCCGCCCCTGCCAGGACGGGCGGCTCGGCCGGGCCGCCGCCGTCGCGCCGGCGGACGCCGTCCTCTCCCCGCCGCCGGACAGCGGCGCGGGCTGCGCGACGGACCGGCCGGCCCGGTGGTCCGGCGTCACCACCGGGTCGGCGCCGACGGCTTGTCGACCACGGGCGGGATCAGGGTCAGCGGCCCGCGCACCACCGGGTTGTCCACGTGCAGGTCCATGACGTCCTCCTATTAGCTCAATCTTGCGCTAATCAATAAGAGCACAGCCGCGCTAATCTGTCCAGCATGGGATGGACCGACGAGCACGGCAGGCGCCTCACCGACTACGACCGGCCGTCCGTGGCCGTGGACGTCGCCCTGCTGACCCTCGACGCCGGGGGGCGGCTCGCCGTCGTCGTCCACGAGCGCACGGGGGCGCACGCCCGCGGGCTGCCGGCCCTGCCCGGGACGTTCCTGCACGTCGACGGCGCGGAGACGCTGCGCGACGCGGCGCTGCGCGCGCTGCGCGACAAGGTGGGCGTGACCGGCCGGGAGCCCGAGCAGCTGCGGGTCTTCGACGACCCCGCCCGCGACCCGCGCGGCCGGGTGCTGTCGGTGGCGCACGTCGACCTGGTCGGCCACGACCGGATCGAGGACACGACCGGCGTCCTCGCCCCCGTCGAGGGCGGGACACTGCCGTACCCGCTGGCCTACGACCACGACCTCGTCGTCGCGCACGCGGTGCGCTGGGCGCGGGACCGCTACGCCGCGGCCCCCGACCCGGCCGGGCTGGCGGGCGAGGAGTTCACGCTGCTGGAGCTGCAGGGCGTGCACGAGGCCGTCGAGGGGCGACGCCTGCAGAAGGACACCTTCCGCCGCCGGGTCGCCGACGGTCTCGTCGAGACGGGGCACGTCCGCGCCGGGACGGTCGGGAAGCCGGCCCGGACGTTCCGGCGGCCATGACGGTCATCCCCGTCGCGCGAGCTCGGCCAGCCACTTCTTGAGCAGCACCGTCTCCGGCGCACCGAGGACGTCGTTGTCGTCGGGCAGCGCGAGCAGGGCTGCCGCGGCGGCGCCGATCCCCGGTCCGCCGGACGCGCGCTCCGCATGCCCTCCGGTGATCGCGGCCAGGGTGGCCTCGCGCATGTCGGCCGACAGACCGGGGTCCGGGCGCGCGGTGATGATCTGCCGCAGGGTGACGCCGACGTTGGCGGCGAGCACGTGGGCCGCGGCGCGTTCCGGGCTCACGGTGATCCGGCCCCGGCGGTCGGCCTCCCGGGTCAGGCCGAGCAGGGCGGCGGCCGGCCCGTCCTGGGCGGACGGCCGTCGCCCGGGCGTGACCTGCCCGTACATCAGGGCGTAGAAGCCGGGGTGGGCGATGCCGAACGCGACGTGGGCGTCCCACCCGTCGCGGATGTCCTGGATCGGGTCCCCGCTGGACTCCTGGGCCCGCTTCGCGGACAGGTACTGCTCGAACCCGTGCTCCACCACCGCGTCGAGCAGGCCCTCCTTGCTGCCGAAGAAGTGGTACAGCGTGGGGAGCCGGACGCCGGCGGCGTCACAGATGGCCCGCAGCGGGACGGTCTCCCCCGGCGACGCCGCGATGAGGTCGGCGGCCGCACGCAGGAGCCGGTCCCGGGTCCCGACCTCGGCCGGTTGATCTGCCACGGCCCCACTGTAGGACGCCCGTCCGGGGCCGGGGCGCGGACCGCGGGCCGGTCGCCGCCCTGCCCCGGCACCCACCGGACCACCCTCAGCGCGTGGTGTAGCCGCCGTTGGCGAAGATCGTCTGGCCGGTGATCCAGTGCCCCTCGGTCGCGAGGAAGCGCACGATCGGCGCGATGTCCTCGATCTCGGTGAGCCGCCCGCCCATGGCCATCGACCTGTGGAACTCGACCCGCTCCGGGGTCTCCTGCGGGTAGAAGAACGGCGTGTCCATCGGGCCGGGCGCGATGCCGTTCACCGAGATGCCGCGGCCGGCGAACTCCTTGGCCGCCGCACGGGTGAAGTGCTCGACCGGGGACTTCGCGCCGGCATAGGTGGAGTAGCCGTCGGTGAAGGCCGCCAGCAGCGACGTGACGACGGTGATGATCGCGCCGTTGTCGGCGAGGCTGCGGCCCGCCTCCTTGATGAAGAAGTACGCGGCCTTGGAGTTGATGTCGAACATCGCGTCGTACTCGGCCTCCGTGGTGTCCACGATCGGCTTGCGGAGCACCTTGCCGACGGCGTTGACGGCGACGTCGATCGGTCCGAGCGACCCCGTCGCGTCGGCGAAGAGCTGCTCGACCTGCGCCGGGACGGTCAGGTCCCCCTGCAGGAGCACCGCTTCGCGACCCGCCGCCTCGACCGCCTTCAGCGTCTCCTCGGCCTCGGCGCGCGAGGACGCGGAGTTGTAGTGGATCGCGACGTTCGCCCCCGCCTCGGCGACCTGACGGCTGATCAGCCCGCCGAGGTTCTTGCCTCCCGCGGCGACGAGCACGGTCCGGCCCTGCAACGACTGCACGCTCATGCGTTCCTCCTGTATCGACTGTATAGCTAGATGTATCAGCTATACAGAGCGATGTCGAACGCGGTCGCGTCAGAAGGCCCAGGTCCCGGTCAGCAGCGCCACGCCGGTGACGGCCAGCAGCCCGACGACGACGTGCTCCCCCGTCCCGCCCGTGCGGAACCGCAGCGCCCGCGGCCAGCGGATCCCCTCCAGCGGCCAGAACGCGAACCGGTTGCCGTTCGAGGTCAGCTCGTCGCCGATCGCCCCGACCCAGCAGCCCGCGCCGGCCGCGACACCGGTCCAGACCGCCGTCTCCCCGGGCAGCAGGAACCCGGTCCCCCACCACGCCAGCAGCCCGACCGCGGCCGCGAAGACCGGCGAGTGCGACAGGCCACGGTGCGAGACCCCGGTCGTCACCCGGGACAGCCACCGGATCGCCCGGCACAGGAGCCAGGTGACCGGCGGCAGCGACCGCGCGGCGACGCTCGACGGGTGGTCGAGGTCGGGCGCGAAGGCCGCCAGCGCACACACCACCACGACCACCGGCACCAGAACCGGTGGCGGCGGGACCGCCGGGCAGACCGCGAGCCCCAGCACCGCGCCCGACAACGCGTGCGTACGCCCCATCATCGTGACCCCAACCCCTTCCGAACGGACACGGAGGGTAACCGCGCGACACCGTGACGCCGGGGCGCCGACACGCGTGCCGGTCTTGACCGTGCCCGCCGGGCCGCGCAGGCTCGCAGCGTGACGGACCGGTGGCGCAACTGGGCGGGCAACCAGCGCACCCGTCCGATCAGGACGGTCCACGCCCGCGACGCCGACGACGTCGTCCGGGCGGTGCGCGACGCCGCCGGGAGGGACCTGCGGGTCCGCCCGCTCGGCAGCGGCCACTCCTTCACCGGCATCGGCGTGCCCGACGGCGTCGCCCTCACCGTCCCCGCCGACCCCGCCGCGATCCGGCTCGACGGAGAGCTCGTCACCGTCCCGGCCGGGGTCACCCTGCACACGCTGAACCGGTGGCTGTGGGCCCACGGCCGCGCCCTGCCCAACCTCGGCGACATCGAGGCCCAGACCGTCGCCGGCGCGATCTCCACCGGCACCCACGGCACCGGCGCCGGGTACCGCGGCATCGCCGACGGGGTGCGCGGGCTGCGCCTGGTCGACGGGCTCGGGGAGCTCCACGAGCTGGGCCCGGCCGCCGACCCCGACCTGTTCGACCTGGCGCGGGTGGGGCTCGGGGCGCTCGGTGTCCTGGTCGAGGTGACGCTGGCGACCGTACCCGCGTTCCACCTGCACGCCCGCGAGTCCGCGCGCCCGCTCGCCGAGGTCCTCGACGGCCTCGACGACCTCGCCGCCGGTCACGACCACGTCGAGTTCTACTGGTTCCCGCACACCACGACCGCGGTGCTCAAGACGAACGACCGGACGGAACGGCGCTCGCCCGGGCGCGGCCGGGTCGCCGCGCTGGTCGGCGACGAGGTGCTCGGCAACGGCGCGTTCGGGCTCGTCCAGCGCGTCGCCGCGCTCGCCCCGCCGCTGGTCCCGCGGCTCAACCGGGTCATGGCCGGGCAGATGGCCGCCGGGGAGTACGTCGCCCCGTCGTACGCGGTGTTCTGCAGCCCGCGCCGTGTCCGGTTCCTGGAGATGGAGTACGCCGTACCGCGGGCCGCGCTGCCCGAGGCGTTCGCCGGGCTGCGGGCCGCCGCCGCGCGACACGCCCACGACGTCGCGTTCCCGGTCGAGGTACGGATCCTGCGCGGCGACGACATCGCGCTGTCCACCGCGTACGGACGGGACACCGCCTACCTCGCCGTGCACGTCCACTCGGGACGCCCGCACGAGGCGTACTTCGGGGCCGTCGAGTCGGTGCTGTCCGCACTGGACGGACGGCCGCACTGGGGCAAGCTGCACACCCGCACCGCGGAGCAGCTGCGCCCCCGCTACCCGCGGTTCGACGCGTTCGTCGCCGCACGTGACCGGCTCGACCCGGCGGGCCGGTTCCGCAACCCCTACCTCGACCGGGTCCTGGGAGTGCCGTGCACGTCGACGACCTGACCACGCCCGCGCTGCTCGTCGACGCCGGCGCGCTGGAGGCGAACCTCGCCGACATGGCCGCGCTGCTGCCCGGCCCGCGGCTGCGCCCGCACGTGAAGGCGCACAAGACGACCGAGCTGGCCCGGCGGCAGGCCGCCCACGGCCACACCGGGTTCACCTGCGCCACCGTGCGGGAGGTGGAGGGCATGGCGGCGGCCGGGCTGGGCGCGGACCTGCTGCTGGCCAACGAGGTGCTCGACGCCCGCCGGCTCGGCGCCGTCGTCGGGTCGGGCGCGCGGGTCACCGTCGCGATCGACTCGGAGCAGACGCTGCGGGCCGCCGTCGACGGCGGGGTGCGCGAGGTGCTGGTCGACGTCAACATCGGCCTCCCGCGCTGCGGGATCGCCCCCGCGAAGGCCGGGGCGCTCGCCGACGCCGCCCGCGCCGCCGGGCTCGTCGTGCGCGGCGTGATGGGCTACGAGGGCCACCTGCAGATGCTCGACGACGCGGCCGAACGTGCCCGGCTCACCACCGAGTGCACCGACCGGCTGCTGGCCGCACACGCCGACGTCGGCGGCGAGGTCGTCTCCGGCGGCGGCACCGGCACGCACGCGATGAACACCGCCTGCACCGAGATCCAGGCCGGGTCCTACGCGCTGATGGACACCGCCTACACCGCCGCCGGGCTGGGGTTCCGTCAGGCGCTGACGGTGCTGTCCACCGTGGTCTCGACGACCGCCCCGGCCGGGGACATGCCCGGCTGGGCGGTCGCCGACGCCGGCCTGAAGGCGTTCGGCATGGACCACGGCAACCCGGCGGTGCCCGGCGGGAACGTGTGGTTCTGCGCCGACGAGCACCTGGTGTTCGCCGCCGACGCCCCGCCGCGCACCGGCGACCGGGTGCGGGTCGTGCCCGCACACGTCGACCCCACCGTCGCCCTCCACGAGCGGATGCACGTCGTGGAGGGCGACCGGGTCGTCGACACCTGGGCGGTCGACCTGCGCGGCTGGTGAGGTCAGCCGGCGTCGATGCCGCCGCCGTCGTACAGCGACTCGATCGTCTCGGCGAACTTCTCGGTGATCGGGCGGCGCTTGAGCTTCATGGTCGGGGTGAGCTCGTCGCCGCCGGGGATCCACGGGTCGGGCACGATCGCGTACCGGCGGACGGTCTCGACCCGGGACAGGCGCGCGTTGCCCTCCGTCACCGCGCGGGCGATCTCCTCCCGCACCGTCGGGTCGTCGTGGGAACGGCCGGCCGCGACGTCCGGGTCCAGCACGACCAGCGCGACGTTGTACGGCCGCGCGTCACCGATCACGCAGAGCTGACCGATCAGCGGGGACCGGGACTTGATCGCCGACTCCACCGCCGACGGGGAGATGTTCTTCCCCGACGCGTTGATGATCAGCTCCTTCTTCCGGTCCACGATCCGCAGGTAGCCGTCCTCGAGGACACCGATGTCACCGGTGCGCAGGTACCCGTCCTCGGTGAACACCGCCGCGGTCTCCTCCGGCTTGCCGCGGTAGCCCCGCATCACGGCCTCGGACCGCATCAGCACCTCGCCGTCGGAGTCCAGGCGCAGCTCGGTCCCGGGCAGCGCGGGACCCGCGGTGCCGACCCGGATCGCGTCGGACGGGTTGCAGGTGCACGCCGCACAGTTCTCCGACATGCCGTAGATCTCGCCGAGCGGCACGCCGATGGCGTGGAAGAACAGTGTCAGCTCCGGTGCGCTCGGGGCGGCACCGATGTTGGCCGAGCGCGCCTCGTCCAGGCCCAGCGCGGCCCGCAGCGACGCCAGGACCGGCGCGGCGTCCGCCACCCGGGCCGCGAGGTCGGCGGGCACCGGTTCCCCGGCCTGGACGAGCCGGGCCGCCTCGGTCCCGTCGGCGATCGCCGCCTCCACGACCGCGCGCTCCCGCGGCTCCCGGGCCGCGACCGCCGCCTCCACCCCGGCCTTGAGCTTCTCCCAGATCCGGGGCACCGCGAAGAACGAGTGCGGACGCACCTCGCGCAGCGCCGCGCCGATCTCGCGCGGGTTCGCGCACGTCGTGACGTCGAGACCGAACAGGATCGCCATGTAGTACGACGCGTCCCGCTCGGCGATGTGGGCCAGTGGCAGCCAGCACACCACGCGGTCCCCGGGCCGCAGACCGAACACCGTACCGACGGTGCGGTTCGCGCTCACCAGGTTGCGGTGGGTCAACTCGACGCCCTTGGGGGGACCGGTCGTGCCCGAGGTGTAGATGATCGTCAGCAGGTCGTCCGGTGTCACCTCGGCCGGCGCGGCGAGCGGCTCGGCCGCCAGCAGCACCTCCCATCCGGTGGCGCCCTCCGGTCCGGGCCCGTCGAGGACGACGACCCGGCAGCCGGTCGCCGCGGCCGGCCCCGCCGCGACGGCGACGAAGCTCTCCTGCACGACCAGCACCGTGGCGCCGGAGTCGCGCAGCACGTACTCGATCTGTTCGGCCGAGGAGGTGTTGTAGACCGACACCGTGGCCGCGCCGAGCAGCACCGCGCCGAGGTCGGCCACGTGGAACTCGGGCCGGTTCTCCAGCATCAGCGCGACGACCGAGCCGTGCCCGACGCCGAGCCCGGCCAGCCCGGACGCGGCACGGCGGGCCAGCGCGTCGTACTCCGACCAGGTCCAGCGGATCGCGTCGTCCCGGGTGCGCAGCGCGATCTCGTCGCCCCGGGCGGCGACGGTGTCGCGCAGGGCCTCCAGCAGTGTTCCGGTCATCCTCGGGCCTCCGCAGCGGTCGGGACCGGGGCGCGGTCCGGGGACGCGGGCTCCGGGGTGAGACCGCGCCGTGCGGACTCCTCGCGATTCTGCACGAACCTGCGTGCCTCCCGGACCCGGGCGACCTCCCGACCGACGTCGCGCCGCAGCACCCGCCAGAGCTCGGCACGGTCCACCGACGGATCGCGCAGGCAGTCGCGGACCCATCCCAGGAGCCGGGACGCACGGAAGACCTCGCCCGGTGGCCGACGACGGGAGAACACGTCCCACAGCTCGGTGGCGCGGTCCTCGCTCGCGGCGAACCACCGGTAGGACGCGCGCTCCAGCGGGGAGACGTCGTCGTCGCGGCCCAGACCGTTGGCCCACTGGTACATCGGCAGGCACTGCTCGTCGCGATCGGCCTCCCAGCGCGCGAGCGCGGCGTCGAGGTCGGTCGGGTCGTCCAGATACGGGGCGACAGCCTCGCCGAGCAGGCGGCCGAAGCGCAGTGCGTCGCGGATGCCCTGGGCGGTCACCGGGTCCTTGAAGTGCCCGGCGTCGCCGGCGAGCGCCCAGCCCGGGCCCTGCGAGTGCCGGAAGTACGACGGGTGACTCCGCGAGGTACGGACCTTCGACGCCATCGTGCAGCCACGCAGCCGCTCGGCCAGCGGTGCGATCCGGGCCACGGTCGCCTCGAACGTCCCGACGGCGTCGCGCCGGAATTCCTCGGCGCGCTCCGCCGGCGGCATGAGCAGGACGACGGACTTCCCGCCGTCGCAGGGGAAGACCGTGGCGAGCTCGCGCCCCTCACGCCACTGGGCGGCGACACCGCGCAGCTCCTCGCGGGGGTCGTCGTAGTAGGCGAAGGCCATCATGCGCTGGTTCTGCCAGCGGTGGTGCTCACGGGTGCCGACCAGGCGGGCGACGGTGGAGCGACGCCCGTCGGCCCCGACCACCAGCTTCGCCCGGATCTCCCCGGTGCGGTCCTCACGGTCCTGCCAGCGGACCCCGACGACACGTCCGCCGTCGTCGTGGAGCAGCCCGGTCACCCGGGTCGCCTCGCGGACCTCGGCGCCGGCCTCGCGAGCGGTCTGCACCAGCGCGAGGTCGAGCCCGGGGCGGCGCACGCAGGACCCGGTGGCGATGCCCTCGTAGGCGCCGTAACGGCCGGTGATCTCGACCTCCGGCGTGCCGAGTGCGGCCCGCGGATGCAGCGGCGGGTCCAGCGCCAGCACCCGGTCCCTGACCCCCAGCCGCTCCAGCTCCGCCCAGTGGTGCGGAAAGAACAGGTGGGTCGACAGTGTGTCCGAGGGGAAGGTCGCGCCGTCGAGGGCGACGACAGCACGGCCGCGGCGGGCCAGCGCGATGGCGGCGGCGGAGCCCGCACAGCGGGCCCCGACGACGAGCACGTCGGTGTGGGTCTCCATGAGCAGCGACGATGGCAGCTCGACGAGTGTTTTACAAGTCTACTCATTTTATGAATGTACTTCCAGAACACTCGGGCTATCCTCTTCCGGTGACGACGAGCGCAGGCACGACGGCAGCAGCCCGGGGCGAGCGCCGGCGCGCCCGGACCCGGGCCGCGATCCTCGACGCGGCCGAGGAGGTATTCCGCCGCGAGGGGCACGAGGCCGCGCGGATCGAGGAGATCGCCGACCTCGCCGACGTGTCGGTGGGCTCGATCTACACGCACTTCAACGGCAAGCTCGGCCTCTACCTGACCCTGGTCGAGCGGTCGCTGGACCTGTTCGCCTCGTACATGGCGCGGATCGACTCACCCGAGCTGACCCCGCTCGGCCGGGTCCTCGCGGGGGGCGACGCCTATCTGCGCTTCCACCTGGAGCACCCGGGTGCCTTCCAGTTCCTGGCCCATCCCCGGCCCGCCGGCGCGGCACACTCCGGCGAGGGCGACATCGAGACGCGGATCCGGGAACGCGTCGGCGGCCTGCTCGACGACTTCACCGACCGGATCGAGGCGGCCGTCGCCGCCGGAGAGGCCCGACCGGTCGACGCCGGCCGGCTCACCCGCTACCTGTGGGGAGCCTGGAACGGCGTGATCGGGCTGAGCCTGCAGCCCGACGGGCTGCGGCTCTCGCCCGACGAGGTCGCCGAGACCCTCGAGCTGGGCCGCTGGCTGCTGCGCGAGGGGCTGGCCACGGCGTCCCTGCGCGGGCCGGACGGCACCGTCGGCGACCGGGTGGCCCTCCCCCGCGTCTGACGGCGGGTCGGGCCCGCACGATCACTCCCAGCGCTGCCCCAGTGCGGCCAGCCCGGCCGCGAACACGCCGTTCGCGAACAGCCCCGCGAGGTCGCCCTCGTCGGCGCCGTCGGCGTCGAACTCGGTCCACCACTCGCCGAAGGTGTGCCCGACCGCGGTGACTGGGGCCAGCCGCACGGTGGAGACGTAGCGGCGCACCGGGAACGGCGACTCGAGGATCTCGTAGGTGAGGGCGTGGCCGCGCTCGTCGAGTGCGGTCAGCTCCTCGACGACGGTGCCGCCGCCCTCGGCGAGGGTCAGGCGCCGCTGCGCGCCGATCTCGCTGCCGGAGGCACCGCGGATCAGCTCGCAGGTCGCGATCGCCGGGTGCCAGCGGTGCAGACCACCGAAGTCGCGGACGTGCGGCCACACCTCGGCCAGCGGTGCCGTGATCACGGCGCTGGAGTAGGGACGGGGCATCGGGGACTCCTCCTCGGGAGTGTCAGGACTGCCGGCGCAGGTGGGGGGCCTGCGCCGCGAGCTGGTCGAGCTGGCTGCGGACGTCGTCGAAGCCGCTGTCGACCCGCAGGTCCAGCGCGATCGACGCGGCCAGCTCCGCGGTGTCGTGGAAGGCGGTGCGGGCCACCTCGAGGCGCGCGCCCACGGTGCGGGCCACCTCGCTGCCCTGGCCCGCGCTCTCCAGGCTCTCCCCCATCCGCGCGGTGCGCAGGGCCTCGGCGAGCTCGGCGTCGAGGTTGCGGCCGATGTCGTGCAGCCAGTCCTTGGCCGCGCCGTCGGGCACCGTGCGCACGACGCCGTGGAAGGCGGTCACCGAGCCGACGCAGCCGGAGTAGGCGCGGGCCCAGCGCGACCCCGCGACGAGGCCGTCGGGCAGGGAGGCGGGGGCGTTCTCGGTGGCCCGGCGCATGGCCTCCTGCTCGGCGGGGCTCGCGGAGCGCAGGTAGGCGCGGGCCAGGGCCTGGGACGGCAGACCGAGGAACAGGACCGCCGGGATCGAGCAGAACAGCACGCCGGCGATCGTGCCGCCGATGCTGCGCCCGATGACCTCCGCCGCCGGGTAGCTCCCGGCCTCGGCGATGCCCATGGCCACCCCGATGCCGATCCCGCAGGCCGCTCCGAGCAGCAGGGCCACCAGCCAGCCGTGCGCGGCGAGGGTGTGCGACACCCGGCCCCCGCGCACCGCCATCCGTCGCCGCCAGTCCCCGCCGGGCGGCGGGGCGGGCATCCCGCGCGCCATCACCGCTCCAGCACGTTCTTGAAGGCGCGCGTCTGCTCGGTCAGCGCGGTCTCGGTCGGCAGCCGCTCCATCGACGAGGCCCCGTAGAAGCCGTGGCAGACCTTCGCCGAGCGGAGCACGTGCGCGGCGTCCTCGGGCATCGCGACCGGCCCGCCGTGGACGAGGACGAGCACGTCGTCGCGGACCTCCAGCGCCGCCTGCGCCCACTCGTCGACGAGCGCGACGCAGTCGTCGAGGGTCTTCGCGGTGCCCGCCCCGATCGCGCCGCCGGTGGTGAGCCCCATGTGGCACACCACGATGTCGGCACCGGCCCGGGCCATGGCGCGGGCGTCGTCGGCGGAGAAGACGTAGGGCGTGGTCAGCATGTCCTTGGCCCGCGCCGCGGCGACGAGGTCGACCTCCAGCGCGTAGCCCATCCCGGTCTCCTCCAGGTTGGCCCGGAAGGTGCCGTCGATCAGCCCGACGGTCGGGAAGTTCTGGATGCCGGCGAACCCGAGCGAGGACAGCTCGTCGAGGAAGCGGTCGGTGAACAGGAACGGGTCGGTGCCGTTGACCCCGGCCAGCACCGGGGTGCGGCGGACCACCGGCAGCACCTCGGCCGCCATCTCGACGACGATGTCGTTGGCGTTGCCGTAGGCCAGCAGCCCGGCGAGCGAGCCGCGGCCCGCCATCCGGTAGCGCCCCGAGTTGTAGATGACGATGAGGTCGATCCCGCCCGCCTCCTCGCACTTGGCCGACAACCCGGTGCCCGCGCCGCCGCCGACGATCGGCTCGCCGCGGGCGGCCATCTCGCCGAACCGCTCCATCAGCTCCGCGCGGCCGAACCGCCTCATCGCCGTACCTCCTGCCAGGCCGAGAGCACCGCGTCGGCGAACTCCGGGTCGTTGACGTGGTGCGCGACCCGCCGGACACCGTCCGGAGAGTCCACACCGGACTCGATCGCGGCGAACAGTGCCGCATCGGCCTCGGGATCGTGGAACGCCGCGCCCGGCGCGTCCAGTGCGGACACCCCGCCCAGCGGGAGCAGGAACCGCCACGGCCCGGTCAGCGCGTTCAGCTTCGCCGCCAGCCAGGCCCCGATCTCCCGGTTCTCGTCGACGGTGGTGCGCATCAGGGTGACGTTCGCGTTGTGCTCGTACAACAGGCGGCCGGCGAAGCGTTCCGGGACGGTCCCGCGGGCGCCGAAGTTGACCATGTCCAGCGCGCCGCAGGACCCGACCCACGGCACCGCGGTGCGGGCGATCGCGTCGAGCCGGTCGGGGCCGCAGGCCATCACCCCGCCGACGAGCAGGTCCGCGACCTCGGTGGTGGTCAGGTCCAGCACCGAGTCGACCAGGCCGGAGTCGACGAGCTTCTCCATCGACGGCCCGCCCGAGCCGGTGGCGTGGAAGACCAGGGCGTCGACGCCGTCGCCGAGCCGTTCGCGGACCGCGGTGACCAGCGGCGTGGTCACGCCGAACATCGTCAGGCCGACGGCGGGCAGGTCGGCTCCGGTCTGCGGCGGCGGGGCGGTGACGGCGGCGGCGAGCATGTGCGCGGCGTTGCCCAGCACCCGTCGCGAGATGCGGTTGAGGCCCGCGACGTCGGTGACGGCATACAGCATCGCGACGTCGCTCGCCCCCACGTAGGGCGCGGTGTCGCCGGAGGCCACCGTGGAGACCATCAGCTTGGGCACCCCGACCGGGAGGTCGCGCATCGCCGGGGTGACCAGCGCGGTCCCGCCCGAGCCGCCGAGCCCGAGGACGCCGCCGACGTCGTCGCGGCCGGCGAGGAAGGCCCGCAGCGCCTGCGCCATCGCCCCCACCGCGCTGCCGCGGTCGCCGGTGAACACCGCGTCGGCGCCCCCGGGGTGGCAGGCGGCGACCTCGGCCGCGGTGACGTCCGGACCGGGGCCCGCCGCACCGGAGGTGGACACGTCCACCCGGAGCACGTCGGCGCCGTCGGCGACCATCAGCTCGGCCACCCAGGCCAGCTCGGCGCCCTTGGTGTCGAACGTGCCGATCACGTATGCGGTCCCCACACAGGAGTTCTACCCGGACCCGGGCACCCGGGGCGAGAGCCGGAGCCCGGACGGCGCAGGGCACCATGGACACGCCCCCCTTCCGCCGGGCTCGTGACCTCGGGGCCCGTGACGTCGTTGGAGAGACATGCTCGGTCAACCGGACGACCCGCGAGGCATCGTGCTCCCGCTCGACGGGCGGCCCGGCGGAACGGAGACCGGCGCCCCCGAACGCAACGGTGGCCCGCGTCCCCTCCGCAACGGGACCCCTCCCCCCGGCCCGGCACTGCTGCTGAGCTGGACCCCCACCCCGGCCGTCGACGACGACCGCACCTGGGCGACGCTGTCGGCCTCGAGCGAGCTGGCGCGGCGGCTCGCGCCCGACGCCGGCCGCGCACCCGCCGCCGGGCTCACCTTCCGGCTCGCGCTGCCCGAGGCGTTCGGCGCCGAGCCGCTGCTGCGCCTGGCCGGCGGCGAGACGGCCGCGGCGGCCCCCGGGTCGTCGGCGCTGGTGCCGGTCGCACCCACCGCACCCGGTGACCGGCACGGCGCCGGGCTGGGTCTGCTCACCCTGACCACCGCGGCCGAGATCGCCGCGACCGGCACCCAGACCCGGGTGCTCGACGAGCTGACCGCCGCGGTCGACCAGCTGGCCCCGTCGTGCGTGATGCGGCTGGACTCGCGGCTCCGCGCGGCCGAGGAGTCGCTGCGCGAGGCCCAGACCGAGCTGCTCGAACGCGGCTCGCTCGTCGTCGACGGCGACGCGACCGACAGCGGCTCCCCGTCGCGCGGGCTCGAGACGGCCGTCGCGAACCTGTCGGTCCTGCGCCACCAGACGCACGCCTGGATCGCGGGCTGGGAGCGGGTCGTCGCCGGGGCGGACCCGTCGGGCACGCCCGGCCTGGCGCTGCGCGACGCGCTCGGTGAGGTCGGCAAGCTCGGCTGGACCGGGTTCCCGGCCGCGGTGCACGGCGCCTACCAGGCACTCGTCCTGGACGCCCGGCGCATCCTGCTCACCGCGGCCGACCACCTGCTGCGCGCACCGAACCGGCCGCTGACCGCGCTGCGGCCCTTGATCGAGAGCGACCTCGCGGGCCGGGCCGCCGACGTCGCGCGGCTGCACCGGCTGCTGACCACGCTGTCGACGCTCCCGCAGACCGTGCGCAAGCGTTCCGGCGGGATGATGCCGAACCTGATCGCCGACCAGGCGGCGGCCAACGCGCGCAGCCAGGCGCTGTTCACGCGGATGGCGAACGCGCTGCGGTCCCCGGTGTGGGACGGCCGGGTCGTCGTCGAGGTGCGGTCGCTCGACTCGGGCGAGCTGCAGGTGCTGCGCCCGGTCTGACCCCGGACACGCCACGGCCCTCCCGTCCGGCGTGGAGCCGGTCGGGAGGGCCGTGGACGGGTGTCGCGGTGGGTCAGCGGGCGACGGCCTTGGCGCGCTTGCGCGCGTCCTTCGCCGACGCCTTGGCCTGCTTGGCGGCCTCGGCACCGGCCACCGACGCGCGGTCGGCCAGGTCCGAGCCGAGCTTCGCGGCCTGCGACTGGGCCTGGGTGACCAGGGTGGAGAAGCGGTCGGCGTACTCGGGGGCACGCTTCTCCGCGCGGGCGGCGGCCTTGCGGGCCTGCTTCTCCCAGCGGACGCGGCGCTTCTCGGCCTCGCGCACCCACCTGTCACCGGTGCGCCCGGCGGCCTTGCGGTACTGGGCGCCCTTCTTGTCCACGACCTTCTCGAGCTGGGCGCCGCGCTTCTCGGCCGCCTTCGCCAGCTTGGCGCCGCGCTTCTCGGCGACCTTGGCCTGCTTCTGGGCGGCCTTGGAGGTGCGCTCGGCGGCGGCCGAGAGCTGCTCGGACCAGGTGGACGCCTTGTCCGAGGCGACCTCGGACAGGTGCGCGGCCTGCTCGGAGGCCTTGCCGCCCCACTCGGTGGCGCGCTCACGCACGACCGGGCCGTACTCCTCGACGGCCTCGGCCAGCTTCTCCCGGCTACCCGCGGCGGCCGCGGCGATCGAGGTGCCCGCGCCGGCCAGTCCCGCGGCGAGCTGGGCACCGGTGTCGGAACCGGAGCCGGAGAGCCGGGCCTGGGCCCGCTCGGCGGCCTGGCGCGTCCGGTAGGCGTGCGACGGCTTGCCGTGGGTGTCGGCGGCCGCGATGAGCAGCCCGCCGAGCAGGCCGACGTTCTTCAGGAAGTGGATCTGCTCGTTGGCGCGCTTCTGCTGGTCGGTCTCCTCCCAGAAGCGGTGCCCGGCCAGGGTGGTCGGGACGAGCGAGGCGGCCAGCGCGGTGGCCGACAGGCGGGGGAACTTGCCCAGGGCGAGCAGCGATCCCGCCACGATCTTCACCCCGGCGTCGACCTTGACCAGGGTCTCGTTGTCCGGGCGCCGGTCCAGCGGGGCGTTCTCCACGACCTTGTCGATGGCCGGGGCGGCCTGGTCGAGAACGGGCTGTGCGGCGGAAGTCAACGCGTCGGCGTTCCGCAGCTCGTTGATTCCGCCGTAGATGAACACGGCCGCGAGGGCGGGTCGGGCTACACGTCGCAAGACTGGCATGGGGCACCTTTCCCCGGCTCGTCCGTCCGCAAACCCGGGGTGGGTGTGGCGTCACCGCCGTGGGATGGCAATCATGCCCGGGTGACGAACGGACGGCGGGCCATCGGGCTCGACATCGGAGGAACGAAGGTCGCCGGAGCGATCGTGGGCGAGGATGGCACGGTCCACGCCGAGCTGCGGCGCAACACCCCGGACACGTCCGATGCGGACACGATGACCACCCTGTTGCGGGAGATGGTCGAGGAGCTGCGCGGCGACGCCGAGGGGGCGGACGTGTCCGCGATCGGCGTCGGTGCCGCGGGGACCGTGGAGTGGCCGGTCGGCCGGATCCGCTGGGCGCCCAACAACAACTACGAGAACTGGGACGTCCGCGGCCTGCTGGAGTCCGCGTGCGGGCTGCCGGTGGTCGTCGACAACGACGGCAACGTCGCCGGTCTGGCCGAGGCCCGGCTCGGCGAGACCCGCAACGACGACATGGTGCTGCTGACCGTCGGCACCGGCGTCGGGGCGGGGATCGTGCTCGACGGGAAGATCTACCGCGGCCCGCACGGGCTCGGTGCCGAGGTCGGGCACATGAACGTCAACCCGGACGGCCCGCAGTGCGGCTGCGGCAACTACGGCTGTCTGGAGGCGGTCGCGTCGGGGACCGCGCTGACCCGGATGGGCCGCAGCGCCGCCCTGCACGACCCGCGGGGCATGATCGCGACCCTGGCCGCGGAGGCCGGGGGCGAGGTCACCGGCCAGCACGTGACGATGGCCGCGATGGCGGGCGACAGCACGGCGGCGTCGCTGTTCCAGCGGCTCGGGCGGTCGCTGGGGATCGGCATCGCCAGCATCAACGCGATCTTCGAGTTCGAGGTCGTACTGATCGGCGGCGGCCTGGTCGACGCGGGCGAGCTGCTGCTCGAGCCGGCCCGCCGGGCGGCCCGGGAGTTCCACTACGGCCCGCCCGAGGTCCGCCCGATCCCGCCGGTGCTGCCCGCCACCTACAAGGGCGACGCCGGGAAGATCGGTGCGGGGCTGCTGGCGCTGGAGGAGACCTGATCTCGTCCCGCAACCGGGCCGGGGCACGACTACGCTCGGACGGGTGACACTCCTGCTCGGACCGGTGCTGCGGCACGTCGACGAGACCAGCGCGCTGGTCTGGGTGCAGACCTCCGGCCCGTGCCGCGTCTCGGTGCTCGGCTGCGACGCCGCGACCTTCGAGGTGTCGGGCCACCACTTCGCCCTGGTCCAGGTGACCGGGCTGACGCCGGGCACCCGCACCGCCTACGAGGTCCACCTCGACGGCGAGCAGGTCTGGCCGCTGCCGCACTCGCCGTTCCCGCCGAGTCTGATCGCCACGCGCGGCGCGGACACCGGGGCCCACCAGCGGATCGTCTTCGGCTCCTGCCGCTACGTGAAGCTGGCCGACCCGAAGCTGGCCCGGCAGTACGGCCTCGACGCGCTCGACGTCTACGCCGGCCGGATGGCCGGGCTGCCCCCGGAGACCTGGCCGACCACGCTGCTGCTGCTCGGCGACCAGGTCTACGCCGACGAGCTCACCCCGCAGACCCGGCGGCGGATCGCCGGGCGGCGGGAGCGGCACCCGGACTGGCCCGACGACGAGATCGTCGGCTTCGACGAGTACTCGGGCCTCTACCGCGACACCTGGTCGGACCCCGAGGTGCGGTGGATGCTCTCCACCGTCCCCACCGCGATGATCTTCGACGACCACGACGTCCGCGACGACTGGAACACCTCCGGCGCCTGGCGCGAGCAGATCGCCCGCAAGCCCTGGTGGTCCGAGCGCATCCGCTCCGGCCTGGCCTCCTACTGGGTCCACCAGCACCTGGGCAACCTCTCCCCCGCCGAGCTCGCCGCCGACCGGACCTGGCAGGAGGTGCAGGCCGCCGAGGGCGACGTCTGGCCGCTGCTGTCCGAGCGGGCCGCCCTCTGGGACGTCGAGACCGGCGACGGCGACGACCGCGGCAAGGACGAGCGCTTCTCCTTCTGCTGGGAGCTGGGCCGCACCCGGCTGATCGTCATCGACTCCCGCAACGGGCGGATCGTCGAGTCCACGCCGCGGCGGATGGTGTCCGACGCCGAGTTCGACTGGATCTCCGCGAAGGCGCTCGCCCCCGGCGACGTGGACCACCTCGTCCTGGGCACCTCGGTGCCCTGGCTGATGCCCCAGGTCATCTCCGACCTGGAGGCCGCGACCGAGAAGGGCGCGAACGGCTCCGGCCGGGTCGCCGCCGTCGCCGAGTGGGCCCGCCAGGAGGCCGACCTGGAGCACTGGCCCGCGTTCGGGCACTCCTTCGCCCGGCTCGCCGAGCTGATCCGCGAGGCGTGCCGCCCGCGCGCCGGGGACGCCCCGCCCGCCACGGTGTCGGTGCTGTCCGGCGACGTCCACCACTCCTACGCCGCCGTCGCCGACGTGCACACCCACGCCCCCGGGGACCGGCCCGGCCGCGGCCCGGAGGGCACCCGGGTCCACCAGCTGACCTGCTCACCGGTGCACAACGTGGTCCCCGCGGTGATGCGGGTGATGTTCCGGATCACCTGGTCGCGGCTGCTGGGCAGGATGACGACCCGCTGGACCCGCCGGACCGGGGCCGGCAGCGCGGGCGTGGCCTGGGAGCGGACGACCGGTCCGCTGTTCGGCAACCTCGTCGCGACCCTGGAGACCGACGGGCGACGGGCGTCGTGCCGGTTCGAGCGGCCGCGCTCGGCCGCGGTGCTCGACACCGCGGCCGAGGTCGTGCTGACCCCGCAGGCCCCGCCCATGGCGGCCCGGCAGCGGAGGGGGACCGCCCCGGCGGTCTGACCGGGGGCCGCGGTGACGGCCCGTCAGTATCCGGTACGGGCCAGCCAGCCCGTCCAGACCTCGGCGTCGCCGAGGACCTGGAGACGGTCGTCGGCGGGGATGCGGCGGGTGACGCCCCGGAGCAGGTCGGCGGCGGTGCCGCGGACGGCGGCGTCGCCCTTGCCGTGCCCGTGCTCCCAGACCACGCGCCCGCCCGCGCCGCGCACCATCCACTCCCCCGCCGCGTCCGGCACGTCGTCGGTGGCGTGCAGGTGCAGCGTGGCGCCGTCGGCCAGCGGCGGCTCGTCGGCGGCGGGGCGGGCGGCGAGCAGGCCCAGCCACTCCGAGACGCCGTCGGCCGCCACCTGCGGGTCGATCGGGAACGGCGCCCCGAGCGCGACGGCGGCGTCGGCGCGATGCACCGTCGCCTCGTGCAGCCGCCGCCGCACCCACCACGCCGAGGGCTGCGGACCGGTGAAGGTCCACACCGGCGCGGTCGGCCCGGCCGCGACGACGGCGTCGAGCAGCTCGGTCGCGCCGTCGCGCAGCCACTGCGCCGCGACCTCCGGGCCGCCCTCGGGCGGCTTCCCGCCGGGCACCTCGCGCGGGTCGAGGGCCTCGGTGGCGCCGGTGGCGACCATCCGGGCCGCCCACCGGTGCCCGCGCCCGACGTGGCGGAGCAGCTGCAGCAGCGACCAGCCCGGACAGGTCGGGACCGGGGTGGCCGGATCGGCCGTCGTCAGGAGGGTGGCCAGCCGGTCGTTCTCCGAGAGGAGGACGGCGGCGTACGGGTCGACCGCGGTGCGGTCCGGTGTCGTGGTCATGAATTCGTACCCCCGGTCGCGGAACATGTGGGCGGGTTGCGGGCGAGTCGTGCATGACGATCGCGGAGTTCGGGTAGGCAGGGATCATGCCGCCTCATCGCGACTGGACGCGACGGGGCGCGGGGCGGGCACTGCTGTACTGGCCATTGACGGCCTTCCTGTTGGTGGCCGCATTCCCCGCGTACTCCGTGGTGCTGGTCATCGCCTCCGGGATCCTGCTGCCCACCCTCGGCCTCGTCGCCGGACTGGCCGGGAAGCGCTGGCGGGCGCGCAAGCTCGCCCGGGCGCGGCGCGTGCTGTCCGACGTCGTGGACCCCGGCCCACCCGCCGACGACGACCTCGTCGCGCACGAGGACGAGCCCGACGCGACAGGTCCGGGGACGTCCTGGCCGACCGGCCGGCACGCCCGCCGGGGCCGCGAGCAGGCCGCTCCGGCCACCGGGGAGCCCGCGGCACGCGACGCGGCCTGACCCCCACCGCACGACCCCTGTGACGCTCGCCGGGTTCCTTGTACGTCCGATACTAGGATGTCAAACTAAACCGGCCGGGACACCGCCGTCCGCCCGGCGGGAGGAACGTCCCCGATGAGCACGGACACGAACGCACAGGCCGAGCTGCACGTCCCCACGCACCCGGTCCGTTTCGTGACCGCGGCCAGCCTGTTCGACGGGCACGACGCCGCCATCAACATCATGCGCAGGATCCTGCAGCGCCAGGGCGCCGAGGTGATCCACCTCGGCCACAACCGCTCGGTCGACGAGGTCGTGACCGCCGCGATCCAGGAGGACGTGCAGGGCGTCGCCATCTCGTCCTACCAGGGCGGGCACGTCGAGTACTTCTCCTACCTGGTCGAGCTGCTGCGCGAGCGCGGCGCCGGCCACATCAGGGTCTACGGCGGGGGCGGCGGCGTGATCGTCCCCGAGGAGATCGAGCTGCTGCACTCCCGCGGCGTCGCGCGCATCTTCTCCCCCGAGGACGGCCAGCACCTGGGCCTCCCCGGGATGATCAACATCATGATCCGGGAGTGCGACACCGACCTCTCGGCCGAGCCGCCGTCGTCGTACGACGGGGTGTTCTCCGGCGAGACCGCGACGCTGGCCCGCGCGCTGACCATGGCCGAGACCGGGACGCTGCCCGACGAGGTCCGCGAGCGCATCGCCGCCTCCGAGCGCCCGGTGCCGGTCCTCGGCATCACCGGCACCGGCGGCTCCGGCAAGTCCTCGCTGACCGACGAGCTGGTCCGCCGGTTCCGGCTCGACCAGGAGGACAAGCTCCGCATCGCGGTGCTCGCGGTCGACCCGACCCGGCGCAAGGGCGGCGGCGCACTGCTCGGCGACCGCATCCGGATGAACGCGCTGTCCGGTGACCGGGTGTTCTTCCGCAGCCTCGCCACCCGCGGCAACGACGGCGGCTCGCTGCCCGAGCGGCTCGGTGACACCATCGCGGTGCTCCGCTCCGCCGGGTTCGACCTGGTGGTCGTCGAGACGCCCGGCATCGGCCAGGGCGACGCGGGCATCGTCCCGTTCGTCGACCACTCGCTGTACGTGATGACGCCGGAGTTCGGCGCCGCGTCCCAGCTCGAGAAGATCGACATGCTGGACTTCGCCGACGTCGTCGCGATCAACAAGTTCGAGCGCCGCGGCGCCGAGGACGCCCGCCGCGACGTCGGCCGCCAGCTCGTCCGCAACCGCGAGGAGTTCGGCGCGACCTGGGAGGACATGCCGGTCTACGGCACCTCGGCCGCCACCTTCAACGACGACGGCGTCACCGCGCTCTACCAGCACCTGCGCGACCTGCTCGCCGAGGGCGGACTGACCGTCGGCGAGGGGCGTCTCCCCCGCGTCGACACCAAGACCTCCAGCGACTACGCGGCCGTCATCCCGCCGGAGCGGGTCCGCTACCTCGCCGACATCGCCGGCGCGGTGCGGGACTACCACGCCGACACCGAGACCCACGCCCGTGCGGCCCGCACCGCGCAGCACCTGCGCACCGCCGCCGAGCTGGTCGGCGGCGACGACCTCGACGAGGCGCTGCGCACCGCGGAGAAGAAGGTCCCCGCCGAGTCCGCCGAGCTGCTGGAGTCCTGGCCGTCGCGGGTCGAGGACTACTCCGGCGACGAGTACGTCTACACCGTGCGGGACAAGGAGTTCCGCACGAAGCTGACCCGCGAGACGCTGTCCGGGAACCCGGTGCGCCGGGTCGCGCTGCCGAAGTTCGACGACGACGCCGCGCTGCTGCGCTTCTTGCGCCGGGAGAACCTGCCCGGCTTCTACCCCTTCACCGCCGGGGTGTTCCCGTTCAAGCGGGAGGGTGAGGACCCGGCCCGCATGTTCGCCGGCGAGGGCGACCCGTTCCGCACCAACCGGCGGTTCAAGTACCTGTCGGAGAGTTCGGACGCCAAGCGGCTGTCGACGGCGTTCGACTCGGTCACCCTCTACGGCCACGACCCGGACACCCGCCCCGACATCTACGGCAAGGTCGGCACCTCGGGCGTCTCGATCGCGACCCTGGACGACCTCAAGGCGCTCTACGACGGCTTCGACCTGTGCTCGCCGACGACCTCGGTGTCGATGACGATCAACGGCCCGGCGCCGACGATCCTCGCCTACTTCCTCAACGCCGCGATCGACCAGCAGGTCGACCGCTTCCGCGACGAGCAGGGCCGCGAGCCCGACGACGGCGAGCGCGAGGAGCTCGTCGCCTACGCGCTGGCGAACGTCCGGGGCACGGTGCAGGCCGACATCCTCAAGGAGGACCAGGGCCAGAACACCTGCATCTTCTCCACCGAGTTCTCGCTGCGGATGATGGCCGACATCCAGGAGTGGTTCATCGCGCACAAGGTGCGCAACTTCTACTCCGTCTCGATCTCCGGTTACCACATCGCCGAGGCCGGGGCGAACCCCATCAGCCAGCTCGCCTTCACCCTCGCGAACGGGTTCACCTTCGTCGAGAGCTACCTGGCGCGCGGGATGGACGTCGACGACTTCGCGCCGAACCTGTCGTTCTTCTTCTCCAACGGCATGGACGCCGAGTACACGGTGATCGGCCGGGTCGCCCGCCGCATCTGGGCGGTCGCGATGAAGGAGCGCTACGGTGCCAACGAGCGCTCCCAGAAGCTGAAGTACCACGTCCAGACCTCGGGACGGTCCCTGCACGCGCAGGAGATGAACTTCAACGACATCCGCACCACGCTGCAGGCGCTCTGCGCACTCTACGACAACGCGAACTCCCTGCACACCAACGCCTACGACGAGGCGGTCACCACGCCCACGCAGGAGTCGGTGCGCCGCGCGATGGCCATCCAGATGATCATCAACAAGGAGTGGGGCCTGTCGCTGAACGAGAACCCGCTGCAGGGCTCGTTCGTCGTGGACGAGCTCACCGACCTCGTGGAGGAGGCGGTGCTGCGCGAGTTCGAGTCGATCGCGGAGCGCGGCGGCGTGCTCGGGGCGATGGAGACCGGCTACCAGCGCGGCCGGATCCAGGACGAGTCGATGCTCTACGAGCACCGCAAGCACACCGGTGAGCTGCCGATCGTCGGCGTCAACACCTTCCTCAAGCCGGCCGACCCGGACGAGGCGCACCAGGAGATCGAGCTGGCCCGCGCCACCGAGGCCGAGAAGCAGTCCCAGCTCGACCGGCTCGCGGACTTCCAGTCCCGCCACCGCACGGAGGCCGAGCAGGCGTTGCGCCGCCTGCAGGACGTCGCGACCGGCGACGGCAACGTGTTCGACGAGCTGATGTCGGCCGCGCGGGTGTGCTCGCTGGGTCAGCTGACGACGGCGTTCTTCGAGGTCGGCGGACAGTACCGGCGCAACATGTGACGGCGGGCGGGGCCGGTCCACCCGGCCCCGCCTCCCTCACCAGCGGCCGCGCCGGTTCGGGATCCGTGCGGCCGCCAGGCCGACCGCCGCGAGCGCCACCGCCAGCACCCCGTAGGCGATCCCGGCGGCGACGCCCGGGTCGTCGGCGGCGGTGACGGCGGCGGTCAGCACCGACACCGCGGCGATCCCGCCCATCTGCCGGAACATGATGCGCAGCCCGGACACCGCGGCGACCTCGTCGGGCACCAGGTGCATCCCGGCGTTGTTGGCGGCCGGCCCGGACAGGCCCGTGCCCAGCCCGAGCAGGGTGGAGCCGGCGAGCAGCCACACCGTGGGCCCGCCGAACGGGGGCGCCACCGCGGTGACCACCAGCCCGGCGACGACGGCGACCAGCCCGCCGAGCAGCAGCGGCCGGAAGCCCAGCCGGCGCAGCAGCGCGACCGCGGCCGCCGAGGTGACGATGGTGCCGATCGCGCGGCCGGTCAGCAGCGCCCCGGCGACGAAAGCGGGCAGGTCGTAGCGGACCTGGGCGTAGAGCGGCAGGGTCGCCGAGAACCCGATCACCACGGCGCCGAAGACGACGTTGGTGACGTTCATGATGCCCAGGCCGCGCCCGGCGAGCAGGTGCATCGGGACGACCGCGTCGGGCCGGCGCCGGGCGTGCCGGACGAACACCGCACCCGCCGTCAGCGCGACCACACCGGCCATGACGGTCCAGCCGGGCCCCGACCCCGGCGAGCCGAGCCGGGTGATGGTGAGCATCGTGGCCAGCAGGGTCAGGACGAGCAGCGCGATCCCGACGGCGTCGATCCGCGCGGTCCGCCGGTGCGGCGGGTCGTCGACAAGGGCGAGCCCGACGGCGACGAGCAGGATCCCGATCGGCACGTTCACCAGGAAGATGCCGTGCCAGGTCCAGGTGGTGAGCACCAGTCCGCCGACCAGCGGCCCGAGGATCGCGCCGATCGGGAAGACGCTGGTGAACAGGGCGAGCGCCCGGTCCCGGTCACGGCCGAACTGGTGGGCGACGATCCCGTTGGCGGCCGGCAGCATCACGCCGCCGGCGAGGCCCTGCACCAGCCGGCAGGCGATGAGCACGCCGATCGAGGGGCTGAGCGCGCTCAGCCCGGACATCACCGTGAACACGGCGACCCCGGCCAGGAACATCCGCCGGCCGCCGAAGCGGTCGGACAGCCAGCCGCCCAGTGGCAGCGCGAGGATCTGCCCGACGGCGGCGACGCTCACGACCCAGCCGGTCCAGGCCAGGTCGGCGCCGAGGTCGCCGCTGATCGTCGTCAGCGCGGTGGCGACCGACGTCCCGTCGAGGGAGAACATCAGCAGCGCCAGGCCGACGACGGCGAAGACCGGCACGCGCCGGGGCAGCGGGTCGTCGCCGGGCGGCCCGGCGGAGCCGTCCCCGGGCAGGCGGTGGGTGTCGTGGGCGGCGTCGGTCACGTGGTGGGCACACCTGTCTTCCCGGAGGAACCGGACAAGATGTGCTTACCACAAGCTAAACAGTCGGGCGGTGGCAGCGCCCACCCACGTCAGCGGCGGGACCGGCTCCGGCGACGCCCGCGGTTCCACCCGCCGAGGATGCCGATGGCCTCGACGAACGACTCGGCGGCCTTGGAGAGCTTGCGACCGGCCTTCTTCATCGGGGGTCCTCCCGGGGTGCTGCTGGGGTGCTGGGGGCTTCTCCACCGTGGCAGACGGCGGAGCGTGCCGGACGGCGGGGGTGTGCTCCACACGGGTGACGAAACGGACACACGTCCTACCGTTCCGGAGACGATTCCACCTGCCCGGAGCACCCTCCCCCGGCGTGTCGCCCGCCTGTGTGCGCGGACGGAGCAGCGCGTCCCGCGTTCCGGAGCGTCACTCCTCCATGCGGAGGGACCTGGCCGTGATCACCGCGCGTGATCGCCGGCGGGGCGGGATGCTGACCGGACGGGTCTCGCCCCGGAGGGGGAACACCGATGTCACCGGACGTCATGTTGTGGGTCGTCGTCGCCGTCGTGGTGCTGGTCGTGCTGGGTCTGGCCCTCGTGGTCGGGTCCCGGGTGCGCGGCCGCCGGCGGACCGCCGCCCTGCGCCGGCACTTCGGGCAGGAGTACGACCACGTCGTCGAGCAGTCCGGCGGGAAGGACCGCGGCGAGACCGAGCTGCGCCGCCGGCTGAGCCGGCGCCGCGAGCTGGACGTGCGCGACCTCGACGCCGACGAGCGCGAGCGGTTCGCCGGGGACTTCGCCGGGGCGCAGAACGCCTTCGTCCGCACCCCGCGGGCCGGGCTGCGCGACACCGACCTGCTGCTGCAGCAGGTGATGCGCACCCGCGGCTACCCGGTCGAGCACTTCTCCGAGCGCGAGCAGATGATCTCGGTCGACCACCCCGACCTGGTCGGGCACTACCGCGCGGCGCACGCCGTCGCCGTCGCCGAGGACGACGCCGACACGGAGTCGCTGCGGAAGGCGATGCTGGACCACGGCTACCTGTTCGACGAGCTGATCGGCGCCGGGCACCCGGAGAGCACGCAGCGGACACTGCCGGCGTCGTGAGCGGGACGGCCGAGCTGCCGGGCGCGGCCGGACCGGAGCGCACCGACGAGATCCCGGCCGGCCTGCCGGGCGCGGGTGACGTGGTGGGCGGCCGCTACGAGCTGCGCCACGTGCTCGGCCGGGGCGGGATGTCGGCGGTGCACCTGGCCCACGACCGGGAGCTGGACCGCCCGGTCGCGGTGAAGCTGCTCCTGCGCGCGGGCGACCCCGGCGACGTCGCCCGGCTGCGCGACGAGGCCCGCGCCGCCGCCGCGATCGACCACCCCGGCGTCGTCACCGTGCACGACACCGGCACGACCGGGCACACGGCCTGGGTCGTCATGTCCTACGTCGAGGGCGAGACCCTCGCGCGGCGGATCGGGCGGACCGGCCCGCTGGAGCCGCGGGAGGTGACCCGGATCGGGGCGGCCGTGTCCGAGGCGCTCGCCGCCGCGCACCGGGCCGGGGGTGGTGCACCGCGACGTCACCCCCGGCAACATCATCCTGCGTCCGGACGGCACCGTCGTCGTGACCGACTTCGGCATCGCGCGCCTCGGCGACGGCGCCGGGCGCACCCGGACCGGGCACGTGATCGGCACCCCGCTCTACCTGGCCCCCGAGCAGGGCCGCGGCGCCGCGCACCTCGACGGCCGGGCGGACCTGTACGCGCTGGCCTGCTGCCTGTTCACCGCGCTCACCGGGCGGCCGCCGTTCACCGACGCCGACCCGCTCGCGGTGGTCGTGGCGCACCTGCGGGAGACGCCGCCGCGGCCGTCGTCGCTGCGCCCGGGCATCCCACCCGCGCTGGAGGAGGTGCTCCTGCAGACCCTGGCCAAGGACCCGGACCGGCGCCCGCGCGACGCCGCGGCACTCGCCGCCCGGCTGCGCGCGGTGCACGGCGACCCGGCTCCCCCGCCGGTCGGTACCCGGGAGCTGCCCGCCGGTGACGAGACCGTCCCGGCCGCGCCGTCCGCACCCGGGGACGGAGCGGGGACGCACGCGCTGGACAGCACGCTGGCCGAGGTCGAGAACGACGACGGTGCCGCCGCCGACCGCCGTCGCGGGGCCGGGGCGCTGCTGCTGGTGCTGGCCGCGCTGCTGCTGCTCGGCGCGGTCGTGGCCCTCCTGCTGTTCTGAGCCGGGCTCAGGCCGGGGCCGGGGTGCGCCGCAGGACCAGGGCGAGCCCCAGCGCCCCGGCCAGCAGGGCGCTGACGTAGCCGACGACGCCCGCCCAGCCGGCGTGGTCGTAGGCGACCCCGCCCAGGGCACCGCCGACGCTGGACCCGGCGTAGTAGCCGACCAGGTAGAGCGACGACGCCTGGGCCGGCACCGCGCCGGGCAGCATCGCCGAGCGCCGCCCCACCCAGGAGCTGGCGACCGAGTGGGCGCCGAAGAAGCCGACGGTCACCAGCAGCAGCCCGGCCAGGGTGGTGAGGAGCAGGTCGGGCAGGGTCACCCAGATCCCGCCGAGCGCGACCAGCGTCGCCACCCACAGCACCGGGCGGCGCCCGAACCGGTCCCCCAGCCTGCCCGCGCCGGTGGAGGCCCAGCTGCCGGCGAGGTAGCCGAGGAACACCAGCCCCACCAGGGTGCCGGGCAGCGAGAACGGCGGGGCCAGCAGCCGGAACCCGAGGTAGTTGTAGACGGTCACGAACGCGCCCATCAGCAGGAACGCCATCCCGAACAGGCAGAGCAGGCCCCGGTCGGTGAGGTGGCGGCGCAGCGGTCCGCCGAGGTCGCGCAGCCGGGTGCGGGCCGGGGCGGGCGCCGTCGCGGGCGGCAGGAGCAGCCGGAACGCGACGGTCGCGAGCACCGAGACCGCACCGACGGCGGCGAGCCCGGCCCGCCAGCCGCCGAGCTCGGCGACCCAGGACGCGACGAGCCGCCCGGACAGCCCGCCGAGGGTGTTGCCGGCGATGAGCAGCCCGACCGCACCGCCGAGGTGCCGCGGCGCGACCTCGTGGGTGAGGTGGGCCATCGACAGGGCAGGCAGCGCCGCGAGGGCGATGCCCTGCAGCCCGCGGACGACGACAAGGGTCTCGAAGGTGGGCGCCAGCGGGGCGAGCAGTGCGAGGACCGCCGACGCCGCGAGCGCCCAGGTCATGACCCGCGCGCGGCCCCAGGACTCGGTGAGCGCGGACAGCGGCAGCACGGCGAGGGCGAGGGTGCCGGTCGTCGCCGACAGGACCAGGCTGGCCGTCGACGAGGACACGCCGAACTCCGCCGACAGCGTCGGCAGCAGCCCCTGCACGCTGTAGACCAGCACGAACGTCGCCAGACCCGAGAGCCACAGGGCGATGCCGAGCCGCCGGTAGCCGGGGGTACCGCGCTCGTGGGGCGGGGCGGGCCGGGTGGCGGTCGGAGCCGGGGGACGCTCGGTCGTTGTCATCGCACACGACCGTAGGCGCCTGCGTCGGATGCGTCCAATGCATGCTTCGTCGAAGTATCATGCATCGATGCATGAGTCGTTGGCGCCGGCGCTGCACCGCTTCGTCGCGGTCGCGCGCGACGGTCACCTCACCCGCGCCGCCGAGCGGATCGGGGTCCCGCAGCCCACGCTGTCGCGGGCGATCGCCCGGCTGGAGGGCGAGTTGGGCGTCGCGCTGTTCCGGCGGTCCGGGCGCGGGCTGGCGCTGACCGCCGCCGGGCGGACGCTGCTGCCGCGGGCCGAGGCCGCGCTGGCCGAGCTCGGTGCGGGTGTCGCCGAGCTGGCGGGCGACGCCGACCCGGTCACCGGCCGGGTCGCGCTGGGCTTCCTCGGGACGATGGGTACCACCGCGGTGCCGGGGATCCTGCGGGAGTTCCGCGTGCACCACCCTCGGGTGCGGATCGAGCTGGTGCAGGTGCCGCACGCCGCACTGCTGGAGCGGGTCCGCGACGGCCGGGTCGACCTGGCCCTCACCTCCCCGATGCCCGACGAGCCGGGCCTGGTCGCGACCCCGCTGGCCGAGGAGGAGCTGCGCCTCGCGGTGCCGTCCGGGCACCGGCTGGCGGGCGCGGCTGCCGCGGACCTCGCCGAGGTCGCCGACGACCCGTTCCTGCTGTTCGCCCGCGGCTACGGGCTGCAGGGGGTGGTGGAGTCGTGGTGCGCGCAGGCCGGGTTCCGCCCGCGCCGGGCGTTCGAGGGCGGGGAGACGGCGACGCTGCGCGGCCTGGTCGGGGCCGGGCTGGGCGTCGCGCTGCTCCCCGCCGGGCCGGACGTGCCGGGGGTGGTGCAGGTGCCGGTGCGCAGCCCGCACACCGCGCGGACGCTGGGGATGGTGCACGCGGCCGACCCGCGGCCGACGGCGCCGGTGCGGGACCTGCGGGCGTTCGTCGTCCGGCACGGGCCACGGTGGCTCGCCGACCACGGGTGACCCGGGGGCGGCGGCACGGCGGACCGGGGCGAGGGGGGCGTCCCGGCCCGCCGGCCTGTCAGACGGCCGCGGTGGCCGCGGCGGCGGCCTCCGGGCGGCGGCCGGCGATCTTCGCCGGGTCGATCAGGATCTTCGTGTCGACCGGGTCGGAGGACAGGCGCGCGAACACCTCCGGCACCTCGTCCAGACCGACGGTCCCGCTCAGCATCGGTGCGACGTCGAGCGAGCCGTCGCACACGTCGGAGAAGGTCTGCGCGAACTGCTCCGGCGAATACATGAGGCTGAACCGGATGTCGATCTCCTTCAGCACCGCGGTGGTGGGCTGGAAGGAGTCCGGCCCGGCACAGAGCCCGGCGACGACGATCCGCGACGCCGCCGGTGCCGACGCCACGACCTGGTCGATCACCCCGGGCACCCCCACGCACTCGAACGCCACGGTCGGACGCAGCGGCAGCGCGCCGAGGATCGCCGTCGGCGGGGCGGCCCGCGTCGGGTCGTCGGTGGCGGCGGCCTGCGCCCAGGCCGTGTAGGGCGAGGTCACGGCCGGGTCGACCACGACGTCGGCGCCGAGACGCCCGGCCAGCTCGCGCCGGCTCGCGGAGTAGTCGGCGGCGACGATCGGCCCGGCACCCGCCCGGCGCAGCGTCGCGATCACGCCGAGCCCGATCGGCCCGCAGCCGACCACCAGGGGCACGTCGTCGGGGCCGAGCTGCGCCCGGGCGACCGCCCGGTGTGCGACGGCGAGCGGCTCGGTCAGCGCCGCGACCGCGGTGTCGACGTGGTCGGGCACCGGCATCAGCAGCGCCTCGGTGAGCAGCATCCGCTCGGCGTAGCCGCCGGGCAGCTCCGGACCGCAGAACCCGAGGAAGGCGGGCGTCTCGCGGACCAGGGCCGGGACCGACACCACGCGGGTGCCGACCGGCAGCGCACCGGTGGTGCCGGGGCCGTGCCCGGCGATCGCGCCGACGAACTCGTGCCCGAACGACACCGGACGCGACAGGTCCATCAGCTCGACGCCGAGCGCGTCGCGGGTGGCGACGTTGAACTCCGCGGCGTGCGTGGCGCTGTGCAGGTCGGACCCGCAGATCCCGCAGGCCAGGACGTCGACGAGCACCTCGCCGGCGCCGGGGACCGGGTCGGGCACCTCGCCGACCGACAGGGCCCGGTCCTGCATGAGGACGGCGCGCATCAGGAGCGCTTCGGGGACTCGGTGAGACCGGCCTCGCCGCCCTCGATGTAGTTCGGGGGCTCCTTGGCCAGGGTGTCGGTCAGGTGGCGCAGCAGCAGGGTGTCGAGGATGGAGTGGAACGAGCCGTCCTCGTTGAAGTTGACGTTGGAGCCGGAGACCCGGACGAACATCAGGGTGTCCTCGGTGTTGGTCTCCGGGCAGACGAGGGTGTGCACCGACCCGCCGGGCTCGTACAGGTAGGAGCCCGCGGTCTGCGGCTGGTCCGGGTACTCCAGGTAGTGCCAGCTCCCGGCCATCGTCAGCAGGTCGACGGGGCCGGTGTGGTAGTGCACGGGCAACCGGGTGCCGGGCGCCATCTGCGCGATGACGACCCACTCGTTGCGCTCGAGGTCCAGGCGCAGCGGCTTGAAGCTGATGCCCTCGCCGAGCGCGTCGCGGACGAGCTCGATGTCGGCCTCGTTGACCGAGAGCAGCTCGGTCTGCGGCAGCGACACGATCGGGATCTCGGCGCCCGAGCTCGTGCGGACGGGGGCGGGACCGGTGGACTGAGGCATCGTCGGCTCCATCGCTGGTCGTGGTGGGAACGGCTCCGACGCTACGACTGTCGTGCGGATCACCTCTTGACATCGGACGACAGTGATTTGACAGTTGGCGACATGGACGGGCTGATCCGTGCGAGCTCGCTGCAGGGGTTCGACGGGCTGGTCGGCGACCTCGGCGGCGACCCCGCACCGCTGCACCGCCGGGTCGGGCTGCGCCCGGGCCTCGTCGACGAGCCGCAGGCGCTGCTGCCCTACCGGGCGCTGGCCGAGCTGGTCGAGGAGGCCGCCGCCGCGCTGGGGCGACCGGACTTCGGGCTGCTGCTGTCGCAGCGCCAGGGCATCGAGATCCTCGGGACGGTCGCGCTGATCGCCCGGCACTCGGCGACGGCCCGCGAGGCGATGGCCGGTCTGCGCCGGTACCTGCACTCCTACAGCACGGCGTTCGAGGTGGACGTCGCGCCGCTGACCGGGGACGTGGCCCGCTACACGTTCACCGTCGTACTGCCCCGGGTCCCCCGCCAGGTCCAGATCCTGGAGCTGAGCCTGGGGGTGTCGATGGACCTGTTCCGGATCCTGTTCGGGCGGGACTTCCGGCCGCGCCGGGCGCTGCTGCCGCACTCCCCCGCCGGGCCGCCGGAGGCCTACCGGGAGATCTTCGGCTGCCCGGTGGAGTTCGAGGCGCCGGTGTGCGGCCTCGACGTCGACGCGGCCGGGCTGGACCGGCGTCGCGCCGGGGAGGACCGTGCGGTCCGCGACCTGGCCGAGCAGTACCTGCACGACCTCGTCGGTCCCGAGGACGGCGACCCGACCGTGCGGGTCCGGGAGCTGCTGCGACGGCTGCTGCCCACCGGGCAGGCCGGGCTCGTCGTGACCGCGGGTCACCTCGGGATGCACCCGCGCACCCTGCAGCGGCGGCTGCGGGAGGACGGCACGTCGTTCGAGCGGCTGCTCGACGAGCTGCGGCGCGAGCTGGCCGGGCAGTACCTGTGTCACTCCGACCGGCCGCTGCCGCAGGTGTCGAGCCTGCTCGGCTACTCCGAGCAGAGCTGCCTGACCCGCTCGTGCCGGCGCTGGTTCGGGATGCCACCGCTGCGGGTGCGCGGCGGGGCGGCCCGGCGCGGTGCCGGGCCGCCACCCGGTCCGGCGACGACCGGGCCGCCGCCGCTCAGCCCGGTGTGAGGGCCGGGCCGCCGCTCGGCCCGGTCCGAGGGCCGGGCCGTCGCCGCTCAGCCCGCTGCGAGGGCGCTCGGGCGGGCCGCCGCGACCCCGGCCGCGGCCAGCGGTGCGGTCGCCTCGCCGACGAGCCCGAAGCCCTCGCCGCGGGTGTCGCCACGGACGTGCCGGGCGTGGATGCCCTCGGCGATCACGGCGGACTTGAAGTAGGCGAGGCCGAGGTGGAATGCCCAGTGCCGCGGGGTCCGCCCGGAGGCGGTGACGTAGCGGTCGACCAGCTCCTCGGCGGTCGGCATGCGGGGGCTGGTGGAGGCCGCGGACCCGCCGAGCACCGGCGCGAAGGCCGGGTCGCCGTAGACGGTGTGCAGGGCCAGGTCGGCCAGTGGGTCGCCGAGGGTGGCCATCTCCCAGTCGACCAGTGCGCGCACCACGGTGGGGTCGTCGCGGTCGAGGATGGCGTTGTCGATGCGGAAGTCCCCGTGCACCACGGCGTGGTCGCTCTCGGCCGGGCAGCTCGCCTCGAGCAGGCCGTGCAGGGTGTCGACGTCGGGCAGCTCGCGGGTGGCGACCCGCTGCCACTGGCCGTACCAGCGCTCGACCTGACGGCGCAGGTATCCGGCGGGGCGGCCGAGCTCGGCCAGGGGGCCGGTGGTGACGTCGACGGCGTGCAGCGCGGCGAGGGTGTCGACCAGGCAGAACGCGGTCGCCCGCACGGTCGGGGCGTCGAGGGCGGCGAGGTCGTCCTCGCTGCGCACCACGATCCCGTCGACGAACCCGGTGAGCGCGAACGGCACCCCGAGCACCGCGTCGTCGGCCAGCGCGACCGCCGGTGCGACCGGGACCCCGCTGCCCGCGAGGGCGGCGACGACCCGGTACTCGCGGCCCATGTCGTGTGCGGACGGGGTCAGTGTGCCGAGCGGGGGGCGGCGCAGGATCCAGACGTGCTCGCCGTCGGTGACCCGGTAGGTCAGGTTCGACCGCCCGCCGGAGACCAGTTCGGCGGTGACCCCGCCGCGGTAGCCGTCGACGTGCTGGTGCAGGAAGACGTCCAGCGCGGCCAGGTCCAGGCCGTCGGTCGTGCCGACGGCGTCGGTCGTGCCGGACGTCTCGGTCGTATCGGTGACGCTCATCGGGCCTGCTCCGCGCGGTAGCGGCCGACGGTGCGCTTCGCGATGGACCAGCGGTGGGTCTCCGACGGCCCGTCGTAGATCCGGAACGGACGCACCTCCCGCAGGAACCGGCCCAGCAGCACGTCCCCGGACACCCCGCGCCCGCCGTTGAGCTGCAACGAGCGGTCCACCACCCGCCACACCGCCTCCGCCGTGAACGTCTTCGCGATCGAGACCTCCATCCCGGCGGGGCGGCCCTGGTCGAGCTCCCAGCAGGCGCGCAGGATCAGCCCGCGCGCGGCCGCGATGTCGATCTCGTTGTCGGCGATCATCGCCTGCGCCATCCCCAGATCCGCCAGCCGCGACCCGAACACCCGCCGCTCCGCCGCCCACGCCACCGCGATGTCCTGCGCACGGCGCGCGATGCCCAGCCACCGCATGCAGTGGGTCAACCGCGCCGGGCCGAGACGCACCTGGGCGTAGCGGTAGCCCTCGTCGACCTCACCCAGCACGGCGTCGTCGCCGATGCGGCAGTCGGAGAACTCGACCTCCAGGTGCCCGCCGTAGAGCGACTCGTCCAGCGTCGGGATGTGCCGTCCGATCTTCATGCCGGGGTTGTCGGCGTCGACCAGGAACATCGTCGCCCCGCCGCGGTCACCGGGGGCACCGGTGGTGCGGGCCATGACGATCGCGAACGCCGCGCCGTCGCCGCCGGTCACGAACCACTTCCGGCCGTCGATCCGCCAGCCGCCGTCCACCCGGACCGCGGTCGTGGACAACGCGTCCGGGTCCGACCCGGCACCCGGCGCGGGCTCGGTCATCGCGAAGCACGAGCGCACCTCCCCCGCCGCGAGCGGGACCAGGTACCGGCCCTTCTGCTCCTCGGTCGCGACCCGCTCCAGCAGGTGCACGTTGCCCTCGTCCGGGGCGGCGATGTTCAACGCGAGCGGACCGAGCAACGAGTACCCGGCCTCCTCGAACACCGGCGCCCGGCCGCACATGTCCAGGCCGTGCCCGCCGAGCTCCGGGGAGGCGTGCGGCACGAACACCCCGGCCTCCCGGGCTGCGGCCTGCAGCGCGCGGCGCTCCGGCTCGGGGGGCGCGACGCCGTCGTGGGCGTTCTCGACCGGGATCACCGTGGTCCGGACGAACTCCGCGGTGCGTCGGGCCAGCTCGGTGATGGCCGGGTCGTGGGTGAGGTCGACCGTCACAGTCTCTCCAGGTGGGTGTGACGACGGCGGGGACCGTCGTCGGTGGACGGCGCTCAGCGGCGCCGGTAGGTCGGGGGGCGTTTGTCGAGGAAGGCCCGGGTCGCCTCGCGGGCGTCGTCGGTGAGCGCGGTGAGGACCTGCTGGCGGTTCTCGAACTCGACCGCCGCGGCGAAGCCCGGGTTCTCGACCCCGGCCCACATCCCCTGCTTGGTCAGCTCGACCGAGAACGGGGGGCTCGCGAGGATCGCCCGCGCGGTGGCCGCGGCCGTGTCCGTCAGCTCCTCCGGTGCGACGACGTCGGTGACCAGCCCGATCCGGAGCGCCTCGGCGGCGTCGGCACGGCGCCCGGTGAGCATCAGCTCGTGGGCACGACCCGTGCCGACGATCCGCGGCAGCAGCCACGAGATCCCGATGTCGCAGGCCGAGTAGCCGGCGCGCAGGAACCCGACGGCGAACACGGCCGAGGTCGACGCCACCCGGATGTCGCTCGCCAGGGCGAGGGCCAGTCCCCCGCCCGCGGCGGGCCCGTTGACCGCGGCGACCACCGGCGGGCGGAGCTCGTGGATGCGCACGGCGAGCCGGGCGATGTCGCGCTGGCGGGCCAGCCGTTCGATCGGGCCCTCGCCCGGTGCGGTGTCCCCGCCGCCGGGCGTCTCGAAGCCGTCCAGGTCGAGGCCGGCGCAGAAGCCGCGGCCCGCGCCGGTGAGGATCACGACCCGGCAGGCCGGGTCGGCGTCGGCGGCGGTCAGCGCGGTGTCGAGCTCGGTGACCAGCCGCCGGTCCAGTGCGTTGAGCCGGTCGGGCCGGGACAGGGTGATCCGGACGACGCCCGGCTCGGGGCGCTCGACCTCCACCACGGGCGGGTCGGGGTGCACGGTGCTCCTCATGCGGGGCCGTCGGGGTGCGGACGTGCCCCCGGCGGGGGTGCATAGGCGGGCGCGGCGGGCAGCACGTCGGGGGCGTCGGACACCCGGTCGGTGAACCGGGGTGGCCGGCGTTCGAGGAAGGCCCGCACCCCCTCACGGGCGTCCGCGCTGGTCCCGCGCCGGTTCAGCGCGAGCGTCTCGGTCTGGTGGGCCTGCACCGGGTGGGTCGCGCCGAGCCCGGCCAGCAGCATCCGCCGGGCCAGCGACACCGAGGTCGGCGAGCACTCCGTGAGCTCGACGGCCAGTGCCCGGACGGCGTCGGCCAGCTCGGCGGCGGGGTGGACCGACCGGAGCAGGCCGCCGCGCAGGGCCTCCCCGGCGTCGAACCGGCGGCCGGTCAGTACCCACTCGAACGCCTGCTGCACCGGTACGAGCCGCGGGAGCAGCCAGCTGGAGCAGGACTCCGGCACCACGCCGAGCCGGGTGAAGGGGAACGCGAAGCGGGCGGTGTCGGCGGCCAGGCGCAGGTCCGCCGCGAGGGTCAGGCCCGCGCCGACACCGATCGCGGGCCCGTTCACCGCGGCGATGATCGGCGTACGCGACTCCAGCATGCGCAGCACGACCCGGCCGCCGCCGTCGCGACGCAGGGGCAGGTCCTCGCCGGGCAGGTCGAACCGGGTACCGGGCGGCGCGGTGTCGCTGCTGCGCCAGTGGGCGAAGGTGGCGTCCGGGTCGGCCTCGGCGAGGTCCATGCCGGCGCAGAACGCCCGGCCGGCACCGGTGAGGACGACGACGCGGACCTCATCGTCGGTGTCGGCGCGGTCGAACGCCGCGACCAGCTCGGCCTCCATCCGGTCGGTGAAGGCGTTGAGCCGGTCCGGCCGGTCGAGGGTGACGGTGAGGACGTGGGCGTCGAGGGACAGGGTGACGTGCGACGGCATCGGGCCGGCTCTCAGACTCGGGGGGCGGGGGCGAGGACGGTCCGGTTGACCAGCGCGGGACCGGACAGCGCGAGCCCGCCGTCGATGTGGACGACGGTGCCGGTGACGTAGGCGGCCAGCGGCGACAGCAGCACCGCGGCCATCCGGCCGACCTCCTCGGCGTCGGCGAAGCGGCCGAGCGGCACCGAGTCCGTCCACGGTGCGCTGCCGCCCTCGGCGAGGCGGCGCATCCCCTCGGTGTCGTGGACCGGGCCCGGCAGCAGCGAGTTCGACCGGATCCCGTGCGGCCCCCACTCGACGGCGAGGGTGCGCATCAGCTGGTCGACGCCGGCCTTGGCGGCACCCACGTGGGCCTGGTGGGCGAAGGCGCCCGCGGACTGGGCACCGGTCACGAACAGGACGCTGCCGCGGGTGCGGGTCAGCTGGTCGAACGCGGCGTGGGCGCAGTGGAAGCTGCCGATCAGGTCGATGTCGACGACCGCCCGGAACCCGTTGGAGCTGATCGACTCGGCGGGGGCGACGAAGTTCCCGGCGGCCCCGCACACGACGCCGTCGACCGGGCCGAGCCCGGCCTCGGTGCGCTCGAACGCGTGCGCGACCTGCTCCGCGGAACGCACGTCGCCCGCCGTGGTGACGACGCGGGCACCGCGGCCGCGCAGCTCCTCGGCGGCCTCGTCGAGGCGGGAGGCGGTGCGCCCGTAGAGGGACAGGTCGGCGCCGAGGTCGGCGAGGACCCGGGCGATGCCGAGGTTCACGCCGCTGCCGCCGCCGCTGAGGAACACGACCCGGCCGTCGAGGAGGTCGTCGGGGAGCTGGTGTGCCGGCACGGTGGCCTTCCTGGTGGGGGTGGTCGGGTGGGACCGGGCCGGCCGGGCGGGACGCGCCCGGCCGGCCCGGTGGTCGGGTGCCGGGTCAGCCGGCCCGGTTCATGAAGTCGTACGGGTTGAACCAGGGCTGGACGGTCTCGAGCCTGCCGCCCTTGTACTGGAGCACCTGGATCTGCGGGCGCAGGTTCGCCGGGGCGTCGGGGGTCGCGTACTTGCGGCTCAGCGGCTGCGCCATGAACATCGGGAAGTTGTCGACGGTGGTCAGGAACGCCTTGAGCGAGGCGGCGTCGAACTTCTCCGGGCCGATCTTCTTCGCGATCTCGGCGAGGGTCATGACGTTGGCGAAGCCCCACTGGGAGAACTCGGACTTGCCGTCGCGGCCCGCGTACTGCTGCATCGCGTCGCGGTAGAGCTTCACCTGCGGGTCGGACAGGTCGTCGGGGTTCTGGTAGGCGTAGCTGAAGATCGTGCCGTCGGCGATCTCGGGCGAGACCTTGGTGAAGAAGCTGTCGAAGTCGGCCGCGCCGCCCTGGTTGAGGATCCGGTCGGTCGGGAAGCCCTGCTGGTGGAAGGCGGTGTAGGCGGACACGGCCTGCGCGCCGCTCTGGTTGGTGAACACGACGTCGGGCTTGCCGGAGACGGCCTTGGCCACGAACGGCGTCGGGTCGGCGGTGCCCGAGGGCAGGTAGACCGGGGTGACGGTCATGTCGAAGCCGTAGCGCTGCACCGCCTTGGTCACCCGGGCGACCTGGTCCTGGCCGGAGGGGTTCTCGTCGGTGAACACGACCGCGCTCTTCGCGGCGAGGGTCTTGCCGGCGTAGTAGACCTGGGCCTCGTACTCCGAGGAGCCGCCGGTGACGTAGGAGTTCCCGGCCTCCTGCAGGTCCTGCGGGTTGACCGGCGGGTTGAGGCTGGGGACACCGGCCCGGGCCAGCACCGGGAACCCGTTCTCGCCCCAGGCGACCGACAGCCCGAGCTTGGCGACGGCCTTGTTCTGCACGGCCTCCTGGGCGCACGCGGTGGTGGCGGCCGGGTCGGCCTTGCTGTCGCACTTGACGATCTTGATCGGCCGTCCGCCGACCCCGCCCTGGGCGTTGATGTGGTCCTGTGCGGCGAGCTCGCCGGTGGTGAACTGGGAGATCGCGGCGCTGACCGCGCCGAGGCCGGTGGCGTCGGTGATGTCGTAGAAGACGATCGGGTCGCCCGCGGGGCCGGCCACCGATCCGGGTTCCTTGGCCGTGCTCGACGACGTGGCCGCCGAGGAGCAGGCGGCCAGGCCGACGGCGAGGGCGGACGCGGCGGCGATCACCGCGACGCGCGTGCTGAACTTCATCGTTCGCTCCAGATCAGGGGGTGGCGGCGCGGGCCGCCGGAGGAGGGCGTGCGGGGGCTGCCCACCCGGTGGGGTGGGTCGGGCGGGTCCGGGGTCGCCGGAGGGTCAGTCGGACCGGACGGCGGCGGCGACGGCCGGTTCCGGGGCGTCGCCGGTGCGGTCCACCGGCTCGGGCGCCCGTGTCCCCGGCCGGCCGAGCCGGTCGCGGACGAAGCGGTACTGGTCGCGGAGTGCCACCGCGATGCCGTCCGGCTGCAGCACCGCGTTGACGATCAGCAGCGCGCCGGACAGGACGATCCACCAGGCGGAGATGCCGGGGACGGAGTTGAGCAGGACGTAGAGGATCCCGCCGTTGACGATGACGCCGGCGGCCACGGCCCCGTACACGGTGGCGACGCCGCCGATGTAGACCACGGCCAGCACACTGATCGAGGCCAGCGGGACGAAGCGGGTGAACGCGACGGCACCGAGCTGGTAGCCGAGCACGCTGCCGCCGACCGCGGCGATGAACGCCGACAGCGCGAAGGCCTGCAGCTTGGTGCGGGCGACGTCGATGCCGACCGCGGCCGCCGCGCGCTCGTTGGCGCGCACGGCCAGCATCCGGCGGCCGATGGCGCTGCGGCGCACGTTCATCACCCCGGCCAGCAGGGCGAGTGTGACCACGGTGGCGAACAGGCCGAACCGCACCGGGTGGACGACCGGGTCGAGCGAGAGGCCGAACAGGTCCGGCGAGGGGACCGGGCTGCCGTCGGCGCCGCCGGTCCAGTCGACGTTGCCGAACACGAAGCTCGACACGGCGACGGCGGCGCCGAGGGTGACCACGGCCAGGTTGATGCCGCGGACCCGGATGGCGGGCAGACCGAGCAGCACGCCGACCGGCACCACCACGAGCACCGCGAGCAGCATCGGCAGCGGGAACGGCAGCCCGAGCTCGACCGCGCCGCGGGAGACCATGAACGCCGCGATCCCGGCGAAGGCCATCTGCATCAGCGAGATCTGCCCGGTGAACCCGGTGACGACCACGACCGAGAGCGCGATCATGACGGTGACCAGCGAGGTCGTGATGCCGCCGCGCAGGGTGTCGGGCAGCACGGCCAGCCCCAGCACCGCCAGCCCGCCGACGACGAGCAGCGGCCGCAGCCTGCTGTGCACCGCCGGGGCCAGCGGCAGCCGGGCGACGGCGCGGGCGCCGCGACCGGGGATCAGGCGCCCGGACACGATCATGACCAGCACGATGATCACGAACGGCAGCGCGTCGTTGATGCCGGGCTGGGTGACGAACCGGGTGAGGATCGACTGCAGCATCCCGATGCCCACGGCGACGCCGACGGTCACCCCGAACGAGGTGAACCGGCCGACGAGCGCCGCGGCCAGCGCGGGCACCACGAGCAGGCTCAGGGTGGCGATGTTGAGCGCGGTGATCGGCGCGAACAGCACCCCTGCGAGCGCGGCGAGCATCGAGCCCAGCGCCCAGTTCGCCGCCCCGATGACGTCCGGGGAGTACCCCAGCAGCGCCGCGCCGCGCTCGTTCTCGGCGGCGGCGCGGGTGGCGGTGCCGAACCGGGTGAACCGGTAGAGCGCCCACAGCCCGGTCGCCAGCAGCACCGCGGTGGCGAGCAGCAGCAGCCGGTCGATCCCGAAGCTGATGCCCGAGATCTGCACGGTGTCGGTCAGGAAGATCGCCGGGGCGATGACCGTCGGGACGTTCCAGATCTGGGTCGCCAGCCCCTGCAGGACCAGCATCAGACCGAGCGTGGTGACGATCTTGGCCAGCAGCGGGGCGTGCCGCAGCGGACGCATCACCAGCAGGTGGAACAGCAGCCCGCCGACCCCGGCGGCGACGACGGCGGTGACGGCCGCGACCGCGGGGGCGGTGCCCTCGCTGGTCGAGACCCCGAAGTAGATGGCCGCGACGCCGGCGATCGCCCCGTGGGCGAAGCTGACGGCGCCGGTGGCCTTCTGGATCACCACGATGCCCAGGGCGATCAGCGCGTAGACGGCGCCGGCGCCGGTCCCGAGGATCGCGAACAGCAGGATGTCGCTCATGCGATGGCCTCCGTGGCCAGGTAGCTCGCGCGCAGCCGGTCGCGGTCGGACCGGAGCTCGGCGGACGTGCCCTCGAGCACCACCCGCCCGCGGTTGAGGACGTAGACGCGGTCGGAGTGGGCGAGGACGAGGTCCACGTGCTGCTCGACGAGCAGGACGCCGACGCCGGCCTCCGCGGCGATCCGCCGGATCGTCGGGAGCATGTCGCGCACGACCAGCGGGGCCAGGCCGAGGCTGAGCTCGTCGATCATGAGCACCCGGGGGTCGGTGAGCAGCGCCCGCCCGACGGCGAGCATCTGCTGCTCGCCGCCCGAGAGCAGCCCGGCCCGCACCCCGAGCTTGGGCCGCAGCGCCGGGAACCGCTCCAGCAGCGCGTCCTCGGTCTCCCGGCGGGAGCGCCGCACGCGCGGCCGGACGAGGTGCAGGTTCTCCCGCGTGGTGAGGTCGGCGAAGACCGAGCGGTCGTCCGGGACGAGCATGACGCCGTTGCGGGCCTGGCGGTGCGGGCGCCCGGCGTGCACCGGCCCGCCCGCGGCGAGCACCTGGCCCGACTCCGGGACGAGGACCCCGCTCAGCGCGAGCAGGGTGGTGGTCTTCCCGGCGCCGTTGCCGCCCAGCAGCGCGACGACCTCGCCGGGCTGCACGTGCAGGTCGACCCCGCGCAGGACCGGGACGCCGGCGTACCCGGCGACGAGCGAGCGGCACTCGATGGCGGGGGCGGTCATGCGATCGCCTCGGCGTCGTCGGCGTGGCCCAGGTACGCGGCGACGACGGCGGGGTCCTCGCGGACCTGCGCGGTCGGTCCGGACGCGATCAGCTTTCCGAAGTCCAGCACGTTGATCCGTTCGCAGGTGCGCAGCACCAGGTCCATGTCGTGGTCGACCAGCAGCACCGAGACCCCGCTCGCGGCGACCCGCCGCAGCTGCTCCCCCAGCGCGAGGCTCGCGTCGGAGTCGAGGCCCGCGGCGGGCTCGTCGAGCAGCAGCACCGACGGGCGGCCCGCCAGGGCACGGGCGACGCTGACCAGCTTGCGGGCCGACAGCGAGAGGTCCGGCGGGTAGGCGTCGACGTGCGCGGCGAGCCCGACGAGGTCGAGCACCTCCTCGACGACCTCCGACAGCCGCGACGACACCGGCCGCACGAACTCGGCGACCGGTGACCACCAGTGCGACCGCTCGGTCGCGACGAGGACGTTCTCGCGGACGGTGAGGTCCTCGAACAGCTCCAGGTTCTGGAAGGTGCGGCTGAGCCCGGCGCCGACCCGGCGGTGCGCCGGGAGCGGCAGCATCGCGACGTCGCCGAGGGTGACCCGGCCGGTGGCCGGGGTGAAGCCGGTGACGGCGTCGATGAACGTCGTCTTGCCGGCGCCGTTGGGGCCGATCAGCCCGGCGAACTCGCCGGGCTCGACCGTGATCGAGACGCCGTGCAGTGCGGTGAGGCCGCCGTAGCGCACGGTCAGGTCCTCGGTCACGAAGGTTCTGGTCATGAGTGGGTTTCTCCGCATCGGGGCAGCCCGGGGCGGCGCGCGCACCCGGGGTGGGTGCGCGCGCTGCGGGAGGAGGGGGTCGACCGGCGCGGGCGTGCCGCGGGCGGTCGGTCAGACGGTAAGGTAGCCGCCGTCGACCGGGAGCACGGCGCCGGTCACGAACGACGCCCGGTCCGAGCAGAGGAAGGCGACGACCTCGGCGACCTCCGCGGGGTGCCCGGTACGGGCCAGCGGGGTGCGCTCGGCCAGCGCCGCGATCACCGCGGGGGCGACCTCACGGGCCTGTTCGAGCAGGGGGGTCTCGATCCAGCCGGGTGCGACGGCGTTCACCCGCACCCCGCGCGGGGCGTAGACCTGGCACAGCGACCTCGCCAGGGCGACGATCCCGCCCTTGCTGGCGGCGTAGGCGGGGCTGGCGGCGGACCCGAAGTAGCTGTACATCGACGCGATCAGCACGACGGCGCCGCCGCCCGCGAACAGCAGCGGCTCGGCGGCGCGGCAGCAGGCGTGCACGCCGCGCAGGTTGACCTCCAGCACGGTGGCGAACCCGGCGGGGTCGTGCTCCGCCTCGCCGAGCGACATCCCGGCGGCGGGGACGAGCAGGTCCAGCGCGGGCAGGCCGTCGAAGAACGCCGACACCACCGCGTGGTCGGTGACGTCGAGCTCGGTCAGCTCCACGCCGGGCGGGGCGTCGGTGACGGCGCCGGCACCGAGGCCGACGCCGTGCACCCGGGCGCCGCGCTCGGCGAGCAGCCGGGCGATCGCCAGGCCGATGCCCGACGTCGCCCCGGTCACCACCGCGGTGCGGCCGGCGAGGTCTCCGGTGGTCACCGGCGGAACAGGGCCGGGTTGACCTCGATGCCCTTCGTCCGGCAGTACTGCTCGTAGCGGTTGATGTTGTAGAAGACGTCCTCGGTCAGCACCACGTTGTCGTTCTCGTCGAACCACTCGATGGAGGCGTTGATGACGAAGAAGGCGAGGAAGCCGTCGGGGTTGACGCTGCGCAGGGTGTGGATGACGCCCGGGCTCTCCTGGACGACGTCGCCGGGGCCGGCCTCCCAGTCGTACTCCTCGTAGCCCCAGCTGCCGCTGACGGTGTAGGCCATCACGCCGGAGCGGTGCCGGTGGCGGCCGAGCACGCCCGGGCCGTCGGAGCGGACCATCGCGGCCCACTGCCCGAGGCGGACGTCGAACCACAGGTAGCGGGCCCACATGCCCTCGGAGCCCTCGATGAACATCCAGGGCGAGTAGCTCTCGTCGGCCGGGGCGTAGATGTCGTCGACCTGGTAGCGGGTCGCGACGTCGTCGAGCTGCTGGGCGTCGTTGAGGGTGATGTCCTCGGTCTTGATGGTCAGGTCCGTCATCGTGACTCCTCGTCGAGTACGGGTGGTGGTGTCGGGTCGGTCAGGTCAGGTCAGGTCGAGCAGGATCTTGGTGGCGGTCCCGGCGCGCAGGTCCGCGAACGCGGTGAGCACCTCGTCCACCGGGCGGACCTCGGTCCAGTCGCCGGTCGGGTAGGTGCCGTCGGCCAGCCGGTCGACGACGGCGCGGAAGTCGTCGTCGGTGTAGGTCGAGGAACCGCTCATGGTCACCTCGCGGTAGAGCATCGAGGTGGGGTCGAACGACATCGGCGCCTCGTGCAGGCCGAGCAGCACCAGCCGGCCGCGCGGGCCGAGGTTCGCGACGGCCTCGGCGACGACGTCACCACGCCCGGCCGCCTCGACCGCCGCGTCGAGCACCCGGCCGGCGAGGACGTCGGCGAGGTCGCGGTCGGCCGGGTCGTAGACGTCGGTGGCGCCCATCTTCGCGGCGAGGTCGCGGCGCACCGGTGACGGCTCGGCGACCACGACGGTCCCGACCCCGCCGGCCCGCAGGGCGGCGACCGCCCCGAGCCCGATGGGCCCGGCGCCGCCGACGAAGGCGACGGCCGGTGCGGCGTCGAGGAGCATCGCCACGCCGTGGTGGGACACGGCCAGCGGCTCGACGAGCGCTCCCTCGCGCAGTCCGACCGCGCCGGGAAGCGCGAACAGCATGGAGTCGGTGACGGTGGTGTAGGTCGACAGGCCGCCGCCGTGCGCGCTGAGGCCGTGGAAGGCGAGGTCGGTGCAGGAGTTGGGGTGCCCGCGCCGGCAGGCCGGGCAGTGCCCGCAGCTGTAGGTGGGGCGCACCGCGACCCGGTCACCCACCGCGACGGCGGTGACGTCCGGCCCGGTCTCGACGACGGTGCCGGCGAACTCGTGCCCGAGCACGACCGGCAGTCGCGCGCCGGTCAGCGGGTGCGGGTCGACGGGCGTGACCGTCTGCGCCGCGTAGTACTCGTGGAGGTCCGACCCGCAGATGCCGGCGTAGGCCACCTGCACCGTGACCTCGTGGGACACCGGCGACGGGACGACGACGTCCTCGATCCGGAGATCGCCGACGCCGTGGTAGCGCACCGCCCGGGCCTGCCGGTCCATCCTCATCACCTCTGATGCATTCAACCTACGGAACACTCGCTCGGTCCGTTGACGTCGCATACCGTAGGAGCGACCTGGGTCACCCGTCAAGAGCTGTCTGCACCGAACTTCGCCGGCCGTCCACACCGGACCGCGACCGTCCGGCGCAACACTCTGACCTGCTGAATCGTGCAGAACGGCCAGAGCGACGACCACGAAACGCGCCCGTCCGGCCGTTGCCGCGGGTCGCCGCACGCCGGAGTCCGGGTCGTGCAAAAGGTGCCGGATCGGCGTGCATGTGGTGGGCTCGCCCCGGTCGATCACCGCGCGTCGCGGGACCGGCGCTTGACGTGGCCGGTGACCGGGTCCACTCTCGTGTTGTGTTCAACCGACGGAGCGCTCGCACTGTTGCGTGCAGTGCCTGACGCCGTGGCCCTCGAGAGCCTCGGCGGCACCCTGCGCCGGGCGCGCAAGAGCGCCGGGCTCACCCTGACCGACCTCGCGACCGAGGTCGGCGTCAGTGCCGCGACGCTCAGCCGCGCCGAGACCGGCCGCGGGAAGCTGACCGCCGACCGGTTGCGGCGCTGCGTCGCCGTGCTCGGCCTGGAGCTCTCGGACCTGGAGCACTCCGCGGCGGGCGAGGAGGTGGCCAGCGTCCTCGACGGCGGCGGCCCCGCCGGCCTGTTCGACCCCACCCGTCCCGGCGGCTGGCGCGAGTTCCCGCCGCTGCGCCTCCCCCCGGCACTCGACGCCGCCCAACGCTGCTTCCTCGCGCTCGGATACCACGGCACGACGGTCCGCGACATCGCCGACCTGGCCGGGCTCTCGGTGCCGGGGCTCTACCACCACCACCCGAGCAAGCAGTCGCTGCTGGTCGCGCTGATGTCGATGCTCATGGAGGACTTCCACGCCCGCTGCGAGGCCTCCCTGCGCGACGGCGACACCCCCGAGGAACGCTTCGACCTGCTGATCGACTGCTTCACGCTGTTCCACACCTACCGGCGGGACTGGGCGTTCATCGGCGCGAGCGAGATGCGCAGTCTCGACGACGCCGACCGCCGCCGGATCGCCGGCATCCGCAACGCCTGCCAGTCCCTCGTCGACGACGCCGTGACGCGCCTGGCGGCCTCCGGCCGGATCCGGGTGACCGACCCGTCGGACATCTCGCGGGCCGTCGTCACGATGCTCGTCGGCATCGCGAGCTGGTACCGCTCCGACGGCCCCATGACGCCCGAGCAGATCTCGGTCCGCTACCTCGCCTACAGCCGCACCCTGGTCGGTCTGCCCGACCACGGCTGACCGGCGGGCGCCGGGTTACGGTCGGCCCCATGACTGCGCGGACTGCGGCACCGGTCGACGACGAGGGCCGCGAGGTCCCGATCACGGGCACCGTGCGGCGGGTCGTGTCGATCGTGCCGTCGCTGACCGAGGCGCTGGAGGCGACCGCGCCCGGCATCGTGGTCGGCGCGACGGACTGGTGCACCCACCCCGGCGACCTCGGCGCGGAACGGATCCGGGGGACGAAGAACCCCGACGTCGAGCGGATCGTCGCGCTGGCACCGGACCTGGTCGTCGCCAACCAGGAGGAGAACCGGCTGCCCGACCTCGACGCGCTGCGCGCCGCGGGCCTGCCGGTGTACGTGACCGACATCCGCGACGTCGACGGCGGGCTCGCCTCGCTGGGCCGGATGCTCGCCGCGTGCGGGCTGGACGAGCCGGACTGGCTGCGCGAGGCCCGTGCGCTGTGGGCCGCGGTCGAGCCCGCCCGCGACCGTCGCCGCGCCGTGGTCCCGATCTGGCGCAGGCCCTGGATGGCGGTCGGCTCGGACACCTTCACCGGCGCCGTGCTGGACCGGCTCGGCGTGGTCAACGTCCTGGACGGCTCCCCGGAGCGCTACCCCCGCTTCGACCCCGCCGACCTGCCCGACCACGACCTCGTCGTGCTGCCCGACGAGCCGTACCTGTTCACCGCCGAGGACGGCCCGGAGGCGTTCGACGCGCCGTCGGTGCTGGTCAGCGGGCGGCTGCTGACCTGGTACGGCCCGAGCCTGCTGGAGGCGGCGCGCGAGCTGCCCGGGGCGCTGACCCACCCCGGCTGAGCCCCGGCCCTCGGTACGGTCGGGGTCATGGCAGCCGACGACGAGGACCTGATCGACACGCTCATCCCCCGGCTCGACCTGGACGCGAAGGTCCGGCTCCTCACCGGCGCCGACTTCTGGTCCACCCCGGCCGAACCCGCGATCGGGCTGCGCCGGATGGTGCTGTCCGACGGCCCGTCGGGGGTGCGCGGGGAGAGCTTCGACGAGCGGGCCCCGTCGCTGTCGCTGCCGTCGTCGACGGCGCTGGGCGCGACCTGGGACCCGGCCGCGGCCCGCCGCTACGGCTCGGCGCTGGGCGCGGAGGCCCGCCGCCAGGGCGCCGACGTCGTCCTCGGCCCGACGATCAACCTGCACCGCAGCCCGTTCGGCGGCCGGCACTTCGAGTCGCTGTCGGAGGACCCGCTGCTGACCGGGGAGCTCGCCGCGGCCTACGTGGCGGGGCTGCAGTCCCACGGCGTCGCCGCGACCCCGAAGCACTACGTCGCCAACGACGCCGAGACCGAGCGCTTCACCGTCGACAACCGGGTCGACGAGCGCACCCTGCACGAGCTGTACCTCGCGGCCTTCGAGCCGGTCGTCACCCGGGCCGGGGCCTGGGCGCTCATGTCCGCCTACAACGCCGTCAACGGGCCGACGATGAGCGAGAACCCGCTGCTCGCCGAGCCGCTGACCGGCGAGTGGGGCTTCGACGGGCTGGTCGTGTCCGACTGGGGCGCGGTCCGGACCACCGAGGCCTCGGCGAACGCCGAGCAGCACCTGGTCATGCCCGGGCCGGTGGGCGTCTGGGGCGAGCGGCTCGTCGCCGCCGTCCGCGACGGCCGGGTCGCCGAGGCCACGGTGGACGAGAAGGTGCGCCGGCTGCTGCGCCTGGCCGCCCGGGTCGGCGCGCTGGACGGGGCGGGCGCCCCGCCCGTCGCCGCCCCGGCCGCCGAGGACGGGCCCACCGTCGCCCGGGAGCTCGCCGCCGCGGGCAGCGTCCTGGTCCGCAACACCGGTGAGCTGCCGTGGGACGCCGCCACCCTCGGCACGGTCGCGGTGCTCGGCCACAACGCGGCGCTCGCCCGCATCCAGGGCGGCGGCAGCGCCACCGTGCGACCGGCCGCCGTCGTCTCCCCGCTGGAGGGGCTGCGTGCCGTGCTCGGCGGGGACCGCGTCCGGTACCGGCTGGGCGCGCAGGTCGCCGAGGGTGTCCAGCCCTTCGACCCCGGCCGCATCACCAACCCGGTCACCGGCGGTCCCGGGCTGCGCGCGGTGTTCCGCGACGCCGACGGCGCCGAGCTGCGCGCCGAGGACCGCCTCGGCGCCTCGCTGATCTGGATGGGCCCCGAGATCCCCGAGGGCGCCGACCACGTCGAGATCTCCCTGCGCTGGGACGCCCCGGCCGGGGAGCACCGGGTCGGCGCGGCCGCCGTCGGGCACCTGACGCTCGACGCGGGCGGCACCACCGTGCTCGACACCGAGGGCGTCCTGACCGGCGACGAGGGTCCCGGCGCGGCGATCTTCGAGGCGCCGTCGGTGACCGCCGGGGTCACCACCGACGGGCCGGTCGACCTGGTGCTGCGGTTCCGCCCCTCCGGGCAGGAGGCCGGGATGGCGCTGGTCGCCGTCACCGTCGGGACCGAGACCGTGGTCGCCGACCCGGACGCCGAGATCGCCGCCGCGGCCGCGCTGGCCGGGGAGTCCGACGTCGCCGTCGTCGTGGTGGGCACGAACGACCGGATCGAGAGCGAGGGCTTCGACCGGTCCACCCTGGCGCTGCCCGGGCACCAGGACGCCCTGGTGCGGGCGGTCGCCGCGGCGAACCCGCGCACGGTGGTCGTCGTGAACTCCGGCTCACCGGTGCTGCTGCCCTGGCGCGACGAGGTCGCCGCGGTCCTGCTCGGCTGGTTCGGCGGGGAGCGCTTCGGCGAGGCCCTCGCCGACGTGCTGCTGGGCGCGGCGGAGCCGGGCGGGCGGCTGCCCACCACCTGGCCGGCGACCGGCGAGGAGCGGTCGGTGCTCTCCGGCGTCCCGGCCGGCGGGGTCCTGCGCTACGACGAGGGCGTCCACATCGGGCACCGCAACTGGCTGCGGCACGGCGAGACGCCGGCGTACCCGTTCGGCCACGGTCTCGGGTACACGACCTGGACCCTCGACGACGCGACGACCGGCCCCTGGTCCGCCGACGGCGTCGAGGTCACCGTGACGCTGACCAACACCGGCACCCGGACCGGGCGCCAGGTCGTGCAGGCCTACCTCTCACGACGTGGGGGCGACGTCGAGCGCCCGGCCCGGTGGCTGGCCGGGTGGGCCGTCGTCGACGCCGACCCCGGCACGACGACGGTCACCGTCCCGGTGTCCCGGCGCGCGTTCCGGCACCGGGCCGGGGCCACCTGGGCCACCGAGCCCGGCACCTGGACCCTGCACCTGGGGTTCTCCGTCACCGACACCCCGCTGCACGCCGACGTCGAGGTCGCCGCGCAGGGGTGAGGCGCCCGGTCAGGCGTGCGCGGCCCGCACCAGGTCCGAGCACTTCTCCCCGATCATCATCGTGGTGATGTTCGGGTTGATCGCCGGCAGGAACGGCATCGCCGACGCGTCGGCGACCCGCAGGCCCTGCACCCCGCGGACCCGCAGCTGCGGGTCCAGGACGGCGCCCGGGTCGTCGTCGGTGCCCATCCGCGCCGTGCACGCCGGGTGGTAGACGGTGTTGTGGGTCTTGCCGATGTAGTCGGCGAGCTCGTCGTCGGTGACGGCGTCCGGGCCCGGCGCCAGCTCGGCGGCGATCCACTCCTTCAGCTCCGGCTGCTCGGCGATGCGGCGGGCCAGCCGGATGCCCGCGGTCATCACCCGCATGTCGTGGCCCTCGGGGTCGGTGAAGTAGCGCGGGTCGACCCGGGCCCGGTCCCGGAAGTCGCGGGTGCGCAGCCGCACGGTCCCCCGGGACCGGCCACGGGTGACGTTCGGGGTGAGGCAGAACCCGTTGTCGGTGGTCGGGTAGCCCCAGCGCAGCGTGTTCATGTCGAACGGCACCGAGCCGTAGTGCATCATCAGGTCCGGCCGGTCCAGGGCCGGGTCGGTGCGCTGGAACAGCCCGATCTCCCACCACTGGGTCGACTCGGTGACCATCGGCTTCGCCGCGTCCCAGAAGACCAGGCCCTCGACGTGGTCGTCGAGGTTCGAGCCGACGCCGGGCAGGTCCGAGCGGACCTCGATGCCGAACTCGCGCAGGTGCTCCCCCGGGCCGATGCCCGAGAGCATCAGCAGCTTCGGGGTGTCGATCGCCCCCGCGGAGAGGATCACCTCGCGCTCGGCGTGCGCGGTCTCGCGGCCCGGGCCGATCCCCCGCTGGTACTCGACGCCGGTGGCGCGGGTGCCGTCGAACAGCACCTGCGAGGCCCAGCAGTCGGTGCGCACCTCCAGGTTCGGGCGCGAGCCCAGGATCGGGTGCAGGTAGGACACCGACGCCGAGGCGCGGGTGCCGTCGGGGAAGGAGTTGATCTGGAAGTACCCGGCGCCGTCGGTGACGGTGTGGCCCTCGTTGAACCGCACCGTCGGCATGCCGACCTGCGCGGCGGCGGCCAGCACGGCGTCGCCGCAGGGGTCCTTCGCGGGGATCTGCATGAGGTTGACCGGGCCGGAGCGGCCGTGGCCGTCCCAGTCGCCGTCGTTGGTCTCCAGGCGCCGGATCAGCGGCCAGCACTCGTCGGCGGACCAGCCGGTCAGGCCGGACGCGGCCCACTCGTCGAGGTCCTCGCGCGGGGTCCAGAAGGCGATGCAGGAGTTGTGCGAGCCGCAGCCGCCGAGCACCTTCGCCCGGGCGTGGCGCATGTGGGAGTTGCCGCGCTCCTGCGGCTCGACCGGGTAGTCCCAGTCGTAGCCGGAGTCGAGCAGCGCCATCCAGTCGGTGAGCCGCAGGATGTTCGGGTCGCCGACGTCGGACGGGCCGGCCTCCAGCAGCAGCACCCGCGCCGCGGGGTCCTCCGAGAGCCGCGCGGCGAGCGCGCAGCCCGCCGAGCCGCCCCCCACCACGATGTAGTCGAACCGGTCGGTCACGCCGTCTCCCCCATGCCCTGCTCGATCTCCTTCGCCCGGTGCTCGGGCAGACAGCCCAGCCCGTGGCGCCCGCGCAGCCGGAACCACGCCAGCCCGGCCAGCGCCACGACCCCGATGAACAGGAACGCGATGAACCGCAGCCACCCGGTGCCGTAGACCTCCTCGCGCGGCCAGGCCAGGTTGATCGCCATCGCCGCGCCCCACAGCACCGCCAGCACGTTCACCGGCAGGCCGAGACGCCCCAGCGAGAAGTACCCCTTCTGGCCCTCGTCCGGCCACTGCCCGCGCAGCCGCCGCACCAGCATCGGCACCGTGACCAGCAGGTACGCGATGTAGATCATGATGATCGCGACGCTGGTGACCGCGGTGAAGACCTCGGGCACGCCGACGTTCGCGACCAGGATCAGGATCGCGACCACCCCGACGACGATCGCCGGCACCACCGGCGTCTTGTGCTTCGGGTCGATCCGCGCCAGCACGGAGCCGGCGGGCAGTGCGTTGTCGCGGGCCATCGCGAACATCAGCCGGATCGCCGCGGTGTGCACCGCGAGCAGGCAGACGATCACCGCGATGCTGATGGTGATCAGGAAGACCCGGCCGATCGTGCCGCCGGCGACCTCCAGCAGCACGAGCTGCCCGCCGCCGTCCTTGCTGCCCAGGCGCGGGTCGGCCAGGTCCGGTGCGGCCAGGATGATGCCGAGCAGGATCAGCCCGCCGAGCACGAACGACGCGACGACCGCGCGCAGGATCGCCGCCGGTGCGGTGCGCCGCGGGTCGACCGTCTCCTCGCCGAGCGAGCTGGCGGTGTCGAAGCCGTACATCACGTAGGCCGAGGCGAGCGCCGCGACGAGGAACGTGCCGAAGTACCCGCCGCCGCCCGCCGCCGGGGCCGGGGTCTCGAACAGCACCGAGACGGGGTTGCGGATGCTCAGCAGCAACGCCACGACGATGACGACGGCGGCGATCAGCTCGATGAACACCCCGGTCGAGTTGATCCGCGCCATCAGCTTCACCCCGACCGCGTTGATCACCGTGGTGAGCACGATGAGGATCGCGCCGAGCAGCACGCCGTTGACGGCGGCGTCGCCCGCGTCGGAGGCGTCGCCGACGAGCTGGAAGCCCGACCAGATCTGCGGGAACGTCAGCTGCGCGGCCAGCGCGACCGCCGACAGCGACACCACCGAGGCGGTGAACATCATCCAGCCGGCCAGCCAGGACACGGTCGGCCCGGCCAGCTGCTTGGACCAGTTGTAGACCGACCCGGCGACCGGGTAGCGCCCGGCCAGCTCGGCGAACGACAGCGCCACCATGAACTGGCCGGCGAACACCATCGGCCAGGACCACCAGTACGCCGCGCCGCCGGTGCCGAAGCCGAAGTAGAACAGCTGGAACGTGCCGGTCAGGATCGAGATGTAGCTGATCCCGGCCGCGAAGCTGGCGAACTTGCCGATGCTGCGGTCGAGGGTCTGGCTGTAGCCGAACTCGGCGAGCCCTCCCCCGTCGCCGTCGGCGTCCGGGGAGCGGTCCCGCCGGGCCGGTCCGGGAACGGTCATCGTCGACCTCCTGTGCCGTTGCGTCGCGTCATCATGGAGGCCTCAGCGGCCCGAGAACCACCCCTGCGGTACCGGGGCGGTGTTGGTCCAGACGTGCTTGATCTCCTGGTACTCCGCCAGCCCGGTCGGGCCCAGCTCGCGGCCGTTGCCGGACCGGCCCATGCCGCCCCACTCCGCGCCCGGGAAGTACGGGTGGAAGTCGTTGATCCAGACGGTGCCGTGGCGCAGCGCGGAGGCGACCCGGTGGGCGCGGCCCATGTCGGCGGTGAACACCGCTCCGGCCAGGCCGTAGGCGGTGTCGTTGCCGAGCCGCACGGCCTCCTCCTCGGTGGTGAACCGCTCGACGGTCAGCAGCGGGCCGAAGGTCTCCTCGCGGATCAGCCGCGAGTCCGGGGCGAGGTCGGTGATGACCGTCGGCAGGTAGAAGTAGCCCTTCGCCAGCTCGGGGTCGTCCGGCCGGGCGCCGCCGCAGCGGATCGTGGCGCCCTCGGCGCGGGCGGCCGCGACGAAGTCCTCGATCTTGGCCAGGTGCGTGGCGGAGACCAGCGGGCCGACCTCGACGCCGTCGGTGAGGCCGTTGCCGAGCCGGATCAGCTGCGCGCGGCGCACCACCTCGTCGACGACGGCGTCGGCGACCGAGTCCTCGATGATCAGCCGGGCGCCCGCGGAGCAGACCTGACCGGAGTGCAGGAACACCGCGAGCATCACGTAGTCGACGGCGAGCTCGAAGTCGGTGTCGGCGAAGACGATGTTCGGGTTCTTCCCGCCCAGCTCGACGGCGGTGCGCTTCACCGTCTCGGCCGAGGCGCGGATGATCTTCTGCCCGGTCGCCAGGCCACCGGTGAAGCTGACCATGTCGACGTCCGCGTGCTCGGAGAGCGGGCCGCCGACCGAGGGGCCGTCGCCGAGGACGATGTTGACCACCCCGGCCGGGATCCCGACCTCCTCGCACAGCTCGACGAGCGCGATCGAGGTCAGCGGGGTGACCTCGCTGGGCTTGACCACCATCGTGTTGCCGGCGGCGATCGCCGGGGCGACCTTCCAGGACAGCTGCAGCAGCGGGTAGTTCCACGGGGTGATCAGCGCGCAGACACCGACCGGCTCGTGCACGATCCGCGAGACGACGGCCGGGTTGCCGGTGTCGACGATCCGCCCGGCGTCCTTGTCGGCCAGCCCGGCGTAGTAGCGGAAGACGGCGGTGACGTCGTCGATGTCCTGGCGGCCCTCCGCGATCGTCTTGCCGGTGTCGAGGGTCTCCAGCCGGGCGATCTTCTCCCGGTCGCGGACCAGCAGGTCGGCGATCCGCCCGAGCAGGGTGGCGCGCTCACCGGTCGTGGTCCGTCGCCACGGCCCGTCGTCGAAGGCGCGGCGGGCGGCGGCGACGGCACGGTCGACGTCGTCGGGCCCGGCCTGGTCGACCTCGGTGACCGTCGAGGCGTCGTAGGGGTTGACCACCGGGGCGGTCCCGGCGGACCCGGTGGTCCAGCTTCCGTCGATGTAGAGGCTCGGCACGGCGCGAGCTTTCACCGGGAACCGGTCGGTGTGCAAACGCGGGCCCGGCGTCCTTGCGTGGGGAGACGGTCACGCTTTCCGGCCGCCCCGCGTGGCAACGTGCCGAATGCCGGGTTAGGGTTGCGCGATGAGCAACACGGTGCGCGGACGGGAGCCCGGGGTGCAGTCGGTCGACCGGGCCATCACCCTGCTGACCCTGCTGGCCGACCGCAGCGAGGCGGGGGTCAGCGAGCTCGCGGCCTCGCTCGACGTCCACAAGTCGACCGCCTTCCGGCTGCTCGGGGCGTTGGAGGAGCGCGGGCTGGTCGAGCAGATCGCCGACCGCGGCAAGTACCGCCTCGGGTTCGGGCTGATCCCGCTCGCCGGCCGGGTCGCCGAGCGCCTGGAGGTCACCACCCAGGGCCACCCGGTCTGCGAGACGCTCGCGGAGCGGCTCGGCGAGACCGTCAACATCGCCATCCCCGACCGCGGGTGGGCGGTCAACGTCGACCAGGCCCGTGGCCCGTCGATGGTCACCACGTTCAACTGGCTCGGCCGGATCACCCCGATGCACAACACCTCCAGCGGCAAGGTGCTGCTCGCCTCGGTCGTCCTCGACGACCCGGCGACGATGCCGGACACGGTGCCGGAGCAGGGCCGCGACACGCTCGTCGAGGAGCTGCACCGGGTCCGCCGGCACGGGTACGCGTGGTCGCTGGAGGAGCTGGAGACCGGCCTGAACGCCGTCGCCGCGCCGGTGCTGGACCACGGCGGTGCGGTGGTGGCCGCTCTCTCGGTGTCCGGGCCCGCCTACCGGCTCTCGGCCGAGCGGATCGAGCGGATCACCCCGGAGGTCGTCGCCGCGGGGCGCGAGATCAGCCGTCGCATGGGGTTCTGGCGCGACCGCTGAGCCGCGGGCCTACGGCGGTGGGGCCGGCGCGGGCCCCTGCAGGCGTTCCAGCACCGGCGGCAGGGTGCGCTCCAGCTCGTCGCCGTGCCGCTCGAACTCGCGCCGCAGGAACGGCGCCGCCAGCTTCAGCAGACCCTTGAGCCGCACCCGGGCGTGGAAGCTCACGACGCTCCCCCCGTCCTCGGCCGGCTCGACGACGATCTCCTCGGTCGCGGTGACCGTCGGGTTCTCCCCGACGAACACGACCCGGCCCGCCGACAGCTCCCGCAGCGTGTGGTCGAGCTCGCTCTCCCGCCCGCCCCACACCGACACCGTGTGCCAGGCGGCGCCGACCGCGACCGGGCCACCGCCGTCGGAGCGGGTGCTGGAGCGCACGGTGGGGTCCCAGATCTCGCTGTGCCCGTGGTCGGCCAGGTAGCCGAGCACCGTCTCGGCAGGGGTGGACACCGTCATCACCCGCTGGACGCCGACCACGACGCTCCTCTCCCCGGCCGGGCGCCGCTCGGGACCCGGCCCGCTGCTCCCGACCGGCGCAGATGGTCTCACGGCGACCGGCCATGATCGAGAGCACCCGCGCCGGATTCCCCGGAACGCCCGTGCCGGGGCCGCGCGGCACGCACACTCCTCCCGACGCGGGCGGGCCGGGCGGGCCCGCCACCGACGACGGAGGTGCCGCGGTGCACGACCGAGACCGACCGGGGACGCCGTGGACGAGCGGACGGCCCCTTCCCGGGCCGCACCCGTCGTCGGGCGGGGTGGCGCGCTCCGACCCGGACGGGCTCGACGCCGCCGCCGCGGCGCTCGACCGCGTCGCCGAGGGCCTCACCGGGGACGCGGCGCTCGTCGGCCCCGCCGTGCCGGTGCCCGGCTTCGCGGCCGGGACGGCCGCCGCGGCCTGGGAGGACGCGATGGTGCGGGCCGTCCGGGAGCACGCGGGGCACACCGCGTCGACGGCGTCGGCCCTGCGCGCGGCCGCCGCGGCCTGGCGCGCCGCCGACGACGACGCCGCGGTGGCGTTCGCCGGGCGCGCCTCGTGAGCGCCGGGCCCGCGCTGGGCGACCTCGTGGCCGCCGACCCCGGCGCGTGGCTGCGCCGCGCCGGCACCTGGGACGGGATGTCCCGGGCCCTGTCCGACCGCGCGGCCGAGCTGGAACGCTCCGCACCGGAGTCGTGGAGCGGGGCCGACGCCGACGCGGCCGCGCTCGCCCGCGCCGAGCAGGTCCGCAGGCTGCGTGCCGACGCGGGCACCGCGTCCCGGGCCGCGCAGGTGCTGGGCACCCACGCCGGTGAGGTGCTCGACGCCCAGCGCCGGCTCGTCGTCGCCGCGCTGGCGGTGCACCCGCAGTTCGTCGTCGACCTCGAGCGCGGCACGCTGTCCGCCGGCGTCGGCGCGCACCCGCCGGGTGTGTGGCGGCTGCCCGCGATGGTCGCCCGCTTCGGGGCGGACCTGGTCCGCCTGTCCACCGCGGTGGCCGACGCCGTCGGCGCCGCCGCCCGGTCCGACCGCGCCACGGCCGCCGCGCTCGACGCGCTCCGCCCCGCCCCCGCGGCGGCGCCCCGCCCGGTCGCGCCCGCCGCGGCGCCGCCCGCCGGTGCGGACGCCGGTGCCGTGCGGTCCTGGTGGACCGGGCTGCCGGGGGCCGACCGGGAGCAGCTGCTGCACACCCGGCCCGGGCTCGTCGGCGGGCTGGACGGCGTGCCGGTCGCCGACCGGGACCGGGCGAACCGGGTCCTGCTCGACGCCGAGCTGTCCCGGCTGCGGGCCCGGGCGGCGCTGCTGGACCGGGCCGGGGACACCGCGGGCGCGGACCGCGCCCGGCGGGCCTCGGCCGGGCTGGAGACCACCCGTCGACGTCTGGACGCCGGAGACGCGTACCTGCTCCGCCTGGAGCGCGGGAGCACCGGCGGGCGGCTCGTGCTCGCCGTCGGCGACCCGGGACACGCCGCGCACGTGCTCACCCACGTCCCGGGGACGACCGCGGGCTGGGACACGGTGCCCGGCGACCTGGCCCGGGTCGAGGCGACCCGCGCGGCCGCCCGGGCGGCCGCGCCGGACGGCGCCGTGGCCGCGGTGCTGTGGACCGGCTACGACGCTCCCCCGGACCTGCTCGCGGCGGCGGACCCCGCGGCCGCCCGCGCCGCCGCCGGGGACCTGCGGTCCTTCCAGGACGGCCTGCGGGCCGGGCACGCCGGACCGGTCCACCTGACCGTCGTCGGGCACTCCTACGGCTCGACGGTGCTCGGGAACGCCGCGCGGGGCGGCGGCCTCGCCGCCGACGACGTCGTGTTCGTCGGCAGCCCCGGGACCGGCACGGGGCACGCCTCCGAGCTCGGCACCGCACCCGGGCACGTCTGGGCGACGACCGCGCGGCACGACCCGATCGGCCGGGTGCCCGGGGTCGAGGTCTTCGCGACCTCGCGCGGTCTCGCCCCGACCGGGCTCCTGCACGGCCCGGACCCGGCGGCACCGGGGTTCGGTGCCCGGGTGTTCGACTCGGCCCCCGGGTCGGTGCTCCCGCGCCCGGACGACCCGGCCACCCCGAACGACGAGTCCGCGTTCGCCGCCGCGCACGGCGGCTACTGGGACCCCGGCTCGCCGAGCCTGCGCACCCTCGGCCGGATCGTCGCCGGAGCACCCGTTCCGTCGTGACGCTCCGTCATGATCGATCCGCTTTGCGAGACCACCGCACGTCCGTCCGGCCGAACGAACGACCGCTCAACGAACCAGAGATGGGCCAGGTCACAGGTAGTCGTCAGACCAACCGCGACTAGCCTGTCCCGGACGTGGGCACGGGCAGTAGCATGCGGGCGTGACCGAGACCGAGAGCAGACCGGCACGGCGCACCGGCCGTCCGCCACTGACCGACCGCGCGACACTGCTGGCCGCTGCGCGCGAGCTCGGCTTCTCCGACCTGACGGTCGGTGCGGTGACCGCCCGGGTCGGCGTGAAGTACTCCACGTTCTACCGCCACTTCCCCAGCCTGGAGGCGCTCGTCGCCGCGCTGGTGGACGACGTGGTGACCGACGACGTCTTCCCCGCGACCGACGAGGGCCGGTGGCAGGAGCAGATGCTGGCGTTCGCGGCGGCGACGTTCGACGTGATGGCCGAGCACCCGGGGCTCGCCCCCGCGATGGTGCGGCTGCCGGAGTCCCCCGAGGCGGTGCTGTCGGCGTTCCGGCGGCTGACCGACCGGCTGCTGGAGGCGGGCTTCACCGCCGAGGACGCGGTGCTGGGCGCCTCGACCGCCATCCACATGGGAATGCAGCCGTGGCTGACGGCCAACTCCCTCGGCATCGGGGACGCGCGCCGGCGCGACCAGGTGCTGGAGTCGGCCGAGCCGTTCGACGCGCAGATCCGCTCGGTGTTCCGCGACCGGATCGACGACCCGCCGCGCAGCTGGACCCTGAGCCGCGTCGAGCTCGTCGTCGCCGGGCTGGAGACCCGCCTGGCGTCCTGACCCCCGACACGACGACGCCCGGGGTGCTTCGCGTGAGCACCCCGGGCGTCGGCGTCGGATCAGGCGGTCAGGTGGGAACGACCTGGTCCGCCTGCGGACCCTTCTGACCCTGGGTGACCTCGAAGGTCACGGTCTGCCCCTCGTCGAGGCTGCGGTATCCGGAGGACTGGATCGCGCTGAAGTGGACGAACAGGTCCTGCCCGCCTCCGTCCGGCGTGATGAACCCGTACCCCTTCTCCGCGTTGAACCACTTGACGGTTCCCTGTGGCATCCGGATGTCTCCTCGCGTCTTGCCGGTTCCTACGGGGTGGACATTAGCCGTACCGGACCCCGCCGTGCTACAGGCGACGTGCGATCGGGTACCGGCGCGTCGCGTCGAGCGTCCCTTTCGACCGCTTTTGCGGGGTCCCCGGGGCGGTCAGGCGAGGATCGCGGCCAGTACCAGCCCGCCGCTGGTCGCGACGAAGGACAGTCCGCTGACGACCCGGAAGACCGGGTGCCGGACGACGTCCGGTCCCCAGGCCATCGGCAGGAACAGCGCCGGGTTGACCCAGGTGCCGAACACCAGCACGGCCACGAGCCAGCCCGGCAGGTCCGGCGCGGCCAGCCCGACGGCGACCAGGATCAGCCCCATCAGCACGAAGTCGAGGTGCGCCTGCAACAGCCGGCGCGGTTCCACGATCCCGATCCGCCGCCACGCGTCGGGGCGGGTCACCGACACGACCACCGCCCAGCCCAGCATCGCACCGAGGGCGAGCTCGACGAGCCCGATCCGCACCATCGCGTCCATCCGGTGATCATGACGGTGGGCCGGCGACGGACCGGCACCGGCTCACCGGCGCGGGATCAGCCCGCCCGCGTAGAGCGCCCACGCCACCAGCAGCGGCTGCCCGGCCAGCCGCGCGGCGCGCTTCGTGTCGGTGTCGAGGCCGAACCCGTCGACGCGGTTGCGGTACTGGGAGACGTTGCCCGGGAAGATCGCGGTGAAGAACGCCGCGGCCAGGCCGCCGACCCGGCGGCGCTCCTTCGGGAGGCCGGCCAGCGCGGCGCCGAGCGCGATCTCGGCGGCCCCGGAGAGCAGCACGACGTCGTCGGTGTCCATCGGGACCCACGGCGGCACCTGGGCGCGGAACTCGCGGCGGGCGAAGGTGAGGTGCGAGGTCCCGGCGAACACCAGCATCGCGCCGAGCGCGAGGCGGGCGACGTCCTGCCGGGTACGGGTGGCCGTCGTGCGCGTCATGATCCGACCGTGCCACGGCCCGGGCGGGCGGGCGCGCCGGACCGCACCGCCGGGTGACCCGTCAGGGACGCTCGCGCAGCTCGATCCCGGCCGGAGTGGTGGCCCCCGCCAGCCCGCAGACCAGGTCGAGCTCGGCGACGACGTTCTGCAGCACCTGCGCGACGCCGCGGGCCCCGTCCAGGGCGAGCCCGTGCACGAACGGGCGCCCCAGCAGCACGGCGCGGGCGCCGAGCCGGACCGCGGTCGCGACGTCGGCGCCGGTGCGCACCCCGGAGTCGAGCAGCACCGGCAGCGCGTCGCCGACGGCGTCGACGACACCGGGCAGCGCGTCCAGCGAGGCGACCGCGTGGTCGATCTGGCGGCCCCCGTGGTTGGACACGACGACGCCGTCCACCCCGGCGTCGGCGGCGCGGCGGGCGTCGTCGGGGTGCAGGACCCCCTTGAGCAGGATCGGCAGCCGGGTCCGCGAGCGCAGGGTCGCCAGGTCCTCCCAGGACAGCCGCGGTCGCGAGTAGACCCGCAGGAAGGTCTCCACGGCCGCCCGCGGGACGGGCGAGCGCAGGTTGTCCCGGAACCGTCCGGGGGCGTTGCGGGTGATCTCGAGCAGGGTGCGCACGGCCTGCGGGGTGACCTTCGGCGGCGCCCCGGCCGACGGCGCGGCGAGGGTCTGTTCGACCAGGCCGCGGAACACCGGGTCGGAGGTGTACTGGGCGATCCCGATGCCGCGGGCGAAGGGCAGGTGGCCCAGGTCGAGGTCGCGGGGGCGCCAGCCGAGCATCGTCGTGTCGAGGGTGACGACGACGGCGTCGCAGCCGGAGGCCTCGGCGCGGCGCAGGAAGCTGTCGACGAGCTCGTCGGAGGTGGACCAGTACAGCTGGAACCAGGTGGGGCCGCCGACGGCGGCGATGTCCTCCATCGGCGTCCCGGCCTGGTTGGAGATCACCATCGGGACCCCGGCGGTCGCGGCCCCGCGGGCGACGGCGAGGTCGGCGCCGCGCCGGACCAGGTCCAGCGCGCCGATCGGGGCGAGGAGCAGCGGGGCGGGCAGCGTGCGGCCGAACAGCTCGACGCTCAGGTCGCGCTCGCCGACGTCGCGCAGCACCCGCGGCACGATCTCCCGGCGCGCGAACGCCGCTCGGTTGGCGCGCATCGTGGTCTCGGCGCCCGCGCCACCGGTGACGTAGGCGTCGGCGCGCCGGCTCATGGCCCGCCGCGCGCGACGCTCCAGCTCGTCGGGACCGGTCGGGACCCGGGGACGGGCGCCGGAGACGCCGTCGCGGTAGATCCGATCCTGCCGAGCCCGGCCCGGTGCCGTCATGGCGCCCTCCCCCGTCGTCGCGCGGTCAGCCTACGGACCGCGCCGCCGGTCCCGGGCCGGTGCGGTGCCGGGTCAGTGCGGGTCGGCCGCGTTCAGCCGGGCGACGACGTCGGCGTACTCGCCGCGGGCCTCCGCGCGGCGCAGCGGCAGCACCCGCTCGACGAGGACCTCCCCGCCCGGTGTCCCGGCCTCGAGCAGCGCGAGGACCTCGGCGACGAAGTCGTCGAGCGGCATCGCGATCGGGCTGTCCTGATGGCCGGGCAGCAGGTCGGTCGCCACCGACGGCGGCACGATCTCGACGAGCTCGACGGTCGTGTCGGCGAGCTGCAGGCGCAGCGACTCGGTGAGCATGTGCACCGCGGCCTTGGTGGCGTTGTAGCTGGGCGTCGCGGCGAGCGGGACGAACGCCAGCCCCGACGACACCGTGACGACCGACGCGACCGGCCGTCCCCGCAGGTGCTCCACGAGCGCGCCGATCAGCCGGATCGGGCCGAGCAGGTTGGTGGCGACGACCTGCTCGGCCGAGGCCAGGAAGCCCTCGGGGCCGTGCCAGTCCTCGACCCGCATGATCCCGGCCATCGCGACGAGCACGTCGAGGTCGGGGTGCCGGTCGAGGACCTCGGTGACGGCCTTCGTGATGCTCGCCGGGTCGACCGTGTCGATCTCGACGGCGTCGAGACCGGGGTGGGCGGCGACGAGCTCGTCGAGCAGGTCGCGGCGCCGGCCGCCGAGGACCACGGTGTTGCCCCGCTCGTGCAGGGCCAGGGCCAGTGCGAGTCCGATGCCACTCGTCGAGCCGGGGATGAAGACGGTGCGTCCGGTGATCTGCATGTCCCCACCGTCGCCGCGCGGCGGACGGGACGGCAGAGACCGGTCATCGGGGGATCACCGGTCCCTGGTTGCCCGGCGGGTCCCCGCGGATACTCGGCGGCGTGGACCGTGCAGCCCTGGCCGACTTCCTGCGCCGGCACCGCGCCGGCCTCCGCCCCGGCGACGTCGGGCTCCCCGACGGCGCGCGCCGGCGCACGGCGGGGCTGCGCCGCGAGGAGGTCGCGACGCTCGCGGTCATGTCGGCCGACTACTACACGCGGCTGGAGCAGCAGCGCGGACCGCAGCCGAGCGAGCAGATGCTGGCGTCGCTGGCCCGGGCGCTGCGGCTCGGCACCGAGGAGCGCGACTACCTGTTCCGGTGCGCGGGCCGGAACGCGCCGGCGTCGGGCCCGGTGTCCGATCACGTGGCCCCGGCACTGCTGCGGGTGCTGGACCGGCTGCACGACAGCCCGGCCCTGATCCTGACCGTGCTCGGCGAGACGCTCGTGCAGAACGACATGGCCCGGGCGCTGTTCGGGGACCACACCCACCACACCGGGCTCGCCCGCAGCGAGGTCTTCCGCTGGTTCACCGACCCGGACGCCCAGCGCCTGTACCCGCCCGCCGACCGGCCCCGCCAGAGCCGCGCGCAGGTCGCGACGCTGCGGGCGGCACTGGCGATGCTCGGGCCCCGGTCGCGGGCCGGGGAGCTGGTGGGGGTGCTGTCGGAGCGCAGCCCCGAGTTCGCCGCCCTGTGGGAGCTGCACGAGGTCGGGCGCCGGTTCGCCGACCACAAGACGCTGCTCCACCCGGAGCTCGGCGAGCTGGAGGTGGACTGCCAGGCGCTGTTCACCGAGGACCGGTCCCAGGCGCTGCTCGTGCTCACCGCGGCGCCGCGCAGCGAGACCGAACGGCGCCTGGAGCTGCTCCGGGTGATCGGCAGCGAGCAGTTCAGCGCGGGCTGAACCGGGTACCGGTCATGCGTGCAGGCGCACCGGGAGTGCCGTGAGCGCGTGGATCAGCGTGCTCTCCCGGTGCTGCCCGGGGGCGCCGGCGAGCGCCATGTCCGGGAACCGCGTGAGCAGCGTCCGGAACGCAACGTCGGCCTCGAGGCGGGCCAGCGGGGCGCCGAGGCAGTGGTGGATGCCGTAGCCGAACGCGAGGTGCCCGGAGGTGTCGCGATCGGGGTCGAACCGCTGCGGGTCCGGGTAGCGCCCGGGGTCGCGGTTGGCCCCGATCAGCGAGACGAGCACGACCTCGCCGGCCGGGATCGTCACGCCGGAGTACTCGACGGGCTCGTCGGTGAAGCGGATCGTGGCGAGGTTGACCGGTCCGTCGTAGCGCAGGAACTCCTCGACCGCCTGCGGCACCCGGTCGGGGTCGGCGCGCAGCCGGGCGTGCTGGTCGGGGTCGCGCAGCAGCGCCAGCACGCCGTTGCCGATGAGGTTGACCGTGGTCTCGTGCCCGGCGACCAGCAGCAGGAACGCCATCGCGGTGACCTCGGTGGGGCTGAGCGAGTCGCCGTCCTCCGAGGCGCGGACGATCTCGGACAGCATGTCGTCGCCGGGGTGGGCGGACTTGTCCGCGACGAGCTCGGACAGGAACTGCGCCATCGACGCGGCGGCCGCGGCGCGCTCCTCGTCGGGGCCGCTGGAGAGCAGCAGGTTCGACCAGTGCCGGAAGTCCTCGCGCCGCTCCCCCGGGACGCCGAGGATCTCGGAGATGACCGTCATCGGCAGTGGGAACGCGAAGTGGTCCAGCAGGTCCAGCTCGGGGCCCGCCTGCTCGGCGGCGTCGGCGAGCTCGGTGGCGATCTGCTCGATCCGCGGCCGCAGCCGGGCGATCGCGCGGACGGTGAACGCCCGTCCGACCAGCTTGCGCAGCCGGGTGTGGTCCGGCGGGTCGGCGTTGAGCATGTGCCCGACGAGCGAGTCGGCGAACTGGCGGATCGAGGTCGCACCGTGCCGCTGCAGCACCTCGGGCAGCCGCCGGGAGTCCTTCTGCAGCCGCGGGTCGTTCAGCGCGGCGCGGGCGTCGTCGTAGCGGGTGATCATCCAGAACGTCAGCCCGTTCGGGCCGGTCGCACGGGTGACCGGACGCGCGTCGCGCAGCTCGCGGTAGAGCGCGTCGGGGTCGTCGAAGAAGTCCTGGTCCAGCCGTACCGGCCGGGTGTCGTGGTCGATCGTCATCGTCCGCTCCTCGTCCTGGGTGACCTCGGCTCTCGCCAGGATTGCACTCCTCGTGCAAAAATGCACTCGTGATGAAAGGGACGGAGCGGCGGCCGTCGGCCCGGGAGCGGAACCGGCGGTCCATCCTGGACGCCGCGCAGGCCGTGCTGCGCGAGGATCCGGACGCCTCGCTCGACGAGGTCGCAACCCGCGCCGGCGTCGTGCGGCGCACCGTCTACGGCCACTTCACCAGCCGTCACGACCTGGTGGTCGCGCTCGTCCGGGCGGCGTCGGCGGACTTCGTCGAGCAGGTCGGCGAGGTCGACCCCGACGCAGCCGACCCGGCCGGCGAGCTCGCAGCCACCCTCCTGCGCACCTGGAGCACGTCGCGGCGCTACGGCCCGGTCATCGCGCTGGCCCGCCGGACCGCCGACGACGAGATCCGCGCCGCGATGGCGCCGTTCCACACGATCATGATCCGGCTGCTGGAGAACGGGCAGCGGGCCGGTGTGTTCTCCCGGCACGTCGCGGCCCCGGTGCTGGCCGAGGTGCTGCAGGCGGGGTCGATGGCCTACCAGCACGCCGCGCAGGACGGACGGTGGGACGGCGACGAGGCCGACGTCGCCCTCGGGCACCTGCTGACCCTCGGGGTGCCGGAGGCCGAGGCGCGGGCCGCGGTCGCGCGGGCCACTACTTGACCTGAAGTTTCGTTCAGGTCCTAGGTTCAGCGGCATGTTCACCGACGAGGAGATCGCCTACCTGCGCAGCCGGCGGATCGGGCGGCTCGCCACCGCCCAGCCGGACGGGACGCTGCAGGCCAGCCCGGTGGGGTTCGGCGTCAACACGAGGCTGGGGACCATCGACATCGGCGGCTTCCGCATGGACCGCAGCCGCAAGTTCCGTAACGTCGCCGCGAACGGGCAGGTCGCCTTCGTCGTCGACGACGTGCTGTCGACCGACCCGTGGCGGGTGCGGTTCGTCGAGATCCGGGGACGGGGCGAGGCGCTGACGGAGCCGACGGACTCCGCGGGGCAGTCGGCGGGGTCGGGACCGATCATCCGGATCCACCCGACGCGGATCCTCACCCTCGCGCTGTCACCCGAGGATCAGCAGGTGGATCCGCACGAGGCGGGGATCCGGGCGCGCGACGTGGGGTGAGACCGCTACAGCAGCGCGTCGATCTCACCGCGGTGGAACGCGAGCGGTGTGGTGGGGAATCCGTACCGGTCCTGGTGCCGCGTCCCCGAGCCGCACCACCCGCAGCGGCCCACCGCGTCGTAGACCGCCCGGCCCTCCAGCTCGGCCCGGCGGGCCGTGACCGCACGGTCGGCGCGGGTGGGCCGCGGGGCCGACCGCCGCGCGGGGCTCGCCGACGAGCGGCCGGACAGACGCGAGTACAGCCAGATGCCCGCCACCGGCAGCGCGACCAGACCGGCGGCGACGACGACCCACTGCAGGATGCCGATCACCGTGCCGACGACGAGGACGGCGAGCACGACGATCCCGATCGCCTGGGCGAGCTTCAGCACGACGTTCGACATCGCGGGTCCTCCACGTCCGGTGTGGGTGGTTGCGGTCCCGATGTCGGATCGCCGCGATGCCGCGTTACACCGCCCCGGCGGGCCCGTGCACCGTCGCGCGCGGCGCGGTCAACCCTCCGCGTCACGGACGTCGGCACCCCGCTCGGCGAATGCCACGAAGTCCTGCATGTGCAGTCGTGACTGCCGGCGGAAGACGCCGCGCAGGAGTGGCGCCGCCAGTCGCATGGACAGGCTGCTGAACCGGTACTCGTTCTCGCTCGTCCAGAGCGTCGTCCCCGGACCGGCCTCGGTGAACCGTTCCCGAGCGGCACTCCACATACCGTCGGCGACGATCTCACGTTCGAAGTGGACGACCCTGTCCGCCGGGATCCCGTTCAGGTCCGCCGGTTCCCGGCGCGTGATGGTCTCGACGGCCTCCATCTCCTGCCCTCCCGTCCGCAGCACGACGCGCGACCGGGTACCGACCTCCCCGTGCAGTCCGTCGATGGGCTCGTGCAGCACCAGGCCGCGCAGCCATCTCGGCAGGTGGACGGGGTCGGCGAGCAGCTGGACCACGCTCTCCCGCGGCAGGGCGATCTCGGTCGAGACGGTGTACCTCACGGCGGGTGCTCCAGGGGCTCCGGACGAAGGGTGCACACGCTAGTGACCGTGACCACGGGCGTCCACGACCGTCGGATCGTCCCCGGAGACGGAGCGACCCCCGGAACCATCGGTGATGGTCTCGGGGTTCGATCGTGAGTGGCTGCCCGGGTCACCTGACTGACCTCGGGAAATGCTCCTCCGATTGGACTCGAACCAATAACCGCCCGATTAACAGTCGGGTGCTCTGCCATTGAGCTACGGAGGACCGTTCATGCCGTTCCGGATGGTGTTCCCGGCGACGAGAAGAACTCTACAACACCCCGTACAGCCCTCTCGCAACCCCCCGTTCGGCCGCTGTTCCCGCAGGTCGGAGCCCCATCCGGGTGGCGGTCGGACAGCGGCCGCGGTCCGGGTACGGTCGCGGTCGGAGGTGAGGGGAATGGTCAAATTCCTCGTGGGTGTCGCCGTCGGGTACGTCCTCGGCACCAGAGCCGGTCACGAGCGCTACGAACAGCTCGTCCGTGCCTATCACCGGGCGGCGGACCATCCCGCGGTGCAGGGCGCCGCGGGCGTCGCGCGGGCGGGTGTCGAGGGTGCGCTCGACAAGGTGCGCGGCGGCCAGAACACCGGGCACTGAGGGCTCGCCCCGTCCCGTGACCCGTCCCCGGGTCACGGGACGGGCGGGTCAGCGTGTGCGGGCGACCGCGAAGACGCGGCGGAACGGGAACCAGGTGCCGCCGTCGGCGCTCGGCGGGTAGGCCGCCCGCAGCCGGGGCGCGAGCTCGCGGACGAACGCGTCGTAGGCGTCGTCGTCGAGGGCGTCGCGGACCGGGCGCAGAGCGGTGCCGGAGATCCAGCGCAGGACCGGGTCGTCGCCGTCGAGCCGCTGCAGGTAGGTCGTCTCCCAGGCGTCGACGTCGGCGCCCGCGGCGGCCAGGATGTCGGCGTAGCCGAGCGGGTCGAGCACGGTCTCGTTGCCGCGCAGCACGATCCGGTCGCGCCACTGCGGGAGCGTGGCGACCTCGCGGGTCTGCACGTGTGAGGGCGCGTCGAAGTTGCCGGGGACCTGCACCGCGATCCACGCGCCGGGCGCCAGCGACGCCATCCAGCGGCGCAGCACCTCGGGGTGCTCGGGCACCCACTGCAGCACCGCGTTGGTCAGGAGCACCCCGGTGTCGCGGGGCGGGGTCCAGTCGCGCACGTCGACCTGCGCGGCGTCGACGCCGGCGGCGCGGGCCGCGGCGACCATGTCCGGGGAGGAGTCGAACGCCTCGACCGTCGCCGTCGGCCAGCGGCGGGCCAGCAGCCCGGTCAGGTGGCCGGGGCCGCAGCCGGCGTCGACGACCCGGGTCAGCGCCGGGTCGGTCTCCCCCACCCGGGCCAGCAGGTCCAGGAACGGGCGCGAGCGGTGGTCGTCGAAGGCGCGGTAGAGCTCCGGGTCCCAGCTGGTCGTGGTCACGGTTCGTCCGGGAGTCGTGCGGCGATGCCCTCCGCCAGCCTCCGGGCGGCGACCGGGTCGGTCCCCGGGTCGGGGCGCACCTGCAGGACCAGCCCGTCGCGGCCGGGGACCCGGCGCTGCAGCACCCAGACCCCTCCCCCGGGCAGCTCGCGCCGGTTCCGGGTGCGGATGGACTGGGTGACCCGCTCCTGCACCGCCTGCGGCACCTTCCCCGGGTCGGTGAGCCGGAACCGCAGCGGGCGCCCGTCGGCGAGCAGCTCGGTGCCGGGGGCGATCTGCTCGGCCGAGGTCGGCGTCACGACCAGGCTGACCTTGTCCCAGGTGGCCTTCGCGATCTCGTGCCAGCCCAGCCGCTCCCCACCGGGCGGCCAGATCCCCCACGAGGTGACCACGAGCATCCCGTCCGGGGCCTGCGCGGTGGCGACGACGGCCTCGGAGTCGGCGAGGGCGTCGGCGACCGCGTCGGGCACCGGCTCGCGGCCGAGCAGCCGCGCCCAGAAGCCCGTCACGACGCGACCCCGGACGCCTGCTCGCGCAGCTGGATCTTGTACTGCTCCAGCGGGACGAGCACGCCGAACAGGTCCATGTACTCGTCGTGGTCGGTCTCGGCGTTGGTGCGCTGCAGCTGCGACTTGAGGTCGGCGATCTCGCGCTCGACCAGGCCGAGCCGGACCCCGGCGAGGACGCCGTTGACGTAGCGGACCTCGTCGGTGTTGCGCTTGGGGAGCTCCAGGTTCTCCACGGCCAGCTCGCTGACCAGGCGCTTCACGTCGTCGCCCGCACCCTCGGCGACGACGGCGTCGAGCCAGTCCGACCCGTCCAGCCCGGCGCACACCCCGCCCGCGGCCATGATCGCCCGGTGCACCGCGGCCAGCTGCGGGTGGGTGAACCCGGCCTCGGGCAGCTCGTCGAAGCCGGGTCCGACGACGCCGGGGATCTGCAGCGCCGCCTTGAGCGCCTCGCGCTGCAGGTGCAGCTGGGTGTCGTCGCGCTTCGGGGCGGGCAGCGGGGCGCGACGCCGGGAGCGGCCCCCCTCGGGCGACACCCCGGCGCTCTCGCGCACCCGTCGCACGACGACGGCGATGTCGTCCCAGCCGACCCAGCCGGCCAGCCGTCGCGCGTACTCGTCGCGCAGGTCCTCCCGCTTGATCTGCGCGACCAGCGGGACGGTCCGCTGCAGCGCAGCGACCCGGCCCTCGGCGCTGGCGAGGTCGTGGCTGCGCAGCTCGGTGCGGATGGCGAACTCGAACAGCGGCTCGCGCCGGGCGACGAGGTCCTTCACGGCGGCGTCGCCGTGGTTGTTGCGCAGGTCGCAGGGGTCCTGACCGTCCGGGGCGACGGCGACGAAGGTCTGCGCGGCGAAGTTCTGGTCGCCCTCGAACGCCTTCATCGCGGCGCTCTGCCCGGCCGCGTCGCCGTCGAAGGTGTAGATGACCTCGCCGCGATCGAAGGAGTCGTCGCCGATCAGCCGGCGGATGACCGAGACGTGCTCGGTGCCGAACGCCGTGCCGCAGGACGCGACCGCCGTGGTCACCCCGGCCAGGTGCATCGCCATGACGTCGGTGTAGCCCTCGACGACGACCACCTGCCGGGTCTTCGCGATCTCCCGCTTGGCCTGGTCGAGACCGAACAGCACGTGGGTCTTGCGGTAGACCGGCGTCTCGGAGGTGTTGAGGTACTTGGCCTCGATGCCGTCGTCGTCGAACAGCCGGCGCGCGCCGAAGCCGACGACGTCGCCGCCCAGGTCGCGGATCGGCCACAGCAGGCGCCGGTGGAACCGGTCGATCGCGCCGCGCCTGCCCTCCTTGGAGATGCCGGCCTTGATCAGCTCGTCGAGCGCGAACCCCTGGGACAGCAGGTGCTTGGTGACGGTGTCCCAGCCGGCCGGGGCGTACCCGCAGCCGAACTTCTCCGCGGCCGCGGTGTCGAAGCCGCGGTCGGCCAGGAACTGCACGCCCGCGCGGCCCGCGGGGGTGGCGAGCTGCTCGGCGTAGAACGCCTGGGCCTTCTTGTTGATCTCCAGCAGGCGGCTGCGGGTGCCGCGGTCGCGCTGCACCGAGGACCCGCCGCCCTCGTAGGTCAGCCGGACCCCGCACCGCTCGGCGAGCCGCTCGACGGCCTCGGGGAACCCGATGACCTCCATCTTCATGACGAAGTCGATGACGCTGCCGTGCTCGCCGCAGCCGAAGCAGTGGAACGTGCCGTGCGAGGGGCGGACGGTGAACGACGGGGACTTCTCGTCGTGGAACGGGCACAGGCCCTTCAGCGAGCCCGCCCCGGCGCGGCGGAGGGCCACGTACTCCTCGACGATCTCCTCGACCCGCGTGCGGTTGCGGACCTCGGTGATGTCGGCGTCCCGGATCCGTCCTGCCACGCCGGCCAGTCTAGGCGCCTCCGGCCCGGCGCCCCGGTCCGCCCGCTGCCGGTGCGACGGCGTGTCCAGCCGGCTGCTCGGACGGGGCGGCGACGGCCGCGTCGGCGACCACCCGGCGGCCGCGCAGGCCGGGCACCCGGCCCAGCCCGACGAACATGCCGACCAGGGCGATGCCCAGGCCCAGCACGGCCTGCACGGTGAGCGGCTCCCCGAGCACGGGCACGGCGACCAGCGCCGTCGTCGCCGGGACCAGGTTGAGCAGCGACGACACGAACACCGTGGACCGCAGCCGCAGCAGCACGAACATCAGCACGAAGGCGCCCGCCGAGTTCACGACCCCCAGGAAGGCCACGGCCGCCCAGCCCGACGGCGCGCGGGGCAGCCAGTCCGCGCCGAGGAACGGCCAGGCGGCCAGGGTCGCGACCAGCGAGGTCGCCATCTGGACCACGACGCTGGTCACCACGGGGGTGCTGTCGTTGAACCGCTTCTGGTAGAGCGTGCCGGCCGCCAGCGACAGCATGCCCAGCACCGGGAAGACGAGGTTGCCGCCGAGACCGGCACCGAGGTCGTCGGCCAGCACGACGTAGACGCCGGTGGCGCCGATCAGCAGGCCCAGCACCGGTCCGACGCCCAGGCGGGTGGCCAGCAGCAACGGGGTCAGCAGCCCGACCAGCAGCGGCGCCATCCCGAGGATGAGGCTCGACAGCCCGGCGGGGACGCCCGAGGCGAGCCCGCTGTAGACGAAGGTGAACTGCCCGACCTGCAGCAGCAGCGCCGTGACCGCGAGGTGCAGCCAGGCCCGGCCGCGCGGCAGGCCCGGCCGCAGCACCGCGACGGCGGCGAGCATCACGACCAGTGCGATCACGAACCGCCAGAGCAGGACCGCGGGGACGTCGGTGGACCCGGTCGCGATCTTGCCCGCGATGAAGCCGGACGCCCACAGCGGGACGAAGAGCACGGCCAGCACCGGGACGAGCCAACGCGAGGAGGTCACGCCGCCACTCCATCGCAGTGCTAACGACCGGGGCAAGCCGGGGTGGCGGGAGCCTCACCCCCGCCGGGAGAGGCCGTCCGGAGCGTGCCGGGCGAGCCACGGCGCCGCCGCGACCAGGGCGAGCAGCACCAACGCGACGGTGACCCCGAGTAGCCCGGCCGTGGTGACCAGGACCGATGCGAGCGTGACCATGTCGCCATCGTGCGCCCCGAACCTGTGAACGCACTCGGAGCTTCCTGGCAAGATTCTTCACACTGAGTGACGAACACGCGGCGTGTCCGCACGGCTCCGGCGTTCGCGTTCGCGAACATCTCCGCTGTGCGTGTTCGAGGTGTGCGGGTCGCCGGGCTGCTGGTGACGATGCTGGTGATGGCCGGGTGCGGATCCCCCGGGTCGTTCGTGGACGTGCTGGACGCGGCACTCGACACGGGCGTCGTCGACGTCGGTGTGGTCGCCCCGGTGACGCCCGGGACCGTGGAGGGTGCGGCCGCGGGCAGCGCGTCGACGACGCTGAAGACGCTGGCGGTGAAGGGCCGGGCACCGAAGACCGGCTACACCCGCGAGCAGTTCGGACGCCGCTGGGCCGACATCGACCGCGACGGCTGCGACCAGCGCAACCAGGTCCTCGCCCGGGACATGGACCGCGAGACGTTCAAGGCGGGCACCCACGACTGCGTCGTGCTCACCGGGTCGCTGCGCGACTCCTACACCGGCACCACCATCTCCTTCACCCGCGGTCAGGGCACCAGCGAGAAGGTGCAGATCGACCACGTCGTCGCGCTGTCCGACGCCTGGCAGAAGGGCGCCCAGCAGCTCGACGCGACCACCCGGGAGAAGATCGGGAACGACCCGCTGAACCTGATCGCCGTCGACGGCCCGACCAACGCCCGCAAGAGCGACGGCGACGCCGCGACCTGGCTCCCGCCGGACAACCGCTACCGCTGCGCCTACGTCGCGCGGCAGGTCGCGGTGAAGAAGAAGTACAAGCTGTGGGTGACCGGCGCCGAGCGCGACGCGATCGACCGGGTCCTCGGGACCTGCCCGACCCGCGCCGTGACCAGCGAGGCCGACGCGACGAAGCCCGCGATCACCCTGCGCTGACCTCTGCCGACCCGGCCCCGCCGTCCGACCGGACGGCGGGGCCGTCGGCGTCCCGGGGCCGGTGTGGTCTCAGGGCCGGCAGAGCGTGCGGTGCCAGGCGTGCGCCTGCGGGTCGGTCAGCGTCGCGACCTGGTCGATCACGACGCGCAGCCGCGCGCGGTCGTCGGGGGCGGCCGTCCAGTCCTCCGCGCGGGCCGGGTCCAGGGCGTCCGGCCCCCGGGCGCACAGCGCCGCGACGAGGTCGTGCAGCAGGTCGCGCTGGCGGGACTGCATCTCCAGCCGACGCGGGTCGCTCATCACATAGCGGGTGGCCAGCGCCTTGAGCACCACGACCTCCGCCGCCGCGACGACCGGGACCACCAGGTCGGCGCGGTGCCGGGCCAGCGGTGCGTCGCCGTAGGTGTCCAGGGTCGCGTCGGTGGCGGCCAGCGCGAACCGGCCCACCAGCTCGGAGGTCATCCGCTTCATCGCGACCAGGTCGTCGCCCGCGGCGGTGGCGGCGTCGAACCCGCGGACCGCGCGGACCACCGGCAGCGCGTCGAGCCGGGCGGCGGCCTCGGCGCAGGCGCCCTCGTCCTCGCCGAAGCGCAGCGACGCCTCCACCGCGAGCGCCGCGCGCTCGGCGGGTGAGGACAGCACCGCCAGGTCCATGCGGCCGGCGTGCACCGCGTCCTCGACGTCGTGCACCGAGTAGGCGACGTCGTCGGCCCAGTCCATGACCTGGGCCTCCATGCTCCGCACCCCCGGCCGGGCCCCGGCGCGCAGCCACTCCAGGGCGGGCAGGTCGTCGGTGTAGGCACCGAACTTGCGCTCCGCTCCGCGCCGCGCCCACGGGTACTTGGTGGCGGCGTCCAGCGTCGCCCGGGTCAGGTTGAGCCCGCCGGGGACGAGGCCGTCGCCGGAGCGGGCCTTCGGCTCCAGGCGGGTCAGGATGCGCAGGGTCTGGGCGTTGCCCTCGAACCCGCCGCACTCCGCACCCGCGACGTCGAGCGCCCGCTCGCCGTTGTGCCCGAACGGCGGGTGGCCGATGTCGTGGGCGAGCCCGGCGGCGTCGACGACGTCCGGGTCCAGCCCCAGCTCCTCGGCGACACCGCGGCCGATCTGGGCGACCTCCAGCGAGTGCGTCAGCCGGGTCCGCGGGATGCCGCTGACCTCGGCGCCCTCCCCCGGCCCGACCACCTGGGTCTTGCCCGCGAGCCGTCGCAGCGCCGCGCAGTGCAGCACCCGGGCCCGGTCCCGGGAGTAGGGGCTGCGCCGCTCGACGCGGCCGCGCTCCCCCAGCCCGGACCCCTTCGGGGCCTCGGGGTGGCGGCGCTCGGCGTCGGCGGCGGTGTATCCCGGATCGGCCGGGGCGTGCTGGACGGTCATCCCAGCCCGCTGCTCGCGGTGTCGACCGAGGCGTGGGTCAGCTCGTAGAACAACAGGGCACCGGTCTCGCGGTAGATGTAGCGCAGCTGCGTCTCGCGGGTCTGCACGATCGGGCCGCTGCGGGTCGGAGAGGTGTAGGCCTTCAGCCCGGCGTCGCGGGCCATGGTGCGGGCCCGCAGGCTGTGCCACGGGTCGGACACCAGCAGCGCCGAGGACCAGCCCTGCTGCCGCGCGGTCGCCGCGACCGCCTGCAGGCTGCCGAGCGTGTCCGCGCCCTCGGGCACGGCCTCGACCGCCGAGGACGGCACGCCCTGCTCGATCAGCCAGTCCCGGCTGGCCTCGGCCTCGGTGTAGCGGTCCCCCGTCCGCCCGCCGCCGACGGTGACGATCCGCGGGGCCACGCCGTCGCGCCACAGCTGCTCGGCGTGCTTGAGACGGTTGGCCAGCACCGCGCTGGGCTCGCCGTTGTACTGGGCGGCGCCGAGCACGACGACCGCGTCACTGGGGCGCTGGTCGTCCACCCGGGCGACCTGCCACACCCGCAGCGCGGTCACCCCGACCACCGCGACGAGCATGACCAGCCCACCGACGAGCAGCCGCGCGCCCCAGGTCATGCCGGTCCGCACCGGGCGGCGCACGGTGCGCCGGTCCGGACCGGGCTCCGGCGGTGCGCCGCCGAGCCCGCGCCGCGACGACGTGCCGGTCATCCGCCGATCCGACCGGCGGAGGAGGCGAGCGCCGACGCCGAGCGCCCGGCGCGCAGCGCGACGACCTGGGCGACGATCGACACCGCGGTCTCGGCCGGGGTGCGGGCGCCGAGGTCGAGACCGACCGGCCCGTGGACAGTGGCCAGGGCGTCCTCGGTGACCCCGGCGGCGAGCAGCCGCTCGCGGCGCGCGGCCTGGGTGCGCCGCGACCCGAGCGCCCCGAGGAACCCGCGGCCGTGGGCGAGGCCGTCGAGCAGGGCCGCGTCGAAGGCCGGGTCGTGGTCGAGCAGCACCAGCACGTCGGCCTCGGTGAAGGCGGCGACGGCGGCGCGCGCGTCGTCGACGGTGGTGACGGTGCGGGCGCTCCAGCCGAGCAGGCCCGCCTGGGCGTGCAGGGCGGCCCCGAGCGCACCCTCGCCGACGACCAGCACCGACGGGACCGGCACCAGCAGGTCGACCAGGACCGCGGTGCCGTCGACGTCGAGCCGCTCGGTGGCCGTGGCCCCCCGGCGCAGCAGCGCGCGGGTCTGCTCGGCCGCCGCGGCGGTGACCCCGCCGAGGTCGCCGGTGGACTCCTCCAGGCCGGGCCCGGTGAGGACGAGGGCCGCGCCGGTGTCCACGACCGACAGCAGCGCGGCGGGCCGACCGGCCTCCAGTGCCTCCCCCAGCGCAGCGGCGGGACCGGCGGGCAGCGGGTGGGCGAGCAGCGTCGCCCCGCCGGCGCAGGCGAGCCCGGCCGCGACCGCGGAGGACTCCCCGACGTGCGCCTCGCGCACCGTCGCCGTCCCGGACGCCGCCTCGGCGGCGAGCGGGTGCGCGGCGTCGTCGAGGGCACCGAGGTAGAGCAGGCCGCCGACCTCGCCGTCGGTGGTGCCCGCGACCAGCTGGCCGGACTCGACGGAGCCGAACCCGTGCCGGTCGAGCACCCGGACGACGCCGATCCCCGGGCCGCCGGTCACCGCCCAGCGGCGCAGGGCCGCGCCCAGGTCACGACGAGGGTCGGCCGGTGGCCGTGCCGCGGAGGAGGTCGCCGAGGTGCTCACGGTCGCCAGGGTAGCGACGGGGCCTGACGGTGAGCTGAGAACGGGCCACCGCGCGCCGCTCACGAGGACCGTGTCCGGGGTTAGGCCCGTACCGACCGTCGCGACGGAACGATCTCGTCGGCGACGTCGGACAGTGCCGACCGCACGGTGGCGGCCGCGACCACCACCCACACCAGGACCAGTACCGCGAACAGCACCACAGCCGCCCCGACGACCGGGGGCAGCGCCGTCCGCGCGGCGAGCGCGTTCGTGCCGGTCACCAGGGTGCCGAACGGGAAGGTCACCGCCCACCAGGAGGCGCTGAAGGGCATCCCCCGGCGCAGGGCGTGGCCGATCAGCACCGCCGACAGCACCGTCCAGCCAACCGCGAAGCCCCAGGCGGGCGCGCCGTAGAGCAGTCCCGCGCCGATCGCGACGCCGGCGAACGGCTCGGGCAGCAGCCCCTGCGCCTGTCCCGCGAGGAGGTTCGCCGCCGTCACCGACTGCCCGAAGGGCCCCAGCACGATGACGACGGTCGGGGTGTCGGCCAGGGCGAGCCCGGCCGTGCCGAGCCGGGCCAGCACCCGTGGCAGCAGGGCCAGCGCCGAGACCACGCCCAGCCCGAACAGGGCCACGCAGACCAGCAGCATCGTCGACGCCGCCGCCGGGCCCGGGATGTGTCCGATCAGCAGCGCGCCGTCGGCGGCGGCGACCATCGGCCCGACCACCGGCATGATCCAGGCGGGCGCCGGGTCGGTGGCCGATCCGGGCCTGCTGATCCAGCGGAACGGCACCCACACCGCGACGACCAGCACCACCACGGTGCCCGACGACCACAACGTCCAGCTCAGTGCGGCCGCGGCCGGCTCGCCGAGCAGGCCGGGACCGAGCTCGACCGCCCCCGCGCCGACGGTGAGCATCCCCAGGCCGGGTGCACCGAGGAACGGCAGGTCCGACGGGTCGGGACGGTCACCACGCCGTCGTCGCGCCGCCCCGGCCCGCACGACCAGCACGCCCAGCGCCACCAGCAACGCCGCCGCGAGCAGCCACAGCACGGTCCCCACGACGCGCAGGCCCGGCACCGGCACCGGGAACGAGGTGGTCGCGACCGCGACGATCCCGGTCCCCATCACCGCCCCGAACCAGGGCGGACCGGCCTGTTCCAGGCGAGACGTGATCACGGACGGGGATGACCCGCTCCGGCGTTGCACCAAACACCGGTACCGCCGTTCGGGCCATCACAGGGTGACCACCGCGACGGCTGCGTTCCGGAACCGTACGATTCCGGCACGCGTTGTACGCGTCGAACACCCATCAGATCGCGAGTCAGGAGTCATGGACCCCACCTGCAGTCCGCGCGCCGACCGTCCCCGTGACGGCCGGCGACCCCGCATCGTCCTCGTCCCCGCCCACGCCGTGCACATCCCGGCCGGGCCCGAGACCCGGGCGGTGACCTCCCGGTGATCGGCACGATCCTCGGCATCCTCCTGGGCATCCTGGTGGTCCTCGCGATCACCGCCCTGACCGGCTACTTCGTGGCCCAGGAGTTCGGCTACATGGCCGTCGACCGCTCCCGCCTCAAGGCCCGTGCGGCCGAGGGCGACACCGGAGCGTCCCGTGCCCTCGACATCACCCGTCGCACCTCGTTCATGCTGTCGGGCGCCCAGCTCGGCATCACCGTCACCGGTCTGCTGGTCGGTTACGTCGCCGAGCCGCTGATCGGTAACGGCATCGGTGAGCTGCTGGGCCTGGTCGACGTCCCGCTCGGCGTCGGTGTCGCGATCGGCACCGTGATCGCGCTGCTGTTCGCCACCGTCGTCCAGATGGTGTTCGGCGAGCTGTTCCCGAAGAACCTCGCCATCGCCCGGCCGGAGCCGGTCGCGCGGTGGCTGGCGCTGTCCACCAAGACCTACCTGGCGCTGTTCGGGTGGCTCATCCGGATCTTCGACGCGGCCTCCAACCTGCTGCTGCGTGCGCTGCGGATCGAGCCGGTGCACGACGTCGAGCACTCGGCCACCCCGCGCGACCTCGAGGCGATCATCGACGACTCGAAGGACTCGGGTGACCTCAACCCGGAGCTCGCGGTGCTGCTGGACCGCGCCGTCGACTTCGGCGACCGCACCGCGCGGGCCGCGATGATCCCGCGGCCGCGGGTGTCGTGGGTCCGCGCCGACGCGACCGTCGAGAGCCTGGTCGGGCAGATGGCCGTCCAGCACTCGCGGTACCCGGTGCTCGGGCCGCCCGCCGAGGCGGCGGACCCGGAGAACGCGCTGGAGCTGGTGGGCGTGGTCTGCCTGAAGGACGTGCTGGCCCTCGCCGACCGCGACGACCGGCCGTTCGACGAGGTGCTGGTGTCGGACCTGATGCGGGCCCCGGTGCTGGTGCCCTCGTCGCTGCCGCTGCCGCAGGTGCTGGCCCAGCTGCGCGCCGACGACGAGGAGCTGGCGTGCGTGCTCGACGAGTACGGCGGCCTGGCCGGCGTCATCACCGTCGAGGACGTCGCCGAGGAGCTCGTCGGTGAGATCACCGACGAGCACGACCAGGCCGGGACGGACCAGGCACTGCGGTCCGACGACGGCTGGGTCGTGCCGGGTGACCGGCACGTCGACGAGGTCGGCAGGCTGATCGACGCCGAGCTGCCCGAGGGCGACTACCAGACCGTCGGCGGTCTGGTGATGGCCGAGCTGCAGCGGCTGCCGGACGCCGGGGACGCGGTCGTCGTGACGATCGCGGCCGAGAGCCCGGACGACGAGGACCGCGCCCTGCGCCTGGTGGTGCAGGAGGTCGACCGGCGGGTCCCGTCGGCGGTCCGCCTGGAGTGGACCGAACCGGTGTCCGCCGGTTCCGAGCAGGACAGCGACGAGCGGGAGGTGCGGGCATGAGTGCCTTCGAGATCGTGGTGTCGATCCTGCTCGTCGCGGCGAGCGCGTTCTTCGTGGCCGTCGAGTTCGCGCTCGTCGCCGCCCGGAACTACCGCCTGGAGGAGGCCGCGCTGACCTCGGCGTCGGCGCGGGCGGCGCTGCGCAGCGCCAAGGACATCTCGCTGCTGCTGGCGGGGTCCCAGCTGGGCATCACGCTGTGCGTGCTGGGGCTCGGTGCGATCACCAAGCCGGCCGTGGACTACGCGCTGCGCCCGGTCATCGAGGGCTGGGGCGTCCCCGGCGGGGTCGCCGGGGTGGCGTCGTTCGTCGTCTCCCTGATCGTCGTGACGTTCCTGCACCTGGTCGTCGGGGAGATGGCGCCGAAGTCCTGGGCCATCTCGCACCCGGAGCGCTCGGCGATCATGCTGGCGATCCCGATGCGCGCCTTCATGGTGACGGCCCGGCCGGTGCTGCTCCTGCTGAACGGCGCCGCCAACCGCTGCCTGCGGCTGTGCGGGGTCGAGCCGGTCGACGAGATGGCGTCGGGCCGCAACGCCGACGACCTGCGTCAGCTGGTCGACCACTCGGCCAAGACCGGCACCCTGGACCAGGGGCGCCGCGACCAGCTGGTCACGGCGCTGGAGCTGGAGCGGACCCCGCTGGGCGAGCTCGCGCGCGAGCCCTCCGCGGTCGCCGCGGACGACGACGTCGCCGCCATCCAGGCGACCTGTCGCCGGACCGGCCACCTCCGGCTCGTCGTCCGCGACGGCGACACCCCGATCGGGTACGTGCACGTGCGCGACACCCTGACGCGGACCCCGGGGACCCGGGCCCGGGACCTGATGCGCCCGGTGCTCACCCTGTCGGCGGACACGCAGTACCACACTGCGGTGAACACGATGCGTGAGCAGCGTGCGCACCTGGCGCTGGTGGAGTCCGACGACCGCCCGGTCGGCATCGTCACCCTCTCCGACCTGGTGGAACGGCTCCTCCCCGAGCCGGTGTAGGAGCGACCCCGGACCGGGTACCCGAACTGCGCCCGGTCCGGGGCGGCCCTACTCTGGGTCGCCTCCCGATCACCCACGGAGGTTGTGATGACCGCTCCGACGCTGCGTCCCGCCGATCTCGACGACTCGGCGCTGGCCAGGCTCAAGCAGCTCGAGGACCGCATCGGCGGACCGCTCGTGGCCTACCGGCCCGAGTCGCCCTACGCCGCGCTGACCGCCGAGCAGCTGGAGGAGGTGCGCCGCACCGAGTCCGAGCTGGGCGTGCAGCTGCTGGCCTACCGGCACTGACCCACTCACGACGAACGCCCCCGCCCGGATCCCGGGCGGGGGCGTTCGTCGGTCCGGAGCCTGCTCAGCAGCCGAGCAGGCGCGTCGCCAGGTAGGTCTCGACCTGGTCGAGGGCGACCCGCTCCTGCGCCATCGAGTCGCGCTCGCGGATCGTCACCGCCTGGTCGGTGAGGGTGTCGAAGTCGACCGTGATGCAGAACGGGGTGCCGATCTCGTCCTGGCGGCGGTACCGGCGGCCGATGGCGCCGGCGTCGTCGAAGTCGACGTTCCAGTTCTTGCGGAGCTGCGCGGCCAGGTCCTTCGCCTTCGGCGACAGGTCGGCGTTGCGCGACAGCGGCAGCACTGCGGCCTTGACCGGGGCGAGCCTGCGGTCGAGCTTCAGCACGACGCGCTTGTCGACGCCGCCCTTCGCGTTCGGCGCCTCGTCCTCGGTGTAGGCCTCGATGAGGAAGGCCATCATCGACCGGCCGACACCGGCGGCGGGCTCGATCACGTACGGCTTGTACCGGGTGTCGGAGGCCTGGTCGTAGAACGACAGGTCGACGCCCGAGTGGTTCGAGTGCGTCGTCAGGTCGAAGTCGGTGCGGTTCGCGATGCCCTCGAGCTCGCCCCACTCCTGGCCGGTGAAGTTGAACCGGTACTCGATGTCGACGGTGCGCTTCGAGTAGTGTGAGAGCTTCTCCTTCGGGTGCTCGTACTGCCGCAGGTTCTCCGGGTCGATGCCCAGGTCGGTGTACCAGCGGGTGCGCTCGTCGATCCAGTACTGGTGGATCTCCTCGTCGCTGCCGGGCTCGACGAAGTACTCCATCTCCATCTGCTCGAACTCGCGGGTCCGGAAGATGAAGTTGCCCGGGGTGATCTCGTTGCGGAAGCTCTTGCCGATCTGGCCGATGCCGAACGGCGGCTTCTTCCGCGACGTGGTCTGCACGTTCAGGAAGTTCACGAAGATGCCCTGCGCGGTCTCCGGACGCAGGTAGGCCATGCCCTCCTCGGACTCCACCGGGCCGAGGAACGTCTTCAGCATCATGTTGAACTCGCGCGGCGCGGTGAACTGGCCGCGGGTGCCGCAGTTCGGGCAGGGCACCTCGGACAGGTCGTTCGGGTCGGCCTGCTCCGGATCGCGGCCCTTGCGCTCGGCGAACTCCTCGGCCAGCTGGTCGGCGCGGTAGCGCTTGTGGCACGAGGTGCACTCGACCAGCGGGTCGGTGAACGCGTTCACGTGACCGGAGGCGACCCACGTCTGGCGCGGGAGGATGACCGAGGAGTCCAGGCCGACGACGTCGTCGCGGCCGGTCACCATGGTCTTCCACCACTGGCGCTTGATGTTGTCCTTCAGCTCGACGCCGAGGGGCCCGTAGTCCCACGCCGACCGGGTACCGCCGTAGATCTCACCGGAGGCGAAGACGAATCCGCGCCGCTTGGTCAGCGCGACGATGGTCTCGATCTTGGCGGAGGTGGGCTTGCTGGCCACTGGCGGTACTCCAGAGAAGGTGGTTCGGAGGTCCCCCGGATACGGGGCGTCCCAGGTTACCGACCCGCCGTGCATCCCCACCCCCTGCCCCGCCCCCAGCCCCGCCGCGGTGGCTCCGACCGGCCGACCTCGCACAGGTTCCTGCGACCTCGCACACCCTGCAGAGGCTGCGAGGTCGCAGAACGGTCTGCGAGGTCGAGCGCTCACGCGACACGGTCCAGGGCGCGGTGCAGGCGGGCGACGGTCGGGGCGAACGACGCCGCGCTGTGCAGGTCGGCCCACACCCAGCGCACCACCGCGACGCCCTCGGCCCGGATCGCGTCCTCCCGCAGCTTCTCCCGCCACAGGACCTCCTCGAGGTCGCCACCGGGGTCGAGCCGCCGGCCGTACTTGATGCGCCCGTCGAACTCCCCGCCACCCGGGCCTGCTCCCACCAGAAGTCGACCCGGCCGAGGAACCGTCCCGCCGGATCCCGCAACTCCTGCTGGGTGGCCGGTGCGGGCAGGCCGCAGGAGTGGAGGAGGAGCCTGCTGCGGGTCTCCCCCGGGCCGTCCGCACCGCCGTCGGCCGCGGCGAGCACCCGGCGGGCGGCCGGGGTGCCGGGACGCCGCGCGGACCGGGCCACGGCGGCGGCGAGCTCGTCGGCGGTGACGGCTCCGGCGTGCAGCGCCGCGTCGGTGACCGCGACCGCCACGACGAAGGGCAGAGCGCGGGCCAGGTCGACGACCGTGCGCGGGACCGTCGTCACCGGGACGCCGTCGACGACGGTGATCTCGTCCGCGGCGAGCGTCGCCGCGTGGCACCGCGCCGACGGCGCCGTCCGCGCACCGCTGCGCCGGTTCCTGGTCACCTCCACCCGGTCGAGCGGGACCCGCCACAGCCCGATCCCGTGCATCGCCGCCGCCGAGACGTGGCTGAACACCGCGTCCGGGGACAGGGTGCGGACCGCCGCACGCACCGTCTGCCGGTGTCGTTCCACCGGTCCGAGGTCACCGGCTCCGACGTAGGCGCCGCGACGCAGCCGGACGAGCCGGCCCGAGGCCCGGAGCCTGCGGAGCTCGTCGTCGCCCACCCCCGCCGCGACCAGGTCCCGGCGCAGCACCGGGGCGGGCGAACCGGGCGCCGGTCGCGGGTCGGAGTCCATGTCCCCACCGTCGCCGCGCACCGGGAGCGGGGGAAGCCCGTCACCCGTCCGGCTGTGGACGGTCCCAGCTCGCGCCGGGCGTCGAGCGCGCGCTGTGGACAACCAGGCCCCTCCGCCGCACCTCACACACGTTCCTGCGACCTCGCACGCTCTGCAGCGGCTGCGAGGTCGCAGGAACGTGTGCGAGGTCGGAGGTCAGCTCAGCAGGCTGGGGTGGTGGACGGGGGTGGCGCGGGGGGTCACCGTGATCAGGGACTCGTAGGTCGCCTCGGTGGTCGTGTCGGCCTCGGCCAGCAGCGGGTGCACGTGCTCACGGACCTCGAACGGCCCCAGGGCGCGCCGGTAGGCGTCGACGGAGTCGAAGCGGACGGTCAGGACCCACTGCCCGGCGTCCTCGATCGCCCGGCCCGCCTCACCCCCGCGGCAGCCCGGCCGGGCGGCCAGGAGCTCCAGGGCACGGGCCGCGCGCGTGGTGAACGCGGACTCCTCGGAGGGGGACACGCGGAAGCGGCAGACCAGCAGCACGGCGCGACGATAACGAACACGCCTACCATGTCGGGTGCGGCCGGCACGGCACAGCAGCGCCGGGGGGTGTGGCCGCCGCCTCCGGGGAACGGACGGGTCCACCACATGTCTGCCGCAGCCCAGACCACGCACGCACCGGGAGCCGGCCCGGGTGCGGACGACGACCACCACCCCGCGCCCGAGCCCGGCCCGACCCGCGACCCGCGCACCCTCGCCGCCGCGGGCGACCTGCTGCGGGCACTCGCCGCACCGGTCCGGATCGCCATCGTCCTGCAGCTGCTGGAACACTCCCGGTGCGTCCACGACCTGGTGGACGCGCTCGGGGTCACCCAGCCCCTGATCAGCCAGCACCTGCGGGTCCTCAAGGCCGCCGGGGTGGTCGAGGGCGAGCGGAAGGGCCGTGAGGTGCTGTACTCGCTGGTGGACGACCACCTGGCGCACATCGTGGTGGACGCCGTCGCCCACGTCGAGGAGGACACGTGACGGAGACGACCGACCGGACGACCGCGGCGACGATCACACAGCGGTCCACCGCCGGGCCGCGCGGCATCCGCGCCACCCGGCAGCGGGCCGCCGTCACCGCGCTGCTCGACCGCCTGGAGGACTTCCGGTCCGCCCAGGAGATCCACGAGGAGCTGCGGCGCGCCGGTGAGGGCATCGGCCTGACCACGGTCTACCGGACCCTGCAGACCCTCGCCGACGGCGGCGAGGTCGACGTGCTGCGGGTCGCGTCCGGCGAGGCGGTCTACCGGCGCTGCGAGACCGAGCACCACCACCATCACCTGGTGTGCCGCCGGTGCGGCGCCGCCGTCGAGATCGAGGGCCCCGCGGTGGAGTCCTGGACCGAGTCGGTCGCGCAGAAGCACGGCTTCACCGAGGTGTCGCACACCCTGGAGATCTTCGGCCTCTGCGGCCGCTGCTCGGCGGGCTGACGCCCCGGGCTCAGTCCCCGCAGCCGGGGACGGCGGGCAGCTCCCGGTCCCGGGCGAACGGGTCGGCCGGGCGCGGGTCCGGGGTGGGCGCCCACCGGCCGTCGACGAGGGCGTAGGTCCAGGCCGGACCGCGCCGCGCCAGGTCGGTCAGCGCGTCGACCAGCCGGTCGACGTCGGAGGGGCCGGTGCGCAGGCCCAGCGAGGCGCGCACCGCGTCGCCGCCGCCGGTGAGCCGCTCCAGCAGCGGGTGCGCGCAGAACCGCCCGTCGCGGACGCCGATGCCGTACTCGGCGGACAGCGCCGCCGCGACGAGGCCCGCGGGCAGCTCGCCGAGGGTGAACGAGACGGTCGCGGTGCGGTCGGCGTCGGGCCCGTCGTCGAAGCAGGACAGGATCCGCAGGCCGGGGACGGTCGCCAGGCCCGCGCGCAGCCGGGCGGCGAGCTCGCGCTCGTGGGCGGGCACGGCGTCGTCGATCAGGTCCTCGAGGGTGCGGCAGGCCGCGCCCAGCGCAGCGGCGCCGAGCACGTTCGGGGTGCCGCCCTCGTGGCGCTGCGGTGCGGGCAGCCACTCGGTGACGGTCTCCCCACCGGCCACGGCGACCGAGCGGACCGCTCCCCCGCCCGCGACGTGCGGCTCGGCGGCGTCGAGCCAGTCCCGGCGACCGACGAGGACCCCGGCGCCGTAGGGCGCGTAGAGCTTGTGCCCGGACAGCGCGACGTAGTCCGCGCCCCACCCGGCCAGGTCGACGCGCCGGTGCGGGGCGAGCTGCGCGGCGTCGACGCACAGCCGGGCGCCCGCGGCGTGCGCGATCCGGGCGATCTCGGCGACCGGGAGGAGCTCGCCGGTCACGTTGGACGCACCGGTGACCGCGACCAGCGCGGCGTCGGGACGGGCGGCGAGCTCGGCCCGCAGCGCGTCGAGGGTCGCGGCGATGCTGCGACCGGCCCGCACGACCCGGTGCTCGGCGCCGCCGGTACCGCCCCGCCAGGCCAGCAGCGTCGCGTGGTGCTCCAGATCGAGGGTCACCACCGGGCCGGGCACGGCGCGGGCGAGCAGGCCGAGCGCGTCGGTGGTGTTGCGGGTGAACACCACGACGTCGTCGGCGCGGGCCCGGACGAACCGGGCGACGTCGGCGCGGGCGTTCTCCACCAGGGCGGTGCAGACCTTCGAGGTCCAGCCGGCGCCGCGGTGCACGCTGCCGTGGTAGGGCAGCACCTGCGCGACGTGCGCGGCGACGCTCTCCAGCGCCGGCGCCGACGCGGCGGAGTCGAGGTCGCAGTAGCGGGCCCACCCGCCGTCGACGAGCGGGACGGAGAGGTCCGCGCCGACGACACGGGGCAGCGCGTGCTGGACGGAACGCGACAGGGCGAGGGTCATGATCGGGCCTCCGGCCGATCTCGGGGACCCGGCGTGGCGCACGGATCCGCGCTTGCCGACTGCGGGTGTCGCGTCGGCCCGGTCATCACCCGGGGCACCCCACCGCGGAGGAGGGTTGCCGTCCAGCGAGCCGGGGCTTCGCGCTGGCACTCGTGACCTTCGCCGCCGAAGCTAGCAGACCGTCTCAGAAGGAGACACCGTGACCGTCGCCACCCCGGATAGCGTCTGAACGATGACCGACACGCAACCCGCCCCGGGCACGGTACGGCGGATCGACGTCCCGGAGTCCGGCGAGCTTGCCCAGCTGGCGGCGGTGTTCGACGACCTGCAGTACGTGCTGCAGTGCTGCGAGCACCTGGTGACCGCGCTCGGCGGTCCGGAGTCCGGCCCGGTCCGGGTGGCCGCCGACCCGGCCCTGGTCGAGGCACTGTGGACCGGCGCGGTGATCGGCTACGTGCGCTGCTTCTCCGGCCGCACCAAGACCCTCACGAAGGACGACCTGTCCACCCTGGAGCTCGAGGGTGACGTCACCGGGTTCCACGACATGATGTCGACGCTGCGCGACCACTACGCGTCGCGGCACGTCAACCCGCGTGAGTCCTACGAGATCGGCGTCGCCCAGTCCAACGACGGCGCCCCGCGCGGTGTCGCGGTCGTCTCCACCCCGCGCCCCCAGGTCGACGAGACCACGGTGCGGCTGCTCGGCCGGGTCGCCTACGGCCTGTCCGGGCTGGTGGACGCGCGGATGACCAAGGCCCAGAACGACGTGCTGGGCGTGGCGCACGCGATGACCGCGGGCCAGCTGGCGGCGCTGCCGATCGTGCACCTCAGCGACGCCGGGGAGGCGGACCCCGCCGGGGAGGGCTGACCGTCGTGCGGCCGTCCCGTGCATGGACGGCCGCACACCGGCTATCCGGTCACCGAACGTCCACGACGAGAGGTGACCCCATGACATCCCGTACGACGACCGCCGACGCCGTCCGCAGCGCCCTGCACGGTCTCGAGTTCCCCGCCTCCAAGGACGACCTGGCGTGGACCGCCGAGCGCAACGGCGCCGACGCCGCGACGGTCGAGGCCCTGCGTTCGGCACCGGCCGAGGACTACACCTCGGTCGACGCCGTCGTCGCGGCCGTCGACACCGGCGAGTGACGGGTCCGGCCGGGGGTGCGCCCCCGGCCGGGCGGTCTCAGCTCCCGACCAGCTCCGCGCGCATGCTCGACGCCGAGGACACGACCAGCATCAGCAGGGTGCCCATCGGCCCCTCGCCCAGCCCGGCCGCGGGGAAGGCGTAGCGCAGCGTCACGTCCCAGCCGCGCTCGCCGCGCACCACCCGGGGCGTGCCGAACAGGCCCTCCCCCACCCCGAGGCCGACCCGTCGCGGCACGTCGTGCTCCGGGTCCGCGGACTCCGGCAGGTCCCACGCGACGACGCAGGTCAGGTTGAGGACCGGCAGGCCCTCCTCCAGCTCGGTGCCCTGCACCACGCACAGCACGCCGCCGTGGGCGAAGGTCAGCGCGCCGTCGTCGTCGGTGGTGACGTCGTGGAACCGCTCCAGCGCACCCTTGGCGGTGGCGAGCATCCCGGAGATCACATCGGTGGTCACGGTGTCACTCCCGTCGTGGCGTCCACGGCTCCCCCGAAACGCCGGTCCCGGCGCGCGTAGATCTCGATCGCCTGCCAGATGTGGCGGCGGTCGAAGTCCGGGAACAGCGTGTCCAGGAAGACCATCTCGGCGTAGGCGCTCTGCCAGAGCAGGAAGTTCGACGTCCGCTGCTCCCCCGAGGAGCGCACGAACAGGTCGACGTCGGGCATGTCCGGCTCGTCGAGGTACCGGGCCAGCATCCGCTCGTCGATCTTGTCGGGGTTGATCCGGCCCTCCGCGGCGAGCCGGGCGAGCTGCCGCACCGAGTCGACGATCTCGGCGCGGCCGCCGTAGTTGACGCACATGGTCAGGTTCAGCACGTCGTTGCCGCGGGTGCGCTCCTCGGCGATCTCCAGCTCCTTGATCACCGAGCGCCACAGCCGCGGGCGACGGCCCGCCCAGCGGACCCGGACCCCCATCGCGTCCATCTCGTCGACGCGGCGGCGGATCACGTCGCGGTTGAAGCCCATCAGGAACCGGACCTCGTCGGGGCTGCGCCGCCAGTTCTCGGTGGAGAACGCGTACGCCGACAGCCAGCGCACGCCCAGGTCGATGCAGCCGCGGGCGACGTCCATCAGCGAGGCCTCGCCCCGCTTGTGGCCCTCCGTGCGGGGCAGGCCGCGGGCGTTGGCCCAGCGGCCGTTGCCGTCCATCACGAGGGCGACGTGGCGCGGCACCAGCTCCGGCGGGATCGCCGGGGGCCGGGCACCGGACGGGTGCGGTGCGGGAGGCTGGAACGGCACGTCGCCGACCTTACGTCGGGGACGGCGGACGGGTTCAGTCGCGGTGGTCGGGCTGCGGCCAGGCCGGCACGGCCGGGTCCTCCAGCCGCTCGATGGTCTCGCGCAGCCGGCGCATCCCGCGGTGCCCGCGGATCCGGTCGGCCTCCGACATCGGCTCGGACTCGTCGGGCCGGATCACCGGCAGCATCGGGATGGCCGGCCACGCGCCGTCCTCGGTGCGGGCCCGGACCTGACGCATCGCGCGGGTCGGCCCGTCCTGCGGGGACTCCGGCATCGCCTCGGTGCGGACCGGGAACTGCTGGGTGGGCGGCACCGGGATGCGCTGCGTGGCGGCCGGGAGACGGTGGGTGCGACCGGTGTGGTCGTCGTCCGGCGGCGGGGTGTGGGGTCGGTTCACGACTGCCTCTCCGACGGGGCTGGGGTCCCCTCGATCACAGGAGCGTAACGAGACGGCGGAACCGGTTGCCCGTCGAAAGCGACGATCACCCGGTGGAGTCGGCGGAAGTCCCGTGCGACGCGACCGGCGGCACCGCGACGGGCGGCGCGCCCGCACGTCAACCGCTCGACGAAGCGGACGGGCCGCTCACGGCATCCCACATCGGGACAAAAGTCCGGTCGGACTAGCCAGGGAGGGCGTCCGGGGGTGTCGCCGCTCCGCCGTCCGGCGGTTCCGGGGCGGGCCCCGGAACCCCGGGTACGACGACGGCGGCGGGCCGGACCCGGGCGCGGCGGTCGACCAGGGGCAGCGAGCGCAGCTGCCGCTCCAGGTGCCACTGCAGGTGCGCCGCGACCAGGCCGCTGGCCTCACGCCGGGTCGGGGTGCCCGAGGCGTCCGCGGTGTCCCAGTCGCCGTGCAGCAGCGCGGACAGCAGGGCCACCGTCTCGGTCGCCGGGGTCACCGAGCCCGGCGGGCGGCAGCGCGGGCACACCATGCCGCCGCCGGCGACGGTGAACGACCGGTGCGGGCCGGGCGTCGCGCAGCGCGCGCACTCCGACAGCGACGGCGCCCACCCCGCGTGGCTCATCGCCCGCAGCAGGAACGCGTCGAGCACCAGGGCCGGTTCACGGGCGCCGTCGGCCAGCGCCCGGGTGGCGCCGAGCAGCAGCAGGTACACCCGCAGGCTCGGCTCACCCTCCTCGGACACCAGCCGGTCCGCGGTCTCCAGGATCGCGCAGCCGCAGGAGTACGCCGACCAGTCCGCGACGATCGCCGGGGCGAACGCGTCGACGGTCTGGGCCTGGGTGACCACGTCCAGCGTGCGGCCGGTGTAGCACTGGACGTCGACGTGGTTGAACGGCTCCAGCCGGGCACCCCACCGCGACCGGGTGCGGCGCACGCCCTTGGCGACCACCCGGATCTTGCCGTGCTGACGGGTCAGCATCGTGATGATCCGGTCCGCCTCGCCCAGCTTCTGCACCCGGAGCACGATCCCGGTGTCGCGGTAGAGCTGGGCCACGCACCCAGTCTAGGTCCTGCTCAGAACCCCAGCTTGCGCAGCTGCTTCGGGTCCCGCTGCCAGTCCTCGGCGATCTTCACGTGCAGGTCGAGGTGCACCCGGGTGCCCAGCAGCTTCTCGATCTGGCGACGGGCGTCGCTGCCGACCTGCTTGAGCCGGGCACCGCCCTTGCCGATCACGATGCCCTTCTGGCTGGACCGCTCGACGTAGATGATCGCGTAGATCTCCAGCAGGTCCTTCTTCTCGATCGTCTCCTCGACGACGACGGCGATCGAGTGCGGCAGCTCGTCGCGCACGCCCTCCAGCGCCGCCTCCCGCACGAGCTCGGCGACGAGCACGTCGGTCGGCTCGTCGGTGAGGTCGCCGTCCGGGTAGAGCTGCGGGCCCTCCGGCAGCAGCCCGACCAGCAGGTCCGAGAGCAGCGACACCTGGAAACCCGACCGCGCCGAGGTCGGCACGACCTCGGTGAACTCCATCAGGGCCGACACCTCGGTGAGCCGCTCGGCGACCTGCTCGGGGCGGGCGGTGTCGGTCTTGGTGACGACGGCGACCACCGGGGTGTGCGCGGCGATCCGCCGCAGCTCCTCGGCGATGAACCGGTCGCCCTTGCCGACCTTCTCGTTGGCGGGCACGCAGAACCCGACGACGTCGACCTCGGACCAGGTCTCGCGCACCAGGTCGTTGAGCCGTGACCCGAGCAGGGTCCGCGGGCGGTGCAGCCCCGGGGTGTCGACCAGGACGATCTGGGCGTCCGGGCGGTGCACGATCCCGCGGATCGCGTGCCGGGTGGTCTGCGGGCGCGAGGAGGTGATCGCGATCTTCTCCCCGACCAGCGCGTTGGTCAGCGTCGACTTGCCGGCGTTGGGCCTGCCGACGAAGCAGGCGAACCCGGACCGGAAGCCCTCGGGCTGTGCGCCGGTCACGCCGCACCCAGCCGGTCGAGGATCTCGCGGCCGATCGGCAGGGCCGCCGTCGCCGCCGGGGAGGGTGCGTTCAGCACGTGCAGGATCGAGCCGGGGCGGCCCGCGCCGTCCGGACCGGCCTGGTCGAGGAACAGGAAGTCGTCGACCAGGGTGCCGTCGGCCTTCACCGCCTGGGCCCGCACCCCGGCGCCGGCCGGGTGCAGGTCGGAGGCGGTGACGTCGGGCAGCATCCGCTGGATCTGGCGGACCATCGCCCGTGTCGACAGCGAGCGGCGGACCTCGCCGATGCCGTAGCGCCAGTGCGTGCGCGCCACCCTCACCATGCCCGGGTAGGTCAACGTGCCCAGCAGCTCCTTCGGCCGGACCGTGCGCCAGTCGTAGCCCTCTCGGGCCATCGCGAGCACGGCGTTCGGGCCGGCGTGGACGGTGCCGTCGATGCCGCGGGTGGCGTGCACCCCGAGGAACGGGAACGCCGGGTCGGGCACCGGGTAGATCAGGCCGCGGACCAGCGAGGCGGCCCGCTCGGAGAAGCCGGAGTACTCGCCGCGGAACGGCACGATCCGCACCCCGGGGTCGGCACCGGCCAGGCGGGCGAGCTCGTCGCAGCGCAGGCCGCCGCAGACGACCGCGCGGGTGCCGAGCAGGTCACCGCGGGTGGTGCGCACGACGACGTCGGACGGGCGGCGGGCGAACCCGGTGACGGTGCGGCCCAGGTGGACCTCGCCGCCGTTCTTCTCCACCAGCTCGCCCAGCTTCTCCGCGACCAGCCGGTAGTCGGTGATCCCGGTCGAGGGCACCCACAGCGCGGCGAGACCGCGGACGTCGGGCTCGTAGGTGCGGATGCCGTGCTCGTCGAGGCGGTGGTTCTCCACGCCGTTGGCGTCGCCGCGGCGGGCCAGCTCGTCGAGCCGGGGCAGCTCCTCGGGCTCGGTCGCGACGACGAGCTTGCCGCACACCTGGTGCGGCAGGTCGTGCTCGCGGCAGAACGCGATGGTCTCGGCACACCCGGCGACGGCCAGGCGGGCCTTGTAGCCGCCCGGCGCGTAGTACAGCCCGGAGTGCACGACGTTGGAGTTGTTGCCGGTCTGGTGGTTCGCCAGGCGCTGCTCACGCTCGACGACGGCGACGCTGAGCCCGTTGCGGGTGGCGGCGTACGCGGTGGCCAGGCCGACGATCCCACCGCCGACGACGACCAGGTCGTAGCGCGGTGTCGCGGGCAGCCCGGTCACCGGGCACGCTCCGCGGGGATGGTCGTGCGGGCAGCCATCAGGTCCTCCTCGCGTCCCACCCGTGGCGGGACGGTCACGTCCGTCGGTCGCTCCCCGTGGCCGGGGACGGCCAGGTCAGTGCCGGTCGGCGCCGGCGTGCTCGGTGGGGTCGCCCGCGACGTGGTCGGGCACGTCGGACTCCCGGGTGTCCCCGCGCGGCTCGTCGTGGTCGGTGTCCTCGGTCTCGGCCGGCTCCAGCGGGCTGACCAGCACCGAGGTGATGCGGACACGGCCGCGGGCGTCCTTGCCGCCCTCGCCCTGCAGCCGCAGCAGACCGTCCAGCTCGGCGGTGGCGCCGGGCAGCGGCACCTTGCCCAGCCGCTGGGCGAGCAGCCCGCCGACGGTGTCGACGTCGGCGTTCTCCAGCGCCTCGTGCAGCTCGTCCTCGCGCGGGGTACCGCGGAACCGGCCGGCGAACAGCTCCTCGAGGTCCTCGGCGGGCAGCCGGGCGGAGACCCGGAAGGCGCCGTCGGAGGCCTCGGCGACCTCGGGCACCTCCTCGGTGTCGTACTCGTCGGTGATCTCGCCGACGATCTCCTCCAGGATGTCCTCGATCGTCACCACGCCCGCGGTGCCGCCGTACTCGTCGACGACGACGGCCATGTGGTTGCGGGTGCGCTGCATCTCGCGCATGAGGTCGTCGCTGCGCTTGGAGTCCGGCACGAAGGCCGCGGGGCGCAGGATGTCGAGCAGCGGGACCTCCCGCTCGCCGCGCCGGGCCTCCTCGCGGGCCCGGACCAGGTCCTTGAGGTAGGCGATGCCGATGACGTCGTCCACGCCCTCGCCGAGCACCGGGATGCGCGAGTAGCCGCTCTTGAGCGCCAGGCGCAGCACCTTCTCCACCGGGGTGTCGCGCTCGGTCCAGATCAGGTCCGGCCGCGGCACCATGATGTCGCGGACCGGGGTCTCCCCCAGCTCGAACACCGAGTGGATCATCTTGCGCTCGCCCTCGTCGACCACGCCGCGGTTGCTGGCCATGTCGACGAGCTCGCGCAGCTCGACCTCGGTGGAGAACGGGCCGTCGCGGAAACCGGGGCCCGGGGTGATCGCGTTGCCCAGCAGGATCAGCAGCTTGGCCAGCGGGGACAGCACGACGCCGATCGCGCGGATCGGGCCCGCGAGCAGCAGCCCGATCCGGTACGGGTGCTGGCGGCCCAGCGTCCGCGGGCCGACACCGATCAGGACGTAGCTGGCGAGCACCATGAGCACGCCCGTGAGCAGCAGCCCGATCCAGGTGGCGGAGAACAGCGGCGCGAGCGCGAGGGCCAGCAGGATGATCGCGACCGTCTCGCAGGTGACCCGCAGCAGCATCAGCAGGTTGACGTGCCGCGGCCGGTCCGCGACGACGGCGGCGAGCGCCTTCGCGCCGGCGCGGCCGGCGCGCACCACGGCGTCCACCCGGGCACGCGAGATCGACATGAGGGCCGAGTCCGCGGCGGCGAACACCCCGGCCAGCAGCACGAGCAGGACCGTCGCGACGATCAGCCAGACGGTGGTCACTTCTGCTCCTCGGAGAACGTGGTCGTGGGTCTTCCGGTCACCGGCCGGACTCGTCCTCGAAGCCGGCGGCACCGAGCAGGCGGTCGTCGCTGCGCTTCTGGGCGTCCCGGGCGCGCTCGCGGGCCCGGTCCTCCCGCCAGCGGACCAGCAGCCGGTTCTGCAGCGCGAACATCTCGCGCTCGTCCTCGGGCTCGAGGTGGTCGTACCCCAGCAGGTGCAGGATGCCGTGCACGGTCAGCAGGTGCAGCTCGTCGGCCAGGGTGTGCCCGGCCTTGCGCGCCTGGTCCCGGGCGAAGGCCGGGCAGAGCACGACGTCGCCGAGCAGGGCGGGGCCCAGGTCCGGCGCGTCGGGGCGCCGGGTGTCCTCGGCGAGGGAGTCCATGGGGAACGCCATGACGTCGGTGGGGCCGGGCTCGTCCATCCAGCGGACGTGCAGCTCCTCCATCGCGTCCAGCCCGACGGCGGTGATCGCCAGCTCGGCGGACGGGCTCACCTTCATCGCGTCCAGCGCGTACCGGGCGACCGACACGATCTGCGCCTCGTCGACCGTGATCCCGGACTCGTTGACGACCTCGATGCTCACGCCGCCGCTGCCCTGCCCCTGCTCGCCGATACGGATGTAGGGGGCAGCCTAGACGGCCGTACCGACGGTCCCGGTGCCACCCGCCCCCCGGTCACCGCCGCCGGTCGGGTCGCCGCGCGGGGCCGTTGCGGGGTGCGCCGTTGCCGACGGCGGCCGTGCGGTGCTCGGACGCGTCGAACCGGGCGTAGGCGTCGACGATGTCGGACACCAGGCGGTGCCGGACCACGTCGGCGCTCTCGAGCCGGGAGAAGTGCACGTCGTCGACGCCGTCGAGGATGTCCTGCACGACGGCCAGGCCGGACCGGGCGTTGCCCGGGAGGTCGACCTGGGTGATGTCGCCGGTCACCACGATCCGCGAGCCGAAGCCGAGCCGGGTGAGGAACATCTTCATCTGCTCGGGCGTGGTGTTCTGCGCCTCGTCGAGGATGATGAACGCGTCGTTCAGGGTCCGGCCGCGCATGTACGCCAGCGGCGCGACCTCGATCGTCCCGGCGGCCATCAGCTTCGGGATGGACTCGGGGTCGAGCATGTCGTGCAGCGCGTCGTAGAGCGGGCGCAGGTACGGGTCGATCTTCTCGAACAGCGTGCCGGGCAGGTAGCCCAGCCGCTCCCCCGCCTCGACCGCGGGCCGGGTCAGGATGATCCGGTTGACCTGCTTGGCCTGCAGCGCCTGCACGGCCTTGGCCATCGCCAGGTAGGTCTTGCCGGTACCGGCCGGGCCGATGCCGAAGACGATCGTGAACGCGTCGATGGCGTCGACGTAGCGCTTCTGGTTGAGCGTCTTGGGCCGGATGGTCTTCCCGCGCCGGGACAGGATGTCCAGACTCAGCACCTCGGCCGGGGACTCGCCCAGGCGCTCGTCGGCGGTGTTCTCCGCCGAGAGCATCTGCACGGTGCGGCGCACGGTGTCCGCGCCGACCAGCTGGCCGCGCTCGGCCAGGGTGATCAGCTCGGTGAAGACCCGCTCGGCGAACGCGACGTCGCCCGGGTCCCCGGACAGGGTCAGCTCGTTGCCGCGGACGTGGACGTCGGCGGTCAGCTCCTCCTCGGCGGCGCGCAGGCTCTCGTCGCGCGAGCCGAGCAGGGACAGCAGGGCGGTGTCCGGCACGGCCATCCTCGACCGGACGGTCCCGCCCGGTGCCGCGGTGGACCGCAGGTCGGTCCGGGGGGTGGAGCCGGGTTCGGTGCCGGTCAAGAGTGTGTTCGCCTGCCTCGTACGTCGGGTCGCCGGACTGCGCCGATCGTACCGGTCGGACCGCCGACGGCACCCGCGGATTCTCCCCGCGGATCAGGCGGGGGTGCTCAGCCGTTCCACGGCCTGCAGCGCGGCGGCCCAGCCGGGGTGGGCGACGTCGATGAGCTGCAGATGGTTCGCGCCCTCGACCCGCACGAGCTCCGACCGGTCCCCGGCGGCCGTCGCGGCGGCGACGAAGTCCTCGCTCTGGGAGAGCGGGACCACCTCGTCTGCGGTGCCGTGCACGCACACCGACGGCACCCCGAGCGGGACGGCCTCCAGCGGGCTGGTCGCCCGGAAGCGGGCCGGGTCGGCGCCCGGGGTCGCCGCGACGAGGTCGGCGACGGCGCCGTCGCCGAGCAGCATCCCGCCGGCCAGGTCGAGCACCCCGGCAAGCGAGACCACCCCGGCCGGGCGCACCGCGGGCGTCGCGCCCGGGTCGCCGGGGGCGAGCTTCGCGCGCATCGCCAGCCAGCCCGCGAGGTGCCCGCCCGCCGAGTGCCCGAGCACGACGAGCCGGCGCAGGTCGAGCCGGGTGGAGCGCAGGGTGGCGAGGTGGTCGGCGGCCATCGCGACGTCGTCGAAGGTGGAGGGCCAGCCACCGCCGGCGTCCACCTTCCGGTACTCGATGTTCCAGACCGCGAAGTTCGCCGCGACCAGCGCGTCGACGACCGGGCGCATGATCGTGAGGTCGGTGCCGGCCCGCCAGAACCCGCCGTGCACGACGATGACGGCGCCGCGGGGCAGGTCCCGGCTCGCCGGGAAGGTCAGCTCGCCGAACTGGTCGGGCTGGCCGCCGTAGGCCATCCGCTCGGTCCGCGGGGCGGTCTCGTCGCGCGGGGGCCGCCGCGGGGCCGCGGGGGCGTCGTTGCCGCAGGCGCCGAGCAGCGGGGCGGCGGCGAGGCCGGCCAGCAGCGCGCGGCGTCCGATCCGGGGAGCGTGGTCACTCACGCGGCGGATGATGACACCCGCGCCCCGTCCCCGACGACCGGTTCGCCGGATCGTGACCGGCGTCCGCGGGTGGCGGTGACGCGACCGGACGGCTCAGCGGGCCCAGCGGCCGGTGCGCACGGCGAGCGCGCCGAGCGCGACGCAGGCCGCGGTGGAGGCCCGCAGCACCTCCGGCCCCATCCGGACCGGGACGGCGCCGGCCTCGGCGAGGCGGTCGAGCTCGGCGTCGTCGACGCCGCCCTCCGGTCCGACGGCGAGCAGCACCTCCCCCGCCGCGGGCAGCGTGACCGAGGCGAGGTCCTCGCCCGCGGACTCGTGCAGCACCAGCGCGGTGTCGGCGGCACCGACCCGGGCGGCGAGCTGCGCGGTGGTCACCGGATCGGCGACGTCGGGCTGCCACGGGCGGCGGGCCTGCTTGGCGGCCTCGCGGACGGTGGACCGCCAGCGTTCGAGGGCCTTCGCGCCGCGCGGGCCGTCGTCCCAGCGGGTGACGCAGCGGGCCGCCTTCCAGGGGACGAACCCGTCGGCGCCGGCCTCGGTGGCGGTCTCCACGGCGAGCTCGCCGCGGTCGCCCTTGACCAGCGCCTGCGCGACGACGACGCGGACCGCGGGTGCGGGCACCCGGGTCACCTCGTGCAGCCGCACGGTCAGCGCGTCCCGCCCGGCGACATCGACGACCTCGGCGCGGGCGAGCCCGCCCCGGCCGTCGGACAGCACCAGCGCCTCGCCGGGACGCAGCCGTCGCACGGTCGCGGCGTGGCGCCCCTCCGGGCCGTCGAGCACCGTGTCGGAGCCCGGGCCCGGGAGGGACGCGACGTCGTCGACCAGGAACAGCGGCGCCGTCGTCACCGGGTCAGCGTCCGGTCCAGCTGTCGCGCAGCTTGGAGAACAGGCCGTGCCCGTTGCGGGAGCCGCCGATCAGGTCCGGCTGCTCCTCACCGCGCAGCTCGGCGAGCCGGCGCAGCAGGTCGGTCTGCTCCTTGTCCAGCCGGGTCGGCACCGCCACCTCGACGTGCACGAGGAGGTCGCCGTGGCCGTCGATGCGCCCGGTGGAGCGCAGCCGGGGCATGCCCTTGCCGCGCAGCGTGCGGACCGTGCCGTGCTGGGTGCCCGCCTCGACGTCGATCTCGGCGACCGAGCCGTCCAGCAGCGGCAACGGCAGCGTGGTGCCGAGCGCGGCCGCGGTCATCGGCAGCGGGAGCGTGCAGTGCAGGTCGGCGCCGTCGCGGGTGAACAGCTCGTGCGGCGCCTCCTCCACCTCGACGTAGAGGTCACCGGCGGGACCGCCGCCGGAGCCGACCTCGCCCTGGCCGGACAGGCGCACCCGCATGCCCTCGGCGACGCCCGCCGGGATCTTGACGGCGACGGTGCGCCGCGACCGGACCCGGCCGTCGCCCGCACACTGGCGGCAGGGGTCGGGGATGACCTCGCCGAACCCGCGGCAGGTCGGACAGGGCCGTGCGGTGACGACCTGCCCGAGGAACGAGCGCTGCACGCTCTGGATCTCCCCGGAGCCGCCGCAGGTGTCGCAGGCGGTGGGGTGGGTGCCCTCGGCGCAGCCGGAGCCCTGGCACTGGGTGCACAGGACCGCGGTGTCGACGGCGAGGTCGCGCTGCACACCGGCGGCGCAGTCCTCCAGCGTCAGCTCCATCCGGATCAGCGCGTCGGCGCCGGGCTGGACCCGGCTGCGCGGGCCGCGCCCGCGTCCGCCGCCGGCGGTGCCGCCGAAGAACGCGTCCATGATGTCGCTGAACCCGCCGAACCCGGCGAACGGGTCACCGCCGCCACCACCCCCGCCGCGGGCGTCGAGGGGGTCGCCGCCGAGGTCGACGACCCGGCGCTTCTCCGGGTCGGTCAGCACCTCGTAGGCGGCGCTGACCTCCCGGAACCGCTCCTGTGCCGCGGGGTCGGGGTTGACGTCCGGGTGCAGCTCACGGGCGAGCTTGCGGTACGCCCGCTTGATCTCCGAGGCGTCGGCGCCGCGCTCGACGCCCAGGATCCCGTAGTAGTCGCGTGCCACCTGGCTCTTTTCCTCAATGAAGTACGTACAACAACGATGAAAGGTCTACCGACCGGTCAGGATCTCACCCACGTACCGGGCGACCGCATGCACCGCCGAGATCGTGCCCGGGTAGTCCATCCGGGTCGGTCCGACGACGCCCATCCCGCCCAGCGGAGTACCCGATCCGTACCCCACCGTGACCACGGACGCGGTGCGCAGGTCCTCGGCCTCGTTCTCCTCGCCGATCCGGACCGTGACCAGCCCGGAGTCCTGCGAGGCCGCGAGCAGCCGCATGACCACGACCTGCTCCTCCAGGGCCTCCAGGACCTGGCGCAGCGAGCCGGGGAAGTCGGCGTGGCTGCGGGTCAGGTTCGCCGTGCCGCCCAGCACCATCCGCTCCTCGGGGTGCTCGACGAGGGTCTCGATGAGCACCGTCGCGAGGTGCAGCAGCGGGGTGCGCAGGTCCTCCGGCGCGGTGTCGGGCAGCTCGGCGACGGCCGCGGAGGCCTCGGCGAGCTTGCGGCCGTTGAGGGCGTTGCCCAGCATCTCGCGCAGCCGGGCGACGTCGGTGTCGGCGAGCACGTCCCCCAGGTCGACGACGCGCTGGTCGACGCGCCCGGAGTCGGTGATCAGCACCAGCATCAGCCGGGCCGGGGTCAGCTGCACGACCTCCAGGTGGCGGACCGTGGAACGGGTGAGCGTCGGGTACTGCACGACGGCGACCTGGCGGGTCAGCTGCGCGAGCAGCCGCACCGAGCGGCGCAGCACGTCGTCGAGGTCGACCGCGCCGTCCAGGAACGTCTGCACGGCCCGCTTCTCGGCCGACGACAGCGGCTTGACCTGCGAGATCCGGTCGACGAACTGCCGGTAGCCCTTGTCGGTGGGGATCCGGCCCGCGCTGGTGTGCGGCTGCGCGATCAGGCCGTCCTCCTCGAGGACGGCCATGTCGTTGCGCACCGTCGCGCTCGACACCCCGAGGTTGTGCCGGTCGACGATGGCCTTCGAGCCCACGGGCTCCTGCGTCGACACGTAGTCGGCCACGATGGCCCGCAACACGGCGAACCGCCGCTCGTCGGCGTTCATCTCCTCGCACCTCCCCCGGTGTGCCCCGTCCATCCTAGGCGCCGTCGTGGCCGCGCGGCCGGGGCACGCGGCGTGGCACGGTGGGTGGGGTGATGTCCGCACGCCGCTTCGGCCGGCGCTCCCTGCTCGTCGGTGCCGGTGCCGTCGCCCTGGTCGCGGTGGGCACGACCGACCGCTGGCTCCCCGTCGGCGACGTCGCCGGGACCTCGGACCCGGTCGCGCTGCGGGCCCGGATCCTGGCGGGTGTCGTCCCCCACTCCGGCCTGGCGACGGCGACCGGCCGGCTCGGGCTGCCCACCGTCGCGCCGATCGGGTCCGCGGCCCGGCTGCTGTCCACGACCACCCGGATCCGCGTGCAGGTCGCCGACGCGGGCCGCTGGCGGGTCGACGAGCTGACCCCGGTCGGCGAGGTCGACACCTACCGCGACGGACAGGTCGAGCGGATCTGGGACTACGGCGCGAACCGGCTGACCACGGTCTCCCTGCTCGCCCCGGTGCGGTTCCCGCGGGCCTCGGACCTCGCCCCGGCCGACCTGGCCCGCCGGCTGCTCGGCGCGACCCCCGACGACCCGGTGACGGCGCTGCCGGCACGGCGGGTGGCCGGGCTGGCCGCGGCCGGGCTGCGGGTGACCCCGGCCGACCCGGACAGCCTGGCCGGGCGGATCGACGTCTGGTCGGTCCCCGTCGGCGACGGCGCCCTCCCGGTCGCGGTCGAGATCGCCGCCCGGGACGGTGCGGGCCCGCTGCTGGAGACGGCGTTCGAGGCGCTGGACACCGCCGCGCCACAGGCCGCGGCGCTGGTCCCGGCGCCGCCGTCGTCGGCGGAGCGGGTGCGGGCCCGTCCCGACGACCTGACCGGCTCGCTGCGCGGGGTCGGCGCGGTGCCCCCGCCGGACCGGCTGGCCGGCCGGGACCGGGTGGAGCTGCCGGTGTCCGGGGACGTCCCGGCCGCCGAGCTGCTGCCCGGGGTCGGTGTCTACGGCACCGGGGTCGGCCGGTTCGTGCTGGTCCCGGCCGGGCCGGAGGTCGTCGACGGGATCGTGCGCGGCTCGGCCGCCGCGGGCGGGGTGGACGTGCCGGGCCTGCCCGGCGGCTCGGCCGCCCGGGTGGCGACGCCGCTGCTCAGCCTGGTCGTCGCCCGTCGGCGACGGCGCGGGGTGCTGCTGGCCGGGACGGTGCGGCCCGGTGTGCTGGAGTCCGCCGCCGTCGAGCTGATGGGGACCCGCCGGTGAACGACCCGGTGCTCGCGACGCACGCCCTGACCAAGCGGTTCGGCCGGGTCACCGCCGTCGACGGCGTCGACCTGGCGGTGCCCGCCGGCTCCCGGTTCGGGCTGCTGGGCCCGAACGGCTCCGGCAAGACGACGCTGGTGCGGATGCTGCTCGGGCTGGTGCACGCCACCTCGGGGTCGATCGAGGTGCTGGGCTCGCCGATGCCGCGGGCCGCCCGCACGGTGCTGCCGCGGGTCGGTGCGCTGGTCGAGTCCCCCGCCGCCTGGCCGGGGCTGTCGGGCCGGGCGAACCTGACCCTGCTCGACGCGGCGGGCTCGGTGGGCGGCCCGCTGCACCGGCCCGCCGACCGGCGACGACGCGTGCAGGAGGCCCTGGAGCAGGTCGGCCTGGGCGGGGTCGACCGCCGCCCGGTGCGGGCCTACTCGCTGGGGATGCGCCAGCGCCTGGGCATCGCCTCGGCGCTGCTGCGCTCCCCGGAGCTGCTGCTGCTCGACGAACCGACCAACGGCCTGGACCCGCGGGGCATCGGCGAGATGCGCGCCCTGCTGACCGCGCTGAACGAACGGGGCACGACCGTGGTGCTGTCCAGCCACCTGCTCGCCGAGGTGGAGACGCTGTGCACCCGGGTCGGGGTGATGGACGCCGGGCACCTCGTGCTCACCCAGGACCTCGACGAGCTGCGGGCGCCGACCGGCCGGGTCGTCGTCCGCACCCCGGCCCCGGCGGCCGCGGCGCGGGTGCTCGGCCGGGCGCTGGAGTCCGCCGACGGCGACCGGCTCATGGTGCGCGCCGTCGACCCCGCCGACCTCAACGCGCACCTGGTGCGGGCCGGGGTGCCGGTGGCGTCGCTGGAACCGGAGCGCCGCACCCTGGAACAGGTGGTGCTGGAACGGACCGGTGACGGCTCGGACCGGGTGGCGACGGCCGGGCCGGGGGTGGCGCGGTGATCCTCGTCGAGCTGGCGCTGCTGCTGCGCCGCACCCGGGTGTGGCTGTGCTGGCTGCTGTTGTGCGCGCTGCCGGCGCTCGTCGCGGTGGTCGTGTCGGCCACCGGGATCCTCCCGCCGCCCGGGCAGGGGCCCGCGTTCCTGTCCGCGGTCGCGACGAACGGGCAGATCTTCCCGGCGTTCGCGCTGGCGCTGGTGCTGCCGATCCTGCTGCCGATCACCGTGGCGGTGGTCGCCGGGGACACCGTCGCCGGGGAGGCCGCCGCGGGGACCCTGCGCTACCTGCTGATCCGGCCGGTCGGGCGGCTGCGGCTGCTGGTGGCGAAGCTGGTGTCGGTGGCGTTCTTCGTGGTCACCGCGGTGACGCTGGTCGTGCTGACGTCCTACGCGGTGGGGATCGCGGTGTTCGGCACCGGCACCACCACCGCCACCGGTGGCCTCACCCTGCCCCCGGTCGACGCCGGGCCCGGCTCGGTCGCGTCGCTGTCCGGGACGGTGATCGAACCGGTGGACCTGGCGACCCGGACCGGGCTGACCGTGGCCTACCTGGCGCTGTGCATGCTCACCCTGGGCGCGCTGGGGATCTTCTTCTCCACCCTGACCGACTCGCCGCTGGCGGCGGCGCTGGCGGTGCTCGCGGTCGTGGTGACCAGCGCGTCGCTGCAGGCCCTCGACGCCTCGGCCGCCTTCGTCGACTTCCTGCCGACGGCGCACTGGCTGGCCTGGATCGACCTCTACCGCGACCCGGTCCTCTACGACGCCGCCCGCACCGGGGCGTGGGTGCAGGCGGGCTGGGTCGCCGTCGCCGTCGGGGCGGCGTGGGCGAACCTCGCGACCAAGGACATCGCGAGCTGAGCGCGCGGCGCGCCGGGCCGCCTCAGCCCGCGGCGCGCAGGGTGCCGCAGGCGGCCGGGGCCTGCTCGATCGGTGCCGTGGACAGGGCACGGACGACCAGGCCGATCACGGCGTCGTCGGCGGGCAGGCCGCCGTGGCCCACGGTCGAGCCCGGGCACAGCTGCTGGAGCTCCACGTTGACCGCACCGTCGAGGCGGGCCGAGGTGGGCGGGGTGACGACCTGGTCGCGGTCGGTCCACACCGACAGCCAGGGCACCGCCGTCCCGGCCCCGGCGAGCTCGCCCAGCAGCGCCGACCCCGGGGCGAGCTGACGGCAGGCCTGCGGGCAGGCATCCGGGGCGACGGCCGCGGCGGAGCCGGCCACCGTCGTCCCGGCCAGCGGGGAGCCGATCGACACGATCCGCCGGGCCCGGGCCGGGCCGTCGTCGCGGATCGCCCACAGCCCCGCGACGACGCCGCCCGCGGAGTAGCCGACGACGTCGACCGACGGGGCCCCGCCGTCGGTGGCGACGGTGACCGCGCGGTCCAGCACCGCCACCTGCCGGTCGAGGTCGCCGGTGCCGTCGCCGTCGAGGGCCAGGACGCGGGCGTCGCGGCCCTGGGCGCGCAGGGCCCCGGCGAGGACCTCCAGGCCGGTGCGGTCGCCGCCGTAGCCGGGGACGATCAGGACCGGGCCCGGCCGGTCCTGGGCGACGGGCCCGCCCGCGCCGCGGGACCCCTCGGGCAGGGCCGCGACGACCGCGGCCACCACGCCGACCGCCACCAGCAGGGCGACGACGACCAGCAGCGCCCGGCGGCGCGGGCTCACCGGGCCCCCGCCGGGGCGTCGTCGGCGATCAGCAGGTCGGTGACGACCCGGTCGGCCAGCAGCCGTCCGCGGTCGGTCAGCACCGCGCGGCCCGCGGCGTGCGCCGCAAGGTCCAGCAGCCCCTCGGCGACGGCGCGGGCGGCGGCCGCGCGACCGCCGTCGCGCAGCAGGGTCAGGGCCATGCCCTCGGCGAGCCGCAGCCGCAGCATCACCCGCTCGGTGTGCCGCTCGTCCGCGGTGAGCTCCTCGCGCCCGCCCTCGGGGGTCTCCCCCGCGGCGAGCGCGCCGGCCCAGCGCGCCGGGTGCTTCACGTTCCACCAGCGCGTCCCGGCCAGGTGGGAGTGGGCGCCGGGGCCGATCCCCCACCAGTCGCCGTCGCGCCAGTAGCCCAGGTTGTGCCGGCACTCGGCGCCGGGCAGCGACCAGTTCGACACCTCGTACCAGGACAGCCCGGCATCGCGCAGCCGCGCGTCGAGCAGCTCGTAGCGGGTGGCGGCGACGTCGTCGTCGGGGGCGGGCAGCTCCCCGCGGCGGACCCGGCGGGCCAGCGCGGTGCCGTCCTCGACGATGAGCGCGTAGGCCGAGACGTGGTCCACCCCCGCGTCGAGGACGGCGTCGGCGGAGGCGCGCAGGTCGTCGTCGGTCTCGCCGGGGGTGGCGTAGATCAGGTCCAGGTTGACGTGGCCGAACCCGGCGGCCCGGGCCTCCCGGGCGGCGGCGACGGCGCGCCCCGGGGTGTGCGTGCGGTCCAGTACGGCGAGCACGTGCGGGGCGGCGGACTGCATGCCCAGCGAGATGCGGGTGAACCCGCCGGCCCGGAGCCGATCGAAGAACTCCGGCGAGACCGACTCGGGGTTGGACTCGGTGGTGACCTCGGCGTCCTCGGCGAGCGGGAGGTGCTCGCGGACCGCGTCGAGCATCGCGACGAGCCGGTCGGCGCCGATCAGCGACGGGGTGCCGCCGCCGACGAACACCGTCTCCACGGTGCGGTCCCCCACCGTGCGGGCGGCGAGCGCGATCTCGGTGCGGGCGGCGGCGAGCCAGCCGTCCGGGGACGCGGCGTCGCCCGCGAGCTCGGAGGCGGTGTAGGTGTTGAAGTCGCAGTAGCCGCAGCGGGTCGCGCAGAACGGCACGTGGACGTAGAGCCCGAAGGCCGGCGGCACGGAGGTCACGTCCGGCGAGTGTGCCACCGCCGGGCCGGTCGGTGCCGGGCGCACCTCGGGCCCGGACCGCTCCCCGGCAGGTCCGGGGCGCGCGGACGGGCCGGTCACGACGGGGGTGGCATCCGGGACCCCCGCGGTGGACGATGGGTTCCACCGCGCCCGTGACCCGGGGATTCCGGGTGAACCGGACACCGCGCGGCGAACGTCCGGACCTATCCGCCCACCTCTCCCAGGATGCGAACATCACTTTGTGGCAGGTCCGGACACCGTGGCACCCTGTATCCGTGCCCGCACTCCGTCTCCGCCTCGTGGCGCGTCGCCACGTGGACCTGAACCGGACCCGTAGCGCGCTCTGTCGTCGTCGCTGACCCGACGGCCCCCTCCCGAACCGCCCCGGGCCGCTCCGTGCCCTGTCCCGGGCCGGGGTGTGCCCGATCCGCCCGACATCGGAGCACCCACCACATGGCGCCCTCGAAGACCGCACCCCGCCGCCCGAAGGGCCAGGGGCAGTGGAAGCTCGGCCACCGCGAACCGCTGAACCCCAACGAGCGCAGCAAGCGCGACGACAACCCGCTGAACGTGCGCGCGCGGATCGAGAACGTCTACGCCAAGCGCGGCTTCGACTCGATCGACCCCGCCGACCTGCGCGGACGGTTCCGCTGGATGGGGCTCTACACCCAGCGCAGGCCCGGGATCGACGGCGGCCGCACCGCGGCGCTGGAGCCCGAGGAGCTCGACGACGAGTACTTCATGATGCGCGTGCGCCTCGACGGCGGGTCGGTGGACGTCGCCCAGCTGCGTGCGCTCGGTGAGGTCTCGCAGCGCTACGGCCGCGACACCGCCGACGTCACCGACCGCGAGAACATCCAGTACCACTGGATCCGCGTCGAGGACGTCCCGGCGATCTGGAAGCTGATCGAGCCGCTGGGCATGCAGACCACCGAGGCCTGCGGCGACTGCCCCCGGGTGGTCATGGGGTCCCCCGTCGCCGGCGTCTCCGCCGACGAGGTGGTCGACCCGACCCCGGCCATCGACGAGATCGTGCGCCGCTTCATCGGCGACCGCGAGCTGTCGAACCTGCCGCGCAAGTTCAAGTCCGCGATCTCCTGGCAGCAGGACGTCGCGCACGAGATCAACGACATCTCCTTCGTCGGCGTCGAGCACCCCGAGCACGGCCCCGGCTTCGACCTGTGGGTCGGCGGCGGGCTGTCGACCAACCCGCGGATCGCCGAGCGGCTCGGCGCCTGGGTCCCGCTCGACGAGGTCCCCGACGTGTGGCACGGCGTCATCCAGGTCTTCCGCGACTACGGCTACCGCCGCCTGCGCCACCGCGCGCGCATCAAGTTCCTCATCGCCGACTGGGGCCCGGAGAAGTTCCGCCAGATCCTGGAGGACGAGTACCTGGGCCGGAAGCTCGTCGACGGCCCCGCCCCGGCGGTCCCCGAGCGGCCCATCGACCACGTCGGCGTGCACAAGCAGAAGGACGGCCGCAACTACGTCGGCGTCGCCCCGCCGTCGGGCCGCGTGTCGGGCACGACGCTGCTCGCCGTCGCCGACGCCGCCGAGCGCGCCGGGTCGGACCGGATCCGGTTCACGCCGTACCAGAAGATCGTCGTGCTGGACGTGGCCGACGACAGGCTGGACGGCCTCATCGAGGACCTCAACAGGCTGGGCCTGCCCGCGCGGCCGTCGACCTGGCGCCGCTCCACGATGGCCTGCACCGGCATCGAGTTCTGCAAGCTCGCGATCGTCGAGACCAAGGAACGCGCGATCCGGCTGGTCGAGGACCTGGAGAAGCGCCTCGCCGACGTCGTCCCGGACGTCCCGATCTCGCTGCACCTCAACGGCTGCCCGAACGCCTGTGCCCGCACCCAGGTCGCCGACATCGGCCTCAAGGGCCAGATCGTCACCGACGCGGAAGGCAACCAGGTCGAGGGCTTCCAGGTCCACCTGGGCGGCGGGCTGGGGCTGGACTCCGGATTCGGCCGCAAGCTGCGCGGGCTCAAGGTCACCAGCGCCGAGCTGGGCGACTACGTCGAGCGCGTCGTGCGCCGCTTCGCCGAGCAGCGCGACGGCGACGAGCGCTTCGCCCAGTGGGTCCTGCGCGCGGACGAGGAGGACCTCAAGTGAGCGGGCGCGCCGCCACCTTCTACTGCCCGTACTGCGGCGAGGAGGACCTCCGTCCGGCCGAGCGGTCGGACAAGGTCCCCGGCGCAGCCTGGTGGTGCGCGGGCTGCCTGCGCACCTTCGTCGTGACCTTCGTGGGGATCGGCGTCCCCGAGACCTCGGGAGCGGAATCATGAGTGTTGCCCTGGAGACCGACCTTCGCGCCACCGCCGAGCGCGGTGCCGCGGACCTCGGTCCCGACGCGACCGCCGAGCAGCTGCTCGACTGGGCCGCGGAGACCTTCGGCGACCGGCTGATCGTCGCCTCCAACATGCAGGACGCCGTGCTGGTCGACCTGGCCCAGCGGGCCCGGCCGGACATCGACGTGCTGTTCCTGGAGACCGGCTACCACTTCGCGGAGACCATCGGCACCCGCGACGCGGTCGACGCCGTCTACCCGCAGCTGCGCATCGTGAACGCGCAGGCGGACCAGACGGTCGCCGAGCAGGACGCCGAGTACGGCAAGGACCTGTTCGCCCGCGAGCCGGACCGCTGCTGCGCGCTGCGCAAGGTCGTCCCGCTGGAGCGGACCCTGTCCGGCTACGACGCCTGGGTCACCGGCGTCCGCCGCGTCGAGGCCCCGACCCGGGCGAACACCCCGCTGGTCACCTACGACGAGAAGTTCGGCCTCGTCAAGATCAACCCGATCGCCGCATGGTCCGACGAGGACATGGACGCCTACATCGCCGAGCACGGGATCCTGGTGAACCCGCTCGTCGACGCCGGCTACCCGAGCATCGGCTGCGCGCCCTGCACCGCGAAGCCGAAGCCCGGCGAGGACCCCCGCTCCGGCCGCTGGGCCGGACGCGCCAAGACCGAGTGCGGGCTGCACGCATGACGACCGTGGAGGAGACCCCCGTGACCGCCGCCGTCACGACCCCGGCGCTGGACGCCCTCGACGCACTGGAGTCCGAGGCGATCCACGTGTTCCGCGAGGTCGCCGGCGAGTTCGACCGCCCGGTGATCCTGTTCTCCGGCGGCAAGGACTCGACGCTGCTGGTGCACCTGGCCATCAAGGCGTTCGCGCCGGCCAAGGTGCCCTTCGGCCTGCTGCACGTCGACACCGGGCACAACTACCCGGAGGTCATCGAGTTCCGGGACCGGATCGCCGCGCAGTACGGGCTCCGCCTGGAGGTCGCCCGCGTCGAGGACTACCTCGCCGACGGGCGGCTCGTCGAGCGCGCCGACGGCACCCGCAACCCGCTGCAGACCCAGCCCCTGCTCGACGCCATCACCGAGCACCGCTTCGACGCCGTGTTCGGCGGCGGCCGGCGCGACGAGGAGCGCGCGCGGGCCAAGGAGCGGATCATGAGCCTGCGCGACGCGTTCGGTCGCTGGGACCCGCGCAAGCAGCGCCCGGAGCTGTGGAACCTCTACAACGGACGGCACGCCGCCGGTGAGCACGTCCGCGTCTTCCCCATCTCCAACTGGACCGAGCTCGACGTCTGGCGCTACATCCGGCGCGAGGGCATCGATTTGCCGTCGATCTACTACGCGCACGAGCGCGAGGTCTTCCAGCGCGACGGCATGTGGCTCGCCGAGGGTCCCTGGGGCGGAGCGCGCGACGGCGAGCAGCTGGTGCGCAGGTCCATCCGCTACCGCACGGTGGGCGACGGCTCGTGCACCGGCGCGGTCGAGTCCACCGCCACCACCCTCGACGAGGTCATCGCCGAGGTCACCGCGTCGCGGCTCACCGAGCGCGGCGCGACCCGGGCCGACGACCGGCTGTCCGAGGCCGCGATGGAGGACCGGAAGAAGGAGGGCTACTTCTGATGGTCGACACCGCTGCCCCGCGCGACCTGCTGCGCTTCGCCACGGCGGGCTCCGTCGACGACGGCAAGTCCACCCTGGTCGGGCGCCTGCTCTACGACACCAAGTCGGTGCTGGCCGACCAGATCGAGGCCGTCGAGCGCGCCTCGGTCGACAAGGGGATGTCGACGCCGGACCTGTCGCTGCTCGTCGACGGCCTGCGCGCCGAGCGCGAGCAGGGCATCACCATCGACGTCGCCTACCGCTACTTCGGCACGCCGACCCGGGAGTTCGTCCTCGCCGACACCCCGGGCCACGTCCAGTACACCCGCAACACCGTCACCGGCGCGTCCACCGCCGAGCTGGCGGTGCTGCTGGTCGACGCCCGCAACGGCGTGGTCTCTCAGACCCGCCGGCACGCCGCGGTGCTGTCGCTGCTGCGCGTCCCGCGCCTGGTCCTGGCGATCAACAAGATCGACCTCATCGAGTACGACCAGGCGAAGATCGCCGACATCGAGCGCGAGTTCACCGAGCTGACCCGCTCGCTGGGCTTCACCGACGACGCCGTCCAGGTCATCCCGGTGTCCGCGCTGGTCGGGGACAACGTGGCGTTCCGCAGCGACAACACGTCCTGGTACACCGGGCCGACGCTGCTGGAGCACCTGGAGTCGGTCCCGGTCGACGGCCCCGACGCCGACGCCCCGTTCCGGATGCCGGTCCAGTACGTGATCCGCCCCAGGACCGACGAGCTGCACGACTACCGCGGCTACGCCGGCCAGGTCGCCTCGGGCACCGTCCGGCCGGGCGACGAGGTCGTCGTCCTGCCCGAGGGGCACCGCACCACCGTCTCCGAGGTCCGGACCGCCGACGGCCCGCTGGCCGCCGCCGGGGCTGGCCTGAGCGTGACGGTGCTGCTCGCCGACGACATCGACGCCCCCCGCGGCGCCCTGATCGCGGCCGCGTCCGACGTCCCGGAGGTCACCTCCGAGATCGACGCGACGCTGTGCTGGCTGGCCGAGAAGCCGCTGCTCCCGGGCGCGCGGCTGCTGCTCAAGCACGGCACCCGCACCACCCAGGTGATCGTCGGGGCGCTGGGGTCGCGGCTGGACACCGAGACGGTGTCCTACGCCGCCGCCCCGGAGAAGCTGGAGATCAACGACATCGGACGGGTGTCGCTGCGCGTCGCCGACCCGCTGCCGGTGGACGAGTACTCCCGGGTCCGCACCACCGGCGGGTTCCTGCTGATCGACCCGCCGACGGGCAACACGCTCGCCGCCGGTCTGGTGGGCGACCCGCTCGCGGCGGTGCCGGCCGCAGGCTGACCCGCTCCGCGCCGTCCACGGCCCCCGCACCCGCTCCGGGTGCGGGGGCCGTGTCGTGCCGGGCGGAGGTGTCGTGCCGGGCGGGGGTGTCCGGACCGGGCGGTCGTGGCCCGGGTCACCCGGACCGCCCGGACGCGCCGACGCGGCACCCGCCACCGCGCGTCCTCGCAGGTCGGGGACCCGCGACGGCCACGTGTCCGGACAGGTTTCCCGTCGTCCCGACCAGCGGACGACGACTTGTCGACCCCCTCGATCCGTTCCACCATGGACGGGTGACCACGACTGCCGCCCCCGCCGACCGGACCCTCGCGTCCGGCCGCGCGGAGTCGGACCCGGCGGTCTCCTGGCACCTCGTCGCGCACCTCGAGCGGTTCTGGCCGTCGCGCCGGCTCGACGCGTTCGACGAGTTCTGTCGTCGGGGCTGACGCACCTCCCCCGACCGACCTCCCACCACGTACCGCGTACCCCTCGCCCGGGTCACGGACGCTCCCGCACGCCCGGCGTGCGCAGGAAGCAGGATCATGTTCGACCCCTCGCTCGCGCTCGCCGGCCTGCTCGTCGGCTTCCTCGTCGGCCTCACCGGCATGGGCGGCGGTGCGCTCCTGACCCCGCTGCTCGTCCTGGTGTTCAAGGTCAACCCGCTCACCGCGATCTCCTCGGACCTGCTGACCTCGCTGGTGATGAAGCCGGTCGGCGCCGCGGTGCACGCCCGCCGGCGCACCGTGCACTGGCGGCTCACCGGGTGGCTGGTGCTCGGCGCCGTCCCCGCCGGGTTCGCCGGCGCGGTGGTCATCGGGATGATCGGGAAGGGCGTCGGCGTCGAGGACCGGCTCAAGGTGTTCATCGGGATCGCGCTGGTCGCCTCGGTGCTGACCACGCTGTTCCGGCAGGTCATGGACCGGCGCGGCAGCCGCAACGCCGTCGACGTCGACGCGCCGGTGGACGTCCGTCCGCTGCGGACGGTGCTGATCGGCGTCGTCGGCGGGCTGGCGGTCGGGATGACCTCGGTCGGCGCCGGGTCGCTGATCATCGCGATGCTGCTGCTCGCCTACCCGCAGCTGCACCCGTCGCGGCTGGTCGGCACGGACATCGTGCAGGCGATCCCGCTGGTCGCCGCCGCGACGGTCGGGCACCTGTTCTTCGGCGACGTCCAGTTCGGTCTCGCCGCGGCGCTGCTCGTCGGCGCCCTGCCCGGCGTGTGGTTCGGCGCGCGGCTGTCCTCCGGGGGCACCGGCCGGCTCATCAAGCCGGTCGTGACCGCGGTGCTGCTCGCCTCGGCGCTCGCGCTGCTCGGCGTCCCCGGCCCGTGGGTGTTGGTGGCGACGGCGGCCGCGCTCGTCGTGACCGTCGCCCTGCTGCCGCGCCGCCGCCCGGCCGTCGCCGAGCCGGAGCGGGTCCCCGAGCCGGTCGGCGCCCGCGACTGACACCGCCACCGGACCGGCCTGTCCGGACAGTCGTCCGCCCGGTGGGCGACACCTTGTCCCCTTCGTCCCCGGCACGCACCATCGGCACATGACCGCCCGGATGCCCCGTCGCCTCGCGACGTCTCCGCGCGCGGCCCGGCACCTCACCCGGTGCCTCGAGGAGTTCTGGCCGTCGCGACGGCCGCACGCCTACGACGAGTTCTGTCCGCGGGCCCGCCCCCGCCCCTGACCGACCCGTCCCGAAGGAACTCCCATGTCCCGCACCACCTCCCGGGTACGCCCGTGAGCACCCCCGCCGACACCCCGCACGAGCCCGACGACGTCCCCGCGCAGCGCCGGCTCGCCCTGAACGAGGACTGGGCCGCGACGGTCGTCGGCCTGCTCCTGCTCGTCCTGGTCCTGTCCGGGCTCTGGCCGGGATGGCTGGTCCCGTGACCGGGCCGCACGCCGGCCGACCGGCCGAGCAGCAGACCGAACCGCACACCGGGCCCGGGACGGCGGCGCCCACCCGCTCCCCCGTCCTGTGGGCGCTGGGCGGCGTCGCGGTCGTCCTCGTCCTGGGCGGGCTCGTCCGCTTCCTCGAACAGACCGTCCCCGACGCCGCCGAGGGCACGGTGTTCTCCGGGATCGCCGACGCGGTCGAGTACCCGGTCTACGCGATCGCCCTCGGGCTGCTCGGCAACGTCGTCCTCACCCTCACCGGGCTGCGCGAGCGGCTGTCGGGTGGGTTCCGCACCGAGTTCTTCATCAAGACCGGCCTGGTCCTGCTCGGCGCCTCGATCGACTTCTCGGTGATCGTCCGCGCCGCCGGACCCGCGGTCGTGCAGGCGGTCGTCCTGATCACCGTGGTCTTCGGCTTCACCTGGTGGCTCGCCGGGCGGGCCGGGGTCGACGACAGGCTGCGCGCCCTGCTCGCCTCGGCCGTCTCCATCTGCGGGGTCAGTGCGGCGATCGCCGCCGCCGGAGCCGTGCAGGCCCGGAAGGAACAGCTCGCCTACACGGCCAGCCTGGTGATCATCTTCGCGCTGCCGTCGATCTTCCTGCTGCCCGCCGCGGTCGGGGCGCTGGGCATGTCCCCGGCCGTCGCCGGGGCATGGATCGGCGGCAACATCGACACCACCGCCGCGGTCAGCGCGGCCGGGGCCATCGTCGGCGAGGAGGCGCTGCAGATCGCGACCATCGTCAAGACCACCCAGAACGCGCTGCTGGGCGTCGTCGCGGTGGCGCTGACGGCCTGGTTCACGCTGAAGGTGGAGCGCAGCGGGTCGGCGGGCAGGCCGGGGCTGCGCGAGTTCTGGGAGCGCTTCCCGAAGTTCGTGCTCGGGTTCCTCGCCGCCTCGGTGATCGCGACGGTGTTCGTCGCGACCGCCGGGTCCGACGTCGCGAAGCCGCTGATCGGCGACGTGAACGCCTTCCGGACGATGTTCCTGATCCTGGCGTTCGTGTCGATCGGGCTGGAGTTCCGGGTGGCGCCGCTGCGGGAGGCCGGATGGCGCCCGATCGCGGTGTTCGCCGCGGCGACCGGGGTCAACCTGGCCGTCGGTCTCGGGCTGGCGGTCCTGCTGTTCTCCGGGCTCACCGTGTGAGGACCCCGTCCCGCCCGGGCGCGCCGGGCGGGACGGCTCAGGCCGCCGGGACGGCGCGGGACGCGGCGCCGGGCAGTGCGCCCAGCACGGCGCGGGCGACGGCGTCGTTGTAGCGCAGGCTCTGCGCGTTCATCCCGGGCCGGGTGAACGCCCCGGCGACCTTGACCGTCGTGTGCGGCCCGACCGCGAACCGTCGCTCGTGCACCCCGCCGTCCGCGGTGTGCAGCGCGCCGTCGGCCGGACGGACCGACAGCAGGCCGGTGTTGCGCAGCGGGGCGCCGTCGTCGTCGTACAGGACCTCCTCGACGGCCTCGCCGCGGGCGAGCAGACCGCCCAGCAGCCCGTCCACCGTGCGCGAGACGCTCGGGTCGGGCAGCCGGGCGTCGACCAGGACCCGGGTCGTCACCGGCTCCGCCCCGGCCAGGGTGGTGCTGGTGGCGTGGAAGCCGTCGGCGTCGACGTCGACGCTCATCCCGGCGCCGAGGAACCGCAGGTACCCGGCACGGGACAGGGCGAGCATCTGGCGGACCCGGAAGCCGGGCGGGCCGGAGGCGACCGAGTTGAAGAACGACTGCCACCACGGCATGTCCCGCGCCCGCGAGCGCGGCGAGAGCACCCCGGACCCGGCCAGGCGGGTGGTCTCGGTGTAGACCGACAGCATCGCGACGAACGCGCCGAGGTGCGGGGTGTGCCGCTCGTCGACGTGCTGGCGCAGGTCCTCGGCGATGCGCTCGCGCACCAGGGGTTGCAGGGCGTCGAGGTCCGGGGCGTGCACGCCGTCGAGCGGGCGGCCCAGCGCGGTCAGGTCGAGCCGGTCGAGCGGGTCGGGCACCAGCTCGGCGATCAGCGCCGCCTCCTCGGGCGAGCCGTGCGCGACGGCGGCGAAGCGCCCGGCGAACTCGTCCCACCCGGCGCGGACGCGGTCGGGGTGGCCGACGAACAGCTCGTGGTACCAGCCCCAGCCGATCTCCTTGGCCATCAGCGGCCACACCCGGGTGGCGACGTCGACCGGGCCGCCGGAGGCGATGAGGTCGTCGGTCACGTCGGGGCCGAGGAACCGCGGCAGCGGCGGACGCCCGGCCCGCAGCTGGTAGTGGGTCTTGGAGTGGTAGGTCGCGCCGCGCGGGGACCCGCCGACGAGCACCGGCTCCCGCCCGCACGGCTCGTAGCGCAGCCGGCCCGGGTCGGCGTCGTCCGGGTCGGCGACGAAGCGCCCGCCGCGCCCCTCGAACAGCAGCACCACGAGGTCGACGAACGCCAGCCCCAGCCCACGGGCCAGCACCGTCTCGCCCGGCGCGATCACCGAGAGGTCGGAGTCGGAGGTCTGCTCCGGGGGCAGGTAGCGCAGGCCGAGCTCGTCGGCGCGGGCGGCGAGCGCGATCTCGTCGTCGGTGGGGGTGGCGTCGAGGTGCCCCGAGGCGAGCACGACGGCGTCGCCGCGCAGGACGGTGCCGTCGGCGAGGGTCACGACCTGCCTGCCGTCGGCCTCGTCGAGGGCCTCGGCGGTGGTGCGGTGCACGTGCACCCGCATCCCGGCCGGCGCCCGGCCGACGACCTCGCGCAGCACCGCGGCCAGGTAGTGGCTCTGCAGCCGCCGCGACGGGAACGTCGACGCCGTGACCTGCGCCAGCTCGTCGGCGAGCTCCGGGCAGAGCTCGGCCCGCGGGTCGCCGTGCTCGCGCAGGTCCTGCGCCCAGTCCCAGAACGACGGGCCGGGTGCCACCGGGCCGTCGCAGACGACCGAGGAGTCGGTCCACATCGTGACGTCGGCGGCCATCGAGTTCATCGCGAGCAGCGGGGACTGCGCGTGCCGCCAGATGCGGCCCGCCCCGGCCGGGAACGGGTCGACGAGGTGGACGTCGACGCCGGGTCCGGCGAGGGCGTCGGACAGCAGCTCGGGCGCACTCGCGACCATGCGTTCCAGCACGCCGGCCCCTCGGGGGCCGGCGCCGACGATCACGACGGACGGGGCGTGCGGGCTACGGGACATCGAGGCGCTCCTGGGTCGGCGGGCGGAGGGGGACGACCCCTCACGGCGCCCACCGCAGGCGGCACAGGTCGACGTGCCTGCGCCTCACCAGCCGGAGACCCATGGATGCCACGGTAGGTCGCCTCTCTCGCCGTGGCCACCCGCCACGGTCGGTCCACCGGCCTCAACGCCGCACCGGGCCCCCGGGATTCCGCACCCCGTCCGCGAGCGCGGGACCGGTGGCGGCGCGGTCGTCAGGCGGACGGACCGGCCAGGGTGACGTGCAGCGGCCGGTCGGTCCCCGCCGTCGTGGCGACGGCCTCGGCGAGGATCTCCAGGACCGTCGCGTGGGTGCCGGGGTCGGCCGCGGCGAGCGGACCGTCGGCGACGACGAGCTCGACCGGTCCGGCGGGCAGCCAGGACAGGTCGCCCAGGCAGTCCGCCAGCGCGTCGAGGTTGTGGCCGTAGTACTCGGGGAAGCTCAGCGCCCGGCCGAGGGCGGACAGGACCGCGTCGCGGTCCGCGACCCCGTCGACGACGGCGACGAGACCGGAGCCACCGGCCCGCCCCCGGGCCGCGTCGACGGCGGGGGCGGTTCCGGCGCTCTCACGGGGAAGGGTGCTCACCTCGAGACGTCTACCACGACGAACGAGGCGTAGTGGTCGGCCGTGTAGTAGTACTCCCCGCCCGATCCGGTGACGATCCGCCGGGCACCGCGGGTGCTCGCGCCGGGGGTCTTCACGGTGAACTCCTCGTAGTAGCCCGAGGACCTCGCGGGCAGGATCCCCTCCCGGTTCTGGAAGGTCGTCCCGTCCTGGCTGTACGGGTACGGCCCGCCGGAGCGGATCAGCCGGTAGGTGTCGGTGGCCTGCGACGGCAGCGACGACAGCGCCCGCACCGGCAGCCCGGACTCCTGCTCCCCCGGCACGGCGGCCGGGGCGACGGGAGCGGCGACGGCGGTCGGCACGGCCGGGGCGGGTGCGGCGGCGGCCGCGGCGGGCAGGGCGAGGCCGAGGGCGGCCAGCACGGCGACGAGTGCCCCGACGATCAGGGCACGCGTCCCGGACCGCGCATCCGGTCGAATGATCATGGTCCGGACGCTAGGCGGGGTCACCCGTTCGGGTACAGACGTCGCGACGAACCGCCACCGTCCCGTCACCCGCCGTTTCCACGGCTGCCGCGCCGACCACCCTCCGTTCGCCCGCCGACCGCATCGGCGGCCCCGTGACGGGCCATGATCACGACCGGTCACCGCGTAGGTGCACCCGGTCACCGTGTCCTGCGTCGCACCCCTGTTCTACGCGCAGTAAAAGCGCGTTGAAGCGGGTACAACGGAGTTCGAGAGACCAGGAACGACTGCGCATGACACGCCCCGATCCCGACACGTTCAACGGAGAACGTCGCATGACCGCAGAGCTGATTCACCCCCTGCCCGAGGCTCCCGCACCCGTGGAGCTCCCGGCACCCCAGGCCGGCCGCTCGACCGTGGACCGGCTGCTGGACTCGATCGACGACCTGGTGCGACGGCACCGCGCGCTCGCCGCGCACGACGGCGCCTCCGCCGCCCTGCACGCCGAGCTGATCGCGGCCGAGCTGGACCAACAGGTCGCGATCCTGCGGACGATGCCCCGCCAACCCGGCAGCTGACCGCGCGGGTCAGAGCTCGGCGGCCGCCGGGATGATCTCCGACCCGAACACCCGCAGCGGCTCGATCGCCGCCATGTCCGGCACCCAGGTGTGCACGTGCTGCACGCCGAGTGCCGCGTAGCCGCGCAGCTCCTCGACCACGGCCTTCGGGTCGGCCGGGTCGAGCCGCGCCATGACCGTCTTCTCGATCTCGTCGTAGTCGCGCCCGACCTCCTCACAGCGGGTGCGCAGCACGTCCAGCTTGCGCTCCAGCTCGGGGCCGCCGAACAGGTTGCACGCGTCGGCGTACTGCGCGACCAGGCGCAGCGTCTTCCGCTCCCCACCGCCGCCGATCAGGATCGGCGGGTACGGCCTGCGCAGCGGCTGCGGCGTGTTCATCGTGGCGCCGAGCAGGTAGTGGGTGCCCTCGAAGGGGCCGTCGTCGTCGCTCCACATCTGACGGGCGATGCGCAGCGTCTCCTCCAGCCGCTCGAACCGCTCCGCGGTCGGCGGGAAGAACAGGCCGAGCCCGGTGGCCTCCTCGTCGTTCCAGGCGGCGCCGATGCCCAGCATCGCGCGACCCTTCGACAGCACGTCCAGGGTGGTCACGGCCTTCACCAGCAGGCCGGGGTCGCGGTAGGTCACCGCGGTCACCCAGGCCAGCAGGTCGACCTTCTCGGTGCGGGCGGCCAGGTAGCCGAGCACGGTGTACGCCTCGAGCATGTCGGTCTCGACCGGCCCGACCGGCCGGATCTGCCAGAGGTGGTCCATGACGCTCACCCGGGAGAAGCCCTGCTCCTCGGCCGCGACGGCGATCCGGGACAGGTCGTCGGCCAGACCCGCCGGCCCGGCCGGGTAGGTGAAGTCCGCGATGTGCAGTCCGATCTTCACGGCATGTCCTCTCATAAACGGAGCCAACTCCGTTTCGAGCGTAGCCCCCTCCCGGCGACCGGCGCCACCGCGCCCATCGGACCGCGGGCGTCGCCGGTTCGGTCGGCTCCGTCACGTCGCGCACAACCGTTCGGTGCGGTTCACTGATCGCGTGATCGCGCTCGTGCGGAGGCTGCACATCGACCTGGGCCGGACGGCCGGGGCCCTCTGTCCCCGCTCCTGACCCCGTCCCCCCGCAGCCCCTCGTACAGGAGATCACCCATGCCTCTCGTCACCTTCGCCGTCAGCGGTCAGGGCACCGGCGTCGCGCAGACCGTCGCGGTCGACGGTGCCGGCTACGTCATCGAGACCGACGCCTACCCCGCCTTCGGCGGCAAGGACGAGCACCCCAGCCCGCTCGCCTACACGCTCGCGTCGCTGTCGTCGTGCAACCAGGTCACCAGCTCGATCGTCGCGAAGGAGCTCGGCATCACGATCGAGCACGTGCGCTTCGACGTCGCCGCCGACTTCAACCCGACGACGATGACCACCGGTACCCACCGCGACGGCGAGACCACCTTCCAGAACCTGCGGGTCGACGCCGTGATCACCACCGACGGCACCGACGAGCAGGTCGCGCAGCTGGCCCGGGAGACCGAGCGCCGCTGCCCGGTGTCGCAGCTGTTCGCCCTGGCCGGGGTGTCGATCACCAGCACCTGGACGAAGGCCTGAGGTCCTAGTCTGCGGGGGTGGCAGACACCGTCGACTCCCCCGAGCTCGTCCACCTGGCCATCGAGGCCGGGATCGCGACGATCACCCTGGACTCCCCGCGCAACCGCAACGCACTCTCGGCGCAGCTGCGCCGGGAGCTGATCGCGCACCTCGACGCGGCGATCGCCGACGACGCGGTGCGGGTCATCGTGCTGACCCACACCGGCACGGTGTTCTGCGCGGGCATGGACCTCAAGGAGTCCCGCAGTGCAGGCGCCGAGCAGCAGGGTGTCACCGAGGTGCCGCGGATCCTGACGACGCTGTGGGACTCCCCCAAGCCGGTCGTCGCCCGGCTGTCGGGCCCGGCCCGCGCCGGTGGGGTCGGGATCGTGGCGGCGTGCGACATCGCCGTCGCCGCCGAGTCGGTCACCTTCGCCTTCTCCGAGGTCCGCATCGGGGTCGTGCCCGCGGTCATCTCGGTGACCGTGCTGCCCCGGCTGTCCGCCCGCGCCGCGCACGAGCTCTTCCTGACCGGGGAGACCTTCGACGCGCGGCGCGCGGCGGCCGTCGGGCTGATCAACAGCGCCGTCCCGGCGGAGACCCTCGACGACGAGGTGGCCCGCTACACCGGCATGCTGCGCCTCGGTGCGCCCGGTGCCCTGGCCGGGGCGAAGGCGATGCTGCGCCGCGAGCGCCCGGCGACGATGACCGACGACTTCGCCGCGATGAACACGCTGTCCGCCTCGTACTTCGCCTCCGAGGAGGGGCAGGAGGGCATCCTGGCCTTCGGGGAGAAGCGGACGCCGTCCTGGGTGCCGGAGGGCTGAGCCCCGCCTTCCGCCGAGTGGCACACCGAGCACCTCGGACCCCCTCGGGCGGGTTCACGGCGTACCACTCGGCGCGTGGTCCAGCGCCCGGCCGATCTCCGCGACGATGCGCCCGGGCTCGTCGCGCAGGTCGAACCGGGTGTAGCGGTAGACCCGCCACCCGGCGTCGACGAGGCGGGTCACCCTCGTGGCGTCGCGCAGGACCCGGTCGGGGCCGGTGTGGTCGGCGCCCTCGTACTCGATGCCGACGCGCGCGACCGCCGGACCAGCGGAACACCGCCCGGCACCGGTCGGCGTGCCCGAGCGGGACGAGGTGCCGGGCGGCCCAGGTGTCGGGCAGCACCCGGACGAACGCCGGGCCCTGCAGCCGTCGCGCCGTCACGAGGCCCGCGCCGACGGCGGCCGAGCCACGGAAGATCAGGGGCCACCCCGGCACGTCCACCGACGCAGGATCCGGGCACACCGCGCCGGGCGGGGCCGTTCGGTGTCCCCGGTGTGCGATCGCGAACCGGTCCGGTCGCCGGGGTCCGCCGAGTGGCACACCACGGACCCGGAACCGGCCCCGACGGGTTCATGGCGTGCCACTCGGCGTATGCCGGCGGGGCGGAGGAGCGGGCCGCCGAGGGGCGGGGAGCCGCCGGGCGCGCCTACCCTGGAGGGCATGAGCGTCCCCGTCGTCAGCACCGACCCGGGCGCGGCACTGGACCTGCTCGGCGGGCGGCGCCTCGTCGTCCTCACCGGGGCCGGGCTGTCCACCGACTCCGGCATCCCGGACTACCGCGGCCCGGGCTCGCGACCGCGCAACCCGATGACCTACTCCGAGTTCGTGTCCGGGGAGCCCGCGCAGCGGCGGTACTGGGCGCGCAGCCACGTCGGCTGGGCCCGGATGCGCCGCGCCGACCCCAACCCCGGACACCGCGCGCTGGCCGCGCTGGGGGCGGCGGGCGTCGTCGACGGGCTGATCACGCAGAACGTCGACGGCCTGCACTCCGTGGCCGGCAGCCGCGGCGTGGTCGACCTGCACGGGCGCATCGACGAGGTCGTCTGCCTGGACTGCCGTCGGATCACCCCGCGCGACGCGCTGGCGGCCCGGCTCACCGCGCTCAACCCCGGCTTCACCGAGGCGCACAGTGCGCAGGTCGAGACGGCCCCCGACGGCGACGCCGCGGTGGAGATCACCGACGGCTTCCGGATCGCGCCGTGCGCGTCCTGCGGCGGGGTCCTCAAACCGCACGTCGTGTTCTTCGGGGAGAACGTGCCGAAGGACCGGGTGGCGCGCTGCTACGCGATGGTGGCCGCGCTGACCCCCGAGGACGGCGCGCTGCTCGTCGCCGGGTCCTCGCTCACCGTCATGTCGGGGCTGCGGTTCGTCCGGGCCGCGCACCGGGCCGAGGTGCCGGTCGTGATCGTCAACCGCGGGGCGACCCGGGGCGACGAGCTCGCCGACCTGCGCGTCGACGCGGGCTGCTCGGAGGCGCTGGCCGCACTCGCGGCCCAGCCGGTCTGAGCGCTCAGGCCCCGCCGTCGCGACGCCCGCGGGGCGTGTCGAAGCGCCGGGTGGCGCGGTCGGCACCGATCGCGACCAGCGCGCACGCGGGCAGGACCACCACCGTCACGAACACGACCTGCACCACGAACGGCAGGCCGGTGAGCCACAGCTCGAACGCGTCCCAGCCGTCGATGATCGTGCGCACACTCCACACGGTAGTCCCCGGGCCCAGGCATTAGGTTCGGGGCCATGTTCGCTGTCTACGCGCAGGAGCCCAACGCCGACGCTCCCCTCGACTCCCTCGTCGTGGGCGAGCGGCCCGACCCGGAGGTCCCCGACGGCTGGGTCTCCGTCAACGTCTCCGCCGCCAGCCTCAACATGCACGACCTGTGGACGCTGCGCGGGGTCGGCATCAAGCCCGACCAGTTCCCGATGATCCTCGGCTGCGACGGCGCCGGGACCCTCGACGACGGCACCGAGGTCGTCCTCTACCCGATCATCGGCGACCCGGACTGGCGCGGCGACGAGACACTCGACCCGAAGCGCACCCTGCTCACCGAGCGCCACCAGGGCACGATGGCCGACAAGGTGATCGTCCCGGCGCGCAACGCGGTCCCCGCCCCGAAGGGCCTCACCCCCGGCCAGGGCGCCGTCCTGGGCACCGCCTGGCTGACCGCGTACCGGATGCTGTTCACCAAGTCGGGACTGCAGCCGGGCCAGACGGTGCTCGTCCAGGGCGCCTCCGGCGGCGTCTCGACGGCGCTGGTCCAGCTGGGCCGCGCCGCGGGCTTCCAGGTGTGGGTCACCGGCCGCGACGAGGAGAAGCGCGCGCTGGCCGAGCGGCTCGGCGCGCACGCCACGTTCGAGTCCGGGGCGAAGCTGCCGGGCAAGGTCGACGCCGTCATGGAGTCGGTCGGCGAGGCCACCTGGAAGCACTCCATGCGGGCGCTGCGCCCCGGTGGCCGCATCGTCATCTGCGGCTCCACCTCGGGCCCGAACCCGCCCGCGGACCTGCAGCGGCTGTTCTTCCTCCAGCTCGAGGTGGTCGGCTCGACCATGGGGACGCGGCAGGAGCTCGCGGATCTCATGAACTTCGTGGCGACGGCCGGGATCGCGCCGGAGATCGGGACCGAACTGCCGATGGACTTCGCGAAGGAGGCGTTCGAAGCGATGTCCGCGGGGCGCACGGCGGGGAAGATCGTCCTGACCCGCTAGGGCGTTACGTGATCCGGGTGTGATGCAGTCGTGATGTCGTTGGTGGACGTCAAGCGGTCTACGAAATCGCTGGTCGTCGGCCTGTCCGTCATCGCTGCGTGACGACCGTCCGGCGCTCGGGGGACGTTTGCCCAGGACAGGGTCGGATTTCGCCCGTTCGGCAAGTACAGTGCGTCATCGTGACCGAGCCTTTCAGTCGACGGGCGTCGGGGACTGCCACCATGGCTGCCCCGACGCCTGGAGCCGCGGGTGTCGTCGAGTTCCTGGACCGGGTCGACCACGCCGTGGCCACAGCCCTGTCCACCAACCCGTCCTCGACGGACGTCAGCCGTGACGGCTGGCGGGTCCTGTTGATGCTCGCCCGCGGCACCGGCCGCAGCATGGGCGAGGTCGCGGGACACACGTCGCTGCCCGCCCCCACGGCCACCCGGATCGTGGACCGCCTCGTCGAGAAGAAGCTGGCCTACCGGTCGGCCGACCCGCTCGACCGGCGCCGTGTGCTGGTGCACCTGTCGGCCGAGGGACGGACGGTCGTCGAGTCCGTCTGCCAGCGGGTGCAGCGCATCCTGTCGCCGCGCCGTGCCCCCGCCGCCCGGCCCGCGCCGTGCGACGGACCGATCCCCGGCCCCCGGGCGGGCTCGGTCATGTAGACCGACCCCCGCGCTCCCCCGCCCCCCACCACGTACACCTCGGGCCCGACCCCCAGCTGGGAGTCGGGCCCGCTTCGCGTCCGGGGGCTACTTCTTGGGCTTCTCGGTGGCCGTCCCGCCGCCGGTGGACAGCGCGGCGACGAAGGCCTCCTGCGGGACGTCGACGCGGCCGATCGTCTTCATCCGCTTCTTGCCCTCCTTCTGCTTCTCCAGCAGCTTGCGCTTGCGGGAGATGTCGCCGCCGTAGCACTTGGCGAGGACGTCCTTGCGGATCGCGCGGATCGTCTCGCGGGCGATGATCCGGGCGCCGACGGCGGCCTGGATCGGCACCTCGAACTGCTGGCGCGGGATGAGCTCGCGCAGCTTGGTCGCCATCGAGGTGCCGTAGGAGTACGCCGACTCCTTGTGCACGATCGCGGAGAACGCGTCGACGGCCTCGCCCTGCAGCAGGATGTCGACCTTGACCAGGTCGGCCACCTGCTCGCCGGCCTCCTCGTAGTCGAGGCTGGCGTAGCCGCGCGTGCGGGACTTCAGGTTGTCGAAGAAGTCGAAGATGATCTCGCCGAGCGGCATCGTGTAGCGCAGCTCGACGCGGGTCTCGGACAGGTAGTCCATCCCGCCGAGCTGGCCGCGCCGGCTCTGACAGAGTTCCATGATCGTGCCGACGAACTCCGACGGCGCCAGGATGGTGATCTTGGTGATCGGCTCGCGGACCTCGGCGACCTTGCCCACCGGCCAGTCGCTGGGGTTGGTCACCTCGATCTCCTCGCCGTCGTCGGTGGTGACCTGGTAGACGACGTTGGGCGCGGTGGAGATCAGGTCGAGGTCGAACTCGCGCTCGAGCCGCTCGCGGGTGATCTCCAGGTGCAGCAGGCCGAGGAAGCCGCAGCGGAAGCCGAAGCCCAGCGCGGCCGAGGTCTCCGGCTCGTAGGTGAGCGCGGCGTCGTTGAGCTGCAGCTTGTCCAGCGCCTCACGCAGGTCGGGATACTGCGACCCGTCGATCGGGTAGAGCCCGGAGTAGACCATCGGCTGCGGCTCGCGGTAGCCCATCAGCGCGTCCGTCGCACCGTTGCGCTTGCTGGTGACGGTGTCGCCGACCTTGGACTGGCGGACGTCCTTCACCCCGGTGATGAGGTAGCCGACCTCGCCGACGCCGAGGCCGTCGGACGGCTTGGGCTCCGGGGAGACGATCCCGATCTCGAGCAGCTCGTGCTCGGCACCGGTGGACATCATCTTGATCTTCTCGCGCGGCGAGAGCTTCCCGTCGACGACCCGGATGTAGGTGACGACGCCGCGGTAGGTGTCGTAGACCGAGTCGAAGATCATCGCCCGGGCGGGGGCGTCGGCGTCGCCGACCGGGGCGGGGACCTGCGCGATGACGGCGTCGAGCACCGCCTCCACACCCTCACCGGTCTTGGCGCTGCAGCGCAGCACGTCCTCCGGCTCGCAGCCGGTGATGTGCGCGATCTCCGCGGCGTAGCGCTCCGGGTCCGCCGCCGGCAGGTCGATCTTGTTGAGGACCGGGATGATGTGCAGGTCCTTCTCCATGGCCAGGTACAGGTTGGCCAGGGTCTGGGCCTCGATCCCCTGCGCGGCGTCGACCAGCAGGATCGCGCCCTCGCACGCCTCGAGCGCCCGGGACACCTCGTAGGTGAAGTCGACGTGGCCCGGGGTGTCGATCAGGTGCAGCACGTGCTCGGTCTCGACACCGTCGGCGTTCTTCGCGGTCCACGGCAGCCGCACGTTCTGCGCCTTGATCGTGATGCCGCGCTCGCGCTCGATGTCCATCCGGTCCAGGTACTGGGCCCGGGCGTCACGCGCGCTGAGCACCCCGGTGACCTGCAGCATCCGGTCGGCCAGGGTCGACTTCCCGTGGTCGATGTGGGCGATGATGCAGAAGTTCCGGATGCGCTCCGGCGGGGTGAACGTGCGGTCGGCGTACGTCGTCACTCAGCTGTACTCGGCTTTCGCTCATGCGTGGGGCTTCGGGCACTTCGGGTGCTCAGGGCACTCGGGGCTCGGGGCACTGGGACCCATCGTCCCATGTCGGGCCGGGCGACCGCCGTGGTGGCACCGCAGGTCGTCACACGCCGTTCACGCGCGGGCTCCCGGCGTTGCCGCCCCCGGCCCGGGGCGCGCACGATCGGGTCCGCCCCACGCCGCCCGACGCAGGAGGATCACCGTGTTCGTCAGCCCCCTCACCCCGCTCGACCGGCTCGGCGCCGCCCGCATCGTGCTGGCCCAGAAGAAGCGGCTCGGCCTGCGCTGGGACGCGGTCGCCGAGGCCGTCGGCGCGTCCCTCGAATGGTCCACCTCGGCCCTGCTGGGCCAGCAGACGATGACCCGCGAGCAGGCCGAGACCGCCGGGAACCTGCTGGACCTCGACGCCGACGTCGTCGACGCCCTCACCCTCCCGCCGGTCCGCGGCGCGGCCGCGGTGGACCTCACCGACCCGCTGGTCTACCGCCTCTCGGAGATGGTGCAGGTCTACGGGACGACGATCTCCGAGCTCGTCCGCGAGGAGTTCGGCGACGGCATCGTGTCCGCGATCGACTTCGAGCTCGACCTCGCGCGGGTGCCCGACCCGAAGGGCGACCGGGCCGTGATCACGCTGAACGGGAAGTTCCTGCCCTACCGCGTCTGGTGACCCGGCACAGGGCGCGACGACGCCGCTGGTAACCTTGTGCGTCGAGCGCTCGGCGTGCTCGCCCGAAACGGCCTGGACCCTCTCTCCAGTGATGCTGTTCGGTGCCGCCGGAGCGGACCCGGACGAGAACACTCACCAGCCGACCAGCAGGCAGGAAGACCAGAGGCAGACGTGGCCAACATCAAGTCGCAGATCAAGCGAGTCAAGACCAACGAGAAGCGCCGGCAGCGCAACAAGTCGGTGAAGTCGTCGGTCAAGACCGCGATCCGCCACTTCCGCGAGGCCGCCGACTCCGGCGCCGACAACGTCGTGGAGCTGCAGCGCAAGGCGGCCAAGGCCCTCGACAAGGCGGCCGGCAAGGGCGTCATCCACCGGAACCAGGCGGCGAACCGCAAGTCGGCCCTGGCCAAGCGTCTCAACGACGTCCAGGCCTGAGCCACCCCGGTTCTTCCGACGACGGCGCCGCCCCACCCGGGCGGCGCCGTCGTCGTGTTTCCGGGCCCGCCCGGGGTCGCGCCGTCGGTGCGCTCCGGGGTCCGGCCGGGTCAGCGCGGGGTGCGCGCGGAGACGACGGCCAGCACGGCCCGCTCCAACGCGTACCCGGCGTCCGCGGCGACACCCTTGACGTCGGCGTTCACCCGCGCCGTCGCCGCGATCGCGACGGCGAGCTGCTCCGGGCGCCACTGCCGGACCGTCTGCTGCGCCTTCCGGATCTTCCAGGGCGGCATGCCCAGCTCCCCGGCCAGCCGGTTCGGGTCGCCCCGCCCGGCCGAGCCGACCTTGGCCAGTGTGCGCACCGAGTCCGCGAGCGCGTCGGCGATCAGCACGTGCGGGACACCGAGCACCAGCGCCCACCGCAGCGCCTCCATCGCCGCCCGCCGGTCCCCCGCGACCGCCGCGTCGGCCACCGCGAAGCCCGAGGACTCCGCCCGGCCGCGGTGGTAGCGCCGCACCCCGGCCTCGTCCACGGCACCACCGGTGTCCGCGACGAGCTGCCCGGCCGCGGCCGCCAGCTCCCGCAGGTCCGACCCGACCGCCTCGACCAGCACCGCGAGCGCCCCGGGCGTGATCGTGCCGCCGTGGCGGCGGACCTCGTCACGCACGAAGTCCGACCGCTCGTCGGCGCGGGTGATGCGGTTGCAGGTGACGGTGTGCGCCCCGGCCTTGCGCATCAGGTCCAGGACCGCCTTGCCCTTCGCTCCCCCGGCGTGCTGGACCACGAGCACGATCCCGTCGGCCGGGTCCTTCACGTAGTCGGCGATGGCGGCGGTCATGTCCTTGTTCGCGTCCTGACCGTGGGTGAGCACGATCACCCTGCCCTCCGCGAAGAGCGAGGGGCTGAGGTGCCCGGCGAGCTCGCCGGGTGCCACCTCGGAGGTGCGGAAGCGGCGCAGCTCGGTCTCCGGATCGCGCTGCCGGGCGCGCCGGACCAGGTCGGACACCGCCCGCTCGGCCAGGAACTCCTCGTCCCCGACGACCAGCTGCAGCGGGCCCGGTTCGCTCGTGCTGCTCACACCCCCATGGTGGCCCACACCCCCGACAACGGGTGAGCCGCGTCCCGACCGGAGGACGTCGTCTGGCGGTGGGGTGCCCCGCTCGCGTACGGTCGTCGTCGACTCCGGCGCCCGGCGTCCGGAGCACCACAACCGCATATGGCTCATCCAGAGGGGCAGAGGGAACGGCCCGTTGAAGCCCCGGCAACCGGCGTCGCACGACGATCCGCCCAGACCTGCGCATCCCGCGTGGTGAGGACGTCGACGAACACGGTGCCAATTCCGGCCCGCCACGTCCGGCGGGACAGATGAGGAGATCTCGTGACTCTCACTGCTGCGCCCGAAACCACCTCCGCCTACGACCTCGGTTCCGCGCGCGCTCTCGCGTGCCGCGAGTGCCGCCACGAGATCCCGCTCGCCGCGGAGTTCGCGTGTCCGCGCTGTTTCGGCCCCCTCGAGGTCGCCTACGAGTTCCCGAAGGTCACCCGCGCCTCCATCGAGGCCGGGCCGAAGTCGATCTGGCGCTACAAGGACCTGCTGCCGGTCCCGTCGACCGTCGAGCAGCACGCGAACACCGAGCCCGGCCTGACCCGGCTGATCGAGGCCGACAACCTGGCCCGCGCGCTCGGCGTCCGCAAGATCTGGATCAAGGACGACACGGGCAACCCGACGCACTCGTTCAAGGACCGCGTCGTCGCCGTCGCGCTCGCCGCCGCCCGTGAGCTCGGCTTCTCGGTGCTGTGCTGCCCCTCGACGGGCAACCTGGCCAACGCCGTCGCCGCCGCGGCCGCCCGCGCCGGCTGGGACTCGGTCGTGCTGATCCCGTCCTCGCTGGAGCAGGCGAAGATCGTCACCACCGCCGTCTACGGCGGCACCCTGCTCGCCGTCGACGGCAACTACGACGACGTCAACCGGCTCGCCACCGAGCTGGCCGCCGAGCACGAGGACTGGGCGTTCGTGAACGTCAACGTCCGGCCGTACTACGCCGAGGGCTCGAAGACCCTGGGCTACGAGGTCGCCGAGCAGCTCGGCTGGCGGCTCCCGCAGCAGGTCGTCGTCCCGGTCGCGTCCGGCTCCCAGCTCACCAAGATCGACAAGGGGTTCACCGAGCTCGGCACCCTGGGTCTGGTCGAGCCCACCCCGTACACCGTGTTCGGTGCCCAGGCCACCGGCTGCTCGCCGGTCGCGCGGGCCTTCGAGGCCGGCCACGAAGTGATCCAGCCGCAGAAGCCGGACACCATCGCGCGCTCGCTGGCGATCGGGAACCCGGCCGACGGCCCGTACGTCCTCGACTCGGTGCGCCGCACCGGCGGCTCGGTCGGCCACGTCTCCGACGAGGAGGTCGTCGCCGGCATCCGGCTCCTGGCCCGCACCGAGGGTGTGTTCGCCGAGACCGCGGGCGGGGTCACCATCGCGACCACCAAGAAGCTGCTCGAGGCCGGGGCGCTCGACCCCGACGCCGAGACCGTCCTCATGATCACCGGCGACGGCCTCAAGACCCTCGACGCCGTCTCCGGCGAGGTCGGCCCGACGGCGACCGTGCCGTCGACGTCCGCCGCGGTCCGCGAGGCGCTGGCGAACCTGGGCTGACCGGCCCCGCCGGCCGGGCGCCGGACGGGGGTCGCCCCGCGCGACCACCGTCAGCCCGGCCGGGTCGTCGCCGGTCAGGGCCAGGTCACCGGACCGGTCGGTGCGGGCGACGACGATCCCCGCCCCGGCCAGCCGGTCCACCAGCTCCGGGTTGGGGTGCCGGTAGCTGTTGCCGTTGCCGACGCTGATCACCGCCGCCCGCGGCGCGACGGCCGTGATCAGCCGCGGGACCACCTTGCGGGACCCGTGGTGGGGCATCTTCAGCACGTCCGCCCGCAGGTCGGCACCGGAGTCGATCAGGTCGTCCTGGGCGACCAGCTCGGCGTCGCCGGTCAGCAGGATCGTCGCGGCCGGGGTGGTCGCGCGCAGCAGCAGCGAGATGTCGTTGACCGCCGTCCCGTCGCTGCCGTCGACCGTCAGGGGCGGGTGGACCGGGCCGAGGACCTGCAGGCGCAGCTCCGGCCAGCCCAGCTCCATCCCGCGCGCGAGCCCCACCACCGGGGCACCGGCCTCCTCGGCGCGCCGGGTGATGTCGCGCAGCCCGGACGCCGGTTCCCGTACCGGCCCGACGGCGATGCCGCCCGCGGCGCGGCCACGCAGCGCGCCGGCGAGGCCGCCGTCGTGGTCGGCGTGGAAGTGGGTGATCACCACGAGCTCCAGGACCCGGACGCCGAGCCGGTCCAGGCAGGTGTCGACGGCGTCGTCGGTCGGCCCGGTGTCGACCAGGACGGCGTGCCCGGGGGTACCGGTGGCGAGGACGAGCGCGTCGCCCTGACCGACGTCGCAGGCCACCATCCGCCATCCGGCGGGCGGCCAGCCGGGCGGTGCGAACCGGGTCGGGACGAGGACGACGAGCAGCCCGACCAGCAGGGCCAGCAACAGCGCCCGCAGCCGGGGCACCCGGCCCATCGCCAGCAGCACGACCAGCACCCCGGTGAGCAGCAGCGCGCCGCCCGCCCCCGCGGGCCACGGCACGGTGGCACCGGGCACCGCGGCGGCCCGGTCCCCGACCACCACCAGCCACCACACGAACGGTCCCGCCAGCCAGGCGCAGCACCACGCGGCGGCCGGGCTCACCGCGGACAGCACCGCGCCGAGCACGCCCAGCACCGTCGCGGGGGCGACGGCGGGCGCGGCGAGCAGGTTCGCCACCACGGTGACCAGCCCGACTCCCCCGTTGAGCCCGGCGATCACCGGCGCGGTGGCCAGGGCCGCGGCGACCGGGACGACCAATGCCTCGGCCGGTCCGGACGGCAGCCCGCGCCGTCGCAGCGCCGCCGTCCAGCCCGGACCGAGCAGCACCAGTGCGCCGGTGGCGACGACGGAGAGCACGAACCCGGCGTCGACGGCCAGGGCGGGGGCGGCCAGCAGCAGGCCGAGCACGGCCACCGCCAGCGCGGGCACCGCCGATCGGGCCCGGCCGGCCGCGAACGCGATCAGCACCACCCCGCCCATGACCGCCGCCCGCAGTACCGACGGTGACGGCCGGGCCAGCACGACGAACCCGACCAGGGCGAGCATCGCCGCCGCGGCCGCGATCCGCGGGTCGGTCCGGAACAGGCGCAGGAGGAGCAGCACCGCCCCGGTGATGATCGCGACGTTGGCCCCGGAGACGGCGGTGAGGTGCGCGAGCCCGGCGGTGCGGAAGTCCTGCTCGGTCTCGGCGAGCTGGGCGCGGGTGTCCCCGATCGCGAGCCCGGGCAGCAGTCCCGCGGGTGCCTCGGGCAGCGCGGAGACCGCCGCGTCGCGCAGGCCGTCGCGCAGCGCCCCGGCACCGGTCTGCCACCAGGGCGGCGCGGTCACGTCCTGCGGCGCACCCCGGACCTTCAGCACGGCGACCGTGAGGTCGGGGCGCTGTGCGGGCATGAGCAGCCCGGCGGCGGAGACCTCCTGGCCGGGGAGCAGCCCGGTCCAGCTCGCCGCCGGGGCCAGGAGCAGGAGCTTCCCGCCGGTGGTCGCCCGGTCCCCGCCGACGGTGGCCGTGACGAGCTCGGTGGGTACCAGCGCCATCGCCCGGGCGGCGCCGGACTCGTCGCCGCCGCCGGTGGTGCTGCGCAGGAGTCGGGGGTCGTCGGTGAGCCGGACGCGGACCTCGGCGGCGGCGCCGCGGTCGGCGGGTGCCCGCAGCGGGTGCGACGCCAGCGCGGCCGCGTGGACGGTGACCAGGACGGCCGCGACGAGTGCGCACCCGGCCGCGGCGAGCACGATCGAGGACGGTGCCGCGGCGCGGGCGCTGGCCCGGGCGCGGAGCAGCGCGACCGGCAGGGCGAGCGCCGCGAGGACGGCGGCGGTGATCCCACCCGCGGTGCCGCCGAGCAGCCCGGCGAGGACGGCGGCCCACGTGGCGAGCGCGGCGGGGACGAGACGCAGGTCGGGTGGGGCGGGACGCTCGGCCTGTTCCTCGTGCTCGTCGTCGTGCTCCCCGTGGACCGGGTCCGCCCGGCGGGCTCCGGCGCGGGTCACACCCGCACCAGTTCCTGGAGCTGGGCGAAGCGGCGCTCGCCGATGCCGTCGATCTCCCGCAGCTGCTCGACCCGGCTGAAGCGCCCGTTGGCGCTGCGCCAGTCGACGATCTTCTTCGCGGTGACCGGGCCGACGCCGGGCAGGGCGTCGAGGTCGGACGCGGTCGCGGTGTTCAGGTCGATCTTCCCGCCGGGGGCGCCGGGCGGGGCGGGTGCGGCGGCCGCGCCCGGTTCGGTGCCCGACGCGGGCTCGGAGCCCGGGGCGGGCAGGACCGGGGCGGCGTCGACGGCCGGCGGGACGCCGACCGCGATCTGCTCGCCGTCCCCGAGCCGCCGCGCCAGGTTGAGCACGCTGAGGTCGACCTCGGGCAGCGCGCCCCCTGCGGCGTCGAGGGCGTCGGCGACGCGCGACCCGTCGGGCACCCGGACGAGGCCGGGCCGGGCGACGCGCCCGACGACGCTGACGACGAGCGGCCCCGCGGTGACCGGGGCCGCCGCGACGGGTGCCGGTGCGTCCGCGCCCGCCGACCGGTCCGCCTCCCCGGCCGCCGCCTCGCCGGGCACCGCCGTCACCTCGGGGAGGCCGCCGACGGGCTGCACGGTGGGGCGGTCGAGCCACACACCCACCCCGGCGACGAGCGCACCGACGAGCACCACCGCCACCAGCGCGAGCGCACCGGGGCGGCCCGGGTCGACCCGCGCCCCGGCCAGCGACGACGGCAGCCACCGCTGGGCCCGGCGGCGCAGCCACGAGGGGCGCCCGCCGTGCGGGCCGTCGTCGCCGGGGGCCTCCTCGGGCGGGGCGGGATCGTCCCGGGCCAGCAGGGCCAGGGGATGGCCGGCGTCGGGGTCGGCGGTCCACACCGGCGTCGCGCCCTGCGGGTCGGCGGGGTCGGCGGTCCACTCCGGTGCCGCACCGTGCGAGGCGCCGGGGTCGGCGGGCCACCCCGGTGCCGCCCCGTCCAGCGCGCCGGGGTCTGCGGGCCACAGCGGCGTCGCGCCCCGCGGGTCGGCGGGGTCGGCGGTCCACCCCGGTGCCGCACCGTGCGAGGCGCCGGGGTCGGCGGGCCACATCGGCACCACACCGTGCGAGGCGCCGGGCCCGGACGCCGGCGGCGTCGTACCCGGCGAACCGGCGCCGCGGACATCGTGCGGCGGGGGTGGCCCGGGCGCGGGCGCTCGTCCGGGGCGTGACTCGGCCGGGCCGGGAGGCAGCGGCAGCGCGGGCAACGGGACCGTCGGGGGATCGAGCCGGTCCGCGACCGTGTCCGGGCGCCCGCGCGTCCCGATCCCGGCGAGCCGCCGGGCCGGGTCGAGGGAGGCGTCGGTCCTGGTCACGCAGCCGACGCTAGGGCCGCCACACCCGTTCCGACCGGCCGGTGTCCGGCCTGTGGACGGATCCGTCGATTGGGGACCGACGGCGTCCCGTGGGCCGTCACGGGGCCGGATCGTCGGCGGTCCGTGCTAGACACCGGCGGGGCCCGTCGGCTCGTGGCAGGGCGGCCGGGGCCGGCCACCCTCCGGGGAGGCGGTCAGCCCGCCGGCACCACCACGACCCCCACCAGCCCCGGTCCCGCGTGCGCCCCGATCACCGCGCCGACCTCGGAGACGTGCATCCCGGCGGCGTCGGGCAGATGTTCGCGCAGCCGGTCGGCGATGTCCTCGGCCCGGTCCTCGGCACCGAGGTGGTGCACGGCGACGTGCGCCCCCGGACCCGCCTCGGCGACCGCGAGCGCGACGAGCCGTTCGGTCGCGCGCGAGGTCGTGCGCACCTTCTCCAGCGGCGCGATCCGGCCGTCGCGCAGGTGCAGGATCGGCTTGACCGACAGGGCCGTGCCCACCAGCGCGGACGCGGCGCCGATCCGGCCGCCACGGCGCAGCCGTTCCAGGTCCTGCACCGCGAACAGGATCCGTGCCCGTGCGGCGACGGCTCCGGCCACGGCCTCGACGTCGTCGGGGGCCTCGCCCGCCCCGGCGGCGTCGGCGGCGGCCAGCACGGCGAAGCCCAGACCCATCGCGATGGCGCCGGAGTCGACGACCCGGATCCGGTCCGGGGCGACCTTCTGTGCGGCGAGCCGGGCGGCGTCCCAGGTGCCGGACAGCTCCCGGGACAGGTGCACGGCCACGACGGCGGGGGCGCCGTCGTCGAGCAGGGCGGTGAAGCGCTCGGCGAACGCGGCCGGGGTCGGGCGCGAGGTCTGTACCAGCAGGTTGCGGTCGGCGAGGGCGGTGATCAGCTCGGCGGCGGAGACGTCGACACCGTCACGGGCGGTGCGCTCGCCGAGCCGCACCTCCAGCGGGACGACGTGGATGCCCCGCCGTTCCGCGACGCCGGGCGGCAGGTGGGCGGTGGAGTCGGTGACCACGGCGACCGGCGAGGGGGGCACGGCCGGACCCTATCCACCCGTCGGGCGGAACAGCGGTGCCAGTGCCCGCTGCGCGGCGAGGTAGCGGCCGTGCGCGTCGTCGAGGCGGCCGCGGGTGCGCGCGTCGGGGGTGAACTCCCGGTCGACCCGCACCATGCGCCCGGCGAGCTCACCGACCGAGGCGGCGTCGCCGGTCGCGAGCGCGGCGAGCATCGCGGCGCCGAGCACCCCGGCGTCGCGCTCGGCGGTGCGGCGGAGAGGCCGGTCCAGCACGTCGGCCTTGATCTGGCACCAGAGGTCGCTCGCCGCACCACCGCCGCAGGCGGCGATCGTGTCGGCGCGACGTCCGGCGGCAGCCTCCAGCGGCCCCAGGACGTGCCGGGCGGCGTGCGCGACGCCCTCCAGCACGGCGCGGCCCAGCTCGGCGGACCCGGTGGCGAAGCCCGCGCCGAGCCAGTGCCCGCGCAGGTCCGGGTCCCACAGCGGGGCCCGTTCCCCGGCGAGCTGGGGCAGGAACAGGACCTGGCCCGGGTCGGCGCCGGCGGCGCGGTCCAGCAGCTCGGCCAGTGCGACGCCGAGCACCGCGGACGCCCAGGTCAGGGCGTCGCCGCCGGCCTGGGTGGGCCCGGCGTGCACGTGCAGCCCGCGCCACGGCGGGAACGTGACGATGCCCGGGGCGCCGCCGCCGGGCGTCGCGGCGAGGGCCAGGACCTCCGAGGTGCCCGCGATGTCGATCGCGTCGCCGGGGGCGGCGATCCCGCCGCCGAGCAGCGCCGCCCAGGCGTCCATCGTCCCGACGGCGACGGGCAGCCCGGCCGGGAGCCCGCCCGCGCCGGTGGTCTCCCCCGCGACCGACGCCGGGTCGGTCAGGGGCGCCGGCATCGCGCGCAGCCCGGGGACGAGCAGGTCGAGCCAGTCCGGGTACCGGCCGTCGGGGTCGAGGAGCCCGGTCGAGGACAGCGGGTCGGCCACGGCGGTGCCGGTGAGCCGTTCGAGCAGCCAGTCCTTGGGGGCGAGCAGCCTCCGTGCGCGGGCCCACGCGTCGGGCCGGTGTTCGGCGAGCCAGGCGGCACGGGCGGCCGCGTGCGAGGCGTCGACGGTGCCCAGCCCGCCCCGGACCCGGGCCCGGTCGGCGGGGGCGAGCCGCTCGGTCAGTGTCGCCGCGACCGGGCCGCACCGGCCGTCCTGCCAGGTGATCGCCGGGTGGACGGGGGCACCGTCGTCGTCGACGAACAGATGGGTGTTGACCTGGGCGCACACCCCGACCGCCGTCACCCCGGCCAGTGCCGGGCCGAGTGCGCCGACCACCTCGGTGAGCCCGGACCACCAGTCGTGCGGGTCCTGCTCGGCGTGCCCGGGTGCGGGCCGCGCGGTGGGGTGGGCGGCACGGGCCGCGGTGACCCGGACGCCGTCGCCGGTGAACACCGCCGCCTTGACCGAGGTGGTGCCGAGGTCGATGCCGAGCAGGGTCACGGCCGGTCCCCCACGGCCGCGAGGAGCCCGGCCAGCGCCTCCCCGACGGCGGCGTGGCCCGCCCAGCCCCAGTGCAGCCCGTCGGGGTTGCCGTGCCCACCGAGGACGTGCTCGCCGACCAGGGCGGGCACGTCGAGCACCGTCACGGCCGGGGCGCCGGCCGCCCAGCGGCGGATCGCGGCGTCGGTGGCGGCACGGTGCGGGTGGGCCAGGCCGTAGTCGGCGGCGCGGTGCACCGACGGTGCCAGCGCCACCACCGGCAGCCCGGGGCGCAGGGCGTGCACACCGGCCCGGCAGCGTTCCAGGTAGGCGACGGTGAGGCGGGGCGGCAGGGTCGCCGGTCCCCCGCCGGGCAGCCGCGCCAGCGCCGGGGCGAGCCGCGGCTGGGCGCGCCGGTAGGCGCTGCGGGCCGCGTGGCGCAGCGGGGCGGGCCGCAGGACGGGGATCAGCTCGCGCAGTGCGGTCGGCAGCGGGGACGGCAGCGAGTCCATCCCGGACACCCCGAGCACGACCGCGCCGACCCGCGGCAGCGCCGCCCACACCCGCGGGTCCCCGGTGATCGCCGACCAGGCGTGCCGGGCCGTCCACCCGGCGCGCGCGACGATCTCGGCGCGGCCGCCGAGGCGGGCGGCGGCGATGTTGGGCCACAGCCTCGGCTCGTCGGCCGGGCAGGGCCGCTCGGGTCCGTGGAAGGCCAGCGAGTCCCCGACGACCAGCAGGTCAGGCACCGATGTTGTACCCCGACAGGCGCCAGCGGGGGTGGTCGTCACGGCGGGCGACGACGGCCCACCGGGTGTTGCCCAGCCCGCCGATCACCGGCCAGGACGACTGCGGCAGGTCGAGCAGCCCGCACACCATCCCGGCGATCATGCCGCCGTGCGCGACGAGCAGCACGGAGCGCTCCTCCGGGTCGGAGGCGTACTCGAGGTCCAGCTCCTCGACGACCGGCAGCGACCGGACGACGACGTCGACCCGGGACTCCCCGCCGGGCGGGGTGAACCGCGGGTCGGACCGCCACTCGGCGATCGCGCCCGGGTCGTCGGCACCGATCTCGGCGATGGTGCGTCCCTGCCAGTCCCCGAGGTGGGTCTCCCGCAGCCGCTTGTCCACCGACAGCGGCAGCCCGACGGCCTCGGCCACCGCGGTCGCGGTGTCGTGGGCGCGGGTCAGGTCCGAGGTGATGATCCGGTCGAACCGCTCCTGCGCGAGCCGCGGCGCGACGGCCGCGGCCTGCGCGCGACCGGCGTCGGTCAGCCGGGTGTCCAGGTGCCCCTGCATCCGGCCGACGGAGTTGTACTCGGTCTGCCCGTGCCGCAGCAGGGTGACCCGGCGCAGCGTCATGCAGTGCCGTCCGGGTCGCCCTTGGGGTCGGGCACCTCGATCGCCGGGCAGTCCTTCCAGAGCCGGTCCAGGCCGTAGAAGCCGCGCTGCTCGGTGTGCATGACGTGCACGACGATGTCGTTGAAGTCCAGCAGCACCCAGCCGTTGTCGTTGTCGCCCTCGCGGCGGGTCGGCTTGCTGCCGCGCTCGCGCAGCTTCTCCTCGACCTCGTCGACGATGGCCTGGACCTGACGCTCGTTGGCCGCCGACGCCAGCACGAAGCAGTCGGTCAGCGCGAGCTGGTCGGACACGTCGAGCGCGACGATGTCGACGGCCTTCTTGTCGGCCGCGGCGGCCGCGGCCACCTTCGCCAGCTCGACCGCCTCCGGTGATGCCGTCACCACACTCTTCCCTTCACGACCACGATTGACCTCGACAGTGTGTCAGCCGGGCACCGGGGGCTTGGGCGGCGGGCACCGGGCGGGATAGGTTTCCGCCTCACGGTGGAACGTCGAAGGAGACTCCCCATGCCCCTGGCGCCCGATCTCGAGGGCACGCAGTGCGAACCGGTCAGCTTCGCGTGGGCACGGGACGACGTGCTCCTCTACGCGGTCGCCGTCGGCGCGGGGGGTGAGGACCCCACCGCCGAGCTGTCGCTGACCACGGAGAACACCGCGGGCGTGCGGACGGCGGTGCTGCCGTCGTTCGCGGAGATCGTCACCGCGGGCGCGAAGGTCGACCTCGGTGACGTGGACGCCTCGCGCGTCGTGCACGCCGAGCAGGCGTTCCGGGTGGTCGGCCCGCTGCCGGTGGAGGGGCGGGTCCGGGTGACCGCGACGGTCACCGAGGTGCTCGACAAGGGGTCCGGGGCGCTGGTGCGCACCGAGGCCGAGGCCGTCGACGCGAGCACCGGGGAACCGGTGCTGACCAGCACGAAGACGTTGTTCCTCGGCGGCGAGGGCGGCTTCGGCGGCACCCGCGGTGACAGCGCGCCGAGCCCCGTACCCGACCGCGCGCCCGACCACGAGGTGACCTACCGGACCACGCCCGGCCAGGCCCTGCTCTACCGGCTGACCGGGGACCGCAACCCGCTGCACAGCGATCCGGAGTTCGCCGCGAAGGGCGGTTTCGACCGGCCGATCCTGCACGGCATGTGCACCTACGGGTTCACCACGCGTGCGCTGGTCGCGACCGTCTGCGACGGCGACGCCCGCCGCCTCGTCGCGATGGACGCCCGGTTCACCCGGCCGGTCGTGCCCGGCCAGTCCCTGACCGTCTCGGTGTGGGACACCGGTGACGGCACGGTCGCGTTCCGGACCGCCGTCGACGGCGAGGTGGTGCTGGACTGCGGCACCGCGGAGGTCACGGCGGCGGCCGCGTCCGCCTGAGCGCTCAGGACGCCGCCGCGGTGACCCGCGGCGGCGCCGGGTCCCCCGGGTAGTCCTGACCTCCCCGATAGGCGAGGGCGGACAGCGCGTCGAGCGCCGCGAGCTGCGGGTAGGTCCGGTCCGGGTCGCCCCGGTGCGGCCACCGGTGGTCCAGGTGGCGGAAGGTCACCGCGCGGTGCCGCGTGGTGGCCAGGAACCGCGGGTTGTCCCGCACGAAGCGGGCGTAGGCGTGCCGGAGCGCGGGGTGGCGGCCCAGCTCGGTGCGGACGAACCGGTCGACGTCGGCGCCGATCTCGTGGACGTACTCCCCGCAGGGGGCGACCACGAACGGCACCACCCACGCCTCGTGCACGCAGAGCAGGTCGCGCACGGCGCGCTGGCGGTGCCCGGCGTTCTCGCTGCGCGACATCCACGCAGCGACGACGGCGCGGCGGCGCGGGCCCATCCGGGCGAGCACCGCCGACGACGGCCAGGGGAACGACACCCGGAACGGGATGTGGACCGGGTCGCCGTCGACGTGCACGTCGTGGTCGGCGACGCCGCCGCCGGAGTCCTGCACGAGCTGCGCCGACACCGCGCCCCACGGGGCGAGGGTGTGCATCGCGGCGTGGGCGTCCCGGCGGACGGGCTGCGGCACCGCGCGGAGCAGCAGACCGGCCACCGTCGGGGTGGGGACCTCGATCACGAGGATCACCGTAGCCCGATCGGCGCAGCGCAGCGTGACCGATGGTCGACTATTGCGCTGCGTCGTCACTCTTTCGGCGCTGCGTGATCGGCAGCCGGTAGAGCGCGGCGACCGGCTCGCGGCCGTCCGGGAACCGCCACCCGGCGGGCGCGGTCCCGGTGCGGACCCAGCCGGCCGCCCGGTAGAGACGCTCGGCCGGGACGGACTCGACGACGTCGAGCACCCCGTCGCGGCCACGGGCCGCGAGCTCGGCGGCGACGCCCGCCAGCAGGGCGCGGGCGTGCCCGGCACGGCGGAGCGCCGGGTCGACGAACATCCGGGTCAGCCGCAGCGCACCGGGGTCGCCCGCGTCGTCGGCATCGTCGGCGAGGAGCGCGGCGTGCCCGACGACCCGCTCCCCCACCGTGACGACCAGCGCGGTGACCAGGCCCGACGGGGACAGGAACGCCGCCGGGTCGGCCGGCCAGGTCGACGGGTAACGGTCGGTGGCGTGCACCGCGCGCAGCACCGCGACGCAGCCCGGCAGGTCGTCGTCGGTGCGGGGGCGCGGACCCGGCGGCACGACGGCGCTCACGACCCGACCGTACCGCCGCACCCCGGTGCCGCGACCGGATCGGCGCCACCGCCTGAGCCGGCCGGACCGGCGGGCCCGCGCGGGGGCGCAGGTCAGCGCGGGGTCACCCCGGCCGGGTAGACCGCGTCGACCTCCACCTCCACCAGCCAGCCGGGGACCGGCAGGCTCGCCACCTCCAACGCGAACCGGCTGGGCCGGGCGGGGTTGCGGACCAGCGGTGCGGCGGGCGCGGCCGTCCCGGTCGGGACCAGCACCGTCTCCCCCGTGGTCAGGTCGGTGTTGGCGAAGTACTGGCGGTAGGCCCGGTTCCAGCCGGCGTAGTCCGCCCGGGTCGTGCCGGGGGCGTTGTCGAGGAACACCCGCATCGAGGTGACGTCGTCCAGGCGCAGGCCCCGGGCCTCCAGGTTCTCCTTGATCCGGGCGAGCGCGTTCATGCCCTGGGCCTCGGTGAGCGAGACGCCCGCGGGGAGCGTGCCGCCGGGGAACTGCCCCGCGTCGACGTAGGACTGCGGGGTGCCGTCCGCGGCCGCGGGGTTCGCCGCGGACGGGCCGAGACCGCTGGACTTGTACAGCGATGCCCCGCTCACCACGCTCACCCCCTCGGCGATCATCGGGTCGGCCTCGCCCGCCTCCAGCACGGGCAGGGCGGACGGTCCGGGCCCGGCGGGGTCGGGCGCGCCGCCGGCGCAGCCGGTGACCAGCGCGGCGGTGACGGACAGGGCGATCAGGACGGGGACGGGACGTCGCATCGTGTCTCCTCGGGGAACGGGGTGGGGTCAGGCGCCGCCGGCGACCCGGGCGTGCAACGCCGAGACCGTCGACCGGGCGGAGGTGAACGCGCCGTGCTGCCAGGCGATGGCGTGCGAGAGGTGGTCCCCGGCGAACCAGATGCGCCCGGCGGGCTGGGTGAGCAGCCGGTACTCCGGGCTCGTGGCCTCCCAGCTCGCCCAGGCCGACTCCGACCAGCGGGTCACCGCCCACGACCCGGAGAACGACGACGCGATGTCGGAGCGGTACTTCTCGCCGTGGATCGCGGCGCCCTCGTCGAGGGCCTTCGCGAGCCGCTGGCGGTGGGTCAGGGATTCGAAGGCCCGCTGCCGCGCCCCGGAGCTGTAGTAGCCGACGACCACGCCCCGGTCGGCGTGGAAGTGGTCGTAGGGGAACATGATCTGGGCGATGTCGCGGTCGGTGTTGCTGGCGCCGCCGTAGATCCGCTCGTCGGTCTCCCACCAGCGGCGGGTGTACTCGATCCCGAGCTTTCCCGACGAGCTGGGCTTCGCCGCACGCTGCGCGGCCAGCACGGCGGCGGGCAGGTTGGTGTCGAGCCGGGTCACCAGGTGCGGCGGCAGCGTGCAGACGACCTCGTCGGCCGTCAGCCGCTCGACCGGCCCGCCCGCGACCGGCACGACGTCGACGGTCACCCCGTCCGGGGTGTTGTGCAGCCCGGTGACGGCCGTGCCGTAGCGGATCCGGTCGGCGCCGATCCGCTCGGCGAGCGCGTGGTGGATCCGGTCCATCCCGCCGACCGGGGTGAACATCATCGTGGCCTGGTCGTACTCGTAGTCGAAGGCGAAGTTCCGGCCCAGGCCGCTGCGGATCACCGACGACATCGGGTACGGCACGGTGGGGGTCCCGGCGTCGGTCCCGCCGCCGGGCTCGCGGGCGTAGCCCCGGCGCGGGGAGCCGAGGTAGCGGCCGTCGGAGGACAGGTCGCCCAGCGAGACGAGGAACTCCGAGAGCGCCTCCTTGTCCGCGGCGGTCAGGACGTCGTCGACCGCGCCGCGGGTGGTCGCCTTGTGGAGGAGCTCGGAGACGTAGCCGAAGGTGTCGGCCTTCGCCGCCCGGTAGGTGACCGAGGTGCCGGACAGCGCCCCCGCGTCGGTGTAGTTGACGACGGTGTTGGCGTTCTGGTTGCCGAACGGCTGGATCTCCACGCCGAGCTCGCGGCAGTAGTCCAGGGTGACGTGGCTCTGCGGGATCCGGGTCGCGCCCAGGTTGAAGAAGTGGCCCGGCGCGAAGGTGCAGCGTTGCGTCTCGCCGTGCAGGTCGGTCTCCTCGGTGCCCGCGCGCACCGACCAGACCCGCCCGCCGGGCCGGGTGCGGGCCTCGACGACGGACACGTCGTAGCCGACCTTGCCCAGTTCGTGGGCGGCGGCGAGCCCGGCCGGGCCGGCGCCGAGCACGAGCACGCGGCGGCCCGCGGCACGGGCGTCGCGGGCCGGTGGGGTCCAGGCCGGGTCGTCCCCGGCACGCGGGGCGAGCCCGATGCTCGCCATGGCCTCGTACGCGGCGCCGGCCCCACCGGCCAGCCCCAGCGCCCTGATGAACGTTCTGCGGGTCACGGTCACGGCGGAGATGTTCGGAACCGGCGGCGACGGTCGCGGGTCGTCCGCGCTGCGTTCGCGGCAACCGGACCGGGAAGGCGGGTCGCGCGCTCCCATCGCGGGTTCGACGTCCGACGCGTGGACGCAACACCCGGGCAACAGCCCGGCCCTAGCGTCCCGCTCCGTGTCCGACCTCGACAGGGCCATCGCGCGGTCCTTCTTCCCCGGCCGGGCACCGCTGCGGGCGGAGTCGCCGATGGCGCCGCTCGGACGGCGCCGGATGGGTGGGACCGAGCTGGTCGCGCAGTCCGTGGCGACGACCGCGCCGGCGGCGTCGATGGCGATGCTCCCCCTGGTGGTGGGCCGGCTCGCCGATCCGCTGGCGGGGCTGCTCGTCGTCGTCGGCGCGACGGTGGCGGTGACCCTGGTGGCGGTCTGCCTCGGCCAGTTCACCCGTCGTCAGGCCGCCGCGGGCGGTGTCTACAGCTTCGTCTTCCAGGGCCTCGGCGCGCGGGCCTCGCTCACCGCCGCCGTCGTGATCGGGTGCAAGTACCTGGGCAGCGCAGCGATCACCCTCTACGCGGGCGGCCGGGCCCTGACCGCGCTGGCCGGGGCGGCCGGGCTCGACGTGAGCGGGGCCGGTGCGCAGGTGCTGCTGCACCTGGTGGTGGCGGCGGGGATCGCGACGGTGCTGGTGCGCGGGCCGCGGGTCGCCGCCCTCACCCTGCTCGGGGTGGAGGCCGGCTCGCTGCTGCTCGTCGTCGCGGTGCTGCTGGTCCCGGCCCCGGACCCCGCCGCGCCGGTCCCGGCCGGACCGGTGCCGGACCTGCTGGCCGTCGCCCTGACGGCGATGTTCATGCTCGCGGGCTTCGAGTCGGCGACCTTCTTCGGCCCGGAGGCGCGACGACCGCTGGTCACGGTGACCCGGGTGGTGCTGTGGACGCCGCTGCTGTGCGGGGCGCTGCTGTCGTTCGCGGCCTGGGCCGGCTGGACCGGCCGGGCCGCGACCCTGGTCCGGATCCTGACCGACCCCGGGTCGGCGGGGGTCCCGACCGCGCTGGTGGTGGCCCTGCACGCCGGTCTGGCCTGCTCCTACCTGGCCTCGGCGGCAGCCTCGGCGCACGCGGCGTCGCGGGTCGCGTTCTCCCTCGGGGTGGAGCGGCTGCTGCCACGAGTCCTCGCGACGGTGCACCCGCGGTGGCGCACCCCGCACCGGGCCGTCGTCGGGATCGTGGCCGTGGTGCTCGCCGGCGGGCTGCTCGCCGACCTGGCCCCGTCCGGGACCGACGCGGTGCGCCACCTGGTGCGGGCGCTGGTCACCGTCGCCTACGTGCTGGTCGCGGTCGCCTCCGTCGCGTTCCTGCTGCGCATCCGGGAGCACACCCGCCCGGCGCTGGTGACCGGCGCCGTGGTCGGGGTCCTCGGCACGCTGCTCCTGGTGCTGCGGCTGCCCGGCCTGCTCGGCGCCGTCGACGGGACCGGCGCCGCGGTGGCCCTGGTGGCGTGCTGCGCGGCGGGGCCGGTGTGGTGGTGGTTCCTGCGCCGGCGCCCGGACCGGCTCGCCCGGATCGGGGCGTTCGACCAGCCCGGCAGCGACGACGTCCTGCCCGGCGCGGGCGACTTCGTGCCGGACGCCTCGGGCACGCCGAGACTGGTCCGGCGGGACCGGCGGGCCGGGGACCCGCCGTGAGCGAGCCGGGTGCCGCGAGCCGGGCCCTGGAGCTGCTGGCGGCGGTGGCGCGGATCGGGCCGGGTGCGACGGCGCGGGAGCTGTCCCGCACGACGGGGATCCCGGCGGCGACGGCGTACCGGCTGCTCAACGTGCTCGTCGCCGACGGCTACCTGGTCCGGATCAGCGACCTGTCCGGTTTCGCGCTGGGGCGCCGCACCCGCGAGCTCGCCGGTGCCGCACAGGGTCAGCCGCAGCTGGCCGAGGTCGTCGCCGGGATCCGCGGCCGGGTCCGGTTCGGGCTGTTCGTCGCCGACTGGCCCGCGGGCGCGCTGCGGCTGGTCGACCGGGACCCCGACCACGAGCTGCCCGGGGAGCGGACGCTGCTCGCCCATCCGCACGCCTCGGCGATGGGCAAGATCATGCTCGCCGCGCACCCCGAGCTCGTCCCCGACCGGCCGCGGACCCTCACCCGGCACACCCTGACCGCCGCGCCCGTGCTGGCCGAGGAGCTGCGGACGGTGGCGCGCGCGGGCGTCGCCACCGAGGTCGACGAGCTGCGCTCCGGCCGCTCGTCGGTCGCGGTCGCGGTGCGCGACGCCGAGGGTCGCGTCGTCGGCTGCCTGGCCGCCCTCGGCCCGACCGGGCGGCTGCCGGTCACCGATCCGGACCTGACCGCGCTGCTGCGCGCGGGGGCCGACCGGATCGGCCGGCTCGCGGGCGCGCGGGAGCCGGGTCAGCGCGGACGCAGGACGTAGCCGGTGTAGCCGTACTCGGCGCCGAACCGTTCCCGCACGGCGATCTCGTCGCCCACCTCGTCCAGCGCCGCCGGGTCGACGCCGTCCTCCCGCAGGGTGGCGATCCGGCAGGCCAGCGGCCGGTAGTAGGCGTCCCAGTCGGAGTCGGGGAGCAGGTAGACCGCCTGCACCGTGTACCCGGCCCGCTGCGCGGCGGCGACGTTCTCCGCGGTCGTCCGCATCCCCGGGTAGCCCGTGTCCCAGAACTCCCGCGCGCCGGGCGACGGCTCGGTGGTCGTCCACTCGGCCTCGGTGAGGACCAGCACACCGCCCGGGGCCAGCAGCCGCCGCCAGCCGGCCAGCGCGGCGTCGAACCCCATGACGTAGGCCGCGCCCTCGGACCAGACGAGGTCGGCCTCGCCGTCGGGCAGCGGGAGGTCGTCCATCGCCGCGACGAGCGGACGCACCCGCTCCCCCAGCCCGGACGTCGCGGCGCGGGTCCGCAGCCGCTGGAGGAAGGGTTCGTGCAGGTCGACGGCGACGACCTCACCACCGGTCGCCGCGGCCAGCGGGAGCGTCGAGGGGCCCGTCCCGCAGCCGATGTCGACGATCCGCGGCCGCTCGGGCAGGTCGCCGGCCAGACGCAGCAGCAGCGCCGTCGTCTCCTCCGATCCCGGCGCCTCACGGGGCAGGTCGTCGTGGGCGGCCAGGAAGACCTGCTCCAGCGGTGTGCTCACGTCCGCGGATGATGCCCGCACCGGGCCGTCACCGCAGCACCGATACCTGTGCATGATGGGGTGGTGCACGTCGACATGCTCCTGATGGCGATCCCCCCGCTCGCGATCTACTTCCTGTGCGCGGGCGTCGTCGGGGTGGAGAGCATCGGGGTCCCGCTGCCCGGTGAGATCGTGCTGGTCGGCGCGGCGCTGCTGGCCGCGCGGCCCGGATCCCACATCGACCCGGTCGCCGTCGCGGCGTCGGCGACGGCGGGCGCGATCGTCGGTGACTCGATCGGCTACTCGGTCGGGCGCCGCTACGGCACCGGCCTGCTCGAACGGCTCGGGCGCCGCTTCCCCAAGCACCTGGGGCCCGCCCACCTCACCGTCGCCCGGCGGATCTTCGACCGGCACGGGGTGTGGGCGGTGCTGTTCGGTCGCTTCGTGGCGATCCTGCGGATCCTGGCCGGGCCGCTGGCCGGGACGATGCGGATGCGCTACCCCGCGTTCCTCGCGGCGAACGCCACCGGTGCGGTGCTGTGGGCGGGCGGCACGGTCGCCCTGATCTACCTGCTCGGCATCGTCGCCGAGACCTGGCTGAAGCGGTTCTCCTGGATCGGGCTGATCGTCGCCGTCGTCGGCGGACTGCTGGTGTCGCGCTACGTGCGGCACCGGGTGGAGCGGGCCGCCGCGCGGGAGGAGACGGCGACCTGAGCGCCGGTCAGCGCGCCGCGTGCGCGGTGTAGACGACCCCGCCGGAGAACGACCGGGCGTCGAGGAGCCGTAGTCCCTCGAAGGACGCACCGTCGGGGAACAGGCGCCGGCCGGCGCCCTGCACGACCGGGTGGTGGAAGAGCCGGAACTCGTCGACGAGCCCGGCGGCGATGAGCGTGTGGCAGAGCGTGATGCTGCCGGTCAGCACGATGTCGGTGCCCGGCTGCTCCTTGAGCGCCGCCACCTCGGCGACCGGGTCCCCGGACAGGATCGTCGAGTTCCGCCACTCCGGGTCGGTCAGCGTGGACGACACCACGTACTTGTCGACGTGGTTCAGGTAGTCGGTGATGCCGGTGGCGTCGTCGGTCTGCGCGGGCCAGAAGCCGCGGAAGTCGCAGAACGTGCGACGGCCGAGCAGGGTCGCGTCGGACGCGGCGTCCTGGCGGTGCAGCTCGGCGAGCACGTCGTCCTGGCCCTCGGCGTTCGGGTCGAACCAGTCGCCGAGGAACTCGACGGCGCCGTCGAGGGTGATGTTCTGGGTGATCGCGAGGGTGCGCACGGGAGGTGCCTCCACGGTCGTCGGTGCGTCGTACACCAGGGTCGACCGCGGAGGCGTCCCGGACTCATCGCTCCGCTCAGTCGTCGACGACGGTGATCGCCGACGCCGGGCAGCCGCGCGCCGCGTTGCGCACGGCCTGCTCCTGGCCCTCCGGCGGGGTGTCGGTGAGCAGCTCGACGATGGCGTCGGAGTCACGCTGGTCGAACACGTCCGGGGCGGTGAGCAGGCACTGCCCCGAGCCGACGCACGCGTGCTGGTCGACCTCGACCTTCATCGCGGTCCCCTCCCTCACCAGCGGACCGGCAGGCTGCGGACGCCGCCGGTGATGTGGTCGGTGCGCACGTCGAGCTCGTCCATGCCGACGGCGAGGTCCAGCTCCGGCAGCCGGCGGGCGAGCGTCGCGAACACCGCACGCAGCTCGGTGCGGGCCAGGCTCGCGCCGATGCAGAAGTGCGGCCCGTGGCCGAAGCCGACGTGTCCGCGCTCGGTGCGGTCGGGGTCGAAGGTCTCGGCGTGGTCGAAGACGTCGACGTCGCGGTTGGCGGCGTTGACCGAGAGGATCACCGCGTCGCCGCGCGCGATGGTGACCCCGGCGATCTCCACGTCCTCGTGGGCGTAGCGCAGGAGTCCCAGGTCGCCGGGCGCGCCGAGGCGCATGACCTCCTCGATGACGGCGTCGATCCGGCCGTCCGGGTCCGCGGCGAGCCTGTCCCACTCGTCGCGGTTGGTCATCAGGAACAGGATGCCGAGCCCGATCCGGTTCACCGTGGTCTCGTGGCCGGCGAACAGCAGCCCGACGCAGAGCCGGACCATCTCCGGGTAGCCGAACCCGGGGTCCTCGGCCTGGGCCTGCACGAGGTCGGTGATGACGTCCTCGCCCGGCTCGGAGCGCTTGCCCTCGGCGAGCCCGGCCATGTAGCGGCCGAACTCCTCGCGGGCGACGTGGGCGTCCTCCCCGGAGAAGGTCGCCATGCGGTCGGAGAGGGCGCGGAAGTACTCGCCGTCGGACTCGGGGACGCCGAGCAGCGAGCAGATGACCGCCACGGGCAGCGGGAAGGCGAGGTGCGTGTGCAGGTCCACGGTGGCGCCCGGGCCCGCGGCGTCGTGCTCGGCGACCATCGCGTCGACGTAGCCGTCGACGAGCTCCTGCACGTGCCCGGACAGCGTCCGCATCCGCTTGGCGGAGAAGGCCGGGGTGAGCAGCCGGCGCATCCGGCCGTGCTCCTCCGCCTCGTTCTCGTAGGTGCCCGACGGCCCGTCCTGGACGGCGGCGGTGCTAATCCTCGACGCCTTCTCCGGCTCCGGGTGCGACCGGCCGAACCGCTTGTCCCCGAGCAGCTCGCGGACCTCGGCGAACCGGGTCACCAGCCAGGCCGGGTCCCCGGCCGGTGTGGTCACCGGCGCGATCGGCGCCTCGCGGCGCAGGACCTCGTAGAACGGCGCGAGGTCGAGCAGGTTCGGTCGGGTGAACGGCAGGCGGGGACGCTCGGTGGCGAGGGTCATCGACACTCCTGGGGGTCGTGGTGGTGATCCCCAGCCTACGATTTGTTGGCAGTATCTGCCACGAATGTGTCCGGAGTGCGCCGGACCGTCCCCGAACGGGCGGGTCGGGGACGGTCCGGGCCCGCGGTCACGCCGGGCTGTCGAGCAGCTCCTGCAGGTACTGGTCGATCTGCGGCATGTAGGTGGGCGCGACGCCGAACAGGGCGAGGTGCCCGAGCAGGTCGTCGACGACGCGGATCGTCGCGTGCGGGGTCAGCTCCAGCTCGGCCTCGTGGTCACGGACCGGGAAGAACATGTCCTCGTTGATCGGGATGACCCGGGCGACGGACTCGTTGCGCCCGAGCGCCTCGGCGAGGTCGCCGCCGGTGTGGCGGGCGACGTCGCCCCGTTGCCACTTCCACGCCATGCACAGCAGGTCGTTGGGGTCCATCGCGGTGAAGTACGGCTCCAGGAAGCCGGCCATGAACGCCTCGCGGGACTCGAACTCCAGGGCGCGCCACACCTCCTGCTTCCAGAACTCGGTGGAGAACCCCATCACCGCCCAGATGCCGGCGTGCCGCTTCAGCCCGGCCTCGACCTCGGTGTTGCTGCGGTAGTTGCCGCCGGCGAAGCCGGGGTCGGAGGTGATCGCCTCGACCAGGGCCTGCGTGTAGAGGAAGTCGTGCGGGGTGTTCTGCGCGGTCCCAGCGATCGGCGCGGCGCGGCGCACCTTCTGCGGGAACCGGACCATCCACTCGTAGGTCTGCTGCGCGCCCATCGAGCCCCCGACGACCAGCGCGAGCCGGTCGATCCCGTAGTGCTCGCGCAGGAGCTGCTCCTGGGCACGGACGTCGTCGCCGATGCGGACGTGCGGGAAGTTCGACATCGCGATGCCGGCGTTGGCGCCCGAGGCGTTGTGCGGGCTGGTCGACAGACCGTTGCCGATCTGGTTGACCACGACGATGAAGTACCGCTCCGGGTTCAGCGCGTGGTCCGGGCCGATGTAGACGTCGCGGAAGATCTGGTGCGTGCCCGAGTACCAGGTCGTCACGAGGATCGCGTTGTCCTTCGCCGCGTTCAGCGTGCCGAAGGTGGCCACCGCGAGCTGCAGGTCGGGGATCACCCCGCCCTCCTCCAGCGCGAACTCCCCCAGGCTGATCAGGTCGTAGTCGCCGTGGAACTCGTGGGTGTAGTAGGGATTCTCGATCGCCGTCGGCTGCACTGTCGTCCCGGTCGTCACTGCTGTCACGCTCCTGCTCCGTCGAAGACGCGGACCGGGGCGACTCTTCTCCCTTGTGACGCGCGGCACAAGATCCCGACCGGGCCGCGCTCAGCTCCAGGCGACGACGAGCACGAGCATCGTCACGACGATGCCGAGTCCCAGCACCATCATCAGCAGCCAGGCCGCGGCGTTCGGTGGCGCCGCGGCGTGCGCCGGGTCGGTGCTGCGGCGCAGCTCGGCGAGCTGGGCGGGGTCGAGGATGGGCATGGTCAGGTCGTCGGAGTTCATATGGTGGTAACGCGCGGAGCCGGGTCGCAGGCACTGCGTTCCCATCTCTCGTGTGCCGCAAGAAGATCGATGTCGCGGACGGTGGTCCGCGTCCGCCCACCGGGCTCACTTTCCGTAGACCGGGAACACGCGTTGCATGACGCACCGTGATCGGCGGCGTCGCGGCGTCGCACCTCGCAGACGTTTGCCCGACCTCGCAGCCCCCGCAGCGGCTGCGAGGTCGGGGCACGGTGTGCGAGGTCGGGTCGTCACAGCCCGGTCGACGGGGACGCGCCGTCGATCCGGGCGGACAGCCAGTCCCGCGCGTACCGCAGCGCGGTGGCGGCGACCGGGGTGTCGTGCCCGGCGAAGCCGTGCGGGACGTCCGGGTGGACGCGCAGGTCGACCTCGACCCCGGCCGTCGCGAGCCGGGCGGCCATCGCGAGGTTGTCCTCCAGCAGCACGTCGTCGGTGCCGACCGTCATCAGCAGCGGCGGCAGGTCGGTGAGGTCGGCGAACACCGGGGACAGGTCCGGGACGGTCCGGTCGGCGACGTGGCCGGCGTAGGCGCGCAGGAAGTACTCGTCGGCGATGCGGCGACCGGCCGGGGTCCGGGCACTCAGGTCGTAGGTGCCGTACCGCAGGTCGGCCCCGGCGACGCGGTCGGCCAGGCCGCGGTCGCGCAGCCGCAGCAGCGTCGTCACGGCCAGGGTGGCCCCGGCGGAGACGCCCGTGAACGCGATCCGGTCGGTGCCGAACAGCTCCGGCGCCCGGTCGAGCAGCCACAGCGCCGCGGTCGCGCAGTCGTCGGGGGCGGCGGGCCAGGGGTGCTCCGGGGCGAGCCGGTGGTCGACGGCGACGACCGCGACGCCGAGCGCGTCGGACAGCGCCCGGTTCCCGACGTCGTCCCGCGCGGCCGAGCCCAGGTAGAAGCCACCGCCGTGGATCTGCAGCAGCACCCCGCGCGCCGCGCCCGGCGGGCGGCAGATCCGCACCGGCACCCGACGGCCGTCGGCGACGGCGGTGTCCCCCACCGCGGGCGGCACCGCGGGCGGCGGCGGGGCGACCGCGGCCCGGACCGCGCGCAGCTCGTCGGCGTCCGCGGGACCGCGGCCCGCCGGACGGGAACGGTAGAACGCCCGGGTCCGCTCGGCGTCGGCCGGCGGGACCGGGACGGTCAGTGCGTCGAGGGCGACACGCACGGGCCGCTCAGCCCTGCCCGCGGCGGGTCAGCACCCAGGGGCCGTCCTCGGTGATCGCGACGGTGTGCTCGGAGTGCGCGGTGCGCGAGCCGTCGGCGGAACGGATCGTCCAGCCGTCCGGGTCGAACACGATCTTGTCGGTGGTCCGTGCGAACCAGGGTTCGAGCGCGAGGGTCAGCCCCGGGCGCAGGGTCAGGCCGCGACCGGCCCGCCCGGCGTTCGGGATGTGGATGTCGCCGTGCATGGTGCGGCCGAGGTCGTGCCCGCCGAACTCGGTGTTGACCGGGTAGCCGTAGTCGCGGGCGACCCCGCCGATGGCGGCGGAGATGTCGCCGAGCCGGTTGCGCGGCCGGGCCGCGTCGATCGCGGCCTCCAGGGCGTCCTCGGTGGCCCGGATGACGCGCAGGTCACCCTCGTCGGCCGCGGTGCCGACGACGACCGTCCGGGCGGAGTCGGCGACCCAGCCGTCGATGCTGACGGCGATGTCGGCGCTGAGGACGTCGCCGTCGCGCAGGACGTAGTCGTGCGGGAGCCCGTGCAGCACGGCGTCGTTGACCGACAGGCAGATGACGTTGCGGAACGGGCCGCGCCCGAAGGACGGGGCGTAGTCCCAGTAGCAGGACTCGGCGCCGCGTTCGGCGATCATGCCGCGCACGTGCTGCTCGATGTCGAGGAGGTTCACGCCGACGTCGGCGATCCGGCCGACCTCGGTGAGCACCTCGGCGACGAACCGGCCGGTCGTGTGCATCCGGTCGATCTCGGCCGGTGTCTTCAGTTCGATCACGGTATTACTATACCGGACCGTCACGGCTTGCCGGTACAGTAATACCGACCCTACGCTCGACGCATGGTCCGTCAGCCCCTCACGCCCGAGCAGATCGAGGCCGGCCGCCGTCTCGGTGCGCTGCTGCGCCGGGCCCGGGCCGACCGCGACCCGGTCGACGTCGCGCGGGCGGCCGGCGTCTCCCCCGAGACGCTGCGCAAGCTCGAGACCGGACGGCTGCCCTCGCCGGGGTTCGGGACGATCGTGTGTCTGGGCGAGGCGCTCGGGGTGCCGCTGGAGGAGCTGGCGGCGGAGTGGCGCGGGAGCGACGTGGCGATGGAGGCCGCCGGGTAGCTCAGGTCAGCTGCCGGCCCAGCACGTCCAGTACCTCCTCACCCAGCGCGACCGACTCCCGGTCGCCGATCCGCTCGTAGCCCGCACGGCTGCCCCGGACCTCCTCGACGACCAGCGCCCACTGGGACGGGTCCAGACCGATGCGCAGCTCCTGGTCGGCCGCCGGCCACTGCCCGTCGACCCAGGGGACCTGCGCGCCGATGGACTCGCGGGCGGCGAGGGCGAGATCGGCCCGCGCGTGGTCGTCGCCCATGATCGCGACCTCGATGGCGTTGTCGAGCTCCGCGTCGGCGACGGCGCAGAGGCGCGCGCTCAGCACGACGGGGACGGCGTTCGTCATGCGGGCGGGATCGTCGAGCCGGGCCGGGGCGTTACCCGGCCGGGGCCCGGCACGGCGATGCCGTCGCGCCGGGCCGCTCGCCGCCCTGATGCGATCCCACCGGGGTGCGCCCGGCCGGCGCCGCCACACGTCCTGAACCGTCCGCCACCACGGGGACGCGTCCGGCTCCCCGATCGGGCGGACCCCGAGGGGCCTGGAATGACCGGCGGGGAGATCGAGTTGACCGGGGAGGTACGGCGCGGAGACGGCGCCCGACACCTCACCGGAGGAGCTCGACATGAGTGACGCACCCGCCCCGATGGACTTCGCCGCGATGAATCGCGCCGTGATCGAGGAGTTCCGCGCGAACGGCGGCCGGGCGGGCGGCATGTTCGAGGGCAAGCCGCTGGTGCTGGTGCACCACGTGGGGGCCCGGTCGGGCACCGAACGGATCGCTCCGCTGGTCCCGCTGATCGAGGGCGAGCGGGTGTACATCTTCGCGAGCAAGGGTGGCGCCGACAGCAACCCGGACTGGTACCACAACCTGATCGCGAACCCCGACACGCGGATCGAGCTGGGCACGGACACCCTGCCCGTGCGGGTGCGGGAGGTCACCGGCCCCGAGCGCGACGAGGTCTACGCCCGCCAGGTCGCACTGGAGCCGCAGTTCGGCGACTACCAGCGCAAGACGGACCGGACCATCCCGGTGCTGGAGCTGCAGCGGGCCTGAGTCCGCACCCCGGTTCCGGACCCGCCCCCCGGGGCCGGCCCGTTGCCCGTCGATCAGTACCTGAGCGCGGTCGCGCGGGGCCTGCACGGCACTCCTGCGCTGATTGACGGGGGCGTGGTCGTCACCCGGGGTGGGTGGGGCCCGGATCCGGACTCCTCCCGGGGCGTGGCGCAGACGTGGGCCGACACGTCCACCGCCGCGATCACCCGTCCGGCGCCCTGACATCCCGGCCGAGCGTCCGTCCGCGCAGTGATCCGCGGCCCGCGCGCTGATCCGTCGCCCGCGCGCGACCGGACGCACGCGACGAGCGGATCACCGCGCGTACCGAGGATCACCGCGGAGCGGTGGACGGCGCACGGGGTCGGCCGCCGATGTTCGGCTGCCCCGCCGACGGCTGCTGATCCACGACGGGGCGTCGGTCGAGACGGTGCAGCTCGCCCTGGGACACAGCTCGCCGATGATCACCTACGCACACGCGTGGCCGGACGCCCTGGACCGCACCCGGACGCTCGTCGACACCGCGCTCGGTGCGGATCCGCGCTGGCCCTCCGAGTCAGATGATCTTGTATCCGCAGGGGGTCCGCCGAGAGAAACCGCAGTTCAGCGCTCCGGATCCAGGTACAGACTGCGCTTGGAGATGTACTGCACCACCCCGTCCGGCACGAGGTACCAGACCGGCCGCCCCGCCCCCACCCGTGCCCGGCACTCGCTGGACGAGATCGCCATCGCGGGCACCTCGACCGTCGTCACCGACCCCTGGGGCAGGTGCCCGTCGGCCAGCTCGTACCCGGGCCGGGTCACGCCGACGAAATGCGCGTAGCGGAACAGCTCGTCGACCTTGCGCCAGGACAGGATCTGCTGGAGCGCGTCGGCGCCGGTGATGAAGAACAGCTGCGCGTCGGGCATGGCGTCGTGCAGGTCGGCGAGGGTGTCCGCGGTGTAGGTGGGGCCGTCGCGGTCGACGTCGACGCGGCTGACCGAGAACCGGGGGTTCGACGCCGTCGCGATGACCGTCATCAGGTAGCGGTCCTCGGCCGGTGAGACGTCGCGGCCGGTCTTCTGCCACGGTCTCCCGGTCGGTACGAAGATCACCTCGTCGAGGGCGAAGCGGTCCGCCACCTCACTGGCGGCGACGAGGTGGCCGTGGTGGACGGGGTCGAACGTCCCGCCCATCACGCCGATCTTGCGCTGCATCGACGCAGACTATGTCGGTCACCCGCCCGGCGGCATCCCCGGATACAGGTGGCGGAACTGGACGCTGATGCGCGGACCGCTGCACGCCACCTTCGGCACGCTGTGCTGCCAGGTCCGCTGGCACGTCCCGCCCATGACCAGCAGGTCCCCCGAGGCGAGCGGGAACGACACCGACGCGCCGCCGCCGGTCGGACGCAGCCGCAGCGGCCGCGTCGCGCCGAGGGCGACCAGCGCGACGACGGCCTCGGACCGCTCGCGGGCGACCCGGTCGCCGTGCCAGGCCACGCCGTCGGCACCGTCGCGGTAGAGGTTCACGCCGATCTGGGTGAAGTCGTGACGGTAGCGCTCCCCCAGCGTGCGGCCCATGTCGCGCAGCCGGTGGGGCACCGCGTCGTCGGGCAGGACCCAGCGGTGGGTGAGGCGCGGCTCGTCGACCACGCGGTCGTACATGCGGCGGCGGTGGCCGCGGAACGGCACGGTCGCGCGGAGCAGCGCGAACAGCTCGTCCGCATCGGGAGCCCAGCCGACCGCGACGTCGACCCACGCCCCGCCGGCGAGCTCGTGCCGGTACGCCGGGGCCGCACCCCCGGTCGCGAAGAGCGAAGCCTGCCCGCCGACGTCCACCTCCGGAACGCTACGCCGGATCGAACGAGAGTTCGAGTGACGGCTCTGCGACGATCTTCGCCATGTCCTCGCGTGCCGACGGTGCCGTGCTGTCCTACCTGGGTCTGCGGCGTGCCGTCGGCGTGATCGGGATCCTGCTCCCGTTCGTGCTGGTGGCGGGCGACCTGGCCCTCGGCGGCGACGGGCTGCGGGACTCCATCAGCCGCTACTACTACTCGCCGATGCGCGACGTGTTCGTCGGCTCGCTGTGCGCGGTCGGCGTGTTCCTCTTCTGCTACCGCTACGAGCGGCCGGACAACCGGCTCGCCAACATCACCGGGACGGCGGCGATCGCCGTCGCACTGCTGCCCACCCGGCCCGACGGCGCGGCGACGACGGCGGCGACCGTCGTCGGGTACCTCCACCTGGCCGCGGCGACGGTGTTCTTCGCGGGCCTGGCCTGGTTCTGCCTTGTCCTGTTCACCCGCGGCGAATCCGGGACGCGGAGCAAGGCCGCCCGCAACCTCGTCTACCGGGTCTGCGGCGCGACGATCGTGACCTGCCTCGTGCTGGCCGCGCTGGACGCGGCACTGGTGCCCGACGCCGTCGCCGAGCGGCTCCACACCCTGTTCTGGCTGGAGGCCGTCGCGATCCTCGCGTTCGGTGTCGCGTGGTTCGTGAAGGGCGACACGATCCTCAAGGACCCGCCGACCCAGGACCCGGCGCCGGTGATCTGACCCGCCCGTACGACTCCGGCCCCGCAACGGCGGACGGGCCGGTCCGGACACCCCTCGAGGGTCCGGACCGGCCCGTCACGGGACCGGGTTCGGTCAGCCGACCGGCGAGGCCGGAGCAGCCGGCGCCGACGGGATGCCGCCGCCGGTGGCACCCGTGATCATGTCGACGACGCTGTCCAGCGGGGCCGGCAGCGCGAGGTCGTGCTTCTTGTCGTCGTGCTTCTTGTGGTCCCACTTCTTGTGGTGACCGTGCTTCTTGTGGTGGCCCTTGTCCTTGTCACCCTCGTGCTTCGAGTGACCCTTGTCCTTGCCACCCTCGTCGTAGCCGGTGGTGCCGGCGAAGGCCGCGGCGGGCGCCGCGACGGCCAGGGGGAGCAGCGCTGCGCCGACGAGCGCGCCGCGAACGGACTTCCGCATCTCACAACCTCCATGGTTGGTCGTTAGACCGTCGCAAACGGTCTTGCCCACTCAACGAGGGGCGGCGGCGCCCGCAACGCGCATTCACCCGTTCGCGTCACCTGCGGAGATAACTGATAGTCAGGTGTCGACTACGGCAGGCGGGTGACCGGTTCAGCCGCGCGAGCGGGCGGCGGCGTCGGCCAGGATCGGCAGGTACGCGTCGAGCACCCACGGGATCGACAGGACCGACGGAGCCGAGCTCGCCACCACCCGGTCGGCCCCGACGACCGGGGCGAACCCGCCGCGGGCCATCGCCGGCAGCAGCCCGACGCCGGGCGCGGCCCGGAAGGCCTGCTCCTCGGCCGGCGTCGCGAAGAAGCCGATGACCAGGTCGGACTCGACGCGCGCGAGCAGCTCACCGCTGACGGTGTAGTAGACCTCCCCGCCGCCCGGCGCGTTCTGCTCGACGTAGGGCGCCAGGGTGAGCCCGAGGTCGGTGACCAGCCGGACCCGGACGTCGCCCGCCCGGAAGACGCCGAGCGCACCGGCGTCCATCCCGCCGGTGTAGACGAACGTGGCCCCCGCGAGCTGCGGGTACCGCTGGGCCGCGGCGCGCAGGCGCTGCCCGGTGGAGTCGATCAGCTGCCGGGCCCGCGCCGGGTCGCCGAACACCTGACCGGCGATCCGGGTCTGGTCCTGCCAGCCGGTGGAGTAGGGGGCGTCGGGGTAGGCGACGGTCGGGGCGATCGCCGACAGCTGGTCGTACTCGGCCCGCGTCAGCCCCGAGTAGGTGGCCAGCACCAGGTCCGGCCGGGCCGCGGCGACCTGTTCGATCGGCGTCGCGGACAGGTCGTCGGAGCCGATGACCTGCGGGAACGCGCCGCCATGCGCGGTGATCGCGTCGCGCACCCAGGGCAGCACGCCCTCGGCGTCGCCGCCGTAGACGGTGCGCGGGATCGCGACCGGCAGCACCCCCATCGCCAGCGCGACATCGGTGTTCGCCGCGCTGAGGGTGACGACGCGCTGCGGCCGGTCGGGGACGACCGTCTCCCCCAGCGCGTGCCGCACCGTCACCGGGTAGCCCTCCGTGGCCGCACCGTCGGCTCCCTGCCGGTCCTGCGGCCGGGCCCCGCACCCGGCGAGGACCAGCAGACCGGCGGCGCCGGCGAGGACGCCGCGACGGCTCACGGAACGGGCGGACAGGGGTGCTGCGGCGAGCGGCACGGTGGGCCTCCTTCGAGCTAGGAAGGCGAGCCTAACCTGACCGGTTTGTCGACTCTGCGTGATCCGCACCGCTCGTTCGGCGCCCCGGGGGCCGCACCCGTCGCGCGGGGCCGACACCCCGGCCCGAGCGCCCGGACCCGCGGGTAGCGTCGCGACCATGCGTGCTCCGGACACCGGCGACCGGGCCGACCGCGACGCCGGCCCCCGCTCCCCCGCGCCCGGTCCTCCGGCCCCTCCGCCCGCGCCCGGCGGGCGTCGGCGGCTGCACGAGCCCGCGGCCCCGCCGCCCGCGGGTCCCCCGGGTACGCCCGGCCCGGTGCTGGCCCCGCCCGCGCCGCCGGTGCCCGAGGGCCGTCCCGACGACCGGCCCGGCGAGCCCGCCGCCGTCGCACCGGCCGGGCCGTGGCCGACCGTGCGACCGCCGTCGCTGCGGGCCGTCGTCATCGGCCGGGTCGCGGCCGGGGTCGCGGCGGCGTGGTTCGGCGTCGTCTACTCGATCACCACCGACGTGCACGCCCGCGCCGACCACCTGCTGGCCGCGATCGTCGTCGGCGGGCTGCTGAGCCTGCTCGGCGTGGTGCTGCTGTGGCTGTCGGCGTCGCGGATCCCGGTGCGGGTCGCCCCGGCCCGCGGGCCGGACATGGGACTGGTGCGCGACCGCGCAGCCGCGCGGAAGGTGCTGCGCTCGGGCGGCACCCCGGACGGTGAGCAGCGCAGGCTGATCGCCGTCGACGTGCTCGCCGACGCCCGGCTCCCGCAGGTCGCGGGCGCGGTGTTCGCGCTGCTCGGTCCGCTGGTCATGGCCGCGGTCAACGCCTCGGGTCCGCTCGACTGGGCCGGCCCGCTGACCGCCGGGCTGATCGTGGTGCTACTGGCCCTGCTGGGGTGGCGGACGTGGACGGCGCACGCGCTGCACCGGCTCGCCGACCGCAGGCACACCGTCCCGCGCTACGAGGAGTCCGGCGCGCCCTGGCGCCCCTGGCCCTGACCCCGCCCCGGGAGCGCCGCTACAGCCCCGCGGCGACGAAGGACAGCTCGGCCTCCATGTCGGTGCGGGCGTCGTCGCCGTGCCGGTCGAGGGCGTAGCGGTGCCCGATCGCCGCGGCCAGCAGCCGGGCGGCGCCGCGGATCCGCTCCGGCGCCCCGCCGCCGGTGGCGAGGACCTCGTGCACCGCGTCCTCCAGCTCACCGGAGCGGCGCAGCAGCGCGTCGCGGACGACCGGGTGGGTGTCGGCCTCGCGCCACAGCAGGTGGGACAGGACCGAGGACGCGTCGAGCGCCCGGTCCAGGGCGGCGACCAGCGCCCGCAGCCCGGCGAGCACGTCCCCGGCGACGGCGACGTCCGCCCCGCGCACCGGGTGCGGGAGCCGTTCGACGAGCGCCTCGAGCAGGTCGGGCTTGCGGCGGAAGTAGTAGTGCACCAGCCCCTTCGGCACCCCGGCCCGCTCGGCGATGCGCGAGGTGGGCGTCGCGTCGAAACCGTGCTCGGCGAACAGCCCCTCGGCCGCGTCGAGGATGCGGTCCCGGGCGGGTGCGTCCGGGTCGAACTCGTGGTCCACGGTGCGATCCTCCCCCGGACGCGGCGGAGGCCGCGACCCCTCCGGGTCGCGGCCCCTCACCTGGTCGTCGTGCTGCCGGACGGTCAGTGCGTGGCGAGCGTGCGGTGCTCCGCGTTCGCCGCGGGCAGCGCCGAGGCCGCCACGACGACCGCGAGGACGCCGGCCACCCAGGACGTCCACGACGCCCCGGTCAGCGCGCTGTAGCCCATCACCCAGGGGGCGAGGAACAGCAGCACGCCGAGCACACCGTGCACCCATTCGCTCGCCACCGAGCCGGGCACGGCGAGCGACCAGAGGGACGTGGCGGCGAGCACCACGCCCAGTACGACCATCGTCCACGCGGCGGCGGCATTCGTCGTCGTCACGAGAGGCGAGAGGGCCGTCAGCACACCGATCACGAGAGCGGCCCAGTCCTGCCACCGCTGCCAGGTACGACCAGTGGTCCCAGCCATCGTCAGTCACCTTCTCCTGTGAGGTCCCTGTGGGGATACCTCAGGTCTACTCTTGGTTGGCCGGCCGGTCAAGACCCGGCGAACGGTGGCACAAGTGAGGTGCAAGTCCCCGGCCAGCGGGTGGGCGCACGGTCTGCGGTGTCGAGAGACCGACCGCCCCGAACCCGTAGGAGACCCCGGTGACCACCGCCCGCGACACCCGTACCGCCGACCTGGTCGGCATCACCCTCGCCCACCGCGTCATGCGGGTCGACCTGCACCGGCTCGCCGACGCCGCCCGCGCGATCGCCGACGGCGCACCCTGCCCGGACCGGCGCGCCCGCGCGCTGCGGACCTGGCTGGAGCACCTGGAGCACGAGATCCACGGCCACCACACCGCCGAGGACGACATCGCCTGGCCGGTGATCGCCCGGCACGCCGGGCACGCCGTCGACCTGGACGAGCTCAGCGACGACCACGGCCGCCTCGACCCGCTGCTCGCCGCGGTGCGGGAGGCCGCAACCGCCGTCGTCGCCGCGTCGCAGGGACCGGCCCGGGCGCGGGCGGCGGGCGTGCTCGCGGACCGGCTCGCCGTCGTCCGCGACGAGATCGACGAGCACCTCGACGCCGAGGAGCGCGACCTGTTCCCGGTGATCGAGCGCCACGTGCCCGCCGACGACTGGGACGCCGTCGTCGCGCAGGTGCAGAAGTCCGGTCCGGGCCTGCGGTTCATGCTGCCGCGGATCGTCGCCGTGACCACCCCGCAGGAGTGGGCCGGGATGCGCCGCGAGGCCGGGCCGGTGGTCGTGCTGATGGAGCGGCTGCTGCGCGGCGGCTACCGCAGGCGCTGTGCGCTGGTGTTCGGCACGTCCTGAGCCCCGGGGACCGGTGCCGTCGAGGGGTCGGCACCGGCCGCCGAGAGCAGCCGCCGGGCGCGGTCGAGCCACACCGGGGCACCCAGCTCCGCCGCGACCCGCTCGGCCTCGCGCAGGTGGTGGACCCGGCCGCCGCCCGCCGGGTCGAGCAGCCCCTCCAGACCGGCGAGCACCAGGTCGGTGGGGCCGAGCGCGATCGTGCCCGACGACAGCCCCGCCACCGTGCCCGTCCACGGGCGCAGCTGCTCCCGGCACCGCGCGGCGACGTCCCGGTCGGCCAGGCCGACCGCCACCTCGGCGCGCACGCAGGTCCAGATCAGCCAGTAGTAGCTGCGGGCCAGCTCCGCGTCCGGCACCCACACCTCGCGGGCCCGGACGGGGTTGCCCGCGTGCAGGTGGGCCAGCGCGAGGAAGTCCCCGAAGGTCGGTGGCAGCGCGTCGCGCAGCGCCTCGAGCTCGGGGGCCAGCTCGCCGAGGCGGCCCTGGTCGTGCCGCACGACGAACCGTCCCAGCAGCCCCATCAGCGCCCCGTTGACCTGGCCGGCGCCGACCAGCCGGGTCGCGAGCTCGGTGTAGCGCTCCTCGGCGGTGTCCAGCTCCCCCGCGACGAGTGCGCGCAGCGCCGAGAAGATGTAGGCCCAGCCGAGGGTGAACTCCAGCTGCCCGCCCGGAGCCCCGGCGACGGCGGCCTCCGCGTGCCGTGTCGCCGCGTCGAGGTCGTGGCTGCCGGCGGCGACCATGAGCTGCAGGTGGTGGGCCTGCGTGCGGTAGCCGGCGTGCCCGGCCCGGCCGCCGAGCTCGGCCAGCTCCTCCCCCACCGGGGCCAGCTCGTGCCACAGGTCCGGGGCGAGGACGGCGAAGAACCGGGCGTTGAGCGCCCGGCAGCGCAGCAGCGGATCGACCCCGCGCCCGGTGAGCGCCATGGCCTCCGCCGAGGCGGAGCGGACCCGGTCGTCGTCGTGCCCCTCGATCTCGAACACCAGGGCGGCGAGCAGCCGCACCCGCCGGTCGACGGCGTCGGGCGGGGTCGCCGCGAGCTCGGTCTCGATGAGGTCGATCAGCTCGGCGTCGATGTTCTGGCCCGGCCGGATGGTCCAGCTGACCGGGGTGTCGTAGCTGGTCAGGGCGGCGCCGAGCCACTGCGGTGCGGTGGCCGCCGCCTGTTCGACGGCGGTCCGGCGCTCGGTGAGGGCGGTATGGCCGTCGCCGCCGCGGGCGAGCTCGGCGACCAGCGCGCAGCGCAGGGCCAGCTCGTCGTCGACGCCGGTCCCGGCCCGTCCGGCGAGCTCGGCGGCGCGGCCGTAGAACCGGGCGGCCTCGCGGTGCGAGCCGAACCCGGCGGCGGCCGCGGCGGCGGCACGGACCGCGGCCAGGGCACGGTCCGGCTCGACGGCGGACCCGGCGGCGAGCGCGTGGTGGGCCAGCGGGACCGGGTCGTCGGGCCGCCTGCGGGCGAGGATCGCGTGGGCCGCGGCGTGCAGCCGGGCGCGACGCAGCTGCGGGATGTCGCCGTACAGGGTGTCGCGGACCAGGTCGTGGGAGAACCGCAGCCGTCCCGGCTCGGGTTCGAGCAGCATCCCGCCGAGCACCGCGGGCTCCAGGGCGTCCAGCGGGTCGGCGCCGTCGGCGGAGGCGGCGAGGTCGAGGGCGTCGTCGGTGTCCAGGTCGCGGCCGAGCACCGAGACCCGGGCCAGCGCGGTGCGGGTGGTCGCGGGCAGCCGGGCCAGGCGCCGGCGCAGGACCTCGCGGACCCCGGCCGGGACGGCGTCGGCCGCGGCGGAGGGGCCCTCGGCGGCGACGAGGCGGGCCAGCTCGCGGACGAACAGCGGGTTCCCGCCGGTCCGTTCGGTGATCCGGGCGACCAGCTCGGGCGCGGCGGCGGGCACGCCGTGCCGGTCCAGCATCCCGGCGACGTCGCCCGCGGTCATCGGCGCCGGCTCGATGCGGTCCGCCGTGGGCTCGGCGAGGGCGGCGAGCGCGGCCTGCAGCTCGGCGCCCGCCTCGGCCGGGCGCAGGCCCGCGGCGACGAGCACGGGCAGCTCCGCGGCACCGGCGACGACCGCGCGCAGCAGGGCGAGGGTCTCGGACTCGGCGCGGTGCAGGTCGTCGAGGACCAGCAGCAGCGGCCGTTCCCGCCCCGCGACGGCGAGCAGCTCCACCACCGCCCGGGCCAGCCAGAACGTGACCTCGGCGCCGCCGGGCCCGGCCGGGGAGCGCAGCGGGGCGAGCCGCTCGACGAGGTCGGCGGGCGGGTCGTGCGCCGTGACGAGCGCGTCGACGATCTCCCGCCACGCCCAGGCCGGCGGGGCGCCGTCGATCTCCGGGCAGCGGCCGGTGACGGCCGTCCAGCCGTCGGCGGTCGCGGCGGCGGCGAACGCGGCGAGCAGCGTGGACTTGCCCGCGCCCGCGTCGGCGGCGACGAGCACCAGCTGCCCGCCGCCGCGGGCCCGCTCCGCGGCGGCGGTGAGCCTGCCGAGCTCGGCCGCCCGCCCGAGCAGGGCCGGGGTCCGCGGGGACGGGTCGGCCGGTGCCGGTGCGACCGGGCGCGGCCCTGTTCCGCTCCCGGTCCCGGTCGCGTCGGCGCGACCGACGCCGGGGTCGCCGCCGGGGTCGCGGTGGGCGAGCACGGCCGCCTCGATCGCGCGCAGCCCGGGGCCGGGGTCGACGCCCAGCTCGTCGGCGAGCAGGCGACGGGTGCGGGCCAGCACGGCCAGCGCGTCGGCCTGCCTGCCGGTGCGGTACAGCGCGACGGCCAGCAGCCCGACCGCGTCCTCGCGCAGCGGGTGCTCCCCCACCAGCGCCGTCAGGTCGGGGACGACGGCGTCGGCCCGGCCCAGCCGCAGCCGCGCGCGGGCCCGGCGCTCGAGCGCGACCTGGCGCAGCTCGTCGAGGCGTTCGGCCTCGGCGCGCGCCCAGGCGGCGTCGGCGAACTCGGCGTAGGCGGGACCGTCCCACAGCGCCAGGGCCTCGCCGAGCAGGACGTCGGCCCGGTCCGGTGCGGCCGCGGCGGCGCGGTCGAGGAGGTCGGTGAAGGCGCGCGCGTCGAGCCCGTCGGGGCCGAGTGCCAGGGCGTAGCCGGGTGGGCGGCTGACCAGCACCGTCGGGACCGCCCGCGGGGACCGGTCGGGTTCGAGCACCCGTCGCAGCCGGGAGACGTGGACCTGCAGCCCGCCGTGCGCCTGCGCGGGCGGGGCGCCCTGCCACAGGTCCTCCACCAGCGTGTCGACGGCGACGACCTCGCCGCCGGCCGCGGCGAGCCGGGCGAGCAGCTCGCGGCGGCGGCCGGAGCCGACCTCGACCGCCGCGCCGCCGGCCGTCACACGGAGCGGGCCGAGGACCCGGACCGTGATCTCCTGCACCCCGGCAATCTAGGACGCGGCGACGCCGGTGTCAGCCCTTCCGGGGTGATCGTCCGGAAGGTCAGACCGGCAGCAGCGCCTGGACGACGTCGGTGAGCTGCGCGGCGGTACGGCACTCGTGCATCGGGAGGACCTCGCCGTAACGGGTGGCGGCCGAGTCGCCGGAGCCCCAGCTGCGCTCGGGCTCGGGGTTGAGCCAGTGCGCGTGCCGGACCCGCCCGGTCATCATCGCCAGCGCCCGCAGGTTGGGGTCGCGGTAGTTGGTGCGGCCGTCGCCGAGCACCAGCAGCGACGTCTTCGGGGTGAGCGCGTCGCCGTGGTGCTCCAGGAAGTCGCCGAACGCGCTGCCGTAGTCGGAGTGCCCGTCGAACGCGGTGAGCGTGGCCTCGCGCAGCACCCGCTGCATCACCCCGGACAGCTCCGCGCCGGGTTCGAACAGGTGCGTGACCTCGTCGGTGCGCTCGATGAAGGCGAACACCCGCACCTTGGAGAACTGCTCGCGCAGCGCCTGGACCAGCAGCAACGTGAAGTGGCTGAACCCGGCGACGGACCCGGACACGTCGCACAGCAGCACCAGCTCGGGGCGGCCGGGGCGGCGCACCTTGTGCGCCGGGTCCATCGGCACGCCGCCGGTGGACATCGACCGGCGCAGCGTGCGCCGCAGGTCGAGCCCGCCGCGGTTCGAGCGGCGCCGCCGCGCCGACAGCCGCGACGCGAGCCGCCGGGCCAGCGGCTGCACGGTGCGGCGCAGGTCGGCGAGCTGGGTGGCGTTCGCGGTGAGGAAGTCGACCTGGTCGGTCTGGGTGGGGGTGGTGGTGCGGGCGATCTGCTCGCGGCCGCGCTGCTCGGCGGTGCGGCGGCGGACCTCCTCGCGGACGACGTCGCGGAACCGGGCGATGCGGTCGCGGATCTCGCGGCGGCGGACCTCGGACACGAAGTCGGTGTCGCCCTCCTCCCGCAGCCCGTCGAGGATCCGGGCGAGCAGCGTGTCCGGGGACAGCGCGTTGAGCGCCTGGTAGGCCGACCAGTTCGGCTTCGCGGTCTGCCCGCGGACGCCCTGCCCGGCGGCGCCGGAGGTCCCGATCGCGTCGACGGCGGCGCGGGCGAGCTCGCGCAGGGTCTCCTCGTCGCCGTCCCGGAGCAGGTCGGCGAGGATCTCGCGCAGCGCGTCGACGTCGACCGGGCCGGTGCCCTCCCCGGACTCGTCGTCGATCCGCGGGACGTCGACGTCCGACGACCCGGCGCCCAGCGCGGGCGGGAACCACAGGTCGAACAGCGCGTCGAAGGTGCCGCGCTGCCCGGAGCGGCGCAGCAGCGCCGCGGCGAGCCCCTCCCGCAGCTGGTCGCGGTGCAGCAGGTCCAGGGCGCCGAGCACGCGGGCCGCGTCGACGGTCTCCCCCGGGCCGACCGCGACGTGGTGGCGGCGCAGCGCGGAGACGAAGTCGACGAGGTGCCCGGGCAGGCCGTGCTCCGCGGCGAGCGCGGTGGCGGGCGGGATCGTCACCGGTCCATCATGCGTGACGCGGGCGTGATCAGCGAGGGTGGTCAGCCCACCTTCCACAGGCTCCAGGCGTAGGACGCGGTGGTCGCGCCGGGCCAGGAGCCCACCCGCGTCCAGCCCACCGGGTCCGGGTACCGGGTGCGGACGGCGTCGACCCCGCCGGAGTCGTTGCGCAGCACGTAGCGGATCCCGTGCCCGGCCGGGTCGGCCAGCGCGGCGTCGAAGCCGTCGTCGGAGGTCACCAGGAACGTCGACGGGTGCGCCGACGCGGCGAGCACGGCGAACGCGGCACCGGAGTCGGCCAGCACGCTGCCGTCGGGCAGGTGCAGGGCGTCGATCCGGCGGGCGATCTCCCGGTCCTGGGCCCACATGCCGTTCGCGTCGCCCGCCACCGGCGGCCCGCCGGTCAGGGCGGCGACGACCGGGGCGATCCGGTGGTACTCCTGGGTCGCCCGCACCGGGTCGGTGAGGATCAGCGCGGCCGACCCCCACGCCGACGTACCGAGCACGGCGACCGCGAGCAGGCAGGCCTCGGCCGCGCGCAGCCGCCCGGGCCGGGTCGCACCACGCGCGAGCAGCAGCGCCAGCAGCACCGTGACCAGCGGCAGGACCGCGATCTGGTAGCGCAGGAACCCGAACAGCTCCCCCGCGGCACGCAGCACCCACTCGAACGCGAGCACCGAGCCGAGCACGGCGACCGGCACCGCGACCGCCGGGTCGCGGCGGCGCAGCGCCACCACGGCCGCGGCGACGGCCACGACCGGGCCGAGCGGCGCCAGCGCCCACAGCTGCACGCCGACGTCGGCGAGCCCGCCCGGTGCCCGCGCCCCGCCCGCGGTGAGGGCGGCGTTGCCGTAGGCGGAGGTGAACTGCTCGAACGGCGAGCCGACGGTCAGCCAGCTCAGGCCCGCCCACAGCACGAACGCGACGACGGCGGGCCCGCCGACGAGCAGCACATCGGCCCGCACCGCGGCCCACCGCCGGTGCCGGGTGCGGCGCAGGGTCACGACGGCGACCAGCACGGTGGCCGCCGCGGCGGCGACGACCGCCTCGTAGCGGGCCAGGTAGCCCAGGCCCAGGAACAGACCCGCGGCGACGAGGTCGGTGTGCCGCCCGGGACCGGCCGTCCAGCGCAGCAGCCGGCGCACCGTGAGCAGCAGGAACAGCAGCAGCAGCGCCTCGGTCATCCCGTTGGTCGCGTAGACCACGAGCAGCGGCGCCGCCGCGGTCCCCACCGTCAGCACGGTCCGGGCGGAGCGGCGCACCCGCAGGTCGTGGGCGATCCCGTGCACCGTGGCAACGACGCCGGTTATCGCCGGGGCCGACACCAGCACGGCGAGGAACCCGGTCGAGACCAGGCCGGGCCACACCGCGCGCAGCGGCGCGAACGGCACCATGAGCAGCGCGGGCAGCGGGGTCCAGACGAAGCCGACCGCGGCGAGCTTCGGGTCGGCGGCCGCGGTCACGGTCGCCGCCGCCGACACCCGGGCCAGCGCGTCCTCCATGACCGAGTCGTAGCCGAACACGAGGACCGCGCCGAGCAGCAGGTAGCAGGCGAGCGCGGCGAGGAACACCGCCCGGGTCGCGGGGCGGGCCACCGGGTCGGCCGCGGCCGCCGGCACGGGGCGGTCGAGCAGCGCGGTCATCGGACGAGCTCCGGTTCCGCCGGGGCCGCCGACGTGGTGTCCAGGCCGTGCGTGGTCTTCTCCCAGTACGACGGGCGCAGCGCGAGCTGCAGCACCGCCTTCGCCGCGGCGGCCGACATCAGCACCCAGTACGCGGGGACGACGAGCGCCGCGGGCGCCAGCCACGGCCGCCCGCCGACCCGGGCGATCGCCAGGCCGCAGTACACCGCGGCGAACGTGCCGACCATCCACACGGCGCTGCCGACGTAGAAGGTCGGGGGTGGGAACAGCGCCGCGACGGCGGCGGGTTCGGCGAGGAACCAGAGCAGCGCCATCGCCCAGAACACCGGGTTGAGCAGCGCGAGCACCGGGGTCGCCCACACGAACAGCAGCAGCCCGGCGATCCCGCGCAGGCCGACCGCGCGGCGCAGCTCGCCGGGGGCGCGCAACGCGACCAGGACGCTCTGCAGATAGCCCTTGTACCAGCGGGAACGCTGCTTGACCCAGTTGATCGCGTCGCTGTTGGCCTCCTCCAGCGTGGTGGATCCGAGCATCGCGGTGGTCCAGCCGTGGCGGGCGAGGCGGATGCCGAGGTCGGCGTCCTCGGTGACGTTCCAGGCGTCCCAGCCGCCGAGGCCGACGAGCACGTCGCGGCGGATGTGGTTCGACGTCCCGCCCAGCGGGATCGGGGTGCGGCCCGCCATCAGCCCGGGCAGCAGCCAGCGGAACCAGAGGTCGTACTCCAGGGTGAACCAGCGGGTCAGCAGATTCTGCTCGGCGTTGTGGTAGCTGAGCCGGGCCTGCAGGCAGGCCAGGTCCTCGCGGCCCGCGGCGGCCGCCCGGTGGAAGGCGACGACGGCGCGGCGCAGCTGCAGCGGCTCCGGGCGGTCCTCGGCGTCGTAGATGGTGACGAGCTCGCCGGTGGCCTCCGTGAGCCCGAAGTTGCAGGCCTTGGGCTTGGTCCGCGGCGACGACGGCGGCACGACCACGATCCGGATCCCGGTGCCGGGGCAGACCCGGCGGGCCGCGGCGATCGTCGGGGCGTCGTCGGCCTCGAGCAGCAGCAGGATCTCCAGCTTGTCCGCCGGGTACTCCAGCGCGGTCAGCCCGTCGACCAGCCGTGCGACGACGGCGGGCTCGCCGTAGGCGGGCACCAGGACCGTGTAGACGGGCAGGTCGGCGTCCGGGACGGCGCGGGCTTCGGCGTCGGACACCTGGATCGTGGGGTCGTCGGCGACGGCACGGCGGACCAGCAGCAGCCGGTGCACCGTGGAGGCGGCGTAAATCAGCACGACCGCCCCGACCAGCAGGACGCCGGTGGCGCGCGGGGCGAGCACGAGCCCGGCGACCACCATGAGCAGCACCACTCCCGCCACGACCCGCGCGGGGCGGCGGCGGCGCGGTCGGGCCGACAGCGCGTCGTCGAGGTCGGCGAGCCCGTCGGTGGCGAGCCGGCTGCGGAGCTCCAGGTCGCGGCCGTCGCGGGCGTGCGCCACGGACGCGGGCAGCGGCGCGACGGGCAGCAGGCGGGGCACGGTCACCGCCCCCGCCGGTCGCCGGCGCGCACACCGAGCACGGCGAGCACCGCCAGCGCCGCCGCCAGCGGCAGCTGGACCTCACGGGCCGCCGGCAGCGCCGACCACCAGCCTGGCCACGCGAGGACGAGCACGGCGGGGAACGCCCGCAGGTGCCACAGGCGCCGGGTGCCCGTCAGCGCGGCGAGCACCGCGACCGACACGGGCGCGAGCGCCAGGCCGGGTGTGCCGACCACGAGCAGGGCGACGGCCGCGAGGACCGCCGCGCCGGTGACGATCAGGTCCAGCTCCCGGTCGTGGATGTCGGGACCGGGCAGCGCACCGAGTGTCCGCGGCACCGCCGCCACCGCGGCGACGATCGGCAGGAGCCCGACGGCGAGCTCCCCCGCCGCGAGATCCAGAACACTCAGCGTCACAGCCAGGGCGCCGAGCATGACCGGCGGTGTCACACGCAGTGACATCGCTACGACCGCCTGCGACGGCCGCGGGAGCGTCGCGAGCCGCCACGCGCGTAGCGGCTCGACCGGTGCCGACCTGCCCATATCGATGGTCACGCCTGCAATTCGGTTGCCCGCGACCGGTTGCTACGCGCTCAACCATTTCACGGAGCGCGACGTCGATCACGTCACCACTTCCGTCAACGGAGTGACTCTCCGTATATACACCGGCGCTCCGGTCGAGCCGCCGAGCCACGACCGGAGCGCCGGGGTGCACCGCGGTCCCACACCGCGGGGGTCCTCCGCCTAGAAGGCGGGGTCGATCGGCACCGGCTGCGGAGTGAAGGGACGGTCGCCCTCGACCAGGCGCAGTGCTCCGCCGTGGCCGCCGGGGCCGTTGGCGTAGTCGAGGATCTTCCGCAGGTCGCTGATGCCGTTCGTGCCGGGAGCCGGAGCCAGGTTCAGCGTCGAGAGGACGCCGAGGGCGCGGCCGTCGGCGGTCAGGTAGCCCGAGCCGGAGTCACCGGGCACGCCCGGCGGGACGGTGACGACGGTGTGCGTCCAGCCGCCGCCCCCGGTACCGGTCGAGGTGCCGGTCTTGGGCTTCAGCGCGCGCACGCCCTGGCGCAGCGAGGAGTTGCCGTAGCCGTAGACGATCCCGCCGGTCGCGACGCCGTCGGTGGCCACCCCGGTCGGGCCGCCGTAGAACGGCACCGCGGGGCTGGTGCGAGCGGCGTCGTCCGGGCTGAGCTCGACCAGCGCGAAGTCGTTGAACCGGCAGGTGTCCGGGTCGGTCTCGCCCCGCTCCTGCATGCTCAGCCAGGAGGAGTACACGAGCCGGCCCGGTGCGGCGGCGCCCTCGACCTCGACCGGGGTGCCGAGCGGCAGCGACCCGGCCTCGCACCCGTCCACCTCGGTGGACCCCCCGGTCCCCGCACAGTGTGCGGCCTGTCCGAGGTAGGTCGCGGACCCGTCGGTGAAGACGAAGTTCGCGGTGCACTGCGCACTCTCGGGTCCGGTACGGGTCATGACCCCCGGGTGCACGCCGGCGTCCGGGGCGCCGTCCTGCGCCGATGCGGTGCCGGCGGCGGCGAGCCCGAGCGCGAGCACGGCGCCGGCGGCCAGTCCGGCGCGCAGCAGGCGGCGGGCGGTGCGGGGCAGTTCCGGGAGGGCGGTCATCGGTGGGCCTCCGGTCGCTGGGGAGCGTGTAACCGGAACAACTCGCGCCACTCGTCCCGGTTACGCCCGGTGCCCCGATCGATCCGATCTTCACTCCATAGGGGTGCAGACCTTGACAGCCGATCAGCGGTGCGTGACTGGGCCGTTCAGTTCAGCCGCAGCTCGGCGGCCGCCTTGTCGGCGTCCGAGCGGTGCTTCAGCACCACACCGAGGGTGGCGCGGACGGCGTCGTCGTCGAGGGTGTCCAGGCCCAGGGCGAGCAGGGTGCGGCCCCAGTCGATCGTCTCGGCGACGCTGGGGGCCTTGCGCAGCTCCATCGCGCGCAGCACCCGCACGGTGCGCACCAGCGCGTCGGTGAGCTGCTCGGTCAGCTCCGGGACGCGGGTGAGCACGATCCGGCGCTCCAGGTCGGCGTCGGGGAAGTCCAGGTGCAGGAACAGGCAGCGGCGCTTGAGCGCCTCGGACAGCTCACGGGTGGAGTTCGAGGTCAGCAGCACGAACGGACGCCGGTTCGCGGTGACGGTGCCCAGCTCGGGGATGGAGACCTGGAAGTCGGACAGGACCTCCAGCAGCAGGCCCTCGACCTCGACGTCGGCCTTGTCGATCTCGTCGATCAGGAGCACGGTCGGGTCGGTGCGCCGGATCGCGGTGAGCAGCGGGCGCGGGAGCAGGAACTCCTCGGAGAACACGTCGTCGCGGGTGGAGTCCCAGTCCGCGCCGTCCTCGCCGCGCTGCCCGGCGGTGATCCGCAGCAGCTGCTTGGCGTGGTTCCACTCGTACAACGCGCGGGCCTCGTCGATGCCCTCGTAGCACTGCAGGCGCACCAGCCCGGACGCCGTCGCTGCGGCGACGGCCTTGGCCAGCTCGGTCTTCCCGACCCCGGCGGGGCCCTCGACCAGCAGCGGCTTGCCGAGCCGGTCCGCGAGGAACACCGTCGTCGCGACGGCAGTCGAGGCCAGGTAGCCGGCGTCGGCGAGTCGGGCGGTCACGTCCGCCACGGAGCCGAAGACCGGGCGGTGGGCGGGGCTGTCGGACGACACGCGATCATCCTGCACGCCCGGCCCGCCGCGCGTCGGACGGGTGGCCCGGTTCACACCCCGGCGGCCCGCGTCGGGTCGTTGTCAGGGGTCGGGTCCACCATGGGTGTCGTGACCACCGCATCGAGCACCGACCTGCGCGAGCGCGCCGAGACCGTCCTGCAGCAGCTGGCCGGCCCGCAGGCCCGGCTGCGCGAGGACCAGTGGACGGCGATCGAGGCGCTCGTCGCCCAGCACCGCCGCGCGCTGGTCGTGCAGCGGACCGGCTGGGGCAAGTCCGCGGTCTACTTCGTGGCGACCGCGCTGCTGCGCGAGCAGGGCGCCGGGCCGACGGTGATCGTGTCGCCGCTGCTGGCGCTGATGCGCAACCAGATCGACGCCGCGATCCGCTCCGGGATCGTCGCGGTCACGGTGAACTCGGCGAACGCCGACGAGTGGGACGCGGTCTACGCCGACATCGCGAACGGTGACGTCGACGTGCTGCTCGTGTCCCCGGAGCGGCTCAACAACCCCGACTTCCGCGACCGGGTGCTGCCGAAGCTGGCGGCGAGCGCCGGGATGCTGGTGGTCGACGAGGCGCACTGCGTCTCCGACTGGGGCCACGACTTCCGCCCGGACTACCGGCGGCTGCGCACGCTGATCGCCGAACTGCCGTCGGGGATCCCGGTCCTGGCGACCACGGCGACGGCGAACGACCGGGTCGTCACCGACGTCTCCGAGCAGCTCGGGATGGGCCGTGACCAGCAGGACACGCTGGTGCTGCGCGGGTCGCTGGACCGCGAGTCGCTGCGCCTGGCGGTGGTCCGGCTCCCGAGCCCGGCGCGGCGGCTGGCCTGGCTCGCGGCCAAGCTCGACGAGATGCCCGGCGCCGGGATCGTGTACACGCTCACCGTCCAGGCGGCCGACGACGTCGCCGAGTTCCTGCGCGAGCGCGGCGTCGCGGTGCGCTCCTACTCCGGGCGCACCGACCCCGAGGACCGCCTGGCCGCCGAGTCCGACCTGATGGAGAACCGGGTGAAGGCCCTGGTCGCGACCTCCGCGCTGGGGATGGGCTTCGACAAGCCCGACCTCGGGTTCGTCGTGCACCTGGGCGCGCCCGCCTCACCGGTCGCCTACTACCAGCAGATCGGCCGTGCCGGGCGTGCGCTGGACCGGGCCGAGGTGGTGCTGCTGCCCGGCCGCGAGGACCGCGACATCTGGGCCTACTTCGCGTCGCTGGCGTTCCCGCCCGAACCGCTGGTCCGCCAGACCCTCGCCGTGCTGTCGGACCGGCCGCAGTCGACCGCCTCGATCGAGACCCGGGTCGACCTGTCCCGCGCCCGGCTGGAGATGCTGCTCAAGGTCCTCGACGCCGACGGCGCCGCGAAGCGGGTCAAGGGCGGCTGGGTCGCGACCGGCCAGGAGTGGGTCTACGACACCGAGCGGCACGAGCGCGTGAACGAGGCCCGGCGCTCCGAGCAGCAGGCGATGCTCGACTACATCGCGACCACCGAGTGCCGGCTGGTGTTCCTGCGCCGCCAGCTCGACGACCCGGACCCGACGCCGTGCGGGCGCTGCGACACCTGCACCGGCACCGTCTGGTCCGACGAGGTGTCCGCCGACGGCGAGCAGGCCGCCGCCGAGCGCCTGACCCGGCCCGGGATCGAGGTCGCGCCACGGAAGATGTGGCCGTCCGGGATGAAGGACATCGGGGTCCCGCTGTCCGGGAGGATCGCCGCGGGCGAGCAGGCCGCGTCCGGCCGGGCGATCGGGCGGCTGTCCGACATCGGGTGGGGCACCCGGCTGCGCGAGCTCGTGACCGGCGGCGACGACCCGGTGCCGGCCGACGTGCTCGACGCGTTGGTCCGGGTGCTCGCCGGGTGGGGCTGGGAGCAGCGCCCGGTGGGCGTGGTCGGGATCGGCTCGCGCACCCGCCCGCACCAGCTCGACCACCTCGCCCGGCGGATCGCCGAGATCGGCAGGCTGCCGCTGCTCGGCACCCTGTCCCCCGCCGGCGAGCGCCCCGCGGCGACGGAGAACTCCGCCCAGCGCCTGGCCGCGGTGTGGGAGGGGCTCGACAGCGCGACCGTGCCGGACCTGTCCGGGGTGGACGGGCCGCTGCTGCTGGTCGACGACGTCGTCGACTCGGGCTGGACGATGACGGTCGCCGCGCGGGCGCTGCGCCGGGCCGGGGCCCCGGAGGTGCTGCCGCTCGTGCTGGCCGTCGCCGGGTGATCGGCGGCCGGAACCTCCCCGGCCGGGCCGTCCCGGGCGGTGCTCCGTCCGCCGGAGGATGCGGCCACCGCGACGAACGACGTAGCCGGACCGGGTCAGCAGCGGCTCACCCGGTCCGGAGGCCGCTCCTAGGCTCGGCGCCGTCGCCGTTCCGCCGGAGGAGGAGCACCCATGAGCCGCTCCTCCACGGACCCGGTTCCCGGCTCGCTGTTCGGCCGCCGGTTCGTCGTGGTGCCCGGGACCGTCGGCGACGACGACCTCCGTGCGCTGGGCGCCGAGGCCGCGGCGGACGGGCGGATCAGCGGCCTCGTACCGGCGCACCGCCCGGTGACCTCGGACGTCGCACAGCGCCTCTCACGGCTGGCGGAGTCCCGCCACCTCGCCTCACCGTTCGCCCCGACCGAGGTCGGCTGGGTGACCCGGCACGCCACGGAGCCCCGCCGGGACCGGCGCTTCTACCTGGGCTGCACCGCGTGGGTGGTCCTCGCCGGAGGCGGGACACTCACCGAGCACTCCGAGCGTGACCGGGCCGAGGTGCTGCACCGCAGCCGGATCGCGGCGGGCGACGTCGTCCTGCTGCGGGGGTGGAGCCCGCTCGGCGTCGCCGACCCGAGGCCCTACCTGCGGATCGCGCCCGACGGGCCGCCGGTGGCGCTGATGCGGGTGCGGGTGCGGCAGAACCTGGTCGGCTCGGCCCGCGAGTCGGCCTGGCTGCCGCTGCTCACCGCCGCGGAGATCACCGAGGCCCGCGCCCGCGCCGCCGCCTGCTGACCGGACCGGGCCGGCCCCGCTCGGCCCGGCCCAGCTAGGCCCGGCTCGGCCCGACCCAGCTAGGCCCGGCCCGGCTCTGCCCGGCGCAGCTCGGCCTAGCTCGGCCTAGCTCGGCCCGGCCCGGCTCTGCCCGGCGCAGCTCGGCCTAGCTCGGCCCGGCTCGGCCCGCCCCGGCTCGGCTCGGCTCGGCACCGCCGAGATGCAGCTCAGCGGGGTCCCCGGCCCCCCGGAGCCCGCTGAGCTGCATCTCGGCGCCCGGACACCGCGGCCGGGACGGCGGGCGGGCGGCGGGAGCGGGCGGTGGTCCGCGGTCAGCGGGCGGGAGCCGGGGTCAGGCTCGTGTCCAGCCAGGCGGCCGGGTCGAGGCCGGGCGGGAGCTGACCGATCCCGACGATCTCGTCGTAGGCGGCCTGCCAGCGCTGCGGCGAGATCCCCAGCAACGTGTCACCGGCGGTGTAGGCGTCGACGTAGGCGGCCAGCGCGGCCTTCGCCACCTCCGGGTCGCCCAGCGCGGGGACCTGGTACTCGGAGTCGATCAGCCGCATCGTCTCGGCGAACCCGTTGGCCTCGTCGTCGACGATGAACTGCATGGCCTCCTCGACGGCGGAGGCGTAGCGCTCCAGCCGGTCGCGGGTCTGCGGGTCGGCCATCTGCGCGGCGGAGGTGACGTACATCTGGGCGCCGGCGTCGATGTCCTGGTTCGGGTCGTAGACGACCGTCTCGGGGCGGGTGTGGTCGAGCAGCACGGAGGTGTCCAGCGACACGATGTAGGAGTCGACCCGGCCCGAGGTCAGGAGGTCGAACACGCCGGGGCTCAGCCCGACGACCTGACGCGACACCTCCTCCGGCGGCACCCCGGCGGACCCGGCCACCAGGTCCAGGGTGATCGAGCTGGTGCCGCCCTCCGACGGGGTCCCGACGAGCCGGCCGCGGAACTGCTCGGCCCGGGTGACCGGAGCGGCCTCGGTGGAGATCATCCGGATGGTGCCGGTGTGGATCGGCTCGCCGAACGCGAGCAGCGGGGCGTTGCGTTCACCGGCGGCGATCATCGTCTCGATGTCGCCGATCCGGGTCAGCTGCGCGCCGCCGGCGAGCACCGTCTGGATCGCCGGGGCGGAGCCCTGGGTGGCCTCGAACGTGACGTCCAGCCCGCGTGCCTCGAACAGTCCCCGGGTGTCGGCGATCATCTCCGGGGCGAACGACAGGCTCTCCATCGGCAGTACGTTGAGGAAGGTGACCGGCTCGCCGCCGCCGTCACCCCCGTCGTTCCCGCCGCAGGCGGCCAGCACCGCACAGACGGCCAGCACCGCGGCGCAGGTCCGGCCCACGCGGCGGGCTCCCCGGACGCTCCTGGTGGATGTGGTGGTCATGGCTCACGTCTCCTCGCGTCGTTGCGATCCGTGGCGGTCCCGGGTTCCCCCCGGTTGTTCATCGATGGAGTCGATACCGGCTGGTCGTGGGGAGGAAGGCGGCCAGCTCCGCCCGTACCTCGTCGGGTGCCTCCTCGGCGAGCAGGTGCCCGGCGTCCAGTGCCCGCCCGGTCGCGGCCGGGGCCCAGACCCGCCAGTCGTCCAGCACCGCCGGTGCCCGCCCGAGCGGACCGCGGCGCCCCCACAGGACGAGTGTCGGCGCGGTGATCGTGCGCCGGCCGCGGTCGGCCTCGTCGTCGGCGGCGTCGACGTCGAACCCGGCCCGGTAGTCCTGGCACATCCCGTGCACCACCTCCGGGCGCGCCCACGCCGACGCGTACGCGGCGAGCGCCGCCGGGTCGCAGACCTCCGCCAGACCCCGTCCGAGGATCGCGTCGGGCTCCGCGGCCACCAGCCGCTCCGCCAGGTCCGCCGGCTGCGACAGCAGGAACCAGTGGAACGCCCCCCGGGCGAACCCGGCGTCGGCGCGGGCCAGCACGTCGGCCGTCGGGAGGATGTCCAGCACCGCCAGCGCGCTCACCGCGCCGGGATGGTCCAGCGCCATCCGGTACGCGCAGCGGGCACCCCGGTCGTGCCCGACGACGGCGAACCGCTCGTGCCCGAGCGCGGCCATCACCGCCACCAGGTCGGCGGCCATCGTCCGCTTGCCCGACGCCGCGACGGCGGCGCCCGCCGGGAGCGCGCTGTCGCCGTAGCCGGGCAGGTCCGCCAGCACCACGGTGCGGCCGTCGAGCAGGCCGGGGGCCACCCGGTGCCACATGACCGACGTCTGCGGCCACCCGTGCAGCAGCAGCACCGGCGGGCCCTCCCCCGCCTGCCGGACCCGCACGGTCCCCCCGGACGGCGTCGGGACGTCCTGCGGGCTCCCCGGCAGCCCGATCCCGCTCACCCGAGCCGGTACCACTCGGCGGCCGTCCCGCCGCGCACCGCGGCCAGCTCGTCGCCGTCCAGCACGGCCGCGAGCCGGTCGGCACCGGGACCGTGGTCGTGCGGGTGGTCCCCGGCGTGCATCAGCAGCTCCGGGCCGAGCAGGTCGACCGCCTCCCGGGCCTGCACCGGGTCGGACGGCAGGTGGATCGGCGCCGTGGTGAACCGGACGTGCTCACGGACGATCTCCGACGGCGGCCGGTCCACCCAGGGCACCTCGCGCCAGACGCCCTTCCAGTCCTTGTCGAACCGCCACAGCAGCGTCGGCAGCCAGGTCGAGCCGCACTCGGCGACCGTCACCCGGAGTCCGGGGAGCTCGGCGAACACGCCCTCGGTCACCAGGCTCACCAGCTGCCCCTGCGCGACGACGTGCCCGTTGGCCAGGTAGTCCTCCAGGTAGCTGTGGGTCATCCCGCTCGACGTCGGCGCCTGCCCTGCACGCCCCCACGCGTGCAGGGTGACGACGAGACCGTGCTCCGCGGCGGCACGCAGCACCGGCCGGTTCCCGATGTTGCCCCAGCGGGTGTCGTTGCGGACCGGCAGCAGTGCGGTGACGACCTCTGGCCGGTCGCCGATCCGGTGGATCTCGGCGACCGCGGCGTCGACGTCGAGGGTCGGCACGACCATCGCCACCCGCAGCCGCGGGTCGTGGGCCTGCCACCGCTCCAGGAGCCAGTCGTTGAGCGCCCGGCAGAGCGCCGCCTCGTAGTACGGGTTGCGGTTGGTCTGGAAGGTGCTGGTGCAGGTCAGGATCGCGAGGTCCGTGCCGTCCGGGGAGAGCACGCGCTCCCCCAGCGCGCCGACGTCGGACAGCGGCCGGCCACCCGGGCCGATGCCGGGCGGGTAGGCGCCGCCCTGGGTCGGCGACAGCGACACCCCGCCGTCGGTGGTGTAGTCGCGCCAGTACGGGTCCATGTGCGCGACCACGTCGGACAGACTCGACGGGACACAGTGGACGTCGGTGTCGACCACCACCCCCACCGCCGGGGCGCTCATGCCGCCACCCGCTCGGGCAGGCCGTAGAGCCGGCAGGCGTTCGACCCCATGATCGGCTCGCGCAGGTCGGCCGGGAACAGCCGCGGCGCCGCCGTCGGCGAGTCGAAGTCCCAGTGCGGGTAGTCCGAGGCGAACATGATCCGCTCGCCCAGGCCGAGATGCCGGATCACCGTGGCCAGGTCCGCCGGGTCGCGCGGCTCCTCGATCGGCTGCGTGGTGAACCACAGGTGCTCACGCAGGATCTCCGACGGCGGCCGGTCCAGGTGCGGGACGTCCTCCCGCAGCGCCGCCCACCCGTCGTCCAGCGACCAGATCAACGGCGCCGCCCAGGCCAGCCCGCCCTCCACACAGACCACCTGCAGCTCGGGGAACTCGGTGAGCACGCCCTCGCAGAGCAGGCTGGTGACCAGCGCGCCCATCATGTTGCCGTTCCAGACGTGCTCCTCGAGATAGAACGAGGGCCAGCCGGCGCCGCGGTGCTGCTCCAGCCCGCCGGTGTGCGCGGCGATCGGCAGCCCGGCCTCGGCGGCGGCCGCGTAGATCGGCCAGTACCGGCGCCTGCCGAACCCGGACTCGCCGCCGGTGGCCAGCAGCACCTGGCAGAACCGCGGGTCGCCCGAGCGCCTGCGGATCTCCGCCGCGGCCAGCTCCGGGGACTCCAGCGACACCGCGATCGACGACCGCAGCCGCGGCTCGCGGTCGAGCCAGCACTCGGCGACCCAGTCGTTGAGCGCCCGGCACAACGACGCCGCGAACTCCGGGGTCTCGGCACCCCAGCTGTGCGACTGCAGCGGAATGAGCACGCCGTGGTCGATGTCGAACTCGTCGAGCAGCTGGTCGCGGACGAGCTGCAGGTCGCTGCCCGGGAAGGCGCCCTCCGGCCAGGCGTCCAGCCGGTAGCCGGAGTTGCGCACCCGCGGGTAGACGTCCGGCGGGGCGGGGACACGGCTGCCGAACAGCTCGTAGCGGCGCCGGGCGGCCGGGTCCAGGCGCGGCATCAGCTCGGCGGGCGGGCAGGCCGGGTGGATGTCGGTGTCGACGATCGTGAAGCCGGTACGCCGGCGGGCCGGCGCCGCGGGCGCCTCGGGTGCGGTGGTCACGGGCTCTCCCCCTGGCTCGGAACGGTGCGGGCGGGCCGCGGCGTGGTGTCGACGACGACGTGGTCGCCCGAGCCGAACCGCTCCACCGTCACGTCGAAGGTCTCGGCGACGAACGGGCCGGGCCTACGCTCCCCGGGCGCGGGATCCGCAGTGGACACGTCGGCGGGCTCGACGCTCACCTCGTAGCTCCGGGCCGGCGGCTCCCCCGGGCCGAGGAACGACTGCCCGGTGGCCAGGTCGTACTCCCAGCCGTGCCAGGGGCAGGCGATCAGGGCGTGCTCGTCGTCGCGCTCGTACCGTCCGGGTGTGCTCGACCGGACCCACGCCTGCGTACGGCCCTGGCACAACGGTCCGCCCAGGTGGGGGCAGTGGTTGTTGAGCGCGTAGAACCGGTCACCGACCCGGAAGACCCCGATGGAGCGCCGTCCACGGGTCACGATCCTTCGTTCGCCGGGCGGGAAGTCGTCCACCCGGGCCACCACGATCCGCATGCTCCCGACGCTATGTCGCAGGTCACCCCGGACGGAAAGAGGAAGTTCGGATGCGGGTCATCCACCGCGTCTATGGGCCGGGGCGCAACGAGCGCGAGGCGGTGTCCAGCATCGCGCGCAGCCAGGTGTGCGCGGCGTCGTCGGAGCGCAGCCGGTGCCACCAGAAGATCTCCACGATCGGCGGCGGGTCCCCCGGGCAGGGAAGGATCCGCAGGTCGGGACGGTCGGCGAAACCGGCGGCGAGCCGACCCTGCATGACCGCGACCCGATCGGTCCCGGCGACGAACCACGGGGTGGCCGCGTAGCTGTCGACCCGCACCGCCACCCGCGGCCGGGTGCCGAGCATCGCCAGCAGGGGCGCGAGCGGGGAGCTCGCCGGGTACTGCGGGTCGGGCTGGTTCGGGATCACCCACGGCAGACGTTCGAGGTCGGCCAGCTCGATCCGGTCCCGCACCGGGTTCTCCGCGTCGACGACGCACACCCAGCGGTCCCGGAACAGCTCCTGGCCGCACAGCTCGTCGACCTTGAACTCGGCCTTCGGCGCGGAGATGATCCCGTCCAGCGTGCGCAGCGTCTCCGGCAGGTCGCCGGGCAGCCTGCCCTTCACGACCGGGATGTGCAGCCGCACGCCGGGTGCGGCCTCGTGCACCACGCGCGACAGCGACTCGCCCATCGCCGCCAGCACGTAGTCGGTGGTCATCACCGTGAACTCGTGCTCGGAGACCTCCGGCCGGAACGGCTCCTCCGGTGCGAACAACCGCTCCAGACCGAGGCAGAGCGGCTCGACCTGGAGGGCGAGCCGGCGGCCCAGCGGGGACAGCACGTAGCGGCCGCGGGTGCGTTCGAGCAGGTCGTCGTCGAAGTGCCTGCGCAGCCGGGCGAGCGCGGCGCTCGCCGCGGGCTGGGTCACCCCGACCCGCTCGGCCGCCCGGGTGACGTTCTGCTCGCGCAGCAGCTCCCGCAGGATCACCAGCAGGTTCAGGTCGACGTTGGCCAGCGCGGCCGTGGCGGAACGGGGCACCTCAGGTCTCCTGCTCGTCCAGGCCCGAGACCGGGAGCACGGTCCGGACCGTCCAACCGCCGTCCGGGCGCGGGCCCGCCGAGCAGGCACCGCCCCACCGTTCGGCCCGCTCACGCATCGACACCAGCCCCAGGCCGCCGGGCACCCTGGCCGGCGGATCCGCGGGCCGGGTCCCGGACCCGTCGTCGGCGACCTCGACCACCAGGTCGCCGTCGCTGCGTTCGATCCGCACCCGCACCGTGTCCGCCCCGGCGTGCTTGACGGCGTTGTGCAGGGCCTCCCGGACGGTCCGGTAGAGGTCGTCGGTTACCCCGGGGCCCAGCCGCGGGTCCACCGGGGCGACGACGTCCACCCGCAGGCCCGTCCGGGACTGCACCTCGGAGGCGTGCGTGCGGACCGCCTCCACCAGGTCACCGCCACGCGGCGCGGCCGGGTGCATCTCGCGCACCAGCAGCCGCAGGTCGTCCAGTGCGTCGGCGGACATCGCGGACAGCTCGGTCGCCGCGCCCAGCACGCGGGCCGGGTCCGGGTCGGAGCGGTCCAGCCGGCCCTGCAGTGCCGAGACCTGCATGCGGATCGAGAACAGCTGCTGCACCACCGAGTCGTGCAGGTCCCGGGCCAGCCTGCGGCGCTCCGCCGTGCGGGCGTCGGATCGAGAACGGGCCACCAGCCGGGCGGTGTCCACGGCGACGGCGGCGTGCGCGGCCATCGCCTCCAGGAACGCCAGCGACGACGGGTCCGGCGCCTCGTCCGGCTCGTAGTAGGCGTTGATCACGCCGACGGTGGTGCCACGGACGACCATCGGCATCGCGACGAACCCGTCCCAGTCCGGCCGGTCCATGATCTCGTGCAGCGGCTCCCACGCCGGGTCCGCCATGATCGCCGCCCGGCGGTGCGGGACGACGACCGCCTCGCCCCGCGCGTGCGCCTCCAGGAACCGGATGTCCGCGCCGCCCTCCCGGCAGGCCCGCAGCCGCCGGACGAAGTCGGGTGCCGCGCCGAACCCGGCCATCCCGAGCACCTGCAGGTCGGCCGCCGGGTCGTCGACCGCCAGGATCTGGGCGGCCGCGATGTGCGCGGTGCCGATGATCTCGCGGGCGATGGCGTCCAGCGTGCCGGCCAGCGACCCCGCCTCGGCGACCCCAGCGGCGGCCCGGACGATCGCGGTCAGCCGCTCCTGCCGGGCCAGCCGGTCGGTGACGTCGCTGAACCACACGGCCAGGCCGCCGGTGCCGTCCGGCGCGGCCCGGTAGCGGAGCTCGCGGGCCGACCCGTCGGCCCCGGTCCAGCGCACCGTCCGGGTCCCGGACGGGCCCACCGGGCCGGGGACGAACGGCGCTAGGACGCCCACGAGCTCGTCGGCCGGGCGGCCGAGCAGCCGGAGGGCGGCCGGGTTCAGCGAACGGAACCGGCCGTCGGCGTCGAGCAGGACCAGGCCGTCCGCACACACCGCGACGAGCGCGGCCGCTCCCGGCTCGTCCCGGTCGGGAACGGTCGTCACATCGGTGTGCACCGCACCATCATGCGGTCACTCGCCGCCCGGTTCGAGCGTTTCGCCGGGGTAGCCGATCTCGATCCGCTCCTCGGGGACGCCCAGGGCCGAGTGCAGCACGGCTCGCATCATGTCCTTCGGGACGAGACAGTCCGCGCAGGCGTCCGGTCCGGCGCTGATCCGGACCTGCAGCCGGTCGCCGGACTCGGTCACCTCCATCGCGTAGTCGTCGGCCTCCAGACCGGCGCGCAGTCCGTCCAGAGCGGCGTGGTCGATCGTCATGTGCGGGTCCCTTCGTCGTCGGTGCGTCCGGGTGGGTCGAGCGGGAAGTGGCAGGCGGCCCGGTGCCCCGGCGCCAGTTCGACGAGCACCGGTTCCTCCTCGGCGCAGCGCTGCTGCGCGCGCGGGCAGCGGGTGCGGTAGCGGCAGCCGCTGGGCGGGTCCAGCGGCGACGGCGGCTCGCCGGGGGGCGCCGTGGGCCGCCGCACCCGTCCGGTCGCCGGGTCCAGGCCGGGGATCGAGTCGAGCAGCGCCGAGGTGTAGGGGTGCCGGGGCGCGCGGTAGAGCGCGGTCGCGGGGCCGATCTCGGCGAGCTGCCCGAGGTGCATCACCGCGACCCGGTCGCTGACCTGTTTGACCAGCGCGAGATCGTGCGCGATGAACAGGTAGGACAGGCCGAGCTCGGAGCGCAGGCGTTCGAACAGGTTGAGCACCTGTGCCTGGATCAGCACGTCCAGCGAGGACACCGCCTCGTCGCAGATGAGCAGCGCCGGGTCCAGCGCGATCGCCCGGGCGATCGCGACCCGCTGGCACTGCCCGCCGGACAGCTCGTGCGGGCGCCGCCGCCCGTACAGCGACGGGTCCAGCCCGACCATGTCCAGCAGCTCGTCGACGCGGCGGGCACGCGAGGCGGCGGTGCCCTCCCGGTAGCCGACCAGCGGCTCGGCGACCAGCTCGGCGACCCGCCAGCGCGGGTTCAGCGAGCCGAACGGATCCTGGTAGACCATCTGCAGCGACCGCCGGGCCCGCACCAGGTCGCGCCGCCGCAGACCCATCAGGTCGACACCCTGGAACTCGATCTCGCCCGACTGCGGCCGCGGCGCCTGGATCAGCGACCGGGCCAGCGTGGACTTGCCGGAACCGGTCTCGCCGACCACCCCCAGCGTCTCCCCCGGGTGGACCTCCAGCGACACGTTCGAGACGGCGTGCACCACGCCGCCCTTCACCCCGCCCGCGGCCCGGACCGGGAACTCCTGGACGACGTCGCGGGCGGCCAGCAGCGGGGCGACCGGAGCGGCCCGCGACCCGGCCCCCCGGTGGTCGGTGACGGTCATCGCCGGTCCTCCTCGGGTTCGGTGCCCCGGCCGGGTTCGGGATGCCAGCAGGCCCAGCGGTGGCCGGGCTCGTGTTCGGTCAGTGGCGGCTCGGTCAGGCACTGCTCGTCGGCCGAGGCGCACCGTGGGCGGAACGGGCAGCCCTCGGGCAGCGCCCGCAGGTCGGGCGGCTGGCCGGGGATCACCGGCAGCAGGGTGTGCGACGGCCGGTCGAGCAGCGGGATCGCGCCGAGCAGTGCCGCGGTGTAGGGCATCCGGACGGCACCGAACAGGGTCGGCGCGGGCGCGTACTCGACGGCCCGGCCCGCGTACATGACCAGCACGTCGTCGGCGTAGCTGGCGGCCAGCCCGAGGTCGTGGCTGATCATGACGACGGCGGTGCCGAGCCGCTGCTGCAGTTCGGCCAGCAGCTCCATGATCTGGGCCTGGGTGGTCACGTCGAGCGCGGTCGTCGCCTCGTCGGCGATCAGCAGCCGGGGCTGCCCGGCCAGCGCGATCGCGATCATGACCCGCTGCCGCATCCCTCCGGAGAGCTGGTGCGGGTACTCGAAGAAGCGCCGCTCCGGTGCCGGCAGCCGGACCATCGTGAGCAGCTCGACGGCACGCTCCCGCGCCGACCGGGCGTCGACGTCGGCGTGCACCCGGACGGCCTCGGTGATCTGGTTGCCGATCCGCATCGTCGGGTTGAGCGAGCGGGCCGGGTCCTGGAAGACCATGGCGATGTCCGAGCCGCGCCGCCTGCGCATCCGGCGCTCCGGCATGCCGATCAGCTCGGTGCCGTCGAACGTCGCCGAGCCGGTGACCCGGGCGGAGCCGGGCAGCAGCCCGAGCAGCGCCCGGGAGCTCACGCTCTTGCCGGACCCGGACTCGCCGATCACCGCCAGCGTCCGTCCGGGGGCGACGCTGTAGGACAGCCCGTTGACCGCGTGCACGGGAACGCCCTCGCGGGTGAACCGGACCCGCAGGTCCCGCACCACGAGCAGCGGATCTCCGACCGGCGCCGGGTCGGTACGGGCCGGCTCGGTGCCGGAGATGGTCATCGGCCGCTCCATCGTGCGCGCAGGGTCTCGCCGAGCAGGTTGAAGGTCAGGACGGTCACGAAGAGCACCAGGCACGGCCAGACGACCAGCATCGGCGTCGCGGACAGGCTCTGCTGGCCCTGGGCGATCATGTTTCCCCAGCTGGGGGCGGGTGGCGGGATGCCGAGCCCGAGGAACGACAGCGCCCCCTCGATCACCATCACGATGCCCATGCCGAGCATCCCGAAGGTGATCAGCTGGGGTGCGATGTTGGGCGCGACGTGGCGCAGCAGCGTCCGGTGGCCGGGCGTCCCGCACAGCTCGGCCGCGGCCATGAACGGCTGCTCGCGCAGCCGCAGGGTGGCGGCCCTGGCGATCCGGGCGAACGCCGGCACGCTGAAGAACGCCAGCGCGAGGACGGTGTTGGTCCGGCTCGGGCCGAGGCTCTGAGCCACCGCCAGGGTCAGCACCAGCGACGGGAACGCGATCAGCACGTCCAGCACCCGCATGATGACGGTGTCGACGATCCCGCCGAGGAAGCCCGACACCGCGCCGAGGGTGCCGCCCACGAGCAGCCCGAGCAGGTTCACCGACACCGCGACGATCAGCGACGAGCGCCCGCCGTGCAGCACCCGGGACAGGATGTCGTTGCCGTTCGGGTCGGTGCCGAGCAGGTGCCCCGGTGAGAGCGCCGGGAGGTAGCTCGACAGCACGCTCCCGCCGACCGGCGGCGGCAGCGGCAGCACCACCGGTCCGACGAAGCAGGCCGCGGTGATCAGGGCGAGCAGCCCGCCCGGCAGGACGACCGCCGGGCTCCGGAGCAGGCCGCGCCTGCCCGGCGGCGCGGTGGGGACGACGGCGGTGACGGGCTCAGCGACTGCCATAGCGGATCCTCGGGTCGAGCACGGCGTAGAGCAGGTCGGCGAGCAGGTTGGCCAGCACCGCGATCACGGCGAACACGACGACGCAGGCCTGCACCACCACGAAGTCCCGGGTGTTGATCGCCTGCAGGAGCAGCTGCCCGAGGCCGGGCAGCGCGAAGATCTGCTCGATGATCACGGTCGCGCCGATCAGCGTCCCCAGGTTCAGCCCGACCACGGTGATCAGCCCGAACGACGAGTTCCGGAACGCGTGCCGCACCAGTACCCGCCACGGCCCGACGCCCTTGGCCCGGGCCGTGGTGATGTAGTCCTCGCCCTGCAGCTGGTCCACCAGGTCCCCGCGCAGGAACCGGGTGTAGAAGCAGAACAGCGGGAACGCGATCGCCACCGCGGGCAGCGCCAGCGAGTGCAGGTTGCCGGTCACGCTCTCCGAGAGCGGTACGAAGCCGATCGCCGGGAAGATCGAGAACTGCACCGCGAACAGCAGCACCAGCAGCAGGGCCAGCACGTAGTTCGCCACCGACAGCCCGGTGATGCTGACGAGCATGCTGAGCCGGTCGAACAGGCGGTTCGGCCGGTAGGCCGCCAGCAGCGCGACCGGGATCGCCAGTCCGAGCGACAGGACGAAGGCCATCCCCACCAGCTGTCCGGTGACGGCCAGTCGCTCCGCGAGCACCGGGGTGACAGGCTGGCCGCTGACCACCGAGTTGCCGAGGTCACCGGTCACGGCGCCGCCGAGCCACTGCAGGTAGCGCACCGGCCCGGACCGGTCGAGCCCGAGCCGCTGTTCCAGCGCGGCGATCTGCTCGGCGGTCGCCTCCGGTCCGAGCAGCTGCTGCGCCGCCCCGCCCGGGATCAGGCTGAGCACCCAGAAGGTCAGGACGCTGGCCCCGAGCACGATGGGGACCGCCACCAGCGTCCGCTTGCCGACCATCCGCAGCGCCGGTGACCCGCGCAGCGCCGCGAGGCGCGCGGAACGGTCGCGGACCGGTACGCCCGCGGTCACTGCTGCGACTCCCGCCAGACCTCGTCCCAGTGCACGCCGGTGTTGACGACGATCGGCGGGATCCGGCTGGTCAGGCCCGGTCCGTACACCCCCGGGACCGCGAGGTTGGCCGGAGCGAACGCGAGGCCGAACGGGCCGTAGTGGTTCTCGGCGATCAGGCCGCCCGCCCGGTCGTAGAGCTCCTGGCGCTGCGCGGGATCGACCGAGGCGGCGGCCTGGTCGAACAGTGCGTCCAGCGCGGGGTCGGCGACCCCGGAGAACGGGCTGTCCGAGTCGAACCGGAAGTTGACGCCGACCCCGGCGGCCGGGTCCCACGAGCCGGCGGTCTGCAGCATCGCCTGCCAGCCGCCCCCGTTGAACTCCTGGACCAGTGTGGACAGCTCGTAGGTCTCGGTCCGGACGGTGATTCCCGCCTCCTGCCACTGCGTCTGCAGCGCGGTCATGACCTGCTCGGCCACGTAGGACCCGAGTGTCCCGAGGTCGACCTCCAGCCCGCCGAGCTCCGCGACGAGCTGCCGCGCCCGCTCCGGGTCGTGGCCGGTGTAGCCGGGGGTCGACTCGGTGTGGAACAGCCCGCCCGGACCGGTGAAGCTCTGGCTGACCGGGTAGAGGCCGCGGAACAGGCCCTGCCCGATCGCGTCGAAGTCGGTGGCGGCGTAGATCGCCTCCCGGGCCCGCGGGTCGTCGAACGGCGCGGCCCGGGTGTTGAGCTGGACGACGTAGGGCGACGTCGCGGGCTGCACGGTCACGGCGAGCCGCCCCTGGGACTGCGCCTGCTCCAGCAGCGGCGTCGTGGTCAGCCCCTCGTACGCCTGCGCCTGCCCCGCCAGCAGCGCCTGGTAGGCGGGCTGGTCGCCGCCGATCGACTGGAAGGTCAGCCGGTCCAGGTAGGGCAGACCCTCCTTGAAGTAGTCCGGGTTGCGTTCCAGCACCAGCTCGGAGCTGAGCTGGTTCGACACCACGGTGAAGGGCCCGGCGCCGACCGGCTCGATCGCGAACGCGTCCTCGCCCTTCGTCGCGAGCGCGGAGGGCGAGGCGATCCAGTTCACGTTCGTCACCGGCATCGCGTTGATCACCGCGGCGTAGGGCCGGGTGAACTCCAGGACGACGGTCAGCGGCCCGTCCGTGGTGATCCCGCCGTCGGCCAGTGGCCAGTTCGGCGAGCAGGTGCAGGGCGAGTCCACGGCGCGGCGGAAGTTGGCGGCGACCGCCTCGGCGTCGAACGGCGTGCCGTCGGTGAACCGGAGCCCCTCACGCAGGGTGATCCGGACCGTCCGGCCCCCGTTCTCGACCGAGCTGCTCTCCGCCTGGTGCGGCTCCACCCGGGCGTTGCTGCCGTCGTCGTCGGCGACGAGCCGGAACAGCCCGCCGTAGATCGCGCTCATCTGCGGCACGTTCGCCCCGCCGGTGGTGTTGGTCGCCGGATCCAGGCCGGTCGGCCAGCCGCCGGCGAACGACGCGTTCTCCAGCACCGTCAGCTCACCGCCCCGCTGGGGTGGACCGGTCGGCTCCGCGGGAGCGCCGCCCGCGTTCGTCGTCGCCCCACCTCCGCAACCGGCCACGACCATGGCCGTGGCCAGCAGCAGGGCCGGCAGGTGCATCCGTCGTCTCACGGGGCACTCCCGTTCGGTTCGGGACCGGCCGGCCCGCGCTGCGGCGGGGCGTCCGGTCGGTGGTGGGACCCGGGGACCGGCGGTCGGGGCGGCCGGGAACGTGATCGGGCTCACTGTGATGTCGACCAGCGTCGGACAGCCCCACGGTCGCGGTGGAGGGCGCTTCCGCCCGGCGGAAGACAACTTGGCGCCCCGCCCGGCCCGACCACGACGAATGACGTAGGCAGCTCTGTCCCATCCGACCCGTTCGTCCGTGCTGCCCTTGTGACGCAGCGTGTGACCTGCGGAGACTGGCCGGGCGCCGGCTCCGGCCGCCGCACGACGTGGACGCTGGACAAGGGGGTCGGGCGTGGTGGAACCCTGCGGTACGACGGGCACGAGGGCCGGTCGATGACGGTCACGGCGGAGCGCGGCCCGGGGTGGGCCCACGAACCGGATCCCGGCCGGCGGGTCACCGCCGCGGGCCGGATGCTGGCGGTGCTCGACGCCTTCGGACCCCGGCACCGGTCGCTCACGCTCAGCGACATCGCGCGGCGTGCCGGGCTGAGCCTGTCGACCGCGCACCGGCTGGTGCACGAGCTCGTGGCCTGGGGTGCGCTGGAGCGCGACGGCGAGGGCCGCTACTCGGTCGGGCTGCGGCTGCTGGAGCTGTCGGCGCTGGCACCGCGCGGTCTCGGCCTGCGCGAGGCCGCCTACCCGCACCTCGAAGACCTCCACCGGGCCACCCGCGGCAACGTCCACCTGGGGGTGCGGGACGGCACCGGCGTGGTCTACGTGGAGGCGATCCGTGCCCGCGTCCGCAACCCGGTGAACAGCCGGGTCGGGGACCGCTGGCCGATGCACGCCACCGGCACCGGGCTGGTGCTGCTCGCGCACGCCGAACCGGAGTTCCAGGAACAGGTGCTGAGCGCGCCGCTGGAACGCTTCAGCCCGCTGACGGTGATCGACCCGGACGAGCTGCGCCGCACCCTGGCCTCGATCCGGCAGACCGGGGTGGCGGTGGCGCGCGGGCAGATCACGGTGCCCGACATGGTGGTCGCGGTGCCGGTGCTCGACGCCGGCGGACGGGTCGCCGCGGCCGTCAGCGTGGTCGTGGAGGCGACCGACGCGCGGACCCGCGAGCTCGCGGGGGTGTTGACGCAGGCGTCCCGGGCGATCTCCCGGACCCTGGGGCCACGCCCGGTCACCGGCCTCTGAGCGTCCGGCACACGCCGCTCCCCCGGGCACCGGGCCCGGGGGAGCAAGCGTGCGGCGATACCGGGTCAGACCGGTGGGTCGACCCCGAGCCAGCGGAAGGTGTTGTGCCACAGGATGTCGTCCAGCTCGGCCGCGGACAGGTCCAGCGACCGCAGGGTCCGGCCGCAGGGCTCCTCGCGCGGCATCGCCGGGAAGTCCGAGCCCGCCAGCAGCCGGTCGTGGCCGAGCAGGTCGACGAGGTAGCGCAGGGCGCGGTGGTCGAAGACCATCGTGTCGTAGTAGAAGCGCCGGGCGAGCTCCGACGGGGACGGGCCGTCGTCGTGCGCGAACGCGCGCTCGGGCACCGCGGGCTCCTCGTTCCAGGTGCCGCTCCAGAAGTACTGCGCCCGCGGCAGGACGAGCGGGAACCCGCCGGCCGCGTGGCTGAACGACAGCCGCAGGTCCGGGCACCCGGCCGCGGTCCCGCCGGTGACCATCGACGCGGCGGCGGTCGCGCCCTGCAGGCCGACCACGTGGGTGCCCATCGCCGAGGCCGGGAGCTGGTCGGTCGGGGCGGGCATCGCGTGCACGAACACCGGCAGCCCGAGCCGTTCCGCCTCGGCGAAGAACGGCCGGAACCGCTCGTCCCCGATCGGCCTGCCGAGCACTCCGGAGGCGATCTCGACACCGTGCAGGCCGGCGTCGCGGATCTGCTTCAGCTCCGCGGTCGCGGTGTCCGGGTCCTGCATCGGGACGATGCCGAAGCCGTAGAGCCTGCCCGGGGCGGCCGCGCTCAGCGTCGCGGTGAACTCGTTGACGTGCCGGGCCAGTGACAGCCCGTCGGCGACCGGGAGGTCGTAGCGCAGCAGCGGCGGCATCGGGGTGATCACCTCGGCGTCCACACCGGACGCGTCCTGGGCCTCGATCCGCCGTTCGGCGTCGAAGAACGCGGCCTTCGCGGTGAACCGCACCGACCCGAACACCAGCAGCCGGGCGTCGGTGCCGTCGATCGCCTCCATCCGCGGGAAGCACCCGGGGGCGTCGCCGGGGTAGTCGTGGGGCAGCAGGTGGGCGTGTGCGTCGATCAGCACGGCGACTCCTCAGCGCAGGTGGGGATGGACCGACACGTGCACCGCGCGCTCGCCGGGCTCGTCCCCGCCGAGGGTCCGCAGTGCCAGCGCGGTGTCGTCGAGCCCGAAGGTGTGGGTGTGCAGCTTCTCCAGCGGGAAGCGGCCGGACTCGATGATCGCGATGGCCTCGGCGTAGCCGCGGGCGTCGACGCCGAAGGCACCGCGCACGGTCAGCGCCCGGTTGATGATCAGGTCGGTGTTCAGCGGGTTCTCCCGGCCGCCCTTGAGCCCGGCGAGCACGACGGTGCCGCCGTGCTTCGCGGCGCGCAGTGCCTGGGTGAGCGGGGCGGCGGCCATCGGGGTCAGCTCCAGGACGACGTCGGCCCCGGCCCCGCCGGTCAGGTCGAGCACCGTCTCGACCGGGTCCTCGGCGCCCTCCCCGTCGACGACGACGGTGTGGTCGGCGCCGAACTCCCTGGCCAGCTCCAGCTTGTGCACGTCGGACTCCAGTCCGGTGACGACGATCGTCCCGGCCCCGGCCGCACGGGCGGCGATCACCGAGGCGATCCCGCGCTGGCCCGCACCCAGCACCAGCACGGTGTCGCCGAGCCCGACGCCGCCCAGGTGCACCGCCCACCGGACGCCGGCGCCGAGCGGGTTGAACATCACCGCCAGCTCGGCGGGCAGGTCCCGGTCGACCTTGTGCAGCACCGCGTTCGGGGCCAGGTAGAGGTGCTCGGCCATGCCGCCCCAGAGAGACGGCGCGACGTCGGTCCCGGTCACGCCGTGTGCGTTCCCGCGGTGGCGGCAGGACTGGTAGCGGCCGGTGAGGCAGTCGTGGCAGGCCCGGCACGGCACGATGACCTCGAGGGCGACCCGGTCACCCGGCTCGACGCCCCACCGGGCGGCCGCGCGCTCGCCGACCTCCTCGACGATCCCGAGCGGCTCGTGCCCGGGGATCACCGGCTTGCCCGAGCCCATCCGCATGTGGCCGCGGAACATCTCGACGTCGCTGCCGCAGATCCCGTTCGCCTCGACCCGCAGCAGCCCGTCGTCGGCACCGATCGCGGGGCGCGGGAACTCGCGCAGCTCGATCGTCCCGGGTGCGGTCTGGACGGCCGCGCGTACCTGGTCGCTCATGGTGTGTCTCCTGCGTGGTCGGCGGGTCGGGGCAGCGGGAACGGGCTGAGCCCGCCGCCGTCGAGGACGAGGGTCTGGGCGGTGACGTAGCCGGCGTCCTCGGCGGCGAGGTAGGCGACCGCCGCGGCGACGTCGTCGGGCCGTCCGGCCCGCCCGACCGCGATGGACCGCCCGCGGGCGGCGACCGCCGCGACGGCGGCCTCGTCGTCCAGCGTCGGATCGAGCACCGCCCGGCTGGTGGCGAGCAGGCCGGGACAGATCGCGTTGACCGTGATCCCCCACCCGGCGACGTCCATCGCGAGCGCGCGGGTCAGCCCGACCACCCCGGCCTTGGACGCCGAGTAGGCGGCCGAGCGCGGGGCCGCGGACAGCCCGGCCATCGAGGAGATGTTGACGATGCGGCCGTAGCGCTGCCCGCGCATCACCGGCACCGCCTCCCGGCACATCAGGAAGGTGCCGGTCAGGTTGGTGTGCAGCAGCTCCTGCCACACCTGCAGCGAGGTCTCGCCGATGTCGGCCCGGTCGGCGCCCTGTGGTGCGGCGGCGTTGTTGACCAGGACGTCGAGCCGGCCGAACTCCTCGACGGCGGTGCCGACCATGCGGGCGGCGTCCTCGGGCCGGCCGATGTCGCCGAGCACGGCGACGGCCCGGGCCCCGGTGCCGGTGAGCTCCGCGGTCAGCGTCGTGAGCCCGTCGTGCGTCCCGGTCCCGGTCTGCGCCGCCTGCCGGGCGTTGGGCACGCCGCCGGGCGCCCGGTCGGTGACGACGACGGCGTACCCGGCCGCGGCGAGCCGGCGGGCGATCCCCTGGCCGGCGCCGTCCGGCTTGCCGCAGCCGGTGACCAGTGCGACCCGGGCGCTCACCGGGTCACCCCCGCCACCGGGACCGAGGTGCCCGACCAGTCGGAGAACAGCCGCACCACCATCGAGATGCCGGCGTTGCGGGCCCCGGCGACGGCCAGCAGCAGGTTCTCCCGGCCGGAGCCGGCGAGCAGCGGGTCGAAGCCGTCGCCGCGGGTGCCGTCGGCGAACCGGACCTGGCCGTCCAGGCCGTCCTTCCCGGCCCGGGCGAGGTCGGTGACGCTGCGGCCGCACCGCTGCGCCAGCCAGGCCCGCACCTCGGCACGGCCGAACCCGGCGGCGGCGAGCTGCTGGGCGTGCTCGGGACAGAACACGACCCCGGCGCTCGCGTGCCGGAAGATCCAGGCCCCGGTGCGAGAGAGCGTGTCGGCGACGTCGGCGAGCAGCTGCTCGGCCGAGCCGGTGTGCCGGTTGTCGACGTACTCGCAGGTCCGCAGCAGTGTCGCGGACACGGCGGACTCCCCCGGCGCGACGCCGGCCTCGACCGACAGCGGCTCCCAGGGGCTCTCCTCCTCGTTCTCGGCGATGCAGATCTGCCAGCGCCCGGGCAGCCCCTGGGTGGCCTGCTCCAGGGCGTGCGGGTGCACGCCGTAGACGTTGCGCACGATCAGCCCGATCGACCGGGCGACGGTGGCGTTCGGCCGGAACCCCGGCCCGAACACGCCGCCGGTGGAGTTGAACCCGAGCGCGTCGCGGACCGGGCCGTTGACCACGATCAGCGGTGCCGGGCCGCTGGTCGACTGCCAGCCCCCGCCGCCGGTGGCACGTTCCGCGGTCAGTGCGGCCCAGGCCGCGAGCACGACGGGGAAGTACTCCGGGCGGCAGCCCGCCATCACCGCGTTGATCGCGGCCAGCTCGACGGTGACCGCCCGGTCCAGCTGCGGCAGCCTGCCGATCTCGGTCTCCGGGGCCAGATCGGTGGTGGCGAGGAAGCGGTCGACCAGCGCGCGCGACGCGGGCACCACCGGCAGCCCGTCGGTCCAGCCCTGCTCGAAGCAGTGCTCGACCGCGGCGGCGGCGAGATCCGGGTCCGGGTCGGTCCCGGCGGTCACCGCTGCGCCCCGGTGAGCAGAGCGGCGACGTCGCCGGCGAGCCGCGCGGCACGGTCCCGGACCTGGTCCGGTTCGAGGATCGCGACCGGGTGCGGGGTGGTCAGGTAGCGGTAGCCGGTGGCGCCGCGCAGCGCGGCCATCGTGTCGGCGGTGGCGGCGAACGCGTCGCTGCAGATCACCGCGGCGGGCACCCCCGCCTGTTCGAACAGCACCCCGTCGGCGACGGCGGAGGCGCTGCACGATCCGCAGTCACCGACCCCGGTGACGACGACGTCGCAGCCGCGGGCGTACTCCTCGATCAGCTCGTCGGGCGCGGGGACGGCGAACTGCCGTTTCGTGCGGGCCACCGTGACCCCGGCGGCGCCGTGCTCGTCGACGAGCAGCCGGGCCAGTTCGCTGAGCAGCAGGTCGGCGTTCTTCTTGGTGTTCTCCAGGACCCCGATCCGGAGGCCGGTCAGGTCCGGGCGGCGCGGTGCGAGCAATGCCGCCCCGGGCTCCGGGGAGGGATCGGCGCCCCGGCCGGTCGGATCGAGTATGGGGTTGGGCTTCTCGGACACGTCTCGTTTCCTTCCCGCTCAGCCCGTGAGCCGGGTCAGCCGGGACTTCATCTCGGCGCGTTCCAGCGAGCCGGGCGGCACCAGCGTCACCGTGGCCCTGACCGACAGCCGGGTCCGGATCGCGGTCTCGATCTCCCGGCCGAGCTGCTCGGTGTCCCCGGCCGCGTCGCCCCACTCGGCCTCGACCCGCAGCGGCGGGTCGACCCGCGGGCCGTGCTCGGGCAGCACGATCTGCACGGCGCCGGTGGTGCGCGGGTGCAGCGCGACGACGAGGTCGCGCACCGCGGACGGGAAGACGTTGACGCCGAGCACGATCAGCATGTCGTCGGTCCGGCCGATGCAGCGGATCAGCGGGGCGTCGTCGGCCGCCCGGCCGGTGACGACCACCCGGTCCCGGGTGCGGAAGCGCACGAGCGGGCAGCACTCGCGGTCCACCGAGGTGTAGACGAGCTCGCCCTGGGCGCCGGGTTCGGCGCCCACCGGCTCGCCGGACTCCGGGTCGATCAGCTCGGCGACCACGTGCCGGCCGCCGGTGAAGCGCATCCCACCGCTGCCGGGCTGCTCGGCGAACAGCACCGGGGCCATGTCGGCGTTGCCGAGACCCTCGGTGACCGGGGCGCCCCACTCCTGCTCGACCTGCCTGCGGAACGCGGGTTCCCCGCCGCCGGGCTCGCCTCCGACGAAGATCTTCCGCAGCCCGAACTCGCGCGGGTCGCGGCCGGCCGCCCTCAGGTACTCGGCCAGGTAGCGGGCGTAGGACGGCGTCGAGTGCAGCGCCGTGACTCCGAGCGACTCCAGCGCCAGCACCGCCTTCTCCGACGCCCCGGTCCCGATCGGGACCATCGTGCTGCCGATGCGTTCCAGCGCGTCGCGGATCGGGAGGCCGCCGACGAACAGGGTGAGCCCGGCGCCGTGCAGGACGACGTCGTCGCGGGTGGCCCCCATGGTGCGGAACGCCCGTGCGACCAGCTCGGTCCAGGCGCCCGCGTCGCGCCGGGTCACCCCGACCCAGCTGGGGCGTCCGGTCGTGCCGGTGGAGGCGTGCACCCGCACGACCTCCGACATCGCGACGCCGGCGTGCCGGCCCAGCGGCGGCTGCGCGGCCTGGGAGTCGCGCAGCATCTGCTTGCCGGTGAAGGGGAACCGGGCCAGGTCGGCGAGCGAGCCGAACGCCGACGCGTCGATCCCGTGCTCGGCGAACAGGTCGGCGTAGAACGGTGAGCGGGCGGGCAGGCCCTCGAGCTGGGCCCGCAACAGGTCGGTGACGGCCTCGGCGTCGGCGGACGCGACGAACCCGGGCACGGGTGCAGGGGACACGGTGGCTCCTCGGATCGCGGCGGGCGTCAGACGTCGTGGACGATCACGCCGCGGATGGTGCGGCCGGCGGTCATGTCGGCGTAGCCCCGGTCGATCTCGTCCAGCCGGTACCGGCGGGTGATCAGCTCGTCGAGCTTGAGGTCGCCGGCCCGGTAGAGGCCGAGCAGGCGGGGGATGTCGTACAGCGGGTTGCAGCCGCCGAACAGAGCGCCACGGATCTGGCGCTGGTAGCTGATCATCATCCCGGCGTGCACGTCGACGGTGTTCTCGCCGAGCCGCCCGACCGCGGTCAGGGTGACCCTGCCGCCCTTGCCGACGACCGCGACGGCGTCGTTCACGATCTCCGGGGTGAGCACGCCCGGGGTGCAGATCGCGTGGTCGGCGAGCTGGCCCCAGGTGGTCTCGACGACGAACTCGTGCGCGCTCGCCGCGTCGGCGAAGGTGTGCGTCGCCCCGAACATCTCGGCGGACTCACGCTTGAACGTGACCGGATCGACGACGACCACGTTCTTCGCGCCGGCGTAGCGAGCGCCCTGCACGGCGTTCGAGCCGACCCCGCCCGCGCCGTAGATCACCACGGTCTCCCCCGCCCGGACGCCGGCGGCGTACACCGCGGAGCCCCAGCCGGTGGGGACGCCGCAGCCGACCAGCGCGCCGATCTCGAACGGGATGTCCTCGGGCAGCGGGACGCACGCCCACTCCGACACCACCGCGTACTGCGAGAACGTGCCGAGCGTGCAGAAGCCGCCGAAGTCCACGCGGTCGTCGCCGGTGCCCTCGTGGAACCGGAACGACCCGTCGAGGAACATCCCGGTGCCGGCGTTGAGGCCCTTCACGCACATGTTCTGGTGCCCGGTCGAGCAGGGACGGCAGGCACCGCAGGCGGGGATGTAGGAGCAGACGATCCGGTCGCCGGGGCGGACCCGGCGCACGTCCGGGCCGACCGACTCGACGATCCCGGCGCCCTCGTGGCCACCGACGACCGGGAACCGCACGGGCGCGTCGCCCGCGGTGATGTGGTCGTCGGAGTGGCAGAGGCCGGCGGCGTGGAACCGGACCCGCACCTCGTGCGCGCGGGGCGGTTCGAGCCGCAGGTCGGTCAGCTCCCAGCCGGTGTGCGGGCCGCGGGCCACCGCCGCCCGGGTGGTGATGACACCGGAGTCCGTGGTGGACGGTCCGGCCGTCGTCTCTGCTGTGCTCACTGCAGGGCCCCCTCCGGTCGCGCCGCGACGTGCGGCAGCACCTCCGCCCCGATCAGGGCGATGTGGTCGAGATCGGCGATGTCGTAGACGTGCAGGTAGACGGTGTCCGCGCCGGCCTGCGCCAGCCGTCCGATCCGGTCGGTGACCTGCTCCGGAGACCCGATGGCGGCGTTGTCGCGCATGAGGTCGGACCCGATGACCGCGCCGCGGCGGGCGACCTGCGCCGGGTCGGCGCCGCAGGCCACCGGCAGTACCGCGGAGCGGCGTGCGGTCGCCGGGTCCCGGCCAATCGCCTCGCACGCGCGGTCGAACACTGCGTAGCGCTCGGCCAGGTCGCCGCCGAGGGCACCGTTGAACTCGTCGGCGAAGCGGGCGGCGATCGCCGGGGTGCGCCGCGGACCGGACCCGCCGACGATCACCGGTGGGTACGGGTCCTGTGCCGGCTGCGGCGGGGTGTGGTTGTCCGCGATCCGGTGGTGGCTGCCCTCGTGCGAGAACGACGTGCCGTCCCGGGCGGCCCGCCACAGGCCGGTGACGACCGTCAGCTGCTCCTCCAGCCGGTCGAACCGGTCGCGGGTCGGCGGGAACGGGATCCCGAACGCGGCGTGCTCGCGCTCGTACCAGCCGGTGCCCAGTCCCAGCTCGACCCGGCCGCCGCTCATCTCGTCGACGGAGGCGACGATCGTCGCGAGCAGGCCGGCCTCGCGGAACGTGGCGGCGCCGACCAGGGCGCCGAGCCGGACCCGGCGGGTCTCGCGGGCCAGCCCGCCGAGCGTCGTCCAGCAGTCGGTGGGGCGGTAGGTGCGGTCGTGCGGGTCGACGCCCATCAGATGGTCGGAGCGGAAGAACGCGTCGAACCCGGCAGCCTCGGTCGCCCGGGCCAGCGCGAGGATCTCGTCGTAGCGGGCGCCGTGGCGGGGTTCCATCAGCACCCGCATCCGCACGTCACCCACGGATCGACACCGTCTTCACCTGCGTGTGCTCCAGCACGGCGTCGGCGCCCATGGTGCGGCCGAAGCCGCTGCGCCGGTACCCGCCGAACGGCCCGCCGATCACCCCGGCTCCGAGGGCGGCGTTGACCGCGACCTGCCCGGCGGCCAGCCCGCGCGACATCCGCACGGCGCGGCCGACGTCGCGGGTCCAGACCGACGCGACCAGCCCGTAGTCGGTGCCGTTCGCGACGGCGAGGGCCTGCGCCTCGTCGTCCACCGCGAGCACCGACAGGACCGGGCCGAAGATCTCCTCGCGGGCGATCGTCATGCCGGGATCGACGTCGTCGAACAGCGTCGGTTCGACGAAGAACCCGCGGTCCAGGCCGTTCCCGGTCGGTGTGCCGCCGCCGGTGACCAGCCGGGCGCCCTCCTCGCGTCCGGTGCGGACGTAGCCGAGCACCCGGTCCCGCTGCCGGGCGTTGATCAGCGGGCCCATCCGGGCGCGTTCGTGCCAGGGGCCGACGGTGACCGCCGCCATCTCGGCGGCGAGCCGTTCCACCACCTCGGCGCGGATCGACCGGTCCACCACGACCCGGGACCCGGCGGCGCAGATCTGTCCGGTGTTGAGCGTGATGCCCGCGACGATCGCCGGGATCGCCCGGTCCAGGTCGGCGTCGGGGAACACCACCTGCGGGGACTTGCCGCCCAGCTCCAGGTGCAGCGGGACCAGCCGGCGTGCGCAGGTCGCCATCACCGCGGACCCGGTCTCCGGGGAGCCGGTGAACCCGACCCGGGCGACGTCGGGGTGCGCGGGCAGCGCGGCGCCGGCCTCGTGGCCGTAGCCGGTGACGACGTTGACCACCCCCGGCGGGATCCCCGCCTCGCGGGCGAGCCGGGCCAGTGCGAGCGGGGTCAGCGGGGCGTCCTCGGCCGGTTTGACGACGACGGTGTTGCCCGCGGCGATCGCGGCGCCGGTGTCGTTGGCGAACATCGGGCCCGGGGCGTTCCACGGGATGATCGAGGCGACGACGCCGTAGGGCTCGCGCAGGGTGAGCCCCAGGACGTCCGAGGTGTGCGTGGGCAGCGAGAGCCCCTGCACCTTGTCGGCCTGCCCGGCCAGGAAGGTGAGCATCCGGGCCATCGGCGGCGGGCCCCAGTGCGGCCGCCCCACCTCGCGGGACTCCAGCCGGTCCAGCTCGTCGGCGTGCCGCTCGACCAGCTCGGCCCAGCGCAGCAGCAGCCGCCCGCGCTCGGTGGCACTGGTGTCGCGCCAGGCCGGGAACGCCTCCCGGGCGGCCGCGACGGCGGCGTCGACGTCGGCGGCGGTGCCGCGCGGCACCCGGCCGACGACCTCGCCGGTGGCGGGGTCGAGCACGTCGATCGTGCGGCCGTCGGCGGCGGGCACCCAGGCGTCGCCGATCAGGTGGGTGGCCCCGGCGGGCGGTGCGGTGCCGGTACCGGCGTCCGTGCCGGTTGTCGTGTCGGTCGTCATGGTCACCGCCTCAGTGCTCGTGGACGATCACGCCGCGGACGTTCCGGCCGTCCGCCATGTCCGCGTAGCCCTGGTTGACCTCCTCCAGGCGGTACCGCCTGGTGATCAGCTCGTCCAGCTTCAGATCGCCGGAGCGGTACAGGTCGAGCAGCCGGGGCACGTCGTGCAGCGGGTTGCAGGCGCCGAAGATCGCGCCCTGCACCCGGCGCTGGTAGCCGATCAGCATCCCGGACGGCGCCCGGACCGAGCCGTTGCCGACCGCGGTGACGGTGACCTGGCCGGACTTCCCGATGATCGCCAGCGCGCGGCCGATCACCTCGTCGTGCAGCACGCCGACGGTGATGATCGCGTGGTCGGCGAGCTCGCCCCAGGTGGTCTCGACGACGAACCGATGGGCCTCCTCGGCGTCGGCGAAGGTGTGGGTGGCACCGAACACCTTCGCCATGTCCCGCTTGAACGGCACCGGGTCGACGACCACCACGGTGCGGGCACCGGCGAGCCGGGCCCCCTGCACCGCGTTCGCGCCGACCCCGCCGCAGCCGTAGACGACGACCGTCTGCCCGGCACGGACCCCGGCGGCGTGCACCGCCGAGCCCCAGCCGGTCGGGACGCCGCAGCCGACCAGGGAGGCGACGTCGAACGGGATGTCGTCGGCGATCGGGATGCAGGAGAACTCGGAGACCACCGCGTACTGGGAGAACGTGCCGAGCACGCAGAGTCCGCCGAGGTCCTCGCCGTCGAGGTGGAACCGGAACGTCCCGTCCGGGAACTCACCGGTGGCGGCGTTCTTCCCGGCGTCGCACAGGTTCTGCCGGCCGGTGGAGCAGTACCGGCAGGAGCCGCAGGCCGGGATGAAGGAGCACACGACGTGGTCCCCGACCTGCACCCGGGTGACACCGGGACCGACCGCCTCGACCACCCCGGCACCCTCGTGCCCGCCGACGACGGGCATCCGCATCCGGGCGTCGCCCTTCTGGATGTGGTCGTCGGAGTGGCAGAGCCCCGCCGCGTGGAACCGGATGCGGACCTCGTTGGCGCGCGGGTCGTCCAGCTCGACGTCGGTGGTCTCCCACGGCGTCCCCGGTTCGCGGCAGATCGCGGCTCGGGTCGTCATACCCATGTCGGCTCCTCTGTATGGGAACGGATACGGCCGCCTCGGCGGAGGTCCGGGGCCCGGCCCGGAAGGGGATGTGGGCCGGGTCACCGGCTCGTGACCTCACGATGCCGCCCTCCCGGCGGGTGCCGGGAGGGCGCTTTCACGTCGTGGAAGGACGGTCCACACGAGCCCCGGCCAGCCAACGCTCGGCGTCGATCGCCGCGGCGCAGCCCGACCCGGCGGCGGTGACCGCCTGCCGGTAGTGCCGGTCCACCAGGTCGCCGCAGGCGAAGACCCCGTCGACGGCGGTCCGGGTGGTCCCGTCGAGCGTGCGGACGTAGCCGTCGGGGTCCAGGTCGAGCCGGTCGGCGACCAGCCCGCTGCGCGGGTCGTGGCCGATCGCGACGAACACCCCGGCGACGTCCAGCCCGGACTCGGAGCCGTCCCGGACGTCGCGCAGGCGCAGCCCACCGACCGCGCCGTCGCCGGTCACCGCGACGACCTCGCGACGGGTCGCCCAGCGGATCGCCGGGTTCGCCCGTGCCCGCTCCAGCATGATCCGCGACGCCCGGAAGGTGTCCCGGCGGTGCACGACCGTGACGCTGCGGGCGAACCGGGTGAGGAACTGCGCCTCCTCCATCGCGGAGTCCCCGCCACCGACGACGGCGACGTCCCGGTCCCGGAAGAAGAACCCGTCGCAGGTCGCGCAGGACGAGACCCCGCGTCCGAGCAGCTCCTGCTCCCCCGGCACGCCGAGGTAGCGCGGCGCGGCGCCCATCGCGAGCACCACCGCACGGGCCCGGTGCACCTCCCCGTCGGTCACGATCTCCGTGACCGGGCCGTCCAGCCGGATCTCCCCGACGTCGCGGGGCCGCAGGTCGGCGCCGAACCGCTCGGCCTGCGCCCGCATCCGTCCCATCAGGCCGGGCCCGTCGACGCCGTCGGGGAAGCCGGGGTAGTTCTCCACGTCGGTGGTGGTCATCAGGGCGCCGCCGTGGCTGGAACCCTCGAACACCAGCGGGGCCAGCCGGGCCCGGGCGGCGTAGACCGCCGCGGTGTACCCGGCCGGGCCGGACCCGACGACGACGAGATCGTGTACCGGGTCGTTCACGGCGACGCCGGCTGGTCGCTGAGCCACACGTCGGCGAGCCGGCGGCCCTGGTGGATCGGCACCGGGAACAGGTCCTGGGTCCGCGAGGAGAAGATCGTGTAGTCGAACTTCTGGATCGGGAACAGGCCCTGCACGATCTCGGTCTCCATCCGCCTCTGCATGGCGCGGTGCAGCTCGCGCCGCTCGGCGTCGTCGGTGGTGGTCCGGGTCCGGGCGTAGCCCTCGACCAGCTCCCGGTCGTCGACGAGCGCGTAGTTCTCGATGTAGCCCGGCATGAAGTCGCGCCAGGTCTGGTCGGGCAGGTGCACGGTCCGGAGTGCCTTCGTCATGGCGAACTCGTGGGTGCGCCGGCGTTCGATCCCGGTCCCGGGGTCGACGGTCTCGATCGTGACGTCGATCCCGACCTCGGCCAGGTCGGCCTGCATCCACTGGGCCTCGCGGACGTCCTCGTCGTCGACCCGCTGGACGAGCAGCGTGGTCGCGAAGCCGTCCGGGACGCCCGCCTCGGCGAGGAGCCGGCGGGCCTGCTCGGGGTCGAACGGGCGGATCTCGCGTACCTCGTCCTCGGACAGCGCGGCGTCGGAGATGTCGGGACGCAGGATGGAGGTGAGGTTGAACGAGCCGCGGATGGTCTCCCCCATCCCCTCCCAGTCGATCGCGAGGGACACCGCGCGGCGCACCCGCACGTCGTCGAACGGCTCCACGCGCGGGTTGAGGTAGAAGCTCACCGGCGCGCCCGGTGTCTCGACCACGGTGTGGTCGCCGTCGCGGAACTCGTCGGCCACGGTGACGTCGCTGGTGGTGCCGACGTCGAGGCGGCCGCTCCGCAGGGCCGCGGTGGTCGCCGCCGTGTCGTTGATGACCGGTCGCCGGACCTCGTCGAGGTACGGACGGTCGGGGACGTGGTAGTCGGGATTGCGCCGGAGCACCCACTCGACGTCCGGGGTGTGCTCGGCGAGCAGGAACGGCCCGGTGCCGATCGCCACCGTGTCCAGGTCGTAGCGCCCCTCGATCCCTTCCCGGGGAACGATCAGGAAGGTGTGGTAGGCCACGTACTCCAGCAGCGGGGCGAAGGGCCGGTCCAGGGTCAGGACGACGGTGTGCTCGTCCGGCGCCTGCACGGTCCGCACCGCCTCGAGCATGTAGGCCTGCAGGCCGCGCTCCTTCATCGCGGTGATCGTCGCGACGACGTCGTCGGCGACGAAGGGCCGGCCGTTCACCGGCTCGACGTCGTGCCAGGTGACGTCCCGGCGCAGGCGGAAGGTGTAGGTCAGACCGTCCTCGGAGACCTCCCACGACTCGGCCAGGTCGCCCTCCAGCTCCATCTCCGTGACGTCGGGTCCGGTGCGCCAGTCGAGCAGCTTCCCGTAGACCGAGCCGGAGATCAGCCCGGTGGCGCTCGGGTCGGAGCTCTCGAGCGGGTTCAGGTCGGTGGACACCTCGGCCGGCAGCTGCCACACCAGCGAGCCGCCGGGACGCGGGTCCCCGACCGGCTCGTCGCTGCCGCCACCGCCACCGGCCCCGCACGACGACAGCACGAGCGCTGCGGCCAGCAGCAGCGCCGCGGCGCGACCCCGTCTCACACCGTCTCCCGGTCGAGCTCGCCGGTCACGTCCAGCCCGACCAGCGGCACCGGGCCGGCGAGGTCGGCGGCCGCCGCCGGGACGTAGGCGAAGTTCTTCGCCCGGGCCCCGCCGTCGACGACGAAGTCCTGGCCGGTGATCAGCCGGGCCTGGTCGGAGCACATCCAGGCGACGCAGTGCCCGATGTCGGTCGGGGTGCCGGTGGTGCCCATCGGCACCATGGGCACCCGGTCGCCGCTCCAGCGGGCGGGCCGCCGCCACGGCTCGTCGCCGGTGCCGCCGCCGATCCCGTTCCGCGGCCGGTCCATGACCGACTTCCCGTCCGGTCCGGTCAGCGCCGGGTTGTCCGGGGTCGGCGCGGTCGGGGTGAAGGAGTTGACCCGGATCCCGTAGGGGGCGAGGTCCATCGCCGCGGCCCGCACGAAGTTGTTCACCCCGCCCTTGTGGAAGGCGTAGGCGATCACCCCGGCCGAGCCGGACCAGCCGTTCGACGACGAGACCAGCACGATCGAGCCACGGGTGCCGCGCTCGGCCATGTGCCGTCCGACCGCCCGGGTGTTGAGGAAGCTGCCCAGCCCGGCGACCCGCACGGCGCGGTCGAAGAACTCGGCGCTCTCGTCGAGCACCCCCTTGCCGCCGAGCAGGGCGGCGTTGTTGACCAGGATGTCGATCCCGCCCAGCTCGCCGACGACCCGTTCGACGTAGCCCGCCACCTGGTCCTCGTCGGTGACGTCACCGGGGACCGCGATGGCCCGGCCACCGTTGCGCTCGATCCGCTCGACGGCGGCGGCCGCCGCGTCCGGGTCGATGTCGTTGCAGGCCACGGTCGCGCCGTAGCGCGCGAGCGCCAGGCCGATCCCGCCGCCGATGTTCGGACCGGCTCCGGTGACCAGGGCCACCTTCCCGTCGAGTGAGATGTCCACTGTGCACGCTCCTAGTCGGGTCGTCGGTCGGTGGGATCGGTGGCGTCGAGCTCCTCCGCCGCCCGGGCGAGGCCGGGGGCGAGGCGGGCCGGCGGGCGGGGCCGCCACCACCGCCGGGACTCGGCGAAGGTGGCGTGCTGCAGGCGCGGGTCCAGGTGGTCGCGCAGCGCGTCGCCGAGCAGGTTGAGGCTGAAGACGGCCAGCGAGAGCAGCACCGCGGGCACGACGATCAGCCACGGCGCGCGCTCCACGTACCGGACGCCCTCGGAGAGCATCAGCCCCCAGGACGGGGTCGGCGGCGGCGCGCCGATGCCGAGGAAGCTCAGCGCCGACTCGGCGATGACGACCCCGGCGAAGATCAGGCTGGCCAGGGTGAACACCGGGGCGACGATGTTCGGCAGGACGTGCCGGAGCAGGATCCGGCCGGTCCCGGCACCGGTGGCCCGGGCCGCCTCGACGTAGCGCTCCTCGCGCACCCGCAGCGTCTCGCCGCGGGCGATCCGGTTGAACGACGGTGTGATCACCACGGTCAGCGCGATGATCGTGTTGCGCACCGAGGGCCCGAGGATCACCGCGATGAACAGCAGCAGCACGATGCCGGGGATCGCCTGGACGGCGTCCATCACCCGTTGCAGGACGATGTCGACGCCCCGGCCCGCGTAGCCGGAGACCACCCCGATCGTGGTGCCCAGAACCAGGCTGACCGCGGTGGTCACCACCCCGATCAGCAACGAGGTCCGTGCGCCGTGCAGCGAACGGCTCAGCACGTCCCGGCCGAGGTCGTCGGTGCCGAGCAGGAACCGGGCGGACGGGCCGTCGAGGATGTCGCGGCGGAACTGTTCCAGCGGGTCGTACGGCGCCACCAGCGGGGCCAGCAGCCCGGCCAGCACGAACAGCGTCAGTACCGTCAGCGCGATCCCGCCGAGGGGCTGGGCGCGGACGAACCGGGCGACGGCGCCGGGGACGGCGCGCAGCCGCGCGGGGGTGGCCGGCGCGCTCACGAGAGTGCCCTTCCGGTCCGGATCCGCGGGTCGACCAGCGCGTAGAGCAGGTCGATCACGATGATCGTCACCACGAACAGCCCCGCGTAGAAGATCGTGCAGGCGACGACCACCGGGTAGTCGCGCTCCAGCACCGCGGAGTAGATGAGCTGCCCGGTCCCCGGGATCCCGAACATCTGCTCCAGGATCACGGTGCCACCGAGCACCGTCGCCAGCTCCAGGCCGAGCAGCGTGAGCACCGCGATGGTGGAGTTCCGGGCGGCGTGCTTGCCGACGACGGTGCGCTCCCGCGCGCCCTTCGCACGGACCGTGCGCACGTAGTCCGACCCCAGCGACTCCAGCAACGACGACCGCGCCATCCGCGCGGTCCCCGCCATCCCGGCGGTGCCCAGCGCGATCACCGGGATCGCCATCTGCTGGATCCAGTTCACCGGGTCCTCGGTCAGCGGCCGGTAGGCCAGCGGTGGCGACCAGTTGAGCCAGACCGCGCACGCGGTCAGCGCCAGCAGCGCGACGACGAAGTTGGGCACCGACAGGAACGCGACCGCGAAGCTCCGCACGGCGGCGTCCAGCGCGGAGCCGCGGGTGACCGCGGCCAGCACACCCAGGGTGATGCCGGCGACGGTCGCGAACAGCATCGCCAGCAGGCCGAGTGAGACGGTGACCGGCACCCGTTCCAGGAACAGCCCGGTCACCGGTGCGCCGCCGCCGTAGAACGACCGGCCGAGATCGCCGCGTGCGACACCGGCGAGCCAGTTCCCCAGCTGCGTCCAGACCGGCACGTCGAGGCCGAACTCGGCGCGCAGCGCCGCGACCTGCTCCGGGCTCGCGCCGGACTCGGCGAGCTGCATCGTCACCGCGTCGCCGGGGACCAGCCGCACGAGCACGAACACCAGGGCGGTCACCAGCGCCATCACCACACCGCCGTAGGCGAGCCTGCGCAGGACGTAGCGGGTCACGGTCGCACCGCCCCGGACGTCCGTGCCCCGGCCAGCAGGCAGGCGACGTCGCGGTCGGCGACGACCCTGCGCAGCGCGGGCCGTTCCTCGCGGCAGCCGGCCTCGGCCTGCGGGCAGCGGGTGTGGAACCGGCACCCCGGCGGCGGGTCGATCGGGCTGGGCACCTCGCCGACCGGCGTGACCTCCTGGGCCGGTCCGGCGGTGGCCAGGTCCGGCACGGCGGACACGAGCATCCGGGTGTAGGGGTGCTGCGGGTCCCGCAGCACCGCGTCGCCGTCCCCGCGTTCCACGATCTCGCCGAGGTACATCACGCAGACCTCGTCGGACATGTAGCGGACGACGTTCAGGTCGTGGGCGATGAACAGGTAGGACAGCCCGCGCTCGGCCTGCAGGCCGCGGAGCAGGTTGAGCACCTGGGCCTGCACCGAGACGTCCAGCGCGGAGACCGCCTCGTCGCACACGATGAGGTCCGGGTCGGTGGCGAGCGCGCGGGCGATCCCGATCCGCTGGGCCTGACCGCCGGAGAACTGGTGGGCGTACCGGTTCAGGTCGCGGGCACCCAGCCCGACCCGTTCGAGCAGCTCGACGACCCGGTCGGCGAGCGCGGCCCCACGGGCCATCCGGTGCACCACGAGCGGCTCCCCGACCGCCTGCAGGACGGTCATCCGGGGGTTCAGCGAGCCGTTCGGGTCCTGGAAGACGATCTGCATCCGGCGACGCAGCCGGCGCAGCGCCGCGCCCGAGGCGGCGCCGAGATCGTCGCCGTCGAACGACAGCGTCCCCGAGGTCGGTTCGAGCAGCCGCAGCGCGAGCCGGGCCACCGTGGACTTGCCCGAACCCGACTCGCCGACCAGGCCGACCGTGCGACCGCGCGGGATGCTCAGCGACACGCCGTTGACGGCCTGCACGACCCCGCGCCGGCTCCGGAAGTGCTTGACCAGGTCGTGGGCCTCGAACAGCGCCGGCCCGTTCACCGGGCACCCGCCGTGGTGCCCGCGGGACCGCACCCGATCCGGTCGGCGTCCCCGGCCAGCCAGCACCGGCTGATCCGGCCCTCCCCCGTCCGGACCACCGGTGGCACCTCGGTGCGGCACCGCTGCACCGCCTGCGGGCAGCGCGGATGGAACCGGCAGCCGTCCGGCACGTCGGCCGGGTTCGGCACGCTCCCCGGGATCACCGTCAGCAGCTCGTCCCGTCCGGTGTGGACGGTCGGGACGGAGCCGATCAGCGCCCGGGTGTAGGGATGGGTGGGCGTGCTCAGCACCTCGGCGACGGTGCCCCGCTCGACGACCTGGCCCGCGTACATCACCACCACCCGGTCGGCCATCCGGGCCACCACCGACATGTCGTGCGTGATGAGCAGCAGTGCCGCGCCGTGCTCGCGTTGCAGCCGTCGCATCAGGGCCAGGATCTGCGCCTCGACGGTCACGTCCAGCGCGGTCGTCGGCTCGTCGGCGATCAGCAGCTCCGGGTCGCAGGCCAGCGCCATCGCCACCCCGACCCGCTGTTGCTGACCGCCCGACAGCTCGTGCGGGTAGGACCGCATCCGGCGCTCCGGGTCCGGCAGCCCCACCTCGCGGAGCAGCTCGACGGCGCGCTCCCGGGCCTGCGCCCGGCCGACCGGCCGGTGCACCCGGATCGCCTCGACGACCTGGTCACCGACGCTGAACAGCGGGTCCAGCGCGCTCATCGGGTTCTGGAACACCATCGCGATCTCGGCGCCGCGCAGCCGGCGCAACCGCTCGGAGCCGGCTCCGGCGATCTCCTCGCCCCGGAACGACACCGACCCGCCCGCGATCCGGCCCCTGCCGAGCAGCCCGAGCACCGCCAGCGAGCTGACGCTCTTGCCCGATCCGGACTCCCCGACCAGCGCGACCGTCTCGCCCGGCCCGACGTCGAACGAGACGCCGTCGACCACCCCGAGCGCACCGGCCGCCGTCGGGAACTCGACACGCAGGTCCCGCACGTCCAGCACCGGGTTCACGCCGCGGCCCCGCCGACGTGCACCGGGTGCGTGGTGCGCGACCACCCGCCGAAACCGAACGGCCGCACCACCAGCGACATCCCGGCGTTGCGGGCGCCGGTGACCACGATCGGCAGGTGCTCCGGCTCCGGCACCATCGGGAACGGGGCGTCGTCCGGGGCGTCCCCGGCCGCGCGGCCCTTCCCGGCGGCCCGCAGGTCGGCGGCGGTCCGCACGGCGTGCTCGCTGATCCAGGCGGCGACGTCGGCCTTGCCGAACCCGCCGTCGGCCAGCAGCGTGGCGTGCTCGACGCCGAGCAGCAGGCCCGCCGACGACCGTCCGCCGACCACCGTGCCGGTCCGGGCCACCGTGTCCGCGATGTCGCGGAGCAGGTCCTCCGGGTCGGTGGAGTCCCGGTTGTCGACGAACTCGCAGGTCCGGATCAGCATCGCCGAGACCGACCCGGCGCCGGGCGCGGCGCCGAGCTCCACCGAGAGCGGCTCCCAGGGGCTCTCCTCCTCGTTCTCCCCCACGCACACCGCGAACCGGCCGGGCAGCCCCTGGGTGGCCTGGTCCAGCTCGTGCGGGCGGATGCCGAGCACGTTGCGCACGGTCAGCCCGATCGCGCGGGCGATCGTCGCGTTCGCCCGGAAGCCGGGCCCCACCGAGCCGCCCGCCGAGTTGATCCCCAGCTCGGCCCGGACGTCGCCGTTCACCACGATCAGCGGGGCCGGGCCGCTGGTGCTCTGCCAGCCGCCGCCGGTGACGACCCGCTGGGCCATCAGCGCGTCCCACGCGGCCAGCACGACGGGCAGGTACTCCGGTCGGCAGCCGGCCATCGCGGCGTTCACCGCGACCCGCTCGACGGTGCACTCCCGGCCCAGGCTCCCGGCGTGCGCGACCACCTCGCCCGGATCGCGCGGGGTCGCCGCGAGGAACTCGTCGCGGGTCGCCGCGGTCACCGGGACGACCGGCAGCCCGTCGGTCCAGCCCTGGTCGTAGGCGTGCTCGACCGCGGCCCGGGCGATGTCCACCGGATCGACGGAGGTCGCGGCGCTCACCGGGCACCCGCCCCGGGGTGGTCCGCGCCGTTCCCGGGCGGGCCGGCCGGTCCCACCGGCGCGCGCAGCAGCCGGACCAGCCCGGGCAGCACCTCGCCGGCCCGGGCCGCGATGCCGGCGACGTCCAGCGAGGCGACCGGGTGCGGCACGACCGCGTAGTCGTAGCCGGGGCTGCCGCGCAGCCCGGCCATCGCGTCCGCGGTCGTCCGGAAGGCCTCGCTGACCAGCACGGCGGCCGGGACCCCGGCCGCCTCGAGCGCGATGCCGTCGGTGACGGCGGACGCGCTGCACGACCCGCAGTCGCCGACCCCGACCAGCACCACGTCGCACCGCTCGACCAGGTCGGCGAGGACCTCCGGTGCGACCGGGTCGTTGATGTGCGGCTTGACGTGCCGGGCGGCGGGCACCGTGCCGTGCTGCCGTGCGCACCGCTCCGCGACGGCGTCGAGCAGCTCCGCCGCGTTGCGCTTGGTGTTGAGCAGCAAGCCGAGCCGCAGCCCCGCCAGGTCCGCCGGGCGCGGAGCGAGCGCCGCGCCCGCCGGGGCGACCGGATCGGCTGCCCCGGTCGGATCGATCATGGTCTCGAACATGGCGGGTCCCGTCGTCGGAACTGAGGGTCACCGGCACGCTAGGAAGCCCGTCACCGGACCCGCCAGACCACCTTCCACCAGGTAAAAGGGTGCTGCCCGCCGCGCGACGGATGACGTAGCGGCCACGGGTCGTTCGCGCGTTACCCCCGTCCCGCGGCGCTGCCTACCGTCGGAGCCCATGACGTCGCACGACCGACCTTCCGTCCAGGTGATCAGCGCGCACTCCGGGGACTTCGTGTGGCGGGCGGGCGGGGCACTCGCGCTCTACGCCGAGCGCGGCCACGACGTGCGCATCGTCTGCCTGAGCTACGGCGAGCGCGGCGAGTCCCCCGGCCTGTGGCGACGGCCCGGGATGACCGTCGACGCCGCGAAGGCCGCCCGGCGCGACGAGGCGGAGGCCGCCGCCGCCGCGCTCGGCGCGAGCGTCACCTTCCTCGACCTCGGCGACTATCCCCTGCGGATCGACGACGACGCGCTGACGCGGATCGTCGCGGAGATGCGGGACGCGGCGCCGGAGGTGCTGCTCACCCACGTCGCCCACGACCCGTACAACCGCGACCACGACGCCGCCCACGAGGCGACCCTGCTGGCCCGCCAGGTCGCGCAGGCCGCCGGGCACGATCCCTCCACGCCGCCGATCGGTGCGCCGCAGGTGCTGCAGTTCGAACCGCACCAGCCCGAGCAGTGCGGCTTCGTGCCGAACCTGCTGCTCGACATCACCCCGGTGTTCGAACGCAAGCGCAAGGCCATGGAGTGCATGGGCGCGCAGTCGCACCTGGTGCAGTACTACACCGACCTCGGGCTGCGCCGCGGCGTGCAGGCCGTCCGCAACGGCGGTGACCGGTCGATCGTGCAGGCCGAGGCCTACCAGCGGGTCTTCCCGGTCGTCGGGGACGTGCTGCGGTGAGCGGGCACGTGATCGTCCGGACCCGGCGCGGCCCGGATCCCGGCGTGCTGGCCGAGCTGGCCCGGCACGGCGTCGCGACGGTGCACGAGGCGCACGGTCGCCGCGGCCTGCTCGCCCCGGAGATCCGGCCGGTCCAGCGCGGGGCGCGGATCGCGGGCCGCGCGGTCACCGTGCTGTCGCACCCCGGCGACAACCTCATGATCCACGCCTGCATCGAGCAGTGCGGGCCGGGCGACGTGCTCGTCGTCGCCACCACCTCGCGCTCCACCGACGGCATGTTCGGCGAGCTGTTCGCGACCCAGCTGCGGTACCGCGGGGTGCTCGGGCTGGTCAGCGACGCCGGCGTCCGCGACGTCGCCGAGCTGGCCGCGATGGGCTTCCCCGCCTGGTCGCGGGCCGTGCACGCGCAGGGCACCGCGAAGGCCGTACCCGGCTCGGTGAACGTGCCGGTCGTCGTCGCCGGGCAGCGGATCGACCCCGGCGACGCGGTGGTCGCCGACGACGACGGCGTGCTCTGCGTTCCCCGCGCCGAGGCGGCCGCCGTCGCCGCGGCCGCCACCACCCGCGCCGCGGACGAGGAGGACAAACGCCGCCGGTTCGCCGACGGCGTCCTCGGCCTGGACCACTACGACCTGCGCCCCACCCTGGAACGGCTGGGCGTGCGCTACCTCGACGACCCCGAGGGAGACCGGACATGAGCACCGTCGTCCTGCTGCACGGAGCCTGGCACGGCGGATGGGCGTGGCAACGGGTGGTCCCCGGGCTGCGCGCCGCCGGCCACGACGTGCACACCCCCACGCTCACCGGCCTCAGCGACCGGGCCCACCTGCTCACCCCGCAGGTGGGGCTGTCCACTCACGTCCAGGACGTCGTCGCGCTGCTGGAGGCCCACGACGCCCGCGACGTCGTGCTGGTCGGGCACAGCTACGCGGGCCAGGTCGTGACCGGGGTCGCCGACCGTGTCCCGGACCGGGTGGCCCGCCGGGTGTACCTCGACGCCTTCGTCGGCGACGACGGCGACGCCGCGATCGACCTGCTCCCCCCGACCGTCGCCGGGCACTACCGGGAGTCGGTGGCCGGGCCCGGGTTCGGCTGGCTGGTCCCGGTCCGCCCGCTGGAGCGGCTCGGCGTCACCGAGCAGGCCGACCTGGACTGGCTCACCCCGCGGCTCACCCCGCACCCGTGGCTCACCTACACCGAGCCGCTGCGGCTGACCGGGAAGGGCGACGACGTGCCCGCGACGTTCGTCGAGTGCACCGACTGGATGCGGGTCTTCCGGGAGCACGCCGGGCGGGCCGCCGGACGCGGCTGGCCGGTGCACGGCATCGCCACCGGCCACGAGGCGATGGTGACCGCGCCCGGCGAGCTCACCACGCTGCTGCTCGAGGAGACCCGCTGATGGAGTTCCTGGTCCGCACCGAGAACCGGCTCCCGGTCGACACCCCGGCCGCCACCCGCGACGAGCTGAGGGCCGGCGAGCGTGCCCGCGCCGTCGAGCTGCGCGAGGCCGGGATCCTCAAGCGGCTGTGGCGGGTCCCCGGGCGGAACGCGACCGTCGGGCTGTACGAGGCCGAGGACCCCGCGGCGCTGCACGACGCGCTGGCGTCGCTGCCGATGTTCCCGTGGATGGACGTGACCGTCGAGGCGCTGGCCACGCACCCGCAGGAGCGCTGACCCCGCAGGCCCGGAGGAGGACGGGGGTCAGGGGAAGACGACGGTGCGGTTGCCCGACACCGCGATCCGGTGCTCGCTGTGCCACCGCACCGCCCGGGCCAGGGCGAGCCGCTCGGCCTCCCGGCCACGGGCGGCGAGTTGCTCGGGGCTCAGCGAGTGGTCGACGCGCAGCAGCTCCTGCTCGATGATCGGGCCCTCGTCGAGGTCCGCGGTCACGTAGTGCGCGGTGGCCCCGATGAACTTCACCCCGCGCTCGTGCGCCTGGTGGTAGGGCCGCGCCCCCTTGAAGCTGGGCAGCATCGAGTGGTGGATGTTGATCGCCCGCCCCCGCAGGGCCGTGCACGCGTCGTCGGACAGGATCTGCATGTAGCGGGCCAGCACGACCAGCTCGACGCCCTGGTCGTGGACCAGGTCGAGCAGCTCCGCCTCGGCGGCCGGCTTGGTCTCCCGGGTGACCGGGATGTGCCGGAACGGCACCCCGAACCCCTCGGCCAGCGGCCCGAGGTCGGGATGGTTCGACACCACCGCGACGACGTCGAGCGCCAGCTCACCGGTCGAGTTCCGGAACAGCAGGTCGTTGAGGCAGTGCGCGAACCGGCTGACCATGATCACGGTGCGCGGGCGGTGCCCGGTGTCGGCGAGGCTCCAGGTCATCCCGAAGGGCGCGGCGAGCGTCGCGACACCGGCACCGAGCCGGTCCAGGTCGGGACGGTCGCCGTCCACCCGGGCGAACTCGACCCGCAGGTAGAAGGTGCCGGTGGTGGCGCTACCGAACTGGTGGCTCTCCACGACGGTGCAGCCCTCGTCGGCGAGCAGGCCGGTCACGGCGTGCACGATGCCGGGGGCGTCCGGGCAGCTGAGCAGCAGGACCGCGCGTGGTCCCCGCGCCGAGCCGGTCACGACGCGACCCGCGGCCCGGTCGGCGGCGCCGTCATCGGCCGAGGCGCTCGAGCAGCCGACGTCGCCACGTCTCGGTGCTCTCGAGGTCGTTGAAGGTGAACACGTGGATCCCGGCCAGTCCGGTGTCCCCCGCGGCCAGCGCCGGGGCGATGCCGTCGAGCACCCGGTCCGGCCGGTAGCCGCCGGGGGTGAAGAACCGCCGGACCATCCCCTGCTGCTTGCGCAGGAAGCGGGCCGACTGACCGAGCCCCAGCCCGGCGGAGACCCGGATCAGCTTCTGCCTGCTGACCGCCCCCGGGACCCCGACCCGGACCGGCAGCCGCACCCCGGCGGCGGCGATCCGGCGGGCCCAGCGCACGGTGGCGGACGGGTCGAAGCACAGCTGGGTGACGATCTGCGTGGCGTACGGCGCCTTCGCGGTGAGCGCGCCCTCGATCAGCTCGTCGGCGATGCCGCCGTGCCCCTCCGGGTAGCCGCCGATCCCGATGTGGTCGAACCGGCCGCCCGCGACCTCGTGCAGGTCGGTGAGCAGGGCGAGGGAGTCCGGGTAGCGCCCCGCGGGCTCCGCGGCGTCGCCGCCGACGACGAACAGCGTGCGGACACCCGCGCCGGTGAGCCGGTCGGCCAGGTCGGTGAGGTGCGCCCGGTCCCGGACGAGCCGGGCCGCGAGGTGCGGCGCGACGCGGTAGCCGTGCCCGGTCAGCCGGACGGCGAGGTCGACGGTCGGTCCGAGGCCCTTCGCCTCGGTCGTCGTCACGCTCAGCCCGGTGCCGGTGGGCACGTGCGCGAGCACCTTGTCCGCGGCGCTCGGGAACGGCAGGACCTCGTAGGTGGCCTCGCGCAGCACCCGGGCGAGCACGGCCCGCCGGTCGGTGCGCCGGGGCCCGGTGCCCCGGTCGGGAGGATCGAGCAACGACGTCACGGGGTGCTCCGGTTGTCCAGCAGGGCGAGCCCGGCGGCGGTGTTCGACGCCGGGACGTGGTAGGCGGTGTGCACCGTGCGGACGCGCTCGTTCATCGCCCCGCGCATGACCAGCCACATGATCAGCTCGATGCCCTCGGACCCGGCGAGCCGGATGTACTCGTCGCGGTGCAGGGCGGTGAGCCGCTGCGGGTCGTCCGCGATCGCCTCCAGGAACATGTGGTCGAAGCCGGGGTTGACGAACCCGGCCCGCGTGCCGGCCAGCTGGTGCGACATCCCGCCGGTGCCGAGGATGCCGACGGTGCGTGCGCCGTCGTAGGAGGCCAGGGCGCGCCCGATCGCCTGCCCGAGCGCGTAGCAGCGGGCCGCGGTCGGCTGCGGGTAGCGGATGACGTTGACCATGATCGGGACGACCGGGCAGGGCCAGGCGTCGCCGGGGTCGGGCGTCCACACCGACAGCGGCACGGTGAAGCCGTGGTCGACGTCCAGCTCGGAGAACACGGTGAGGTCGAACCCGTCGTCGACCAGGTGCTCCAGCAGGTGGAACGACAGGTCCGGGTCCCCGGTGACGTCCGGCACCGCGCGCCGGCCGTACCCCTCGTCGGCGACCCGGTACCGCTCGGCCGTCCCGATCGCGAAGGTCGGCACGATGTCCAGGTCGACGCCGTTGGCGTGGTCGTTGTAGACCAGGATCGCGACGTCCGGGGTCCGCTGGGCCAGCCACGCCCGGGCCGGGGCGTAGCCGTCGAACAGCGGCGCCCACCGCGGGTCGGCCGTCAGGTCACGGTCCATCGCGGCGCCGATCGACGGCACGTGCGAGGTCCCCAGGCCCCAGATGACCTCAGACATCGGTCCGTCCCCCCGCCGCCATCGCGGCCGTGAACTCCGCCTCGGTCATGCCGGTGAACACACCGCCCAGGTACTGCATCGAACGTCCGTCCATCATGGCCAGCTTGTAGACGTAGAAGATGCTGCCGCCGAGGTCGAGCATCGCCTGCCAGTCGCGTTCCAGGACGGCCGTGGTCTGCTCCGCCGACAGCGCGAACCGCAGGCAGTACGCGGCCTCGTCGGCGCGGAAGTCCGTCCGCGCCTCCTCGGTGCACAGCGACTGCAGCATCCGGTTCAGCGGCCGCCCGAGGCGCCCGGCCGGACCGTCGAAGACGTAGGTCCCCCGTGGGGCACTCCTGCCGGTCATGCTGGTTCCCCCCGCGGTCGGCTCTCGGCACCGACGCTAGGAGCCGGGCGGGCCACGGCCATCGCCCGGATGTCCCGACCGGTCGCGGCCGCCGCGCCCCGTCCGGCCCGCGACGGATGACGTAGCGGCGGGTCGCTACGTCATCCGTCGCACCCGATACGGCCGCCGTGGCAGGGCCGCTGCCGTCGTTCCGCGCTGCCGTGACCGAGCCCGGCGTTCCTAGCGTGGGTCCGATCGTCGTCGAGGACTGGAGCACCATGAGCGCGAAGAACCTGCAGGACGTGCTGGACCGGGCCGGCGATACCGTCGACCTGCTGCGCAACGCCCAGCTCGGCGCCTACATCTACCCGGTCGTCCCCTCCGAGTTCAGCAACTTCCGGCGCGAGGTGCGCGCCTGGCAGCGCACCGCGGTGCTGTTCGACCAGACCCACCACATGGTCAACCTGTGGGTGTCCGGGTCGGGTGCGCTGCAGCTGTTCACCGACACCGGGATCAACAGCACCGCGAACTTCCCGGTGGACTCCGCGAAGCAGTTCGTGCCGGTCGCGCCGGGCGGCGGGGTGATCGGCGACGGCATCCTGTTCCGGCTCGCCGAGGACCGGTTCGTCTTCGTCGGCCGCGCACCGGTGGCGAACTGGCTGACCTTCCAGGGCCAGGGCTACGACGTCGACATCCGCCGCGACGAGCGCTCCCCGTCCCGCCCGTACGGCCGCGAGGTGACCCGCGACGTCTGGCGGTTCCAGATCCAGGGCCCGCGCGCCTGGGAGGTCATCGAGAAGGTCAACGGCGGCCCGCTGGAGAAGGTGAAGTTCTTCCGGATGGGGCACATGAACGTCGGCGGGGTGGCGGTCCGGACGCTGCGGCACGGCATGGCCGGCGCGCCCGGGCTGGAGATCTGGGGACCGTACGAGAGCTACGGCGCCGTGCGCGAGACGATCCTCGAGGCGGGCCGCGAGTTCGGGATCGAACCGGCCGGGGCGCGCGCCTACTCCTGCAACACCCTGGAGTCCGGCTGGATCCCGTCGCCGCTGCCCGCGATCTACACCGGCGACGAGCTGAAGGCCTACCGGGAGTGGCTGGGCGCCGACTCCTACGAGGCGAACAACGCGGTCGCCGGCAGCTTCGTGTCCGCCGACGTCGAGGACTACTACACGAACCCGTGGGAGCTGGGCTACGGCGGCTTCGTGAAGTTCGACCACGACTTCGTCGGCCGTTCCGCGCTGGAGCGGATCGACCCGGCGGCCGAGCGCCGCAAGGTCACCCTCGCCTGGAACGCCGAGGACGTCGCGACGCTGCTCGCCTCCCCCGTCTCGGACGGGCCGGAGTACCAGTTCTTCGACCTGCCCAACGCGAACTTCGGGTCGTCCAACTTCGACGCGGTGGTCGACGCCGACGACAACGTGGTCGGCCTGTCGATGTTCACCGGGTACAGCGCGAACGAGCGCAAGGCGCTGTCGCTGGCCACGGTGGACCCGGGCGTCCCGCTCGGCGCCGAGGTGCGGGTCGTCTGGGGCGAGCCGGACGGCGGGACCCGCAAGACCACCGTCGAGCCGCACCAGCAGTTCGCGGTGCGCGCGGTCGTCAGCCCCGCCCCGTACAGCGAGATGGCGCGCGAGGACTACCGGCCCGGCTGGCGGACCGCGACCTCCTGATCCGGTCCCGGTCCCGGTCACGGGGCGGGCGCGCCGGCGGCGCGCCCGCCCCGTTCTCACGCCAGGTGCCGGGTCAGGAAGGTGACCACGCAGGCGGGTTTGGCGGCGCCCTCGACGGTCATCGTCATCGTGATCGTGACCTGCAGGCCCCCGGTCACCTCGGTGACGTCGTCGAGGACCGCGGTCGCCCGCAGCGTCGACCCGGTCGGCACCGGCGACGGGAACCGCACCTTCTCGCAGCCGTAGTTCACGACCATCGAGAAGCCGTCCAGCCGCAGGATGTCCGGCAGCAGCCGCGGCACCAGCGACAACGTCAGGTAGCCGTGCGCGATCGTGCCGCCGAACGGTGTCCCGGCGGCCCGCTGCGGGTCGACGTGGATCCACTGGTGGTCGCCGGTGGCCTGCGCGAACAGGTCGACGTCGTGCTGGGTCACCGTGACCGGGCCGCTCTCGCCGAGCACCTCGCCGCGCGGCAGCGCCCGGACGCCGTCGACGCCGGTCGCGACCGTCGGGGCGCTCACCGGGTACCGCCGGTGGCCGCGGCGGGCAGCGCCTGGGTGAAGTCCTGCAGCGGCGCGTCCGCGAACTCCGCGGCCACCGCCTCGGGGCTCCAGCCGCCGTCGCGCCACCGCTCGGCGACCTCCTCCGGGTGGGTCCACAGCGCGATCCGGTCGCCGCCCGCGGCGATCGCCTGACCGGTCACGTGCGCGGACGCCGCCGACGCCAGCCACACGACGACCGGTGCCGCGTCGTCCGGTGTGCCCAGCCCGGTGCGCCGCACCTCCGGCGGCACCGGCTCGCCCCGGTCGACGGCCTCGACCAGCTCGCCGAGCCCGGGGATGGTCGCGACCATCCTGGTCAGCGCGGTCGGCAGGACCGCGTTGGCGGTGACGCCGATCTTCGCGTGCTCCACCGCCCAGGTCCGCATCATCGCGACGATCGCCCCCTTCGACGCCGAGTACGCGCTCTGGCCGAAGCTGGCCCGCTGCCCGGCGGGTGACCCGACCAGGATCAGCCGGCCGCCGTCGCCCTGCTCGCGGAACCGGGCGGCCGCCGCCCGGCCGCAGGTGAAGGTGCCGCGCAGATGGCTGCCGACGACGAGGTCGAAGTCCTCGTCGGTCGTCCTGCGCAGCGTCCGGTCCCGCAGCGCCCCGGCGTTGGTCACCATCGCGTCGAGCCGCCCGAACTCGCCCACGGCGCGTTCGACCAGCGCGTCGGCGACCTCCGCCGTCCCGACCGCGCCGGGCTCGGCGACCGCGCGCCCACCGGCGTCGGTGATCAGCGCGACCGTCTCCTGCGCGACGCCGGCGTCGAGGTCGTTCACCACCACCGCGGCGCCCGACGCCGCCATCGCCCGGGCGTACGCCCGGCCCAGCCCCCGGCCCGCTCCCGTCACCACGGCGACCCTGCCGTCGAGCATCCGTACCTCCTCGCCTGCCCCGCCGTGCGGGCGTCCGGCGCGGGAGCCGACGTGCGGGCACCCGGCACCGGCGCCCGGCGGGCGCTCCTCCGACCGCGGGCGTGGTCCGCCCCGGCGTCCGACGCTAGGGGCCGCGCGGGGCGACGGCGGCGGTCTGCCGTCCCGGCCGCCCTACGTCATCCGTCGTGGCCGCCCGGTCAGCCCTGCGGCGGGACGAGCCCCTGCCGGACGGCGACCAGCGCCGCCTGGGTGCGGGAGGTGAGCTGCAGCTTGCGCAGGACGTTGCTGACGTGGGTGCGCGCGGTCCGCTCGCTGATCACCAGCTGGTCGGCGATCTCCTGGTTGGACCGGCCCCGGGCGACGAGGACCAGCACGTCCCGCTCGCGGTGGGTCAGCGCGCCGAGCCCGCTCGGCGGCGAGATCATCTCCTTGGTCAGCTGCCGGGCGACGCTCGGGTCGAGGAACACGTCGCCGCGGGCGGCGGCCCGGATCGCGGCGATCACCTCGCCCGGCTCGGCGCTCTTGAGCAGGTAGCCCGACGCCCCGTTGCCGAGCGCGGTGTGCACCCGCTCCATCTCGCCGAAGCTGGTCAGCACGACGACCCGCACCCCCGGGAATCGCTCGGCCACCAGCGCCGTCGTCGCGGCGCCGTCGAGGCGGGGCATCAGCAGGTCGATCAGGACGACGTCGGGCAGCTCCCGGTGCACGGCCATCGCACCGAGCCGGTCCAGCACCTCCTGCCCGTCCCCCGCCTCACCGACGACCTCGACGTCGTCGAGGGACTCCAGGTAGGCCCGGATCCCGCGCCGGACGACGGCGTGGTCGTCGGCGACGAGGACCTTGACCGGGGTGGTCGTCGTCGGTGACTCGGTCGGTGCGTCCACTCGCAGCGCCTCCGCTCGGCCGTCCGGGCTCCGGCGCCCGGGGGTTCCAGCATGGCAGCAGGATCCGCGAGGTCCCCCGAACTACGTCATCCGTCTCGGTCCGCCGCGGCCGGACGACCACCCCGGTGACGGTCATCGGCCGATCGCCCGCCGGGTGGCCGGGTTCCTACGGTCGGTGCATGGACGTCGCCTTCGGCACCGTGTGGGAGGCCGTCGCCGCCCGGCTCCCGGATGCGACGGCCGTGTGCGAGCCCGGGGCACGCTGGACCTTCGCCGAGTTCGACGACCGCGCGTCGCGGCTGGCGACCGCGCTGGAGTCGGCGGGCGTCCGGGCCGGGGACACGGTCGCCTGCTACCTGTACAACGGCTCGGCGTACCTGGAGACGGTGTTCGCGGCGTTCAAGCTCGGCGCGGTCCCGGTGAACGCCAACTACCGCTACACCGCGGCCGAGCTGACCTCCCTGCTCGACGACGCGGGCGCCGCCGCGATCGTGTTCAGCGGACCGCTCGCCCCGAACGTCGCGCACGCCGCGGCGCACCTGTCCTCGCTGCGGCTGCTGGTCCGCGACGGCGACGCACCCGCCGACGACCCCGGTCCGGACGCGGCCGACCTGGCGACGATCCGCCGCGCCACCCCACCCCGCCCGCACGTCCCGCGGCCGGGAACGGACCGGCTGTTCATGTACACCGGCGGCACCACCGGACGGCCGAAGGGCGTCGTGTGGCGGCAGGTCGACCTGCTGCACAGCATCGCCGTCGCGGTCTTCGGGCCGCTCGGCCGCGACGCCCCGCCCGCCGACCTCGACGACGCCGTGGAGCTCGCGGTGTCCGCCCGGACCGGCGGCCGCTCACCGGTGACGCTGCCGGTGGTGCCGCTGATGCACGGCACCGGGCTGTTCAACACCCTCGGTGCGCTGCTCGTCGGCGGCCGGGCGGTGCTCACCCGGCCCGGCCGGCTCGACCCGCGCCACGTCTGGGAGACCGTCGCCGCGGAGCGGGTCGGGACGATCGTGGTGGCGGGCAACGCGGTCGCCGTCCCGCTGGTCGACGAGCTGGTCCGGGCCGAGTCGGCGGGCAGCCCGCACGACCTGTCGTCCCTGCGGGTGGTGCTGAGCTCGGGGACCGCACTCGGCGACCGCACCAAGGAGGCACTGCACGCACGCACCGCGCTGACCGTCACCGACGCGATCGCCGCCAGCGAGGGCGGCCCGTTCGCGTTCGCGGTGACCCGCTCGGTCGACGACCTGCCGGCCCGGTTCCGGCCGGTGCCCGCCACCCGGCTGATCGCCGACGACGGCCGGGTGCTCGCCCCCGGCGAGCCCGGGACCGGGGTGCTCGCCTACCGCGGCCCGCTGCCGCTGGGCTACCACGGCGACGCCGAGCGCACCGCTGCGACGTTCCGGTTCGTCGACGGGGTGCGCTACGCAGTGCCCGGCGACCTGGCCGAGCTGACCCCGGACGGTGTCATCCGGTTCCTCGGCCGCGGCGCCGGGGTGATCAACACCGGTGGCGAGAAGGTGCACCCGCAGGAGGTCGAGGACGTGCTGCTCGCCGACCCGGCGGTGGCCGACTGCGTGGTCGTCGGGGTCCCCGATCCGGTGTGGGGTGAGCGGGTGACCGCGGTCGTCGCCTCCCCCGGCGCGGGTCCGGAGCTGCCCGGACGGCTGCGCGAGCGGGTCCGCGCGGTACTGGCCGGCTACAAGGTGCCGCGCGCCGTGGTCGTCGTCGACGAGCTGCCCCGCACCCCGACCGGCAAGATCGAGATCGCCCGGGCCAGGGAGCTGGCCGGGGCGGTTCCGTCCGCCGGGTGAGACTTCCTCGCCGTGCCCGTTCTCTGATAGAAGGTGAGCCTCACCTTACCTGAGGAGAACGATGAGGCCCCGTGGATCCACGCTGCTCGCGGCGCTGCTCGGTGCGGCACTGGTCCTGACCGGCTGCGGCGCGTCCCCCGGCAGCACCGGCACCGCCCCGGCGACGCCGACCGGCGGGGCCGCGTTCCCGGTGACCGTCCGGCACGCCTTCGGCGAGACGACGGTGCCCGCACCCCCGCAGCGGGTCGTCGCGCTGGGCATGAACGACCTGGCCGTCGCCCAGGCCGTCGGCGCACCGGTCGTCGGCGCGGTCCGCAGCTCCGGCGACAGCGGTCCCGTGCTCCCCTACCTCGACCCCCTCCCGCCCGAGGTGCTCGCAATCGAGCCCGACGGCACGCTGCCGCTGGAGCAGATCGCGGCGTTCCGGCCGGACCTGGTCCTCGGGGTCTCGGCGTTCCAGATCACCGACCGGGCGGGCTACGAGGCGCTGTCGCGGATCGCGCCGACCGTCACCTACGCCGAGGGCCTGTACACCGCCTCCATGCAGGACGACGCCCGCCAGATCGGGCGGGCGCTGGGCCGCGGGGACGCCGTCGAGACGCTGGTCGCCGAGGCGGACCGTCGGATCGCCGAGACCCGTGACCGGCTGCCCGGGCTCGCCGGGAGGACCTACCTCTACGGGCAGGCGCGCGGGGAGATCCTGCCGATGGTGGTCGGCGCGCAGAACCAGTCGACGGTGTTCCTGCGGTCGCTGGGGCTGGAGGTGCCGGCGTCGTTCCGGGACGCGCCGGCGAGCGACGCGCTGGCCCCGGGCACGGTCGGGGTGTCCTACGAGGAGGTCGGCAGGCTGTCGGAGGCCGACCTGCTCCTGATGACCTTCGCGGGGGCGGGCGACCGCGCGAGGTTCGAGGGCGACGAGCTGGTGCGCCGGGTGCGCGCGGTGCGGCAGGGCACCTACACACCGGTGACGCTGGACCAGGCCATCGCCCTGCAGGCGCCGAACGTGGTGTCGGTGGGCTGGCTGCTCGACGGGCTGCGGCCCGCGCTGGAGAAGGTCGCGACGAGCTGACGAGCCCGGCTACCCGCCGGTAGGCTCGGGGCGTGAACCCACCCGACATCGCCCTCAAGGCCATGAACGCGGGCCACCGTCTGCTGATCCGGCTGACCGGTGGGAAGGTCGGCCACTCGGCGATGGGGATGCCCGTCGTCGAGCTGACCACCCGCGGCCGGCGCTCCGGCGAGCCGCGCACGGTGATGCTCACGGCACCGGTCCACGGTGACGGGAGCTACGTCGTCGTCGCCTCCCGAGGCGGCGACGACCGCCACCCCGCCTGGTTCCTCAACCTGCGTGCGGACCCGGACGTCGAGGTCGCCGTGCAGGGCGGGCCACGCGTGCCCATGCGTGCCCGGATCGCCGACCCGGCCGACCGCGCGACGCTCTGGCCGCAGATCGCCGGGAAGTACCGCAACTACGCCGGCTACCAGCGCAGCACCACCCGGGAGATCCCGCTGGTCCACCTGGAGCCGCGCGGCTGACCGGCCACGCATCATCAGGGCAGATGATTCCGGAGATCCGGATCATCTTCGTAGGGTCGGGGTATGTCCGGTCCTGCCGTGCCTGCGGAGGCGGTCCCCCCACAGGCGTCCCCACTGCAGCTCTCGGTCCTCGGAGGTGTGCGGGCGCGCTGTGACGGCGACGACCTGCCGCTCGGCGGGCCGCGCCCGCGGGCCCTGCTCGCGGCACTCGTCGTCGCCGCCGGGCGTCCGGCCACCGAGGACCTGCTCATCGACGCCGTCTGGGACTCCGAACCCGCCCCGGCCGCGAAGCAGGCGCTGCACACCTACATCGCCCGGCTGCGCGGTGTCCTGGAGCCCGGCCGCTCGGCCCGCGGGGCCGCGACGGTGCTGGTCCGCGGCAGCGGCGGCTACGCCCTGGCCGTCCGGCCCGAGCAGGTCGACGTGTGGGCGATGCGCGAGCTCGCCGCCCGGGGCGCGACCGCGCTGGCCGAGCGACGCCCGCACGAGGCGGTGTCCGTGCTGGACCTGGCGCTGGCCACCGGCGACGGCACCCCGTTCGGCGACCTCGCCGACCGCGCCTTCCTGGCCGCCGAGGTGGCCGCGCTGACCGAGCTGCGCGCCGGGATCCGCGAGGACCGGGCCGCCGCCGCGCTCGCCACCGGCGAGGACGTGACGCTGCTCGACGACCTGGCCGCCCTCACCACCGAGTACCCGCTGCGCGAGCGCGCGTGGGAGCTGCGGGCCCGCGCGCTCTACCGCGCCGGGCGCCAGGCCGACGCCCTCGCCGTCCTGCGGACCGCGCGGGACCTGCTCGCCGAGGAGCTCGGCGTCGACCCGGGGCCCGGCCTCGCCGCGACCGAGCGGGCGGTGCTCGCCCACGACCCGGAGCTGCTGCACCGGGCCCCCGCCGCCGACGCCCCGGCGCCCGCCGCCGGGACCACCCGCAGGCCGCTGCCGGTGCCGTCGACGGCGCTGCTCGGCCGCGACGACGACCTCGTCCGGCTCCGCGCCGCCCTCGACGCCCACCGGCTGGTCACCGTCGTCGGCCCCGGTGGGGTGGGCAAGACCCGCGTCGCGCTGGCCGTCGCCGCCGACGCGGGCGGTCCGGTGTGGTGGGCCGAGCTCGCCGACCTCGCCCCGGGGACCTCCGGCGCGCTGCTGGCCCCGGTCGTCGCCGAGGCCACCGGGGTGCTCACCGCGCAGGGCGCCGACCAGCTCGCCGCCGCCCTGGCCGGCACCCCCGGCCTGCTGGTGCTCGACAACTGCGAGCACGTCCTCGACGCCGTCGCCGAGCTGCTCACCACGCTGCTGCCCGCGTGCCCCGGCGTGCGGGTGGTCGCGACGAGCCGCGAGCCCGTCGACCTGCCCGGTGAGCAGCTGCTGGAGCTCGCGCCGCTGTCGGCCGCCGCGGCCGAGCAGCTGTTCCTGGACCGCGCGTCGGCCGCGGCACCCGGCGCGGCCCCCACCGGCGACGACCGGGCCCGCGTCGCCGAGGTCTGCGCCCGGCTCGACGGGCTCCCGCTGGCCGTCGAGCTGGCGGCCGCCCGCAGCCGCACCCTGTCGGTCGGGGAGATCGCCGACGCCCTCGACGACCGGTTCTCCCTGCTCGTGGGGGCCGGCCGGGGCACCCCCGCCCGGCACCGGAGCCTGGAGCACACCATCGCGCTGTCGGTCGACGATCTCGGCCCGGCCGACCGCCGGCTGTTCGGGGCGCTGTCGGTGTTCACCGGCGGGTTCGACGCCGCCGCGGCCGCCGCCGTCGCCGGGGTGCCGGTCCGCGACGGGCTGGCCACGCTCGTCGCGAAGTCCCTGGTCGGCGTCGACACCGGCGCGCCGGGCCCCCGCCGGTTCGCGCTGCTGGAGACCCTGCGGGCCTTCGGCGACACCCTGCTCGACGACGCCGCGCGCACCGCCGCCCGCACCGCGCACCGGCGCTGGGTCCTCGACGTCGTCACCGAGGCCGACGCCGCGTGGCTCGGCCACGACGCGGCCCGCTGGTTCGGGCGGGTCCGCGCCGAGCAGCCGAACGTGCGGGCCGCCTTCGGCGCCGCGCTGGCCGACGGAGGCACCGCCGCGGTCGACGACGTGCTGCGCCTGGCCGGGGCGCTGGGGTGGTACTGGTACCGCTTCGGCCGGGTCGCCGAGGGCATCGGGTGGGTCACCGCGGCGCTGGCCGCGGCGGGGCCGGACGCCGACCCGGAGGCCGTCGGGCTGGCGCACTTCGCCTCCGGCCCCCTGCGCTACCTGGCCGGTGACCCGGCCGGTGCGGCCGCCGACGTCGCGGCCGGGCTGGAGCGGATGGACCCGGCCCGGCACCCGACGAAGGTCGCCCGGGGGCTCGCGTTCCGCGCCTACCTCGCGGCGGCGACCGACCCGGCGGCCGCGCAGGCCCTGCTGGGCGAGGCGCTCGCGGTCTCGCGCGCCGCGGGCGACGGCCCCGGCGAGTCCGAGACGCTGATGGCCGCCGGGCACCTCGCGCGGCTCGGCGGGGACACGGCGACGGCGCTGGACGTGCTGCGGTCCGCGGTGGCCGTCGCGCGGCGGGCCGGGCACGGGTTCGCCGACGGGTCCTCGCGCTGGCACCTGGTGAAGACCCTGCTCGACCGCGGCGACCCGGCCGCGCTGGACGAGGCGGAGTCGCTCGTGCGGTTCCTCGGCGGCGAGCCCGACGTGACGTCCTGGCTGGTCGCGACGCACGCCCTCGCGGGCGCGCTGGGGCAGTCCGGGGACGGCGTGCGGGGCGCCCGGCTGCTGGGGGCGGTGTCCGCGGTCGGCGGCGAGGTCGGCTACCGGCCCGAGGAGATGGACCCGCAGGACTCCGAGCGCAACGTCGCCCTGGTCCGGGCCGGGCTCGGCGGCTCCGCCGAGCGGTACGCGGCCGCGTTCACCGAGGGCGTCGCGGGTGGGCGGGCGGCGATCGCCGCGGTCCTCGACGAGCTCGGCGACGACGGCACCGTCGCCGCCCGGGTGGTGGGCCGGAGCGCCTGAGCCGCGCTCCCCGGGACCGCTTGCGCCGACCCTGCAAGGCCGCTGCAAGTGGATTGCCAGTGGCCCACCGCAGAGTTCGTGGTGTTCGCCCCACCGGCCGCCCGGGCCGCCGAGGCCACCACCCGAGGAGACACCATGAACGCCACCCTGCGCAGCCTCGCCCGGCTCGGCCTGGTCGCCGCAGCGACGAGCACCGTCCTGTTCGGCACCACGGCCTGCAGCCTCGCCTCCGTCCCGGCGGACAGTGTCGAGCAGCAGATCGTCAGCAAGCTGGGCGCGCAGGGCGTCTCCCTCGACAACGGGAAGGCCGACTGCGCCACCGACCTCGACGCGACCGTCGGGGCGAGCCAGACCTGCGAGTTCCACTCCGGTGGCCAGCCGGTCGGCGCGGTCGTCACCGTCACCGCCGTCGACGGGGACAACGTCTCCTTCGACATCACCACCGAGCCCCGCCCGGTGCCGAAGGCGCTGCTGCAGGACACCGTCGGCTCGCTCGTCGCGCAGAACGCCGGCGTCCCGATCGACACCACCACCTGCGAGGGCGACCTCGCCCCCACCACCGGCCAGGCCGTCGGCTGCCGCGTCACCTCCGGCGAGGAGTCGATCGACGTCCGCGCGACCGTGACCGAGATCCAGGGCGGTCTGGTCAACTTCGATGTCGAGCAGGTCTGAGCCGTGCGCACCGCGACCTGGCTCTCCGCGCTCGCGCTGGTCGTCGTCGCCGGGGCCCCGCTGACCGCCTGCTCGACCGGACCGGAACGGCAGGTGTGCGGGGTCCTGGAGGCCGACGGCGACGACTACCTCGAGGTGGACCCGGCCGCCTGCCCGGCGCCCGAGGCGGTCGTGTCACCGGCCGGGCCGCGGTGGGTGCCGGTGTCCGCACTCGACGACGACGACCACGACCACCACCGCACGGTCGTCGCCCGGTCCCCGGGTACACCGCGGACCACCGCCGCACGGACCCCGGCACCCCGGGCGACCGCGGCGCCGCGGACCACGACGAAGACGACGACGAAGACGACGAGTCCGAAGCGGACGACCCGGTCCCGGTGAGCACCGTGCCCCGGTCACCGCGGGCGGGCCGCCGGCGGGCCCGGGGTCCGCCGCCGGGCCGCCCGGGGACGCCGGGTGGGCCGGGGCACCGGGCCACGGGCTCCGCGCCGCAGCAGCGGTGCGGGACCGTGTCGCCCCGGGCCCGGCTCCGGGCCGTGTCCCCGCGTGTCCCCGCGTGTCAGCCCGTGGCCGGACCCCAGCGCAGCGTCAGCCGGGTACCCGCACCGTCCACCACGACGTCCCCCGGCCCGGCCCGGTCCACGCCGGGCCCGCGCTCCGGCCCGCCACCGGGACCGGCGAGCGACGGGACGACCGCCTCGATCCGCAGGTCCGCCGCGTGCGGGCGGCCCGCGTCGACCCACCCCGCGACCAGCCCGGCCAGCCGTTCGGCGGCGAGGTCACCGTCCGGCCCGCAGGCCCGCACCGTCGCCTCCGGGTCCGCCAGCAGCACCGCGCACCCGTCGCCCGCGACCAGGCCCAGCGTCGCGCGGACACCGCCGAGGTCGAACAGCGCCGGTGCGGCCCCACCCTCGGCCGGGCCGAACAGCCGCACCACCCCCGGGTCCGCGACCGCGCACCACAGCCCGAGCCCGTCCCACAGGTCCGCCACCGTGCCCGCCGCGGCCACCGGCCGGTCGGTGCCCGCACCGGTGGTCGCGCGGGCCAGCGCCCGCGGGTCCGGGACGTCGGCGTCGTCGGAGCCGCAGGCGGGCTGCACCCGCCACCGGCCGTCCGGCAGGGCGACCTCGGCACCCGGGTCGGCGCCCTCCCCGCGCAGCCGGACGAACGCGCAGCTGCGCACCGACCGCGAGTGCAGCCGTCCCGGGGCGGTGTGGGCGAACGCCACCGACAGCTGGCTGCCGCGCACCGTGAGCGGCAGCAGCAGCCGGCCGCCGGGCGCGAGCTGGGCGACCCACTCCGGCCGGACGCCGGTGGAGCCGACGGTCAGCTCGATCCGGTCGTAGGGCGCCGCGGGCGGGTACCCGAGCGCCCCGTCCCCGACGACGACGTCGACGCCGTCGAACCCGGCGGCGTCCAGGTTCGCCCGGGCCCCGGCGACCAGGTCGTCGTCGATGTCGAGGGTGGTCACGGCCCCGTCCGGACCGACCAGCTCCGACAGCAGCGCCGCGTTCCAGCCGGCCCCCGCACCGATCTCCAGCACCCGGTGCCCCGGCCCGGCCGCCAGCTGTTCCAGCATGATCGCGACCATCGACGGCTGGGAGACCGAGCTGACCGTCACGCCGTCGTCGACCTTGATCGGGACGGCGACGTCGGCGTAGGCCCCGCCGGGGTCGAGGGCGGGCAGGAACAGGTGGCGCGGCACCGTCTCCAGTGCCGCGCGGACCGCGGGGGTGCGCACCCGGCCGTCGCGGACCAGGGACGCGACCAGCGCGGAACGGGCGCGGTCGGCCGACATGCGGGCATTGTGCCCCTGCCGCCGTCTAGAGCAGAACGAGGTCGTCCGCGTGGACGAGCTCGCGCCGCTGCTCGGGCGGCAGCTCGCGGGTCCGGCGGCCGATCATGTGCGGCAGCTCGGTCGCGTCGTAGGAGACGACACCGCGTGCGATGGCCCGCCCGCCGGGGGCGAGCAGTTCGACGACGTCGCCGGCGTCGAAGTCGCCGGACACGCCGTGCACCCCGGCGGCCAGCAGCGAGCGGCGACGGCGGCGGACGGCCTCGACGGCGCCGTCGTCGAGGTCGAGGGCCCCGCGGACGTCGGCGGCGTGCCGCAGCCAGAACCGGCGGGCGCCCATCCGGGTCCCGGCGGCGCGGAACACGGTGCCGACCTTGGGGCCGTCCTCGGTGGCGGCCAGGGCGTCGGCGATCCGGTCGGCGGAGGTCAGCAGCACCGGGATCCCGGCCGCCGACGCCATCGCGGCCGCCTCGACCTTGGTGGCCATGCCGCCGGTGCCCAGTCCCGACCCGGGGCGGGTGACGCTGACCCCGGCGAGCTCGGCCGGGTCGTCGACCTCGGTGATCAGCGACGTCCCAGGGTCGCGCGGGTGGCCGTCGTAGAGGCCGTCGACGTCGGAGAGCAGCACGAGCGCGTCGGCGCCGACGATGTGTGCGACGAGCGCGGCGAGCCGGTCGTTGTCGCCCACCCGGATCTCGGCGGTGGCGACGGTGTCGTTCTCGTTGACCACCGGCAGCGACCCGAGCTGCAGCAGCCGTTCCAGGGTGCGCTGGGCGTTGCGGTAGTTCGAGCGGCGGATCATGTCGTCGGCGGTGAGCAGGACCTGCCCGATGCCCTGCCCGTGCCGGGCGAACGACGCCGAGTAGGCGTGGGCGAGCAGGAGCTGCCCGACCGACGCGGCGGCCTGCTGGGTCGCCAGGTCCCGCGGCCTGCGGCGCAGCTGCAGCGGCGCGAGGCCGGCCGCGATCGCCCCCGAGGAGACGAGCACGACCTGCGCACCGGCGGCGCGGCGCCCCATCAGGGCGTCGACCAGGGCGTCGAGCCGGGCCGGGTCGAGACCACCGGTCAGGCTCGTCAGCGACGACGACCCGACCTTCACCACGATCCGCTTCGCCGCACCCAGTGCGGCGCGCGTGCTCACGCGGGTCTCACTCCTCGATCTCGTGGTCCGACGAGTAGCGGGCGCCCGCGGCGAGCTCGGCGTCGGACAGGTGGTTCCGGCGCGCGACCCGGGCGCGCTTGCGCTCGGCGGCGCCGACCCGGTCGTTGCCCTCCAGCCGGATGTCGGTGCCGCGCCCGGTGAGCAGGGCGGCGACGCCGGCCGGGGTGGACGGCTCCCAGTCGAAGGTGACCTGGCCGATGGTGACCGGGCAGCCGGGCACGGCACCGGCCTTGGCCAGCGCCTCCTCCACGCCGAGCCGGGCGAGCCGGTCGGCGAGGTAGCCGACGGCCTCGTCGTTCTCGAACGCGGTCTGGCGGATCCACCGCTCGGGGCGCTCCCCGCGCACGACGAACCCGCCGTCGAGCTCCGAGTCGGGCGTGATGGTGAAGCCGGTGTCGTCGACGGCGCGCGGGCGCAGCACGATCCGGCTCGGCTCGGCCTCCGGGCGCGCGGCACGGGCCGCGGCGACCCGCTCGGCCATCGCGAAGCTCAGCTCCCGCAGCCCGGCCCGGGACGCGGTGGAGATCGCGTACACCGGCCAGCCGAAGCGCTCGGTCAGGTCCTCGCGGACCATGTCGACCAGGTCCGCGGCGTCCGGGACGTCGATCTTGTTGAGCGCGACCAGGCGCGGGCGCTGGTCGATCCGCTCCCCCAGCGCGCTGGTGCCGAGGGCCTCGGCGTAGTGCGCCAGCTCGGTCTCCAGCGCCTCGATGTCGGACACCGGGTCGCGCTCGGTCTCGAAGGTCGCGCAGTCCACGACGTGCACCAGCACCGAGCAGCGCTCGATGTGGCGCAGGAACTCCAGGCCGAGGCCGCGGCCGTCGGCGGCACCCGGGATGAGGCCGGGGACGTCGGCGACGGTGAAGGTGTCGTCGCCCGCGCTGACCACGCCGAGCTGGGGCACGAGGGTGGTGAACGGGTAGTCGGCGATCTTCGGGCGGGCCGCGGACAGCGCCGCCACCAGTGAGGACTTGCCCGCGCTGGGGAACCCGACGAGGCCGACGTCGGCGAGGCTGCGCAGCTCCAGGGTCAGCTCGACCTCGTCGCCGGGCTCACCGAGCAGCGCGAAGCCGGGGGCCTTGCGGGCGGCGGAGGACAGCGCGGCGTTGCCGAGCCCGCCCCGTCCGCCCTCGGCGGCGACGAACCGGGTGCCGACACCGACCAGGTCGGCGACGACCTCGCCGCGGGCGTCGAGCACGACGGTGCCGTCGGGCACCCGCAGCTCCAGGTCCGGGGCGTTCGCGCCCTGCTTGAACGCGCCCTGCCCCTGGGTGCCGCTCTTCGCCTCCGCACGGGGGCGGTGGTGGTAGTCGAGCAGCGTGTGCACACCCGCGTCGACGACGAGCACGACCGAGCCGCCCCGGCCGCCGTTGCCGCCGTCGGGGCCGCCGAGCGGCTTGAACTTCTCGCGGTGTACCGAGGCGCAGCCGTTGCCCCCGGCACCCGCGGTCGCGTGCAGCACGACGCGGTCCACGAACCGGGACATGACGGTGCTCCTGTCGTTGTGTCGTACCACGGCGGGGCCGCGGTGGGTGGTGACACGACGAACGGCGGGCCCCCCGTTACCGGGGTGACCCGCCGTCGGCGTCGCTGTGCTGGCGGGTCGCTCAGACCTCGGCCGGCACGATGTTCACGGTCTTGCGGCCGCGCTTGGAACCGAACTCGACGGTCCCGGCGGCGAGGGCGAACAGCGTGTCGTCCTTGCCGCGCCCGACGTTGACACCCGGGTGGGTGGCGGTGCCGCGCTGACGGATGAGGATCTCGCCGGCCTTGACCGACTGGCCGCCGAAGCGCTTCACACCCAGGTACTGGGCGTTGGAGTCGCGACCGTTACGGGAGCTGGACGCACCCTTCTTGTGTGCCATGACGCGGGCTCCTTACTTGCCGATCGCGGTGACCTGGACCTTCGTCAGGGGCTGACGGTGCCCCTGACGCTTGTGGTACCCGGTCTTGTTCTTGAACTTGTGGATCCGGATCTTCGGACCCTTGGTGTGCTCGACGACGGTGGCCGTCACCGCGGAGGTGAGGCCGCTGGCGTCGGTGGTCACCTGGTCGCCGTCGACGAGCAGCACGGCGGGCAGAATGATCTCGGCGCCGGGCTCACCGTCGAGCTTCTCGACGGTGACCACGTCGTCGACGGCCACCTTGTACTGCTTGCCGCCGGTCTTGACGATCGCGTACATCGCTGACGCACGACTCCTGAACATCGGGGGCGCACCTGGTGCGCTCGGGCTTTCACAGCTCGCGCCGGTCCCCGGCGCGCACACCACGGCCCCCGTGCCGAACACTGTCGTGTGCAGAGGCGTGGCTTCTGTCGGTCAAGGTTACGCGACCCCGTCGGAGTGCTCTCCGCCGGGGTCGCCGTCACCCTCCGTCCTGGGGCGGACCCGCCGGGCGGGAGGCCGCCCGGCGCGGACGACGGGTACGGGTGACGGCCGCGGCGGGCTCCGGCTGCGCGGCGACGGCCGGAGCGGCCGCCGTTCCCGCGTCGGCCGGTGCCGCCGTGGCCGCCGGCGGAGCGGACTCCTCCGGCGTCGAGGCGGTCGTGATGACCACCGCCTCACCACCGCGGACCGGGGCGCCGGCGGAGCGGCTGACCCGGCGGCGGCGCGGTGCGGGTGCGTCGGGCTCCGGGGCGGCGGGGATCGTCCCCGTCGGCTCCGGGGCCACGTCCTGGGCCGGTGCCGCGGCCTGCGGGGCACCGGTGGGCTCGGCGACCACCGGGGCGGCCGGACCGGTCAGCTCACCACTCGGCTCGGCGACGACGGTCTCGTCGTCGTCATCGGCCGGGGCCGGTGCGGGTGCGGCGTCGGTGACGGTGGTGTCGGCCGTGGCCGGCACGGAGACCCCGGTGGACCCGGCGGCCGCGCCGTCGTCGCCCTTCGGGGTGCTGCCCGCGGCGACGGCCGCGACTCCCGCGGCGGCGTCGACGCGCCCGGTGGCGCCGGAGCCGTCCCGCTCCTCGGCACGGTCGGAACCGTTGCGGTGCCCGGAGCCGTTGCGGTCGGAGTCGTGGCGGTCGGCGTCCTGACGGCCCTCGTCCCCGTTCCCGGAGTCGCCGTGGCCGGACTCGCCGTTGCCGTTGCCGCCGCGGCGACGACGGCGACGCCCGCCGCCGTCGGAGTCGCCGTTGCCGGCATTCCCGGAGCCGGACCCGTTGCCGGATCCGCCACCGTTGCCGCCGCCGTTGCCGGAGCCGTTGCCGTGCTGCGCGCCGTTGCCGGAACGGCCGTGCTGGTGGTCCGGCCCGGTGTCGGTCGAGACGATCACGCCCCGCCCGCGGCAGTGCTCACAGGTGGTGGAGAAGTGCTCCAGCAGCCCGCCGCCGACCCGCTTGCGGGTCATCTGGACCAGGCCGAGCGAGGTCACCTCGGCGACCTGGTGCCGGGTGCGGTCCCGGGCGAGGCACTCGGTGAGGCGGCGCAGGACCAGGTCCCGGTTCGCCTCGAGCACCATGTCGATGAAGTCGACGACGATGATCCCGCCGATGTCACGCAGCCGCAGCTGGCGGACGACCTCCTCGGCCGCCTCCAGGTTGTTGCGGGTGACGGTCTCCTCGAGGTTGCCGCCGGAGCCGGTGAACTTGCCGGTGTTGACGTCGACGACGGTCATCGCCTCGGTCCGGTCGATCACCAGGGTGCCGCCCGAGGGCAGCCAGACCTTGCGGTCCAGCGCCTTGAGCAGCTGCTCGTCGATCCGGTACTCGGTGAAGACGTCGGACGGGCCGGTGTGGCGGTGCATCCGGTCGGTGAGCTCGGGCGCGACGTGCCCGACGTAGCCGGACACGGTGTCCCAGGCGTCGGCGCCGGACACGATCAGCTTCGAGAAGTCCTCGTTGAACTGGTCGCGGACGACCTTGACCAGCATGTCCGGCTCCTCGTAGAGGAGCGTCGGGGCCTTGGGCGCGCCCGGGCCGGTCTTGTTCGCCTTCTCCTTGACGACCTCCCACTGCGCCTGCAGGCGGCGGACGTCACGCTCGAGGGCCTCGTGCGAGACCCCCTCGGAGGCGGTCCGGATGATCACACCGGCGTCGGCCGGGACGATCTCCTTCAGCATCTCCTTGAGGCGCTTGCGCTCGGTGTCGGGCAGCTTGCGGGAGATCCCCGCGGCACCGCCGGAGGGCACGTAGACCAGGAAGCGGCCGGCGAGGGAGATCTGCGTGGTCAGCCGGGCACCCTTGTGGCCGACCGGGTCCTTGGTGACCTGCACCAGCACCTGGTCGCCCGAGGAGAGCGCCTGCTCGATCTTGCGCGCCTTGCCGTTGAGGCCGGCGGCGTCCCAGTCGACCTCACCGGCGTAGAGCACGGCGTTGCGGCCGCGCCCGATGTCGACGAAGGCCGCCTCCATCGAGGGCAGCACGTTCTGCACGCGGCCGAGGTAGACGTTGCCGACCATCGAGCTGCCGGAGTTGCCGCCGGTGATGAAGTGCTCGACGAGGATGTCGTCCTCGAGCACGCCGATCTCGGTGCGGTCGGAGCGCTGGCGGATCACCATCTGGCGGTCGACCGACTCGCGCCGGGCCAGGAACTCCGACTCGGACAGGATCGGCGGACGGCGGCGGCCCGCGTCGCGGCCGTCCCGCCGGCGCTGGCGCTTGGCCTCGAGCCGGGTGGAGCCGCGCACGCCCTGGACCTGGTCGTCGGAGGACGACCCGGAGTCCTGGCGGGACTCGCTGCGGGCCTCGCGGACCCGGGTGACGGTGTTGGGCGGGTCGTCCTCGGAACGGTCCTCGACGTCGGACCCCCCGCGACGACGACGGCGCCGCCGGCGGCGCGAGCCGCCCGAGGACTGCTCGTCGGAGTCGTCGTCGGAGTCGTCGTCGGAGTCGTCCGAGGAGTCGGAACCGGTGGAGCCGGAGTCCTCGGAACCGAACTCGTCGGAGTCCTCCGCGTCGTCGCCGTCCTCGCCGGAGTCCTCGCCGCCCTTGCCGCGGCCGCGGCCACGACGGCCCCGGCGGCGACGACGGCGGTTGCCGTTCTCGTCCTCGCCGTCGTCGTCGGAGCCGTCGCCCCGGTCGTCGGCGTCGGTGGTCCCGTCGGCGTCGGTGTCGTCGGCGGCCGGGGTGGTGGCCCCGGTGTCCGCGGCCGGGGCCGCGGTGGTGTCGGTGTCGCGGTCCTTGCGACGGCGGCTCTTGCGGCCGCGGCGGGGGCCGCCGTCGGTGCCGTCCTCGCCACCGGACTGCTCGGCCGCGTCCTCACCGGCGGGCTCGGCGGCCGCCGGGGCGGTCTGCGCGGCGCCCTGGGCCGTGGGGGCCTGGAACATCGGGACGGCGAAGACCGGCGCCAGCGCGGGCGCGGAACCGCCCCGGGCGGCACCGGAACCGGTGTCGAACGGGTTCGCCGGGACCTCGGTGGTCGCGTCCCCGGCGTCGGCGGAGCCGATGTCGAGTACGGCCGCGGCCTCGGCGAGGGCGGCGTCCGGCGTGTCGGCCGCGGGAGCGGGCTCCGCCGCGGCGGGCTCGGCCCCGTCGGCGGGCTCCGGGGAGGTGGCCCCGGCGGCGTCCGTGACCGGGCGCAGCGCCGCGACGACCTGCTCGGCCGTCGCACGGGTGATGCTGGACTGGGCGCTGCGGACCTCCTGGCCCAGACCGACCAGGGTCGCCAGGACATCGCGGCTCGCCGTGCCCAGCAGCTTGGCCAGGGCATGGACCCGCATCTTCTCCGGCAGCTCGGAGAGCCCGCCGGTGCTACCGGCGGGCGCGTCGTTCACGGACATTCAGCTCCTTCGCCCCCGGGCGCCTCACGTCGGAGGCGGCCGCTCAGGGACCTTGCGCGTACGTTCCGCAGCTCGCGCGGGTTGCGCGGTACGGCACATCTGGTGTCGCTCCCCGGTCTTCGGGGATGGTGCTCGACGCCGGACCGGAGGCGGGAAGTGCCGTCCGTGTCAGGAACCGTCCGGCCGGGCCCGGGTCGCCGGGACCGCACCGAGCGGATCCACCAGGTCGCCCCCGTCGTCGAGCAGGCCCTGCGCCAACCGGGTGGCCGTCACCGGTACCGGCGGCGCCAGGTCTGCGACGACGGTGAGCGCGCCCAGTACGTCATCGGGTCGGACGGTCGGTGTCGTCAGCCGTACGACCGCCGTCAGTATCGCACAGTCGGTGACCGACGCCGGGGAACCCGCCGCCCCGGACGGGTCATGATCGGCCGGTGTGCCGTTCACCTGCGGTTCGACCGACAGAGTCACGACGGCGGCGCGCACGTCGATCTCCTTGCGCCCGGACGGGGTCACCCGGGTCACCACGACCGAGGTCTCGGCGAGGAACCGCTCGACCGCGGACCGCACCTCGGCGGGGTCGAGCCCGCGGATCTCGAGCCGCCAGCGGGCGGCGTCGATCCGGTCGGCCAGCGCGGGCGGCGTCGCGACCGCCGCCGCGACGACGTCGAGCCCGTCGGGCAGCGCCCGGTCCATGGCCTCCCGGACCAGCTCCGGGTCGACCTCGCGGGTCAGCCCCATCTCGACGTACTCGGCCTCGCTGGCCGCCCCGGTCGGGGCGGCGCCGACCCAGGACAGCCGCGGGTGCGGGCTGAAGCCGTGCGAGTGCGAGACCGGGACGCCGGCCCGGCGGACCGCGCGTTCGAAGCTGCGGGCCACGTCGCGGTGCGAGAGGAACCGCAGCCGGCCGCGCTTGGCGAAGCGCAGGCGGACCCGCTGCACCGTCGGGGGTGCCGGGTTCGCTGCCGCTCCTGCCTTCACGCGCGCCATGCCCCGGAGTCTAGGAGGCCGCCCGGCCGCCCCGACCGGGACCGTCTACTGCTCCAGCACCAGCAGCGCGTCGCCGGCGGGCCGGAACCCGGCACGCCGGTAGAACGCGGCGCTGCCCGCGGTCGGGGCCAGCATCAGCCGCCGGTACCCGCGGGCCCTGGCGTGCGCGACGACCGCCGCGAGCAGCACCCGCGGCACGCCCGCCTCGGTGAACGCGGCGAGGACGAAGGCGTTGCCGACCTGCCCGGTGCGCGTGCCGCGGCCCCCGGGGCGGGGCATCTGCACGGTCTCCAGCACGTTGATCGACCCGACCGGTGTCCACCCGGCGCGGTCGCTGCCCGCCTCGGCCACCCAGAAGGCCCGGCGCGGCTGCTCGACCCGCCACCAGGCGGCGAACGACTCGGCGAACGACGGGTCCTCGACCGGCCGCCCGGCGCGCTCCTCCAGCCAGAGGCGGCGCAGCCGGGTGAGCGCGGCGACGTCGCGCTCGTCGGCGACCCGGACCCGCAGATGTCTGCCGCCGTACTCCCAGGAGGACCCGTCGGCGTCGGCGAATGCCGGGTCCGGGATCGAGGACAGTCCGTTCTCAGTCACCCGGGCGTGCGCCCCCGAGCGACCCCGCGGCCGAGGCCGTCGGGTTGACCACGGTCAGCGGCAGCAGGGTGGTCCCGCTGGGGCCGACCTCGATGTCGGTGCCGGTGGACGGGCAGACGCCGCAGTCGAAGCACGGCGTCCAGCGGCAGTCGTCCTGCTCGCGGCCGTCGAGCGCGTCCTGCCAGTCCTCCCAGAGCCAGTCGCGCTCCAGGCCGGAGTCGAGGTGGTCCCAGGGCAGGATCTCGTCGGCGTCGCGCTCGCGGGTGGTGAACCAGTCCAGCGACACCCCCTGCGGCTCCAGGGCCTCGGCGGCGGAGTCGACCCAGCGGCGGTAGGAGAAGTGCTCGGACCAGCCGTCGAACCGGCCGCCGTCGCGCCAGACCTTCTCGATGACGGCGCCGACCCGGCGGTCGCCACGGGCGAGCAGTCCCTCGATCAGCGAGGGCTCGCCGTCGTGGTAGCGCATGCCGATGTTGCGGCCGATCTTCCGGTCGGTGTTGACCGCCTCGCGCAGCTTGCGCAGCCGGGAGTCGACGACCTCGGGGTGGCACTGCGCGGCCCACTGGAAGGGGGTGTGCGGCTTCGGGACGAACCCGCCGATGGAGATGGTGCAGCGGACGTCGTTGCGCCCCGACGCCCTCCGCCCGGCCTCGATCACCCGGTAGGCCATCCCGGCGATCTCCAGGACGTCCTCGTCGGTCTCGGTGGGCAGCCCGCACATGAAGTACAGCTTGACCTGCCGCCAGCCCTGGGAGAACGCCTCGGCGCAGGTCCGGATGAGGTCGTCCTCGGAGACCATCTTGTTGATCACGCGGCGGATGCGCTCGGAGCCGCCCTCGGGGGCGAAGGTCAGCCCGGAGCGGCGGCCGTTGCGGGAGATCTCGTTGGCCAGGTCGATGTTGAACGCGTCGACCCGGGTGCTCGGCAGCGACAGCGAGGTGTTGGTGCCCTCGTAGCGGTCGGCGAGGCCCTTGGTGATCTCGGCGATCTCGGAGTGGTCGGCGCTCGACAGCGACAGCAGGCCGACCTCGTCGAAGCCCGAGGCGCGCACCGCGGCGTCGACCATCTCGCCGACGCCCTGCAGCGACCGCTCCCGCACCGGGCGGGTGATCATCCCGGCCTGGCAGAACCGGCAGCCGCGGGTGCAGCCGCGGAAGATCTCGACGCTGGCCCGCTCGTGGACGGTCTCGGCCAGCGGGACCAGCGGCTTCTTCGGGTACGGCCAGTCGTCCAGCTCGATCGTGGTGCGCTTCTGGACGCTGGCGGGGACCCGCTCGTCGGCCGGGGTCACCGCGGCGATGTGGCCGTCGTCGGCGTAGGTCACGTCGTAGAGGGACGGCACGTAGCAGCCCGGCGTCGACGACAGCCGCAGCAGCAGCTCCCGGCGCCCACCCGGGCGCCCCTCGGACTTCCAGTCCCGGACGACGTCGGTGATGTCGCCGACGACCTCCTCGCCGTCACCGAGCGCGGCGACGTCGACGAAGTCGGCGACCGGCTCCGGGTTGAACGCCGCGTGCCCACCGGCGACGACGACCGGGTGGCTCTCGTCGCGGTCGCGGGCGTGCAGCGGGACCGCCGCCAGGTCGAGCGTGGTGAGCAGGTTGGTGTAGCCCAGCTCGGTGGAGAAGGAGACGCCGAGGACGTCGAAGTCACCGACCGCGCGGTGGGCGTCGACGGTGAACGACGGCACCCCCGACTCGCGCATCAGGGCCTCGAGATCGGGCCAGACCGCGTAGCAGCGCTCGGCCAGTGCGTCGGCGCGCTCGTTGAGGACCTCGTACAGGATCTGGACGCCCTGGTTGGGCAGGCCGACCTCGTAGGCGTCCGGATAGAGCAGTGCCCAGCGGACGGCCGCGGAGTCCCACGGCTTGACCTGCGAGTTCCCCTCACCGCCGACGTACTGCACCGGCTTGGCGACGCGGGGCAGGATCGGCTCCAGGGCGGGGAATACGGAGGTGGGTGCCACGCTGCACCAGGGTAGCCACGTCCGTTCGGGACGAACCGGCGGGTCGTGTCCGACCGAACGCGGGGTGTGGAACCCGAGCAGTACACCGACGTCGGCGCGGTCCGGCTGTGCCACCAGTCCTTCGGCGACCCCGCCGACCCGGCGGTGGTCCTGGTGATGGGCCTGGGCCTGTCGCTGGACTGGTGGCGCGACGACCTCTGCGCCGCCCTGGCCGGCCGCGGGTTCCGGGTGGTGCGGTTCGACAACCGCGACGTCGGCCGCTCGACGCACCTGTTCGGCCCCGGGATCTCGGCGTGGGGGTTCCTGACCCGCCGGGCCCGGCCGGTCTACACCCTGGCCGACATGGCCGACGACACCGGCGGGCTGATCGCCCGGGTCGCGCCGTCCGGGGCGCACGTGGTCGGTGCCTCGCTGGGGGCCTCGGTCGCCCAGGAGACCGCGATCCGCCACCCCGGCCTGGTCCGGTCGCTGACCTCGGTGATGGGCCGCCCCGGCGACGGCACCGGGCGGACCGCGCCGCGGATGCTGCCGGAGTTCCTGCGGCCGCCGCCCGCGGACCCGGTCGAGGGCCTGGTCCGGTCGTTCCGCCGGATCGGCTCCCGCGACCGGACCGCCGTGGACGACGAAGACGTCCGCGTCACGTTCCGGCGGGCGCAGGCCCGCGAGACCGGCGACGGCAGCGGGTCCGGCAGGCAGCTGGCGGCGATCGTCGCCGAGCGGGACCGGACCGCGGACCTGCGGGCGCTGACCTGCCCGGCGCTGGTGCTGCACGGGTGCGAGGACCGGGTCATCCGCCCCGACGGGGGCCGTGCGACCGCCGCGGCCGTCCCGGGCGCCGAGCTGGTGGAGGTACCGGGGATGGGCCACGACCTGCCGCGGTGGGTGTGGCCGGAGCTCGTCGAGGGGATCGTGCGGACCGCCGCCCGGGCGCACGCCCGCTGAGGCACGGGTCACGGCGGACGGGCGGGCCGGGCACCTACGCTGGCGCCGACCTGCTCCCCACGCGCGTCCCCGAACTCCCAGGAGACCCCGTGCCCGTGACCGACGCCGAGCTGCACGCCCGGTTCCGCCCGCTGTTCGACGAGATCGCCGCCGGCGCGGTGGAGCGCGAGCTGACCCGCAGGCTGCCCGTCGACGAGATCGCCGCCCTGCGCGACGCCGGGTTCGGCGCGGTCCGGCTGCCGGTGGAGGCCGGCGGCGCGGGGGCCTCGCTGCGCCAGCTGTTCGCGCTGCTCGTCGAGCTGGGGGCGGCGGACTCGAACATCCCGCAGGCGCTGCGGACGCACCTGCTGTTCGCCGAGCTGTGGTCGGCCGGTGCCGCCGACGACCCGGTACTGCGCGGGCGGCTGGAGCAGGTCGCGGCCGGCCGGCTCGTCGGCAACGCCATCTCCGAGCGCGGCGGCGTCGCGCGCAACTCCTCCACCACGGTGCTGCGCCGCGACGGGGACAAGCTGCTGCTCGAGGGCGAGAAGTTCTACTGCACCGGCACGCTCTACGCCGACCTCGTCGACGTCGTCGCCCTCGACGAGGACGGCAGCCGGGTGAGCGTGCTGGTGGAGACCTCCGCGCCCGGTGTCGAGCGGGTCGACGACTGGCGCGGGTTCGGCCAGAAGCTGACCGCCAGCGGCACGACCCGGTTCACCGCGGTCGAGGTCGACCCGGCCCAGGTGCGGCCCGCGCCGACCGACGCCCACCAGCCGGTCCGGCAGGGGTTCCTGCAGCTGGTGCAGCTGGCGGCGCTGGCCGGGATCGCCCGCCGCGCCGCCGACGACGCCGCCGCCTACGTCCGCGACCGGCGCCGCAACTGGCCCTACGGCAACGCCGACCTGCCCAAGGACGACCCGCTGGTGCAGCAGGTCGTCGGGAAGGTCGACGCGGCCGCGTTCACCGTCGCCGCCGTCGTCGACGCCGCGGCCGCCTCGCTGGAGCGGGCGCTGTCCGAGCCCGGCCACGGCCCGGCCGCCGAGCTCGACGTGTACCGGGCCCAGTCGACGGTGCCGCAGCTGGTGCTGGACGCGACCTCGGAGCTGTTCGAGGTCGGCGGCGCGTCCACCGTCGACGTCGACCGGGCGCTGGACCGGCACTGGCGCAACGCGCGCACCCTCGCCGTGCACAACCCGATCGTCTACAAGCAGCAGGTGGTCGGGGCCTTCGCGCTGAACGGGACGGTGCCGGTGCTGTCGCTGTCCCCGGGCGTCGCGGGCTGAGCGGGGCTCACCGGCCGGCGCGGGCGGTGAGGGCGGCGCGCGTGGCGTCGTCGGCGGGCAGGAAGGTCTCCAGCGCCAGCTCGGCGAGGGTGACGTCGTGCGGTGCGCCGAAGGTCGAGACCACCGAGTGGAACCTCAGCGTGCCGTCGTCGGTGTCGAGGACCAGCGGCAGCAGCACGTCCGAGCCCGGAGACGGCAGCGCGGTCTCCTCGGGCCCGGGGTAGTCCCGGCACTCGGCGAGCAGCGCGGCGAGCCGCCGGTCCGCGGTCATCCGCACCTGCCGTTCGAGCCGGTGCAGCAGGTGCTCCCGCCACTGGGCGAGGTTGCGGATGCGCGGCGCGAGCCCGGCGGGGTGCAGGCAGACCCGGTGCACGTTCGGCGGCGGCCCGAGCACGGCCGGGTCGAGGCCGGCGAGCAGCGCCGAGGCCGCGGCGTTGGCGAGCCGGACGTCGCCCCACCGGTCCACGACGAGGGCCGGGTACGGGTCGTGCGCGGCGACGAGCCGCGCCAGCGCCTCCCGCACGGGCGCGAGGTCCGGGTCGTCGAGCGACCGTTCGGCGTAGGCGGGGGCGTAGCCGGCGGCCAGGAGCAGCGCGTTCCGCTCCCGCAGCGGGATCTCCAGCGCCTCGGCGAGCGCGCCCAGCAGCTCCCTGCTCGCGCCCGAACGGCCGGTCTCGACGAAGCTGAGGTGCCGCGCCGAGACCCCCGCCGCGAGCGCCAGGTCGAGCTGGCTGCGCCGGCGGCGGCCCCGCCAGAACCGCAGCATCTCCCCCGGTCCCGCGGTGCGGGCCGGACGGACGTCGGTGTCGCTCACCGGGCCGACGCTAGCCGGACCCGGGCGTCGCGACGACTACCTGCGGGGTAGGCGGATCCGGTTACCCCGCAGGTCATCGCGCCGCGGCGACGGTGGCAGCAGGCTCGGTGAGGTCCGAACCGCACCACCCAGGAGGTAGGGATGACCGACTTCACCGCCCTCGCCGAGCGCTACGTCGCGGCGTTCAACGAGGCCGACCCGGCGGCGCGGAAGGCCCGCGTCGCCGAGCTGTTCACCACCGACGTCCGCTACACCGACCCGCTCGCCGACGTCACCGGGCACGACGGCGTCGCCGGGTTCCTGGGCGCGGCCCGGGAGAAGCTGGCCGGGTTCGAGTTCCGGCTGCACGGCGAGGTCGACGCGCACCACGACCGGGCGCGGTTCCGCTGGCAGGCGGCCCCGCCGGAGGTCTTCGCGTCGGGCGCCGAGCCTCCGGTGGTCGGTTTCGACGTCGTCGTGACCGACGGCGACGGCCGGATCGCGCAGGTGCACGGCTTCCTCGACGTCGTGCCGGCCCTCTGACGGGCCGGGCCGGTCAGTGGACGACCGGCCCCGACGACGGGCCGTGCGCCCACGACGGCGGCGGGCCGGGTTCGGCCCGCCGCCGCGGGACGACGAACGCGGCCACGGCCAGCAGCCCGGCCAGGAGCATCCCGTACTGCAGGCTCAGCAGGTAGCCGAGCCCCCGGCCCAGCGCGAACGGCGCCTGCGGGTCGACCAGCGTCCAGGCCGAGGCCGACGCGAGCAGGACGGCCGCGGTCAGCGGCGCCGCCGGGGACAGCCGGGCGGCGAGGGCCACCCCGCCCAGCAGCAGACCACCGGCCAGCAGCAGCCCGGACCCGGACGGGACCCGGTCGAGGTCCATCCGCATCATGCCCTCGTAGGCGATGCCCATCCCGGCGCCGGCGACGGCGAGCGCCACCGCCGTCCCCGCGAGCCCGACCAGGATCCCCATCAGGTGCCGCACGACCGCCCCCCTCCGCCGATCCGGACGGATCGGACATCAGGGGAAGCTATCAGCGCCTGCCGTTCGGCAGGGCCAGTCGGTTGATCGTGCCCAGGACCTGCATGTACTGCTTCCACAGCGGCCCGGTCGTGTACTCCAGCCCGTACTCCCGGCACAGCTCCCGCACCTCGGGGGCGATCTCGGCGTAGCGGTTGCTGGGCAGGTCCGGGAACAGGTGGTGCTCGATCTGGAAGCTGAGCTGGCCGGTCATCAGGTGGAAGTACCGGCCGCCGTCGAGGTTGGCCGAGCCCAGCAGCTGGCGGACGTACCACTCGCCGCGGCTCTCGTCCTCCAGCTGCTCCTCGGTGAACTGCACGGCGCCGGTCGGGAAGTGCCCGCAGAAGATGACCGCGTGCGTCCAGACGTTGCGCACCAGGTTCGCGGTGAGGTTGCCCGCGAGCACCGGCAGGAAGAACGGCCCGGCCAGCGCGGGGAAGGCCACGTAGTCCTTGAGGATCTGGCGGCCGGTCTTGCGGCCGATCGACTTGATCTGCTGCCACACCCGGCTCAGCGGCTTCTCCCCCGCCACGACCTTCTCGACCTCGAGGTCGTGCAGCGCGACGCCGTACTCGAAGAACAGGCTGAGCAGGAAGTTGTAGAGCGGGTTGCCGAGGTAGTACGGCGTCCACCGCTGCTCCTCGGACAGGCGCAGGATCCCGTAGCCCACGTCGCGGTCCTTGCCGACGACGTTGGTGTAGGTGTGGTGCATGTAGTTGTGCGAGTGCTTCCACTCCGCCGAGGACGAGACGTTGTCCCACTCCCAGGTCGACGAGTGGATCTTCGGGTCACGCATCCAGTCCCACTGGCCGTGCATGACGTTGTGCCCGATCTCCATGTTCTCGAGGATCTTGGCGATCGAGAGCATCGCGGTGCCGGCGATCCAGGCCGGCGGCAGGACGCCGGCGAACAGCAGCGCGCGGCCGCCGATCTCCAGCGCCCGCTGCTTGCGGATGACGCCGCGGATGTACTCGGCGTCGGACGCGCCGCGCTCGGCGAGGACGCGGTCGCGGATCGCGTCGAGGCGGCGGCCGAGCTCCTCGATCTGCTCGGCGGTGAGGTCGGTGGTGGCGGCCACGTCCTCCCGGCGCGACGACGGCACGAGCTCCAGCACCGGGCGCTGCGGGTGCTGCTCGCGGCCGGTCTCCTCGGGGCCGGGCTCGGCGTGCGTGGGGTTCTCCAGGACGGCGGTCATGAGGACCTCCTTCGGTCGGAGCGGGTGTGTCAGGGAAGGTCGATGCGCGCGGGGCCGCACGCGGAGTTGATGCAGGTCTGGACCAGGTCGCCGGGCTCGCCGTGCGCCTCGCCGGTGCGCAGGTCGCGCACCCGGCCCTCGCGCAGCGGCAGCACGCAGCCGAAGCAGATGCCCATCCGGCAGCCGCTGGGCATGAGCTTCCCGGCGGCCTCCCCGGCCTCGAGGAGGCTCTGGCCGGACTCGACGACGACGTCGTCCCCGCCGAGGTCGACGGTGCCGCCGGTGCCCTCGGTGGCGCGGGCCGGCGGGGTGAAGCGCTCGGCCACGACGCCGTCCCAGGCGCCCTCCAGGGCATCGAGCAGGCCGTCGGGCCCGCAGGCGTACACGGCGCGGTCCGCCCGGTCGGCGACGGCGGCGTCGAGGGTCGTGGGGTCGAGCCGCCCGGAGACGGCGCTGTGGCGCAGCACGACCCGCAGCGACGGGTGCCGCGCGGCCAGGCCGGCCAGCTCGGCGCGGAAGATCGTGTCCTCCGACGTGCGGGCGCCGTGCACGAGCACGACGTCGGGCATCGTCCCGGCGCGGTCGAGCGTGCGCAGCATGCCCATCACCGGGGTGATGCCGCTGCCCGCGGTGACGAACAGCAGCTTCTCCGGGAGCGGGTCGGGCAGGACGAAGCCGCCCGCCGCCTGGTCGAGCTCGACGATCGTGCCGATCGGCAGGTCGCGGACCAGGGTCGGCGACACGGCGCCGCCGTCGACCTCCTGCACGGTCACCGTGAGGTGCTCGGCGTCCTCCGGGGAGGTCAGCGAGTAGCTCCGGGTGAGCCGGACGCCGTCGACCTCGACGCCGATGCCGACGTACTGGCCGGCGCGGTGCCCGGCCCAGGCGCGCCCGGGCTCGATGGTCACCGAGACCGCACGGCCGGTCTCGCGGCGACGGGCGACGACCCGGCCGCGCAGCGACGTGGTCGACCAGAGCGGGTCGACCAGCGTCAGGAAGTCCTCGGGCAGCAGCGGGGTCGTGAGGGCGCTCGCGGCGGCCAGCAGGCCCCGGCGGCGCGAGGTCGTGCCAGGAGCGGATCGGAACATGACATCGACTGTGCACGGTTTGATGTCACATAGCAACCGGGGCCTCTTGAATCCTGTGTCACATGCCTGCCTGTTATCCTCTGTGTCATGGTCGAGGACCCGGAGTCGGCGGACTGGCGCACCATCGACGAGCTGGCGCGGTCCAGCGGTGTCACGGTGCGCAACATCCGCGCCTACCAGTCCCGGGGGCTGCTGCCCCCGCCGCAGGTCAAGGCCCGGACGGGCTACTACGGACCCGGTCACGCGGCGCGTCTGGAGCTGATCCAGGACCTGCAGGACGAGGGCGTCAAGCTCGACACGATCAAGAAGCTGCTCGACACCACCGGTGGCTCCACCGAGCAGGTCGTGCAGTTCATCCGGACCGTCCGCGCGCTGTTCGCGCCCGAGGACCGGCAGATCGTGCACCTCGCCGAGCTCGCCGAACGGTACGAGAGCACCGACGTCGGCGTGGCCAGGCGCGGGGTCAAGATGGGCCTGCTGCGCGAGCTGGGCGACGACACCTACGAGGAGATCAGCCCGCGGCTGATGAACGCCGCCGCCGAGCTGACCGGTCTCGGCATCCCGATCACCCGCTCGCTCGACGTCGTGGAGCAGCTGCGCAAGCACGCCGACGCCGTCGCCCGGCTCTACGTCGACCTGTTCCTCGGCGAGATCTGGCAGCCCTTCGACGCCGAGGGCCGTCCCGACGACCAGTGGCCGCGCGTCTACGAGACGATCGAGCGGATGCGCCGCATCTCCGGTGAGGTCATGATCGCCGTGCTGGAGCTGGCCGTGGCCGAGCGGGTCGACGTCACCTTCGGCCGCGACATCGTGCGCAACGTGAAGACCACGAGCGCGGGCCCCACCCTCGCCCCCGACGCCGCGGAGCCGTCCGCGGACGGGGCGCCGTCCTGACCACCGGGCCGGTCAGCGCCCGCGCAGCGCGCGGGAGACCACGGCCCGGGTGTCGGCGGGGTCGATGACGTCGTCGATCTCGAACACCGTCGCCACGCTGAGCGCCTTGCCGCGCTCGTAGTACCCGGCGACGAGCTCGTCGTAGCGGGCCCGCCGCGCGGTCTCGTCGGTGATCGCGGCCAGCTCGTCGCGGAAGCCGAGGCGGACCGCGCCCTCCAGCCCCATCCCGCCGAACTCGCCGGTCGGCCAGGCCACGGTGAGCACCGGCGCGTGCAGGTCACCGCCGGCCATCGCCATCGCGCCGAGGCCGTAGCCCTTGCGCAGCACGACCGTCACCACCGGCACCGTCAGCCGTGCCCCGGCGACGAACATCGCCCCGAACCGGCGGACGGTCGCGGTGCGCTCGGCGTCCGGGCCGACCATGAACCCCGGGGTGTCGCACAGTGACACGACCGGCAGCCCGCGGGCCTGGCACAGCGCCAGGAACGCGGCGGCCTTGTCCGCGGCGTCGCCGTCGATCGCGCCGCCGAGGTGCTCCGGGTCGTTGGCGATCACGCCGACGGCGCGGCCGTCGAGCCGGGCCAGTGCGGTGACCATCCCCGCGCCGAACCCGCCGCGCAGCTCGACGACGGAGCCGGTGTCGCACAGGGTGTCGACGACGCGGCGGACGTCGTAGGCGCGCAGCCGGTTCTCCGGGACGAGGTGGCGCAGCAGCCGCTGGTCGGCGTGCCCGCCGGGCACCGGGTCCCCGGCGACGTGCAGCAGGTACCGGCGGGCCGCGGCGGCCGCGGCCCGGTCGTCGGGCACCAGCAGGTCGACCACGCCGTTCGCCCACTGCATCGGCATCGGGCCGACGTCACCGGGTGCGACGACGCCGAGCCCGCCGCCCTCGATCATCGCCGGGCCGCCCATGCCGAGGCTGCTGCCCTCGGTCGCGACGATCAGCTCGCAGGCCCCGGCCAGGGCCGCGTTGCCGGCGAAGCAGTAGCCGGCGACGACCGCGACGGTCGGGACCCGGTCGCGCAGGCGGGCGAACAGCCGGAAGGTCGGCACGTCGAGCTGGGTGACGGCGGAGGTGTCGGTGTCCCCCGGCCGTCCACCGCCGCCCTCGGCGAACACGACGACCGGCAGCCGGTCGCGCTCGGCGAGCTCGAGGAGCCGGTCGGTCTTGCGGTGGTTGAGCACACCCTGGGTGCCGGCGAGCACGGTGTAGTCGTAGGCCAGCACGGCGACCGGGCGTCCGCCGACGGTCCCGGTGCCGGTGACGATCCCGTCGGCGGGGGTGCGGGCGACGAGCTCGGCGGTGCTGCGCCGGGCCCGCTGCGCCGCCAGGGTCAGCGCGCCGTACTCGACGAGGCTGTCGGGGTCGAGCAGGTCGGCGACGTTCTCCCGGGCGGTGCGCCGTCCCGCCGACCGCCGGCGTGCGACGGCGGCGGGCCGGCCGGCGTCGAGCCCGCCGTGGCGGCGGTCGCGGACCTCGGCCAGGTCGGGCCGGATCCGGTCGGGGTCGACGTCCTCGGCACGGCCCGGGGCGTCCGCGGGGTCGGCGTCGGCGAGGACGGCGAGCAGCTCCCCCGCCTCGACCGCGTCCCCGACGGCGACGACGACCGTCTCCACCCGGGCCGGCCGCTCCGCGGTGACCGGGTGCTCCATCTTCATCGACTCGAGGACGACGACCTCGCCGCCCGCGGCGACGACCTGCCCGGCCGGGGCGGGCAGCGCCACGACGACGCCGGGCCGGGACGCGCGCGCGGCGGTCCGGTCCGCGGGGACCTCGACCGCCGGGCCCGGCGCCGATCCGTTACCCGCGGCGTCACCCGCCGCGGGCGCGCCGGTCTCGGGCGCACCGGTCGCGGGCAGCACGGTCTCGCGGGGCGCCGCGGCCAGCTCGACCAGGTGCCGGTCGACGAAGGTGGTGTCCAGTGTCCCGTCGACCAGCTCGGGGCGGGCGAGGACGGCCTGCAGCAGCCCCAGGGTGACCGCGACGCCGGCCACGTCGAACCCGGCGAGGGCACGCCGGGCGGCGGCGGCAGCGGCCTCCGGCGTCGCCCCGCGGGCGACGACCTTGGCCAGCAGCGGGTCGTAGCGCGGCCCGACCCGGTACCCGGCGTAGCCGTGGGTGTCGACGCGGACCCCGCGCCCGGCGGGCGGCTGGAAGCGGGTCAGGGTCCCGGCGGCCGGGACGAGGGCCCCGTCCGGCCCGACGGTCTCGGTCGTCACCCGGGCCTGGACCGCGGTCCCGCGCGGCGCGGGCGGGGAGGCGAGGCCGAGGTCGGCGAGCCGGGCGCCGTAGGCGACCCGCAGCCCCAGCTCGACGAGGTCGAGGCCGGTGGTCTCCTCGGTGACGGTGTGCTCGACCTGGATCCGCGGGTTGACCTCCAGGAACGCGATGTCCTGCCCGGCGAGCAGGAACTCGACGGTGGCGAGGCCGCGGTAGCCGTCGCACAGGCGCAGCGCGGCCTCGTGCAGCCGCGCGCGCACCGGGGCGGGCACGGCGGGGGCGGGCGCGATCTCGACGAGCTTCTGCCGGCGGCGCTGCGCGGAGCAGTCCCGGTCCCCCAGCACGACGGCGCCGGTGCCGTCGCCGAGGACCTGCACCTCGACGTGCCGGGCGGCCGGCAGGAGGCGTTCGACCTGCACCGCGCCGTCGCCGAACGCGGCGAGCGCCTCGGACGAGCAGCGGCGCACGGCGTCGTCGAGGTCGGCCGGGTCGGTGACCGGGCGCATCCCGCGCCCGCCGCCGCCGGAGCGGGCCTTGACCATGACGGCGCCGCCGGGGCCGAGGCGGGACAGCAGCGCGGCGCCGTCGGCGGGTTCGACGGCCTCCAGCACCGGTACGCCGAGCGCCCCCGCGTGGTCGCGGGCGGCGGCCTTGTCCCCGAACAGCTCCAGCGCCTGCGGCGACGGCCCGACGAACACCACTCCGGCGTCCGCACAGGCCCGGGCCAGCGCCGGCCTCTCGGAGGCGAACCCGTAGCCGGGGTGCAGCGCACCGGCCCCGGCGTCGACGGCGGCACACACCAGCGCGTCGACGTCGAGGTAGGCGGCGGCGCCGGTGCCGGGCAGCGCGACGGCGGCGTCGGCGCGGGCGACGTGCGCGCAGGCGGCGTCGTCGGCCGCGTGCACGGCGACCGTGCGCACGCCCAGCCCCGACGCCGTCTCCATGATCCGGACGGCGATCTCGGCGCGGTTGGCGACGAGCAGCGCCCCGGGGAGCGCGGGGCTCAGGACAGCAGACCCGCGGCCCGCAGCGCGGCGCGGACGTCCTCGTGGTGCCACTCGTCCAGCGGCACCAGCGGCAGCCTGATTCCGCCGGGCATGAGCCCCAGCTCGGCCAGGGCCCACTTCACCGGGATCGGGTTCGGCTCGGAGAACAGCGCCGCGTGCAGGCCCGCGAGGTCGGCGTCGAGCGCGGAGGCGGTCTCGGCGTCACCGGCGACGGCGGCCTTGCACATCCGGGCCATCGTCTCGGGGGCGACGTTCGCGGTGACCGAGATGTCGCCGTGGAACCCGGCGAGCATCGACGCGCGGGCGGTGCCGTCGTCACCGGAGTACAGCGCGAAGTCGTCCAGGCCCAGCGCGACGAGCTCGCGGACCCGGTCCAGGTCGCCCTTGGCCTCCTTGAGGCCGACGATGTTCGGGATCTCCGCCAGCCGGGCCACCGTCGACGGCAGCATGTCGCAGGCCGTGCGGCCCGGGACGTTGTAGAGGTACTGCGGGATGTCGACGGTCTCGGCGATCCGCTTGAAGTGCTGGTAGAGGCCCTCCTGCGGAGGCTTGTTGTAGTACGGCGTCACGAGCAGCGCGCCGTCGGCGCCGGCCGCCCGCGCGGCGCGGGTCAGGTGGATCGCCTCGTCGGTGGAGTTCGCCCCGGTGCCGGCGATGACCGGGACCCGGCCGTTCGCGACCTCGATGGTGCGCCGCATGACCTCGGTGTGCTCGAGCACCGACAGCGTGGACGACTCGCCGGTCGTGCCGACCGAGACGATCGCCGCGGTGCCCGCGTCGACCTGCCGCTCGACGAGCTCGCCGAGGGCCTTGTGGTCGACCTCGCCGCTGTCGTGCATCGGGGTCACGATCGCGACGATGCTTCCGGTGATCATGCCGGGCCTCCCTGGTACCGCTGCTCCTGCCGGTGCGACCGTAGCAAGCGGGACCGACGTCCCGGTGCGGGTTTCCTCTCAGCCGCCGGCTCAGCCCAGGGCCAGCCGGGCGGGCTGGACCGACCGCGTGATCCGGCGCACCGCCTGCACCGCGATCACCCCGGCCGCGACCGTCGCGACGACGGTGACGGCGATCGGCCGGTCGTTGGCCACGATGCCGAGCAGCGCCCAGCACAGCGCCCCGGCGAAGCCCGCGAACCCGGCGGTGGAACCGACGACCGACAGCACGACCGCGGTGAGGATCACGAGCAGCAGGATGGCCGCGACCTGCGGGAGCACCCCGTCGGACGGCAGCCCGACCGCGACTCCGGCCGCCAACAGGCCCAGCACCAGCGCGGCCGAGGACCAGCCGAGGTAGATCGCCAGCGGCAGCCGCATCGCCAGCCGTTCCGCCCAGCCGTCGGCGACGCTGCGGGACAGCCGTCCGTAGACGACACCGAGCGCGACGACGAGCAGGACCAGCAGCACCTCGGCGGTGACCACCCACCGGTTCGAGAAGGCCGCGATCCACAGCGGGTTGAGCACCGCGGTCGCCGCGACCCACCAGCCGACGCGGCGGTGCACCTCGCGGCCGCGCTGGCCGGGCAGCAGGGCGTAGCCGGCGTAGACCAGCACGCCCAGGTAGATCAGACCCCAGATCGAGAACGCCCAGCCCGCGGCCAGCAGCGGGGTGTCGTAGTCGCGCGCGACGGCGCCGATCCCCGACCCCCCGAACGCCGACACGAGTACCTGCAGGATCGCCAGGACCGCCACGACGACTCCACGGACCAGGTCCGCGGTCGTCGGGCGCGGGGTGAGCACGGTCATGGCCCACATGGTGGACCGCGGGGGCGGCCTCTGCCATCCGGCCGTCGGGGGGAATCGATCTTCCCGCGGGCCGGGGGTCAGCCGAGCGGCAGGTAGAACAGGTGGACGTCGCGCGCGTCCTCCGGGGAGAGCAGCACCCCGCCGGGCAGCCTGCCGTACTCGACGAAGCCGCGGGCGGCGTAGAACGCGGGCAGCGGGGTGCCGCCGCGGGCGCCGAGGGTCAGCATCGCCAGGCCCGTCTCCCGGGCGTGGGCGACGGCGGCGTCGAGCAGGACCGTGCCGAGACCACGTCCCTGCAGGTCCGGGCGGACCATGAGGCGCTGCACGTCGGCGCGGTGCGCGGCGATGCCGGTGCTCGGGACCAGGAAGACCGTGCCCAGCGGGGCGGTCTCCTCCCCCAGCACGAACATCCGGGACGCGCCGGACCGGGCGGCGTCGACGGTCTCGACCGCCAGTGCGCGGACCTCGTCCGGGTCGGCGCCGGGCACGAAGTCCACGGCGCCGCCGGCCTCGGTCACGGCGATCCAGAGGTCACCGAGCGCGGCGGCGGCGCCGGGGTGGGGGTCGACGACCCGGCGGACGGCCGGGACGCCTGCGGTCACAGGTTCGGGAACCAGAGCTTGATCTCCCGGTCGGCCGACTCCGGGGAGTCCGAGCCGTGCACCAGGTTGGAACCGGTCTCCAGGGCGAGGTCGCCACGGATGCTGCCGGGGGTGGCCTTCTCCACCGGGTCGGTGCCGCCGGCGATCTGCCGCCAGGCGGCGATGGCGCGGGGGCCCTCGACGACCGCGGCCAGGACCGGGCCGGAGGTGATGAACGACAGCAGCTCCTCGAAGAAGGGCTTGCCGTCGTGCTCGGCGTAGTGCTGGGCGGCCAGCTCACGGTCCACCGTGCGCAGGTCGAGGGCCACCAGACCGAGGCCCTTGCGCTCGATGCGCGAGACGACCTCACCGACGAGCTTGCGCGCGACGCCGTCGGGCTTGACCAGGACGAGAGTGCGTTCAGTCACGCGCGACAGGGTAGCGACGACCCGGTGGGGGTCCGGCACCCACCGTCAGGACGGCGGCTCCGGCTCGTCGGTGAGCTCCGCCAGCGCGGCGGCGATCCCAGGAAGGTCATGCAGACTGCCCTCGGACACCGAGACCACCGACGTGAACACGGCGTCCTGGTCGACCCGCGGCGGATGCCCGTTCAGTACCAGGAACACCGCCGTCGTCGCCCAGGCCAGCCGCTTGTCGCCGTCCACCAGGGCGTGGTTGCCGCAGATGCTCTGGAGCAGCGCGGCCGCCTTGAGGTGGACGGTCGGATAGGCGTCTCGGCCGAACAGCACGGTCGCCGGCCGGGCCGGCGCGGACTCGAGCAGACCGAAGTCGCGGACCACCGGCTCCTGGCCGAGTGCGTCCGGGGCGAACCGCAGGACGTCGACCAGGGAGAGGTACCGGGTCACGCCCGCCCGAGCCGGTCGAGGGCCTCCCGGAAGTTCGTGGTGACCCATGCGGCTGCGTGGTCGACGTCGGCGTCGTGGTCGTGGCGGGCGACGTACTCCCGGACCGCGGACCGCGCGACCTCCTGCATGGAGCGTCCCTCCGCCTCCACCCGGGCGCGGAGGGCGTCGGACTCGTCATCGGTCAGGCGGAGGGTCATGGCCACGACCGAGGACGATGCCGGAAGTGATACCGCCGGACTCAGTCCTGCTGCTGCGACGGCAGCGTCCCCGCCGCCATCCGCCGGGCCACCTCGCGCCGCATCCAGACCAGGACCGCCCACACGAGGATGAACACCACCGCGACCACGACCAGCGACGACAGGAACACCAGCGCCGCGACGAGCAGCGCCCCCTGCAGCACCAGCGCCGCGGTGAGCCCCCACGGCCGCCGCTGCACCCCGGACGCCAGGATCATGGCGACGGCGATGCCCGCCACCACCCCGAAGCCGAGCGCGGTCGACCCGGTGCCGAAGCGCGGGAGCACCAGCAGCGCCAGGAGGACGACGATCGCCTCCAGGATCAGCGTCGCGGCGAACACGCCGCGGGCGCCCTTCATGGGGTCGGTGGGCGGCGGCCGCACACCCTCGGGCACACCCGGCACGTCACTCACTCCGGTTCCTTCCCGAACAGCGACCGCGCCTCGCCGACGGTGACGACCGACCCGGTGACGACGACGCCGACCCCGGACCCGCCCGCCTCCTCGGCGATCTCACGGGCCTGCTCGACGGCCTCGGCCAGCGACGGCTCGACGCTGACCCGCTCGGAGCCGAACACCTCGGCGGCGAGCGCACCGAGCGCGTCGGGGTCCATGGCGCGCGGCGAGGAGTTGGTGGTGACGACGACCTCGTGCAGCGCGGGCTGGAGTGCCTCCAGGATGCCGCGGGCGTCCTTGCCCTCCAGCACCCCGATCACGCCGACCAGCCGGGTGAAGCGGAACTCGGTGCCGAGCGCGGCGGCCAGCGCCGTCGCCCCGGCCGGGTTGTGCGCGGCGTCGAGCAGCACGGTCGGCCGGTCCGGCCCGCCCTCGACGGGCTCGAGCCGCCCGGGTGAGCGGACCGAGGCGAACGCGGCGCGGACCGCGTCGGGGTCGAGGGGCTGCGCGGTGCCGGCGCCGACGAGCGCCTCGGCCGCGGCCAGCGCGACCGCCGCGTTCGACGCCTGGTGCTCGCCGTGCAGCGGCAGGAAGATCTCGTCGTAGCGGCCGGACAGGCCCTGCAGCTCCAGGCGCTGCCCGCCGACGGCGATCTCGCGGGAGACGACGCCGAACTCCGCGCCCTCCCGCGCGACCTGCGCGTCGACCTCGGCGCAGCGGGCCAGCAGGATCTCGGCGACCTTCCGGTCCTGCGCGGCGAGGACGGCGACGGAGCCCTCCTTGATGATCCCGGCCTTCTCGCGGGCGATGTCGGTGATGTCGTCGCCGAGGTACTCGGCGTGGTCGAGCCCCACCGGCAGGACGACGGCGACGTGCGCGTCGGCGACGTTGGTGGCGTCCCAGCGCCCGCCGAGCCCGACCTCGATCACCGCGGCCTCGACCGGGGCGTCGGAGAAGGCGGCGAAGGCCATCCCGGTGAGCACCTCGAACTTGCTGAGCGCGGGCCCGTCGCCGCGCTTGGCGTCGACGAGCTCGACCAGCGGCTCCACCTCGCGGTAGGCCGCGACATAGCGCTCGGGGGTGACGGGCCGGTTGTCGAGGTTGATCCGCTCGGTGGCGCGCTGCAGGTGCGGGCTGGTGTAGCGCCCGGTCCGCAGCCCGATCTCGGTGAGCAGCGCGTCGACCATCCGGGAGGTGGAGGTCTTGCCGTTGGTGCCGGTCAGGTGCACGACCGGGTAGCCGCGCTGCGGGTCGCCGAGGGCGTCGCACAGGGCCTGCATCCGCTCCAGCGACGGCTCCATCACCGACTCGGGCCAGCGCCGGTCCAGCGCCGCGTCGACGGCGAGGAACTCGGCGTAGCCGGTCACCGTGGACTGGGCCGGGACGACGTCGGGGTCTCCCCCGCCGCGGATCTCGTCCAGGACGGCCGCGATCAGGGCCTCCTGGGTGTCCTCCGGCGCCGCAGCCGACGCCTCGGGGGCGTCGGAGCGGTCCTCGCCACCGGGCTCGTCGTCCTGCTCCTGCTCGGCGTCGCCGCCGGACGGCTCACCGTCGGGCGAGTCGCCGAACCCGCCCTCGGCCCACCGGTCGCCGCCGTAGGTCGGCGAGTCGGCCTCGGTGAAGTCGTCGAACTCGTCGTACTCCTTCGCCACGGCGGGATCAGGCCTCCGGGAGCGCGGCGAGCCGCGCGGTGATGCGGTCGATGTCGGCGACGGCGGTCGCGTGCCGGGCACGGATCCCGTCGACGACCTCGGCCGGTGCCTTCTCGGTGAACTTCGGGTTGGTCAGCTTCTTGTCCGCCTGGTCGCGCTCCTTCTCGGCGACGGCGAGGTCCTTGCCGAGCCGGGCCCGCTCGGCGGCGACGTCGATCGCCCCCGAGGTGTCCAGCTCGACGGTGACCGGACCGCCGGAGGTGGCGACCTCGAAGCTCGCGGTGGCGGCGAAGTCGTCACCGGCCGGGTCGAGGCGGTTCAGGAAGCGCAGCGCGCGCTCGTGCGCGGCCAGCCCGGCGTCGCCGAGGCCGGTGAGGCGGGCGGCGACGGCCTTGCGGTCGGGCAGCCCCTGCTCGGTGCGGAACCGGCGGACCTCGGTGATGACCTTCTGCGCGTCGGTGACCCGGGCCGTGGCGGCCGCGTCGACCGGCGCGCCGGTGCCCTCGGCCGTCGGCCAGGCCGCGGTCACGACGGTCTCGCCGCCGGTCAGCGCGGTCCACAGCGCCTCGGTGACGAACGGCGCGATCGGGTGCAGCATCCGCAGCAGCGCGTCGAGGACGTGCCCGAGGACCGCCCGGGTGCCCGGCTCGGTCGCCGGGTCGTCGAGCTGGGTCTTGCACAGCTCGACGTACCAGTCGGCCAGCTCGTCCCACGCGAAGTGGTAGAGCCCCTCGGTCGCCTTCGCGAACTGGTAGCCGTCGAGCAGCTCGTCGGTCTGCGCGCGGACCTCGGCGAGCCGGCCCAGGATCCAGCGGTCGGCGTCGGTCCGGTCGGCGTCCGCGGGCAGCGGCAGGCTGGCGTCGGCGCCCTTGGCCAGGGCGAACCGGGTGATGTTCCAGAGCTTCGTGGTGAAGTTCCGGGACCCGGCGACCCACTCCTCCGACAGCGACATGTCGGTGCCGGGGTTGGAGCCGCGGGCGATGGTGAACCGCAGCGCGTCCGCGCCGTAGGAGTCGATCAGCGCCAGCGGGTCGATGACGTTGCCCTTGGACTTCGACATCTTCTTGCCGTGCTCGTCGCGGATGAGCCCGTGCAGGTAGACGTCGCGGAACGGGGCCTTCCCCATCACGTAGGTCCCGAACATCATCATCCGGACGACCCAGAAGAACAGGATGTCGTAGCCGGTGACCAGGACCGAGTTCGGGTAGTAGCGCTCCAGGTCCGGGGTCTCGTCCGGCCAGCCGAGCGTGGAGAACGGCCACAGCCCGGAGGAGAACCAGGTGTCGAGGACGTCGGGGTCCTGGCGCCAGCCCTCGCCCGACGGCGGCTGCTCGTCCGGTCCGACGCAGACGACCTCGCCGTCCGGGCCGTACCAGACCGGGATGCGGTGCCCCCACCACAGCTGACGGCTGATGGTCCAGTCGTGCATGTTGTCGACCCAGTCGAAGTACCGCTTGGCCTGCTCCTTCGGGTGCAGGACGGTCTCGCCGGAGCGGACGGCGTCGCCCGCGGACCGGGCCAGCGGCTCGACCTTGACGAACCACTGCAGGCTCAGCCGCGGCTCGATCGGGACCCCGGTGCGCGAGTCGTGCCCGACCGAGTGCAGGTAGGGGCGCTTCTCGGCGACGATCCGGCCCTGGGCGCGCAGCTCCTCGCGGATGGCCTCGCGCGCCTCGAACCGGTCCATGCCGTCGAACCGGGTGCCGGTCCCGGCGATGGTGCCGGCCTCGTCCATGATCGTCGGCATCGGCAGGTCGTGCCGGCGGCCGACCTCGAAGTCGTTCGGGTCGTGCGCCGGGGTGATCTTGACGGCGCCGGAGCCGAACTCGGGGTCGACGTAGTCGTCGGCGACGACCGGGATCATCCGCCCGGTGATCGGCATCTCGATCTCGGTGCCGACCAGTGCGGCGTAGCGCTCGTCGTCGGGGTGGACGGCGACCGCGGTGTCGCCCAGCATCGTCTCGACCCGGGTGGTCGCGACGACGACCGAGGCGTCCCCGTCGCCGTAGCGCATCGAGACGAGCTCACCCTCGGTCTCGATGTGGTCGACCTCGATGTCCGAGATCGCCGAGCGCAGCGCCGGGGACCAGTTGACCAGGCGCTCGGCCCGGTAGATCAACCCGTCGTCGAACATCTTCTTGAAGACGGTGGCGACGGCGCGCGACAGCCCCTCGTCGAGGGTGAAGCGCTCGCGGGACCAGTCGACGCCGTCCCCGAGGCGCTCCATCTGCCCCAGGATCGAGCCGCCGGACTCGGCCTTCCACTCCCAGACCTTCTCGACGAACGCCGCGCGGCCGATCGCGTGCCGGTCGGGCTCGCCCGCGGCGGCCATCCGCCGCTCGACGACCGACTGGGTCGCGATCCCGGCGTGGTCCATGCCGGGCAGCCACAGCGCGTCGCGCCCCTGCATCCGGGCGCGCCGGGTCAGGACGTCGATCAGCGTGTGGTCCATCGCGTGGCCCAGGTGCAGGCTGCCGGTGACGTTCGGCGGCGGGATGACGATGCAGAACGGGTCGGCGTCCGACGACGGGTCGGCCCGGAAGTACCCGGCGTCGACCCAGCGGCGGTACATGTCGCCCTCTACCTCGCCCGGGGTCCACTTGGCGGGCAGGTCGGCGGTACGCGCTGGCAGGGTCTCGGTCACATGTCAAGTCTACGAGTCGACACCGACAGCATTTCCGGCCCCCGCACCCTCGTGCCCGCGACCGGGACACGGGTCGCCGCCCGCCGGACGGGCACCCCCCGCACGGCCCACCGCCCGGTGATCGCCGGGGGCGGAGCCGCGGGTGCGGCCGACTCGCCCCGGCGCTCCACTCCCGGCGATCACCGGGCGGGCAGCAGCACCGCCCACGGTCGCGGCCACCCCAGCAGCCGGGTGACGGCGGCCGGGTCCCCCTGCCCGAACAGCTCCGGGTCGACGGCCCGCACCCGGCCGGAGCCGGGCTCGTAGACGCGCCACCGGCCGTCGTCGGACGGGGGCAGGACCAGCACCCAGTGTCGCGGCAGCCACCCGGACCCGACCAGCAGCGGGACCGGGACCCCGGCGTCGCGCACCCCGGCCAGCGCACCCGCGGTCGCCGGGCGGACGCGGTAGCGCCCCGCGGCGGGCGCGTGCCGGTGCAGCCAGGCCCGCATGCCCCACGGCGTGGTGCCGAGGGCGCGTGGCCAGAGCCGGTTGGCCTGCCGGTGCGCGGTGCGCTGGGCCTCGGCGAACCGGTCGGCCACGGCGCCGGGCCACCCGGATCCGGTCAGCACCGCGGTCACGACCAGCACCGACGGGCCGCAGGTGACGCCGTCGACCTGACGGCCGAGCAGGGTGCCGGGTGGGAGGTCGTCCATGACGACACCCTCCCCCGCGGCGGGCCCCGCCGTCACCGCGGCGCGCCCCGGCGCCGGTCGCGGCGCCCTAGGCTCGGCCCCATGACCGCTCTGAGCCCCGAGGTCGTCGCGTTCCTCTCCCACGGCACCCGCACCGGCATGCTCGGCTGGACCGCGCAGGACGGGCGCCCGCTCGTCGCGCCGGTCTGGTTCCTCGTCGAGGACGACGCGATCGTGTTCAACACCGGCGCCGCGACCGCGAAGGGCCGGGCGATCGCCCGCGACCCGCGCGTCGTGCTCACCGCCGACCTGCCCGAGCCCCCGTACGGGTTCGTGCAGGTCCAGGGCGTCGCCGAGACCGGCCAGGATCCCGACGAGCTGCTGCGCACCGCGACCGCGCTCGGTGGCCGCTACATGGGTGCCGACCGTGCGGAGGAGTTCGGCCGGCGCAACGGCGTCCCCGGCGAGCTGGTCGTCCGGATCCGCCCCACCAAGGTCATCGCCCAGCTCGACGCGACCGCCTGACCCCCGGCTCCGTCCCCGGGACCCGCGCGTGCACCCGCCGGGATCCACACCCCCTGGCAGGCGTCCACACCCGTCGCAACAGGTGTGGGCGCCCGCCAAGGGGTGTGGACGTGGCCGGAGGAGTTGTCGCACCCCTACGGGGGTCGGCGCACCCGCCGCGGAGGGTGCGACGACCTCCGCCGGGGTGCGGCGGGCCGCCGGGGACCGCCACGGGCGCTCCGGTCGCGGAGGCCGGAAGCCGCTGAGGCCGAGGAGGCCGGGGCCGCGGAAGCCAGAGGCCTCTGGGCCCGCGGAAGCCGGGGGCCGAGGAGGCCCGGGGCCGAGGAGGCCGCGTCCCACGTGGCGGGTTCGGGCGACGACACCGGTCACCTCCCGCGGGCACCCCCCGGTGGCGCCGCACAGCTGTCGGCCACGCGGGGAGTGCGGACGCGGTCGTCAGGTCCGGCGCAGGGTGGTGGTCCAGAGGGAGGCGCCGGCCTGGTCGCGCAGGTGGACCTCCAGGGTCGTCCCGTCGGGGGCGATGTCGAGCTCCCCGAAGTGCTGGAACCCCTCCAGCGGGCTCGCGCCCTGCCGGGACGGTCCGCGCACGAACTCCGCCCGCGGACCGAAGGTCGGGTCGAGCTCGTTCGGACCGAAGGCACCGGCGTGCAGCGGGCCGGAGACGAACTCCCAGAACGGGTCGAAGTCGGTGAACGCGGCGCGCTCGGGGGCGTAGTGGTGGGCGGCGGTGTAGTGCACGTCCGCGGTCACCCACACCACGTTGCGGACCTTCCGCCGGCGGATCCCGGCGAGCACCCCGGCGATCTCGGACTCACGCCCGCTCGGCGGCCCCGGCACCCCGTTGGCGACGGCCTCCCAGGCGGTGTCGCCGTCGGGTACCAGCACCCCGATCGGCATGTCCGAGGCGACGATCTTCCAGGTCGCCCGGGAGGACGCGAGCGCGTCGACGAGCCAGCGGGCCTGGGCCTCCCCCAGGATCCGCTCGCCGCGGCCGGTGTTGGCGGAGTTCGCGCTGCGGTAGGTGCGCATGTCCAGCACGAACACCTCGACGTGCGGGCCGAACGGCACCCGCCGGTACACCCGTCCGTCGACGGCGAGGCGCGGGTCGACCGGCTGCCACTCGTGGAACGCGCGGAACCCGCGGGCCGCGAGCACGTCCACCCGCTTCTCGGTGTACTTCTCCCCCACCTCACCGGTGAGGATCTCCCCCGGGTACCAGTTGTTGGTGACCTCGTGGTCGTCCCACTGCACGATCTGACCGACCGAGGCCGCGAACCGGCGCAGGTTGTCGTCGCGCAGGTTGTAGGCGAACTGGCCGCGGAACTCGGTCAGGGTCTCGGCGACCTTCGCCTTCTCGGGCGTCATCTCGTTGCGCCACACCCGGCCGTCGGGCAGCGTGACGGTCTCGGTGAGCGGGCCGTCGGCGTAGACGGTGTCGCCGGAGTGCAGGAACAGGTCGGGGTGGCGGTCGGCCATCGCGGAGAAGATCCGCATGCCGCCGGTGGCGCGGTCGATGCCCCAGCCCTGCCCGACGACGTCGCCGGACCACTGGATCCGCACCGGCTCGCCGCGCCCGGGGACCGCCCGGAAGGAGCCGGTCAGCGGCGCGCTCGCGGGACCGCCGTCGAGCGGCTCGGCGACGACGCGGTAGTGCACCCGTCCCCGCGTCGCCGGGACCCGCAGCTTCCCGGTGAGGTCGGTGTCCGGGGTCAGCACCGGGCCGGGGATCCGCAGCGCCCGCCGGAAGTCCGGCGAGCCCGCGACCTCCACGACCATCCGCGACGGCCGGTCGGCGCGGGTCCAGACGAGCCCGGAGCCGGGCCGGACGTCACCGGCGGCGACGCCGTGGGTCAGGACCGGCCGGCCGGAGCGCACCAGGACGGGTGCGGCCGCACCCGTCCCCGGCAGGGCGAGGGCCGCGGCGCCGGCGAGACCGCCGGCGGCCGCGGTGCGGAACAGGGAGCGTCGGGAGAGAGCCACGCCCGCCGTTCTAACCCGGACGAGTGATCACGAACCGGACCGTACGGGTGAACGGCGGGCGAAGACTCAGCCGAACAGGGCGGGGATCTTCAGGACGAGCTCGTACAGCCCGTAGGCGAACGGGACGCCGACCCACACCCAGGCCAGGACGGCCCCGATCCACTGCACCGGCCCCCAGGTCGACGACCCGCCGGTCTCGGCAACGCTGCTCACGCGGTCTCCTTCTGGGTCGGGGTCCGGGCCGCCTCTGCGGACGGCTCGTGGTGCTTCGCGTCGACCGGCTTGATCAGCTCGTTGCAGACGAACGCGATGACCAGCAGCACGATCATGATGATGAACGCGGTCGTGTAGCGGGCCGGGCCCTCGACGCCGGCCTCGATCCGCGCGTCGGCGATCGCGTTGACGATCAGCGGGCCGAGGACGCCCGCGGTGGACCACGCCGTCAGCAGCCGGCCGTGGATCGCGCCGACCTGGTAGGTGCCGAACAGGTCCCGCAGGTACGCCGGGACGGTGGCGAACCCGGCGCCGTAGAACGACAGGATCAGCACCGCGGCGACGATGAACAGCGCCCGCGACTGGTTCGGGATCAGCGTGATCAGCAGGTACAGCAGCGCACCGACGCCCAGGTAGATGCGGTACATGTTCTTCCGACCCAGCACGTCCGACAGCGACGACCACGCGATGCGCCCGGCCGAGTTCGCCAGCGACAGGATCGCGACGAACCCGCCCGCCGCCGCGGCGAGGGTGGCCGTGGCCCCGTTCTCCGCGAAGAAGTCCTGGAAGATCGGCGAGGCCCGTTCCAGGATGCCGATGCCCGCGGTGACGTTGAAGCACAGCACGACCCACAGCAGCCAGAACTGCGGCGTGCGGATCGCGTTGTTCGCCGAGACGTTCCCGGTCGAGATCATCCCGCTCTTCTTCGCCGTCGACGGGTCCCAGCCCGGCGGCGTCCAGCCCTCGGCGGGCACCCGGATGAGGATCCAGCCGACCGACATGAAGACCAGGTAGATCAGGCCCATCGTGAGGAACGTGGACCCGATGCCGGCCGAGGTGGCGCCGTCACCGGAGCCGCCGAACGCCGACAGCAGCGAGTTCGTGAGCGGGGTCGCGATGAGCGCGCCGCCGCCGAAGCCCATGATCGCCAGGCCGGTGGACAGGCCCGGGCGGTCCGGGAACCACTTGATCAGCGTGGAGACCGGCGAGATGTAGCCGATGCCCAGGCCGATGCCGCCGACGAAGCCGTAGCCCAGCACGACCAGCCAGTACTGCTCGGCGTAGAGGCCGAGACCCGAGATCAGGAACCCGGCGACGAAACAGCTCGACGCGACGACCATCGCCCAGCGCGGGCCGTTGCTGTCGACCTTCGTGCCGAACAGCGCCGAGGACAGGCCCAGCATGATGATGCCGAGCGTGAAGGGCAGCGCCGTGGCGACGCCCGACAGGTCGAGTGCGTTCGCCAGCGGCGTCTTGAAGACGCTCCAGGCGTAGACCTGGCCGATCGCCAGGTGGATGGACAGCGCTGCCGGTGGGACGAGCCAACGGCTCCATCCGGGTGGAGCAACGATGCGCTCCCGCGTGAGAAATCCGGACATGTCGCCCCTCCGTCGTATGTTGACGGAGCAACGCTAAGTAGTGCGGAAGGGTGCAGCAACCCGAGCGGGTCTCGAAACGACAACGCCGGTCCCACCTGCTGGTGGGACCGGCGTCGGGTCGGTTCTCGCGGCGGCTCAGGCCGAGCGGTCGCGGCGCTCGCGGCGCTGCGGCTGGCGCGGGACGATCGTCGGGTTGACGTTGTCCTTCACCGTCTGCGCGGTCACGACGACCTTCGCCACGTCGTCGCGGCTGGGGATGTCGTACATGACCGGGAGGAGCACCTCCTCCATGATCGCCCGCAGGCCACGGGCGCCGGTGCCGCGCAGGATCGCCTGGTCGGCGACGGCGTCGAGGGCGTCCTCGGCGAACTCCAGCTCCACGCCGTCCATCTCGAACAGCTTGCGGTACTGCTTCACCAGGGCGTTCCGCGGCTCGGTCAGGATCTTGACCAGGGCGTCCTTGTCGAGCGAGGTCACCGAGGCGACGATCGGCAGCCGGCCGATGAACTCGGGGATCAGACCGAACTTGATCAGGTCCTCGGGGAGGGTCTCGGCGAAGCGCTCCGCGGAGTCCAGGTCCTTCTTCGAGCGAATGTCGGCGCCGAAGCCGATGCCGGACTGGCCGACCCGCTCGCCGATGATCCGCTCCAGCCCGGCGAAGGCGCCGGCCACGATGAACAGGACGTTCGTCGTGTCGATCTGGATGAACTCCTGGTGCGGGTGCTTGCGGCCGCCCTGCGGCGGGACGCTCGCGGTGGTGCCCTCGAGGATCTTCAGCAGCGCCTGCTGCACGCCCTCGCCGGACACGTCGCGGGTGATCGACGGGTTCTCCGACTTCCGCGCGATCTTGTCGACCTCGTCGATGTAGATGATGCCGGTCTCGGCGCGCTTCACGTCGTAGTCGGCGGCCTGGATGAGCTTGAGCAGGATGTTCTCGACGTCCTCGCCCACGTAGCCGGCCTCGGTGAGGGCGGTCGCGTCGGCGATGGCGAACGGGACGTTGAGCATCTTGGCCAGCGTCTGCGCCATGTAGGTCTTGCCGCACCCGGTGGGGCCGAGCATCAGGATGTTCGACTTGGCGATCTCGATGCCGTCGGAGGCGTCGCCGCCCGCGGCACGGCTGCGCTCGCCGGCCTGGATGCGCTTGTAGTGGTTGTAGACCGCCACCGACAGCGTGCGCTTGGTGGTGGCCTGACCGACGACGTACTGGTCGAGGAACTCGTGGATCTCGGTGGGCTTGGGCAGCTCGTCGAGCTTGACCTCACCGGCCTCGGCCAGCTCCTCCTCGATGATCTCGTTGCAGAGATCGATGCACTCGTCGCAGATGTAGACGCCGGGGCCGGCGATGAGCTTCTTGACCTGCTTCTGGCTCTTCCCGCAGAACGAGCACTTGAGCAGGTCCCCGCCGTCGCCGATGCGTGCCATAGGTGTCGATCCCCAGTCCTGGTCCGGCGTTCTCGCGTCGCGCCCGTCGCCCCGTGCGGGTTGACGGTACCTGCCCGCGGCCCGCACGGGGACCGGAAGCGGTGTCCGGTTCCCCGGCGGGTCGCCGGGCGGTCACCGGCGGCCGGAACCGGCCGCCGGTGACCCGGGTGTCACTTGCCGCCGGCGGTACCGGACAGCTTGCGGCTCTGCACGATCTCGTCGACCAGGCCGTACTCCTTGGCCTCCTCGGCCGTCAGGATCTTGTCCCGGTCGATGTCCTCGCGCACCTGCTCCGCGGAGCGGTTCGAGTGCCGCGCGATGACCTCCTCCATCCGCTTGCGGATGCGGGAGATCTCCGCCGCTTGGATCTCCAGGTCCGACACCTGGCCGTACACGCCTTGGGTGGCCGGCTGGTGGATCAGGATGCGGGCGTTCTCGACCGCCATACGACGGCCGGGGGTGCCCGCGCACAGCAGCACGGCCGCGGCCGACGCCGCCTGCCCGAGGCAGACGGTCTGGATGTCGGGGCGGATGAACTGCATCGTGTCGTAGATCGCCATCAGCGACGTGAACGACCCGCCCGGCGAGTTGATGTACAGCGAGATCTCGCGGTCCGGGTCGAGCGACTCGAGCACCAGGAGCTGCGCCATGGTGTCGTTCGCCGAGGTGTCGTTGATCTGCTCACCGAGGAAGATGATGCGCTCCTCGAAGAGCTTGTTGTACGGGTTCGACTCCTTGACCCCGTAGCTGGTGCGCTCCACGTACGACGGGAGCACGTACCGGGAGCGGGCCGGGTCCGGCGCCCAGCCGCCGGGGCCGCGCAGGTCGGTCATCGACTCCGGGTGGCGCGGGTCGAAGGTGCTCACTTGTCGCTCCCGTTCTGCTCGCCGATCCGCCCGGCGTGCGTCACGACGTGGTCGACGAAGCCGTAGTCCTTGGCCTCCGGCGCGGAGAACCAGCGGTCCCGGTCGGAGTCGCGCTCGATGGTCTCGACCGACTGACCGGTGTGCTGGGCGATCAGCTCCGCCATCTCCCGCTTGGTGCGGCGGAACTGCTCGGCCTGGATGGTGATGTCGGCTTCGGTGCCGCCGACGCCCGCGGACGGCTGGTGCATCATGATCCGCGCGTGCGGCAGCGCCGAGCGCTTGCCCGGGGTGCCCGCCGACAGCAGGAACTGCCCCATCGACGCGGCCATGCCCATCGCCGTGGTCGCCACGTCGCACGGGATCAGGTTCATCGTGTCGAAGATGGCCATGCCGTCGGTGACCGAGCCACCGGGCGAGTTGATGTAGAGCTCGATGTCCTTGTCCGGGTCCTCGGCCGCGAGCAGCAGCATCTGCGCCGCGATGCGGTTCGAGATCTCCGCGTCCACCTGCTGACCGAGCACGATGATGCGCTGCTGGAGCAGGCGGTCGTACACGGAGTCGGACAGCGACATCGCGCTGATGCCGGACCGCATCTGCGGCCCGGTGCCGCGGCCCGCGGACGGGCCGGTGTCCTGCTGGCTCACTTCACCCTGCTTTCCGAAGTCGGGCCCACTCCCGCGGCGCGGACGCCGCGGGAGGGGGTCCCGGAGTCTTCCTCTGGATCGCTCTCGGTTCTCCGGTGTCGGGTCTTGCGAACCCGTTCACGGTCCCGGTGGGGGACCGGTTCGGGGCCGACCCTACGCGGAGCGGATGCCCCGCGTAGGGAACGACGCCCGATGTTCGCCGACAGCGCACGACGTGTCGTGCGAGGCCGGGTGACGGCCGCCGATCAGGCCTTCGCGTCGGCCTTATCGGAGGCCTCGTCGGTGGTGGTGTCCGTGGCGTCGTCGGCGGTGTCGTCGGCACCGTCCACGTCGGTCGCGGGGATCTCCTCGACGGTGGTCTCGTCCTCGTCCGGCCCGAGCAGGTCGGACAGGTCGACGGCCTCGCCGCCCGGCAGGGTGACGGTCGCCGCACGCACCGCGGTGATGAGCGCCTTGGAGCGGCGGACGTCCTGGTAGATCACGCCGAGCTGGCCGGCCTGCTGGATCTGCTGGACGAACTGCTCCGGGGCCATGCCGTACTGCTGGGCCTGGTAGACGATCCGCTCGGTGAGCTCCTGGTCCCCGACCGAGATCTCCTCGCGGTCGGCCAGGGTGTCGAGCACGAGGCGGTAGCGGACGGCCTTCTCGGCCTCCTCGCGCGTCTCGGTGTCGAACTGCTCGCGGGTCTTGTCCTGCGAGGAGAGGAACTCGCCGAACTTGTCCTCGTCGTGGTCGAAGGCGTGCACCGCGTCGTGGGTGCGGGTCTCGACCTCGGCGGCGACGACCGACTCCGGCAGCGGCACCTCGGTGTCCTCGACGAGCTTGTCCAGGAGACGGTCGCGGGCCTGCGCGGCCTGCTCCATCCGCTTGGACCGGCCCAGGCGCTCGCGCAGGTTCTCGGTCAGCTCGTCGAGCGTGTCGAACTCCGAGGCCAGCTGGGCGAACTCGTCGTCGGCGTCGGGGAGGTGACGCTCCTTCACGGTGGTCACCTTGACGGTGATCTCCGCGTCCTTGTCGGCGTGCTCGCCGGCGACCAGCTTCGAGGTGAAGGTCTTCTCCTCGTCGGCCGACATGCCCTCGAGGGCCTCGTCGATGCCGTCGATGAGACCACCCTGGCCGACCTCGTAGGAGAAGCCGGTGGTGGTGGCCTCCTCGATCTCCTTGCCGTCGACGGCGGCGGAGAGGTCGATCTGGACGTAGTCGCCGGACTGCGCGGGACGCTCGACACCGGCCAGGGTGCCGAACCGGGCGCGCAGCTGGTCGAGCTGCTCGGTGACCTCGTCCTCGGTCACCTCGGTCTCGTCGACCTCGACGGTCAGGCCGTCCAGGTCGGGGAGGGTGATCTCGGGGCGGATGTCGACCTCGGCGGTGAACGCGATGCGCTCGCCGTCGGCGATCTCGGTGACCTCGATGTCGGGCCGGCCGATCGGCTTGACGTCCTCGGACGTCACCACGGCCTCCTGGTACTTGACCGGGATCGCGGCGTTCACGACCTCGTCCAGGACGGGGCCACGGCCGATCCGGGCCTCCAGGATGCGGGCCGGCGCCTTGCCCGGGCGGAAGCCGGGGATGCGGACCTGCTGGGCGATCTTCTTGTACGCGCGGTCGAAGTCGGGCTTGAGCTCGTCGAACGGCACCTCGACGTTGATCCGGACGCGCGTCGGGCTGAGGTGCTCGACGGTGCTCTTCACGGTGGAACTCCTTGGGCGGTACGAGTGCTGCAACGGGCCGCGGCACGCGCGGCCCCCGGTCGGTGGCCCCGCCCGCCGGCGCCGGACGATCCCGGCTCTGCGCCGGGCGTCCCGTGCCACCGGCCGCCGGGTACGTGGGACGCGCCCGGTGACGGCGGGGCTCGCGCGAGTCTAGGCGAGCCCGGTCACCGTGCGACGGCCCGGGCGCGGGTCACGGCGCGGCGGGGCCCTCGACGCCGCCGGCCGCACCGACGTCGGCGACGGTCACGTCGACGGCCAGGGTGTCGTCGCCGAGGACGGCACGGACCCGGTCGGCGACCTCGTCGGCGACCGCGGCGAAGGGCCTGCCCAGCCGCAGGACGACGGCGATCTCCACCGGGTCGGCCAGCCGCACGCCCTGGACCCGGTGCCCCGGCAGGTACGACGCGACCGAGCCGAACGGGCCGCCGTCGAGCCGCAGCACCGACGGGTGGGCCAGCACGGCGTCCGCGACGGCCTGCGGGCCGGGTCCTGCGGCGGGGTCGGTCACGGGGCGGACCTTAGCCACAGAAGACGGCGGCGGCACCCCGCTGTGGGGTGCCACCGCCGTCGTCGTGCGCGGGTCAGCTCTTGAAGGTGTCCTTGAGCTTCTCGCCGGCCTGCTTCAGGTTGCCGGTGGCCTGGTCGGCCTTGCCCTCGGCCTGCAGGTCCTTGTCGTCGGTGGCCTTGCCGGTGGCCTCCTTGGCCTTGCCACCCAGCTCCTCGGCCTTGTTGCTGATCTTGTCTCCGAGACCCATGGGGCTCACCTGCTTCCTGATCGCGTGTCCGGCGGGCGGGGGTGCGAGCCGGTCGCTACGGTCCTTGACGGGGTGGACTACCCCCACCCTCCACTTTCCAATCCCGACGGGGCGCTCATGGCGAACGCGCAGGTCAGCGGCCCACCGGCCGCCGGGGCCCCGGTCCCCGACGTGCCGTCGGCGCGGCCGGTGCGGGTGCCGTCGCGGGCCGCGCTGGACGAGACCACGCTGGTCGTCCGGGCCCAGGACGGCGACGTCGGCGCGTTCGAGGAGCTGGCCCGCCGCCACCAGAACGCCCTGTTCCGGGTCGCGGTCCGGGTGCTCGGCGACGCCACCGACGCCGAGGACGCCCTGCAGGACGCGCTCATCGACGCCTGGCGGCGGATCGGCACCTTCCGCGGCGAGGCGGCCTTCTCCACCTGGATGTACCGGATCGTCACCCACCGCTGCACCGCACTGGTCCGGCGGCGGCGACGGACCGACCCGCTCCCGGCCGACGACGGACCGGGCGCCCCGGCCGACGACCGCTCCCCCACCCCGGAGCGGGCCGCCGAGGTCGACGCGGAGATGGCGGCACTGTCGCGGGCCGTCGCGTCGCTGCCGGAGGACCAGCGCACGGCCTGGGTGCTGCGGGAGCTGGAGGGGCTGGGCTACAGCGAGATCTCGCAGATCACCGGGGCGGGTGAGACCGCCGTCCGCGGCCGGATCCACCGGGCGCGCGGGGCACTGGCGGAGAGGATGCGGGCATGGCGGTAGAGAGGACCGGGGCGGAGCGCGTCGAGCCGCTGGCCTGCGGCCGGGACGCCGCCGACGTCTGGGACCACGCGGAGGCGGGTGTGCTCGACGAGCACGAGCTGACCTGCCCGCACTGCGTGCGCGCCCACGCGGACCACGACCGGCTCGGTGGGCTGGTGGCGCGGATGGCGGCCGAACCGCTGCGGCCGCCGCCGTCGGTGCTGGAGCAGGTGATGGGCGCGGTCGTCGCGGACCTGCGCCCGCACGAGCTGCTCGCCCTCGGGCCGGACGCCTGGCTGGGCAGGCCGACCGCGGAGGCGGCGCTGCGCCACGTCGTGGACACGATGGACGGGCTGCGGGCCCGCCGGTGCCGGATCGAGCAGCTGCGCGACCCGGACGGTTCCGCGGACGGCCCGGCCGCGGTGTGGGTGCGGGTGACGGTCGCGGCCCGGTTCGGGGTCGACCTCGCCTCGGTCACCGCGCGCGTCCGGCAGATGATGATCTCGGCCGGGGACCGCACGCTCGGCGTGCCGATCGCCGGGGTGGACATCCTGGTGGAGGACCTGTGGGAGGAGCCGGCATGAGCGGGCCGACGACGGTGTCCGTCTCCGACCTGGCCGTCGCGCGGGTGGCGGCGCGGCGGGTCCGGCGGGTGCCGGGGGTGGCGGCGCTGCTGGGCGACGTCGCGCAGACCCTGCTGGGGCTGGCCGCGGACTGGCTGCCCCGCGACCCGGTGCCCGAGGAGCTGCGGGTGCAGGGCCTGGTCGCGTCGGTGCACGGGCACGAGACCGAGATCCGGGTGACGGTCGGGGTGCGGTTCGGCACGAACTGCGCCGAGCTGGCCGAGCGGGTGCGCCGGGAGGTGGCCGAGGAGGTCGCGACGGTGTGCGGTCTCGACGCCCGGGTGCGGGTGACCGTCGCCGACATCGCGCTGCCGGTCTGACCCTCCCCCGCCCGCGTGCGGGCCCGCCGGGGTCAGGCCCGGCCGACGAGCACGCAGTCGCCGCAGGTCCCGCCGCCGGGGGCGCGGACGTAGAGGCAGCAGGAGCGGCGCCGGAACGCCCACTCGGTGTCCGGGTCGGTGTCGTCGAGGCGGAGCAGGCGCCCGGTGGCCCCCGACGGCAGCGGCCCGCGCAGCACCGGGTGGTCGGCGAGCGCGTCGAGCAGGGCCAGGTAGCGGCGCCGGTCCGGGCGTCGCATGGCCTCCATGACCCGTGCCGCCCCGCCGATCGAGGACACCACGTTGCCGCGCAGCACCCGCGGCGACACCGCGGCCCGGGCGGCGACGGCGGCGTACAGCGGCTCGAGGTGGGTGGCGGCGAGCTCGCGGGCGAGCAGGTCCGCGGCGCCCGCCGGGTCGTCGGCGACGTCCGGGGTCTCGACGCCGGTGGGCCCGGCGGGCAGGCCCGGCGCCCACGGGTCGGCGGCGCCGGGGTCGCGGCGCAGCTCCCCCAGCGACGGGAGCACACCGTGCAGGGCCACGGCCGCGAAGGGCATCGACACGAGCCGCGCCGCGAGTCCCATCACCGCCACCGAGGCCCCGATCCGCCGGTCCCCGCCGAGCGCGGTGGTGACCTCGTCGATCCGCCGGCCGAGCGGGTCCGGGCCGCCGGGGACGGGCGCGGCGTAGAGCCCGTCCCACCGGACGGTGCCGGACGCGGCGGGCGTCGCCACCGCGAACCAGGGACCGATCGTGGCGACGTCGGTCAGCACGGCGGCGACCCGCTCGTCCGTCACCCGACCGGGTGATGGCGACGACGGCTCGGCGGCGGCGGGGTGGGACGGGGACGCGTTCATCGCCCCCAGTCTCCCCCGGGCCCCGGGCTGCGGTGCGTAACGGTTCGGACGCCCGCGGCGATCCCATGCAGTAGAAGGCCGCTCCCGACGGATGGTCACGCCTCGCTCACCGTCCGGACACGGGACGGCAACGTTGACCTGCTCGCATGGTCAGCGATCCACATCACGGGACCGGTGGGCCGCTCTCAGTAGCGCACCGCGGTTGCGACGTGCGACTCTGTGCACTCGCCAGACCGCACTCGCCGGGGTGTGCGGTCGAACCGTGCCGCAGGAATGGCCGGGTACTGGAAGTCAGCGCCCGGCCGCTAGGCGTGCCCGGAGGAAGATTCCGTCCGCCGGTCACCCACCCGGCGGCACGGTGCACCTGAACGGCCCTCGTCGCACGTCCCACTCGGGCTGCGCGCTGTATTCTGAGAACCTTTTTCGGACCGCAGCGAGCTGCCCGGTCCGGGTCGTCCGATGCGGGTGGCTCCAGGTGCACCGAGACGACAGGAGGAGCAGTTGGCCGCGATCAGTGACCAGACGCGTCGCCCCTCGCCCGGTGGGCTGTACGCCGCCGATCACGAGCACGACGCCTGCGGTGTGGCCATGTTGGCCGACGTCACCGGCAAGCGCAGCCACGCCATCGTGCAGAAGGCCATCGAGGCCCTGCTGCGACTGGAGCACCGCGGTGCGCGTGGCGCCGAGTACAACACCGGTGACGGTGCCGGGATCCTGATCCAGGTCCCGGACGCGTTCTACCGCGAGGTCACCGACTTCGACCTGCCCGCGGAGGGCGCCTACGCCACCGGCATCGCGATGCTGCCGCGTGACGAGGCCGAGGCCGCCGCGGCGATCGAGCGGATCGACGCGCTCGCCGCCGAGGAGGACCTCACGGTCCTCGGGTGGCGCGAGCTCCCGACCGACCCCGACGCCGCCGACCTGGGCTCGATCGCCCGGGACGCGATGCCCGGCTTCCGCCAGCTGTTCGTCGGCGGTGTCGAGCTGACCGGGGACGCCCCGGAGAACGCCCCCGCCGGCATCGAGCTGGAGCGCCGCGCGTTCTGCTTCCGGAAGCGGGTCGAGCACGACACCGAGACCTACTTCCCGTCGCTGTCGCCGCGCACCGTCATCTACAAGGGCATGCTCGCCGAGCCGCAGGTCGCCGCGTTCTACCCGGACCTGAACGACGAGCGCGTGACCTCCGCGCTGGCGATCGTGCACTCGCGGTTCTCCACGAACACGTTCCCGGCGTGGCCGCTGGCGCACCCGTTCCGCTACGTGGCGCACAACGGTGAGATCAACACCCTGCGCGGCAACCGGAACTGGATGGCGGCCCGCGAGTCGCTGCTGGAGTCCGCGAACCTGCCCGGCGACCTGTCGCGGCTGACCCCGATCGTCACCCCGGACGCGTCGGACTCGGCCACCTTCGACGAGGTCCTGGAGCTGCTGCACCTGTCCGGGCGCAGCCTGCCGCACGCGGTGCTGATGATGATCCCGGAGGCCTGGGAGCACAACACCGAGATGGACCCCGCCCGGCGGGCGTTCTACGAGTACCACTCCACGCTGATGGAGCCGTGGGACGGACCGGCCCTGGTCGCGTTCACCGACGGCACCCAGATCGGCGCGGTCCTCGACCGCAACGGCCTGCGCCCGGCCCGCTACTGGGTCACCGAGGACGGCCTGGTCGTGCTCGCCTCCGAGGTCGGCGTGCTGGACGTCGCGCCCGACAAGGTCGTCCGCAAGGGCCGCCTCGAGCCGGGCCGCATGTTCCTCATCGACACCGAGCGCGGCAAGATCGTCGACGACGACGAGGTCAAGGGCGCGCTGGCCGCCGAGCAGCCGTACACCGACTGGCTGCACGCCGGTCTGATCCGGCTCGACGACCTGCCCACGCGTACCCGCGAGACCCCGACCCACGAGACGCTCAACCTGCGCCAGCAGGCCCTCGGCTACACCGAGGAGGAGCTCAACCTGCTGCTCCGCCCGATGGCGGTCACCGGGGCCGAGCCGATCGGCTCGATGGGCAACGACGCGCCGATCGCGGCCATCTCCGAGCGCCCGCGTCAGCTCTACGACTACTTCATCCAGCTGTTCGCCCAGGTCACCAACCCGCCGCTGGACGCGATCCGCGAGGAGCTCGTCACCTCGCTGTTCAGCCAGCTCGGGCCGGAGCAGAACCTGCTCGACGCGACGCCCGCGCACTGCCGCACGATCGTCGTGCCGTTCCCGGTGCTGACCAACGACGACCTCGCGAAGATCGTCCACATCAACGACGACGGCGAGTTCCCGGGCTTCAGCTCGCACGTCGTGCGGGGCACGTTCTTCGCCCGCGACGGCGGCAAGGGCATGCTGTCGCGGCTGGCCGAGATCAAGCAGGAGGTGTCCCGCGCGATCGAGGGCGGGGCCCGCCTGATCGTGCTGTCCCAGCGCGGGGTGGACGCCGAGCACGCGCCGATCCCGTCGCTGCTGCTCACCGGCGCCGTGCACCACCACCTGGTGCGGGAGCGTTCCCGTACCCGGGTCGGGCTGCTCGTCGAGTCCGCCGACGCCCGCGAGGTGCACCACATCGCGCTGCTGCTGGGCTACGGCGCCTCGGCGGTGAACCCGTACCTGGCGATGGCCACGGTCGAGGACCTCGCCGAGCGCGGCGACGTCCCCGGCGTCGACGGCCGGACCGCGGCCAAGAACCTGGTCAAGGCGCTCGGCAAGGGCGTCCGCAAGACCATGTCGAAGATGGGTGTCTCGACCGTCGCGTCCTACACCGGCGCGCAGATCTTCGAGGCCATCGGTCTCGGGTCCGAGGTCGTGGACTCGGCGTTCGTGGGCACCACCTCGCGGCTGGGCGGCGTCGGCTTCGACGTGCTCGCCGAGGAGGTCCTCTCCCACCACCGCCGCGCCTACCCGGCCGACGACGTCCGTGCCTCGCACCGGGCGCTGCCGGTCGGCGGCGAGTACCAGTGGCGTCGCGAGGGCGAGCTGCACCTGTTCAACCCGCAGACCGTCTTCAAGCTGCAGCACTCCACGCGGGCCGGGAAGTACGAGGTCTTCAAGGAGTACACGAAGGCCGTCGACGACCAGGCGCGGAAGCTGATGACGCTGCGCGGCCTGTTCACCTTCAAGGACGGCCAGCGCGAGCCCGTGTCGGTCGACGAGGTCGAGTCGATCGAGTCGATCATGACCCGGTTCGCGACCGGCGCGATCTCCTACGGCTCCATCTCCCAGGAGATGCACGAGACCCTGGCGATCGCGATGAACCGCATCGGCGGCCGGTCCAACACCGGTGAGGGCGGCGAGGACCCGGACCGCTTCACCCCGGACCCGAACGGCGACTCGCGGCGCAGTGCGGTCAAGCAGGCGGCGTCCGGCCGGTTCGGCGTCACCTCCGAGTACCTGGTCAACGCCGACGACATCCAGATCAAGATCGCCCAGGGCGCCAAGCCCGGTGAGGGCGGCCAGCTGCCCGGCGGCAAGGTCTACCCGTGGATCGCGACCACCCGGTACTCGACGCCGGGCGTCGGCCTCATCTCGCCGCCGCCGCACCACGACATCTACTCGATCGAGGACATCAAGCAGCTCATCCACGACCTGAAGAACGCCAACCCGCGGGCCCGCATCCACGTGAAGCTGGTGTCCCAGGTCGGCGTCGGGACCGTGGCGGCCGGCGTGTCCAAGGCGCACTCCGACGTCGTGCTCATCTCGGGCCACGACGGCGGCACCGGCGCCTCGCCGCTGTCCTCGATCAAGCACGCGGGCGGTCCCTGGGAGCTCGGCCTGGCCGAGACCCAGCAGACGCTGATGGCCAACGGGCTGCGTGACCGGATCACCGTGCAGGCCGACGGCCAGCTCAAGACCGGGCGCGACGTCGTCATCGCGGCGCTGCTCGGCGCCGAGGAGTACGGCTTCGCGACCGCCCCGCTGGTCGTGTCGGGCTGCATCATGATGCGCGTCTGTCACCTGGACACCTGTCCGGTCGGCGTCGCGACGCAGAACCCGGAGCTGCGCAAGAAGTTCAACGGCAAGGCCGAGTACGTCGTGAACTTCATGAGGTTCGTGGCGCAGGAGGTCCGCGAGATCCTCGCCGAGCTGGGCTTCCGCTCGCTCGATGAGGCGATCGGCCGGGCCGACGTGCTCGACGTCGACACCGCCGCCCAGCACTGGAAGTCCAAGCACCTGGACCTCTCGCCGATCTTCAAGATCGCCGACGTGCCGGACGACGCGCCGCGCAAGCGGACCCGCGAGCAGGACCACGGCCTGGACAAGGCGCTGGACAACACCATGATCCAGCTGGCCGAGGGCGCGCTGCGCAACGGCGACCGGGTCCGCCTGGACCTGCCGGTGCGCAACGTCAACCGCACCGTCGGCACGATGCTCGGGTCCGAGCTGACCCGGGCGCACGGCGGCAAGGGCCTGCCCGACGACACGATCGACATCACGTTCACCGGCGCAGCCGGGCAGAGCTTCGGTGCGTTCGTGCCCAAGGGCATCACGCTGCGGCTGGTCGGCGACACCAACGACTACTTCGGCAAGGGCCTGTCCGGTGGCCGGCTGACCCTGCGGCCGGACCCGTCGTCGCCGTTCACCGCCGAGGAGAACGTCATCGCCGGCAACGTGATCGGCTACGGCGCGACCTCGGGCGAGATGTTCATCCGCGGTGTCGTCGGCGAGCGGTTCTGCGTCCGGAACTCGGGCGCGGTGGCCGTCGTCGAGGGCGTCGGTGACCACGGCTGCGAGTACATGACCGGTGGCCGGGTCGTCGTCCTCGGGCGGACCGGGCGCAACTTCGCGGCCGGCATGTCCGGCGGCGTCGCCTACCTGCTCGACGTGGACCGGAACCGGGTCAACCCGGAGATGGTCGACCTCGACCCGCTCTCGGACGAGGACCGGTCGATCGTGCACGACCTCGTCGAGCGGCACCACGCCGAGACCGGTTCTGCGGTGGCGCATGCGCTGCTCACCGACTGGGACGCCGCCGTCGAGCGGTTCGGCAAGGTCATGCCCAAGGACTACAAGCGCGTGCTGCTCGCGACGGAGAACGCCGAGCGCGAGGGCCGCGATGTCAACCAGGCGATCATGGAGGCTGCTCATGGGTGACCCCAAGGGCTTCATGACCACTCCCCGGCAGACGCCCACCCGGCGGCCGGTGGACCTGCGGCTGATGGACTGGCGCGAGGTCTACGAGGACTTCCCGACGAAGACCCTGGAGTCCCAGGCCGGGCGCTGCATGAACTGCGGCATCCCGTTCTGCCACCAGGGCTGCCCGCTGGGGAACCTCATCCCCGAGTGGAACGACCTGGTCTACCGCCAGGACTGGCGGGAGGCGATCGAGCGGCTGCACGCCACGAACAACTTCCCGGAGTTCACCGGGACGCTGTGCCCCGCCCCGTGCGAGGCGGCGTGCGTGCTGGCCATCAACGACGACGCGGTCACGATCAAGCAGGTCGAGATCGAGATCGTCGACAAGGCCTGGGACGAGGGCTGGGTCGGCCCGCAGGTGCCCGAGGTGAAGACCGGCAAGAAGGTCGCCGTCGTCGGGTCGGGTCCGGCCGGGCTGGCCGCCGCCCAGCAGCTGACCCGGGTCGGGCACGACGTCGTCGTGTTCGAGCGGGCCGACCGCATCGGCGGGCTGCTGCGCTACGGCATCCCCGAGTTCAAGATGGAGAAGGCGCGCCTGGACCGGCGCCTGGAGCAGATGGTCGCCGAGGGCACCCACTTCCGGGCCTCGGTCGACGTCGGCACCGACATCACCGTCGAGCAGCTGCGGGCGGACTTCGACGCGGTCGTCCTCGCCGGTGGCGCGACGGCGTGGCGCGACCTGCCCGCCGACGGCCGCGACGCCGAGGGCGTCTACCAGGCGATGGAGTTCCTGCCGTGGGCCAACCACGTGCAGCAGGGCGACATGGACGCGCCGCCCATCTCCGCCGAGGGCAAGGACGTCGTGATCATCGGCGGCGGTGACACCGGCGCCGACTGCCTGGGCACCTCGCACCGTCAGGGCGCGAGGTCGGTGACCCAGCTGGAGATCATGCCGACCCCGCCGGAGCACCGCACCGACGGCATGCCCTGGCCGACCTACCCGATGGTCTACCGCGTCTCCTCGGCCCACGAGGAGGGCGGCGAGCGCCTGTTCTCGGTCAACACGACCGAGTTCGTGAAGGACGCCGACGGCAAGCTCGCCGGCATCCGGATCGTCGAGGTCACGCGCGGCGAGAAGGGCTTCGAGCCGGTCGAGGGCACCGACAAGGAGCTCCCGGCCCAGCTGGTGCTCCTCGCGATGGGCTTCGTCGGCCCGGAGAAGGGCGCCCTGCTGAACGACCTCGAGGTCGACCTCGACGAGCGCGGCAACGTCGCCCGCGACGACCGCTACATGTCCTCGGTCGACGGCGTGTTCGTCGCCGGTGACATCGGCCGCGGCCAGTCGCTGATCGTGTGGGCCATCGCCGAGGGCCGCTCCGCGGCCGCCGGTGTGGACGAGTGGCTCACCGGCCGCTCCGTGCTGCCCCGCCCGATCGACCCGGGCGACCGCCAGATCGCCTGACGTCGTACGCACGGACGAGGGGCCCGGCCGCACAGGCCGGGCCCCTCCCGTGTGCCGGGGTCAGTCCATGCGCTCCAGCTCGTACGCGTCGTCGCCGATCCAGATCCGCACGCCCTCGGCGTCGTCGGAGATGTAGCCGTCCTCCTCCTCGCCGAGCTCGCGGATCGCGCCGAGCGCGAGCCGGTCGAACTCCACGACGCCGTCGCCCACGTCGACCGGCCGGTACTCCCGGGCCAGCATCGCGGTGCGGCACTGCGTCGCCAACCACGTCGCGTTCTCCGTACCGACCTCGACCCGCCACCGCTCACCGCGCATGCGACGAGTATGGCCTGGATCACTCCGTCCGTCGCCGGTCTTCTACCGGCGATCGTGACGGAATGCTCCTCATCGGACGCACACCGCGATCCGCTCCCGCCCGTCGCGGGGGCGGCGCCGCTCACGGTGGCGGGCGAGACAGGGGCCACTGCACCCACAACCCGACGGCGGGTCGGGCGTTGAACCCCGTGACCGGCATCTGCAGAACCGGGAGCCCCTGTCGATGCCGGGCACCATCGGGTCATCGGGTACCGCGGCCACGCGCCGCGGGCCCGATGCCCGGTGGTGTATCCCCGCCCCGGTCGCCGCGTGAGGCGATGAGTTCTCCGGGGCCCGCCGGTCGTAGGCGGTGAGTGCCCCGGAACCGCCGGGGCCGTGCCCGCGGAGGCCACCATGACCGCTCCCTCCCCCACCCGCCGTATGCCGGTCGCCGCACACCGTGCGCTGTGGGTGCTGCAGATCCTGCTCGGCCTGTTCTTCGTCCTGGCCTCGGCGCTGCCGAAGTTCTGGGGCGACCCGTTCGCCGTCGCGATCTTCGACGGGATCGGCCTCGGCCAGTGGCTGCGCTACGTCGTCGGGTTCCTCGAGCTGGCCGGCGGGATCGGCCTGTGCACCCGGCGCTTCGCCACCCCGGCCGCCACCGGGCTCGTCCTGCTGATGATCGGTGCGGCGCTCACCCAGGCATTCGTCCTGCACGGCGGGGCGCTGGTCGTCACGCCGCTGGTCCTCGGCGCCCTGGCCGCCGTGATCGCGGTCGCGCGACGGAACGAGACGCTCACCACGCCTCGCTGACCTGCGTTTACGCACAGCGATCATCGGGCATCTCCGGGGAGAGAAGACCGATCCGGATACCCCGGTTCGCCCGAGTCAGTCCCGCAAGGGGGAGGAACCCGCCATGGCCGACCGCCACGTCAAGCCGGTCGACGACGGCTGGACCGTCGAGAAGGAAGACGCCCAGCGCCCGAGTGCCCGTACGAGCACCCAGGCCGAGGCCATCACCCGGGCGGTGGAGATCATCGCCAACGACGGCGGCGGCAACCTCGTCGTGTACGGCACCGACGGCTCGGTGCGCGAACGCCGCTCCATCGACTCCGACGCCGACGCCGGCACCGCCACGAAGGCCGCCGCGAGCGCCACCGCCACCGCGGCCGGCGACACCGCGTCGAAGGCCGCCGAGACCACCGGCAAGGCCGCCGACAAGATCGGTGCCGACACGAGGACCACCGCCAAGAAGGTCGCCGGCGAGACCGGTGACAGCGCGGCGAAGGCCGGCGAGACCGTCAAGAAGGGCGCCGACAAGGTCGCCGCCGAGGCCCGCAAGGTCGACGACCAGGGCAAGGACCCGAAGAAGGCGGGCAAGGCCGCCGCCGAGGCCGCGAAGGCCACCGGCGAGCAGCTGGCCGGGAACGCCCAGCGCACCGGCAAGCAGGTCGCCGGCGAGGTGTCGGCGTCCGCGGAGCGGTCCGCCGCCACCGTCAAGGCCGTCGCCGGACAGGGTGCCGACTCCGCGGTGCGCACCGCGGACCGGGCCGCGCGCGTGAGCGCCCGCGTCGAGGACGACCTCGACGACACCGGGGCCCGCCTGGCCCGCCGGCTCTACGAGAACGGCGAGCGTGCCGCCTCGCAGCTCGACGACCTCGCCCTGCGCGTCTACAAGCCGCTGAACCCGATCCGGTTCACCAGCCGCGTCGCCGCCGGGGCGGTCGCCACCGCGTTCGGCGTGACCGGTGCGGTCACCTCGCGCGCGGGCAAGCTGTTCCAGCGCGGGACCCGCAAGGCCGCCGGCCGCTGAGTCCCTGCAGTACCGCGACCGCGCCCCCGCCGACCTCGTCGGCGGGGGCGCGGTCGTGTGCGGTCAGGACGGCGGGCGCAGCACGTAGTCGCCGGTGTCGTCGCTCCACTCCATCGCGATGAGGTCCCGGGCGCGGGCCGCCTTCGCGAAGGACAGGAAGCTGCCGAAGCCGTAGCGCTTCTCGGAGAAGTCCGGCACCCGCTTGCGGAGCTGGTTCTTCAGCCCGGACAGCTGCGGCGGGTCCCCGGCCGCGGCGATCCCGCGCACCACGTCGACGAGCAGCGCGAACGCGTCGTGGTCGGCGTCCGGGTCGTCGGGCAGCGCCACCTCGGGGTCACCCTGCGCCGCACCGGTGGTCAGCGTGACCGCGCCGCGGTCCTGCAGATGGCGCAGCAGCTCGCCGAAACCGCGGAAGCCGTGGTCGGCCTCGTCGAAGGTCGGGTCCTTGCGCAGGATCGCGCGCTTGAGCCGCGACGCCAGCACGGTGCCGTCGGCCTGCCGGGCGAGACCGCCCAGGGTGCTGACGACGAGCCCCGCGACGTCGCGCTCCTCGGCACCGGTGGTGGCGGTGTCGTCGCTGCCGTCGGAGAAGGTGACGTCGAACGGGTCCGGCGGGACGATCGGTTCCGGTTCCGGCTCCGGGACCGCGACCGGGGCGGGCGTCGACACCGGTCCCGCGGCCGCGGCGGCGGCCGGAGCCGGGCGGGGACTCCCCCGGCGACGACGCGGCGGCGCGGGCGCCTGGGTCGGCTCGACACCGGGGAGCCGGTCGTAGAACAGGAACTCGTCGCAGGCGGGCGGCAGCAGCGCCGAGGTCGAGGACTGCACCCCGATCCCGATCACGCGCTTGTCCAGCTCGCGCAGCTTGTGCATGAGCGGGGTGAAGTCGGAGTCGCCGGTGCCGATGGCGAAGGTGGTGATGAACTCCCGCTCGTAGGCGAGCTCGATCGCGTCGACGGCGAGCTTGATGTCCGCCGCGTTCTTGCGGGAGCCGCCGATCCGCTGCGGGATCTCGATGAGCTCCACCTGGGCGCGGGCCATCAGGCGGCGGTCCTCGTCGAAGGAGGACCAGTCGGCATAGGCGCGGCGGACCACGACCCGCCCGCGTTCGGCGAGCGCGTCGGCCACCGGGCCGAAGTCGAAGGGGACGACCCCGAGCCCGTCGCGGGCGCCGATCGCGAGGTTCTCGTAGTCGAGCAGCAGTGCGATGCGTTCGTCCTCGTGGGCCACCGCGGAAGCCTAATGCGCTGGCCCGGGTGCCCGCCCGCAGGGCACGGTGCACCGATGCGCGCGGAGGACGTCGAGAACGCGGTGACGGTACTGGTCGGAGCGCTGGGGACGGTGCCCGACGACGGCTGGTCCGCCCCGGCCGGACCGCTGGACTGGTCGTGCCGCGACACCGTGGTGCACGTCGCGGACGACCTGTTCGGCTACGCCGCCCAGGTGGCGCTCGCCCCGCCCGACGACTACCCGCCGTTCGAGATCGTGGTGCCCGGCGGCGTCGGCACCGCCGGGCTGCTGCAGGTCGTCGCGACCGGCGGGGCGATGCTCGCCGCCGCCGTCCGGACCGCGCCCGCGGGGGTGCGCGGCTGGCACCCCTACGGCGACGCCGACGCGGCCGGGTTCGCCGCGATGGGCGTCGCCGAGGTCCTGGTGCACACCCACGACATCACCCGGGCCACCGAACCGGCGTGGGCGCTGCCGGCGGCGCCGTGCCGGGACGTGCTCGCCCGGCTGTGGCCGGACGTCGACGCGGGCGACGACCCGGCCGGGGCGCTGCTGCACCACACCGGCCGGGCGTCGTGGCGCGGTGTGCCCGCGCCGGTCCGGTGGCGCTGGTACGGCGCGCCGCGCTGAGGGCGGCGCCGGGGCCTGAGGGGGCGCGGGCGGTCAGCCGCCGTCCGGCTCCCCCTGCGACCCGCCCAGCGGCTGCTCGGCGACCTGGCCGGTCCACGCGGCACGCGCCCCGGAGTCCCCGATCCGCACCGTCGTCACCACCGCCCCGACCGCGACGACGACGGCCAGCACGGCCACCACCACCGTCGCGACGGTCCCGCCGGGCGCCGTCCCGGCCGGGACCTCCGGGGCCCCGCCGCCGACCGTCGCGGGGACGCGGCGCCCGGCCCGGACCGCCGCGACGTGGCGCACCGCGACCACGACGGCGACCACGGCCAGCCCGGCGACCCACGGCAGCAGCCCGTCGCCCAGCTCGGTGTGGGCCCGGATGAGCGGGGTCCGCGGCAGCCGGTGCTCCAGCCACTCCCCCGCCTCGGTGGTCACCGGGACCAGGGCCAGGGTGGCCGCGGCGAGCACCACGGTCGGCCAGACCAGACGCACCCGCGCCGCGGGCCAGACCGCGACCAGCACCAGCCCGAGGGCGGTCAGCGGGACCAGCACCACGACGCCGTGCACCAGCAGGATGTGCGCCGGCAGCCCGGCGATCGTCGACTCCACACCGGCGACGCTAGGACCGGCGTCACCCCTCCGGACAGTGAACTCAGCAGATCCTCACCGGGTTCTCACCCGGGCCTCACAGCGGCAGGGGATGATCTCGCGGGCACGACACGAGGAGAACGGTCCATGGACGCCGGCACCACCGGGATCGACGCGGTCCCGATCACCACGTGGCAGTTCGTGACGGGGTTCGTCCTCGCCGGTGTGGTGGTCCTCGTGCTGGTCGTCCTGGGGGTGCGGCGGGCCGGGCGGTCCCGGTACCGGTCGCTGCGGATCCTCGCCCGGCTGGGCGCGACGGGCGTCGTCGCGGTGGTGCTGCTGTCGAACGCCCTGGTCGGGGTGAACGCCGGGCTGGACTACCTGCGGACCGTCGGTGACGTGGCCGGGACCGGACCGGTCGAGGGGATCGGGGTCGCCCAGCTGCTGCTGAGCCGGAAGGTCCCGGCGACCGGTCAGGTCGTGCAGATCCCGATCCCGGGGACGGCGTCGCACTTCGCCGCCCGGCCCGCGGTCGTGTGGGTGCCGCCGGCCTGGTACGAGCGGCCCCGGCCGCAGCTGCCGGTGATCGTGCTGCTCCACGGGACCCCCGGACGTCCGGTGGACTGGGTGGACTCCGGGGGCGCCGCCGACGTCGCGAACGCCTGGGCCGCCCAGCATCACGGGGTGGCGCCGATCCTGGTGATGCCCGACGTCAACGGCACCTACACCGCGGACTCCGAGTGCGTCGACACCTCGACCGCGAAGGTCGAGACCTACCTGACCCGCGACGTGCCCCGGGTGGTGAGCAGGCTGCTGGGGACGCGGCCGCCGGGGCCGTCGTGGGCGGTGGCGGGGTTGTCCGAGGGCGGCAGCTGCGCGGTGATGCTGGCGCTGCGCCACCCCACGGTGTTCGCCACGTTCGGTGACTACGCCGGGCTGCTCGGCCCGCGGGTCGGGGACTCCAACGGCGGGGTCCCGGACACCGTCGCCGGGCTGTTCGGCGGGTCGCAGACCGCGTTCGCCGCACACGACCCGGCGACCCTGCTGGCCGCGAACCGGGTCCCCGGGATCGCCGGCTGGTTCGAGGCGGGCGACGCCGACACCGACCCGGCCGCCGCCGCGCGCACACTGTCGGCGGTGGCGACCCGGGCCGGTGTCGAGAACCGGCTGGTGATCGTGCCCGGTGGCGGGCACGACTTCGACCTGTTCTCCCAGGCGCTGTCGGACTCCTACCCCTGGCTCGTGGGACGGGTGTCGGCCCCGATCCCCTGATCCGCGGTCAGGGCGCGCCGAAGCCGGCCGCCCCCAGGACCTGACGGCCCTCGTCGCCGTTCACGAACTGCACCCACTTCTGCGCCAGCTCGGCGTTCTTCGTGTTCTTCAGGACGACGATCGGGTACTGGTTGACCGCCTCCGACGCCTGCGGGATGTCGACGCCCTGCGCCTGCCCCTTCGACGCGGTGACGTCGGTCCGGTAGACGAGCCCGGCGTCGGCGTTGCCGGTGGTGACCTTCTGCAGCACCGACTTGACGTCCTGCTCCTCGGAGACGGGCGTGATGTCCACGCCGGCGGCCTTCTCGACCTTCTCCGTCGCCGAGCCGCACGGCACCTGCGGGGCGCAGACCACGGTCCGCAGACCGGGCTTGCTCAGGTCCTGCAGCGACGCGATCTGCTTCGGGTTCTGCGGCGCGACCGCGATCTGCAGGGTGTTGGTGGCGAAGACCTCGGGCTGCCCCTGGGCGTTGCCCGCGTCGGTCACCTTGGTCATGTTGTTCTGGTCGGCCGAGGCGAACACGTCGGCCGGGGCGCCCTGGTTGATCTGCTGGGCCAGGGCCGAGGACCCGGCGAAGTTGAACACCACGTCCGTGCCCGGGTTGGCGGCCTCGAACTTCTTCTCCAGGTCACCGAACGTGCCGGTCAGCGACGCCGCGGCGAACACCGTCAGCGTGCCGCCCTGCGCCTCGCCGCTCGGCTGCGCGGCGGTCCCGCCGCCCCCGGCTCCCCCGCCGCAGCCCGCCAGCGCGAACAGCGCCGTCGCCGCCAGCGCGGCGCCGGCCACTCGTCCTCTGATCCTCACGAACACCCTCCCGGGATCGACTCCTCGCGCCGTTCGCCGATCACGAACTGCGGCTCGGCGGGCATCTTATGCACGCAATCACCGGTTACGCACCATCGATCGGCACGCAGGTCCGGATCTCTACCGCGCGGCTCGACTGTGGACTCTCAGTGATCGCTCAGCGTCCTCTGGGGTTGCTCTGCGCAACGACCGGAAGGGTCACCCACGGCGGCGGATCGTGCCGCCACGACGCAGGAGGACGACGGCGCATGGTGCTGGAGACGCTGGTCCCGCCGGGGGCCCCGGCCCCGGGGACGACGGCGGTGGGGTCGGCCCGCGGGCGGGACGGGTCCACCCCGGGTCCGGCGGTGCGGCGATGAGCGCGGTCGAGACCACCGTCGAGATCGCACCGCCACCGGGGCCGTCGCGGCGTCGCCGGCGCCGACGTCGGGCGGGTGCCGTGCTGGGGGTGCTCGTGGTGCTGCTCGGCGGCGCGGGCGCCGGGGTCGGCGCGGTGACGCTGGCCGCGCCCCCCGGGACCGGGCCGGTCGAGGCGACCGCCGAGTGGGCCCGCGACCACGGGCTGAACTGGCTCGTCACCGGCCTGGAGAAGCTCCAGTACGACGTGGACGCGCCGTCCGAGGGCGGCACCCCGGCCGGCGGGATCCCGCGGGCTCCGGGTGCGCTGTCCGACCCGGCGACGACGCCGCCGCTCGCCCCGGTCGCGGCGGGGGCCCCGCTGCCCGGGGAGGGCGTGTGGCAGACCGTCGTCGCCGACCACGGGCGGCCCGCGGTCCAGGTGACGACGCTGCGGGTCGACGACACCCACACCTCCTACCTCGCCGGGGTGCTGCGGATGGACCCCGCGCTGGTGCGGGGCACCCTGCACCCGGGCGTCGGCGAGCCCGCCGGGCACTGGCACGCGTCGACGTCGCTGGCCGGGCGGGCGGGTGACGGCGTGGCGGTGGCGTTCAACGGCGGGTTCAAGCTGTCCGACCCCAGCCACAACGGCTACTACGCCGAGGGCCGCACGGTCGCGCCGCTGCTGCCCGGCAAGGCCAGCCTGGTCCTGCACACCGACGGCCGGGCCGACGTCGGGGCGTGGGGCACCGAGGTCGGGATGGGGCCGGACGTCGCGAGCGTGCGGCAGAACCTGCTCCCGCTCGTCGACGACGGCGCGGTGAACCCGACGTGTGCCACCGGCGGCACCGCGGAGTGGGGCAGCACGATCGGCCAGAACGCGTTCGTCCACCGGTCCGGTTTCGGCGTGACCGCCGACGGCACCGAGGTGTACGTCGCCGGACCGGCGCTGTCGGTGTGCACGCTGGGCAGGCTGCTCGCCGACGCCGGCGTGGTCCGTGGCATGGAGCTGGACATCAACCCGGCCTGGGTCAGCGGGACCTACTTCCACGACCGGCCCGGGCACGCCCCGCAGGGGTTCGCGCTGTTCCCGGCCGAGCAGGTGCCGCCCACCCACTACCTCGCGCCGACGATGCGGGACTGGTTCGCCTGGTACCTGCGGTCGTGACCGGGCGGCGGGTCCCGCCCGGGACGGGTCAGTCCTCGGGCGGGGCCTCGCCCAACTCGTCGGCCTCCGCACCGGCGGCGGCGATCTCCTCCTTGACCACCCCGTAGGCGACCCCGGGCCCGTAGCCCTTGCGCGCGAGCATGCCGACCAGCTTGCGGGCGCTGGACTGCCGCTCCTCGCGACTCCCGACGGGCAGGCTCCGCAGCCGCCGTACGACGAGCTCGCGGGCCCGGTCGCGTTCGGAGTCGTCGTCGATACCGGTGAGCGCCTCGTCGGCGATCTCGCGGTCGACGCCCTTGCGGTGCAGCTCCATCGCGATCGCCCGCTTGCCGAGGCCGCGGTGGCGGTGCCGGGACCGGACCCACTGCTCGGCGAAGGCCTGGTCGTCGACGAGCCCGACCTCGTCGAACCGGTCGAGGACGCGGTGCGCGACCTCGTCGGGGATCTCCTTGCGGCGCAGCGCGTCGCCGAGCTCCTTGACCGTGCGGGCGCGGTCGGTGAGCAGGCGCAGGCAGATGTCGCGGGCGCGGGTCTCCTGCTCCTGCGGTGTCTCGACGCGTGGGGTGGCGTCCACGCCCCGGCGTCTCCCCCGGCCACGGCCCTCTCCACGGCGCCGGCCACGGGGAGTGGTGCTCTCCTCGACCGGGTCCGGCCCGGTGCCCTCGGGCGCGGCGGCCGCGGCGTCCCGGTCGGTCGGGCCTGCCGCGGCGGCCGGACGCCGACGCGGGGTCGCGCGGTCGCGACGGGGTCCGCTGCGGCGAGCACCCCGTCCGGACAGCTCCTCGAAGGAGACCACACGGGGCGAACCGGGTCCCGCATCGTCGACGCCGTCGCCCGCACTCCCGCCGGAAGCGGGGCCGGGGCCGTCGAGGGTCAGTCTGCGGACCGGGGCGGGGGCCGCCGCCTCGTCCGTCGCGCCGTCCGCCGCGGGGCCCGGGGACCAGGCCGCCGGCGGGTCGGTCGCCGTCGTGGGGGCCTCGTCGGCGCCGCTCAGCGCGGCGAACGAGACCTGGTGGGGGCTCGTGTCCCAGCCGGGGACCGCCGGGGGCTCGGCGACGGACTCGTCCGGCCCACCGCCGGTCGGGTCGGCGGTCCGGATCGCGGGCGGATCCTGCTCGTCGGTGACCGACGGGGTCACGCCGAACAGGTCGTCGAGCGGGACGGTGCGGGGCCTGGTCGGCTCCGCACCGTCCCGTCCGGACGTGCCTCCGGACCCGTCGCGCTCGCCGGTCACGCTCAGAAGTCGACCGGGGCCGGGAGGGGCTCGACCGGGCTGGTCTCCTCGGCGTCGACGACGGCGCCGATCCCCAGCTTCTCCTTGATGCGCTTCTCGACCTCGGCGGCGACGTCCGGGTTCTCCTTGAGGAACTTGCGGGCGTTCTCCTTGCCCTGCCCCATCTGGTCGCCCTCGTAGGTGTACCAGGCACCGGACTTGCGGATGATCCCCTGCTCGACGCCCACGTCGATCAGCGAACCCTCCTTGGAGATGCCGACGCCGTAGAGCACGTCGAACTCCGCCTGCTTGAACGGCGGGGCCACCTTGTTCTTCACGACCTTGACCCGGGTCCGGCTGCCGACCATGTCGGTGCCGTCCTTCAGGGTCTCGATGCGGCGGATGTCCATACGGACCGACGCGTAGAACTTCAGCGCCTTACCACCGGTCGTGGTCTCCGGGGACCCGAACATCACGCCGATCTTCTCGCGCAGCTGGTTGATGAAGATCGCGGTGGTGCCGGAGTTGCTGAGCGCACCGGTGATCTTCCGCAGCGCCTGGCTCATCAGCCGGGCCTGCAGACCGACGTGGCTGTCGCCCATCTCGCCCTCGATCTCGGCGCGCGGCACGAGCGCGGCCACCGAGTCGATGACGATGATGTCGAGCGCGCCGGAGCGGATCAGCATGTCCGCGATCTCCAGCGCCTGCTCACCGGTGTCCGGCTGGGAGACCAGCAGGTCGTCGGTGTCGACACCGAGCGCCTTGGCGTACTCCGGGTCGAGCGCGTGCTCGGCGTCGATGAACGCCGCGACACCGCCCGCGGCCTGCGCGCTCGCCACGCAGTGCAGCGCGACGGTCGTCTTACCGCTGGACTCCGGGCCGTAGATCTCGACGACGCGGCCGCGCGGGATGCCCCCGACGCCGAGCGCGACGTCGAGCGCGATGGAGCCCGTGGAGATGGCACTGATCGGGACGCGGGCCTGGTCGCCCAGGCGCATCACCGATCCCTTGCCGTGGTTCTTCTCGATCTGGGCGAGGGCGAGTTCGAGCGCCTTGCCGCGGTCCGGAGCGGACATCTCTTGACTCCTCGCTGGTGGTCGACGATCGGGTCCTGCTGGTGTCTTTCGGGGAGGCACACCACAACGGTATGGGGTACCCCTGACAGTTACGGGCCCGGATCGGCGCCTGTGGACAACTCGTCCGACACCGCGCCGCAGGACCGGTACCGCGGGCCCTGCCGGAACCGTAGACGAACACGCGTTCGATCCGACACCGCGACACGCCGACCGGGCACCCACGGGAGCCGAGCGGTCACCACGACCGCCCGGGGCGCCGCTACCGCCGTGCGGGTGGGACCTCGTAGGCCGCGCAGACCGCGCGCCAGACCCGGCGCAGGTCGAGACCCGCCTCGATCGCCTGCTCGACGGTCCGGCCGCCGAGGTCGGCGAAGACGTGGTCACGGGCCAGCGACGCCGCCCGCACCGGCCCGAACTCGCCCTCCATCAGTTCCCGGAAGTGGCTCAGTCGCACGCCCGCGAGGGTAGACGGGTCACCCGTTCCGTGCGGTGTCCGCCCGATGACGGCCCGGAGCCGGTAGCCTGGGTGATATGTCCGAACTGCTCGCCACCGTCCCGGTCGACGTCGCCGACGAGGTCCTCGCGACGACCGGCATCGGGTCGCCGCTGGCGTGGCAGGTCGTGTCGCTGCTCGCTCTGCTGTCCGCGCTGGTCGTGCTGGTGCGCTGGTGGCTCCACCAGCGCCGTCGCTGAGGGTCCCGCTCAGCCGGCCGCCGGGCGTCCCGTGCGGGCCGCGCGCGCGGCCACCAGCAGGAACGGCACCGTCGCCACGACCACCAGCGCGCCGAGCAGCGCGTAGGACGACACCGTCACGAGCACCCCGGCCACGATCCCGGCGGCGGCGCCGGCCAGGTTCATCGCCACGTCCACCGAGCCCTGCACCCGCGGCCGGTCGGCCACCGCCAGCGACGCCGTGAGCTGCGCCGACCCGCCCACCACCGCTGCCGACCAGCCCAGGCCGAGCAGCACCAGGCCTACCGACAGCAGGCCGGTCGCGGTCGGCGCGGCGAGGGCGCAGACCACCCCCGCCAGCGGCAGCAGCACCCCGGCACCGGCCAGCACCCGCGCCGGTCCGAGCCGGTCGGCGAGCCACCCGAACAGCGGGCTGAGCGCGTACATCCCCGCGATGTGCAGGCTGATCAACAGCCCGACGACCGACAGCGCCGCGCCGCCGTGGTCCATGTGCACCGGGGTCATCGACATCAGCCCGACCATCACCGCGTGCCCGAGCACGATGCCGACCGCGCCGAGCAGCGCGGGGCGCGAGGCCCGCAGCACCGCCCACGGCCGCACCACCGTGGCCCCCGGCGCGATGGCCGGGGTGCCCGCGCGCTCCCGGGCCCGCAGCAGCGGGTCGGGCCGCAGACCCAGCCACCCGGTCAGGGCCGCCAGGGCGAACGCGACCGCGCAGAGCAGGTACGGACCGGCGACACCGGGCAGCCCGACCGACACGGCCACGGCGTCCAGCGGACCGAGCAGGTTCGGCCCGGCGACCGCACCGACCGTCGTCGCCCACACCACCAGCGCGAGCGCGCGGCCGGCCCGCACCGGCGCGGCCAGGTCGGTGGCGGCGTAGCGCGCGGCGAGCCCGACCGCCGTCCCCGAGCCCACCAGCAGCAACGACACCAGCAGCAGCGCCACCGAGCCGGTCGTGGCCGCGACGACGGCACCGACCGCGCCGAGCAGCCCCACCAGATGACCGCCGACCAGCGCGGGACGCCGTCCCCGGGCCTGGGCCACCCGTGCGACGACGGCGGCCGCACCCGCCGCGCCCAGCACGCTCGCCGTCGACGCGACGCCACCGACCGCGGGCGAGCCGGACAGCCGGGAGGCGACCAGCGAGCTCGCCGCGATCGAGGTCGCGACGGCCGTCCCACCGAGCACCTGCCCGATCGCGAGCACCGCCAGCAGGCGGGGCTGGGCGGGGTCCTGCGGCGGGGAGACGGCGTCGGGTGCGGCGGTCACGGACGGATGCTGCCGTGCGACGGCCGCCGCGCGCCAGGGCGTTACGCTCCGGCCCGGCCACACGAGCGGAGGACGGTGGACATGGCGGGCACGACCCCGAACACACGCAGGTCGGCGGGCACGGACGACGCGGAGCTGCAGAACGCCTACCGCATGGTCTCCGACGTGCTGGCCGGAGCGGTGCGCGAGACCCTCGCCACGCCGGGGCCCGACCCGGCCCGGTTCGCCGTGCGCCGGCTGACCGCGGTCGACCGGGACATGCCGCCGGACGCCACCCCGCCCGGCTGGTCGCTGGCCTTCCTGGTGCTGGCCGACTGGTACGACGCCGCCCGCACCGCGCTCGCCGACCACGACGACCGCTCCGAGCGGGCACTGGCCTGGATCGGGAGCAACCTGGGCCCGCGCTACGCGGCCCGGGCCCGCTACACGGTCGCCCCGCTCGTCGACCCGGCCGACGCCCGCGAGACCTCGCACTACGTCGACGCGCTGGGCGTGGACTTCCTGGCGTCGATGGTCTGGACGGTCGCGGCGGTCGTCGCCGAGTTCCCGGCCGAGGACACCGCGGAGGTCTGGCCCCGCACGAGGGCCGACGCCGCCCGCTGACGTCGCAGGTCACGCCCGGTCCGACGGGCGCTCGACGGGTGACTGTCGGACCCCACCCGCATGATGGTCGGCGTGACCGCACTCGAGGGCTTCTCCCCTGCCACCCGCCAGTGGTTCGAGGGGGCCTTCGCCGCGCCCACGGCGGCCCAGGAGGGCGCCTGGTCCGCGGCGCAGGCCGGGCGCAACGCGCTCGTCGTCGCGCCGACCGGGTCCGGCAAGACCCTCGCCGCGTTCCTGTGGGCGTTGGACCGGCTCGCCGCCACCCCGCCGCCCGCCGAGCCGAAGCACCGCTGCCGGGTCCTCTACGTCTCACCGCTCAAGGCCCTCGCCGTCGACGTGCAGCGCAACCTGCGCTCGCCGCTGACCGGCATCCGCCAGGCCGCGCAGCGGCTCGACGAGCCGGTCCCCGACATCACCGTCGGGATGCGCACCGGCGACACCCCGGCCGACGAGCGGCGCCAGTTCCAGCGCACCCCGCCGGACGTGCTGGTGACCACCCCGGAGTCGCTGTTCCTGCTGCTCACCTCGGCCGCGCGGGAGTCGCTGCGCGGGGTGACGACCGTGATCCTCGACGAGGTGCACGCCGTCGCCGGGACGAAGCGGGGGGCGCACCTGGCGGTGTCGCTGGAGCGCCTCGAGGAGATCACCGAGGCCACCCCGCAGCGGATCGGGCTCTCGGCGACCGTGCGCCCGGTGGACGAGGTCTCGACGTTCCTGTCCGGCACCCGCCCGGTCGAGGTCGTGCAGCCCGCGATCCCCAAGACGATCCGGGTCGAGGTGCAGGTCCCGGTGCCCGACCTGGCCGCGCTCGACGAGCGGCCCGCCCCGGGCAGCACCGACGAGGAGGTCGTCGGGTCCGCCGCGGGCACGGCGCGCAAGCCCTCGATCTGGCCCGCCGTCGAGGAGCGGCTGCTCGGCCTGGTGCGCGAGCACCGTTCGACGATCGTGTTCTCCAACTCGCGCCGGCTCGCCGAGCGGCTGACCTCCCGGCTCAACGAGCTCGCCGCGGAGCAGGAGGCCGCCGCCCTGGAGGAGGCCGCGGACCTCGACGCCGACGCCCCGGGTGCGTTCCCGGCCGAGGCGGTCGGGCAGTCCGGGGTGGGCGGCGGGGCCGCGCCGACGGTGGCCAAGGCCCACCACGGCTCGATGTCGCGCGACCAGCGGACCCTGGTCGAGGAGGAGCTGAAGTCCGGCGTGCTGCCGTGCGTCGTCGCGACCTCCAGCCTGGAGCTGGGCATCGACATGGGCGCCGTCGACCTGGTCGTGCAGGTCGAGGCGCCGCCGTCGGTCGCGTCCGGGCTGCAGCGGGTCGGGCGTGCCGGGCACCAGGTGGGCGCGGTGTCCGAGGGCGTGGTGTTCCCGAAGTACCGCGGGGACCTCGTGTCCTGCGCCGTCGTCGCCGAACGGATGACGACCGGGTCGATCGAGTCCACGCGCTACCCCCGCAACCCGCTCGACGTGCTGGCCCAGCAGATCGTCGCGATGGTCGCGATGGAGTCGTGGCAGCTGTCCGACCTCGCCGCGACGATCCGCCGGGCGGCCCCGTTCGCGGCGCTGCCGGACTCCGCGCTGCACTCGGTGCTGGACATGCTGGCCGGGCGCTACCCGTCCGAGGAGTTCGGCGAGCTGCGCGCCCGCATCACCTGGGACCGGGTCACCGACGAGCTGCGCGGCCGCCCGGGCGCGCAGCGCCTGGCCGTCACCTCCGGCGGCACCATCCCCGACCGCGGCCTGTTCACCGTGATGACCCCGGGCGGCGCGGACGGCGCCGGCTCGCGGGTCGGTGAGCTCGACGAGGAGATGGTCTACGAGTCCCGCGTCGGGGACACGTTCCTGCTGGGGACCTCGTCGTGGCGGGTCGAGGACATCACCCACGACCGCGTGATCGTCACCCCGGCGCCGGGGGTGCCCGCCCGGATGCCGTTCTGGAAGGGCGAGTCGATCGGGCGGCCGCTGGAGCTGGGCCGGGCCGTCGGCGCGTTCGTGCGCGAGATGTCCGGGCTGGCCGACGCCGACGCCCGCGAGCGCGCCACCGCGGCCGGGCTCGACGAGTGGGCCTGCGACAACCTGCTGTCCTACCTGCGCGAGCAGCGCGAGGCGACCCGGCACGTGCCGAGCGACCGCACGATCCTGGTCGAGCGGTTCCGCGACGAGCTGGGCGACTGGCGCCTCGTCGTGCACTCGCCGTTCGGGGCGCAGGTCAACGGGCCGTGGGCGCTGGCGATCGCGGCCCGGATGCGGGAGCGCCGCGGGGTCGAGGTGAGCGCGTCGGGCGCCGACGACGGGATCGTGCTGCGCCTGCCGGACGCGGTCGACGACAACGGCACCGAGGTCGTCCCGAGCGCCGAGGACGTGCTGCTGGAGCCGGGCGAGATCGAGCAGATCGTCGTCGCGGAGCTGGGGAACTCGGCGCTGTACGCGTCGCGGTTCCGGGAGTGCGCCGCGCGGGCGCTGCTGCTGCCCCGCCGCGACCCGCGCCGCCGCAGCCCGCTGTGGCAGCAGCGTCAGAAGTCGGCGCAGCTGCTGAGCGTGGCGGGCAAGTTCGAGCAGTTCCCGATCACCCTGGAGGCGATGCGGGAGTGCGTGCAGGACGTCTACGACCTGCCCGGGCTCCGCGAGCTGATGGGCGACGTCGCCTCGCGGAAGGTGAAGGTCGCCGAGGTCGAGTCGTCGCAGCCGTCGCCGTTCGCGCGCAGCCTGCTGTTCGGCTACGTCGGGATGTTCCTCTACGAGGCCGACGCGCCGCTGGCCGAGCGCCGCGCGGCCGCGCTGTCGCTGGACTCGACCCTGCTGGCGGAGCTGCTCGGCTCCGAGGCGATCCGGGAGCTGCTCGACCCGGAGATGCTGGCCGAGATCGAGGGCCAGCTGCAGCGCACCGACCCGGACCGGCACGCCCGTGACATGGAGGGCGCCGCGGACCTGCTCCGCTTCGTCGGTGACCTGTCCGAGGCCGACGGGCGGGCCCGCGGCGTCGACCCGGCCTGGCTGGCGCAGCTGGAGCGCGACCGCCGGGCGCTGCGGGTGCGGATCGCCGGCGAGGAACGGTTCATCGCGATCGAGGACGCCGGCCGCATCCGGGACGCGCTGGGCACGGCGCTGCCGGTCGGGGTGCCGGAGGCGTTCACCGAGCCGGTGCCCGACCCGCTCGGGGATCTCGTGCTGCGCTGGGCGCGCACGCACGGGCCGTTCACCGCCGCCGAGCTCGCCCGCCGCTTCGGGCTCGGCGTGGCCGTGGTCGCCGGGGTGCTGGAGCGGCTGACCGGCACCGGTCGGCTGATGAAGGGCGAGCTGCGCCCGCAGGCGTCGGTGCCCGCCGGTTCCGGCGGCGAGCTGGAGTACTGCGACGCCGAGGTGCTGCGCCGGCTACGGCGCGCGTCGCTGGCGAAGCTGCGGCACGAGGTCGAGCCCGTCGAGCAGCGCGCCCTCGGGCGGTTCCTGCCGCAGTGGCAGGGCGTCCAGGTGCGGTCGGGCTCCGAGCGGCGCGGCCGGGTGCGCCGCGCACCGGGTGCCGAGGACGTGCTCGGTGTGGTCGAGCAGCTCGCCGGGGCGCCGCTGCCGGCGAGCGCGGTCGAGTCGCTGGTGCTGCCGGCCCGGCTGCCGGGCTACACCCCCGCGCTGCTCGACGAGCTGACCGCCGCCGGTGAGGTGACCTGGGTCGGGTGCGGAGCGCTGTCCGGGCAGGACGGCTGGCTGGCGCTGGCCCCCGCCGACGTGGCGGACCTGCTGCTGCCCGCCCCCGACCTGGACACCGCGGGCACCCCGCTGCACACCGCGGTGCTGGCCGCGCTCGGGCTGACCGACCCGGCCGCGCTGACCGATCCGGAGGCCGCACCGGACTCCGGGGGCGGTGCGCTGTTCTTCCGCGAGCTCGCGACCCGTGCCGGGGTGCTGCTGAAGGAGCAGGACGAACCGGCCCCCTCCGACGACGACGTCGTCGCCGCCGTCTGGGACCTGGTCTGGGCGGGTGCGCTCACCAACGACACGCTCGGCCCGCTGCGGGCCCGGCTGTCCGGGGGCGGTGGGCGGCGTGGCGCGTCCGGGCGTCAGGGCGGGGCGCACCGCACCGCGCGGCGGCCGGCCCGCGGGCGCTACGCGCAGCTGCGTGCGGGGCGGCCGTCGATGCCCAGCCGGACCGGGCCGCCGTCGGTCGGCGGGCGCTGGTCGGTGGCCGTGCCGCGCGAGCCCGACGCGACCCGTCGTGCGCACGCGGCCGCGGAGGCGTTCCTGGAGCGCCACGGCGTGCTGACCCGGGGCGCGCTGGGCACCGAGCGGGTCACCGGCGGGTTCGCCGCGGTCTACAAGGTGCTCCGGGCGATGGAGGAGTCCGGCCGGTGCCGGCGCGGCTACATCGTCGAGGGGCTGGGCGCGGCGCAGTTCGCGGTGCCGGGCGCGATCGACCGGGTCCGGGCCCTCGCCGGGACCGACGGCGGCCCGTCCCCCGCCCAGCCGACCGGTCCGCGCCGCCTCGGTGCCGGGCCGGGCGCGGTCGTCGCCGATCCCACCGACCGCGCCGGGTCCGCCGACCCGACCGTGGACGGCGAGCCCCTGCCCGACGACCTCTCCGGCGACGTGGCCGGGTTCCCGGGGGGCGACGACCCGTACGCGGGGGTGCCCGACGACCTGCGCGGCGGCCTGGGCGGGCTCGGCGGCGCGGGCCGCCACGGCGAGTTCGACGGCGGCGCCGGTCGCCGCCCGCAGGCGCCGCGTGAGGCGTGGCGCGAGCTGTCCCGGGTGGTGCTCGCCGCCACCGACCCCGCCCAGCCCTACGGCGCGGCCCTGCCCTGGCCGGACACGACCGGCGAGACCCGGCACCGCCCCGGTCGCAAGGCCGGCGCCCTGGTCACCCTGGTCGACGGGGCGCCCGCGCTCTACGTCGAGCGCGGCGGGAAGTCGCTGCTGTCGTTCACCGAGGACCGCGACGAGCTGCGCGCCGGGGCCGAGTCGCTCGCCGGGGCGGTGCACGAGGGCTGGCTCGGGTCGCTCGCCGTGGAGCGGGCCGACGGGCAGGACTCGCTGGTCTCGGCGCTGTCCGAGGTGCTCACCGAGGCCGGGTTCCGGGTGACGCCGAAGGGGCTGCGGCTGCGGGCCTGACCGGCGACATCACGCACCGGGGTCAGTACCGACGGTTGGCCAGGACCGGGACCGCCCGGCGGGCCGCGGTCACCGCGTCGAGGTCGAGGTCCACGACCAGGGTCCCCGGCGCGGCGTCGAGCGCCGCGACGAGCGAGCCGGTCGGACCGGCGACCGCGCTCATCCCGATCCCGGTCGGGGCGCCACCGGGGACCGGACGTCCCGCCGCCTCCGGGTCCGCCTGGTCGCAGGCCGCCACGAAGGCCGTCGTGTCGAGGGCCCTGGCGCGCACCAGCAGCTCCCACTGCTCACGCTTGCCCGGCCCCGCGCCCCAGGACGCGGGCACGACGACGACCTGCGCCCCGGCGTCGCCGAGGGTCTGGAACAGGCCCGCGAACCGCAGGTCGTAGCAGGTCGCGAGGCCGACCCTCACACCGTCGACGGTGACCGTGACCGGCTGGTCCCCCGGGGCGACCGTGTCGGACTCGGCGAACCCGAACGCGTCGAACAGGTGGATCTTGTCGTAGTGCTCCTCCACACCGGGCCCGGTGACGAGCAGGGTGTTGCGGACGCGGCCGTCGTCGGCGGGGGTGAACATCCCGGCGACCACGATGACGCCCGCGGCGGCGGCGAGCTCGCGGACCCGGGACGCCCAGGGGCCGTCGAGGGGCTCGGCGACCGGGCCGAGCGGCACCCCGAAGCGGCACTGGGTGGCCTCGGGGAACACGACCAGCCGCGCGCCCCGGGCGGCCGCGTCGGCGACGCCGTCGGCGACCAGGGCGAGGTTCTCCGCCGGGTCGGTGGTGGCGGCGATCTGGACGAGGGCGATCCGCATGCGTTCTCCTGGGGTGGTTCGGTGTATACGTGTCGTATGCCGACGTCACGGGAGTCCGGTCGCGAGCGCGCGTTGCACTACCTGCGCGAGACCGTCCTGGTCGATCCGCAGGTGCAGGGCACGTTCCTCAACGAGAACGAGCTCGCCGGCCGGATCGGGGTGTCGCGCACGCCCGTCCGTGAGGCGTTGCTGCTGCTCGTGGCCGACGGCCTGGTCGAGATGTTGCCCGGTCGCGGCGCCTACGTGCCACCGTTGACCGGCCGGCAGATCTCCGAGCTGATGGAGCTGCGCGGGGTCCTGGAGCAGCACGCCGCGCGCGCGGCGATGGACGCCTGCGGCGTCCCGTTCGAGGCGATGAACGCGGCCCTGGACCGGCAGCGCGAGCTCGCCGGCGCCGGCGGGGACCCGGCCGAGTTCATCGAGCTCGACATGGTCTTCCACCAGGCGCTCGTCGACGCCACCGGGAACGCGCTGCTCTCGCGGACCTACGCCGGGCTGCGGGTGCGCCAGCGCCGGGTCGGCGTGACCGCGCTGTTCCGGACCGAGGACCGGCGGCAGGCGGTCTGCACCGAGCACGGCCGGATCGTCGAGGCGCTGGCCGGCGACGATCCCGACGCGGCGGCGAAGGCGATCGACGAGCACCTGCAGCTGACCCTGCGCGTGCTGCTCAGGGCGTGAGGGCGAGGTAGGCCTCGTCCTCCTCGTGGTCCGGGTCGCGGCCGATGAGCAGCCCGACGACGGTCAGCGCGCAGGCGACTGCCAGGTAGGTCGCGACCGGCACCCAGTTGCCCGACCCGCCGGACAGCGCGGTGAACGCCAGCGGCGCGACCGCGCCGCCGACGACGCCGGCGATCGTGTAGGCCAGCGAGCTGCCGGTGTAGCGCAGCCGTGGTGAGAACTGTTCGGTGACGAACGCGGCCTGCGGGCCGTACATGAACGAGTGCAGCGCGAGCCCGACGACGATGCCGACGACGAGCAGCGCGAACGAGCCGCCCGAGATCATCGGGAAGAAGACGAACGGCCACACCGCTCCCCCGACCGCGGCGACGCCGTAGACGAGGCGCCGGTTGAACCGGTCGGTGAGCGCGCCGGCCAGCGGGATCGAGGGCAGCTGCAGCGCCGAGCCGATCAGGATCGCGCCGAGCACCTCCGACCGGGAGAACCCGAGCTGGGTGGTGGCGAAGGTCAGCACGAAGACGGTGAACAGGGCGTAGCTGACGTCCGGCCCGATCCGGCTGAGGATCCCGGCGAGCAGCGGGCGGCGCTCGGCGGTGAACACCTCACGCACCGGCGCCGACGGCCGGTCGCCGGACTCGGCGATCGCGCGGAAGACCGGGGTGTCCTCCAGCTTGAGCCGGATCCACAGCCCGAACGCCACCAGCACCGCCGACAGCAGGAACGCCAGCCGCCAGCCCCAGTCCAGGAACTGCTGGTCGGTCAGCAGCAGGGTGAGCAGGGCCAGGACGCCGTTGGACAGCAGGTTGCCCGCGGGCGGGCCGACCTGGGCCGCCGAGGCCCAGAACCCGCGCCGGCGCGGCTCGCCGAACTCGCTGGAGAGCAGGACCGCGCCGCCCCACTCCCCGCCGACGCCGACGCCCTGGGCGAAGCGCAGCAGCACCAGCAGGACCGGGGCGGCGACGCCGATCGTGCCGTAGGTCGGCAGCAGACCGATGAGGAACGTCGCGACGCCGATCAGCACGAGCGTGATGACCAGGACCTGCTTGCGGCCGATGACGTCGCCGAGCCTGCCGAACACGACACCGCCGAGCGGGCGCGAGACGTAGCCGACGGCGTAGGTCGAGAACGCGAGCAGCAGACCGGTGACCGGGTCCGCGGCCGGGAAGAACAGCACCGGGAACACCAGTGCGGCCGCCGCGGAGTAGACGGCGAAGTCGTACCACTCGAGCGAGGTGCCGGTGAGGCTCGCGACGAACGCCTTGCGCAGGTCACGGCGGTCGACCGGTGGTGACGAGGAGGCGGACGGCGAGGTCATCGCGGGCTCCCGGGGTCGGAGGTGGTCGGTGGGACGGGGCTCATACTTGCTGTATACACAGTGTGTGCGCAACCCTCGTGCACATCGGTTACGCGACGTACACATCTGACGGAGGTCCCCCGTGACGCTCGAACTGGCCCTGCCCGACGGCAGCACCCGCTCGGTGGAGGTCCACCGGGTCTTCAACGCCGGGTACGCCGGACGTGCCCAGGAGGAGGTCGCCGCGCACGTCGCCGAGCTGGCCGAGCTGGGCGTGCCGGCCCCGGACACGGTGCCGGCGCTGTACCCGGTCTCGCCGTACCTGGCGTCGCAGACCGACCGGGTCCCCGCCCAGCACGACCGGACCTCCGGCGAGGCGGAGTGGGCGCTGGTCGTCGGCGACGACGTCACCGACCCGCTGCTGACCGTCGCCTGCGACCACACCGACCGCGCTCTGGAGGTGCACGGTGTCGCGTGGAGCAAGAACGCGGGTCTCGACGTCCTGGGCCGGAAGGCCTGGCGGCTGTCGGAGGTCGCCGACCGGCTCGACGACATCACCCTGCGCGCGTGGGTCCGTCACGGCGGCGACCACGACGGCACCGAGGAGCTCGTGCAGGACGCGACGCTGGCCGCCCTGCTCCCGCCCGGGTACTGGGTCGACCTGCTGCGCGAGCGCGGCTGGCTGGTGCCCGGCACCGTCCTGCTGTCGGGGACCGTCGCGATGAGGTCGGGTGTCGACCAGTTCGCCGACGCCTGGCGGGTGGAGCTGCACGACCCGGCCAGCGGCGACACGATCGGCCTGGCCTACGAGGTCGACCGGCTCCCGGAGCCGATCGGCTGACGGCCGCCCCGGGCGGAGGGCCGGTCAGCAGGCCCGGTGGACGTATCCGGGATCGCCCGCGGGGACCAGCAGCCGGTCGCGGACGACCGTCGTCCGCGGACGCCGGCCCGGGTCCCCGCAGGCGGCGGGATCGGCGTCCGGGCCGTCGACGTACTCGACGTCGAGGACACGGTCCCCGTAGGCGGCGGTGAAGGCGCCGCACTCGTCGAACGCGACGCACTCCTCGGCGACGGCGAAGTCGTAGCCGCGCGCGGGCAGCCGGTCGAGCAGGTCGGTGGCGTTCTTCTGCCCGACGGCGAGGCCCCGCGCGTGGACGACCCCGGCGAGGTCGACCGCGAGGGCCTCGGCGTCGTCGGCGGTGAACGCCCCGCCGGACCGGGTCCACGAGTCCAGGTTGTCGAGCTCCACGGCGTCGAACCCGGCGGCGGCGCAGCGGTCGACGACACGGGTGACGACCTCGGCGACGCCCGCACGACGCTGCGGGGTGGAGATGTCGAGCAGCAGCTCGTCGGGCCACCCGGGTCGGCGACGGGCTCGCGGTCGCCGCCGCGCAGGACGAGGTCTGGGTGCTCGCGCAGCCACCGCTCCCGGTCCTGCGGCTGGGTCTGGAAGGCGTTGACGTAGCAGACCGACCAGGTACCGGGGGCAGGATCCGCGGTGCTGTCGCGCACGACGATCCCGGTGCCCGGCGGGGGCGGGTAGGCGCCGCCGAGCTGGTAGTCCGCACCCGCCCCGGCCGGGAACGCGCGGCGGAGGCCGGTCGCACCCGCCGGCGCGGACGTGTCCACGGCACCGGGGTCCGGTGCCCCGGGGGTGGGGACGGTCGCGCACCCGGCGAGCAGCACCGCCGCGACGGCGAGCGCCCCGCACAGCGCGAGCCGCCGGCACAGCGCGAACGGCAGGCACAGCGCGAGCGCCCGGCCGTGCCCGTCCACGCCGCCCGTCACCGCGCCCTCCCCCTGCCGCGAGCCCCACCGGCCCGCCGCGATCTCCGGTACCGCCGCACCCCACCGGGCGGGCACCGGTCCGCCCGTCCCTGCGCCACGTGTCGATCCTCCGGGCGGCACCGGTCCGCCGTCCGGAGGGCCACGGTGCCGATCCTCCCCCGCGCGCACCTGGCGCCGACCGTGACGCCCGCCGCACCGGGGGGCCCGGCCGCCGCCCGTACCGGGTGGCACCATCGCCGTCATGATCCGTCGCTCCCCCGGCACCCCGTCCCGCGACCGGCGTCTCGCTCTCGGGCTCGCGGGGCTGCTCGGCACCGCCGCCGTCCTGCACGTGGTGCGGCCCGAGCCGTTCGACTCGATCGTGCCGCGCAGCCTGCCCGGGGAGCCCCGGTTCTGGACCTACGCCTCCGGGGCGGCCGAGGGCGCCGTCGCCGCGGCGGTCGCGCACCCGCGGACCCGGCGCGCGGGCGGCTGGGCCGCGGCAGCGCTGTTCGCGGCGGTGTTCCCGGCGAACGTGTCGATGGCGCTGCACTGGAACCGCAAGGACCCGCTGTACCGGGCGATCGGCTGGGGACGGCTGCCGCTGCAGGTCCCGCTGGTGCTGTGGGCACTGCGGATCGCCCGCAGCGCCCCGCGCGACTGACCGGAGGGTGGACCGCCGGTAGACCGAAGTCGATCGTCCACCGCCCGATGCCCGCTGCGCCGGACGGACCAGCCGGGGTCTGATGGCGCCGGGCCCGGGACCGCCGATGCCCGTCGTCGCTCGGGGGGACACATGACGTCGTCGACCACGGTCCGGGACTCCGACGCCGCACCCGCGACCGTTCCGCCGCTCGCGCGGCTGCCCGTCGGGATCGTCGCCGGAGTGGTGGCCGTCGTGCACCTCGTCATGGGGGCGCTGGGGCGCGGGTACTGGTTCGACGAGGCGCTGATGCTGGCGATCGGACGGAACCACCTCGACTGGGGGTCGGCCGACCAGCCCCCGGTCGCACCGGCGCTGGCCGGGCTCGCCGACGTCCTCGCGCCCGGGGTGAACGGGGTGCTGCGGATCGTGCCGTCGCTGGCGACGGCGGGCGCGGTCGTCGTCGCCGCGCTGATCGCCCGTGAGCTGGGTGGCGACCGCCGCGCCCAGGTCCTCACCGCGCTCGCCCAGGCCACCGGGCTGTGGGTGACGCTGTTCGGGCACTTCCTGACGCCGTACTCGCTGGAGCCGCTGCAGTGGGCGCTGCTGCTGTGGCTGCTGGTGCGCTGGACCCGGGTCCGCGACGACCGGCTGCTCCTCGCCGTCGGCCCGCTGCTCGGCCTGGCCGCGCTGACGAAGTTCCAGGTCATCCTGCTGGGCGCGGTGCTGGTCCTCGCGATCGGCGTGGCCGGGCCGCGGGCGATGCTGCGGCGGCCCGCGTTCTGGTGGGCCGCGCTGGTCGGTGCGCTCATCGCGGCGCCGACGCTCGTGTGGCAGGCCGTGCACGGCTGGCCGCAGCTGCGCATGACCTCGGTCGTCGCGCAGGAGTCGGTCCTGTTCGGCGGGCCGGGCCCCAACGCGGTGGCGATGCTGATGCTGGCCGGGCTGCTCGGCACCGTGCTCGTCGTGGTCGGGGTGGTCGCGGCGTTCACGACACCGCGGCTGCGGCCGTACCGCTTCGTCGCGGTGACCTTCCTCGTGCTGTTGATCGTGTTCGCGGTGACCGTGGGGCGTGCCTACTACCTGTGCGGTCTGCACGGCGCCGTCGCCGCGCTCGGGGCGGTGTGGTTCCAGGAGCGGCGCGGGACCGGGCGACGGCGGTGGTCCTGGGTGGCGTGGCCGGCGGGGGTGCTGTCGGTCGCCCTCGCCGCGGCGATGCTGTCCGCGAGCGCCGGGGCGGCCGACCCCGCCGTGCCGGAGCGGATCGTCGGCGAGGTCGCCCGCGTCCGCGACGGGCTGCCCCCGGACCAGCGGGACCGCGCCGTCGTGATGGGCGGCTCGTACATCTACGCCGCCTACGTCGACACCGCCGACCCCGCGCTCGGCCTGCCGCCCGGGTACAGCGGCAACCGCAGCTACGGCTACTTCGACCCGCCCCCGGACGACCACGACGTCGTGATCTTCATCGGCAGGGACCCCGGCCTGCTCGCCCCCACCGGGGTGGTGCTGCGACCGGTCACCGACCTCGGCGACGGCAACCGCATCTGGCTGGGCGAGGGCATGACGCACCCGTGGTCGCAGGTGTGGCCGCAGCTGCGGACGCTCGTCGTCGACTGAGCCGTCGGCCGGGCCCGGGCCGGTCCGGGCCCGCCCGGGTAGCGTCGCGGTCGTGCCCGAGGGAGACACCGTGTACCTGGCCGGCAAGCGGCTGCACACCGCGCTGTCCGGGCACGAGCTGCTGCGCGGCGAGCTGCGCCACCCGCGCCTGGCCGAGCACGACCTGGCCGGGCTGACCGTGACCGGCGTCGTCTCCGTCGGCAAGCACCTGTTCACTCGGTTCGACGACGGCCGCAGCCTGCACAGCCACTTCCGGATGGACGGCTCCTGGCACCTGTACCGGCCCGGGATGCGGTGGCGCCGGGTCGCGCACGAGGCGCGCGCGGTGCTGGAGACCGCCGACCGGGTCGCCGTGGGGTTCGCCCTGCACGACCTGGAGCTGCTCCCCACCGACGACGAGCACACCCTCGTCGGGCATCTCGGGCCCGACCTGCTCGACCCGGACTGGGGCCCCGGCCACGACGCCGAGGCGCTGCGCCGGATGACCGCCCGCGCCGACCACCCCCTCGGGCTGGTGCTGCTCGAACAGCGGGTCATGGCCGGTCTCGGCAACCTCTACCGCAACGACATCTGCTTCCTGCTCGGGCTCACGCCCTGGGTGCCGGTCCGCGACGTGCCCGACCTGCCCGGGGTCATCGACCTGTCGCGGCGGCTGCTGTCGTCGAACAAGGACCGCCCGGAGCAGACGACGACCGGCTCGCTCGCCGCCGGCGAGGCGCACTGGGTGTTCGAGCGGCCCGGACGCCCGTGCCGCCGCTGCGGGACCCGCATCCGGACCGCCGACCAGGGCGACGACCACCGGGCCCGGGTCACCTACTGGTGCCCGCGCTGCCAGACGGGGCCGTCCCCGCGCCCGGTGCGCCGGGCCACCGGTCCGCGCCGCGGTGCCCCCGGGCGACCGCCACCCGGCGCCGCCCGCACCCGCTGACCCCTGCTGCGACGGGCGCCACCGGCGGCCTGGCCCGGACACACGTCCGCCGCGGTCCCGGGGCGGGACCGCGGCGGACGGTGCGGAACGGGCGAGCGGCTCAGGCGGTGCCGGGCTGCTGCTGGTTCTGGGTGTTCTGCTGCTGCTGGGCCGGTGCCGGCGAGGACGGCAGCTGCTGCTGCGGCTCCCCCTGGCCCACCTGCGGGGCCTGCTGGCCCCCGGCGATCGGCGCCCCCGACATCGACGCCCGGATCTGCTCCAGCCGCGACATGCCGGCCATGTCGGTGGTCGACTGCTGGACCTCCAGCATGCGGCCCTGCACCGAGTTCTGGGCCAGCTCCGCGGACCCGAGCGCGGTGGCGTACCGCTTCTCGATCTTGTCGCGGACCTCGTCGAGCGAGGGCGCGTTGCGCGGCGCGGACAGCTCGCTCATCTGCTGCAGCGACTTGGCGGCCTGCTCCTGCATCTTGGCCTGCTCGAGCTGGCTGAGCAGCTTGGTGCGCTCGGCGATCTTCTGCTGCAGCATCATCGAGTTCCGCTCGACGGCCTGCTTGGCCTGTGCGGCGGCACCGATCGACTGGTCGTGCAGCGTCTTGAGGTCCTCGACGCCCTGCTCCGCGGTCACCAGCTGGGTCGCGAAGGTCTGCGCCGACTGCTCGTACTGCTGGGCCTTCTGCTCGTCACCCTGGGAGCGGGCCTGGTCGGCCAGCACGAGTGCCTGCCGCGCCGACGACTGCAGCTTCTCGATCTCACCCAGCTGCCGGTTCAGCTTCATCTCCAGCTGACGCTGGTTGCCGATCACCGCGGCCGCCTGCTGCGACAGCTGCTGGTGCTGGCGCTGGGCGTCCTCGATGGCCTGCTGGATCTGCACCTTCGGGTCGGCGTGCTCGTCGACCTTCGACGAGAACAGGGCCGACAGATAGCTGAAGAACTTGGTGAATCCGTTGGCCATCTCTGCGCGTCCTCCGCCTGCGTTCGCTCGCGACCGTGCCCGCCACCACGGCGGGCGTGCGGACCCCGGACCGACCCCGCGTTCCCCCCGTGGTCGGCACCGGACCTCCGGCCCTGTCCATCCTGGCATCGCTGCCGGTCTGTCCGCACCCTACCGCGCAGGAGCGGTCGGCCGGGGCGGGCCGTGCGATCAGGCGGCCGAGGCCACCGGCCCGCCCGAGGACGCCGGCGCGGCGACCACGGAACCCGGCCGCCCGGCCAGCCGCAGCTCGGCGTGCCGCTGCCCGATCGGGACGAGCACGTCGTCGCGACGGCCCGCGGCCGCGGCGGACGTCGCCGTCGCCATCTCGGCGGCGACGGTCGTCAGCAGGTCCGGCACGGAGACCCCGAGCGCCTCGCAGATCGCCGCGAGCAGCTCGCTGGAGGGCTCCTTGCGCCCGCGCTCGACCTCGGAGAGGTACCCGAGGCTCACCCGCGCGGCCCGCGAGATGTCGCGCAGCGTGCGCCGGCGCGCCGTGCGCACCTCACGCAGCCCACTGCCGATCGCTTCCCGCAGCAGCATGTGCCCTCCTCGACTGCTCCCCGGACACCCGGTGATGTCTCACCGTACCGACTTCCCCGGTTCCCACGCGCCGTGACGCTGTCCGCCCACGGCGAACACCTCAACGCCGCGCGGGCCCCGGATCGTCCCCGCAGGTCAGGCGGGCCGGGGACGGACGGCCTTGCGGACGTAGTCGGCGCCGGTCACCACGGTGAGCACCAGCGCGACGGCCATCACCGCCCACTGGAGGACGAGCACGGCGGTCGCGGCGGCGGTGCCGGGGCCCAGCAGCTCCGGCAGCGGCAGCAGGAACAGCCCGATCGCGACGGTCTGGGCGACGGTCTTGGCCTTGCCGCCGCGGCTGGCCGGGATGACCCCGCGACGGCGGATCACGACGAAGCGCAGCGCGGTGATGCCGAGCTCGCGGACGACGATCACGATCGTCACCCACCAGGGCAGCACCCCGAGGATCGACAGCCCGATCAGGGCGGCGCCCATCAGGGCCTTGTCCGCGATCGGGTCGACCAGCGCACCGAACCAGGTGACGAGCCCGCGGCTGCGGGCCAGCTGGCCGTCGAGCCGGTCGGTGGCCGCCGCGATCACGAACACGGCGAACGCGACCAGCCGCCACACCACGTCCTCGCCGCCGCCGACGAACAGCGCGACGACGAACACCGGGACGAGCAGCAGCCGCAGGACGGTCAGCGCGTTCGCGATGTTCAGCAGCGGCGGGTCACCGACTCCGGCGGTGCCCCCGGCCGGGTGCGAGCTCATCCGGCTGCGGAGGCCGCCGGGACGGCCGCGGCCGGCACACGCGGGTCGAGCAGCTCGCACGCCTCCACCAGCAGGTCGACGCCCTCGGTGTCCACGACGCGGCAGCGGACCAGGTCACCGGGACGCAGCGAGTCCGGCTCCGGGCCGTCCTGCGCCGCGGCGACGACGATGGACTCGCCGTCGGCGTCGGGGCCCTGGTGGGCGGCGCGGCCGGTGCAGTCGTCCTCGTCGCTCTCCGCGGACTCGACGAGCACGACGACCTCGGTGCCGATGCGTTCCTCGGCGCGCTGTTCCATCAGCTCGTCGACCAGCGCGGAGATCCGCGCGACGCGGGCCTGCACCTCGGCCGGGTCGACGTGGCCGTCGTAGCCCTCGGCCTCGGTGCCGTCCTCGTCGGAGTAGCCGAACACGCCGACGGCGTCGAGCCGGGCGCCGGTGAGGAACGCCTCCAGCTCGGCGAGGTCCTCCTCGGTCTCGCCGGGGAACCCGACGATGACGTTGGAGCGGATCCCGGCCTCCGGGGCGAGCGCGCGGATGCGCTCGCAGAGGTCGAGGAAGTCGGTGCGCGACCCGAAGCGGCGCATCCGGCGCAGCACCCGCGCCGACGCGTGCTGGAACGACAGGTCGAAGTAGGGCGCGACGCCCGGCGTGGTCGCGATGACCCGGAGCAGGTCGGGCCGCAGCTCGGCCGGCTGCAGGTAGGCGACCCGGATCCGCTCGACCCCGTCGATCCCGGCGAGCTGCGGGAGCAGGTCGACCAGGGCGCGGGTGCCGCCGGGGAGGTCCTTGCCGTAGCTGGTGGAGTTCTCGCTGACCAGGACGAGCTCGCGGACGTCCTGCCGGGCGAGCCAGGCGGCCTCGCCGAGCACGTCGGCCGGCGGGCGGGACACGAAGCTGCCGCGGAAGCTCGGGATGGCGCAGAACGCGCAGCGGCGGTCGCAGCCCGACGCGAGCTTCAGCGACGCGACCGGTCCGCCGGACAGGCGGGTGCGCGCGATGTCGGGCACCCAGTCGTGGCCGGGGACCGAGACGTCCGCCGTCGCGGCCGGGCGCTCGACCGGGGAGATCGGCAGGAGCTTGCGGCGGTCGGTGGGGACGTGCGGGGCCGGGGCGTGCCCGCCCAGGACGTCGCCGAGGCGCTCGGCGAGCTCGGGGTAGGCGTCGAAGCCGAGCACCGCGTCGGCCTCGGGCAGGTCGGCGGCCAGCTCGGCGCCGTAGCGCTCGGCGAGACAGCCCACGGCGACGACCTTCGCCCCCGCCGGGCGGGCCACGTCCGAGGCGGCCAGCACGGTGTCGATCGAGTCCTTCTTCGCCTGCTCGACGAATCCGCAGGTGTTGACGACGATGACGTCGGGGCTGCCGTCCTCGGCGTCGACCAGCTCCCAGCCGGACCCGGCCAGGCGGCCCGCGAGCTCCTCGGAGTCGACCTCGTTGCGCGCGCAGCCCAGCGTCAGCAGGGCGGCGCGCCGGGGTGCGTTCTCGGGGGAAGCCACGGGTACCAGGGTAGACGCCGGGTCCGACGGCCCCGGTCTAGGCTCTCCTGCCGTGCCCGAGCCCGTCCCCGCCCCGGTTCCCGACGTGATCGTCCGCCGTGCCCGCACCCGCGACGTCCGCCGGATCCGCGAGCTCGTCGACGAGTACGCGGGCACCGTGCTGCTGGCCAAGGAGACCGTGACCCTCTACGAGGCGGTCCCGGAGTTCCTCGTCGCCGAGGTCGACGGCACGGTCGTCGGCTGCGGCGCCCTGCACGTGCTCTGGGAGGACCTGGGCGAGATCCGCACGGTCGCGGTGTCGCCGTCGGTGCTGGGCCGCGGGGTCGGGCACCGGATCGTCGCCGCCCTGATCGACGGCGCGCGCGAGCTCGGGCTGGAGCGGCTGTTCGTGCTCACGTTCGAGAAGCAGTTCTTCGCCCGGCACGGCTTCGCCGAGATCGACGGGACGCCGGTGTCGGCCGAGGTGTTCGCGGCGATGCTGCGCAGCTACGACGCCGGCGTCGCCGAGTTCCTCGACCTCGCCCACGTGAAGCCGAACACCCTGGGCAACGTGCGGATGCTGCTCACCCTCTGACCTCAGCCGGTGGCGGCCTTCACCGCCGCGACCACGGCCCACACCAGCGCGGCGACGATCGCGACGACCAGTGCCACCAGCAGCAGCACCGGCGCCAGCGCCACGACGACGCCGATCAGCACCTTGGCCGCGGTCCCGAGCGCGGCGAACCCGCCCTTGATCGCGCCCCACACCGGGTTGTCGCCGCGGGCGAGGGCCTTGCCCGCGCCGAGCGCGGCGCCGAGACCGGGCCCGCCGTCGGCCGCCATCCGCTCCAGCGAGTCGGCGAGGCGGTCGACCTGGTCGCAGGCGAGCGCGGCGAGCCGGTCGACGAGTGCGGCCAGGAGCCGCTCCCCGGCGTCGCGCAGCTGCGTCATCGGGTCGGGCGGCGCCGGCGGGGTCGCCGGGCCCGGCTCCCGGGCCTGCGGGACCGCGGGGGCCTCCTGCGTCGCGGTGCTCATCGGGTCCTCGCGGGTACGGCCATGACGATCGGTCCTCTCGGTTCCGGGTGTGTGTCGGTTTCCGCCCGCCCGGGCGGGGGAACGCTGCGGTTCATCCCGACGAGCGGAGGGGGCGCGCCGATGCGGCCACCGGACCGGGCGACGCTGGACCTGCTGCTCCTCGGCGCGGTCCACGACGCCCCCGGCGACGGGGCCGCGGTCCGCGACGCCGTGCTCGACCGCTCCGGCGGCGCGCTGGCCCTGTCGGCGGGCCTGGTGTACCGGGCGCTGCACCGGCTCGAACGGAACCGGCTGGTGCGACGCCCGGCCGGCAGCCGCGGGTACCGGCTGACCCCGGGCGGGGAGCGGGTGCTGCGGTCGCGGACCCGCGAGTTCGAGGCGCACGTGCGGGCGGTGCGCGCGGTGCTGCCCGGCGGGGGTGTCACGAGCGGTGCCGGGGCAGCAGCGGACCGAGCGGGCCGAGCTCGAGGTTCAGGTCCGCCGCGGTCAGACCGAACTCCGCGGTGAGCTCGTCCATCGCCTCCTCGAGGTGCATGAGGGCGGTGCCGAGGTCCTCGACCTCGTCGTCGGTGAGGTCGCCCTGCTCGACGCGGCGCAGCGCCTGGCGCTCCATGAGCTGACGCAGCAGCTCGACGATCGTCAGCACCAGCTTCATGAGGTCGCGGCGGACGGCGTCGCGGTCGATGTCGATCCGGCCGCCGGGGCGCGGGTCAGGCGTCATCGGGCGGCTCCTCCCCCGCCTGCCGCCCGGCCGGGGCGATCGACACGATCAGCGCACGCAGCGAGATGCGGATCAGGTCAACCCCGGCCAGCGAGACCGTGACGTCCCCGGCCAGCACGACCCCGCCGGCGAGCAGCCGGTCCAGCAGGTCGACCAGGGCGACCTCGCGGTGGGCGAGGCCGGTCTCCCCCGTGCTCACCGCTCCTCCCCGACGAACGAGTACGGCACCCACGGCCCGGTGACCTCGACGGTGAGCCCGGCGCCGTCCGCGGCCCCCGTCACGGCGGCGCGCCAGGTGTCGCGGTCGGCGTCGTCGACCAGGTAGGCGCCGTTGAGGACCATCGGCTCGGTGCGTCCGGTCAGCGCGGGGGCGTGCAGCCGGTGCCGCCGCGTCGTCACCGCGGCCCGCGCCGCCGCCTCGTGCAGCCGCTGCGCCGCGGCGTGGGCGGCGGCGTCGTCGCCCGCGACGCGGTCGAGCTCCCGGCGACGGCGGCGCAGGTACTCGGCCCCCGACGACGCCCGACCGGCGTCGCGGCGCTCCGGCTGCGTCGTGGCGTAGGCCTTCACGCCCCACTCGGTGCGGCCCCGGAGCCGGTCCAGGACCTCGGCGAACGCGGTGTGCCGTTCGGTCAGCACGGCACGGACCCGCTCGTCGTCGCGGTAGACCGTCGCGAGGGCGAGCGGCGCGACGACCGTGCGCGCACCGAGCGCGTCGACGACGGCGTGGTGCTCCCGCGCGGTGGTCGCCAGCCAGGTCAGGTCCTCCAGCCGGGCGGTCAGGGCGTCCTCGCCGAAGTCGGACTCGGGGACGGTGCCGGTGGCGGCCCAGAGCGCGTCGCCGCCGGTCACCGCGTGCACCGGGCGGCCGCCGATGCCGGTGAGCCCGGCCAGGTCGGGCGGGGCCGCGTCGCCCACGGCGTAGACGTAGGTCAGGTCCACGGCTCAGTCCCTCCCGCGTGCCGGACGACGGGTGGTGGTTCCGCGTCGCCGCCGGGGTGCGGCGGGGCGGGTGCGACGCGGTGGGGCGTCGGGTCCGTCCCCGTCCCGTTCCTCGTCGGGCCGGTCCCCGGGACCGGCCGCGTCGGGTCCGTCGTCGGGTGCGTCCTCGCCGGGTTCGTCGTCATCGGCCTCGTCGGTCTCGGCGTCGGTCTCGGCGTCGGTCTCCTCGTGGGTCTCGGCGTCGTCGACGGCCCGGTCGATCGACCTCTCGACGGCGGCGTCGTCGGCCCGGGCCGATGCCCCGTCCGGACCGTCAGGGGCGTCGTCGGACGACGCGGACCGCTCGTCGGCGGGGAGCAGGCGTTCGAGGCGTTCCACCCGGTCACGCAGCCGCGCGTTCTCCTCCTCCAGCTCGTCGCGGCCGCCCGACAGCGTCGGGTCGCGCTCCCACCAGTCGATGCCCATCTCCTTGGCGCGGTCCACCGAGGCCACGACCAGCCGGATCTTGATGGTCAGCAGCTCGATGTCGAGCAGGTTCACCTGGATGTCGCCGGCGATGACGATGCCCTTGTCCAGGACGCGCTCGAGGATGTCGGCCAGGTCGGTGCCCGACTGCTGGGGTGCTCGCTCGGTGCGGCGCTGCGGCGCACCGGGGCTGCTCCAGTGGACGGCGTCGCTCATGGTCCTCCCTCAGTCGTCGTCGCCGCGGCCGCGCGGGTAGCGCCGGACCCGCTGGTACGACATCAGCTCGGCCTCGTCGTCGAGCTCGGCCTCGTAGACGGCGAGCACGTCGGAGGAGTCGGGGATGCGCTCGGTCTCGACGACCTCCACACCGACCAGCCAGCTGTCGTCCTGCTTGCGGACGAACGTGACCCCCTCCGGTGCGCGGCCGGTCATCTCCGCGATCTGTTCGACGGCGGCGCGGGCGGCCGCGCGGGCGCCGATGCGGCGCCGGGGTGGGTCGGGTCGCTCCTCCGGCTCCTCGTCCTCCGGCGCTGCGTCCTCCGGTGCGGTGTCCTCCGGTGCGGTGTCCTCCGGTGCGGTGTCCTCCGGTGCGGTGTCCACGGGTCCGGGGCGGTCCTCCTCGTCCTGCTCGTCGTCCTCGTGCCGGTCACGACCGGGGGCGGTACGGCCCTGCTCGTCGGGCGGGTCGGCGGCGGTCTCCGCCTCGGGGTCTTCGTCCTCCGGTTCCTCGTCGTCCGTGACCTCGTCGTCCGCGACCTCGTCCTCCGCGACCTCGTCCTCCGCGACCTCGTCCTCCGCGACCTCGTCCTCCGGTCCCTCGTCCTCCGGTCCCTCGTCCTCGGGGGTGTCGTCCTCGTAGTCGTCGTCCGGGGAGTCGTCCGCGTAGTCGTCGTCCTCGTCGAAGCCGTCGTCCTCGTCGTCGGCATCGAGCTCGTCCTCGATCCCCTCGGGCTCGGGTTCCTCCTCCTCGAACTCGGGCTCCTCGTCGTCGGGGTCGGACTCGGGCTCCTCGTAGTCGAACTCGGGCTCCTCGTAGTCGAACTCGGACTCCTCGTCGTCGGAGTCGGACTCGTCGTCGGCCTCGGTGTCGTCCAGGACCTCCTCGTCCTGGTCTCCCACCGGCCCCCGGTCCGGCTCGTCGCGGCCGGCACGTCCCCGCCGCGGGCCTCCGCCCGCCGGGCGACGCCGCCGCTGCGGGGGCTGTTCCTCCGTGGTGTCACGGCGACGTCGCGGCGCCGCGGAGGCCCGGTCGTCGTCGCGGGGCCGGGTCCGGCGCGTGGGTCGCTCCCGGGGCGCACCGTCGTCCCCGGACCGGCGACGACGGACGGGCTCGTCCCCGGCGGAGCGACGCCGCACCGGCCGCTCGCCGGTGTCGCGACGCCGCTCGGACCGGTCGTCCCGTGCACCGCGTCCGCGCCGCTCCGACGACGCGTCGGCGGCCCGGTCGTCCGCGGTGCCGGAGCGGCGGCGCGACGACCCACCGTCGGGCGGACGTCGCCGAGGGGGCGGCTCGTCCTCCCGCGGGCGACGGCGCGGCGCCCCGTCCCTCTCGCGGCGACGCGACGCGTCGCCCCCGGCCGGACGTCGCCGACGGGGCGGTCCCTCCCCGTCCGCCGACCGACGGCGCGGCGCGGCGTCGTCGTCCCCGGAGCGACGGCGCGGCGGCGCGTCGTCCTCCCCGGACCGACGGCGCCGCGGAGCGTCCCCGGACCGGCGCCGCGGCGCGGCGTCGTCGTCCGCCGACCGGCGGCGGGGCGGGTCCTCCCCGTCCCGCGACCGGCGGCGGGGCGGATCCTCCCCGTCCCGCGACCGACGCGGCGGAGCCTTCCCCGCGCGTCGCCGCACCGGGGCCTCCGATCCGTCCCGCCGACCTGCCGGCTCCCCCGACCTGCGACGACGTGGTCGCTCGTCGGACGACCGGTCCTCCGGCTCAGCCACGGCCGTCCCCCGGTCGCCCCGTCAGCCGGGCCAGCAGGACCTCCTGACGCGCGTCGCGGTCGACCTCGGAGATCTCCCCCTGCTCGTAGGCCCGTTCCACCTCGTCGATCTGCCGGCGCACCGCGACCGGGTCGTAGAGCCGGGCGTGGGCCTGTTCCTGCAGCTGCTCCCCCACCCAGACGACGCCGCGCAGCGGTGCGAGCGGCAGCCCGAGCAGGCCGCGCAACAGCCCCATCAGCCCTCGGCCTCCGGTGGTTCGGGCAGGAAGTCGTACGGCGCGACCGGGCCGATCAGGCGCAGCCGCACCCGCTCGTCCCACTCGTCGCCGAGCGCGTCGACGGCCAGCTCGAAGTCGCCGACCCGGTCGCGGTGCACCAGCAGCGCCAGCTCGACGGCGCCGTCCTCGGCGGCGGGCTCCTTCACCGACGTCGCGACGGCGAACGGCCCCAGCCGCTCCACGGCGAAGTCCGCGTCGTCGGACCGGATGCGCTCGACGTGGCCCGCGATCGCCTCGCCGAGCCGGATGCGCTCGTAGTACGTGGCGTCCGGGTCCTTGCCGCGCACGGCCTCACCGAGCTGCTGGATCTCCCGGTCGGTCTCGACGATGCCCGCCACCAGGCGGTCCTGGTCGTAGCGGCCGGCCAACACGAACTGCCGGCAGCCGTCGAGCTGCTCCAACGCCCAGGTGAAGTACTCCTGGTGCGCGGCGAGGAGCTCGTCGACGACGGCGCGGTCGTCGTCGACGACGCCGCCGAACCGCATCGGCAGCACGGTCGTGCTCCCGGCCAGGGTGTTCACGGTGCGCTCGTGGGCCAGGAGGTCCTCGCGGCTGCCCAGCGGGGCGTCGCGCGGGACGTCGCTGACGACCGCGGCGAGCCGCCCGTGGTCGATCACCGCCACCTCCTCCCCGCCGCCGACGGGGGTCAGCCCCTCGGGCAGGTCGATGTCGGCGGCGACGACGGCGTAGACGTAGGTCGCACTGCTCACCCGCTCTTCTCCTTCCGCGAGCGACGCTCACCCCGGAGGTCGTCGAACTTCTCCTTGCCCGCCTCGATCACTCCTTTGGTGGCTCCTTTCGAGACCCCTTTCGAGCCGCCCTCCGAGATGCCGCTGACGACCTCGCCGAGGTCCTTGCCGCCCTTCTGGTGCAGGTCGAGGCGGTTGGTGGCCTCCGCGAACCGCAGGTAGGTGTCCACGCTGGCGACGACGATGCGGGCGTCGATCGTGACCAGCTCGATCCCGACCAGCGAGACCTTCACGAAGATGTCGATGACGAGGCCCTTGTCCAGGATCAGGTCGATGACCTGGGCGAGGTCGCCCTGCGGGGCGCGGTCGACCCGGCCGCCGCCCCCCTGTCGCTGGCTGACGGTCACGGTGTCCGTCCCTCCGTTCGCGGGTGCCGGGCCGGGTCAGGCACGTGAGCCCGCCGTGCGACGGCGACGGCTCCCGGCCCGCCGGCCGCCGTCCTCCTCCGGCTCGGGCTCCTCGGCCTCGGCGTCCTCCGGCTCGGCGTCGTCGTACTCGGCGTCGTCGTACTCGGCGTCGTCGTACTCGGCGTCGTCGTACTCCGGGTCGGGGTCGTCGGCCGGTTCCTCGGCCTCGTCCTCGGCGTCGAGGTCGTCCTCGGCGAGGTCCTCCTCCGCGTGGTCGTCGTCCTCGGCCGGTTCCTCCTCGGCGAGGTCGTCGTCCTCCGCGAGGTCGTCGTCGGCGAGGTCGTCCTCGGCGAGGTCGTCCCCGGCCTCGTCGTCCTCGTCGTACTCGGCGTCCTCGTAGTCGTCGTCGTACTCGGCGTCCTCGTCGTCGTACTCGGCCTCGCGCTCCTCCTCGAGCCCCTCCTCGTGGGTCTTGACGACCTCGCTGTCGCGGATCTCCCCGCGCCAGCCCTCCAGCTCCTCGCGGTTGAGGAGGGTCTCGACCATCACGTGCCGGCCGTAGTGCTTGAACTCCAGCCGGGCCCGGCGGCCGACGGCGCGCCAGATGTTGCCGGTCTTCTCGAACAGACCGACCGGGTAGTACTCGAGGATCAGCACGACGCGGGTCAGGTTCGGCGCGAGTTCGTGGAACGACACGCACCCGTTGGCATAACCCTTGGCACCCTGCGAACGCCAGATGATGTGGGTGTCCGGAATCTGCTCGATGATCGTCGCGCTCCAGGTGCGCTTCGACCAGAACACCTGGGCCTTCCAGTTCGTCTTCTCGTCGGACTCCTGGTCGACCGACTGCACCTTCTTCATGAAGGTCGAGAAGTCCGCGAACTGCGTCCACTGGTCGTAGGCGACCCGCACCGGGACACCGACGTCGAGGTGCTCGACGATGTTCATGAACTTGAACTTGCCGCGGCCCCCGCCGGAACCACCGCCGCCGGCGCCGCCGGCGCCGCCCTCGGAGTCCTCGGACCCGTCGTCGCCACCGCCGAGCCCGACGGCCCCCATCACCTTGTCCTTGACGGCCGAGAACCCGCCCTTCACCGCGTTCGTCACCGGATTGCCCCCCTCCTCCGAGCTGCCCCCGCCGAGTGCGGCGCCCAGGCCCGTCCCGCCGTTCTCGGCGACGCCCGTCAGCCGCTCGGTGAGTCCCTCCACCTGGTTCATCGCGGCGCCGACCGCACGGTCGGCGGCGGCCTTCAACAGCAGCTGCCCGGCCTGTTTGAGGCGGTCGGTGGGCAGCTGGTCCAGCACCGAGGTGCTGCCGTTCTGCTCCTCAGCCATCGGCCCGCGCCTCCGACTTCTTCGTCGCACGCCCGCCCGAGCGCGGCGCCCGGCCGTTGCGCGAGCCGCCCTTGCCCGACGAGCCCGAGGACGACGACGACTCGGAGCCGCGGCCCGAGGAGGACCGCGCGGTCCGCCGGGCCGGGGCCGCGCGGCCCTCGGAGTCGGAGTCCGCGCCGTCCGACGACGACCGGCTCGACGATCCCGCACGTCCCGACGACGATCCCGAGGCCGACGACCGTCCGGTCCGCCGGCGCGGGGGGTCCTCGGAGTCCGCGTCCGCCGACCGCGGACGACGCGCCTTCGACGTCGTGCCCGCGACCGCCCGGCCCGCTCCCCGCGTCGCCGACCCGGCCGCGCGGGTGGTGCCCTTCGCGGCCCGGCCGACCACCGGGGCCTCCCCGGCGGCGTCGCCGACGGCGTCGGTCGTGTCCCCGACGGCGTCGGTCGCGCCCTCCGCGGTGTCCCCGGCGGCACCGGCGGCCGCACCGGCGCCCTCGACGGCCGCGCCGGCCGCGTCACCGGTCTTCTCCACGCCCGCGCCGGCGGCGTCACCGGCGGCGCCGGCGACCTGCTCGACCGGCTTGCCGAGGTTCTCGACCCGCTCGACGAGCGAGTTGGTCAGCGCCTCGAGCCGGTTGCCGGCCGCGGACACCGCGGCCTGCTTGCCCGCCTCGAACAGCCGGCCGCGCACGGCGTCGGACAGCCGGGTCAGCTCCGGCGACCCCGCCACCACCTTCGACGCCTGCGACACGATTCCGGCCGGCGTCAGATTCAGTTTCCGCCCGGCGAGCGCACCCCCGAGCATGATCGCCAGCTTGGCCTTTTTCGTTCTTCCCAGCACATAGCCGCCGACGACGGCCATTCCGATCTTGGAGGCGTTACTCATGACCCCGTCCCTCTCCATTGAGCGATTACCGGACAGCACTCCGGAACGCCCCGCGTTCCCCACCCTGAATCGGAACCATGACACACCACGAACCGATCTGCCTCCCCCGACGAATACGGACCGGGAGATCCCGCAATTCCGATCTTGCCCACCCGGTGACTATTCGATCACCAGGGAGATCGAATAGACGTGGGATCGATTAAGGAAATGTTTCATCCGAACGGAGCGATTGGGCGACGACCGCCCTAAGATCCATTCCGTGAAGGGCCCTGTCCACTACGGCGGACGGCCGTGTGCGACAACCGCTCACTTTTCGGCCCCGCGGCCGTTCTCAGGATCGCCGGGCACCCCCGGCGGACCCTCGTCGACCGTTCGACGAACGACCGCGGAACACCCGGCGGCGCGGGCGCGTCCGGGCGTCGCCGACGATCGTCCGTTCCGGACTCCCGGCCTCCCCGTCCCGGCGGCGCTACCCTGGCCCGTATGTCCGACGGGGCCCGGCGCTGGCGTCCCTCCGCCCGCCTGCGCCCGCTCGTGTCCGGGATCTGGTGCTGGTCCTCCCCCGCGGGCCCGGCGGGGACGCACCAGGGCGTGTCGAGCGCCCACCTGACCGTCGTGCTCTGCCTGGACGGGGCGGTCGACCTGCTCGCCGCCCCGGACCCGCGACGCGGCCCGGGCCGGTTCACCGCCTCGGCGGCCGGCCTGCACGCCGCACCCGCGGTGCTCGCGACCGGCACCCGGCAGGCCGGGATGCAGCTGGAGATGACCTGGCGCGGCGCCCGCACGCTGCTCGGGCTGCCCGCCGGCGAGCTGGCCGGCGACGTCGTCGACCTCGCGCTGCTCCTCCCCGGCCTGGACACCCTGCTGGACCGGCTGCGCGCCGAGCCGGGGTGGGCCGGGCGCTGCGCGCTGCTCGACGCCGCGCTGTGCGCCGTCGCGGACGCCCGGGACCGTCCGGGCGACCCGCCGCCGGAGGTGGTGCGCGCCTGGGAGCTGCTGGCCCGCAGCGGCGGGACCGCGCGCGTCGCCGACGTCGCCGGGGAGGTCGGCTGGTCGCAGCGCCACCTCGGTGAGCGGCTGCGGCGCGAGACAGGGCTCGCGACGAAGGCCGCGGCACGGGTCATCCGGTTCGAGCGGGCGTGCACGCTGCTGCGCCGCCCGTCGGCTCCCCCGCTCGCCGAGCTGGCCACGATCTGCGGCTACGCCGACCAGCAGCACCTGGCCCGCGACTTCCGCGACCTCGCGGGCACCACCGCGTCGACCTGGCGGGCCGAGCGGGTCCGGCCGGCGGCTCCGATTCGTCCACGACCGCGGCGCCCGGCCCCGGCACCCTCGCACCCATGAGCGACCTGCCCGGCCTCTGGCCCAGCCTGTCCAGCCCCGACCCGCGCGCCCTGGTCACGTTCCTGACCTCGGCACTGGACTTCACCGAGCGCGCCGTCCACACCGGCGACGACGGCGCGGTCGTCCACGCCGAGCTGGTGCGCACCGGGTCCACCGGTGCCCCCGGCGGCGTGATGCTCGGCCCCGCCCACGACGGGTGCCGCCCACCCGGCGGCGCGGCCGTCCACCTCGTCTGCGACGACCCGGACGCCCTGTTCGCCCGCGCCGTCGCGGCCGGCGCCACCGTGGTGCACGCACCCTTCGACGCCGACTACGGCAGCCGCCTGTTCGAGGTCGCCGACCCGGACGGCAACCACTGGAGCGGGGGCACCTGGTACGAGTAGCGCGTGGTCCGCCTCGCCCTGCACACCCCGGAGATCCCGCCGAACACCGGCAACGCGATCCGGCTCGCCGCGAACACCGGCGCCGAGCTGCACCTGGTCCGGCCGCTCGGCTTCTCCCTCGACGAGCGCTCGGTGCGCCGGGCCGGGCTCGACTACGCCGACCTCGCCGAGGTCGTCGTGCACGACGACACGGCCGCGTTCGCCGGCTGGGTGCGCGCCGCGGGGGCGCGGGTGTTCGCGTTCGTGCCGGGCGCGCCGGTCCGCTACACCGACGTCGCCTACTCCGACGGGGACGTGCTGCTGTTCGGCCGCGAGTCGACCGGGCTGCCGCCGGAGGTGGCGGGCGCGGACTGGGTGACGGGCACGGTGGCGCTGCCCATGCGGCCGTCGAACCGCTCGCTGAACCTGGCCAACGCCGCCGCCGTCGCCGTCTACGAGGCGTGGCGACAGCAGGGGTTCAGCTGATCCCGTCGAGGAACCGGGCGATCCCGGTGTCGAGGACCCGCTGCAGGTCGTAGGGGTGGTCCCCGATCCGGCGCAGCGCGGGCCCGCCGTGGCGGCGCAGCGCGGTGCGCAGCCCGGGGTCGTGGTCGGCCCAGGTGTCGGCGTCGACGCCGGTGTCGGCCTGCGCCTCCTGCTCCGCGGCCAGGGTCAGCGCCATCCCCCGCACGAACCCGGTCAGCGCCAGGTGCAGGTCGAACCGCTCCACCGGGTCGGCGACGACCTCCTCCAGCGCGGCCAGCTCGAACTCGGCGAAGCGCAGCAGCGACGGCAGCGCCTGCGGACGGGACAGCGACAGCACCCGCGCGAGCCACGGGTACCGCCGGTGCACCCGCCACTGCGCGTGCACCGCCCCCTCCAGCCGGGCCCGCCACGGCCCGTCGGCCGGGGGCAGCACCAGCTCGGCGAACACCGACTCGAGCATCGCGAGCAGCAGCTCGTCGCGGCTGCGCACCAGCCGGTACAGCGACATCGTCGGCACGCCGAACGCCCCGGCGAGGCGGCGCATGGACAATGCGGCCAGGCCCTCGTCGTCGGCGATGGCGATCGCGGTCCGCACCAGCCGGTCCGTGTCCGGCGGCGCGGCCGGACCCGGGTGTCCCGCCGGCCCGGCGACGACGGACCCGACCCGGGCCGTCGTGTGCAGCAACCCCTCCTCGCGCAGCCGGGTCAGCGCCCGGGCGGCGGTGGACATCGCGACGCCGTGCTCGGCCACCAGCGCGCGCACCGACGGCGCGCGGTCCCCGGGGCGCAGGTCGCCCGCCTCGATACGGGCGCGCACCGCAGCCGCGACCCGGTCCGTCGGCGACCCGTCCACCGCACCTCCCTGTACCACCTGTACCGCTACAGGCCACGCGTCGCCGCAGCTCGCGGGGTCATCGTGGCCTCGTACACCGTACCGAGGAGGACGCATGACCGACATCCTGATCAGCGGGGCCGGCATCGCCGGGGCGACGCTCGCGTGGTGGCTGCGGCGGCACGGGTTCCGGCCCGTCGTCGTCGAGTCGGCGCCGGGACCGCGGCCGGGCGGGCAGGCCGTCGACGTCCGGGGACCAGCGCTGACCGTCGTCGACCGGATGGGGCTCGGAGCCGGGCTGCGGGCCGCGCGCACCGCGATGGACGGCATGTCCCTGGTCGACGAGGACGGCACCGAGGTCTTCCGCAGCACCGAGGTGACGCTCACCGGCGGGCCGGTCGCGAGCGACGACGTCGAGATCCTCCGCGACGACCTCGCCGCCCTGCTCACCGGCGCGCTCGACGGCGTCGAGCACCGGTGGGGCGACCGGGTCGTCGCGCTCGACCCGGACCCGGCGGGCGGTGCCCGGGTCCGCTTCGCGTCCGGCACCGAGGAGCACTACGACGTCGTGGTGGGCGCCGACGGCCAGCACTCCGGCGTCCGGCGTCTGGCCCTGGGCCCCGACGACGACGGCCGGCTGGTCCCGCTCGGCCAGCACGTCGCCGTGTTCACCCTGCCCAACACCTTCGGGCTGAGCCGCTGGCAGGTGTTCCTGCAGCGCCCCGACACGATGGCCGGGCTCTACACCGCGCACGACGACACCGAGGTCCGGGTGATGCTCGGCTTCTCCGACCCGGACGCCGGCTACCACCACCGCGACCTCGGGGCGCAGCGCGCCCTGGTGGCGCGGCACTTCGCCGGCGGGGGCTGGTGGCTGCCCGAGCTGCTCGCCGGGATGGCCCGCGCCGAGGACCTGTACCTCACCCCGGTCACCCAGGTGCGGCTGCCGGTCTGGTCGCGCGGTCCGGTCGCGCTCGTCGGCGACGCCGCCTGGTGCCCCACGCTGCTGTCCGGCCAGGGCACGACGCTGGCCGTGGTCGGCGCCTACGTGCTGGCCGGGGAGCTCGCGCGCGCCGGCGGCGACCCCGGGCCGGCGGCCGCCGCCCACGAGCGGCGGATGCGCGGCTGGGTGGAGGCGAACCAGGAGCTGGCGCTGACCAACGCCGCACGGGTCCGGGAGCTGACCGCTCCGGACGCCGCCGCTCCCGGGCTCGCCGAGCACTGGGCCGCGACCGCCGCGACGGCCCTCACGCTCCCGGAGTACTGAGCACTCCGCCGGAGGTCAGGACTGCCGGATCGCCTGCACGTCGAGCTGGATCTGGATCGTCGACCCGACCACGGGCAGGCCCTTGGCGATGGTCTGCTGCCAGTTGAGCGTGTAGTGCTCGCGGTGCAGCTGGGTGGTGGCGATCGCGCCGACCCGGTCACCGTTCCACTCCGCGGTGCCCAGGAACGTGGTGTCCAGCGAGACGTCGCTGGTCAGGCCGTGCAGCGTGAGGTCGCCGTCCACGGTCCACCGGTTCCCGCCGTGCGCGACGAAGCGCACGCTGGAGAAGCGCAGGTCGGGGAAGCGTTCGACGTCGAGGAAGTCGGCCGAGCGCAGGTGCGTGTCCCGGGCGGCGACGTTGGTGTCGACGCTGGCCGCGTCGATCACGACGTCCACCGAGGACTCCTCGAACGGCTCGGCGATCCGGATCTGCCCCTGGAACCGGTTGAACCGGCCGTACACCTTGGACATGCCGATGTGCCGGGCGACGAAGCGCACCGAGCTGTGGTCGCCGTCGATCACGAAGACGCCGGGGCGCGGCGGGCGCAGCGCCGGGTCCTCGCCGAGGACGATGTGGCCCATGTCGGCGTGCTCGCCCCAGGACACCTCGACGACGTCGGTGACCTGCTGGTAGCCGCCCGCCTCGACGCGCACCCGGTAGCGGCCGGGCATCAGCGACGCGGCGAACCGGCCGAACGGGTCGGTCTCGACGTGCACCGCGCGCCGGTCGGCGGGGTCCATCACCGACACCTCGGTACCGGCCAGGGCACCGCCCTGCTGGTCGCGGACCTGGCCGGACAGCACGCCGCCGGTCAGCGGAATCGGGACGAGCGCGTGCCGGTCGGTGGTGCCCCGCGCCGGGCGACGACGGTCCTTCTTCCTCCAGAACACCAGCCAGAACCTCCTCTGCCCGGCGACGACGGGCAGCACGACGTGCGGTCGCCGGCCGGCGACCCCTGGTCACTCTGGCACGAACGTGACCGTCCCGTTAACCCGCCGGCCCGAAAAGTCGATCACCGACGGTGTCGGGATCATCACCGCCCCGCGACCGTCACCCGCGGCGTCACTCGTCGTCGTCGGCGACCTCGCCGCCGTCGGCGGTCCCGCCGCCGCGGATCAGGAAGAGCGCACCCTCCAGCTCGTCCGGCTTGACCAGCACGTCGCGGGCCTTCGAGCCCTCCGAGGGGCCGACGATGTTGCGGGTCTCGAGCAGGTCCATCAGCCGGCCGGCCTTCGCGAACCCGACCCGCAGCTTGCGCTGCAGCATCGAGGTCGACCCGAACTGCGAGGTGACGATCAGCTCGGTGGCCTGCAGCAGCAGGTCGAGGTCGTCGCCGATGTCGGCGTCGATCTCCTTCTTCTCGCCGGCCTTCTGCGCGGTGACGCCCTCGGTGTAGCTGGGCTCGGCCTGCTCCTTGGTGAACGCGACGACCTTGGAGATCTCGTCGTCGTCGACGAAGGCGCCCTGCATGCGGACCGGCTTGCCGGCGCCCATCGGCAGGTAGAGCGCGTCGCCCATGCCGATCAGCTTCTCCGCACCCGGCTGGTCGAGGATGACCCGCGAGTCGGTCAGCGACGACGTCGCGAACGCCAGGCGGCTCGGCACGTTCGTCTTGATCAGACCGGTGACGACGTCCACCGACGGCCGCTGGGTCGCCAGGATCAGGTGGATCCCGGCCGCACGCGCCTTCTGGGTGATCCGGACGATCGCGTCCTCGACGTCGCGCGGCGCGGTCATCATGAGGTCGGCGAGCTCGTCGACGATGCACATGATGTACGGGTAGGGCCGGTACACCCGCTCGGACCCGGGCGGGGCGGTGATCTCCCCGGTGCGGACCTTGCGGTTGAAGTCGTCGACGTGGCGGACCCGGTTGGCCTGCATGTCCTGGTAGCGCTGCTCCATCTCCTCCACCAGCCAGGACAGCGCCGCGGCGGCCTTCTTCGGCTGGGTGATGATGGGCGTGATCAGGTGCGGGATGCCCTCGTAGGGCGTCAGCTCGACCATCTTCGGGTCGATGAGGATCATCCGGACCTCGTCCGGGGTGGCCCGCGTCAGCAGCGACACCAGCATCGAGTTGACGAAGCTCGACTTACCGGAACCGGTGGAGCCCGCGACCAGCAGGTGCGGCATCTTCGCCAGGTTCGCGACGAGGTAGTGGCCCTCGATGTCCTTGCCCAGGCCGATGCCCATCGGGTGCTGCTCGGCACGGGCGTTGCCCGAGCGCAGCACGTCGCCGAGGCGGACCATCTCGCGGTCGGTGTTGGGGACCTCGATGCCGACCGCGGACTTGCCGGGGATCGGCGCGAGCAGCCGCACGTTGTCGTTGGCGACGGCGTAGGCGAGGTTCCGCTGCAGCTGGGTGATCTTCTCGACCTTCACCGCCGGGCCGAGCTCGATCTCGTAGCGGGTGACCGTCGGGCCGCGGGTGAAGCCGGTGACCTGGGCGTCGACGTTGAACTGGTCGAGGACCCCGGTGATCGCCTCGATCATCGCGTCGTTGGCGGAGCTGCGGGACTTCGGCGGCGGCCCGGACTCCAGGGTGTCCGCCGGCGGCAGGATGTACTCGGTGTCGGACTGCGGCTCGCGGATCGCCATCGAGAGCTGCTCGCCCTCCAGCGGCTCGTCGGCGACCTGCGGGGTCTCGACGACGGGCTTGCGCGGCTTCTTCGCCGGCGGTGCGGCCGCGGCGGGGACGGCGGCGGGCACCTCCTCGTCCGGGACGCCGGGCAGCGACGGGTCCACCGGGGCCGGGGCGTGCTCGCCCTCCTCCGTCCGGAACGCGTCGGCCTCCGCGGCCCCCTGCCTGCGCCGCGACGGGCGCCGCTTCCTCGGGGCCTCCTCGGCGTCCTCGGCCTGCCCCTCCCGCTCGGCGACGGCGTCGGCCACCGTGCGCGGGCGGCCCGCACCGGTGTCCTCCTCGTCGTCCTGCTCGGGCGGCAGCTGTCCGGTGAGCCTGCGGAAACGGTCCGGCAGCTCCCGCACCGGGATCCCGGTGACCAGCAGGACCGAGTACAGCGTCAGCAGGACGAGAACGGGGACGGCCGTCCACAGGCTGAGCCCGGCCTTCAGCGGGGTCCCCGCGACGTAGCCGAGCGCGCCGCCCGCGCCGCGCCAGGCGTCGGGCTCGGCGGGCGCTCCGGCACCCAGGTGCACCAGCCCGAGCACGCCGAGGGCGAGCAGCAGGCTGCCGGTCACGATCCGCGGCCGGGCCTCCGGGTGCCCCTCGGTGGTGACCAGCACGATGCCGACGCCCAGCAGGATCGCCGGCAGCGCCACGCCGGCCTGGCCCATCACCGCCTGCACGAGGAAGGTGAACCAGTAGCCGACCGAGCCGCCCGCCTGCCACCACAGCCCGGCGGCGGCGATGACGGCGAGCACGAGCATGCCGAAGCCGATGCCGTCACGGCGGTGCGCGGGATCGATCTCACGGGTGCGCCCGACCGCGCGCCCGGATGCGCGGACGGTCTTCGCCACGCCCCGGCCGACCGCGTCGATCCCGCGGTCGACCAGGTCCGGGCCCTGGCGCCGGGCCGGCGGCCTGCGGCCGGCCGACGGGCGCTTGCGGGCGGTGGACGCGCGCGAGCCCGACCGCCCCGAGCCGCGGCCCGCGGCCGCAGTCGTGGTGGTCCTGCCCGTGCCCGTGCGTCCCGCCATGTCACACACGGTAGCCCGGTTCGGTGATCGAACCGGGGACCGACGCGGGTGTGGAGGGGTCGACGACCCCTCCACACACTCAGACGGCGATGACCGTGGGGACGATCATGGGGCGGCGGCGGTAGGTGTCCGACACCCAGCGGCCGACGACGCGCCGCACGCCCTGGGCGATCCGGTGCGGGTCGGTGACGCCCTCGTTCTCCAGCCGGGACAGCTCGTCCTCGACCAGCGACTGGGCGGCGTCGAGCGCCTTCGGGTCGTCGGAGAACCCGCGCCCGGACAGCGTCGGACGCGACAGCGCGCGGCCGGTCTTGTGGTCGATCGCCACGTTGATCGCGATGAAGCCGCCCTCGCCGAGCGCGATGCGGTCACCGAGAGTGGTCTCGCCCACGTCGCCGACCGACAGCCCGTCGACGTAGACCTGCCCGACCTCGACCCGGCCGGTGATCGCCGCGCGGCCGTCGACGAGGTCGACGACCACGCCGTTCTCCGCGATGACCACCGACTCCGCCGGCACACCGGTGCGCACCGCGAGCGCGGCGTTGGCCCGCAGGTGGCGCCACTCCCCGTGCACCGGCATGACGTTCGACGGGCGCACCGCGTTGTAGAGGAACAGCAGCTCGCCGGCCGGGGCGTGCCCGGAGACGTGCACCTTGGCGTTGCCCTGGTGCACGACGGTGGCGCCGAGCCGGGTCAGCCCGTTGATCACGCCGAACACGGCGGTCTCGTTGCCCGGGATCAGCGAGCTGGCCAGGATGATCGTGTCGTCCGGGCGGATCGTGATGCTGCGGTGGTCCCCGCGCGCCATCCGGGACAGCGCGGCGAGGGGCTCGCCCTGCGACCCGGTGGAGACGAGCACCAGCTTCTCGTCGGGCAGGCGCATCGCCTCGTCGATGTCGACGAGCAGCCCGTCGGGGATGTTCAGCAGCGAGTGGTCGTCGGCCAGGCCCATGTTGCGGACCATCGAGCGCCCGGTCAGGCACACCTTGCGGCCGTGCGCGTGCGCGGCGTCGAGCACCTGCTGGACGCGGTGCACGTGGCTGGCGAAGCAGGCCAGGATGATCCGCGACGGCGCCCGGCGGACCAGGTCGGAGATGACCGGCCCGATGTCGGCCTCGGGGGTGACGAAGCCCGGCACCTCGGCGTTGGTGGAGTCGACCAGGAACAGGTCGACGCCCTCCTCGCCCAGCCGGGAGAACCCGCCCAGGTCGGTGAGGCGCCCGTCGAGCGGGAGCTGGTCGAGCTTGATGTCACCGGTGTGCAGCAGCAGCCCGGCGGGCGTGCGGATCGCGACGGCGACGGCGTCGGGGATCGAGTGGTTGACCGCGAAGTACTCGCAGTCCCACCCGCCGTGGGAGACCCGGTCGCCCTCCTTGATCTCCTGCAGGTGCGGGGTCAGGCGGTGTTCCTTGCACTTGGCCGCGACCAGGGCGAGCGTGAACCGGGACCCGACGACGGGGATGTCCGGGCGCATCCGCAGCAGCCACGGCACGGCACCGATGTGGTCCTCGTGGCCGTGGGTCAGCACGAGCGCGTCGATGTCGTCGAGGCGGTCCTCGATGGTCCGGAAGTCGGGCAGGATCAGGTCGATGCCCGGCTCGGAGTCGGACGGGAACAGCACGCCGCAGTCGACGACGAGCAGCCGGCCCTCGTACTCGAAGACGGTCATGTTGCGACCGACCTCGCCGATGCCGCCGAGCGCGTAGACGCGCAGGCCGCCCCGCGCGAGGGCGGGTGGCGGGGCGTCCGGGAGCTCCGGGCGCTCGATGTTCTCCGGCGGCGCGGAGAGCGTCCGGCCGGGCCGGTTGCGTCGGTCGTTGCGCTGGGGACTCACAGGGGTTCGTGCCTCACATGGGTTCGTGTTCTCTGGTTCGTGTTCTCGGGGCCCGCTCGGGTGCGGAGCCGGCGCTCCTGCTCAGGTGCGGTGGTACGCGACCTCGGCGCCGATGTCGGCTGCGGTGCGTCCGCCCAGGGCGCCGTGGCCGGGCTGGTAGGCGGGGGCGTTCGGGCGGGCCTGCGGGTCCAGCGCCACCCCGGCGACGGCGAGGTCGCCGGCGATCGCTGCGACCTGCTCCTCGGTGGCGGGCGGCAGCGGCAGCCGGGTGTCGCCGACGTCGATGCCGCGCAGCCGCAAAGCGGTCTTGGCGAACACCGCGCCGCCGACCCGGCCCATCCCGCGGATCACCGGGAGCATCGCGTAGTGCAGCGCACGGGCCCGCTGGTGCTCACCGGCGTGGTAGGCGTCGATCATGGCGCGCAGCCGGTCGGCGACGACGTGGCCGATCACGCTGACGAAGCCGACCGCCCCGACCGAGAGCCACGGCAGGTTCACCGGGTCGTCGCCGGAGTAGTAGGCGAGCGTGGTGGTGGCCAGCACCTCGGTGCCGACGCGCAGGTCGTTGCGGGCGTCCTTCACCGCGACGATGCGGGGGTTCTGCGCCAGGCGCTGGAAGGTCTCGACGTCGATCCCGATCACGCTGCGCGGCGGGATGTCGTAGAGCATCACCGGCAGGTCACCCGCGTCGGCGACGGCGGTGAAGTGCGCGAGCAGGCCCTCCTGCGGCGGCCGCGAGTAGTACGGCGTGACCACGAGCAGTCCGTGCGCACCGGCGCGCTCCGCGCTGCGGGCCAGCTCGATCGAGTGCGCGGTGTCGTAGGTGCCCGCCCCGGCGACGACCGTCGCCCGGTCCCCCACCGCGGACACGACCGCGCGGATCAGCTCGGACTTCTCGGTGTCCGAGGTGGTCGGGCCCTCACCGGTGGTGCCGTTGACGACCAGCCCGTCGTTGCCGAGGTCGACCAGGTGGTTCGCCAGCTCCTCGGCCTTCGCCAGGTCCAGCTCACCGTCGGCGTCGAACGGCGTGACCATCGCGGTCAGCACCTCGCCGAACGGTCGGCGCGGCGGGTGCTGCTGGCCGCCGGGGGCGGAGTCGGGACCGGTGCTCATGACTGGTGACGGTACCGCCGGAGGACCGACGCTTCCCGGTCACATCCCGGACGGGGCGCCGCGGTAGGCCTCCACGTCGGCGGGCAGACCGGTCACCTCGACCCGCGCGGCGTCCCGGCCGAAGGCGTGCAGCACCAGCTCGGCGGGCTCACCGGTCACCGTGACCACGCCGAACCCGGTCGCGACGACCTGGGTCGCGCCCTCCGGACGGGCCAGCACCAGGCCGACCGGGCTGCGCCGGAACAGCAGCTTCGCCTGGTTCGCGAGCAGGTTCCACAGCTGCCCGTCGCGCTCCGGGTCCGACGGGCGGGGCTCCCAGCCGGGCTCCCCGCGGCGCAGGTCCTCGTGGTGGACGAAGAACTCCGCGCCGTTGGCGATCTCGTCGACCTTGCCCACCTTGAACGGCGACCACGCGGGCGGGCCCTTGCGCAGGTCGTCGATCATGTTCGGCCAGGCCGCCGACGCGTAGCCGTCCATCGCCTTGTCGGTCATGCCCGACAGTGCGGGCACCACGATCCCCGCGGCGTTCCACGGCTGCCGCTCGCGCACCAGCAGGTGGGTGAGCAGGTCGCGGGCGTTCCAGCCCTCGCAGAGGGTCGGGCGGTCGGGTCCGGAACGTTCGAACTCGGCACACAGGGCGGCACGTTCGGCGGTCGCGAGGCTCACCTCGCCCAACGTAGTGCCGCCCGCCACCGGCCGCACTGCCACGACGAACGGTCGACAGACGGTCGACGGAACGCACGTGTTTTGTAGCTAGTGATACAGATCTCATCCGCCGCTGTCCCGATACTCCGATCCGTCCCACTCATCGCTTCTCGACGGGGAGAACACACGTGACGAACGCTGCCACCACGCAGCCGCCGCGGTCGATGCGCCGGATCGCGCTCGCGAGCATGACCGGCACGGTCATCGAGTTCTACGACTTCTTCATCTACGGGACCGCCGCGGCCCTGGTGTTCAACAAGGTCTTCTTCCCCGAGCTCGGGGCGGCGGCCGGTACCGCGCTCGCGCTGGCCACCTTCGGCGTGGCATTCGTCGCGCGGCCGTTCGGGTCGGTGCTGTTCGGCCACTTCGGCGACCGGCTCGGCCGCAAGGGCACGCTGGTCACCACGCTGCTGCTGATGGGCTTCTCGACGCTCGCGATCGGCCTGCTGCCCACCACCGGGATGATCGGTGTCCTGGCGCCGATCCTGCTCGTGGTGCTGCGCATCCTGCAGGGCCTCGCCGTCGGCGGCGAGTGGGCCGGGGCGACCCTGCTCACCGCGGAGAACGCGCCGACGAAGGCCCGCGGCAAGTACGCGCTGTTCCCCCAGCTCGGCCCGTCGGTGGCGTTCGCGCTGGCGTCGGCGACCTTCCTGGTCACCGCGCTGACCATGAGCAACGAGGCGTTCCTGGCCTGGGGCTGGCGCATCCCGTTCATCGGGTCGGTGCTGCTCGTCGCGGTCGGGCTCTACGTGCGGCTCGCCCTGGAGGAGACGGCCACGTTCAAGAACAGCGGCCCGGTCTCGACGAAGCTCCCCATCACCGAGGTCTTCACCAGCCGTCCGGCCGCGGTGTTCCTCGGCGCCGGCTCGACGACCGCGGTGTTCGCCTTCTTCTACATCGGCGTCACCTACCTGACCAGCTACGGCACCCAGCAGCTGGAGCTGCCGCGGCCGTCGGTGCTGGCCATGGGCATCGTCGGCGGCATCGTCTTCGCGCTGACCACGATCGCCTCGGCGATCCTGTCCGACCGGGTCGGGCGCCGGAAGATGGTCGTCGGCGGCAACATCGCCTCGGTCGTCGCCGGGCTCGTCGCGTTCCCGATCATCGACATCGGGACGGTGTGGTCGTTCGGGCTGGGCCTGTCGCTGGTGCTCGGCGTCGTCGGCATCGCCTACGGCCCGATCGGCGCCCAGCTGCCGGAGCTGTTCCCGACCCGGTTCCGCTACACCGGCGCCGGGATCGCCTACAACCTCGCCGGCGTCTTCGGCGGCGGCGTGGTCCCGCTGTTCGCCGCGGCGCTGGCCGCGTCGACGCTGGGCAGCCTCGGCATCGGCCTGCTGCTCTCGGCGGTCTCGCTGATCAGCCTGCTCTGCACGCTGGCCCTGCCGCAGACCGACGCGGACTCCCTCGCCGAGCAGGACGCACAGCTCGCGGCCGTCTGACCGGCCACCGGGGCGGCCCGTCCGGGCGGGCCGTCCCGCACCCACCCGGTGCCGGCGGCCGCCGGCCGGCACCCCCCGGACCCGGACGGCCCGGACGCACCCCTCGGTGTCCGGGCCGTCCCGCCTACCCGCAGGCGCCCCAGCCCGCTACCGTCCGGACGGACCATCGGCGACGGCCGGGAGGCGGGACCATGAGCAGCGGCGCGGCGCGGCGGCCGGACGGCACCGTGCGTGCGCTGCCCGCCCCCGACCCCGACGACCACCCGGTCTCACCGTTCCTGACCGCCCCGTGGACGTCGCTGACCTCGCGGATCGCGCGGCTGGGCAGCCCCCGCCACTACGCCCGTGGCGAGCACGTCTACACCCAGGGCCAGCTGTCGTCGCGGTTCCACCTCGTCGTGTCCGGGCGGGTGCGGATCTACCTGCACCGGCCCGACGGCTCGGAACGCTCGCTGGCCTACGCCGAGCCCGGCGCCAGCCTCGGCGAGGCGGCCTGCGTCGACGGACGGCCGCGCCACCTCGCCTCGGTCTGCACCCGGCCGTCGGAGATCGTCTCGGTGACCCGCGACGCGTTGCTGACCGCCGCCCGCGACGAGCCGGAGCTCCTGCTCGAGATCACCCGCCGGATCGCCTACAAGCAGCGGGTCATGCAGCTGCACGTGCTCATCGAGGGGCTGCCCGCCCGGGAGCGGATCATCCTGCTGCTCGGCCACCTGGTGGAGGCCTACGGCGAGATCGCACTCGACGAGGTGGCCCGGCTGTCGATCCGTCCCGCCGTCGACGAGCTCGGGCTGCTCGTGGGGCTCACCCGGGTCACGACCAGCCGGGAGCTGTCCCGGCTGGTCGCGGAGGGCCTGCTGGAGAAGGAGGGACGCGGGTTCGTCGTGCGGGACCTGCCGGACCTGCGACGGCGGGTGCACGCCGTCCTGGCCTGAGCCCGGCCCGACCGGGGGTTCAGCCCTCGGCCACCAGCGGGCTGGAGGCGATCTCGGTGCCGTCGGCGAGGGTCTGGATCTGGAAGTCCGCGAACACGTTCGGCACCTCGACCTGCAGCTGGCGCAGGCACTCGACGGCGAGGTTGCGGATCTCGACGTCGGCGGCCTCGGAGGCGCGCATCGCGATGAAGTGCCGCCACGCCCGGTAGTTCCCGGTGACGACGATCTTGGTCTCGGTGGCGTTCGGCAGCACCGACCGCGCGGCCTGGCGGGCCTGCTTGCGGCGCAGCGTCCCGTTCGGCACGTCGGCGAAGCGCGCCTCCAGCCCCTCGAGAAGCTTCTCGTAGGAGGCGAGCGCGTCGGCCGAGGCCTGCAGGAACAGCTCGTGCAGCTCCGGGTCCTGGGCGATGACGTCGGGCTCGACCATCGCGGCGTCACGCTCGGGCACGTAGCGCTGCGAGAGCTGGGAGTAGGAGAAGTGGCGGTGCCGGATCAGCTCGTGGGTCAGCGAGCGCGAGATGCCGGTCAGGTAGAAGCTGACCGAGCCGTGCTCGAGGACCGAGAGGTGCCCCACCTCGAGGATGTGGGCGATGTAGCCGGCGTTGGTCGCGGTGCGCGGGTTCGGCTTGGTCCACGACTGGTAGCAGGCGCGGCCGGCGAACTCGGCCAGCGCCTGGCCGCCGTCGGCGTCGGTGGACCACGGGACGTCCGCGGGCGGGGTGAACTCGGTCTTCGCGACGAGCTGCACGGTCAGCGGGACGGTCTTCGGCGCGGTCTCCGGCATGCCGCGAGGGTAACGACCGGCGTCCCCGGCACCCGCCGGGCCCCGCGCCCGCACCCACTGTGGCGGCCACGGCACCCCCGGTGCGCTGCGACGTCGCAACCGACGCCACGAACGGGTGGCGTGATGTCAGGAGTGACGCCATAGTGGTGTCATGGACCTCACGCCGTATGTCGCGCAGCTGCGCGACGACCTCGCCGCCGCAGCGGCCGCGGGCGACGAGCAGACCCGTCGCACGGCGGCCCTGCTCGGCTCCGCGATCGAGCCCGCCGCCCGGCTCGCGATCATGAACGCACTGTCCGACCTGGCCTCGGAGGCGACCGCCGCACTCGGCGACCGCTCGGTCGAGGTCCGCCTGCACGGCCGGGAGGTGCGCGTGTCGGTGTCCGGGGGCGACCCGGAGCCCGGACACTCCCCCACCCCGGACCCGGCCCCGGCGAGCGAGGGGACGTCGCCGTTCGGCGGCTTCCCCTTCGGCGCCGGCACCTCCGGTGGCCCGGCCTCGGGTGGTTCGCCGTTCTCCGGTGACGCCGGGGACATCAGCCGGGTCACCCTGCGCATCGTCGAGCAGATCAAGGCCCAGGCCGAGCGCGCCGCCCAGTCCCAGGGCGTCTCGCTCAACACTTGGGTGTCCCAGGCGGTGCAGGGGGCACTGGCCGGCGCGGAGGGACGCACCGGCCGCCCGCACCGCGACGGGCGCAACCTGAGGGGATGGGTGCAGGGATGAGCGACGAGCGGACGGGCCCCGGGCCGGACGACGGCAGCGGTGACGCCACGCACGGCGGCGACGCCCCCACCCGCCCCGGCAGCGGCCCCACCGGCGCGGGCGACAACTCCACCGGGGCGGGTGACAGCTCCACCGGCGCAGGTGGCGGCTCCACCGGCGCGAGTGGCGGCTCCACAGGCGCGAGTGGCGGCGACAGCGGTGACACCGGCCACGCGTCGACCGGCGACACCGGCAGCACCGGCCCCGGCAGCACCCCCTCCCGCAGCGAGCGGTTCGACTGCGCCGGCGCCGCCGAGATCGAGGTGACGACCGGTGCCGGCCGGGTCCGGATCGACCTGGTCGACGGGGCCGACGAGGTCCGCGCGGAGGTCACCGCCGACCGCAGCGCCGCGCCGTGGTCCGGCGGCCTCGGCGGGCTGCTCGACTGGATCGGCAGCTCGATGACCGGCGGCTCCGGCGTGCCCCGCGCCGGGGCGGGCTGGTCCGGCCGCGGGTTCGACCCGATCGTCGGCGCCCCCTGGGAGGCCACCGGCGACCCGTCGGCGGACGCCGTCGACGCCGTCACCATCGAGTGGTCGGCCTCGTCGCGACGCCTGGTGGTCCTCGGTCCGGAGGACCCGGCCCTCGGCGCGGTGCCGCTCGTGGTGACGGTCTCCGCCCCCGCCGGGTCGCGGCCCGCGGTGCGGACCGGCGCGGCCTCGGTCGAGCTGACCGGCCGGGCGTCCTGGGCCGCGGTGCGGACCGGGTCCGGCGCGGCCCGGGTGGCCCAGGTGCACGGCGACGCCGATGTCACCACCGGGTCGGGGTCGATCGACCTGGGCACGTGCTCGGGCCGGGCGCACCTGCGCGCGGGCTCCGGCGGCGTCGAGGCCGGGTCGCTCGGCGGCGCGTCGCGCATCCGGACCGGCAGCGGCGACGTCCGCGTCGGTGAGCTCACCGCGGACCTGGAGGTGCGCTCGGGGTCGGGGGACGTCGTCGTCGCCGACGCGGTCTCCGGTGACGTCCGGCTCGGCACCGGGTCGGGGTCGGTCCGGGTCGGGGTGCACTCCGGTGTGGCCGCGGAGCTGGACCTGTCGACCGGGTCGGGCCGCGCCCGCTCCGAGCTCGACGTCCGCCACGACACCCCGTCCACGGCACCGGCGGTGCGGCTGTCCGGGCGCACCGGCAGCGGCGACGTGCTGGTGACCCGGGCCTCCGCCGCCGCGGTCTGACCCCGCGACCGGTACCTCGTTCGTCGAGATGATCGGCGAGCGAGGTACCGGCGTAGGCTCGGTGCCGTGGACCGCACCGAGATCGCCGCGACGAACGCCTCCATGACCGCCCGGGTGCTGCAGATGCCCGCCACCCCCGTCCCCGACGGCGGCTACGCCCTGCGCGTGCTGCGTACCCGCGGGCGGCGCAGCGGGGAGCCGCGCGACACCCCGATCGGCGTCGTCGGGCACGGTGGCGCCGGCTACCTGGTCTCCCCCACCGGTGGGCGGGACTGGGTGCGCAACCTGCGGGCGACGCCGGAGTGCGCGATCCGCTCCGCCACGGGTGACGAGCCGCACCGCGCGGTCGAGCCCGGGCGCGCCGAGGCCGCGGCCGCCGTCGTCGGCTATCTCCGGGCGCTCGACGTGCCGTGGGCGCTGTCGGCGTTCCCGGTGCCGGCCGACGCCACCGAGGAGCAGGTCGCCGAGCACCTGGACACGATCGCCGTGTTCCGCCTCGACCCCGCCTGAGCGCTCAGCCGGCGGCGACCTCGGCCCGGAGCTCGGCGGCCAGGTCGCCCCGCTCCCCCACGGCGACGCCGTCGAGCCCGAGCCAGCCCGCCATCGTCGCGAGCTCCCCGGCCAGCTCGGCCGCGATCCGCGGGCGCGGGGCGCCCGCCCCGGGCTCGGCGAACGCGCCGGGCACCCGCAGCACCCCGGCCTCCCGGTCGGCCTTGAGGTCGACCCGGCCGACGAGCTCGCCGTCGAGCAGGAACGGGAAGACGTAGTAGCCGTACTCCCGCTTCGGCTCCGGCACGTAGATCTCGATGCGGTAGCGGAACCCGAAGATCCGCTCGGTCCGGTCCCGCTCCCACACCAGCGGGTCGAACGGGCACAGCAGCGCCCGCCCGGTCACCGCGCGCGGCACCCGGGCCGCCGGGTCCCGGTAGGCGGGCCGGTCCCAGCCGCGCACGCTCACCGGCTCCAGGGCACCCGCGTCGACCAGCTCGGCGATCGCGGTGCGGGTGCGTTCCGGGCCGAGCCGGTAGTAGTCGCGCAGGTCGGTCTCGGTGCCGATCCCCAGCGCGGACGCGGACTTGGCCACGAGCTCGCGCGCGGCGTCCGCCGGGTCCGGCTCGGGCAGCGCCAGGATCTCCGGCGGCAGGACCCGCGAGGGCAGGTCGTAGCGGCGTTCGAAGTGCACGCGGGTGCCGACCGACAGCTCCCCCGTCGCGAACAGGTACTCGCAGACCCGCTTGACCTCCGAGCGCTCCCACCAGGTCGCGCCGGGCGGGCGCGGGCGCACCTCACCGGCCCGGCCGGCCGGGGCCAGCGCCTTCTCGATCGCCCCGGCGCCCATCGGCCCCGCCTCCGCGACGACGTCGAGGATGTCCCCGGCCAGCTGCGGGTGCTTCTCCAGCAGCGGCCCGTAGTGCTTCCACCACCGCCGCGGCAGCGTCTCGTGGGACAGCAGCGGCCGGTCGGTGACCGGGACGAGGCTCGCCTCGTGCGCCCAGGTCTCCACCAGCAGCCGCGGGCTGCGCGCGTCGGGCGACCAGGCGGCGTCGTCGAGGAGGGCGGCGGGATAGGCACCGAGCCTGCTGAACAGCGGCATGTAGTGCGCGCGCACCGCGATGTTGACCGAGTCGAGCTGCAGCAGCTTCACCCGGTCCAGCACCCGTCCGAGATGGCGACGGGTGACCGGCCCGGACGGCCGTGGGTCGGTGAAGCCCTGGGCCGCGAGGAACGTCCGACGGGCGACGTCGGCTGAGATCGTGCGCACGCCGGGATCGTGCCATCCACCCCCGACAGGAACGGGCGACCGGGTCGCACGGTAGGCATGTCCCATGGCCACCGCGACCGTCCGCCCCGCCACCGACGACGACGTCGGCGCCATCATGGCGATCCAGGACCGCACCTGGCGCACCGCCTACGCCGGGCTGCTGCCCGAGGAGGCGTTCGCCGGGCTCACCTCGGACGCCGCGCGCTCGCACTGGAGCGACGCCGTGCACGCCGGGGACGGCTTCCACCTGTTCGTCGCCGTCGAGGGGGACGAGACCGTCGGGTTCGCCGCCGCCGCCCGCTACGCCGGGGCCGACGGCATGGCGATCGCCGAGGTCAGCACGCTGCTCGTGGAGCCGCGCTGGGGCAGGCGCGGGCACGGCGGACGGCTGCTCGCCGCCGCCGCGGCCGCGCTGCGGGAGTCCGGCTCGGACTCCGGGCGCACCTGGGTGGCCGAGGCCGACACCGCCTCACGGAACTTCTACAGCCGCGCCGGCTGGGCGCCCGACGGCGCGGTGCGCACGCTGGACACCGGCACGTCGACGCTGCGCGAGGTCCGCCACGCCGGGACGCTGGACCTGCACCTGGTCGACTGAGGCTCAGCCGAGCCCGAGCAGCGGCTCCAGGCCGATCGTCAGGCCCGGGCGGTCGCGCACGGCGCGCACCGCGAGCAGCACGCCCGGCATGAAGCTGGTCCGGTTCATCGAGTCGTGGCGCAGCGTGAGCACCTCGCCGTCGGTGCCGAGGATGACCTCCTGGTGCGCGATCAGCCCGGGCATCCGGACCGCGTGCACGTGGACACCCTCGACGACCGCGCCGCGGGCGCCGTGCGGGTCGTCGGTGGTGGCGTCGGGGACCTCGCCGAGCCCGGCCTCGCGTCGTGCCGCGCCGATCACCGACGCGGTCCGCGCGGCGGTGCCGGACGGCGCGTCGACCTTGCCGGCGTGGTGCAGCTCGACGACCTCGGCGGAGTCGAAGAAGCGGGCGGCCTGCGCCGCGAAGTGCATCATCAGCACGGCGCCGACCCCGAAGTTCGGGGCGACGAGCACGCTGCCGGAGCCGCGCTCGTCGAGGATCGCGCGGACCTCGTCGAATCGGGCGGCGTCGAAGCCGCTGGTCCCGACGACGGGTGCGACCCCGCGCGCCAGGCACTCGCGGATGTTGGTGATCGCGGCGCCGGGGTGGGTGAAGTCCACGGCGACGTCGGCGCCGTCGAGGGCGGACAGGTCGTCGCCCGCGTCCAGCGCGGCGACCAGCTCGGTGTCCCCGGCGGCCTCGACCGCCCGGCACACCTCGGAGCCCATCCGGCCCTTCGCCCCGAGGACCGCCACCTTGATCGTCCCGCTCACCCGTACACCTCGCGCACCTCGACGTCGTGGACCGCCGGGGAGTCTATGCAGCGGCCCGCCGTGATCACGGATCCGGCACCGGACCGGTCGCACGGCGACGCGGAGGGTTCCCGATCCGTGATCACGGGGCACCGCCGGCCGGGGCTCAGCCGACGACCAGGCCGCCGATCCACACCGCGACCGTCACCAGCCCGGCCGCGAGCTCGATGAGGATGCTCCAGCCGACGGCGGTCAGTGCCTCTCGTGCCGAGCGCCAGGCGGTGGCGGCGTCGGGCAGGCGGGCCAGCTCGGCCAGCCACACCCCGAGCACGAACCCGAGGAACAGCCCGACGACGGGCACGACGAAGAAGCCGACGACCCCCAGCACGAGCCCCGCGGACAGGGTGCGGGTCGGGACCCCGGCGGCCTTGAGCCGGCGCCCGGGGAGCAGGTACTTCGCGACCTGACCGGCGACGGTGACGAGCACCGCGATGCCGAGCACCCACCAGCCGGCCGCGTCGCCGCGCGGGACCGCCCAGACCGCCACCCCACCGACGATCAGCAGCGGCCCGGGCAGCACCGGCAGCACGATCCCGGCCAGGCCGACGAGCATCATCAGGCCGGCGACGACGGCGAGGGCGGTCATGGCGCCCAGCCTGCCAGCAGGTCACACGCGTCGAGCGGACGAACCCGCGGTGACGGCCGGCTGTCATCATCACGAATGGGTAAACGCTGTGAGCCGGGTCTACCGATTTCTGGTACTGGCGTGCCAGCCTCGATGTCACCCGAAACAGTGACACCCGCTCACCTGCGGTCGTCCCACCACCCGCGCGTGCCGGTCACCACCACCGCACCGCGGACGAACAGAGAAGAGCAGCGTGCTCCGGTACCTCCTGCGCAGGGGCGCCGGGTGGCTCGCGATGATCGTCGTCGCGACCAACCTGGTCTACTTCCTCGCGAACTCGTTCCTCGACCCCCGGGTCAACTACCTGCAGCTGCGGCCGCCGCGCACCGACGCGGAGATCGCCCGTTCGCTGGGCCAGTACAACCTGGACTCGAACGTCCCGGTCCTGGAGCGGTGGTGGATCTGGGTCACCGGGATCGTGACCCGCTGGGACTGGGGCACCAGCCCGATCGGCGACCCGGTGAACGCGCAGGTGGCGTTCCGCGTCGTGGTGTCCGGGCAGCTGGTGTTCTTCTCGCTGCTGCTGTCGATCGTGATCGGGGTGGCGCTCGGGGTCTACTCGGCCCAGCGCCAGTACCGGCTCGGTGACCGCGCCGCCCAGCTGACCTCGGTGTTCACCCTGAACATCCCGTCGGCGGTCGCGGCGCTGGCGGTCGTGTTCGTCGCCATCGCGATCAACCAGGGTGTCGGCGGGACCCTGTTCTACGTCGCGGGGTCCGAGTCGCCCGGGGTCACCGGGTTCTGGCCGCTGCTCCTCGACCGGGCCCAGCACCTGGTGCTGCCGACGATCTCGCTGCTGATCATCTCCTACGCGGGCTACCACCTGCTGCAGCGCTCGATGCTGCTCGACGTGGTCAACTCCGACTACGTGCGGACCGCCCGGGCCAAGGGACTGACCCGCAGGCAGGCCATCCGCCGCCACGGGCTGCGCAGCTCGATGATCCCGGTCGCCACCCAGGTGGCGTTCGCGATCCCGGCGCTGTTCACCGGCGCGGTGATCACCGAGAAGACCTTCGCCTGGCAGGGCATGGGCGACTACTTCATCCGCACCATCTCGACCAACGACATCCACGGCGTCGTCGCGACGGCGGCGTTCGGCGCGGTGACGACGGCGGTCGGCGCCATGCTCGCCGACGTCGCGGTCGTCGCCCTCGACCCGAGGGTGCGGGTGGGCTGACATGAGCCTGAACATGCCCGAGCTCGCCCCCACGGTCGGCGACGGCGCCGACGGCGGCCCCGGGGTCACCGCGCCCCGCCGTCGCCGGGGCGCCCGCGCCGCACTGGTCTGGCGCCGCTACCGGCGCAACCGGCCCGCGATGGCCGGCCTGGTCGTCTTCGGACTGCTGGTGCTGTTCTCCCTGGTCGGCGGGTTCCTCTCCCCCTACGGCCACACCGACGTCGACTTCGCGGCGCTGACCGCGGCGCCGTCGCTGGACCACCCGCTGGGCACCACCGCCGGCGGCAACGACGTCTACGCCCAGGCCGTGCACGGCCTGCAGCGGTCGCTGACCATCGCCGTCACGGTCTCGCTGCTGACCACCCTGATCGCCGCGGTGGTCGGGGCGGGCGCGGCCTACCTGGGCGGCGGGCGGACGTGGGCGCGGCGCGGCGAGCGCGCCCTGCTCACCGTCGTCCACTTCCTGATGGTGGTGCCGTCGTTCCTGATCCTGGCGCTGGCCTCGCAGTGGGGGTCGGGCGACTACCGGATCCTGATCGTCGCGCTGACCCTGCTGGGCTGGATGACCACCGCCCGCGTGGTCTGGACGGTCGCGACGACGCTGCGCGAGCGCGAGTACGTCTCGGCCGCCCGCTTCATGGGCGTGTCCGGGCCGGGGATCGTGTTCCGCCACCTCATCCCGAACATCGGCTCGCTGCTCATCGTCACCTTCACCCTGAACGTGGCGGGCACCGTGCAGAGCGAGACGGCGCTGTCGTTCATCGGGTTCGGCGTGCAGATCCCCGACGTCTCGCTGGGCACCATGCTCGCCGACGGCGGCTCCTCGATGGCGACCGCGCCGTGGATCTTCATCGTGCCGTCGGTGCTGCTGGTGCTGCTGACGGCGTCGCTCGCGTTCGTCGGCGACGGCCTGCGCGACGCCCTCGACCCGACGTCCCGTGCGGGAGGCAGGGCATGAGCACCCCCGTGCTGTCCGTGCGCGACCTGACCGTCGCGTTCCCCTCCGAGGCCGGCCGGGTGGAGGCCGTCCGCGGTGTCGGCTTCGACCTGCTGCCCGGGCGCACGCTCGGCATCGTCGGCGAGTCCGGGTCCGGCAAGTCGGTGACCTCGCTGGCCGTGATGGGGCTGCTGCCCGAGACGGCGTCGGTGACGGGCTCGATCACCCTGTCCGGCCGCGAGCTGGTCGGGCTCTCCGACGAGGCGATGTCCGGGATCCGCGGCGACGACATCGGGATGATCTTCCAGGACCCGCTGTCCTCGCTCACCCCGATCTTCACCGTCGGCGACCAGCTCGTCGAGGCGATGCAGATCCACCGCGACATCGGCCGGGCGAAGGCCCGCGAGCGTGCGGTCGAGCTGCTCGACCTGGTCGGCATCCCCGACCCCCGGCGACGCGTGCGCGCCTTCCCGCACGAGTTCTCCGGCGGCATGCGCCAGCGCGTCATGATCGCGATGGCGATCGCGAACGACCCGACCGTGATCATCGCCGACGAGCCGACGACCGCCCTGGACGTCACCGTGCAGGCGCAGATCCTCGACGTGCTGAAGGTGGCGCGCGACGAGACCGGCGCGGCCGTCGTCATGATCACCCACGATCTGGGTGTGGTCGCGGGCGTCGCCGACGACGTGCTCGTCATGTACGCCGGGCGCCCGGTCGAGACCGCCCCGGTGGACGAGCTGTTCGCCGCACCGCGGATGCCGTACACGATCGGCCTGCTGGGCGCGGTCCCCCGCGTCGACAGCGTCGAGCGACGCCCGCTGGTCCCGGTGCCCGGCAACCCGCCCGCACCGACCGACCTGCCGCCGGGCTGCCCGTTCGCGCCGCGCTGCCCGGTCGCCGTCGACGCCTGCCGCACCGCGGAGCCCCCGCTGGTGCCGGTCCCGGGCCGCGACGGCCACGCCGCCGCCTGCGTGCGGACCGGCGAGATCGTCGACGGCGCGATCGGTGGCGAGCCGGTGTTCGCCGTCCCCGACCTTCCCCTCGGCGACGACCGTGCCGGCGACCGCGAGGACCGTCCCGCCGTGCTGTCGGTGAGCCACCTGCGCAGGACGTTCCCGCTGATGAAGGGGTCCCTGGTGCGGCGCCGGGTCGGGACGGTGCACGCCGTCGCCGACGTCGACCTCGACATCCGCCGCGGCGAGACCCTCGGTCTGGTCGGCGAGTCCGGCTGCGGCAAGACGACCACGCTGCTGGAGATCATGAACCTGCTCCCGCCGGAGGGCGGGACGATCGAGGTCGCGGGCACCGACGTCGCGACGCTGCGCGGCCGCGCCGACGTCGCGGCGCTGCGCCGGGAGATCCAGATCGTCTTCCAGGACCCGATGGGGGCGCTCGACCCGCGCATGACGGTCGGCGACATCCTCACCGAGCCGCTGCGGGCGGCCGGCTGGACCGACCGGGGCCGGATCGCCACCCGGGTCGACGAGCTCATGGCGCTGGTCGGTCTGGACCCGGAGCACGTGGACCGGTTCCCGGCGGCGTTCTCCGGCGGGCAGCGCCAGCGCATCGGGATCGCCCGCGCGCTGGCGACGAAGCCGTCGCTGCTGGTGCTCGACGAGCCGGTGTCCGCCCTCGACGTCTCGGTGCAGGCGGGGGTGCTGAACCTGCTCACCGCGTTGCAGCGCGAGCTGGGGCTGAGCTACCTGTTCGTCGCGCACGACCTGTCGGTGGTGCGGCACGTCGCGGACCGGGTCGCGGTCATGTACCTGGGCCGGATCGTGGAGTCCGGCGCGGTCGCCGACGTGTTCGGCAACCCGCAGCACCCCTACACGCAGGCGCTGCTGTCGGCGATCCCGGTGCCGGACCCGCAGGTGGAGCGCACCCGGCAGCGGGTGGTGCTCTCCGGGGACCTGCCCAGCCCGACCGACGACGCGCCGGGCTGCGCGTTCCTGGGCCGCTGCCCGCTGGCCCGGACGCTGTCCGAGCACGAGCGGTCCCGCTGCGCCGGTGAGACCCCCGCGCTGACGGTGAAGGACGGCGCCAGCGACGCCGACTCCGACCACCGCAACGCCTGCCACTTCCGCTGAACCACCTCCCACCCCGACACCGGGGAACCGAACGAAGGAGAGACATGCGCAGACCGATCCGACGCGGGGCGATGACCGCCGCCGTCGCGGCGCTGGCCCTGGTGCTGGCGGGCTGTGGCGGGGGTGGCTCCGGCGGGCCCGCGCAGACCGGCGAGTCGCTGTCCACGACGCCGTCGTACAACGCCCAGCCGTACGAGAACGTCAAGGACGGCGGGCAGGTCACCCTGCCGTTCCGGTCCGACCTGAACCCGCAGTTCAACTACTTCCAGGGCGACTCCACCACCGACACCCGGTTGTCCTGGACCTTCTACAACCCCGTGGTCATCTCCTTCACCCCGACCGGTGATCCGGTGGTCAACCCGGACTACGTGACGAAGGCCGAGCCGGTCGACAACGGCGGGAAGACCACCGTCACCTACACGATCAACCCCAAGGCCGTGTTCAACGACGGCACGCCGATCGACTGGCGGGCGTTCGAGTCCACCTGGAAGGCGAACAACGGGAAGGACACCGCGTTCATCCCGAGCTCGACCGACGGCTACGACCGGATCGCCTCGGTCACCCGCGGCGCGGACGACAGGCAGGCCGTCGTCGCGTTCACCGGCCCGAACCCGTGGTGGCCGAGCCTGTTCAACTATCTCGTGCACCCGAAGGCCGCCACTCCGGACGCCTTCAACAAGGGCTACCTGAACAACCCACACCCCGAGTGGGGCGCCGGCCCGTACACCGTGGCGGACTACGACAAGCAGAACGCCACCATCAGCTTCGAGCGCAACCCGAAGTGGTGGGGCAAGAAGGGCAAGCTGGACCGCATCACCCTGGTGCAGATGGAGCAGCAGGCGAAGATCAACGCCTTCCGCAACGGCCAGCTCGATGCCACCGAGGCCGAGACCGCGGACTTTCTCGCCCAGGCCCGGTCCGTGCCGGACGCCGACATCCGCATCTCCGGCACCCCGGCGAACTACCTGCTGATGCTGAACAGCACCACCCCGGTCCTGAAGGACCCCGTGGTCCGCAAGGCGATCTTCGACTCGGTCGACCGCCAGCAGATCGCGAAGATCACCTTCCAGGGTCTGGACTACACCGAGACCCCGAGCGGATCGCTGACGCTGCAGCCCTACCAGAAGGGCTACGAGGACAACCTCGCGAACGCCGTGACCTTCGATCCGGAGGCCGTGAAGCGGGACCTGGACTCGGCGGGCTGGGCCGCAGGTCCGGACGGGATCCGCGCCAAGGGCGGGCAGAAGCTGACCTTCTCCTACGTCCAGACCGGTGACACCCCGACCAAGCGGGCCACCTCGGGCGCGCTGGTGGCGATGCTGAAGAACGTCGGCATCGACATGCAGGTCCGCGTCGTCCCGGCGACCGACTTCTCCAAGATCCTGGCGAACAAGGAGTTCGACATGGTCTTCCTCGGGTTCAAGTCCACCGACCCGTACGGCGTGGCCTACATCTGCCAGCAGTACTGCTCGGACTCGCAGCTGAACCGCTCCGGGACCGGCAGCAAGGAGCTCGACGCCGAGCTCCGTAAGGTCAACACCCTGCCCACCGCCGACGAGCAGTACGCCGCCGCCAACGTGGCGGAGAAGAAGGCGCTCGCCACCTACGGCGTGCTGCCGGTCTACTCCGGCCCGAGCATCTGGGCGACCAAGCCCGGTCTCGCGAACTGGGGTTCGGCGCTGTACGCGTTCCCGCCGCTGCCCGAGACCCTCGGCTGGCAGAACGGTTCCTGACCGGCCGCCCCCGGACAGGCGCGGAGCCCCGGACCCGTACGGGTCCGGGGCTCCGTCCGTCTCGACGGCCCGAGGCCGGTGCGCCCCGGGGCCCGGAGCGTCTCGCCTCAGGCCAGGTCGCGCAGCGCGGCCGGCAGGTCGTCGAGCTCCGCGTAGGGCCCCACGACCGCCGCCGTCAGCGGCTGGGCCAGCAGGTCCGCCGCCAGCGCCGCGACCTCGCCCGGGGTGACCGCGTCGATGCGGGCCAGGCTGTCGGCCAGCGACCGCTGCCGCCCGTGGTCCAGCTCGGCGCGGCCGAGCCGGTTCATCCGCGACGCGGTGTCCTCGCAGCCCAGCACCAGTCCCCCGCGCAGGGCGCCCCGGGCGCGGACGACCTCGGCCTCGGTCAGGCCGTCGGCCGCGACCTCGGCGAGCACGTCCCGCACCACGGCGACGACCTCGCCCAGCCGCTCCGGGGCGCACCCGGCGTACACCGACAGCGCGCCGGCGTCGGCGTAGCGGACGGTCGAGGAGTAGACCTGGTAGGCCAGCCCGCGCTGCTCGCGGACCTGCTGGAACAGCCGCGACGACAGTCCCCCGCCGAGGGCGGAGTTCAGCACCGCCAGCACTGGCAGCCCGCGTCCGGCGCGGCCCGCGGTGGGCACGCCGAGCATCATGTGGGCCTGCTCGGAGTCGTCGTCGAGCAGGCCGAGGGCGCCGGTGCGCACGGGGCGGGCCCCGGTCGCCGTCCGCGGCGGCACCGGGCGGGCGCCGCGGTGTCCCTGCGTCGCCCGGTCCAGCGCGGCGGCGACGAGCTCCGCGACGTGGTCGTGCTCCAGGTTCCCGGCCGCAGCCACGACCATCCGCGGCGCCGTGTACTCCCCGCGCCAGAAGCTGTGCAGGGTGTCGCGGCTCATCGCCCGGATCGAGTCCTCGGAGCCGATCACCGGGCGCCCGAGCGGGTGGTCGCCGAACAGGGTCTCGTCGAACAGGTCGCCGAGCAGGTCCTCCGGGTCGTCGTCGCGCATCGAGATCTCCTCGAGCACGACGCCCCGTTCCAGCTCGACGTCGGTGTGCGCCAGCTCGGCGTCGGTGACGACGTCGGCCAGCACGTCCACCGCCAGCGCCACGTCGGTGTCGAGGACGTGGGCGTAGTAGCAGGTGTGCTCCTTGGCGGTGAACGCGTTCAGCTCACCGCCGACGGCGTCCATCTCCTCGGCGATGCCCGCCGCGGTGCGCCGCCGGGTGCCCTTGAAGAGCAGGTGTTCCAGGAAGTGCGCGGCCCCCGCCTGCTCGGGCGTCTCGTCGACCGAGCCGATCCCGATCCAGATGCCCAGCGCGACCGAGCGGACGCCCGGCACCGTCTCGGTGACGAGCCGGACCCCGCCGGGCAGGTCGCTGCGGCGGACCGTGTCGGTGGTGTCGTCGGCGGTGGCCACGGGCGGCGGGGACACGCGGGCGGCGGCCCGGGAGGAGTCCCGGGCCGCCGTCGCGTGGTCGTTCTCAGATGCCAACAGTTCAGCTCGGGTTGGCGGCCTCGGCCGGGGCCTCGGCGTCGACGGCACCCTCGGCGGGCGCCTCCGTGGCCGCGGACTCCTCGACCACCGGGACCAGCGAGATCTTGCCGCGGTTGTCGATGTCGGTGACCTCGACGCGCAGCTTGTCGCCGACCTTGACGACGTCCTCGACCTTGCTGATCCGCTTCCCGTTGCCGAGCTTCGAGATGTGGACCAGGCCGTCCTTGCCGGGGACCAGCGAGACGAAGGCACCGAACGCGGCGGCCTTGACCACCGTGCCCAGGAACCGCTCGCCGACCTTCGGCAGCTGCGGGTTGGCGATCGCGTTGATCATGCCGATCGCCTCCTCCGCGGAGGGGCCGTCGTTCGCACCGACGTAGATCGTGCCGTCGTCCTCGATCGAGATGTCGGCGCCGGTCTTCTCGGTGATCGAGTTGATCATCTTGCCCTTCGGGCCGATGACCTCGCCGATCTTGTCGACCGGGACCTTCACCGCGGTGACCCGCGGCGCGTACTTGCTCATCTCGTCCGGGCCGTCGATGGCCTCGCCGATCACCTCGAGGATGGTCAGGCGGGCGTCCTTGGCCTGGTTCAGCGCGGCGGCGAGCACCTCGGACGGGATGCCGTCCAGCTTGGTGTCCAGCTGCAGCGCCGTGACGAACTCCTTGGTGCCGGCGACCTTGAAGTCCATGTCGCCGAACGCGTCCTCGGCACCGAGGATGTCGGTCAGCGCGACGTAGCGCGTCTGGCCGTCGACCTCGTCGGACACCAGGCCCATCGCGATGCCCGCGACCGGCGCCTTCAGCGGCACACCGGCGTTGAGCAGCGACATCGTGGACGCGCAGACCGAGCCCATCGAGGTCGAGCCGTTCGAGCCCAGGGCCTCGGAGACCTGCCGGATCGCGTAGGGGAACTCCTCGCGGGTCGGCAGGACCGGGATCAGGGCCCGCTCGGCGAGCGCGCCGTGGCCGATCTCGCGGCGCTTCGGCGAGCCGACGCGGCCGGTCTCACCGGTCGAGTACGGCGGGAAGTTGTAGTGGTGCAGGTAGCGCTTGCGCGTCTCCGGCCCCAGCTGGTCGATCTGCTGCTCCATGCGGAGCATGTTCAGCGTGGTGACGCCCATGATCTGGGTCTCGCCACGCTCGAACAGCGCCGAGCCGTGCGCCCGCGGGACGACCTCGACCTCGGCCGACAGCGGCCGGATGTCGGTCAGGCCACGGCCGTCGATCCGGACCTGGTCGGTCAGGATGCGGCGGCGGACCAGCTTCTTGTTCAGCGAGCGGAACGCGTTGCCGAGCTCGGACTCGCGGCCGACGAAGCGCTCGCCGAGCTTGTCCAGCACCGACGCCTTGATCTCGTCGGTCCGGGTCTCGCGCTCCTGCTTGCCGGCGATGGTCAGCGCCTGCGCCAGCTCCTGCTCGACGGCCTCGGAGACCGCCTCGAAGGCGTCCGGCTGGTAGGCCGGGAACACCGGGTAGTCGGCGGTCGGCTTGGCCGCGACGTCGGCCAGCTGCTGCTGGGCGACGCACAGGCTGCGGATGAACGGCTTGGCCGCCTCCAGCCCGTCCGCGACGACGCCCTCGGTCGGGGCGGTGGCCCCACCGGCGACGAGGTCGATGGTGTTCTCGGTGGCCTCGGCCTCGACCATCATGATCGCGACGTCGTCACCGACGATGCGGCCCGCGACGACCATGTCGAACGCGGCGCGGTCGAGCTGGTCGTGGGTCGGGAAGGCGACCCACTGGGTGTCGGTGCCCGCCTCGTTCGCGATGAGCGCGACGCGGACGCCGCCGACCGGGCCGGAGAACGGCAGGCCGGCGAGCTGGGTGGACGCCGACGCGGCGTTGATCGCCACGACGTCGTAGGGGTCCTTCGGGTCGAGCGACATGACCGTCACGACGACCTGGATCTCGTTGCGCAGGCCGTCCACGAAGGACGGGCGCAGCGGGCGGTCGATGAGGCGGCAGGTCAGGATCGCGTCGGTGCCCGGGCGGCCCTCGCGGCGGAAGAACGAGCCGGGGATCCGGCCCGCGGCGTACATCCGCTCCTCGACGTCCACCGTGAGCGGGAAGAAGTCGAACTGATCCTTCGGCCGCTTCGAGGCGGTCGTGGCGGACAGCAGCATGGTCTCGTCGTCGAGGTACGCGACGACGGACCCGGCGGCCTGGCGGGCGAGCCGGCCGGTCTCGAACCGGACGGTGCGGGTGCCGTAGGTGCCGTTGTCGATGACGGCGGTGCTCTCGTGCACGCCGTCCTCGGAGATGACGTCAGTCATACGGGGGTGTTCTCCTCGTCGTTGGGAGTGGTCTTCGTCTACCCCCACCACCGTGGCGCCGGCTCGATCCCCTGCTGGGCCGGTCTTCGATCGAAGCCCCCGGCCGCGCGTCGCGCTCCGGAGGCCACTACCGAGGACCGGCGGATGTCCGGTCGCCCGAGTGGCGGGCTCTGTTCAGTTGTGTCGCTCGGTGTTACGGAACGACCCGGCACCGGGATCCGGTGCCGGGTCGGCCGGGCGGGTCAGCGGCGCAGACCCAGCTTCTCGATCAGCGCGCGGTAGCGGGCGACGTCCACCTCGCGCAGGTACTTGAGCAGCCGGCGACGACGACCGACCAGCAGCAGCAGGCCGCGCCGGCTGTGGTGGTCGTGCTTGTGCTGCTTCAGGTGCTCGGTCAGGCCGACGATGCGCTGCGTCAGCAGCGCGACCTGGGCCTCGGGGGACCCGGTGTCGGTGGCGTGGGTGCCGTACTGCTCGAGCGTGCTCTTCTTCTCGGCGGTGGTCAGTGCCACTGCTCAACTCCTTCATCCTTGAGACGGTCCGTGGGGCCATGACGTCCGACGAAACCCGGATGAACCGGTGGGACGGCAGGAAGTCGGTCTCGGCCGCCACGGACTGCAGCCGGACCCGGTGTGAAACGGTACCAGCGACGGGTGCGCCGACCGCCGCCGACCCGCGTCACCCCGGTGTGTGGTCCGGTGTGCCGGGGCACAGCGGGACCCGGTGGACCACGGTGTAGCGCGCACCGGGGTCGCTGCGCACGAGCACCGCCTCCCCCGGTGTCCACCAGGGGCCCGCGGCGATGCCGTCGCCGGCCACGGTCGCGTCGCCGCGGCGCCGGTCCCACCGCGCCAGGGTGACGTGCGGACGGTACGGCCGCGGCCCCGTCGCACCGGCCCGGGCGGCCAGGCCGGGGAGGACGGGTCCCCCGCTCTCCTCGACCCCGGCCCACAGCACACCGGGGAAGGTGCCCGTCCCGGCGATCCGCAGCCGCGGCGCGACGGCGCGGGCCAGGGCGTCGTCCAGGGCCGAGGCGCGGGTGTCCGGGTCGTCGTCGCCGTGGAAGCACAGCGTCACGTGCCAGGTCGACGGGTCGGTCGGGCGCGCGCCGTCCGGGAGCCGGGGCGGGACCTCGTCGAGCGCGCGGGTCAGCGCCGCCACCGCCTCCGGTGGCGGCCACAGCGCGGTGAACAGCCGCATCCGCACAGCCTGTCAGCGCCGTCCGGCGGCGGCACGGCGCAGCACCTCCGCGATCTCCGGGAACGCCGGGGCCAGCTCGGCCGCCGCCGCGACGAGCCGGGCCGGCGCGCTCACCCCGCGCAGCGCGTCCTCCGCGGTCGGCTCGGCGGGGGCCCGTCGCGGCTGCGGCACCGCCTGCCCGGTGGCGGGGGTCTGCTCGGCGCAGCGGCAGCCGCCGGTGGGGCCCCACGGCGTCGGCTCCTGGCGGACCCGGGCCAGCAGCACGTCGCGCTCGGCGTCGGGCACCGGGCCGTGCGCGAGCCGCCGGTCCAGCGCGGTCATCCGGCCCAGCACCGCCGGGTCCCCGATCTTGACCCGGCGCCCGCCCGCCAGCTGGGACAGCATCGCCGGGCTCAGCCCGACCGCGGCGGCGAGGCGGGCCTGGGTGATGCCGAGACCGGTCGTGAGCCGGCGGATGCGCTCGTCGAGGGGCTCGCCGTAGATCGCGCTCTGGCGGTCGCGGTTGCGCGCGATCTCCTGCGCCACCGGGTCCGCGGTGCGGGGGTCGTCCATGCCGGACAGCGTCGGCGACCACGCGGTGCGGGCGTGGACGTTCGACCCCGGCAGGGGGTTTTCACCTAACCCGGCGCCCCGTCGGGTCCGGTCGCGTCGCCGGCCGCGGTGAGGATCTCGCGGCAGGTCGCGACGTCGCGGCCCATCTGCGCGACGAGCGCCTCGATGCCGTCGTAGTGCTCCTGGCCGCGCAGCCGCTCGACGAACTCGACGCCGACCTCGTGGCCGTAGAAGTTCTCGTCGACGTCGAGCACGTAGACCTCGACGGTGCGCACCCGCCCGGAGAACGTGGGGTTGGTCCCCACCGAGACGGCGCCCATCAGGCGGCGGTCGCCGATACGGAACCAGCCCGCGTAGACGCCGTCGGCGGGGATCGCCGTGTGCGGTGGGCTGGCGACGTTCGCCGTCGGATAGCCCAGGTCACGGCCACGCTTGTGCCCGTGCACGATCACGCCGTCCACCCGGTGCCAGCGGCCCAGCGCGTGCGCGGCGTCGCGGACGGCCCCGGCGTCGATGCAGGACCGGATGTAGGTGGAGGAGAAGGTCACGTCGTGGTCGGAGACCAGGTCGAGGGCCTCGCAGGCGAACCCGAAGCGACGGCCCAGCTCGGCGAGGGTCCCGACGTCGCCCTCTGCCCGGTGGCCGAAGGTGAAGTTGCTGCCCACGACGACGACGGCCGCGTGCAGCCGGTCCACCAGCACCTCGTGCGCGAACCCGGCGGGCGCCATCCGGGACAGCGCCTCGGTGAACGGGATGACGCAGAAGACGTCCGCGCCCGCCTCGGCCACGAGCTCCGCCCGCCGGTCGAGTGTGGACAGCCGCGCCGGGTGGGTGCCGGGCCGGATCAGCTCGGCCGGGTGCGGGTCGAACGTCACGACCACGGCGGGCAGGCCACGCTCGTGCGCCCGTTCCACCGCGCGGGCGATCAGCTGCCGGTGTCCCCGGTGCACCCCGTCGAACACGCCGACGGTGACGACGCACCGGCCCCAGCCGGGCGGAACCGCCTCCAGACCACGCCACCGCTGCACGGCCGCGAGCCTAGGCGAACCGGGTGGGATCCCGCGCAGCGGGCGACCGCGGCCGGCCCGGGGGGTCAGCCGGCCGGGGCGAGCACGACGACCGGGCGGGCGGCGGCGCCGCGGTCGGCCATCAGGGCCAGCGCGGCGCCGTCCGGGGCGAACACGCCGTAGGTGCCCTCGATCCCGGCCGCGGGCAGCGACTTGCCGAACCGCACGTCGGTGGCGGCGGAGGCGTCGAGGTCGACGCGCGGGAACGCCGTCGCGACGGCCGCGGCGAGGTCCAGCGACAGGCCCGGGTCGTCGGCGAGCTGCTCGACGGTGCGCGCGTGCTCCAGGGTGAACGGTCCGACCCGGGTGCGTCGCAGCGCGGTCAGGTGCCCGGCGGAGCCCAGCGCCGTGCCGAGGTCGCGGGCGAGCGCGCGGACGTAGGTGCCCGAGGAGCAGTCGACGGCGACGTCCAGGTCGCACCACGGCCCCTCGCGGCGCACCGCGAGCAGCTCGAAGGCCGAGACGGTGACCGGGCGGGCCGGGATCTCGACGGTCTCGCCGTCGCGGACCCGCTGGTAGGCGCGCTTGCCGTCGATCTTGACCGCGGACACCGCGCTGGGGACCTGCATGATCGGCCCCGTCAGCGCGGCCATCGCGGCCCGGACGGCGGCGTCGTCGGCCACGACCGGGACGGGCTCGCCGACGGGCGTGCCCTCGGCGTCGTCGGTGTCGGTGGCCTGCCCGAGACGCACGGTCGCGGTGTAGGCCTTGGTGTCGAGCGACAGGTGCCCGAGCAGCTTGGTGGCCCGCTCGATGCCGACGACGAGCACCCCGGTCGCCATCGGGTCGAGTGTCCCGGCGTGGCCGACCTTGCGGGTGCCCATGATCCGGCGGAGCTTCCCGACGACGTCGTGGCTGGTCGGGCCCCGGTCCTTGTCGACGATCACGAGTCCGGGCGGCGGGGGCGGGTTGCGTGCGGGCACGCCGGGACGCTAACGCGCCAGCCGGTACCCGACTCCACGGACCGTCACCACGACGTCGCGGGCACCCAGCTTCGACCGCAGCGACGCCACGTGCGCCTCCAGCGTGCGCGCCGCGGACGCGTCGGCGATCCCCCACACCTGCTCTAGCAGCTCGGTGCGCGGCAGCACCGCACCCTCCCGGCGGGCGAGCGCGGCGAGCAGGTCGAACTCCTTGCGGGTCAGCGCGACCTCGGCGCCGCCCGCGGTCACCGCGCGCCGGTCGAGGTCGACGACGACGTCGCCGACGCTCACCGTCGCGGCCACCGCGGCGCCGGTGGCGCGACGCAGCACGGCCTCGATCCGGGCGACGAGCTCCTCGGTCGAGACGGGCTTGACCAGGTAGTCGTCCGCGCCCGAGCGCAGCCCCTGCACCCGCGCCGCGACGTCGCCGCGGCCGGTGATGGCCAGGATCGGCACCCGGGACCGCTCCCGGATCTCCCGGCAGACGCCGATGCCGTCGCGGTCGGGCAGGCCCATGTCGAGCAGGACGACGTCGGGCTCCCGCTCGGCGACGGCCGCGATGGCCGCGGATCCGCTGGTCACGAGGTCGGTCGGGTAGCCCTCGCGGACCAGGCTGCGCCGCAGGGCGTCGCCGAGGACCGCGTCGTCCTCGACCAGCAGCACCCGCACGCGCCCACCCTAGCGACGTTTCCTCAAAGCTTCCTCAAGCCCGGTGTCCCCGCGGTTGCCCCACGACACGCCCCGGCCCCATCGTTTCCCCACCGCACACGTCGAGGAGGACGGACATGGCCGAGGTCGCCAACGCAGACGGCTCGTCCGGGACGGGGTCCACCACCCCCACCCGGACCAAGAAGAAGGTCTACACCCAGCTCTGGTTCTGGGTCATCGTCGGCATCGTCTCCGGCATCCTGGTGGGCTTCTTCGCCCCCGGGTTCGCCAAGGAGACCAAGTGGCTGGCCGACACGTTCGTCCAGATGATCAAGGTCATCATCGGCCCGGTCATCTTCTGCACCGTGGTCGTCGGCATCGCCTCGCTGGGCAATCTGGCCCGCGCCGGCGGTCTCGCCGCCCGGGCACTGGGCTACTTCCTGGTCATGACCGTCATCGCGCTGGCGATGGGGCTCATCGCGGGCAACGTGTTCCAGCCGGGCGCCGGCTTCACCGGCCAGCCCAGCGCGTCCGACCTCGCGAAGGCCACCGACCAGGCCGCCACCGGCAGCCAGGAGTCGGGCGTCATCCCGTTCATCCAGGACTCGCTGCTGCCGCACAGCTTCTTCGGCCCGTTCGTCGACAACTCGGTCCTGCAGGTCCTGGTGCTGGCGATCCTGTCCGCCTGCGCCATCTCCTCGCTGAACCCGGCCCTGCGCAGCCGCCTGGTCGGCGGCATCGAGGGCATCGCCCAGGTCATCTTCGGCATCATCAAGATCATCATGTGGGCCGCGCCGGTCGCCGCGTTCGGCGGCATGGCCTACACCGTCGGTCAGATGGGCGGCGGGTCGCTGGTCAACCTGCTCAAGCTGATGGCCGTGTTCTGGGGCACCTGCGCGGTGTTCGTCGTCGTCGTCCTCGGCGCGGTCTCCTGGGCCGCCGGGTTCAACGTCCTCAAGGTCATCCGGCTGATCAAGGACGAGCTGCTGATCATCGTCGGCACCTCGTCGTCGGAGTCGGTGCTGCCGCGCTTCCTCACCAAGCTGCAGTCCGCCGGTGCGTCCAAGCAGACCGTCGGCATGGTCATCCCGACCGGCTACTCGTTCAACCTCGACGGCACCTGCATCTACCTGACCCTGGGTGCGCTGTTCATCATCCAGGCCGGTGGCGAGTTCCTGCCGATCGGCGCGCAGATCGCGCTGGCCGTCCTGATGGTGCTGACCTCCAAGGGCGCCGCCGGTGTCACCGGCGCCGGCCTGGTCACCCTGGCCGCGTCGCTGCAGGCCTTCGGCGGGGAGTTCTTCACCCCCGAGGCCATCGTCGTCGGCCTCGCGCTGATCGTCGGCATCGACCGCATGATGTCCGAGGGCCGCGCCCTGACCAACGCGATCGGCAACGTCGTGGCCACCCTGGTCATCGCCCGCTGGAACGGCGAGCTCGACCGTGAGCGGCTGGCCGCGGTGCTCGACGACCCGACGCTGGTCGAGGCCGACATGGAGGCCGCGCACGGTGGCGGCGCCGCGGACGCCGAGATCGACGAGGCCGCCGACGGCGCCGCGAAGCCGGACGCCGACGAGTCCCGCCGCGAGAAGGTCGGCGCGGGCTCCTGACCGGGCACGTCCTCCTCCCATGACCGTCGCACCCCCGCGGAGCCCCGAGGCCCGCGGGGGTGTCGACGTCCCGGCCGGTGCACGGGTCCCCCTGCCGCTCCCGCGGTGGCAGGCTGGGCCCGTGCGCCGGCCGTTCCGTTCCTCGCCGCCGCTGCGCCGGTCGCGGCTGGTGCGGCGGCTGTTCCTGCTGCAGGTCGTCACCGTGCTGCTGACCGTCGGCGGGCTCGCCGCGCTCGGCGGCTACGGCGCGAGCCGCCTGGAGCACGACGCCGCGGGCCGGCTCACCACCGCCACCGCGCTGTCGCTCGCCTCGGACCCCGAGGTCGTCGACGCCGTCCGCGACGGCGGCGGTCTCGCCGCCCTCTCCGCCCGCCTCCAGCCCGTCGCCGAGCGGGTCCGGCGGGCCACGAACACCGGCTTCATCGTCGTGATGTCCCCGCAGGGCGTCCGCTACAGCCACTACAACCCCGCCGAGATCGGCCTGATCTACCAGGGCAACATCGCCCCGGCGCTGGCCGGGGAGACCTCGACCGAGGTCTACACCGGCACCCTGGGGCCCTCGGTCCGCACCGTCACCCCGGTCCTGGTCGACGGCCGGATCGCCGCGGTCATCTCCGTCGGCGTGCTGCAGACCCGGATCAGCGACCTCGCGCTGCGCTCGCTGCCCGGGATCATCGCGGCCGCCGCGGTGGCGGTGCTCGTCGGCTCGGGGCTGGCGGTGCTGCTGGCCCGGCGGCTGCGCCGCCAGACCCTGGGGCTGGAACCCGAGGACATCACCGCCGCCTACACCCACCACGAGGCGGTGCTGCACGCCGTCGGCGAGGGGCTGCTGGTCGTCGACGGCGACGGGCGGCTCGTCGTCGTCAACGCCGAGGCCCGGCGGCTGCTCGGCCTGCCCGGCCACGACTCCCCCGACGACCCCGCCGTCCCGGGGCGGCCGCTCGCCGGGCTCGGCATGGACCCCGCCGTCGCCGCCGTGCTCACCAGCGGGCTGCGCTCGGACCTGCGCGACCGGGCCGCCCTGGCCGGGGAGCGGGTGCTGCTGGTCAACAGCAGGCACGCCGGGCCGGCCGCGGGACCGGGGACGCGGGTGTTCACCCTGCGCGACCGCACCGAGCTGGCCGGGGTGCTGCGCGAGCGCGACGAGGCCCGCGACACCGTCGCCGCGCTGTCCGGGCAGGCGCACGAGTTCGGCAACCGGCTGCAGACCGTGCTGACCCTGATCGAGCTGGGCGACACCGCCGACGCCGCCGCGGCCGGCACCGCCGCGCTGGACCGCACCCGCGGACCCGGTGCACGGGTCGTGGCCGAGGTCTACGACCCGGTCCTCGCCGCGCTGCTCGCGGACAAGGCGTGGCAGGCCTCCGAGCACGACGTCACCTTCGCCGTCACCGACGCCTGCGACCCCGACGTACTGCCGGACCTGCGGCTGCCCTTCGCCGCGGACGACCTGGTCTCCCTGGTCGGCAACCTCGTCGACAACGCGGTCGAGGTCGTCACCGGGCGCGCCGGGGAGCGGTCGGTCGCCGTCGTCCTGCGCACCGGGCCCGACGGCCGCGAGCTGCTCCTGGAGGTCGCCGACAGCGGCCCCGGGGTGCCCCCGGACACCGCCCGCGAGCTGTTCACCTTCGGGTTCAGCACCCGCGCGACGCCCGGCGGCCGCCCCCGCGGCATCGGGCTGGCGCTGGTCGACCGGATCGCCCGCCGCCTCGGTGGGTCGGTGACGGTCGGTACCCGCGACGACGGCAGCGGCGCCGTGTTCACCGTGCGGCTGCCCCTCCCCTCCCAGGACACGGGCCCGAAACCCGGTGCGGGCGTCACGCCACGGTCGTCGGAGGTGCCGGTCACCGACCGGACCTGAACCGCACCGGGGCCCGCGCGCGCCGCACCCCACCGCATCGCGCCGCGCCATGGCCCGCCGCGCCCCGCCGCGGCCCCCGCCGAGTGGTACGTCACGCCCCTCCGGGCGCCACCGCCTGGTACGTGGTGCGCCACTCGCCGCGAGGAGCCCGGTGCCGCACCACCGCCGGTGTGGGACGGACGGTCAGGCCCGGATCTGGCCCGGGACCGCCCAGCGCCCCGACCGTGCCCGCAGCCCCACCGCGACCAGGCGCACCACCATGAACGCGGCGAGCCCGGTCCAGATCCCGGCCAGCCCCCACCCGAACAGCAGCGACAGCCAGATCATCGGCAGGAACCCGCCGAGCGCGGCGAGCAGCGTCGTGGTGCGCAGGAAGGCCGCGTCACCGGCGCCGAGCAGCACGCCGTCCAGGGCGAACACCACCCCGGCGATCGGCTGCAGCGCGGTGAAGAACCACCACGCCGCGGGGATCGCCGCGAGGACCGCCGCGTCGCGGGTGAACACCGGCGGCAGGACGGGGTAGAGCGCGGCGAACAGCACGCCGAACCCGCAGCCGAGCACGAGACCGTAGCGGGTGACCCGGGCGGCGAGCGCCCGCGCCGGTCCGGTATCCGCACGGTCGCCGTCCGTGCCGCGTCCGCCGTCCGCACCGTGCTCGCCGTCCGCGCCACCCAGTGCCGCCCCGACCAGCGACTGCGCCGCGATCGCGACCGCGTCGAGCACCAGGGACTGGAACACCCACAGCTGCAGCACGATCTGGTGCGCGGCGACGGACTCGGACCCGAACCGGGCGGCGACCGCCGTCGCGGACAGGAAGCAGGCCTGGAACCCCAGCGACCGCACGATCAGGTCGCGGCCCATCGCCGCCTGGGAACGGAGCACCGCGGTGTCCGGGGCGAAGCGGACCGGGTCACCGACGGGGGCCCGCCGTCGTTCGACGACCAGCGCCCGCAGGAACAGCGACGCGGCGACGGCCTGCCCCGCGACGTTCGCGATCGCCGAGCCCTCCAGCCCCCAGCCCGCCCAGTCCCCCGCCCCGTGCACCAGCAGCGGGCAGAGCAGAGCGGACAGCAGGTTGCCGCCGATCACGATCCACATCGGGCGACGGGTGTCCTGCACCCCGCGCATCCAGCCGTTGCCGGCCAGCGTCACCAGGACCAGCGGGGCGCCGAGCAGCGCGATCCGCAGCCACGACACCGCGCCCTCGGCGATCACCGGGTCCCCGGCGAGCAGCCCCGCCAGCGGTGCCGCGGCGAGCTGTCCGAGCACCACGACCAGCAGCCCGACGCCCAGCGCCAGCCAGGTCGCCTGCACGCCCTCCGCCACCGCGGCCGACCGGCGCCCGGCGCCGTAGAACCGGGACGCGCGCGCCGTCGTCCCGTAGGACAGGAACGTCAGCTGGGTCGTGACCTGCGCGAACAGCACCGCGGCGACGGCGAGCGAGGCCAGCGGCAGCCCACCCAGCCGTCCGACGACGGCCGTGTCGACCAGCAGGAACAGCGGCTCGGCCGCCAGCACCGGGAGCGCGGGCAGGGCGAGCCGGAGGATGTCACGGGGCCCGCCCGCGATGGGGGCGGGCCGGGTCACCGACGGGGACGACGGCAGAGGAAGCAGAACGCGGGCGGCAGGTTGCGCCACACCGTACGGGTCATCACGACCTCGTCGAACGTGTCGTGCAGGGCCGCCTTGAACCGCCGCGCCGAGGGCATCGGCAGGGTGTGGGAGTAGGCGAACGTCGCGAACGCGCCGGTCTCCCCCACCGCCCCGACGACCTGGTCGAGGATCTCCTGCTGCATCGTCCGGTCGAACAGCGACCAGGGCAGCCCGGAGATCACCGCGTCGACCGAGGTGATGTCGCGCTCGGCGAGCAGCGACCCCAGCTTGCGGGCGTCACCGTTCACGACCTCGACGCCCGGGTGGCGGTCCTGCAGGAAGCGGGCCATCCGCGGGTCGAGCTCGACGGCCAGGTGCCGGCCCTCCGGCGGGAGCCGCCTGCCGACCTGCGTGGTGACGGCGCCGGTGCCCGGCCCCAGCTCCACGACGACCGGCGCGCCGTGCCCCGGCGCGATACGGGCCAGCTTCGCCGACAGCCGCGGCGAGCTCGGCCACACCGCACCCACCTGGGCCGGGTTGCGCAACCAGGCCCGGAGGAACTCCGGCCACCCGCTGGGCTCGTTGCCGTGACTGTCGTCGCCCCCGCGGGCCGCAGCGGGCTCGGATCGCACCGCACACCTCCTGGTCTCGCGGGACACGCTACGTGCCCCGGTGCCGCGACACCGGACCGCCCCGAGGTCCACCCGATCGTGGTGTCGCGGCGATGTACCCCGGATGAACCCGATCAACCGGGCACGTGCTCAGCGGGCCAGCTCCGCCCGGAGCAGCTCCAGCAGCCCGTCGCGGGTACCGGAGCGTTCGAACCCGGCGGCACCGGTGTGCCCGCCACCGCCGAGCGCCGTCGCCACCCGGGACAGGTCCGGGGACCCGTTGCCGCGCAGCGACACCGACCACTCCCCCGGCGCCGTCTCGGTCAGCAGCGCCGCCACCCCGCCCCCGGCCGCGGCCTGCAGCGGCCCGACCAGGGCGACCGTGCGGTCGCGGAACCGGGTCGCGGTCGCCACGTCGACGGCGGCCCACACCAGGTCCGCCCCCGCGGCGACGCCCGCCTCCCGGTGGGCCCCGGCCAGCACCGTGGCCTGCGCGGCGAGCCACGCGAACGGCACCGGACCGCCGATGTCACGCAGCAGCGGAGCGGGCTCGACGCCGGCGTCGACGAGCTCGGCGCCCAGCCGGAGCGCCTCCGCACCGCCGCGCCGGAAACCACCGGTGTCGGTGTAGAGCCCCGCGAACAGGGACCGGGCGAGGACCGCGTCCAGCGGGGTGCCCAGCTCGGCGAGCACCGCCCGGACGAGCGTCACCGTCGCCGGGGCGCCCGGGTCGACGAGGTACCGGTCCGTGAACGCCACGAACGACGCGTGGTGGTCCACCGCCAGCGACGACCCGGCCGTGTCCAGCACCGGCTCCAGGTCCCCCAGCCGGGGGGACGACGAGATGTCGCAGCAGACCAGCAGGTCCGGCGCGCGCGGCGCGTCCACCGAGGCGACGACCAGCCCGTCGGGGTCGAGGGTGTCGACCAGCCCGGCGGGCACCGGGTCCGGCCCGCCGAATGACACGGTGACCGGGGTCCCCGCGCGGTGCAGCGCCGTGGCCAGGGCCAGGGCGCTGCCCGCGGCGTCCGCGTCGGGCCGGACGTGCCCGACCACGAGCACGTCACGGGCCCGGCGCAGCACCGCCGCGGCCCCGGCCGGATCGACCGGACCGGGACCCGGGACGGTCTCGTGCGCGCCGCTGGTCACTCGGCGTCGGTCTCCCGCGGGGCCTTGTACGGGTCCGCCTCCCCCGCCGGCGACGCCGTGGCCGCCAGCCGGGCCACCTCCTCGTCGGAGGCGCGGGTGCGGGCCAGCAGCTCCTCCATCCGGCGGGCCGTGTCCGGCACCGCGTCCAGCACGAACGCGAGGCTCGGCGTGTGCCGCACCCCGGTCTGCTGTCCCACCCGGCTGCGGAGCACCCCGCTCGCGCTCTGCAGCGCGGCGGCGGCCCCCGCGGTGTCCGGCTCCTCCTCCAGCGAGGCACCCATGACCGTGTAGAACACGGTCGCCTCGCGCAGGTCGCCGGTGACACGGGTGTCGGTGATCGTCACCATCGCCAGCCGCGGGTCCTTCACCTCGTGCTCGAGGGCCTCCGCGACGATCTGCGAGATCCGCTTCGCGAGCTTGCGCGCGCGGGCCTGGTCGACCATGTCCTGCTCCTTCCAGCGGGTCGTGCGAGCCCGAGTCTAGGCACGGGTCGCGGGGTCACGCCGCGTTCGATTCTCGGTCCTGCTGGTCCGTCCCCCGGCCACCGCCGGGGCTCAGTCCTCGTCGGGGCCGAACAGCCGGGTCCGGGCCGACAGCAGCTCCAGCTCGGGGCGGGCGGCCACCAGCCGCTCGCACCGCTCCAGCAGGGCACGGACGTGCCCCGCGTCGGCGGCGACACAGCTCACCCCGATCAGCGCACGCCGGTGCAGGTCCAGATGGCCCGCCTCGGCCGCCGCCACCTCGAACCGGCGCAGCTCGGCCAGCAGCGGACGCACCGCCGAGCGCTTCTGCTTCAGCGACCGGACGTCGCCGAGCAGCACGTCACACTCCAGGGAGCCGACGTACACACACACCTCCGCTGACGCCGACGGGGCGGCCGGTGACCGGCCGCCCCGTCGGAGCGCGTTCGTCAGCCGCTAGTCGCGCGGCTTCTCCCGCATCTCGAACGTCTCGATGACGTCGTCGACCTTGATGTCGCCGTAGGTACCGAGCGTCAGACCGCACTCGAAGCCCTCGCGGACCTCGACCACGTCGTCCTTGAACCGGCGCAGCGACGAGATCGGGAGGTTCTCGTGGATCACCTTCGAGTCGCGCAGCAGGCGCGCCCGGGCGTTCCGGCGGATCTCCCCACCCATCACCAGGCAACCGGCGATCGTGCCGAACTTCGAGGACTTGAAGACCTCGCGGACCTCCGCGCGGCCCAGCTCGACCTCCTCGTACTCCGGCTTGAGCATGCCCTTGAGGGCCGCCTCGATCTCGTCGATCGCCTGGTAGATCACCGAGTAGTAGCGGATCTCGACGCCCTCGCGGTTGGCCAGCTCCGTGGCCTTGCCCTCGGCACGGACGTTGAAGCCCATGACGATGACGTTGTCCGCGATGGCGAGGTTGATGTCGCCCTCGGTGATACCGCCGACGCCGCGGTGGATGACCCGCAGCTCGACCTCCTCACCCACGTCCAGCTTCATCAGGGCTTCCTCGAGCGCCTCGACGGTGCCCGAGTTGTCACCCTTGATGATCAGGTTGAGGGTGTTGGTCTCCTTCAGCGCGGCGTCCAGGTCCTCCAGGCTGACGCGCTTGCGACGGCTCGCCAGCTCGGCGTTGCGCTCACGGGCGCGGCGCCGGTCGGCGATCTGGCGGGCCACCCGGTCCTCGTCCACGACGAGGAACGTGTCGCCCGCACCCGGCACCGACGTCAGACCGATGACCTGCACCGGACGCGACGGGAGCGCCTCGGTGACGTCCTGGCCGTGCTCGTCGACCATGCGCCGGACGCGCCCGGAGGCGTCGCCGGCCACGACCGAGTCGCCGACCCGGAGCGTTCCGCGCTGGACCAGCACCGTGGCCACCGGGCCGCGACCGCGGTCCAGGTGACCCTCGATGGTGACGCCCTGCGCCTCCATCTCGGGGTTGGCCCGCAGGTCGAGCGCCGCGTCGGCGGTCAGCAGGACCGCCTCCAGCAGACCCTCGATGTTGGTGCCCTGCTTCGCGGAGATGTCGACGAACATGGTGTCGCCGCCGTACTCCTCGGCCACCAGGTTGTACTCGGTGAGCTGCTGGCGGATCTTCTGCGGGTTCGCACCCTCGACATCGATCTTGTTGACCGCGACGACGATCGGCAGACCGGCCGCCTGCGCGTGGTTGATCGACTCGACGGTCTGCGGCATCACACCGTCGTCCGCCGCCACCACGATGACCGCGATGTCGGTGGACTTCGCACCACGGGCACGCATGGCGGTGAACGCCTCGTGACCCGGGGTGTCGATGAACGTGATGAGCCGCTCCTCGCCCTCGAGCTCGGCCGCGACCTGGTAGGCGCCGATGTGCTGGGTGATGCCGCCGGCCTCGCCCTCGCGGACGTTCGCCTTGCGGACCGTGTCCAGCAGCCGCGTCTTACCGTGGTCGACGTGACCCATGACGGTCACGACCGGCGGACGGGCCTCGAGCGCGTCCTCGTCGCCCGGGTCACCGAACTCGATGTCGAACGACTCCAGCAGCGCACGGTCCTCCTCCTCGGGGGAGACGACCTGCACGCGGTAGTTCATCTCCTGGCCGAGCAGCTCCAGGATCTCGTCCGAGACCGACGCGGTGGCCGTGACCATCTCACCGAGGTGGAACAACACCTGCACCAGCGAGGCCGGGTTGGCGTTGATCTTCTCGGCGAAGTCGGTCAGCGACGCGCCACGCGGCAGCCGGATCGTCTCGCCGTTGCCCTTGGGCAGGCGGACGCCGCCCACCGAGGGCGCGGCCATGGCGTCGTACTCCTGGCGCTTCTGCCGCTTCGACTTGCGACCCTTGCGGGCCGGACCGCCGGGACGGCCGAACGCACCCGCGGCACCGCCGCGACCACGCGCACCGCCACCACCGGGACGACCGCGGAAACCGCCGCCGGCCGGGGGCGGACCACCGGGACCGCCGCCACCGGGACGGAAACCGCCGCCACCGCCACCGGGACGACCGCCACCGGGGCCACCACGGCCACCGCCGGGGCCACCACGACCGCCGCCGGGGCCACCACGGCCACCGGCACCGGCGCCGGGACGACCCGCAGCCGGACGCGCGGGCATCATGCCCGGGTTCGGCCGCGGAGGCATGTTGCCCGGGTTCGGACGGGGACCGCCCGCACCCGGAGCGCCACCCGGACGGGGCGGACGCGGCGGGGCCTCACCGGAACGCGCGGCCGGAGCCTCGGGACGGCCGCCGCCCTGCTGGCCGCCACCGCCCTGCTGGGGCTGCGGCGGGCCGGGACGCGGGCCCGGCTTGGGCGAACCCTGGCCGACGCCGAACGGGTTGTTGCCGACGCGCGGCTGGCGCGGGCCCGGACGGGCGCCACGCTCACCGGGCTGGCCGGCGGGACGCGGGGCGCCACCGCCCTGGCCACCGTGTCCCTGTCCCTGGCCCGGACGGGGCGCGGGGGCGGGCTTCGGCGCGGCCGGACCCGGCTTCGGGGCCGCCGGACCGGGCTTCGGCGCGGCGGAACCGGGCCGCGGCGCGGCCGGGGCCTCGGCGGCCGCGGCGGGGGTCTCGACGGCCGGAGCCGCCGGGGCCTGCGGGCCGGGCTTGGGCGCGGCCGGTCCCGGCTTCGGGACGTCGGTGCGCGCCGCGGGCTGCGCCGGCGACGGGGCACCCGGGGTGGGTGCCGCGGGGGCCGGCGGACCCGGACGCGGGCCGGGCTTGGGGGCCGGACCCGGGGTCGGGCGCGACGGCGACGGGGCGCCGGAGCCACCGGCGCGCGGACGACCGCCACCGGGCGCGCCGGAACCGCGGCGCTGACCGCCGGCGGCGCCCCCACCGGAGGCCATCGCGTCGCGCAGCTTGCGCGCGACCGGGGCCTCCACGGTGGAGGAGGGGGACTTCACGTACTCCCCCAGGTCCTGCAGCTTGCTGAGGACCTGCTTACTGCTGATTCCGAGCTCTTTCGCGAGCTCGTGCACGCGGGCCTTGCCTGCCACTGCTCTCCTCATCCTGACCGGAGGCCGGGCGGCAGCATCCCGCTCGACCTCGAACCTAGTGTCGAAGCACGTTCATGGTGCGATCTTCACTGCTGGCTCATGACTGGTCGACCTTGCTTTCTTCCGATGACGGGTCCGAGAGGTTCCCGGGCCCCAGCGGGTCGCGCGGCTCCTGCAGCCACCGCCTGACGGCGGTGACGTCCGGTGCCGAGCGGACGCGTAACGCCCGGGCGAACGCCGAGCGTCGCTCGGCCCTGTCCAGGCACCCCGTCGAGAGGTGCAACCAGGCACCCCGTCCGGGGAGGCGGCGGCGCGGATCCGGAATGCAACGTCCGTTCTCCACGACCACCCGCAACAGTACGTCGGCCCGTTCCCGGGTCCGGCACCCCACACAGGTCCGGATCGGAACCGACCGGGTGTGCGTGGGCGACGGTCCGCGACCGCGGGCCGATGACGAGTGTAGCGCAGGGCGATCGTCGGGCATTCCCTCGCCCGACCCCTGCTGTTGATCTCCGTCGGTCAGGACGGCTCCCCGGCGGGGTCGGCCGGCCCACCGTCGGGGGTGACCGGATCGCGCGGGTCGGCGTCGCTGCGGATGTCGATCTTCCAGCCGGTGAGCCGGGCGGCGAGACGGGCGTTCTGCCCCTCCTTGCCGATCGCCAGCGACAGCTGGAAGTCCGGCACGACGACGCGGGCGATCCGGGCGCGCTCGTCGAGCACGGTCACCGAGACCACCTTCGACGGCGAGAGCGCGTTGCCGACGAACTCGGCCGGGTCCTCGGACCAGTCGATGATGTCGATCTTCTCGCCGGCCAGCTCGCCCATCACGCCGCGCACCCGGGCACCCATCGGGCCGATGCAGGCGCCCTTGGCGTTGAGCCCGGAGCGGGTCGAGCGCACCGCGATCTTGGAGCGGAACCCGGCCTCACGGGCCACCGAGACGATCTCGACGGAGCCGTCGACGAGCTCGGGCACCTCGAGGGCGAACAGCTTGCGCACCAGGTTCGGGTGGGTCCGGGAGAGCGTGATCGAGGTGCCCCGCGGGCCGCGGTTCACGCCGATGACGAAGCAGCGGATCCGGTCGCCGTGCTTGTAGACCTCGCCGGGCACCTGCTCGGCGGCGGGCAGCACGGCCTCGGTGCCACCGGAGAGCTCGACCACGACGACGCCGCGGGCGTTGGCGCGCGCGTCGCGCTGCACGATGCCCGCGACGACCTCGCCCTCCTTGGTGGAGAACTCGCCGTAGGTGCGCTCGTGCTCGGCGTCGCGCAGCCGCTGCAGGATGACCTGGCGGGCGGTGGTCGCCGCGATCCGGCCGAAGCCCTCGGGGGTGTCGTCGAACTCCGGGCCGGGGGTGCCGTCCTCGGAGGCGTCGGCCGCGTCGCGGACCATGACCCGCACCACACCGGTCTTGCGGTCGATGTCGACGCGGGCGTCCGGGTGGTGGCCGTCGGTGTGCCGGTAGGCGGTGAGCAGCGCCGTCTCGATGGCCGAGAGGACCGTCTCGAACGGGATCTCCTTGTCCCGCTCGATCGCGCGCAGCGCGGGGATGTCGACGTTCACCGGTTCTCCTCGTCGCGGACGGTCTCGACGGCGCCGCCGTCATGGGTCGTGGGGGCCCCGTCGGCCCCGTCGGTGCTGCCGGACAGCGCGTCCGGGTCGAGCAGTGCGGTCTCGGCGGGCGGGGCGGGCTTGAACTCGACCTGCACCTGGGCGTGGCGGATGTCCGCGAGCGGGATGTCCCGCCGTTCCGGCGCCTTCCGGCCGGGGACCGCGACGGCGACCGTGTCGCCGTCGAGCCGGCCGACCCGGGCCTCGACGACGGTGCCGTCGGTCAGGGTGATCCGCGCCAGGCGCAGGTAGGCCCGCCGCCAGTGCCGGGGCTCGGTGAGCGGCCGGTCGATCCCGGGCGAGGTCACCTCGAGCGTGTACGAGCCCTCGATGAGGTGCTCGTGCGGGTCCAGCTCCGCGGCCGCGGAGCGGCTGAGCCGGGCGATGACGTCGAGGTCGATGCCGGTCGCGGGCGAGGACTCGGGCAGGTCGACGACGAGCTTGACCGAGTGCCGTCGCCCGGCGGTGCGGACCTCCACGGCGTCGATCTCCAGCCCGGCCCCGTGGACCACCGGCTCGAGCACGCCGCGCAGCTGGTCTGCCAGCTGTGCGGGGTCCGGACTGCGCATCGGGTGACTCTCCTCGTGTCAGGGTGCCCGCCGTGGTGGTGACCGGTCGGCGGGGCTTCGGGTGGGCGTCGATCGTGGTGCCGCGACCGCCGGTGGGCGGGCACGTCGGACGCTTGCGGACGGCATACGACAGCGGCGCCGCACACCGCGACGCGTCCGGACGGGACCGGACGGTGCCGGTGACGGTGGGGACGGCCGACGAGCCTAGCGCGTCGGCCCGGCGGGCCGCCGGTCGGTGGCCCGTCGGTGGGCGGTCGTCCGCGGCCCGGGCGGGCACGGTCGGTGCCGGGCGGCCCGGCACGTGCTGGCAGCATGACCCGACGTGAACGACCGCGAGCCATCCGTGTCGCCCCGGGTGTCCCCGGCCGGGCCGCCGCCGTCGGTGACCCCGTCGCCGGTGACCGGCCGCGGCGGTGTCCGCCCGACGCGGCGCCAGGTGCTGGTGACCGCGGCCGCGGTGGCCGCGATGGTGCCGCTGGCGGGCTGCTCGAGCGCGACGACGCGCACCGAGGACGCCTCCGACGCCCTGCTCGCGCTCGCCGACGCCGCCCGGTCCGACGCCGCGCTGATCGTCGCCGCGGTGACCGGCGACCCGTCGCTCGCGGGCCGGCTGGAGCCGCTGCGCGCGGCCCGGATGGAGCACGCCGCCGCGCTGGACCAGGCGGGCGGGCGCACCCCGGGCCAGATCGCCGCCCCCGCGACACCGCCGTCGGGTGACCTCGCCGCGGTGCGCGACGCCGTCGCCGGGTCGGCCCGCAGCGCGGGCGAGGTCGTCCCCCGCGCCTCGGCGCTGCAGGTGGGCCTGGTCGCCGAGGTCGCCGCCTGCTGCGCCACCTACGCGGCCGTCCTGACCGGGGCGCCGGCGTGAGCGCGGGTCCGCGGCCGCGGCAGGAGTCCGACGACGAGCCGCAGGTCCCCCAGGTCACCGTCGAGGCACTGCAGCGGGCACTCGCCTGCGAGCACGCGGCGCTGTGGGCGTACAAGATGGCGCTCGCGTTCATCCCCCCGGAGTGGGCGACCCGGGCCCGCGGGGACATCGAGGCCCACACCACCCTGCGCGGCCAGATCACCCAGACCCTGTCCGACATCGGGCAGCGGCCGGTCTCGGCGCAGCCGGCGTACGCGGCCCCGCAGCCCGTCGTCGACGGGGTGTCGGCCGGGGCGCTGCTGGTGTCGGCCGAGACCGACGCGATCGCCGCCTGGCGGTCGGTGACCGAGCGGTCGTCGTCGGTCCCGCTGCGCGAGGCCGGGCTGAAGGCGATGGTCGAGTGCACCGGCCGGCTCGCGTACTGGCGCGGGGTCACCGAGCGGTCCCCCGTCGTGCCGGTGTTCCCCGGTCGCAGCTGAGGGGTCGCGGCGCTCAGCGGAGCGCCGCGGCGGCCGCCTCGACGTCGTCGGGGGTGGTCGACAGGTGGAACGCCAGCCGGGCGGCCCCGTCGCGCACGGCGGCGGTGATCCCGGCCGCGGCCAGCCGGTCGGCTGCCCCCTCGGCGCGCACCGACACGATGGCCGACCCGGCGGGCGGCATCCCGAGCCGCTCGCGCAGGGTGTCGGCGAGACCGACGCAGTGCGCGCGCAGGCCGTCGGCGTCGAGTGAGGCCAGCCAGGGCAGCGTCACCGCGGCGCCGGCGTGGGCGAACCAGACCGGGGCCTCCTCGCCGCCGGCCGGTCCGGGCCGCGCGGGCGGGTCCGGCGTGTAGAGCCCGCCGCCCCAGCGGTCCCGGGTGCCGTACCAGCCCGCGGAGTGCGGGGCGGGCTCCGGCCAGCGCGACCCGGCGGACGGCCCGTCCACCCAGGACGGACGCCGGGCCAGCCAGGCGGTGCCGCGCGGCGCGAGCAGCCACTTGTACCCGGACCCGACGACGGCGTCGGCGTCGTGCAGGCGCAGCGGGAGCCACCCGGCGGCCTGGGTGACGTCGAACAGCAGCCGCACGCCGCTGCGGGCGCGGGCGGCGAGCAGCGCGTCGACGTCGGCGATCGCGCCGTCGGCGGACTGCACCACCGACACCGCGACGAGGTCGTGCTCACCGGCGTGGGCCGCCAGCTCCGGGAGCGGCATCTCGGTCACCCGGACCCCGCGGTGGGCCTGCACCGCGAACGGCCGGGTCACCGAGGAGAACTCGCCGCGGGCGACGAGCACGCGGGTGCCGTCGGGCACCGACGCGGCGAGCGGACCGATCAGGCCGGAGGTCGTGGCGCCCTGCGCGACGTCGGCGACCGGCACCCCGGTGATCGCGGCGAACCCGGCGCGGGCCGCCTCGACGTCGTCGTCGAAGTCCTTCGGCGAGGCCGCGCCGACCGCCCACCGCGCCACGACGTCGGCGACCACCGCCGACGCCCGGAGGGGCGGGATGCCGATGCTCGCGGTGTTCAGGTAGCCGGGCCGGTGTGGCAGTTCCCACCCGGCGAAGGTGACCGTGTCGTCCACGCTGCCCGAGCGTAGTGAGCGTCCTAGTGTCGGGGGCGTGCACAGCGAGCTGATCGAGATCCGGACCGGTTCCGAGGAGACCGTCGTGGACCTGACGCACCGGATCGAACGCTTCCTGTCCGACTGCGGTGCCGGCGACGGCCTGCTCAACGTCTTCGTGCCGCACGCGACGGCCGGGATCGCCGTCATCGAGACCGGCGCGGGCAGCGACTCCGACCTGCTCGAGCAGCTGCGCGAGCTGCTCCCCGCCGACGACCGGTGGCAGCACCGGCACGGCAGCTCCGGGCACGGGCGCGACCACGTGCTGCCCGCGTTCGTGCCGCCGTCGACGACGGTGCCGGTGATCGACGGCCGCCCCGCGCTGGGGACCTGGCAGTCGATCTGCCTGGTCGACACCAACATCGACAACCCGACGCGGTCGGTGCGGCTGACGCTGCTGCCGGGCTGAGCCCCGCCGCACGCCCCGGACCGCCGGGCGACCGCGGTCGGCCGCCCGCCGGACACCGCACCGGGGTCGCGCGACACCGCCGTACGCTGCGCCGGTGACCTCCGGCCGGACGACGACGACGACCGACCGCCCGGCTCCCGCGACACCGTCGCGCCCGGGCGACCCCTCCCCCGGCTCCGGGCGACGGCTGCGTCCCGCGCTGGCCGCCGCCGTCGCCGTGCTGGTCGTGGCCGGCGCGGTGGCCGGGCTCGGCGGCATCCGCCCGGACTCCACCACGTCCACCCCGGCCGGACCGGCCGCCCCCGCACCGGCCCCGGCCGCGGAGCCCGCCGCGTTCGCCGTCACGCCCCCGCCGGGGTGGACGGCCCCGACCGCCGGCGCGCCCGCCCTGGACGTGTTCGGGGTGCCGTTCGCCCGGCTCGCCGAGGCGCCGCCGTTCGCCGCGGGCGACTGCCCCGTCGGCGCCGCACCGCGCGGGGTCGCCGCGGCCGCACTCGTCGCCGTCCCGGCCGGGACGACGGTCGAGCAGGCCGCGCAGGCGTTCGCCCGCGGCGCCGGGGAGTCGGCCTACGCCGGCTCCGCACCGCAGGTGGCGGTCGGGCCGCCCGGGCCGCGTCCGGGCAGCGGTGAGCCGGGGACGTGGGTCGAGGCCACGGTCCGCACCGACGGCACCGCGTCGGGCGCCGGCGGGTGCCGCGCCACCGACGGCGCGGTCGGGGTGCTGGCGGTCCCCCGCACCCAGGCCCGGGACGGGTCGGTCGGCGTCGCGATGCTGGTCGTCGCCGCGGACGCGGGCGGCGGTCCGGGCGACGCGGTCCCCCGCTCGGCCCTCACCGACCTCGCCGCCTCGGCGGTCCGCCCCGGCTGACCCCGGAACGCACGGAGCGGGCACCTCCGGCGAGGGACCCGCCCGTGCGGTGGCGGTGCGGCTCAGGCCCCGCGGACGATCCCCGCGACGAGCTCGGCGGCACCGGCGCGGTCGATCTCGCTCCGCTCGCCGGTGGCGCGGTCCTTGAGCTCCAGCTTCCCGTCGGCGAGCCCCCGCCCGACGACGACGATCGTCGGGACCCCGATCAGCTCGGCGTCGGCGAACTTCACGCCGGGGCTGGCCTTGCGGTCGTCGAGGACGACCGACAGGCCACGGGCCTCCAGCTCGGCGGCGACGGCCTCGCCGCCCTCCAGCAGCTCCGCGGACTTGCCCGCGACGACGACGTGCACGTCGAACGGCGAGACCGAGCGCGGCCACACGAGGCCGGAGCCGTCGTGGGACTGCTCGGCGACCGCGGCGACCAGCCGGGACACCCCGATGCCGTACGAGCCCATCGTGATCCGGACCGGCTTGGAGTCCGGGCCCAGCGCGTCGAGGGAGAAGGCGTCGGCGTACTTGCGGCCGAGCTGGAAGATGTGCCCGATCTCGATGCCGCGGGCGGCCTCCAGCACGCCGGTGCCGTCCGGCGACGGGTCCCCGGCGCGCACCTCGGCGGCCTCGATCGTGCCGTCCGGGGTGAAGTCCCGGCCCGCGACGAGGTCGACGACGTGGTGGTCGGACTTGTCCGCGCCGGTGACCCAGGCGGTGCCGGTGACGATCCGGGGGTCGACCAGGAAGCGGACGCCGTTCGCGGCGAGCGCGCCCGGGCCGATGTAGCCCTTCACGAGGAACGCGTTGCGCGCGAAGTCGGCCTCGTCGAGGAGCTCGACCTGGGCCGGCTCCAGCGCGGCCTCGAGGCGCTTCATGTCGACCTCGCGGTCGCCGGGGACGCCGATGCCCAGCAGCTCCCACTCGGCCGCACCCGGCTGCCGCGTCTTGACCAGCACGTTCTTCAGCGTGTCGGCCGCGGTGAAGGTGCGCTCGGTGTGCGCGTTGAGGAAGTCGACCAGCGACTCGATGGTCGGGGTGTCCGGGGTGTGGTGCACCTGCGCCGCGGGCAGCCCGTCGAGCGGGATCGCCGGGGGCGCGGGCGTGGTGACGGCCTCGACGTTCGCCGCGTAGCCGCCGGGACCGCGGACGAAGGTGTCCTCACCGGTCTCGGACTCGGCGAGGAACTCCTCCGACGCCGAGCCGCCCATCGCGCCCGAGGTGGCCGCGACGACGACGTAGCGCAGCCCGAGCCGGTCGAAGATCCGCACGTAGGCGTCGCGGTGCTTGCGGTAGGACTCGGACAGGCCCTCGTCGGTCAGGTCGAACGAGTACGAGTCCTTCATGAGGAACTCGCGGCCGCGCAGGATGCCCGCGCGGGGCCGCTCCTCGTCGCGGTACTTGTTCTGGATCTGGTAGAGGATGACCGGGTAGTCCTTGTACGACGAGTACTCGCCCTTGACCGCGAGGGTGAACAGCTCCTCGTGGGTCGGGCCGAGCAGGTAGTCACCGCCCTTGCGGTCCTTCAGGCGGAACAGGTTCGGGCCGTACTCGGTCCACCGGTTCGTCGCCTCGTAGGGCTCGCGCGGCAGCAGCGCCGGGAACTGGATCTCCTGGCCGCCCATGGCGTCCATCTCCTCGCGCACCACGTTCTCGATGCGGCGGAGCACCTTGAGACCGAGCGGGAGCCAGGAGTACACGCCCGGGGCCACGCGACGGACATAACCGGCGCGGACCAGCAGCTTGTGGCTGGGTACCTCCGCGTCGGCCGGGTCCTCACGCAGGGTGCGCAGGAACAGCGACGACATCCGGGTCAACACCTGGAGAAGAGTAGCGAGGCACACCGACAGGTCTCATCCCGGTTCCGGGCGGGCAGACTCGGGGCATGGGAGACGAACAGCACGAGCTGCTCGCTGGGGCATGCCAGGGCGTCCTCGCGACGATCAAGCGCAGTGGCATGCCCCAGCTGTCGCCGGTGACGCCGTACTACGACCGCGCGGCCGGCACGGTGCAGGTGTCGATGACCGAGGGGCGGGCCAAGACCGCGAACCTGCGGCGGGACCCGCGGGCGGCGCTGTCGGTGGAGAGCGCCGACGGCCGCTCCTGGGCGACGGCCGAGGGGCCGGTGGAGCTGGTCGGCCCCGACGACTCCCCCGACGGCCCCGCCGTGCAGGCGCTGGTCGACTGGTACCGCGCCGCGGCCGGGGAGCACCCGGACTGGGACGAGTACCGCGAGGTCATGGTCCGGGACCGGCGGGTGCTGATGACGATGCGGGTGCAGCGCGTCTACGGGGAGAACCTGGGCTGACGGCGGTCCGGCCGGGGCCGCGCCCGGTGGCGCGGCCCTGACGGATCAGACCGCCTCGTCGAGCAGCTCGGCCAGCAGCCGGGCCACCGTCGGCGTCTCCACCAGGAACCCGTCGTGCCCGTACGGCGAGTCGATCACCTTGAGCGGGTCGGCGCCGGGGATGCCGTCGGCCAGCTCCTGCTGCTCGGCGAGCGGGTAGAGCCGGTCGGAGGTGACCCCGGCGACGTAGGTCCTGGCCCGGACCCGCGACAGCGCCGACGCCACCCCGCCCCGGTCGCGGCCCACGTCGTGGTGGTTCATCGCCTGGGTCAGCCGCACGTAGGACGCGGCGTCGAAGCGGTGCACCAGCTTGTGCGCGTGGTGGTCCAGGTAGGACTCCACGGCGTAGCGGCCGCCGTCGAGGGGGTCCTCTCCCGACTGCGGGTCACGGCCGAACCGGGTCGCCAGCTCGAAGCCCGACCGGTACGACAGGTGCGCGATCCGCCGCGCGACGCCCAGCCCGCGCCAGGGCCCCTCGGGCGTGTCGTGGTAGTCGCCGCCGTGCCAGTGCGGGTCGGAGGTGATGGCCTGGATCTGCGGGCTCGCCCAGCCGATCTGGTCCGCCGACGACGCCGCGGGCCCGGCGAGCAGGAACAGCCGCCGTACCCGGTCGGGCTCGGTGGCCGCCCACTCCAGGGACCGCATGGACCCCATCGAGCCGCCGATCACGCAGGCGAACGCGTCGATGCCGAGCGCGTCGGCCAGGTACTGCTCGGCGACGACCGTGTCCCGCACGGTGACCGTCGGGAACCGGCTGCCCCAGGTCCGCCCGTCCGGCGCGCGGGACGCCGGACCGGTGCTGCCCTGGCAGCCGCCGACCGCGTTCGGCGCGACGACGAACCAGCGGGCCGGGTCCAGCGGGCCGCCCGGCTCGATCAGCCCGGGCCACCAGCCGGACGTCGGGTGCCCGGGGCCGGCCGGGCCCTCCAGGTGCGCGTCGCCGGTGAGGGCGTGCAGGACGAGGACGGCGTTGGAGCCGTCCGGTGCGAGCTCGCCCCATGTCTCGTAGGCCAGGCGCACGCCCGGCAGCTCCCCGCCGGCCGCCAGCTTCAGCGGCGCGGGCAGGTCGAGGAAGTGGCGGCGGCCGGGGTCGTCTCCCTCCCGCCAGGCGCCGCTGGCGGGAGGGAGCTCGATGTCGTTCACGGACACCAGGTAATCAGATCCGCTCTCAGGCGCCCTTCGCGGCGCGGAACCCGGCGTCCAGGTCGGCCTTGAGGTCCTCGATGCCCTCGAGGCCCACCGACAGCCGGACCAGGCCCGGGGTCACACCGGAGGCGAGCTGCTCCTCCGCGGAGAGCTGGCTGTGCGTGGTGGACGCCGGGTGGATGACCAGGCTGCGGACGTCGCCGATGTTGGCGAGGTGGCTGTGCAGCTCGAGGGCGTTGACGAACTTCTTGCCCGCCTCGATGCCGCCCTGCAGCTCGAACGCCACGATCGCGCCGCCGCCCTTGGGCAGGTACTTCTGCTGGAGGGCGTGCCACGGGCTGGACGGGAGACCGGCGTAGTGGACCTTCTCCACCTCGTCGCGGGCCTCCAGCCACTCGGCCAGCGCCTGGGCGTTCTGGTTGTGCCGGTCCATCCGCAGCGACAGCGTCTCGATGCCCTGGATGATCAGGAACGCGTTCTGCGGGGAGATCGCCGGGCCGAGGTCGCGCAGCAGCTGCACACGGGCCTTGATGATGTAGGCGATCGGGCCGACGGCGTCGGTGAACACCGCGCCGTGGTAGCTCGGGTCCGGGCTGGTCAGGCCGGGGAACCTGTCCTTGTTCGCGACCCAGTCGAACTTCCCGGAGTCGACGATGATGCCGCCGACCGAGGTGCCGTGACCGCCGAGGAACTTGGTCAGGGACTCGACGACGATGTCGGCGCCGTGCTCGATCGGCCGCACCAGGTACGGGGTCGGGACGGTGTTGTCGACGATCAGCGGGACCCCGGCGTCGTGCGCGACACCGGCGACGGCGGCGATGTCGAGGATGTTGCCGCGCGGGTTGCCCAGCGTCTCGCCGTAGAGGGCCTTGGTGTTCGGCCGGATCGCGGCCTTCCACTCCTCCAGGTCGTCGGGGTCCTCCACGAAGGTGACCTCGATGCCCATCTTCGGGAAGGTGTAGTGGAACTGGTTGTAGGTGCCGCCGTAGAGCGAGGCGCTGGAGACGATGTGGTCCCCGGCCTCGGCGATGTTCTGGACCGCGAGCGCCTGCGCGGCCTGCCCGGACGCGACGGCCAGGGCCGCGGCCCCGCCCTCCAGTGCGGCGACGCGCTGCTCCAGCACGTCCTGGGTGGGGTTCATGATCCGCGTGTAGATGTTGCCGAACTCGGCGAGCCCGAACAGGTTCGCGGCGTGGTCGGTGTCGCGGAAGACGTAGGACGTCGTCTGGTAGATCGGCGTGGCCCGGGCGTTCGTGGTCGGGTCGGGTGCGGCGCCGGCGTGCACCTGCTTGGTCTCGAACGACCAGTTGGCGGTGGTGTCGGGGTCGGTCACGGTGGGACTCCTCTTCGGGTCGACCGCCGGGTGTGAGCGTGCCGAGGCGGGCCGGGCCCGGGTCGGTCGATCGCGGCGGCTAATGGGCTGTGGCGGGGCGGACGCGTACGTGGGCCCTCGGACGAGCGCGGGTCAGCGGCAGGGGCGACAGGCCGCGCTCGTGATCCGCATGCAGTCGACGTGGATGCGCGCCACCAGGCAGGTCACGGGCCCGAACCTAGTGCGGTCCCCCGGCGGGCACAACGGGCGCGCGCGGCGATCACTACTCTGATGCGCCGTGCTCGTCCTGCTGCCGCCCTCGGAGACCAAGCGTGACGGCGGCGACGGCCCGCCGCTCGACCTCGCCGCGCTCTCCCACGACGCCGACCTCGGCCCCGTCCGCACGGACCTGTGCGACGAGCTCGTCGCGCTGGCCGGCGACCGTCCGGCCGCGCGCGCCGCGCTCGGGGTGTCGCAGCGCCAGGACGCCGAGATCGACCGCAACGCCGCGCTGCGCACGAACCCGACGCTGCCCGCGCTGGACCGCTACACCGGGGTCCTCTACGACGCCCTCGACGCCGGCTCCTTCACCCGCGCCACCCGGGACCGGGCCCGGTCCCGGCTCGCGGTGTGCTCGGCCCTGTTCGGGCTGCTCGGGGCCGACGACCCGATCCCGCCCTACCGGCTCTCGGCGGGATCCAGGCTGCCCGGCTCGGGCACGCTGGCCGCGCGCTGGCGCCCGACGCTCGACCCGCTGCTGGCCCGCATCGCCGACGGCGAGCTCGTCGTCGACCTCCGCTCCGGCGGCTACGCCGCGCTCGGCACGGTCCCCGGCGCGGTGACGGTGAACGTGCTGGCCCAGCGCCCGGACGGGAGCCGGTCGGTCGTCAGCCACCACAACAAGTCGCACAAGGGCGGCCTGGCCCGGCTGCTGGCGACCTCCCGGGCCGAGCCCGCCGACGCCGGCGCGGTGGCCCGGATCGCGCGGCGGGCGGGGCACCTCGTCGAGCGCGACGGCGACCACCTGGATCTCGTCATCCCGGCCTGAACCCGCGCACCGAGTCGGACATACGGCATGATCCGGGCATGGTCGAGCAGCTGAACCTGTGGGTCGACGCCCTGCACCCGGTGTGGCAGTTCCTGGCGGTGTTCGTGATCGGTGTGGTGCCGTTCCTGGAGTCCTACACGGGCACGCTGGTCGGGACGATCACCGGCATGCCGGTGCTCCTCGCCGCCGCCGGGGCGATCGCGGGCAACGTGCTGGCCCTGGTCGTCGCGGTGCGACTGGGCGACCGGGCCCGGCGGGGACTCGGCCGCCGCGCGTCGCGGCCGCCGTCGGAGCGGCGGCAGAAGGTGATCGCCCGGGTGGACCGCTACGGCGTCCCGGTCGCGTCGCTGCTCGCCCCGACCCTGATGGCCATCTCGCTGACCGCGTTCGGGATGGTCGCGGCGGGACTGGACCGGCGGCAGGTCGTGATCTGGCAGGTCGTGGCCGTCGTGGTGTGGGCGGCGCTGTTCGCCGCGATCGGGCTCGGCGCACTCAGCGCCTTCGGCTGAGCGCAGGGCCCGCGCGGCGCGGAAAACCGGTGGCGGGCCGGGACGGCGTCCGGCAGGGTCGCCACCGGCCGGAGGGACCGGTGGCGCGGCAGGGCTGCGCGGTGCGAGCGGGGAGGTGCGTACCGATGGCCGTCCGTCGTGTCCGGGTGCGCAGCGCGTGCCCGCCCGCACCGTCCCCGTCGCGCGGCACGACCGGTCCCTGAGGACCGGCTCCGCGCGGCGCTCCCCGCCGCCTCCGGAGCCGCACGTGTACTCCTCCGACCGTCCCGATCCCGTCCGCCGTCGCCGCCGTTTCGACGACGACGAGCCCCGCCCCCGTCCCGGCCGCGCCGACACCGCCGCGCTCGCCCTGGACGGCCGGGCCGGGCACGACCCCGACACCGCCGAGGTCCCCGGCGGTGGTGACCGCTGGTCCACCTGGCCCGAGCTGCCCGCCGGTGCCCGTGGCCCGCACCCCCGCCCCGGCTGGCTGGTGACCGACGCCGGCGCCGTCGACCACGAGCGCGGGGTGCTCAAGACCGGCAAGGAGGCCGACGTGCACCTCGTCGAACGCGGTCTCCCCGGCCGTGACGGGGTGCTGCTCGCCGCCAAGCGATACCGCGACCCCGCGCACCGCATGTTCCACCGCGACGCCGGCTACCTGGAGGGGCGCCGCGTCCGGCGCTCCCGGGAGACACGGGCGATGGCGCAGCGCACCGCGCTGGGCCGCGACCTCATCGCCGGGCAGTGGGCGGCGGCCGAGTTCGCCGCACTCGCCCGGCTGCACTCCGCGGGCGCCCCGGTGCCCTACCCGGTGTCGGTCGACGGGACCGAGGTCCTGCTGGAGTTCCTCGGTACCCCCGACGGGCGCGCCGCACCCCGGCTCGCCGCGCTGCGCCCGGACGCGGGCGCGCTGACCGCGCTGTGGCACGACCTCGTCGACGCCCTCGGCGTGCTCGCCGACCTCGGCTGGGCGCACGGCGACCTGTCGGCCTACAACGTGCTCGTCCACCACGGCCGGGCGGTGCTGATCGACCTGCCGCAGGTCGTCGACGTCGTCGGGAACCCGCAGGGACCGGAGTTCCTGGACCGTGACGTCCGACGCATCGGCGAGTGGTTCGTCGCCCGCGGGCTGGACCCCGCCGCACCCGGGCGACTCCTCGCCGAGCTGCGGGAACGCGCTCTGCTGGGCTGACCCGGCCCGCCGCTCCCCCGGGGCGCGACGCGGCGTCACGCGTCGCGTCCCGGCGGCCCGGCACCGGGGAGCACGGGTACGGCGCGTAGTGTGGATCGACGAGCGCCCGGCCGCCAGAGCCGTCGGGCCGAGCCCTTCCATCACGGAGCGCGCACCGCGACGACGCGCCGCCGCGCCCGGGCCCGTCGGCCGAGCACACCTCCCCCGAGGTCTCCGCAGGACGTGCCACGTTCTCGAGGAGACCTGTCTTGACCAGGCCGCAGTTCCGCCCGCCGTCGTCCGACGCCGGCACCACGTCCGACCGTCCCGCCCGCCGGCGGGCCACCCGCCCGTCCGGGCCGTCCGCCGACGGCGGCGCCCACCGCGGGTCCGCCCGGCGCGACGACCGTCGCACCGAGACCCGCGGCGACGACCGCCGCGACCGTCCCACCCGGGACGACGACCGCCGTGACGCCCCGCGTCCGGCCCGGGGCGCCCGCACCGGCGGCCCCGCCCGCGGCGAGCGCTCCGGCGCCCCCCGTGGGGACCGCCCCGCCCGGGGCGAGCGCTCCGGCGACGGCGGCGGCAACCGCGCCGAGCGTCGCGAGCACCTCCAGGACGGGAGCCGGAACGACCGCGGCCCCGCCCGGTCCGCGCAGCGCGGCGGTGACCGTCCGGCCGCGCGCCGCGGCCGCCGCGGTGGTGGCGCCGCGGCGTCCCGTCCGGCCCCGGCCCGCGCCGCCGCCGTCGCCGCCCCTAAGGCGGAGCCGGAGCCGCAGTGGGTCGAGCCCGAGGACGGCATGCCGTCGTTCGCCGAGCTGGGCCTGCCCGAGCGCCTGACCAAGGCACTGGCCGAGCAGGGCTTCACCGCCCCGTTCCCGGTGCAGGCGGCCACGCTGCCCGACACCCTCGCCGGGCGCGACCTGCTCGGACGCGGCCAGACCGGGTCCGGCAAGACCCTCGCCTTCGGGCTCGCGCTGCTGGCCCGCCTGGCCGGGGAGCGCTCCCGCCCGACCGCCCCGCGCGGCCTGGTGCTGGTCCCGACCCGCGAGCTCGCCACCCAGGTCGTCGAGGTCCTGAAGCCGCTGGCGAAGGCGGTCGACCTGCGGGTGACCGACATCGTCGGCGGGATGTCGATGAACAAGCAGGTCGCCGAGCTCCGGCGCGGGGTCGATCTGCTGGTCGCCACCCCGGGCCGGCTGTCCGACCACCTGCAGCAGCGCACCTGCGACCTGTCCGAGGTCACGATCACCGCGCTGGACGAGGCCGACCGCATGGCCGACATGGGCTTCCTGCCCCAGGTCCGCGCGATCCTCGACCGCACCCCCGCCGACGGGCAGCGCCTGCTGTTCTCCGCGACCCTCGACGGCGACGTCGACACCCTGGTCCGGCGCCACCTCACCGACCCGGTGACCCGCTCGGTCGCCCCGCCGACCGGCAGCGTCGCGACGATGGAGCACCACGTGCTCGTCGTCGACCGCGACGACCGGTCCCGCGTCATCGCCGAGATCGCCGCCCGGGAGGGCCGCACGATCCTGTTCGTGCGCACCAAGCACGGCGCCGACCGGATGGTGCGGGTGCTGCGCCGCGAGGGCGTCGCCGCCGGGCCGCTGCACGGTGGCCGCTCGCAGAGCCAGCGCAACCGCGCGCTCGACGACTTCCGCTCCGGTGCGGTGCCGGTACTCGTCGCGACCGACGTCGCGGCCCGCGGCATCCACATCGACGACGTCGGGCTCGTCGTGCACGTCGACCCGCCCGCCGACCCCAAGGCCTACCTGCACCGCGCCGGGCGTACCGCCCGGGCCGGTGAGGACGGCGTCGTGGTGACGCTGGCGATGCCCGAGCAGCGCGCCGAGGTGGACCTGCTCACCCGCCAGGCCGGGGTCTCCGCCGAGGTCTCGACGGTCCGCCCGGGGCACCCTGACCTGGTCCGCGTGACCGGTGCGCGGGAGCCGTCCGGCGAGCCGATCGTCGTCGCCAAGCCGCCGAAGCCGGCGCCCCGCCGCCGCCCGGCCGCGGGCGGGGCCGCGCGCACCGACCGGCCGCGCCGCCGGCGCTGACCTCCCCCGGGTCGCGGCCGCATCCCCGGCCGCGACCCGTGCGGGTCAGCCCCGCCGCGCCTGCCGGCGCAGCTGTAGGATCCGGCCCGTCCCGGGCACGGCGACCAGCAGGATCCCGGCGATCGCGGCGAACAGCAGCGCCACCCCGGTGGGCAGCGTCCCGGTCAGCCACAGGAAGTTGATCGCGACCGGCTCGGTGTTCTGCAGGATGAACACCAGCAGGAAGATCAGCACGACCGCCGAGAGGATCAACGCGGCCCACAGCCCGCCGGTGCGGGTGTGCGGGATCGCGCGCTTCTCGGTGGTGGCCTCGGAGTCCGGGCCGCCGCCCTCCACCGGCACCGCCACGGTCGGCTGATCGGCCGTGGGGTCGGGCGTGCGCAGCGCCGGATGGGTCGCCGGGTCCGCCGTCGGGTCCTCCGGTCCGACCCGCCCCCAGGCCGGGGAGTCGCCGCCCCGTCGGTCGTCGCTCATCCGTTCCGCCTTTCTCTCCCAGCGTGTCCGCTCGTGCACCCTCTGGGTCCGGGCACGCGCGGGAGTATCGCGCACTCGGCGTCCCGGAGACGGCGACGCGCGGGGCACGCCCGCCGTCCGGTCGTGCGCCACCGGCCGAGGAACTACCGTCGGGCCGGCAGCGCCGCCGAACCCCGCGAGGAGCGCACGTGGACCACGCCGAAGCCGTCCGGATCTTCTTCGCCGCCGCACCGGAGGGGATCGAGGTGCCCGGCGCGGTGACCGGGGGCGCACCGGCCCGCCGGCTGCGCGACGCGCTCGAACCGGTCGCCATGCACGACGTCTGGTCCTCCCGGGTCGGCGACGCCGTCGGCGCCCGCGGCCTGGACTTCTTCACCGCCTACGTCGGCGGGCGCGGCGGACCGTTCGGCGGCCGGGCGCCCGGGGCGCTGGTCGCCGCCGCGTTCGCCGTGTTCGAGCCCGGGTTCGTCGGCTCCACCTGGGAGGACGCGCTGCGTCTGGTCGACGTCGAGGAGCTGCAGCAGCTGCGCGACGCCGAGACCGCCGCGAGCCTGCGCGCGGTCCTCGGCGACGAGACCGACGCGGGCCGCGTCGCCGAGGTCGCCGAGATCCTGGAGCGCGCCGTCGACGCGGTGTCCGGCGCGGGCAGGCCGCTGTTCTCCGCCCTGCGTGCCCGGCCCCGCCCCCAGGACCCGGCCGGGCGGCTGTGGCGGGCCGCCGACCTGGTGCGCGAGCACCGCGGCGACGGCCACGTGGCCGCCTCCGTCGCGGCCGGGCTGGACCCGGTGCGGATGGGCATCCTCGCCGAGCTGTGGGTCGGCTACCCGCTCGGCGAGTACTCCGGCACCCGCGCCTGGCCGCAGGACATGGCCGACGCGGGCGCCCGCAGGCTCGCCGAGGAGGGCCTGACCACCTCCGCCGGGTCCGACGCCGCCCTCACCGACGACGGCCGCCGCTTCCGCGACCGGGTCGAGGCCGCCACCGACGCGTCCCAGGACGACCTGGTCGCCGCGCTGGGCGACGACCTCGACGGCGTCGCCGCCGACCTGGACCGCTGGTCGCAGGCCTGCATCGACGCCGGGCAGTTCCCGCCGGACCTGCGCAAGAGGGCCGCGGGCTGAGCCCCGCTCAGGAGCGGCGGCGCTCCATCGGGACGTGCGGGATGCCGTCCTCGACGAACCGCTCCCCCGCAGGCACGAACCCGTGCCGGGCATAGAACGGCTCCTGGACCTCCTGGGCGTCGAGCACGCAGGGGCGGTCGCCGACCTCGGCGAGCACCGAGTCCATCAGCCGGTGCCCCAGCCCGCGCCCACGCGCGTCGGCACGGGTGCAGACCCGGCCGATCCGCAGCACCCCGCCCGGGTCGGCCAGCAGCCGCAGGGTCGCGACGACCGTGCCGCCGTCGGCCAGCCAGTGGTGCCGGGTGCGCGGTTCGAGGTCGCGCCCGTCGAGCTCCTGGTAGGGGCACTCCTGCTCGACGACGAAGATCGCGGTGCGCAGTGCGAGCAGCGCGTACAGGGTGGCCGGGTCGAGGTCGGCGGCCCAGGCGCGGTGCAGGGTCGGGGTCGTCGCCGCGGCCGGTGTGGGAACGGTCATCTGCAGAGGGGTACCAGAGCGTCGCGGGCCCGCGGAAGCGGTTAGCCTCGCGACGTGGCCCACCATGATCTGGTCGTCATCGGCACCGGTTCCGGAAACACCTTCATCGACGAACGCTTCGCCGGTCTCGACGTCGCGATCGTCGAGCACGGGGTGTTCGGCGGGACCTGCCTGAACGTCGGCTGCATCCCGACCAAGATGTACGTCTACGCCGCGGACGTCGCCGAGACCATCCGGCACGCGCACACCTACGGCGTCGACGGCACCGTCGACAAGATCCGCTGGACCGACATCCGGGACCGGGTGTTCGGGCGGATCGACCCGATCTCCGACGGCGGGCGCTCCTACCGGGTCGACCGCAGCCCCAACGTCACCGTGTACTTCGGGCACGCCCGCTTCACCGGCGAGCGCGAGCTGGGCGTCGAGCGCACCGACGGCTCCGGCACCGACACCGTCAGCGGCGACCGGATCGTGATCGCCGCCGGGTCGCGGCCGAGCATCCCGCCGCTGGTCGGCGACGCCGGCGTGCCGTTCGAGACCTCCGACACCGTGATGCGCATCGACGACGTCCCGCGCCGGCTCGCGATCCTCGGCGGCGGCTACATCGCCTCCGAGTTCGCGCACGTGTTCTCCGCGCTCGGCGCCGAGGTCACCGTGATCGCCCGCGGGCCGAAGCTGCTGCGCCACCTCGACGACACGCTGTCCGACCGGTTCACCGAGGTCGCCACCGCCCGCTGGGACTGCCGGCTGGGCCGCCAGGTCACCGCGCTGTCCGGCGACGGCAGCGGCGGGCCCGGCGAGGTCGAGATCACCCTCGACGACGGCTCCACCGTCGTCGCCGACACGCTGCTCGTCGCCACCGGCCGGATGCCCAACGGCGACCGGATGGACCTGGACCGGGGCGGTGTGACCGTGCACGCCGACGGCCGCGTCGCCGTCGACGAGTACCAGCGCAGCGTCTCCGCCGCGGGCGTGTGGGCGCTGGGCGACGTCAGCTCCCCGCACCAGCTCAAGCACGTGGCCAACCACGAGGCCAAGATCGTCGGGCACAACCTGGCGCACCCGGACGACCTGCGCGCCACCAACCACGACTTCGTCCCGGCGGCGGTGTTCACCGAGCCGCAGATCGCCTCGGTCGGCATGACCGAGACCGAGGCCCGCGACGCCGGGTTCGACATCGCGGTCAAGGTCCAGAACGTCGGCGACGTCGCCTACGGCTGGGCGATGGAGGACCGCACCGGCATCTGCAAGCTGGTCGCGGAGAAGGGCACCGGACGGCTGCTGGGCGCGCACCTGCTCGGGCCGCAGGCGTCGACGCTGGTCCAGCAGCTGATCCAGGCGATGGTGTTCGGCCAGACCGTCTCCGAGATCGCGACCGGGCAGTACTGGATCCACCCGGCGCTGCCCGAGGTCATCGAGAACGCCCTGCTGGGGCTGGAGATCTGAGGCTCAGCCGGCGGCGCGCTCGGCCGGGTCGAGCGGCTCGCCGGGCGCCTCCGGACGCGGCCGCGCCTCCGGGTCGTACGTCGTCGCGGGGCGGGTCTCGCCGCGCAGCTCCTCGAGCAGCCCGGTCACCGCGTCCATGATCTTCGCGGTGGCCGCGTCGAGGGTGGTCTTCGTGAGCGGCTTCCCGGCGAACTCCGAGAGGTCCACCGGCGGGCCGAGCGCGACCGTGACCCGCTTGCGCGGGAACGGCGTCGGCTTCCCGTCGGCGGGCAGGAAGTCCTGGGTGCCCCAGTTCGCCATCGGGATCACCGGGGCGCCGGAGCGCAGCGCGATCCGGGCGACGCCGTTCTTCGGCTTCATCGGCCAGTGCCCGGGGTCGCGGGTGTAGGTGCCCTCCGGGTAGATCGCGACGATCTCCCCGCGCTCCAGGGCGTCGATCGAGCCGGTGAACGACTCCGCCGCCCGCTTCGACGACCGGTACACCGGGATGTGCCCGCCGTGCCCGAGCACCCACTTCACCACCGGCACCGACCACAGCTCGCCCTTGGCCAGGAACCGCGGGATCCGGCCGTGCGCGGTGCCGAAGGCGATGTCGAAGATCGGGTCGGAGAACGAGACGTGGTTGCCGACCAGCAGGGCGCCGCCGGTGCGCGGCAGGTGCTCCGCGCCGCGCCAGCCCAGCCGGGTCCCGAAGACGACGAACGGCCAGATCACCGCGATCGCGAGCCCGAACCAGAAGCCCGACCCGCGACGCCGGCGTCGCACCGTCGCCACGACCTTCTGCCACACCGTCAGCTCCGGTGGCACGCCCATCGTCGTCGTCCTCCCCGCCCGTCCGTCCACGGCGCCCGGTCCCGGGCACACGACCATCTTCGCCCCTCACGACGACCGGGTGCGTCCGTGGTCCTACCCACCCCGGCCGTGACCACGGGAGGTGACGCACACCTCACCCGTTCGAGCGATCCCCGCGTGCCGAGATGTCTCGACGAGCGAGATACCGCGGACCCGATCTAGGGTCGACGGGTACGCACCGGTCGCGGACCGTGTCCGGGCCGACCCGATGTGAGGACGGTCCCACCGACCGGCCACCACCGGGCCGCCGGACGAACACGCGCCGAGACCGTTCCGGTGCCCCGTGCACCCCGTCCCCTGCGAGGCGCCCCGTGCCCGATCCGAGTCCGTGGCTGGAGAACGCCGGCGACCGACACCCCGAACCGGCCGGTGTCGTGCTCGTCGCCCACGGCGGGAAGTCGCACTCCACGGCGCCCGCCCGGCGCGGGCTGGCCCTGCTGCGCATGCTGCCGTTCGCGCACTCCCTGGAGCGCGGCGGGCGCGCCCACCGGACCGAGGTGGGCTCGGGCGTCGCAGTGCACCTGCTGCGCTACCGGCTGAAGGGCTGGAACGGCCCGGCCATGGACGCCTACCGCGACGCCGAGTGGGCCGTCCACGAGCTCGCGCGCCGCTACCCGGGACGCCCGGTCGTGCTCGTCGGGCACTCGATGGGTGCCCGCGCGGTGCTGCGGGCGGCGGGCGCACCCGGCGTCGTCGCGGTGTGCGGGCTCGCCCCCTGGCTGGAGGGCTCCGACCCGGTCGACCAGCTCGCCGGACGGTCGGTGCTGATCGCCCACGGCGACCGGGAGCGGATGACCGACCCCGCCGCGTCCTACGCCTACGCCCTGCGCGCCCGGTCGGTGACCGACCGGGTCGCCCGCTTCGACGTGCTCGGCGACGGCCACGCCATGCTCCGCCGCGCCGGTGACTGGACCTCCCTGGTGCGACGTTTCGCACTCGGCGAGCTCGGGGCCGAACCCCGCGACCCGGTCATCTCGAACGCCATGGCGGAACCCGCCCCGGCCGGGCTGCGGGTCGCCCTCGAAGGAGTTGACAGGTGAGTGCACCGCAGGCGCGTCCGACCGTCGCCGTCGTCGGCAGCGGGGTGTCCGGTCTGACGGCCGCCTACCTGCTGTCCCGCAGCCACGACGTGACGCTGTACGAGGCCGACGCCCGCCCCGGCGGGCACGCCCACACCCACGAGCTGGCGTCGTCGGACGGCGGGACCACCCACGTCGACTCCGGGTTCATCGTCCACAACGACCGCACCTACCCGAACCTGCTGCGCCTGTTCGGCGAGCTGGGGGTGTCCACGCAGGACTCCGACATGTCGATGTCGGTGCGCTGCGACGGCTGCGGGCTGGAGTACGCCGGCGCCCGCAAGCTGGGCGGTCTGTTCCCGCAGGCCTCCAACGCGGCCCGGCCGGCCTACCTGCGGATGCTCGGCGAGGTCGTGCGGTTCCACCGGCACGCACGGCGGGTCCTGACCGAGGAGTCCGCCGGCGACGTGACGCTCGGGGCGTTCCTCGCGATCGGCGGCTACTCCCGCTACTTCGTGCAGCACTTCATGATCCCGGTGGTGTCCTGCGTGTGGTCGGCGGGCGCGGCGCTCTCGCTGGACTACCCGGCGCGCTACCTGTTCACCTTCCTCGACCACCACGGCATGCTCGGGATCGGCGGCTCGCCGCAGTGGCGGACCGTCACCGGCGGGTCCCGCTCCTACGTGGACCGTGTCGTCAAGCAGCTCCCGGCGGTGCGCACCGCGACGCCGGTCCGCTCGGTCCTGCGCTCGACCGCGGGCGTCGAGGTCCGCGACGACGCCGACACCGTCGCCGCGTTCGACCACGTCGTGCTCGCCACCCACCCCGACCAGGCGCTGGCGGTCCTCGGCGACGGCGCCACCGCCGACGAGCGGGCCGTGCTGGGGGCGTTCACCTACTCCCGCAACGAGACCTGGCTGCACCACGACACCTCGCTGCTGCCGCGCCGGCGCGGCGCCCGGGCGTCGTGGAACTACCTCAAGCCCTCCTGCGCCGACTCGACCGAGGCCCCGGTGCTGGTCAGCTACGACATGAACCGGCTGATGCGCCTCACCGACCCCGACGACTGGGTGGTCACCCTGAACGGCACCGGGCGGATCGACCCGGACGCCGTCGTCGCGCGGATGACCTACGAGCACCCGGTGTACACGCCGGACTCGGTGGCCGCCCAGCGCCGCCTGCCGGAGCTGAACACCCCGGTCACCGCCTACGCCGGCGCCTACCACGGCTGGGGCTTCCACGAGGACGGCTGCGCCTCGGGCGTGCGCGCCGCCCGCGCGCTCGGGGTGAGCTGGTGAGCACCCCGGCGCTCTACGACGCCGAGGTCCGTCACGCCCGCCGGCGCGACCTGGAGACGGCGTTCTCGCACCCGATCTACTACTGGCTCGTCGACCTGGACGCGCTGCCGCGGCTGCCGTTCTGGCTGCGCCCGTTCGCCCGCTTCGACGCCCGCGACCACCTCGGGGACCCCGAGCGCGGGATCCGGGAGAACGTCGACACCTACCTGGCCGCGCACGGCATCGACCTGGCCGGGGGCCGGGTCCTGATGCTCGCCCACGCCCGGGTGCTCGGCTACGTGTTCAACCCCATCTCGGTGTTCTGGTGCCACCGCGCCAACGGCACGCTCGCCTGCGTGGTCGCGGAGGTGCACAACACCTACGGCGAGCGGCACTGCTACCTGCTGCACCCCGACCCGTCGGGGCGGGCGGAGGTGGACAAGGAGTTCTACGTCTCGCCGTTCCTCACCGTCGACGGCCACTACACGATGCGCCTGCCCGAGCCCGGTGACCGGCTCGGCATCGCGATCACGCTGCACCAGGACGGTGCGCCCGCGTTCGTCGCCACCCTGGCCGGGATCCGCAGGCCCGCGACCACCCGGCAGGTGGCGCGCACGGTGCTGCGCCGCCCGCTGGTCACCCAGCGGACCGCGGCGCTGATCCGGCGCCACGGCATCGCGCTGTGGACGAAGCTGCCGGTCGTGCCGAAACCGGACCGGCCACCACAGAACCGCGCGGGCCTCCCCGACGAACACTCCACACAGGATCAGCCTCAGGAAGGGCTCTCGCGATGACGATGCAGCACGACGGGATCGCCGTGCCGGTGACCGGCGGGGCGCGCGGCGCCCGGCCCCGCACCCACGCCGTCCCCCGCCCCAACGAGGGCGTGTGGCCCGGTCTGGCGACGCCGCCCGTGGCCCCGGCCAAGGCCCGGATCGCGGAGTCGCTGTTCCGCAACGCCGTCCGGTCGCTGCCGGTCCGTGTGGTGTTCCCCGGCGGGGAGCGCATCGGGTCCGGCGGTCCGTCCTCGCCGGTGATGCGGATCGAGCGGCCCTCGGCCTTCTTCCACCGGCTCGGCGCCGACTCGAAGATCGGCTTCGGCGAGTCGTACATGGTCGGCGACTGGACGACCACCGACCTGCCCGGGTTGCTCACCCCGTTCGCCGCCCGGCTGTCGACGCTGGTGCCGCCCGCCCTGCAGCGGCTGGGCCGCCGGTTCGCCGAGGCCCGCCAGCCCACCGCCGAGGTCAACTCGGTCGAGGGGTCGCGGGAGAACATCCACCGCCACTACGACCTGTCCAACGAGCTGTTCTCACTGTTCCTCGACGACACCATGTCCTACTCCGCCGGCTGGTTCGCCGACGGTTCCGACGACCTCGTCCTCGCCCAGGAACGCAAGATCGACGGCATCCTGGACATGGCGGGCGTCGAGGCCGGGATGCACGTACTGGAGATCGGCACCGGCTGGGGCGGGCTCGCGACGCGGGCCGCGCAGCGCGGCGCCCGGGTCACCACGCTGACGATCTCGCAGGAGCAGAAGACCCTCGCCGAGGCGCGGCTCGCCGAGGCGGGCGTGGCCGACCGGGTGCAGGTGCTGCTGCGCGACTACCGCGAGGCCCAGGGCTCCTACGACGCCGTCGTGTCGGTCGAGATGATCGAGGCCGTCGGCGTCGAGTACTGGCCGACGTACTTCGCCGCGCTGGACCGGCTGCTCAAGCCGGGCGGCCGGGTCGGCCTGCAGTCGATCACCATGCCGCACGACCGGATGATGGTCGCCCGCAACGACTACACCTGGATCCACAAGTACGTCTTCCCCGGCGGGATCATCCCGTCGGTCGAGTCCATCGAGGACAACCTCGCCCGGCACACCGGCGGGCTGCACGTCGCCGAGCGCCGGAGCCTGGGCTACGACTACGCCCGCACCCTGGGCCACTGGCGCACCCGCTTCCTCGAGCGGTGGGACGAGGTCGAGGCGCTCGGCTTCGACGAGACGTTCCGGCGGATGTGGGAGTTCTACCTCGGCTACTGCGAGGCCGGGTTCCGCGTCGGCTACCTCGACGTCTTCCAGTTCTCGCTGCAGCGCCGCCCGTCCTTCTGAGAGGTGCCCCCATGACCACCACCCCCGCGGAGCGTCTCACCTCGCTCCTGGAGGACGTCCTCGGCGCCCCGCTCCCGGTGCGGCTGCGCGCCTGGGACGGCAGCGAGGCCGGCCGGACCGGCACCCCCGACGACCCGACCCCGCCGACGGTGATCGTCAACCGGCGCCGGGCCCTGCGCCGGCTGCTGTGGGCGCCGGGCGAGCTCGGCCTGGCCCGCGCGTTCGTCTCCGGTGACCTGTCCTTCGACGGCGACATCGCCGACGGGCTGTCCCGGTTCTGGCAGCTCGCGAAGCCCGGGACCGGCGCGGTGCGGCTCGACCTGCGCCAGAAGCTCGGCGCCCTGGGCACCGCGGCCCGGCTCGGCGCCGTCGGCACCCCGCCGCGGCCGCCGGCGTCGGAGGCCCGGCTGGGCGGGCGGCGGCACAGCCGTCGCCGCGACCGCGACGCCATCAGCCACCACTACGACCTGTCCAACGAGTTCTACGCCTTCCTGCTCGACCCGCAGATGGCGTACTCGTGCGGCTACTGGACCCGCGACGAGGGGCCCGGCTACGGCCTGGTCGACGCGCAGCGCGACAAGCTGGACCTGATCTGCCGCAAGCTCGGCCTGGCGCCGGGGATGCGGCTGCTCGACGTCGGCTGCGGGTGGGCCTCGCTGCTCGTGCACGCGGCCGAGCACTACGGCGTGCACGCCACCGGCGTGACCCTGTCCGCGCAGCAGCGCGACTACGGCGTCGAGCGCGTCCGCCGGGCGGGGCTGTCGGAGCGGGTGGAGATCCGGCTGCAGGACTACCGCGAGATCGACGACCAGCCCTTCGACGCCGTCTCCTCCATCGAGATGGGCGAGCACGTGGGGCAGGAGAACTACGGCGTCTACGCCGCGCAGCTGCACCGCATGCTGCGCCCGCACGGACGCCTGCTGCTCCAGCAGATGTCGCGCGGCTCGGTCGGGTCGAACACCGCACCCGGCGGCGGCGCGTTCATGGAGGCCTACGTCGCGCCGGACATGTACATGCGCCCGCTCGGTGAGACCCTCGGGTTCCTCGAGCAGGCCGGGCACGAGGTCGTGGACGTCCACTCGATGCGCGAGCACTACGTGTGGACGGTCCGACCCTGGCTGGAGACGCTGCAGGCGCACCGCGACACCGCGGTCCGGATGATCGGCGAGGAGCAGTGGCGCATCTGGCTGCTGTACCTGGCCGGTGCGGCGCTGGCGTTCGAGGAGAACCGGATGGGCGTGCACCAGATCCTGACCGTGCGCCCCGGCGTCGACGGCACCTCCGGGCTGCCGCGCAGCCGCACCGGGATCCTGGGGCTCGACCCGGCTGTCGGGTCCGCCCCGGCGGGCGCGCCGTCGCCGGCCGCGACAGCATGATCGGTGTGAACCCGTTCCCCTGGGCGGCCTGGGCCGTCAACCTCGGCGTCACCGCTGTCGCCGTCGCGCTGCTCATGGCGCTGGCCTACGCGATCGGGGTGCGGCGCGGCCGGCACGACGGCGTCGACGTCGTCTGGGGGCTCGGGTTCGTGTGGGTCGCGCTCGTCACCGCGGTGACCGCGACGGCCCTCGACCCGACCGGCGACGGCTGGCGGCGCGCCCTGGTGGTCGTGCTCGTCGCGGTGTGGGGCGGGCGGCTGGCCCGCCACATCGCGCGGCGCAACCACGGGAAGCCCGAGGACCGGCGCTACGTCGACCTGCGCGAGCGCGGCTCGATCGGCCGGCGCGTCTACCTCACCCAGGGCGCGGTGATGTGGGTCGTCTCGCTGCCCGTCCAGGTCGCCCAGTACGGCACCGCGGCCACGGGATGGCTGATCGCCGTCACCGTGCTCGGCGTGCTCGTCTGGGCGGTCGGGTTCACCTTCGAGTCCGTCGGCGACGCCCAGCTGGCCCGCTTCACCGCCGAGCCCGCGAACCGCGGCGAGGTGATGGACCGCGGTCTGTGGCGGTTCACCCGCCACCCCAACTACTTCGGCGACGCCTGCGTCTGGTGGGGTCTGGGCATCCTCGCCCTGCACCACCCGGCGGGGCTGATCGGCCTGGTCGGGGTCGCCGTGATCACGGCGAACCTGATGAAGGGCACCGGTGCGGCGCTGCTGGAACGCGACATCGCCGACCGGCGCCCCGGCTACGCCGACTACGTCCGCCGCACCAGCGGGTTCCTCCCGCTGCCCCCACGTTCCTGACCCACCCCCGCACCCGCGACCCGAGGAGACATCATGGCCGTCGGCGACACCGCCACCGACTTCGAGCTGCCCGACGAGGCCGGCGCACCGCGTCGGCTGTCCGACCTGCTGGCGGCCGGGCCCGTCGTCCTGTTCTTCTACCCGGCCGCGATGACCGGTGGCTGCACCGCCGAGGCCTGCCACTTCCGCGACCTCGCGGCCGAGTTCGCCGAGATCGGGGCGCAGCCGGTCGGGATCTCCTCGGACCGGCCGGACAAGCAGAACATGTTCGCCGCCGCGAACGGCTTCGGGTTCCCGCTGCTGTCCGACGCCGACCACACCGTCGCGAAGTCCTTCGGTGCCTACCGCGCCTGGCTGCCGGGGAACTTCCACACCCGCCGGAAGACGTTCGTGATCGGCGAGGACCGCGCGGTCCTCGCCGAGATCGGGTCCGAGACCGACATGAACAAGCACGCCGACGAGGCGCTGGCCCTGCTGCGCGAGCGCGCCGCCGCCTGACCCCGCACGCCGGGCGGACCCGCCTCAGGGCAGGGTCAGGATCTCCGCGCCGTCGTCGGTCACCACGATGGTGTGCTCGAACTGCGCGACCCACGACTTGTCCTTGGTGACGACCGTCCAGTCGTCGTCCCAGGTGTCGTAGTCGATGCCGCCGAGGGTGATCATCGGCTCGATGGTGAAGGTCATCCCCGGCTCGAGGACGGTGTGCACGTCGGGCTGGTCGTAGTGCAGCACGACCAGCCCGGAGTGGAACTCGTGGGCGATGCCGTGGCCGGTGAAGTCGCGGACCACGCCGTAGCCGAAGCGCTTGGCGTAGGACTCGATGACCCGGCCGACGACGTTCAGCTCGCGCCCGGGGCGGACGGCCTTGATGGCGCGCATCGTGGCCTCGCGGGTGCGCTCGACGAGCAGCCGCGCCTCCTCCGACACCTCACCGGCGAGGAAGGTCGCGTTGGTGTCGCCGTGCACCCCGCCGACGAACGCGGTGACGTCGACGTTGAGCACGTCGCCGTCGTCGATCACGGTCGTGTCCGGGATGCCGTGGCAGATGACCTCGTTGAGGCTGGTGCAGCAGGACTTGGGGAAGCCGCGGTAGCCCAGCGTCGAGGGGTACGCGTCGTGGTCGACGAGGAACTCGTGGACCACGCGGTCGATCTCGTCGGTGGTGATGCCCGGGCGGACGGTCTCCCCCGCGAGCTGCAGCGCCTGGGCCGCGACCTTCCCGGCGTGGCGCATCAGCTCGATCGTCTCGGGCGTCTGGATGTCGCCGCGGCGGCTGCGTGCCGGGGCCGGCTTGCCGACGTACTCCGGACGCGGGATGTGCGACGGCACCTCGCGGATCGGGGTCGGGGTGCCGGGGACGAGCAGCGTGCGGGTCGACATGACCCCCATCGTACGTCCGGGACCCTCAGCGGGTCGGGGTGCGCGGGGCCCGCATCCGCGCGACGGCGGCGGAGATCCCGCGCCAGCCCAGCAGCAGGACCGCGAGCGAGATCGTCGCGACGATCGCGAACGACAGCGGAAGCCGCCCCAGGAACCCCAGCCGCAGCAGGAGCCCGACGACCACGGCCCCGGCGAGCACGACCGCCCCGGCTCGCAGCGACGCGGGCGCCGACCGCACCCACGGCGTCGCCCAGGCCGCCGCGGCGCCCAGCGCGAACGGCAGCGCGGTGCCGAGCAGGCCGAGCACGCTGTCGGCCTCGGCGTGGCTCAGCCTCCCGATGGCGGCGAACACCACGACGGCGACGAGGTCGGCCACGAACGCCAGGGCGGGGATCCGGCTGGGGTGCACGACGACCAGGGTAGGGCGCCCGACCCGACGCCGTCCCGCCGCCGCCCGGCCGGGTCGCTCAGCGCGGGACGCCGGCCAGGAAGCGCGCCGTCATCTGCACCGCGGGCCCGGACGACCCGCCGTCGACGATGAGGGTGGCGAAGGCCAGGTCACCGCGGTAGCCGGTGAACCAGCCGTGCGAGCGGTTGCCGCCGTCGGGGCCCGCGTACTCGGCGGTGCCGGTCTTGCCGTACACCTCGCCCTGCTCGGCGGCGGCCCGCGCCGTCCCGGAGGTGACGACGGCGCGCATCATCGGCCGCAGCTGGTCGAGCACCGCGCGGTCCGGGGTGCCGGGCGCGACGGCGGCCTCGGTCGTCGCCCCGCGGATCAGCGACGGCGTGACGGGCGCGCCGTGCTGGACGGTCGCCGACACCAGCGCCATGCCGAACGGGGAGGCGAGGACGTCGCCCTGGCCGAAGCCGTCGCTGGCCCGCTGCAGGTCTTCGGTGGCGGGCGAGACGGTGCCGGTGATCGTCGTCATCCCGGGGATCTTCCAGTCCGCGCCGAAGCCGAGCGCCTTCCCGGCGTCCGGGAGGCCGCCGGCGGGCAGGCCGAGGGCGAGCCGGGAGAACGTGGTGTTGCAGGACTGCGCGAACGCCTCGGTCAGCGGCACGGTGCCGAGCACGAAGGAGTCCTCGTTGGGGATGGTGCGCCCGTCGATGACGGTGGTGCCGGGGCACTCGACCGGGGACTGCGGGGTGAGGTTCTCCGCCGGCATCGCCCCGTACGCGGTGACGATCTTGAAGGTGGAGCCGGGCGGGTAGCGGCCGGTCAGGGCCAGCGTGCCGTCGCGGTCGGCGGCCGCGTTCTGCGCCACCGCGAGCACCGCCCCGGTGGACGGCCGGATCGCGACGATCATCGCCTGCTTGGAGTCGGCGTCGACGGCGGCCTGCGCCGCGTCCTGCACGGTGCGGTCCAGCTCCAGGGTGACCGGCTTCCCCGGCCCGGCGGGCTGCCCGGCCACCGAGCGGACGGTCTCGCCGCGGGCGCCGACGACGTCGACCGACCAGCCGGGCGTCCCGCCGGCGGCCTTCTCGATGTCGGCGCGGGCGCCCTGCATCAGCTGGCCCGCGAAGCCCTGGTCGGGCGGCAGCAGCCGCGTCGAGGACACGAACCGGACGCCGGGCAGGTCGTAGATGCGGTCGCGGACCCGCTGGTAGTCGGGCTCCCGCAGCACGACGACGGTGTAGGCCTGCCCGTCCGGCACGGCGTTCGCGCCCGCGGTGATGCTCGACGCCGTGATCGCGAGGTCGATCGTGCCCAGTGCGGAGCCGAGCCCACCCGCGGCCTGCCCGACCTGCGCCTTGTCCAGGGTGACGGTGACGACCGGGGTGGGCGCGAGCAGCGTGGCCCCGCCGGCGTCGAGGACGGGCGCCGGGGCGGCGGTCACGGTGCGGGTCACCGGGCGCTGGCCGTCGGTGAGCCCCGGCGCGAACGCCGCGGGCGACCAGTCGACCGCCCAGCCGGTGTCGTTGCCCGCGGCGTCGTCGGCGGCGACGAGCGGCAGGTCCAGGGTGTAGTTCCAGGCCCGGCCCTGCCCCAGGTCCCAGGCGACCTCCACCGTCGACGTCGCGCGGTCGCCGTCGGTGCGGGTGCCGGTCACCCGGGCGGTCATGCCGGCCGGGGCGAGGTCGTCGCGGGACTTCTGCAGGTAGGCGCCCGCCGTCTCCGCGTCCGTGGTGTAGACGGCCGCACCCGGCGCGTCCCCCGCGGCCCAGGCCGTGACGTACCGCTCGGCGGTCGTCCCGGCACCACCCCAGGGGCGCAGCAGCGCCACCACGACACCCACCGCGACGAGCACGACGATCGCGGCGGCCAGGACCAGGGGGCGCTTCCGCAGGGTGGCGATCACGATCAGCGAGTATGCCGCGCCCGGTGTGAGGCCCGGGTGTCCGGGCGCCCCGTCAATCCTGCGCCGCGGCCAGGGTCTCGCGCACGGTGCGGTCGGATGAGCTCCCGGAGCGGGACGTCCTCGTCGGACACGGACCGACGCTGTCAGGCACCTGGTGGATGCCCGTCGCTCACAGCACCCCGGCGAACGCCAGCGCGACGACCTGGGCCATCGCGTTGTGCACCAGGTGCGTGACCACCCCCGGCCACACCGAGCCGCTGCGTCGCCGCAGCTCGCCGGCGACCAGGCCGACCACCAGGGCCGTCACGAACACCGCGTTCAGCCCGTGTGCCAGAGCGAACACCAGCGCGCTGCCCACCACACCGACGACGGCGCCGTAGCGCAGCAGCGCCGAGGTGACCACCCCGCGGAACAGCAGCTCCTCCCCCAGCGGAGTCAGCACCGCGAGGAACAGCAGCGACAGCGCCACCGACCAGGCCCCGCCGCTGCCCGCGTCGGCGTAGGCGCCCTGGATGTTCTCCGGCTCGATCCCGAGCGCGACCATCCCGACCACCAGCAGCCGGCTGACGACGAAGGCCAGGACCGCCCCGGCGGCGCCGAGCAGCAGCCAGCGCACGGTCGTCGCCCGCACGCCGAACTCCGGCAGCGGGCGACGCCGGACCGCGACGGCCGCGGCGAACCCGGCGATGCCCGCGATCCCCGACAGCGCCGCGAGGAACAGGCCCCCGGCGAGCGGACCGGGGTCGAGGGTCCGCAGCACCAGCGGTCCGCCCCCGTAGGCGACGGCGGCCAGCACGACCAGGCCGACGACGACCTCCACCCACCCGGGGCGCGGGCCGGTACCGGTGGTGACCGGCGACGCGGAGCTGGAACGGGACACGGCGACCTCCCTGCGCGTGGTGGCGCGGCGGATGTCCGCGACCACGGCCGAGTCGACACCGTGCCGTTGCGGCACGGTCAAGTACCGCCACTCGATCGTGGTCAGAACAGGACGGTGGCGAACCGTGCGACCTGGACGAAGCCCACCCGCTGGTACGCGGCCCTGGCCGGGGCGTTGAAGGCGTTGACGTACAGGCTGGCGCGGCGGCCCATCCCGGCGAGCGCGACCGCGACCGCCGACGTCCCGGCCGTGCCGAGCCCGTGCCCGCGCCAGGCCGGGTTCACCCAGACCCCCTGGATCTGGCCGACGGTGCGCGACAGGGCGCCGATCTCGGCCTTGAACACGACCTCGCCGTCGTGGAACCGGGCGAACGCCCGCCCGGAGGTGATCAGCTCGGCGACCCGGGCCCGGTAGCCCGCCCCGCCGTCGCCCTCGCGGGGGTCGACGCCGACCTCCTCGGTGAACATCGCGACGGCGGCCGGCAGGTAGCGGTCGAGCTCGGAGATGCGGACCGGACGCACCCGGGTGTCGGGCGCGATCATCGGCGGCCGTTCGAGGGTCATCAGCGGCTGGTCGGGCCGGATCTCGCGGGCCGGGCCCCAGCCCGGTGCGAGCTCCTCCCACAGCGGCAGGACGAGCTCGGCCCGCCCCACCAGCGACGAGCACACCCGTCCGGCCCGGCGGGCCCGGTCGGCGAAGGCACGCAGCGCCGCCCGGTCACCGCGCAGCGGCACCAGGTTCGCCCCGGAGAAGCACAGACCGTCCGCCGGGGCCCCGTGGGACCACAGCTCACCGCCCAGCCGCCACGGGTCGAGGCCGACCGCCTCGATGCGGGAGGCGACCATGCACGCGGCGACCGGGTCGGCGTCGAGCACGTCGTGCACCCCGGAGCGGTGACGATCGTCGAGAAGCCGTGCTCCGGCCACCCTCAGCACGGGTTCATGATGCCACGCCGACGCCCGTCCGGTACCGGCACTCGCTCAGCCGACGGTCACCTGCGGTTCACCCGTCACACCGTCCACGCTCTCGCCCATCTCCTCGGCGAGCCGCATGGCCTCCTCGATCAGCGTCTCCACGATCTTGTGCTCGGGGACGGTCTTGATGACCTCGCCCTTGACGAAGATCTGGCCCTTGCCGTTGCCGGAGGCGACGCCCAGATCGGCCTCGCGGGCCTCACCGGGACCGTTGACGACGCAGCCCATGACGGCCACGCGCAGCGGGACCTCCATGCCGGTCAGACCGGCGGTGACCTCGTCGGCGAGGGTGTAGACGTCGACCTGGGCCCGCCCGCAGGACGGGCAGGACACGATCTCGAGCTTGCGCGGGCGCAGGTTCAGCGACTCGAGGATCTGCTGGCCGACCTTGATCTCCTCGACCGGCGGCGCGGACAGCGAGACCCGGATGGTGTCGCCGATGCCCTGGCGCAGCAGCGCCCCGAACGCGACGGCCGACTTGATCGTGCCCTGGAACGCGGGCCCGGCCTCGGTGACGCCCAGGTGCAGCGGGTAGTCGCACTGCTCGGCGAGCAGCTCGTAGGCCCGCACCATGACGACCGGGTCGTTGTGCTTGACCGAGATCTTGATGTCGTGGAAGTCGTGCTCGGCGAACAGGCCCGCCTCCCACATGGCCGACTCGGCGAGCGCCTCGGGCGTCGCCTTGCCGTACTTCTCCATCAGGCGCTTGTCGAGCGAGCCCGCGTTGACCCCGATCCGGATCGGCGTGCCGTGGTCCTTCGCGGCCTGCGCGATCTCCTTGACCTGGTCGTCGAACTTGCGGATGTTGCCCGGGTTCACCCGCACCGCGGCGCAGCCGGCCTCGATCGCGGCGAACACGTACTTGGGCTGGAAGTGGATGTCGGCGATCACCGGGATCTGCGACTTCTGCGCGATCGCGGGCAGGGCCTCGGCGTCGTCGGCGGACGGGCAGGCGACGCGCACGATGTCGCAGCCGGCCGCGGTCAGCTCGGCGATCTGCTGGAGGGTCGCGTTGACGTCGGAGGTCAGGGTGGTCGTCATGGACTGGACGGAGATCGGGTGGTCGGATCCGACACCGACCGGGCCGACCTGCAGCTGCCGCGTCCTCCGGCGCGGGGCCAGGGTCGGCGCGGGCGCGGACGGCATACCCAGGGAGACGCTCACGACCTCCACTATCCCACCGCGCCGCGGGACCCGCCGTACCCGGTGAGCAGGGGCACTACGTCCGGCCCTGGTTCTCCTGCGCGTCCTGCAGCGTCGAGCTGTGCGGCAGCCAGGTCGCCAGCTCCACCGGCCAGCCGTCCTCGGCGAGCACCCGGACGACGGCGGGGTCGTCGTCGAGGATCATCGCGATCTCCCGCTCACGGGCGAGCAGCCGCAGGACCTCGCGCTTGACGTAGCGGGCGGGGCGGTGGTCGTCGTCGGGGCGCATGAACAGCGGCCCGGTCGGCAGGCCGAAGCCCTTCAGCCAGGTCTCGGTCAGCCTGCGGTTCCGCTCGGGGCGGCCGGTCAGGTAGACGACGTCGTACTCGTCCTGGGCCGCGCGCAGCCGGTCCGCGCCCTCGTCGAGCAGCGGGTCGGCGTGTGCGGCGGCGAAGAACTTCTCCCACCGGTGCACGTCGAGGTAGTGCAGCCGGTGCGAGACGTCGGCGAGGACGCCGTCGATGTCGAAGACCGCCAGCGGGCGTGCGCCCTCGGGTGCTGCGCTCACCCGAACAGCCGCACCGGGTTGACGATGTCGGCGATCGCGACCATGACCGAGAACCCCAGGAAGACGATCACGAAGACGTAGGCGACGGGTAGCAGCTTGGCCGCGTCGACCGGCCCGGGGTCGGGGCGTCCGAGCAGCTTCGCGGTGTTGCGCTTGATCGCCTCCCAGATCGCCGGGACGATCTGGCCGCCGTCCAGCGGCGGGACCGGCAGCAGGTTCAGGAAGAACAGCGAGAGGTTCACCGCGGCGAGCATGTTCAGGAACAGCGACACGTCCTGCTGCCAGGGCACGTTCTGCTGGGCGAGGATCTCGCCGCCGATCCGGGAGACGCCGACGACGCCCATCGGGCTGTTCTCGCCCCGCTCCTCACCGAGGAACGCGGCGCCGAACAGCGCCGGGATCCGGGCCGGGATCTGGGTGATCGCCTCGGCGGTGCGGGCCATGCCGTCGCCGATCCGCCCGACCGTCTCCCCCGCGGTGAGCGGCTGGTAGTTCGTGTTCAGCAGCACGCCCAGGTAGCCGGCGGTGATCGTGGCGTTCGGGTCGTCCGACTCGCGGTCCGGCAGCGTGTTGGGGATGACGTCCACGGTCAGCGGGATCTGCTGCCCGCCGCGCTCCACGACGATCGGCGTGGGCCCGGACGACGCGCGGATCGCGTCCTGCACGGCCTCGCCCTCGTCCGCGCCGAACTCGCGGCCGGCGACGGCGACGATCCGGTCGTCGGGCTGCACGCCCGCGGCCAGCGCCGGGGCCCGCGGGGCGCCCGCCGGGCAGCGGTCGGGCGCGCCGTTCTGCACCGCGGTGACCGGGAGCACGCACTCCTCGAGCGCGGAGATCTGGGTGGTCGGGGTGAGCACCCCGACGCCCATCAGCGTCACGAAGAACAGCGCGATCGCCAGGATCAGGTTCATGAACGGCCCGGCGAACATGACGATGATCCGCTTCCACGGCGACCGGGTCCAGAACTGCCGGTCCGCGTCCTGCGGGAGCACGTCGGCCTGCGACTGGCGCCGCGCGTCGTCCATCAGCCCCTGGAAGGGACCGGTGCGACGGTTGCGGCCCAGCGTCCCGCCCTTCGCGGGCGGCAGCATCCCGATCATCCGGACGTAGCCGCCCAGCGGGATCATCTTGATGCCGTACTCGGTCTCGCCGCGGCGCACCGACCAGAGGGTGCGGCCGAAACCGACCATGAACTCCGGGACCTTGATCCCGAACCAGCGGGCCGTGGTGAAGTGCCCGAGCTCGTGCCAGGCGATCGACAGCAGCAGCCCGAAGAAGAAGATCGCGATACCGACGACCGTCCAGACGATGGTCACGTTCCCGCCTTCTCGCGCGCGTGGGCGCGGGCCCAGGTCTCGGCAGCCAGCACGTCGTCCACGGTAGCCGGGTCACCCGTCCAGGCGTCGGCCGCCTCCAGTACCCCGCCGAGCAGGTCGGTGACGTCGGTGTAGCCGATCGCCCCGGCGACGAACGCCTCGACGAGCTCCTCGTTGGCCGCGTTGAGCACCGCGGGCAGGCAGCCGCCCGTGGTCCCGGCGGCGCGGGCCAGCCGCACACCGGGGAACGCGTCGTCGTCGAGGGGCTCGAAGGTCCAGCTCTGCGCGGTGTCCCACCGGCACGGCGCCGAGGCGCCGGCGATGCGGTCCGGCCAGCCGAGCGCCAGCGCGATCGGCAGCCGCATGTCCGGCGGCGACGCCTGCGCGATCGTCGAGCCGTCGGTGAAGGTGACCATCGAGTGCACGACCGACTGCGGGTGCACGGTGACGTCGATGCGGTCGTAGGGCACCCCGAACAGCAGGTGCGCCTCGATCACCTCGAGGCCCTTGTTCACCAGCGTCGCCGAGTTGATCGTGATGACCGGGCCCATGTCCCAGGTCGGGTGCTTGAGGGCCTGCTCGACGGTCACGTCCCGCAGCGACGCGCGCGACCGGCCGCGGAACGGGCCGCCCGAGGCGGTGAGGACCAGCCGGTCGACCTCGGACTCCCGCCCGCCGCGCAGGCACTGCGCGAGCGCGGAGTGCTCGGAGTCGACCGGCACGATCTGGCCCGGCGCGGCCGCCGCCGACACCATCGGGCCGCCGGCGACCAGCGACTCCTTGTTCGCCAGCGCGAGCCGGGCACCGGTGGCGAGCGCGGCCAGGGTCGGGCCGAGGCCGCGGGAGCCGGTGATGCCGTTCAGGACGATGTCGGCGCCGCAGGCGGTGACCAGCTCGGTCGCGGCGTCCGGGCCGTCGAGCACCTCGACGCCGGGCAGCTCCTCCCGCAGCCGCACCGCCGCCGCGGCGGACGCGACGGCGACCCGCCCGACCCGGTGCGTGCGGACCTGGGACACCAGCAGGTCCACGTCCGATCCGCCCGCGGCCAGCCCGGACACCGTGAACCCGCCGGCGCGGGTGATCACGTCCAGGGCCTGGGTGCCGATCGACCCGGTGCTGCCCAACACGACGAGTGACTTCATCACGGCACATCATCCTCGCCCCGCGAGCTGTGCGACGATGACCCCGCACGGAGCCGGACCAGGAGGAACCCCAGTGGCCAGCAAGGCAGTGGCGAGCAACGCAGTCCCGAGCAGGACGCGCGAGATCGCGATCAGGTCCGGCGTCGACCCGGCGGACGAGCCGTCGGTCGACTGGGGCTGGCACCAGAACTTCTCCAAGGGTCTGCCGATCGCGGCCGCCGTCGCCGGCATCGCGCTGCTGCTGTTCACGATCGGCCATCCGACCAGCTGGACCGAGTTCCTCTTCTCGGCCGTGCCCGCCGTCGTCTGCCTGATCGGTGCGGTCGCGCTCCCGGTCTACCGTCGGCGTCGCCGGCTCTGACCCCGTCGGGTGGCCGCGCGCGGTGCGGGTGAGCCGGTCGAGCTGACGATCGGCGACCGCGTGGTGCGGCTGTCCAGCCCCGACCGCGTCTACTTCCCGGAGCGGGGCGAGACCAAGCGGGACCTGGCCGACTACTACACCGCCGTCGGCGACGGCGTCGTCCGCGCACTGCGCGACCGGCCGTGCATGCTGCACCGCTTCCCCACCGGCGTCACCGGGGAGAAGGTGCACCAGAAGCGGCTGCCGCGCGGCGCCCCGGACTGGGTCCGGACCGTCCGCGTGACCTTCCCGCGGTACAACCGCACCGCCGACGAGCTGTGCGTCGCCCACCCGGCCGACGTCGTCTGGGCGGTGCAGATGTCCACGGTCGAGTTCCACCCCTGGAACTCCCGCGCCGCTGACGTCGAGTCCCCCGACGAGTGGCGCATCGACCTCGACCCGATGCCCGACGCGTCCTGGGCCGACGTCCGCCGCGTCGCCGGTGTGGTGCACGAGGTGCTCGACGAGCTGGGCGCGACCGGGTTCCCGAAGACCTCCGGCGGCTCCGGACTGCACGTCTACGTGCGCATCCCGCCCGACCACGGGTTCGCCGACGTCCGCCGCGCCGCGCACGCGTTCGCCCGCGAGGTGGAGCGCCGCTGCGACCGCGTCGACCTGTCCTGGTGGCGCAGGGACCGCGACCCGTCGACGGTCTTCGTCGACTACAACCAGAACGCCCGCGACCACACGATCGCCTGCGCCTACTCGGTGCGCGGCACCCCCGACGCGCGGGTGTCGGCCCCGGTGACCTGGGACGAGATCGACGACTGCGAGCCCCGGGACTTCACGATCGCCACCGTCCCGGCCCGCTACGCCGAGCTGGGCGACCTGCACGCCGGCATCGACGAGGCCGTGTTCGGCATCGAGCCGCTGCTGGAGTGGGCCGACCGCGACGAGCGCGACGGCGCGGAGACGCCCGATCTGCCCGATCTCGACGGAGGCGGCCGCTAGGCTCGGCGCCCATGGACGACGGGCCACGCAAGGACAGGTTGAACCGCCTCGGGTACGGGATCGGCGGCGGTCTCGCCGTCGGGTCCGCCGTGTGGGTGCTGTCCGGCACGTGGTGGTGGCTGCTGGTCTTCCTCGCCGTCGGCCTGGCGCTCGGGCTGTTCCTGCGCGCGACGACCCCGGGGGCCTAGCCCGGCCCCTGCTCCCGGGCGCGGGCCCGCAGCCGCGCGAACTCGGCGACCATCGCCGCGCGCGACCAGTGCGCGTTGAGCCCCGAGGGGTTCGGCAGCACCCAGATCCCGGTCGCCCCCAGCCGGTCGGTCTGCTCCCCCACCGCCGCGTCGCGCCGCCCGAACGCGGTCCGGTAGGCCCCGATCCCGACGACGGCCAGCCACCCCGGCTCCCGCGCCGCGACCAGCGCGCGCAGCCGCTCCCCACCGGCGACGACCTCGTCGTCGGACAGCTCGTCGGCCCGCGCGGTGGCCCGGGGCGCCATGTTCGTGATGCCGAGCCCGAGCCGCGCCAGCTCGCCCTGCTCGGCCGGTGCCAGCAGGCGCGGGGTGAACCCGGCCCCGTGCAGCACCGGCCAGAACCGGTTGCCGGGACGGGCGAAGTGGTGCCCGGTCGCCGCCGACACCAGGCCGGGGTTGATGCCGCAGAACAGCACCCGCAGCGGCGGGTCGCCGGGCCCGGGCAGGACGTCGTCGATCGTCGCGTCCCGCGCCCGCTCCAGCGCCTCCCGGTCGGGCAGTCGTCCCACACCGATCAGTCTGGCCCACCCGGCCGGTCCCCCCTCGGACGGGCGAGCCGGGATGCTCGCGCCGACGATCGAGAGGAGACTCGTCCGCCGTGGACCTGCCCGTGATGCCCCCGGTGAAGCCGATGCTGGCCAAGCCCGCCCCGTCGATCCCCGAGGGCAGGCTCTACGAGCCCAAGTGGGACGGCTTCCGCTCGATCGTCTTCCGCGACGGCGACGAGGTCGAGATCGGCTCCCGCAACGAGAAGCCGATGACCCGCTACTTCCCCGAGGTCGTCGAGGCGGTGAAGGCGCACTTCCCGCCGCGCGCGGTCGTCGACGGGGAGATCGTCGTCGCCTCCGGGAACGCGCTGGACTTCGAGGCGCTCCAGCAGCGGATCCACCCCGCGGCCAGCCGGGTGACGCTGCTCTCGACCGAGACGCCGGCGTCGTTCGTGGCCTTCGACCTGCTGGCCCTCGGCGACGACGACCTCACCGCGCGCCCGTTCGCCGAGCGCCGCGCGCTGCTGGAGGAGGCGTTCGCCGGCGTCGCCCCGCCGGTGCACCTCACCCCGCTCACCGACGACACCGGCACCGCGCGCCGCTGGTTCGAGAAGTTCGAGGGCGCCGGGCTCGACGGGCTCATCGCGAAGGACCCGGCCGGGACCTACCAGCCCGACAAGCGCGTCATGACCAAGGTGAAGCACGAGCGGACCGCGGACTGCGTCGTCGCCGGGTACCGGGTGCACAAGTCCGGTCCGGACGCCGTCGGGTCGTTGCTGCTGGGCCTGCACGACGCCCGCGGGGTGCTCGTGTCGGTCGGGGTCGTCGGGGCGTTCCCGATGGCACGCCGCCGCGAGCTCATGACCGAGCTGCAGCCGCTGGTCACCGACTTCGACGACCACCCGTGGGCCTGGGCGAAGCAGCTGGAGGGCGAGCGCACCCCGCGCAAGTCCGAGACGAGCCGGTGGAACGCCGGCAAGGACCTGTCCTTCGTCCCGCTGCGCCCGGAGCGGGTGGTCGAGGTCCGCTACGACTACATGGAGGGCGAGCGGTTCCGCCACACCACCCAGTTCGTGCGGTGGCGCCCGGACCGCGAGCCCGCCTCGTGCACCTACGAGCAGCTGGAGCGCCCGGTGACCTTCGACCTCGCGGAGGTGCTCGCCGGGCGCGGGTGATCCCTCTCCGTGGAACCCGCACCGCCCTGCGGGGGACCCCGGACTCCGCGGAGAAGGATCACGACTGCGAACGGCTCCCCCGCGTTCCCCCGTGGCGCGCGCGGCTCCCGGCCAGGGTGCGCCGCATGGACCTGGACACGGTGCTGCGCGGCCAGGACGGCGTGTTCTCCCGGGGGCAGGCGCTGGCGTGCGGGGTCTCGGCGAAGGCACTGCGCGGCCGGGTCGCCCGCGGCGCCCTGGTGGTCGTGGCACCGGGGGTGTACCGGGCGTCGTCGCACCGGCCCACCGCATGGGGACGGGTGGTGGCCGCCGCGTTGTGGGCCGGGCCGGGAGCCGTCGTCGACGGGCCCGCAGCGGCGTTCCTCCACCGGATGTCGGTGTCCACCACCGCGTTCCCGATCGTGGGGGTGACCGTGCCCGCGCACGCGCGGCGCACACCACCGGACGGGATCCGGGTCCGCCGGCGCACCCTGGACGCGGCGGACCGGACGGAACGGCGCGGTGTCGCCGTCACGGCACCGGCCCTGACCGCGCTGGAGACGGCCGTCGCCCTCGCCGACGGCGCCACCTTCCTCGACCGGGTGCTGCAGCGGGGACTGCCCTTCCCCGAGCTGCTCGCCGCGTTCCAGCGCGGGGTCGGCACCCACGGCTGGGCTCGGGCCCGCGAGCTCGTCGTCGAGGCCGCCGACCGGGCCGACTCGCGGGCCGAGCGGCGCCTCGTCGTGCACCTGCGACGGGCGGGGCTCACCGGGTTCGTCCTCGGATGGCTCTTCGGTCCGTGGCTGGTGGACGTCGCGTTCGTGGCGGAGCGGCTCGCGGTGGAGATCGACGGCTGGGCGTTCCACTCGGACCCGGCCCGATTCCGGGCCGACCGGCGCAAGCAGAACGCCCTGGTCGCCGCGGGGTGGACGGTGCTGCGGTTCACCTGGCAGGACGTCAGGGACAGGCCGGGCGACACGGTGGGTCGGATCCGGTCGGCGCTGCGGTGATCCTTCTCCGCGGAGCCCGGCGCACCCTGCGGGGTATCGCACGCTCCGCGGAGAAGGATCATGGTCGGCAGCCGCAGGACTCCCGGTGCACGAAGGTCGTCGGCAGCCGCAGCGAGCGCCGCTGCGCCTCGGGCTCGGCCATGCGGCGCAGCAGCAGCCGGACCGCCTCACGCCCGATGTCCGCGAACGGCTGCGCGACGACGGTGAGGCGCGGGCTGAACGCGTCGGCCCACGGGAAGTCGTCGAACGCGGCCAGCGCCAGGTCCCCGGGGATGCGCAGACCCAGGTCGTGGGCGGCCTGGACGGCACCGATCGTCATCGCGTTGTTGCCGGTGACCAGCGCGGCGGGCCGCACGGGCGAGGCCAACAGCTCGCGCACGACGGCGCGGGCGGGCTCGCTGTCCGAGCGGCCCTCCACCACCGGCCCGGGCGGGAGGCCGGCCCGGCGCATCCCGAGGCGGTAGCCCGCGAGGCGCTCGACGGTCGTCGCGAGTCCGGCCAGGCCCGCGACGAAGCCGATGCTCGTGTGCCCGGCCTCGGCCAGGTGGGTGACCAGCCCGGCGACGGGCTCGACGTTCTCCGAGCCGACCTCGTCCAGCTCGCCGTCGAGCATCCGGTCGACCAGCACCGTCGGCACGCCCTGTGCGGCGAGCGCCTCCAGGGTCGCGGTGGAGTTGCCCGAGGGGGCGAACAGCACACCGTCGACGCGGCTGCGGAGCTGTGCGACGGCCGTCGCCTCGTAGCCCGGGTCGTCGTGCGGGTCGGCGAGCAGCAGGGTGTGCCCGGCCGCGGCGGACTCGTCCTCGATCGCGTGCAGCAGCTCGCCCAGGTACGGGTTGGAGATCGCCGACAGCGCGAGCCCGACGGTCCGGGTGCGCGCGGTCGCGAGCGAGCGGGCGGCGGCGTTGGGCGTGTAGTGCACCTGCGCCATCGCGGCCAGCACCTGCTCGCGGGTGGTCTCCCGGACGGGCCGGGTGCCGTTCAGGACGTGGGACACGGTCGCGGTGGAGACCCCGGCGAGCCGGGCGACCTCGGCCATGGTCGCGATCACACACCTCCGAGGCGGGTCACGGGTTGGCGACAGCGTACAGGCAACCGGTTGCGCAAGCGGTTGCTCCACGCATACCGTGCACCGGTCATACCGGACGGACGTGTCCCGGACCACACCGTTGCACACCCGTCGGAGCCCTCGACGACGAGGAGAGTGCCCGTGCGCCCGAGAACCAGGTCGCGTCCCGCCGTCCTCACCGCGCTGCTGGCGGTCATCGGTCTCGCCCTCACCGGCTGCGCCGGGGCCGGCACGTTCGGCCTGCCCGAGGGCACGCGGATCGTGACGATCGCGATCGTGTCCAACCCGCAGATGGAGGACGCGATCGAGCTCAGCCCGCGGTTCGAGGCCGAGAACCCCGGCATCACCGTGCGCTTCGTGAGCCTGTCGGAGAACGAGGCCCGCGCGAAGATCACCGCGTCGGTCGCCACCGGCGGCGACGAGTTCGACGCCGTGATGATCTCGAACTACGAGACCCCCCAGTGGGCCCGCAACGGCTGGCTGGTCGACCTCGACCCGCTGATGGACGCCACCCCCGGCTACGACCGGGACGACTTCACCCCGACCATCCGCGGCGCCCTGTCCGGCCCCGACGGACACATGTACTCGGTGCCGTTCTACGGCGAGTCGGCGTTCCTGATGTACCGCAAGGACCTGTTCGAGCAGGCCGGGCTGACCATGCCCGCGAAGCCGACCTGGGACCAGGTCGCGCAGTTCGCCGACCGCCTCACCGACCGCGAGCAGGGCCGCGGTGGCATCTGCCTGCGCGGCAAGCCCGGCTGGGGCGAGGTCATGGCCCCGGTCGACGCGATGATCAACTCCTACGGCGGCCGCTGGTTCGACGACCAGTGGAACGCCCAGCTGACCTCGCCCGAGGTGCGCAAGGCGGTCAACTTCTACGTCGACCTCGTCCGCCGCGACGGCCAGGCCGGCGCCGCGGGCTCCGGGTTCTCCGAGTGCGGCAACCAGTTCAGCCAGGGCAACACCGCGATGTGGTTCGACGCCACCGTCGCCGCGGGCCTGCTGGAGGACCCGGCCCAGTCCAACGTCGCCGGGAAGGTCGGCTACGCGCCGGCACCGACCGGCGTCGACGGCCTGTCCTCGGGCTGGCTGTACTCGTGGGCGCTGGCCATCCCCCGCACCACCGCGGAGAAGGGCCCCGAGCAGGTCGACGCGACCTGGAAGTTCCTGTCCTGGATGACGTCCAAGCCGTACCAGAAGATGGTCGGCGAGGAGCTCGGCTGGACCTCGGTCCCGCCCGGCGCCCGCCAGTCGACCTACCGGATCCCCGAGTACGTCGCGGCGTCGAAGGCCTACGCGCCGCAGACCATCGCCGCGATCAACGCCGCGGACCAGGACCGGCCGACCCGCGACCCCGTCCCGTACACCGGGCTGCAGTTCGTCGGGATCCCCGAGTTCCAGGACCTGGGGACCCGGGTCAGCCAGCAGATCTCCGCGGCCATCGCCGGGCAGCAGACCGCGGACGAGGCCCTCGACCAGGCCCAGCAGTACGCCGAGACCGTCGGCGAGTCCTACCAGCAGAGCGGGGGCGACCGGTGACGACCACAGAGGCACCACCGCAGGCGGCACCGGAACGGCAGACCTCACCGGCCGCGGAGCGCCGCGACGGCTGGATCCGCCGGGCCCCGCTGCTGCCCGCGCTGATCTTCACGATCATCGTCACGCAGCTGCCGTTCCTGGTGACGATCTGGTACTCGCTGCAGTCCTGGAACCTGGTGCGCCCCGGCAGCCAGCGCTTCGTCGGGCTGGAGAACTACGCGACGGTGTTCACCGACTCGCAGTTCCGCGGCGTCGCGCTGAACTCGATCCTGCTGACCCTGGGCGCGGTCGCGATCGCGATGGTGCTCGGGCTGCTGATCGCGCTGCTGCTCAACCGCGCGTTCCTCGGCCGCGGCATCGTCCGGACGCTGATCATCACGCCGTTCCTGATCACCCCGGTCGCCGGTGCGCTGCTGTGGAAGTCGGTGCTGTTCGACCCCACCTACGGCCTGGTGAACTTCCTGCTCTCGCCGTTCGGCGCCGGGCAGACCGACTGGGTGTCCACCTTCCCGCGGGCCGCGGTGATCATCGCGCTGGTGTGGCAGTGGACGCCGTTCATGATGCTGCTGATCCTCGCCGGGCTCGGCTCCCAGCCGCAGGAGGTCCTGGAGGCCGCCCGGATGGACGGGGCGACCGGGTTCGCGGTGTTCCGCGAGGTGACGCTGCCGCACCTGCAGCGGTTCATCGAGCTGGGTGTCGTGCTCGGCGCGATCTACCTGGTCAACACGTTCGACACGATCTACATGATGACCCAGGGCGGTCCGGGTACGGCGTCGGCGAACCTGCCGTTCTACATCTACCAGCGGGCGTTCCTGGGCTTCGACATCGGCGAGTCCGCCGCGATGGGTGTGGTCACCGTGGTGGCGACGATCATCGTCGCCACCCTGGCGCTGCGCCTGATCTTCCGCAGCTTCTCCGCCGCCGAGGAGGCGTGATGACCGCAGTCGCCGAACGGACCTCCACCCCCGCGACGACGCCGCGGAAGGCCCCGCGCGGGGCCGGGCCGCTGCTGAGCGTGCTGGCCTGGATCGTCGGGCTCGGGTTCTTCTTCCCCGTGCTGTGGATGGTGATGACCGCCTTCAAGACCGAGGCGCAGGCCGTCACGATCCCGCCGACGGTGTTCTTCGTCCCCACGTTCGACAACTTCGCCGAGGTGTTCGGCGGCGGGGTCGGGCCCTACCTGCTGAACTCGCTGTTCGCGACGGTCGCCTCGACGGTCCTGGTGCTCCTGCTGGGCACCCCGGCCGCGTTCGCGCTGTCGCTGCGGCCGGTGAAGAAGACCCAGGACGTGCTGTTCTTCTTCATCTCGACCAAGATGCTGCCGGTCGTCGCGGCGATCGTGCCGATCTACGTCGTCGTGAACTACCTGGGCGCGCTGGACAACATCTGGACGCTCGTCGTGCTCTACACGGCGATGAACCTGCCGATCGCGGTGTGGATGATGCGGTCGTTCTTCCTGGAGGTCCCCAAGGAGCTCCTGGAGGCCGCGAGCATGGACGGGGCGTCGCTGTGGCGCTCGCTGCGCGAGGTCGTGCTGCCGATCATCTCGCCCGGCATGGCCGCCACCGCGCTGATCTGCATGATCTTCGCCTGGAACGAGTTCTTCTTCGCGGTGAACCTGACCGCCTCGCGGGCCGCGACCGTTCCCGTGTACCTCGTCGGGTTCATCACCTCCGAGGGCCTGTACTTCGCCAGTCTCTGCGCGGCGGCCACCGTGGCCGCGCTGCCGGTCGTCATCGCCGGCTGGATCGCCCAGAACAAGCTGGTCCAGGGCCTGTCCTTCGGGGCCGTCAAGTGATCGTGTTCGTGAACAGGATGGGAGCCCGCCGTGGCTGACGTGGTGTTCGACCAGGCATCTCGGATCTACACCCCCGGAGCCAAGCCGGCCGTCGACCGGCTGGACCTGACGATCGAGGACGGCGAGTTCGTCGTGCTCGTCGGGCCGTCCGGATCGGGCAAGTCGACGGCGCTGCGGATGCTCGCGGGCCTCGAGGAGATCGACGGCGGCTCGATCCGCATCGACGGCGAGAACATGGTCGGTGTCGCCTCCCGGGACCGGGACATCGCCATGGTGTTCCAGAACTACGCGCTCTACCCGAACAAGACCGTCGGGGAGAACATGGCGTTCCCGCTGAAGATGGCCGGGATCGACAAGGCCGAGCGCGCGGTCAAGGTCAAGGAGGCCGCCGAGATCCTCGGCCTGACCGACTACCTCGACCGCAAGCCGCGTGCCCTGTCCGGCGGTCAGCGTCAGCGCGTGGCGATGGGCCGGGCGATCGTGCGCGAGCCGCGGGTCTTCCTGATGGACGAGCCGCTGTCGAATCTCGACGCGAAGATGCGGGTGCAGACCCGCACCGAGATCGCGGCGCTGCAGCGACGCCTGGGCGTCACCACCGTCTACGTCACCCACGACCAGGTCGAGGCCATGACGATGGGCGACCGCGTCGCGCTGCTCGCCGACGGGAAGCTGCAGCAGTTCGCCAGCCCGGCCGACCTGTACGACCGGCCGCAGAACGCGTTCGTCGCCGGGTTCATCGGTTCGCCGGCGATGAACCTGTTCACCGCGAAGGTGACCGAGCGCGGGGTGACCCTCGCCGGGCGGGAGGTCGCGCTGCCCCAGGACGTCCGGTCGACGATCGGGGCGCACCAGCTCACCGAGGTGACCCTGGGCATCCGTCCCGAGCAGTGGACGGTCTCCCCCGACGGCGGCGAGGGCATCCCGGCCCGGGTCGACGTCGTCGAGGAGCTCGGGTCCGACGCCTACCTCTACGGCACCCTGGCCGAGTCCTCCGGTGACCTGTCGGCGACGGCGTCGCTGACCGGCTCGCGCGACGACGCCGTCGTCGTGCGGACCGCGGGACGCACCGGGGCGCGGCGCGGGGACCGGGTGGCGCTGACGCCCTCGACCGAGGGACTGCACCTGTTCCACCCGGAGAGCGGCGACCGGCTCTGAGCGGGTCCGCCCGGCGACGCGAGGGGGTCGCCGGGCGGGTCGGCCCGGACGCGGCGAGCTGCCGAGGGGGTAGCCGGGCGGGTCAGCCCGGGTGCGACGCGGCGAGCTGCCCGCAGGCCGCGTCGATCTCCTGGCCGCGGGTGTCGCGGACGGTGCAGGCGACGCCGGCCGCGCGGACCCGGCGCACGAACTCCTCCTCGACGGGCTTCGGCGAGGCGTCCCACTCGCTGCCCGGCGTGGGGTTCAGCGGGATGAGGTTGACGTGCACCCGGGACGTGCCGATGTGCTGCCGCAGGACCTTCGCCAGCATGTCGGCGCGCCACGGCTGGTCGTTCACGTCGCGGATCAGCGCGTACTCGATGGAGACGCGGCGGCCGGTCGTGGTGGCGTAGCGGCGGCCCGCGTCGAGGACCTCCGCCACCTTCCACCGGTTGTTGACCGGGACGAGGGTGTCGCGCAGCTCGTCGTCCGGGCAGTGCAGCGAGATGGCCAGCGTGACCGGGATGCCCTCCTCGCGGAGCCGGTCGATCGCCGGGACGAGCCCGACGGTGGACACGGTGACCCCGCGCGCGGAGATGCCCAGCCCGTCCGGGGCCGGCTCGGTGATCCGGCGGACGGCGGCGACGACCCGCTTGTAGTTGGCGAGCGGCTCGCCCATCCCCATGAACACGACGTTCGACAGCCGGGTCGGCTCGTCCAGCACGCCGTCGCGGGCCTGGGCGGCGGCGCGGCGGACCTGGTCGACGATCTCGGCGGTCGACAGGTTGCGCTGCAGCCCGCCCTGGCCGGTGGCGCAGAACGGGCACGCCATCCCGCAGCCGGCCTGGCTGGAGATGCAGACCGTCGCCCGGTCCGGGTAGCGCATCAGCACGCTCTCGGCGAGCACGCCGTCGTGGCCGCGCCACAGCGTCTTGCGGGTGGCGCCGCCGTCGCAGGCCTTCTCGGTCAGCGGCGTGACCAGCGGCGGGAGCAGCGGGCGCAGCTTCTCCCGGACGTCACCACCGAGGTCGCTCATGGTGTCGAGGTCGTCGGTGAGACGACCGAACCAGTGGCGGGCCAACTGGTCGAGGCGGAACCGCGGTACGCCGAGCTCCTGCGCGACGGCGGCACGGTCGGCCGGGTCGACGTCGGCGAGGTGGCGGGGCGGAGTACCGCGGCGGGGTGCGTCGAAGACGAGCGGGAGGCTGGACATGGCACCTCCAGTGTGCCAGCCCGGCCGCGGGTCAGCGGATCCCGGGGATCCGCACGTTGTAGCGCCGGGACAGGTCCTCCAGGATCCCGAGCCTGCGCGCGGCCGCGACCCACAGCACGATCCCGGCGCAGAGCCCGGTCACCGGCACCGCGGACCCGGTCCCCTGCCCCTGGTAGGTCAGGGCCAGGAAGGCGCCGAACGCGGCGATGATCAGCACCAGGCCGCCGGTCGCGACGAGGCTGCGCTCCTCCAGCACGGTCGACGCCTGGATCAGCAGCACGCCGACGAGGGCGGCGGACAGGGCGGTGGCCAGCTCGCCGTAGTCGACCAGGGACAGCAGCGACGGCAGCAGCACGACCCCGGCGACGCCGATCACGACCAGCCGCTGCATCCGCCGCTTCCGCTCGGGGTGCAGGGTCACCGCCATCGCCGCGTTGCGCCGGCGCACGATCCACAGGTACGCGGTCAGGAAGATCCCGAGCGCGACGAGGACGGTGGCGAACCCGTTCCCGAGACCACCCGCACCGACCACCCAGGCCAGCAGGCCCAGGACGATCTCCAGGCTCGGCACGGGAACGCCCAGCGACGGCTGGCGCATCGTGTACGGCATGCACCCACGGTAGCGAGAGCGGCCCGGGACACGGCGCGGGTGTGGCGGAACGACACACCCGCCCTACCTCGAACCGGACATCATGGGAGGCTCGTCACGTGCCCGGGTCCCCGAACCCCGGGCCGCCACCACCACACCGCCGGGCCCCCGCCCGGCCTCCCCCAGGAGAGCCATGACCCTCCCCACGACGTCCTCCACCGAGCCCGACCCCGCCCCGCGCGCCGGCGGGCCCGCCCTCGGCCGCCGCGCGATGATCGCCGGTGCCGGCGTGGCCGCGATCGGCGCGGTCGCCGCCTGCGGTGGCGGCGGTTCCACCACCACCGACAACGGCGGGCAGGCCCAGACCGGGGACGCCCCGCAGGGCTCCCCCGGCACCGTCCTCGGCCCGGCGTCCGCGGTGCCGGTCGGCGGCGGCGCGATCTACGCCGACGCGCAGGTCGTCGTCACCCAGCCGCAGCAGGGGACGTTCACCGGGCTGTCCGCGATCTGCCCGCACCAGGGCTGCACCGTCAGCCAGGTCACCGACGGGCAGATCATCTGCCCGTGCCACAACAGCCGCTTCTCCCTCGACGGCGCCGTCGTCGACGGGCCGGCCCAGCGGCCGCTCGACCCGCGGCAGGTCACCGTCGCGGACGGGTCGATCACCCTGGCCTGAGGCCGCTCCCGGCGCCGCGGGCTCAGGACGGCAGGACGAGGCCGTCGGCGCGGCGCCGGGTGTGGAGCCGGTAGCCCACGCGCACGGTGCGGTCGGCGACGTCGTCGATCGCCCGGCGCGCGGTGCGGGCGGAGAACTCGATGCGCAGGACCTCCTCCAGGTCCGCGCGGGTGTCGAACCGCCAGGTCGAGGTGACCCGGCGCAGCGCGAAGCCGTGGGCGGCGAAGAACCGGTCGACCGCGGGCGGGTCGTAGCGGGGCAGGTCGGCACGCAGCCACGTCCCGTACGGCCGCACCGTGAAGTCCAGGTCGACGACGGCGAGCACCCCGCCCGGGCGCAGCACCCGTTCGGCCTCGGCGAGCCCCGGTTCGCAGCCCGGCCCGAAGAAGTACGCGGTGCGGGCGTGGACCAGGTCCGCGCAGGCGTCGGGCAGCGGGAGCCGCTCGGCGCCCGCGGTGTGCAGGGTGATGCGGTCGTCATCGGCGACGCGCCGTCGTGCCCGTTCGACCAGCGGCGGGTGCGGCTCGACACCGGTGACGGTGGCGGCCTGCTCGGCGAAGCGCGGCAGGTGGAAGCCGTCTCCGCAGCCGACGTCGACGACGTCGGCCCCCGCCCAGCCGCCGGTCCCGTCCCACAGCGCGGCCCAGAGCTCGCCGTCGGCGTCCTGGGCGCGGTTCTCGGTCTCGTAGACCTCGGGCCAGTTCCAGATGTTCGGGCTGGGGATGGCCGGGCCGGGCTTCGGCTGGCCGCCGAACCCCTGGTAGGTGCGCTTCACGCGAGCGGGACGACGATCCCGAGGATCGCCCAGGCGACGAACGCGGTCGGCAGCAGCGAGTCCAGGCGGTCCATCAGACCGCCGTGCCCGGGCAGCAGGTTGCCCATGTCCTTGACGCCGATGTCGCGCTTCACCAGCGACTCGACCAGGTCGCCCAGGGTGGCCGTCGCGACGAGCAGCGCACCGACGAGCGGCCCCCAGTACCAGGGCGCGTCGAGCATCAGCCCGATGCAGAGCGAGCCCGCGGCCATCCCGGCGACCAGCGAACCCGCGAAGCCCTCCCAGGACTTCTTCGGGCTGATCGTGGGGGCCATCGGGTGCCGGCCCGCGACGACGCCCGCCGCGTACCCGCCGACGTCGGAGGCGACCACGCAGAGCAGGAAGGTCAGGACCCGGCCCACGCCGTCCGGGGCGACGGTCAGCTGCACGGCGAAGGCCACGAGCAGCGGGACGTAGACCGCGACGAACAGCGAGGCGCTGATGTCGCGCACGAAGTGCGCCGCGCCGGTCCGCATCCGCCACAGCAGGCAGCCCAGCACCGTCGCGGCGAGGGCGACCGCGGCCCCGTGGAGGCCGAACGGCCAGGACAGCCAGACGACGGCCTGGCCTCCGACCAGCAGCACCGGCAGCGAGACCCGGATGTCGGCGCCCCGGCGCAGCGCGCCCGCGAGCTCCCAGGTACCCACCGCGGTGACGCAGGCGAGCACCAGGACGAAGCCCTGACGCTGGATCAGCAGGCTCAGCAGGATGATGACGCCGAGCCCGACGCCGACCGCGATCGCCGCGACGAGGTTGCGGCCCAGCCGGGACCGCTTGTACCCCTTCTGTCCCCGGACGGGCTTCGGCACGTCCGGGTTCGCCGACACACCGGCCGGCCCGTCACCGGGGAGGTCGGAGGTCACGGGGACGGCGGCGTCGAAGGAGGAGGGCACCGGTCTCAGACCTCGAGGAGCTCGGATTCCTTGTTCTTGACCAGCTCGTCGATCTGCGCGACGTAGCGGTCCGTGACGCCCTGCAGCTCCTTCTCGGCGCGGGCGACCTCGTCCTCGCCGGCCTCGCCGTCACGCTGGATGCGGTGCAGCTCGTCCATCGCCTTGCGGCGCAGGCCGCGGAGCACGACGCGCGCGTCCTCGCCCTTGCCGCGGGCGACCTTGACCATGTCCCGGCGCCGCTCCTCGGAGAGCTGCGGGATGATCACGCGGATGATCTGCCCGTCGTTCGACGGGTTGACCCCGAGGTCCGAGTCGGCGATCGCCTTCTCGAGCTGCTTGAGCTGGCTGGCGTCGTAGGGCTTGATGACCGCCATCCGCGCCTCGGGGATCGACACCGAGGCGAGCTGGTTCAGCGGGGTCCACGCGCCGTAGTAGTCCACGACGATCCGGGAGAACATGTTCGGAGTGGCCCGGCCGGTACGCACCGACGCCAGATCGTCACGGGCGACCGTGACGGCCTTCTCCATCTTCTCCTCGACGTCGAAGAGGGTTTCCTCGATCACGGTTGCATCCCCCGGCCTGGTCGTACTCGCTGGCGGTCACGATCCTCTCACCCTCCGCCCGGGCGGTGCGCGGAGCACCACCCGGGCGGGGGTGGGAAGGATCAGTTCTGGCCGACCTCGAAGCGCACGAAGTCGTTGATGGTCAGACCCGCCTCGTCGGCGACGGCCTTGACCGACTTCTTCGGGTCAACGACGGAGGCCTGCTCCAGGAGCACGACGTCCTTGTAGTAGCCGTTGACCCGGCCCTCGACGATGCGGGGCAGGACCTGCTCGGGCTTGCCCTCCTCGCGGGCGGTCGCCTCCGCGATCTTCTTCTCGTTCTCGACGATCTCGGCGGGGACCTGCTCACGGGTCAGGTACTCCGGCCGGGCCGCCGCGACCTGCATCGCGAGACCGCGGGCGGCCTCGGCGTCGTCGCCCTCGTAGGCGAGCAGGACGCCGATCTGCGGGGGCAGGTCGGTGGCGCGCTTGTGCAGGTAGACGGCCGCCTGGCCGGCGACCTGCGCGTAGCGCTTCAGCTCGAACTTCTCGCCGATGCGGGCCGACAGCTCCTGCACGGCCTCGCCGACGGTGGTGCCCTCGAGCTTGGCCTCACGGAGGGCCTCGAGGTCGGCCGGCTTCTGCTCGACGGCGGCGGCGAGGATCTTCTCGGCCAGCGCGATGAAGTCGTCGGACTTGGCGACGAAGTCGGTCTCGCAGTCCAGCTCGACCAGGGTGCCGCCCTCGGCGACGACCAGGCCGTTGGCGGTGGCGCGCTCGGCGCGCTTGCCGACGTCCTTCGCACCCTTGATGCGGAGGAGCTCGACGGCCTTGTCGAAGTCGCCCTCGGACTCCTCGAGCGCCTTCTTGCAGTCCATCATCCCGGAGCCGGTGAGCTCACGGAGCCGCTTGACGTCGGCGGCGGTGTAGTTCGCCATCGGGTGTCTCTCGTCCTCTGGGTCGTGACGGGAATGGATCACCGGGTCGCGCCCGGCGGGCCCGCGGTGTGCGGGCCCGCCGGACGCGCGCACTCAGTTCTGGGTGCCGTTGCTGGTGGAGGCGGGGGCGGCCGCAGCCGCCGCACCGTCGCCACCGGCGGCGGAGAGGCTGGCACCGTCGAAGCCGACCTCGTTGCCCGCCAGGACGTCCTGCTCCCACTCGGCGAGCGGCTGCTCGGCGGCGGCCTCGCCACCCTCGCCCCGGCGCTGGCCACGGGAGACCAGACCGTCGGCGGCGGCCTTGGCGATGACCTTGGTCAGCAGCGCGGCCGAGCGGATCGCGTCGTCGTTGCCCGGGATCGGGAAGTCGACCTCGTCCGGGTCGCAGTTCGTGTCCAGGATGGAGACGACCGGGATCTTGAGCTTCCGGGCCTCGCCGACGGCGATGTGCTCCTTCTTGGTGTCCACGATCCAGACGGCGGACGGGACCTTGGACATGTCGCGAATACCGCCGAGGGTCTTCTCGAGCTTGTCCTTCTCACGGGTCAGCGTGAGGATCTCGCGCTTCGAGCGGCCCTCGAAGCCACCGTTCTGCTCCATCGCCTCGAGCTCCTTGAGGCGCTGCAGGCGACGGTGGACGGTCTGGAAGTTGGTGAGCATGCCGCCCAGCCAGCGCTGGTTGACGTACGGCATGTTGACCCGGGCCGCCTCCTCGGCGATGACCTCCTGGGCCTGCTTCTTGGTGCCGACGAACATGATCGTCCCGCCGTGCGCGACGGTCTCGCGCACGAACTCGTAGGCGCGGTCGATGTACGACAGCGTCTGCTGGAGGTCGATGATGTAGATGCCGTTGCGCTCGGTGAGGATGTAGCGCTTCATCTTCGGGTTCCAGCGACGGGTCTGGTGCCCGAAGTGCACGCCGCTGTCGAGCAGCTGCTTCATGGTGACGACGGCCATGGCCTGCGATCACCTCTCGGTCGGGCGCGGCGGATGCCGCGCAGGCGGTTCGTGGGCCCACCGGTCGGTGGACCACCCTGGCGCCCGCGGCGGAGCCGGACCTGCTCCCCCTGGTCACACGTGAGCGTGACGTCGGGATCGCAGGACCGCCCGGCCTCCGCTCCCGACGCCGTACCCTGGGGGAACGGCGCAACGGGCGAGCGGGCGCGCGAAGTCACCACGACGGACGTGGTGCGGGCTCCAGTGTACGCCGGGGCCTCCGGGCCGATCGCGGCGGAGCCCGGTTCCGGCGGCGGCTGTCCACAACCGGCCGGTACGTCCACAGGACGACGGTCCACCCCGGCGACGAGCGGTCGTCGCCGCAGGCTGGACGGGTGCCTCTCCCCTCGCCGTCCGCTCCCCCGCCCCGGGGCCCCCGTCACCTGTCCCGCCCGGGATGGCGGGCCGGGCTGCGGGCGGGCGCGGTGCTGCTCGCCGTGGTGGTGACCGGAGTGGCGCTCGTGCCGCCGGGGGCGGCGGTCGCCGCACCGGTGGCCCCCGCACAGGTGGCCCCCGCGCCGGTGGTCCCGGCACCGGTGGTCGCGGCGTCGGTGGTCGCGGCGCGGGAGACCGCCGTCCCGACTCCGGAGCCACCTCCCGGGGCCGACGGCCTCCCGCCTCCGCCCGGCGGCGGGCCCGCTCCGGGCGGGCCCCCGGACGGGACGGGCCCGGCGCCCGCGCCGCCGCGGCCGCCCGGAGCGGGGATCCCGGCCCCGGGGGCGGACTACGCGTGGCCGCTGCTCCCGCCCCCGGCGGTCACCGCGGTGTTCCGCAGGCCCGCGTTCCGCTACGGCCGCGGGCACCGCGGCGCCGACCTCGCCGGCTCCCCCGGGCAGGCGGTGCTCGTCGCACGGGAGGGGGTGGTGGTGTTCGCCGGGCGGATCGCCGGGCGCGGCGTCGTCTCCGTCGACCACCCCGACGGGCTGCGGAGCACCTACGAGCCGGTGACCGCCGCCGTCGTCGCCGGGGCGCGGCTCGCCGGGGGCGATCCGGTGGGGACGCTGGAACCCGGGCACACCGGGTGCCCGGTCGCGGCCTGCCTGCACTGGGGCGTGCGCCGGGAGCGGCTCGACCACCTGGACCCGCTGGTCCTGCTGCGGCCTCCCCGGGTGCGGCTGCTGCCCTGGGAGGGGGCGCCGGAGCCCGCGGAGGGCGCTCCGGACGGGGTCAGCCCGCCAGCGCCGGCTCCATCGTCGCCCGCAGCCGGGTGATCATCCGGGCGTGCAGCTGGCAGACCCGGGACTCGGTGACCCCGAGGACCCCGCCGATCTCGGCCAGCGTCCGGTTCTCGACGTAGTAGAGGCGCAGGACCAGCCGGTCCCGCTCCCCCAGCAGCCCGATCGCGGCACGCAGCTCCGCCCCGGTCTCCCTCCGGACCGCCGCGGTCACCGGGTCCACCGAGTCGTCGGCCGGGAGCGTCGACAGCGGCGAGCCCGCCGGGCCGCCCGCGCCGAGGTCCTCGGCGCTGACCAGGTACATCGGCCGCCGGGCCTGACGGAGGTCGCGCACCGCGACGCCCAGCTCCGCGGCGAGCTCGCCGTCGGTCGCGGGGCGCCCGGCGCGGAACTGCACCGCCTCACGGGCCCGTTCGACCTCGCGGCTGCGCGCCCGCACGGTGCGGGGCACCCAGTCCTGGGCACGCAGCTCGTCGAGCATGGCGCCCCGGACCCGCTGGGCCGCGTAGGCCTCGAAGCGGATCCCGCGTGCGGGGTCGAACCGGTCGACGGCCTCCATCAGGCCGAACGTCCCGGACTGCAGCAGGTCGGCGAGCTCGATCGACGACGGCAGCCGCACCGCCAGCTTCGTCCCCACGCCGCGCACGAGCGGGGCGTGGTGCTCGACCAGGCGTCGTCGCGCGGCGGGGGCGCGGGTGGCGAGGAACTCGCGCCACAGCGGCACGACCGCCGGCTCTACGGTCTCGTTCAGGTGACCCGGTGCGCCGTCGGGCGTGTCGCGGGGCGCCCGGACCGTCGCCGGGACGAGCGCGATGCACGCCGGGGCCGCGCCCGCCGGCGGTCGTCCGGTGGTGGCGTCGAGGGGGCCGCGGCGCGGGTGCCCGGGTGGGTCGGGGACCGGTCCGAGGACGGCCGCGCGGGGCGTGTCGGCCCCCGCGGCCCTCCGGTCGAGGGCCGTGGCCAGGGCGGTGGGGAACGCGTCGGGACGGCGGGACGTCGTGGGGGACGCCTCAGGCCCGAGGGTGCGCCTGGTCATGAACCACCTTCAACCGGTCGACGGTCACATGCGTGTAGAGCTGTGTCGTCGACAGCGTAGCGTGACCGAGTAACTCCTGTACGTAACGAAGGTCGGCTCCGCCCTCGAGCAGATGGGTCGCCGCGGCGTGCCGCAGACCGTGCGGTCCGACGTCGGGGACGCCCGGTACCGCCCGGATCGCGCGGTGCACGACGGTCCGTGCGACGCGCGGGTCCAGCCGCCCGCCCCGCACGCCCAGCAGCAGCGCCGGCGGCGACGACGGGGTCGCCAGCGCCGGTCGGCCGTGGTCGAGCCAGCGGCGCAGGGCGCGTGCGGCGGGGACCCCGAACACGACGGTCCGTTCGCGGTCGCCCTTGCCCCGGACCCGCAGCGTACGGGCGGACTCGTCGACCGCCCCGACGTCCAGCCCGCACAGCTCCGCGACCCGGATCCCGGTCGCGTAGAGCAGTTCGAGGACCAGCAGGTCGCGCAGCGCCTCCGGGGCGTCCTCCGCCGCTCCGGAGGTCACGGCGGCCAGCACCGCCGCGGTCTCCGCCGCGCCGGGCACCTCCGGCAGGACGGTGCCCGCGCGCGGCGACCCGAGCCGGGCGGCCGGGTCGTGGTCGAGCCGCCCGGTGCGCACCGCCCAGGCGCAGAACGTGCGGGCCGCGGCGGTGCGCCGGGCGACGGTGGCCCGCCCGGCGCCGGCGGCGTGCGTCGCGCCGAGCCGCCGGCGGAGGTGGTCCAGGTCGAGCGCTCCAAGGCCGGGGAGCCCGCGGAGCAGGTCGGTGAGGTCCGAGCGGTAGCCGCGGACGGTGTGCGGCGAGCGGTTCCGCTCGTGGCGCAGGTGCCCGGTGAACTCCTCGAGCGCGGTGGCGACGTCCGGCGCGAGCCCGTCACCCGCGGCGGCCCCGCCACCCCCTGTGGACCCGTCGCCCGCTGCGGACCCGTCACCCGCGGCACGGGCGCCCGCGGGACCCACGGCCGGCCCGTCGACCGCGCCGGGGACCGGCTCGGTGGCCGTGGGACCGGACGACCCCGCGGGACCGGAGGACTCTGTGCGCGCCATGCCCGGACGGTCCGCCGCCGCGGGGCCCCGGTCAAGGACCCGCCCGGCGTGCCGGACGCTGCCACAGCCCCTGGTGGTACTCGGCGAGCCCACGGTCCTCCAGCTCGGTCAGCGCCGCGCGCAGCTCGTCGGGGCCGACGCCCGCGGCCTCCCCGATCCGTCCCGGCGGCCACGCGGCACGGGCGGGCAGCGCGTCGTGGACCGCCAGCACCCGCGGGTCGAGCCCGTCGGTCGGGCGGGACTCCCCCTGCGGCGGCAGGGCGAGGTCCACACCCAACCGGCCGACGACCTCCAGGACGTCCTCGGGCCGCCCGACGAGGCCCGCCTGGTGGGTGCGGACCAGCTCGTGGCAGCCGACCGACATCCCCGAGGTCACCGGGCCCGGCACCGCCATCAGCGGGCGCCCGAGCGCGGTCGCGTCGGCGGCGGTGCGCTTCGTCCCGCTGCGTGCCCCGGCCTCGACGACGAGGGTCCCGACACCGAGTGCGGCCAGCAGCCGGTTGCGGACGAGGAACCGCAGCCGCCCGGGGATCGTGCCGGGCGGGTACTCGGTGAGCACCAGACCGGTCGCGGCGATCCGTTCCAGGAGACCGGTGTGCGCGGCCGGGTAGACGCCGTCCGGGCCGCAGGCCAGCACGGCGACCGTCGCGCCGTCGACGGCGAGCGCCCCGCGGTGCGCGGCCGCGTCGATCCCGAACGCGGCGCCGGAGAGGACCGCGACGCCGCGCCGGGCCAGCGTCGCGGAGAAGTCCGCGGCCACGTTCAGCCCGTACGGGGTCGCGGCACGCGACCCGACGACGGTGACCGACCGGTCGGCGAGCGTCGCGATCTCCCCCGGCCCGCGCGCCCACAGCGCGATCGGGGGCGCGAGGTCGGCCCGCGGGGCCTCGGCGAACGACCGGAACGGCCACGACGGCCAGCCCGGGTCCTCCGGCACGAGCAGCCGGGCCCCGGCGGCCGCGGCCGCCTCCAGGTCGGCCCCGGAGTGGTCGGTGCCCCGCCGGGCCGCCGCGGCGCGCAGCAGCTCGTCGGGGACGGCGCCACGACGCAGCCGGTCGGCCGCCTCGACCGGCCCGTACCGGTCGACCAGGGCGACGAGGTGCCGGTTCGGCGGTTCGACGCAGCGCAGCAGGTAGGCGCGGGCGCGCAGGACATCCTCGGGCACCGTGCCTGCGTCGGTACCCGGGCGGACGGCCGGGACCGGGGCGCTCACGCGGCACCCCGCTCACGGAAGTACAGCGCCGCGTCGACCAGGCCGCGGTCGGGCCGGTCGGCTCCGGCGAGGTCGCTGAGCGTCCAGGCGACCCGCAGCGCGCGGTCCGCGCCGCGGGCGCTGAGATCGCCGGCCCGCAGCCGGGCCTCCAGTGGTGCGATCACCCGGGCGGGCAGCGGGAAGCGGGTGCGCAGGGCGGGGCCGGGCACCTCGGCGTTGCACCGCCACCCGTGCTCCGACCAGCGTGCGACGGCGGCGGCGCGGGCGTCGAGCACCCGGCGGCGGACGGTCGCGGTGTCCTCGCCCCGCTGCTCGGTCACCCGCAGCGCGGTCACCGGCTCCATCGCCACCCGCAGGTCGACCCGGTCGAGCAGCGGGCCGGACAGCCGGGACATGTAGCGGCGGCGGACGTCGGGGCGGCAGGTGCAGTCGCGGTCGATCGGCGGTGCGCACGGGCACGGGTTCGCCGCGAGGACGAGCTGGAACCGGGCCGGGTAGCGCACGGTGCCGTCGGCGCGGGACAGCCGGACCTCGCCCTCCTCCAGCGGGGTGCGCAGCCCGTCGAGGACCGAGGCGGGCCAGTGCGGGCACTCGTCGAGGAAGAGCACCCCGCGGTGGGCCAGCGACACCGCACCGGGCCGGGCGACGCCGCTGCCCCCGCCGAGCAGCGCCGCGGCCGACGCCGAGTGGTGCGGCGCCACGAACGGCGCACACGTGCTGAGCGCCCCGGTGTCGCCGAGCCTGCCGGCCACCGAACGGATCGCGGCGAGCTGCAGCGCCTCGGCGCGGTCGAGCTCGGGCAGCAGCCCCACCACGCGCTGGGCCAGCATCGTCTTGCCGGTGCCGGGTGGGCCGACCATCAGCAGGTGGTGCCCGCCGGCGGCGGCGATCTCCAGGGCGCGCCGGGCGTCGTGCTGGCCGAGCACGTCGGCCAGCTCGGGCGCCGCGACGGCCGGGGCATCCTCCTGCCCGCCGTCGTGCCGGTGCAGCAGCCGGTTGCCCGCCGCCCAGTCCAGGACGTCGCCGAGGCTGTCGGCACCGAACGCCTCGATCCCGTCGACCAGCGCGGCCTCGGCGAGCGCGGCACGGGGCACGACGGCGCGGACCATCCCGGCGTCGCGCGCGGCGAGCAGACAGGGCAGCACGCCGAGCACCGGGCGCAGCCTGCCGTCGAGGGCGAGCTCGCCGAGCAGCGCGGTGCCGCGCAGCCGGTCGGGCGGCACCGCGTCCGCGGCGACGAGGACGCCGAGGGCCAGGGCGAGATCGAACCGGCTACCGGTCTTGCGCAGGGTCGCCGGGGAGAGGGCGAGCACGATCCGCTCGTTGGGCCAGGTGCGGCCGGAGTGCACGATCGCGGACCGGACCCGGTCCTTGGACTCGTTGAGGGCGGCGTCGGGCAGGCCCACGAGGTGCACGCCGGGCATCCCGCCGCCGATGACCGCCTCGATCTCGACGGGGACGCCGTCGACGCCGTGCAGCGCCACCGACCAGATCCGTGCCGGGGGCCGCATCAGAACGCCGCCGGGTAGTGGGTGAGCGTGACCGGCCGGCCGGGCCGGATCAGGACCGCCACGACGTCGAACCTGATCTCGACCCAGCTCACCCGGTGGGCGGCCATGAACGCCTTCGCCAGCAGCCGGATCCGGCGTGTCTTGCGGCGGGTCACCGCCTCGGCGGGCTCGCCGTAGCGGAGCCCGGAACGGGTCTTGACCTCGCAGAACACCAGCCGTTGCTGCGGGTCGACCGCGACGATGTCGATCTCGCCGTGCGTGCACCGCCAGTTGCGGCTGAGCACGACCATGCCGTGTGCCCGCTCGAGGTACTCGGCGGCGGTGTCCTCACCGCGGCGGCCGAGCTCGTCCTTCGCTGCCATGGGTCCACGATCGGGCCGGGTGGGCCCGTCGCGGGGGTGGATCGGCCGGCTGTGGACGGATCCGCCGGTTGGGGATGGGCACCGCCGGCCGCGCCGCCGGAGCGGCGGAACCGTCGGTGAGGTCTGCTACGCGCTCAGCCCGGGAACTGGTCGTCGTCGGGGAGCCGCAGGTCAGGGGTGTCGAGCTCCTCGATGTTGACGTCCTTGAACGTCACCACCCGCACGTTCTTGACGAACCGCGCCGGGCGGTACATGTCCCACACCCACGCGTCGGACATGCGGACCTCGAAGTAGACCTCGCCGTCGGCGTTGCGCGGGGCGACGTCGACGGAGTTGGCCAGGTAGAACCGACGCTCCGTCTCCACGACGTAGGAGAACTGGGCGACGATGTCGCGGTACTCCTTGTAGAGCGTGAGCTCCATCTCGGTCTCGTACTTCTCGAGATCCTCGGCGCTCACCGGCCCGCTCCTCCTGTGACGATCTCCAACGGCTCCCACGCCCCGACCGTGTCCTCCGGGTCTCCGGGGTCGGGTTCCTGCTCGGGGAGCGCCCCATTGTGGACCAGCCCCGCCGGGACCTCGCGCCCGGCCACCGCGGCGACGTTCGCGAAGGAGAACCGGTGCTCCGGACAGGGCCCGTGGGCGCGCAGCGCGGCCTCGTGGTCCGGGGTGCTGTAGCCCTTGTGCACGGCGAAGCCGTAGCGGTCGTGCTCGGCGTCGAGCGCGGTCATGATGCGGTCCCGGGTGACCTTGGCCAGCACCGACGCCGCCGCGATGCAGGCCGCCACCCGGTCCCCCTTCGGCACCGCGAGGGCGGGGCGGCCGAAGCCGCGGACCGGGAAGCCGTCGGTCAGGACGTAGCCGGGCCGGACCGCGCCCAGCGCGGCCACCGCGCGGCGCATGCCCTCGATGTTGGCCACGTGCACCCCGCGGCGGTCGACCTCGGCCGCCGGGATCACGACGACGGCGTGGTCCAGCGCCCGGGCGCGGATGCGGTCGTACCAGTGGTCGCGGGCGGCCGGGGTCAGCAGCTTGGAGTCGGTCAGCCCGTCGAGGGCCTTCGCGTCCGCGGGCCGCAGTACCGCCGCGGCGACGACCAGCGGCCCGGCACTCGCCCCGCGACCGGCCTCGTCGACGCCGGCGACCGGGCCGAGCCCGTGGCGCTGCAGGACCGTCTGCAGGGTCCAGGTGCCGCCGTCGCGGACGACGGCGCGCGGCGGACGCAGCCCGTCGGGCAGGACCCGTACGGGGCGTCGGCGGGCACGCGGCCGTCCGGTGGGACGGGCGCGGCTGGGCGGAACCGGCACGGTGCTCCCGGTCAGGCTCTCCGGCGCCACCCGTGCGGGGGGCGCGTCGCGGGCAGGAACCGCTCGGCCTCGGCACGGGCGAGCAGGGCGCGTCGCCGACCGGCCGCGAGCGGCAGGGTCCCCATGATGCCCAGCGCCAGCGGCAGCCCGCCGGGCAGCCCCGGGAGCCCGGCCGCCTCGGCCGTGGTCTGCGGGTCGACCGCGCTGACCCAGCCGAACCGGTCGAAGGGCAGCACGATCAGCCGGACCTTGCCGATGATGTTGGCCTCGGGGATGGGGCCGTGCCCGGCCGCCCGGGAGTCCGCGGAGTTGTTCCGCGAGTCGCCCATCATCCAGTACTGGCCCTCGGGGACCGTGATCGGACCGAACGGGATCTGCCGGGCCGGACCCGCTTCGGGCAGGTAGTAGATGTAGGGCTCCTCCAGCGGCTGCCCGTCGACGACGACCTGGTTGAGCGCGTCGCAGCAGGAGACGGTCTGGCCGCCGACGGCGATCACCCGCTTGACGAAGTCCTTCTCGTCGGGCGGGGCGATGCCGACCAGCGAGCCGAGCGACTGCAGGCCCTTGAGCAGCGGGTTCTCGGTGCCCTCGCCGCTGTAGGTCTCGCTGGCCCAGCCGTCGGTGCCGCGGAACACGACGATGTCGCCCGGGGTGATGTCGGTGAAGTTGTAGGTGACCTTGTCGACGAGCACGCGGTCGTTGTTGCAGCCGGTGCAGCCGTGCAGCGTCGTCTCCATCGAGCCCGACGGGATGACGTAGACCTTCGCGAGGAAGGTCTGGATGAGGACCGTCAGCAGGATGGCGACCCCGGCCAGGAGCAGGATCTCCTTCCAGAACGCCGTCTTGGGCTTCTCCTCGCCCGCCGCGGCCGCGGCCGAGCCGCGCCCGGTCAGGGCGGCGATCCGGCCGCCGATGCCGACGGGACCGCTGCGGCGCGCGGCGCGGCCACCGGTGGCGCGCTCCGGCTCGTCCGTCGCGTCCTGCGGGTCGGCGGGGGTGTCGTCGGGGTCCTCGGCCGGTTCCGCCGGGGCGGCGGCCGGGCGACGGCGGCGCGGGGGCCGCGCCGGCGCGTCGGCGCCGGGGTACGGGACCGCGGCGGTCCCGGGGTCGGCGTCGACGTCGTCGCCGACCGGGGCGGCGGCCGCGCGGGCACGCCGCGGGTCGGCCTCCGGAGGCACCCGGCGACGCGTGGTCGCGGCGGCGTCGGGGTCCGGCGGGACCGGGCGACGGGTGGTCGGGGCACCGTCGGCGTCCGGTGGGACGGGACGGCGGGTCGTCGGGGCGGCACCGTCGACGGGCGGGCCGGCGGGCCGGCGACCGGGGACACCACCGTCAGGGCGGGCGCCGTCGGAGTACTCGGCGGACGGGCCGCGGACGGGCGGACGGCCGGGGGCGCGACCGCGCGGGTCGGGGCGGCCGTAGCCCTCGGGAGCGTACCCGTCGGGCCCGTAGGCCTCGGGTGCACGACCGTCCGGCGCGTAGCCGTCGATGCCGTGGCCGCGGGGGGCGTGGCCGTCGGGGCCGCCGGGCACGGGGCCGGAGGGACCGAAGCCGGGGGCGGCGGGGGGCCGGCCGTTGCGCCGGGGCGCGTCGGGGCCGCGGAAGGGCGGTGCGGCGGACGGGTCGAACCCGGCGGCCCGGCGACCGGGCCTGCCGTCGGGGGCTGGCTGGTCGGGGCCCGGGCGGACGCCGTGACGACCGGTGCCCTCGGGGCGCCCGGCCGGCGGCGCCGGATGACGGGGGTCCGGGGCCTGCTCCGGGCGGCTGCCGGGCGGCGGCCACGGCCTGCCGTTCGGTGCGGCGCCGGGCTCGGAGCCGTCGGGCCGGTTCAGCCGGGCCGCGTAGCGGGCCCGCAGCGTGTCCGGGCCCTCGGTGGCCGGGGCGGGCCGCTCCTCGGGGAGCGGGCCGCCCGCGTCGACGCCGTGCCGCCCGGAACGTCCGGCGGCGAGCTCGTCGAAACCGTTGCGGTAGCGACGCCCGCGGGGACGGGCCTCGTCGGCGCCGTCCTCCGGGCCCGCGTGCCGGGTACGGACCCCGCGCGGTGCGCCCTCGGGCTCACCGTCCGCGGAGCCGTCCCGGGCCGGCACCCCGTGCTGCAGCGCGGTCCCGAGCAGCCACTGCTGCTCGTCACCGCCCGGTTCACCACCGGCGGGCGGCGGGTCCTCGGGGGCCCGCCGCCGACCGGGGCGCTCGGGAACATCGCTGCCGCGATACCGCCGGGGGCGGGCCCGGCGGTCGTCGGGGAGCTCGGGGAAGGCCACGCGTCGAGATTACGTCACCGGTCCGTCACGACAGGGTGACGGTCAGGACGCGGTGGTCTCCCGACGCTCCTTGATCTTCGCGGCCTTGCCGCGGAGGTCGCGGAGGTAGTACAGCTTCGCCCGGCGGACGTCACCGCGGGTGGCGACCTCGATCTTCTCGATGTTCGGCGTGTGCACCGGGAAGGTGCGCTCGACGCCGACGCCGAACGAGATCTTGCGGACGGTGAAGGTCTCGCGGGCACCCGAGCCGTGGCGGCGGATGACGACGCCCTGGAAGATCTGGGTACGGGTGCGGCTGCCCTCGATGACCTTCACGTGCACCTTGAGGGTGTCCCCGGGGCGGAAGTTCGGGATGTCGGAGCGCAGGGTCTCCGCGTCCAGTGCGTCCAGGGTGTTCATGTCGACGGTCCGTCCTCGTGTGTCGTTCGTGCGGGTCGTGCGGTGCCGGTCCCGGGTCGATCCGGGATCGCGCCCGGGCCACGGGGCGGTCGTGCCGTACGGCGACGACGCTCCTCCGGTGGCGGGCTCGGTACGGCCGGCACCACCGGCGGGACCGGGGGGCACACGTGACCGTCACCGGGCACCACACGCGGCGCTGGCAACCCGTCCATAGTGCCAGACGGACAGATCGCCCCGGACACCCGGTGGTGCGAGGGCCTCCGGAGCGGCTCCGCGGGCCCGGTCGTACCGGACGGACCGGGCACCGCCGGTCGCCGGTGGGGGCCCGCCGGGCGACGGCGGAACGGTCCCCCGCGCCGGCCCCGGAGCCGAGCCGGGGACGCCCACCGGCGGGAACGCTCAGGCGGTGGGGGCGTCGGCGTCGTCGTCGGGGCGCCCGGCGGCGAGCACGGCGCGGTCGGCGGCGTCCAGGGCGTCCGGTCCGAGCGCGTCGAGCAGGTCGGGGCGCCGGTCCCGGGTCCGTTCCAGGGCCCGGTCGCGCCGCCAGCGGGCGATCGCGGCGTGGTTGCCGCCGCGGAGCACGTCCGGCACGGCCAGCTCCCGCCACACCTCGGGACGGGTGTAGGACGGGCCCTCGAGCAGCCCGTCGGAGAAGGAGTCCTCGGCGGCCGAGCGCGGGTTGCCCAGCACCCCGGGCAGCAGCCGGGCGACGGCCTCGACCATCACGAGCACGGCGACCTCCCCGCCGACGAGCACGTAGTCGCCGATCGACACCTCGTCGACGGTGATGCCGCGGGCCCGGGCGTCGAGCAGCACGCGCTCGTCGATGCCCTCGTAGCGGCCGCAGGCGAACACCAGCCGCTCCTCGGCCGCCCAGGCGTGCGCGGTGGCCTGGGTGAACGGCCGTCCGGCCGGGGTCGGGACGACGAGCCGGGCGGGCAGGTCGGGGGTGGCCAGCACGTCGTCGAGGGCCTCGCCCCACACCTGGGGGCGCATGACCATGCCCGGCCCGCCGCCGTACGGGGAGTCGTCGACGGCCTGGTGCACGTCGTGGGTCCAGTCCCGCAGGTCGTGCACCGCGACGTCGAGCAGCCCGCGGTCGATCGCCCGCCCCAGCAGTGCCTCGCGCAACGGCTGCAGGTAGGACGGGAAGATGGTGACGACGTCGATCCGCACGGCGCGGATCGTCGCAGGCGCCCGTCCCCCCGTGCAGAAGGAGGTCATGCGATGTCGGAATCCTGGGCCGAGCCACTCTGGTCGACGGCGGCGCAGTGGAGCCTGCTGCCGCCGGTGCTGCTCGCCCTGCTGCTGACGACCGCGATCGGCCTGGAGCGCGAGGCCGGTGCGAAGAGCGCCGGTCTGCGCACGCACGTGCTGGTCGGCGTCGGCGCGGCGGTGTTCATGGTCATCTCGAAGTACGGCTTCGCCGACCTGCTCGCGACCGAGCACGTCGCGCTGGACCCGTCCCGGATCGCGGCCCAGATCGTGTCCGGGATCGGGTTCATCGGTGCCGGGCTGATCTTCGTCCGGCAGGACGTCGTGCGCGGGCTCACCACCGCGGCCACGATCTGGCTGGCCGCCGCGGTCGGGACGGCGTGCGGTGCGGGCCTGGCCCCGCTGGCCGTCCTGGCGACGGCGGCACACTTCCTGGTGACCCGGGGCCTGCAGCCGGTCGCGCGGGTGGTGCGGCGGCACCGTCGTCGCCCGCCGGTGCTGCGGATCCGCTACGACGACGGCTACGGCGTCCTGCGCGGGGTCCTGGAGCGCTGCACCGCGGCCGGGTTCTCGGTGGCGGGGGTGGCCGTGCACCGCGGCTCGGTGGCCGCCGACGGCGTCCGGGTCGCGGCGCTGACCCTGCGTCTCGACGGCCGGGGCGACCTGCCCGGCCTGGCCGCCGCGCTGTCGGAGACCGACGGGGTGCGCTCGGCCGAGACCCGGGTGGACCCGACCGAGGACCCGGACGACCCGGACCGCGCCGACGACTGAGCCGGCGACCGGGCCGAGGACCGGGCCCGGCTCAGCCCGCCCGGCGGGGCCGCCGTCGCTCGACGGCGCGCCGGGTCCCGTACAGCGTCATCCCGTACCGGTCGAGCACCTGCGAGGCCGCGGTGTCCGGGTGCAGCAGCCCGAGCAGGACGTGCTCGGTCCCGATGAACCGGTCGCCCAGCCGGACCGCCTCCCGCAGCGACAGCTCCAGGACCTTCTTCGACGACTTCTCGAACGGGATGTGCCCGGCCCGGCGTCCGCGCCGGACCCGGTCGAGCGCCCCGGGCCCGAAGGCGTCCTCCGCGGCCCGCCGGACGGCGTCGAGGTCGATGCCGAGGGCGGCGAGCGCCTCGCCGTCGCGGGCCGGGTCGGTGGCGTGCAGCGCCGTCACCACCGCGGCCGTGTCGACCCCGGCGTCGGCGAGGAGCTCCTCCCCCGGCGTACCGGGACGCCCCAGGACCCCGAGGAGCAGGTGCTCCGGGCCGATCCGTGGCGCGCACCGCGTCCGCGCCTGCTCCTGTGCCGCGACGACGACCTCTCGGGCCTCGTCGGTGAACCGCTCGAAGAACACGTGCGTCTCCCCTCTACAGGCCGAGCCGGCGGTACTTCTTGTGCACCGCCTGCCGGCTGATCCGCAGTGCGTCGGCGATCTGCTGCCAGGACCAGCCCTGGTTGCGGGCGCTGGTGACCTGCAGCTCCTCCAGGGACTCCTGCAGCTCACGCAGGGCCACCACCGCCCGCAGCCCCACGGCCGGGTCCGTGCTGGACGCCGCCGCGGCCACCGCCGTCGCATCACTCATGCCTGTCAACATAGGTTGACAATCCGGTGCTGTCAACTCTGGTTGACATCGCGGCCATGAGAACGGCCCGGCACCACGGGGGGTGCCGGACCGGGATCAGTCCTCCGGGTCGAGCAGCCCGTCGGGCGGGTCGAGGACCACGCGTCCGCCCGCCACGTCGACGGTGGGCACGATCGCCCCGACGAACGGGACGAGTGCCTCGTGCCCGGCCGGCCGCCGGACGACCAGCAGTGACCCGCCGGGGCCGTGGACGACGTCGGTGACGGTGCCCGCCTCGGTCCCGTCGACCAGCTCGGCCCGCAGACCGGTCAGCTGGTGGACGTGGAACTCCTCCGGGTCCTCCGGCTCGGCGAGCGCGGAGGTCGGCAGCCGGAGCTGGACCCCGCGCAGGGCCTCGGCGGCGTCGCGGTCGGCGACGCCCTCGAAGAGCACGAGCCAGCGGCCCGAGTGGGCGCGCGCACCGGTGACGGTGAGCGGCCCGGGGCCCGCGGCGCGGGGCCGGTGGCCCTGCAGGACGGCACCGGGCGCGAACCGCTCGGCCGGTGCGTCGGTGCGGGGCTCGACGACGACCTCGCCGCGCAGACCGTGCACACGCACGACGACGCCGACCAGGACCTGGCCGGCGTCGTCGGGTGCGGAGTTCGTCACCGGTCGGTGTCGACGACGTCGACGCGCACGCCGCGACCGCCCACACCACCGATGACGTTGCGCAGGGCGGTGGCGGTGCGGCCACCCCGGCCGATCACCTTGCCGAGGTCATCGGGGTGCACCCGGACCTCGAGGATCCGGCCGCGACGCCCGGTGACCAGGTCCACCCGGACGTCGTCGGGGTGGTCGACGATGCCGCGCACGAGGTGCTCGAGCGCGTCCGCCATGAGAGTCACGACTGGGTCGACTCGGTGGCCGGCTCGGCCGCGTCCTTGGTCGCGTCGGCGACGTCGTCGCTCTTCGTCGCGGCCTCGGCCGGGGCGGCGTCAGCGGTCTTGCCGGCGCGGTCGCCACCCTTCTTCTTCGGGGTGGTGGCCGCGGTGGTCGGCTCCTCGTTCGCCGCCGCCAGCGCCTCGTTGAAGCGGGCCAGCTTGTCGACCTTCTCGGCCTGCGGCTTCAGGGTGCCCTCGGTGCCCGGCAGGCCCTTGAACTTCTGCCAGTCGCCGGTGATCTCGAGCAGGTTCTGCACCGACTCGGTCGGCTGCGCGCCGACACCCAGCCAGTACTGCGCACGGTCCGAGTCGATCTCGATCAGGCTCGGCTCGTTCTTCGGGTGGTACTTGCCGATCGTCTCGATGGCCCGGCCGTTGCGGCGCGTACGGGAGTCCGCGACGACGACGCGGTAGTACGGCTGACGGATCTTGCCCAGACGCATCAGCTTGATCTTGACGGCCACGCTGTGGTGCTCCTCGCGAATGTCGATTCGTGCTGCGATGAGTCAGCCGGCCTCGCGTGGGGTTACGGGCTCGCTCACTCGTAGGTGTCGGCCGTGGCAGGTAGAGGGCCGGCCACGGACCCAATCGGCCATTCTGCCAGACGTCGTTCAGACCGCGGGAAAGGCCCCGACCAGCATGAGGGCCAGGGCCAGCCCGGGCAGGAAGTTGTTGACCGCGTGGGCCACGATCCCGGCGGTGACGCGGCCGGTCAGCAGCCGTGCGACCCCCAGCGGCAGCGCGACGACGAACAGCAGCGGCGCACGCAGGAACTCCAGGTGGGCCAGCGCGAACACCGCCGTGGTCAGCACGAACACGACCCAGCGGTTGCCGACCCAGTGCGCGATGGCGTTCCACAGCAGGCCGCGGTAGACGATCTCCTCGCAGACCGGGGCGACCACGACGATGCCGACCATCACGGCCAGCGCGACCGGCCACGTCGTGCGGATGCCCTCGAAGGCGACGCCGACCGAGGTCGTCAGGTCCGGGCCGACCAGGTAGAGGTAGGCCAGCGCGGCCGGGATCGTCACGAACAGCCCGGCGACGCCGATCAGCAGCCCGATGCCGACGTCCTCCCAGCGGAACCGCAGGCCCAGGTCGGCCACGGGCCCGCTGCCGAACACCCGGGTCCAGACGACGCAGGTGAGCGCGGCCAGGATCGTCGGGACGACGATCGCGAGGAGGACCTCCTGCGCGGAGTCGACCTCCCCCAGGCCCAGCGCCAGCAGGAACGACGAGCCGAGGAACACGATCTCGACGACCAGGAAGGCGAGCAGCCCGCGGAACGGGCGCGGCGGGGGCGGCGACGGCTCGATCCCGAACAGCCCGCGCCGCGGCGGCGGACCGTACGGCGCGCCCGGGCCGTAGGGCCCGGGCCCGGCGGGGCCGTACTGCGCCGGCCCACCCGGCCACCCCGCGGGCGGCCACCCGGCGGGCGGCGGACCGGCGGGCGGCGGCGCGGTGGCGTCGGACGGGGTGGAGCCGGCCGGGTCGTCGGCGGAGGCTCCGGGCGGTCCCGGCGGCGAACCGGGCGAACTGCTCATGCCCCCGTTGATACCCGACGTCCGCGGATCAGGACCACCGACGGGGCCCGCAGCACGCCGAGATCCCCCCGCGGGTCGCGGTCGTACACGACCAGGTCGGCCGGCGCGCCGGGCACCGGACCCGCCGGGCGGCCCAGCCAGGACCGCGCGGCCCAGCTGGCGGCGCCGATCGGGTCCGGGTGCCCGGCGCGGGCCAGCTCGGCGATCTCGTCGGCGATCCGGCCGTGCCGGATGCCGCCGCCGGCGTCGGTGCCCGCGTAGACCGGGACCCCGGCCTCGATCGCGCGTCCGACGGTCTCCCAGGCGTGGGCGTGCAGGTCGCGCATGTGGCCGGCGTAGCGGGGGTACTTCGTCGCCTTCTCGGCGATGCCGGGGAAGGTCTCGACGTTGATCAGGGTCGGCACCAGGGCGGTGCCGCGGGCGGCCATCTCGTCGATGAGCTCGTCGGAGAGCCCGGTGCCGTGCTCGATGCAGTCGATCCCGGCCCGGATCAGCCCGGGCAGCGCCTCGGTGCCGAAGACGTGCGCGGTGACGCGGGCGCCGGCCCCGTGCGCCGCGTCGATGGCCTCGGCGAGCACCTCGTCCGGCCAGAGCGGGGCGAGGTCGGCCTCGTCGGGGCCCGCCGCGCGGTCGATCCAGTCCCCCACGAGCTTCACCCAGCCGTCACCGCGGGCCGCCTGGGCCCGGACCTCGTCGACGAGCAGGCGCGGGTCGTCGAGCTCGGCGGCGAGCCCGGGGATGTAGCGCTTCGGGCGGGCGACGTGCCGCCCGGCCCGGATGATCTCGGGCAGGTCATCGCCGGCCTGCAGCGGCGAGGTGTCGACCGGGGACCCGCAGTCGCGCAGCAGCAGGGTGCCCGCGTCGCGGTCGGTGCGGGCCTGCGCCGCGCACTCCTCCAAGTCGGTGACCGGGCCGTCCGGGCCGAGCCCGACGTGACAGTGCGCGTCGACCAGGCCGGGGACGATCCAGCCGTCGGTGACCAGGTCCTCCGCCCCGGGCAGCGGCTCCGGGCTGATCCGCCCGGAGCCGTCGACGTACAGGTCGGCGCCCGCGGCACCGTCGGGGCCCAGCAGCGTTCCGCGGAGCCGCCACCCCGCGGCCGGAAGATCGGTCATGGGTGGCGACCCTAGCTACTTCTTCTTGCCGAAGTTCAGCTTCGACGGGTCGAAACCGGGCGGCAGCTGGTCGAGGTTGCCCAGTCCGGGCGGGAGCTGCTGCAGGCTCGGCGGCAGGTTCGACAGGTCCGGCGCCCCGGCCGCGGCGCGGTTCGCGGGGTTGCCGCTGCGCCGGCCCTTCTTGGCCTGCCGGGCCTTGCGCGGGTTCTTCGGGACCTTCTTGGTCGCGCTGCGCCCACCGCCGCCGAAGCCGAACTGGCCGGCCATCTGCTTCATCATCTTGCGGGCCTCGAAGAAGCGGTTGACCAGGTCGTTCACGTCGGATACCGACACACCGGACCCGGTCGCGATGCGCTGGCGGCGCGACGCGTTGATGATCTTCGGGTCCTCCCGCTCGGCGGGGGTCATACCGCGGATGATCGCCTGCAGGCGGTCGATCTGACGGTCGTCGACCTGCTCGAGCGCGGCCTTGGCCTGCCCGGAGTTCATCCCCGGGAGCATGTTCAGGATGTTGCCGATCGGCCCCATCTTGCGCAGCTGCAGCATCTGCTGGAGGAAGTCCTCCAGGGACAGCTCGCCGGAGCTGATCTTCGCGGCGGCGGCCGCGGACTGCTCGGCGTCGAAGACCTGCTCGGCCTGCTCGATGAGGGTGAGCAGGTCGCCCATCCCGAGGATGCGCGAGGACATCCGGTCGGGGTGGAAGACGTCGAAGTCCTCGAGCTTCTCGCCGTTGGAGGCGAAGAGGATCGGCTGGCCGGTGACCTCGCGGACGCTCAGCGCGGCACCACCGCGGGCGTCGCCGTCGAGCTTGGTGAGCACGACACCGGTGAAGCCGACGCCGTCGCGGAACGCCTCGGCCGTGGCCACGGCGTCCTGACCGATCATCGCGTCGACGACGAACAGGACCTCGTCGGGCTGCACCGCGTCCCGGATGTCCGACGCCTGTCGCATCAGCTCCTCGTCGACGCCGAGGCGGCCCGCGGTGTCGACGACGACCACGTCGTACTGCTTGTCGCGGGCGTGCGCGATGCCGTCGCGGGCGACGCCGACCGGGTCGCCGGGGCCCTCGGGGAGCTCACCGGAGCCGGTGGCGCCGGGGTGCGGCGCGTAGGTCGGGACGCCGGCGCGCTCACCGACGATCTGCAGCTGGTTGACCGCGTTGGGACGCTGCAGGTCACAGGCCACGAGCAGCGGGGTGTGCCCCTGCCCCCGGAGCCAGCGCGCGAGCTTGCCGGCCAGGGTCGTCTTACCGGCACCCTGCAGACCGGCCAACATGATGACCGTCGGCGGTTCCTTGGCCAGGTGCAGCCGCCGCGTCTCGCCGCCGAGGATCGCGACGAGCTCCTCGTTGACGATCTTGACGACCTGCTGGGCCGGGTTCAGGGCCTGGGAGACCTCCGTCCCCTTGGCCCGGTCCTTGATGCGCGTGATGAACCCGCGCACCACCGGCAGGGCGACGTCCGCCTCCAGCAGCGCGATCCGGATCTCGCGCGCGGTGGCGTCGATGTCGGCGTCGGAGAGCCGGCCCTTGCCGCGCAGGTCGCGCAGCGTGGATCCGAGCCGCTCGGAGAGGGAGTCGAACACCCTTACCAGCCTACTTGGCCAGCGCCAGTCCCCCACGGGCACCGGAGCGATCCGTGCGACGGACCGAGGACCAGCCGGTCTCGGTGCCCGCCCGCAGGGCGTCGGCGGTGTCGCGGGCGCGCCGAGCGTGCGCCGCGAACGGTCGTGACCGGACCACCCGTCCGCGGGCGTGCTGGCCGTCGAGTGCCTGGTCGGGGGCGGTGTCGAGCCACAGCAGGTGCGGTGCGCGGCCGCCGAGCCGGGCCAGCGTGCGGACCGCGGCGCGCACCCGGGGCGCGGTCGCGGGCAGGTGGACCACGACGGTGTCCGCGGGGCCGAGGGCCGCGGTGACCACCGACGCCCGGTGGGTCAGGTGGGTCAGCCACCGGTAGGCCGGGTACGGCGTCGCGGCCGGGAGCAGCCGCGCGAGCACGGCCCGGGTGGCCCCGGAGTCGAGGACCCGGGTGCCGGCCGGGGCGTCGAGCCCGGCGAGCAGCGTGGTCTTGCCCGCCCCCGGCAGGCCCGCGACGAGCAGCAGCGTCCGCCCCGGCAGCACGACGACCAGGGGGTCCGTCGCGCCGCTGTCGGACGGGTCGGGGACGGCGGGGCGGGGCTCGGTGTCGTGGGTCGGCGGGACGGCACCGGTCGGCACGGCACGGGCGGTGGTCATGTGCGGTGAAACGGTCCGGACGCCCGGATCGTTCCGATCACCCGGAGTGTCCGCCCGGTCGCCGGTGATGATCACCCGGTCGGCCGCAGGGCCACGGGGCGGCTACCGGGCGGTCACAGGGCGTCGGAGCCGCGCTCCCCGGTGCGGACGCGGACGACGTTCTCCACCGGGACGACCCAGACCTTGCCGTCGCCGATCCGGCCGGTGTGCGCGGCGTCGACGACCGCCTGCACGACCCGGTCGGCCTGCTCGTCGTCGACGACGACCTCGACCTTGACCTTGGGCACGAAGTCGACCGAGTACTCCGCGCCCCGGTAGACCTCGGTGTGGCCCTTCTGGCGGCCGAAGCCCTGGACCTCCGAGGTCGTCAGGCCCAGCACCCCGAGCTCCTCGAGCGCGTCCTTGACGTCGCCCAGGACGAACGGCTTGACGATCGCGGTCACCAGCTTCATCGGTCCCCCTCCTCGGTGATCCGCCCGGCCGGCCCGCGGCCCGCCGTGCGCATCGTGCTGAACTCGTACGCGGTCTCGGCGTGCTCGGCCTCGTCGATGCCGCCGTGCTCGTCGTCGGGGGCGGCGCGGAAGCCGATCGTCCGCGACACCACCCAGGCGATCAGCGCCGTCATCCCGAACGCCCAGACCGCCGCGACCAGCACCGACAGCGCCTGCCTGCCGAGCTGGGCGAGGCCGCCGCCGTAGAACAGGCCGTCGGCGCCCGCCGGGTTGACCGCGTCGGTCGCGACGAGACCCAGCATCAGCATGCCGATGACCCCGCCGATCCCGTGGATCGCGACGACGTCGAGCGAGTCGTCGTAACCGAACCGGTACTTCAGCCGGATCGCGAGCTGGCACAGCAGCCCGGCGAGCACGCCGATCGCCAGCGCACCCCAGGTGTCGACGTAGCCGCAGGCCGGGGTGATCGCGACCAGCCCCGCGACGGCGGCCGAGGCGGCCCCGAGGCTGGTCGGACGGCCGTCGAGCCGGTCCTCCAGGACCAGCCACGCGACGACGGCGGCGGACGCGGCGGTCATCGTGGTGACGAAGGCGTTGGCCGCGGTGGCCCCGGCGGCGAGCGCGGACCCGGCGTTGAACCCGAACCAGCCGAACCACAGCAGGCCCGCCCCGAGCAGCACCAGCGGCAGGTTGTGCGGGCGCATCGGCTCGCGCGGCCAGCCGCGGCGGGCGCCGAGGACCAGCGCGAGCGCGAGCGCCGAGGCGCCGGAGTTCACCTCGACCGCGGCGCCGCCCGCGAAGTCGAGGGCGCCGACGGTGTTGACCAGCCAGCCGCCGCGCTGCGACACCGCGCCGTCGACGGCGAAGGTCCAGTGCGCCAGCGGGATGTAGACCACGACCACCCAGACCGCGACGAACAGCGTCCAGGCCCGGAACCGGGCCCGGTCGGCGACGGCGCCGGACACCAGCGCCCCGGTGATCACGGCGAACATCAGCTGGAACATCGCGAACGCCTGCACCGGCACGTCGCCGACCAGCGCGTTCGGGTCGGTGATCCCGGCCAGCTCGAACCCGCCGATCAGCCCGCCGTGCGAGTCTCCGAAGGCCAGCGAGAACCCGAACACGACCCAGACGAGCCCGATCACGCCGAGGCAGACGATGCTCATCATCATCATGTTGAGCACGCTCTTGGCGCGGACCATGCCGCCGTAGAACAGTGCCAGCCCCGGGGTCATGAGCATGACCAGGGCGGCGCTGCCGAGCAGGTAGGCGGTGTTGCCGGTGTCCACGTCGACACTCCTCGTCGCACGCTGCACCGGGCGGGCCCGCACCGGCGACGAGCATGATCGTCGCCGGGCGGCCGCTGTTGCAAGGCGACACGACCCGCGTCACGTCGCGGGGCGGGCCTCCCCCCGCCCGGCGGCCACCGTGAGGACCGCCTTCTCGATCTCGCTGCGGGCCGACCGGTCCGGGGACCCGCCGATGCCGAAGGAGTCGACGACCGAGGCGCCGAGGGTCTCCACCCGGGCCCAGACGAGGTCGACCCCGGTCCGTTCGAGGGCGGCGGTGACGTGGTGGAGCAGCCCGATGCGGTCGGTGCCGCGCAGCTCCAGCACGACCGCGCCGGTGGCCTCGTCGTCGAACCACAGCACCCGCGGCGGGGCGGTCCGTTCCACCTCCGGCGTCGACGGCGCGTAGTCGCGTTCCTTGCGGGCCAGCGCCTGCACCAAGTCCAGCGACCCGGCGCGCACCCGCACCAGGTCGGAGCGGACCAGCGCCGGGTCGGGCAGGCCGCCGAACCGCGGGGTCACCGCGAACGTCTCGACCGCGACCCCGTCGGACACGTTCACGTCGGCGGTGTGCACCTGCAGCGAGTGCAGGGCGAGCACCCCGGCGACGGCCGACAGCACCCCGCGCCCGTCGGGCAGCGCGACGGTGACCGACGCGACGTCGTCCTCGCCGGCGAAGCGGACCTGCGGCTCCCCCGCCGCCGTGACGGCGTCGACCATCTCCTGGTGGGCCGGGTCCGGCGGGCCGGGCTCGACGAACGGACGGCCGTCGAGCGCGGACAGGCAGCGCCCGGCCAGCCCCTGGATCAGGGTGCGCCGCCACGGGCTCCACACACCGGGCCCGGTGCCGAGCGAGTCGGCCTCGGCCAGCGCGTCGAGCAGCTCCAGCAGCAGCGCCACGTCGGCGTCGCCCCGGCCGGCCGGTGCGACCGCCTCGCGCAGCGTCTCGAGCACCCGCGACACCGTCGCCGGGTCCTCCGGGTCGCGACGGGTCGCGGTGTGCGGCAGCAGCAGGTGGTGACGCACCATCGCCGCCAGCAGCACGAGGTCGCCCTCGCGCAGCCCGAGCCGCTCGCCGATCTGGCGGACCAGCGACTCCCCCACCACCGAGTGGTCACCGCCGCGGCCCTTGCCGATGTCGTGCAGCAGCGCGCCGACCAGCAGCAGGTCCGGGCGCGCGACCCGGGTGGTGAGCCGGGCGGCCTCGGCGGAGACCTCGACGAGATGGCGGTCGACCGTCCAGACGTGCGTGCGGTCCCGCGGCGGCAGGTCGCGGACCGCGCCCCACTCGGGGAACAGCCGCCCCCACAGCCCGGTGCGGTCCAGCGACTCGACCACCGCGACGGCGGCCTTGCCGGTCCCGAGCAGGGCGAGCAGCTCGGCCAGCGCGGTCCGCGGCCACGGCGCGCGCAGCTCCGGGGCGGTGTCGGCGAGCCGGGACAGGGTGCCCGCGGAGATCGGCAGCCCGGTGCGGGCGGCGGTGGCGGCGACCCGCAGGACCAGGGCCGGGTCCTTCGTCGCGGACGCGTCGCGGGCGAGCCCGACCTCCCCCGCGTGCTCGACGACGCCGGAGTCCAGCGGCCGGCGCACCGGCGGGCGACGGAGCGCGGCGAGCCCCCGGCGGGGCAGCGCGTTGCGGGCCTGGCGCAGCCCGACCTCGGTCGCGAAGGCGACCGCGCGGGCCGCCCCGGACAGGGCGCGGGCCAGGTCGAACCGGTCCCCGACGTCGAGGATCGTGGCGATGTCGTCGGCCTCCTGGGCGCGCAGGACATCGCGGGCCCGGCCGGAGAGCCGGTGCAGCTCGGTGCGCACGTCCAGCAGCAGCCCACGGGCGGCGACGACGTCGGCCCCCGGCCGGTCGACGAGCTGGGCGGTGGCCAGTGCGTCGAGCAGCTGCACGTCCCGCAGGCCGCCGTGGCCGTTCTTCAGGTCCGGCTCGATGCGGTGGGCGACGTCGCCGTTGCGCCGCCAGCGGTCGGTGGTGGTGTCGACGATCTCGTCGAAGCGGCTGCGCATCCCGGCCCGCCAGGCCGCGCGGACGGCGTCGCGGACCTTGCCGGTGAGCGTCGCGTCCCCGGCGACGTGCCGCAGCTCCAGCAGCCCGAAGGCCGCCCGCAGGTCGGTAGCCGCGATCTGGACGGCCTGTCCGGGGGTGCGCACCGAATGGTCGAGCCCGATCCCGGCGTCCCAGAGCGGATACCAGAGCTTCTCCGCGAGCGCGTCGACGTCGGTCCGGCCGTCGTGCAGGAGCACGAGGTCGAGGTCGGACCAGGGGCACAGCTCGCGCCGTCCGAGCGCACCGACGGCCGCCAGCGCCGTCCCGCTGCCCTCACCGCCGACCCCGAGTGCCGCGCACCGGGAGGAGAGCCAGAAGTCGTGCAGGTCGACCAGAGCGGCCCGCAACGCCTCCGGGCCGTGGTGGTGCCGGCCGTTGGATTCCAGGAGGACCGATTTCGCCTTGACCAGGTCCGCCGCTTCGCCCGACCCGAGGACCGTCATCGCCCCGCGCCACCCGCTTCCTGTTCGTTCGAGTAGTGGACCGCATACATGCCGTGATGTCCGATTCGAATCCGGACGGCGGACGGCCCGCCGCACTCCGGGAAGGGAGCACGACGGGCCGTCGCGAGGGACCGTCGGTCAGATGGCGTCGGCGCCGCGTTCTCCGGTACGGACGCGGACCACGGTCTCGACCGGGGTCACCCAGACCTTGCCGTCACCGATCTTGCCGGTGCGGGCGGCCTCGACGACCGCGTCGACGACCTTGTCCTGCAGCGCGTCGTCGACCACGACCTCGACGCGGACCTTCGGCACGAAGTCGACCGAGTACTCCGCACCCCGGTAGACCTCGGTGTGGCCCTTCTGGCGGCCGTAGCCCTGGACCTCGCTGATGGTCAGACCGAGCACGCCGATCTGTTCCAGGGCGCCCTTGACGTCCTCCAGGACGAACGGCTTGACGATGGCGGTCACGAGCTTCACGGGTCAGACCTCCTGCTTCGCGGCGGGGGTGGCCTTCGCCTCGGTGGCGGGCTTCGGCGAGGAGCCGAGACCGCCGCCGCCGCGCAGGCCGGAGAACTCGTAGCCGGTCTCGGCGTGCTCCGCCTCGTCGATGCCGGCCTGCTCGGCCTCGTCCTCGACACGCAGGCCGAGGGTGGCCTTGACGACGAGCGCGATGATCGCGGTCACGATGCCGCAGTAGATCAGCGTGGCGAGCGCGGCCACGGCCTGGCGCCAGAGCTGGTCGAGGCCGCCGCCGTAGAACAGGCCGTTGGTCTCGTCGGGGGCGATGTCGGTGGCGAAGAAGCCGATGGCCAGGGTGCCCCAGAGGCCGGCGACGAGGTGGACGCCGACGACGTCGAACGAGTCGTCGAAGCCGAGCTTGTACTTCCAGCCGACCGCGTAGGCCGACAGCGCACCGGCGAGGACACCGATGGCGAGCGCGCCCAGCGGCGAGACCGAGGCGCAGGCCGGGGTGATCGCGACCAGACCCGCGACGATGCCGGAGGCGGCGCCGAGCGAGGTGGCCTTGCCGTAGCGGATCTTCTCGATCAGCAGCCAGCCGAGGATGGCGGCGGCGGTGGCGGCGATGGTGTTGGTGAAGGCGTAGGCGGCGGCCCAGTCGGCGGCACCGGACGACCCGGCGTTGAAGCCGAACCAGCCGAACCAGAGCAGACCGGCACCCAGCATGACCATGGTCAGGTTGTGCGGGCGCATCGCCTCACGCGGCCAGCCGCGACGCTTGCCCAGGATGATGCAGAGGACCAGGGCGGCCATACCGGCGTTGATGTGGACGGCGGTGCCGCCGGCGAAGTCGAGCGCGCCCAGCGTGGTGGCGATCCAGCCCTGCTCCAGGTCGAAGACCCAGTGCGCGATCGGGAAGTAGACCAGGACGGCCCACAGGCCGGAGAAGAGCATCCACGCGCCGAACTTCATGCGGTCGGCGGCGGCACCGGCGATCAGCGCGACCGTCAGGATCGCGAACATCGCCTGGAAGCTGACGAAGGCCAGCTGTGGCAGCGTCTCGGCGGCCTGGTCGTTCGCCAGGATCGCGGTGAGGCCGAAGTAGGCGAACGGGTCGCCCAGCAGGCCGCCGCCGAGGTCCGGGCCGAAGGTCATCGAGTAGCCGAACAGGATCCAGAGGACACCGACGAGGCCCAGCGAGCTGAAGCACATCATCATCATGTTCAGCACGCTCTTGGACCGGGCCTGGCCGCCGTAGAACAGCGCGACCCCCGGTGTCATGAGCAGTACGAGCGCGGCGCTCGCCAGGATCCAGGCGGTGTCGCCGCCGTTGAGGGCCTCTGCAGGCACTGTTCCTCCCATGTCCGTCCATCTGGCTGACTGGGGAGGAAGAATGGTGATCGCGTGTTTCGCATTCGGCGCCTGTCCGTTTCGTAACGGTTAACAGGCCGCCGCACCGGATGACGGTTGGGTTACCCAACCGGATCCGGAGGACCGAAGGTCATCCGAATGGTCCGGTTCGTGACGTGGCGCACGGTGCGGGCCGTCCGGGACGGCCCGCACCGTGACTCAGTCGAGCAGTGCCTCGACGAACGCGGTGGGCTCGAACGGGGCCAGGTCGTCGGGCCCCTCACCGAGCCCGACGAGCTTGACCGGCACCCCCAGCTCGCGCTGGACGCGGAACACGATGCCGCCCTTGGCGGTGCCGTCGAGCTTGGTGAGCACCACCCCGGTGACGTCCACGACCTCACCGAACACCCGCGCCTGGGTCAGCCCGTTCTGGCCGGTGGTGGCGTCGAGGACGAGCAGGACCTCGTCGACCCGGGCCTGCTTCTCGACGACGCGCTTGACCTTGCCCAGCTCGTCCATCAGGCCGGTCTTGGTGTGCAGCCGGCCCGCGGTGTCGAGCAGGACGGCGTCCACCCCGTCGTCGGTGCCGCGCTTGACGGCGTCGAAGGCGACCGAGGCCGGGTCGGCGCCCTCGGGCCCGCGGACGACACCGGCGCCGGAGCGCTCGCCCCAGGTGACGAGCTGCTCGGCGGCGGCGGCACGGAAGGTGTCGGCCGCGCCGAGGGTCACCCGGTGCCCGCCCGCGACCAGCACCCGGGCGAGCTTGCCGGTGGTGGTGGTCTTGCCGGTGCCGTTGACGCCGACGACCAGCAGCACCGCGGGGCGCCCGTCGTGCGGCAGCGCGTGCACCGAGCGGTCCTGGCCGGTGCCGAGGGCCTCGACGAGCACGTCACGCAGGGCGGCGCGGGCCGCCTCGGCGGTGCGGACGCCGCGGGTCGCGATCTGCTCGCGCAGCTTCCCGACGATCTCGGCGGTCGTCTCGGGGCCCAGGTCGGCCTGCAGCAGGGTGGCCTCGACGTCCTCCCACGACTCCTCGTCGAGGTCGCCGGCGCCGAGCAGGCCCAGCAGGCTCTGTCCGAGCCCGGAGCGCGAGCGGGACAGCCTGCCGCGCAGCCGGCCGATCCGGCCCTCGGCCGGGGCGATCTCCTCGGTGGGGGCGCCCGGGGCGACCGGGGCCTGCGGGTCCACCGTCTCCGGACGCGCGACCGGCTCGGTCGGGGCACTCGGGGCGGTCCCCGGGCGGGCGACCGGCTCGGTCGGGGTGCTCGGGGCCGTCCCCGGGCGGGCGACCGGCTCGGTCGGGGCACTCGCGGCGGGTGCGGCGGGTGGGGCCGGGATCCGCTCGGTGGTGCCGCCGTCGGGCGTCGCCACGGTTCCGGCGGCCCCGGAGGGGCCCTCGGGTCGGCGGAGCTGGCGGGTGGCCGGGTCCTTGCTGGCCTCGGCCGTGTCGATGACGCGGGCGTCCGGGGTGCCGGTGACGGTCCCGGTCTGCTCGGTGGGAACGGTCGGGCTGCTGGGCGGCGCGGTCGACGGGACCGGCGGGGCGGTGCTGACCGGGATGCCCCCGGGCGGGGTGCGGGCCTCGGTCGCCCCGTCGACGACGGGTGTGCCGCCGGGCGGGGTCCGGACCTCGTCGGCGGTCGGCGCGTCGGCGGCCTCGGCGGGCGGCGCCGGCGCGGCCGGGGTGGCGGGGGTCGGTGTGGCGGCGGTCGGGGCGTCGTCGCCGGGGGCGCGCGGCCGCTCGGGCGCGGTGGCCGTCCCGGAGGAGAACGCGAACCCGCCCCCGGCCTGGTAGCTGCCGCCGGTGCGCGGTGGCTCGTCCGTACCGGTCCCGAGCTCGCGCTGCTGCTCGTCGGACCGCAGGCTGATGCGCCGTCGGCGGGCGGTCACCAGCCCTGCGACGACGGCGATCAGCAACACCGCCACGACGATCGCGACGACGATCCAGAGGGTCTGCGTGGTCACGACGCCACCCTGCCACGCCCGGCCGGCCCGCCGTGCAGGACGGGCCGGTCAGCCGGTCAGGAGGCGGGGCGCAGGCGCTGGGAGATGACCTGGGTGATGCCGTCGCCGCGCATCGAGACGCCGTAGAGGGCGTCGGCGACCTCCATCGTCGGCTTCTGATGGGTGATGACGATGAGCTGGCTGGTCGTGCGCAGCTCCTCCATCAGCGAGATGAGCCGGCGCAGGTTGACGTCGTCGAGGGCGGCCTCGATCTCGTCGAGCACGTAGAACGGCGAGGGCCGGGCCCGGAAGATCGCGACGAGCAGCGCCATCGCGGTCAGCGAGCGCTCCCCGCCGGACAGCAGCGACAGCCGCTTGACCTTCTTGCCCGGTGGGCGGGCCTCGACCTCGATGCCGGTGGTGAGCATGTCGTCGGGGTCGGTGAGCACGAGCCTGCCGTCGCCGCCCGGGAACAGCGTCGCGAACACGGTCTCGAACTCGGCGGCGACGTCGTGGTAGGCGGTGGTGAAGACCTCGAGGATCTTGTCGTCGACCTCGCGGACGACGGTGAGCAGGTCGCGCCGGGTGTTCTTGAGGTCCTCGAGCTGGGTGGACAGGAACTTGTAGCGCTCCTCCAGGGCCGCGAACTCCTCCAGCGCGAGCGGGTTGACCTTGCCGAGCAGCGACAGGTCCTTCTCCGCCCGCTTGAGGCGGCGTTCCTGGGTGGGCCGGTCGAACGGGACCGGCGGCGGTGCGGAGACCTGCTCGCCGCGCTCGCGGGCGGCCTCGTACTCGGCGGTCTCGGCCGCCGACGGCGGCACCGGGACCTCGGGCCCGTACTCGGCGACGAGGTCGTCGACGCCGATGCCGTGGTCGCCCAGGATCTTCTCGGTCAGCTGCTCCAGGCGCATCCGGGTCTGCTGGCGCACCATCTCGTCGCGGTGGACGGCGTCGGTGAGCTTCTCCAGCAGCGCGGTGAGCTTCGTGGTGGTGTCGCGGGCCTCGGTGTGGGCACGCTCGCGTTCGGCGCGGGCGGCCTGGATCTCGTCGCGCTCCGCGGCCGCGGCGGCCAGGGAGCGTTCGATCCGCTCGGCGGCGACGTGCCCGGCGTCGACGACGAGCCGGGCGACCTCGGAGGCCCGCTCCCGTTCGGCGGCCGCGGCGGCGGCCCGGGACCGGGCGAGGCGCTCGCCGTGCGCCTGGCGGCGCAGGGTCTCGGCGCGCCCGGCGATGGCGCGGGCCCGCTCCTCGGCGGTGCGCAGCGCGAGGCGGCACTCGACCTCCTCGGAGCGGACCTGTTCGACCCGCTCGGCGGCCTCGTCGCGCAGCTCGGTGTCGGGCTCGTCGTCGACCGGGGCGTCGGAGGCCAGCGACAGCTGGTGCTCGGCGGCCTCCAGCTCGATCAGCGAGTCCGACCGCCGCCGTTCGACGGTGTCGCGGCGGTCGCGCAGCCGCTGGGCCTCGGCGCGGGCGGAGGTGACGACCTGTTCGAGCCGCCCGAGCTGGGCGGCGCCCGCCGAGCGGCGCCGGTCGGCGTCGGCGACGGCGGCGCGGGCCGCGGTCAGGTCGGCCCCGCGGGCGGCCTCCTCGGCGCGGGCGCCCTCGCAGGTGGGGCGCAGGGACTCCAGCTCGGCGTCGACGGCGTCGCGGGCGGTGACCGCGTCGTCCACGGCGGCCTGCAGCTGCAGCGCGCCCTCCCCGGCGCCGGTGCCGCCGCGGGCGGCGTGCGCGGTGAGCAGGTCCCCCTCGGTCGTGACCGCGGTCAGCCCCGGCCGGGCCCCGACGGCGGTGGCCGCGGCGTCCAGGCCGTCGACGACGACCACCCCGGCCAGCAGCTCCCCCAGCGCCGGGGCGAGCGCGGGCGGGGCGGTGACGAGCGCGGCCGCCCAGCGCCCGGCGGGCGGGGCGCCGTCGGGGACCGGGACCGGCACCCGTCCGGCGGCGCGGTCGGCCCCGGCGGACCCGGCGCCGACGAGCAGCGCGGCCCGGCCCGCGTCACCGCGGCGCAGGGACCGCAGCGCGTCGGCCGCGGACACCACGGAGGCGACGGCGACGCCCTCGGCCAGCTCGCCCAGCGCCGCGGCGACCGCGGCCCGCCCGGACGGCTCGACCTCGACGAGCTCGGCGACGGCGCCGAGCACCCCGTCGTCGCCGGAGTCGAGCAGGGCACCGGTCCCGTCGCGGCGGACCAGGCCGACCTGCAGGGCGTCGACCCGGGCCCGCCAGTGCGCGCGGCGCTGCTCGGCGTCGCGTTCGGCGGCGACCAGCTCGGCGACCCGCTCGGCCGCGCTGCGGTGCGCGGCCTCGGCCTGCTCCACCCGGGCGGCGAGCGCGTCGGTGTCCGCGTCGTCCCCGGACACGCCGAGGGACTCCCGGGCGGTCTCCAGCTCGGCCTCGGCCTCGGCGGTCCGGTCGCCCGCCTCGGCGAGCGCCTCGGACAGCCGCTCGATCTCCTCCGCGGTCGCGGCGACCCCGGAGCGCAGCGCGTCGGCCTTCCCGGCGAGGGTGGCGATCCCGGCACGGCGGTCGGCGATGGCGCGCACGGCGGCCAGATGCTCGCGTTCGGCGGCGGCGAGGGTCCGCTCGCGCTCGGCCTTCTCGGTGACGGCCTCGTCGAGCAGGCGCCGGGCGACGGCGACGGCGGCGACCAGCTCGTCCTCCTGCTCGGCGACCGCGTCGGCCTCGGCCTCGGTCTCGTCCGGGTCGCGGCCGGGGGTGCGCCCCGCCTCGGCCGAGGAGGTGAGGTGGCGGACGCGTTCCTCGGCGAGGCGCACCGTGCCGCGCAGCCGCTCGGCCAGCGCGGAGAGCTGGTACCAGGTGTCCTGGGCGATCTGCAGCCGCGGCGCGTCCGCGGCGAGCGCGGTCTCCAGCTCGTCCTGGCGCTCGCGGGCGACGTCGAGCTGCTCCTCGACCTCGGCGCGGCGGCGCCGGGCCTGCTCCTGGGACGCCTCCTCGCGCTGGGTCTCCTCGGACAGGGTCACGTAGTCGTCGGCGGCCAGGCGGAGCCGGGCGTCGCGCAGCTCGGTCTGCACGGCCTGGGCGCGGCGGGCGATCTCGGCCTGGCGACCCAGCGGCTTGAGCTGGCGGCGCAGCTCGGCGGTGAGGTCGGTGAGCCGGGTGAGGTTGGCCTGCATCGCGTCGAGCTTGCGGAGCGCCTTCTCCTTGCGCTTGCGGTGCTTGAGGACCCCGGCGGCCTCCTCGATGTAGGAGCGGCGGTCCTCCGGCTTGGACTGCAGCACCCCGTCGAGCTGGCCCTGCCCGACGATGACGTGCATCTCCCGGCCGATGCCGGAGTCGCTGAGCAGCTCCTGCACGTCCAGCAGCCGGGCGCGGGAGCCGTTGATCTCGTACTCGCCGGCGCCGTCGCGGAACATCCGGCGGGTCACCGAGACCTCGGAGTAGTCGATCGGCAGGGCGCCGTCGGAGTTGTCGATGGTGAGGGTGACCTCGGCGCGGCCCAGCGCCGCCCGGCCGGACGTGCCGGCGAAGATCACGTCCTCCATCTTGCCGCCGCGCAGCGCCTTGGCGCCCTGCTCACCGAGCACCCAGCTGATCGCGTCGACGACGTTGGACTTGCCCGAGCCGTTCGGCCCGACGACGCAGGTGATCCCCGGCTCCAGGCGCAGCGTGGTGGCCGAGGCGAAGGACTTGAAGCCCTTCATCGTCAGCGTCTTCAGGTGCACGGGCGGGGATCTCCAGGTGCGCGGGGGGCGACCAGGGTATCCGGGCGCACCCTCAGGTGGTGGGGGTGGAGGCGTTGACCAGCCAGCGGACGCCGAAGCGGTCGGTGAGCTGGCCGAACTCGTCGCCCCACATCTGCTTCTCCATCGCGACGTCGACGACGCCGCCCTCGGCGAGCCCGGCGAAGAAGCCGCGCAGCTTCTCCGGGTCGTCGCCGGAGAGGCTGACCGAGATGCCCGACGGGGCCCCGGTCGGGCGCCGCGGGTCGCCGTCGGAGGCCATGAGGGCGAAGCCGTCGGGGGTGCCGAGGTAGGCGTGCATGACGCCGTCCGGCGGCGGGACGGGGCCCTCGGCGCCCATGTCACCGAAGGTCATGACCTGCAGCTCGCCGCCCAGCACGGAGCGGTAGAACTCCATCGCCTCGCGCGCGTTGTCGTCGAAGTGCAGGTACGGGGTCATCTGGACGGGCATCGGGACCTCCGGGGTCGGTGTGGGCACAGGTGTAGACCCCCGCACCGACAGAACTGAGCGGTCAGGCCTCGACGAACCCGGAAAATGCGCCGGACGGCTCAGCCCACTGCTCCGACACCGACGTCACCCGCCCCGGGGTGTCCCCGCCGCGCAGCAGCTCCAGCAGGCGGTCGCAGGAGGCACGGTCACCCTCCGCGGTCACCGCGACCCGGCCGTCGGACAGGTTGCGGGCCTGGCCGACGAGGCCGAGCTCGAGCCCCCGCGACCGTGTCCACCAGCGGAAACCGACGCCCTGCACCTCCCCCTGGACCCATGCGATCAGCCGAACGGTCGAATCCGTGTTGCCACTCACAGTGCTGGTACGTTACGCGGCCGTGACCCGACGACGCACACCGCGCGCAGCGAGCGCCGTGCTCGGCGGGGTGGGGGCCGGCGCCGTGCTGGCCATGGCCGCCCCGCTCACCGCACCGGCGCTCACCGCAGCGGGCTCGCCCGACGCCGAACGGCCCGGCGGACCGGTCTCCGACACCCAGCCGCTCCGGGCGGTCGGCGCCGCCTACGCGACGACGGCCCCGGCCCCGGCCGGTGACGGCGCCCCGGTCGACGGCGCCGCGCTCGTCCGCGGTGCGCTCGCCGCCGCCCCGGCCGACCCGGGCTCCTCCGCCCGGACCGCGCTCGACGCGCTCTCCGCGCACGAGGCGGCCACCGCCGCCTCCGCGGCCGCCGCGACCACCGCGGCGGCCGCCACCGCGGAGGCAGCACCCCCGGCCCGGGCCGCGGCGTCACCCGCCGGCGGCGCGGTCGCGGGACTCTCCGGCGAGCTCGCCCGCGTCGTGGAGCTGACCAACGCCGAACGGGCCGCCGCGGGCTGCGGTGCGCTGCGGGCCGACCCGCGGATCAGCGCGGCCGCCCAGGGCCACAGCGAGGACATGGCCGCCCAGGGCTACTTCGCCCACGACAGCCGCGACGGCCGGGACTTCGCCGACCGCATCACCGCGGCGGGCTACGACTCCCCCGGCGCGGAGAACATCGCGATGGGCCAGCCGGACGCGGCGACCGTCGTGCAGGACTGGATGGAGTCCCCCGGGCACCGGAAGAACATCCTGAACTGCTCGCTGACCACGATCGGCGTCGGGCTGGCCGACGGGTACTGGACCCAGGACTTCGGCCGCTGAGACCGGCTCAGCCGTCGAACCGGTACCCCATCCCCGCCTCCGTGATCAGGTACTTCGGCCGCGACGGCACCGGCTCCAGCTTGCGCCGCAGCTGGGCGAGGTAGACCCGCAGGTAGTGGGTCTCGGTGCCGTACTGCGGGCCCCAGACCTCGCGCAGCAGCCGCTTCTGCTCGACGAGCTTGCCGCGGTGGCGCACCAGCAGCTCCAGGATCCCCCACTCGGTCGGGGTCAGGTGCACCTCGGCGCCGTCGGCGCGCGCGACCGTCTTGGCGGCCAGGTCGACGGTGAAGTCCGCGGTGGTCACGACGGCCTCGCCGTCGACGGTCGACACGGCGGCGCGGCGCACCGCGGCCCGCAGCCGGGCCAGCAGCTCGGACATCCCGAACGGCTTGGTCACGTAGTCGTCGGCGCCGGCGTCGAGCGCCCGGACCTTGTCGGTGGAGTCGGTGCGCGCGGACAGCACGATCACCGGCACCGTGCTCCAGCCGCGCAGCCCCTCGACGACCTCGGTGCCGTCGAGGTCGGGCAGCCCCAGGTCGAGCACGACGACGTCCGGGTGCCCGTCCGCGGCCGCCCGGAGCGCGGCGGAGCCGTCGGCGGCGACGAGCACCGTGTAGCCGTGCGCGGTGAGGTTGATCCGCAGGGCCCGCAGGATCTGCGGGTCGTCGTCGACGACCAGCACCCGCACGCCGTTGCCGCCCCCGCTCACCGGGCCACCCCCACCGGCGCGGCGGGCAGCGAGACGACGACGGTGAGACCGCCGCCCGGGGTGTCCTCCGCGGTCAGCTCGCCGCCCATCACCACGGTCAGCCCCTGCGCCACCGACAGCCCCAGGCCGAGCCCGGACGTCGCGTCGCGGTCGCCGAGGCGCTGGAACGCGGCGAACAACGCGTCGCGCTCGCGCGGTGCGACACCGCGCCCCCGGTCGACGACGCGCAGCTCGACCCGGTCGGAGTAGGCGCTGGCGCGCAGGAACACCTCGGTCCCGCCGTGCCGCAGCGCGTTGTCCACGACGTTGGCGAGCACCCGGTCGAGCAGGCCCGCGTCGGCGAGCACGTCGGGCAGGTCCTCGTCGATCTCGACCCGGACCCGGTCGGCGCCCTCCAGGCCGAGCAGCGCGGTGGCGGCGACCTCGTCGTAGCCGACCGGGGCCAGCAGCGGGGTCACCGCGCCCGCGGCGAGCCGGGAGGAGTCGAGCAGGTTGTCGACCAGGCCGGTGAGCCGGTCCGCGGACTCCTCGACGGTCGCCAGCAGCTCGGCGCGGTCCTCCGGTCCGAGCGGGAGGTGCTCGTCGCGCAGGCTGCTCGCGGCGGCCTTGATCGAGGTCAGCGGGCTGCGCAGGTCGTGCCCGACGGCCGAGAGCAGCGCGCCGCGGGTCTCGTTGGCGGCCGCGCGACGCTCGGCGTCGGCGGCCCCGGCCTCGGCGCGCTGCCCGCGCAGCGCCAGCAGCGCCTGCCCGCCGACGACCTCCAGCAGCCTGCGGTCGGCCGCGGGCAGGGCCCGGCCGGTCCCGACCAGGTGCAGCCCCTCGTCGACGACGACGTCCACGTCGGCCTTCTCCGGCCGGTCGCACGCCCCGGCGTCGCCGGTGCAGGCGACCCGGCGCCATACCCGGTCCTCGCCCTGTTCGAGCAGTGCCACCGACTGCAGCGCCCAGGTCTCGCGGACCCGGTCCAGCAGCCGCGGCAGCGGGTCGGACCGGGTCAGGACGGTCCGCGCGAACGACGCCAGCAGCGCGGCCTCCGCCCGGGCCCGCGCCGCCTGCTCCGCCCGCCGGGCCGCCCGGTCGACGACGAGCGCCACCAGCACCCCCACCAGCAGCATCGTCGCCACGGTGATGACGTTGCCGGGGTTGGCGATCGCGAGGGAGTACAGCGGCGGGGACAGGAAGAAGTTCAGCAGCAGCCCGCCGAGCAGCGCCGCGAGCAGCGCCGGGCCGAGCCCGCCCGCCAGCGCGGCGAGCACGGTCGCGAGGAAGTAGAGGACGACGTCGGTGGACAGGTCCACCCAGTCGGTCAGCGCGATCCCGAGCAGGGTCGCCGCCGCCGGGGCGAGCACGGCGGTCGCCCAGCCGACGGCCTGCCGGCCCGCGGGCAGCCCGCTGCGCAGCCTCGGCAGCCGCAGGGCCCGCCCGGCGGCGGAGTGGGTGACCATGTGCACGTCGATCGGGCCGGACTCCTGCACCACCCGCGCCCCGATGCCGGGGTCGAACACCCGGGCCAGCCGGGAGCGCCGGGAGGTGCCCAGCACCAGCTGCGTGGCGTTGGCCCCGCGGGCGAAGTCGAGCAGGGCGTCGTCGACGGACTCCCCGACGACGGTGTGGAAGCTCGCCCCGACCCCCTCGGCCATCCGCCGCACCCGGTCCGCGGCGAGCACCGGCGCCCCGGCGCGGCCGGGGACCAGGCCGTCGCCGCGCAGCACGTGCACCGCCATCAGGTCGGCGCCGCCGGAGCGTTTCGCGATCCGCGCGGCACGGCGCAGCACCGTCTCGGACTCCCGGCCACCGGTCAGCGCGACGACCACCCGCTCGCGGGTCTCCCACACGTCGGACACCTGCTGCTCGGTGCGGTAGCGGCGCAGCACCACGTCCACCTCGTCGGCGATCCACAGCAGCGCGAGCTCCCGCAGGGCGACGAGGTTGGGCACCCGGAAGTAGTGCGCCAGGGCGGCGTCGACGCGTTCGGGCGGATAGACGTTGCCGTGCGCGAGCCTGCGGCGCAGCGCCTCCGGGGTGATGTCGACGATCTCGATCTGCTCGGCGCGGCGGACCACGTCGTCGGGCACCGTCTCCTGCTGGCGGGCCCCGGTGATGGTCTCGACGACGTCGCCGAGGGACTCCAGGTGCTGCACGTTGACCGTGGAGATGACGTCGATGCCGGCGTCGAGCAGCTCCTCCACGTCCTGCCAACGCTTGGCGTGGCGCGAGCCGGGCGCGTTGGTGTGGGCGAGCTCGTCGACCAGCACGACCTGGGGGCGCCGGGCCAGGACGGCGTCGACGTCCATCTCGTGCAGCTCGGTGCCGCCGTGGAGCACGGTGCGCCGCGGGACCGTCTCGAGGCCGTCGAGCAGCCCCGCGGTGCGCTCCCGCCCGTGGGTCTCGACGACCCCGACGACCACGTCGGCGCCGCGCCCGAGCCTGCGGTGGGCCTCGCCGAGCATGGCGAAGGTCTTCCCGACCCCGGGCGCGGCACCGAGATGGATGCGCAGTTCTCCCCTCACCCGGCCATTGTGGTCCCGTCCCACTACCGCGCGTCCCGCACGGACAGGTTGAGTTCGGTGACGTCCACCCGCGGCTCCCCGAGGAAGCCCAGGGTGCGCCCGCTGGTGGCGTCGGCGACGAGCTCCTGGACCCGCGACAGCGGGAGCCCGGTGACGCGGGCGACGCGCGGCGCCTGGAGTGCGGCGTAGGCCGGGCTGATGTCGGGGTCGAGCCCGGAGCCGGACGCGGTGACGGCGTCGGTGGGGACGGCGGCGGGGTCGACGCCCTCCCGGGCGGCGATCACCGCCCGGCGCTGCTGCACCGACTCCAGCAGGCCGGTGTCGAAGCCGCCCTTGTTGGAGCCGCCGGAGGTCGTCGTGTCGGCCGGGCCGAGCCCGGCCTCGGCCGTCGACGTCGACGACGGGCGGGTGTGGAAGTAGGGGTCGGCCGCCGGGTCGGCGGCGACCGGGTCGATCCCGATCAGCGACGAGCCGGTGCCGCCGGGGAGCACCGAGCCCTCGGCCTGCGTGGAGAGCCCGGGGAGGCGGGAGACGCCCCAGATCGCGAGCGGGTAGACGATGCCGCACAGGACGGTCATGACGAGGAGCAGGCGCAGGCCGGTCGCGGTCTGGCGGCGCAGGGTGGTGAGCATCAGATCCCCGGGACGAAGCGGACGAGCAGGTCGATGAGGAAGATCCCGACGAACGGGGTGACGACCCCGCCGAGGCCGTAGATCAGCAGGTTGCGCCGCAGCAGCGACGCCGCCGACGACGGCCGGTACCGCACCCCGCGCAGGGCGAGCGGGATCAGCGCGACGATCACCAGCGCGTTGAAGATGACCGCGGAGAGGATCGCGGACTCCGGCGTCGCCAGGCCCATGACGTTGAGCAGCCCCAGCGACGGGTACAGCGTCACGAACATCGCGGGCAGGATCGCGAAGTACTTCGCGAGGTCGTTGGCGACCGAGAACGTCGTCAGCGCGCCGCGGGTGATCAGCAGCTGCTTGCCGATCTCGACGATCTCGATGAGCTTGGTCGGGTCGGAGTCCAGGTCCACCATGTTCCCGGCCTCCTTGGCGGCGGAGGTGCCGGTGTTCATGGCGACGCCGACGTCGGCCTGGGCGAGCGCGGGCGCGTCGTTGGTGCCGTCTCCGGTCATCGCGACGAGCCTCCCACCCTCCTGCTCGCGGCGGATGTAGGCGAGCTTGTCCTCCGGGGTGGCCTCGGCGATGTGGTCGTCGACGCCGGCCCGGGCGGCGATCGCGGCCGCGGTGCGCGGGTTGTCACCGGTGACCATCACGGTGCGGATGCCCATGGCCCGCAGCTCGGCGAAGCGCTCCGCCATGCCGGGCTTGACGACGTCGGACAGCTCGATCACGCCGAGCACGGCCGCACCGTCACCGCCGGGGCCGGAGGCCCGGGCGACGACCAGCGGGGTCCCGCCGCCGTCGGAGATGGACTCGACCAGACGGTCCGCCTCGGCGCGGTCGGTGACCCGCGCCCAGTCCAGGACCGCGGCCGCGGCGCCCTTGCGGACGACACCGCCCGGCAGGTCGATGCCCGACATCCGGGTCTGCGCGGTGAACGGCACGAACTCGGCGACGGCCTCGGTCGCGTCGGCCTCCGGCGGGAGGCCGTGCTCGGCCGCGCAGAGCTCGACGATGCTGCGGCCCTCGGGGGTCTGGTCGGCGAGGCTGGACAGCCGCGCGGCGCGGGCGAGCTCCTCGACGCCGGTGCCGCCGACCGGGTGCAGCGCGGTGGCGCGCCGGTTGCCGAAGGTGATGGTGCCGGTCTTGTCGAGCAGCAGGGTGTCGACGTCGCCGGCGGCCTCGACCGCGCGTCCGGAGGTGGCGAGCACGTTGCGCTGCACGAGCCGGTCCATCCCGGCGATGCCGATCGCCGACAGCAGCGCCCCGATGGTGGTCGGGATCAGGCAGACCAGCAGCGCGGTGAGCACCAGCAGCGGCACCTGGGTCCCGGCGTAGGCACTCATCGGCGCGATCGCGGCCACCGCGAGCAGGAAGATGATCGTCAGCGCCGACAGCAGGATGGTCAGGGCGATCTCGTTCGGCGTCTTCTGCCGGGCGGCGCCCTCGACGAGCGCGATCATCCGGTCGACGAAGGACTCCCCCGGCTTCGTCGTGATCCGCACGACGATCCGGTCCGAGAGCACGGTGGTGCCGCCGGTGACGGCGCAGCGGTCGCCGCCCGCCTCCCGGATGACCGGCGCGGACTCGCCGGTGATGGCGGACTCGTCGACCGAGGCGATGCCGTGCACGACATCGCCGTCGCCGGGGATCGTCTCCCCCGCCTCGACGACGACGAGGTCACCGAGGCGCAGCTGCGCGCCGGGGACCTGCTCCTCGGCGGCGTCGCGGTCGGCGGGCGAGTCGGTGACCAGCCTGCGGGCGACGGTGTCGCGCTGGGTGGCGCGCAGCGAGGCGGCCTGGGCCTTGCCGCGCCCCTCCGCGACGGCCTCGGCGAGGTTGGCGAACAGCACGGTGAACCACAGCCACACCGCGACGAGCACCGCGAAGACGCTCGGGTCGGCGACGGCGAGCACCGTGACCAGCACGGACCCGACCCAGACGACGAACATGACCGGGTTGCGGGCCTGCACCCGCGGGTCGAGCTTGCGCAGGGCCTCGGGCAGGGCGGCCAGCAGCTGGCGGGGGGCGAACGCCCCGGCGGCGACCGGCGTCGCGCTCGGCGGTGCCGTCTGCGGCTCGGTCGTCACGGACACGGGTTCCTCCGACTCGGCGCGGTGGTGGTGGTGGGTGGCGGTCACGAGAGGGCCTCGGCGATCGGGCCGAGCGCGAGCGCCGGGAAGAAGGTCAGCGCGGACACGAGCAGCACGGTGCCGCCGACCAGGCCGGCGAACAGCGGGCCGTCGGTCGGGAGCGTCCCGGCACCGGCCGGGACGCGGCGCTGGCGGGCCAGCGAGCCGGCGAGTGCCAGCACCGCCAGCATCGGCACGAACCGGCCGAACAGCATGGCCAGCCCCAGCCCGGCCTGGAAGAAGTCGCTGGTCGCGGTGAGCCCGCCGAACGCGGAGCCGTTGTTGTTGGCCGCCGAGGCCCAGGCGTAGAGGACCTCGGAGAAGCCGTGCGCACCGGTGTTGCCCAGTGCTCCCGCGGTGCCGGGCAGCGCGATGGCCAGGCCCGCGCCGATCAGGACGAACGCGGGCATGACCAGGATCGACACGGCGGCGTAGGTGATCTCGCGCCGGCCGAGCTTCTTGCCCAGGTACTCCGGGGTGCGCCCGACCATCAGCCCGGCCAGGAACACCGCGATGACCGCGAGCACCAGCAGGCCGTAGAGCCCGGAGCCGACGCCGCCGGGGGCGACCTCGCCGAGCAGCATGTTCAGCAGCGCGACGCCGCCGCCCGCCCCGGTGAGGCTGTCGTGGGTGGCGTTGACCGCGCCGGTGGACGTGCCCGTGGTGGACACGACGAACAGGGCGGAGCCGGGGATGCCGAAGCGCACCTCCTTGCCCTCCATCGCCCCGCCCGCGGCGAGCGCAGCCGGGCCGTTGGGGTGCAGCTCGGCGAGCCAGGTCGCGGCGAGGAACAGCGCCCACAGCCCGCCCATGACCGACAGCAGCACGACGCCCTGGCGGACCCGCCCGACCAGCACGCCGAACGTGCGGGTCAGCGCGACCGGGACGACGAGCATCAGGAAGATCTCGAGCAGGTTCGACAGCGGGTTCGGGTTCTCGAACGGGTGCGCGGAGTTGGCGTTGAGGATGCCGCCGCCGTTGGTGCCGAGCTCCTTGACCGCCTCCTGCGAGGCGGCCGGGGCGAGCGCCAGGGTGTGGACGCTGCCGTCGACGGTGGTCACGTCGACACCGGACCGCAGCGACTGCACCACGCCGGTGGCGACGAGCACGACCGCGGCGACGGCGGCGATCGGCAGCAGGATCCGGACGACGCCGCGGGTCAGGTCGACCCAGAAGTTCCCGATCCGGCCCCCCTCGTCGTCGCCGGTCGCGCCGTGGGAGACGAAGCCGCGGACCAGCGCGACCGCGACCGCCATGCCGACGGCGGCGGACACGATGTTCTGCACGGTCAGCCCGGCCATCTGCACGGTGTGGCCGAGCACCTGCTCGGGCACGTAGGACTGCCAGTTCGTGTTGGTCACGAACGACACCGCGGTGTTGAACGCCATCGCGGGCGACACCGAGGTGGCGCCGTCGGTGCCGCGGCCGAACCCGAGCGGGAGGAAGGCCTGCAGCCGCTGCATCAGGTAGAGCAGCGCGATCGAGACGAACGAGAAGCCCAGCACGCCCGCGGCGTAGGTCGTCCAGCGCTGCGGGGACGCGGCGTCGATCCGGCAGACCCGGTAGACGAGCCGCTCGACCCGCCAGTGCCGGGTGTCGGTGTAGACCCGCGCCATCCAGTCGCCCAGCGGCTTCCAGGTCACGGCGAGCAGCGCCACCAGCGCCGCCGCCTGCGCGAGCCCCGCCATCAGAACCGCTCCGGGCGGAGCAGCGCGATCACCAGGTAGACCAGCAGGGCCAGGGCGAGCACACCCCCGGCGATGTTCGCGATCACAGCTTCTCCATCCCGCGCAGGGTGAGCGCGAGGACGGCGAAGGACGCCACCAGCAACGCGATGTAGGCCAGGTCGGCCACGGGACTCTCCTCGGTCGTGCCCACCCGCCGGCATGTCCGGCGGGCTGCGGGGATCGTGCGCCGCACCGGGGGTCGCGCCCACGGCGATGACGGCGGATTGACGCCCACCGGGTCGCGCGTTGACGCGTTCTTGACGCCCGGTGGTGGCCATCACGCCCCCCGGACGGGCGGTCGGTCTCAGGAACCCGTCAACACACGCGCGTGACGACGCCAACACCGCGTCAGGAGCCCGGCCGGTCCGCCGCCGGGGGCGCACGCTCCCGCGCATGCTGCAGCGCCGCCCCGCCCGTCCGGTCCCGCCGCCGCCCCTGTCCGGGGGCGCCGGTTTCGTCGCCGCGATCGCCACCGGCGTCGCCGCGGGGCTCGCCTCCGGTGCCGCGGGGGCAGCCGGTGCGGGGCCCGGCCTCGTCGCCGCGGTCGCGGTCGCCGTCGCGGTGGTGGGGACGGCGGCGCTCGCCGTCGCGACGACGGCGGCCGGTGCGCTGGCCGCCGCGGCGGTCTGCTGGGGGTTCGCCGACGGCTTCGGGCTGCACCGCCTCGCCGAGCTGCACACCGGCGCGCGGGACCTGGAACTCCTGGCCGGGCTGCTGGCGACCGCGCTGGTCACCCACCTCGTCCCGGCGGTTGCGCGGCACAGCGCTGGTTACCCTGCTCGGTGACGGCCCGGGCACCCGCCCGGCCGGCCCGGCGGGGAGGTCTGTGCATGTCGGTGATCGACAACGCGGTCTACGTCGACGGCAAGCGGGCGGCGGCGCCCGACTCCGTCGACAGCGCGGTCGAGGCGCTGCAGGGCTGCCGTGCCGACCACGGCGGCGACGCACCCGCGTTCTGCTGGATCGGCATGCTGCGGCCGGGCGTCGACGAGATCCACCAGGTCGCGGCGGAGTTCGGGCTGCACGCGCTGGCGATCGAGGACACCGTCAACGCCCACCAGCGGCCCAAGCTGGAGCGCTACGGCAGCACCGAGTTCGTGGTGCTGCGCCCGGCCCGCTACGTCGACTCCGACGAGGTCGTCGAGATCGGCGAGGTGCACCTGTTCCTCGGCCCGGACTTCGTCATCACCGTCCGGCACGCCGCCGAGCCGCAGCTCGGCGAGGTCCGCGACCGGCTGGAGGGCGACCCGGACCTGCTCTCGCACGGCCCGATGGCGGTGCTCTACGCGGTGCTGGACCGGGTCGTCGACGACTACTTCCCCGTCCTCGACGGCCTGCAGGACGACATCGACGAGATCGAGGTGCAGGTCTTCCGCGGCGACCCGAACGTGTCGCGGCGCATCTACCAGCTGACCCGGCAGGTCATCGCGTTCCAGCGGGCCGTCGAGCCGCTGCAGGAGATCTTCGTCGAGCTGCGGGCCCGGTTCGCCAAGTCCGGCGACGCCCCGGACCTGGAGCTGCGCCGGGCCATGCGCGACGTGATCGACCACGCCACCCGGGTGCGGGAGCGCGTCGAGGGGTTCCGCGACCTGCTCGGCAACATCCTGACGGTCAACTCCACCCTGGTCGCGCAACGGCAGAACGAGGAGATGACCCGGCTCACCGAGGCGGGCTTCGCGCAGAACGAGCAGATGAAGCGGGTGTCGTCGTGGGCGGCGATCCTGTTCGCGCCGACCCTGATCGCCGGCATCTACGGCATGAACTTCGACGAGATGCCGGAGCTGCACTGGGCGCTGGGCTACCCGATGGCCATCGGGCTGATGCTGCTGCTCGGGCTGGGGCTGTACCTGGCGTTCAAGCACAACGACTGGCTCTGAGGGCCGGGCGTCCACCCCCCGTGGACGCCCGGCCCCCGGCTCAGCCGCCGGCCCCGGGTGTGGCCGGTGCCGGGGTCGCCTGCGGCGCGGTCGGCGGCGCCTGCGTGCTCGGACGGGCCGCCGTGGTCTGCGGGATCGTCACGACCAGCGGCGGCGGGGGCACGGTCACGCACTCCCCCGACGACGGGTCGGTCGTGCGCACACCCTGCGGGTACGGCCCGGGTGCCGGGGCGGTCGAGGTGGCCGCGGAGCCGTCGGTGGGGCAGTACCCGTCGTCGACGGCGAGCGGGCGGCCGTTCTCGTCGAACAGGTAGACCCCGGTCAGCGGCCTGCCCTTCGCGTCGAAGGGCCGCACGTCGGACACCGTGTTCCCGTCGAGGGTCAGCCCCGGCGGCGGCGTGTACGACGAGACGTCGGTGTCGCGGTCCTGCCCCTGGGCCAGCACCCCGGCCACCAGCAGGCCCGCGGCCAGTGCGTTCAGCGGCACCACGGCCCACAGCAGCCGGCGGTCGGCCGCGCTGCGGCGGCCGAGCAGCACCGACAGCGGAACCGCGGCGACGGCGAGGACGACGGTGATCAGCAACCCGGCGGACCCGCCCCCGCCGAACACCCATCCGACGAAGCCGGCCGCGACCAGCCCGCGCAGCACCCACCAGCCGGGCTGGAGGGTCAGGACGAACGCGCCGACCCCGCCGTCGTCGCGGGTCCGGGCGATCCGCTCCCGCAGCGCCACCACCGACGGCAGCGCCGCGACCGACGGCTGCCCCGGCCCGTCGGACCACACGGCGAGCGCCCCGGCCCCGGCGGCCAGTGCCGCGAGGAACATCGGGAGCGCCGCCGAGGGCCCGACCTGCCACACGGCGAGGCCCGCGAGGACCATCAGGCCGGTGGCGCCGAGGAGCGCGATCACCGCGAACCACGCCCCGCCCGTGCGGGGTCGTTCGGCGGGCGCCTGCGGGGCCGGATAGCCCGCCGCGGCGCGCAGCTCCGCCGCGTAGGCCTCCGGCGTGCCGAGGCGCTCGCGGACCGCGGCCCGGCCGAAGCCGGGGCCCAGCTCGTCGGAGAGGTCGGCGAGGTGGCCCCGCGCGTCCTCGACGATCTCCTCGACCTCCGCCGGGGGCAGGTCGGACAGCGCCTCCCGCAGCCCGAGCAGGTACTCGGTGCCGACCGGGTCGCCGATCCGGGTCGTGGCGGCGCCGTCGGGGCCGCCGGTGCCGTCGGTGCTCACGTGCCCACCAGGCCTTCCATCGTGGTGGCGAACGCGCGCCACCGGTCGGTCGTCTCCTGCAGCCGGGTCCGGCCCGGCTCGTTGATCGCGTAGTACTTGCGGTGCGGCCCCTCCTCACTGGGGACGACGTAGGAGGTCAGCAGACCCGCACCGTAGAGCCGGCGCAGCGTGCCGTAGACCGACGCGTCCCCCACCTCACTGAGCCCGGCCGCGCGCAGCGCGCGGACGACCTCGTAGCCGTACCCGTCCTCGCGGTCGAGCACGGCGAGCACCGCGAGATCGAGCACTCCCTTGAGCAGCTGACTGGTGTCCATCGCACCTCCTTGCGCACCGAAGAGTACTACGCAGTGCGCAGTAGTGCGCGCACCACTGCACCCTGTGCGTGTCAAGGTGCCGCCAGCGGTGGCACCGGCCGCGTCAGGGCGGCGTAGCGGGAGCGGGCACGGAGGCGCCCGCGGGGTGACAACGGAGGGGCACGGCGCCCGCACCGGGCGCCCGCCACCAAGGAGTCATCCCGGTGACCCTCGCCGACCTGCTCCCCTCCCTCCGCCCGACGCTGGCCGCCCGCCTCGAGCCGGGCCTGTGGCCGGTCACAACCCGCGCGACCTCCGACGGCGCCCTGCAGATCGGCGGGGTCGACCTCGCCGAGCTCGCCGCCCGCTTCGGCACCCCGGTGCAGGTGCTCGACACCGCCGACGTCCGCGCCCGCTGCCGCGCCTACCGGGCCGCGCTGCCCGACGCCGAGATCGTCTACGCCGGCAAGGCGTTCCTCTGCCGCGGGATGGCCCGCCTGGTCGCCGACGAGGGCTGCTCGGTCGACGCCTGCTCCGGCGGCGAGGTCGCGGTGGCCGCGGCCGCGGGGCTGCCCGGCGACCGGATCGTGCTGCACGGCACCGTCAAGACCGACGAGGACCTCAAGGCGGCGTTCGCCGCGGGCGTCGGGCGGATCGTGCTGGACTCGGCGGCGGAGGTCGACCGGATCGCCGCGCTCGCGCCGCACCGGCAGAAGGTGCTGCTGCGGATCAGCCCGGACGTCGACGCCGGCACCCACCCGGGGCTCACGACCGGCACCGCGTCGTCGTGGTTCGGGATGCCGCCCGCCGAGGCGTGCGAGGTCGCCGGACGGGTGCTGGCCCGCCCCGAGCTCGAGCTGGCCGGGCTGCACTGCCACCTCGGCTCGCAGGTGCCGTCGGTGTCGCGCTACGAGCGCGCCGCGGTCCGGATGGTGGGCGTGATCGCGGCGCTGCGCGCGCGGTACGGGATCACCGTCGCCGAGCTGGACCTGGGCGGCGGCCACGCGGTCGGCTACGCCGAGGGCGAGCCCTGCCTGGACCCGGCGGCCTTCGGCCGGGCCGTGCGGGGCACCCTGGCCCGGACCTGCGCGGCGCACGGGATCGACGAGCCGCGGCTGCTGGTCGAGCCGGGACGCGCGGTCGTCGCCCGGGCCGGGGTGACGCTCTACCGGGTCGGCGCCGTGCAGCGCTGCGGCGACGGCCGCACCACCGTGCTGGTCGACGGCGGCATGAGCGACGACCCGCGCCCCGCCCTCTACGGCGCCCGCTACCCGGTCCGGCTCGTCGGGCGCGCCACCCGGGCGCCGCTGGAGACGGTCCGCGTGGCGGGGCGGCACTGCGAGTCCTCCGACGTGATCGCCGACGGCGTCCGGCTGCCCGCCGACGTCGCGCCCGGGGACCTGCTGGCGGTGCCGGTGTCCGGCGCGTACCACGCGTCGATGGCCTCGACCTACAACCAGGTCCCGCGACCGCCGGTGGTCGCCGTCGCCGCGGGGGCGTCGCTGCCGCTGCTGCGCCGCGACACCCCGGAGGACCTGCTGCGCCGCGACTGCTCCTGACCTCGGGCGCCGGTCAGCGACGGGGCCGCGGCGCCGGCTGGCACCGCGGGCAGGTGAACGACGAGCGGTTCATGAACGCGTCCCGGCGGATCGGGGTGCCGCAGCGACGGCACGCCCGGTCCGCCTGGCCGTAGACGTTCAGGGAGCGGTCGAAGTAGCCCGAGGCGCCGTTGACGTTGACGTACAACGCGTCGAAGGAGGTCCCGCCCTGGGCGAGCGCCTCGTGCATGACGGTCGTCGCGGCGTCGAGGACGGCGTGGCCCTGGGCCCGGGTGAGCTTCTCGGTGGGCCGGGTGCCGTGCAGCCGGGCCCGCCAGAGCGCCTCGTCGGCGTAGATGTTGCCGATCCCGGAGACGACGGTCTGGTCGAGCAGCGCCCGCTTGACCTCGGTGCGACGGCGACGCAGCGCCGCGACGGCGTCGTCGGCCGAGAACGCCGGGTCCATCGGGTCGCGCGCGATGTGCGCGACCGGCTCGGGCACCAGGCCGCCACCCGCGGCCGCGGCGAGCGGGTGCACCGACAGGCCGCCGAAGGTGCGCTGGTCGACGAAGCGGAGCTCGGGGCCGTCGTCGTCGAAGCGGACGCGGACCCGCAGGTGCTTCTCGTCGGGCGCGTCCGGGGGCTCGACGAGCATCTGCCCGGACATGCCCAGGTGCGCGAGCAGCGCGTCGTCGCCGGGGCCTGCGGTGTCCAGCTCCAGCCACAGGTACTTGCCGCGCCGCGCGGCCGCGGACAGCGTGCGCCCGGTCAGCCGGCCGGTGAAGTCGTCCGCGCCGGTCGGGTGCCGGCGTACCGCGCGCGGGTGCAGCACCTCGACGCGGGCGATCCGCCGGTCCAGCACGTGGTCGGCGAGGCCGCGGCGGACGACCTCGACCTCGGGCAGTTCCGGCATCGACGGCTACCGGGAGGAGCCGGCGCTCTCGTCGGACAGCGCGTGCCAGGCGATCTCTGCCGCCTTCTGCTCGGCCTCCTTCTTGGTGCGCCCCTCGCCGCTGCCGAGGTCACGACCCCCGACGACGGCGGTCGCGGTGAACACCTTCAGGTGGTCCGGGCCCTCCTCGTCGATCCGGTACTCGGGCACGCCGTGCCCGCCGGCGGCGGTGAGCTCCTGCAGGCTGGTCTTCCAGTCCAGGCCCGCGCCGAGCAGCGGGGCACTGTGCAGCAGGTCCGCGAACAGCCGGTGGATCAACTCGCGGGACGGCTCGAGGCCGTGCGCGAGGTACACCGCGCCGAGCAGCGCCTCGGTGGCGTCGGCCAGGATGCTGGCCTTCGACCGGCCACCGGTCAGCTCTTCACCGCGCCCCAGGTACAGGTACGCGCCGAGGCCGTGCGGCCCGTCGTCCGGCGTCGGCAGCGCCACCGCGACGGTGGCGAGCGCGTGCATGTTGACCACGCTCGCGCGCAGCTTCGCCAGCTGCCCCTCGGGCAGGTCCGGGTGATCCCGGTAGAGCCGCTCGGTGATCACGATCGACAGCACCGAGTCGCCCAGGAACTCCAGGCGCTCGTTGGTCGGCAGTCCGCCGTGCTCGTAGGCGTAGGACCGGTGGGTCAGCGCCAGCGTGAGCAGCGCCTCGTCCAGGTCCACACCGAGTGCGGACAGCAGAGGTGACCGGTCCGTCACCGGACCGGTCACGCTCTTGTCGCCCACTGCTGCGATCAGGCCGGGCTGGTGACCTGACGGCCGTCGTACTGCCCACAGGTCGGGCAGGCGATGTGCTGCAGCTTCGGCTCACGGCAGGCGCGGTTCGAGCAGGCGACCAGGGTCGGCGCAGTGGCCTTCCACTGCGACCGGCGCGCACGCGTGTTCGACCGCGACATCCGGCGCTTGGGAACGGCCATGATGACACTCCTCGGTACTTCGAACGATCAGGTCTGCCCACCGGGGAGCGGGCTCACGAGGAGCCGCCGCTCAGTCGGTGGAGGGCAGGCGCTCACGGAGCGCCGCCCAACGAGGATCCAGTGTCTCATGCCCGTGATCCGACGGGAGATCGGCCCACCTCTCGCCGCACTCGACGCACAGACCGGGGCAGTCCTCGCGGCACAGCGGCGCCATCGGGAGCTCGGTGACGATCGCGTCGCGCACGGTCTGGGTGAGGTCGATGCGCTCGTCGACCAGGCGCGGGATCTCGTCGGCGTCGGTGGTCTCCTCGGTGACCGAGTCCGGGTAGGCGAACAGCTCGCCGATCCGGACCTGCACGTCCTCACCGATCGGCTCCAGGCAACGCGAGCACTCCCCCGCCAGCCGGGCGTCGGCCGTGCCGGAGACGTAGACGCCCTCGGTCACCGACTCCAGGGACACGTCGAGCTCGACGTCGGACCCGCCGGGGACGGTGATCACCCCGGTCAGGCCGATCTCGGCGTCGCCCGACGGCGCGGGGACCGTACGGGCCACGGTGCGCTGGTTGCCGGGGCGGCGGGCCAGCTCACGAGTGGAGAGGACCCAGGGGTTGTCGTCGGGACGGTTCTGGCTGCGCGCGGTGTTCATCTCGCGGACCAGCGTACGCGGCCCGTTCAGTCGCGTCGTCGCACGTCGAACGCGTCGGCGACCAGGGCGCCCAGCTCCAGGAACGCGTCCGCGGTCGCCGGGCGGAGCCGGGCCGGGTCGACCCGGCCGCCGGTGGCCAGGTGCGGGTCGTGCGGGACCTCGACGACGCCGCGCACCCGCTGGGCGAAGTGCTCGCGGATCCGGGCGGCGTCGACCTCGGCGCTGCGCCGGTCGCAGGACAGCACGACCACCGCGTCGCGGACGAGGTCGCCGTGGCCGTGCGCGACCAGCCAGTCCAGCGTCTTGCTGGCCCGGCCCGCACCGTCGACGGTCGGGGCCCCGACGACGACCACCGAGTCGGCGCGCGCGAGGGTGCCCTGCATCGTGGAGTGCACCATCCCGGTGCCGGAGTCGGTGATGATGATGTTGAAGAAGCGGCCCAGGAGGTCGACGACGCGCTCGTACTCGTCGCGGGAGAACGCCTCCCCCGAGGCGGGGTCCTGCTCCGAGGCCAGGACCTGCAGGCGCCCGGCGAGGCTCGTGTAGCGGGACACGTCGGTCCAGGTGCCGACCGAGTCCAGGTCGTTCAGCAGCTCGCGGACGGTGATCCGGGAGTCGCCGGTGAGGCGGTCGGCGAGCGTGCCGGCGTCGGGGTTGGCGTCGAGGACGACGGCCCGGTCCCCGCGGTGCTCGGCCAGCGCCTGTCCGAGGCAGGCCGCGACCGTGGTCTTGCCGACGCCGCCCTTCACCGACATGACCGCCACCCGGTGCGCCCCGGCCAGCGGCGCGCGGACCCGGGTCAGCAGCCCGGAGCGGAGCTCCTCGGCGTCGCTCGGGCCCGGGTTCACACGGCCGCCGGTGACGTCGTAGAGGGCGCGCCGCCAGCCGGTGCGCGGCCGGTCGGGCCGCGCGCGCAGCATGGCGTCCTCACGCAGGTCCGCCGCGGCCGCCCCGGGGTTCCCGCGCGGGGCCTCGGAGCGTGGGAGCTCGGGACGCGGGGCCTCGGGGACCGCAGGGGCCGCGGCCTCGGCCGGGGGCTGCGCCGGGTTCGTCACAGGGGGTCCTTCCAGCCGGTGCCCGTAGCGTGCCCACCAGGTCGTCGGGTCGGGTTCGGGCCGGCGTGCCATGCGCGGGAGAGTAGTACGGCGGGTGACCTGGATTCCTGCGTCCGGCGTATCCGACCACAGCGACTGCGCGTGGTGAAGCACCTGTGTCGCAGCAGTACCCGTGATCACCCGGCCGCGCGGGCCGCCTGCCGGGTCGCGCCGGGCGTCTCGCCGAGCACCGCCCGGTAGCGACGGGTGAAGTGGGCCTGGTCGGCATAGCCGAGATCGGCGGCCAGCCCGGCCAGCGCGGTGTCCGGGTCAGTCCGGAGCACCGCGGCGGCGTGCTGCAGGCGACGGCACTCGATCAGCCACAGCGGGGTCAGTCCGATGTGACCGCGGACCAGGCGTTCCAGGGTCCGCGGCGCGACACCGACGAGCTCGGCGAGCTGGTCGGCGCGCAGGACGTCGGCGCGGGACTCGGCCAGCGCGCAGGCCCGGTTGACCAGGCGTCCGGCGTCGGTGACCCGGTCGGCCAGCGGGGCGAGCCAGTCCCGCACCGTCGCGGCCGGGTCGCCGCCGGCCACGGCCGCGGTGAGCTCCGCCACCGGCGCGCCGCGGACCTCCTCGGCGGTCCCGCGCAGCGCGGCGGGTGCGGTGGCCGTGAACAGCGAGGTCGCGCCGGGCCGCAGCAGGACGCCGACGACCCAGGACCGCCCGGCCAGCTCCCGGACGTCGACGCCGGTGCGCGGCCCGTGCAGCGTCGCGGTGACCGGGTCGGTCACGAGGTTGAACGCCGGGTACTGCAGCACCCGCTGGCGCACCGTGCGTCCCGGCCGGACGTCCCAGCGGGCGGTCCAGACCCACCGGACGAGGTCGTCGAGCCCGATGGGCACCCGGTCGAGCGTGACCTCGGGGGCACCCGGGTTCAGGTGTCCGCGCGACTCGACGGTCATCGGCCACCCCCCTTGTCGGCAATGTTCAATCCGCGCCGCCGCGGGGCGGGGAGGCTCGTCGTATGGAGCTCACGAGCAGCGTCACCGGCGCCCACACCACCGACGGCCGTCCGCACGGGGTCACCTCACTCACCCCGCACCTGGTGGCATCGCCCGCCCGCGCGGCGATCGAACTCTACTGCGCCGCCTTCGGGGCCCGGGTGCTCTCGGTCACCGAGATGGGCGGGATGGTCGGGCACGCCGAGCTGGAACTGGCGGCCGGCCGGTTCACCGTCTCCGACGCGATGCCCGACTACGGCCTCGTCGCCGCCCCGGCGGGCGACCACCCGGTGTCGCTGTCGCTCGCGGTGTACGTGCCCGACGTCGACGCGGCCGTCGCGACGCTGGCCGAGGCCGGGTCGACGGTGCGCGAGCCGGTCTCGACGTTCGTGTCCGGGGACCGGTTCGGCTCGGTCGTCGACCCGTACGGGGTGCGGTGGGCGGTGATGACCCGGGTGGAGGACCTGTCGCCGGAGGAGAGCGGGCGCCGGGTCGAGGAGTGGGCGGCGCAGCAGGGTTGAGGACGCGGCGGCCCGGTCGGCATCGCGTTGTGGGGGGCTCGGTCGCGATCGAGGCTTCGAGGTCCGGTCGCGCGGGCGCCGGCGCAGGCACTCGCCGGGTCGCGGGGTGCCAGGCGCGCGGCCCGGGGCGCGCGGTCGCAGGGTGGGGCGGCGGGCGCACTCCCGGGCTCGGGCCCCGATCCGGCGATGGACGGCGATGGACTCGGTTCGACCGGGGCTCGTACCGCGGTCCTGGTCGGACAGCGGATCTGGACGGGCGCGGGAGCACCTCGGGAAGTTCTCCCGCAACCAGACGCACCTACCCGGCCTTGAACGCGCCCTCGAGCCCCTGCTCGGGGCTCGGGGCTCGGGGCTCGGGGCTCGGGGCTCGGGGCTCGGGGCTCGGGATGCAGTGCACCGCGCTCGTGGTCCCGTTCGCGCGGCACGGGCGCGGCCCCCTCCCCCGCACCGACGATCAGCACCTCCCGGACGACGACGACGACACCGACGTTCCCGCAGCTCATGAATTCGCAATAGCGAACGGAAACTAGCGATCGAACACACGTTCGAGTATCCTCGATGGTGTGACCGCGACCCAGGAGCCACCCGCCCACGCCACCGGCGTGCCCGGCGGCGGGTTCCCGTCCGGTGACCTCACCCTGCTCCGGTTCCTCGTCGAACAGGCCCTCAGCGCCGACACCTGCGCGTGGTCCGAGGCCGAGCTGATCGACCAGATCCAGGAGATCGAAGCCCTCCAGGCCTCCCTGGCCGCCCTCCAGGCGAGCCGGATCCGGGTCTTCGCCCAGGCCCATGTCGGCAGCCACCGCGTCGACGACCGGAGCGACTTCGACAAGCTCCACCGTAGCGTCGTCGCCCAGGTCCAGCTGGCCTGCCGGGTCTCCACCGCCGAGGCCCGCACCCGCGTCGCCGACGCCCGCGACCTGCACGCCGGGCTCGACGACATCCGACGCCTCCATGAGGCCGGTCAGCTCAGCGCCGCCAAGGTCACCGCGATCGCCGTCGAATGCCGCGACCTCAACACCACCCAGCGCGCGCGGGTCGACGCCCGGCTCGCCGCCGTGCGTGACCTGACCCGGTACGGGATCGGCCGGCTCCGGGCGATGACCCGGCGTCTGGTCGCCGAGATCGCCCCCGACCGGTTCCGCGCACGGGTCCACGCGGCCAAGGCCGAGCGCCGGGTCACCCTGCGGCCCGCGCCGGACGCGATGAGCTACCTCACCGCCTACGTCCCGGTCGAACAGGGCGCCGCCTGCCTCGCCGCGCTGCAGAAGGCGTTCGTCGAGGTCCAGGTCGAACCCGAACCGCTGACCCGCACCCGTGGGCAGGTCCTGGCCGACACCCTGGTGGAGCGGGTCACCGGTCAGGCCACCGCGACGGCGGTGAACCTGGACGTACAGGTCACCGTCCCGGTCCAGGCCCTGCTCGACTCGCAGTCCCCGCTCCCCGCGGAGATCCCCGGCTTCGGTCCCGTTCCGGTAGACCTGCTCGCCACCAGCGAGGGGACGAAGTCCCTGCGCCGGCTGCTCACCGACCAGGGCATCGTGATCGGCGGGGACTCCCGACAGCGCACCTTCACCGGGCTGCTCGCCACCCTGGTGAAGGCCCGGGCGCAGAACCGGTGCACCGAGCCCTACTGCGATGCTCCCGTCCGCCACGTCGACCACATCCAGCGCGACGCCGACGGTGGGCGGACCGAGCTGGACAACGGACGCGGGGTCTGCGAGTTCCACAACCACGTCCGCGAACAACCCGGCTGGCACATCGCCCGGGCCCCGGACGGGACGGTGGTCACCAGGACCCCGACCGGGCACACCTACCGCGGACCGGACTGACCCGGTCGTCGGACGGTGTGCCGCGGGCCCTCCGCTCCTGGACGCCGTTCCGGAGCGCCTAGTCTCGGACGGTGATCTGCGTTGCTCCGCCGTCCGTCGTCCCGGCGACCTGAGACCGGTGTTCCGGCCCCGATCGCTCCCACTGGCCTTCGGGACGGCGTCGGTGTCCTTCGTGGTGGTCTGCGCCGCGGCCGGGGTGCCAGCCCCGCTCTACGTCGTCTACCAGCGGTCCTACGGCATCTCGACGGTCGCGCTCACCGGGGCGTTCGCCGTCTACGTCGTGCCGCTGCTGGCCGCCCTGCTGTGCTGCGGCAGCCTGTCCGACCACGTGGGCCGGCGCCGGGTGGCGGTGCCCGCGCTGATCGTCGGCGCGGTGGCGTGCCTGGTCCTCGCGACCGTCGACTCGTCCGTGCCGCTGATCATCGGGCGGGCGGTCCAAGGGGTGTCGGTGGGGCTCGCGCTGGCCGCGCTCGGCGGGTACGTCGTCGACCTGGCGCCCCCGACGCGTCCCGGGCTGGCCGGGGCGATCACGAGCGGCGCGCCGCCGGGCGGCATCGCGATCGGCGCGCTCGCCTCCGGAGCCGCGGTGCAGCTCGTGCCGGGCGGCGCTCCCGTCTGGTCTTTCGTCGTCGCAGCGGGTCTGCTCGTCGTGGCCGCCGTGGCGCTCGCCCTGCTGCCGGAGACCACGGCCCGGCGGCCCGGGGCGCTGCGGTCGCTGCGGCCGGAGGTCCGGGTGCCCCGCGCCGCGCGCCGGGTGTTCCCGATGGTGTGTGTCGTCGTCGCGGCGACCTACGTCCTCGGCGGGTTCACCCAGGCGCTGGCCCCGTCGCTCGCGACCTCCGTGCTGGGCCGCGACGACCTGTTCAGCGGCGCCCTGGCCGTCGCGGTCTACCACCTCGCGGGACCGGCGGCGGGGCTCGCGGCCGCCCGGCTGCCCGCTGCCCGCGCGCTGACCGGCGGGGCCGTCGTGCTGGCGGCCGGCACCGCCGGGTTCGTCGGCGCGATCGCCCTCGGCAGCTTCGCCGCCTACCTCGCCGCCACGGTCGTGGCCGGGGCCGGGTTCGGTGTCGCGTTCGCCGGCGCGATCCGGGTCCTGCTCGACCGGAGCCCGGAGGGCACGCGCGCCGGCACCCTCCCCGCGGTCTACCTGTACTGCTACCTCGCGGCCGCCGTGGCGAGCCTGCTGGCGGGGGCCGCGGTCGACGTGTGGGGCCTGGCGCCGGTGGCATCGGTCCTGTGCGGTGTGGTCGTGGTGATGTCGGTCGTGGGCGCCGCCGGGGCCGCGCTCCGGCTCCGCGGCACGGTGGACCCCGGGTGAGCGCCGCGCCGGCGCGCCGCCGGGACTCCCCGGGCCGCCGCGGCCGTCAGTCGATCAGGTCCATCCCGGTGCCGGTGCGGCCCTGCTCCGGCGGCCGTCCGCCGCCGTAGTTCGGGCCGTACTGGCCGCGCCAGATCTGGCTGCGCCCGCGCCCGACGACGCCGAGCGCGTTGTTCAGGGTGGTCTCCAGCTCGCCCAGGGTGGTGTCGACGTAGTCGTCGCACTCCCGGCGCAGCCGGTCGGCCTCGGCGTGCGCGCCGTCGACGATCCGGCCGGCCTCGGCGTGTGCGGAGCGGACGACCTCGGTCTGGGACACCAGCCGGGTCTGCTCGTTCTGCCCGTCGGCGATGAGCCGGTCGTGCGCGGCCCGGCCGGCGTGGCTCATCCGCTCGGCCTCGTCCCGGGCCCGGTCGGTGACCTCGGCGTACTGGCGGCGGCCCTCGGCGACCGCGCGCTCCGCCTCGTGGCGGGCCTCGGCCAGGGTGCGCCCGGCCTCCTCCTGCGCCTCGGCGACGAGGCGCTCGGCCTCGGTGCGCGCGTTCTGCAGCGTCTCCTCGGCCTCGGAGTTCGCCGCGGTCCGGGTCTCCTCCGCCTCGCGCTCGGCCTCGGACACGACGTCGTCGCGCCGGTCGAGCACGTCCTGGGCGTCGTCCATCTCGCCCGGGATCGCCTCGCGGACGTCGTCGAGGAGCTCCAGCACGTCGCCGCGCGGGACCACGCAGTTCGACGTCATCGGGACGCTGCGCGCCTCCTCGACGATCGTCACCAGCGCGTCCAGCGACTCGAAGACCCGGTACACGCGACGGATCCTCTCACCGTCACGGGCGCGGACCCGTTATTGGGCGCCGCTCCCGCGTGTCAGGCGAGCCGGTCCAGCAGCCGGGTGTGCACGCTCGGCGGGAGGAACGCGGTGACGTCGCCGCCGCCGCGGGCGACCTCCTTGACCAGCGAGCTCGACACGTAGACCTGGCCGGGCGCACCGGGCAGGAACAGCGTCTCGACCCCGGTCAGGTGCCGGTTCATGTGCGCCATCGGGAGCTCGTAGTCGTAGTCCGTCGCCCCGCGCAGGCCCTTGACCATCGCCCGGGCGCCGCGCTCGCGGCAGTAGTCGACGACGAGACCCTGGAACGACTCGACCCGCACGCCCGGCAGGTCCGCGGTGATCTCGGTGAGCATCGCGACGCGCTCGTCGACGGAGAACAGCCCCTCCTTACGGGGGTTCACCAGGATCGCGACGAACACCTCGTCGAACAGCGCCGCGGTGCGGGCGATGACGTCGAGGTGACCGACCGTCGGCGGGTCGTAGGAACCGGGGCAGACGGCGCGACGGACCTCGGGCATGGCCGGAACCTATCAGCCGGTGATCACCGGTCAGGCCCAGCTGCGGTCCAGCGACATGTGCAGCTCGTAGCGGTCACCGCGGTAGCGCGACACGGTGTACTCGACCGGTCGGTCGCCGGAGCTGGAGGTCCGGTCGAACACCAGGATCGGGTGCCCGGCGGGGATCCCGAGCAGGACCGCCGAGGCCTCGTCGGCCTGCTGGGCGGCGACGGTCTGCTCGGCGCGGTCGATGGGGAGCCGGTAGTGCTCCTGCAGGATCCCGTAGACCGAGCCGCTGAGGTCGTGGACGTCGAGGTCGGGGACCTGTTCGGCGTCGTACCAGGCGTCGTCGATCGACATCGGCACCCCGTCGGCGACGCGCAGCCGCCGCAGGTGCCAGCACCGGCCGTCGGGCCCCTGGCCGAGCGCGCGGACGGCCTCCGGCGGTCCGGTGGTGAGCGCGACCTCGAGGACGACCGTGGTCGGGGTCAGCCCGAGCCGGCGCATGTCGTCGTGGAAGGACGCGAGGTGCAGCCGGGAGCGCGCGGTGCGGGCGGCGACATAGGTGCCCTTGCCGCGGACCCGGGTCAGCAGCCCGTCGCGCTCCAGCTCGCCGACGGCGGCCCGCACCGTCACCCGGCTCACGCCATGGTCCAGGCACAGCCTGCGCTCGCTGGGGAAGGCGTCGCCCGGCGCGAAGTCCCGCGCGATCGTCTCCGCGAGCAGGGTGCGGAGCTGCTCGTGCTTGGGGACGACCCCGTCGCCGATCCGGACCTCGCCGTTCATGGTGCTGTCCACCGTAGCCACTACCGCCCCCGTCCCGGTGCGCCGACCTGCCCGGCCGCGACGGGCCCGGCCCGCTCCCCGGCGGCCGCCCGGTCGAGCACGAGCGTGCAGTGCGGGTGGCCGCGCAGCACGGTCGCGGGCACGTCGGTCGTGACCGGTCCGGACACCGTCGCCGCCACGGCCGCGCGCTTGCCCTCCCCGGTCGCGACGAGCACGATCCGCCGGGCCTCCATGATCGTGGCCGGCCCCTGGGTGAGCACCCGGTGCGGCACGTCCGCGGGACGGTCGAAGAAGCGGGCGTTGTCGGCGCGGGTCCGCTCGGTCAGCGTCGCGACCCGGGTGCGCGAGCCGAACGCCGAGCCGGGCTCGTTGAACCCGATGTGCCCGTTGCCGCCGATGCCGAGGATCTGCAGGTCCACCGGGCCGGACGCGGCGAGCAGCCGTTCGTAGTCCGCCGCGGCCTCGGCCGGGTCCGCGCGGGTGCCGTCCGGTGCGTGCACCGCGGCCGGGTCGATGTCGAGGTGGTCGGTGAGCTCGCGGCGGATGACCTCGCGGTAGGACTGCGGGTGCCCCGCGGGCAGGCCCAGGTACTCGTCGAGCAGGAAGGCGCGGGCCCCGGCGAAGGACAGCCCCTCGTCGCGGTGACGGCGGACCAGCTCGGCGTAGGCGGGCAGCGGGGAGCTGCCGGTGGCGAGCCCGAGGGTCGCCGGCCGGCCGGTGTCGCGGGCCAGGACGTCGGCGACGGCGTCGGCGACCGCCCGCCCGCAGGCCCGCGGGTCGTCGAGGACCACGATCTCCATCACGCACCCCCACCGGTGACGGGCAGGCCGGCGCGCAGCACCTGCTGCGGCCGCAGGTCGGCGTCGGTCACGAGCACGTCGGCGCGGTGGCCCGGGGCCAGCGACCCGACCTCGCCGTCGAGCCCGAGGAGCCGGGCCGGGGTGCGGGTCGCCGCGAGCACCGCGTCCTGCAGGCGGACCCCCGCATCGCGCACCGTGGCGCGGACGACGTCGACCAGGCACGCGGTGCCGCCCGCGATGGGCCCGTCCGGGATCCGGGCGACGCCGTCGTCGACCCGGACCTGCATCGTGCCCAGGTGGTAGCGGCCGTCGGGCATCCCGGCCGCGGCCATCGCGTCGGTGACCAGCGCGACCCGGTCCGGCCCGACCAGGTCGAACACCGCGGCGACGGTGTCGGGCGACAGGTGCACCCCGTCCGCGACGAGCTCCACGACGAGCTCGCCCCGGGCGGCCGCGGCCAGGCACGCCGCGACCGGCCCGGGCGCCCGGTGGTGCATCGGGGGCATCGCGTTGAACAGGTGGGTGGCGCTCATCGGCGCGCCGCCCGCCCGTGCGATCCCGGTCGCGGTGGTGCGGGCGTCGGCGTCGGTGTGGCCGATGCTCGGCAGCACCCCGTGTGTGGCGAGCACCGCGAGCAGGTCCGCCGCGTGCGCGGTCTCCGGCGCGTAGGTCACCGACGCGACGGCGCCGTCGGCCTTGGTCAGCAGCTCGTCGAGCAGCGCGGGGTCGCCCGGGAGGAGCGCGCGCGGGTCGTGCGCACCGCACCGCGCGGCCGCCAGGAACGGGCCCTCCAGGTGGATCCCGGCCAGGTCCCCGGCGACGACGAGCGGGCGCAGCGTCGCGATCCGCTCCGCCAGCACGGTCGGCGGGGCGGAGACCAGCGAGGCGACCGTCGTCGTCGTGCCGTGGGCGCGGTGGTGGGCGACGGCGGCGGCCGCCCCCGCCGCCGTCGCGTCCGGGAAGCCGTGCCCGGCGCCGCCGTGGTCGTGCACGTCGACCAGCCCGGGCAGCAGCAGCGACGACGACGCGGGCGGGAGCGGACCGTCGTACGCCGCGGCCGGGAGGACCGCGACGATCCGGTCCCCCGCGACCGCGACGACCGAGTCCGGGAGCAGCCGGCCGTCGGTGACGACGGTGCCACGCAGCACGCGGTCACGCATCACGCGTCGTGGTCCGTCTCGAGCAGCGTCACGAGGCCGTCCAGCGCAGCCGGGGCGCCGTCGCCGTCGGCCCGGAGCACGACCTCGTCGCCGAAGACGACGCCGAGGGTCATGAGCCCGAGGACGCTGCGCGCGTCGACCGGGTCCTTCCCGTCGGTCGCGACGGTGACGGGCAGCCCGGTGGCGGCGGCGGCGCGGGCGAACAGCGCGGCCGGGCGGGCGTGCAGCCCCACCCGGGACGCGACGACGGCGGTGCGGGTGTGCACGGTGCTCTCCTGCTCCTCGGCGGCGGTCACCGGTCGGTCCGCCCTGCGGTGTCGGTGCTTCCGGTGGCGCCGGCGGTGTCGGTGGTCCCGGCGCGCTCGGTGGTCGCGGTGGTGACGGTGGCCGGTGCGGTCTCGGTGCCGGTGGTCTCGTCGTCCTCCCGGCCGGGGGTGCGCAGGTTCCAGCGACGGATCACGAAGCGGAACAGCACGTAGTAGACGACGGCGTAGGCGAGCCCGATCGGGATCAGCCACAGCGGCCGGGTGGACTGGCCGAAGTTGAGGACGTAGTCGATGGCGCCTGCGGAGAAGCTGAACCCGCTGTGGATGTCGAGCGCGTTCACCAGTGCCAGCGAGGTGCCGGTGAGCACCGCGTGGATCAGGTACAGCGGCCACGCCACGTAGACGAAGGCGTACTCCAGCGGCTCGGTGATGCCGGTGACGAACGAGGTCAGCGCGACCGAGACCATGATCCCGCCGACGACCTTGCGCCGCTCCGGACGGGCCTCGTGCCAGATCGCCATCGCCGCGGCGGGCAGCGCGAACATCATGATCGGGAAGAAGCCCGTCATGAAGGTGCCCGCGGTCGGGTCGCCCGCGAAGAACCGGGACAGGTCGCCGTGCACGCCGTTGAAGTCGCCGACCAGGAACCAGACGACCGAGTTGATGATGTGGTGCAGCCCGACCGGCAGCAGCAGCCGGTTGACCAGGCCGAAGACCCCGCCGCCGACGACGGCGTTCTCCCCGACCGCGTTGCCCAGCCCGGTCAGCCCGGCGTTGAACACCGGGTAGACCAGGCTCAGCACCGACGCGATCACCATCATCGACACGGCGGTGAGGATCGGGACCAGCCGGCGGCCGTTGAAGAAGCCGAGGAAGGTCGGCAGCGTCGTGCGGTGGAAGCGCTGCCACAGCACCGCCGCGACCAGGCCCGCGACGATGCCGCCCAGCACCCCGAAGTCGATCGTGGCCTGCTCGCCCTTGGAGTCGAGCACCCCGGGCAGCAGCACCGGGGACAGCGCGGTGAACACGCCGTCCATGACGAGGTAGCCGACGAGGGCGGCCAGCGCGGTGGACCCGTCGGAGCGGCGTGCCCAGCCGATCGCGATGCCGAGCGCGAAGATCATCGGGAGGTGGTCGAACAGCGCGCCGCCGGCCGCGGCGAGCACGGCCGCGGGCTGCTTCAGCGCCTCGACGCCGCCGAGCAGGTCGTCCTGCCCGAGGCGCAGCAGCAGGCCGGCCGCGGGCAGGACGGCGATCGGGAGCATCAGGCTCCGGCCGAGCCGCTGCAGCCCGGCCAGTCCCGGCCGTCGTCGTACCGGCTCCGCCGTGGAGGTGTCAGTGCTCATGGACTCGCACTCCTCGTCGAGTATCGGCGACCGGACGGGCTCGGCGGGCGTTGTGGAGCCGCCTCGACAACCGGTACGGTCTGGTTATAACCAGTGAGGGTGCGGGCGGAACGCGGCACTGTCAAGACACTGGTCATAACCAGTAGGTACCGGAGGTGGAGGAACCCCATGAGCAGGGCCGACGACATCGTGGCGGGGCTGGGCGGGCCCGGGAACATCACCGACATCGAGGCGTGCATCACCCGGCTCCGGACCGAGGTCGGCGACCCCGGCCTGGTCGACGACGCGGCTCTGAAGGCCGCCGGGGCGCACGGTGTGGTCCGGTCCGGGACCGTCGTGCAGGTCGTGATCGGGCCGGAGGCGGAGAACCTCTGCGACGACGTCCGGGACCTGCTGTGACGTCCGTCGTCGCACCCGTCGACGGCGCGGTGGTCGGCCCCGCGGGGGTGCCCGACCCGGTCTTCCGCGACGAGCTGCTCGGCGGCGGGACGGCCGTCGAGCCGCCCGCGGACGCCACCGAGGCGGTCGTGCTGGCCCCGGTCGCCGGCACCGTCGCGGCGCTGCACCCGCACGCCTTCGTAATCACCGCCGACGGCGGCCCCGGGATCCTGGTCCACGTCGGCATCGACACGGTCTCGCTCGGCGGGGCCGGGTTCACCACGCACGTCGCGAAGGGCGACGCGGTCGAGCGGGGCGCGCCGGTGCTGACCGTCGACCTCGCCGCCGTGCGGGCGGCCGGCCTCGCGCCGACCTGCCCGGTCGTCGTGCTGGACTCCCCCGCCGGCTCGGTGAGCGCCCCCACCGGGCACACGGTCCGCGCCGGCGACGAGCTGTTCCGCCTGTGACGGGCACCGTTCCCGACGGCGCCCCGGTCGTGTTCGACCTCGACGGCACCCTCGTGCGCAGCGAGCACGTGCACCGCCGGACCTGGGCCCGGTTCTTCGCCGAGTGGGGCGCCGAGGTCGACGACGAGACCTACCGGCACCGGTTCATGGGCCGCCGCGCGGCCGACGCGCTGCGCGAGGTCGACGGGCCGTGGCGCGACACCGATCCCGACGAGCTCGCCGCGCGGCTGGCCGGGCACGGCACCGCCCTCGCCGACGACGTCGACGTCGTCCCCGGCGCTCCCGCGCTGCTCCGGTCGCTGGCCGGGCGCGGGCACCGGCTCGCGGTGGTGACGAGCGCCCGCCGCGGCTGGGCCGACCGGGTGCTGGGCGACGTGCTCGGTACGGCACCGCTGGTCGAGCTCGTCGTCACCGCCGAGGACGTCGTGCGCGGCAAGCCGGACCCGGAGGGCTACCTCACCGCGTGCCGCCGCCTCGACGCCGACCCGGCCGGCTGCGTCGCGTTCGAGGACTCCGTCGCCGGGGTGTCCTCGCTGGTCGCGGCCGGGATGGGCACCATCGTCGGAGTCCGGACGACGGCCGGGGACGCGGAGCTGACCGCCGCCGGGGCGCACCGCACGGTGCCCGACCTGACGCCCGGCCGGCTGCTGGGCCCGGCGGCCTGAGCCGGGCTCAGCCCGCGAGCGAGCCGTGGTGCAGGGCGGTGTCGCCGTAGCGGCGGGACCGGCCCGCGGTGAACCCGGCGGGCCAGCCGAACCCACCCGACGACTTCGCCCGCTCGACGACGACCGCCGCCCCGGGCGCGAGCCAGCCGTGGGTGGCGGCGGCGGTCAGCCAGCCCGCGACCTCGTCGTCGGGCACCGCGTAGGGCGGGTCGACGAGCACGACGTCGAACGCCCGCGGCGCGGGCCCGGCCAGCACCGTCCCGGCCCGCCCGGTGACGACCGACCCGCCGAGCCCGACCGCGGCCAGGTTGCGCCGCAGCACCCCCGCGGCCCGCTTGTCCGACTCGACGAACACCGCGTCGGCCGCACCCCGCGACAGCGCCTCCAGCCCGAGCGCGCCGGACCCGGCGCACACGTCCAGCACGGCGGCACCGCCGAGGCCCGGGTCGTGGTCGAGTGCGGAGAACAGCGCCTCACGGACCCGGTCGGAGGTCGGCCGGGTCCCCGACGGCGGCACGGCGAGCCGTCGTCCGCCCGCCGTGCCCGCGATCAGCCTGGTCATCGCTCCATCGTGCCGTGCGGCTCAGTCCAGCTCGACCAGCAGGTCCCCGCCCTCGACCTGGGTGACCTGGCCGATCGCCAGCCGCTTGACGGTGCCGGCCCGGTGCGCGGTGATCGACGCCTCCATCTTCATGGCCTCGATGGTGGCGACGGTCTGGCCGTCGTCGACGGTGTCGCCCTCGCCGACCTGCAGCGTCACGACCCCGGCGAACGGGGCGGCGACGTGCGCGTCGTTGCCCTTGTCGGCCTTCTCCGCGGCCTTCACCTCGGTGGCGACCGACTCGTCGCGCACCGCCACCGGGCGCAGCTGCCCGTTGAGCGTGGTCAGCAGGGTGCGGTAGCCGCGCTCGTCGGGCTCGGAGACGGCCTCCAGCTCGATGATCAGCGTGACACCGGGCTCCAGGTCGACGGTGTGCTCGAGGTCCTCCTCCAGCCCGTAGAAGAAGTCCTTCGACGACAGCACCGCGGTGTTGCCGTACTGCTCGCGGTGGCTGTCGAAGTCCTTCGTCGGGCCGGGGAACAGCAGCCTGTTCAGCGTGCGGCGACGCTCGTCGCGCAGCCCGCGGCGGTCCTCGATGGACAGCTCCGCCTTCTCCGCCTCCGGGCTGCGGCCCTCCAGCGCGCGGGTCCGGAACGGCTCCGGCCAGCCCGCGGGCGGCGAGCCCAGCTCCCCGCGCAGGAACCCGATCACCGAGTCCGGGATGTCGAACGACGCCGGGTCCTTCTCGAAGTCGGCGGCGTCCACCCCGGCCCCGACCAGGTGCAGGGCCAGGTCCCCGACGACCTTCGACGACGGCGTCACCTTCACCAGCCTGCCCAGCATCCGGTCCGCGGCGGCGTAGCAGTCCTCGATCAGCTCGAAGCGGTCGCCCAGGCCGAGCGCGATCGCCTGCTGGCGCAGGTTCGACAGCTGACCGCCGGGGATCTCGTGGTGGTAGACCCGCCCGGTGGGGCTGGCGAGGCCGGACTCGAACGGCGCGTAGACCTTCCGCACCGCCTCCCAGTACGGCTCCATGTCCCCGACCGCGGTCAGGCTCAGCCCGGTCGCGCGGTCGGTGTGGTCGGTGGCCGCGACCAGCGCCGACAGCGACGGCTGGCTGGTGGTGCCGGCCATCGAGGCGACCGCGCCGTCGACGGCGTCGACCCCGGCGTCGATCGCCGCGACCAGCGTCGCGAGCTGGCCGCCCGCGGTGTCGTGGGTGTGCAGGTGCACCGGGAGGTCGAACCGCTCCCGCAGCGCCGTGACCAGCTTCTTCGCCGCGGGCGGGCGCAGCAGGCCGGCCATGTCCTTGATCGCCAGGACGTGCGCGCCCGCGTCGACGATCTCCTCGGCCAGGCGCAGGTAGTAGTCGAGGGTGTAGAGCTTCTCCCCCGGGTCCGACAGGTCCGCGGTGTAGCAGAGCGCGACCTCGGCCAGCGCCGTGCCGGTGCTGCGGACGGCGTCGATGGCCGGGCGCATCTGGGAGACGTCGTTGAGGGCGTCGAAGATCCGGAAGATGTCCATGCCGGTGTCCGCCGCCTCCTGCACGAAGGCGTCGGTCACCTCCGTCGGGTACGGCGTGTAGCCGACGGTGTTGCGCCCCCGCAGCAGCATCTGGGTGCAGATGTTGGGCGCCGCGGCCTTGAGCGCGGCGAGCCGGTCCCACGGGTCCTCGGCGAGGAAGCGCAGCGCGACGTCGTAGGTCGCGCCGCCCCAGCACTCCAGTGACAGCAGCTCGGGCATGGTCCGCGCGACGTAGGGCGCGACCGCGAGCAGGTCCCGGGTCCGGATCCGGGTCGCCAGCAGCGACTGGTGGGCGTCGCGGAACGTCGTGTCGGTGACGGCGACGGCGGTCTGCTCGCGCAGCCGCCGCGCGAAGCCCTCGGGCCCGAGCTCGCGCAGCAGCTGCGCGGAGCCGTCCGGCGCGGGCGTCTCCAGGTCGACGCCGGCGGGCAGCTTGTCGACCGGCTCCACGACCAGCGGCCGGTCACCGTTCGGCTTGTTGACCGTGACCTCGCCCAGGTACTGCAGGATGCGCGAGCCGCGGTCGGCCGACGGGCGGGCCTTGAGCAGGTGCGGGCGCTCCTCGATGAAGCTGGTGGTGACCCGGCCCTGCTTGAAGTCCTCGTCCTCCAGCACGGCGGCGAGGAACGGCAGGTTCGTCGCCACGCCGCGGATCCGGAACTCGGCCAGCGCGCGACGGGCGCGCCGGGCGGCGTTGGCGAAGTCGTGGCCGTGGCAGGTCAGCTTGACCAGCATCGAGTCGAAGTGCGCGGAGACCTCGGCGCCGACGTGCACGGTGCCGCCGTCCAGGCGCACGCCCGGGCCGCCCGGGGAGCGGTAGACCGACAGCGTGCCGACGTCGGGCCGGAACTCGTTGGCCGGGTCCTCGGTGGTGATGCGGGTCTGCATCGCCGCACCGGTGAGGGTGATGTCGTCCTGGGTCAGCCGCAGCTCCGGCAGCGTCATGCCCGAGGCGATCCGCAGCTGGGCGATGACGAGGTCGCGGTCGGTGACCTGCTCGGTGACGGTGTGCTCGACCTGGATGCGCGGGTTCATCTCGATGAAGTGGTGCTTGCCGCGCTCGTCGAGCAGGAACTCGACGGTGCCCGCGTTGACGTAGCCGATCTTCCTCGCGAAGTTCACCGCGTCGGCGCAGATCCGGTCCCGCAGCTCCGGGTCCAGGTTCGGGGCCGGTGCGATCTCGACGACCTTCTGGTGGCGGCGCTGCACCGAGCAGTCGCGCTCGTAGAGGTGCACGACGTTGCCGTCGGCGTCGGCCAGGATCTGGACCTCGATGTGCCGCGGATTGACGACGGCCTGCTCCAGGAAGACGGTGCCGTCGCCGAACGCGGACTCCGCCTCCCGGCTCGCGGCCTCGATCGCGTCGCGCAGGTCGCCGGGCTCGGTGACCCGGCGCATCCCGCGTCCGCCACCCCCGGCGACGGCCTTGACGAAGATCGGGAAGTCGATGTTCTCGGCCGCCGCGAGCAGCTCCTCGACGTCCGACGACGGCTCGGAGGACTCCAGCACCGGCACGCCCGCCTCCCGGGCGGCGGCGACGGCGCGGAACTTGTTGCCCGTCAGGTGCAGGACCTCGGTGGGCGGCCCGACGAAGGTGATGCCCTCGTCGGCGCAGGCACGGGCCAGGTCGGGGTTCTCCGACATGAAGCCGTAGCCGGGGTAGACGGCGTCCGCGCCGGCCTTCTTCGCGGCGCGGATGACCTCCTCCACCGACAGGTAGGCGCGGACCGGGTGGCCCGGCTCGCCGATCTGGTAGGACTCGTCGGCCTTCGCGCGGTGCAGCGAGTTGCGGTCCTCGTACGGGAACACCGCCACCGTCGAGACACCCAGCTCGAACGCGGCCCGGAATGCCCGGATGGCGATCTCGCCCCGGTTGGCCACCAGCACCTTGCGGAACATCGTTCTCCTCATCACGATCGGCGACGACGCCCGCCGCGACGGGGGTTCCCGCGCGACGGACGCGTGATCCTGACACGGATCGCGCGATCGGGACCACCGTTCGGGACGCGGTGCCCACGGAGCGGGACACCGTCGTGCGCGGGAGTGCCGACGGGGGCCCGCGACGTGGCACGACGTGCCGGGACGGCATCCGGGCGCATGGCGCGATCCGGACGGCTGGGGCACCGTGGGGAGCGGGACCGGCCCCTCGGCCGGCGCGGAGGGCGGTGGTGACGGTGGTGGCCGTGGTGTTCCAGCTGCTGTCGTTCGCGCTGCTCGTGATGGCCGTGGTCGGCGCCTACCGGCGGCTGCGCGCCGACCGTGGTCCCGGTCCCGGCCCCGCCCCGGAACCGGCCGCGCGTCCCGTGCTGTCGTCCGAGGCCGTCGCCGCCGAGCAGGCGTGGCGACGCGCGCGGGCGGAGTTCCAGCGGCTGCGCGCGGAGTTCGCCGCGCACGAGGCCGACCCGCTGGCCGTGCTGCGCCGCCCCGCGCTGTCCGACACCACGGTGGCGGCCACCGCACGGTTCGTCGACGCGTTCGCCGAGGCCCAGGCACTGGACACCGACGGCTACCCGGGCGAGCCGCACGCCGGGACCCACGTGCGCGCCGTCGACGCCGCCCGCCGCGCCTGGACCGCCGCGGTGGACGCCGCCGACCGGATCCGGCTCGCCGGGCTGGCCCCCGAGGAGCGGCGCACCGTCGAGCGCGTGGTGAAGCTGCTGACCACCGCGCGGGACTCCGACTCCGAACCCGAACGGCTCGCCGCCTACGGCCGCGCCCGCGTCGAGCTGGACCGGCTGGAACGGTCCGGGCGGGTGCACCTGCCCCGCCCGGCCCGCGCCCGGCTGGACGCCGCGGCCCGCGGCGAGCTCCCCGGGCCGTGACCGGTCAGGACTTGTCCAGGTAGGCGGCCCGCTCCTCGTCGCCGAGGGTCTCCCCCACCAGGTCCCGCAGCCGCGGGTGGCCGGCCAGGCCCGGGTCCTCGGCGACCAGGTGCCGGGCGTACACCTGGGCCTTCTCGATGACCTCGCCGTGGCGCAGCAGCGACAGCAGCTTGAGCCCCGAGCGGGAGCCGGACTGGCTCGACCCGAGCACGTCGCCCTCGCGGCGCAGCTCCAGGTCGAGGCGGGCCAGCTCGAAGCCGTCGGTGGTCCCGGCGATCGCGTCGAGCCGTTCGCGGGCGGCGGTCGCCGCGGGCATGTCGGTGACCAGCAGGCACAGGCCGGGTGCGCTGCCCCGGCCGACCCGCCCGCGCAGCTGGTGCAGCTGGGACAGGCCGAAGCGGTCCGCGTCGAGCAGCACGATCCCGGTCGCGTTCGGCACGTCGACGCCGACCTCGATCACCGTGGTCGCGACGAGCACGTCGAGCTCGGCGCGTTCGAAGGCCCGCATCACGGTGTCCTTCTCCTCCGGCGGGAGCTTGCCGTGCAGGATCCCGACCCGCAGCCCGGCCAGCTTCTCCTCGATCAGCGGGGCGATGTCGAGCACCGCGAGCGGGGCGCGCCGCTCCTCGCCGCCGTCGTCGTCCGGCGGGGGCTCCTCGGCGTCCTCCTTCTCGGCACCCTCCTTCTCGGCACCACCGACCCGGGGGCACACGACGTAGCACTGGTGGCCCGCCTCGACCTCCTCGCGGATCCGCTGCCACACCCGCTCGATCCACGACGGGTGCTCCGCCAGCGGCACGACCGTCGTCGCGACCGGGGAGCGGCCCTTCGGCAGCCCCTTCAGCTCGGACACGGCCAGGTCGCCGTAGACGGTCATGGCCACGGTGCGCGGGATCGGCGTCGCCGTCATGACCAGCATGTGCGGGGCCTTCTCGCCGCGGGCGCGCAGCGCGTCGCGCTGCTCCACCCCGAACCGGTGCTGCTCGTCGACCACGACCAGCCCCAGCTCGGCGAACCCGACGGTGTCCTGGATCAGCGCGTGGGTCCCGACGACGATCCCCGCCGCCCCGGACTGCGCGTCGAGCAGTGCCTGCCGCTTGGCCTTCGCACCCATCGACCCGGTCAGCAGTGTCACCGCGGTCGCGTCCTCGCCCGCGCCGAGCTCGCCGCCGCGGCCGAGCGCGCCGAGCATCGCGCGCAGCGAGCGGGCGTGCTGGGCGGCGAGGACCTCGGTGGGGGCCAGCATCGCGGCCTGGGTGCCCGCGTCGACGGCCTGCAGCATCGCCCGCAGCGCGACGATCGTCTTGCCCGCGCCGACGTCGCCCTGCACGAGGCGGTTCATCGGGTACTCGCGGGCGAGGTCCGCGGCGACCTGCTCGCCGACCTCCTGCTGGCCCTCGGTCAGCGGGAACGGCAGGTCCGCGTCGAACGCGGCGAGCAGGCCGTCGTCGCGGCGCGGGCACACCGGGGCCGGCCGCGCGACGGCGGCCTCCCGCCGGAGCGCGAGCGCCAGCTGCACACCGAGCGCCTCGTCCCACACCAGGCGGTGCCGGGCGGCGAACAGGTCGGCCTCGGTCTCCGGCACGTGGATGCGCCGCAGCGCCCGCCCCAGCTCCGGCAGCTTCTCCCGCTCGCGCAGCGACTCGGGCAGCGGGTCGGTCGGGTCGTCGATCTGCTCCAGGACCTGGCGCACCGAGCGCGCGATGGCCTGCGAGGTCACCTTCGCATTCGCCGGGTAGACCGACAGGAACGGGCGCAGCGAGTCGCTCTCCTCGATCTCCTCGAACTGCGGGTGGGTCAGCTGCAGCCGGTTGTTGAACACCCCGACCTTGCCGGAGAACACGCCGACGACGCCCTGCTTGATGAAGCCCTGCAGCTTCCAGCCGTTGAAGAAGGTGGCGTCGAGCTCGCCGCCCTTCTCGTCCCGGATGACGGCCTTGAGCATCTTCCCGCGCCGGTTGCGCATCTCCCGCAGCTCGGCGCGCGCCACCGCCGCGACGACGGTGACGTGCTCGCCCGCGACCAGCCCGGCGATCTCGGTGAGCCGGCCGCGGTCGACGTAGCGCCGCGGGTAGTGCCGCAGCAGGTCCCCGACGGTCTCCAGCCCGAGCGGGGCCAGCGCGTCGGCGGCCTTGCGCCCGAGCGGCCCGTCGAGCCGGCTGTCGAGGTCGAACCCGTCGTCCATCTACTCCACTCCCAGCACCAGCGGGTAGTCGCCCTGCTCCCCCCGGTGCACCACGACGTCGACCTCCGGGTGGGTGCGGCGCAGGTCCTCGGCGAACCGCTCTCCGAGCTCGTCGGGGGCGGCCGAGCCGAGCAGCACGGTCACCAGCTCCCCACCCGGAGTGAGCATGCGGTGAGCCAACCACAGGGCACCGACAGCGAGGTCCGGGGCGATCAGCACGACCTCGCCGTCGGAGATCCCGAGGATCTCCCCCGGGCGGCAGGGACCGGCCCAGGTGAGCGCCTCGGCCTCGGCGACGGCCAGCCCACCGGTCCTGGTGGCGGCCGCGGCCTCGGCCATCGCGACCACGTCGTCCGGGGCGCGACGGGCGGGGTCGTGCACCGCGAGCGCGGCCAGGCCCTGCAGCACCGAGCTGGCCGGGATCACCACGACGTCGATGCCCTCGAACCGCACCCGCTCGGCCGCGGTCTCGGTGACCGTGCGCCGGTGCGTCGCGCACGGCAGCACCACGACGTGCTCGGCGCCGGTCGCGCGGATCGCGGCCAGGACCTCGTCGACGGTCGGGTCCGGGTCGGCGACCAGCACGTTCCCGCCCGCGGCCCGGGCCAGCGCACCGGCCCCGCTGCTCTCGATCATCAGCAGGACGGCGCGGTCCCGGGTCGGCGGCGCCGGCGGCAGCGCCTCGATCCGGATCCCCGACGGGCGCCCCACCGCCAGCCCCGCCTCGACCGCGGGCCCGGCCTCGGTGGTGTGCACGTGCACCATCACCCCGCCACCGCCGTCCCCGGCGAGACCGACCGAGTCCCCGAGCCCGGCGAGCCGGGCACGCAGCGTCTCCAGCGCGGCCGGGTCGGGCCCGGGCAGCCAGTAGGTGACCTCGTAGACCGGCTGGGGCACCCACGGCACGAGCTCGCCGTCGGCGGTGACCGCCGAGGCCGGACCGGGCGTCCCCACCTGCGACGACGGCGGCGGCCCCGGATCACCGCCCGCCGCGGCGACCAGCGCGTCCAGCACGACGACCAGGCCCAGCCCGCCCGCGTCGACGACCCCGGCCCGCACCAGCTCCGGCGGGCGCCCGGTGGCCCGGGCCAGCGCGGCCCGCGCCGCGTCCGCGGCCACCCGGGCGGCCTCGGCGAGCGCACCGGTCGTGTCGAGGCCCCCGCCGTCGGGGTCGGCGCGGTGGGAGGGGTCGGCGACCCGGGTGAGCTCCGCACCGGCGGCGGACGGCCCGGTGGCCGCCCCGGCCGCCACCCGCGCCGCCACGGCCGCGGCGGCGGCGTCGAGCACGGTGAGCGCGGTCCCCGGGCGCGGCGCGGACACCGCGACGGCCGCCAGCGCCGCTGCCCGCCGCAGCGCCCCGGCGAGCAGCTCACCGGCCGGGGTGTTCGGCCGTCGTGCGGCCGCGGCCTCCAGCTCCTCGGCCAGGCCCCGGAACAGCTGGGACAGGATCAGGCCGGAGTTCCCGCGGGCCCCGCGCACCGCGGCCGCGGCCAGGGCCGCCGCGGCGCGCACCGGCCGGACATCCTCGGCGGCGGGGTCCGCGGCGGGGGCGTCGGCGGCCGGGGCGTCCCCGTCCAGCGGGGCCGAGGCCGCCGCACGGGCGGTCAGCAGCAGGTTCGACCCGGTGTCGTGGTCGGCGACCGGGAAGACGTTGATGCGGTCGATCTCGGCCCGCCCGGCGGTGAGCCGCTCGGCGGCGGCGTCGATCCAGCGGCGCAGCAGCGCGGGGTCGAACGGCGAGGCCACGGGCCCCACACTAGGTGCGCGGAGGCCCCCGGTGCCGCGGGACGGCCCCGCGCGCCGGTCACCACACGGGCGTGGCTAGAATTGAAGGCCGAGCCTCGGCACGTCCGTGCCGAGAATCTGTTCGTGAATCTGTTCGTCAACCCGAGGAGTGTCCGACGTGGCTGCCGTCTGCGACGTCTGTGGCAAGGGTCCGGGCTTCGGCATGTCCGTCTCGCACTCGCACCGCCGCACCCACCGCCGCTGGAACCCCAACATCCAGACGGTGCGCGCCGCGATCAACGGCGGCAACCGCCGTCGGATCAACGCCTGCACCTCCTGCCTGAAGGCGGGCAAGGTGACCCGCGTCTGAGTGCGCGAGACCCGAACCACGATCGAGGCCCGGTCCCCTGGGGACCGGGCCTTCGTCGTTCCCGGGGGCCGGTTCAGCCGACCACGGACCGCCACCAGCTGCGGCGTGCCCCGCGCACGGTGACCGACCCCATGCCGACCTTGCCGTGCACCACGAGGTGCGGCCCGGCCGCCCCGGGCGTCGAGGGCACCCGGGTCTTCACCTCGCCCCAGGACGCCTTCGTGCCGTCGACGTCGGCGGTGCCGCCCTCGGGCAGGACCAGCACGACCTCGCCCATCCCCAGTGCGACCTCGACGTCGATCCGCGGCGGCAGCGACCGCACCTCGGACAGGTCGAGGTGGATGGTCCCCATCGACGACGACAGGTGCAGCGCCGCGGGCACCTGCCAGTCCCCCGTGCGCTTGATCGTCCCCGCCGCGGTCGTCAGCCGCACCCGCTCCGACGGCGCGGGCGGACGCGCGGGGACGGGCGCCAGCGCGGTGACCGACGGCGGCAGCCCGCCCGGCAGGTCCGCCAGCGGCGGCTGCAGGTCCCGGGCGACGCGCGCGGCGTAGACCGCGTCGAGCCGTTCCTCCAGCTCGCTCAACGTGATGCGGCCCTCGCCGACCGCGTCGTGCAGCCGGCGGGCCGCCGCCTCGCGGTCGGCGTCCGATATGCGCATGTCCCCCGGGTCGTCCACCCGGTCCAGCCTAGGGCAGCTTCCAGTCGACAGGTTCCCCGCCGATCTCCTCCAGCAGGTCGTTGGCCCGGCTGAAGGGCCGCGACCCGAAGAAGCCGCGGTCGGCCGACATCGGCGACGGGTGGGCCGACTCGATCGTCGGCACGTCCTCCAGCAGCGGAGCGAGGTTGCGGGCGTCGCGGCCCCAGAGGATCGCGACCATCGGCTCGGCGTCGCGGGCCACCAGGGCGCGGATCGCCTGCTCGGTGACCTCCTCCCAGCCCTTGTTGCGGTGCGAGGCCGGCTCCCCGGGGGCGACGGTCAGGCACCGGTTGAGCAGCAGCACGCCCTGCTCGGTCCACGGGGTCAGGTCACCCGAGGTGGGCGCCGGGTGCCCGAGGTCCTCGGCGTACTCGCGGAAGATGTTCTGCAGCGAGCGCGGGAGCGGGCGGGTCTCGGGGGCGACGGAGAACGACAGCCCGACCGCGTGCCCCGGGGTCGGGTACGGGTCCTGCCCGACGAGCAGCACCCGGACCTCGTCGAAGGGCTGCTGGAACGCGCGCAGCACGTTCGCCCCGGCGGGCAGGTAACGACGGCCCGCGGCGATCTCGGCGCGCAGGAACTCGCCCATCGCGGTGATCGTCTCGGCGACCGGCTCCAGGGCCTGGGCCCACCCGGCCTCGACGACCTCGTTCAGCGGCTTGGCCATCAGCCCTCCAGCCGGCGCAGCTGCGACGCGAAGCGGCGGCCCCGGTCGACGTAGGACTCCACGGCGTGCCGCCAGCGGTCGGCGGGCACCTCGTAGCCGTCGCGGACACGGGCGGGCACGCCCAGCGCCATCCGGTAGGCGGGCACGTCGGCCTTCGGGGAGACGACCGCGCCAGCGGCGACGATCGCGCCCTCGCCGATCGTCGAGCCGTTCAGCACCACCGAGCCCGACGAGATGAGCGCCCGGTTGCCGATGGTGGCGGCCTCGATGTGCACGTTGTGCCCGACGGTCACCTCGTCCCCGATGATCGTCGGCTGCTCCAGGGTGGTGTGGATGATCGACCCGTCCTGGATGCTGCTGCGGGCACCGACCTCGATCCGGCCGTCGTCGCCGCGCAGCACCGCGGTGGGCCAGACCGTGGACTCCGGGCCCAGCGTCACGTTGCCGATCACGACGGCGTCCGGATGGACGTAGGCGGTCGGGTGGATGTCCGGTTCGGCGTCACCGAGCGCGTACAGAGGCACACCGCGAGGGTACGAAGCGCCCGCGGGCCGCCACGCCGGGGGCCCACCCACCCGCGGAGACGTGCGCGGCGCAACCGATCGGGGTGACCGGAAACGTCGGTGTGGAAACCCCGTCGAACGGGTAGAAGCTCCCGAGTCATGATCAGGGTGCGCGGCACCCCCGGCCCCCTGGACGGAGGCGCTGCCCGGTGATCCCCCTGGTCACCCTGGGCGGGGCGGTCGCGCTGGCGCTGCTCGCCCCGGTGCTCGCCCGGCTGCTCGGCCGCAACGCGGGCTACCCGCTGGCCGCAGGTCTCGCCGCACTGGCCGTGTACGCGAACACCGCCGCCGGCGACGTCGTCCGCGGGGAGGTCCTCACCGCGGGCGTGTCCTGGATGCCGTCGCTGGGCATCTCCTTCGGCCTGCGCATGGACGGCCTGTCGCTGCTGTTCGTGACGATCGTGCTGGGCGTGGGCGCGCTGGTGATGGCCTACTGCCCGCGCTACCTGGAGGCGTACTACCCGATCGGCACGGTCTACGGCCTGCTCGCCGGGTTCGCCGCCGCGATGATCGGCCTGGTCACCGCGAACGACCTGGTGCTGCTCTACGTCTTCTGGGAGCTCACCACCGTCCTGTCGTTCCTGCTGGTCAACACGGCCGGGCCGGCGGCGGCACTGCCCGCGGGCCGCGCGCTCGTCGTGACGGCGATGGGCGGCTTCGCACTGCTCGGCGCAGTGGTGATGATCGGCGTCGCGGCCGGGAGCACCAGCCTCGACGTGGTCCTCGCCGACCCGGGCGCGGTGCTGCGAAGCCCCCTGGCCCTGCCCGCGGGGGCGCTGCTGATCCTCGCCGCGGCGACGAAGTCCGCGCAGCTGCCGTTCACGTTCTGGCTGCCCGGGGCGATGGTCGCGATGACCCCGATCAGCGCCTACCTGCACGCCGCGACGATGGTGAAGGCCGGCATCTACCTGCTGATGCGCTTCACCCCGGTCTACGTGCCGTCGGTGGCCTGGTCGGCGGTGCTGGTCCCGCTCGGGCTGGCGACGGCCGTCGTCGGCGCGGTGCTGGCGCTGCGCGAGCACGACCTGAAGGCGGTGCTCGCCCACTCCACGGTGAGCCAGCTGGGCCTGCTCACCGCCGCGATCGGCGTCGGCACGTCCTACGCGCTGTCCGCGGCGGTGCTGCACACCTTCGCCCACGCCCTGTTCAAGGCGACGCTGTTCATGCTGGTCGGGATCATCGACAAGGAGGCGGGCAGCCGCGACGTGCGCGAGCTCGGCGGCCTGCGGAAGGTCATGCCGGTCACCGCGGTGCTGACCGGGGTCGCCGCGCTGTCGATGGCGGGGGTGCCGCCGCTGCTCGGGTTCGTGTCCAAGGAGAACCTCTACGAGGGCTTCCTGGAGGCCGACTTCGCGCCCGGCGCCGGGCCGGTGGCCGCCGCGGTCGCGGTCGTGGCGTCGGCGCTGACCTTCGCCTACTCCGCCCGGATCGTGCACGGCGCGTTCGGCGGCAGGCTCAGCCAGCCCGGCCTGTACGAGCCGTCGTGGGCGTTCCTGGCCCCGGCCGCCGTCGCTGCGCTGCTCGGGCTGGTCCTCGGGCCCGCCGTGCGGGTGCTCAACCCGCTGACCGACCGGGCCGCCCGTGACCTGGACCCGGGCTCGGAGCCGGTCACGTTCGTGCTCTGGCCCGGCTTCGGCACCGCGCTGGTGCTGTCGGTGCTCACCATCGCCGGCGGCTACGCGCTGTTCCACTGGCGCGACCGCGTCGACCGGGCGCTGGAGCGGCTCCCGGTCCCCGACGGCGCCGCGGTCTTCGACCGGATCCGGGCCGGGGTGCTCGCCCTCGGCGCCCGGGTGGGGCGCCCGGACACCGACCCCTCCCCCGCCGCCGTCCTGGCCCGCCCGGTGCTGGCGCTGCCGGTGCTCGCCGTCGCCGCCGGAGTGGCCCTGCCCGCGCTGCCGCCGTTCCCCGGGCCGGTCACCCGGCCGCTGGACTGGGTGGTCGTCGTGCTCGTGCTGGCCACGGTCGCCGGCGCCGTGACGACCCGCTCGGTCACCGCGGCGCTGGCGCTGACCGGCTTCGGCGGGCTGGCGACGGCGCTGTGGCTGCTGCTCGCCGGCGCCCCGGACGTCGCGATGACGCTGCTGCTGGTCGAGGTGCTGACCACCGTCGTCGCGGTGCTGGTGCTGCGCGGGCGCGGGGTCCGGCTGCACCGCCCGGCGCGGTGGCGGCGCGCCCCGGCCGCGGTGGCCGCGCTGGCCGCGGGCCTGTCGCTGGGGGCGGCCACCTACGTGCTGACCGGGCGCCGCGAGCCGTCGCCGGTCGGCGGGTACCTGCTGGACACCGCGGAGGCCGCCACCGGCGGGACGAACGTGGTCAACACGATCCTCGTCGACTTCCGCGGCATGGACACCTTCGGTGAGGCCGTCGTCGTCGGGGCGGCGGCGCTGGGGCTGCTGGTGCTGATCCGGCGCGGTGAGGCCGGTGCGGAGGGCAGCACGCGGCAGCGGGTGGCCACCGACGGCCCGGCCGACACGATCGTCATGCGGGTCGCCAGCCGCGTGCTGGCCCCGCTGATGCTCGTGATGTCGCTGTTCCTGCTCTGGCGCGGCCACGACGAGCCCGGCGGCGGGTTCATCTCCTCGCTGGTCGGGGGCGTCGCGGTCGTGTTCCTGCGCCTCGCCCACCGCGGCGACGCGTGGGCGCTGCGCCTGCGGCCCGAGCCGCTGGTCGGGTCCGGGCTCCTGCTGAGCCTGCTCACCGGGATCGCGGTGTACCCGCTGGGACTGCCGTTCCTGACCCCGGTGTACCTGCCGGGCGGGGTGCTGTTGTCGTCGTTCGTGTTCGACCTGGGGATCTACCTGATGGTGGTGGGGCTGATCGTGGCCGCGACCGACCGGATCGGCGGGCGCGCCCGCACCGGCTCCCTGCTGGGGAGCTCCGAGTGACGGCCGCGGTCGTCGTCGCCGTGCTCGTCGCGGGCGGGGTGTACCTGGTCCTGCAGCGCGAGCTGCTGCGCACGGTGCTCGGGTTCGTGCTGCTCGGGCACGGCGTGAACGTCCTGATCATCTCCGCGGGCGGGATGGCGACCCGTGAGCCCGCGCTGCTGGGGCAGCAGGACCGGGCGCAGATGGCCGACCCGCTGCCGCAGGCGTTCGTGCTGACCGCGATCGTGATCGCCTTCGCGATCACGGTGTACCTGCTGGCCCTGCTCAAGGCCGGCGACGAGGACGAGGGCGGGGACCCCCGGTGACCGGCCTCGAGGCGCTCGTCGTCGCACCCGTCCTGGTCCCGCTCGCCGCGGCGGGCCTGCTGGTCCTGCTCACCGCGCGCCCACCGGGCGGGGGCGGGCCGTTCCTGCTGCCGATGACCGCGCGACGGGTCGTCGCGTTCACCGCGCTCGCCGCGTCGACGGCGGTGTCCGCGGTCCTGCTGGCCGCCACCGCGGACGGCGCGGTGATCGTGCAGCGGCTCGGGAACTGGCCGGCCGGCATCGCGATCCCGCTGGCCGCCGACGCGTTCGGCACGATCATGCTGACCGTCACCGGGGTGCTGGGGATCGCCTGCCTGGCCTTCGCCGCGGTCACCGGCTCCGACACCGACCGGGCGTTCCTGCCGCAGTCGCTGCTGCTGCTGGCCGGGGTGCACGGCGCCTACCTCACCGCGGACCTGTTCAGCCTGTTCGTGTTCGTCGAGGTCATGCTCGTCCCCAGCTACGTGCTCATCGCGACCGGCCGGGGCCCGGAGCGGATCGCGGCGTCGCGGCTGTACCTGACGGTGAACCTGCTGGCCTCGACGGTGTTCCTCGCCGGGCTCGGCCTGGTCTACGGCGTCGCCGGGACCGTGCAGCTCGGCGACCTCGCCGGGCGCGCCGTGACCGACCCGGCGCTGGCCGCGGCGACCGCGGTGATCCTGCTGGCGCTGTCGGTGAAGGCCGCGCTGGTGCCGCTGCACAACTGGCTGCCGCGGGCCTACACCGCCGCACCGGCCGCGGTCACCGTGCTGTTCTCCGGGCTGCTGACCAAGGTCGGCGTGTACGCGCTGTTCCGCATCTACGCCGTGATCTACGACGGCGACCCGCGCTTCCTGCCGATCGTGCTGGTGGCGGCACTGCTGACGATGGTCGTCGGGGTGCTCGGCGCGGTCGGCGCCGGCGGGATGCGCCAGATCCTGACCTTCCACATGGTCAGCCAGATCGGCTACATCGTGCTCGGCCTGGCGATCTCCACCCCGGCCGGGCTGGCCGCGGCGATCTACTTCCTGGTGCAGTACGTCCTGGTCAAGGCGGCGCTGCTGATGGTCGCCGGTGCCGTCGAGCAGTACGTCGGCACCGACACGCTGTCCCGGCTCGGCGGGCTCGCCGCCCGCAACCCGGCGACCGCGGTCGCGTTCGCGGTGTCGGCGCTGAGCCTGGCCGGGATCCCGCCGCTGTCCGGGTTCGTCGCGAAGCTCGCCCTGGTGCTCGGCGCGGTCGACGCGGGCATGGTCACCGCCGCGCTCGTCGCGGTCGGGGTCAGCGTGTTCACCCTGCTGTCGATGCTCAAGATCTGGAACGGCGCGTTCTGGGGCGGCGACGCCCCCGAACCGGACCCCGGTGGCGGTGCGGGCACCGTGGTCGCGCTGCGGGTCCCGGTCCGCGCGGTGGTCCCGGCGCTGGCGCTGGGGGCGCTGTCGCTGCTGCTCGGGCTGTGGGCGGAGCCGCTGCTGGCGCTCTCGTCGGTCGCCGGGCACGGTCTCGCCGACACCGCCGCCTACGTCGGGGCGGTGGGGGCGCCGTGACGACCCGCCGACGCGCACCCGGCCGGGGCGGGCGCCCGCGCGCCGCGGTGGGGTTCCTGCTGTGGTTCACCGGCGAGTTCTTCCGCACCAACGCCGTCGTGCTCCGCGAGGTCCTCACCCCCGGGCACGGCATCGACCCGGCGGTGGTCCGGGTCCGGCTGCGGTCGCGGAGCATGGTCGAGATCGCGTCGATCATGAGCCTGCTCAGCCTCACCCCCGGCACCCTCGCCCTGAACCTGACCACCGGCTCGCGCAGCCCGGAGCTGCTCGTGCACGGCATGCACGCCTCGGACCCGGAGCAGCTGCGGGCGAGCGTGCACGAGATGGAGGACCGGTTGCTGGCGTTCCTGCGCCGCCCCGCCCCGGGCGCGGTCGACCGCGATCCGGAGGAGACCCCGTGAGCACCCTCTTGCTGGACGCCGGGATCGTCGTGCTGGCGCTCGGCCTGCTCGTCGCGGTCGGGCGGGTCCTGGCCGGGCCCACCGACGCCGACCGCGGGCTGGCCGTGGACTACGGCTTCGTGGTCGTCGTCGGGCTGATCGCGTTGCTGGCGCTGCGGCTGGGGTCCACCGCGATGCTGGACCTCGTCGTCGTCGCGACGCTGGTCGGGTTCCTGACCACGGTCGCCGTGGCCCGGCTGATCTGGGCGGAGAAGGGGGCGAAGCGGTGAGCGTGCTCGTCGGCGGACCGGTGCAGAACGCGATCGGCGGGATCGTGCTCGGCGCCGGGGTGCTCCTGGTCGCCGCGGGCGCGGTCGGCATGGTGCGCCTGCCCGACGTCTACAACCGCACGAACGCCGTCACCAAGGCCGCCGGGCTCGGGATCGTCGCGATCCTCGTCGGGGTCGCGATCCTGGTGCCCGAGCCCGGGGTGCTGCTGACTCTCGGCGTCGCCGTGGCGCTGCAGCTGTTCACGATCCCGATCGCCAGCTTCGCGATCGGGCACGCCGCCTACCGCTCCGGTGCCCCCTCGACCTCGTCGACGCTGCGCGAGGACGACCCGGGCTCCGCGGACTCCCGGGGCGACGGCGGCTGAACCGTCCGCACCTCCCGGGCGCGCGCGTCGGCGTCGATGTCCTCCCCCAGGTCGTCGACGACGAGTGCGTCCCGGTCGATCGCGCCGCTGCGGTAGGCCGAGCGCCCGACCACCTGCGAGATGACCGGCGCCGTCAGCACCTGGAACAGCACGACCAGGATCAGCGTCGAGGAGTTCTCGAACTCCAGGTTCACCGCGACGCCCAGCAGGATCAGCAGCAGCCCCAGGGTCTGCGGCTTGGTGGTGGCCTGCAGCCGGGCGGGCAGGTCCGGCAGCCGGACCAGCCCGAGCGCGCCGAGCAGGCAGGACAGCCCGCCGGCGAGCATCAGCGCGGCGGAGACCACGTCGAGCACGTCGTGCACGCCCATCAGCGGTGCCGCTCCCATCGTTCGACCAGACGGGCCGCCGTCGCCGAGCCGACCAGCGCGATCAGCGCGACCGCGGCCAGCAGCGGGATGTTCGACCCGTCGGAGTAGATCGCCGCGTACACCGCGGCCGCGGCCACGATCAGCACGACGAACACGTCCAGGGCCGCGATGCGGTCCAGCGTGGTGGGGCCCTTCAGCAGCCGCCACATCGTCAGCGCCGCCGCGGCGGTCAACATGATCAGTACCAGCGTGTGGACGACGGTCACCGGTCGTTCCTCCCCGCGTCCTCGGCGGTGACCGCGGCGACGGCGGCGGCGCACCGGTCCCGGTCCTCCTGGCTGCCGACGGCGTCGATCACCCGCATCTGCAGCCGCATCATGTCCCGGCGGAGCCGTTCGACGGCGCCGGGCCGGTGCAGGCCGAGTGCGTAGACGTACCAGCGGTGCCGGGCCCGGTCGATCTGCAGCGTGAAGCTGCCCGGGGACAGCGCGCAGGCCGCGACGATCGTCGTCGCGGTGCGGTCCGAGCCGGTGCACAGCGGCAGCCCGACGATCCCGGACCGGGCGCGCGGCCCGTGCCGCAGCGTCACCATGCTGACCCGGATCCCGGAGACGACCAGGTCCGAGGCCAGGAACGCCAGCAGCCGCAGCAGCTTCCACGGGCGGAACGGGAGCCGCTCGGGCAGCAGCGGCAGCGGGAAGATCGCCGTCACCGCGGCGCCGACGAGCAGCCCGCCGACGACCGCGGCCGGGGACACGCTCCCCCACAGCAGCACCCAGACCAGCGCCAGCGCGAGCACCTGCGGGATCCGCCGGCGCACGCTCCCGCCGCGGGCGGAGCCGCCCATCGGCTCGGCGACGGTGTCGGGGACCGGCGGGGGCACCCGGGCGGGGGTGCGGTCGGTCTCGGGTGTCTCGCCCGCCTCGGCCGCGCCCATCTCGCGGTCGCGGACGGCCTCCGGGGAGGTCTCGGCGTCGTCGAGTTCGCGCGGGTCCGGTCCGTCGGCCGTGCCCGCGCCACCGCGGCTCGGGGTCTGCTCGCTCACGGGGTCACCTCCGGGGTATCGCCGGCCGCGGTCCGCACGGTCGCGTTCCCGTCGACGCCGCCGGACCGTCCGCTGGCGCTGATGGTCCCATCGCTGCCGGGGTCGGCGCCCGGCCCGAGGACGGCGTCGGTGTAGCCGGTCCGGTCGTGCAGGTCCACCCCGGCCCGGGCGGTCACCCCGGACAGCGGGCCGGCGAACAGCGCGATCGCGACGCTGACCACGACCAGCGCGGACGCGCCGACGTACATGCCGCGGGCGCTGCGTGCGGTCCCGACGACGAGCTCGTCGTTCGGGTCGTCGTCGGCGAGGGGCTCCTTGGGGGCGCCCCAGAACACCCGCACCCAGACCCGGGCCACGGCGTAGAGGGTCAGCAGGCTCGCCAGCACGACGACGGCGGCGACCAGCTCCCCGGCGAGGCCCGCGCCCGCACCGGCCTGCAGCAGCGCGAGCTTCGCGACGAACCCCGAGGTCGGGGGCAGCCCGGCCAGGGTGATCGCGGGGATCGCGAACAGCACGGCCAGGTGGGGCGCCTGCTGGGCCAGCCCACCCATCTGGGAGATCGACACCGTCCCGGTCCGGCGGGTGATGAGCCCGCTGACCAGGAACAGCGTCGCCTGCACCGTGATGTGGTGGACGACGTAGAGCCCGGTCCCGGCGATGCCGTCGGGGGTGTGCAGGGCGAGCCCGAACACCATGAACCCGATGTGGCTGACCAGCAGGAACGACAGCAACCGGTTGAGGTCGTCCTGCGCGACGGCGCCCAGCGCGCCCACCACCATCGTCACCGCGGCGATCACCAGCAGCAGCGTCGACGGGCTGTCCTGCGGGAACACCAGCGTCTGGGTGCGCAGCAGCGCGTAGATGCCGACCTTGGTGAGCAGGCCCGCGAACAGCGCGGTGACCGGGGCGGGGGCGTTCGGGTAGCTGTCGGGCAGCCAGAAGTGCAGCGGCACGATCGCCGCCTTGATGCCGAACACCACGATGAGCACCAGGGCGAGCACCGCGCGCAGGCCCTCCGGCAGCGCGCCCATCCGCCCGGCGAGGTCGGCCAGGTTGACCGTGCCGGTGGCGGCGTAGACGAGCCCGACCGCGGTGAGGAACAGCAGCGACGAGGTCAGCGACACGATCACGTAGGTCATGCCGGACCGGATCCGCGACGCCGACGTCCGCCGGGTGATGAGCACGTAGCTCGACGCCAGCATGATCTCGAACGCGACGAACAGGGTGAACAGGTCGCCGGTCAGGTAGGCCAGCGACACACCCGTCGACAGCAGCAGGAAGATCGGGTGGAAAGTGGTGCTGGCGGTCTCCCGGCCGTAGTCGGAGATCCGCTGGTCGATCGCGTAGACCAGCACCGCCAGCGTCACCACCGACGAGATGAGCAGCAGCAGCGCCGACATCCGGTCGGCGACGAGCACGATGCCCATCGGGGCGGGCCAGCCGCCGAGCTCGGCGACGACCGGCCCGTAGGTGTCCGCGGCCACCAGCAGCACCGCGCCGACGACGCACACCAGCGCCAGGGTCACCACGCCGATGACCCGCTGGGCCGAGGCGCGGCGGCTGACGACGACGCTGGTCGCGGCGCCCAGCATGGGCAGCAGCACCGGCAGCGTGACCAGGGCCTGCAGCGGGGTCACTTGCGGCCCTCCTCGAGCTCGTGGGAGTCGGCGGTGTCCTCGGGCTCGGCGTCGGTCTCGTCCGCGGTGCCCTCCTCCATCGCGCCCTTGGGCTTCTGCCGGTCGGCGATGCGGCGGTCCTCCACGTCGTCCTGCACCTCGTCGTGCCCGACGAGCACCCAGGAGCGGTAGCCCAGCGCCAGCAGCAGCGTGGTCAGGGCGAAGGTGATGACGATGGCGGTCAGCGCCAGCGCCTGCGGGAGCGGGTCGGCGATCTGCTCGGGCAGCACCGCGTCGAGGATCGGGGCGCGGCCGGGCGGGCCGCCGGAGACCTGCAGCAGCAGGTTCGCGCCGTGCCCGAGCACCACGATGCCGATCAGGATGCGCATCAGCGACCGCTGCATCAGCAGGTAGAACCCGACCGAGTACAGCACCGCGAGCACGATCGCCATGCTCAGGTTGATCGTGGTGTTCATCCGCGGCCACCTCCGCCCGGGACGTCCTCGCCGGCCTCGCGGGCGTCGCGAGCGATGCCGGAGCCGAGCGAGCGCAGCAGGTCGAGCACCACGCCGATGATCAGCAGGTAGACGCCGACGTCGAGCAGCAGGCTGCTCACGATGTCGAGGTAGCCGAACGGGCCGAAGGTGATCGTCCACTTGACCGAGGCGAGCACGGGGTCGCCCCAGGCCACCGGGGCCAGTGCGGTGAGCACCGCGACGATCAGCCCGGTGCCGACGAGCACGGGCGGGCGGATCCGGAACCGGGAGCCCAGGTTGTCGTCGCCGCCCGCGATGTGGCGCAGCACGAACGCGAGCCCGGCGACCAGGCCGCCGGAGAACCCGCCGCCGGGGCCGTAGTGGCCCTCCAGCAGCAGGAACACCGAGAACACCAGCACCACGGGGAACAGCAGCCGGGCCGCGGCCTCCAGCACGAGGGTCCGCTCGCGGACGTCCGGGCAGGTGCCGGGGAGCATCCACCGCCCGCTGGGCTGGTCCATCCGGGCCCAGCTCTCGGCGTCCCCCGGCGGGGGTGCGGGCTTCTCCTGCGAGGCCGTCATCCGAGCACCTCCTTCTCGTGCTTCGGCGATCCCGAGCCGCTGCGCACGACCTTGCCGCCCTTCCTCTTGTCGTAACGGGTCGCGAGCACCAGGCTCGCGGTGCCGGACGCACAGATCAGCAGCACGGTGATCTCACCGACCGTGTCGAGCGCGCGGAAGTCCACCAGGATCGCGCTGATCAGGTTGGTCGCGCCGGCCTCCGGCGCGCCGGCGATGAACGGCCCGGTGGTCGCCGGCGGCAGCGTGCGGGCCCCGGAGAGCACCACGGCCATCCCCGCGACGAGCAGGCCGCCGACCGCGGCGACCGCGGCCTTGGGGGCGCGGACGCGGCGCTCGCTGTCCGGCTCGTCGAAGTGGGCGGGCAGGCGTCGCAGCACGAAGACGAACGCCACCAGGGTGAGCGTCTCGACCAGGAACTGGGCGAGCGCCAGGTCGGGGGCACCGTCGATGACGAACAGGCCGCCGATGCCGTAGCCGACGGCGCCGACCAGCAGCACCGCGGTGAACCGGCGGTGCGCCAGGCACAGCGCGATCGCCGCGACGATCACCATCAGCCCGACCGGGACCTGCATGATCGAGTGGTAGGGCGCCTGGTCGGTCGGGAACGTGCCGGTCACGGCGAGGACCGGGCCGGGCAGCGCGATCAGCGTCGCGAGGATGCAGCCGAGGTAGACCGGCAGCGAGCCGATCTGCAGCCGGCCGGTGACCGTGATCGCCGAGCGCTCCAGCCCGGTCACGACGGCCTCGTACCCCCGCTGGGCGGACACGTGCGGCACCGAGAGGTGCCCGGTCAGGGTCTGCCCGTAGCGGTGCAAGAGGAGCCCGCCAGCCAGCGCGACGCCGGTGAACAGCAGCGGCAGCCCCGGGGTGTGCCACAGGGCCAGCTCGTAGCGGGCGGCGTAGGCGTCGCCGAGCGGAGGCAGCGACGCGGCGTAGGAGGCGGCGAGCTGCTGGACCAGCGGCGCGGCGAACCCGGCCGCGATCCCGGTCAGCGCGCACAGCCACGCCGGGCCGGACAGACCGAGCGGGACCGGGTCGCCGCCGGTGGGGTGCAGCCCCTTGGTGGAGAACGCGCCCCACAGGAACCGTGCGGTGTAGGCGACGGTCAGCAGCGAGCCCGCGACCAGGCCGATCGCCGCGATCCAGCCGCGGACGCCGCCCTCGAGCACGAACGCCTCGAAAGCGGCCTCCTTGCCGACGAAGCCGAGCATCGGCGGGAGCCCCGCCATCGACAGCCCGGCGAGCGTGGCGACGACGGCCAGCCCGCGCCGGCGGCGCCCGAGCCCGCACAGCTCCCGCAGGTCACGGGTGCCGCAGGCCTTGTCGATCGCCCCGACCACCATGAACAGGGGCGCCTTGAACAGGCCGTGCGCCAGCAGCATCGCGATGCCGGCGAGCCCGGCCACCCGCGAGCCGGACCCGAACAGCACCATGAGGAACCCGAGCTGGGAGACGGTGCCGAAGGCCAGCAGCCGCTTGAGGTCGGTCTGGCGCATCGCGCGCCAGCCGCCCAGCACCATCGTCGCGAGGCCGAGCACCATGACCGGCGCCCACCACACGGGGTGCACCGAGAACGCGGGCCCGAGCCGCGCGACGAGCACGACCCCGGCCTTCACCATCGAGGCCGCGTGCAGGTACGCCGAGATCGGCGTCGGGGCGGCCATCGCGTAGGGCAGCCAGGGGTGGAACGGCAGCTGCGCGGACTTGGTCAGCGCGCCCAGCAGGATCAGCACGAGCGACACCGACAGCGCGACCGGGCTGTCGGGGGCGAGCGTGCCGGAGGTCGCGGCCGCGGTGATCTCCGGGATCGAGTACGTGCCGGCCAGCTGGCCCAGCAGCACGATCCCCAGCAGCATCGCCAGCCCGCCGAACACGGTCACGACGAGCGCCTGGACCGCGGCGCGGCGGTTCTCCCGGTACTGGCCGCCCTGCCCGACGAGCAGGAACGACGTCAGCGACGTCAGCTCCCAGAACACGTAGAGGGTCAGCAGGTCGTCGGCCAGGACCAGGCCGAGCATCATCCCGGCGAAGGCGACCAGCAGCGCCGCGGAGCGGGCCGCGTCGGTGGAGCGCGGCCCGAAGTACCAGGCCGCGTAGATCATGATCAGCGCTCCGACGCCGGAGACGAGCACGATCATCGCGATCGCGAGCGCGTCCATCCGCAGGCTCAGCGTCAGCCCCAGCTCGGGCGCCCACTCGATGCGGTCGGTCACCCCGCCGGAGAGCGCGGTCGAGGCCTGCGTCATCGCCCACACGAGCGTGGCGGCGAGCAGGGCGGCGCCGGCGCCGAACGCCAGCCGCCGGTGGTACCGGGCGAGCGCGGGCAGGCACAGCGCCAGGACGAGATGGGCGGCCACGACGGCGAGCACCGACACCTCCTGGAGTCACGGGGTCGTTCGGACCAGCGGTTCCGCTCACGTCACGGCCGGACCCGGGGAGCGCCGGAAGAGGCCGCCGCACGATCACCGGAAGGGACGCGGCGACGACGCCGGGGTCATCCTATCGGCGCAACCGGACGTTTCGCCCGTGACCGTACCGAGGCTCACGCCGGGAGCGGTTTGGCGAAGCACCGGGAGCGGGGGTCGTTCCGGTACGCACCGAAGTTGCTGGTCCGACGGTATCCGCTGGTCTCGTACAGCGCGATCGCAGCGGGCTGGCCGTCACCCGTCTCGAGGATCATGCGACGACGCCCGGCGGCAGCCGCCGCACGCTCCAGCGCGACGAGCACCGCCCGGGCGTGTCCCCGCCCGCGGGCGGCGGGCTCGACGTACATCCGCTTCAGCTCGGCGTCGCCGTCGCGGCGCGCCGGGTCGGCCGGGTCGGCGTCGACGGCGCGCCACGCCCCGGTCGCGACGGGGACGCCGTCGTCGTAGCCGACCAGGAACAACCCGGACGGGGTCCGGAAGTCGGCCGGGTCGACGGGGGTGGCGTCGCCGTCGCCGTAGACCTCGCCGTAGAACGCCTGCAGCCGCCGCATCAGCGGCATCACGTCCGGATGGTCGAGCCCCGCCACCCGCAGTTCGAGTTCCCCCACGTCCTCATGATCGGTCCCAGGTGACCGGCAGCGCGCGCAGCCCTCCGGTGAGCACGTCCGAGCGCAGCTCCAGCTCGGTGCGCGGCACCGCCAGGCGCAGCGACGGGAACCGGGCGGGCAGCGCGCGGAACACCTCGGTCAGCTCGACCCGGGCCAGGCTCGCGCCCACGCAGAAGTACGGCCCGTGCCCGAACGCGAGGTGCGTCGGCTTGCGGTCGGCGTCGAACTCCGCGGCCCCGTCGAAGTGGCGCGGGTCCCGGTTCGCCGCGCCCGGGGCGAGCAGGATCGCGTCGCCCGCCGGGATGTGCACCCCTGCGATGTCGACGTCGGCGTGGGCGTAGCGCGGGATGCCGCCGTTGCCCCCGCTGGGCACGGCCAGCCGCAGGACCTCCTCGACCGCCCCCGCGGCGCGCTCCGGGTCCGCGGCGAGCGCCGCCCACTCCCCCGGGCGGTCCAGCAGCAGGACGGTGCCGGTGTCGATCCGCCCGACCGTGGTCTCGTGCCCGGCGAACAGCAGCCCGGCACCGAGACGGGCGAGGCCGTCGCGCTGTGCGGGCTCCGAGCCGAGCGCGGCGAAGTCGGACAGGACGTCCTCCCCCGGCTCGTCGTCCTTGCGGTCGATCAGGCCGCGGACGTAGGCGAACAGCGCCTGCGCGGCGGCCTCGGCACGGGGCCGGTCGTGGAGCAGCCCGAGTTCACCGGACCAGCGCCGGAACTCCTCGCGGTCGTCGTAGGGGACGCCGAGCAGCTCGCAGATGACCAGCACCGGCAGCGGGAAGGAGAACAGCTCGTGCAGGTCGGCGCCGGGACCGGCGGCCTCGACGACGTCGAGCTGCCGGGCCACCAGCTCCGCGACGTGCCCGGAGAGCCTGCGCATCCGGCGCGCGGAGAACGCGGGCGCGAGCAGCTTGCGCATGAGGGTGTGGTTCGCGCGCTCGGTCTCCGGTGAGTCGCCGCTCGGCCCGCCGAAGATCATCGAGTCGGAGATGCGCGCGGCCCGCTCCGGCTCGGGGTGGCTGCGGCCGAGCCGGTCGTCGGCGAACAGGGCGCGGGCCTCGTCGTAGCCGGTGACCAGCCACGCGACGTCGCCGGCCGGGGTCCGGACCGGGGTGATCGGGGACCGCTCCCGCAGCCGGGCGAACAGCGGCGGGAGCTCGAGGACGTCGTGGCGCGGGAACGGGAGGCGCGGCAGGTCCGTGGCGTCGGGACCGGTGGTGGTGGTCACCCGTCCGACGGTACGAGCGACGGCCGGTGGCCGCCTCCGTCCCGGGGTGGACATCGGGTCGATCCTCGGCCGGTGGCGTGATCCGCACCGCGCGCGGTGATCCGTCGTCCGCGCGTGCCCGGACGCGCGCGCGGAGCGGATCAGCGCGCGAACAGCGATCGACCGATCGTCGGCGCACGTGAGACGGGTGGCCGATGCGGCGACGCACCGGAGTGTGACCGCGGGTCAGGCCACCGCCGGCTGCTCCGCCGCGACCGGCGCCACCCGGCGCGCCCCCACCCACACCAGGCCCAGGCACACCGCCTGCACCGCGGCGACGACGAGCAGCAGCACCGGGTACCCCGCGACCCCGGTCAGGGCCGAGAGCAGCATCGGCAGCAGGAACCCGACGTAGGTCAGCGAGTAGAACACCGCGGTCAGCCCGGCCAGGTGCTCCGGCGCGGCGATCCGCTGGACCTCCTGCAGCCCGGACAGCAGCACGAACCCGTAGCCGGCGCCGAGCAGCGCGGCCGCGACGACGGCGGCCGGGACGCTGGGCAGGCCCGCCGCGAGGGCGGCGACGAGCGTCCCCGCGACGACGAGTGCGAGCCCGACCCGGGTCGCGGCCAGCGGCGAGCGGGCGTCCACGAGACGCGCGGCGGACTGGGCCAGGACCCCGCAGCCGAGCGCGACGGCGGTCAGCAGTGTCGCGACGAGCAGCCCCCACCCCCCGGTGATCCCGTCGAGCGTGGTCGGCAGCACGGCGTAGGCGAGCGCGGCCGCCCCGAACACCCACGGCGCGGCGGGCAGCACCAGCCACACGAACCGCGGGTGCGCGACGGCGGGGACGCGCAGATCCTGCAGCCAGGACCGGGAACCGCCCGGCTCGACCGTCTCCGGCGCGGCGAGCAGCCACAAGGTGACCGGCACCGTCAGGACGATGTGCACCAGGTAGGGCAGCTCCATCGGCAGCGGCGCGAACTGCGCGAGCAGCCCGGCGACGAGCGGGCCGAGCCCGAACCCGGCGGTGAGCGCGAGCGCGGCGCGCCGGGCGCCCTGTCCGGGCCCGGACAGCTCCTTGACCCACGTCGTCGCCACCGCCATCGCGACGCCGACGCACACGCCGAACAGCAGACGGCCGGCGAAGAGCAGTGCCTCGGAGAACGCGCCGAGGGCGAGGACGGCGCTGGCCGGGATCGACGCGGCCGTCGCGGGCAGCAGCACCCGGCGGCGGCCCCAGCGGTCCGACGCGGGCCCGCCGACGAGCAGGCCCGGGGCGAGACCGAGCACGTAGACGCCGAAGAACGCGGCGACCACGGTCGCCGAGTAGTGCCCCTGCTCGCGGTACATGACCATCAGCGGGCTGAACTGGTTGGCGCCGTAGCCGACGCCGAACAGCACGGCGGCCGGCCGCATCCACGGCTTCACGATCGGTCTCCTCCTCGGAACGCGACGACGCCCCCGGGAACCGGTCCCGGGGGCGTCGTCGTCGACGGTGGTGGTGCGGCCTAGGCCGCGGCCTTGGCCCGCTGACGCCAGCGGGTGAGCGTCCGCTCGGTGTAGCCGTTGGGCTCGGTCGCCCCGCTGAACACCAGCTCCAGCGCGGCCTGGAACGACTCGCTGGACTCCAGATCCTTCGCCATCGCGGGGTAGCCGTCCTCGCCGGCGTTCTGCTCGTCGACCACGGCGGCCATCCGGGCGAAGGTGTCGCGCACCGTCCCCTCGTCGACGACGCCGTGCTGGAGCCAGTTCGCGACCAGCTGCGCGGAGATCCGCAGGGTGGCGCGGTCCTCCATCAGCCCGACGCCCTCCAGGTCCGGCACGGTGGAGCAGCCGATGCCCATGCCGACCCAGCGCACCACGTAGCCGAGGATCGACTGGGCGTTGGTCTCCAGCTCGTGGGTCACGTCCTGCGCCGACAGCGACGACGCGTCGGTCACCGGGACCTCGAGCAGCTTGCGACGGTCGGCGGTGGTGCGGGAGGCGATCTCGTCCTGCACCCCGTGCACGTCGACGCGCAGGTAGTGCAGCGCGTGCAGGGTCGCGGCGGTCGGCGACGGCACCCAGGCGCAGTTCGCGCCGGCCTTCGGGTGGCCGATCTTCTGCTCGATCATCTCGGCCATCGCGGCGGGCTTGGCCCACATGCCCTTGCCGACCTGCGCGGAGTGCGCGAACCCGGCGGCGAGCGCGACGTCGACGTTGCGGTCCTCGTAGGTCGTGAGCCACGTCGTCGTCTTCATGTCGCCCTTGCGCAGGACCGGGCCCGCGGTGAAGCAGGTGTGGATCTCGTCGCCGGTCCGGTCGAGGAAACCGGTGTTGACGAAGATGACCCGGTTCGCGGCCTCGGCGATGCAGGCGGAGAGGTTGACCGTGGTCCGCTTCTCCTCGTCCATGATGCCGATCTTGAGGGTGTTCGCCTGCAGCCCGAGGGCCTCCTCGACGGCGCCGAACAGCTCGACGGTGAGCGCGACCTCCTCGGGCCCGTGCTGCTTGGGCTTGACGATGTAGACGCTGCCCGCGCGGGAGTTGGTGTGCGGGCCCTTCCCCTGCAGGTCGTAGAGCCCGGCGACGGCCGAGACGAGCGCGTCGAGCACGCCCTCGGCGACCTCGGTGCCGTCGGCGGTGCGCACCGCGTTGGTCGTCATGTGGTGGCCGCAGTTGCGGACCAGCATCAGCGAGCGCCCGGGCAGGGTGAGGTCGGAGCCGTCGGGCGCGGTGTACTCGCGGTCCGGGTTGACCCGGCGGGTGACGGTCTTCCCGCCCTTGCGGAACTCGGCGGTCAGGTCGCCGCGCAGCAGCCCGAGCCAGGTGCGGTAGGCCAGCGCCTTGTCCTCGCCGTCCACGGTCGCGACGGAGTCCTCGAGGTCGACGATCGTGGTGACCGCGGACTCGAGCACGACGTCGGCGACGTCGGCGTGGTGCTGGGTGCCGACCTGGGTGGTCGGGTCGATCGTGATCTCCAGGTGCAGCCCGTTGCGGGTGAGCAGCACGGCGCCGCGGCCGGAGTCGTCGAGCGGGCGGAAGCCGGCGAACTGCCCGGCGTCGGCGAGGCCGACGGTTCCGTTCGCGGTGGTGTCGACGACGAGCCCGTCGGTCGACGCGCGGTAGGCGGTGGCGTCGGCGTGGCTGCCCTTCGCGAGCGGGAACAGCTCGTCGAGCAGCTCGTCGGCGGCGGTGATCACCTGCGCGCCGCGGCGCTCGTCGTAGCCTGATCCGAGCTCGCCGTCCTGCGGGAGCGCGTCGGTGCCGTAGAAGGCGTCGAACAGCGAGCCCCAGCGCGCGTTGGCGGCGTTGAGCGCGTAGCGCGGGACGGTCGAGGGGACGACCAGCTGCGGGCCGGGGACCTCGGCGATCTCCGGGTCGACCCGGTCGACCGAGATCGTCGGCGACTGCTCCGGGAGCAGGTAGCCGAGGTCGGTGAGGAACGCCTCGTACTCCTCGACCGAGCCGGCGCCGTGCTCGCGGTGCCACTCGTCGATGCGCGCCTGGATCTCGTCGCGGCGCGCGAGCGCGGCGGCGATCTTCGGGGCGAAGCGCTCCTGCAGGCCCGCGAGGGTCGACCAGAAGTCGGCCGCCGACACCTCGACGTCGGACAGCAGCTCGTCCTCGACGAAGGACTTCAGGTGCGGATCGACCTGCAGGCCGGCGGTGTCGGCCATCTGTGACCACCCTCTCCGTGTGGATGTCTGGACTGGTCGTATTTTCTACCAGTGGATTATCTTTTCCGCATCACGGAAGTGACGCGGACCCCGTCCTGATCTCCGAACAGGCGTCGGGAACCGGGGACCGCTTACCCTTTCGTGAGCCCCGCCACGCAGCAAGGGAGTGCAGCGATGCCCCTGGACCGTCGGATCCACGACGAGTTCGTCGCCCTGCTGGGCGACGCGGACGTACTGAGCGACCCGGTGCGCACCCGCACCTACGAGTGCGACGGCCTCACCGGCAACCGGGTCGTCCCCGAGCTGGTCCTGCTGCCCCGCACCGCCGACGACGTCGCCGGCTGCGTGCGGATCTGCGCCCGGCACCGGATCCCGTTCGTCGCCCGTGGCGCCGGGACCGGCCTGTCCGGCGGCGCGCTGCCGGTGGCCGAGGGCGTCGTCATCGGGCTGAACCGGCTCAACCGGGTGCTCGAGGTCGACCCGGAGAACCGGCGCGCGGTGCTGGAGCCGGGCGTCACGAACCTGGAGATCACCGCGGCCGCGTCGCCGTACGGGCTCTACTACGCCCCGGACCCGTCGAGCCAGCAGGTGTGCACGATCGGCGGCAACGTCGCGGAGAACTCCGGCGGCGCGCACTGCCTCAAGTACGGCTTCACCACCAACCACGTGCTGTCGATGGAGGTCGTGCTCCCCGACGGCGAGGTGGTCACCCTCGGCTCGGACACGATGGAGCAGTACGGGCCCGACCTGCGCGGGGTGTTCCTCGGCTCCGAGGGCACGCTCGGCATCGTCACGAAGGTCACCGTCCGGCTGCTGCGCACCCCCGAGGTCATGCGCACGCTGCTGGCGGACTTCCCGTCGGTGTCGGCGGGCGGCCGGGTCGTCTCCGACATCGTCGCGGCCGGGATCGTGCCCGCCGCGGTCGAGATGATGGACGCGCTGGCCATCGAGGCCGCCGAGGGCGCCACCGGCGCCGGCTACTCCCTGGACACCCCGGCCGCGCTCGTCGTCGAGCTGGACGGGACCGTCGAGGAGTGCGAGGAGCAGTTCGCGCTGGTCAAGGAGATCTGCGACCGGCACGGCTGCACCCGGCTCCACATCGCGGGCTCCCCCGAGGAGCGCGCGAACATCTGGCGGGGCCGCAAGGCCGCGTTCGCCGCGGTCGGCCGGATCTCGCCGGACTACATCGTCCAGGACGGTGTGGTCCCCCGGACCCGGCTCGCCGAGATCCTCGAACGGATCGACGAGATGGGCTCCGAGGCCGGGCTGCGCGTCGCGAACGTCTTCCACGCCGGCGACGGCAACCTGCACCCGCTGGTCCTGTTCTCCGCCGCCGAGGGCCAGACCGAGCAGGCCGAGCACCTGTCGGCGCAGATCGCGGAGCTGTGCGTCGAGATGGGCGGCTCGCTGTCGGGCGAGCACGGCATCGGCACCGACAAGGCCTGCTCGATGCCGCGGATGTTCGGCGAGGACGACCTGGCCGTCATGCGCCGCATCCGCGACGGCTTCGACCCCGACCACATCTGCAACCCCGGCAAGCTCCTGCCCACCCCCCGGCTGTGCGGCGAGAAGCCGGGGCTCTACCGGCCGCACCCGCTGGAGGAGGCGGGCCTGATCGAACGGCTGTGACCCGTCCGGCCGACCTGTCCGACCGACCCGTACGAGACCCGGAAGGGCCCGACGACATGACACGCGCTGCTCCCACCACGCTGCGCCCCACCTCGGCGAAGGAGGTCCGGGACGCCGTCCTGGACACCCCCGGCCGCCTCGCGATCACCGGCGCCGGCACCGCCACCGGCTGGGCCGGACGACCCGCCGACGACGTCGCCGCGACGCTCGACCTCTCCGCGCTGTCCGGGGTGATCCACCACAACCCGGGCGACATGACCGTCTCGGTGCACGCCGGGACCCCGGTCCGCGCGCTGCAGGAGCAGCTGGCCGAGCACGGTCAGCGCCTCGCGTTCGACGCCGCCCGGGTCGCCCGCGGCGCCACGGTCGGCGGGCTGCTCGCCACCGCCGACGCCGGCCCGTCCGCCCTGGTCTGGGGCGGTCTGCGGGACCTGGTCATCGGCACCACCTCGGTACTCGCCGACGGCACGATGGTCCGCTCCGGCGGGCACGTCATCAAGAACGTCGCCGGCTACGACATGGCCAAGCTGATGCACGGCTCCTACGGCACCTTCGGCCCGCTGGTCGAGGTCGTCCTGCGGCTGCACCCGGTCCCGAAGGCCGTCGCCTGCGTGAGCGTCGACGGCCCGGTGGCCGAGGCCGCGGCGCGGGTGCTGGAGCTGATGGCCAGCCCGCTGGAGCCGATCGCCGTCGAGTGGGTCTCCGGTGACCCGGGACGCCTGCTGGTCCGGTTGGAGGGCGGCGCGGAGACCCTGCCCGCGCGGGTCGCGCGGCTGCGCGAGCTGCTCGGCGCCGACGCCCGGGAGGCGGGCGCGGACGTGTGGGACGTCCACACGTCGCTGACCGACGGCCCGCACGCCGGCGGTGACGGCGACGGGCCCGCCCTCGACGGCGCCGTCGTCCGGATCGGGTGCGCCCCGACCCGGCTGGCGCCGCTGGTGGAGCAGCTGCCCGCCACCGCCGTCACGGCCGGCCTCGCGACCGGCGTCGCGACCGTCACCGTGCCGGGGGCCGCCGTCGCGGAGGTGCACGACGCCGTCGCCGCGGTCGGTGGCACCAGCGTGCTGCGTGACCGGCCCGAGGCCCTCGACGCCCCCGCGTGGGGCCCCGCACCGTCCGCACTCGCCCTGCTCAGGGCCGTCAAGACGCAGCTCGACCCCGAGGCCCGGTTCGCCGCCGGTCGCTTCGCCCCCTGGATGTGAGGCACGCATGACGAGCACCCACGAGCCCGCAGGCACCCCGACCGGGGCGGCCGAGACCAAGATCCCCCAGCAGGGCCCGAGCGCGTTCGACGACGTCCACCCGCCGCAGCGCGAGCTGCTCGACGACTGCGTCCACTGCGGCTTCTGCCTGCCGACCTGCCCCACCTACGTGCTGTGGGGCGAGGAGATGGACTCCCCGCGCGGCCGGATCCTGCTGATGGACCTGGCCGAGAAGGGCGACATCGGCCTCGACGGGCCGTTCACCGAGCACATGGACAACTGCCTGGGCTGCATGGCGTGCGTGACCGCCTGCCCGTCCGGGGTGCAGTACGACAAGCTGCTGGAGTCGGTGCGCCCGCAGATCGAGCGCAACGTGCCCCGCAGCGCGTCGGACAAGCTGTTCCGCGACGCGATCTTCGCGCTGTTCCCCTACAAGCGACGGCTGCGGGCGGCCGCCCTGCCCGGCGCGCTGTACCAGCAGCTGCGGAAGGTCCCCGCGATCCGGAGGCTCGCCGAGAAGCTGCCCGGTCAGCTCGCGGCGATGGAGTCGCTGCTGCCGCCGGTCTCGGTGCGCGAGGCGTTCGCGACGCTCCCGGTGCACACCCCCGCGGTCGGCACCCGCCGGGCCCGGGTCGCGCTGCTCACCGGCTGCGTGCAGGACGTGTTCTTCCACCGGGTCAACGAGGCCACCGTGCGGGTGCTCGCCGCCGAGGGCTGCGACGTGCTCGTCCCCCGCGACCAGCAGTGCTGCGGCGCGCTGGAGGTGCACGCCGGGCGCGAGGAGTCCGCGCTGGACCGGGCCCGGCGCACCATCGCCCGCTTCGAGACCCTCGACGTCGACGCGGTGGTCACCAACGTCGCGGGCTGCGGCTCGTCGATGAAGGACTACGGCCACCTGCTCGCCGACGACCCCGCCTGGGCCGACCGCGCGGCGCGCTTCTCCGCCCGCTGCCGCGACGTGCACGAGGTCCTGGCCGAGCTGTACTCCCGGGAGGACGACGGCGGCCCCCGCGCCCCGCGCACCCCGGTCACCGGCCGCGTCGCCTACCACGACGCCTGTCACCTCGGGCACGCCCAGGGCGTCCGCAACCAGCCCCGCGAGGTGCTCCGGACGATCCCCGAGCTGGAGCTCGTTGACATCGCCGAGGCGTCGCTGTGCTGCGGCTCGGCCGGCATCTACAACATGGTGAAGCCGGACGCGGCCGCCGACCTGGGCGTGCGGAAGGCGGAGAAGATCCGCGACGCGAAGCCGGAGGTCGTGGTCACCGCGAACCCGGGCTGCCTGCTGCAGATCGGCAAGTACCTGCCGAACGAGGACTTCGCCGACGTGCCGCTGCTGCACCCGGTGCAGCTGCTGGACGCGAGCATCCGCGGGGCGGCGGTGCCGCAGCGCTGACCCGCCCCGTTCAGGAGGGGCGCCGCCGGGTACGGCCCACCGGGCGCCGGTGCGACCGGCGCCATGCCGTGGCGCCGGCCGTCCGGGTACCTCCGGGCGTCCCGCCGGCCGGGACCGGGACCCCGGGGGCTGACACGGCGGGGTCGGACGGCTCGTCCGGCCGCCGGTGCAGCGCCCGCAGCGCCCGCAGCTCCGCACGCAGCGCGACGATGTCCCACTTGCGGGCGGTGTGCTCCCGCTCGAGCTGCTCCAGCCGCCGGTGGGCCAGCACGAGCAGCACACCGGCGGCGATCCACCCCGCCAGGGCGGCCCACGCCACCACCGCCACCAGCCCCGACACGCCCGCTCCGTCCACTCGTCCCACCTGCTCGGCACTCACCGTAGCGAGCACCCGGGTGTCCGACGGCGTGCCGGGTGAGCCACCGCACACGTCTCCGGCGCACGTCACGTCGGTACCCTGGGTGTGCAGGCACCGCCGCCCCGCGCTCCCCTCCCGGGCCCGGCTGGTGGCCCGCACCGGATGCGGCCCGCGCGGGTGGACCCCGGCCCCGGCGGGTACGGGTCCCGGCGGTGCGCCCCGCCCGAGACCGTGAGGAGGCCGGAGATGCAGCAGGCCGTCGGTAACGATCCGACCACCGCGAGCGATGGACCGGCCGTGGAGGAGACGACCGTGCACCCCGAGAAGACCCCGTCGCCCGATGCGCGCCACTTCCCGCAGACCCTGGTCGCGATGGACCCGCCCACCCTCCCGGCGGCCCACCTGACCCCGCCGCCCGCGGAGTTCCGGCAGTTCCCGGCCCCGCAGCGGTCCGTGCCCGGTCACCCGACCCTGCGCAGCCGGCTGCGCCGGGTCCTGCTGTTCTGGCGGCGCGGCGCCTGACCCCGATCCCGGCCGACGGCCCGGTCCCCCTCCGGGGACCGGGCCGTCGCCGTATGTCGGGTGTCTCAGTAGCGGGAGAAATGGACCCAACCGGCGGCGCCGTCGTAGGGACGGCCGTCGACCGTGACGCCCGGCCCGTCGGCGTCGGGCGCCTCGACGGCCCCGACCTCGGTCCACCCCTCGGGCAGCGGCGCGTCCCCGGGGAAGGTCGCCGCCAGCGCGTGGTCCTCACCGCCGGTCAGGACCCAGCGCAGCGGGTCCAGGCCCAGCGCGGACGCGATCTCCGCCATCCGCGGGGCCACCGTGAACGCCCGCGACCGCAGCCGCAGCGCCACCCCCGAGGCTCGCGCGACGTGTGCCAGGTCGGCCAGCAGGCCGTCCGAGACGTCGATCATGGACGTGGCGCCGGCGTCGGCGGCCTGCGGACCGGCGGAGTAGGGCGGTTCCGGGACCCGGTGCGCGTCGACCAGGGCCGCCGGGGAGCGGAACCCGCGCCCGAGCACCGCCAGCCCGGCCGCGGACCAGCCCAGCCGCCCGCAGACCGCGACCCGGTCTCCCGCCCGCGCACCGGAGCGCAGCACCGGGGCCCGGCCCTGCAGGTCCCCCAGCGCCGTCACCGAGACGACGATCACCGGCGCCGAGGTCAGGTCGCCCCCGACGAGCCCGGCACCGGTCGAGCGGGCCTCGGCCCACAGCCCGTCGGCCAGCTGCTCCAGCTGGGCCGCGGGCGTCGACGAGGGGCAGGCCAGCCCCACCAGCAGCGACGTCGGCACCGCCCCCATCGCGGCGATGTCGGCCAGGTTCGCGGCGGCGGCCTTGCGCCCGACCTGCTCGGGGCTCGACCAGTCGAGCCGGAAGTGCACGCCCTCGACGAGCACGTCGGTGCAGGCGACGACCCGCCCGTCAGCGGCGGTGACGACGGCCGAGTCGTCCCCGGGCCCGAGCTCCGTCGTAGCCGGTTGAACACGGTCCGTGGTGACCCGGTCGATCAGTGCGAACTCACCGACCTCCCGGAGTGAGACACCGGTCTCGGAACCGCCCTCGGGCGTGATCGCGGATGGGGACACGGGGGCGGCCTCCGGTAGGTTCTGCGTCCGACATTCCTGCCGCCAACCATCCGGCAGGTCGGCAGTTACCGGAAAGGGGCACGCCGTGGTGCAGGCATACATCCTCGTCCAGACCGAGGTCGGCAAGGCCGCCTCCGTCGCCTCCGAGATCGGGGGTCTGCCGGGCGTCGTCTCGGCCGAGGACGTCACCGGCCCGTACGACGTGATCGTGCGTGCCGAGGCGGACGACGTCGACGAGCTCGGCCGGCTGGTCGTGGCCCGGGTGCAGAACGTCAACGGGATCACCCGGACGCTCACCTGCCCCGTGGTCAAGCTCAGCTGAGACGGGCGGAGACGTGGCAGGGGCACGCGTGTCACCACCGGTCGTGGTGGCGATCGCGCTGCCCCTGCTGCTCGCCCTCGTCGTGGCGGGGCTCGCGGTCTGGGCCCGCCTGACGACGGGGCCGGACACCGGCCCCCTGGAGCTGCCCGCGCAGGCCGCACCGCAGGCGTCGTCGACGTCGTGCGACGCGGTGCTGCGCGCGCTGGGGGCGGGCATCCCCGGCGACACCGGGGACCTCGCGCCGCGCGAGATCGACCCGCCGGTCCCCGGCGCGCGGGCGTGGGTCGCCGAGCCGGAGCCGGTGGTGCTGCGCTGCGGCACCGAACGGCCGGCCGAGCTGGGGCCGACCTCGCCGCTGATCGTGGTCAACGGGGTGAGCTGGCTGCCGCTGGCGACCCCGCAGGGCGCGCTCGCGACGACCTACGCCGTCGTCGACCGCGGGGTGTACCTGGAGCTGTCCGGGCCCGCGGAGACCGGTCCGGGGCCGCTGCAGGCGGTGTCCGACGCGGTCGTCGACACCCTCCCGCCGCAGCCGGTGCGGGTCCGGTAGCTACCGCAGCCCGGTCCCGCGGGCCAGCGCGGTGTCGACCATCGTGCTGAGCAGCTCGGAGTAGTCGAGCCCGGTGACCGCCCACATCTTCGGGAACGCCGAGCTCGGGGTGAACCCGGGCATGGTGTTGACCTCGTTGACGGTGATGTCGCCGTCGTCGGTGACGAAGAAGTCGACCCGGGCCAGGCCCTGCACGTCAAGCGCGCGGAACGCGGTGATCGCCTTCCAGCGCAGCGACTCGGTGATCTCGTCGTCGAGCTTGGCGGGGATCTGCAGCTCGGAGGTGTCGAGGTACTTGGACTCGAAGTCGTAGAACTCGCCGTTGTAGCGCAGCTCGGCGGGCAGGCTGGCGCGGACGCTGCCGTCGGGGAACTCCAGCACCGCACACTCGATCTCGCGGCCGGGCACGGCGGCCTCGACGAGCACCTTCGGGTCGTGCCGGCGGGCCTCGGCGACGGCGGCGTCGAGCGCGGCCGGGTCGGTGACCCGGGTGACGCCCATCGAGGACCCGGCGCGGGCCGGCTTCACGAACAGCGGCAGCCCGAGCCGGTCGCGGTCGGCGAACCCGATGTCGGTGCCGGGGCGGAGCACGACGCCGTCGGCGACGTTCAGTCCCTCGGCGCGCAGCAGCTTCTTCGCGAACTCCTTGTCCATGCCGACCGCGGAGGCCAGCACGCCGGCGCCGACGTAGGGCAGCCCGGCCATCTCCAGCAGACCCTGGATGGTGCCGTCCTCGCCGAAGGCCCCGTGCAGGATCGGGAAGACGACGTCGACCGAGGTCAGCGCCTCGCGCGCGTCGAGGCGGACCAGGCCGCGGCCCGGCTCGCCGGGCAGCACCAGGGCCTCGGCGGTCCCGTCGACCTCGGGCAGCTCGCGACCGGAGATCGCCAGCCGGGCGGGGTCGGACGGGCCGACCACCCACGCGCCGTCCGGGGTGATCCCGACCGGGACCGCCTCGAACCGCTCCGGGTCGAGGTGGGTCAGCACGCTGCCCGCGGACACGCACGAGATCGCGTGCTCGGAACTGCGGCCGCCGAAGACGACGGCGACCTTCACCCGGTCGGCACTCATGGGGCCCGAGGGTAGGCGGCGGCTCCGCGGGGGCGCGCAGCCGGGCGTCGGCCCGGGGGGCCGCTCACCCCACCAGCGCCGCCAGTGCGGCGGTCAGCTCGGCCCGGGTCCCAGCGGCGTACCCGACGACCAGGCCGGACGTGCCGGGTCCGTCCCGGTGGTAGTCGGCCAGCCCGCGCACGGCGACGCCCCGCCGGGCGGCCGCGGCGATCGCGGCCCGCTCCCCCTCGGGCGGGCGGAGCACGAGGTGTGCCCCGGCCGGGTCCCCCTGCGCGGCCCAGCCCGCCGTGCGGGCGGCGTCCAGGACCAGGGCCCGCCGCTCTCGGAGCTCGCGGCGCAGCCGTCGCAGGTGCCGGGACAGGTCGCCGTGTGCGGCGAGCGCGGTGAGGACCAGCTGCCCCGCGGGCGACGGCCGGGTGCCGGTCCGGGCGCGCAGGTCCCGCCACGCGTCGACGACGGCGGGCGGCGCGACCGCCCAGCCGACCCCGAGCGTCGGGCTGAGGATCTTGCTCGCGGTGCCCAGGTGCACGGCGTGGCCGGGTGCGAGGGCGGCGAGCAGGGGCAGCGGGGCGACGTCGTAGCGGAGCTCGCCGTCGTAGTCGTCCTCGATGACCAGGAAGTCCTCGGCGCGGGCGCGCCCGACCAGGGCGACCCGGCGGGCGGCGGACAGGCGCACCGCGGTCGGGAACTGGTGCGCGGGCGTGGTGTAGACCGCCGCGCAGCCGGCCGGGACGGCGTCGACGACCAGGCCGTCGTCGTCCACGGGTACGCCGACGACCCGCAGCCCGGCCGCCAGCAGCGCGGTGACCGCGCGCGGGTAGCCCGGCTCCTCGACGGCGACGGTCGCGCCTGCCGGCAGCAGCCGGGCCAGCTCGGCGACGGCGGCGGAGGTCCCGGCGGTGGTCAGCACGGTGTCCGCGGGCGGGGTGAGGCCGCGGTGGCGCAGCAGGTGGCCGGTGACGGCGTCGTGGAACGCGGGCAGCCCGTCGGCGCGGGGCCGGTCGTCCGGGGGCGGATCGGCGGCGGCCCGCCAGGCGCGGCGCCACATCGCGGGGTCCAGCGCCGCGACGCACGGCCGCCCCGGGTCCAGCACCGACGGCTCGGCCTGCGGCGGGGGCCCGGCGGGCGCGGCCGGGCCCGTGGGGGCGGGCCCGGGGACCGCGGTCACGAACGTCCCCGCTCCGACCCGGCCGGTGACCCAGCCCTCGGCGAGCAGCTGGTCGTAGGCCGCGGCGGTGACCGTCCGGCTCACCCGCAGCGTCGTCGCGAGCCCGCGGGTCGACGGCAGCCGGTCGCCGGGCCGTAGTGCCCCGCCGGCGGCCGCGGCGCGCAGGCCGTCGGCGAGCTGGACCGCCAGCGGCGTCGCCCCGGAGCGGTCGAGGACGATCGGGAGATCCTGCACAGTGGCCTTTCGTTCACGAGCGGAAGTGGCCGTTCCAGGATGCCACTGCCGACGGCCATCCTCGGGGGGTGACGCTCTCCCCCACCACCCGCAGCACCCTGGGCCGCATGCGCGACCGGGCCGCCGTCGACCGCTCCGACCTGCACGCGGTCCTCGACGACGGCCTCGTCGCCCACCTGGGCTTCGTCCGCGACGGCGCGCCCGTCGTCCTCCCGACCGCCTACGGCCGCGACGGCGACACGCTCTACCTGCACGGCTCGTCCGGGGCCCGCTACCTGGCCGGGGACACGCTGCCGTGCTGCGTGACCGTGACCCACCTCGACGGCATCGTGCACGCCCGCGCACTGATGCACTTCTCGATGAACTACCGCAGCGCGGTCGTCCACGGCGACGCCCGCCGCGTCACCGGGGACGACGAACGTCTGCACGCGCTGCGGGTGATCGTCGAGCACCTCACCCCGGGCGCGTGGGACCACGCCCGCCGCCCGGACCGCCGGGAGCTGGCCGCCACCGCGGTGTTCGCGCTCGATCTGACCGAGGCCAGCGTGAAGAGTCGCTCCGGGCCGCCGTCCGACGACGAGGCCGACGTCGCGGCCGGTCTCGCCTGGGCCGGCGTGGTGCCGCTGCGGACCGTCGCCGGGCCTCCGGAAACCGCCCCTGACCTGCACGGACACCAGTCGGTTCCGGACCACGTGCGCGACCGTCGTCACACCGGAGGGTGACGTAGCCTCGGGGGTTCCGACGCAGCCCTCACCGCCCCCGAGGAGGACTCGTGACCCCCGTCGTGCTGCCCGACGTACCCCTGCAGAACGTGACCCTGATACCGGACTGCGTGCAGGACGCCGGTTCGTGGTGCGCCACGCTCTACCGCTGGACCAGCAACGACTTCCTGGCCCAGCACGCGGACACCCTGGTCAGCAGGACCGTGGCGATCACCGTGATCGTCGTGGTCGCGGTGCTGTTCCGGTGGCTGGCGCACCGGGCGATCGCGCGGATGGTCGACGGCGCCACCAACGGCCGGTTCACCGCGCTGGTGGGCCGGGCCCGCCGGCTGCGTCCGGGTGGCGGCGCCGCCGTCGCGCCGGCGGCGGACCCGGGCACCCAGCGACGGGCGCAGCGGGCACGCACGATCGGCTCGGTGCTGCGCTCGATCGTCTCGGCGGTCGTGCTGCTCGTCGCGGTGATGATGGTGATGAACGAGCTCGGCTACCCGCTGGGCCCGCTGCTGGCCGGTGCCGGGGTGATCGGGCTCGCCATCGGTTTCGGTGCGCAGAACCTGGTGCGCGACTTCCTGTCCGGCATGTTCATGCTGCTGGAGGACCAGTACGGCGTCGGCGACGTCGTCGACGTCGGGGAGGCCGTCGGCACCGTCGAGGCGGTCGGCCTGCGGATCACCACGATCCGCGACATCAAGGGCACCGTCTGGTACGTCCGCAACGGCGAGATCCTGCGCGTGGGCAACATGAGCCAGGGCTACGCGGTCGCGGTGGTCGACCTGCCGATCGCGCACCACGCCGACGTCGAGGAGGCCACCGAGCTGGCCGGGAGCACCGCCACCGAGCGCGCCTCCCAGGACGACATCGCCGGTGACGTGCTGGAGGCCCCCGAGGTGCTCGGCGTCGACAAGATCGGCCCGGAGGGCGTCACGCTGCGGATCACCGTGCGGGTCAGCCCCGGCCGGCAGTGGGCGGTGCAGCGCGCGCTCAACGGCGCGATCACCGACGCCTTCGACGACCACGGCATCCCGCGGCCGATGGTCTTCCCCGGCGCGGCCTTCGACGGCCAGGCGCAGAAGCAGAACTGACGACTCCTGGGAGACTGGTCGGCGTGAGTGCACCGCAGAACTTCTACGCCGAGGTGGGTGGCGCCCCGGTCTTCCACCGGATCGTCCACCGGTTCTACGAGGAGGTCGCCCGGGACGAGGTGTTGCGGCCGCTGTACCCGGAGGAGGACCTCGGCCCGGCCGAGGACCGCCTGCGGCTGTTCCTGGAGCAGTACTGGGGCGGCCCGCGGACCTACTCCGACCAGCGCGGCCACCCCCGGCTCCGGATGCGGCACGTGCCGTTCAAGATCGGCCCGATCGAGCGCGACGCCTGGCTGCGCTGCATGCGGATCGCCGTCGACGAGGAGAACCTCTCCCCGGAGCACCGCGAGCAGCTGTGGAACTACCTGCAGTACGCCGCGGTGAGCATGCAGAACTCCGAGTTCTGACCCGAGTAGGGGCATTACCACACAGTGTGATCGTTAGCCCGTCCGTCCGGCGGCCATTCGAGTGGCATTCGGGCGCTTTACGGGTTGATCCAGCGCTGAACGTGACCGAACGCGTCCGGTCTCGTTGGACGGGACGCCGCCCCGGCACGTCGGGCGGCTCGTAGTCACCCGTCTTGGGGGTTCATCGTGAGCGTCTCTCCCTCGCTGTCCGGTCCGCATCGGCACGAGCCGGTCAACGGGTCGTCGCGGCACGCGCACCGCAGCGGCGACTCCGGGGCCCACCCCGACCGCCACGAGGGCGAGGACGGCTCCTGGTTCACCGTCGTGCTGCGCGGCTACGACCGCGGCGAGGTCGACACCCGGCTGGCCGAGCTCGACCACCGCATCCACGACGAGATCCGCCGCGCGGACGCCGCCGAGCAGTCGCTGTCCGCGGCCCGCGCGCAGGTCCGGCGGCTGCAGGAGCAGCTGGAGAACGACTCCGCCGCCCGGGCCGGTCAGGAGCGCCGCGCCGAGGAGGCCGGCTTCGGCCGCCGCGTCGAGCGCGTCCTGCAGGCCGCCGAGCAGGAGGCGGCCGAGCTGCGCGAGCGTGCGGCCGACGAGGCCGCGGAGATCGTGGAGCGCGCCCGCCGCGAGGCCGAGGACCGTCGTTCCCGCACCGAGGAGGCGTTGCTCGGCCGCGCCGCCACCCTGGACCGCGAGTTCACCTCCCGCAGCAGCACCCTCGACGACCGCGAGCACGACGCCGACCGCCGCGAGCGCGACCTCGCCGAGCGGGAGCGCACCGTGTCCGACCGGCTGTCCGGTGTCCACACCGAGGCCGAGCGCATCCTCGCCGACGCCCGCTCCGACGCCGAGCAGACGCTGTCCACCGCCCGCGCCGAGGCCGCCGCACTGCTGCGCGACGCCGAGCAGGGCGCCGGGGAGCGACGGTCGGCGGTCGTGCGCGACGTCGAGCGGCTGGCCGCGCTGCGCGACGACGTCCGCGACGAGCTGACCCGGGTGCAGCGCACCCTCGCCGAGGAGCTGGACCGTGAGCCGGTCTCCGCCGCCCTCGACGACGCCCTGTTCGGCCCCGCGCCCGTCTCCCTGCCGCCGGTCTCCCCGTCGCCCATCTCCCTGCCGCCCGTCTCCCTGCCGCCCGTCTCCCGGCCGCCCTCGACCTCGACGTCCTCGAGCCTCTCCTCGTCGTCCTCGGCGCCGGCGTCGGACGAGGGTTCGATCGCCTCGGTGTCGGAGCTCGGCAGCAGGCCGTCGGCCGACGCCGCCGGCTCCCGCTCCGAGGCCGGCGGTCCCGCCGAGGACGAGGACGCGGACGCGCCCGCCACCGGTTCCCTGCTCCTCGGTCCCGGGCACCGCCCGGCCGAGGAGGACCCCGACAGCACCACCGTCGGCCGCATCCCGCCGATCTCGCTCACCTCGATCGGGGTCCTCCCGTTCGGTGACCTCGGAACGGGGCGTGACCAGCCCCGGACCAGGACGGACGTCGCAGGTGGGACGACCAGGACGGGCCGGGGGGCCACCCGGGGTCCGGGCCCGGGGCGACGCTCGCGATAATCGAATCGTTATGTGCACCCGACCGCCGCAGAACGCATGACGTCGGCGCCCGGTCACCCGGGCCCCGACGACCGCTCCCCCCGGCGTGCCGACGGCCCGCCGGACCCCGAACCGAACCCCGACGGGCTCGGCGAGGCGATCCGGACCGGCCGCGTGCCGGTGGTCCCCGGCTCCCTGGTCGACCTGGTCATGCGGTCCGGCTCGGGCGAGGAACCGGAGCCGGAGGCCACGTCCGAGGACGACGGCGCCCGGCGCGAGCCGACCCCGACCGGGTTCACCGAACTTGTGTCCCGCGAACGGGGTCCCGCGCCCGCCCCACGTCCCACCCCGGGTCCGCGGCCCGCCGCCCCCGAACCGTCGTCGGATGCGGGTGACTACGCCGATCTCGGCGACCTCGGCGACGACCCGCTGGGCGTCGGGCCGCTGCCCGACGAGCCCGGCGACGACGGTCTCGACCCCCTGCACACCCCGGCGGACCGCTTCGCGCCGCCGCCGTCGTTCGCGCCGGGCACACCGGGCGGGACGACACCGCCCGCGACCGGCGGCGCCCCGACCGCGCCCCGCCCCGGCCCGGCCGACGCCACTCCGGCGTCGTCGCGGCCGGACTCGGCGGACGGCGGCCCGGCGTCACCCCGGCCCGGCCCGGCGGACGCCATTCCGGCGGCTCCCCGGTCCGGCTCGTCGGACGTCTCCCCGTCGGCTCCCGTGCCCGGCGCAGCGGGCGCCGTCCCGTCGGTGCCCCGGCCGGACTCCGCGCCGACGGGGCGTCCCGGCCCCGGCGCCGGCGCGAGCCGGCCCGACCCCGCCGCCACACCGGCGGAGGGCGGTCGTCGCACCGATGCCGGTCCCGGGCCGGACGGTGTCCCGGTGACCGCACCCGCACCGACCGTCGTCCCGCCGATCGCGCCCACCCCGCGGCCGCTCGGCGACGGCACCCGCTCCACCGCCGGCTCCACCCCGGACCAGGACGCCACCCCGTCGCCCTCGGCCGGGGACACCACGGGGTCCGGCGGCACCGGCTCCGGCGACGCGGATCGGGACACCGCGGGACAGCACACCGCCAAGCGGTGGCCGCCGCGTCCGGCGCGCAACGGCGCCGACGGCCCGGAGACCGACATCCTGCCGCCCGGCGCGCTGATCGGGCACTACCCGAGCGCGGACCCCTCCGACGACCGGACCGAGCAGCCGCCCGCGCGGCCCTCGACCCCGCCGTCCGGGAACCGTCCGACGATGCCCGGTCGCAGGCCTCCCGCACCCGCGGGCCCGGAGCAGCGTCCGGTGCCCCGTCCGGCGATGGGTGGGGCACCGTCCGGTCCGGCGATGGCCGGGCTGTCGGGCAACGACCTGTTCGCCACCGCCGGCGGTGACTCGGGCAGCGGCTTCGGCCGGCTCCCGGGCCGTGCCGACACCGCGGCCTCCGCACCCGACACCGACGGGTCCACCCCCGACGACGTCGACCGTGACGACACCCCTCGTGACGACACCGCCGGTGAGGGTCCCGCCCGTGAGGGTTCCGCCCGGGACGACTCCTTCCGGGACGACTCCTTCCGGGACGACTCCTTCCGGGACGGCGACGCTCCCCGGGGCACCGACCCGGGCCCGGACGGCGGTCCGGGTTCCTCCGTCGGCGGGCCGTCCGCGTGGGACCGGGACGCACCGGCATGGGACGCCGGCCGCCCGCCCACGGGCGACGCCGCACCGTCCCGCAACGGCGCGTTCCCGACGCCGGGGGCGTACGGCGACACGCCGTCGCGCTCCGGGTCGGCCGCGGCCCCGGGCCGCGCAGCCGCTGCGTTCTCCGGACCGGCGCGGACCGGGGCGTTCCCCGCCCCCGGCGCGGGCCCGACCGACCGCCCCGGCGGCCAGGGCACGGGGGCGTTCCCCACCGACCGCCCCGGCGGCCAGAGCACCGGCGCGTTCCCCACCGACCGGCCCGCGGGGCAGGGCACCGGCGCGTTCCCCACCGACCGGCCCGCGGGGCAGGGCACCGGCGCGTTCCCCACCGACCGGCCCGCGGGGCAGGGCACCGGCGCGTTCCCGACCGACCGCTCCGGTGGTCCGGGCACGGGGGCGTACCCCGTCGACCGCCCCGGCGGGCAGGGCTCCGGTCCGTCTCCGACCGACCGGCCCGGCGCCCCGGGGGCCGGTGGCCGCCCGGACGGGCCCGGTACCGGCGCCCACCCGTCGAACGGCGCCCCCGGCGCCCGTTCCTGGGCCCCCGCCCCGGACCGCCCGGGGCCCGGAGGACCGGACGGACGGCACGCACCGCGACCGGACGCCCCGTCCGAGAACGAGACCACCGTGGTCCTGCGGCCCGTCGGCACCGACGGCGAGCCGCCCACGCTGCAGGGCCTCACCCCGGTCACCGGACACCCGGACGCCCCGGCGACGGACGACACGGCCGGCCCGTCGGACCCGGACCGGCCGGACGCCTCGACGACCAGCCGCAACGCCGCCGCCGCGGCCTCGATCGGGGCCGTCTCGGTGGCCGCCGCCCGTGCCGCGTCCGGCCGGGACGGCACGGTCAGCGACACCGGTCCGGGCACCGCGGTCCAGCCCGCGGCCGCGGAGGCCGCCGCCCACGCCGCGGTGACCGGTGAGAAGCCGCCGGTCACCCCGCGCCGCGAGGCGATCATGTCGGCGAAGCCGCGCAACGGGCGTCGCAGCCCGTCCGCGGCCGGGCTCGCGATCGCGCTGGCGATCGTGCTGCTCGGTGCGCTGACGCTGTGGGCGATGCTGTCGCCCAGCCAGTCCGACCCGGGCGCGAACGCGACCCGGCCCGCCGTCTCGGCCGGTCCGGGCACGGGGCCGCGTCCGGACGCGGTCGCCGCCGGGGCGAGCCTGGCGCAGCCGACGGTGCGGGCGACCGTGCCCGTCGGCGGCGCCCCGGTCGCCGTCGCGGCCGCCCCGGACGGCGCGACGGCCCTCGTCGCGGTCCGCGACGCGAACCGGCTCGCGGTCGTCGACACCGCGACCGACGCGGTCACCGGGGAGATCGAGCTCCCGGCCGCCCCGCAGGGCGTGGTGACCTCCCCGGACGGCACCCGCGCCTACGTCAGCACCGCCGGTCAGGGCGGCGGGCAGATCGCCGTCGTGGACGTGCCGGGGCGGAGCGTCGTCTCGACCGCCGCCGTCGGCGGGGACCCGGCCGCGGCCGCGGTGTCCCCCGACGGCCGGTTCCTCTACGTGCCGTCCCGCGCGGACGCCACCGTGCAGGAGCTCGACCCGAACGCGGGCACCGTCACCCGGACCGTGCCGGTGTCCCGCGACCCCTACGCGAGCGCCACGAACGACGCGGGCGACCGCGTCTACCTCGCCACCCGCGGCGCCGACCAGCTCACCGTCCTCGACCCGGACAGCCTCACCGTGCTCGGCAGCTTCCCGGTGCGCGGCGGCGCGGAGTCCCTGGCCGTCAGCCCCGCGTCGGTCCCGCGGACCGTGGTCGCGGTCGGCGGTCCGGAGTCCGGCACCGTGACCGTCGTGGACCCCGCCGACGGCCGCGAGATCGCGACCGTGCAGGTCGACGGCGGCGCCACCGGCATGGCCTTCGCCCCCGACGGCCGCCACCTCTACGTCGCGACCCGGCAGGGTCTCGTCACCGTCGACACCGGGACCTGGCAGGTCACCGGCACCACCGACGTCGCCCCGAACCCGACCGCCGTCGCGGTCGCCCCCGACGGCCGCACCGGCTGGGTCACCGGCGACGGCGCGGTCAGCGTGCTGAACCTGAGCTGAGCCGTCCCCGGCTGCGGGCCCGGTCCGTCAGCGCGCGACCGACAGCGGCAGCGACACCACGCGCCGCTTCACCACCGCCCCGTACCGGGCGTCGAGCCGCATCCACGACCCCGACGCGGACACCCGTACCCGCGGCCCGTCGGTCTCCTGCGGCGCCGAGCCGAGGAACCCCATCCCGGACATCGCGAACAGCACCCGCATCGGCACGGTCACCGGGCGGCCCGCGTCCGGCGGGGACACCGTCAGCACCGTCTGGTCCAGCAGCGACGCCGGCGGTCCCATCGGGCCCGCGTGCTCCCGGGCCAGTGCCAGCCCCCGGTCGGCGAGCTCGTCGAGCTCCGCGGCGGGGACGTCGTCGACCCGGGACCAGCCGTCGTCGGGCGGGAGCTCGTCGAGCCACGGCGCGGGCGGGCCGGGGTCGACCGCGGCGGAGCGGTCGACGGCCAGCGCCGTCAGCAGCATCGACGCCTGCGCGGTGACCGGCAGTGCCGGGTCGAGCTCCCCGGCCACCGACCGGGTCACGAGCACGTCGAACGGGGTGCGGGCCCACGCGGTGACCCGGCCGGCACCGGCGGTGAGCCGGATCGCGGCGGTCTGGTCGAGCCGGGCGACGCGCGCGGTGAACGCGCCGAGGTCGTCGCGCTCGGTCGCGTCCGCCAGTCGCAGGGTCACGACACGTCTCCCAGGTGGCGCTCGAGGAAGTCCCGCTCGTCGGCGGTGAGCCGGCGGACCCGGTCCGCCTCGAGGTCGTAGAGGGCCATCCGGGTCCAGGCGGTGACCGCGACCGGCTCGTCCGCGCCGGGCCCGTCGTGCAGGGCGTAGTCGAGGACGAACGACGCGGCCCGCAGCTCCCGCACGGTGATCGCACACCGCAGCGGCTCGGGCCGCCACGGCAGCTGCCGCTTGTACTCCACGTGCAGCCCGGCGACGAGCAGCCCGGAGGAGAACCCGGCGAGCCCCTCCCGCCCGGCGGCGGTGAAGGCCAGCGCGACGCGGGCCTCCTCGATGAGCGTGACTATCCGGGCGTGGTTGACGTGCCGGTAGGCGTCCTGGTCGGTCCAGCGCAGCGGGACCTCGGCGACGAAGGCGGTCACGGGGAGCTCCTACCGGGCCAGTCCGCGCAGCTGACGCGAGATCACCGACAGGGTCGCGAGGTCCAGCGACGCCGACGCCCCGATCTCCTCCAGCGCACTGCGGGCGCGCGCGAGCTTCGAGGAGTTCGCCTGCTCCCAGGCGGCGATCGCGTCGTCGACACCCGTGCCGGGCGGGGTCTCGCGCAGCGCGTCGAGGGTGATCGAGCGCAGCGACCCGTAGAGGTCGTCACGCAGTGCGAGCCGCGCCAGCGCGTGCCAGCGGTCCCCGCGGTCGAGCCGGGACACCGCGGTCAGCGCCTGGTCGACGCCGAGGTGCTCGGACAGCGCGTAGTACAGGCGGGCCACCTCGGCGCCGGGCCGCGGCTCGGCCTCGCGGTCGGACAGCTCCACCAGCTCGACGACGTCGAGCAGCCCGTAGGCGTAGAGCGACAGCGCGGCCGACTCCACCATCTCCTCGGGCACCCCGCAGGCGCGCAGCTCCGCGGCACGTTCCTGCACCGCGTCGAGCTCGCGGCCCTGCAGCAGCTCGGGCAGCCGGGCCCGCAGCTCCGCGATGGGGCCGGCGAACCGGTTGACCTCCGCGCCGACGGCGAGCGGCTGCGGCCGGTTGGTCAGGAACCAGCGCGACACCCGGTCGAGCAGCCGCCGCGACTCCAGCACCACCGCGTCGGCGATCGGGACGGGGACCTCGGCCCGGCGGACGGCCTCCCAGAGCGCAGGCAGCCCGAACACGCGGGTGGTGACGGTGTAGGCGCGCAGCACGTCGTCGGGGCCCGCGGAGATCTCCTCGCCCAGCCGGAACGCGTAACTGATCCCGGCGCCGTCGACCATGTCGTTGACCAGCGACGTCCCGATGATCTCGCGACGCAGCGGGTGGTTGCGCACGGCGTGGTCGAAGCGCTCCCGCAGCGGGTGCGGGAAGTAGCCGGGCAGCGTCGGCGCGAACGCCGGCAGGTCGGGCAGGTCGGTCTGCAGCAGCCGGTGGGTCAGGTCGAGCTTGGTGTGGGCGAGCAACGTCGCCAGCTCGGGGCCGGTGAGGCCGAGACCGTCGGCGGCCAGGCGGGCGAACCCCGCCTCGTCGGGCAGGACCTCCAGCGTGCGGTCGAGCCCGGTGCGCCCGGCGAGGTCGGTGACCATCCGGGCGTGCACGCCGACCATGCCCGGGGCGTGGGCGCGCGCGACGCCGAGCACCTCGTTCTGCGCGACGTTGTCGGCGAGCACGAGGGCGGACACCTCGTCGGTCATCGACGCGAGCAGCTCGTTGCGGGCGTCGCGGTCCAGGGAGCCGTCCGCGACCGGGCGGTCCAGCAGGATCTTGATGTTGACCTCGTGGTCGGAGCAGTCGACGCCCGCGGAGTTGTCGATGGCGTCGGTGTTGACCCGGCCGCCGGCGCCGTCCGGGCCGCCGAGGCGGGCGAACTCGATCCGCCCGCGCTGGGTGAGCCCGAGGTTGCCGCCCTCGCCGACGACGCGCACCCGCAGTGCGCGGCCGTCGACCCGGATGGCGTCGTTGGCCTTGTCCCCCACCTCGCCGTCGGTCTCGCCGGACGCCTTGACGTAGGTGCCGATGCCGCCGTTCCACAGCAGGTCGGCGGGGGCGAGCAGGATCGCGTGGATCAGCTCGGGCGGGGACATCGCGGTGACCGTGTCGGCCAGCCCGAGCGCGGCCCGGATCTCCGGCCCGACCGGGACCTTCTTCGCCGTCCGCGGCCACACCCCGCCACCGGCGCTGATCAGGGAGGTGTCGTAGTCGGCCCACGAGCTGCGGGGCAGCTCGAAGAGCCTGCGCCGCTCGGCGTAGGAGGTCGCGGCGTCCGGGGCCGGGTCGACGAACACGTGCCGGTGGTCGAACGCGGCGACCAGCCGGATGTGCTCCGACAGCAGCATCCCGTTGCCGAACACGTCGCCGGACATGTCGCCGACGCCGACGACGGTGAACTCCTCGCGCTGGGTGTCGACGCCCAGCTCGCGGAAGTGCCGCTTGACCGACTCCCACGCGCCGCGGGCGGTGATGCCCATGGCCTTGTGGTCGTAGCCGACCGAGCCGCCGGAGGCGAACGCGTCGCCCAGCCAGAAGCCGTAGGACTCGGCGACGGAGTTGGCCAGGTCGGAGAACGTGGCGGTGCCCTTGTCCGCGGCGACGACGAGGTAGGAGTCGTCGCCGTCATGACGCACCACGTCGGTGGGCGGCAGCGTCTCGGTGGCGCCGTCGGCGTGGGTCAGCAGGTTGTCGGTGATGTCGAGCAGCCCGGAGATGAAGGTCCGGTAGCAGTCGCGGACGTGCTCGGGCGCCGGTCCGGGCCTGCGCACGACGAACCCGCCCTTCGCCCCGACCGGGACGATGACGGCGTTCTTCACCGCCTGGGCCTTCACCAGGCCGAGCACCTCGGTGCGGTAGTCCTGCTGGCGGTCGGAGAAGCGCAGACCGCCGCGGGCGACCGGGCCGAACCGCAGGTGCACGCCCTCCACCGCGGGCGAGTACACGAAGATCTCGAACCGCGGGCGGGGCAGCGGCATGTCCGGCACGGCGGCCGGGTCCAGCTTGAAGGAGAAGAACGGGCGGCCCCGGAACCAGTTGGTCCGCAGCGTCGCCTCGATGACCGCGAGCAGGCCTCGCAGGATGCGGTCGGCGTCGAGACCGGAGACCTGGTCGATCAGGGTGGTGACGTTCTCCAGGGCCCGCTGGTGGGCGGCCTCGCGCTCGTCGGCGTCGGTGGTGGCCGGGTCGAACCGGGCCCGGAACAGGGTGATCAGACCCTGCGCGACCTGCGGGTGCGCGACCAGGACGCCGGCCGTGTACTGCAGGGTGAACAGCCCGCCGAGCTGGCGGGTGTAGCGGCTGTAGGCCCGCAGGACGGCGGCCTCGCGCCAGTGCAGACCGGCCCGCAGGACGAGCGCGGAGAACCGGTCGGACTCGGCGTCGCCCCGCCAGGCCGCGGCGAACGCCTCCTCGAAGCGACGACCGGCGTCCTCGACGGTGACAGTGGGGACCGCGGGGGCACCGGCGGGCTGCGGGGGCCGGAGCCCGAAGTCGTAGAGCCAGCAGCGACGGCCGTCGGGGCGGCGGAACTCGTAGGGCCGCTCGTCGACGACCTCGACGTCGAGCTGCTGCAGCAGCGGCAGCACACCGGTGAGGGTGACCGGGTCGTCGCCGACGTAGAGCGCGAACCGGATGTCGCCCTCGATGCTGCGGTACAGCCGCAGGTCGAACGCGTCCTCGCCCTTCTCCCCCAGCGTCATCAGCCGCCGCAGGTCCTCGACGGCGCGCAGCGGGGTCACCGTCGCCTTGTAGGACTCGGGGACTCCGGCCAGCATCGGCCGGGCGGCGGGCCCGGCGTCGCCGAGCGCGGCGACGAGCAGGTCGTCCCAGGTCCGGGTCGCCTCGGCGACGTGGTCCTGCAGCTCGGCCAGGTCCACCGTGGCCGGCTCGGCGCCGGGGTCGGTGGTGATCGTCAGGTGCAGCAGCGCCAGCTCGACGTCGCCGACCTGGGCGGTGTAGCTGACGTCGGTGCCGCCGAGCCGGGTGCGCAGGATGTCGGTGATCCGCAGCCGGGTCGCGGTCGTGTAGCGGTCACGCGGCAGGTAGACCAGGCAGGACAGGAAGCGGCGGTAGGGGTCGGGGTGCACGAACAGCCGCACCGCGCGGCGGGCGCCCGCCTCCAGTACGCCGACGGCGGTGTCGTGCAGCCGCTCCTGCGACGAGGTGAACAGCTCCGCGCGCGGCAGCTGGGAGAACACCTCGAGCATCTGCTGCCCGGAGTAGGAGTCGGCCGGGAAGCCCGCGCGCCGGATGGCGCCACGGATGCGGCGGGCGACGACCGGGATGTCCAGGACCGACTCGTGCCGGGCCGGGACGGTCAGCATCCCGAGGAAGCGGTGCTCGCCGGTGACGGTCCCGTCGGCGTCGCGGGTGCGGACACCCACGTAGTACGGGTGCACCGCGCGCAGCACCCGGCTGCGCTCGCTGGCGCGGGTGAACACGAGCAGGCCCGCGGGGTCGGCGGCGCCGGTCTCCTCGGGGAGGAAGACGTTCGCGCCGGCGTCGCCGGGGCGCAGCACGCCGAGACCGGTGTCGGTGTCGGGCCGCAGCCGCCCGTCCGGGTCGCCCCCGCTGTCGGTGCGCCGGGAGTAGTGGCGGTAGCCGACGAAGACGAAGTGGTCGTCGACCAGCCAGCGCAGCAGGTCCGCGACCTCGGCCGGGTGCACGTCCCCCTCGTCGGCGTCGGCGGCCGTGGCGGCACCGGTGCCGGAGAGGTCGTCGGCGAGGGCGCGGGCGCGCAGGGTCATCGCGGCGGTGTCGTCGACGACCTGCCGGACCGCGGCGAGCGTGTGCTCCAGCTCGGCGTGCAGCGCGTCGGGGTCGAGATCCCCGGAGGACACGACGTCGACGTGCATCCACGACTCGACCGAGGCCCCCTCGGTGGGGTCGGTCGGGTCGGCGGCGGTGTCGACGCCGGTCAGCGTGCCGTCGGCGGCGCGGTGCACGACCAGGATCGGGTGCACGACGCGCCGCGCGGTGCCGCCGGCCCGGCCGATCCCGGCGAGCGCCGACTCGACGATGTAGGGCATGTCGTCGGTGACGATGTCGACCGTCACCGCGTCTCCCCCGGCGGCGGCCACCCGGACGGCGGCCCGGCCGGGTTCGCGGTGCGCACCGAGCGCGAGATGGGTGTCGACGACGGTCGCCGGCCCGGGCAGCTCCGCGCCGCCGGTCGCGTCGGTCTCGGGGGTGTGCCGGGCGTAGAGACGGACGAGGTCCGCGGCGGCACCGCTCCCGGGGCGGGGATCACCGCCCGGCCCGTCGGTGCTCGTGGTGTTCCCGGTCTGCCCCGTCGTCCCGCTGCTCACGATCCACTCCGGCCCCGTGCGTGTGCTGACGGCCGTCACCCTATCCCGAGGTACCGACACCATCGGCGGACCGGGACGGCCGCGCCCGCGACGACCGGGCGAGCGGTTCCCGGCGGCCGGTCAGATCTCGCGGTAGGCCGCGAGGGCCCCGGCGAGGAGATCGGCGAGGCCCATGTCCTCGGGGATGCCGGCGGGGTCGGACGGGGCCGGCGTGGCCGGGGCGCCCGGTGTGCCGTCGGCCGGTGCCGACGTCGTCGCCGGGGCGCCGGCAGCGCTGTCCTGCCGTCCGGGCGTCACGGGTGACGCGCCGTCCCGCGTCCCGGCCGGGGTAGATGCGTCGTCGCGCGAGGGCCCCGTCGGCGGCTCGTCCCTCGTGGCCGGGCCGTCCTCCCGGTCCGCGGCGTCCGACGGCACCGATCCGTCCGCGGGGACCGCTCGGCGGGAGCGGGCCCGTCGGGTCGCGGGACCGGCGCCCGGCGTCCGGCGTCCGCCTGCGTCCGGTCGGTTCCCGCCGGGTCGGTTCCCGCCGGGTCGTACGTCCGTCGTCGGAGTGTGGACGGCGCCGGTCGCCGGTTCGTCGTCGCCGCTCGCGGCAGCGTCACCGCGCGCGAAAGCGTCACCGCGCGCGGCAGCGTCGCCGGTCGCGGCAGCGTCGCCGGTCGCGGCAGCATCGCCGGTCGCGGCAGCATCGCCGGTCGCGGCAGCATCGCCGGTCGCGGCAGCATCGCCGGGCGTCGGGGCGAAGACGGCCGCTGCGCCCCGCACCACGGTCGGTCCGGTCGCGGTACGCAACGTCCAGGTCCCCGCGCCCACGCCACTGCCGTCGGGCTCGCCGGACGCACGGTGGCCGGCGACCCGGGCGGACGTGGTCCCGCCCCCGTCGAACAGACCGGCGGTCCCGCCGTGTCCGTCATCGGCCGGTGGGGTGGTGTCCCGCCCACGACGACGCGGCAGCGCGGACTCCCCCGCTCCGTCGTCGACCCCGGACCACCGCACCGGCAGCCCGGAACGTTCACGGGCCGGGCCGTCGTAGCGGGAGGCGGCGCCGTCCGGCCCGGGGAGGTCGAGGTGGGCCCGGACCGCCTCGGCGAGGCGCCGATCCGGCTCCGGGGGCAGCGCGAACCGGGTGTCCAACGGGTCCGGCACCGACATGGGGTCCGCCGGGGCGGAACCGCCCCACACCTGCGCCCGCTCATCGCTCGCCGGTCCGGTGGGGTCGCCGCCCGCAGCGCCGCGGGCCCCGTCTCGGGCCTCGTCGCGGGCGGAGGGGTGCGGCTCGGCGAGGTGTCCGGGGCCACGATCCCGGGCACCGGAGTCGCGGGCGGCCGGGCTCCGGACTGTCCGGTCGCGGGCCGCCGGGTCCCGGACGGCTCCGTCGGAGCGCCGCCGCCCGCCGCTCCCGGGCCGCACGGTGAGACCGACGGCGCTCAACGACGCCGTCCCGTCGCCGGCGGCCCGTCGCCGCCCGCCCCGGGCCGCGCGCTCGCCGGACAGGTCCAGCGGCGTCGCCAGCGCCGGCCCCGCGACCGGCTCCGAGGCGGCCGACGGCTCACCGGCACCCGACCCCGCGTCCCCGGTCTGCGCGGCGCCGGAGTGCCCACCGACCCGGGCCGAGGGCGCCTCAGGGAGGGGCGCCGGCGTGTCCGGCCCGGTCAGCTCGGTGACGATCTCGTCGCCCTCGACACCGTGCGGTCCGACGGCCTGCATCCGCAGGGACGTCCCCGCCCGCAGCCCGCCCCGGCGCACGCGACCGCCGAGGTGCGTCGCGAGCGACCGTGCCCAGAGCAGGACGGTGACGTGGTCGACGTCGGGCAGGGTGACCCGCACCGTGTCGTCGTCGCGACGTGTGGTCCCGGACGGCGGAACCAACCGGCGGGCCCGGGTGACCACGTCGTGCAGGGCCCCCACCGCCGCCGTACCGGTGACGGTCTCGAGGTCGCCGTCGACGAGGTCGAGGACGATCGACCGCTCCGCCGGACCGGGTGGACCCGTCGGGGCCGCGGGGGCGGTCGGTGCCGCTGCCGGGCCGCTGTCCGGGACACGGGCCGCGGCGCGCGCGCTCGCCCGACCGGACCTCGGGTCGGCCTCGGCGAGGGTCGACTCGCCCGCAGCCCGCTCGGCGACGACGGCCGGCTCGTCCACAGCCCGCTCGGCCTCGACGGCCGGCTCATTCGCAGCCCGCTCGGCGGCGACGGCCGGCTCCGGAGCGGGAGCCCCGTTCCGGTGACCGTCGACGGGGCCTGGCCCGGCTGCCGGGTCGGCCCCGTCGCCGTCGCCGGACCGGTGGGCCCCGTCGTGCCGTGCTCCGTTCCGCGGAACGACGTCAGCCGGGCCGTGGGACCCGTTGCGGTGCGTGGCCGCAGGCGGCTCGGGGGCGCGCCACTCGGCCAGGAGGGCGTCGGCGAGCGGCGAACCGCCTGCCGCGTCGGGGGTCCACGACGGCCCGGTCCACGACGGGTCCCGGGGTGCCATTGGTGCCGGCCCGTCCGCGAGGAGCCCGGAGACGCCCAGCGGGTCGGCGGGGTCGATGCCCGCGGGTCGTCGACCTCCGGTGTCCGTCGTGTCGTCCGACGCCCGGTCAAACGATCCTGCGGCGCCCGTCGTGTCCGGCGTACCGGTGGTTCCTGTGGTGTGGGTCGTGCCCGGCGTACCGGTCGCCGACGACGCATCCGTCGTGAGGCCGGCCTCGCCGGGACGGTGACCGTTCCGGTTCGCGCCGGTGGACCGCTCCACGGTGCGGTCGGCGGGCGACGGGTCGGCGGTTGCGGCACCGTTCGTCGTGCCGGGGCCCAAGAGCAGGCTCTCCGACGGCGCCCAGCGCACCGGGAAGCGTCCGGCCGCGGGGAGGTCGTTCGCCGGACGGCCGTTCGTGGCCCCGGCTCCCGTGGCGCCGTCGTCCACGTCCCCGGCTCCGGCTCCGGCTCCGCGACCGTCCCTGCTCACCGTGGCGGAGGACCGGTCGGCCCGGGGCCGATCGTCGGTCGGGCGATCGTGCTCGGGCTCGGTGTGGCCGGTTCCGGCGGGGCGGTCGGTCCCGGCACCGACCGTGCGTTCCTCGACGGGCGTCCGGGCGGGAGGGTCGTCTCCGCCTCGCTGGTCCCCGCCGGAGGACGACTCCGCACCGCCGGAGCGGGACGCGGCGAACCCCGGTTCCGGCGTACCGCGACCGACGCTGTCCCGGGTACCGACACCGGGCCCGCCCGTCGGAGCACCGGCGACGGCGCCTCCGGTCGCAGCCGGACGCTCGGCGGGTACGGCCGGCGCTCCGCCCGTGCGCGGGAACGGGGTGGGTCGCTCGGCGGTGCTGGTGCGGACGGCGGCGAGCGGCAGTAACGCCGCCACCGCGGCGCGGAAGCGCGTCCCGCGGTCGCGATCGACCTGGTCGGCCTCCATCGCGGCCCGCATCGTCTCGAGGGCCTCGCGGTACCTGCCCGAGCCCTCGTGCAGCTCGGACTGGGCGGTTCGGCAGGCTGCAACCAGCGCGGGGACGCCCGCCTGTTCGGCGCCGTCGGCGGCCTCGACCAGGGCGCGGGCTGCGTGGTCCGCGCGCCCCGCCTGCACCCGGGCGAGCGTGAGCCGCAGCAGCACGCCCTGACGACCGGCGTCCCCGGCGTCGCGCTGCACGGCGGCCGCGGCGACCGCGTCGGGCGGGACGTGCCCGGAGTCGAGCAGCGCAGTGATCCACTGGCTGAGCAGTGCCGCGGCGAGGTGGGTCGACAGCGGGCGGGACCCGGGCCGTTCCGGTGTCCATCCGAGCTGGGCCAGGCCGCGCAGCGCGCGGTCCACGGCGGCGTCGTGTTCGCGCCGGGCCCGGTGCACCGACCCGACGACGAGGTCCGCGTACGCCGCGGGTTCGCCACCGAAGCCGGACCCGCAGGCGTCGACGTCGCTGCGCAGCCGTTCGAGCTCGGCGGCGGAGGCGCCGGCGAGTGCGCAGCGCACCTCGACCGCGAGCCGGTCGAGGCGCAGCAGCCCCTGGTCCTCCCCCGGGGCGTCGTCCGGCAGTCCGACGACGAGTGCCCGAGCCGCCTCGAGCTCCCCGTCGGCCTGGGCGACCCCGGCCAGCTCCACCCGCAGACGGGCGCCCTCGGGACGGGTGAGGACCTCGGTGCCGGGCGCGCGGAGGGGCACGGGGACCGTGCTGTCACCCGGGTTGACATGACCGGTCACCCCGGCGACGACGGCGGTGGCGACGTCGCGGGCGTCCCCACCCGCGGCGTGGCCGTCGAGCAGCCAGCCCGCGGCCTGCAGCCAGCGCAGATCGTCACCGTCTGCGACGGCTCGCGCGCACGCCTGCTCCGCCAGTTCCGCGGTGAGCAGGGGCCGCTGCCAGCGCAGGGCCGCCGCCGTGCGCAGTTCGGCCGTCGTCGCGCCGGCGGCCCGACCTCCCAGGTCGAACGTCACATCGCCTCCCCTGAGTGACACCACCGTCCGGACCTCCCGAGGGAGCCGGTCACCCGTCGCCGGGGCCGGCCCGACCGGATGGGGAGGTCCGGACCGGGCGGTGATCAGTCGCGGGTGAGCTTACGGTGGGTGACCCGGTGCGGTCGCGCCGCCTCCGCGCCGAGGCGCTCCACCTTGTTCTTCTCGTAGGCCTCGAAGTTGCCCTCGAACCAGAACCACTCGGCCGGGTTCTCGTCCGTGCCCTCCCACGCCAGGATGTGCGTGCAGGTCCGGTCTAGGAACCAGCGGTCGTGGGAGATGACCACGGCGCAGCCGGGGAACTGCTCGAGCGCGTTCTCCAGCGAACCGAGGGTCTCGACGTCCAGGTCGTTCGTCGGCTCGTCGAGCAGGATCAGGTTGCCGCCCTGCTTGAGCGTCAGCGCCAGGTTGAGGCGGTTGCGCTCACCACCGGACAGGACCCCGGCCGGCTTCTGCTGGTCCGGGCCCTTGAAGCCGAACGCCGCGACGTAGGCGCGCGACGGCATCTCGGTGTTGCCGACCTGGATGTAGTCGAGCCCGTCGGAGACCACCTCGAAGACGGTCTTCTTCGGGTCGATCCCGCCGCGGTTCTGGTCGACGTACGACAGCTTGACCGTGTCGCCGATCTTGACCTCGCCGGAGTCCGGGTGCTCCAGACCGACGATCGTCTTGAACAGCGTCGTCTTACCGACACCGTTCGGACCGATCACGCCGACGATGCCGTTGCGCGGCAGCGTGAAGGAGAGGTCCTTGATCAGCTGGCGGCCGTCGAAGCCCTTGTCGAGGTGCGAGACCTCGACGACCTGGCTGCCCAGGCGCGGGCCCGGCGGGATCTGGATCTCCTCGAAGTCGAGCTTCTTGTGCCGCTCGGCCTCGGTCGCCATCTCCTCGTAGCGGTCGAGCCGCGAGCGGCTCTTCGCCTGGCGGGCCTTCGGGTTGGAGCGGACCCAGGCCAGCTCCTCCTTCAGGCGCTTCTGGAGCTTCTGGTCCTTCTTGCCCTGGACGGCGAGGCGCTCGCCCTTCTTCTCCAGGTAGGTGGAGTAGTTGCCCTCGTAGGGGAAGGTGCGTCCGCGGTCGAGCTCGAGGATCCAGCCCGCGACGTTGTCCAGGAAGTACCGGTCGTGGGTGACCGCGAGGACGGCGCCCGGGTAGCTCGCGAGGAACTGCTCGAGCCACAGGACGCTCTCGGCGTCGAGGTGGTTGGTGGGCTCGTCGAGCAGGAGCAGATCGGGCTGGGACAGCAGAAGCTTGCACAGCGCGACGCGCCGGCGCTCACCACCGGAGAGGTGGGTGACCTCGGCGTCCCCGGGCGGGCAACGCAGTGCGTCCATCGCCTGCTCGAGCTGGGAGTCGATCTCCCACGCGTCGGCGTGGTCGAGCTCCTCCTGGAGCTGGCCCATCTCCTCCATCAGCTCGTCGGTGTAGTTGGTCGCCATCTCCTCGGCGATCGCGTTGTACCGGTCGAGCTTGACCTTCACGTCGCCGAGGCCCTCCTCGACGTTCCCGAGGACGGTCTTCTCCTCGTTGAGCGGGGGCTCCTGCTGGAGGATGCCGACCGTCGCCCCGGGCTTGAGGAAGGCGTCGCCGTTGTTCGCGTTCTCCAGCCCTGCCATGATCTTGAGGACGGTCGACTTCCCGGCGCCGTTGGGGCCCACGACGCCGATCTTCGCCCCCGGCAGGAAGCTGATCGACGCGTTCTCCAGGATGACCTTGTCGCCGTGCGCCTTACGCACGTTCCGCATCGTGTAAATCAGATCCGCCACGATGCGATGGTAGATCGGGCCCGCTCAGCCGCTCGAGGCCGGTGCGGTCGCCAGCCTCGCGAGCTCGTCGAGCTCCGCACTCTCGACCTCGTCCGGGGCGTCGTCGTACCCGTCGTGGTCCGGCTCTTCGGTGGGCGGGGTGCCCCATCGCATGGCGGCGTCGTCGGTGCCCCGGGCCTGCGGCACCGACGGCCCCTGTGACACCGACGGCCGGGGCGCGACGGCCGCCGGGGAGAAGCGGATGTCGAGCCCGACGCTGGACGGCTCGATCCGGATGCTCTGCCGCACGTCGCCCTCCCGGCCCGTCCACTCCTCGACGTACATCCGGCCGATGACGATGACGCGGTGCCCCTTCTCGAACGTCCGCACCGCGTGCTCGGCCAGGGTCCGCCAGCACGTCACCGTGTAGTAGGTGCACGCGACGTCGTGCCACTGCTCGGTCATCGGGTCCTTGCGACGGTGGTTGACCGCGACCGTCAGGTCCGTGACCGGGATGCTGTTCGCGGTGTAGCGCAGGACGGGGGTGCGGGTCAGGTTGCCGACGATGGTGGCGGTGTTGTCGCTCATCGGATCCTCCGAGGCTCTGGGGTGCGTTGTCCCCATGAGCTTCACCCGCCCACGCCCCGTCGACGGGGTCACGTCAGAGCCTGTGGACAACCGTGCCCGTTGGGGATGACCGGCCGTCCCGACCCGCTTCGGCCACGACGACTGTCGGTCCGGTGTGCTTCCCCCCACCCGGACATGTCCATCCCCGTAGCCGGCATCCCGGGGCGGTGACACCGCGGCCGCACGGATCCCGCCGTCACGTCATCTATCCCCTGCCGACCGGAGACACGGGCCCTGGGGACCCCGCCGCCTGATCGGAGCGGACACCATCGCCCGCCCGACGCCTCCTGCTCCCTCTCGCACCGGACGCGGACTCTCGATCGCACAGCATCGAGCCTCCGACGCTCAGCGGCGTGCCCCGACACGATTCGTCGCAGGCCGCCGACCGTGGACGTCACGGACGCGGGCGGCGGCCGCCCCGGTGGCGGAGCCGTGTGGCCGCCACGAGCCGCGCACCGCACCCGACGGACGTGCCCGGCATCGGCCGACGGGCCCCGCGGCGCACACAGCGCTCTCCGGGCCACCCTGTGCCGCCTCGCACAGCGTTCGTCGACCTCGCACGCTCTGCGACTGAGAGCAGACGGCACGACCCCGCTCGTCGCCACCGTGTCCGCTCTCGCCAGCGGAGGAGCTCCCTCGGCGGAACGAGTCACCGATACCGCGCTCCTACAACGGAGCCTTCGCGCACGCCGCACCGGGCACCGCACGTCGCACACGTTCCTGCGACCTCGCAGCCCCTGCAGAGGGTGTGAGGTCGCAGGAAAGCGTGCGAGGTGCGCCGGCCCACCGGTGGTGCGGGACCGGGTGCGACTCCACGAGGGAGCACGCGCCTCGACCCCCGGCCCCGGAGGACCCCGTGCCAGGGCCGGGAACGGATGCACCGATCCCGCCCCGGACCGGCATAACGCATCGGAGCGAAAAAGGGTCCGGAAATGAGAAATGCCCCGGACTCGAAAGTCCGGGGCAGATCCCATGAAGTTGAATGTCGGCGACGACCTACTCTCCCACACCCTGGCGAGTGCAGTACCATCGGCGCTGGAAGGCTTAGCTACCGGGTTCGGAATGGGACCGGGCGTTTCCCTACCGCAATGACCACCGACAACACTATCCAACTATCACCCCACCCCCAAAAACCTAGGGGCAGGGGTCGAGCACACACACCACCCCACACCCCCGGGATTAACCGGGGATGTGGATGGTTGTGGACTCAGGGTCACACAGTGGATGCGAACAACTCGTTGTGGCAAGCCCTCGGCCTATTAGTACCGGTCAACTCCACCCCTCACAGGGCTTCCATCTCCGGCCTATCAACCCAGTCATCTACTGGGAGCCTTACCCACTCGAAGGTGGTGGGAGACCTCATCTTGGAACAGGCTTCCCGCTTAGATGCCTTCAGCGGTTATCCCTCCCGAACATAGCCAACCAGCCGTGCCCCTGGCGGGACAACTGGCACACCAGAGGTTCGTCCGTCCCGGTCCTCTCGTACTAGGGACAGCCTTCCTCAAGTCTCCAACGCGCGCGGCGGATAGGGACCGAACTGTCTCACGACGTTCTAAACCCAGCTCGCGTACCGCTTTAATGGGCGAACAGCCCAACCCTTGGGACCTACTCCAGCCCCAGGATGCGACGAGCCGACATCGAGGTGCCAAACCATGCCGTCGATATGGACTCTTGGGCAAGATCAGCCTGTTATCCCCGGGGTACCTTTTATCCGTTGAGCGACACCCCTTCCACAAGGTGGTGCCGGATCACTAGTCCCGACTTTCGTCCCTGCTCGACCCGTCAGTCTCACAGTCAAGCTCCCTTGTGCACTTACACTCAACACCTGATTGCCAACCAGGCTGAGGGAACCTTTGGGCGCCTCCGTTACTCTTTGGGAGGCAACCGCCCCAGTTAAACTACCCACCAGGCACTGTCCCTGAACCAGATCATGGCCCGAGGTTAAGACACCCAATTCGACCAGAGTGGTATTTCAACAACGACTCCACCACCACTGGCGTGGCGATTTCACAGTCTCCCACCTATCCTACACAAGCCGAACCGAGCACCAATACCAAGCTATAGTAAAGGTCCCGGGGTCTTTCCGTCCTGCCGCGCGTAACGAGCATCTTTACTCGTAGTGCAATTTCGCCGAGTCTGTGGTCGAGACAGCGCCCAAGTCGTTACGCCATTCGTGCAGGTCGGAACTTACCCGACAAGGAATTTCGCTACCTTAGGATGGTTATAGTTACCACCGCCGTTTACTGGCGCTTAAATTCTCCGCTTCGCCCCGAAGAGCTAACAGGTCCTCTTAACGTTCCAGCACCGGGCAGGCGTCAGTCCGTATACATCGTCTTGCGACTTCGCACGGACCTGTGTTTTTAGTAAACAGTCGCTTGGGCCTGGTCTCTGCGACCGGCCGTCCCTAGCCCGCAAGGAGCCTCAAGACAACCGGCCCTCCTTCTCCCGAAGTTACGGAGGTATTTTGCCGAATTCCTTAACCACAGTTCGCTCGATCGCCTCGGTATTCTCTACCTGACCACCTGTGTCGGTTTGGGGTACGGGCCGCAACAGCACTCGCTAGAGGCTTTTCTCGACAGCATGGGATCACCCTCTTCGCCTCAATCGGCTACGCATCACCTCTCACCCTTTGATGAGCCCCGGATTTACCTAGGACTCGGGCTACAGGCTTACACCACGACAACCACCGCGTGGCGGAGCTACCCTCCTGCGTCACCCCATCACTTGCCTACTACCAGATCGGATCCCACGCTCCCCCACAAACACAACTCCCGAAGGAGCCGAGGTGGGTTCGGATGGTTAGCATCACCGGCCTTGGCATGGACGCACTATCACGAGCACGGGAATATCAACCCGTTGTCCATCGACTACGCCTGACGGCCTCGCCTTAGGTCCCGGCTCACCCTGGGCGGAACAACCTGGCCCAGGAACCCTTGGTCATCCGGCGGCAGAGATTCTCACTCTGCATTCGCTACTCATGCCTGCATTCTCACTCCCACACCCTCCACCCGTAAATCACTCCCGGGCTTCACCAGATGCAGGACGCTCCCCTACCCAACAACACCTAAAGATGTCATTGCCACGGCTTCGGCGGTGCGCTTGAGCCCCGCTACATTGTCGGCGCAGGACCACTTGACCAGTGAGCTATTACGCACTCTTTCAAGGGTGGCTGCTTCTAAGCCAACCTCCTGGTTGTCCGGGCGATCCCACATCCTTTCCCACTTAGCGCACGCTTAGGGGCCTTAGCCGGTGATCTGGGCTGTTTCCCTCTCGACCACGAAGCTTATCCCCCGCAGTCTCACTGCCGCGCTCTCACTCACCGGCATTCGGAGTTTGGCTGACTTCGGTAAGCTTGTCGGCCCCCTAGGCCATCCAGTGCTCTACCTCCGGTGAGAAACACACGACGCTGCACCTAAATGCATTTCGGGGAGAACCAGCTATCACGAAGTTTGATTGGCCTTTCACCCCTACCCACAGCTCATCCCCCAGGTTTTCAACCCTGGTGGGTTCGGGCCTCCACGACGTCTTACCGACGCTTCACCCTGGCCATGGGTAGATCACTCCGCTTCGGGTCTACACCCCGCGACTACAGCGCCCTATTCGGACTCGCTTTCGCTACGGCTACCCCACACAGGTTAACCTCGCCACGAAGCATAACTCGCAGGCTCATTCTTCAAAAGGCACGCCATCACCCTGTACCACGAAAGCACTGCAGGCTCTGACGGCTTGTAAGCACACGGTTTCAGGTACTATTTCACTCCCCTCCCGGGGTACTTTTCACCTTTCCCTCACGGTACTTGTCCGCTATCGGTCATCAGGTAGTATTTAGGCTTGACGGGTGGTCCCGCCAGATTCACAGCGAATTTCACGGGCTCGCTGCTACTCGAGAACACGCCCACAACAGAACCCAGTGTTTTCGCGTACGGGGCTATCACCCACTACGGCCGACCATCCCAGAGTCGTTCCGCTAACACAGGCTCTTGCTGTCCCATCCTCGGCAGAAGATGAACGACACGTCTCACAACCCCGCACCCGCAACGCCTGCCGGCTTGACACGGACACGGTTTAGCCTCTTCCGCTTTCGCTCGCCACTACTCACGGAATCACTATTGTTTTCTCTTCCTGTGGGTACTGAGATGTTTCACTTCCCCACGTTCCCTCCACGCACCCTATGAATTCAGGTACGGGTAACGCCCCATGACGGGCGCTGGGTTTCCCCATTCGGACACCCTCGGATCACAGCTCGGTTGACAGCTCCCCGAGGCCTATCGCGGCCTCCCACGTCCTTCATCGGCTCCTGATGCCCAGGCATCCACCATGTGCTCTTAACAACTTGACCACAACAAGATGCTCGCATCCACTATGCAACACTCAACCCACAACCACACCCAACCAAGAAACAACCACCACCCACACACAAGCAGGCGTTAGGAAGCCCCCGACCAGAGCGGCCAAAGAAGAACCACCGTTCCGAAGAACCGCAGATGTCTTCTCAGGACCCAACAGTGTGCCAAGCCAAACGGTCCGACGTGCTGCGTTCCACCCAACGCACCCAACCCACGAACAGGGCTGCTGATGCGATTCAATGAAGGAACCACAGACACCCAACAGAGCAAAACCCTTATGAGCACTCGTGGTGCCCCATCACATGATGGGACTCCTTAGAAAGGAGGTGATCCAGCCGCACCTTCCGGTACGGCTACCTTGTTACGACTTCGTCCCAATCGCCAGTCCCACCTTCGACAGCTCCCTCCACAAGGGTTGGGCCGCCGGCTTCGGGTGTTACCAACTTTCGTGACGTGACGGGCGGTGTGTACAAGGCCCGGGAACGTATTCACCGCAGCGTTGCTGATCTGCGATTACTAGCGACTCCAACTTCACGGGGTCGAGTTGCAGACCCCGATCCGAACTGAGACTCACTTTAAGGGATTCGCTCCACCTCACGGTCTCGCAGCCCTCTGTATGAGCCATTGTAGCATGTGTGAAGCCCTGGACATAAGGGGCATGATGACTTGACGTCATCCCCACCTTCCTCCGAGTTGACCCCGGCAGTCTCCCATGAGTCCCCACCATTACGTGCTGGCAACATGGAACAAGGGTTGCGCTCGTTGCGGGACTTAACCCAACATCTCACGACACGAGCTGACGACAGCCATGCACCACCTGCACACCAACCACAAGGGAAGCCCTATCTCTAGGGATGTCTGGTGCATGTCAAACCCAGGTAAGGTTCTTCGCGTTGCATCGAATTAATCCACATGCTCCGCCGCTTGTGCGGGCCCCCGTCAATTCCTTTGAGTTTTAGCCTTGCGGCCGTACTCCCCAGGCGGGGCGCTTAATGCGTTAGCTGCGGCACAGAAACCGTGGAATGGTCCCCACACCTAGCGCCCAACGTTTACGGCGTGGACTACCAGGGTATCTAATCCTGTTCGCTCCCCACGCTTTCGCTCCTCAGCGTCAGTATCGGCCCAGAGACCCGCCTTCGCCACCGGTGTTCCTCCTGATATCTGCGCATTTCACCGCTACACCAGGAATTCCAGTCTCCCCTGCCGAACTCAAGTGATGCCCGTATCGACCGCACGCTCAGAGTTAAGCCCCAAGTTTTCACGGCCGACGCGACACACCGCCTACGAGCTCTTTACGCCCAATAATTCCGGACAACGCTCGCACCCTACGTGTTACCGCGGCTGCTGGCACGTAGTTGGCCGGTGCTTCTTCTCCAGGTACCGTCAATTGCTCTTCGTCCCTGGCGAAAGAGGTTTACAACCCGAAGGCCGTCATCCCCCACGCGGCGTCGCTGCGTCAGGCTTCCGCCCATTGCGCAATATTCCCCACTGCTGCCTCCCGTAGGAGTCTGGGCCGTGTCTCAGTCCCAGTGTGGCCGGTCGCCCTCTCAGGCCGGCTACCCGTCACCGCCTTGGTAGGCCATCACCCCACCAACAAGCTGATAGGCCGCGGGCCCATCCCCCACCGAAAAAACTTTCCACCACCAACCATGCGATCAGTGGTCCTATCCGGTATTAGACCCAGTTTCCCAGGCTTATCCCAGAGTGGAGGGCAGGTCACCCACGTGTTACTCACCCGTTCGCCGCTCGTGTACCCCCGAAAGGGCCTTACCGCTCGACTTGCATGTGTTAAGCACGCCGCCAGCGTTCGTCCTGAGCCAGGATCAAACTCTCCAACAAAACCCTGACTTACAACAAACAACTGGCCACAACACCCGACGGGATCGAATGCTGCAACCAAACAAACAATTTGGCACAAAACGCCAAACCGAATAAATAGCTCGACACACTGTTGAGTTCTCAAAAGACACCCGCACCGCAATCACCCAACCCCCCGAGAAGGAAGCGGGATCCTGAAGACGGATCGCCTTGACCCACAAAGGTAACCACACCGAGAAACTCGGAGAACCACCGGGGGTCGCTGTCCGCGGGGCCTGTTGACCGAGCCTCTCAGGGCCCGTTCTGTCCGGCTCACTCGCTGACAGGAAGAAAGTTACGGCATGGCATTCGGGCACGTCAAACCGGGGTCGGAAACCCGGGCTGACCTGGGCAAACCCGTCTCCGGGCCGCACAGCACCACGGTCGAGCCCGACCCTGTCGAGCGACGAACGGTCGCCCTGACAAGCTCACTCCGGATACTGGTTGACCAGCGCCGATCGCGCAAGTGGAAGCTCGCGACGGGGGCCGGAACCAGCGCTCCACCCGTCGTTCGTCCCGCGCCCTCCTGCCCGCCAACTAATTTCAAGATTTTTTTCGACCGTCCGTCGTGGCGTCCGGTCGCGACGAGCGGTCGGCAGGCGGGAGCTCGTCCTCGACGGGGACCGGCCGGGGCGGGTGATCACGATCGTCGTCCGCGGGTGGCCGTTCGTCGTGGTGCCCCGTGGGAGCCGTCCGTCGGCACGCGAGACTCGGCGCGTGCAGCCCGACGGAGACGTCCTCCCGCCCGTCCTGCACCGGCTGCGTGCCGGAGCGGAGCTCACCGCAGCGGCCTGGTGCCGAACCCCGGGTGCGACGAGTCGGGTCCGGGCGACCGTCGTCGCCGGGCGGCTGGTGGTGGAGGCGGGGAACAGTGAGCCCCTGTGGATCACGGCGTCGCCCGTGGCGCTCCCGCTGCGGACGCGGTCGGTGGACCGGGTCGCCGTCCCGATGCTGCTCCCCCACCTATGGGACATCGACGGTCTGTTCGCGGAGCTGCGGCGGGTACTCGCCCCGCACGGCCTCATCTCGGTCCTGGTGCCGGCGCCCCGGTCGTTCGGCTGGGGTGGGGGCGCGCTGAGGAAGGCGGTGCGTGACGCGTGGCGGCACCGGTCGGCCGTCGAACACCCGGAGTGGCTCGCGGCCGCCGCGGACTTCGCCGTACTCGCCGACGACCGTCTCGACTTCACCCTCGACGGGGTCGAACCATCGGACGGGGCGGACGAGCTGTGCGCGGCCGGCGTCTACCCGCCCGATCTGCCGGAGCGGGCCCGGGCGGACCTCGCGGCGCACCGTTCGGCGGTCCGCACGGTGCGGCTGCGCCGGGTGGTGGCCCGGCGCTGAGGGTCAGTCCGCGGTGGCGATCTCGGCGACGGCCCCGGCGATCCGCAGGTCCTGACCCGGGCCGTCGACGTCGTCGATCTCCACGACGTCGGCGACGATCGCGGTGATGTTGTCGGGCCCGCCGCCCTCGTTGGCGAGTGCGATGAGCTGGGTGACGACCTGGTCCGGCTCGGCGCCGGAGGCGAGCTCGCGGTGCAGGGCCTCGTCGTCGAGCACCGCGGTGACACCGTCCGAGCAGAGCAGGTAGCGGTCCCCGGCGAGGATGTCGACACGGTCGAGGTCCGGGTCCGGCGCGTGGTCGGTGCTCAGCGCACGCATCAGGACGGAGCGGCGCGGGTGGTGCGCCGCCTCCTCGAGGGTGATCTGGCCCTGGTCGACGAGCTGCTGGACCATCGTGTGGTCGTGGGTGAGACGGCTCAGCTCGCCGCCCCGCAGCAGGTAGATGCGCGAGTCCCCGATGTGGGCGAGCGCGAGCTGGTCACCGGTGAGGAGGAGCGAGACGACCGTCGTGCCCATCCCCCGCATCTCCGGCTCGTCCGCGGCGCGCCGGGCGAGCCGGTCCGTGGCGTCGTTGAGCGCCTCGGTCAGCTCGGCGGCGAGGTCGATGTCGGTGAGGTCCTGCGGGAGGCGGGCCTCCAGCTCGGTGAACACCGACACCGTCGTCGCACTCGCGATCTCGCCGTGGGCGTGACCGCCCATCCCGTCGGCCACGATCAGCAGTCGGCCGGTCGTCGCTCCGGAGTCCTGGTTCGACGTCCGGCGACGGCCCACATCCGACCCGAGCGCGGATCGCAGTCCCAGCACCATGGGGACAGTATGGACGTCACGGTCCGTCAGCGTCGCAGGCGAGGCCCGTTCGGCGTGTGCTTCAACCGGTCGGATGGCACTCCGCCCAGCACACGGGCCGGATCGGTGGTTCCTGACGGCGGTGCCGCGGCCGTGATCGCTTGCCCTCCTCGCTACGGTGGGAGCGCACCGGACGAGGTCCGGGGCGGCCGGCCCTCGTAGCTCAGCTGGATAGAGCAAGAGCCTTCTAATCTCTAGGTCGCAGGTTCGAGTCCTGCCGGGGGCACACTTTCCGCACACGACCGTGCCCCGCCGGATCACGACGGGGCACGGCCGGTGGCGGGTCCGCGGGTCAGCGCAGGCGCACGCTCGCGTCCGGCTCGACGGCGCGGAAGGTGAAGCTCTCCTCCAGGTAGAGGTGCACCTCGCGGGCGTCGTGGTCGGAGTAGCCGATCGCCAGGTCCTGGCCGACGTCGAGCAGGAAGTCCCCGCCGCGCTGGCTGACGACCACGGCACCGTCGAGGCCGTGGGCGCGCAGGATCTGCCCGCCGAGGATGCGGCTCAGGTGCTCGAACAGCGGGTAGCCGCCGTGCTCGGCGGTCTCCACGATGCGGGTGTAGCCCTCGGGCGCGATCGCCATCGCGTAGGGGCCCTCGATGCCGTTGCGGCGCAGCTGGTCCACCGCGCGGGCGACGGCGCCGGGGTAGGTCTCGGGGTTGTCGCCCAGGGCCACGGTGTCGTAGGGCGAGACGTCCGCGATTCCCTCGAAGCCGGCCTCCGGCCAGCCGTGGAAGATCGCGCGGTTCTCGATCGCGGCGGCCGCACGGGCGGCGCGGGCGAGGTCGTCGAACTCCGGGTCCTGCGCGCCGCGCTGCAGGTCGTCGATCTCGTCGCGGGACACCGTGAACGGGACCCGGAACTCGGCGAGCGGCTGCACCCGGCGCAGGCGGGCCGTGATGCCGTCGACGGCGACGCCCGGCGGCGGCCCGTCGAGCCGCTGCGAGCGACCGAGGTCGACCGACGACGTCTGCCAGCCCGCGGTCCCGGTCCAGTCCGCGAGGCGGCGCCCGGCCAGGAGCGGGGTCAGGCGCTCACGCGCCTCGTCGTCGACGGCCTTCCAGGCGGTCGTGGGGATGGGTGCCTTCTCCCGCAGGAGGTGGTCGTGCACGGCCATGTCTACTTCCCCTTCAGACTGCCGATGCCGAGCCCGTCACGGGTCGGGTCGGACGGGTCGATCTCGGCCTGGACCTCCTCGACGTAGCCCTCGGGGTCCTTGTCGGAGTTGTCGAGGCCCGCGGTGGTGGGGTGGGCGTCGAGGAACTCGGCGAACTGCCGGCCGAGCGACTCGCGCAGGCCGGTGGTGGCGTTCAGGCGGAAGTTGGCGAGGCCCTCGTTCTCCTCCTCGCCCATGTGCTCGTCGTTGGCGCGGCGGGCGGCCCACACCCCCTCCCACCACTGGCCGCTGCCGACCGGGCTGCGCTCGGCCTGCGCGACGCCGTCGCGGATCTCGTTGTGGTCCCCGATGGCGTCGAGCGTCTCGTCCTCCGGGTCCTCCCCGTGCGCGAGGAGCTGCGGGTAGAAGATCTTCTCCTCGGCGAGGGCGTGCACGTCGAGGCGCGCGGCGAGCGGCTCCCAGAGGCCGGCGAGCTCACGGGGATCGGAGTCGCGGGCCTGGAGCTCGTCCAGCGCGGCGAACTGTCGACGGAACCAGGCGTGGTCGTCGAGGATCAAGGTGGTGATGTCCGGCACCCGCGCAGGCTACGACGGTCCGGGGCCGCCGTCTCGCCGAAGATCCGGCGGTCGTCGGGGGTGCCGGAGGCGGAGGGCGAGGTCGGCGGCGGCCGGCCGCTCCTCCGGGTGCCGGCGGGTCGCGTCGGACAGCGTCCGCCGCAGCCGGGCCGGCAGCTCCTCCGGGACGCGCGGTGGCCGGTGCAGCCGGGCGACGGCGGACTCCACCGTGGTCCCCGGGTACTCCCGTTCCCCGGTGAGCGCCTCGAGCAGGACAAGGCCGAGTGCGTGCACGTCCGCGGCGGGCCCGACGGTCTCACCGGCGACCTGCTCGGGCGCGAGGTAGGCCGCGGTGCCCAGGACGGCGTCGGTCCGGGTCAGCACGGAGTGGCCCAGCACGCGGGCGATGCCGAAGTCGGTGAGCCGCGCCCGGCCGGTGTCGGAACAGAGCAGGATGTTGGCGGGCTTCACGTCGCGGTGCACCACCCCACGGGCGTGCAGGTGCGCGAGACCCGACGCGATGTCGGCGCCGATCCCGACGACCCGCTCGACCGGCAGCGGGCCACGGGCCAGCCGGGCCGCGAGTGTCTTCCCTTCGACGAGCTCGGACACCAGGAAGGGGCGGCCGCGGTCGACTCCCCCGCCCAGCAGCCGCACCAGGCCCGGGTGGTCCAGGTGCGCCATGGTCCGCAGCTCGCGGCACTGCCGGTCCACGCCACCGGCGTCGCAGCGGTCGAGGAACAGCTTGACCGCGACCACCCGGTCCTCGTGCGGGTCCCACGCCCGGTACACCGTCGCCGTCGACCCGATACCGACATGGGTCGCCAGGATGTAGCGGCCGGCGATCACGTCGGTCTCCGGGACCGGAGAACGCATCACTGCCATGACAGACGGTGCCGTCGACACCTGTGCACGTGTCCAGACCGGAGCCCGTCGATCACTCTCACGGGCACCCGTAAACAACCCGATGAGGCCATTCCCGGGACCCGGAAGGCTTTGCGGGACAGCGGCAGGACGACGGTCTCCCAGCGCTCCGCCGGTGCGGCCCGCCGTCCGCGACCGGGCGACCGGGGACGGCGGGCGGTGCCGGTGCGCCGGAGCCGCGCGACCGCCCTCGCGCCACCGGCCGACGACGCCGGGCGGGTCGTCGCACACCCCGGCCGCGGCCGGGCGGGTCGCCGCCGGGCCTGCGACGCTCGGACCGACCCATCCACCGTCCGAGGGAGCCCGCAGCGCCATGGCAGTCGAGACGACGGCCGGGGTCTCCGCGGCGTCGGCCCTGCTGGACGCGGGGACGGCGCCCGGCTCGGCGCTGCTGCTGCGCGCGCTGCTGGAGGCCGCGCGGCTGCGCTACGTCGGACGCCCGACGACGCTGTGTTCCCGGGGGTCGGAGGTACGGCTGGTGCCGACGGCCGTCGCGTCGTCGGGGCTCGGTGCCCGGGCGCTGACGACCGGGCGGTTCGCCACGGTCACTCTGGCCGCGCGCGACGTCGTCCGGCCCGGCCTCGCGCTGCGCGGGCTCACCGTGACCGCCGCGGACGTGCGGTTGCGCCCCGGCCTCACCCCGGAGCTGGTGGCCGGTCCGGTGGAGATCGAGGCCGAGCTCGACCCGGACTGGGTCGCCGGGCGCCTTCGGGAGCACGTACCGCAGGTCGAGGTGGGTGTCGACGCCGACGGCGTCGCCCGGGCCCGGCTGCGTCGCCGGCCCGGGCTCGGAGCCGCCGACCTCGCGGTGTCGGTGGACGGGCACACCCTGTCCTGGAAGGTCACCGGTCTGACCGTCGCCGGGCGCTGGATGGGGCCACCCCGGTCGGCGGAAACCCGTCGCTCGGTGCGGGCGATGGTCGACCGCAGCCCGCTGGCGGCGATCCGCTCGGGCCGGGTCGAGCTGCCCGGGCTGCCCGGTGCGCTGCGGCTGCACGGGCTCGATCTGGCCCCCGGTCGGATCCTGGTGCGCGGCGGCCTCGACGGGTGGCGCCGCACCGTCCCGCTCGCGCGGATCGACGACGTGCTGCGCGGCGCGCTGTCCCTGCTGGACCTGAGCCGCTGACCCGGGACGGCCGCCCGGCTGCCCGTAGGCACCCGCGAGCCCGTGCCCGGCCGGGGTGCCCGTGGCCGCCCGGTTGCCCGTGTCCGATCAGCCGTCCGACCGGCCGTGACCGCCCGGCTGCCTGTGCCCGGCCGGCCCGTACCCGTCCCGCCGGCCGGGCCGCCCGGTGCCCGGCCGTCGATCAGCACCTGAGCGTCGTCGTCCGGCGGCGGGACAGCGCTGAGGTACTGATCGACGGGCGAGGTGGGCGGTCAGCTGCGGCGGAGCCGCCGGGTGAGGGCGCCCAGGCGCGAGGCCGGGCGGCGCGACGGGAGCCTGCCGGCGACGGCGTCGTCGAGCAGGGACCCGACGGTCTCGGCCGCGCAGGTGCGGTTGGTGCCGATCCCGCCGGACGGGCCCCGCTTGATCCAGCCGACGACGTAGTGGCCGGGACGGCCCTCGACGCGGCCCGCGTCGTGCGGGACGACGCCGCGGTCGTCGTCGAAGGGCAGGCCGGCGACCGGGCGGCCGCGGTGCCCGACGGCGCGCACGACCAGGTCGGCCGGGATGTCGGTCCCGTCGGCGGTGTGCACCCCGCGGGCCCGGGTGGTGCCGTCGACCCGTTCGGGCGCCGAGTGGAACCGGAACACCACCCGCGGGCGCTCCGCGGGCACCGACCAGTCGATCTTCTCCCGGCGGGCGCCGCGCAGCAGCGCGTGCGACGGGGACGCCGCGGGGCCGTCGAGGGACTCCGCGATGCGGGGGTCGTGCTCGTCGACCACGACCTCGACCGTGCTGCGGCCCAGCAGCTCGCGCAGCTCCGGCGCGGTCGCGGCGACCGCCTCCGGGCCACGGCGGGCGAGCAGCACGACCTCGGTGATCGCACCGGTGCGCAGGGCGGCCAGCGCGGCGGGGTCGATCGGGGTGCCCTCCAGGTCCGCGGCGGGCGCGGTGAGGACCCGGGCGACGTCGATCGCGACGTTGCCGGTGCCGACCACGACGACCCGCTCCACCGCGGTGTCGACGGCGTCACGTGGCACGTCGGGGTGGCCGTTATACCAGCCCACGACGGTGTCGGCGGCGATGCTGCCGGGCAGCCCCTCCCCCGGCAGGCCCAGGTCACGCGGCGCGGGCGCGCCGACGGCCCAGACCACGGCGTCGTGCCGGGCGGCCAGCTCCTCGGCCGAGACGTCCCGGCCGACCTCGGTGCCCAGCCGCATCCGCACCCGCGGGTGGGCGCGGAACCGGGCGAAGGACTCCCCGATCCCCTTCGTCGACGGGTGGTCGGGCGCGACCCCGAACCGCACCAGCCCGCCCGCGACGTCGAGCCGGTCGTAGAGCGTGACCGTCGACGAGGTGTGCAGCAGCAGGTCCTGGGCGGCGTACATCCCGGCGGGCCCGGTCCCGACGACGGCGACGTCGAGCGGGGCCATGTCCGCGGGCAGCGACCGTGTGAACGTCAGCGGGTACCAGTCGTGGAACAGCGGGGAGTCGCCCTCCAGCTTCCCGGCGACCGGCTTGCCCTCGTAGTAGTCCGCGTTGACCTCGGCGTACCCGGCGAGCGACGCGCTCAGCCTCTCCACCGGGAAGATCGCGTCGACCGGGCAGGCGTCGGCACACGCCCCGCAGTCGATGCACGCCCGCGGGTCGATGTAGAGCATGTCGGTCGTGGCGAAGTCCGCCTCGTCGGGCGTCGGGTGGATGCAGTTGACCGGGCAGGCCGCGACGCAGGACGCGTCGGTGCAGCAGGTCTGGGTGATCGCGAAGGGCACGGCCGGCTCCGGGTCAGATCAGGTTCGCGCGACGGTAGAAGTACAGCGCGGGCTTGGTCAGCAGGCCGCAGGATCCCAGGAACTCCATGAGCCCGGCGCAGGAGGAGCGCAGCAGCGCCTTGTGGTGCTCGTTGGCCGCCGCCTCGCGCAGGGCACGCCCGGTGTCGAGGCCGACGTTGGCGTAGACCTTCTCGTTCCACATGCTGGTGACGATGAAGTATGCGGCCATCGCGACGGCCAGCGCCTGCCAGTGACGACGGACGGGGCCGGCGCCGCGCAGGTTCTCCTTGGTCTCCTCGCGGGCGAACTTCATGTGCCGCGACTCCTCCACCACGTGGATGTTGGAGATGGTCCGCACGAACGGGGCGACCCGCTCGTCGCGCATCCAGTCGCGCTGCATGACGTCGAGGACCTCCTCGGCGACCAGGATGGAGGCGTAGGCGGCCTCGCCCCGCCAGGTGGCGGCGCAGAAGCGGCCGAGCGCGACCGTGGAGCGCTTCGGGACGTACGCGGGGGCCCCGAGCTTCGCCGAGCCGCGGGCGAACATGATCGAGTGCCGGCACTCGTCGGCGATCTCGGTCAGCGCCCACTGGAACGACGGGTCGGTCGGGTCCTTGGCGTAGAAGTCCCGCAGGACCAGCTGCTGCAGGATCATCTCGAACCAGATGCCGGTCGAGGCGACCGAGGCGGCCTCGTGGCGGGTCAGCTCCTTGCGCTTCGCCTCGGACAGCTCCGCCCAGTAGTCGGTGCCGTAGAGGCTGCTCCACTCCGGGCTCATGCCGTGGTCGTCGGGGTTCAGCGGGGTCTCCCAGTCGACCTGCGTGGCCGGGTCGAACGACAGCTCCGCGGACGAGCGCAGGAGACGCTCGGCCGTGTCGTGACGCTCGGCGGTGTGCCGGTCCGCTACGTGCCGGACGTCCCCGGCCTCGAGCCCGTGCTCCGGAACGGTGGCGGTCATGTCGACTCCTCGCAGACAACGACGTCAGATGCTGTAACCGCCGGTAACGTTACCACCGGTTACACGTGACGCAAGTCCCGGGACGCGGCACGGCACGATCACCGGCCGACGACACCGGTGCGGGTGACGCACCGTCCACCCGGGAGGGTTATCGTTGCGATACGCAACTAACCTGGGAGGTCGCGACGTGACACCGGAACGGGACGGACCTGCGGTCGTCGGCACCGTGCGGGGGCGCTCCGGCACCCCCGTGCCGGGCGCGACCGTCACCGTCACCGACCTCGACGGGCGCCAGCACGGGCGGGCCGTCAGCGGCGGCGACGGCACCTACGCCGTGGCCCTGACCACCGGCGGGACCTATCTGGTGGTGACCCGCACCGACGGTGCCGGGCCCGACGCCGGGCTGGTCGCCGTCGTCGCCTCCCCCGCGCGGCACGACGTGACCGTCGCCGGCGGCGGCACGGTGCGGGGCACGCTGACCGACGCCGCGGGCCGCCCGGTCGGGGGCGCCGCCGTCACGCTGATCGACACCGCGGGCGAGGTCGTCGCGCACACGCCGACCGACCCGGCGGGCCGGTTCCTGGCCGAGACCCCCGGCACCGGCCCGCACACCCTCACCGCGACCGCACCCGGGCACGGGCCGCTGGCCCGCACGGTCGACGCCGACCCGGCCGGCCCGCCGGTGGAGCTGCGGTTCCCGGCCCTGGCCGGGATCGCCGGCATCGCCCGCAGCGGCGACGGCCGCCCGGTGCCCGGGGCGCGGATCGTGATCGGCGACAGCGACGGGCGCACCGTCGCCGAGACCACCACGGGCCGGGACGGCAGCTACGAGCTGCACGGGCTCCCGCCCGGACGGCACGAGCTGACGGCGAGCGGCTGGGCGCCGGTCGTCGTCGCGGTGCAGGTGGCGCGCGGCGCGACCACACCGGTCGAGGTGCGCTTCGGCGCCCCGGACCCGACCGACGACCGGATCGGCGACCCGACGAGGACGGAGCAGGGACGTGGCTGAGCTCTACGGACGGCTGAGCACCCCCGACGGCTGGCCGGTGACCGGCGCGACGGTCACCGTCATGGACGCCACCGGCGTGCAGCGGGGCCGGGCGGCCAGCCGGGCCGACGGCGGGTTCGCGGTGACGGAGCTGGCGTCGGGGCCGCACACGGTCGTCGTCGCCGCGGCGGGGTACGAGCCGTCCGCGCGGGCGGTCTCCCTCGCCGGGGACGGCACCGACCTGGGCCGCGTCGAGCTCGCCCGGGCGGGCGGCGCGGTGCTGCCGACCCCGGGCCTGTGGCGGATCGACCCGCAGCACTCCAGCATCCGGGCCACCGCGCTGCACCTGGGCATGAGCCGCATCCACGGCAGGCTGCGCCGGTTCTCCGGCGACCTACGGGTGGCCGACCCGTTCGAGGCCAGCTCGGTGAGCGTGTCGATCGACGCGGGCTCGGTGGACTCCGACGACCCCGACCGCGACACCCACCTGCGGACCGCGGACTTCCTCGACGTCGACACCCACCCGGCCATCGGCTACGAGGGCGACGGCCTGACCCGCGTCGACGCCACCCGCTGGACGGTGCACGGGATGCTGGCGCTCAAGGGCGTCAAGGCACCCGTCGACCTGCACATGACCTACGGCGGCACCGGCCCCGACCTGTGGGGCGGCACCCGGGCGGCGTTCACCGCCACCACCGAGATCTCCCGCGACGAGTTCGCGATCGACTGGAACCAGTCGGTGCTGGCCGGGGTCCTGGCCGTCGGCCGGACGCTGCGGATCGACCTCGACGTGCAGGCCGTCCTGCAGGAGGACTGACCCACCCCCGGCGCACGGCCGCCCCGCCCGGACACGTGGTCCGGGCGGGGCGGCCGGCTCGGCCCGGGCGGCCCTGTGCACAGCGGCCCGGGGCGGGTCTCAGCTCAGGCCGTCCAGCACGCCGAACGCGGGCGCGGTCAGGTCGACCGGCTTGAGCAGGTCCTCGGGCAGCGGCGCGGCCGGGACGTCCCGGAGCAGGTACACCGCGGTGTTCCCGTCCTGCCGGTCGCCCGCGGACGGGGCCGGGTCGGCCGAGTCGGCGGGGTGGGCCTCGCCGTCGTAGTGCCAGACGGAGCCGTCGTAGTGCGCGCCGCCGTGGCGGCCCTCGTGGTGGCCCTCGTCGGCGTGCGCGAGGCCGCCGGCCAGGGTGGCCAGCGCCCCGGCGCCGGCGACGGCGGCCAGCGCGCGGACGGTGGTACGTGCGGTCATCGTGTGAACCTCTCTGGTGGGGGGAGCGTCCGGCCGGCTCAGCAGAGCGAGTCGGCCGGCTTGGGGTTGGTCAGGCCGAAGACCGGCCGCAGCCGCAGCCCGACCCAGGTGCCGCCGAGTGCGACGACGGCCCAGATCCAGCCGTGCAGGCTGAACGAGGCGATGCCGGAGAAGTAGGCACCGATGTTGCAGCCGCCCGCGAGGCGCGCGCCGTAGCCCATGGCGATGCCGCCGAGGACCGCGCCGAGGGCGAGCTTCCACGGGATCCGCTTGTGCAGCACGAACGCGCCGCCCACCGCGGAGGCCACCAGCGCGCCGATCATGATGCCGACGTCGAGGTTGGAGATGCGGTCGGCCAGCACCGGGGCGGCCAGCGACCGCGCGTTCGCCGGGACCTGCCAGTACGCCAGCCCCGCCATGTCGAACCCGACGGCCTGCAGCAGCTTCGAGCCCCACAGCGCGAACGCCGAGGTCACGCCCCACGGGGCGGCGGAGACGAACAGGACCGCCGCGTTGAGCACGGCGAGCACGACCGCGCCGACCCACATCGGCCACGAGCCGCGCAGGACCCGCGCGACGCCGCGCGCCGAGGGCGGGCGCTCGACCGGCGGCGGGGTCCGCCGGCGGGCGACCACCCAGGTGACCGCGGTGATCGCGGCCGTCACCAGCAGGGTGACGGCGACGGCGCCGGGGTAGCCGAGCAGCTGGGCCAGGTTGACGCTCGGCCCCTGCGGCACGGTCTGCGTCCAGAAGGTGTGGGTGAACACCGCGAACATCGAGCCGACGACGAACCCGAGCAGGGTCAGCACGATCGCGGACTGCCCGCTGCCGACGGCGAACAGCGTGCCCGAGGCGCACGACCCGCCGACCTGCATGCCGACGCCGAACAGGAACGCGCCGACGACAAGCCCGATGCCGATCGGGTTGGTGAACCCCTTCGGCTCGCCGGCGAGGGCGAACCCGGACGAGAGGATCACCGCGAACAGCACCGACGCCGTCGCCAGCATGACCATGTGCGCGCGGATCGCGGCGCCCTGCCCGACGGCGACGAGCTGACGCCAGCCGGAGGTGAAGCCGAACCGGGAGTGGAACAGGGTGAAGCCCAGGGCCAGGCCGAGCGCGGCGGTGCCGACCATCGTCGCCGGGGCCACCGTGCCCACCCCGACCAGGAACAGCAGGGCCAGGACCAGGCCGACGGCGACGACCCGCCACTGCGGCGGGGCGGCGGCGCGGTCCTGCGGGCCGAACGCGGTGCGCCCGCTGCCGGGCAGCTCGCGCAACGCGCGGGCCAGTGTCCCCGGCGACCGGCCGGGCGGGTCCTTCGTGATCGACACGGGAGTCTCCTCGTGGGTGGTGCTGGTCAGGGGGTGGGTCCGGCAGGGGCGCCGGTCCCGGGGTCGGTGTCCGCTCGCCCGGGCTCGGTCAGCGCGGAGCCGATCCGGACGATCGCGCCGCCCGGGAACCAGGCGGCCTCGTTGGGGGCGCCGTGGTGCCCGCCGCCGTCGTCGTCGGCGGTCATCGGCACGCTCACCGGGGCGGCACCGTACAGAGCCGGTGCCGGGTCGGTGTAGGCCTCTCCGGTCGTGGCCGCCCAGGCGCGCAGCCCCGACAGCGACGGGGCGGACCCCGGTGCGACGGCGGCGAGCGTCCGGACGTAGCGCTGCGGGACCTGTTCCTGCGGGCCGAAGTCCAGCGGGAGCAGGGTGCCCGGGCTCTGCCCGAGCACTCCCCCGGTCAGCAGCCACGGCGCGAGGTAGGTCCCGCCGAGCGCGGTCGGCGTGGTCTGCGCCGCGCGGGCGGTGTCGCGGACCGTCGTCGCGGCGTGCTGCCAGCCGGAGACGACGACCAGGGCGTCGTCCGGGCCGGGGGCCGGGCGCACCGGCAGCCCGGCGGCAGCGGCCGCGGTGCGGACGACGTCGGCGGCCGCCCGGGAGCGGGGCGACACGTCACCGGCGATCGCCAGACCCGGAGCCCCCTGGGAGGCGAGCGCGCGGACGGTGCCGCGCAGCGCCCGGGCGTCGGCCGGGTCGAGCCCCTCCGACGGGCACGGGCCGAGCACGGGGTCGCCCCCGGCCAGGATCCGCCCGACGGCGGCGGACAGGCACTCCGGCCCGTCGGCACCGCTCGCGCCGGCGGGCGCCGTCCGGTCGGTGCCGACGTCGACCGGCACCGCGCGGGCCAGTCCCCCGGCGGTGACGGTGATCGAGGTGGTGCCCTCGGGCAGGTCGACCAGCGCCCAGCCGCCCGGGGCGCCGGAGCGGGCCGTGAACGGCACGTCCCGGTCCCCGGTGCGGACGGCGTAGCCGGCGGGGGCACCGGTCTCCCCGTGCCCGGCGGGCATCGTGGCGTCCGGCCCGGTCACGGTGACCCCGGCGCCGGTGAGCTGCACGAGGTTGGGGCCGGGCCGCATCGGGGCGACGGCCAGGGTGAGCGGTCCGGTGCCGAGGTCGACCGAGCGCAGCAGGGCCTGTCCGGGGACGGCCGCGGGCGCCGGCGCCGGGAGGGCGGCGAGCAGCGTCGCCGCACCGACGGCGACGACCGCGGCCAGCGCGGCGGGGGTGCGGACGCGGTCGCGCACCTCGTCGGCGCGGACGCGGTGGCCCGCACGGCGGGTCAGCACGCTCTCGGCGAGCAGCAGGGCCGCGACCGCGGCCGGGGCCACGACCGTCACCAGCGCGGCGCGGCCGAAGCCGGTGCCGTGCACGTCGGTGAGCGAGAACGGCCCGGCGACGGCGAGCCGCACCGCGGCGAGCACGGCCCCCACCGTGCCCGCCGCGATGCCGAGCACGCGCACCCGGGCGGGCCGCGCGTCCTCGTCGGTGCGGGTGGTGACCAGGTGCACCGCCGCACCGGCGGCCAGGGACCCGGCGACGGCGTACCCGGCGTCGAGCGCGAACCACGGTGCGACGCCGGGGGTACCGGCGAGCTGGAGGACCAGCAGCGCGGTCACCGCGAGCGCGGGGACCACGGCGAGGACCGGGCGCGACCCGGCCAGCAGGGCCGGCACCGCGACCGTGGCCGCGAGCAGGAACAGGGTCCAGCCGGTCGGCCCGGCGCCGGACCGGGTCACCGCGGCAACCGCGGCGGAGACGGCGACGAGCGCCGCGACTCCCGCGACGACCCGCTCGGCGCGTCCGGGCGCGCCGGCCAGGACCCGGACCAGACCGGTTCCGGCCACCACGGCGAGCGCGGTGAGCAGGACCAGCCGCAGGGCCGTGTCCGCGAACGGCACGCCGTCCTGGGGTCCCCGGGCGAGGACCGCCGGGGCGGCCCCCGCCACTGCACGGAGCAGGGCGGGGGCGTCCCCGGCCGGGCCGGCGGGCACGAGCCCGCCGGCCGGCACGAGCGTCACGATCGACGAGGGGGACATCATCAGTCCTTGATGTCCTCGTCGGCCGCGACGAACAGCATCGAGTGCGGCTTGGCGTTGCCGAAGTCGCCGTGCGGCCAGTGCTGGCGGTTGAAGCTCAGGCACGTGTCGCCGGTGTCCTCGTCCTTGAACGTCTCGTCCAGGCTGAGCGTGCCGTCCTGGGCGATGTCCACCATGCAGACCCGGTGGTCGCCGTCGAGCCCGGTGCGGGCCACGAAGTAGTTCGCGGTCGCGAGGCGCTGGGGCTGGTCGGTGTGGTGGTAGTAGCCGTCGTCACCGCGCTCCAGGTTGTCCAGCGCGCCCCAGTGCGGGCCCGCGCCGGTCTGGTCCGGGTTGATGCCGACCGTGCCCTTGAGCGTCGGGCAGTCGCCCTCGGCGCCACCGGCGGTGGTCTCCTCGATGGTGTCGATCGAGCAGCCCGGGGTCGGGCCCGAGGCCAGCAGCTTCTCGATGTCGAGCGCGATGACGCCGCCCGCGGTGCCCTTGTCGTCCGGGCCCAGCGTGCCGGCCTTGCGGCCGATCGTGGCGTGGTACAGCGTCCGGTCGTCGGCGCTGGTCTGGATCCAGCCGCCGTTCGCGCTCGGGCCGCCGTTCTCGCCACCGACGCCCAGCTCGGGCGCGGAGGTCGCCAGGTCGAAGACCTCGCGCCACTCGGGGTTGTCGGCGGTGATGTCCGGCGTGTAGAAGATCGCGCCGCCCTGCATGGTCATCGCGAACGCGCCCTTGTGCTCCGGGCGGTTGGTGACCGTGGTCTCCATGACGGCGCGGTTCTCGTTGCGCAGCGGGTCGACGCCGTTGCTGCGCGGACCGGTCGGCAGGTACTGCACCGACTTGACCTTCGGCTTGTTCAGGTCGGAGATGTCCCAGGTCCGCACGGTGGGCCGGCGCAGGTACGGCGACGGGTTCTTCACCGGGTCGAGGATGATCGTCCGCGGCTCCGCGTAGTCACTGGTGACCATGGTGTTCAGGTCCTCGCGGACCTGGATGCCGTGCGGGTTCGCGCAGGTCGGGTTGCCCAGGGCCGGCATGTTGAGGCACTGGGTCGGGTCCTCGGGCGTCTCGGTCGCGGCCGGGGCCTCGACGAGGTTCTTCCCCTCCTGGTCGAACCGGACCACCGAGCCGGGAGAGCCCGCGAAGCCGTTGCCGGTGCGGACCTCGCCGTTGGTGTAGCGGCACGGACCCGGGGCGACGGGGCCGCCCATGTAGGTGCCGTAGGCGGTGCCGTCCTTCAGGACCCAGTAGGCGTCCGGCACCGAGCCGCAGAGCGTCTGCGACGGCAGCGAGATGCCGGACAGCTTGATCTCCGGCAGCGCCGCGACGTCGAAGACGTAGGTGGCCGCGGAGAACAGGCCGCCCGCGTAGATCTTGTCGCCCTTGCGCCACGAGTACTGCATGTGGTGCGGCTCGTTCTCCACGAGCGGGCCGACGGTCGCGGTGTTGACGACCTTGCCGTAGTCCGGGGTGCCCTTGGTGACGTCGACGACGGCCAAGAAGTCCGGGCCCGGCGCGGCGTCGCGGACCTTGTCGACCGGGTCGAGCAGCGACCCGGGCAGGTTGCGCACGTCGGCGACCGCGGTGTCGGCGACGTTCTCGTCACCGGCCCAGACCAGCGCGTACTCCTTCTTGGGCCCGTCGGCGGACTGCTGACGGGCCTCCGGCGTGAGATTGTTCTCGACCCAGTAGTTCTTGCCGTCGGCGCCGGTGACCTCGGACTTGACCTTGTCGATCGTTCCCTGGGCCGACGCGGGGATCGCGACGACCCCGGCGACGACGGCGGCGCTCGCGAGGGCGATGAGCCCCCGCCGCGCCCAGCGGGACCTCGGGAGCAGGCTCATTCGCCCGCCCCGCCGCTGAGGAAGGTCGGGGTGATCTGCTTCGGCGCCTTCGACACGACGTCGACCAGGCCGGCGGCGGGGACGCCCGCGGGGGCGAAGTCGCGCAGCTGCTGGATCGGCTGGTCGGAGTCGAACGCCTCGTAGGACGACTCGACCGGGGGCGCGGTCGGCGCCGGGTCGGGCTGGTCGTCGTTCGGGGCGCTGAGGATCGGTCCGAGGTCGGGGACCAGGTCCGGGGTGGCCGCCTGGGCCGCGCCGGACAGGCCGATCAGGGCGGTGCCGGCGAGAGCGGCGCCGCCGGCGATCAGCCGGGCCCGGGACGCGGACCGTGCGCGGTGCTGAGGCACGACGTGTCTCCTTCTTTCGTGACGGGGAGCGAGGTGGAGTCCGATGTGGACATCCGCCGAGCGGCGAGCCGGGGCGTCGTCCGTCGTGGACGGCGCCGCGGGGCGCGGGCAGGTGCGGGCGTGCGCTCCGAGGGGCGTCGGACTCCGCCCTCCCGGGCCGCCGGGAGGGCGGGGCGGGAGGTCCGCGCGGGGGCGCGGTGGTGTGTCGGGGAGTGCTGGGGCGGTCCCGTGGCTACCGCGGCTGCGGACCCCGTGCCGGGGTCGGCGTGCGGCGGAGCGCGGGCGCGCCCCGGGAGCCGGGCGCGGTCAGGCGCCGGAACAGAGCGCGCTCGCCTGGCGGCGCAGGTCGACGTGACGCCGAACCGCGAACCGGGAGACGAGGTGCATGGGAACCAGTAAACAGACCCGTTCGGACCAATCCGACACCGGACAGGTCCACATCATGGGATCGGGCCCACGGGGCCCCGGGATCGGGCGCGGGGAGTGACCTGGGCTACCCGGTACGGACCGGGACGACCCGCCCCGGTGCACCGGAACCGGGCGAAACGAATCACCCGATCGTGTCAACGGCGTCGGGAACCGGTCCGGCACGAGGCGCTGACCTGCGACGACGCGGGCCGCGGCAGCCCGTGCGGGAACCGGTCCGGACAACCCGGCCGCCGCCCCCGCCGGTCGGTACGGCGGCGGGGGCCGGCGCCGGTCACCCCAGGCCGAGCATCCGGACCGCGTTGTCCTTGAGGATCATCGGCCGGACCTCGGGCTTCATCTCGAGGGTCTCGAAGTCCGCGCGCCACCGGTCCGGGGTGATGACCGGGTAGTCCGAGCCGAACAGCACCTTGCGGCGCAGCATCGTGTTCGCGGCCCGCACCAGCTGCGGCGGGAAGTACTTCGGCGACCAGCCCGACAGGTCGATGTACACGTTGGACTTGTGGGTGGCGATCGAGATCGCCTCGTCCTGCCAGGGCACCGACGGGTGGGCGAGCACCACGGTGAGGTCGGGGTGGTCGGCGGCGACGTCGTCGAGCAGCATCGGGTTCGAGTAGCGCAGCTTGATGCCGCGCCCGCCCGGCAGCCCGGCGCCGATCCCGGTCTGTCCGGTGTGGAACAGCGCGGGCACACCGAGCTCGGCGATGGCCTCGTAGAGCGGGTAGAAGCGCGTGTCGTTCGGCTCGAACGCCTGCAGGCTGGGGTGGAACTTGAAGCCGCGGACCCCGTGCTCGGTGACCAGCCGGCGGGCGCGGGCGACGGCGGCCTTGCCGGTGTGCGGGTCGACCGAGCCGAACGGGATGAGGATGTCGGCGTGTGCCGCGGCGGCGTCGGCGATCTCCTCGCTGGACAGCGGCGGGTGCCCGGTGCCCGACGGCGCGTCGACGGTGAACACCACCGCGGCGATCCGGCGTGCCCGGTAGTGCTCGGCGATCGCGTCGATGGTCGGGGTGCGGTCCTGGTCGGCCTTGAAGTACTTCGCCGAGGCGTCGAGCAGCTCCTGGTCGAGGGCCAGACAGCCGTGGCCGTCCTGTTCGACGTGGACGTGCACGTCGATCGCGTCGACGGCAGCGAGGTCGATGGGCATGGGGGAACCTCCGTCAGGGGAGCTCGGTACGGGACTTGGCCTCGAGCAGGGCGGCGAGGACGGTGTCGCGGCGGGCGGCGAGCGCGGGGCCGTCGAGGTCGCCCAGCTCGTCGCGGACGCCGTCGACCAGCGTCGCGGCCAGCTCGGGGGTGAGCGTGACCCGGCCGAGGTCGCGCCACCACCGCTCGGTGGGCGGACCGAGGTGCTCCAGGATGTGCGCGAGGCCGCCGGGGCCGCCGGACAGGTGCTGGTTGGCGAACGGGCCGAGCACCGCCCAGCGCAGGCCGGGGCCGTGGGAGATGGCGGCGTCGACGTCGGCGACCGTCGCGACACCCCGCTCGACCAGCGAGTACGCCTCCTGCCACAGCGCGGCCTGCAGCCGGTTGGCCAGGTGGCCCGGCACCTCGGCGCGCAGCCGGACCGGCCGCTTGCCCAGCGCGGTGTAGAAGGCGAGCGCGGCCTCGACGGCGGACTCCGCCGTCCGCTCCCCCGGCACGACCTCGACCAGCGGGATGACCTGCGGCGGGTTGAACGGGTGCCCGACGAGCACCCGCTCGGGGTGCCGGGCGGCGCCGCGGGCGATCGTCGTCGGCAGCAGGCCCGAGGAGCTGGAGGCGAGCACGACGCCCGGGGCGGCGGCCTCGTCCAGCTCGGCGAACAGGGTGTGCTTGAGGTCCTCGCGCTCGGGGCCGTTCTCCTGCACGAACCCGGCGGGCCCGGCGGCGTCACCGGCGCTGCCGGCGAACACCAGGTTCGCCACCGGCAGCGGGCCGTCGTGGCCGGGGAACGGTCCGAGCGCGGCGAGGTCGGCGCGCAGCCGGTCCTCGGCGCCCGGTGCGGGGTCGAAGGCGCGCACGTGCAGGCCGCGGGCCAGGAACAGCGCCGTCCAGCCGACACCGATCACCCCCGTCCCGACGACGGCGACGGTGCCGACCCCGGCCACGGCACCGTCGCCGCCGGGGGTCCCGGGCGCGCTCACGCCGGCGTCCCGGAGGCGAAGCGGACGAACGCGTCGAGCGCGGTCGGGTCGGCGAGCACGTCGCGGGAGGCGACGTCGTCGACGGCCGCGCCGAGCAGGATGCGCTTCACGGGGACCTCCAGCTTCTTGCCGGTGCGGTTGCGCGGCACCACCGGCACCGCCTCGACCCGGTCCGGGACGTGGCGCGGGGTGAGCTCGCCGCGCAGCGCGGTGCGGATCCGGGTGACCAGGGCGTCGTCGAGGGGGGTGCCGTCGGCGGGCTGCACGAACAGCAGCAGCTCGCCGTTGCCGCCCGCGGGGTCCTCCAGGTGCACCACGAGCGAGTCCTCGACCCCGGGCAGCTCCTCGACGACGCGGTAGAACTCGGCCGTCCCCAGCCGGACGCCGCCCCGGTTGAGGGTGGCGTCGGAGCGGCCGGCGACGACCGCGGAGCCGTCGGCGGAGAAGCGGACCCAGTCGCCGTGCCGCCACACCCCGGGCCAGGTGGCGAAGTAGGTGTCGCGGTAGCGGCTGCCGTCGTCGTCGCCCCAGAAGCCGACGGGCATCGACGGCATGGGGGCCCGGATGACCAGCTCGCCGAGCTCGTCGACGACCGGGCGGCCCGCGTCGTCGAAGGCGGCGGCGTCGACCCCGAGGCAGGGCCCGGAGATCTCGCCGGACCACACCGGCTGGAACGGGCTCCCCTGCACGATGCCCGAGCACACGTCGGTGCCGCCGCTGCCCACGTTGAGCAGTACGTCCGGGCCGAACTGCTCGGCCACCCAGCGGTAGCCCTCCGGCGGGAGCGGGCTCCCGGCGGCGCCGATCTGGCGGACCGCGGACAGGTCGTGCTCGGCGGCCGGGCGCAGCCCCGCGGCGCGCGAGGCCATGAGGAACCCGGGGCTGGCACCCAGCAGCGTCGCGCCGGTCTCGGCGGCGAGACGCCACTGCCACCCGAGGTCGGGGTGGGCCGGGTTGCCGTCGATCAGCACGATCGAGGCCTGCCGCAGCAGCCCGGACACCAGCGCGTTCCACATCATCCAGGCGGTCGTGGAGTACCAGAGGATCCGGTCGCCGGGGCCGAGGTCCCAGCTCAGGGCGTGGTTCTTGAGGTGCTCGACCAGGATGCCGCCGTGGCCGTGCACGATCGCCTTGGGCAGCCCGGTGGTGCCGGAGGAGAACAGCACGCACAGCGGGTGGTCGAACGGGACCGGGTCGGCGCCCGGCTCCGGGTCGGCGGCCAGCAGCTCGTCCCAGGTCATCGCGTCGGGCACGGTGTGCGGCCCGTACGGCACGGCGACGACGTGGCGCACCCCGGGCAGCCCGGCGCGCAGGGCGGCGACCTCGTCCTGGCGGTCGACGTCGCGTCCGGCCCAGCCGTAGCCGCCGACGGTGAGCAGCACGACCGGGTCGACCTGGCCGAACCGGTCGAGCACGCTGCGGGCGCCGAACTCGGGGGCGCAGCTCGTCCAGACCGCGCCGAGCGAGGCCGTCGCGAGGAACGCGACGACGGTCTCGGGCAGGTTCGGCAGGTACGCCGCGACGCGGTCGCCACGGCCGACGCCGAGCCTGCGCAGCCCGGCCCGGGCGCGGGCGACCTGCTCGCGCAGCCCGCCCCAGGTGAGCTCGACCTTCTCGCGGGTCTGGGAGTACGCGACGACGGCGACGTCGTCCTCGGGTCCGTCCAGGGCGTGCGCGGCGTAGTTCAGCGTCGCGCCGGGGAACCACTGCGCGCCCGGCATCCCCCGGCGCCCGAGCACCGCCCGGGGCGGGGTGTCGAACCGGACGCCGAGGTGGGTCGCGACCGCGGACCAGAACGCCTCGGGCTCGGTCACCGACCAGCGGTGCAGCGCGGCGTAGTCGGGCAGGGTCAGGCCGTGCCCGCGCTCGACGGCGGTGACGAACCGGCCGATCTCCGTGGTCTCCCGGACGTCGTCGGCGACCGGGCGCAGCAGCTCGCTCACCGGCGCACCTTCCCGCCGCGGCCGTCGAGGAAGGCCCGCATCCGTTCCTGGGCCTCGGCACTGGACGAGGCGACCGCGGCGACCAGCGACTCCATCATGAAGCCGTGGTCCGGGGAGGCCTCCGCGATCCGCGGCAGCGCCTGGAGCACCGCGACGTTGGTGATCGCCGAGTTCCCGGCGACGGTGCGGGCCAGCTCGCAGGCGCGGGCCAGGCCCTCCCCCGGGCCGGTGCGGTAGTGCGACAGGCCCAGCGTGTGGCCCTCGTCGGCGTCGAGGACGCGGCCGGTCAGCATCATGTCGGTCATCCGGTGCACGCCGATCAGCCGCGGCACCCGCACCGACCCGCCGCCGCCGACGAACAGCCCGTGCTGGCCCTCGGGCAGCGCGTAGAAGGTGGAGTCCTCGGCGACGCGCAGGTGGGTGGCCGAGGCCAGCTCCAGCCCGCCGCCGACGACGGCGCCCTTGAGCACCGAGACGACCGGCAGCCGCCCCTCGGCGAGCCGGGCGAACGCGCGGTGCCACATCCGGGAGTGCTCCATCGCCGCGACGACGTCGCGGTCGCCGAGCTCGGACAGGTCCAGCCCGGCGCAGAAGTGGTCGCCCTCGGCGTCGAGGACGACGGCGCGCACCCCCTCGGGCGGGCGGGCGAAGAAGTCCTCGATGCCGAGCACGGTCACGTCGTCGAGGGCGTTGCGCTTGCGCGGCCGGGACAGGCGCAGCACGGCCACCTCGTCGTGGCGTTCCACGGTCAGCGACTCGGGCAGAGAGTTCACGACAGCTCCTCGGCGACGGCCGCGGCCGCACGCAGGTCGACGCGCCGGACCTTGCCGGACGCGTTGCGGGGCAGCTCGTCGACGAACCGCACGTACTTCGGGACCTTGTAGCGGGCCAGCCGCCCGGCGAGCAGCGCGCGCACCGCGTCGGCGTCGAGGTCGGCGCCGGGGCGCAGCTGCACGTAGGCCGCGCCGACCTCGCCCCAGCGCTCGTCGGGGACCCCGACGACGGCGCAGTCGGCGATGTCGGGATGGGTGACCGCGACCGCCTCGACCTCGGCCGGGTACACGTTCTCCCCGCCCGAGATGATCATGTCCTTGACCCGGTCGACGGCGAACGCCCAGCCGTCGTCGCCGGCCCGGAGCACGTCGCCGGTGCGGAACCACTCCCCGCGCCGCGACGCCGCGGTCTCGTCCGGGCGGTTCCAGTAACCGGGACTGACGTGCGGCCCACGGACCAGCAGCTCGCCGGGCTCGTCGTCGAGGGGGACGAGCTCGCCGTCGCGCTCGACGGCGACGTCGGTGAAGAAGTGCGGCACCCCGACCGAGGTCGGCGGGTGCGCGGCCGTGCCGTCGCGGGTCGCCATGTGCACCCCGGGCGAGGCCTCGGTCATCCCGTAGCCCTGCTGCAGCGCGACGCCGCGGTCCAGCCAGGCGCGGGCAACGCGCTCCTGCACCGGGGAGCCGCCGTAGACGACGGTGCGCAGCGACGACAGGTCGGTCCGCTCCCAGGCCGGGTCCTCGCACAGCATCTGCAGCATCGTGGGCACGGCGGCGAAGCTCGTGACCGCCGCGGACGCGATCCGGCCGAGGACCGCCCCCGGGTCGAACCGCGGGACGAGCTCGACCGAGCCGCCCTTGAACAGCGTGGGCAGCGTGACCTGGGACAGCCCGACGCAGTGGAACAGCGGCGAGATGCACAGGGTGCGCTCGTCGGAGCAGACGTCGACGTGCGCGAGCTGGTTGACCGTGTTCCAGGTCAGGTTGCCGTGGGTCAGCACCGCCGCCTTCGGACGCCCGGTGGTGCCGGAGGTGTAGAGCAGCACCGCCGGGTCGTCGAGACCGGCGCCCGCGTCCCCGAGCGCGGTGCCCCGCGCCAGGTCCTCGACGCCGCGGACGACCGGGACCCGGGGGACGGTGGCGGCGACGAGGTCGTCGGCGTCGGGGCCGTGGACGAGCAGCGCCGCGCCGCAGTCGTCGAGCATGTAGCCGATCTCGGTGGGGGCCAGGCGGAAGTTCAACGGGACCGCGACCGCGCCGAGCAGCCAGGCGGCGAAGCAGGTCTCCAGGGTGGCGACGGCGTTCACCCCGAGCCAGGCGACCCGGTCCCCCGGCCCGACGCCCCGCTCCGCCAGACCGCCGGCGATCCGGGCGGCGCGCCCGGCCAGCTCGGCGTGGTCGACCGCCCGCTCCCCGTCGGACAGGGCCGGGGCGTGCGGACTGATCCGCGCGCGGCGGGCGGGCCAGGTGCCCAGCCCGAGGCCGGGACCGGTGATCGGGCTCATGGGGCTCCCTCGCTCCTTGATATCAAGCAAGTTGATAGCAAGGTGCTTGCCATGGGGTCAAGCGTCGCCGTCCGGCGGGATCCCGTCGCGACCGGCCAGTGCGGCGAGGCACCGTTCGAGGGCGTCGGCGAACACCTCGGCCTGGTCGGGCTCCAGCGCGTCGAGCATCCGGCGCTCGACGACCCCGGCCGCGGCGTGACAGCGGGCCAGCGTCGCGTCGCCGTGCGGGGTGAGCCAGACCTGCAGGATCCGGCGGTTGTCCGGGTCCGGCCGGCGCTCGACGATCCCGTCGCGCTCCATCGCGGCGACGAGCTGCTGCATCGCCTGCGGGGTCACGAAGTGCCGCCGCGCGAGCTGCGCCGAGGACAGCCCGCCGCGGCGCTCCAGCACGCTGAGCGCGGTGTACTGGGCCAGCGTCACGCCCAGCGGACGCAGCGCCTCCTCCATCCGGGCCCGCTCGGCCATCTGCAGGCGCTTGACCAGGTAGGTCAGCCGCTGCCCCCGCGTCCCCGTCGGTACCGACGCCGCATCCGTCACGTGTGCGATCCTAACGATCGTGGCGCGGATCACAAGGTACTTGCTATAAAGCTGCTTTCCATCTCACGGAAGGCAGGGAGCTGCGATGACGCACCCCCGGTTCTCCCCGACCCAGCGCCGGCGCGCGGTCCTGTCGAGCTACCTCGGCAGCCTGATCGAGTACTACGACTTCCTGCTCTACGCGACGGCCTCGGCCGTCGTGTTCAACGCGGTCTTCTTCTCCGACCTCGACCCGCTGGTCGGCACCGTCGCCGCCTTCGGCACGCTGGCCACCGGCTACCTGGCCCGCCCGCTCGGCGGGATCGTGTTCGGCCACTTCGGGGACCGGGTCGGGCGCAAGAGGATGCTGGTCATCAGCATGGTGCTGATGGGGGTGGCGAGCACCCTGATCGGCCTGCTCCCCACCTATGCGCAGGTCGGCGCGCTGGCCCCGGTGCTGCTGATCGTGCTGCGGGTCGTGCAGGGCGTCGCGGTCGGCGGGGAGTGGGGCGGCGCGGTCCTGATGTCGGCCGAGCACGCGTCGTCGCGGCGGGGGCTGTGGGCGAGCTTCACCAACGCGGGCGCGCCGAGCGGCATGGTGCTGTCGACGCTGGTGCTGGCGCTGTCGGCGTCACTGACCGGGGACGCGTTCCTCACCTGGGGCTGGCGGATCCCGTTCCTGCTCAGCGTGGTGCTGCTGGGCATCGGCCTGTTCGTCCGGCTGTCGGTCACCGAGACCCCGGTGTTCGCCGCGGCGGCCGCCGCACAGCCGGCGACGCCGGCCCGCGCACCGCTGCTGGAGGTGCTGTCCCGGCCGCGCAACCTGCTGCTCGCCGTCGGCGTGGGGTTCGGGGCGTTCGTGGCGCAGGGAACGCTCACCACGTTCCTGATCTCCTACGCCGTCGGTGCCGGGTTCGAGCGCCAGACCGTGCTGAACGCGCTGACGCTGTCCTCGCTGGTCGCCATCGTGGGGATCATCGGCTTCTCCGCACTGTCGGACCGGGTCGGACGACGGCCGGTCGTCCTGGGCGGGGCCCTCGCCACCGGGCTGTGGTGCGTCGCGATCTTCCCGATGATCGACACCGGCTCGGCGGTGCTGCTCACCCTCGCCGTGGTGGTCGGGCAGGGCGTGACGCACGCGGCCTGGTTCGGGCCGTCCGCGGCGCTGTACTCGGAGATGTTCTCCACCGGCTCGCGCTACACCGGGGCCTCACTGGGCTACCAGATCTCCGGGATGGGCGCGGGCCTCTCGCCGGTGCTGTTCGCGTCGCTGCAGGCCGCCGGGTTCGGCACCGGGGTGCTGTCGGCCGTGATCGGGGTGCTGGCGCTGGTCTCGGTCGGGTCGGTGCTCGCGCTGCGCGAGACCTCCCGCGACGGGCTGAACGACCCGGACGTCCCCGCCCCCGCCGGCACCACCGAGAACACCCCCACGCGCTGACCCGCCGCGCCGCCGCAGCACCCCGTCACCTGCCGCGGCGGCCCATCGCCTGCTGCGGCGACCCGCGCGCGGGGTGCCGGGCGACGTCACGGGGCGCCACAGCGGTCCCGTACGCCGGCGGGGCGCGGGGCGCGGGGCGCGGCGGGGGTCAGGCCCGGGCGTCCTGCGGGGCCGCGGTGGGCGCCGGCAGGCGGGACGCGGCCACCGCGACGACCACCGTCACCAGGGACACCCCCGCCGCGACCAGGAAGGCCGCGTGCACCCCGGCCGCATCGACCCCGGCGCCGGCCGAGGCCAGCGTCATGACGGTGATGAACAGCGCCGTCCCCGCCGCGCCCGCGACCTGCTGCAGCGTGGTGAGGATGGCGCTGCCGTGCGAGTACAGCTCGCCGGGCAGCGAGCCGAGCGCGTCGGTCATCAGCGGCGTGAACATCAGCGCCAGCGCCGCGGACAGGCCCACGTGCAGCACCACGACCAGCCAGATCGGCGTCGCCGCGGCCAGAGTGGTGAACCCCCACATCACGATCGCGAGCAGCACCGAGCCGGGCAGCACCAGCGGACGGGCGCCGACCCGGTCGTAGGCCCGGCCGACGAACGGGCCCAGCAGCCCCATCACGAGCCCGCCCGGCAGCACCACCAGGCCGGCGACGAACGCGCTGTCGCCCAGCACCTCCTGGATGTAGAGCGGCAGCAGGATGATCGCGCCGAACAGCGACATGAACCCGGTCGCGACGAGCACCAGCGACAGCGAGTACCGGCGGACCGCGAACGGACGCAGGTCCAGCAGCGGGGCCGTGCCGGTGCCGCGCTGCAGCCGGACCTGGCGGTGCACGAACACCGCCAGCGCCGCCGCCCCGAGCACCAGCGGCACCCACGGCGGCACCGCGGTGTGCGCGCCCCCGGCGGCGGACTCGCCGATCGCGGACAGCCCGTAGACGATCCCGGAGAACGCGACCGCCGAGATCAGGACCGAGGCGACGTCTAGCGGGGTCCGCGTGGTCTCCGCGGCCACCCGCAGCCGCAGCGCCCCCGCGACCAGGGCGACCAGCGCGATCGGCAGCACGATCCAGAACATCCAGCGCCAGCCCAGCGCGGAGAGGATCACCCCGGACAGCGTCGGGCCGACCGCGGGCGCCACCGCGATGACGATCGAGATCGTGCCCATCGTCTGCCCGCGGCGGCTCGCCGGGACCAGGCGCAGGATCGTCGTCATGAGCAGCGGGATCATCACCGCGGTGCCGGTGGCCTGCACGACCCGCCCGGCCAGCAGGAACCCGAACGCGGGCGCGACCGCGCACAGCAGGGTCCCGGTGCTGAACAGGCCCATCGAGGCGAGGTAGACCGACCGCGGCGGGAACCGCCCCAGCAGGTAGCCGGTGATCGGGATGACCACGGCCATCGTCAGCAGGAACCCGCTGGTCAGCCACTGCGCGGTGGCCGGGGTGACCCGCAGGTCGGCGATCAGCGCGGGCAGCGCCACGCTCATGATCGTCTCGTTCAGGATCATAACGAACGCCGAGCCGACGAGCAGCGAGATGATCAGCAGGGCTCCGGCGGGCAGCCGCTCGGCGTCGCGGCCGGCGGCCGGCTCGGTGGTCACAGCGTGCTCCTCGGTACGTGACGGACGCGCCCACCCGCGGCGGCGGCGCACGGCGCGGCCGGGCGACGGGGTGGCGGTGTGCGAGTGCACCACGGCCGGGCGGGCGGTGGCGAGCCGTTTCCGCCCGGGCGCGGAGGGGACAATGGCGCCATGTCCACCTACGACGTCGTCGTGGTCGGGGCCGGTCCCGCCGGCTGCGCCGCGGCACTCAACGTGCTGCGGCTGCGACCGTCGGCGTCGGTGCTCCTGCTCGACGCCGCGGCCTTCCCCCGCGACAAGACCTGCGGCGACGGCGTCGCGGCCGAGGTGTTCGACCTGCTCGACGGACTGGGCGCCACCGGGGTCCGGGCGCTCGGCGTCGCGGCACCGCGGCTGCGCCTGCGCACCCCCCAGGGCCGGGTCGTGCACCGCACCGCGCCCCGGCCGAACCGGGTGGTCACGCGGCTGGAGCTGGACGCGGCGCTGGTCGACGCGGCCGTCGCCGCCGGGGCGCAGCTGCGCCGCCACCGGGTCCGCACCGTCGTCCCGCACGGGGACCGGGTGCTGCTCGACGACGACATCGTCGCGAGGGTCGTGATCGGCGCCGACGGGGCCCACTCGGTGGTCCGCCGCGCGCTCGGCGCGCCGGGCGTGCCGCCGTCGTCGACGGCGGTGGCGATCCGCGGGTACGCCCCGGTCGCCGCCGAGCCGGGGACGCTGTCGATCGAGTACGCCGGCGGCGCCGTCCCGGCCTACGCCTGGTCGTTCCCGATCGCGGGCGGCGGCGCGAACGTCGGCTACGGCGTGTTCGACGAGCGCGGCGCCGGGAACCGGGCGTCGCTGCTGGAGCGGCTCGCCGCACTGCTGCCCGGCCAGGAACCGGACCCGGCGACGCTGCGCGCGCACCACCTGCCGCTGTCCACCGCGCCCCGGTTCCAGCCCGACGGCCGGGTGCTGCTGGCCGGCGACGCCGCGGCGAAGGTGAACCCGCTGACCGGCGAGGGGATCTTCGACGCCGTCGCCTCCGGGATCCTCGCCGGGCGCAGCGCGCTGCGCGGCGACGACGCGGGCGCCGCCCACCGCGCCGCCATGGAGCGGACCTTCGCCCGCCACCACCGCCACGTCGGGGCGCTCGCGCGGCTGGCCGCGCGTCCCGCGTTCCTCGACGCCGCGATCGGCGCCGCCGCCCGGAACCAGCGGGTGTTCGACTGCGCGGTCGGGCTGGGGCTGGCGCGGGGCACGGTCTCCCCCGCCGCGCTCGCGGTCGTCGCCGCGCACCTGCCGGGTGCCGCGCTCGGCGGCGCGGTCCGGCGCCGCGCGGCCGCCCGCTCCGGGGTGTGAGCCGGTACCGGCCGACGGGCCGCGGCCGCCGGGCTCCGGTAGACAGGACGGCATGGAACAGGTCGTGCTGCTGGACGACGACGGCAACCCGGTCGGCGTCGCGGACAAGGCCACCGTGCACGGTGCGAGCACCCCGCGGCACCTGGCGTTCTCCTGCTACGGCGTCGACGACGCCGGCCGGCTGCTCGTGACCCGGCGCGCCCGCACCAAGACCGCCTTCCCGCTGGTCTGGACCAACACCTGCTGCGGGCACCCCGCCCCCGGCGAGGACATGGCCGACGCGGTGCACCGCAGGCTGGCCGACGAGCTGGGCATCCGCGCGACCGAGCTGCGGATGGTGCTGCCGGACTTCAGCTACCGGGCGTCGCAGGACGGGATCGAGGAGAACGAGCTGTGCCCGGTGTTCGTCGCCCGGATCAGCGGCGAGCCCGAGCCGCGCCCCGACGAGGTCGAGGACGTGGCCTGGTGGAGCTGGTCGCGTTTCCGCGCCGCCGCCGACGACCCGGCCTCCGGGCTGTCGCCGTGGGCGCGGATGCAGGCCCCGCTGCTCGACGTGCTGGCCGACCCGCTGCTGGTCGGCGCCCGGGGCTGAGCCCGGGACTGGTGGAATGGGCGGGTGGTCCCCGACCTGTCCCCCGACCTGTCCGGCGCGCTGGGCGCCGCCCTCGACGACGCGCTCGACCGGGTCCCCGCCGCGCGGCTCGCGCCGGTGGTCGACCGGCTGATCCGCGACTACCGCAGCGGCACCGTGCCCACCGCGCCGATCCTGCGCACCGACGACGACGCGGCCGCCTACGCCGCGTACCGGATGCCCGCGACGCACGCGGCGGTCGTCGACGTGCTGGAGCGGGCCGCCGCGCGGGTGCCGGAGCCGGTGTCGCTGCTCGACCTCGGCGGCGGGACCGGCGCCGCGGTGTGGGCCGCGGCGCAGGTCTGGCCGTCGCTGGAGCGGGCCACGGTGCTGGAGGCTGCCGCGCCGGCCCGGGCGCTGGGCCGCAGGCTCGCGGGCGGGGCGCCGTCGGCACTGCTGCGCGGGGCCCGCTGGGAGGCCGCGGTGCTCGGCACCGCCCCGGCGCTGCCGGACACCGACCTGCTGACCGCCTGCTACCTGCTCGGGGAGCTGCCGGTGCCGGTGCGCGACGCCGTCGTCGACGCCGCCGCCCGGGCCGCGCGGGTGGTCGTGCTCGTCGAGCCGGGGACGCCGGCCGGGCACGCGCGCATCCTCGACGCCCGTGCCCGGCTGCTCGCCGCGGGCCTGACCGTCGCCGCGCCCTGCCCGCACGACGGCGCCTGCCCGGTGACCGGCGACGACTGGTGCCACTTCGCCGTGCGCGTCGGGCGCAGCTCGCGGCACCGGGTGCTGAAGGCCGGCTCGCTGGGCCACGAGGACGAGAAGTTCTCCTACGTCGTCGCCGTGCGTGACGACGACGGCACCGTCGGACGGGCCCCGGGCCGGGTGGTCCGGCACCCGCACACCCGCAAGGGACTGGTGACGCTGCGTGTCTGCGAGGCGGACGGGACGCTGCGGGACACCCCCGTCCCGCGCAGTCGCAAGGAGCTGTTCCGGCACGCCCGTGACACCGCGTGGGGCGACGCCTGGCCACCCGGGTGAGCCCTCCGGGTTGCTCGCAAGCGGGGGAGGCGAACGTCACAGCCCGGACGCGCCGAAGAACGTTGTGAATCTGTAACACCGACCGGCATCGTGGGCGACTGACCGGGCGAGACGGCCATCAGGTGGGCCGCGAGCAGCAGCATTCTCACAGATCGAGCACGACCATGAACGACTTCGTCGCCGGCGCCCCCGCCGACCGCCTGCCCACCCTCGTCCGCACCCGTACCGGATATCGCGTGTACGACCCGGCCCTGATCGCCGGCACCGACTACGTCGTCGACGACGCGGGCGACCTCGTCTACACGAAGCTCCCGGCCGGTGCGATGACCGGCTCCGCCGTCGTCGCCGCCGCCGTGGTGGCGCTCACCGTGGGTGAGAACAGCTGGTCCTGGTCGGCGCTGGCGTTCCTCGTCTGCCTGCCCGTCGCGCTGGGGCTGGCGATCGGGGTGCTCTCGGTCATCCACGCGGTCACCGACCCGGTCCGGCCCTACCGCGCCCGCACCGGGCACACCCGTTTCGCCCGCGACATCGCCGCGACCGACCCCGCCTCCTGGCAGCTCTGCGTGCGCGCCGAGCGGCTCGCGGCGACGCCGTCGTGGCAGGCGGGCCGGATCGACCCGACCCGCACCCTCGGTGTCCTGCTGTGGACCGCCGTCGCCGGTGGGGAGGCGTGGGCCGCCGAGGCGCTGACCCAGCTGGCCGAGCCGGCGACGGGCCCGGACCTCACCTCGGTCTGAGCCCTCCCCGGGGTCGTCAGGTCGCGTAGCGGGCGACCGGGAGCAGGGCGTCGGCGTCGCGGCGGTCGGTGTCGGTCGCGACGCAGGCCCGCAGCGACCGGTGCAGCGCGTCGGAGTCCAGCCCGGTCCCGATCAGGACCAGGGTGGTGCGGCGGGGCTCGTCGGTGTCCCACCGGCTCCGGTGGAACCGCACGTACCGGCCGACGGTGTGCAGGTCCCAGCGTTCCCGGTCGGGGGCGGCGGCGAAGCGCACCGAGCCCTTGATCCGGTACAGCCCGGACGGCCGGGCGTCGAGGAGGTCCTGCAGCCGGGCGGCGTCGAGCGGCTCGTCGCACAGGAACGTCAGGCTCTGGTAGCCGGCGTGCAGGTGGTGCTCATGCGGCTCGTCGACGCGCTCGCCCAGCATCAGCTGCCTGCCCGGCACGATCTCGATGTCGAACAGCAGCGCCGGGTCCACCGCGCCGTCGCGGACCGGGACGATCGGGGCCCGCGGGTTCGCCTCGCGGCAGAGCCGCCGGACCCGCCACAGCGGCCCCGGCCCCACCCGGTCGATCTTGTTCAGGACGACGAGGTCGGCCATGCCGACGTGCTTGTCGAGCTGGGGGTGGCGGCGCCGCGAGTCCTCGAACTCCGCGGCGTCGACGACCTCGACGAGCCCGCCGAAGCTCAGGTGCTGGCCCAGCGCGTCGAGCACGAGCTGGACCAGCGTGCCGGGCTCGGCGATGCCGCTGGCCTCGATGACGACGACGTCGATCTCGTCGCGGCGGCGGGTCAGCTTCTCCAGCACCGAGGAGACGCCGCCCTCGCCGACCTCGCAGCACAGGCAGCCGTTGCCGAGCCCGACGACGTCGCCGGCCTGACCGGCCACGCGCATCGCGTCGATGCCGACCGACCCGAAGTCGTTGACGACCACGCCGATCCGCGCGTCCCCGCCCGCGGCGAGGAGGTGGTTCAGCAGTGTCGTCTTGCCGGCTCCGAGGAATCCGGCCAGCACCACGACCGGGATCTTCCGGGGCATCCGTCATGCCTACCACGTGCGTGTCGACGCACCGTGACGTGGTCGTGACCCGTCACGGACCTGTCCGGGGACCCCGATCGGACCACTACAGTGCGGCCATGCCCGACACAGCTGCCGGACGCCCGCCACGCGGAGTGATCGCCGTCGCCGGAGAAGCCCTCGTCGACATCGTCCCCGCCCCCGCGCACGGGTACTGGGAGCTCGCGCCCGGCGGCAGCCCGGCGAACGTCGCGGTCGGGCTGTCCCGCCTCGACGTGCCGGCCCGGATGCTGGCCCGGCTCGCCGACGACCTGCTCGGGCGCAAGCTGCGCGACCATCTCGCGGACAACGGCGTCGACCTGTCGCACTCGGTCGAGGCGGACGAGCCGTCGTCGCTGGCGATCGTGGAGCTGGCCGCCGACGGGCAGGCGTCCTACGACTTCCGGATCGCGGGCACCGCGGACTGGCAGTGGACCGACGACGAGCTCGCCGGGGCCCTCGACGACGGCCCGGCCGGCCCGGTCGTCGCCGTCCACTCCGGATCGCTGGCGCTGACCACCGCGCCCGGTCACGAGGCGCTGCGCGAGCTGCTCGCCTCCGCCGTGGACACCGCGACGGTGAGCTACGACCCGAACTTCCGGCCGCTGCTGATGGGCACGCCGGAGGAGATCCTGCCCGGCGTGCACGAGCTGCTCGGCGTGGCCGACGTGGTGAAGGTCAGCGAGGAGGACCTGGGCTGGCTGCACCCGGGCCGCGAGCCCGGCGACGTCGTCGGCGAGTGGCTCGAGCTCGGTCCGGCGGTCGTCGTGGTCACCCTCGGGGCGAACGGGGTGCTGGCCGGGACGTCGTCGGGGCTGCACCTGGTGCTGCCCGGCCGCACCGTCGAGGTCGTCGACACCGTCGGTGCCGGGGACAGCTTCTCCGCGGCGCTGCTCGCCGGTCTGCACCGGCGCGGGCTGCTCGGCGCGACCGCCCGCGACGACCTCTACCGCATCGACCGGCCGACGCTGGAGGCCGTGCTGACCGAGGCCGTCGCGGCGTCGGCGATCACCTGCTCGCGGCACGGCGCGAACCCGCCCACCCGCGCGGAGCTCGACGCCGCGGTCTGAGCCTCAGCGGTGCTCGCGGGCGAGCATCGCGGTCTGCGCCTGCTGCTCGGGCCCCGACAGCTCGCGCGGCTTCCGGTCGGGGAAGTCGCGGGGCTGCCCGGTCGCGGCCGAGCCGGGCGGGAGGCTCAGCGTGGCCACGGTGCTCTGCGGCAGCGCCCACTGCCGGGCCCAGTCCATGTGCATGGCGGTGGGGCCGCCGGCGTTGCCGAAGTAGTCCAGCTGCATGGTCATGTTCATCGGGCGCGGCGGGAACTGGTCGGTGTCGGTGTTGGAGTACCACTCCTTCCCGTTCACGTACGCGGTGATCTTCTCCGGGGTCCACTCCAGCGCGTAGGCCGACCACTGCGTCGAGTCGTGCTTCACCGACCCGTAGTCCTGGTCGTTGCCCGGTCCGTAGTGGAGGAAGAAGCTGGTCTTCTGGCGGGAGTCGTCCATGATCTCCATCCAGTCGACCTCGCCGCCGACCGGGAAGTCCTCGGCCACCGGCCAGAGCAGCAGCAGCGCGTTGATCCCGCCCCGGCCCTCGTCCGACTTCACGCAGGCCTCCCAGCGGCCGTACTTCTGGCCGGGGTGCCAGCTGACGGCACCGGTGTTGCCGTCGGCGTCGGCGGAGATGGTCATCGCCCCGTCGGCGACGGTGACCGCCTCCGGGGTGCGGGTGCCCTTCTTGTTGTGGCCGGGCTCGGGTCCGTAGGGGTGCCAGTCCGGCGGGACCGTGGTGCCGTCGAAATCGGACTCGCGGGTGGGCGCACCCCAGCCGAGCTCCTGCGCCGCGGTCTCGGTGCAGTGCGACGACGCCGGGGGTGCGGCGGGGTCGGCCGGGGCCGCCTTCGCCGTCCCGCCGGCCGGGTCGCCTCCCGGGGTCGCGCTGCCCGCGGCCGGGTCGGTCGTGGTCCCACCGGCCGGGTCGTTCCCCGGGGTCGCGCTGCCCGCGGCCGGGTCGGTCGTGGTCCCACCGGCGGGGGCGCCCGGGGTGGGCGCGGCCGCACCGCTGTCGTCCCGCGGGGGCGCCGGGTCGTCGGCGACGGTCCGGGTCACAGCGCTCGCCGGCGCCGCGGGTGCCGCCGACGCCGCCGACGCACCGGCCGTCGTGACCGCCGACAGCGCGAGCGTCGCGGCGAGCACCGCCACCGTCGTCCTGGTCCTGGTCCGCACCGTGGATCACTCCCGTCACTCGGTCACCTGCGGTCCCATCTCACGTGCGGTGGGTGAGGAGCACCAGTCGAACCACCCGTCCGGGGAGCGCGCGGACGGGTGGGATGCGGTCGTCAGTGGACGGAGGGTGATTCTCCTGCGGGCACCGGTGACGACGGGTGACCGTCCCGGTGCGCGGAGGCGGCTGTGGCGCCCCGTCGCGGCGCGGGGCACCCCGCGCGCGGGGTGCCGGGCGCGGTGGCGGGTCGCCGCGCCTCGCGCGCCCGCCGGTCGGCGCGGTCGCCGCGCCTCGCGCGCCCGCCGGTCGGCGCGGTCGCGGCGCCGACACGCACCCGGGCCGGTCGGCGGCCGCCGCCGCGGCGCACCCGGGTCCGCCGACGCGGCCGGCCCGGAGAGGCGGCGCGGTCCGGCGTCGCACCCCGCGGACGGAGGTGTCGCACCCCGGCGGGGGCTCCCGCACCCGCCGCGACGGGTGCGGCGACCGCACCAGGGGTGCGACGCGCCCCCGGGGGCCGATGCCCCGGGGCGCTGCGAGGTGGGGGTCCGGGAGGGACTGCGCGTCCGCCTGCCAGAGTGGCGGCGTGGCTCGCCCCGACCTCGCCGTCGCGCTGGACCTCGCCCCGCACCCGGAGGGTGGCTGGTACCGGCGGACCTGGACCTCACCGGTCGTCGTCGGGACCCCGTACGGTCCACGCCCCTCGGCGACGGCGATCCTCTACCTCTTCGACGCCCCCGGCCGCTGGCACCGCGTCCGGTCCACCGAGCTGTGGTGCCGGCACTCGGGCCCGGAGGCGGACCTGGTCCTCGGTGGTGACGGGCCGGACCCCGTCCCCGGGGCCCGGTTGCGCCTCGGGCCGGCCGGCCCGCAGCAGGAGGTCCCGGCCGGGGTGTGGCAGCGGGCGGACCCGGCGGGGCCGGGGGCGGTCCTGGTCAGCTGCGTCGTCTCCCCCGGCTTCGACTTCGCCGACTTCGAGCTGCGCTGAGCCGGGCGCCCGCCGGCACAGGAGGTCAGCGGCGCAGCAGGCCCGCGAGGTCGCGGGTGTTGCGGATCCGCTCCGGGTCCACCCCGCAGGCGACGGCGCGGGCGCAGCCGTGGTCGAGCCAGTCGAGCTGTCCGGGGGCGTGCGCGTCGGTGTCGATCGTGAACTCGCACCCGGCCTCGACGGCCAGGCGCAGCAGCCGCTTCGGCGGGTCGAGGCGCTCGGGCCGGGCGTTGATCTCCACGGCGACGCCGTGTTCCGCGCAGGCGGCGAAGACGGCGTCGGCGTCGAACTCGGACTCGGGGCGCTTGCGGCGGCCGGTGACCATCCGGCCGGTGCAGTGCCCGAGCACGTCGACGTGCGGGTTCGCGACGGCGGTGAGCATCCGCTCGGTCATCTCGTCGCGGGGCATCCGCAGCTTCGAGTGCACGCTGGCCACCACCACGTCGAGCGCGGCGAGCAGGTCCTCGGACTGGTCGAGGGCGCCGTCGTCGAGGATGTCCACCTCGATGCCGGTGAGCACCCGGAAGTCCGACCCGGACGCGGCGATCCGCTCGTTGAGCTGCGCGATCTGCTCGACCTGGCGGCGCAGCCGGTCCGCGGACAGCCCGTTCGCGACGGTCAGGCGTGGCGAGTGGTCGGTGACGACGAGGTAGTCGTGGCCCAGCCCGATCGCGGTCTCGGCCATCTCGGCGAGCGGGGAGCCGCCGTCGGAGGCGTCGGTGTGGCTGTGGCAGTCCCCGCGCAGGCCCTCGCGCAGCCGCAGCGCCGCCTCGGCCAGGGGCACCCCGGTGGCGTCGGCGCGGGCGACGGCGTCCTCCAGCCGTCGCAGGTAGACCGGTTCCTCCCCGGCGACGGACTCCCCCACGCAGCGCGCGGTCACCTCGCCGACGCCCTTCAGGTCGGTGAGGCCGCCCGCGGCGTGCAGCCGGGCCAGCTCCTCGGTGTCACGGCCGCGCAGCGCGGCGGCCGCGGTCCGGAACGCGCGCACCCGGTAGGTCGACTCCTGGGCGCGTTCGAGCAGGAACGCGATCCGGCGGAGGTCGGCGACGGCGTCTCTCACCCCGCGCAGGCTAGCGGCGCATCCACCGGCGGGCGCGCCGCGTCCACGCCGTCTCCCACACCGTGGGCAGCCTGCGCTCCAGGTCGAGCATCGTCGCGGTGTCCCGGCCGTGCAGCACGCCGAAGGTGAACCCGTTGTCCCGCTCGGCGCCGGCGCGGGCCCCGAGGGTCCGCAGGGTCTCCCGGGAGACGACGGCGTCCTGGTGCTCGCCGAGCACGTCGGAGACCTTCTTGAGCCGCTTCGCGAACGCCCGCGCGTCCTTCCCGACGCCGGGCCGGGCGACCTCGGTGGCGTAGCGGAGCTGCTTGCCGGTCTTGCGGGCGTCGTGCAGCGAGTCGGGGGCGACCCGACCGGCGTCGAGGTCGGCCAGTGCGCGTTCCATCCGCCGCTCCAGCTTGCGGGCCGTGCGGCCCACCATCGCGGGCAGGACCGCGGTCGCAGGCCTGCGGGCCCGGCGCGACAGCGGCGGGTCGGCGAGCAGCCGGCGCAGCGCGCCCTGCAGCGCGGCGTAGCGCTCCCCGTCGACGACGTCGAGCACCGCCGCGCCGGTCTCGGCGCGGGTGCGGGCGAAGTGTCGGGTGACGGCGGCCTGCACCGGTCCCAGCAGCAGCTCCGGCTCCAGCGCGGTCAGCCGGGCGTTCAGGCGCTCCTCCTGGACCTCGGCGTCGCGCTCACCGGCCAGCGCCCGGCCCAGCCAGCGCAGCTCGGCGACCACGTGCGCGGCCCGCGGGCCCTCCAGGAGCCTCGCGTAGGTGCGCAGCGCGCTGCGCATCCGGCGGGCGGCGATGCGCATCTGGTGCACCGCGTCCGGGCGGTCGGCGCGCAGGTCCTGCTCGCGTGCGGCGAGCGCGTCGACCTGGTCGCCGAGGTAGCGCAGCAGCAGCGCACCGGCGCTGCCCTTGCGCCCGGTCCGCCGCGGCGGGTCGACGGGCGCCGCCTCGGCCAGCAGCGCGGTCAGCCGGGCGTACCCGCCGCGCGGGGCCCGGACGAGGCCGGTGGTACGCAGGGCGTCGTCGAGCTGCTGCAGCAGGGCGGTCCCGGCCGTCCCCGGTTCGACGACGGCCTCGGTCCAGCTCTCGACGGTCGCCGACCCGCCCAGCGTCGCGACGTCGACCTGCTCGCGGGTCAGGGTGGCCAGGTCGCGCCCGGCGTCGTCGCGCAGCCTGCTGACGGTGCGGGTGACGTGCACCCGGCCCACCGGCACCAGCGGCGCGTCGCCGCGGATCCGGCGGACGAGCGCGTCGATACCGTCGGGGACCGACCGGTCGGCGACGCCCTCGACCTCGCTGCCGGACAGCGGGACGCGCAGGTCGTCGTCGGGGCCGGCGTCGGGCAGCCGCAGCACCCAGACCGAGCCGGGCGCCACCACCGAGGCCCGGTCGGGCACCACGTGCTCGACGACGAGCTCGATGCCCGCGGAGAACAGCCGCAGGTCGGCGGTGTCGAGACGGTCGACCTCGCGGACCTCGGCCGCCACCACCGCCACCACCTCGTGCACGCCGTCCACGCCGGACAGCCGCGGCGCGCCGGTGTGCGCCGGGCCCCGGTAGGTCAGGGCGAGCGCGGACGGGACCAGGGCCGGGTCGGTCGTACTCATCCTCCGGGGTTCCCCGGCGCAGGGACGATCACGCGCGGCCATCCGGGCGACGCATCCGGTTCAGACGGCCTTGCCCGGGTTCAGGATGCCGTCCGGGTCCAGGGCCGCCTTCACCGCCCGCTGCAGGGCGAGCACCTCCGGGCCGAGCTCCCGCTCCATCCCGTCGCGCTTGAGCAGGCCGACGCCGTGCTCGCCGGTGACCGTCCCGCCCAGCTCGACGGCCGCGCCGATGATCTCGTCGAACGCGGCGCGGGTGCGGTCCCGGGCGTCCGGGTCGTCGTGCGGGGTGAGCATCAGCGGGTGCAGGTTCCCGTCGCCGGCGTGCGCGACGGTCGCGATCCGGACCCCGCGGCGACGGCCGATGTCCTCGATCCGGGCGAGCATCTGGGCCATCCGCGGCCGGGGGACGCAGACGTCCTCGGTCAGCATCCCCATCCCGAGCTGCTCCAGCGCCGGGTAGGCCATCCGGCGGGCGGCGAACAGCGCCTCGGACTCGGTCTCGTCGGTCGAGGCCATCGCCTCGGTCGCCCCGTGCGCGGTGAACGCGGCCAGGATCGCGTCGGCCTCGGCCTGTGCGGCGGGCTCGGGCAGGTCGGTCTGGGCGATCAGCAGCGCCGCGGCGCCGGTCGGCAGGCCCGCGTTGCGCCACGCGTTGACCGCGGCCAGGCACTCCCGGTCGACCAGCTCGAACACCGCGGGCTGCAGCCCCAGCTCGGTGACGGCGGCGACCGCGGCCCCGCAGTCGGCGAGGGAGTCGAAGAACCCGACGACGGTGCGCGGCGCGGCCGGGCGGGCCGGGCGCAGCTTCACGGTGATCTCGGTGATGATCCCGAGCGTCCCCTCCGAGCCGACCATCAGCCCGGCGAGGTCGTAGCCGACGACGCCCTTCGCGGTGCGCCGCCCGACCCGCACGACGTCCCCGGTGGCGGTGACGACCTCGAGGGCGAGCACGTAGTCGCGGGTGACGCCGTACTTGACGCAGCACAGCCCGCCCGCGTTGGTCGCGACGTTGCCGCCGATCGTCGACCAGGGCGCCGACGCCGGGTCCGGCGGGTACCAGAGGCCCTGCTCCGCGCAGGCGGCCCGCAGGTCGTCGTTGACCACCCCCGGTTCGACGACGGCGAGCCGCTCCCCCGCCGAGATCTCCCGGATCGCGGTCATCCGTTCCAGGCTGACCAGGACGCAGCCGTCGACGGCGTTCGCCCCGCCGGAGAGCCCGGTGCCCGCGCCCCGCGCGACGACCGGGACCCGGTGGGCGGCGCAGGCCCGCACGGTCGCGGCGACGTCGGCGGTGGTCCGTGCCCGCACCACGCAGAGCGGTGTGCCGTACTCGGCCCACTCGGCCTCGTCGTGGACGTAGGGGCGCACGACGTCGGGATCGGTGAGGACCCGGTCGGCGTCGAGCGCGGCGGCCAGCTCGGCGAGCACCGCGCGCCCGGCGGTGTCCGGGCCGGAGGCGTCGAGCTCCGCGGGCGCGGTGGACCCGCCGAACGGCCGTCCCTCCGGTTCGACGACGACGGGGGCGGCAGCGGTGGCGCGGTCGGGCATGCCCACGACGGTAGGTCGCCGACGCCGACGCGGCCAGGGCTCAGCGGCCCGGGCGCCCCGCGAGCTCCCCGGCCAGCTCCAGCCCGGACAGCCAGGCCGTCTGCACCCGGGACCGGCCCCAGCCGTCCCCGGCGAGGGCGATGCCGTCGTCGCCGAGGTGGAAGGTCTGCTCCCGCGTGCCGGCGGGGGCGGCGAAGCGCCAGCGGTGCACGTGCGTCCAGTCCGGCTCCGCGGTGATGCCCAGCAGCTCCCGGACGGCGGCGGTCATCGCGGGCACCGCGCCGGCGGGGTCGGCGTCGTGGGCGCGGGCGAGGTCGCCGGTGGAGTGCGCGACGAGCACCGGGGCGTCGTCGCCGCGACGGTCGCCGTCGTCGGCGACGAGGGACAGGACGGGGTGGTCGTTGACGAACGCCGCGGGCAGCCGCGGCCAGTCCCGCGCGGCGAACCCGGCGGTCAGGGCGAGCACCGGGTTCCACGCCCGCCCGGCGACCGCGGCGCCCGCGGGGGTGTCCGGGTCGAGCAGCCGGGCGGCCTGCGGGTCGGGCATCGCCAGCACGACGGCGTCGGCGCGCTCGCCGTCGACAATCGGGCCGTCCGGGCCGGGGCGGACCCGCTCGACCGTGTGGCCGGTGCGGACGTCGAGGTCACGGGCGGTGTCGGTGACCAGCGACCGCAGCCCGGCGGGCGCCGCGAACCGCAGCGGGCCCGGGTTGTCCGCGCCCCGGGCGGCGCCGTCGAACACCGCGAGGGTGTCGGTCCACCCGCGGACCAGGCCGTCGTCGCGCCAGCGGCGGACGCGGGCGTCGAACCGGTCGTCGGAGACGGTGAAGTAGGCGGCGCCGATGTCGGCGGGACGGCCGTCGTGGCGGTGCACCGCGAGCCGTCCCCCGGCTCCGCGGGCCCGCTCGTACACCGTCACATCCACGCCGCGGGCGGCCAGCTCCGCGGCGCAGGTCACCCCGGCGATGCCGGCCCCGATCACGATCACGCCCACACCGGGACCCTAGGCGGGGGTCGCCCCGGGAGCACGTCCACGGTTAGGGTGGCCTAAGAACGAGGGGGATGCGATGGAACACGTGACCGACGAGGCCAGGCTCCGGGAGATCATCGGCGAGGTGCCCGAGTTCATCCGGGACAAGGCGCGCGACCGGGTGGACCCGGTGACCGCGGAGTTCCTGGCCGCGTCGCCGTTCTTCCTGCTGGCGACGACCGGGCCGGACGGCGTCGACGTCTCGCCGCGGGGCGACCCGGCGGGCTCGCTGATCGTGCTCGACGAGCACTCGGTCGCCTTCGCCGACCGCAAGGGCAACCGGAAGCTCGACTCGATGCGCAACATCCTGCACGACCCCCGGGTCGGGATGATCGTCGTCGTGCCGGGGTCGAACGACACCGTGCGGATCAACGGGCGGGCCCGGATCGTGTACCGGCCGGACTTCGCCGACCGGCTCACCGTGAAGGGCTCGACCCCCGAGGTGGCGATCGTCGTCGAGATCGACGAGCTGTTCCTGCACTGCGCGAAGGCGTTCCTGCGCTCGTCGCTGTGGGACACGGCGACCTGGCCGGGCAAGGCCGCGGTGCCCAGCGCCGGGAAGCTGGTGAAGGGCCAGTACCAGGTGCCCGGTCCGGCGCGGGCGATCGACGCGGCGCTGCGCCGCGACGGGCGGGTCAACCAGTACTGACCCGGCCGGCGCCGGTGGCCGCGTCGAGCAGGGCGGCGACGCGGTCGTGCCGGTCGCGCCACCACGCGGCGCGGTCCGGGGCGGCGGCGACCCCGGCCCGGTGCACCGGCTCGGGCGCGACCCGCGGCACGGGCAGGTAGCCCCGCTGCGGGGCGAGCGGCTCGGCGACGACGTCGGCGGCCAGCAGCGAGACCGTCCCGAGCCCGCAGGCGTGGTGCAGCTCCGGCAGCGCCCCGGCCAGCGCGAGCCCGGCGGCGAGCCCGACGCTCGACTCCACCGCCGAGGACACGACGACCGGCAGCCCGACCTCCTCGGCGATCCGCAGGGCCCGGCGCACCCCACCCAGCGGCGACACCTTCAGCACGACGACGTCGGCCGCCCCGGCCCGCACCACCCGCATCGGGTCCTCGGCGCGGCGGATCGACTCGTCGGCGGCGATCGGCACGTCCACCTTCCGGCGGACGGCGGCGAGGTCCTCGACCTCCCAGCAGGGCTGCTCGACGTACTCCAGTCCCCCGGCGGCCCGGTCCAGCTCGCCGATCGCGGCGACGGCCGTGTCGACGTCCCAGGCGGCGTTGGCGTCCACCCGGACCAGCCCGGCGGGGCCGAGCGCGTCGCGGACGGCGGCGACGCGCTCGACGTCCCCGGACAACGGCGCGCCGGCGTCGGCGACCTTGACCTTCGCGGTGGTGCAGCCGGAGGCGCGCACGATCCGCTGCGCGTGTTCGGGGCCGACGGCGGGCACGGTGCAGTTGACCGGTACCCGGTCGCGCACCGGCTCCGGCCAGCCCACCTCGGCCGCCTCGCGGGCCGCGGCCAGCCACGCGACGGCCTCGCGGTCGTCGTACTCGGGGAAGGGGCAGAACTCCCCCCAACCGGCCGGGCCGGACAGCAGCAGGCCCTCGCGCACGGTGATCCCGCGGAACCGGGTGGTCATCGGCAGGGAGTAGACGTCCATTCCGCTCACTTCCTACCGTCGGTAACTTACTGCGGGTAAGCTCTCGCCCGTGACCGCGCAGACCGTACCCGGCCCCCGCCGCCGCGTGCCCAGGGCGGAGCGGGAGCGTCAGATCGTCGACGCGGCCGTCGCCGTCTTCGGCGAGCGGGGCTACGCCGAGGTCTCGATGGAGCAGGTCGCGGAGCGGGTCGGGGTCACCAAGCCGGTGCTCTACACCCACTTCGGGTCCAAGGAGGGCCTGCTGCTGGCCGCGATCGCGCGGGCCCGGTCCGAGCTGCTCGACGTCGTCGCACAGGCGGCGGGGGCCGCGGACTCGCCGGAGGCGATGCTGCGGGGCGGGACGCTGGCCTTCTTCCGCTACCTCGACCGGCGGGCGCCCGCCTGGCAGCTGTTCTGCTCCGAGGCCGGGGTCACCGACACCGCGCTGGAGGAGATCCGCGCCCAGCAGACCGACTTCACCGCCGCCCTGCTCGCCGCGCAGGTCCCCGGCACCGAACCGGCCCGGCTGACCGGCTGGGCGCAGGTGATCGTCGGGGCCTGCGAGCGGCTCGCCGTCTGGCGCGGCCAGGACGGGTCGGTCACCGCCGAGCAGGCCACCGAGTACCTGATGGACCTGGTCTGGACCGGCCTGGCGGGCCTCGGCCACCGGGCCTGAGCGCGCGTCCGGGACAATTCCCGGCCATGAGCACGACCGCACCACGCCTGCTGCAGGTGGCCCGCACCGAGCGGGTCACCCCCGGCATGGTCCGGGTGACCCTGACCGGCGAGGAGCTGGCCGGGTTCCCCGGGCACGGCCCGGACCGCCGGATCAAGATGTTCTTCCCGGTCGAGGGCCAGGAACGGCCCGCCGTGCCGCGCGCCTCGACCGGCGGACCGGTCTGGCCCGCCGGGGAGGCCCGCCCGGCGATCCGCACCTACACGGTGCGCCGCTTCGCCCCCGACGCCGGCGGCCACGGTGAGCTCGACGTCGACTTCGTCGTGCACGCCGGGCACGGCCCGGCCGCCGCCTGGGCCGTGTCGGCCGCCCCCGGGGACTGGGTCGGGGTGTCCGAGCCCGGCGGGCGCTGGGAGCCGGACCCGGCCGCCGCGCACCACCTCGTGATCGGCGACGAGTCCGCGCTGCCCGCCATCGCGACCGTCTGCGAGACCCTCGCCGAGGCCGCGCCCGGGGTGCCGGTCCGGGTCGTCGCCGAGGTCGCCGACGCCGGCGAGGAGCAGACCCTGCCCGGCGACGTCGCCGTCACCTGGGTGCACCGGGGCGACGCCCCGGCGGGTGAGCCGCTGGTCGCGGCGGTGCGGGCCGCACAGCTGCCCGGCGGGCGCGGCCAGGCGTGGCTGTCCGGGGAGTCCGCCGCGGTCAAGGAGCTGCGCGCGCACCTGCTCGGCGAGCGGGGGTTCGACCGGCGCGCCGTCTACGCCACGGGGTACTGGCGCGCCCGGTGAACCGACAGCCGGTGCACAGCCGTCGCACAGGTTCGTGCGGTGTGCTCCTAGCATGACCGAGGTGATGGACCGGGACGCCGACCCGCTGCGCCGCGCCGACGGCGGCCCGATCCGGGTGCTCGTGGTGGACGACGAGTCGACGCTGTCGGACCTGCTGTCGATGGCCCTGCGCTACGAGGGCTGGGAGGTCCGCGCCGCCGCCGACGGCATGTCCGCGGTCCGCCACGCCCGCGAGTTCCGCCCGGACGCGATCGTGCTGGACGTGATGCTGCCCGACTTCGACGGCTTCGAGGTGCTGCGCCGGGTCCGCGCCGACACCCCCGAGGTGCCGGTGCTGTTCCTGACCGCGCGCGACGCCGTCGAGGACCGGGTCGCGGGCCTCACCGCGGGCGGCGACGACTACGTCACCAAGCCGTTCTCGCTGGAGGAGCTGGTCGCGCGGCTGCGCGGGCTGCTGCGCCGCGCCGGGATGGCCGCCGCCCAGCGCTCCTCGGAGCTGGTCGTCGGCGACCTGGTGCTCGACGAGGACGCGCACGAGGTGTCGCGTGCCGGCGACCCGGTGGAGCTGACCGCGACCGAGTTCGAGCTGCTGCGCTACCTCATGCGCAACCCGCGCCGGGTGCTGTCGAAGGCCCAGATCCTCGACCGGGTGTGGAACTACGACTTCGGCGGCCAGTCCAACGTGGTCGAGCTCTACGTCTCCTACCTGCGCAAGAAGATCGACGCCGGGCGCCGGCCGATGATCCACACGGTGCGCGGCGCGGGCTACGTGCTGCGTCCCGCGGCGGAGTGACCCGGTGGTCGTCACCCGCGTCTCCGGCCGGGTCCGCTCGCTGCGGGCCCGGCTGGTCGTCACGGTGCTGCTGCTGTTCACGGTGGCGTGCGTGGCGATCGGCGTCGCGACGACGCTCTCCCTCGACCGCTACCTGTCCACCCGGCAGGACCACGAGCTGTCGTTCTCCCTGGAGGGCTTCGTCGCCCAGCAGACCGGGCGCGCCCCCGGGCCGCTGACCCAGGACGAGGGCGACGGGACCGGCGCCCCGTCCGGCGACGGCGGCCGGCGCTCCGGCCCGCCCGACGGGGTGTTCCTCGGCCCCGGCCCGAGCGCGAACGCGATCGGCGCGGTGTTCGACGACGGCCGTGTCGTCGTGGCCCGGCTCGCCCAGCGCGGCGGCACCAGCACCGCGGTGTCCGACGACGACCTCGGCGCGCTCCGATCGGTGCCCGCCGACACCGCACCGCACGACGTCACCCTGTCCCTGGGCGACTACCGGGCGATCGGCTGGACCGAGGGGACGACGACCTACCTGATCGCACAGCCGGACAACGCCGGCGCCACTGTGACCAGGCTCGTCGTCACCGAGCTCGTGGTGCTGGGCGGGGCGGTGGTGCTCGCGGGCATCGCGGCGGCCGTGCTGGTGCGCCGCGAGCTGCGCCCCCTGGAGCGCGTCGCCGGCGTCGCCGCGCAGGTCGGCGACCTGCCGCTGGACCGGGGCGAGGTCCACCTCGCCGCCCGCGTCCCCGACCCCGACCCCCGCACCGAGGTCGGCCAGGTCGGCACCGCGCTCAACCACATGCTCGACAACGTCGAGGGCGCGCTCGCCGCCCGCCAGGAGTCCGAGACCCGGCTGCGCCGCTTCGTCGCCGACGCCAGCCACGAGCTGCGCACCCCGCTGACGGCGATCCGCGGCTACGCCGAGCTGTCGCGCCGCGAGCGCGACCCGGTCCCGGAGCGGACCACGCACGCACTGGCCCGGATCAGCTCGCAGGCCGAACGCATGTCCACCCTGGTCGAGGACCTGCTGCTGCTCGCCCGGCTCGACGCGGGCCGCCCGCTGGAGCGCGCCGAGGTGGACCTCACCCGGCTGGTCCTCGACGCCGTCGGGGACGCCCACGTGGCGGGCCGCGACCACCGCTGGTTCCCGCAGCTGCCCGACGAGCCGGTCACGGTCACCGGCGACGCCCACCGGCTCGCCCAGGTGGTCACCAACCTGTTCGCGAACGCCCGCACCCACACCCCGCCCGGCACGACGGTCACCGTCTCCCTCGACCGGCCCGTCCCCGGCCGGGTCCGGCTGCGGGTCGCCGACGACGGCCCCGGCATCGCCCCGGACGTCCTGCCCCGGGTGTTCGAGCGGTTCGCCCGCGGCGCGGAGGGACGCACCCGCGCCGGGAACGACACTCCCAGCACCGGGCTGGGCCTCGCGATCGTGGCCGCGGTCGTCGCCGCCCACGACGGGACGGTCGGGGTCGACAGCGCCCCCGGCCGGACGGTGTTCACCGTCGACCTACCGGTCTGAGTACGGCTCCGCGGCCCCGGGGCCGACGGGCGGGTCGGCCGGGGCGAGGTCGGTGGACAGCCGGCGGATGAAGTCGTCCATCGCCTGCTGCATCGTCTGGCGGAAGGCGCCCAGCAGCGACTGGGTGGCGACCGGCTGCAGGGCCTCGACCGCCGTGCGCAGGTCCGCGACGCCGCTGCGGGGCAGCCCGGCCGCGACGTGCGCCGCCCAGACCTGCTCCCGGAACAGCTCGACGAAGATCTCGGCGATCTCACGGGTGCGGGTCAGCAGCTCGTCGCCGACCTGCTGCACCGCCTCCGGGGCCAGGCCGAGGGCGACGGCGTGCGCCCCGGACCGGACCATCGACGGGTTGAGCACGCGCAGCCGCCCCGGGCCGGTGCGCTCGATCATCCCGGAGGCGACCAGCTGCCCGACGAACTCCGGGGACGTCCGGGCGCCGGCCCACTCGGCCAGGTCCTCCTCGGCGAGCTCGACCGGCTCCTCCGGCTGCCACGGGGCGAGCATGCCGCGGTAGAGGCGCAACGCCTCCTCGGCGCTGCCGGAGGGGGTCTGGTTGATCAGCACACCGATCGCGGCGAGCGAGAACCCGCGCCGCTGCAGGCCGGCGATCAGCTCCAGCCGGGCCAGGTGGACGGGGCCGTACCAGGCGGTGCGCCCGCGCATCTCCCCCGGCTGCAGCAGCCCGCGGGACAGGTGGGCGCGCACGTTGCGGACGGTCATGCCGGCACGCGCGGCGAGCTTGTCGATCGGGAACTCGTCCCCGGCCGTCGGAGTTCCGGACATCGGGGCGGATCCTACCCGGGGTAGCCGGGCGCGCACGGCGACGACGGGCGGGCCGCAACCACCCCGTGACCCGCGGCGACGACGGTCGCGGGCGCTCACCCGACGATCAACGATGTCATCGGTTGCCCGATCCGCACCGCGACATCGAGCTGACACCGACCCACACCCGGTTCCTGCTGGTCATGGCCGCAGCGTAGCGGAACGTTGACACGAGTACGTGGCGGGATAGTACTGTTCATGGGTGTCGTCGTCATCACGGTCGACGCGCCCGACTCCGGTCGCATGCCCGCGACCGGTGCACGCCGGGCCGGCCGACGGGTCCCCCTCCCTGCCGGCCGGTCCGGTCCGCTCAGCGCGGTCCGTCGACGGTGCGACCGAGGTGCTCGCGCTGCAGCACCGCCATCCGGTACGCGTCGTGGTAGCGGCCGCTGGCGAAGTACTCCTCGCGCAGCTCGCCCTCCACGACGAAGCCGGTGCGCTCGTAGGCGCGCACGGCGCGGGCGTTGTCGACGTCGACGACGAGGTACACCTTGTGCAGGTTCAGCACGCCGAAGGCGTAGTCGAGGGCCGCGGCGGTGGCGCGGGCGGCGAGACCCCGGCCCTGGAAGGCGGGGGCGACGATGATCTGGAACTCGGCGTTGCGGTGGATGTAGTCGATCTCTACCAGCTCGACCAGGCCGGCGCGCTCGCCGGCGCAGTCGATGATGAACCGCCGCTCGCGGTTGTCGTGCACGTGCCGGGCGAAGATCTCCTGCAGCTCGACGAGCGACTCGTAGGGCTCCTCGAACCAGTACGACATGATCCCGGAGTCGTTCGACAGCCCGTGGACGAACGGCAGGTCCTCGCGCTCGAGGGCGCGCAGCCGCATCTCGGGGGTGGGCGTACTCATGGGGCCTCCGCGGTCGACGGGCCCGGTGCCCGTCGACCCGGGAACCTACGAGGCCGGGGCGTTCAGCGCCCGGCGCGGGCCCGCTGCGGCGTGCAGGACGGACAGTCGCGCCACGGCAGGGCGCGCGCGTCGGCGGGCCGGGCCGCTCCGCAGCGGCAGACGCCGGCGAGGCCGCCGAACCCGGGCATCGACTTGGTCGGACGTCCCGCGCGGACCAGGGTGCGGCCGGAAGTGGACGTGCGTGTGGGCAGGTAGAGGCGCATCAGGATCCCCGACGGTGTGTGGTGGAGAGTTCGGCGACCTGTGGGTCACCGAGGGACACATCGTCTTCACCCTACGAAACATGACGGACATGCTCAGTGACCTCTGACACAGATCCCCGGACCGGACCCGACGCGGCTGCGGGTGGCCCTGCCAGACTGCGCCGCATGGCTGGCTCCCCGCTGCTCCAGAACCTCTCCGGCACCGCCCGCACCGCCTACGAGCTGGGCAGCGGCACCGCCCGTGCCGCCGTGGCCCTGACCCGCTCGGGAGTCGTCCGACCGCTCGGCCCCGGGAAGCTGTACGGGATGGGCCGGGCCCTGGTGCGCTACGGCAACAGCATCACCGCCGCGTTCGCCGTCGGGGCGGCCCGCCACCCGTACCGGCTCGCCGTCGTCGACGACGACGGGGTCACCACCTACGCCGAGCTGGAGGCCCGCACCGACAGCCTCGCGCTGGCGCTGCTCGACTCCGGCGCCGGGCCGGGCGCCCCGGTCGGGGTGCTGTGCCGCAACGCCCGCGCGCCGATCGAGGCGATGGTCGCGGCGGGCAAGGCGGGCGCCGACGTCGTGCTGGTCAACACCGGGCTCTCGGCCGAGCAGATGCGCGGGGTGCAGGAGCAGCAGCAGCTGCACACCCTCGTCGCCGACCCGGACTTCCTCGACATCGTCCCGGACGGGCCGCGCGTCGTGCTGACCCGCACCCCGGACGGGCCGCGCCCCGCGGGCGACCGCGCGCTCGACGACCTCGACGCGATGGTCGAGCGCGGCGGGCCGGGCGAGCTGCCGTTCAAGCCGGAGCCGTCCAAGCAGATCGTGCTGACCTCCGGGACCACCGGGACGCCGAAGGGCGCCAAGCGGCCGCACCCGTCGACCCTCGCCCCGGCGGCGTCGATCCTGTCGGCGATCCCGCTGCGCGCCGGTGAGCCGACGCACATCGCCGCGCCGCTGTTCCACACCTGGGGCAACGCCGGGCTGCTGCTCGCCTCGCTGCACGGCGCGACCGTCGTGCTGCGCCGCAGGTTCACCCCCGAGGGGTTCCTCGACGCCGTGCGCGAGCGCCGGTGCACGACGGTGTTCGCGGTGCCGGTGATGCTCCAGCGGGTCCTGGAGTCCGAGACCGAGGGCTGGGGCGACGACGAGGGCCCGCGGATCGTGGCCGTCTCCGGGTCGGCGCTGCCCGGCGGGCAGGCCAACCGGTTCATGGACCGCTTCGGCGACTGCCTCTACAACCTCTACGGCTCCACCGAGGTCTCGTGGGTCTCGATCGCCGGACCGGAGGACCTGCGCGACGCCCCCGGCACCGCGGGCCGCGCCCCGGCCGGCACCACCCTGGTCATCCTCGACGACGACGACCGGCCCGCCGCGGCAGGCGTCGACGGCCGGGTGTTCGTGGGCAACGACCTGCCGTTCGAGGGCTACACCGGCGGCGAGGACGGCCTGGAGGAGCGCGACGGGCTGCTCGGGACCGGCGACGTCGGACACCTCGACGAGCAGGGACGGCTGTTCCTCACCGGCCGCGCCGACGACATGATCGTCTCGGGCGGGGAGAACCTGCACCCCGGCCCGGTCGAGGAGCTCGTCTCGGGGATGGACGGGGTGCGCGAGGCCTGCGTGCTCGGGGTGGACGACGACGAGTACGGCCAGCGGTTCGCCGCCTGGGTGGTGCTGGAGCCGGGTGCCGACGTCACCGCGGACGCGATCCGCAGCCGGGTGAAGTCCGACCTGGAGAAGTTCGCCGCCCCACGGGACGTGCACTTCCTGGACGAGCTGCCGCGCAACCAGACCGGGAAGGTGCTGCGGGCCGAACTACCCGGCCGGGGGTGACCCGTCCGAGGGGCCCGACTTGAAGTTAGGCGACCCTTCCCTACACTGGCCCGATGACGGACCCGCCGGCCACCGACGCGTCGCGCGGCCCCACCCCGCGGGCGACGGCCGGCTGTGCGGGTCTCAGCGAGGCCGCGGGCGAGCCCCAGACCGGGACCGCTCCCCACGTGCGACGGCTGGTGGCCGTCGAGCACGTCGGCGCGTGGCCGCGGGCCGTCGCCGACCATCCCGACCCCGCGGTCGCCGCACTGTGGGCACGGCTCCGCGCCGACGACGTGACGCTGCTGCTGATCCGGCGCACCGGACGGGCGGGCAGGTGTGCCGCCGACGACGCCCGCACCGTGTACGTCGCCGACCTCGCGCCGGGCGCCTCACTGTCCTGGTCACGCACCGTCCGTAGCACCGACGACCTGGCCGGGATCGACCTCGACCCGGCCGCCGGCACTCCGGTCACCGACCCGGTGATGCTCGTGTGCGCACACGGTCGGCGCGACGTGTGCTGTGCCGTCCTCGGCCGCGCGCTGGCCGGGGACCTGGCCGCCGAGGGCGCAGACGTCTGGGAGTGCACCCACCTCGGTGGGCATCGCTTCGCGCCGACCGCGCTGGTGCTGCCGACCGGCTACGCCTACGGCCGTCTCGACACCGGCGCCGCGCTCGCCGCGCTCAAGGCCGCGGCCGGTGGCGGCGTCGACCCGTGGGCCTGCCGTGGACACACCGGCCTGGACCCGGCGCAGCAGCTGGCGGAGCTGGCGGTGCGCGAGCACACCGGGATCGGGGACGCCGGCGCCCTGCTCGTCGACCCCGTCTCCCCCACCGACGGCGGACCCGTGACCGTGACCGTGCGCGCCCGCGACGGTCGGGTGTGGACGGTCCCGGTCCGGGCCGGCGCCGCGCTGCCGGCGCGGCCGCCGTCCTGCGGGGCCGCCCTGGAGCCGGCGGTGCCGATGGTCGCCGGTGTCCCCGTCCTGCGCCGGCGGGTGCGGCGCACCGCGACGCGGGTCCGGTCGGTCGTGCGCGCCCGGGTGAGCACCGCGCGCCACTGACCATCCCGGCGCAGCTCCCGGCCCGGCCCACGATCCGGACCGGCCCGGGCTCGGGGACCGGGCTCAGCCGAACGCGCGTTCCAGGGCGTGGGCCAGGCCGTCGTCGGCGACGGTCGCGGTCGTCTCGTCCGCGTCGGCGTGCACCTGCGGCGGGGCCTGGCCCATCGCGATCCCCCGGCCCGCCCAGCGGAGCATGGCGCGGTCGTTGTCACCGTCGCCGACGGCGAGGACCTCGGACCGGTCGATGCCCAGCCGGTCCGCGACGCGGGCCAGCCCGGACGCCTTCGACACCCCGGCCGGCACCATCGTCACCCACGGCAGCTCGTGGTCCAGCGTCGGCTCGGTGCCCTCGACGTGCAGGTCCGCGGCCCGCGCTGCGGTCTCGGCCGGGCTGTGACCCGGCCAGTACATGATCAGCTTCGGGGTCGGCTCGTCGAGCAGACCGGCCGGGCCGACCTCGCTGACCGTGCCGGCGAGGATCCCGTCCGGGAACGGCGCGGAGATCCGCTGGCCGACACCGACGTGCTCGCAGGCGAACACCGCGCCGGGGAACAGCGCCGTCATCCGCTCCAGCGCGTCGGCGACGACCGCCCGCTCGAACCGGGCCACGGACAGGACGCGCCGGGTGCCGGTGTCCATCTCCACCGCCCCGTTGGACGTGAGGGTGACGCCGCGGCTCAGCCCGATCGCGTCCAGGGCGGGTGCGACCCCGACGACGGTCCGGCCGGTGCAGAGCATGACCTCGGCCCGTGAACCGGCGAGCGCGATCGCGTCGAGCACCCGGCGGGTGGGCGGGCGACGGCCGTGGACGACGGTGCCGTCGATGTCGAGTGCGACGAGCCTGATCACCCGTCCGACCCTAACCGCGGTGATCACCGGTCGGGCAGTCCATGGCGCGGTGGGCGCGCGCTGTGCTCCCCGACCGGTGATCGTGCGGGATCGGGACGGGTCAGCCGGCGGTGCCCTGGGTCGCCTCGCCGCCGCCGGCGACGGACGCACAGGCCGCCTGCGCCTTCTCCCACACCGTGGCGTCGACGCCGGGCGGGGCCTGACCGGTGCCCTGGCCGCCGCCGGCTCCGGCCTGCGGCGCACCGCCGCCCTGTCCGCCCTGCTGGGCGCCGCCCTGGCCGGCCTGTCCGTTCGCGGCCGGGGCGCCGCTCGGCGGGGTCCCGCCGCCGGAGCCGCCGCCGTCCGGCGGGGCCGGGACGCCGTTCTGCTCCAGGCAGGCCATCAGCGCGTCGTCACCGGCGGCCCCGGACTGCGTTCCCGACGACGCCGCACCGGACTGTGCTCCCGACGACGCGGTGTCGGCCGATCCGGTCGAGGCGGCCGAGGTGCCGCAGGCGGCGGACCCCAGCAGGACGACGGCGATGGCGGTCCCGGCGGCGATCCGGCGGCCACGACGCAGCCGTGGGGTGGGTGACCCGTCGGCGTCGAGGACGTCCGTACGGGCGGGGGTGGTCTCGGGGGACATGGGGTGATGACTCCTCTTCCGGTCACGCGGGGCGGGCACGATGCCCGCGGCGCGCGACCGGCACCCACGCTGGTGGTCGTGCCTGTGCGCAGGCTGTGCGCGACATCGGAATCCGCCCTCCGTCCCGGTCTCCGGCGACCGCGACGACGACCGAGACCGCCACGGCCACGGCCACGGCGATAGGCACGGCGATAGGCACCGCGCGGCCGCGCGGCCCGGGGGCGGGTCCGCACAGCTGGTTCACAGGTCGATCACCGGGTCCGCACAGCGGTCGGCGGGAGCGTCGGCCGGGTGACGAGCACCCTGTCCCGGTCCCGACCGGTCCCCGCGCCCGATCCGTCCCCGCCGCCGCGACGGCTGCTCGGCCGGCTGCCGCTGGTCGTCCTGCTGGCCGGGACGGCGGCCCTCTACCTGTGGGGGCTGTCGGCGTCCGGCTGGGGCAACGCGTTCTACGCCGCGGCCGCGCAGGCCGGCGGCGAGAGCTGGTCGGCGTGGTTCTTCGGGGCGTCCGACGCCGCGGGCGGCATCACCGTCGACAAGGCGCCGGGCGCGCTCTGGCCGATCGGGCTGTCGGTCCGGCTGTTCGGGCTGTCGAGCTGGAGCGTGCTGGTCCCGCAGGCGCTGATGGGCGTCGGTGCGGTCGCGCTGCTGCACGCGTCGGTGCGCCGGGTCGCCGGGTCCGGCGCCGGGCTGCTGGCCGGGGCCGCGCTCGCGCTGACCCCGGTCGCGGTGCTGATGTTCCGCTTCGACAATCCGGACGCGATGCTCGTGCTGGTCCTGACCGGCGCCGCGTACGCGCTGACCCGGGCCGTGGAGCGGGGCCGCACCGGCTGGCTGGTGCTCGCCGGCGTGCTCGTCGGCTACGGCTTCCTCACCAAGATGCTGCAGGCGTTCCTGGTGCTGCCGGCGTTCACCGCGGTGTGGCTGCTCGCCGCGCCGGTCGCGTGGTGGCCGCGGATCCGCGGCCTGCTCGCCGCCGCGGCGGCGCTGGTCGTGTCGGCGGGCTGGTGGGTGCTCACCGTCGAGCTGTGGCCGGCGGCGGACCGGCCCTACATCGGCGGGTCGCAGACGAACAGTGTGCTGGAGCTGGTGTTCGGCTACAACGGCGTCGGCCGGCTCACCGGCGACGAGGTCGGCTCCGTCGGCGGCGGCGCGGGCGGGCGGACCGGGGGCTGGGGCGAGACCGGACTGCTGCGGCTGTTCGGGTCGGAGATGGCCCGGGAGGCGTCCTGGCTGCTGCCCGCGGCGCTGCTGCTGCTCGGCGTGCTGCTGGTGCGGACCCGGCGCGCCCCGCGCACCGACCCGACGCGGGCGGCGGCCCTGCTGTGGGGCGGCTGGCTGCTGGTCACCGCTCTGACGTTCAGCCTGATGGCCGGGATCATCCACAGCTACTACACCGTCGCGCTGGCCCCGGCGGTCGCCGCGCTGGTCGGGATCGGCGGCGCGTCGCTGTGGCGCGACCGCGGCTCGCTCGCCGCGCGGCTGTCGCTCGCGGCGGTCGTCGCGGTGACGGCGGTCTGGTCGTTCACGCTGCTGCCCTCGGACTGGCTGGCGTGGTTGCGCTGGACGGTGCTGGTCGTGGGGCTGCTCGCGGCGGCCGCGCTGATCGGGGTGCACCGGATGCCGCGGGTGGTCGCGGTCGGGGTGCTGACCGCGGCGCTGCTCGCCGGTGCAGGCGGTACGGCGGCCTGGGCGGTGGCGACGGCGGGGACCGCGCACAGCGGGGCGATCCCGAGCTCCGGGCCCGAGGGCTACGGCACCGGTCCCGGCGGACGCGGCGGTCCGGGCGGTGGCGGTCCGGGCGGTGGCGGCGGGTCCGGAGGCTTCGGCGGGATGCGCGGCGGCCAGGGCGGTCCCGGTGGCGCACCGGGCGGCGGCACGGCCCGGAGCGGCGCCGCACCGAGCGGTACGACACAGGGCGGCACGACACAGGGCGGCACGACACAGGGCGGCACGACACAGAACGGTGCGGCCCAGAACGGTGCCGCCCAGAACGGTGCCACGCAGGGTGGCGCGCCCCAGAACGGCATCACGCAGAACGGCGCGGCACAGGGCGGTGGTCGCGGCGGGGGTGCCGGCGGGCGCGGCGGTGGCCCGGGCGGCATCCTCAGCGCACCCACGCCGTCGTCGCAGGTCACCGCCCTGATCCAGCAGGACTCCGGCACCTTCACCTGGGCCGCGGCCGCGGTCAGCTCGATGCAGGCCGCGGGCTACCAGCTCGCCGCGGACGCGCCGGTGCTCGCCGTCGGCGGGTTCAACGGGACCGACCCGTACCCGACGCTGCAGCAGTTCCAGGACCTCGTCGCCGAGAAGAGGATCCATTGGTTCGTCGGGTCGTCGGGCACCGGGATGATCTCGACCGACTCCGGTGGCAGCGACGCCGCGGCGCGGATCGCCGAGTGGGTGGAGGCGACGTTCCCGGCGACGACCGTGGACGGCGTCACCCTCTACGACCTGAGCGCGTCGTGACCGGGCCGGCGGCGGGGCGGGAGCTCACAGCGGAGGGGCTCACAGCCGGCGCACAGGTCGATCACACGGCCGCGACAGCGCACGCGCCCAGTGTCGACGGCATGACCACCCTCGTCGCCGGCCCCGAGACCGGCACCGACCCGGCACCCGGCCGACACTCCCGGACGGTGCTCGACATCGTCGTCCCCGTCTACAACGAGGAGGGCGACCTCGAGTCCTCGGTCCGGCGGCTGCACGCCTTCCTGACCTCCGGGTTCCCCTACTCGTTCCGGATCACCATCGCCGACAACGCGAGCACCGACGCCACCCCGGCGATCGCGGCCCGCCTCGCCGGCGAGATCGAGCAGGTCGTCGCGGTGCGGCTGGAGCAGAAGGGCCGCGGCCGGGCGCTGCGCCACGTGTGGAGCGGCTCGGACGCCGACGTCCTCGCCTACTGCGACGTCGACCTCTCCACCGACCTCGGCGCGCTGCTCCCGCTGGTCGCGCCGCTGGTGTCGGGACATTCCGACCTGGCGATCGGGACCCGGCTGGCGCGGACCTCGCGGGTGGTGCGCGGGCGCAAGCGCGAGTTCATCTCGCGCAGCTACAACCTGATCCTGCGCGGCGCGCTGTCCGCCCGGTTCTCCGACGCCCAGTGCGGTTTCAAGGCGATCCGGTCCGACGTCGCGCGGCGGCTGCTGCCGCTGGTCGAGGACACCGGCTGGTTCTTCGACACCGAGCTGCTGGTGCTCGCCGAGCGCGCCGGGCTGCGGATCCACGAGGTCCCGGTGGACTGGGTGGACGACCCGAACTCCAGTGTGGACATCGTGGCGACCGCGACGGCCGACCTCAAGGGCGTGTGGCGGGTCGGGCGGGCGCTCGCGACGGGTGCGCTGCCGATCGCCGACATCCGGGCCCAGCTCGGCCGCGCCCCGCTCGCCCCGGCCCCGGTCCCGGGGGTACCGCGGGCGATGCCGTTCCAGCTGGCCCGGTTCGCCGCGATCGGCGTCGCGTCGACGGTGGCGAACCTGCTGCTGTTCCTCGCCTTCCGCGGGCTGTTCGGTGCGATCACGGCCAACGTCGCCGCGATGCTGATCTGCGCGATCGCCAACACGGCGCTGAACCGTCGGTTCACCTTCGGCGTCCGCGGCCGGGACCGGGCGGTCACCCACCAGTTCCAGGGCCTGGTCGTGTTCGGGCTGGGGCTCGGGCTGACCACCGGTGCGCTCGGCCTGCTGGCGCTGCTCGCGCCGGGGGCGCACCTGGCGGTGGAGGTGGCGGTGATCGTCGTCGCGAACCTGGTCGCGACGGTGCTGCGTTTCGTGCTGTTCCGTTCCTGGGTGTTCCGGGGCGCCTCCGCGCCGGCCACCGCCCCGCTCGAGAAGGCGACCGCTCTGTGACCAGCACCCTCGACCGGGACACCGTCCGGTCCGACACCGCGCCCGCCCCCGCCGGCCGGGGGTGGGCGCGGCCCGCCTCGGTCGCCGCGCTGCTCGCCGGCACCGCGGTGCTCTACCTCTGGAACCTCAGCGCGTCGGGCTGGGCGAACTCCTTCTACGCGGCCGCGGTGCAGGCCGGCGCGAACGACTGGACGGCGTTCTTCTTCGGGTCGCTGGACCCGGCGAACGGGATCACCGTCGACAAGCCGCCGGCGTCGCTGTGGCCGATGGAGCTCGCCGCCCGGATCTTCGGGTTCTCCTCGTGGAGCCTGCTGGTGCCGCAGGCGCTGATGGGCGTCGCCGCCGTAGGGGTGCTCTACGCCGCGGTGCGCCGGGTGTCCGGGCACGGCGCCGGGCTGCTGGCCGGGGCGCTGCTCGCGCTGACCCCGGTCGCGGCGCTGATGTTCCGGTTCGACAACCCCGACGCGATGCTGACCCTGCTGATGGTCGTCGCGGCGTACCTGGTGGTGCGGGGGCTGCAGGACGGCCGGACGCGCTGGATCGCCGGGGCCGGTCTCGTCCTCGGCCTGGCGTTCCTGACCAAGTCGCTGCAGGCGTTCCTGGTGCTGCCGGGGATGGCGCTGGCCTGGGCGTGGGCCGCGCCCGGCCGGCCGTGGCGACGGGTGTGGCAGCTGCTGGTGGGGGGCGCCGGGCTCGTCGTCGGGGCGGGGTGGTGGCTGCTCGCCGTCGCGCTGTGGCCGGTGGACGCTCGGCCGTACATCGGCGGGTCCGGGGACAACACCCCGCTCGGCCTGGCGTTCGGCTACAACGGGCTGGGCCGCATCACCGGCAGCGAGGGCGGCAGGGGCGGCGGGGGCATGCCGGGCGGCGGTGCCCCCGGTGGAGCCGGCGACGCCGCGGGCGGCGGCATGCCCACAGGCAGCGGCATGCCCACGGGTGGCGGCATGCCCACCGGCGACAGCATGCCCACCGGCGGCGGGATGTCCACGGCCGGCGGCATGAGCGGTATGGGCGGCGGCGGTATGGGCGGCGGGCCCGGGGGCGGCGGGTTCGGTGGGCAGTCCGGGCTGCTGCGGATGTTCGAGTCGTCGTTCGGCACCCAGATCTCGTGGCTGCTGCCGGCCGCGCTGCTGCTGTTCGTGGCCGCGCTGGTCGTGCGCGGACGCCGGTCGCGCACCGACGCCGTCCGCGGGTCGCTGCTGCTCTGGGGCGGCTGGACCCTGGTGACGGCGCTCGTGCTGTCGTTCATGGAGGGGATCGTCCACCCGTACTACTCGGTGGCACTCGCCCCCGGGATCGCCGCGCTGATCGCGATCGGCGGGCGCGAGGTGCTGGGCGAGCGGGACCGGTGGTGGGCTCGCGGAGTGCTCGCCGCCGCGACCGCGGGCACCGCGGTGTGGGCGTTCACGATGCTCGGCTGGTCGCCGGAGTTCCTGCCGTGGCTGCGGTGGGCGGTGCTGGTGGTCGGCGTGCTCGCCGGGGTCGCCCTGCTCCTGCCGGGCCGAGGACGCCGGAGGCTCGCCGTGGTGCTCGGGGTGGCCGTCCTGAGCGGGGTGGCGGCCCCGGCCGCCTACGCCGTGCAGACCGCCGCGACGACGCACGCCGGGTCGATCCCGACCGCGGGCCCGTCGGTCGCCGGTGGCGACGGCGGTGGTGGTCCGGGCGGGCGGGGCGGCCGGTTCCGCGACGGCGACCGGGCCGCTGCCACCTCGGGCGGCGACGCCGCGGGCGCCGGAGCGACGGGTCGGCCGGGCGCCGGCGGACAGAACGCCTCCGGGCAGAACGGCATGGCCGGACAGAACGGTGCGGCCGGACAGGGCGGCGCGGCCGGGCAGCAGGGCGGCGGGCGTGGTGGTCCGGGCGAGGGACGTGCGAGCGCCCAGGTCGCGGCGCTGCTCCGCGACGCCGGACCGGCCCGCTGGGCCGCGGCCACGATCGGTTCGCAGAGTGCGGCGTCGCTGATGCTCGCGGCCGGTGGCGACACCGCCGTGCTGGCGATCGGCGGCTGGTCGGGCAGCGACGAGTACCCGACTCTCGCGCAGTTCCAGCAGTACGTGCACGACGGCGAGATCCGCTACCTCGTGAGCGGTTCGGGTGGCGGCCCCGGCGGCGACCGCGGGGTCGGCGCCGAGATCACCACCTGGGTCACCGAGCACTACACGGCGACGACCGTCGACGGCACGACCGTCTACGACCTGTCCGCCCCGTCCCGCTGAGCCCGGCCCGAGCCCCCGTCGAGTGGCACGTCAGGTACCCGGCACCCTCCTGCCGAGGTACCTGACGTGCCACTCGGCGGGGTAGCTCGGTCTCTCCTCCGGCCACGGTCGCGCATCGCCCGGCGTGCTCGGGTGCTGCGCGCACGACCGTTCGGCAGAGTGGGGTCATGACCGCCACCGGCCCCCGCACGACCGGCGAACCCGGCCCCACCGGGGCAGCGCTGCCGCTGCCGCTGCGCCCGCCCGCGAACCGGGTCGACCCGCGCGCGATCTGGTGGTGGCGGCTGTCCGCGCTCCCGCTGCCGGTCCTGCTGCTGGTCGCGCAGGGTGTCGGCGCCTACCTGCTGCCGGCCCGCCCGTGGCACCCGCTGCTCGCCGTCGCGGCGGGGCTCACGGTGCTGTGGCTGCTGGTCGGGACGCTCGTCGTGCCGTCGCTGCGCTACCGGCTGCACCGCTGGGAGGTGACCGACGACGCCGTCTACCACCGCTCGGGCTGGCTGGTGCGCGAGTGGCGGATCGCGCCGATCCCGCGGGTGCAGACCGTCGACACCGAGCACGGCCCGCTGCAGCAGGCGCTGCGCCTGGCCACGGTCACGGTCACGACGGCGTCGGCGCGTGGACCGGTCCGGATCGCCGGGCTCGACGCCGAGGTGGCGAGCGAGCTGGCCCGCCGGCTCACCGAGACCACCGGCCGGTACGCCGGGGACGCGACGTGAGCGGACCCGGCCACACCGGGCACCGGGGACGCGACGTGAGCGAACCCGGCCACACCGGGCACCGGGACGAGCCTGCCGACCGGTACCGCGGCGGCCCCCCGCCGGCGCACGACCACCCCGCCGACCGGTACCGCAGCGAGCCCGCGCCCGCGCCCGACCACCCCGTCGCCGGGGCCGACCCCGGATCCGGCGGGTTCTCCGAGTCCCCCTGGCGGCGGCTGCCGGGCCGGATGCTGCTCGTCGCGCCGGGCACCGCGCTGCTGAGGCTCGCGCCCGCCCTGGTCGTGCTCGTCCTGTTCGGTGCGGGCAGCGGACACCGTGCCCAGGTGTGGATCGCGGGTGCGGCCGTCGTGCTCGCCGTCGCGGCGGGCGTCGTCCGCTGGCGCACGACCCGGTACCGGATCACCGACGAACGCGTCGAGCTCCACAGCGGACTGCTGAACCGACAGCGCCGCTCGGTACCACGGGACCGGATCCGCACCGTCGACCTGACGACTCCGTTGCTGCACCGGATGGTCGGGGTCTCGGTGGTGAAGGTCGGCTCCGGACAGGGCGGCCGGGACTCCGGCCTGGACCTCGACGCCGTCACCACCGACGAGGCCGAACGGCTGCGCCGCGAGCTGCTCGCCCGTCCCGGCCCGGCACACGGACGGGCCGGAGCCGATAACGGGACCCCCGAGAACGAGACAGCCGAGAACGGAACCGACGGGGACGCACGCGTTCCGGTCGGTCCGTCGGATCCCGCCGAACCCGGGGGCGAGCGGCTCGACCGGATCGACTGGTCCTCGCTGCGCTACGCCCCGCTGACGGTCAGCTCGCTGGCCGCGATCGGCGCGCTGGCCGGCGCCGGCTGGAACCTGCTGAACGAGACCGGCCTCGACCCGCGCTCGCTGCCCGGCGCGGACGCCGTCGCCGGGGAGCTGTCGGCCGCACCGGTCTGGGCGACGGTGCTCGTCGCGGTCGGGCTCCTGCTGCTGGTCATGGTCGCCGGCAGCATCGTGCTGTTCGTGGAGCGCTGGTGGGACTACCGGCTCAGCCGCGAGCCCGACGGCACGCTGCGGGTGCGACGCGGCCTGCTGACCAAGCGGTCGCTGTCGGTGTCCGAGCAGCGGCTGCGCGGGGTGACGGTGTCCGAGCCGCTGCTGGTGCGGGCCCTGGGCGGCGGCGCCCAGGCCGGGGCGCTGACCGTCGGGCTGGCCGGGGAGGACAAGGACTCCGGCGGCGGCGCCCTCGGCCCGCCGGTGCGCCGCGCGCACGCCCACGCCGTCGCCGCGACGGCCGCACGCGCGACCGGCCCGGTCACCGACGGCCCGCTGCGGGCGCACCCGGCGCGGGCCCGGACCCGGCGGCTGGTCCGCGCGGTCGGTCCGGCGCTCGTCCCCGCCGCGGTGCTCGGGGTGCTCGCCTGGTTCGACGCCGCGGTGTGGCCGGTCGTGGTGGGTGTGGCACTGGTGATGCTGGCCGTGCCGCTCGCGCTGGACCGTTACCGCGCCCTGGGCCACCGGCTCGACGAGCGCTACCTCGTCGCCCGGCACGGGTCGCTGCTGCGCACCACGACCGCGCTGCGCCGCGACGGCGTCATCGGCTGGCGGGTGCGGCAGAGCCTGTTCCAGCGCCGCGCCGGGGTGCTGACGCTGGAGGCGACCACCGCCGCGGGCGGCGGCGCGGTGCAGGTGCTGGACCTGAACCCCGCCGACGCCGTCGCGCTGATGGCCGCGGTGACCCCGGACGCGGTCGCCCCGTTCCGGGCCTGACCCGGGGGTCAGCGACGCCGGCGGGTCCCGAACAGGCTGCGGGTGATCTCGCGGGTCACCGTGTTCGTGAGCTGGCGGCCGGTCGGCGACTGCAGGAAGTCCCCGATCTTGGAGAGGAACCCGCCGCCCGGCGAGTCCTGCGGCGGAGGCGGGGGCGGCGGGGCCTGGCCCGGCTCCGGGGCGGGTGCCGGGGGCGCCTCGACCGGCGTCGCCTCGCCGCCCGGCCCGGCCGCGATGCTCGCAGTGAGCTTCTCGTAGGCGGACTCGCGGTCCACCATCTGTCCGTACTTCGCCTGCAGCGGTGAGGCGGCGGCGTCGGCGCGGACGTCGTCGACCGGCAGGGCGGCCATCAGCGAGCGCGGGGCCCGCAGCCGGGTCCAGGCGACCGGGGTGGGCGCGCCGCGCTCGGACAGCACCGTGACGACCGCCTCACCGGTGCCCAGCGAGGTCAGCGCCGACTCCAGGTCGTAGACGTCGGACTTCGGGTAGGTCCGCACCGTGCGCGACAGCGCCTTCTGGTCGTCCGGGGTGAAGGCCCGCAGCGCGTGCTGGATCCGCGCGCCCAGCTGGGACAGCACCTCGTTCGGCACGTCGGTGGGCAGCTGGGTGCAGAAGAACACGCCGACGCCCTTGGACCGGATGAGCTTGACGGTCTGCTCGATGCGGTCGAGGAACGCCTTGGAGGCGTCGGTGAACAGCAGGTGCGCCTCGTCGAAGAAGAACACCAGCTTGGGCCGGTCGAGGTCGCCCGCCTCGGGCAGCTCCTCGTACAGCTCGGCGAGCAGCCACATCAGGAACGTGGAGAACAGCACCGGGTTCGCGGCGCGTTCGGCCAGCTCCAGCAGGGTGACGACGCCCTTCCCGTCGATCTGACGCATCAGGTCCGCGGGGTCGAACTCGGGCTCGCCGAAGAACTCCTCGCCGCCCTGGGCCTCCAGGTTGACCAGCGCGCGCAGGATGACCCCGGCCGTCGCCGGGGAGACCCCGCCGATGCCCTTGAGGTCGGCCTTGCCCTGGTCGGAGGTGAGGTGCTGGATGACCGCGCGCAGGTCCTTGGTGTCGAGCAGCGGCAGCCCGCGCTGGTCGGCCCAGTGGAAGATCAGGCCGAGGGTGGACTCCTGGGTGGCGTTGAGGCCGAGCACCTTCGCCAGCAGGATCGGGCCGAACTGGGTCAGCGTCGCCCGCACCGGGACGGCGACGCCGCCGTCGCCCAGCGACAGGAACTGCACCGGGTACGCGGTCGGGACCCAGTCGTCGCCGGTGTCGGTCGCGCGGGCGGTGACCTTGTCGTCCGGCTCGCCCGCACGGGCCATGCCGGACAGGTCGCCCTTGACGTCGGCGAGCAGGACCGGGACCCCGGCGTCGGACAGCTGCCCGGCCAGTGCCTGCAGGGTCTTGGTCTTGCCGGTGCCGGTCGCCCCGGCCACCAGGCCGTGCCGGTTCAGCGTCGCGAGCGGGATCCGGACCCGTGCCTGCGGGTCGCACACCCCGTCGACCAGGACGGTGCCGAGCTCCAGCGCGGCCCCGTCGGTGGCGTATCCGGCGGCGATGGTGCGAGCAGGTGTGTCGTCAGCCACGGCGCGAGCCTAGGGCACTCCCCCGACGGTGACGGGCGAGGCTCGCACCCGTCGCACCGATGTCACCTAGGCTGTGGCGATGACCGATCGGCTGGTGTGGATCGACTGCGAGATGACCGGGCTGGATCTGGGCTCCGACGCCCTGATCGAGATCGCGGCACTGGTCACCGACGGCGACCTCAACATCCTCGGCGAGGGCGTCGACGTGGTGATCGCCTGTGACGACGCGAAGCTCGACGCGATGCCCGACGTCGTGCGCGACATGCACGCCCGGTCCGGGCTGACCGAGGAGGTCCGGCGCGCGACGGTCACGATCGAGCAGGCCGAGAAGATGGTGCTCGACTACGTCCGCACCCACGTCCCGGACGCCCGCTCCGCGCCGCTGGCGGGCAACTCGATCGCGACCGACCGCGGCTTCATCGCCCGGGACATGACCGAGCTCGACGGGTACCTGCACTACCGGATGATCGACGTCAGCTCGGTGAAGGAGCTGGCGCGGCGCTGGTTCCCGCGGGTGTTCTACGCGAAGCCGGAGAAGGGCCTCGCGCACCGCGCGCTCGCCGACATCCGCGAGTCGATCCGCGAGCTGGCCTACTACCGGCAGGCGCTGTTCGTGGCCCCGCCCGGTCCGACGACCGAGCAGGCGCAGGCCGCGGCGGCCGCGGTCGCGCACGTCGCGGCACCCCCGGAGGGCGGTACGACCCCCGCCTGACACCCCCCGGAGCGGGCGGGCTACAGTAGTCCAGCGCTTCCGGGAGTGCCCGGGAGAACGCATGGTGGGTGTAGCTCAGTTGGTAGAGCACCTGGTTGTGGTCCAGGGGGCCGCGGGTTCAAGTCCCGTCACTCACCCGGTCGCCGCCTCGGCGATCGATCCCACCGCACGTCCGGGATCGATCCTCCGTGCGTGGGCGAGGCACGACAACTCCACACGCGCCGTTAGCTCAATTGGCAGAGCAGCTGGCTCTTAACCAGCGGGTTCGGGGTTCGAGTCCCTGACGGCGCACGCAGTACCACAACTGAACACATGCGCCGTTAGCTCAATTGGCAGAGCAGCTGGCTCTTAACCAGCGGGTTCGGGGTTCAAGTCCCTGACGGCGCACCATCACGACGGCCGCCCTCCACACGGAGGGCGGCCGTCGTCGTCGTGGGGCACGGTCCACGGTTTTCTAGCGAGGCTTAGAAACGGTCGTTATGCTCGCCGCGTGACCGACCCCGCACCCCCGCCCTCCCCCGGCCCCCGCCCGTGGGTCCTCGTCGCCGGAGGGTCCGGTGGGATCGGCGCCGCCGTCTGCACCGCGCTCGCCGACGACGGCTGGGACGTCGCCCTCACCTACCGAGCGAACGCCGGCCGCGCCGAGGAGACGGCGGCGGCCGTGGCCGCGCGCGGCGCGCGCGTCCGGACCGAGGCGCTCGACCTGCGCGACGCCGGGGCGACCGGCGCGCTGGTCGACACCCTCGCCCGGGAGCACGGGCTGGCGGGCGTCGTCTACGCGGCGGGCCCGCACATCCACATGGACTACGTCGCGAACACCTCCCCGGAGCGGATGCGCGACCAGCTCCACGACGACACCCTCGCCTGCTACACGCTGCTGCAGGCGTCGCTCGCGGCGCTGCGGGAGACCTCGGGCGCGATCGTCGCCGTGTCGACGCCTGCGGTCGTCCGCTACCCGAAACGCGACCTGCTCTCCTCCGCCCCCAAGGCGGCCGTCGAGGCGATCGTGCGCGGGATCGCCGCCGAGGAGGGGCGCTACGGGGTGCGGGCGAACTGCGTCGGGCCGGGCCTGATCGAGGCCGGGATGTGGCACGACCTGAACGAGCGCGGCGACTACACCGAGCGCGCCCTGGAGATCGCCCGCTCGAACATCGCGCTGCCGCGGCTCGGGACGGCCGAGGACGTCGCGCACGCCGTGGCGTTCCTGCTCTCGGCCCGGGCGGGCTGGGTCACCGGCCAGACCCTGTACGTCGACGGCGGGTACAGCGTGTGATCCGGGCGACCCCGCGGACCGTCACGATGACGGCCGGCGACGACGAGCTCCGGACCGCGCTGGAGTCGGCGAACCTCCCGACGCTGCTGCTCGTGCTGGAGCGCTTCACCGGCGACCCGCGCTGGCTGGCCGACCCGTACCGGCCGAGCCGGACCAAGGGCCTCGACGACAACGACGACGGCGGGTTCCCCCCGGAGGTCCGCGACCGGATCCGGGAGGCCGCGTTCACGGTGCTGACCGAGTGGCGCGACGGCCGGCGCGCACTGCCGGAGCCACCGCCGGACTCCGCGATCACCGGGCTGCTGAGCGTCTCCCTGGGCGAGACCGTCCCGCCCGAGTACGGCCCGGGCATGGCCGCGGAGGCCGGCTTCCACCCGCGCCCGGAGGTCCGCTGGACCGCGGGACGCCCGGCGGCGGCGGACCGGATGCACGTGCTGGTGGTCGGGGCGGGGCCGTCCGGGGTGGCGACGGCCGCGACGCTGCGGGAGCTCGGCATCCCCCACACCGTCGTCGAGCGGGGCGGCGACGTCGGCGGGGTCTGGGCGCAGAACGACTACCCCGGCGCCGGGGTCGACACCCCGACCCACCTCTACAGCTACTCGTTCCTGCCCCGGCCCGGCTGGACGCGGTACTACGCGAAGCAGCCCGAGATCCTCGGCTACTTCCGGCACGCCGCCGACGAGCTCGGGATCCGCCCGACGGTCCGGTTCCACACCACGGTCACCGACGCGGAGTGGGACGAGGCGGCCGCCCGGTGGGACGTCACGCTGCGCGGACCGGACGGCACGACCGACCGCATGCGGGTCACCGCGGTCATCAGCTGCGTCGGCGTGCTCACCGAGCCGTCGGTCCCGGACCTGCCCGGGGCGGACACCTTCGCGGGCCCGCTGTTCCACTCCTCCCGCTGGGACCACGCGCTCGACCTCACCGGCAGGCGGGTCGCGGTCATCGGGACCGGGGCGACCTCGCAGCAGATCGTCCCGGCGATCGCCGACGCCGCGGGCCGGGTGCTGGTCTTCCAGCGCACGCCGCAGTGGGTCGCCCCGAACCCCAACTACCGCCGCGAGGTGCCCGAGGGCGCCCGGCTGCTGCTGGAGCAGGTCCCCTACTACGGCGCCTTCTACCGGATCCGGCTGGTCTGGCAGTTCCAGGACAAGCTGCTCGCCACCCTGCACCGGGACCCGGGGTGGGAGCACCCCGAGCGGTCGGTCAACGCCGCCAACGACCGGCACCGGGCCTTCTTCACCCGGCACCTCGAGGCGGAGCTCGGCGACCGCACGGACCTGCGGGACAAGGTCCTGCCGGACTACCCGCCGTACGGCAAGCGGATCCTGATGGACAACGGCTGGTTCCGCACCCTCCTGCGCGACGACGTCGAGCTCGTCACCGACGCGGTGACCGGCTTCGACGCCCACCACGTCCACACCGCGGACGGCGGGCGGCACGAGGCCGACGTCGTCGTCCTGGCCACCGGCTTCCGGACCAGCGCCATGCTGGCCTCGATGCGCGTCCGGGGCCGGTCCGGGGCGACCCTGCGCGACCACTGGGGCGACGACGACGCCCGCGCCCACCTCGGGACGACGGTGCCGGACTTCCCGAACCTCTTCCTCGTCGGCGGGCCCAACACCTTCCTCGGCCACGGCGGCAGCACGATCCACGTCACCGAGTGCTCGGTCGCCTACATCGCCCAGCTGCTGGTCCGGATGGTCGAGGACGGGATCGCGGCGCTGGAGGTGCGGGAGGACATGACCGCCGCCTACAACGCCGAGATCGACGCCGCGCACGAGGGCCTCGTCTGGACCCATCCCGGCACCACCAACTGGTTCCGCAACCGGGCGGGCCGGGTGGTCGCGCTGAGCCCGTTCCGCGGCGTCGACTTCTGGGCGCGGACGCGGACACCCGACCTCGCCGACTTCCACCTCACCCCGGCGGAGCCGGACCCCGCGGCGGGGTGAGACCGGTCGCCGTCGCGGGCCGGGCGCCGCGGGGCGGTCTATCGTCGACCCCGGTTCGTTAGCTCCGGACAAGGAGATGCCGTGGGGAACGACGTCGTCGTACCTGCCGGGCCCGCCGGACGCCGGCACCGGCTGCTGATCCTGGCCGTGCTGTGCACGAGCATCCTCGTCGTCTCCATGGACGTCACGATCATCAACGTGGCGCTGCCCGCGCTCGTCGCGGACCTGCACGCCTCGATCACCGAGCTGCAGTGGACCGTCGACGCCTACACCGTCGTCCTGGCCTGCTTCCTGATGCTGGCCGGTGCGACGGCCGACCGGGTCGGGCGCCGCCGCATCTTCCAGACCGGGCTCGTCCTGTTCGGGATCGGGTCGCTGCTGTGCAGCCTGGCCCCGACGGTCGGCTGGCTGATCGGGGCGCGGGTGGTGCAGGCCCTCGGCGGCGCGATGCTCAACCCGGTCGCGATGTCGATCATCACCAACGTCTTCACCGACGTCCGGGAGCGGGCCCGCGCGATCGGCGTGTGGGGCGCGATGGTCGGCATCTCGCTGGGCGTCGGCCCGGTGCTCGGCGGGCTGCTCGTGGACACCGTCGGCTGGCGGGCGATCTTCTGGGTGAACATCCCCGTCGTGCTGGCGGCCTGGGTCCTGACGGCCCGGCTCGTCCCGGAGTCGCGGGCCGCCCGTCCGCGGCGGGCCGACCCGGTGGGGCAGCTCCTCGTGGTGGCGCTGCTCGGGTCGACGGTGGCGGCGGTGATCGAGGGCCCGCGGCTGGGCTGGTCGTCGGCGGGGGTGCTCGGGCTGGCGGCGCTGGCCGTCGTCGCGCTGGTCTGTCTGGTCGTCTGGGAGCGGCGCCACCCCGAACCGCTGGTGGAGCTGCGGTTCTTCCGGAGCGCCCCGTTCACCTCGGCGACGGTGATCGCGGTCTGCGCGTTCGCCGCGTTCGGCTCGCTGCTGTTCCTGTCCGCGCTCTACCTGCAGGACGTCCGCGGGCTCGGTGCGCTGCAGGCCGGGCTGACCCTGCTGCCGGCCGCCGTCGCCACCACGGTGGTCGCGCCGCTGTCCGGGCGGATGGTCGCCGCCCGCGGGGCACGCCTGCCGCTGGTGCTGGGCGGCAGCGCGATGGTGCTGGTCGCGCTCACCTTCTCCCAGCTCTCCCCGACGACGCCGCTGTGGCTGATCCTGCTCGCGCACGGGGTGTTCGGCTGCGGGTTCGCCCTGCTCAACCCGCCGATCACGAACACCGCGGTGAACGGGATGCCGCCGGAGCGGGCCGGGGTCGCCGCCGCGGTGGCCTCGACGAGCAGGCAGGCCGGGCAGTCGTTCGGCGTCGCGGTCAGCGGGACCGTGGTCGCCACCGCGGCGAGCACCGCCGCCGGGGTCGCGACGGCGTGGGCGGTCGTGACGCCGCTGACCGTGGCGGTCGTGGTGCTCGGCGTGCTGGGGACGACGGCGCGGGCCCGTGCCTCGGCGGCACGGGTCGCGGCGCTGTTCCCCGCGGCCCCGTCCCCCGCCCGCGCGTCCTGAGCGGGGGACGGCGGCGTCACCCCCGCGGGCCGGCGGTCGCGGCCGCGTCGACCGAGTGGTCCAGCACCACCATGTGCCCGGCCGCGTGGGTGAACACGTACTCGGCGCCGCTGCCGGGCAGCGCCAGCTGCGGGGTGACGCCGCAGCCCCAGAAGACCGGGACGTCGCCGTCCTCGACCACCGGCGCCGGGCCGAAGTCCGGTGCCGCGAGGTCGGCGATGCCCAGCGCGGCGGGGTCGCCGACGTGCACGGGCGCACCGTGCCCGGTCGGGTAGCGCGCCGTGACCTCCCGGGCCCGGTCGACCAGTGCGGCGGGCACCGCGCGCATGCTCACCACGAGCGGCCCGTGGACGCGGCCCGCGGGGACGGTGGGCCGCGTCGTGACGTAGACCGCGGGCGCCGCGGACTCCGGGTTGCGCCGCACCGGGACACCGGCCCGCTCCAGGGGCTCCTCGAAGGTGTGGCTGCACCCGAGCAGGAACGCCACCGAGTCCTCACGCCACCGGTCGCGCAGGTCGGTCGGCCCGCCGTCGTCGACGCCGTGGTGCCAGGTCCGGTAGCGCGGGAAGTCGGTGCGGACGTCGACCCGGGTGTCCCCGACGGTGACGACCGGGTCGCCGGTGTCGCCGACGCCGAGCAGCGGGCACGGCGTCGGGTTCCGCACGCAGAACAGCAGGAAGTCGTACGCCGCCGCCTGCGGGACGACCACCAGGTTGGCCTGCTGGTACCCGCCGAACAGGCCCGCGGTGGGCCCGGTCCAGCGCCCGGCGGCGGCCAGTGCCCGCAGCTCGGCCGGGGTGGTGGGCGCCGTCGTCGCGGCGGTCACCGGGCCAGCTCCCGGCGGGCGGTCTCGCGGACGGTGAGCAGGGTCAGCAGCGCGACGACCGTCGCGACCATCAGCAGGTAGCCCGGAGCGAGGGGGTCGCCGGTGACCGACGTGAGCCAGGTCGCGAGGAACGGCGTGAGACCGCCGCCGATGATCGTCCCGCCGTTGAAGGCCAGGGACAGGCCGGTGTAGCGGACCCGGGTCGGGAACTGCTCGGCGTAGGTCGGGTAGGTGACGGCCTGGACGACCGGCATGGGCAGGGCCAGCAGGAACATGCCGACGACGGCGAGGGTGAAGTCGCCGGTGCCCATCAGCGCCATCGTCGGCAGGACGAGCACCGAGTAGCCGAGGAAGCCGACGACGATGAGCTTCTTGCGGCCGTAGCGGTCGGACAGCGCGCCGGCGATCGGCATCAGGCAGGCCACGAACAGCCCGATCGCGGCCATCAGCCAGAACGTGCTCGACTTCGGGTAGCCCAGCTCCGAGGTGAGGTAGATGTTCATGAAGATCAGGCCGATCCAGTAGCCGGCGTTCGACCCGGTGGCCAGCAGCAGCACGGTCACCAGCGCGCGGCGGTGGTGGGTGAACACCTCCCGCACCGGGGCCTTGGGCAGCTCACCGGAGGCGCGGCTCTGCTCGAACTCCTCGGAGTCCTCCAGCCGGTGCCGGGCGATGAGCGTCAGCACGACCAGCGGCAGCGCGAGCAGGAACGGGATCCGCCAGCCGAACGCCGACAGCTGCTCGGTGGTGAGGACGGTCGAGGTGATGCCGGCGACCAGCGCGGCGGTGCCGCCACCGAGCGCGACCCCGACCGGGGTGAAGGACCCGAAGAAGCCGCGACGGCCGGCCGGGGAGGACTCCGCGAGGTAGGTGGCCGACCCGGTCACCTCGCCACCGGCGAAGAAGCCCTGCGCGAGCCGGGCGAGGACCAGCAGCGCCGGGGCGAGCAGACCCGCGGTGGCCGCGGTCGGCAGGAGCCCGACCAGCGCCGTCGCGGTGCCCATCCCGGTGATCGTGAACACCAGGACGGGCTTGCGGCCGAGGCGGTCCCCGAGCCGGCCGAGGACGATGCCGCCGAGCGGGCGCATCAGGAACGCGCTGCCGAACACCGCCAGCGTCGACAGCAGGGACGCGACCGGGTCGGCGCTGGGGAAGAACAGCGGCCCGATGACGACGGCGAGGTAGCCGTAGACCCCGAACTCGTAGTACTCGACGGCGGTCCCGGACGCGGCGGCGAGCGCCGCGCGGCGGGACCGGGCCGGGCTCGGCGGGGCGACGGGCGCCGTTCCGCCGGACCGCCCGGTGGGGGCGTCGCTTGATAGGGTCATGGTGGTCTCCCGGTGAGGAACGCCCGCGGGAGCGGGCAGGCGTGATCGCGGTGTGGTGGGCGGACGAACCCGGCGCGCGCGAGACGGCGACACCGGCGGCACAGCGGGTCATCGGTGGGCGGCATCCCGCCGATGACCCGGCCGCGGACCGTCCGGGGGACGGGCCGCGACCGTACGGGGACCTCCCCGCCGTCAGACGGCGAAGAGCTGCTCCAGGTCGGCGAAGGCCTTGAACTCCAGCGCGTTGCCCGCGGGGTCGAGGAAGAACATCGTCCACTGCTCCCCCGGCTCGCCCTCGAACCGCACGTAGGGCTCGATGACGAAGTCGGTGCCCGCGGCGGTGAGCCGCTCGGCCAGCGCGCGGAACTCCGGGACGCTCAGGACCAGGCCGAAGTGCGGGACCGGCACGTCGTGGCCGTCGACGGGGTTGGTCCCGGCCACACCGGCGCGCGGGGTGTCCGACGGCTCGCCGACCTGGTGGGTGACGACCTGGTGCCCGGCGACGTTCCAGTCCGTCCAGCGCTCGGCGGAACGGCCGCGGCCGAAGCCGAGCAGCGTGCCGTAGAACTCCCGGGCCGCCTCGATGTCGTCCACCGGGATCGCCAGGTGGAACGGCGGGCGGACGGACGTGACGATCGCGGGGGTTTCCGTGGTCGGTGCGGACACAGGGGTACCTCTCATCCTTCGGTGTCGCGCCCGGACACGATGGCGTCCAGACGCAGGGGGTCCCCGGGCCGGAGCTGGCCGAGGAGGTCGATGTCGGCGTCGGCGACGACGCCGACCACCGGGTAGCCGCCGGTCACGGGGTGGTCGGCGAGGAACAGGATGGGCTCGCCCGAGGGCGGGACCTGGATGGCGCCGAGCGGCACACCCTCGCTGGGCAGCGAGCGGTCGCCGACCGCGAGGGTGGCGCCGGTGAGCCGGATGCCGACCCGGTCGCAGTGCCCGGAGACCCGCCACGCGGCGCGCCGGAGCAGGGACCGGTCCGCCGGGCCGAGGACCGCGTCGCGAGGGCCCCAGTGGAACCGGACCCGGGTGCCGGGGCCGGGGAGCCGGGGCGCGACCAGCTCGACGGGGACGGCGGGCGGCTCGCCCGGCGCCGGGCCGAGCGGCAGGTCGGCCCCGGGGCCGACGACGGGCGGGCCGAGGCCGGTCAGCGAGTCCCGGGCCCGCGAGCCGAGCACCGGTGCGGGGCGCACCCCGCCGCCGACGGCGAGGTAGCTGCGCAGACCGTGTCGCGGGGTACCGAGCCGCAGCTCGGCACCGGCCGGGACCCGCAGGCACCGGGGGTCGGCGACCGGCCGGCCGTCGAGGGTGACCGGGACCGGGGCGCCGGTGACCGCGACCCAGCGCGGCGTGTCCAGCACGACCGCCAGGCCGCCCAGGGTGACCTCGATGGCCGCCTCCTCCGGCGGGTTCCCGACGAGCCGGTTCGCGGTGGCGAACGCGGCCCGGTCGACCGGCCCGGAGGCCGTGACCCCGAGGTGGGCGAGCCCGGGCCGGCCGGGGTCCTGCACGCTGCAGCCCGGCCGGACCTCGAGCACCCGCAGCCGGGCCCCGACGGCGGACGGGCCGGCGGGTCGCGCGGCGCGGGCGGGCGGGTCGAGCAGCGTGGTCATGCGGGCACCTCCACGAACCGGACGCGGTCGCCGAGCGCCAGCCGGTTGGGCGGGGTCGCGTCGACGTCCCAGAGGACGGCCGTGGTGGTGCCGATCCGGTGCCAGCCACCGGGCGTCCCACCCGGGTAGACGACGGTCTGGTTCCCGGCGATCGCGACCACCCCGGCTGCGACCCGGGGCCGGGGCGTGGACAGCCGCGGCAGGCGCAGCGCGTCGGGGAGCCCGTCGAGATAGGCGAAGCCCGGCGCGAACCCGAAGAAGCCGACGTGGTGCTCGGCGGCGGCGTGCCGCCGGGCGACGAGCTCCGGGGTCGTCCCGAGCCGCTCGGCGACGGCGGGCAGGTCGGGGCCGTCGTAGCGGACGGGGACCTCGACCGTGCGGGGCCCCGGGACGGGTGTCCCCCGGCCCCGCGGGGTGCTCCCGGCGAGGGCGCGCAGGTGGCGGCGCAGCGCCGCCATCCGGGCACCGGGGCGGGCGACGACCAGCACGGTGCACGCGGCCGGGACGACGTCGGTCACCCAGGCGTCCCACCCGTCGGCCGCGGCGCCGTCGGCGACCTGGCGGACGGTCCCGGGGGGACAGTCCACGATCCACGCCCGGTCGCCCGCGCGGTGCACCGCGGGCGCGGTCACCGGAGGGCCCCGGTGACGGGGGCCAGCGGCTCCGGGCCGCAGCCGAACCCGGCGGCGGTGAGCGCGGCCCGCGCGGCCCGCGCCAGGGCGTCGGCGCCGGGGGTGTCGCCGTGCACGCACAGCGCGGCGACCGCGCCGCCCGCCGGGCGTACGGACACGACCGTCCCGTCGACGGCGGTGACCCGGCCGTCGCGGGCGATCGAGACGGCCCGGGCGGCGGCCTCGGCCGGGTCGCGCACCAGGTCGCCGGGCTGCCCGCGGGGCACCAGACCGCCGGCGGCGGTGTAGCCGCGGTCGAGGAACGCCTCGGCCCGCGGGCTCAGCCCGGCCGCGCGGGCCCGCTCCCAGACCTCGGTCCCGGGCAGGCACACCAGCGGCAGGCCCGCGTCGACCAGCCGGACGGCCTCGACGAGCGCGTCGGCGTGGGCCGGGTGCGTGCCGCTGGCGTGGTAGAGCGCGCCGTGCGCCTTCACGTACCCGACGCGGGTCCCCGCGGTCGCGGCGAACGCCGTCAGGGCACCGATCTGGTAGACGATGTCGTTCACCAGGGAGTCCCGGGCGACGTCGACGAAGCGGCGGCCGAACCCGGCGAGGTCGCGGTAGGACACGTGCGCACCGACCGCGACGCCGCGGCGCGCGCAGTCGTCGCAGGTGCGGCGCATGACGTCGGGGTCGCCGGCGTGGAAGCCGCAGGCGACGTTGGCCGCGTCGACGACGTCGAGCAGCGGGCGGTCGTCGTGGACCCACGCGCCGAAGCTCTCGCCGACGTCGGTGTTGAGCGCGATCGCGGTGCTCACCTCGCCTCCCGTGCCGCCCAGAACGCGGAGAGCTCGCCGCGGTCGGCCGACCAGGCCGCGTGCAGGCCCTCCTGGCCGCCGTCGATGTGGGCCAGCACGAGACGGCCGAGCTCGTCGGCGTCGCCGTCGGCCAGTGCCTGGACCATGCCCCGGTGCTCGTCCTGCACGCGGTCGTAGGCGCCGGTGCCGTGCACGTAGAACCGGGAGTAGGGCTCCAGGCGGTGGTAGAGCTGGGAGATCAGCTCGTAGCGCAGCGGCAGCCGGGCGAGCCGGTACATGTCGAGGTGGAAGGCCAGGTTGGTGCGGGACCACTCGGCGGCACCGGTCCGGGCGACCTGGTCCATGTCGCCGGCCATGCCGTCGAACCGCGCGACGTCGCGCCGGGACACCCGGTCCGCGACGTGCGGGGCGAAGCTCGGCTCGACCATGCGCCGCAGGTCGTAGATCTCGTCGATCTCGGCCAGGTCCAGCTCGGTGACGAAGGTGCCGCGGCCGGCCTCGCTGCGCAGCAGGCCCTCGCCGACCAGGGTGCGCAGCGCCTCCCGCAGCGGGATGCGGCTGACGCCGTAGCGGTCCGCCAGCTCCTCCTGCACCAGCCGGTGGCCGGGCGGGTACACGCCTTCCACGATTGCGCGACGCAGGGCGTCGACCAGCGCGTCATCCGGTGCCATGTGCTCTGTATACGGTGGATACAGCGTGTACGGAAGCCCCTCGGCGATCGCTTTACAGGAACGACACCGACCGACACACGCCCGTCGCCGGGTGACCCGGATCGCCCGGACATGACCGGGACCGCGCGAACGGCCACGATGTACCGCATGGGCCGACCCGACCACGCCGTCTTCCTCAAACGCTCGTTCTCGAAGATGGACCAGCTCGCGACCCCGTTCCTCACCGGACGGCGGCTGTGCCGCCAGCTCGCCGCCGTCGTCCCGCGCGGGACGAACGGCGTCGTCGTCGAGCTCGGCGCCGGACCAGGGGTGCTCGCCGAGCCGATCCGTGAGCGGCTCGGACCGCACGCGCGCTACCTCGCGATCGAGATCGACTCCGAGCTGGTCGCGCACCTGCGCCGGCACAAGCCGTGGCTGGAGGTCGTGCAGGGCGACGTCGCCGACCTGGACCGGATCCTCGACGAGGCCGGCATCACCGAGGTCGACGCGTTCGTCTCGACCCTGCCGTGGGCGGTGTTCCCGCAGACCCTGCGCCTGCAGGTCATGGGCACGATCGCGCGCCGGCTGGTCCCGGGCGGGGTGATGAGCATGATCATCACCTGGATGGCGCTGCCGAACCGGGTGCGGGTGCTGCGCGACCTGCTCGACACCCACTTCGACGAGGTCGTGGAGACCGCGACCGAGTGGCGCAACCCGCCGCCCGCCCGCACCTTCCTGTGCCGCCGACCGCTCCCCCAGTTCAACTCTCTCGACGAGCGAGACACTCGTTCGGCGAGCTAACATGGCCGGGTGACCGCGGAACGGACGATCGTCGCGGGCGGTGGCCCCGGCGGCATGCTGCTCGCCTACCTGCTGGCCCGGGCGGGCCTGCCGGTGACACTGCTCGAACGCCACCGGGACTTCGACCGCGACTTCCGCGGCGACTCCCTGCACCCGTGGACGCTCGAGCTGTTCGACCGGCTCGGGCTCGCCGGACGCCTGCTGGAGCAGCCGCACGTCCCGGCCCGGCGGTTCCGCTTCCGCACCGGTCGCGGGACGGTCACCACCACCGACTACGGCCTGCTCGACACCCCCTACGACTACGTCGCGCTCATGCCGCAGGCCCGGTTCCTCGACTTCCTCGCCGCCGAGGCGGCGACCCTGCCGACCTTCGAGCTGCGCACCGGCGCCGCGGTGAACGGCCTGCTCGGCGCGGGCACCGACGACGACCCCGTCCGCGGGGTGACCCTGCGGTCCGGGGAGCGGATCGACGCCGGGCTGGTCGTCGCCGCCGACGGCCGGTTCTCCCGCCTGCGCACCCTCGCCGGGCTGACCGCGGAATCCCAAGGAGCCACCACCGACCTGCTGTGGTTCGCGCTGCCCCGCCACGACGACGACCCGCCCGACGCCGCCGTCGACCTGTTCCTCGGCACCCGCAGCTACGTCGGGCTGCTCGGCGGCGAGGAGCGCTGGCAGGTCGGCCTGTCGCTGCCCAAGGGCGGCTACCCGGCGCTGCGCGAGGCCGGGGTGGAGCACGTGCGCCGCGAGGTCGCCGGGCTCATGCCGTGGCTGGCCGACCGGGTCGGGCTGCTCACCGACCTGAACGACGCCACACTGCTGTCGGTCGACATCTCCCGGGTGCCGACCTGGCACCGGCCCGGCCTGCTGCTGATCGGCGACGCCGCGCACGTCATCTCCCCCGTCGGCGGCAACGGGATCCTGATGGCCCTGCAGGACGCGCTCGCCGCGGCGAACCACCTGGTTCCCGCGCTGCGGGCGGGCACGGTCGGCACCGCGACGCTCGCCGCGGTCCAGGCCGAGCGGGAGCCCGCGATCGTGTCCGTGCAGAGCCGGCAGGTCCGCATCGAGCGGGGCGTCGCACGGGCCCGCGAGCGCGGCCGCACCATCGCCCCGCCCGCGTTCGTCCGGCTGCTGATGCGCCTGCCCGCCGTGCGGCGGCGCTCGGCCCGGGGCAACGCCTACGGTCCCGTCCCGGTGCACCCGACACCGGAGCTGGCACGGGAGCTGGGTCTGGCCCCGGTCCCCGCCTGAGCGCCCGCCGCGGCGGACGTAGCGTCGGCCGCATGAGCACGCCCGGCCCCGTCCCACCCGTTCCGCCCGTCCTGGCCGCCGCCGTCCCGCTGGCCGTCGTCGAGCGGGAGGGCACCGTGGAGTCGGTGCACCTGGGCACCGTCGCGGTGCACCACCCCGGCGGCACCGTGACCGGCTCCGGCGACCCGGACGTGGCGTTCCTGCCGCGCTCGGCGCTCAAGCCGGTGCAGGCGGTGGCGATGCTGCGGGCCGGGCTGGACCTCGGCGGCGAGCTGCTCGCGCTGGCCAGTGCCTCGCACTCCGGCGAGCCCGGCCACGTCGACGGCGTGCGGCGCATCCTCGCCGGTGCCGGGCTCGACGAGTCCGACCTGGACAACACCCCGGACCTGCCGCTGGGGCCGTCGGCCGCGGCGGCCGTCCGCGCGGCGGGGACGGGACCGTCGCCGGTGCTGCAGAACTGCTCGGGCAAGCACGCCGCGATGCTCGCCGCCTGCGTGGCCGCGGGGTGGCCGACGGCCGGCTACCGCGACCCCGCGCACCCGCTGCAGCGGCTGGTCCGGGAGACCGTCGCCGAGCTGACCGGGGTGCCGGTCAGCGTCACCACCGTCGACGGCTGCGGCGCGCCGCTGTTCGGCACCACCCCGGCCGGGCTGGCCCGGGCCTTCGCGACGCTGGCGACGGCCGCTTCGGACACCCCCGAGGGGCGGGTCGCGGCCGCGGTCCGCGCGCACCCGTGGTGGGTCGGCGGCACGGACCGGCCGGTGACCCGGCTGGCCGGCGCGGTGCCGGGCCTGGTCACCAAGGACGGTGCCGAGGGGGTGCTGGCGGCCGCGCTGCCCGACGGGCGGGCGTTCGCCGTCACCGTGCTGGACGGGTCGCCGCGACCGCTGCCGGTCGTCGCACGCGCCGTGCTGGAGTCCCTCGGCGCCGGGTCCGACGCGCTCACCGCCGCGACCCGCACCGACGTGCTCGGCCACGGCACGCCCGTGGGCGCGGTCCGCGCCCTGCTCTGAGCGGCCCGGTCAGCCGCCGCCGTTCGCGCGCGCGTGGTCCGCGGCCCGCCCGAGGCGGGCGGCGACCGCGTCGAGGTGCTCCACCAGCTCGACCGGCTCGACCACCTCGAAGTCGACGCCGAAGAAGCACAGCCACACCGCCAGCGACTCCAGGGTCCAGGCCCCGGCCGCGAGCTCGCAGCGGTCCCCGCCGAGGTCGGTCACGATCCCCGACGCCGGGGTGACGTGCTCGGCGATCCGCTCCGCCGGGGCGTGGAACACGATCCGCGCCCGGTGCGGGTAGGCACCCGAGGAGATCCCGCGCTGGGCGAACGCGGCGAGCCCGCCCTCCGGTTCCGGGCGCGGGGCGAAGCGCGGCCCGGCGGGCAGCTTGGGCCGCATCCGGTCCACCCGGAAGGTGCGGCGGTCGTCGCGGCCGGTGTCCCAGGCGACGAGGTACCAGCGGCGCCCGGTGTGCACGAGCCCCTCGGGCTCGGCGACCCGGCGGGTCTCCGTCCCGTCCCCCGCGACGTAGTCGAACCGCAGGACCTCGTGGTCGCGGCAGGCGGCGGCCAGCGCGGACAGCACGTCCGCGTCGACGGTCGGGCCGCGCGCGGCGAGCGTGGACGTCGCGGTGCCCAGGGCGGCGACGCGGCGGCGCAGCCGGTTCGGCAGGACCTGCTCCAGCTTGGCCAGGGCCCGGACCGAGGTCTCCTCGATGCCCGAGACCGACCCGCCCGCGGCGGTCCGCAGCCCGACCGCGACGGCGACGGCCTCGTCGTCGTCGAGCAGCAGGGGTGGCAGCGCGGCCCCGGCGCCGAGCCGGTAGCCGCCGGTCACCCCGGGTGTGGAGTGGACCGGGTAGCCGAGGGTGCGGAGCTTGTCGACGTCGCGGCGGACGGTGCGCACGTCGACGTCGAGGCGCTCGGCCAGGGCGGGCCCCGTCCAGTCGCGCGGCACCTGCAGCAGCCCGAGCAGGCGCAGCAGCCGCGCCGATGTCCCCATCACGACGACCAGTGTGCCGCCGATTCCGGTCGGATCCTGTCCTGGATGGCGGCGGTCGGATCGGAGTAGACCGGAACCATGGAATCCGAGGAGATCGTCGGCACCACCTCCGGACCGGTGCGCGGCGTCCGCACCGGCGACGTCGTCCGGTTCCGGTCCGTGCCCTACGCGGCACCGCCGGTGGGCCCGCTGCGCTACGCCGCCCCGGCCCCCGCCCCGGTGTGGGAGGGGGTCCGCGACGCCTCGGGCCCGCCCGGCCCGAACGCCCCGCAGCCGCCGCGCGTGATCGCGGGCGGCCTGGACATGAGCCCGGTGATCGGCACCGGGCGGCGGCCCGGCGAGGACTTCCTGACCGTCGACGTGTGGACCCCCGACCCCGGCGCGGGCGGGCTGCCGGTGCTCGTGTTCCTGCACGGCGGCGCGTTCGTCGCGGGTGAGTCCTCGGCCCCCGCCTACGACGGGGCCGTGCTCGCGGCGGGCGGCGCCGTGCTGGTCGCGGCGAACTACCGGCTCGGCGCGGAGGGGTTCCTGCCGCTCGGGGGCGGCGCGACGAACGTCGGGCTCCGTGACCAGCTGGCGGCGCTGGAGTGGGTGCGCGACAACGCGGCCGCCTTCGGCGGGGACCCGGACCTGGTCACCGTGGTCGGCGAGTCGGCGGGGGCGATGAGCATCGGCCTGCTGCTGGCCTCGCCGCGCTCGGCCGGGCTGTTCCGCCGCGCGGTGGTGCAGTCCGGGGGCGCCGAGATGTGCCGGTCCGCGCCGGAGCGGGCGGCCCCGCTGGCCGCGGTGCTGGCCGCCGAGCTCGGCGTCGCGCCCACGGCGGATGCCTTCCGGTCCGTCCCGGTCGACGACGTCATGGCCGCACAGGCCCGGGTGGACCTGCCCGGCCGCCGCGGCGACCTGCGCGAGCCCGACGGCGGCGACCCCGGCTTCGGCCTGGCCGGGTTCCTCCCGGTCCTCGGCGACGACCTGCTGCCCGCCGACCCGCTCGCCGCGCTGCGCGCCGGGGCGTCGGCCGGCGTCGACCTGCTCGCCGGGAGCAACGCCGAGGAGATGAACCTCTACCTCGTCCCGACCGGGGTGCTCGACGCGCTCACCGAGGACCAGGCACGGGGCGCGCTCGCCGCCGTCGCACCGCAGGTGACGCTGCCCGGCGGCGGCACCCCCGGCGAGCGCTACGCCAGCGCCATGACCGAGCTGGTGTTCGCCGGACCGACCCGGCGGCTGCTCGACGCGCACACCGGACGCCGGTTCGGCTACCTGTTCGCGCACCGCTCCGACGCCTGCGACGGGCGGCTCGGCGCGGCACACGCGACCGAGCTGCCCTACGTGTTCGGGACGCTGGACTCCGCGTCCGGCCCGTCCGGGCTCGCCGGGCACCACCCGTCGGCGGAGCTGTCGGAGCGGATGCGCGCGACGTGGCTGCGGTTCGCGGCCACCGGGGACCCCGGATGGTCCACCTGGGACCCGGCCGCCCCGGTGCACCGCCGCTTCGACGGCCCCGGCGACGCCGACGAGCCCGCGGGCTGAGCCCGCCCCGACCCCGGGGCGCCGGGAGGGGCCGTCTACGGTCGCCGCCGTGGACACGAGCGAGCGGGTCGGCCGGTACGTGCGGATGGTGGCCCTGGAGGGACAGGGGACCGAGCTGGCGGGCGCGCTGCTCCGCGTCGCCGACGACATGGCCGCCCAGCCCGGCTGCCTCGCCTACGTCGTGAACGCCACCCCCGACGAGCCCGACGTCGTCTGGGTCACCGAGATGTGGTCCGACGCCGCGTCGTCGGAGGCGGCGCTGAGCCGCGACATCGGCGAGAGCGGCCTGGGCGACGTGCTGGCGCTGCTCACCGCCCCGCCGGACTACATCGAGGTCACCCCGCTCGGCGGGCCCGGCCTGGCCGGCCTGCCCGGCTGAGCGCCGGGCCGGCCGGACCGGCTCAGTCGCGCTGCTCGGAGCGCTCCTTGCGGGCGCGCAGCGACCCGGCGTGGGCGGTCATCGACGGGTCGCCCTTGGTCTTGACGAGGCTGGCGACGGTGACGACCGCGAGGATCCCCAGGATCACGACCAGGCTGACCATGGTCGGGATCTCGGGCACGGCCGGCGAGATGTCGACGTGGAGCCAGTGCAGGATCAGCTTCACGCCGATGAACGCGAGGATGACCGCGAGCCCGGCCGACAGGTAGACCAGCCGGTCCAGCAGGCCCTTGACCAGGAAGAACAGCGCCCGCAGGCCGAGCAGCGCGAAGGCGTTGGCGGTGAAGACGATGAACGCCTCCTGGGTCACGCCGAACACCGCGGGGATCGAGTCGAGGGCGAACAGCAGGTCGATGCCGCCGATCGAGACCAGCACGATGAACATCGGGGTCGCGACCCGGCGGCCGTTGTCCCGGGTGAACAGCTTCCCGCCGTCGTACTCCTCGGTGACCGGGAAGAGCCTGCGCGCGCCCCTCACGACCATGTTGTCCTCGATGTCGGGGTCCTCGTCCTTGTGCCGGTAGAGCTGCACGGCGGTCCACAGGAGCAGCAGACCGAAGACCAGGAACATGAACGAGAACAGGTTCAGCAGCGTCGCCCCGACCGCGATGAAGATCGCGCGCATGATCAGGGCGAGCACGATGCCGAAGGTCAGCACCTTGTGCTGGTGCTCCTCCGGCACCGCGAACGTCGTCATGATCACGACGAAGACGAACAGGTTGTCGACCGACAGGCTCTTCTCGACGATGTAGCCCGTGAAGTACTGGGTTCCGAAGTCCCAGCCGTGGATCGTCGCGAACACCAGTCCGAACGCGATCGCGACCAGGATGTAGAACACCGACCAGGCGGTGGCCTCCTTGAATCCCACCCGGTGCGGCCGCAGCCAGCCCAGGACGAGGTCGAACGCGAGCAGCGCGATGATCACGCCGATCGTGACGGCCCATTCGAGACCGCTGATCTCGAGCACCGGGGGTCCTCCTGCAGGTCACCGCACCGACCACGGCGGTCGGTTGCGGAGCGCACCATATCGGGCAGTCAGGACACCGCGCCCGTCCTGGGGCCGGGCGCGGGCCGTGATCAGCCCTTCGGACGCGCCGCGAAGACCCCCTCGGCGGGGAACGCCCCGTTCGCCAGGGCCGTCCGGACGAACGCCCCGCCGAGCTCGCCGAGCCGCGTGGCCCCGTCGGCGCCGAGCGCGGACCACGGGGCGGCACCGAGACGGTGGGTGTCGTTCTCGATCCGCTTGCGCAGCGCCGTGCCCTCCTCGGTCAGGACCGGTTCGACGGCGTCGTCCCCGGCCGTGTCGGCCGGCTGCAGCAGGCCGCGGTCCGCGAGTCCGGCGACGGCGGCGTTCCACTCGGCGGCCGACCAGCCGCGGCTGCCGCGGGCGAAGGCCACGGTGAACCCGGTGCCCGTCGCGGTCGCGGTGACCAGCGCCTCCAGCCCGGACAGCCCGGCCTCGACCAGCAGCGCGATGTGCCCGTCGCCGCGGTGCTCGCGCAGGATCGACAGCGCGTGCCACAGGACCAGGTGCGGCGCGGTCGGCCAGGGCACGTCGAGGTGGCCGGCGGCGAGCGGGCGCCCGTCGGGGGTGACGGCCCCGGCCGCGGTCCGGGCCAGCCCGGCGGCCTCGGCCATCTCGGGCGAGGCGACGGCGTCGCCGCCCAGGGTGCGGCGCAGCGAGGCGTCGGCGACGGCGAACCGCACGTCGAGCAGGTCCGGTGCGGACACCAGCTCCCAGGCCCGCGGGACCGACCTCGCGACCAGGCGCGGGGAGAAGTTGTAGAACGTCGCGGTGACCACCGAGGCTCCGACCGCGCCCATCGGTGCGGCCCGCGGGGCGAAGTAGCTCATCCGACCCGGCTCCAGCCCGGCGGCGGTGTAGGCCGGTTCGCCCTCGGGGGCGAAGTAGACCTGGGAGTGCAGCGGTTCCAGCCCGCGGGCGAGGCGCCCGGCGGCCACGGCGGCGTCGTTCATGGCCGCGACGCTAGTCGGGCGGGTCAGAGGATGCCGGGCAGCACGAGCAGTGCCCAGGCCAGCAGCGGGCCGACCAGCACGACGACGCCCGCGTAGGCGAGCATCTGGCGGTAGAAGCGGTCCCGGTCGACGTCGGCGGGCGCGTTGGCGAGCACCAGCGCCCCGTTCGTGGAGAACGGGCTGACGTCGACGACGGTCGCGGCCACCGCGAGCGCCGCCACCATCCCGACCGCGGACACCTCGCCCTGCTGCAGGAACGGCAGGGCCAGCGGGATCGCGACACCGAGGATCGCCACCGAGGACGCGAACGCCGAGAGCACGCCGCCGACGTAGCAGAGCAGCAGCGCCGCGAGCAGCGGTGCGCCGATCCCGCTGATCCCCGAGGAGACCAGGTCGACCGCGCCGGCCTCCAGGAGCACGCCGACGTAGGTGACGACACCGCAGATCAGCAGGACGGTGGACCAGGAGATCTTCCCGACGACGTCCGGGCGGCGCGGGGCGACCAGCCGCAGCACGATCGCGACGGCGAGCGCGACGACGCCGACGTCCCAGCCGAACGCGGCGGAGCCGACGGCCATGAGCGCGATGCCGGCCAGCGTGATGCCCTGCTCCAGCCCGACCCGGCCGACGACCGGGGCCTCGGTCACGGTGCCGGTCGCGGCGGCGCTCCCGGTCCCGGTCCCGGCGTCCCCGGCGGGGGCGGCGTCGTCGCCCGGTGCCTCGACCGGGTCGACCGTGCGCCCGACGAGCGACCGGCCGCCGAGCACCAGGAAGATCCCGACGGCGATCACGACGTTGACCACGAGCGGGGTCAGGAACAGCGCGATCGGGTCGCTGGGCAGGCCCACGGTCGCCATCGTCGAGTTCACGAACGCGCCGTAGACGGTGATCGGCGAGAACGCCCCGCCGAGCGCGCCGTGCACGACCATCATGCCCATGAGCAGCAGGTTGATGCCGTAGCGCCGGGCGAAGGGCATCGCCAGCGGCGCGACGATCGCGACCGCGAACAACGCCCCGAGCGCCGAGAGCCCGCAGGAGATCGCGAAGAACACGAACGGCGCGAGCACCAATCGTCCGCGGACGGCCCGCATCGCCCAGTGGACCAGCAGGTCGACGGTGCCGTTGGCCGTCGCCAGCGCGAACAGGTAGGTCAGCCCGACGAGCAGCAGGAACAGGTCTCCGGGGAAGCCCGCGAGGACGTCGTCAAGGCTCAGCCCCAGCACGCCGATCCCGACCGCGGCCGCGGCGAGGAACCCCAGTGCGCCGAGGTTGACCGGCATCGTCGTGGCGATCACGAACATGACCACCAGCACGGCGATCGCGATGATCTCGGGCCCCATCGGCCTCGCTCCTCGGTGTCGACCGGCCCGGACGGCGGTGACCGGGCCGGTCGACACCGTGACAGATCGCCCACATCGTGAGCAAGCGACCACATCGCGGCGTTCCAGAGTCTGGTCAACCATTGACAGTCGACCGTGTACCGGCGCACGGTGCCACCGCCGGTCACAGCGGGGTGGCACGGCGGCGCGGCGTGGAGGGGCACCGGATGGGTCTGTTCGAGACGATGCAGCAGCGCTCCACACCGGTCCGGGCCGGCGTGATCGGCGCGGGCACGTTCGCGACGATGTTCCTGCACCAGGCGGCCCGGGTGCCGAACCTGCAGGTCAGCGCCGTCGTCGATCTCTCGGAGGAGCGCGCCCGCGCCGCACTGGACACCGCCGGGCTCACCGGGGCCCGGGTCGCGACCTCGGTCGACGCGGTGCTCGGGGCCGACGACGTGGACGTCGTCGTCGAGGCGACCGGCTCCCCCGTCGCGGGCGCCGCGCACGCGCTGGGCGCGATCGAGGCCGGGCAGCACGTCGTGATGGTGACCGTCGAGGCCGACGTGCTCGTCGGTCCGGTGCTCGCGGCCCGCGCGGCCGAGCGGGGAGTGGTCTACACGATGGCCTCGGGCGACCAGCCCAGCCTGATCTGCGAGCTGGTGGACTGGGCGCGGACCAACGGGTTCGGCGTCGTCGCCGCCGGGAAGGGCACCAAGTACCTGCCGGAGTACCACCGCTCGACCCCGGAGACGGTGTGGGGCCACTACGGGTTCACCCCCGGGCACGCGGCGGCCTCGGGGCTCAACCCGGTCATGTTCAACTCCTTCCTCGACGGCACGAAGTCCGCGATCGAGATGGCGGCCGTCGCGAACGCCACCGGCCTGCTCCCGCCCGACGACGGGCTCGCCTTCCCGCCCGCCGGCACCGACGACCTGCACCGGGTGTGCGTCCCGCGCGAGGCGGGCGGCGTCCTGGACCGCACCGGGACGGTCGAGGTCGTGTCGTCGCTGCACCGCGACGGCACCCCCGTGGAGCGCGACCTGCGCTGGGGCGTCTACGTGACGCTCGAGGCGCCGAGCGACTACGTGGCGGCCTGCTTCGCGAACTACGGGCTGCGCACCGACCCGTCCGGTCGCTACACCGCGATGTACCGGCCGTACCACCTCATCGGGCTGGAGCTGGCGCAGAGCGTGTGCGCCGCCGGGGCCCGCGGTCTGGACTCCGGGCGGCCGCGGGACTGGGTGGCCGACGTCGTCGCCACCGCGAAGCGCGACCTGGTCCCCGGCGACCGGCTCGACGGCGAGGGCGGCTCGACCGTGTACGGCGTGGTCCGCCCGGCCGCCGCGGCCCGGGCCGGCGGGTTCCTGCCGATCGGGCTGGCCGAGGGGCTCACGCTGCGGCGCGCCGTCGCCGCGGGCACCCCGGTCTCCCGCGACGACGTCGAGCCGGCCGCCGGGACCGGTGTCGCCCACCGCCTGCGGGCCGAGCTGGAGGCCCGGTGAGCGATCCGGCGACGTGGGGCGGGGACCTCGCGGCGCATCCCGGTCTCGGTGACGCCGTCGCCGACCGGGTCCGTGGCCTCATCCTGTCCGGGGAGCTGCGCGACGGCGCGCGGCTGGTCGAGCGCGACCTCGCCGAGCGGCTGGGGATCAGCCGCGGCCCGGTCCGCGACGCGCTGCGCAGGCTCGACGCCGAGGGGCTGGTCGTGCTGCTCCCCCGCCGCGGCGCCCGGGTCGCGACGCTGACCGCCGACGACGCCGAGGAGATCATCGCGCTGCGCGCCGCGACCGAGCCGCTGGCCGTGCGGTCCCTGGCCACGACCGGATCGGCGGAGCACGCCCGGGAGCTCGGCCGGATCGTCGACGACCTGCACGCCGCCTGCGCCGCGCGGGACAGCGCCGCCGCGGTGACCCTGGACTTCGCACTGCACCGCCGGATCCACGAGCTCTGCGGACGACGGCGCCTGCTGCACACCTGGGAGACGATCTCCGCGCCGCTGCAGCACGTCTTCCGGTTGTCCCGGGACCTCTACGACGACCTGGGCGACATCGCCGACAGCCACCGCACGCTGCTCGACGACATCACCTCGGGCGACCCGGCCCGCGCCGAGGCCGCCGCGCGGGCCCACGTGACCCGCTTCGGACCGGAGCTGCTGCGGCGGATGCCGCGCGAGGAGGGGGACCAGTGACCGAGCCCGCCGCACCCACGATGTCGGCGCAGCGCATCGCCGTGGCCAGCTTCATCGGCACCGCGATCGAGTTCTACGACTTCTACATCTACGGCACCGCCGCGGCCCTGGTCTTCGGCACGCTGTTCTTCCCCGACCTCGACCCGCTGACCGGCACACTGGCGGCGTTCGCGACCTTCGGCGTCGGGTTCGTCGCGCGCCCGGTCGGCGCGGTCGCGTTCGGACACTTCGGCGACCGGGTCGGGCGCAAGGCGACCCTGGTCGTCTCGCTGCTGACGATGGGCGTCGGCACCGTCGCGATCGGACTGCTGCCGACGTACTCGACGATCGGGATCGCCGCGCCGGTGCTGCTGGTGCTGTGCCGCTTCCTGCAGGGCTTCGGGCTCGGCGGCGAGTGGGGCGGCGCGGTGCTGATGGCCACCGAGCACGCCCCGGCGGGACGTCGCGGGCTCTACTCGAGCTTCCCGCAGGTCGGCCCGGCGGTCGGGTTCGTCATCGCGAGCGGGGCGTTCCTCGCGCTGTCCGCCGCCCTGACCGACGCGCAGTTCGCCGCCTGGGGCTGGCGGGTGCCGTTCCTGGCCAGCGCGGTGCTGGTGGTCGTCGGGCTCTACATCCGGCTGCGGATCGCCGAGACCCCGGTGTTCGAGAAGGCGATGCTCGAGCAGGAGCGCGAGAAGGCACCGGTCGCCGAGGTGGTGCGCCGCCAGCCCCGGTCCCTGCTGCTCGCGACCGGCGGGATGGTCATCACCCACACGATCTTCTACACGGTCACCACCTTCAGCCTGTCCTACGGCACCACCGAGCTCGGCCTGTCCCGCACGACGCTGCTGGTCGCGGCCATGGTCGCCGCCGCGGTGATGGGCGTGGCGACCCCGCTCCTCGCAGTGCTGTCGGACCGGGTCGGACGACGGCGCGTCTGCCTGTGGGCCTGCATCCTCGCGGTGCTGTGGGCGTTCCCGCTGTTCTGGCTGCTCGGCACCGGCGACGGGATCCTCGTCGCCGTCGGCTTCTCGGTCGCGATGATCGCCTTCGCCGGCGTGTTCGCCCCGATGGGCGCGTTCCTGCCGGAGCTGTTCGCGACCCGCTACCGCTACACCGGCGCGTCCATCGGCTACAACGCCTCCAGCATCGTCGGCGGCGGCATCACGCCACTGCTCGCCACCAGCCTGGTCGCCACGACCGGCGCGTCCTGGCCGGTGTCGTTGCTGATCGCCGGGCTGGCCGCCGTGTCCGGCCTGTGCGTGTGGGGCCTGCACGAGACCCGCACCACCGACCTGACCGACGCCGGGGCGTTCACCCGCTGACCCACCGCACCACCCCGCGGCCCGCCGGCACCGGCACCGGCACCGGCGGCGACACCACGATCGCGAACCGCCCGACGGAATCCGGCGTGGTGGACCGGCCGGACTGCTACCGCTTCCCCATGCAGCGCGACACGGACCACGCCACGGCCGGTGGCGGACCCGACCGGGGCCCGCGGGGTGCCTCTGTTCCGCGAACTCGCTTACCGGGTAAGCGAATTCGCGGAACAGGGTCCCCGGGTCCGTCCGACGGCGGGACACCGTCAGCGCCCGGCGCCATCTCCGACTCCGACGCCGGCTCCGGCTCCGACGCCGGCTGCGGTTCCGACTCCGACGCCGGCTGCGGTTCCGGCTGCGGCTCCGGGGCAGATCGTCCGGGTGCGGAGGACGAGCCGCTCCGGGCGCCGGGTGGGGAGGTCCAAGGAATTCGCTTACCCGGTAAGCGAGTTCGTCCGGACCTCACCCCGGGGAGCCGGAGCACCGACCCCGTCGAGCCGCCGGAGCCCGACGGAGCGACCGGGGACCCCGGGGACACCGATCAGAATGACCCCGATCAGCGGGACACCGGCCGGCAGGTCACCGACCGGGACGCACGTGCGAGGCAGGCCGCCGAGCGGGACGCACGTGCGAGGCAGGTCGAGGAGCAGGACGCACGTGCGAGGCAGGCGGAGGAGGACCGGCGGGTCCGGGACGAGACCGCGGACGCGCTCGGACCGCTCCTCGCCCGGGCGGAGCTGCTCGGCTTCTACCGGATCCGGTCCGTCGCCGAGCGGTGCGGGCTCACGGTGCACGAGTACACGGTGCTCGCCGAGCTGCTGCTCGGCCGGCGGGCCATGACCGGCGCCGAGGTCGCGGAGACCGTCGGGCTCGCGACCGGAGGTACCACCCGGCTGCTCGCGCGGCTGGAGGAGCGCGACCTGATCGAGCGCGAGCCGGATCCCGAGGACGGTCGACGGCTGCTCGTCCTCGCGACCACGCGGGCCCACGAGAACCTCTGGGAGGACGTGACCGACACCGGCGCCCGGCGGATCGTGACCGGTGTCCCCGCTGAGTGGGTCGACTGGTTCCGGCCGGTGACCGGGCGCCTCCTGGACGTCGGTGTGCGCCGGGTCCAGGAGATGCGGGACCGCGAGCACCGGGACCGGGTCCGACGGCGTCGACGGCGGGCGGAAGAAACCTGAGGGGTGCGCGGCACCTCCCGCCGAGGCGGGGCGGGCCGGCCGGGGCTCAGTCCGGGCGCGCCCACCCCGTGCTCCGCTGCACCGCCCGCTTCCAGTTGTCGTGCTCGCGGCGGCGCAGGCCGGGGTCCATCGTCGGCTCCCAGGCGGCCGCCCGGTGCCAGTTGCGGCGCAGCACCTCCGGATCCGGCCAGTAGCCGACGGCCAGGCCGGCCGCGTAGGCCGCGCCGAGCGACACCGCCTCCGACCCGAGGGGGCGTTCCACCGTGAGGTCCAGGACGTCGGCGACGCACTGCATGAGCAGGTGGTTCGCGGTCATGCCGCCGTCGACCTTCAGGCGGGTGACGGGCAGGCCGGAGTCGGCGTTCATCGCGTCGAGCACCTCGCGGGTCTGCCACGCGGTCGCCTCCAGCACCGCGCGGGCGAGGTGGCCGCGATGGATGTAGGAGGTCAGGCCGACGATCACGCCGCGGGCGTCGGGGTACCAGTGCGGGGCGTAGAGACCGGAGAAGGCGGGGACGACGTAGCAGCCGCCGTTGTCCGGGACGGTCAGTGCGAGCGTCTCGATCCGGGCCGCCGTGGAGATCATGCCCAGCGCGTCGCGGAACCACTGCACCAGCGAGCCGGTCATCGCGATGGAGCCCTCGAGCGCGTAGACCGGGTGGTCGCCGAACAGGTAGCCGACGGTCGGGATCAGGCCGGCCTCGGAGCCCGCGATGCGGGAGCCGGTGTTCTTCAGCAGGAACGCGCCGGTCCCGTAGGTGCACTTCGCCTCGCCGGGTGCGAAGCAGGTCTGGCCCACCAGCGCCGCCTGCTGGTCGCCGAGGGCGCCGGCGACCGGCACCCCGTCGAGCAGACCGGAGCACCGGCCGTAGACGCGGGCGTTCGGCACGATGGTCGGCAGCATCCCCCGCGGCACCCGCAGCGCCGAGCACAGCGCGTCGGACCACTCCAGCGTGCGCAGGTCCATCAGCATCGTGCGGCTGGCGTTGGTGACGTCGGTGACGTGCACGCCGCCGTCGGGGCCGCCGGTGAGGTTCCAGATCAGCCAGGACTCCATCGTCCCGAACAGGACCTCGCCGCGTTCGGCGCCGTCGCGCGCGCCCGGCACGTGGTCGAGCAGCCACTGCAGCCGCGGGCCCGCGAAGTACGTCGCCGGGCCGAGCCCGCTGACCCGGGCCCAGCGGGCGGCGTCGGTGTCGGCGGCGAGACCGGCGACGATGTCGGTGGTCCGGGTGTCCTGCCAGGTGATCGCCCTCGCGAGGGGGACCCCGGTGCGCCGGTTCCAGATGACCGTCGTCTCGCGCTGGTTGGCGATGCCGAGCGCGACGACGTTCTCCGGCCCCAGCCCGGCCCGGCGCAGTGCCGCGGGCACCACCCGGGTCACCGCCCGCCAGATCTCCGACGCGTCGTGCTCGGCGCGGCCCGGGCTCGGGAAGTGCTGCCGGTGCTCGCGCTGGGCGACCGCGACCATCCGGCCCGAGCGGGTGAACAGCAGGCAGCGCGTCGACGTCGTCCCCTGGTCGATCGCGGCGACCACCCGCTCCCCCGACGACAGGCCGCTCACGTCAGTCCCTCCAGCCCGTCGGCGATCTCGGCGGCCGCGGCGACGAGCTCGACGACGGCCTCCGGGCGGGCGCGGCCGTCCGCGGCGAACAGCTCCTCGACGGGGGCACCGATCCCCAGCGCCGCGACGGTCAGCCCGCCCCCGCTGCGGACCGGCACCGCGAGCCCGCCGACGCCCGGCTCCCAGCCGCCGGCGTCGGCCGCCCAGCCGCGCCGCCGCATCGCGGTGATCTCGCGGGTCAGCGCCGCCGGGTCGGTCACGGTCGCCCGGGTGTAGGTCTCCAGCGGCTCGACCGCCCGCACCGACGCCGGCGCGAACGCCAGCAGGCACCGCCCCCACGCCGTCGCGTGCAACGGCTGGGTGGTGTTGGTCCGCAGCCGCTGCGGCGTGTCGTCGGGCCGGAACACGTGGTGCACCACGTCGACCCCGGCCCCGTCGGCGGACGGCACGCCCAGGTACACCGCGCAGCCGGTGCCCGCCGCCAGCGCGTCGGCCCAGTTCATCGCCCGGGCGCGCAGGTCGTGCCGGTCCCACGGGGTGCCCAGCCGCCCCAGCCCCTCGCCCAGCAGGTAGCGGCCCGACGACGACTCCTGCGCCACCAGCCCCTCCTCGCGGAGGGTGCGCAGCAGACCGTGCGCCGTCGGGCGCGGCAGGTCCAGGGCCGCCGCCAGCTCGGCCAGCGCCAGCGGGCGCCCCGCGCCGCCGAGCAGCCGCAGCAGCGCCGCCGCCCGCTCCACCGACTGGATCGCCCGTGCCACGCAGCGATCGTAGGCCGTCCGGACGCTCCGCGGACTGGATCATGGACCGATCGACCCGCAACGTTCGGCATCGTCGAACGGTCTGCGTTGCCCGGGCACGTCCGCACTCCTAGCGTCGCGCATCACACGACGGGGCCGCCCGGCTCCGCGAGGGGACTCACCCAGGAGGGGGTTCGATGACGAGCTCCGAGAACACGGCAGCCGAACCGGCACCGGCGACCCGGGCCACACGCACGACACCGGCGACGGCGAAGGCGCCGTCGCTGATCGGCGAGCTGAGCGCCGAGTTCGCCGGGACGATGATCCTGATCCTCTTCGGCGTCGGCGTCGTCGCGCAGGTCGTCACCACACCGGACGGCTCGAAGGGCGCCTACGACTCGATCGCCTGGGCTTGGGGCTTCGGCGTGATGCTGGGCGTCTACGTGGCGGGCCGGATCTCCGGCGCCCACCTGAACCCGGCCGTCACGCTCGCGTTCGCCGTCTACGAGGGCTTCCCGTGGCGGAAGGTCGCGCCGTTCGTGCTGGCCCAGACCCTCGGTGCGTTCGTCGCCGCGCTGATCGTCCGGTTCGTCTACGCCGACTTCATCCGCTCGGTCGACCCGAACCTGACCGACACCCAGGGCATCTTCTCGACCTCGCCGGGCGACCCGACGACGATCACGACGGCGTTCTTCGACCAGGTCGTCGGCACCGCGATCCTGGTGTTCGTGATCTTCGCGCTGGTCCACCCGCGCAACAAGGGCCCGCTGTCCAACATGGCCCCGTTCATGATCGGCATCCTGGTCGTGGGCATCGGCATGGCCTGGGGCGCGAACGCCGGCTACGCCATCAACCCGGCCCGCGACTTCGGCCCGCGCCTGGCATCGTGGATCACCGGGTACGAGACCGCGTGGGTCACCGGTGACGGCACGCCGTACTGGTGGCTGCCGATCGTCGCGCCGCTGGTCGGCGCCCTCGTCGGCGGCGGCCTGTTCAAGCTGCTGATCGACCGCTACATCCCCGTCGAGGACGCTCCGCAGGAGGTCGGCGACGTGCGCTGACCGCACCCGCCCCCACCCCCGAACCACCCGCTCGAGACACACAGGAGAACTCATGGCCGAGTTCGTCGGCGCCGTCGACCAGGGCACCACCTCCAGCCGCTTCATGATCTTCGACCACAGCGGCAACGAGGTGGGTCGCCACCAGCTGGAGCACGAGCAGATCCTGCCGCAGGCCGGCTGGGTCGAGCACGACCCGATCGAGATCATCGAGCGCACCAACACCTGCCTGCAGCAGGCGCTCACCAAGACCGGACTGTCCGCGTCCGACCTGGTCGCGCTGGGCATCACCAACCAGCGTGAGACCACCGTCGTGTGGAACCGGCGCACCGGGCGCCCGTACTACAACGCGATCGTCTGGCAGGACACCCGCACCGACCGGATCGCGACCGCACTCGACCGCGACGGCCGCGGTGACGTCATCCGCCGCAAGGCCGGTCTCCCGCCCGCCACCTACTTCTCCGGCGGCAAGATCCAGTGGATCCTGGAGAACGTCGACGGCGTCCGCGAGGCCGCCGAGAACGGCGACGCGGTCTTCGGCAACACCGACACCTGGGTCATCTGGAACCTCACCGGCGGCACCAACGGCGGGCTGCACGTCACCGACGTGACCAACGCCAGCCGCACCATGCTGATGGACCTCGAGAGCCTCGACTGGGACGACGAGCTGCTCGGCTTCTTCGGCATCCCGCGGCAGATGCTGCCGGAGATCAAGCCGTCGTCGTCGGCGACCGCGTTCGGGAAAACCCTCGCGAACGGCCCCCTCGGCGGCGAGGTCCCCATCACCGGTGACCTGGGCGACCAGCAGGCGGCGACCGTCGGCCAGGTCTGCTTCGCCCCCGGCGAGGCCAAGAACACCTACGGCACCGGCAACTTCATGCTGCTCAACACCGGCACCGAGCTGGTCCGCTCGGAGTCCGGCCTGCTCACCACGATGTGCTATCAGTTCGAGGGCGAGCGTCCGGTCTACGCGCTGGAGGGCTCCATCGCGGTCACCGGCTCGGCCGTGCAGTGGCTGCGCGACCAGCTCGGCATCATCTCCGGCGCCTCGCAGTCGGAGTCGCTGGCCCGCCAGGTCGAGGACAACGGCGGCGTGTACTTCGTCCCGGCGTTCTCCGGCCTGTTCGCGCCGTACTGGCGTTCCGACGCCCGCGGCGCGATCGTCGGCCTGTCCCGGTTCAACACCAACGCGCACCTGGCCCGGGCCACGCTGGAGGCGATCTGCTACCAGTCCCGCGACGTCAGCGACGCCATGACCAAGGACTCCGGGGTGACCCTGGAGACGCTGAAGGTCGACGGCGGCGTCACCCAGAACGAGCTGTGCATGCAGATCCAGGCCGACGTGCTGGGCGTCCCGGTCTCGCGGCCCGTCGTCGCCGAGACCACCGCGCTCGGTGCGGCCTACGCGGCCGGGCTGGCCGTCGGGTTCTGGAAGAACACCGACGAGCTGCGGGAGAACTGGAACGAGGCCCGGCGCTGGGAGCCGACCTGGTCCGAGGAGCAGCGCAACGAGGGCTACGGCCGCTGGAAGAAGGCCGTCGAGCGGACCCTGGACTGGGTCGACGTCCAGTAGGACCACCCGCCCGGTGTCGCCCTCACCACACGTGGGGGCGACACCGGGCACACCCGCGATCGGACGGGTGTTCAACGGGTAGTCCCCCGGCGGGACAGCACGAGCACGAACCACTCAGGAAGGTCTGATCATGAAATCGGTGGCGCTCTCCCCGGAGGCCCGTACCACGGCGCTGCAGGCGATGGGCGACCGCGAACTGGACGTGCTGGTCGTCGGCGGTGGCGTCGTCGGCGCCGGTGCCGCCCTCGACGCGGCCACCCGTGGTCTGTCGACCGGGCTGGTCGAGGCCCGCGACTTCGCGTCCGGCACGTCGAGCCGTTCCTCCAAGCTCATCCACGGCGGCCTGCGCTACCTGGAGATGCTCGACTTCCGCCTGGTGGCCGAGGCGCTGCAGGAGCGGGGGCTGCTGATCCAGACCCTCGCGCCGCACCTCGTCCGCCCGGTGCCGTTCGTCTACCCGCTCAAGCACCACGTGTGGGAGCGCTTCTACGCCGGTGCCGGCGTCGCGCTCTACGACTCGCTCGGGCTGCTGTCCGGCCGGGCCCGCGGCCTGCCCCACCACCGGCACCTCACCCGTCGCGGCGCCCGCAAGGTCGTGCCGTCGCTGCGCAAGGACGCCCTGGTCGGGGCCCTGGAGTACTACGACGCCCAGGTCGACGACGCCCGCCACACCATGGAGATCGCCCGTACCGCGGCCGCCTATGGCGCGCACGTGGCGACCCGCGCCCGCGTCGTCGGGCTGCTGAAGGACTCCGGCCGCGTGATCGGCGCGACCGTGCAGGACCTGGAGTCCGGCGACCGGTTCGACGTCCGCGCCAAGGAGGTCATCAACGCCACCGGGGTGTGGACCGACGACACCCAGGGCCTCGCCGGCGAGCGCGGCCAGTTCAAGGTGCGTGCGTCCAAGGGCATCCACCTGGTCGTCCCGCGCGACCGGATCCGCGGCGACGCCGGGCTGATCCTGCGCACCGAGAAGTCGGTGCTGTTCGTCATCCCGTGGGGCCGGCACTGGATCATCGGCACCACCGACACCGACTGGGACCTGGACAAGGCGCACCCGGCGGCGAGCGCGGCCGACATCGAGTACCTGCTCGCGCACGTCAACGAGGTGCTGGAGCAGCCGCTGACCCACGAGGACGTCGAGGGCGTCTACGCCGGCCTGCGCCCGCTGCTGCACGGCGAGTCCGAGGCGACCTCGAAGCTGTCCCGTGAGCACGCCGTCGCCACCCCGGTTCCCGGGCTGGTCGTCGTGGCCGGGGGCAAGTACACGACCTATCGCGTGATGGCCAAGGACGCCGTCGACGCGGCCGTGCACTCGCTCGACGCGAAGGTGCCCGCCTCCTGCACCGAGAAGGTCCCGCTGCTCGGCGCCGAGGGCTTCACGGCGCTGCGCAACTCGACCCACCAGCTCGCCGCGCGCAGCGGGCTGCACCCGGTGCGGATCGAGCACCTGCTCGGCCGGTACGGCTCGCTGATCGACGAGGTCCTCGACCTCCTCATCGCCGACCCGACCCTGGCCGAGCCGCTCACCGGCGCCGAGGACTACCTGCGGGCCGAGGTCGTCTACGGCGCCTCGCACGAGGGCGCGCGGCACCTGGAGGACATCCTCGCCCGCCGCACCCGGATCTCGATCGAGACCTTCGACCGGGGCGTGGGTGCCGCCGAGGAGACCGCGAAGCTGGTCGCCCCGGTGCTGGGCTGGAACGACGAGCAGATCGCCCGCGAGGTCGACCACTACGTCAAGCGGGTCGAGGCCGAGCGGGAGAGCCAGAAGATGCCCGACGACGCCACCGCCGACGCCGCCCGCCTCGGCGCGCCGGACGTGGTGCCGGTCAGCGGCTGAGCACGCCGCCACCCCGTGAGCGAACCCGAGCGGACCCCGGACGGCCGGTACATCGTCGTCCGGGGCCGCCGGTGGCGCGCCACCGATCCGACGATCCCCGACGACGTGCGGTCCGCGCTGCAGCAGCACCTCGGGAAGGCCCGCGCCGAGGTCGGGGCCGGTAGGCGGACCGGCGACGACGACCGCGTCGCCGCCGCCCGGACGCGGGTGTCCGCGGCCAAGCACGGCCTCGGCGAGCGCGGCACCCCCTGGTGGGACCAGGACGACGACGCCCGCCGGGAGCGCTGGGAGACCGCGCTGCACGAACTCGACGACTGATTCCGGAGACGCCCCTGATCGAGGACCGGATCCGTCCGCGATCGGTCCTATCGTCGTTCCCGTCGGACCGGGACGGCCCCGGTCCGCGGACCCGAGAGGCGGCCCCGGAATGAACGCCACCGACGAGAAGCAGGCCCTGACCGGCGAGCGTGCCGAGCTGATCGCCACCCTGGAGCGGCACCGCGGCTTCCTGCTGCAGACCGCCGACGGGCTGACCGAGGAGCAGGCGCGCACCCGCAGCACGGTGAGTGCGCTGACGATCGCCTCACTGCTCAAGCACGTCGCGGACACCGAGGAGCAGTGGTTCCGCTTCGCCGTCGAGGGCGCCGCCGCGTTCGGTGACGTCGAGGTCTACAACGACTCCGTCGACTGGGGCGCCGTCGACGCCGAGGCCGACGCGAACGGCGGTGACTGGTCCGCCTCCGGCGAGGAGTGGGTGGACACCCGGTTCGTCCTGGCCGACCACGAGACCCTGGACTACCTGCGGGCCCGGGTCGAGCAGGTCGCCGCGCGCACCGAGGAGGTGCTGCGGACCGCGGACCTGGACACGGCGCACCTCCTGCCGGTCGCGCCGTGGTTCGAGCCGAACACGTCCTGGTCGGTCCGCCGGGTCGCGATCCACATGCTCGCCGAGACCAGCCAGCACGCCGGGCACGCCGACATCATCCGCGAGGCGATCGACGGCGCGCGGACGATGGGCTGAGCCCGGGCCCGCTGCTCCGGACGACCCGCGCGAACGGCGCCGAACGGATCCCGGGCGGGTTCGACGCAGTCGTGCCGACCCGCCCACCGTCCCTTCCACGGCGGTCCGGAGCGGCGCAGGATGACGCCGTGACCTGCTCCCCCGCGGCCCGACGGTGACGGCCGCCGCGCTGCTGCCGCCGCTGACGGCGCTCCGGCTGTTCACGACGTGGCGGTTCGCGCCCCTCCTGCTCGGGGCGAGTGCCACGGCGGCCGCGGGCTACACGGTCGCCGCCCGGGGCCGTCCAGGATGGCCGCGGGGCCGTGCCGTCGCGTTCGGCGCCGGGCTGGTCGTCGCCGTACTGGCCGGGTCGTCGTTCGTCGGGGTGTACGACGACACGCTGTTCTGGGTGCGCGCCGTGCAGAACCTGCTGCTGCTCATGGTGGTGCCGATGCTGCTCGCGCTCGGTGCGCCGCTGACGCTGCTGGCAGCGGGCGTGCCGGAGGACCGTCGCCCGGCCTGGCGACGGGTGCTGCACTCCCGGGCCGCGCGGGTGCTGACCGGCCCGTTCGCGGCGACCGTGCTGCTCGTCGCGCCCCTGATGGTCGTCTACCTCACCCCGCTCTACGCCATGACCCTGCGCGACGGCGTCGTGTCCGGTGCCGTCGGAACCGGCCTCGTGGCCTGCGGGTTCGTCTACTTCTGGACCCGGCTGCGGATCGACCCGACGCCCGCGTCGACGCCGTACCCGGTGACCCTGGTGCTGACGATCGCCGAGATGGTCGGCGACGCCGTGCTCGGGATCGTGCTGTGGCTGGGCCCGGCCGTCGCGGCGGCGTACTACCTGGGGCTGCACCGCGGCTGGGGCCCGGACCCGCACACCGACCAGGTGCTCGGCGCCGGGGTGCTGTGGATCGGCGGCGACGTGGTCGGGCTGCCGTTCCTCGGGGTCGTGCTGTGGCTGTTCTCCCGGGAGGACGCACGCCGGGCCCGCGCGACCGACGCCGAGCTCGACGCCGCCGAGACCCCGGCTCCTGCGTCCGGCACGACGTCCGGCCCGGAATCCGGCCCCGACGCCGCGCCCGCCCCGTCCCGGCTGTGGTGGCAGGACGACCCGCAGCTCGCCGACCGCTTCCGGCCCCGGACCTGACCGGGCCCGGCCGCGGGGCCGGGGTTACGTTGCGGCGGTGGCGGACCGGGTGAGCATCGCAGACATCGAGACGGCGGCGGAGCGGATCGCCGGGGGCGTGGTGCGCACCCCGACCGTCCCCTCCCCCGGGCTGTCCGCGGCCCTCGGCGCGCCCGTGCTGCTCAAGCTGGAGCACCTGCAGCGGGCCGGGTCGTTCAAGCCGCGCGGGGTGCTGGCCAAGCTCGCGTCGCTGACCGACGTCGAGCGCGCCGCGGGCGTCGTCGCGGTGTCGGGCGGCAACCACGGGCTCGCCGTCGCCGAGGTCGCGGGCGCCGCGGGGGTGGACGCGGTCGTCGTCATGCCGCGCACCGCGCCGGCCCGGTCGGTCGCCGCGGCCCGCGCCGCCGGTGCCGACGTGCGGCTCACCGACGACATCGCGGCCGCGTTCACGCAGGCCGGGGAGCTGCAGCGGGCCGGGCGGACGCTGGTGCACCCGTTCGACGACCCGGTGATCGTCGCCGCGCAGGGCACCGTGGGGCTGGAGCTGGCCCGCGACGCGGTCGCCCTCGGCGAGCCGCCGACCGACGTGCTGGTCTCCATCGGCGGCGGGGCGCTGATCTCCGGGGTCGCCACGGCCGTCCACGCCCTGCTGCCCGGCACCCGGGTGTGGGGTGTGGAGACCGTCGGTGCCGAGGCGATGTCCGCCGCCCTGGCCGCGGGCGGCCCGACGCCCGTCACGATCTCGTCGGCGATCACCACGCTGTCCGCGCCGTCGGCGTCGCAGCTGACCTACGACCACGTCCGCGCGCTGGTGCACGAGGTCCTCGTCGTCGACGACGCCGAGGCCTGCCGCGGCACCCTCGCCCTCGCCGAGCACGCGGGGATCTGGGCCGAGCCGGCCGCGGGCTGTCTGGTCCCGGCCGCCCGCCGGATCGTGGAGTGGCACCCGGACGCCCGGCTCGCCCTGGTCGTCTGCGGCGGCAACGCCGACGTCGCCGACGTGGTCCGCGCCGCGGCGCAGCCGTGATCACCGGTTGTGGAGCGCAGCGTCCGCGAGGCGGGCGTGATGCTCCACAACCGGCGATCACCGCGGGATGACCGGATGCGGCCGGGGCGTTGGCCCGGATGTGGAGCGGACCGGGGTCGTGGTGATCGGCGCGGGCCAGGCGGGCCTGTCGGCGGCGGCCGGGCTGCGGCGCGGCGGGCTGGAGCCGGGCCCCGGCTTCGTCGTGCTCGACGGCGAGGACGGCCCCGGCGGCGCGTGGCGGCACCGCTGGCCGACCCTGCGGATGCGCACGGTGAACGGCATCCACGACGTCGCCGGGGTCCGCTCCGGCTTCGACGACCCGGGCGCCGACCCGGACCTGCCCGCGCGGGACGCCGTCCCGGCCTACTTCGGGCGCATCGAACGCGAGCTGGACCTGCGGGTCGTGCGCCCGGTGCACGTCCGCCGGGTGTCCGACGCCGGCGGGCCGCCGGACGTCGACACCGGCGGACCGCTGGCGGTCGACACCGACCGCGGCACCTGGGTCGCCGACCACCTGATCAACGCCACCGGCACCTGGACCCGCCCGTTCGTGCCCGCCTACCCGGGCCTCGCGACGTTCCGCGGCACGAGCCTGCACGCCCGTGGGTACCCGGGTCCCGAGGCCATGGCCGGCCGGCGGGTCGTCGTGGTCGGCGGCGGGATCACCGCGGTGCAGCTGCTGCTGGAGATCGCCCCGTACGCCGCCGCGACGACCTGGGTCACCCGCCGGGAGCCCGAGTGGCACGACGGGCCGTTCGGGCCCGGGCAGGGGCGCGCCGCCGTCGCCCGGGTCGAGGAGCGGGTCCGGGCCGGGCTGCCACCCCGCAGCGTCGTCGGTGTGACCGGGCTGGGGCTCACGCCCGGGGTGCGGGCCGGGATCGCGAGCGGGGTGCTGGCCCGCAGGCCGATGTTCGCCCGGGTCGTGCCGGACGGGGTGGAGTGGTCCGACGGCACCCGCGAGCCCGCGGACGTGCTGCTGTGGGCGACCGGCTGGCGGCCCGCGCTGGGCCACCTCGCCCCGCTGCGGCTGCGCGGACCGGGCGGCGGGATCGTCATGGGCGCCCCGCTGGACACCGGCGTCGTCGCCGACCCGCGGGTGCACCTGGTCGGCTACGGCCCCTCGGCGAGCACGATCGGCGCCGACCGGGCCGGTCGCGCCGCGGCGCGCGCGGTCCTGGAGCGGCTACCGGTCGCTGCCGGCGCCTGAGTCGGCGGCCTCCCGGCCGAGCAGCCGGTACTCCCGGACCACCATCACGATGATCGCGATGTCGAGCGCGGCGAGGAACGGCAGCACGATGGAGTGCGTGTGCCAGGCGTGGACCAGCTCGTACACGACGAACACCGCCAGGATCACCACCGCGGGCGGGTAGGCAGGGCGCCAGCGGGTCAGCAGCGCCGCGACCAGGCCGAGCTTGAGCACGCCGTGCAGCCCGAGGTAGACGATCACGAAGGTGCGGTCCCCGCCGGCGAAGCGGTCGACGCCCTCGGTCAGGTGCCGGGCCAGGGTGCCGTCCGGTGGACCGATCAGGTCGCGGGCGAGGATCTGCGCGACGACCCGGTGCAGCCAGTCCCCCGACACCAGCACCAGCGCGACGGCGCCCAGCAGCTCCGCGGCCCCGTCGATGCCCTTCACGACCAGGGCGACGCGGAACAGCTGCTCGGTCCGGCGGGCCGAGGTCGTCGCCGCCGTCGGTCCGGCGGTCACCGGGTGATCCCGGTGTGGCCGAGGGAGTAGCGGCCGGGCTGCGGCCACACGCACAGCCCGTGCGGGCCGTCGCCGACCGGGATCCGACGGATCAGGTGCCCGTCGTCGGTGGAGAGCACGTACACCTCCCGGTCGTAGCGCCCGGACAACCACAGGGTCCGGCCGTCGGCCGAGACGTTACCCATGTCGGGACTCGCCTTCCCGGGGATCCGCCAGAGCGCCTTCGTCGCCCCGGTGCGGGAGTCCAGCACCGAGACGCTGCCGTCGTGCCGGTTGGTGACGTAGAGGTCGCGGGCGTCGCGGGAGAGGTAGAGCCCGTGCGCGCCGGCGCCGGTCGGGATCTCGCGCAGCACGCGGGTGGCGGCGCCGTCGAGCACCCAGACCCCGTTCTCCTCGGAGTCGGCGATGTAGAACACCGAGCCGTCCGGGGCGAGCTTGATGTCCTGCGGGCCCATCATGGTGTGCCGCACCGGCATGTCGACCATCCGCAGCAGCCGTCGTCCCGGGATGTCGACGACGGCGACGCGGCCGGCGAACTCGCAGGTGAACACCGCGGTCCGGCCGTCGGGGGTGAAGTCGGCGTGGTCGATGCCCGCGCAGTCCGGGGTCGGGATCTCGGTCTGGCGGGCCCAGGTGTGCGGGTCGTAGAAGACCAGCTTCCGGCGGGCCTCCGCGACCGAGATCGCCGAGGCCCCGTCCGGGGTGAAGTACATGTTGTAGGGGTCCTCGACCGGGATGTTCCGGCCCGGCAGCCCGGTGCGCGGGTCGAACGGGGTGATCTTGTTCGTGGTGTCGTCGGTGGCGTAGAGGGTCTGCATGTCCCACGCCGGGACCACGTGCTGCAGCTCCCCGCCGAGGCGGTAGGTGCCGACGGTGGCGAAGGTCGCCGGGTCGATCACCCGGACCTCCCCCGACTTCGTGTGCGGGACGTAGACCAGCGGCTTCGCCGCACGGGCGGCGTCGGAGAGCATGTTCGCGCCGGCGGCCGCGTCGACGTTGCCGGGGTCGGTCACCGGGGGCATGCCGGGCAGCCCGGCCTGCTCCGGCGCGGCCTGCGCGGCCGACGGGGCCGGGGACGCCCCGGGGGTCGTCGGCGCGGGGCCGGAGCAGCCCGCCGCGAGCGCGGCGAGGGCCAGCAGGACGTACAGCGGGCGGCGCACGGGTTCCCTCCGGGGTGGGCGGGTCATGCCGGGGCCAGCAGGCGGGTCGCGGTGACCGCGCGCAGGCCGCGGGCGTCGAGGTCGTCGAGGACGGCGGGGAGCGCGGCGAGCGTGCCGGGGTGGCCCAGGTGCATGCTCACGACGCTGCCGGGCCCGGCCGTCCGCACCCGGGCGGCGACGGCGGCCGGTCCGGGGTCGGTGAAGTCGCGGGAGTCGACGTCGTAGGACAGGGTCACCGGGTAGCCCGCGTCGGCGGCGAGGCGGCGCAGCAGCGGGGTCGCGTGCTGGGCCTGCGAGGGCCGGAAGAACGCCCCGGGCCCGCCGGTGGCCGCCGCGATCACGTCCCGGCAGCGCTCGATCTCGACGCGGGCGGCGGCCTCGCCGAGGCCGTCGACGTCGCCGTGGGACCAGGTGTGGTTGCCGATCTCGTGGCCGAGCCCGGTGACGATCCGGGCGGCGTCGGGGCTGTCGGCGAGCCAGGTCCCGACGGCGAGCACGGTCACCGCGGCGCCCCGGTCGTGCAGCAGCGTGAGCACCCGGCGGGCCAGGTCGAGCTCGCCGGCGCCGTGGAAGGTGAGCGCCAGCTCGGGGCGCCCGGTGCCGGCGTGCGCGACCTCGGTCCCGGCCGGGTCCGGGGCGGGCGTGGTGGTCGGCGGAGCGGACGGGGTGCCGGTCACCGGGGACGGCGGCGGGGATGCCGCGGTGCCCGTGGAGCACCCGCCCGTCGCCGCCAGCAGGGCTGCGGCGGCCGCCGCGCGCAGCACCTCGCGCCGGGTCGTCCCGGCGGACGGCTCCACCCCTCGCCACCTCACGCCGCGGACTGTAGACCCCGCCCGACCTGGGAATTCCTTTACCCGAGGGAGGATCGGGACGGACCGGACGAGCCGGGCGAGACCGTGGCGCGAACGCGCACCGGAGAGCTACAGTTATTAGCGATGCTCAACAAATCGGGACCGGCCGACCGGTACAAGTGGGTCGCACTGTCGAACACCACGATGGGCGTGCTGATCGTGACGATCAACATGTCGATCCTGCTGATCGCGCTGCCGGACATCTTCCGCGGCATCGGGATCGACCCGCTGGCGCCGGACAACATCGACTACCTGCTGTGGCTGATCATGGGGTACCTGGTCGTCACGGCGGTGCTGGTCGTGAGCTTCGGCCGGCTCGGCGACATGTACGGCCGTACCCGCATGTACAACCTGGGCTTCGCCGTCTTCACGGTGTTCTCGGTGCTGCTGGCCGCCACCTGGATGCAGGGCGACGCCGGCGCGGTCTGGCTGATCACCATGCGGGTGCTGCAGGGCGTCGGCGGGGCGCTGCTGCTCGCCAACTCGACCGCGATCCTCACCGACGCGTTCCCGGTCCACCAGCGCGGGCTCGCGCTCGGGATCAACTCCGTCGCGGCGATCGCCGGCTCGTTCCTCGGGCTGGTCGTCGGCGGGGTGCTCGCCCCGGTGAACTGGCACCTGGTGTTCCTGGTGTCGGTCCCGGTCGGGGTGTTCGGCACGATCTGGGCCTACGCCCGGCTCCGCGACACCGGCGCCCGCCGCGCGGCGCGGATCGACTGGTGGGGCAACCTGACGTTCGCGGTCGGGCTCGTCGCCGTCCTGATGGGCATCACCTATGGCATCCAGCCCTACGGCGACGACGTCATGGGCTGGACCAGCCCGCTCGTCCTCGGCCTGATCCTCGGCGGGATCGCGGTGCTGGCGCTGTTCACCTGGATCGAGCGCCGGGTGCCCGAGCCGATGTTCCACGTCTCGCTGTTCTCGATCCGCGCGTTCACCGCGGGCAACATCGCGAGCCTGCTGGCCGCGCTCGGCCGCGGCGGGCTGCAGTTCATCCTGATCATCTGGCTGCAGGGCATCTGGCTGCCCGAGCACGGCTTCCCGTTCGAGACGACGCCGCTGTGGGCGGGCATCTACATGGTCCCGCTGACGATCGGGTTCCTCGTCGCCGGACCGGTGTCGGGCATCCTGTCCGACCGCTACGGCGCCCGCGCCTTCGCCACGGTCGGGATGCTCGGCGCGGCCGCGACGTTCCTCGCGCTGCTGGCGCTGCCGGTCGACTTCGACTACCGGGCGTTCGCGCTACTGCTGGCGCTCAACGGCCTGGCGATGGGCCTGTTCAGCTCCCCGAACCGGGCGGCGATCATGAACTCGCTGCCCGCGCACCAGCGGGGCGCCGGGGCCGGCATGACCTCGACCTTCCAGAACGCGGCGACGGTGCTGTCGATCGGGGTGTTCTTCTCGCTGCTCATCGCGGGCCTGTCGACGACGCTGCCCACGTCGCTGCACGACGGGCTCATGGCCCAGGGCGTGCCGGAGCTCGCGGCGGACCGGGTCGCGGCGCTGCCGCCGGTCGGGATCCTGTTCGCGGCGCTGCTGGGCTACAACCCGATCGCGACGCTGCTCGGCCCGCAGGTCCTCGGCGCGCTGGCGCCCGCGCAGTCGGCGTACCTGACCGGGCGGGAGTTCTTCCCGCAGCTGATCTCCGGCCCGTTCGCCGACGGGCTGACCTTCGCCCTCGGCTTCGCCGCCGTCGCCTGCCTGGTCGCCGCGGTGGCGAGCGCGCTGCGCGGCGGGAAGTACCACCACGTCGACGACGAGGCCGACGTGGTGGCCCCGGTCCCCGCCCGGACCTGACCCCCGGGGCCGGGCGGGGACCGCGGGCGTCAGTCCGCGGCGACCTCGCTGCCGTCCTGGCTCCAGCGGGTGTGGAACTTGCCGTCGGCGTCGGTGCGCGCGTAGGTGTGCGCCCCGAAGTAGTCGCGCAGCCCCTGGATCAGGTTGGCCGGGCCGCGCTCGCGGCGGTAGCCGTCGTAGTAGGACAGGCTGGAGGAGAACGCGGGGATCGCCACGCCCTGCTCGGTCGCGGTCACCACGACCCGGCGCCACGCGTCCTGTGCGTTCGCGACGGCCTCGGTGAAGTACGGGACCATCAGCAGGTTGTCCAGGTCCGGGTGGGACTCGTAGGCCTCGGTGATCCGGTTGAGGAACTGGGCGCGGATGATGCAGCCGCCGCGCCAGATCCGGGCCATCGCGCCGAGGTCGAGGTCCCAGTCGTTGGCCTGCGAGGCGGCACGCATCTGCGCGAAGCCCTGGGCGTAGGCGACGACCTTGGACGCGTAGAGGGCCTGGCGGATGTCATCGACCAGCTCGTCGCGGTTCTTCCCCGAGCCCGGGGTCGGGCCGCCCAGCGTGGTCGAGGCCTCCCGGCGCTCGTCGCGCAGGTTGGACAGCGTGCGGGCGAACACGGCCTCGGTGATGCCGGTCAGCGGGACGCCGAGGTCGAGCGCGTCGATGGCCGTCCAGCGGCCGGTGCCCTTCTGCTCGGCCTGGTCGACGATGACGTCGACGAGCGGCTTCCCGGTCCTCTCGTCGGTCTTGGCCAGCACGATGCCGGTGATCTCGATGAGGAAGGACTCGAGGTCGCCCGAGTTCCACTCCTCGAAGATCTTGCCGATCTCCGGCGCGGACAGCCCGGCGACGTGCGTGAGCAGGTCGTAGGCCTCGGCGATGAGCTGGATGTCGGCGTACTCGATGCCGTTGTGCACCATCTTCACGTAGTGCCCGGCGCCGCCGGGGCCGACGTGGGTGCAGCACGGGGTGCCGTCGACGTTCGCGGCGATCGCGGTGAGGATCTCCTCGACCTCGCCGTAGGCCTCCTGCGGGCCGCCGGGCATGATGCTCGGCCCGTTGAGGGCGCCCTCCTCGCCGCCGGACACGCCGATGCCCATGAAGCGCAGCCCGCGCTCCTCGCAGTACGCGGCACGGCGGTCGGTGTCGGGGAAGTGCGAGTTGCCGGCGTCGATGATGATGTCGCCCCGGTCGAGCAGCGGGGCCAGCTCGTCGATGACGGCGTCGACCGGCTTGCCCGCCTTCACCATGACGACGATCTTGCGCGGGGTCTCCAGCGCGTCGACGAACTCCTGCAGCGACTCGGTGCCGGTGAAGGCACCCTCGTCGCCGTAGTCCTTCATGAACTCGGTCGTCTTCGAGGTGGTGCGGTTGTGCACCGCCACCGGGAAACCACGGCGGGCCATGTTGCGGGCGAGGTTCGCCCCCATCACCGCCAGCCCGGTGACCCCGATCCGGCTCTTCTCCGCCATCAGTGCTTCCTCCGTGTCGTTCGGACGCCGCTGTACCCGACCCATCCTGGCCCGCGGCCCCCGGCAGCGCAGCGAGGAGCGCGTGTCCCCTCGGTCACCCTGCGAGGAAGTCGGCGAGCAGGGCGCTCGCGGTCTCCGGCGCCTCCTCCGGGATCCAGTGCCCGCAGCCCTCGACGAGCTCGAAGCGGAAGTCGTCGACGTACGCCGAGGACCCCCGCATCTGCCCCTCGGTGAGCGCGAGGTCGCCGTCGCTCCACACCCCCATCGTCGGCACCGTGATCCGCGGGGGCTGCGGGATCGTGGTGGGCACGAACGTCGCCGGGTCGATGTTGGCGCGGTACCAGTTCAGCGACGCCGTCAGGGCGCCCGGCCGGGACAGGTCGGCGAGCTGACGGACGGCCATCGGGTGCCCCTCGGGCAGGGTCGCGTGCAGCCAGCCGCGCAGGAACTGCCAGTCGTCGGCCGGGACGACCTGCTCGGCGACGCCGGGGAACTGGAACCAGAGCATGTACCAGGACATCGCCTTCTGCCGGAACCCCGCGGTGGCGAACGCGGCCGGGTGCCCGACGGAGAACGCGGCGTAGCGGGTCACCCGCGGCGAGGCGAGGGTGAGGGCCCAGCCGAGGGAGGCGCCCCAGTCGTGCCCGGCGAGGGCGAACCGGTCGATCCCGAGAGCGTCGGCGACGCCGAGGACGTCGGCGACCAGGGCCCGCATCCGGTAGTGCTCGACCTCGGCGGGCCGGTCGGAGTCCCCGAAGCCGCGCAGGTCCGGGACGACGACGCGGTGCCCGGCCCCGGCGAGCGCGGCGGCCTGGTGGGTCCACAGGGCGGCCCGGTCCGGCCAGCCGTGCAGCAGCAGGACGGGGCTGCCGTCGCCGCCGGTGTCGTGCACGGACAGGGTGATCTCGGGCAGGGTCGTGCCGGGGACGGTGATCCGCTGCGGGGCCGGGAGCGTCATGGGCCGACCGTATCCCCGGTTCCCGCCCGCTGGGACGCCGCGCACGGCGGGACCGCCGGTGGGGTGACACTGGCCCGATGGTCCGCCTCTCCCCCGACACGGACCGGGACGGCCGGGCCGTGCCGGTGGGCGTGATCGGCCTGGTCGGCGGCGTCGTCGGCGGGCTGATCGGCGGCGGCAGCGGGGTGCTGTTCGTGCCCGCGCTCGACCGGTTCACCGCGATGTCGCGGGCCCGGATCCACGGCTCGTCGACGATCGCGAACATCGGGGTCTGCGTCGCCGGTGCGGCCGCCTACGCGCTCGGCGGCGGGACGCTGGACCTGCGGACCGGCGCCGGGCTGATCGTCGGCGGCACGGTCGGCGGGTGGATCGGGCCGAAGCTGCTGGCGCGCGCCTCGGAGACGCTGCTGCGGGTGCTGCTGGTGGCCGTGCTGGTGCTGACGGCGGCGAAGCTGCTCGTCGACGCGCTGGGCGTGCCGCTGCTCGGCGGGGCGGTGGTGCCGGCGTCACTGGTCGCCGATCCCTGGTTCCTGTACCCGACGGCGACGGTGGTCGGCCTGGTCATCGGGGCCTGGGCGGGTGCGATGGGACTCGGCGGCGGACTGCTCGCGGTGCCGGCGATGGTGCTGCTGTTCGGCACGGACCTGCACGTCGCGGCCGGGACCTCGCTGCTGATGTTCATCCCGAACTCGATCGTCGGGACGGTCGTGCACCTGCGTCAGGGCACCGCGTCCGGGAAGTGGGGCACGGTGCTGGCGGTGACCGCCGCGCCGGGCACGGTGGCGGGCGCGTTCCTCGGCCTGGCGCTCGACGCGGTCGTGCTGGGGCTGGTGTTCGGCACGTTCGCGACGGCGATGGCGGTGCGCGAGACCGTCGGGCTGGTCCGCCGACGACGGGAATGAGTGCGCAGGGAACCGGGGGCGCGCTACCCTGTGGGGTGCGCTCAGAACACGAGAACGTGGACCTGCACTTCAAGTATAACACGGATGGCAAGCCCCCGGCGACCACCGACTCCGCCTACGAGGCGGAGCTGACCCGCGAGACCCGGCACCTCCGCGGGCTGCACGCCCTGCTCGACGACGAGCTCGCCGCGGCGGGCGCGCAGGCCCGGAGCGCCGCCGCCGAGCGCGCCGGGGAGCAGCTCAGCGCCCGCTGGGAGCGCGACGTGTCGGTGCAGCGCGCCTCGGAGCGGGTGCGCACGCTCACCGCGGCCCGCGCGGGACTGTGCTTCGGGCGTCTCGACCACACCGACGGGGCCGCCCCGACCCGGGTCGGCCGGATCGGGCTGACCGACCCGGCCGACGGCGAGAGCGCGCTGGTCGACTGGCGGGCCCCGGCCGCGCAGCCGTTCTACTGCGCCACCCCGGTCACCCCGCTCGGGGTGACCCGGCGCCGGCACTACACCGTCGCCGGCACCGCCCCGCACGAGCGGGTCGCCGGCTTCCACGACGACCTCCTCGACGGCGACGGGCCCGGCACCGGGACCGTGTCGGCGTCGGACCCCGCGCTCCTCGCCGCCCTCACCGCGCCGCGCGGGACCCGCATGCGCGACATCGTCACGACGATCCAGTCCGAGCAGGACGAGATCATCCGGCTGCCGCTGTCGGGCACCGTCGTGATCGAGGGCGGCCCCGGGACGGGCAAGACCGCCGTCGCGCTGCACCGGATCGCGTACCTGCTCTACACCCACCGCGACCGGCTCGCCCGCAGCGGCGTGCTCGTCGTCGGGCCGAGTGCGGGGTTCGTGCACTACGTCGGCGGGGTGCTGCCCGCGCTCGGCGAGTCCGCGGTCGTGTTCACCACCCCGGGACGCCTCGCGCACGGCGTCGTGGCGGAGACGACCGACCCGCCGGGGACGGCCCGGCTCAAGGGCGACCTGGCGATGGTCGACGTGCTGCGCCGCGCCGTCGACGACCGCCAGGAGCTGCCCGGGACACCGGTCGCGATCGAGATGGACGACGTCACCGTCGAGATCGACACGGCGCTGGCCGCCGAGGCGCGCCGCCGGGCCCGCGCCACCGGGCAGCCGCACAACACCGCCCGCACCACGTTCCGCGACACCCTCGGGCGGCTGCTCGTCGACCAGGGGCTGGAGCGGCTCGAGGTCGGTCTGGAGGACCCGCCGGAGCTCGCGGAGCTGCTGGCAGGGCTGGACATCCCGGAGATCGAGCCCGCCGGGGCGGCCGAGGTGTCGGCCGAGATGCGGGCCGAGCTGCGCGACGCCGTGCGCACCGACCCGCGGTTCCACGCGGCCGTCGAGCGGCTGTGGCCGGTGCTGACCCCGCAGCGGGCCCTGACCGAGCTGTACGCCGACCCGGACCGGCTGGCCGCCGCGGGCGCTCCGGAGTCGCTGCGGCGGGACCCGGGCACGCCGTGGACCGTGGCCGACGCGCCCCTGCTCGACGAGCTCGCCGAGCTCCTCGGCCCGGTCCCGGACGGGACACCCGCCGCGGCGCCCGAACCGGACAGCGCCTACGCCGCCGAGGTGCTGACCGTGCTGGAGTCCGCGGACCGGTCGCTCGCCGGGGAGGACCCGGACGAGCTGCGCCCCACCGACTTCGTGACCGCGGACATGCTCGCGCAGCGGCACGTCGCCGGGGTGCCGCTGACCGTGGCCGAGCGCGCGGCAGGTGACCGGGACTGGCGCTACGGGCACCTCGTCGTCGACGAGGCGCAGGAGCTGTCCGCGATGGACTGGCACGTGCTGCTGCGGCGCTGCCCGGCGCGGTCGATCACCGCGGTCGGCGACCTCGCCCAGCGTAGCGCCCCGGCCGGCGCCCGGGCCTGGGCCGACGTGCTCGCCCCGCACCTGGCCGGACGCTGGACGCACCGCACGCTGACGGTGAACTACCGGACGCCGTCGGAGATCATGGACGCCGCCGCGCGGGTGCTGGCGACCTACGCCCCCGACCGTCGCCCGCCGGAGTCGGTGCGCAGCACCGGTGAACAGCCGTGGACCCGCACGGTCCCGGCCGGGGAGCTCGCCGCCGCGGTCCGCGCCGCCGTCGACGACGAGCGGGCCCGCACCGCCGACGGGACGGTCACCGTGATCGCCCCGCCCGGCACCGACCTGGGGTCACCCGGTGTGCCGGTGCACACCCCGGTGTCGTCGAAGGGCCTGGAGTTCGACGCCGTCGTGATCGTCGACCCGGAGCGGATCCGGGCGGCCGACCCGGCGGACCTCTACGTCGCGATGACCCGCGCGACGCAGCGGCTCGGGCTCCTGGAGGTGACCGGCTAGAACGCCGGCCAGGGGATCGCCGGGCCGTAGCCGTCCGGGCCGGGGAAGCGCGGCTCGGCGAGCAGGTGGTCGATCCGGGAGCGCAGCGCCGCGACCTCGCGGCGGGTGACGTGCTCGCCGAGGACGTCGGCGAACTCCCCCGCCAGCCGCGCACGCAGCTCCTTCAGGACGGCCGTGTGCTCCTCGCCGAGCTCGTCGCCGACCCAGCCCCACAGGACGGTGCGCAGCTTCGGCTCGGTGTGCAGGGTGAGGCCGTGGTCCACGCCGTAGACGTCGCCGTCCCCGGCGAGGATCACGTGCCCGCCCTTGCGGTCGGCGTTGTTGACGACGACGTCGAACAGCGCCATGTCCCGCAGCTGCGGGTGGTCGGCGTGGACCAGCACGACCGGATCCCCCGCGCCGTCGCGGGCACGGAGCACCGGCAGCCAGCCGCCGGGGATCTCGTGCGGCTCGCACAGCTCGACCAGCGACTCGGTGGCGAGCTGGATGGTCTCCTCGGTGATGTCGCCGTCCAGCTCGTCGCCCGCGTCGTCGGCGGGCGGCTCGGACAGGGCGCTCTCGTCGCCCGAGGAGACCCAGGCCTGCACCATGCCGGTCCCGAACGGGGCCTGGTCGCGCAGCACCGTGGGCGGGACGACGTCGAGCCCGGAGATCTGGGAGACGAGGAAGGCGCCGACCTCGCGCCCGGCGAGGGTGCCGTCCGGGAAGTCCCACAGCGGGCGCTCCCCGCGCACCGGCTTGTAGACGCAGCGCAGCTCGACGCCGTCGAGGGAGACGGTGCCGAACAGGGTCGCGTTGGAGGCGTCGACCATCCGGCCGGTGATGTCCATGCGGCCGGTGCGCAGGACCTCGAACACCGCGGGGTCGCGCAGGTCGAGCGTCACTCCGTCCCGGCCACGGGGTTGCGGTCGTGGTAGCCGTTGAGGCGCACGCAGACATGGCCAGCCGGGTCCAGCGGCTCGGCGCACAGCGGGCACGGGGCACGGCCGGCGTCGACGACCTTCTCGGCGCGCTCGGCGAAGGCCTTCGCCGCCGTCGGGGACAGGAACACGCGCAGCGCGTCCGGGCCCTCCTCGGTGTCGTCGAGGACGACCGACTCGTCGATCTCCTCCTCGGTGACCGCGAGCAGCTCGACGACGATCGAGCTCGAGTCGGCGTCCCAGCCCAGGCCCATGGTCCCGACCCGGAACTCCTCCTCCAGCGGGACCGCGAGCGGGTCGTTGTCCGAGGACCCCGTGGTCACGGTCGCGCCGAGCAGGTTGTCCTCGCCGAAGCGCTTGGACACCTCGCCCAGCAGCGCCGTGATGCGTTCGGCCAGCACCGAGACCTGCTGTTTCTCCAGCAGCACACTGATCGTGCGGCTGCTCTCGATCGCCTGCAGGTAGAAGGCGCGATCGCCGGGCTCGCCGACGGTCCCGGCCACGAAGCGGTCGGGTCGGCGGAAGACGTGGATGACGCGTGCCATGACCCTTCCCAGGGTAGGCGTATCCGGCTGCGGGGGCATCCCCGCGGTCACCTGTGGGTGCGTCCACCAGGGACGATGCGAGGTGGATCACCCCGCCTCACGCGTTCGTGGAACCCCCGACCACGGCGTCGGAGGCGTTCACCGGCTGCTCCTCGCCCTCGGCGGGCTTCGGCTTCGGGACCAGGCCGGCGACGTCCCCGGACTGCTCGTTCATCCGCGCGACGAACGGCCGCAGCTCGGTGTAGGTGACGACGCTCACCGAGCAGGTGTCGACGACGATCCGCTGGAAGTTGTCGAGGTGGCTGGCCAGCGCGTCGGCGAGGATCGCCTTGATCACGTCACCGTGGCTGCAGGCCAGGACGATGGCGTCCTCGCCGTGCTCGGCCCGGACCCGGGCGACGTGGCGGCGCACCGCCGCGACCGAGCGGGCCTGCATCCCGGCCAGGGACTCGCCGTCCGGGAAGGTCGCGGCCGACGGGTGCGCCTGGACGACCTTCCACAGGTCCTCCTTGACCAGGTCGGTGATCTTCCGCCCGGTCCACGCGCCGTAGTCGACCTCGGCCAGGTCGTCCTCGACGACCGGCTCCAGCCCACGGGCCGCCGCCAGTGGCGCGACGGTCTGGCGGCACCGCTCCAGCGGCGAGGTCACGACCGAGGCGATCGGCAGGGCCGCGAGCCGGTCGACGACGGCCGCCGCCTGCTCGCGGCCGCGGTCGTCGAGCTCCACGCCCGGGGTGCGCCCGGCCAGCACGCCCGCGGTGTTCGCGGTGGACCGGCCGTGCCGCAGCAGGATCAAGGTCGTCACGCCGACCGAGGCTACGGGAGTGACGGCGGTCAGTACGCGCTGACCGCGCCGAGCGACAGGGCGGCGAGCAGGGCGACACCCAGCGCGATCCGGTAGGCGACGAACACGTAGACGGTGTTGTTCTGCACGAACCGGAGCAGCCAGGCGATCACCGCGTAGCCGACGACGAACGCGACCACCACCGCCACCAGCATCTGCGCCCCGGACGGGCCGTCGCCGGCGAACACGTCGGGCAGCGTGAACAGGCCGGCCCCGAACACCGACGGGATCGCCAGCAGGAACGAGTACCGCACGATCGCGGGCCGGGTCAGCCCCAGGAACAGGCCGGCGGTGATCGTGCCGCCGGACCGCGAGACACCCGGGATCAGCGCCATGGCCTGGGCGAAGCCCAGCAGGATGCCGTCCTTGACGGTGATCCGTTCGACCGGCTTGACCTGCTTGCCGAAGCGCTCGGCCAGGCCGAGCAGGACACCGAACACGATCAGCGTGGTCGCGACCAGCCAGAGGTTCCGGGCGACGCCCTCGATCTGGTCCTTGAACAGCACCCCGAGCACCGCGATCGGGACCGACCCGATGATGACCAGCCAGGCCAGCCGGTAGTCGTCGGTGGCGCGGACCTCCGCGTCGCGGAACCCGCGCACCCAGGTGATGAACAGGTGCCAGATGTCCTTGGCGAAGTAGACGATCACCGCGGCCTCGGTGCCGAGCTGGGAGACCGCGGTGAACGCCGCCCCCGGGTCCCCGCCGAAACCGACCGCCGAGACGATCCGCAGGTGCGCCGAGGAGGACACCGGGAGGAACTCGGTGAGCCCCTGGACGATCCCGAGGACGACGACCTCGAGCCAGCTCACGAACGGCTCCCGTCGCGGCCGCGGACCGGGGTGCTCCGGTCCGGGGTCGTCCGGTCCTGGCGGCTCGGCTCCTGGTTGATCACGGGCCGTCACCGTACTCGCCGAGACGGGGGTCACTCTGCGCGCCCTCACCGGTCCCGCGGGCCCGCGCGCCTAGGCTCGACGACCGTGCAACGCAGACCGGTGGGCAGCAGCGGCCTCGAGGTGTCGCGGGTCGGCCTGGGCACCATGACCTGGGGCGAGGACACCTCCCCGGCCGACGCCGCGGACCAGCTGCGCGCGTTCGTCGACGTCGGCGGGACCCTCGTCGAGACCGCCGAGGACTACGGCGGCGGCGCCGCCCAGCAGGTGCTCGGCGGGCTGTTGCGGGGCACCGTGCGTCGCGACGACGTCGTCCTCGCCGGGCGCGGCACGGCCGCCCCCGACGCGGGTGAACGGGCCTCCCGGACCGCGCTGCTGCGCTCACTGGACCGCACGCTGCGCCGGCTGGGCACCGAACACCTGGACCTGTGGCAGTTCCCCGGCTGGGACCCCCGGGTGCCGCTGGACGAGACGCTGTCCGCGGTGCAGGTCGCCGTCTACTCCGGACGGGTGCGCTACGCCGGGCTGGTCGCCCCGGCCGGCTGGCAGCTGGCCACCGTCGCGGGCGGCGCCACCGCCGGGCCCGACCCGGCCGTCTGCCGTCCGGTGTCGGCGCAGGTGGAGTACTCGCTGCTCGCCCGGGAGCCGGAGGCCGAGCTCCTGCCTGCCGCCCGGCACCACGGCCTCGGGCTGCTGGCCTGGGCCCCGCTGGGCCGGGGTGTGCTGACGGGCAAGTACACCGACGGCACCCCGGCGGACTCCCGCGGCGCGAGCGCGCTGCTGGCCTCGTACGTGGAGGCGCGCCGCACCGAGCACTCGGCGCGGATCGTCCAGTCGGTCCTCACCGCCGCCGACGGGCTCGGCACCTCGCCGCTGTCGGTGGCGCTGACCTGGGTGCGGGACCGTCCAGGGGTGGCCTCGGCCGTCGTCGGGGCGCGGGACGCGGCCCAGCTGCGGGCCTCGCTCGCGGCCGAGGACCTCGTGCTGCCCGCCGAGATCCGCACCGCGCTCGACGACGTGAGCGACCCCGTCTGAGCCTCCCCCGCCGGCCCGGGTGCCCTTTACAGTGGGAATGCCCGACGCGACACCCACCGTTCACCCGGTGGGCACCGACGAGCACGGCACGACCGGGAGGCACGCATGACCGAGGGCGCTGGGAACGGGTCGGAGGACTCCGCCGCCGGGAATCGGGTGGCCGGGACTCGGGACGGCGACGGCTGGACCGACGACCGGTACGAGTACCGCCCGGTGCGCATCGAGGGGGACGTCTCCCGGCTCACGGCGTCGGTGCGGCTGGCGATCCAGGCCGAGTTCTCCGGCTGGGAGCTGTCCCGGCTGCGCCTCTACCCCGGTGGCGTACGCAAGATCGTGCTGCGACGACGGCTCGGTGCCCAGCAGGGCCTGCTGCCCGAGCCCACCTTCTGACGGTCCCCGCCCGTCAGCCGCCGTAGGGCACCGTGATGAGCTCCATCCGGTGCCCGGACGGGTCCTCGAAGTAGACGCCCCGGCCGCCGTCGTGGGTGTTGATCTCGCCGGGACGGCTCCCGCCGGGGTCGGCCCAGTACTGCCGGCCGCGGGCGGTGATCCGGGCGAACGCGGCGTCGAACTCGTCGTCGGAGACCAGGAACGCGTAGTGCTGCGGGACGATCGTCGCCGGGTCGGCGTCCATGAAGTCCAGGTCGACGCCGTTCGCGACGCGCACGACCCGGAACGGACCGAACGACGTCGGCTCGGGCAGTCCCAGGATCTCGGTCAGGTACGCCGCCCCGGCGCGCTTGTCACGGGAGTGGACGATGGTGTGGTTCAGCTCGGCCATGCCCCCAGGATGTGACCTGCACCGTGGTTCAGGTCAAGACGGTCCGGGTCACGACAGGCTCCGCGCTCAGGCGTCCTGCCAGCCGACCTCCGGCGGCGTGCCCGCCCCCCGCGGGCTGGGCACCCCCCGGAACCCGTAGGGCGCGGGCTCGCGGCCGGGCTGCACGTACCAGCACTCCCCCGGCTCGCCCCGCTCCAGGATCTGCTCGACGGCCGCGGCGACGTCGTCGGCCCCCAGCAGCGGGAAGTCACCGAACTGGGCGCGGACGTTGCCGATCAGCGGGGTGTCGGCGAACCCGGGGCACACCGCGGTGACCCGGATGCCCTCCCCCGCCAGCGCCGGGCCCGCGGCCCGGACGTAGCCGACGACGGCGTGCTTGGTCGCGGTGTAGAGCGCGTCGCCGGGCAGGCCGATCAGCCCGGCCAGCGACGCGGTCGCCACCACGTGCCCGCCCCCGGCGCGGCGCAGCGCCGGGACGGCGGCGTTGAGCCCGAACACCACGTGGTCGAGGTTCACCCCGAGGATGCGCCGGTAGCCGTCCAGGTCGAGGTCCTCGACGCCGGACTGGCCCGCCGTGATGCCGGCGTTGAGCAGCACGATGTCGAGCCGACCGAAACGCTCCTCGGCCGCGGCCACCGCGGCGGCCATCGCCGCGGGGTCGGTGACGTCGGCCGCGTGGGCGAGCCCACCGGCCTTCTCCGCGACGGCCGCGGCGCCGTCGGCGTCCCGGTCGACGACCACGACCTGCGCACCCGCCGCCACCAGCCGGTCGACCGCGGCCGCGCCGATGCCCGACGCGCCCCCGGTGACCAGGGCGACCTTCCCGGAGAGATCCATGGAGGTCACCCTGCCACCCGGCGACCGGTGCCGTCATCCGTCCCGGCGCCGGGCAGAGGCTCAGGCCGTCCGCAGGCCCCGCCCGATGTTCCTACTCACGCTGTTCGCAGGCCCTGCCCGATGTTCCTGCTCACGCTGTGCGCAGGAAGCGGTCGAGCACCCGGGTGCCGAACCTCAGCGCGTCCACCGGCACCCGCTCGTCGATGCCGTGGAACAGCGACGCGAAGTCCAGCTCCGGGGGCAGCCGCAGCGGCGCGAAGCCGTAGCACTTCATGCCCAGCGTCGAGAACGCCTTCGCGTCGGTCCCCCCGGACAGCATGTAGGGGACGATCTCGGCGGTCGGGTCCTCGGTGCGCAGCGCGGCCTGCATCGCGTCGGTCAGCGCACCCTCGAACGGCGTCTCGACGGCGGGCAGGTCGGTGACCCACTCCCGCTCGACGTCCGGGCCCAGCAGCTCGTCGACCTCGCGCAGGAACGCCTCCTCGCGGCCCGGCAGCACCCGGCAGTCGACGACCGCCTCGGCCGTCGACGGGATGACGTTGGCCTTGTACCCGGCGTTGAGCATCGTCGGGTTCGCGGTGTCCCGGACGGTCGCGCCGATGATCCGCGAGATCGGGCCGAGCTTGGCCAGGGCGCCCTCGAGGTCGTCCTCCGGGTACTCGACGCCGGTCAGCTCGGTCATCCGGTCCAGGAACGCCTGCACCGTGTCGGTGATCGTGAGCGGGAACGTGTGGTTCCCGAGCCGGGCGACGGCCTCGGCCAGGATGGTGACGGCGTTGTCGTCGTGCAGGAACGAGCCGTGGCCGGGCTTGCCCTTGGCCCGCAGCCGCATCCAGGCGATGCCCTTCTCCGCCGCCTCGATCAGGTACGCCCGCTGGTCCTCACCGAGGGTCAGCGAGAAGCCACCGACCTCGCCGACGGCCTCGGTGCAGCCCTCGAACAGGTCCGGCCGGTGCTCGACGAGCCACTGCGCGCCCCACTTGCCGCCGGCCTCCTCGTCGGCGACGAAGGCCCACACGATGTCCCGCGGCGGGACGACGCCCTCACGCTTGAAGCGGCGGGCGACCGCCAGCATCATCGCGTCCATGTCCTTCATGTCGACGGCGCCGCGGCCCCAGACGTAGCCGTCCTGCACGGCCCCGGAGAACGGGTGCACCGACCACTCGCTCGCGTCCGCGGGGACGACGTCGAGGTGGCCGTGCATCAGCAGCGCGCCGCGGGAGCGGTCCGCGCCCTCGAGCCGGGCGATCACGTTCATCCGCCCGGGCATGCCGGACTCGACGAGCTCGACGTCGTAGCCGACCTCGCGCAGCTTGTCCGCCACGTAGTCGGCCGCCTCGGCCTCACCGACGAGGGTCTCCGGGTCGGCGGTGTTGGTCGTGTCGATCCGGATCAGCTCCGAACACAGCTGCACGACCTCGTCCTCGGCGCTGCTCGGGTCGTCGTTCGCTGAAGCGGTCATGGGCGTCGTTCTACCACCGGCGGCGCGTGCCGACCCCGCCGCAACCCGGCCGCGGGCCTCGGCTATGCTTCCCCCACGACGCGATCGAGAGATCGCGACGTCCGAGTGGCGGAATGGCAGACGCGCTAGCTTGAGGTGCTAGTCCCCGTATAAGGGGGTGGGGGTTCAAGTCCCCCCTCGGACACACATCCTCCGAAACCGGTCACGGTCCTCCGTGGCCGGTTTCGTGCGTTCCGGGCCCGTCGCCCTCCGTAAGGGGGGATCGGCACGCCGTGGTTGTCGCCGGGCGGCGCAACTAGGAACGACGTCATGACCACATCGAACGGAGCTCCTCCGGTACCCGGGCGGGCCGTCGGCCTCGCCGCCGCCCGCACCCGCCACGGCGACGACGTCGACCTGCTGCTGCGGATGCTGCAGACGGGCGACCCGCTCGCCGACGCCGTCGTCGCCGAGTTCGACGAGCTCGGCGCCCCCGCCCGCGACGCGCTGCAGCGCGGTCTCGTCGCGGGGCGGGCCGACGTGCCGGACGCCCCACCGGCCGTCGACGCGCTGCTCGCCCAGGTCGAGACCGTGCCCGGCTGGGTCTCACCGGAGCTGCTGGACACCGGCGACCGGATCTCGCTCGCCGTGCCGCCGCACTGGAACCACCTGGCCTTCGCCGGCGGATCGCTGACCCACACCTACAGCTCGCCCTCGATGGCGAGGCTGCTGGTGGGGACCGACCGGCTGACCGCGACCGCGCCGCGCCGACTCGCCGAGACCGGGATGTGGGCCGCCGCGGCGACCCTGCCCGGCGGTCTGCGCCGCGGCGCCCCCGGCTACGTCCAGACCGTGCAGGTCCGGCTGCTGCACGCGCGGGTACGGGCCTCGGCCACCCGGCACGGGTGGGACGCCGACCGGTGGGGGGCGCCGGTCAACCAGGCCGACGTCGCCCGCACCTGGCTGGACTTCACCCTCGTGCCGTTCACCCTGCTGGCGGGCATCGGCCACCACCTCACCGCCCACGAGCAGTCCCAGCTGTACCGCTACTGGTGGTACGTGGGCCACCTGCTGGGCCTCGACGAGCGGCTCTTCCTCGGCATCGAGGACCACGAACGGGCCCGGACGCTGCTCGACCTGCTCGACTCGACCGCCGACGCACCGGACGCGAACAGCAGGGCGCTGGTCGAGGCCCTCTACACCGCGGCGACCGCCAACCTCGCCGCCGCGCCGGGCTCACCGATGGACGCGGCGGGCTGGCGCGACCTGCTCCATGCCGTCGCCCGCAGCTGCCACGGCGAGGAGGTCGCCGCGGCGCTCGGCATCCCGGAGTCCCCGTTCACGCCGTTGCTGCCGCTCCTGGCGGCGGGCGAGGCGACGGCGCGCCACCACCGGCGGCAGGTCCCGGGGGCGATGCGGCAGGCCGAGGAGGACGGCATCGCCGCCCGCCGCGGGCTCGTCGCCGTCGTCACCGGCAGCACTGCGTTCCAGGACCACATCACGCACCCGTGAACACCCGGGTGACGCGCCCGACCGTCCACGTTCTGTTTGACGACTTACGATAGTCGTCAAACGAGGAGGTGGGCGCCGGTGTCGCTCGACGACCGACGGACCGAACCGCTGTACCGGATCAAGGCCGAGCTGTTCAAGTGCCTCGCCCACCCGGTCCGGATCCGGATCCTGGAGGAGCTCGCCGCCGCGGAGGGCGACGCGGTCGCGGTGTCCGAGCTGATCACCGTCACCGGGTGCGAGGCCTCCCAGCTCTCCCAGCACCTCGCCGTCCTGCGCCGGGCCGGGCTCGCCACCTCGACCCGCAGCGGCAACGCCGTCGACTACCGGCTGGCGGCACCGCTGGTGGCCGAGCTGCTGGTCGTCGCCCGGGCGTTCCTCCTGGCCGGTCTGGCCCGCGACGAGACGCAGCTGGCCGCCGCACGGGCACTGCCCCCGCTGCCCGGGGCCAGCGCGCGGGTCCTGCTCGAGGCGGGCGACGCCCCGGCCGGGGCCGACGCCGGCACCGCGGCGCTGCGGTGAACGTCGCCGACCTGCTCCCCCGTCGCGAGGACTACGACCTCCGCCCCCGCACGCTGCGCGCCGACCTCGCCGCCGGGGTCACGGTCGGCGTCGTCGCCCTCCCCCTCGCGCTGGCGTTCGGCGCGAGCGCCGGGGTCGGACCGGCGGCGGGCCTGGTCACCGCGGTCGTCGCCGGGATCGTCGCCGCGGTCCTGGGCGGCTCGAACGTCCAGGTGTCCGGCCCGACCGGTGCGATGGCCGTGGTGCTCGCCCCGATCGTCGCCGCGCACGGTGCCGGCGCGGTCGCGCTCGTCAGCGTGCTCGCGGGGCTGATCGTCCTGGTCGCGGGCGTCGCGCGGCTCGGCCGGGTCGTCGGCTACCTGCCGTGGCCGGTGGTGGAGGGCTTCACCCTGGGCATTGCCTGCATCATCGCGCTCCAGCAGGTCCCGGCCGCCCTGGGCGTGCACGCCGAGGCCGGGCACGACACGGTCGTCACCGCGGTCCGGGCCGTCGTCGCGGCGGCCGGGTCCGCGTCGCCGACCACGGTCTGGACGCTCGGCGCGGTCGCCGTGGTGGCGGTGCTCGTGCCGGTCCTGTCGCGGCTGCACCCGGGCATCCCGTCCTCGTTGGTCGCGGTCGTGGTCGTCACCGTGGTCGCCGAGCTGACCCACGCGCCGGTGCCGCGGATCGGTGCGCTGCCGGACTCGCTGCCGTTGCCGGTCGTCCCCGGGTTCGACGTCGCCGCGCTGCGTGAGCTCGCCGGTGCCGCACTCGCCGTGGCCGCGCTGGCCGCGGTCGAGTCGCTGCTCTCGGCCCGGGTCGCGGCCTCGATGACCCGGACCGGGTACCGCGCGGACCGCGAGCTCGTCGGCCAGGGGCTGGCCTCGGTCGCGAGCGGGCTGTTCGGCGGGATGCCCGCCACCGGCGCCATCGCCCGGACCGCGGTGAACGTGCGCGCGGGCGCCCGGACCCGGCTCTCGGCCGTCGTGCACGCGCTCGTCGTGCTGGCCGTCCTGTACCTCGCCACCGGGCCGGTCTCCCGGATCCCGCTCGCCGCGCTGGCCGGGGTGCTGCTCGTGACCAGCGTGCGGATGATCCCGGTCGCGACGGTCCGCGCCGTCGTCGGCGGGGGCCGGGCCGCGGCGTTCACCTTCGCCGTCACCGCGGTGCTCACCGTCGCCGTCGACCTCATCGTGGCGATCGAGATCGGGATCGGGATCGCCGCGTTCTTCGCGCTGCGGCACCTGTCCCGCGACGCCGGGGTGCGCCGCGAGCCGCTGCCCGGCCCCGCCGAGCCCGGTGACGAGCACATCGCGCTGTTCCGGCTGCAGGGCGCGCTGTTCTTCGGCGCCGCCGACCGGATCCTGACCACGGTGCTGGAGGGGACCGCCGGGACCGGGGCGCAGGTGGTCGTCCTGCGGCTGTCCGGGCTCGGCATCCTCGACGCGACCGGTGCCCGTGCGCTCGGCGAGCTCATCGACACGCTCGAGGCGGGCGGGCTCACCGTGATCGTCAAGGGGGTCCGCGGGGAGCACCGCGACGTGCTGAGTGGGGTGGGGGCGCTCACCGGGCTGCGGCACCCGTCGCACCTGCACACCGACCTCGACGAGGCGGTCGCGCACGCGCGCACGCACGTCCGGCGCCCCGTCGTGGACGGCACGGGGCCCCGGTAGAGCCGGGTCAGCGCGGATCACGGACCCGGGTGCCGACGGCCAGCACCGCCCCCACCGCCGCGGCCCCGGCGAGCACCGCGAACAGCTGCGGGTAGCCCCCGAGCGGCCCGGCCAGCGCCGCACCGGCCCACGGCGAGACCGCGACCGCCACCGTCGCGGGCGCCGACAGCAGCCCGCCGAGCCGCCCGTAGAACCGCGACGGCCACCGGTCCGACACCGCTGTGGCCTGCAGCAGGGTCGTGATCCCGCGGGCCGCGCCGGTCAGCACCGCCGCGCCGACCAGCAGCCACGCCGGGCCGGGCAGCAGTCCCAGCAGCGCGGTCGACGCGGCCAGCGCCGCCAGGACGAGCACCGCCCGTGCCGGTGGGGCCAGCCGTCCCACGGCGCGGGTGTAGAGGGCCCGCCCGGCGACCTGCCCGACCCCGCCGAGCCCGAGCGCCCAGGCCGCCGTCTGTACGTCGAGCCCCCGCTCGATGAGCAGCGGCACCTGGTTCACCGCGACCGCGAACCCGCAGAACGTGCCGAGGAACACCGCGGCCACGGTCAGCAGGAACGGGCGGCTCCGCGCGATCGCGCCCGGGTCGGCGTGCTCGGGCGGGGCGGGGGCCTCCGGCCACGGGCCGCGCAGCCCGAGCAGGTGCGCGGGAACCGTCACGACCAGCAGGACGACGGCGAGCACCAGGTAGGTGCCGCGCCAGCCGAACCCGCCGAGCAGCGCCGCCGACAGCGGCGCGAACACCGTGCTGGCCAGGCCGCCGGCCAGGGTGAGCCCGGTCAGCGCGCGCACCCGGTCGCTCCCCCACCAGCGGGTCAGCGCCGCGAACGCGGGCGGGTACAGCGTCGCCGACTGCGCGAGCCCCGCGACCAGCCACGCGGCGAGGAACCACGGCCACGACGGTGCGACGGCGATCCCGACGACGGCGGGCACCCCCAGCAGCGACCCGGCCGTCATCACCCAGCGCGGGCCCCACCGGTCCAGCAGCCGTCCGACGACGATCCCGGCCAGCGCGGACACCCCGAGGCCCGCGGAGAACGCGCCGGTCACCGCGCTCACCGACCAGCCGGTGTCGGCGGAGACCGACGGCGCGAGCACCGGGAACGCGTAGTAGAGGACGCCCCAGCTGGTGATCTCGGTCAGGCACAGGACGAGCAGGACCCGGCGGCGGAACCCCGCGCCGGGCGCCGTCCGGACCTCGACCACCGTGCCACCTCGCAACGCCTCGTGCGGCGACCGTATCCCGAGGGTCGCTGGACCGCCCCGGGCCGCGTCGGCGACGATCGGACCCGCAGGACCGACGCAGGACGACCCGGAAGGCGGCATCCGACGGTGCGACTCGACCCCACGACGGCGGCCGGCAGCGACTCCCCCATCGGCGCGGCCCTCGCGCTGGCCGGCGAGCGGGACCCGGCGCGGAGCGCGACGCACCCGTTGCTGGACCTGTCGCAGGCCGCGCCGCCGTACCCGCCGGCACCGGAGGTCGTCGAGCGGGTCGTGGAGGTCGCCCGGGACCCGGGGCTGTCCGGCTACGCGCCGGTGCCCGGCATCGCCCCGCTGCGCCGCGCGGTCGCCGACGAGCTGACCCGCGACTACGCCGGCGGGATCTCCCCGGACGACGTCGTCGTGACGGCGGGCTGCAACCAGGCGTTCGCCGTGGTCGCCGACGCCCTCGCCGGCCCGGGCGACGAGGTGATCTCGCCGCTGCCCTACTACTTCAACCACGACATGTGGCTGCGGATGCGCGGCGTCACCCCGGTGTACCTGGAGCCCGACGCGGACCTGGTCCCCCGGGCCGCCGACGCGGCGGCGCTGATCACGCCCCGCACCCGCGCGATCGTGCTGGTCACCCCCGGCAACCCGAGCGGGGTGACGGTGCCGCCGGAGGAGATCGTCGCGTTCGCCGAGCTGGCCCGCCGCCACGACCTCGCGCTGGTCCTCGACGAGACCTACCGCTCGTTCCGGCCCGACGCGCACGCGCACGCGCCCGCGCACCCGCTGTTCGCCGACCCGTCGTGGCGCTCGACCGTGGTCAGCCTGCACTCCTACTCCAAGGACCTGGCCATCCCGGCGTACCGGGTCGGATCGGTGATCGCGGGCCCCGAGCTGCGACGCCAGGTGCTCAAGCTGCTCGACTGCATCGCCATCTGCGCGCCGCGGACCGGGCAGGAGGCCGCGCTGGCCGGGCTCACCCGCGCCGGGACGTGGCGGGCCGACCGGGTCGCGGAGATCGCCCGGCGACGGGAGTGGGTCGGTGCCGCACTCGCCGACCGGCCGGGTGGGTTCGAGATCGCCGCGCTCGGCGGGTTCTTCGCCTGGGTGCGCCACCCGTTCCCGGAGCGCCCGACCCTCGACGTCGTCCGGACGCTGCTGCTCGACCACGACACCCTGACCATCCCGGGCACCGCGTTCCTGCCCGACGACCGGCAGATGCTGCGGCTGTCGGTGGGGCGGGTGGACGAGGCGGCCGCGGCGCTGCTGGCCGAGCGGCTCACCGAGGCCGGGCGGCGGGCGGGGGTGGTCACCGGCTGACCCGGGGCCCGGCGACGGAAGAGACCGGGACGTCCCGGTGTTCGCCGACCATGGACACCGGACTGCGCACCGGCACCGCGGCCGGCCGCTGGGTCATCACGGCCTGCGTGCTCGGCTCGGGCATGGCGATGCTCGACAACACCGTCGTCACGATCGCCCTGCCCCGCATCGCCGAGGACCTCGGCGCCGGATTCGCCGGTCTCCAGTGGACGGTCAACGGCTACACCCTGACCCTGGCCGGGCTGATCCTGCTCGGCGGCTCGCTGGGCGACCGGTTCGGCAGGCGGCGGATCTTCGTGACCGGGGCGGTGTGGTTCGCGCTGGCCTCGCTGCTGTGCGGGCTGGCGCCGAGCGTCGAGGTGCTCGCCGCGGCCCGAGCCCTGCAGGGGGTGGGCGGGGCGCTGCTGACCCCGGGCAGCCTGGCGCTGATCTCGGCGTCGTTCCACGGGGCGGACCGGGCGGCGGCGATCGGGGCCTGGTCCGGGCTCGGCGGGGTCGCGGGGGCACTGGGCCCGTTCGTCGGCGGGACGCTCGTGGAGTGGTCGTGGCGGGCGGTGTTCCTGATCAACCTGCCGCTCGCGGCGGTCGTCGTCGCGGTGGCGGTGCGGCACGTACCCGAGTCGCGTGACCCCGACGCCGCGCACCGGCTCGACGTCCCGGGCAGCGTGCTCGCCGTCGCCGGGCTGGCGTTGCTGACCTGGGCCGGGACGGCGGCCGGCGCCGGTGCGTCGCCCGGGCTGCAGGTGTGGGGCGCGGGCCTCGCCGGGGTGGCGGCACTGGTGGCGTTCGCGCTGGTCGAACGGCGCAGCCGGTCCCCGCTGGTACCGCCGGAGCTGTTCACCGGCACCGGCGACGCCGGGGACGGGCGCCGGGTCACCGGCGCGAACGTCGTGACCGTCGCCGTCTACGCGGCGCTGGGGCTGCTGTTCGTGCTGCTCGCCGTGCAGCTGCAGATCGTGGCCGGGTTCTCCCCGTTGCTCGCGGGGACCGCGACGCTGCCGGTCACCGTGCTCATGCTGCTGCTGTCGGCCCGCGCCGGACGGCTCGCGACGCGCACGGGCCCGGCGCCGCTGGTCACCGGCGGACTGCTGCTGGCCGCGGCCGGGATGCTGCTGGCGTCGCGGATCGGGCCGGGCGCGGCCTGGCTCACCGACGTGCTCCCGGCGACGGCGCTGGTCGGGCTGGGGCTGTCCGCGGCCGTCGCGCCGCTGACGACGGCGGTGCTCGACGCGGCGGCGGACCGGCACGCGGGCGTCGCGTCGGGGGTCAACAACGCGATCGCGCGGGCCGCGGGCCTGCTCGCGGTGGCGGCCGTGCCCGCCATCGCGGGGATCCGCGGGGACGCCCCGGCCGACCCGGCGTCGTTCGGGCCGGGGTTCACCATCGCCATGACGATCGGGGCGGCACTCCTCGTGACCGGCGCCGTACTCGCCGCTGCGCTACTCCGGGGACGACCTGCGACTCACACCACACCTACGCTCCAGTAATCAGTACCCAGCGTATACATTAGAGACAAGCGTTACTGCAAGAGAGTGAGGCGTGTGTGCGCGGACTCGGACCGGATTCCCCGGCCGTGCTCGACGCCGCGGACCGTCCCTCACGGACCGTCACCAAGCCGCTGCTCGACGCGCTCGCCCGGGCGACCGAGGAGTTCGCGCTCGCCCCGTCCCGGGACCGGCCGATGGCCGTCGTCGGGCTCTTCCAGCGGTCGGAGTACCTCGGGCCGGTGCTCGGCGCCTGGGACCGGCTCGCCGCGGCCTGCGGGGACGGCGCCGTCGTCGCCACCGTCGGTGCGACCCCCGACGGGCTCCCCGACGGCCTCGGGCACGTCCGTCTCACCGACGGTGAGGACGCGGCCCGCGAGTGGAGCGTCACCGTCCTGACGCCGCGGTCCGGGGCGACCGTCGTCGCCCACGACCTGGAGGCCGTCGACGGGTCGGCGCGCTCGCTGGAGCGGGGCAGGCTGTTCTCCGCCCGCTGGTCGTTCCGGCACGCCGACGCCCACTCCGAGCTGCTGCGGCTGCGCCACCAGCTCGGCGCGCGGCTGGGCTCGCGGCACACCGGCGGGCTCGACGAGGTGCTCTCCCGGGTCGTCCCCATCCCCGGCACGGCCACCGACCACCGCTACGACGCCGCCGCGGACACCCTCGCCCGTGAGCTGTCGCTGGAACGCCGCCGCGCCGACGCCGCGCAGACCCGGCTCGACGAGCTCGAACCCGGCGCCGAGCGCGACCCGCGCAGCGGGCTGCCGACCCGGGCGTTCCTGGACCGCTGGCTCGACGGGTCGGCGCCGGGCACCCTGCCGCTGGGCCTGGTGCTGCTGCGGGTGCACGGGCTGGGGTCGATGACCCGGCGGCACGGGTTCCGCGCCGAGACCGCGGTGCTCCGCGGGATCGCCCGGCTGCTTACCGGGCAGGTCGGGTCCGCCGGGCGGCCGGTGCGCGTCGGGCGCGAGGAGTTCCTCCTCCTGCTGCCCGGCACCGACGTCCGGTCCCTGGCCGCGGCTGCCCAGCGGCTGTGCGAGACCGTCGCCGGGCTGGCGGCGGTGTTCCCGTTCGTCCCGACGCCGTCGCACGCGGTGATCACCCGGACCCGGCACCGCCCGCTGCCCCTCGAGGAGATGTGGGCGGCGCTCGACGACGCCGGGACCGGCGTCACGCTGCTGCGCGGCTGACCGCGCGGGCTCAGCCCCGGACGTCGGCCGCGATCAGCTCCGCGGTCCGGCAGGCCAGCGCGACCAGCGCCAGCGTCGGCCCGACCGCCCCGGCCGACGGGAACACCGCGCTGGAGGCGACGTGCACGTTCGGCGTGCCGTGCACCCGGCACTCCGGGTCCACGACGCCGGTGCGCGGCGAGTCCGACATGCGCAGCAGCCCCATCTGGTGGGTGCCGTCGGTCATGTCCATGTCGTGCACGCGCTCCACGTCGGACAGGTCGACGTGGGCGAGCCCGGTCCGCTCCAGCTCCTTGCCGATCAGCGACAGCGACGTCGCGATCGCCTCCCGGTCACCCGCGGAGACCCGGTAGTCGACCCGCAGCCGGTGCTGGCCCAGCGCGTCGCGCTCGCGGTCGAGCGTGACCCGGTTCGCCGGGTCGGGGGTCTGCTCGGCGTCGAACCGCAGCCGGCAGTGCGCGGAGTCCAGCGGCATGAACGACGGCACCCGCCGCTCCCCGGTGATCCGCGGCCGCGCCCATCCGCGGGCGAAGCGCGCCACCCGCAGCGGGTCCGCGGCCACGTTGCGCATGTGGTGGCCGATGTCGGTGGTGTGGCTGTACTGGGCGTGCGTCCCGGCGGCCTTGAACCCGGCACGGAGCTTGCCCAGACCCCAGTAGGTCAGCGCGAACGTCGACAGCAGCGCGTCGCCGTGCTCGGCGTCCTTGGGGTCGGCGAACCACAGCGCCGCCTTCAGGTTGCCCAGCCGGTGGTCGGCCTGGACCTGCGGGGACAGCGAGAGCATCCGGCGGGCGTAGACGCCGTCGTCGGTGGGCAGGTAGCCCAGGCCCAGCGTGCGCCCGGCCGTGGTCAGTCGCAGCCGCCCGACCTCGCCCACCGGGTGGGTCATGTAGTGCCGCCCGACCTGGCCGTACTCGTCACCGATCCCGGCTCCGGTCCCGGTGCCGCCGTAGCCGTCGGAGGCCAGCAGGATCCGGACCGACTCCAGACCCCCCGCCGCGACGACGAAGTGCCGCGCCCGGATCCGGATGTCGCACCCCGGCCGCGGGACGACGACGGCCTCGGTCGCGTTGCCCGACACCGGGTCGCGCTCCAGGCGGGCGACGGTGGCGTGCAGGAACAGCCGGATCCGGCCGGCCTTCGCCATGTTCTCCACGGTCGGCGCGAACGACGTCGGCGGGCTCCAGCGCCACAGGTCGTCCCAGCGCAGGGTGTCGCTGCGGATCCCGGGCGGGGGCGCCGGGAAGCCCGATCCGTCGGCCGAGTACTCGCAGGCACCGGCGTCGAGGTGCCGCTGGGCGGCCGGGTACCAGGCGCGCAGCTCCTCGTGCGGGATCGGCCACGCGGCACCGGGCATCCACTCGCGGTCGGAGAAGTCGACGTCGTCGAGCGGGGCGCAGCGGCCGCCCCAGACCAGCGAGGTGCCGCCGAGGCGCTTCTGCCGGACGGCGTCGACCGGGTCGTGCTTGCCCCGCCCGGTGATGCCCCGGTACGTGTCGCGGGCGGTGCGGCTCAGGCCCGGGCCGCCCCCCTCCAGGACGACGACGCGCAGGCCGCGGTCGGCCAGCTCGGTCGCGGCCGCGGCCCCGGCCGGACCGCTGCCGATCACGCAGACCTCGGCCTCGAAGATGGAGCCGGGGAGCGCGCGCCGGGTGTCGATGAGCATGGAGGGCGGTTCCTTCCGAACGTGGTGCGGTACTGCCACCGATGGTGCCCCGGCTCCGCTGTGAGGACGCTGTGGCTGCTCCCACCCTCCCGTCCCCCGGTCGCGCCGACCCCGCCCGGTACGGTCGTGTCCGGTTCACACGGTTCGCATCCGGAGGAGCACGGTATGGGACTCGCCGCCATGGCGACGACCGCACGGGGGATGGCCGCGACGGTCCGGGTCCTCGGGCGCGGGGAGCTGGGACGCTTCACCGGGGGCGACCGCTCGGAGGTCGCACGGTTCGAGTCCGAGCTCGCCGGGTTCCTCGGGACCCCGCACGCGCTGGCCGTCAACAGCGGCACCAGCGCCCTGGTCGCGGCACTGGTCGGTGCCGGGGTCGGCCCCGGCGACGAGGTGCTCGTCCCCGCCTACACCTGGGTGTCGACGGCCGCCGCGGCACTCGCCGTCGGCGCCGTGCCGGTCCTGGTCGAGGTCGACGCCTCGCTCACGATGGACCCGGCCGACCTCAAGGACCGGATCACCCCGCGCAGCCGGGCGGTGCTGCCGGTGCACATGCTCAACCACGTCGCCGACATGGACGCGATCATGGACGTCGCGGCCGCCCACGACCTCGTCGTGATCGAGGACGCCTGCCAGGCCATCGGCGTCACCTACCGGGGGCGCCCGGCCGGGTCGATCGGCCACGCCGGGGCCTTCAGCTTCAACCAGCACAAGAACATCCGCTCCGGCGAGGGCGGCGCCCTGGTCACCCGGGACCCGAAGCTGTTCGAGCGGGCGTCGATGTACCACGACGTCGGCAGCTACGAGCGCGCCGGATTCGCCGGGGCCGACGCGGACCTGATCGTCGGGGTCAACCTTCGGATGCCCGAGCTGTCCGCGGCGGTGCTGCGTCCGCAGCTGGCCGGTCTGCGGGCGCAGATCGCCCGGCGCGGGCGGCACCGCGACATCATGCTGTCGGCGCTGGCGGACCGGATCGGGCGCGACCTGGAGCCGGTCCCGCACCACGACCCGGCGAACGCCGCCGGCCTGGCTCTGGCCTTCCGGACCCCCGAGGAGGCGGCGGAGTTCGGTGCCCGCCGCGGCGTGCACCGGCTCATCGACACGGGCCGGCACGTCTACACGAACTGGCGCTCGCTGCGGGCCCGCAACCCGCTGCACCCCGGGTTCGACCCGTACGCGGCGAACGGCACCGAGATCGACCACGGCCCCGGCGCCTGCCCGGGCACCCTGGAGATCCTGGCCCGGACCTGTGTGGTCGACCTCGCCCCCGAGCTGCCGACGCCGGCGTTCCGGCTGCTCGCCTCCCGCACCGCGGGCTGAGCCGCCCGGCGGCCCCGGCCCGGTCTCAGCCGGCCGGGGCCAGCACGGCCTGCACGTGGCCGTCGCGGGCGACGGTGCCGGTGACCGCGACCGGCACCTCGTGGGCGAACCCCGGCCCGTCGGTGACGAAGGTGTGGAACTCGCCGTTCTCCCCGCACGGGTCCACTCCCGGTGGCAGCGCGGCCAGGAACTCCGCGTCGAAGGCGGCCCCGGCGAGCCGCGCGGGGACCCGGTCCGGGTCGACGGCGACGACGACCGCCCGCAGCCCGGCGTCGAGCATCCCGGCGGCCAGCGCGCCGGTCGCCGCGCCCCACAGCGGGAACACCCCGGTGACCCCGGTGCCGTCGAGGACCTCCTCTCGGAACGCACGGACGTCGGCCAGCGCCAGGTCGCCGTGCACCAGCCCCGTGACACCGGACGCGGCGGCCGGCGCGAGCGCGGCCCGCAGCCGGGCCCGGTACTCCCCGTCCGGGCACGACGGCGGCAGCTCCACCCGGTGCAGCGGCAGGCCCAGCGCGTCGGCCTGGGCGGCGACGAGCGCGGCGCCCACGCCGTGCACCGCGATCTCCGCGCCACCGGGCCCGGCCGTGACGGTGCTGAGCAGCCCGGTCACCCGCGTTCCGGCCCTTCGCGCGGCGGCCAGCGCCGTCGCCGCGTCCTTGCCCCCGGACCAGCTGACCCACATGTCGGACACTCCGCGACGGTAGCGTCCGGACAGCATCGATCCGGTCACACACCGTGTTCCCACGGAGCGGACGGTGACCGGGTCGGGCTTCTGCCCCGCACGGCCGACGGCTACCGTGACCAGCGTGCCCGAACGCCACGACGACGCCACAGTGACGGCGTGGGCGTTGGCCGCGGGTGCCGGTGACACCGCCGCGCTCGCGGAGTTCGTGCGGGCGACCCAGGTCGACGTCCACCGCTTCCTCGTCCACCTCGCCGGTCGCGACGACGCCGAGGACCTCGCGCAGGAGACGTTCCTGCGGGCCCTGCGGTCGCTGCCGTCGTTCGCGGGCCGCTCCACCGCCCGCACCTGGCTGCTGTCGGTCGCCCGCCGGGTCGCCGTCGACGCGGTGCGCACCGCGGTCCGCCGGCCCCGCGTGCGGGACCTGGGCGAGGACACCCAGGAGGTGCTGGAGCGCGCGGTGCCCCGCACCGGCGCGCAGGAGGCCGTCCTGCTGCGGACGCTGGTCGACGCGCTGCCCGACGACCGTCGCGAGGCGTTCGTCCTGACCCAGGTCCTGGACCTGGGCTACGCCGAGGCCGCGCAGGTCTGCGGCTGCCCGGTCGGCACCATCCGGTCCCGGGTCGCCCGGGCCCGCGAGGACCTGCTGCGCGCGCTCGGCGAGGACGGGACCGGGACCGCCGGGGCGCCCGCGTCCGGCGTCCGGCGCGCCGCCCGCCCCTGAGACCGCGCGCACCCTGACGCGCTCCCGCGGGCCGCCACACGCGCCCGCCGCCGCCCCTGCCGCCGCGGTGTCCGACCGCAGACGCCCCACGGTCGCGTCCCCCGGCCGTCGCGGCCCTCGGTCGTCGCGGCCCCGGGTCGTCGCGGCGTCCGGCCGCATGCCACCCGACCACCGCCGTCCGACGGTCACGACGGGAGTGACCGGCGTCGCACCCACCGGACCGGTACGGGCGGGAACCGGACGGGCCCCGCCGGCGACCACTTCCGGCGTGCGCCCCCGCACCTCCCCCGCCCCCGAGGAGTACCTGTGATCTCGTCGTTGCCGCTGGCCTGGGCCCTGACGGCGGTGTTCGCCGCCACCGGGTCCTACGCACTGGCCCGCTGGGCCGCCGCGGTCTCGGAGCGCCGCTCCGCCGCGCACCGCACCGCGGAGCTCGCGCACCTGCTGATGAGCGCGGCGATGGTCGTCATGACCTGGACCTGGTACGGCAGCGCCGGGCTGTGGACCCAGATCGTCCTGTTCGGCGTGCTGGGCGTGTTCTTCCTGGTCACCGCGTCGCGCGGGGTGCCCTGCGGGCCGTCGGGGCGGGTCGCGGGCGCGGCGCACGCGCTGATGGCCGCGGCGATGGTCTGGATGCTCGCCGCGATGCCGCTGATCATGGCCTCGCCGGTGGCGGCCGCGGGCGGCGGCGGTGCCCACGCCCACCACGGCGGCGACACCATGGACATGTCCGGGACGGCCCACGCCGCGGGCCCGGCCGGATGGGCGGTCGCGGTGACCGTGGCGCTGTGCGCCGTGCTGCTGGCCGCCGCCGGCTACTGGGGTGCCCGCGCGCTGAGCCACGACCGCGACGCCGGGGACCCGCTGACCCCCGACGACGCGTCCACGGCCGCTGAGGCGACCGACCTGGCCGCCTGCGACTGCGCCGACCCCGCGGCGGCCCCGCAGGCCGCGCAGGCCGCGCAGCCGGTGCCGGCCGAGGCGGCGGGGGCGGCGGGGGCGACCACCGCGCTCGCCGAGCGGGTCGGGGCGCCCGCGCGGCCGGCGGGCCGGCTCGGCGCGCGCTCGGACGCCGCCTGCCACGCCGCGATGAGCGTCGGCATGGTCGTCATGCTCGCGGCGATGGTGGCGGGCTGGTGAGCGCCGGCCTCGACACCCGGCCCGGGGCGCCCGTCCCGCCGCCGGAGCGGCCCCCGCTGTTCCGGGGCCTGAAGGGCCTCGTCACCCGGATCCACTTCTACGCGGGCCTGTTCGTCGGCCCGTTCCTGCTGGTCGCGGCGCTGACGGGGCTGCTCTACACGCTGTCGCCACCGATCGAGCGCTGGATGTACGCCGACGCGCTGACCGCCCCGGTCAGCGGCCCGGAGCTCCCGCTGTCCCGGCAGGTCGAGGCGGCCGTCGCGACCCAGCCCGGCCTGCCCGTCACCGAGATCCGGCCGTCGCGCGAGCCCGGCGCGACGACCCGGGTGTCGTTCGACGCCGACCTGCCCGAGAGCTACAGCCGCACCGTGTTCGTCGACCCGTACACCGCGCAGGTGCGGGCCACCCTCGACACCTACGCCGAGTGGCTCCCCGCCCGCGGCGTGATCGACAACCTGCACCGCTCGCTGCTGCTGGGCGCCCCCGGGCAGGTCTACACCGAGCTCGCGGCGTCCTGGCTGGCCGTGCTCACCCTGTCCGGCCTCGTGGTGCAGGTGACCCGCCGGGTACGACGACGCCGGGAACGGCTGCTGCCGCGGACCGGCGGGTCGTCGCGGTCGCGGCTGCGGTCCTGGCACGGCGCGGTGGGCGTCTGGGCCTCGGTCGGGTTCCTGTTCCTCGCCGCGACCGGCCTGACCTGGTCGCAGTTCGCCGGGGCCAACGTGGGCGCGCTGCGCACCGCCCTGGACTGGACGACGCCGTCGGTCAGCAGCACGCTGCCCGCCGCCGGTGGCGACGCGGCCGCGCCCGTGACGGGTGCCGCGACGGCACCGGTCGCCCCGCGGGCGGTCCCTGCCGTCGCCCAGCGGGTCCTCGACGCCGCGCGCGCCGACGGCCTCGTCGGACCGGTCGAGCTCACCCCGGGCGAGGCCGGGGAGGCCTGGAAGGTCCAGCAGACCGTGCGCAGCTGGCCGTCGCAGCAGGACTCCGTGGCGGTGGACCCGGCGACCGGGACGATCACCGACCGGCTCGCCTTCGCGGACTGGCCGGTCGCGGCGAAGCTCGCCCGCTGGGGCATCGACGCGCACATGGGCCTGCTGTTCGGCACCGTCAACCTGGTCGCGCTCGCCGCGCTCGCGTCGGCCGTGGTCGTGCTGGTCGTGTGGGGCTACCGGATGTGGTGGCTGCGCAGGCCGACCCGGCCGGACGGGTCGCGTGCGCTCGCCGGGCCGCCCGGGTCCCGCGAGCGGCCCTCCCCCGCCGCGGTGGCGCTGGTCGGGCTGGCCGCGGTGGCGGCCGGGCTGGTGCTGCCGGTGCTGGGGGTCTCGCTGATCCTCTTCCTGCTCGTCGACGCCCTGGTCGCGGCCCGGCGAGACCGGCCGGCCGCCGAGGTGGCGGGCTGACCCCTCCGGGGTGCGGGCGGGTGGGACCCGGCCGGAGCGGGTAGACCTGGACACCCGTTCCCCGTGAAGGAGTCACCCCGTGTTCCGGACCTCACCCGCCCCCTGGACGACGGCGGACATCCCGCCCCAGCAGGGCAGGACCGTGATCGTCACCGGCGCCACCAGCGGGCTCGGGCTGGAGACCGCCCGGGCCCTGGTGCACGCCGGTGCACGCGTCGTGCTGGCCGTGCGGAACACCACGCGCGGCGAGGAGATCGCCACCGAGCTCGGCGGGGCGGCGTCGGTGCGCCGGCTCGACCTGGCCGACCTCACCTCGGTCCGCGAGTTCGCCGCCGGGTTCGAGGGCACCGCCGACGTCCTGGTCAACAACGCCGGGCTGATGGCGGTGCCGTTCTCCCGCACCGCGGACGGCTTCGAGACCCAGCTCGGGGTCAACTTCCTCGGCCACTTCGCCCTCACCGGGCTGCTGGCCGACCGGATCACCGAACGCGTCGTGACGCTGTCCAGCCTCGCCCACCGGATGGGCCGGATCGGCATCGACGACCTGAACTTCGAGCGCCGCCGCTACGAGCGCTGGACCGCCTACGGCCAGTCCAAGCTCGCCTGCCTGATGTTCGCCTACGAGCTGGAGCACCGGTTCGTCGCCGCCGGGTCGCGGCTGCGGTCGATGGCCGCCCACCCGGGCCTGTCCTCCACCAACCTCATGGGGCGCACCGAGTCCTTCCAGGACACGATCATGTCGGTGTTCACCCCGCTGGTCGCCCAGCCGGCGCCGATGGGCGCGCTGCCGACGCTGTTCGCGGCGACCGTGCCGGACCTGCCGGGCGGTGCCTACATCGGACCCGACGGGATCGGCGAGGCACGCGGCAACCCGCGTCCGGTGGGGTCCACGGCGGCCTCGCACGACCGCCGGATGCAGCGGGCGCTCTGGGAGCGCGCCGAGGAGCTGACCCGGGTCACGTACCCGCTGTGAGCAGGCGGTGGTGCGGGGGCCCGGTCGCGCCGGGCCCCGCACCACCGGGTGTCTCAGAGCTTCGAGACGCGGGTGAAGTTCTCCGGGACGATCAGGTCGTCGCGGGAGAGCTCGTGGATCGACTTCTTGCCCAGGCCCAGCAGCGCCTCGTCGATCCCCTTGTAGAGGATCGAGAGGACGTTGGTGACCCCGCGCTCGCCCTGCGCGGCCATGCCCCACAGGTACGCGCGGCCGATCAGGACCGCGCGGGCACCGAGCGCGAGCGCCTTGACGACGTCGGCGCCGCGGCGGATGCCGCCGTCCATCACGACCTCGACCTGGTCCCCGACGGCATCGACGATCGCGGGCAGCGCCCGGATCGCGGCCGGGGTGCCGTCGAGGTTGTTGCCGCCGTGGTTGGACACCGAGACCGCGGTGGCGCCCGCGTCGACGGCGCGACGGGCGTCGTCGGGGTGCATGATGCCCTTGACCATGAACGGGCCACCCCACTTCTCGCGGAGCCAGGCGATGTCGTCCCAGGTCGGGAGCGGGGTCGTCCACCAGACGCCGTAGGCGCCGAAGAAGGTGGGGGCGTCACCGCCGCCGGGGGGCGCCATGTTCGGGGCCTTCAGGTCCGGGATCCTCCCGGACTTCGCCCAGTCCAGCAGGTAGCGCGGCTTGGTGATCATCTCGGGCGCGAACTGCAGCGCGGCCTTGACGTCGACCTTCTCCGGGATGGGCGGGCTGCCCCAGTCGCGGCGGGTGGCGAAGGTCCAGTCCAGGGTCACGATGAGGCCCTTGGCGCCCGCCCGCTTCGCACGCAGGGCGCGCTCGAGGATGTCCTCCTTGGACCCGGCCCAGTAGACCTGGAAGAAGACCTTGTCGTGGACGGCACAGACGTCCTCGACGGAGCGGGACGCGAACGACGACAGGCCCATCGCCGTCGACACGGTCTGGTCGGGGTTGAGCGGGTTCTGGATGTTGGAGCTGTGCGCCGCCCGCGCGACGGCGACCTCGCCCTCCGGGTCGACGGCCTGGACGCCGGTCGGCGAGATCAGGACCGGGAAGTCGATCTCCTGGCCCATCACGGTGGTCTTCTGGTCCCGCTGCGGCGGCAGCCCCGCGATGTGCGGGCGGAAGCCGAGCTCGTCGAAGGCGGCGACGTTGTCCGCCAGCGTGATCCCCTGCTCCGCGCCGGCGACCAGCGCGTAGTAGACCGACTTCGGCAGACGCTTGCGCGCCCGTCGCTGTGCCTCCGCGACCGTCTCGAACCAGTCCTTCGTGCTCGCCATGCCTGCCCCTTCGCAGTCGGAGGTTTGCGCCCGGCCACCGTCGGTCGCGGCCGGTCCGACACGCCGACCGGGTACGAGACGGTCCCACGTGGCGGGTCTCACGGCACGGTAGCGTTTCGGCACCGAGTGCCACAATGGCACCCGCCCGCAGCCCGTCCGATCGGCGGGGGAACGACCCTCCGCCCGACCAGCCACGACGCCGTCCCCGGCCCGTCCCACGGCCGGAGGACGCACCGCGTCCACGACCGGCTGCCACGACTCGTGACGCTCCGCTGTCACGTCCACTCCGACGGCCCACCCCGGATCGTGTGGGACGAGAGGCCGGACCGGCCGTCGGTGACGCTCCGCTGTCTCGATACGGTGTGCCCGCAGTCACCGGTCAGCGGGCGGTGTGCCCGCGGCAAGGAGGAGCCGTGTACAGCCACGCGCGGGGTGGGCACGCTTCGGGCGCGACGCCCGCCGGCCCGGTCGGCCACGTGCTGCAGCCCGGGTACGGCGCCGCGAGCAACCACCGGCCCATCGGGGTCCCGGGACAGCTCCGCGCCCCGGAGCCGCCGCAACCACCGCCTGCCGCCGCGGCGGGGACACGGCTCACCGTGCTCGCCGTCGACGACGAGGAACCGGCCCTGCTCGAGCTGGCGCACCTGCTCGGCGAGGACCAGCGGGTCGCGACCGTGCTGACCGCACCGGACGCCACCGAGGCGCTGCGCATCCTGCACGGCTCGCAGGCCGACGCGAACACCCCGACCGTCGACGTCGTGTTCCTCGACATCCGGATGCCCGGCCTCGACGGCCTGGAGCTCGCCCGGGTGCTGAACGCGATGGCCGACCCGCCGCCGGTGGTGTTCGTGACCGCCCACGACGACCGCGCCGTCGACGCCTACGAGGTCGGCGCCGTCGACTACCTGCTCAAGCCGCTGCGCACCGAGCGGCTGTCCGGCTCGCTGGACCGCACCATGGCGCTGCGCGCGGCCCGCCGGGCCGCCCCCGGCCCACCCCCGGCGCCGCCGCGCCACGGCGCCGAGCAGGGCGGCAGGCCCGACCCCGCGGCCGCCCGCCGGGGCGCCCCCGCCGCGACCACCGACGACGAGGTGGTGCCGGTCGAGCTGGCCGGCACCACGAAGCTCGTCCCCCGCTCCTCGATCCGGTTCGTCGAGGCCCAGGGCGACTACGCCCGGCTGCACACCAACGAGGGCAGCCACCTGGTCCGGATCCCGGTCTCGGTGCTGGAGGACCGCTGGGGCGAGGCCGGGTTCGTGCGGATCCACCGCGCCTACCTGGTGTCGCTGCCGCTCATCACCGAGCTGCGCATGTCCGGGTCGGGGTACGTGGTCCGCCTCGGCAACGGGCCGGGCGCGGTCGAGCTGCCCGTCAGCCGGCGGCACACCGCGGGCCTCAAGCGGATCCTGCGGGGACGTCCGCCGCGTCCGCAGCGCGGGCCCGAGGACGGCCCGGACGGACCCGTCGTCCCGCGCTGACGCGGGGCTGCCGACCGCGGCGGGTCACGGCCCGTCGCGTGGCCGACACGCCCGGTCACCGTCCGTACTGCCGTGCGCGATCCTGTCGCCTAGTCTGGTGACCGGTGTCCATCTCGGGTGAGTCCTCGCACGTCCTGTCCGTCACGAACCGTCGTCGCTCCGCGCGTCGCACGCGTCCGCCTGCGCTGCTCGTGGCGCTGCTGACCGCGTGCGCGCTGGTCGCGGGCTGCTCCGCGAGCGCCGCCGCCCCCGCCCCCGCCCCGGCCCCGGCCGCCCCGCCGTCCCCCGCGCAGCCGGCGCCCACCTCCGCCGCGCCCGCGGTGCCGGAGCTTCCCGGTGGTGGCACCGAGGTCTTCCCGGGCCGCCGGATGGCCGCGCTCTACGGCCACCCGGGCACCCCGTCGATGGGGGTCCTCGGCGAGCAGGACCTGCCGCGCTCGATCGCCCGCGCGAAGGACCTCGCCTCCGACTTCCAGCCGCTCGTGCGCGAGCCCGTCGTGCCGGCGTTCGAGATCATCACGACGGTCGCCGACCGCGCCCCCGGCCCGGACGGCGACTACTCGGCGGAGATGAGCGTCGACGAGCTGCGGCCGTGGGTCGAGCAGGCCGGGAAGGCCGGCGTCTACGTCGTGCTGGACCTGCAGCCCGGGACCACCGACTTCCTGACCCAGGCCGAGCGCTACGCCGAGCTGCTCGCGCAGCCGCACGTCGGGCTCGCGCTCGACCCCGAGTGGCGGCTGAAGCCGGGCCAGCGCCACGGCGTGCAGGTCGGCTCGGTGACCGCGGCCGAGATCAACCGGACCTCGGAGTGGCTGGCCGGGCTGGTGCGGGAGAAGAAGCTGCCGCAGAAGGTGTTCCTGATCCACCAGTTCCGGGTCTCGATGATCTCCGACCGGCAGACCGTGGTCACCTCCCACCGCGAGCTCGCGACCGTGCTGCACGCCGACGGCTACGGCACCCGCCAGGAGAAGACCGAGACCTGGAACGCGCTGCACGCCGCACCCCGTCCGCCGGGTCTGTGGTGGGGCTGGAAGAACTTCATCGACGAGGACAGGCCGACCTTCACCCCGCGCGAGACCTACGCCGTCCGGCCCGAGTCACCCGTCTTCGTGTCGTACCAGTGACGGGTATGTCCACCCTGTCCGACGCCACCCACCGGGGTGGGTGGCCGCTCACCGAGATCGTGATCACGGCAAGTACCCTCACCGGGACCCGAGCGCCGTCGTCGCCGCCGGGTGCGCAGGCACGTGCCGCGGCTCCTCCGCGCGGCACGGCCACCCCGCCCGTGCCGACCAGTGAAGGGGGTGCCCCGGGTGGACGAACGACCGCAGGAGGGCTCCCGCCCCACCGGTCCGGACCGGCCACGACGACCCGGCCCTCCCGAGCGCGCCCGCCGCGACGACCGCCCGCACCTGCGGGACGAGGCCCGGCGCGGCACCCCGCCCCGGGACCGCGGTGAGACCCCGCCGCCGAACGACCGTCGCGACACCCCGCCGCCGTCCGCCCGTGGCGGTGCCGCACCCCCGCCCGGCCCCGCCGGGCCCCCGGCCCCGCAGTCCGGCAGGCCCGGCGACCGCAGACCCCCGCAGTCCGGCAGGCCTCCCCAGGAGCAGCCGTCGGGCCCCCGGCGACGACCCGGTCCGCCCGCCCCCGGTGCGCCACGCCCGCCCGCCGGTGACCCGCGCCCCGGGACCGGTCCCGCGGCGCGTCCCGGTGGCAGGCCCCCCGGCCCGCCGGACGGTGCCGGGCGCCCCGCCGAGGACGAGTCCTGGCTCCCCCGGCGCGAGCGCGAGGCCCGGGCCGCGGCCCGGCGGGCCGCCGCCTGGTCGTCCCGCTCGACCCGGGACGAGACCCCGGGCCGTGGTGGGCACAGCGACAGCAGGCCCACCGACATCCGTTCCATCCGCGCGACCCGTCGTGGCATCGGTGAGACCGTGAAGGTCCCCGGCCGGCCGGACACCGCCGCGGAGCACCGGCGGCACCGCGCGTCCGAGCCCGACGCCCCGCCGGAGGAGCGCGACCGCGCGGCCCGGCTCAGCGGTGAGCTGCCGATCGTGCCGCGCCGGCCCGGCGACCGTCCCGGTGGCCCTGTCTCCGGCGGCGCAGCGTCCGGTGGCGCAGTGCCCGGCGGCGCCGCACCCGGTGGCGCAGGGCCCGGCGACCGTTCCGGTCGCGCGGTGCCCGGCGGCCGTCCCGGTGGTGCCGTGTCCGGTGGCCCCGTGCCCGGTGGTGCCGGTGCGTCCGCGCCCGCGGGTTCGCGCCCGGACGCACCGTCGCGCCCCGGGGGCCCCGCGGTGCCGAGCGGTCCGGGTCAGTCGGGTCCGGGCCAGGCGGGTCCGGCGTCGGTGCCGCCGGGTGGCCCCCGGCGCCCCGGTGAGACCCGTCCCGGCGGTCCCGACCCGCGCTCCGGCGGCCGGCCCGACACCGGCCCGCAGGCCGTACCGGGCCGTCCCGCCGCGACCGGGCAGCCCGGCGGCGCCACCGCGGCGCCCTCCGGTGCGCAGCCGTCCGGTGCCGTCCGCCCGGACGGCACCCCCGGCCGCCCCGACACCGGCCGACCGGACGGCCCGCAGGGACGCCCCGCCGACGCACGCCCGGCAGGTCCGGGCGGGTCCGCGCCGGAGGCCCCGCGCGACACCGCACGTTCCGCTCCCCCGCGGCCGCCGCACACCGGCCTCGCCGCCGGTGCCGCGGCGGGCACCGCCGCAGCAGGGTCCGCAGCGGCGGGAGGCTCCGTGGCGAAGGCCCGGGGTGGCCGCGGCGACGCGCGCGACGAGGACACCACGCTGTCCCCGCCCGCCGGCCCGTCGGCCGCACCCGACCCCGCGCGGCGCACCCTCGCCGCCGCGCTCGGCCTCACCGCGGCATCCACCCTGGTGCCCGGCAGCGGACACCTCGCGCTGCGTCGCCGTCGTACCGGTGGGCTGATCCTCGGCACCCTGGTCGCGATCGTCGTCGGGCTGGCGGCGCTGGTGCTCCTGGCCCGGCGCTCGACGCTGCTCCAGAACCTGCTGTCGACGACCACGCTGACCGTCATCGCGGGCGCGCTGGTGGTCGCCGGCATCGCCTGGATCGCCCAGGTCGCGCGGACCTACGCACTGGCCCGGCCGCGCGGGATGCCGCTCGGCCGGAAGATCCTCGGCACCGGGACCGCGGCCCTGCTGTGCCTCACCGTCGCCGTGCCCTTCGGCTACGGCGTCGAGTTGGTGAACTCCCAGCGCGGGCTGCTGAACTCGCTGTTCCAGGGCGGCGGGACCTCGGCGGCCGAGGCGCTGGGCAAGCCCCGGCTGAACGTGCTACTGCTGGGCAGCGACGCCGGCGACGACCGGACCGGTACCCGTACCGACACCATGATGGTCGCCAGCATCGACACCCGTTCCGGCCGGACGACGCTGTTCAGCCTGCCCCGCAACATCCAGCGGGCCGAGTTCCCGCCGGGCAGCCCGGCCGCGGAGAAGTTCCCGAACGGCTTCCACGACCCGTCGCAGCCGCTGTCGGGCGACTACCTGCTCAACGCCATCTACGCCTACGCCCAGCAGCACCCCGAGATCGCGCCGTCGGGGCCGACGTCGTCGCCGGGCATCAACCTGCTCCAGTCCTCGATCGCGTACATGACCGGCCTGCCGCTGGACTACTACCTCGAGGTCAACATGGCCGGGTTCTCCTCGATGATCGACGCCGTCGGCGGGGTCACCGTGAACGTCGGGCCCGAGCCGATCCCGGTCGGCGGCGTCACCGCGTTCGGCAGGCACGTCACCCCGGACCGCTACATCAGCCCCGGGGTGCAGACCCTGGGGGGCGAGGACGCGCTGTGGTTCGCGCGCTCCCGCCGCGACGGCACCGACTACCAGCGGATGGGCCGCCAGCGCTGCCTGATCCAGGCCGTCATCTCGCAGACGACCGCGACCGAGCTGATCTCCCGGTTCCAGAGCATCGCCGCGGTGACCCGGGACAACGTCGCCACCGACATGCCCCAGCAGGTGCTGCCCGCGCTGGCCGTCCTGGCCGACGAGGGGTTCCGGCTGGAGAGCGTCGCGTTCGACCCGTCGCTGCCGGACCCGAACTCCTCGACGGGTTACTTCGTCACCGCCGACCCCGACGTCTCCTACATGCGCGAGGTCGTCCGCAACGCCATCGCCGACCCGGCCCCGGAGCCGGCGTCCGGGACCGCCCCGGCGCTCGCCGCCCCGACGACGCAGCCGTCCCCGAGCACGGAGTCGTCGCGGTCGTCCTCGGCGAGCGCGTCGCCGACCCCCGACCCCGCCGCGGCCCTGCCGCAGTCGGTCGAGGAGTCCTGCGCCGCGACCGGTGCGGCCGACGTCCCCGCCGGGGGCGAGCCCGGCACGTCGCAGGACCCGTCCGCGACCGGTTCGACCGGGGTCTCCGGCTCCGACCAGGTCGACGGCCTCCGCCCCGACCAGAACTGAGCCCCTGCCGCCGGGCCCGCCGTACCGGGGCCGCCCTGCGGCAGTTGTGGCGCAGACGGCTGCGGTCCGCTCTTCCGTTCGCCACACCCGGGATGATGAAGTGAGGGTCACCTGTTCAGTGGAAAGGCGGCCCTTACCGTGCGTCGAACGCTCCCCCTGTTCGCCGGTCTGCTCACCGTGCTGATGGTGCTGGCCGGATGCGGCTCACCGGGACCCGCGCCCGCGCCCGGGACGGCTCCGTCCGGGGACGGCGCGTTCCCGGTGACGATCCCGACCGCGTTCGGCGACGTCACCGTCCCCGAGCAGCCCCGCCGGGTCGTCGCCCTGGGGTGGAGCGACGCCGAGACCGCACTGGCCCTGGGCATCGAGCCGGTCGGGGCCGCGGACTGGCTGGCCGTCGGCGGCGACGGCCTGGGGCCGTGGGTGCAGGCCCGCTACACCACCCCGCCGCAGATCCTCGGCACGCTCGAGGTCGACCTGGAGGCCGTCGCTGCGCTGGACCCGGACCTCGTCCTGGACACCCGGGCGTCCGGCGCCCGCGACCGCCACGACCGGCTGACCCAGCTCGGCGTCCCGGTGGTCGGCATCCCCGCCGGCGCCGAGAACTACAAGACGACCTGGCGCGACCAGCTCCGTATGGTCGGCGCCGCCCTGGGGAAGCCGCAGGAGGCGGCGCGCGCGCAGGCCGACCTGGAGCAGCGCTTCGCCGACGCCCGGGCACAGCACCCGCAGCTGCAGGGCGCCACCGTCGTATCCGGGGCCCGCAACACCCTCGGCGAGTACGCCGCCTACACCGGTGACTCCGGGCGGATCGCGTTCCTGTCCGAGCTCGGCATGGTCAACGCCCCGCAGATCGCCTCGCAGCGCACCGACGGCTTCTCCGTCCCCGTCTCCCGCGAGCGGATGAACCTGCTCGACGCCGACGTCACCGTCATGCAGGCGATCTCGAAGGACACCTCCGAGATCGCGGCCGACCCGCTGTGGCGGGCCGTGCCGTCGGTGGCCGCCGGGCGCGGCGTGCTGCTGTCGGACCGCGACGTGTCCCAGGCCTTCTCCAGTGCCTCGGTCGACGGCTGGCGCTACGCCCTCGACCGCACCGTGGGCCCGCTCGCGGACGCGGCGGCGAAGGCGCGGTGACCGCCCCGGCGACCACCGCCCCCGTCCCGCCCCCGCCGGGCGCACCCGCGACCGTGCGGCGCCGGCGGTGGCCCGCCGCGGCCGGCCTGGCCGCTGCGCTGCTGACCGTGGCCGCGCTGAGCCTGCTGGTCGGGGCCCGGCCGCTCGCGCCCGGGTTCGTGTTCGACGTGCTCACCGGCGCCGTCGACCGGACCTCGCCGGAGGCGCTCGTCGTCACCGAGGTGCGGCTGCCGCGCACGGTGCTGGCGGTCCTCGCCGGGTCCGCGCTCGGCGTGGCCGGGGTGCTCGCGCAGGGCATGACGCGCAACCCGATCGCCGAGCCCGGCATCCTCGGGCTCAACACCGGCGCCGCGCTCGCCGTCGTGCTCGGGATCGCGCTGCTCGGCGTCGACACCCTCACCGGCTACGTCTGGTTCGGCTTCGCCGGGGCGGCGGTGGCGGCCGTCGTCGTCGCAGGGGTGGCCGGGATCGGGCGGCGCGGCAGCGTCTCCCCCGCGACGCTGGCCCTGGCGGGCGCCGCGCTCGCCGCGGGCCTGCAGTCGATCACCACCCTGTTCCTGCTCACCGACCCCCAGGCCTTCGACGACTACCGGTTCTGGCAGGTCGGCTCGGTCGCCGGGCGGGACCTGGGGATCGCCGCGCAGGCCGCGCCGTTCGTCGTCGCCGGGCTCGCACTGGCCCTGACCTGCGGGCCGCGGCTCAACGCGCTGGCGCTCGGCGACGACGTCGCCCGGTCGTTCGGCCGCGCGGTCGGGACCGACCGTGCCGTGTGCGGAGTGGCCCTGGTCGTACTGGCCGGGGCGGCGACCGCCGCCGCCGGACCGATCGCCTTCCTCGGGCTGGCCGTGCCGCACCTGGTGCGCCGCCTCGCCGGGACCGACCACCGGGTGGTGCTGCCGCTGGCGGCGCTCGCCGGGCCCGTCCTGCTGCTGGCCGCGGACGTCCTCGGGCGGATCGTCACCCCGCCCGGCGAGGTCCAGGCCGGGGTGGTGACGGCCGTCGTCGGCGCCCCGCTGTTCGTCGCGCTGGTCCGGCGGCGGAGGTTCCTGCGATGACCGCCGCGACCCTCGGCGACGACCCCACCGCGGTGCTGCGCCGGATCCGGGCCCGGTCCCGGCGCCGGCGCGCGACGGCCGGGCTCGCCGTCGCCGCGGCCGCGCTCGCCGCGTTCGTCGCCTCCCTCTCGGTCGGCGCGCAGGGCCTCGGCCCCGGCGACGTGCTGGCCGCGCTGGCCGGGCTCGGCACGCCGCGCACCGAGCTGGTGGTGCTGCGGCTGCGGATGCCGCGGGCGCTGACCGCGCTGCTGGTCGGCGCCGCGCTCGGCCTGGCCGGGGCGCTGTTCCAGCGGGTGCTGCGCAACACCCTGGCCAGCCCGGACGTGATCGGCGTGGGTGCCGGTGCCGCCGTCGGTGCGGTCACCGCCTCGGTCGTGCTCGGCCTGTCCGTCACCGGGACCTCGGCCGGCGCGGTCGTCGGCGCCGTCGCGGCGGCGCTGCTCATCAGCGTCCTGGCCCGCCGCGACGGCCTCGGCGGCACCCGCTTCGTGCTGGTCGGGGTCGGGATCGGGTCGGCGGCGATGGCCGTCGTCTCCTACCTGATGATCACCGCGTCGCTGACCACGGCGCAGCAGACGCTGGTCTGGCTGACCGGCAGCGTCACCGAGACCGGCTGGTCCACCGCCGTCCCGCTGGCGCTCGCCTGCGTCGTGCTCGTCCCGGCCGCGCTGCTGCTGGCCCGCGCGCTGCCCCGTCTGGAGCTCGGCGACGACACCGCGACCGCGCTCGGGCTGCCCGTCGGCCGGGCCCGGGCCGCGCTGCTGGCGGTGGCCGTCCTGCTGGTCGCCGCCGCGGTCGCCGCGGCCGGGCCGGTCTCGTTCGTCGCGCTGGTCAGCGGGCCGCTCGCCGCCCGGCTCGCCGGGCCCGGGCGGGCGTCGCTGCCGCACGCCGCCGGGGTCGGGGCCGCGCTGGTACTGCTCGCCGACGTCGTCGCCCGCACCCTGATCGCCGAGGTCGCGCTGCCCGCGGGCGTCGTCACCGGCGCGATCGGCGCCCCCTACCTGCTGTGGCTGCTCGCCCGCTCCCGGACCGGAGGAACCCCGTGACCACGCCCGCCACCGCCCCCGCCGGGCCCGCGCTGGACGCCGACGACCTGGTCCTGCGCTACGACGAGCGCGTCGTCGTCGACGGTCTGACCGTGCACGTCCCGCCCGGCCGGATCACCGTGATCGTCGGCCCGAACGCCTGCGGCAAGTCCACCCTGCTGCGCGGGCTGGGCCGCATCGTCGCCCCGGCCGCCGGGACCGTGCGCCTCGACGGCACCGACCTCCGGACGCTGCCCGGCCGCGAGCTGGCCCGGCGGCTCGGGCTGCTGCCCCAGTCCCCGACCGCCCCGGACGGCATCACCGTCGCCGACCTGGTGGAACGCGGCCGGTCGCCGCACCAGGGCTGGTTCGGCGGCCGCGGCGACGCCGACGACGCCGCCGTCGCCGACGCGATGCGCGCGACCGGGGTGCTGGAGCTGGCCGACCGCCCGGTCGACGAGCTGTCCGGCGGTCAGCGCCAGCGAGTGTGGATCGCGATGGTGCTGGCCCAGGACACCGGGGCGCTGCTGCTCGACGAGCCGACCACGTTCCTGGACCTGCCGCACGCGGTCGAGGTGCTGGACCTGCTCGTCGACCGGAACCGGGAGCGGGGCAGCACGGTCGTCGTCGTCCTGCACGACCTGAACCTTGCCTGCCGCTACGCCGACCACCTGATCGCGATGGCCGACGGCGCGATCGTCGCGGAGGGCCCGCCCGCGACGACGATGACCGCCGACCTGGTGCGCCGGGTGTTCGGGATGGAGTCGCGGGTGGTGCCCGACCCGGTCGCGGGCACCCCGATGGTCGTCCCGGCCGGCCGGCACCACCCGCTCGCCGCACCGGGCACCGGCGCGGCCGACGGTTCCGGGATCCGGACCGAGGAGGAGCTGCGCGCCGTCGTCGCGGAGCCGCACCCGCTGGTCGCGGGCAAGTCCACCGACCGGGTCGACGAGGTCGCCGCCCGGTTCGTCGCCGCGTCGCCTCTGGTCTTCCTCGGCACCACCGCCCCCGACGGCACCGTGACGGTGACCCCGCGCGGCGACGCACCCGGTTCCGTGCGGGTCCTCGACGGCGGTCGCCGCCTCGCCGTCCCGGAACGGCCGGGCAACCGCCGTGTCGACAGCATGCGCAACCTGCTCGCCCGCGACGGCGTCGGCCTGACGTTCTGCGTGCCGCGCTCGGCCCACGTGCTGCGCGTGCACGGCCGGGCCCGGGTCACCCGGGACCCCGAGGTGCTGGCGCTGTGGGGGCCGTCAGACGCCGACGCCCAGGGCCCGGCGGCCCACCGGCCACCGCCGTTGGCGCTGCTGGTCGACGTGCACGACGCCTACGTGCACTGCGGCCGTGCGCTGACCGCGGCCGGGCTGTGGGATCCGGACAGCTGGGGCGACGGCCACGACACCCCCGGCCTGAAGGAGCTCGCCGACGCGTCCCGCGCCGACCGGGCGGCCCGGGGCTGACCCGGGGCCGCCCTGCGGCTCAGGCCGTCGCGAACGCCCCGAGCACGTGGTCCGGCCGGATCCCGTCGAAGTGGGTGCGCCAGATCCCGTGGTAGAGGACCTCCTCCTCGCTGCGCAGCGGCCAGGAGTCGGACGGGTGCTCGGGCACCCCGTCGGTCACCCCGGCGTCGGCCGCGGCGGCGGCCTTGCGGGCGGCCAGCTCGGCGAGCACGGTGCCGGCACCGGAGCCGTCGCCGAACTGCTCCTTGCCGCGCCACAGCAGGTCCTCGGGCAGCCAGCCCTCGAACGCCTCGCGCAGGATCGCCTTCTCGGGGCGGCCGTCCGGGCACTGCTTCCACTCCGGCGGCAGCGCCAGCGCGGCCCGGACCAGGCCGGAGTCGAGGAACGGCTCGCGGGCCTCCAGCCCGAAGTACATGGTGGTGCGGTCGCAGCGCTGCAGGTTGAGGTGGTGCAGCTGCTCCAGCGAGCGGACCAGCTCGGCCTGCAGGGTGTCCGGGTCGGCGTACTCGGGGCCGTGGATGTAGGAGTAGCCGGCGAACAGCTCGTCGGCGCCCTCCCCGGTGAGCACGACCTTGACCTTCTTCGCCGCCTCGCGGGCGAGGATCAGGTTGGGCACCGCGCTGCGGACCAGGGCCGGGTCGTAGTGCTCGATCACCTCGACGGCGTGGTCGAGGGCCTCGGCGATGTCCTCGGGGGTCACCAGGATCTCGTGGTGGTCCGACCCGATGTGCGCGGCGACCTTGCGGGCCGCGATCAGGTCACCGGACTCCGCGGTCCCGACGGCGAAGGTGGGCAGCTGCTCGCCGCGGGCCCGGGCCTCCTGCGCGGCGATGGCCGCGACCAGCGCCGAGTCCAGGCCACCGGACAGGAACACGCCGACACCGACGTCGGACATCATCCGGCGGCGGACCGCGGACACCACGGCCTCGCGCACCCGGGACAGGTCCGCGTCGTCCCAGCCGGGGCGGATCGCGCGACGCGCCGGGCGGACCTCGACCGGCACGGCGTCGGCGAACCGCACCAGCCCCGACGACGGGCTCCACAGACAGCCGGGCGGGAACGAACGCACGTACGGGCGGTCCTCGGGGTCGAACGCGCGGAGCTCGCTGGCGAACAGCACCGTCTCCGAGGGGTCCGGCGCGGTGTACGGGACGTCGTCGCCACCGGTCTCGGTCGGCGGCACCCAGTACAGCGGCTTCACGCCGAACGGGTCCCGGGCGACGAGCCCGGCGCCGTCGGTGCGCCCCATGGCGACGGCGAACATGCCGTTGAGGGAGGCGACCGCGGCCTGGCCGTCCCACATCACCGCGTGCAGCGCGGCCTCGGTGTCGGACTTGGTGCGCACCGTGCCGTCCGGGAACGCCTTGGCGATGCGCTCGTGGTTGTAGATCTCGCCGTTGCCGACGATCCACGCGGTGCGGGCGGCGTCGGACATCGGCTGGTGCCCGCCGCTGACGTCCATGATCGACAGGCGCTGGTGGCCGAGCCAGGTGTTCCCGACGACCTGCACGCCGGTGTCGTCGGGCCCGCGGTGCGCCACCCGGGCGAGCATCCGCTCGTACTTCTCGGGGTCGGCGGGCTCACCGCCCGGCCACGCCGTGGGTCCACCGAACGCAGCCACGATCCCGCACATGGCTCCATCGTCGCACGGTCGTGCGAACCCGCATCCCGGCTTCCGCTCCCCCACCGTGTGAGTTCGGACTCTGAAAGGCGTTTCCGGAGCGATCCGAATTGCCCCGGCGGCCGTGGGTTCGTACGGTCGGAGACCGGCCAGGACGGCCGCCGTCCACCGCCGACACCAGGACTCAGGGTCCGGAGGCGGGGACCGACACCGGCCATCGAGCAGGTGCGCGGTGACGCCGCGCCAGGACCGACCGACAAGGGGCGGACTCAGGTGAGCACGGCAGAGCACGACGAGCGGCAGGGCCGGCACAAGGTCGTGATCGTCGGCGGAGGGTTCGGCGGTGTGCAGGCCGCCAAGGCGCTCAAGGGCGCCGATGTCGACGTGACGATCGTCGACCGCACGAACCACCACCTCTTCCAGCCGCTGCTCTACCAGGTGGCGACGGGCATCCTGTCCCCCGGCCTGATCGCCCCGGCCCTGCGCCGAGTGCTGAAGAAGCAGAGCAACGTACGCACCCTGCTCGCCGAGGTCGGCGACATCGACCTCGAGGCCAAGGTCGTCCACGCGGCCGCGCCGGACGGGCAGCGGATCGTGCTGCCCTACGACACCCTCGTCGTCGCCGCGGGCGCCACGCACGCCTACTTCGGGCACCCGGAGTGGGCCGAGCACGCGCCCGGCATGAAGTCGATCGAGGACGCCCGGCTGCTGCGCTCGCGCATCCTGGGTGCCTACGAGCTCGCCGAGGTCGCGACGACCGAGGAGGAGAAGCAGGCGTGGATGACCTTCGTGGTCGTCGGCGCCGGCCCCACCGGCGTCGAGCTCGCCGGTCAGCTCGCCGAGCTGGCGCAGTACGTGCTGCCGCGTGAGTACCGGTCGATCGACACCCGCTCCGCGAAGATCATCCTGCTCGACGCGGCGCCGGCGGTGCTCCCGCCGTTCGCGAAGAAGCTGCAGAACTACACACGCAAGACGCTGGAGAAGAAGGGCGTCGAGGTCCGCCTGAACACCATGGCGACCGGGATGGACGCCGACTCCATCACGGTGAAGGGCCCGAACGGCGAGGAGCGCATCACCGCCCGCACCAAGGTGTGGGCCGCGGGCGTCCAGGCGTCGCCGCTGGGTGAGCTGCTGGCGAAGGCCTCCGGCGGTGAGGTGGACCGCGCGGGGCGTCTGACCGTCGACCCGGACTGCAGCCTGCCGGACCGCCGCGACGTGTTCGCGATCGGCGACATGGTCTCCACCATCGACCGGCTGCCCGGCGTCGCGCAGGTCGCGATGCAGCAGGGCACCTACGTCGGCAAGCTGATCAAGGCGCGGGCGAAGGGCGACGACACCACCCCGGCCCCGTTCAAGTACTTCGACAAGGGCTCGATGGCCACCATCGGCGCCCGCGAGGCCGTCGCCGACGTCCGCGGCATCAAGCTCACCGGCTGGCTCGGGTACTTCATCTGGTGCTACGTGCACGTGATGTTCCTGATCGGCTGGGGCAACCGCTTCGGCACGCTCTACAACTGGCTGCGGTCGCTGCGCTACGCCCGCTTCCGCGGGCACCGGCTGATCAGCGTCACCGCCTCCTACGACAAGGCGGTCGACCCGGAGAAGCCGCTGGGCGAGAAGACCGACGAGCGCGCCGAGCTGGACCCGCGGGTCTCGCCCGGCACGCCGCCCGCGCCCGAGGAGCGACCGGCCGCCACGGCCTGAGCCGGCCACGCACCACGACCGACGCCCGGGGGCATGTGCCCCCGGGCGTCGTCGCGTGCGCGGGTGGGCCGGGGCGTGGCACCGTGATCGGGTGACCCCGGCGATGCAGGTCCTGATGCGCGACATCGCACGGCTCTGGGACACCGCGGCCGACGCGCTCTACGACGCGGGCGACCCCGGTCCGGCGACGGCGGCGCTGGCCACCGATGTGAGCTGGACCGAGCTGCCGACCGGCGCCGGGGGCCACGGCCGGGACGCGGTCGCCGCGCACCTGGCCGCCGTCGCCGCGGCCCGGCCGTCCGGGCTGACCCGGACCCGGGTGTCGCGCACCGTCGACGTCCGCCGGGTGGTCGACGAGGTCCGCGTCGGCTTCACCCACGACCGGGAGCTGCCGTGGCTGCTGCCCGGGATCGCCCCCACCGGGCGCGCGGCGGAGGTGCTGGCGGTGCAGCTGGTGCGGGTGCGGCAGGGCCGGATCGACGAGGTCCGGACCCTCTGGGACGTCGCGGGACTGCGCTCCGTGCTCGACGGGTGAGCCCATCGTCACCGCTTTCGCGTTTTCATGCCGCTGACCTGCGGCAACAGTCCCGACCCCGCGTCGTGCGACGGGCGGTCGCCCGGGTGCGGTGAGCAGCGCCACGGACGGCCCCGAACAGGGCCGACACGCCCTGAAGAGGGGGTTCCCGCAGGTCGTGGCGATGTCTCTGCCAGTCTGTACCGCGATCGGAGATGGCAGTCCACCCCGGTGAGCGGGGTGCGTGAACCGAGAGGAGTTGTCAGCGATGGCTCTGCCCACCCTGACCCCGGAGCAGCGCGCCGAGGCGCTCAAGAAGGCGGCTGCGGCCCGTACCGCCCGCAAGGAGCTCCGCGACAAGATCGCCAGCGGCGAGGAGACCATCCCCGCGGTGCTGGGTCGCGCGAAGACCGACCAGATCGTCGGGAAGACCAAGGTCGCGGACCTGCTCAAGAGCGTCCCGGGCTGGGGCCCGGCGAAGGTCTCCAAGGTGATGGAGGAGGCCGGCATCGACGTGTCGCGCCGTGCCGCCGGCCTCGGCGACCGTCAGCGCGCCGCGCTGATCGAGAAGGTCGGCTGACCTTCCCCCAGCGCCTCGCGACGGCCCGGTACGCACACTGTGCGGACCGGGCCGTCGCGCGTTCTGCGGGTCAGGCCCCGATGAGGCCGTGGCCGGCGAGGAACTGCTGGGCGACCGACGTGGCGCTGCGGCCCTCCAGGTCGACCAGCCCGTTGAGCTCGATCATCACCTCGACGGTGAGCAGCTCGCCCAGCGTCGCGGCCAGCGTCCGCAGCGACGGGTACCGGTCCACGGTCTCCGCCCGGCAGGTCAGCGCGGCCAGCTGGGTGGTGAAGAAGTTCCGGTCGTCGGCCAGCACGACGAGGTCGAGCGAGCGGATCCGCGCGTCGGTCGTGAACACCTCCGCGAGGTCGCACGGGCTGGACCGGGCGACGTTGACGAAGTTCAGCGCGAAGTCGTTCTGGTAGGTCTGCGCGGCCGGGAACGTGATGCCGTAGGCGGCCTGCATGTCGGCGAACTCGCGGTCGAGGAACTCCGCGGCCCCGCAGAACGTCGCCCGGGACTCGTCGGCGGCGAAGTAGGGCCCCAGGTCGGACAGCGTCCGGACCTCACCGAGCGGGCCGTCGGCGTCGCCGCGGCGGGCGACGGCGTACTGGTTGCCGAAGCGGGCGGGCCCGAGCCAGGCGACGTCGTTGCGCTCGAGGTCCTGGGCGGCGACGGCGTCGTAGAGCGCCCGCTCACCGGGGATGGTCGTGTCGTTGCCCAGGAACAGCGTCCAGCCGGTGCCGGCGTACTCCCAGTAGACGTCGACGTCGCCCTGTTCCAGGGCCGCACGGACGATCGTGGAGCCGGACAGGCCGGTCCGGTCGACGGTGCGGGCCCCGCAGGCCTGCAGCGCGAGCAGGGTGATCGCGCCGAGCACCCGCTGCTCGGTGAACTCCTTCGAGCCGACGGCCAGCTTGGCGCCGGACAGGTCGACGTCGCGGGCCAGGGACCCGCCGCGCAGCTGCTGTGGCGACGGGCCGGCGACGGCGGCCGCGGCGCCGCAGCCCGAGACGAGCGCCGCGACCCCGGCGAGCAGGCCGGGCAGCGCGCGGCGCGGGAAACGGGTGGTCATCTCAGAGCCCCTTCGGGTGCAGGACGTCCTCGGCGAGGCCCGCCAGCCAGTCGATCAGCAGCGCGAGCGCCGCGACCAGCACGCTGCCGGTGACCAGGACGAGGGTGCGGTTGGACGCCAGACCGTTGGAGATGATGTCGCCCAGCCCGCCGGCGCCGATGAACGTCGCGAGCGCGACGGTGCCGGTGGTGATCGTCAGCGTGGTCCGGACGCCGGCCAGGATCACCGGCACCGCCAGCGGCAGCTCGACGGAGAACAGCACGCCGCGCCGGGTCATCCCCATCCCGCGGGCGGCCTCGATCACCGAGCGGTCGACCTGCTCCAGCCCGGCGATGGTGTTCCGGACGATCGGCAGGATCCCGTGGAGCACGAAGGCGAGCACCGCGATCACGGTGACCGGCAGGGTCAGGAACGCCACCGCGAACAGCACGATGAGACCGATCGACGGGATCGCCTGGCTGATGTTGGCCACGGTCAGCACCGGCCCGGCGAAGCGGCGGGTGGCCTCCCGGGTCAGCAGCACGCCCAGCGGCACCGCGATCACCAGCACCAGCACCGACACGACGGCGGTCAGCCAGACGTGCTGCCAGGTGCGGCTCGCGATGTAGGCGGCGTCGAGACTGCGGGCCTCGATCGAGTCGAGCTCGCGGGAGGACACGACCAGGAACAGCGTCGTCAGCGCGACGACGACCACGAGCGGCCGGGCGAGCAGCGCCGCCCACCGCCGGGCCGGGCGGGCGGTCCCGTCCGGCCGCGGCCCGGTCGTCGCGCCCGGGCGGGCGGCGGTGACGGTCATCGGGCGACGCTCCGGGTGTCCTGGCCGGCCGGGGCCGCGCCCGCGGGCCGGTGCACGGTCGCGAGGATCGTGTCGAGGTCGAGCACGCCGCGGTGCACGCCGTCGCCGTCGACGACGGCCACGGCGTTCGCGTTGCCGGCGAGCATCGCGTCGAGCGCGGTGTGCAGGGTGTCGTCCGGGCCGATCCGGGTGACGACGGGCAGCCCGTGGTCGAGCACGTCACCCGAGGCGTCGCGGGGCAGCCAGCCCAGGGGGCGGCGGTCGTCGTCGAGGAGCAGCACGAACTCGTGCTCCCCCGCGTGCAGTGCGGCGAGACGCTCCTCGCGGGTCGTGCCGCGCCCGACCGTCGGCCGGACGGGCACGTCGACCTCGCCGACCCGGGTCAGGGTGAGCCGCTTGATCGTGGCACCCGCCCCGACGAAGTCGGCGACGAACTCGCTCGCGGGCTCGGTCAGCAGCTTCTCGGGGGTGTCGAACTGCTCCACCCCGGAGCCCGCGTCGAACACCGCGATCCGGTCGCCCATCTTCACGGCCTCGTCGATGTCGTGGGTGACGAACACGATCGTCGTGCCGAGCTCGGCCTGGATGCGCAGCAGCTCGTTCTGCAGGGTCTCGCGGGTCAGCGGGTCGATCGCGCCGAACGGCTCGTCCATCAGCATCACCTCGGGGCCCGCCCCGAGTGCGCGGGCCACGCCGACGCGCTGCTGCTGGCCACCGGAGAGCTGCTTGGGGAAGCGGCCGCGGAACTCGTCCGGGTCGAGCCCGACCAGGGTGAGCAGCTCGTCGACGCGCTCGGCGGTGCGGCGGCGGTCCCAGCCGAGCATCTTCGGCACGGTCGCGACGTTCTCGGCGACGGTGCGGTGCGGGAACAGCCCGGTCTGCTGGATGGCGTAGCCGATCCGGCGGCGCAGCTGGTCCGGGTCGACGGAGGTGACGTCGTCGCCGTCGAGCAGGATCCGGCCCGAGGTCGGCTCGATCAGCCGGTTGATGAGCTTCATCGTGGTCGTCTTGCCGCAGCCCGACGGGCCGAGGAACACGACGAGCTCGCCGCGCGGCACCTCCAGGTCCAGGCGGTCGACGGCGGGCCGCTCCTGCCCCGGGTAGCGCTTGGTGAGCTGTTCCAGCCGGATCATCGGCTCAGGCACGGATCCCCCTCGAGGTGGTCAGGCGGGTGAGCAGGGCGATCGCGGCGTCGAACAGGACCGCCAGCACGACGATCCCGGCGATGCCCTGCACGGTCAGGTAGATCGCGAACGGGGTGCCCGCGCTGGACAGGCCGGACAGGATCAGGTTGCCCAGCCCCGGCCCGTTGACGGCCGCGGAGATCGCGGCGATGCCCAGCAGCAGCTGCGCGGCGACCCGGACCCCGGCGAGCACCACCGGCCAGGCCAGCGGCAGCTCGATGCCCAGCAGCAGCCGGGTGCGGTCCATCCCGACGCCGCGGGCGGACTCGGTGACCGCCGGGTCGACCGCGCGGAGCCCGACGATCGCGTTGCGGACCACCGGCAGCAGGCCGTAGAGCATCAGCGCGACGACCGCGGGGCCCCACCCGAGCCCGAGCAGCGGGATCAGCAGCCCGAACAGCGCGTAGGACGGCACCGTCATGATCAGCGACGACCCGTTGACGGCGGCGGCCCGGCCGAGGTCGGTCCGGTAGGTGGCGACGGCGAGCGGCACGCCCACCACCACCGCGAGTGCCAGCCCCACCACGACGAGCGCGGCGTGCTCGAGGGTGTACCCGAGCACCTCGCCCCAGTTCGTGGAGAGATACTCCCAGAAGCCCATGACCGGCATTCTCTACGCACACCGGACCAACCCCCCACCCGGTCGGCGGAGGCGGACCGTCACCGGTCTGGCAGCCTGCGCATGTGGAGATCGCCGGCACCGTACGCGAGGTCGAGACCGAGCCGGGCGTGACCCTCTGGGTGCAGGACCTGCCCGCACACCGGCCGACTCCGGCGGCGCCGGTGCTGCTGGTGAACGGGGCGGGCTCGGCGGGGTACGGCTGGCCGGACGCGCTGGTCGAGGTGCTGCGCGAGCGGCACCGGGTGGTCCGCTACGACCATCGCGACACCGGCCGCTCGACCCACACGTTCGAGGACCGGCCCTACGCCGTCGCCGACCTGGCGACCGACGCGCTCGCGGTGCTCGACGGCTGCGGGATCGACCGGGCGCACCTGGTCGGGATGTCGCTGGGCGGGACGCTGGTCCAGCTGCTCGCGCTCGACGCGCCGCACCGCATGGTCAGCGCGACGCTGCTGTGCACCGCAGCGCTCGACACCGGCGACGCCGACCTGCCCGGCCCGACCCGGGACGTGCAGCGGATGTGGCAGGAGCTGGGCGACCCGCGCGACGAGGCCGGGGAGCTGGCCTGGCGGGTCGAGTACTGGCGACGCGTCTCCGGCGGGGTGCTGCCGTTCGACACCGCGGAGTTCGCCGCGCGCGAGCGGCGGATCATGGACCACACCGGGCGGGTCGAGCCGTGCACCGCGCACGCCCAGGCCGACCTCGACGGGCTGGACCGCGGCGCCGAGCTGGGCTCGGTCACGGTGCCGACGCTCGTCGTCGAGGCGCCGGAGGACCCGGTGCACCCGCCGCCGCACGCGGACCACCTGGCGGCGCGGATCGGGGCGGCCGCGCAGCTCGTCACGGTGGACGGGATGGGGCACGCCCTGCCGGACCTGCTGTGCGAGCCGATCGCGGCGGTGCTGCTGGAGCACGCCGCCGAGGCCGAGGAGGCAGAGGCCGACCCGGTGGCACCGCAGGCGGAGGCGGACCCGGCGGCTCCGCGGGCGGAGGCCGATCCGGCGGCTCCGCGGGCGGAGGCGCTGCGGGGCGCCGGTCAGCCGACCCAGCGGTAGCGGCGCTCCGGGCGGCCGGTGCCGCCGTAGCGCAGCCGTACGGTGACCTGCCCGGTCGACACGAAGTGCTCCAGGTAGCGGCGTGCGCTGACCCGGGACAGCCGGGTGGCCTCGGCGCACTCGGTCGCCGACAGGTCCGCCTCCGCGTCGGTCCCCGAGTGCTCGCGCAGGGTGCCCGCGACGAGCTCCGCGGTCGGGGTGGTCAGCCCCTTCGGCATCCGTTCGGGGCCGCCGGGGGTGCGGGCCGGGGCGGCACCGGTGCCGCCGAAGAGCCGGTCGATGTCGGACTGGTCGCGGACCCGGTCCAGGTCGCGCCGGATCCGCGTCGCCCGGTGCACCTGGGCGGCGAGCGCGGCGGAGTCGAACGGCTTGACCAGGTAGTGCAGCGCACCGCCGTGCAGGGCGGCGGCGACCGTGTCGGAGTCGTCGGCGGCGGTCACGACCAGCACGAACGGGTCGTCGGCGGCGCCGGTGCGCAGCCGCGTCAGCACCTCCAGGCCGGACATGTCGGGGAGGTAGACGTCGAGCAGCACCAGCTCCGGGCGGAGCCGGGCGGCGGCGTCGAGGGCGTCGGCGCCGTTGTGCGCGACGCCGACCACGGTGCAGCCCTCGATCCGCTCCACGTAGCCGGAGTGGACCTTCGCGACCATGAAGTCGTCGTCGACGACCAGGACCCTCACACCCGCACCCCCGTCGGCGCCACCGGCAGCACCGCCTCGAACACCGCACCGACCCGGCCCGCCGGTGCCGGCCGCACCGCGATGGTGCCACCCCGGCGCAGGCACGCCTGCCGGGCCAGGGCCAGGCCGAGCCCGCGGCCGCCGATCTCGGCGGCCTTGGTCGAGTAGCCGGCCCGGAACACCTCCTCGGCCAGCTCGGAGGCGATCCCGGGGCCGGAGTCGCGGACCTCGACCCAGACCTCGTCGCCGTCGGTGTCGCCGCCGCCGGCGAGCCCGATCTCGATCCGGCGCGGGCCGTCCCGCCCGGCGGTCGCGTCGATCGCGTTGTCGATCAGGTTGCCGAGCACGGTCACGAGGTCGGCGGACAGGTCCGGGTCGTGGTCGGGGTCGGTCGGGTCGAGCCGGGACTCCGGGTCCAGGGCCAGCTCGACGCCGCGCTCGGCGGCCTGGCTGTTCTTCGCGACGAGCAGCGCGGCCGTCGCCGGGTCGCCGACGCTGGCGGTGACCTCGCGGCGCCACCCCTCCGAGGCGGCGACGATCCCGGCGACGAACCGGCGCACCTCGTCGTGCTCGCCGAGCTCGGTGAGCCCGGCGATGGTGTGCAGCCGGTTGGAGAACTCGTGGGCCTGGGCGCGCAGGGTGTCGGTGACGGTGTGCGAGGCGTCGAGCCGGTGCTGCAGGGTGGTGAGCTCGGTGCGGTCCCGCAGGGTGACCACGGCGCCCACGTCGCGGCCGTCGACGCGGACCGGGCGGCGGTTGAGCACCAGGGCCCGGGTGTCGCGCAGCACGAGCTGGTCCTCGCCGTCGGCGGCACCGGTGAGGACCTCGCGGAGCCGGTCGTCGAGGCCGAGGTCGGCGACGGCGTCGCCCTCGCGGGCGCCGGGCAGCTCCAGGAGCTCGCGGGCGACCGGGTTGAGCAGGGTGATCCGGTCCGCGGTGTCCAGCCCGACCACGCCCTCCTTGATCCCGAGCAGCATCGCCTCGCGGCGCTGCACCAGCTCGACGATCTCGTCGGGCTCCAGGCCGAGGGTCTGGCGGCGGACCCGCCGCGCGAGCAGCAGCGACCCGAGGACGCCGACGCCGAGCGCCAGCCCCAGGAGCGCGCCGGTCTCCGCGCGGGCCCCGGCGAGGGACTCCCACAGCGACGGCGCGCGGATCCCGGCCGACACCAGCCCGGCGACGGCGCCGCGGTCGTCGATCACCGGCACCTGGGCGACGACGGTGCGCCCGTCGGGGTTACCGACCCAGGCCCGGCCCTGCGGCGCGGTGCTGGCGCCGGGGTCGAAGCGCTGCCGGACCCGGGACGGGTCCGGTGAGGTGCGCACGACCATCCCGGCGTCGACGATCTCGATCTCGTCGGCCCCGGACAGGTTCTCCGCGCTGCGGGCGAACGACGGCAGCAGGTCGTAGCGCCGGGTCTGCAACGCCTCGCGGACGGTCGGCACGGACGCGACGTCCTCGGCGACCGACAGCATCCGGCGCCCCTGGGTCTCGCGGAACGACTCCGAGGACTGCACGGCGGCCAGCGCCGCGACCGCGGCGAGCAGCACGACCACGACCACCAGCTGCCAGACGAGGAACTGGCGGGCCAGCGGTCCACCCGTACCCCCGGCGCGCCGTCGCATGCGCCCAGCGTAGGACGCGCGGCGACGGCGGCGGCCACGCGAGGCGGTGGGACCACGACGCGTCGCGCGGCTCACCCTCGGTGGACCGGCCCGGCCGCGGACGCGCAGACTCACCGGCGGCGGCACGGCGACGGGCGGGTGGGCATGGCGGGGACGGTGACGCGGCCCGGCGGGCCACCGGTCGCCCGCCGCGCCCGCCGGGGTCCGGTCGTCGCGCTGGTCGCGGTGCTCGTGCTGGCCCTCGCCGCGGTCGTCGTCCCGATCGTGCTGACCGACGGGCCGCGGCCGTTGTCCGACCTGCGCATCCTGGTCCCCAACCCACCCGGCGGCGGCTACGACGTCACCGCGCGCAGCGCGGCGAAGGTGCTGTCCGACACCGGGATCGCCGGCCCGGTCGAGGTGTTCAACCTGTCCGGTGCCGGCGGGATCGCCGGGCTCGGCCGGGTCGAGGGCGAGGCCGGCAACGGCAGGCTCCTGATGAGCATGGGGCTCGGGATCGTCGGGGCGACCGCGTCCCGGGACACCCCGCTCTCGCTCGCCGACACCACGCCGATCGCGCGGCTGACCGAGGAGTCGGAGATCGTCGTCGTGCCCGCGGACTCGCCCTACCGCGACGTCCGCGCGCTGCTCGACGCCTGGCGCGCCGCCCCCGGCGGGCTCACCGTCGGCGGCGGCTCGACCGTCGGTGGGCCGGACCACCTCGCCACGATGCTGCTCGCCGAGGGCACCGGCATCGCCCCCGCCCGGGTCCGCTACGTGTCCTACGAGGGCGGCGGTCCGCTGCTCGCGGCGGTGCTGCGCGGCGAGGTGGCCTTCGCGGTGTCCGGGGTGGGCGAGTTCGCCGACCAGATCGGGTCCGGGGACCTGCGGGTGCTCGCGGTGACCGCGGGCGAGCGGGTGCCCGGCCTCGACGTGCCGACGCTGCGCGAGTCCGGGGTGGACGTCGAGTTCAGCAACTGGCGCGGGCTGGTCGCGCCGCCCGGTCTGTCCGACGCCGACCGCGCCGCGCTGGCCGACGCCGTCGCCGCGATGCGCGGCACCCCCGAGTGGCGGCAGGTGCTGGCCGCGAACGGGTGGCACGACGCCTGGCTCCCGGGCGCGGACTTCGCCCGGTTCACCGCCTCCGAGAACGAGCGGGTGGAGCACGTCCTGGGTGAGCTGGGCCTGCGGTCGCGCTGACCCCGTCCGGCGCGACCGAAACGACCACAACGACCGTTGTGGCCGTTACGGAGACACCGGACGGGTGACTCCGCACACTTCAGCGCGTTCGCTTCGCAACGGTGAGATCGGACGCACATGCCCCAGTCGACGGCTCCTCCGCAGTCGCAGGAACCGCCCTCGCAGCACCGGCCCACGCCGGACGACCCCGCGCCGCCCGTGCCGCGGCCCCGGGTCGGACCTCTCCTCGGCACGGTGGTGGCCGTCCTGGCCGCGCTGCTCCTCGTCCCGCCCGCGGTGGGCGCGATCGGCGGCGGCGGCGACGGCACCCAGCTCCGCGGACTGCGGATGCTGGTCCCGAACGCCCCCGGCGGCGGCTACGACGTCACCGCCCGCAGTGCGGCAAAGGCCATGGAGGACGCCGGGCTGACCGGGTCGGTCGAGGTCTTCAACCTGCCCGGTGCGGGCGGCACGGTCGGGCTCGGCCGGACCGTCAACGAGGCCGGCGACGACCGGCTCGTGATGAGCATGGGCCTGGGCGTGGTCGGCAGCGTGTACTCCAACGACTCGCCGGTCACGCTCGAGCAGACCACGCCGATCGCGCGGCTCACCGAGGAGACCGAGATCGTCGTCGTCCCCGGTGACTCGCCCTACCGGAACCTCGGCGACCTGCTGGCCGCCTGGCGGGCGGCCCCGGGGAAGACCCCGGTCGGCGGCGGCTCCTCCCCCGGTGGCCCGGACCACCTGGCCCCGATGCTGATGGCCGAGGGCGCCGGCGTGGACCCGCGCGCGGTCAACTACATCTCCTACGACGGCGGCGGCGAGCTGCTCGCCTCGGTCCTCGGCGGCAAGGTCGCGTTCGGGGTGTCCGGGCTCGGCGAGTTCGCCGACCAGATCGCCTCCGGTGACCTGCGGGTGCTCGCGGTGACCGCGGGCGAGCGGATCCCGGGCCTCGACGCGCCGACGCTGCGCGAGTCCGGCATCGACGTCGAGTTCACCAACTGGCGCGGCGTCGTCGCGCCGCCGGGGCTGGACCCCGAGGGCGTCGCCGAGCTGGAGCGCGCCTACGCCGAGCTGCACGCGACGCCGGAGTGGCGCGAGGTGCTGGCACGCAACGGCTGGCAGGACGCGTACCTGCCGGGGCCGGAGTTCGGCCGGTTCGTGGCCGACGAGGACGCCCGCGTCGAGCGGGTGCTGACCGGGCTGGGGCTGACGTGACGACCATCGGGGACACCGGGAACACCGGGACCGCTCGCTCCTGGTGGAAGGAGCACTCGGAGCTGGGTGTGTCGGTGCTGCTGGCCCTCACCGGCCTGCTGGTGCTCGGCGACACCCTCGCCGAGGGCGGCGGCGGCAGCGCGTCCGACCCGCTCGGACCGCGCACCGTCGCGTTCGTGCTCGGCGCGGCGCTGCTGGTGCTGGCGGCGCTGCTGACCGTCGACGTCCTGCGCGGCGGCCGCGGCGAGGCCGAGGGCGGCGAGGACGTCGACCTCGACGTGCCGATGGACCTGCGCACGGTCGGGATGCTGGCCGGGGTGATCGTCGCGACGGCGGCGCTCATCCCGCTCGCCGGCTGGCCGATCGCCGGGACCGTCCTGTTCGCCGGCGCCACCTACGCGCTCGGCTCGCGCGCGGTGCTCCGCGACCTCGGCATCGCCGCCGGGGTCTCGCTGCTGACCTGGGTGCTGTTCGACGCGGTGCTCGGCGTCGACCTGCCGGGCGGCCCGCTGATGGGGGTGTTCGGCTGATGGGCACGTTCGACCTGCTCATGAACGGGTTCGCGCACGCGCTGACCCCGCAGAACCTGCTGTTCGCAGCGTTCGGGGTGCTGCTCGGCACCGCGATCGGCGTGCTGCCGGGCATCGGCCCGGCGATGGCGGTGGCACTGCTGCTGCCGGTGACCTACGCGTTCGACCCGACCGGTGCGTTCATCATGTTCGCCGGCATCTACTTCGGGGCGATGTTCGGCGGGTCGACGACGTCGATCCTGCTCAACACCCCGGGCGAGTCCGCCTCGGTGATGGCGGCCATCGAGGGCAACCCGATGGCGAAGTCCGGGCGCGGCGCCCAGGCGCTCGCCACCGCCGCGATCGGGCACTTCATCGGCGGCATCGTCGGCGTGACCGGGCTGGTCCTGGTCGCCCCGCTGATCGCCTCGGTGGCCGTCGACATCGGCGCCCCGGACTACTTCGCGATCATGGTGCTGGCCTTCGTCGCCGTCAGCGGCGTGCTGGGTGCCTCGCGGGTCCGCGGGTTCGCCGCGCTCGCCCTGGGCCTCACGATCGGCCTGGTCGGGCTCGACCCGATCTCCGGGCAGCCGCGGCTCACCTTCGGGGTGCCGCAGCTGGCCGACGGCATCGACGTCATCATCGTCGCGGTCGGGCTGTTCGCGATCGGCGAGGCGCTGTGGGTGGCCGCCCACCTGCGACGACGCAAGCAGGAGGTCATCCCGGTCGGCCGTCCGTGGCTGGGCCGCGAGGACCTGAAGCGCACCTGGAAGCCGTGGCTGCGCGGCCCGTTCATCGGGTTCGGCTTCGGCTCGATCCCGGCCGGCGGCGCCGAGATGTCGACCTTCATGGCGTACGTGACCGAGCGGAAGCTCTCGAAGCACCCGGAGCAGTTCGGGAAGGGCGCCATCGAGGGCGTCGCCGGGCCGGAGTCCGCGGCCAGCGCGTCGTCGGCGGGGACGCTGGCGACGATGCTGACCCTCGGCCTGCCGACGACGGCGATCGCCGCCGTCATGCTCGCCGCGTTCCAGCAGTTCGGCATCCAGCCCGGCCCGCTGCTGTTCCAGAAGGAGCCGGACCTGGTCTGGACGCTCATCGCGAGCCTGTTCATCGGCCTGATCATGCTGCTGGTGCTGAACCTGCCGCTGGCCCCGGCCTGGGCGAAGCTGCTGCGGATCCCGCGGCCGTACCTCTACGCGGGCATCCTGTTCTTCGCCTGCGTCGGCGCGTACGCGGTCTCCGGCCAGCCGGTCGACCTGCTGGTGCTGCTCGCGATCGGCGGCATCGGGTTCCTGATGCGCCGGTTCGGGCTGCCGGTGCTGCCGGCGATCATCGGCGTCATCCTCGGTCCGGACGCGGAGCTGCAGCTGCGCCGCGCCCTGCAGATCGCCGACGGCGACGTCACCACGCTGGTCTCCACCCCGCTCGCGATCGTCGTGTACTCGCTGATCGCGATCCTGCTGGTCGCCCCGGTCGTGCTCCGCGCGGTCCGCGCCCAGCGGAGTGACCGGGAGTCCGAGACGGTCTGACCCGGTCGGCGCCCCGACACGCCCCGCGGCCGCACCGGCCGCGGGGCGTCGTCGTGCGCGCGGTGATCCGTGCGCCGCGCGCGTCCGGACGCACGCGCGGCACGGATCACCGCGCGCACAGCGGATCACGTCACGGCAGGATCGGGTCATGGGGTTCGACGCCGCCCGCGCGCTCGCCGAGACGCTGCTGGCCCACCAGCGCCCGGAGCTGTGGGAGCGCGCGCAGCGGGCGGCGATCGCGGCCCGCACCGCCGCCGAGGACGGCGGGCACGACCGGGACCTGCTGATGACGGCCGCGGTGCTGCACCCCATCGGGCACTCGCCGGTCGCCCGCCGGACCGGGGACCCGCAGCGCGACGCCGCCCGGTTCCTCGAGGTCCGCGGCTACGACGCGCGGGTCGTCGAGCTCGTCGCCGGGCGCGGCCCGCTCGCCGGTGCGCTGCGCGCCTGCACCGACGCGGCCACCATCACCCCATCGGATACGGACGATCCGCCCGCAGGAGCGGCGCCGACCGTGTCGTAGCGCAATCCTGGGCCGGTGGCGATCACCGAGACCCCGCGGCGGGTCCGCAACCGGGTGGGCTCCTGGCTCCTGCAGGACGCGCACCGCCCCGACCGGCAGGGCCCGCACGCCCGGCCCGAACCGGAGCACCCACGCCACGCCTGGTGGAAGGTCATGTGCCTGACCGGCGTCGACTACTTCTCGACGCTGGGCTACCAGCCGGGGATCGCGGCGCTCGCCGCCGGCGTGCTCTCCCCCGTCGCCACCCTCGTCCTGGTGGCGGTGACGCTGCTGGGCGCGCTGCCGGTCTACCGCCGCGTCGCCCGGGAGAGCCCGCACGGCGAGGGCTCCATCGCGATGCTGGAACGGCTGCTGCCCGGGTGGCGCGGGAAGGTGTTCGTCCTGGTCCTGCTCGGGTTCGCGGCCACCGACTTCCTCATCACGATGACGCTGTCCGCGGCCGACGCGACCGCGCACCTGGTGCAGAACCCGCTGGCCCCCGCGGCCCTGCAGGGGCAGAACGTGCTGATCACGCTGCTGCTGCTCGCGCTGCTCGGCGGGGTGTTCCTCGCCGGGTTCTCCGAGGCCATCCGGATCGCGGTCGCGCTGGTCGCGGTCTACCTGGTGCTCAACGCCGTCGTCGTGGTGGACGGGCTGGTCCGGATCGTCGCGGCGCCGCACGTCGTCGCGGGCTGGTCGGCGCTGCTCGTGTCCCGCTACCCGGACCCGCTGCTCATGGTGGGGGTCGCGCTGATCGTGTTCCCGAAGCTGGCGCTGGGCCTGTCCGGGTTCGAGACCGGGGTGTCGGTGATGCCGCTGGTGCGCGGCCGCGACGGTGACACCGAGGACCGCCCGGAGGGCCGGATCGCGGGCACCCGGCGGCTGCTCACCGTCGCCGCGCTGGTCATGAGCACCTTCCTGGTGACCTCCAGCGTCGTGACCGTGCTGCTGATCCCCGAGCCGGAGTTCGCCCCCGGCGGGCAGGCGAACGGGCGGGCGCTGGCGTTCCTGGCCCACCGCGACCTGGGGAACGTCTTCGGCACCGTCTACGACCTGTCCACGATCGCGATCCTGTGGTTCGCCGGGGCCTCGGCGATGGCGGGCCTGCTCAACCTGGTGCCGCGGTTCCTGCCCCGCTACGGGATGGCGCCGTCCTGGGCGCGGGCGGCGCGGCCGCTCGTCCTGGTCGTGATGGTGGTCGCGTTCGCGGTCACCCTGCTGTTCGACGCCGACGTCGACGCCCAGGGCGGGGCCTACGCCACCGGCGTGCTGGTGCTGATGACCTCCGCGGCCGTCGCCGTCGCGCTGTCGGTGCGGCGCACCGGGAGCCGCCCGGCCGTCGTCGGGTTCGCGCTGATCGCGCTCGTGTTCGTCTACACGACGGTGGCGAACGTCGTCGAGCGGCCGGAGGGCGTGAAGATCGCCGCCTGTTTCATCGCCGGGATCCTGGTGGTGTCGCTGCTGTCGCGCACCCTGCGCGCGTTCGAGCTGCGCATCACCGACGTCACCCTCGACGACACCGCCCGCGGGTTCCTCGACGAGTGCTCCGGCTCCGGCAGGCCGCTGCGCCTGGTCGCGCACGAGCCCCGCCCCGGCGAGCGGGACAGCGTCGCCCGCGACGAGGAGTACCGGGAGAAGCTGGCCGAGGAGACCGAGGACCACCACATCCCCGACCCCGGCCGCGTGGTGCTGGTCGAGGTCACCGTCACCGACCCGTCGGAGTTCGAGTCGGGCATCGCCGTGCGCGGGGAGCGCCGCGGCCCGTACCGGGTGCTGACGACGTCGGCGCCGTCGGTCCCGAACGCGATCGCCGCGCTGCTGCTGCACCTGCGCGACGTCGGCGACCGCGCCCCGCACATCTACTTCGACTGGACCGAGGGCAACCCGGTGCGCCACTTCGGCCGGTACCTGTTCACCGGCGTCGGCGAGGTCGCCCCGATCACCCGGGAGATCCTCCGGGAGGCCGAGCCCGACGTGGCCCGGCGCCCCGTGGTGCACGTCGGCTAGGGCGGCCCGTAGTGGCCGGCGTGGGTCTCGCGGACGACGTTCTTGCGGATCTTCCCGGTCGAGGTGCGCGGCAGCTCGTCGGCGACGATCACCGCCTTCGGGACCTTGTAGGGGTCGAGGTGCCCGCGCAGCGCGGCCAGCAGCGCGTCCGGGTCGACCGTCGCGCCGGGCCGGGGCACGACCACCGCGGTGATCGCCTCGCTCCACCGCTCGTGCGGCAGCCCGACCACGACCGCCTCCGCGACGTCCGGGGCGGCCGCGTAGACGGCCCGCTCGACCTCCAGCGAGGCCACGTTCTCGCCTCCCGTCTTGATCACGTCCTTGACCCGGTCGGCGAACCACAGCACGCCGTCCTCGCCGAGCCGGCCGACGTCGCCGGAGTGGAACCAGCCGTACCGGAACGCCTCGGCGGTCGCGGCGTCGTCGTCGAGGTAGCCGTTCATGGTGGACGGGCCGCGGTAGACGATCTCGCCCTCCTCCCCCGGGCCGAGCAGGGTCCCGCCGGAGTCCATGACCGCGACCCGGACCCCGGTGATCGGGGTGCCGACCGCACCGATGTGGGTCAGCTGGTGCTCGGGCCGGAACAGGGTGGTGCACGGGCTCATCTCGGTCTGCCCGAACAGCAGCGCGAAGTCGCAGCCGAAGCCGTCCAGGCAGGCCCGGATCAGCGGCTCGGGCATCGGCGCCATCGCGTACACCGCGCGCCGCAGCGACGACAGGTCCCGACCGGCGAACGACGGGTGCTCCAGCGCCGCCCGGTACATCATCGGCAGCCCGAACACCTGGGTGATCCGCTCGCGCTCGACGGTGTCGAGGAACGCGGCGGGCTCGAACCCCCGGGCGAGGTGGATCGTCGCCCCGACCAGCACCGCCGGGGTGCAGAACGCGTTGAGCTGCGCGGTGTGGAACATCGGCATCATCGCCAGGAAGCGGTCCGCCGCCGACCAGCCCGAGTCCAGCGCGGCGGAGAACGACTCCAGGGTGACCGCCAGGTGCGAGGTGACGACGCCCTTCGGGAACGACGTCGTCCCCGAGGTGTACAGGTAGGACAGCGGGTCCCGATCCTCGACCAGCACCTCGACCGGCCCGGCGCCGTCCCCTCCCCCGGCCTCGACGTCGGCCAGCGGGACCCCGGCACCGGCCACCCCGCCGGTGCCGGGCGCGACGAACACCTCGGTCACCGCGGGCACCTGCTCCCAGGCGGGCGCGAGCGCCGCGACCAGCTGCGCCTCGACGACGATCCCGCGGGCCCGGGAGTGGCCCAGGACGTAGGCGACCTCGTCCGGACGCCAGCCCAGGTTCACCGGCACGCAGACCAGGCCGAGGCGGGCGCAGGCGTAGTAGACGGCGAGGAACTCGGCGCTGTTGCCCGAGGCCAGCGCGAGCGCGTCGCCGCGGGTCCAGCCGCGCGCGGCGAGCCCACGGGCCAGCCGGTCCACCCAGGCGTCCAGCTCGGCGTAGGTCCAGGACCGCTCCCCGTCGACGACGGCGGTCCGCCCCGGCCGGGCGGCCGCGCTGCGGCCGAGCGCGTCGGCGACGTTGACCCGCCCGATCAGGTTCCGGTCGAGCTCGCCGGCACCCATCAGTACGACCTCGGCAGCCCGAGCCCGTGCTGGGCGACGTGGTTGAGGATCATCTCGCGGTTCACCGGCGCGACCTGCATGAGCCGGGCCATCCCCCAGTACGGGATCAGCCCGTACTCGCTGGCCAGACCGTTGCCGCCGTGGGTCTGCATGGCCGCCTCGACGGCGTGCGTCGCCGCCTCGGCCGCCGCGTACTTGGCCATGTTGGACTCCTCGCCCGCGGGCATCCCGCGGTCGTGCAGCCAGGCGGCCTTGCGGGTCATCAGCGCCGCGAGCTCGGTCTCGATCCGGGCCCGCGCCAGCGGGTGCGAGACGCCCTGGTGGGCGCCGATCGGGGTGTCCCAGACCTGCCGGGTGCGGGCGTAGTCGGCCGCCTTGGCCAGCGCGAACCGGGCGATGCCGACGCCGAGCGCGGCGCCGGTGATCCGCTCGGGGTTGAGGCCGCGGAAGACCTGGCGGAACCCGTCGCCCTCGGCGCCGACCAGGTTGCCCGCCGGGACGCGGACGTCGTCGAAGTGCAGGACGTGCTGCTTGTCCGGGGCGATGAGGTCCACCGGCAGCGGGGTGCGGGTCAGCCCGGGCGAGTCGACCGGCACGACGAACAGGCTCAGGCGCGCCTTCCCGTCCGGCGCCTTCCCGGTCCGCGCGACGACCAGCACGGCCTCGGCGTCGTCGGTGCCGGAGATGTAGTGCTTGGTGCCGGTGAGCACCCAGTCGTCGCCGTCGCGGTCGGCGCGGGTCGCCATCCGGTGGGTGTTGGAGCCCGCCTCCGGCTCGGTGATCGCGAAGACGACCTTGGTCGAGCCGTCGGCGAGCCCCGGCAGCCAGCGACGGCGCAGCTCCTCGGAGCCGAACTCCCCGATCACCTCGGCCGAGATCGCCGCGGACACCAGCACCAGCAGCAGCGGGGCGCCCTGCGCCGCGGCCTCCTCGCAGACGATGGACAGCTCCACGAGCCCGCCGCCACCGCCACCGTGCTCCTCGGCGACGTTGACGCCCAGGAACCCGGCCTGCCCCATCGCCTTCCACAGCTCGTGGGTGTGCCTGCCCTCCCGGGCGCACCGCAGGTAGTACTCGCTGCCGTAGGAGGCCGCGATGGCGGCGACGGCCGCCCGCAGATCGCGTTCCTCGTCGGTCTCGGTGAAGTCCACGCCGACTCCCTAGTGATCCGTTGTTCACTTGTGGCGGACCGTACCGCGCGGATGCGATGCTGGAAAGATGCCGACGCGAACCAGCTCCGGAACCGCGGGACCCCCGCGGCGGCGCGACCCGGACCGCGGGGAGCGGATCCTCGAGGCGGCGGCCCGGCTCGCGGCCGGTCGCGGCTTCCACACCGTCGGGATGGCCGAGATCGGCGCCGAGGCCGGCATCGTCGGGTCCGGGATCTACCGGCACTTCGCCTCCAAGGAGGCGGTCCTGCTCGCCCTGCTCGACCGAGGCATGGCCCGTCTGGAGGCCTCCGCGGCGGCGGCGCTGGCCGCGGGCACGCCCGAGCGCGAGACGCTGACCGTGCTGGTGGCCGACCACATCCGGCTGGTGACCGAGAACCGCACCGAGTTCGCCGTCTACTACGGCGAGGTCCACACCCTGCCCGCCGAGGCCCGCCGCGACCTGCGGCGCCGTCAGCGCCACCACGTCGAGGACTGGGTGCACGTGCTCGCCCCGCTGCGCCCGGACCTGTCCGACGGCGAGCTGCGCGTGCTGGTGCACGCCTGCGTCGGCGCGATCCAGTCGACGCTGTTCTTCCGCAGCGGCCTGGACCAGCACCGGCTCGTGGGGCTGCTCGGCGGGCTGGCGCACGGCCTGCTCGGGGTCGACCCGGTCCACCGGTGAGGACCCGTGGTGATCTCCCCGGCATCCGGTTGACAACAACCGGCTCCGCGGGTTCGGTGGGAGCGTGACCGGCTTCCTGCTGACCCGACGCCGTCACGTCGACAACCTCGTCGTCGTGAGCCAGGCCTGTCGCTGAACGCGTCACCGCAGGTCCGTTTCCTCCCTCTTTCCTCTCTTTCCGGCGCCGTCGCGCGCCCGTCTGCCGTGCCCGGCACACCCCGAGGAGTCTCCCGTGTCCGATGCTCTCGCCACCACGCCCAACACCCGGATCCAGGAGCCGCTGAAGTTCGCGTACTGGGTCCCGAACGTCTCCGGCGGGCTGGTCACCAGCACCATCGAACAGCGCACCGACTGGGGCTTCGAGTACAACCGGAAGCTGGCGCAGACCGCCGAGAACAACGGCTTCGAGTACGCGCTGTCCCAGATCCGCTACATGGCCAGCTACGGCGCCGACCACCAGCACGAGGCCACCGCGTTCTCCCTCGCGCTGGGCCTGGCCACCGAGCGGCTCAAGGTGATCGCCGCCGTCCACCCCGGCCTGTGGGAGCCCTCGGTGCTGGCCAAGTGGGTCGCCACCGCCGACCACCTGACGAACGGCCGGCTCGCGGTCAACGTCGTCTCCGGCTGGCTGAAGGCCGAGTTCACCGCGATGGGCCAGCCGTGGCTCGAGCACGACGAGCGCTACCGCCGCAGCAACGAGTTCATCCGGGTGCTGCGCGAGATCTGGACCTCCGACGGCGGCGCCGAGTTCGCCGGCGACTTCTACCGGATCCGCGACTTCGACCTCAAGCCCCGCCCGGTCGACGTCCCCGGCCGTCCGCACCCGGAGATCTTCCAGGGCGGCAACTCCACCGCGGCCCGCTACAACGGCGGCACCGTGTCGGACTGGTACTTCTCCAACGGCAAGGACTACGACGGCTTCTCCGAGCAGGTCGAGGAGGTCCTCGGCCACGCGAAGACCGCCGAGCGACTGCAGCCCGTCCGGTTCGGCCTCAACGGCTTCATGATCGCCCGGGACGGCGAGAAGGAGGCCCGGGACACCCTGCGCGAGATCATCGAGAAGGCCAACCGGCCCGCCGTCGAGGGCTTCCGCGACGCCGTCCAGCAGGCCGGCAACTCCACCGGCGACAAGCGCGGCATGTGGGCGGACTCGTCGTTCGAGGACCTCGTCCAGTACAACGACGGCTTCAAGACCCAGCTGATCGGCACCCCGGAGCAGATCGCCGACCGCGCGATCGAGTACAAGCGGCGCGGCGCGAACCTGCTGCTGCTCGGCTTCCTGCACTTCCAGGAGGAGGTCGAGTACTTCGGCGCGAAGGTGCTGCCGGTCATCCGGGAGAAGGAGGCCGAGCTGGCCGCCCGCGAGCCGCAGCTCACCACCGTCTGACCGAACCGCCCGACCGACACCGTCCGCACGGGCCCGGCGACCGTCGTCGCCGGGCCCGTCCGCGTTCCCGGGGTCCGTCCTGACCGGACATCCCGCGCCGCGTCCCATTTCCGGGAACGTCTCGTTGACTTCCACCGTGATCTCCCCGAACACTGGGACCGTGCTGTTCACCGAGCTCACCCGTCGACGCCACGTCGACCTCTCGCGTGTGACCTCGTCGCTCTGTCGCTGACTGGCATCCCCGCGGAGCAGGCCCTCTGACCTGCGCCGCGGCCGGCGACCCCGGTCGCCGGTGACCGCCCCGACAGTTCCCTCCCGTCCGGGCCCACCGTTCCTCCGCCGATTCGGTGCGCATTCCCGCGCGTATCCGCCGAATCGTGCGCCGCCGTGCCCGGACGCCTTTCTCCGACGACGAGGAGACACACCGTGACCACGACCGAGAACCGTTCCGAGCCCACCACCGTCGAGTCGCTCGACTGGTCCGCCACGCCCACCGACGCCGCGGGCTGGCTGGCCCGGGCCCGCGACGTCCGCCGCGTCCTGGAGCGTGACGCCGCGGCCCGCGACCGGGCGGGCGCCACCCCGCACGACGAGGTCGCCCTGCTCAAGGACTCCGGCCTGGTCACCCTGCTCGGCCCGGTCGAGCACGGGGGCGGCGGACAGGAGTGGCCGCTGGCCTACCGGGTGATCCGCGAGGTCGCCGCGGGCGACGGCTCCATCGGCCAGCTGCTCGGCTACCACCTGCTCTGGTTCTGGGCCGCCCGGCTCGTCGGGACGCCCGAGCAGATCGCGGCGGTCGAGGCCGACGCCACCCGCAACCGCTGGTTCTTCGGGGGCGCGGTCAACCCGCGCGACGCCGAGCTGACCATCCGCGACGACGGCGACGAGCTCGTGTACTCCGGCCGCAAGTCGTTCTCCACCGGCAGCAGGGTCTCCGACGTCACCGTGCTGGAGGGGGTGATCGAGCGGACCGACACCCACGTCTTCGCGATCGTGCCGAGCCACCAGGAGGGCATCGTCTTCGCCGACGACTGGGACAACATCGGCCAGCGCCTCACCGAGTCCGGCAGCGTCACGATCACCGACGTCCGGGTGCCGTGGGCGGCGGCCGCCGGGTTCACCGACCGGGTGTTCACGCCGCGGGTCTACAACACGCTCAACGTGCCGATCATCCAGCTCGTCTTCGTGGCGTTCTACCTCGGGATCGCCCGCGGGGCGCTCGAGACCGCGGCGCGCTTCACCCGCGAGCGGACCCGGCCGTGGCTCCACGGCGGCCACGAGCGCGCCGTCGACGAGCCCTACCAGCTCGACCTCCACGGCGACCTGCACGCGAAGCTGTGGGCGGTCGAGGCGCTGGCCGACGCCGTCGCGCAGGAGCAGCAGGTGATCCACCGCGACGCCGACGGCGTCACCGCCGAGCAGCGCGGTGAGCACGAGGTGCGGGTCGCCGCGGTGAAGGCGCGGGCCACCGACGTCGCGCTGGAGATCACCTCGGGGATCTTCGAGGGCCTCGGGGCCCGCGCGACGACGACGGAGCTGGGCTTCGACCGGTTCTGGCGCAACGTCCGCACGCACACCCTGCACGACCCGGTCGCCTACAAGCGGCGCGAGGTCGGGGCGTGGGTGCTGCGCGACGAGCTGCCCGAGCCGACCTGGTACTCCTGACCCCGCCCGCGGTGCCCGCCCCCGTCCGGTCGGGGCGGGGCGGGCACCGCGCCGGGACCGCGGCGGCGCCTCAGGTCAGGGCGGCGCGCAGCGACCCGGCGTGCTCGGCCGCCCAGGCCTCCACGGTGGTCCCCGGCCGCCCGGTGACCTGCTCGACCACACCGTTCGGGGCCGCCGCGCCGGCCCGCAGGAACTCCCCGAGGACGGTGTGGACGACGACCCCCGCCCGGTCGGCGTCCATCGACCCGGCCAGCACGGCGGCCGCCTCGTCCGGGGTGACCTGCTCGAACCCGATCGGCACCCCGGTCGCCGCCGCGATCGCCGCGACCCACCGGCGGCGGGTGACCGCCTCCGGGCCGGTGAGGGTGAGCGCGCGCCCGTGGTACTCCTCGCCCGCGGTGAGGGCGACGGCGGCGACCTCGGCGATGTCGGTCATCGCGGTCGGGGTGCTCGCCAGGTCCGGCCACGGCTCCCGGACCACCCCGTGCGCCGCGATCTGCGGCAGCCACATCCGGCAGTTCTCCACGAAGTCCGCGGGCCACAGGTGGGTCCACGGGACCGGCGCGGCCTCGACCGCGGTGACGACCGTCCCCCACCAGCTCTCCGGCTCACCGGACAGGTCGACCACGTGCCCGACCCCGGCGGCCGCCGCCCGGTCGAGGACCTCGGCCACGGTGGGCACGTGCGGTGCGAGGTAGACCGCGCGGACGCCGTCGAACACCCGGTCCAGCGACGCCAGCCGGTGCAGCGAGCCGCGCACGACCTCGACGTCGCCGGGCAGCGCGGCCCGGACCGGGTCGACGGTGAGCGCGCGGACCGGCTCGTCGGTGCGCGCCCGCAGGTGGTCGACGACCATCCGGCCGATGTTGCCGGTCGCGCCCGTGACCAGGACCGTCATGACCCCACCGTACGACGGCGCGGGCCCCCCGACACGACACCGCCCGCCCCGGTCGCGCCGGGGCGGGCGGTGTCGTCGCGCGGCGGTGCCGCGGTGTCGCGCTGTCGGCGCGTGCCGGTGCGGTGGTGCCGCCGGAGCGGCGCCGCGGTGCCGGGACGCTCAGCCGACGGTCGTGCGGTCGCCCTCACCCGCGGGGGTGCGGTCGGTGCGGACCCGCGGGAGGAACCGGCCGGTCCGGGCGCGGTACTCGTCGTACTCGGCGCCCAGCGCGCTGCCCAGGCCGGGCTCGTAGACCGCACGGGCCTGGATCTGCACCGCGACCAGGATCAGCACCCCGGCGAGCACGCCGAGCAGGGTCGGGGCCATGAACAGCATCCCGGCGCACCCGACGATCAGGCCGGTCAGCGCGGGGTTGCGGACGCGGCGGTAGATCCCGCCGGTGGCGAGCACCGGGCGTCGTGCGGCGTCCGGGTCACCGGCCGCGGCCGCCCCGGCCTCGGTGGCCGAGCGGCGCCACACCGTGCCGAGCTGCAGCATCGCGACCGCGACGACGGCGAAGCCGAGCAGCAGCAGCCCCGCCCCGACGACGGCGACCGCCGGCCGGGCCAGCACCGAGATCGGCTGCAGCACGTCGAGGGCGACCAGCAGCGGCGCACCGAACCCGAGCACCGCGGCCAGCACGAACAGCGTGCGGGCCCACCAGGCCGGGCTGCCCGGGGTCCGGGCGACGTCGAGCCTGCGCTCCCCGCGGGCGCGGTGCGCCCGACCGCGGAACCACAGCCCGGCGCCGACGGCGAGCGCCCCCAGCACCAGCGCGGCCCAGCCGAGCCCGTGGTGCCCGGCGACGTCGAACACGCGGCCCCAGGCGTCCTCGCCCCACACCTGCGGGACGGCCTCGTAGAGCAGCCAGGCGCCGAAGACGAAGAACATCACCGCGGCGCCGATCGAGATGGCCCGCTCCGGGAGCCGCTTGCCGAGCTGACGCCCGACGACGATGGCCAGACCGTCCGCGGCGACCATGCCGACCGTGGACCCGGCCCAGATGCCGATCGACCCGGCGAGGGTGTCGTGCTGGGCGGCCAGGGTGATCGTCGCGAGCATCGTCTTGTCACCGAGCTCGGCGAGGAAGAACGCGACCGACGCGGCGACGACGGCGGACCCGCCGGCCCGCTTGGCCTTCGCCTCCTCGTCCTCGGAGAGGCTGTCGCCGCGCAGTGTCCAGGCGCCGAACGCCAGGAAGGCGACCGCGGCGACCAGCGCGATCCAGCCGGTCGGGATCGACGCGCCCAGGCCGTAGCCGACGGCGACCGACACGAGGTGGGTCACCGAGGTGGCGATCGTGATCCCGATCAGGACCGGGATCGCGTTGAAGCGCGTCGCGAACGTGAGGGCCATGAGCTGCGACTTGTCGCCCAGCTCGGCCACGAAGATGACGCCGAAGCTGATCGCGAACGCGATCAGGAAACCGTTCATGTCCATCCCTCGATCTCGACCGGACCGAGGTGGGGGTGCCCTCGACCCGGAGTATCCGGATCGAAGGTCTCGCTCGCCTGGTGGTGGTCAGGCCGCTGCACCCGGGTCGGCCGTCGGAGTACGAGGCGGACCAGTATGTCGAGCGCAGCGTTGGGAGCTACTCCCCTTCGCGTACGCCGGAGACGGTACCTCATCGATCCAGAGCGTCTCGACACCTGATGCACATACGACGCTGTGATCGCCCTCTCAGCGCCGACCCCCTCCGATGGCTTAGCGTCGCGAACGAGTCGTGTCACCGGTGACCGAGGAGGACCCCCATGCCCGAGGCCGTCGTCTGTGCCGCCGTCCGCACACCGATCGGGAAGCGGAAGGGGTCGCTGGCCGAGGTCCACCCGGTCGACCTGTCCGCCGCCGTCCTGAGCGCCCTGGCCGAGCGGACCGGGATCGACCCCACCGTCGTCGACGACGTCGTGTGGGGCTGTGTGAACCAGGTCGGCGACCAGGCCGCGCAGATCGGCCGCTACGCGCTGCTCGCCGCGGGCTGGCCGGAGACGGTGCCCGGGGTGACGGTGAACCGCGCGTGCGGGTCGAGCCAGTCCTCGTTCGACTTCGCGGCCGGGATGGTGCTGGCCGGGCAGTACGACGTCGTCGTCGCCGGTGGGGTGGAGTCGATGACCCGGGTGCCGCTGGGCGCGGGCCGCGACCTGGGACGTCCCTACGGGCCGCTGGTGCGCGAGCGCTACCGCGCCGACCTGGAGTCCGGGGAGTTCCCGAACGGGGACTTCAACCAGGGCGTCGGCGCCGAGCGGATCGCCCGGGACTGGGGACTGTCGCGGACCCGGCTCGACGAGTACGCGGCACGCAGCCACGAGCTCGCCGCCGCCGCGATCGACGCCGGCGTGTTCGACGACCAGCTCGTCGACGTCCCCGGCGCGCCCGGGTTCACCGCCGACGAGGGCCTGCGCCGTGGCACCACCGCCGACACCCTGGCCGCGCTGAAGCCGTCGTTCTCCGCGGACGGGGTGATCCACGCCGGGAACAGCTCGCAGATCTCCGACGGCGCGTCGGCGGTCCTCGTGACCACCCCGGAGCGGGCCCGCGAGCTCGGCCTGACCCCGATCGTGCGCTACCACTCCGGGGCCGTGTCCGGTGCGGACCCGCTGCGGATGCTGACCGGGCCCATCCCGGCGACGCAGAAGGTGCTGAAGCGTTCCGGGCTGTCGATCGGTGACATCGGCGCGTTCGAGGTCAACGAGGCGTTCGCGCCGGTCCCGCTGGCCTGGCAGGCCGAGCTGGGCGCCGACGACGCCGTGCTCAACCCGCTCGGCGGGGCGATCGCCGTCGGGCACCCGCTGGGGGCCTCGGGCACCGTGCTGCTCACCCGCCTGGTGCACCACATGCGCGACCGCGGGATCCGCTACGGGCTGCAGACCATGTGCGAGGGCGGCGGCACCGCCAACGCCACGATCGTGGAGCTGGTCGCCTGACCTGCTAGGTTCCGCCCGTGCTGTGGGTGGGGATCATCGCGCTGCTGGCCGGGGCCGCCTGCGTCTGGGTCGCGGTCCGCACCCAGCGCCGGGTGCACGCGATGATGGCGGCCGAGACGCTGTCGGTGCCCGAGCTGCTCGACCTCGCGGGCGTCGCGGCGGAGCTCGCCGGGCGGCCGGGCACGTTCCGGAAGGTCTGCGAGGTCGTCGGGCAGACCGCGCCCGCCCCGGTCGGGGTGCTGCACTCCGACCTCGCGGGCGTCGACTGCGTGTGGCACATGCAGCGGGTCGAGCGCCGGTTCGAGCGCCGTGAGCGCGACGACGAGGGCCGCACCCGGACGCAGACCCACACCGAGACCGTGTCCGAGCGGACGTCCCCGCACGGCTGGGCGCTGCTGCGCGACGGGCACACCATCGGCGTCGACCCGGGCGGGCGGCACCCGGACCCGGTGGAACGGGTGCTGGACCGGTTCGACCCGGCCGACGACCGGGGCCGTGGCGGGGACCGGACCGTCGGCTACCGCAACCAGGAGTGGGTGCTGCGCCCCGGCGTCGCGATGTACGTCCTCGGCGAGGTCGACGACCGCGACGGGCCACTGGTGATCCGGCCCCCGCAGGACGCCGGCGGAACCTTCGTGCTGTCCACCCGCACCGAGGCCGAGCTGACCGAGTCCGACCGGCGCGCGCAGCGGCTGTGGGCCCGCGGCGGGGCCGCCCTCGCGGTGCTGGGACTGGTGCTCACGGTGGTCGGCGCGATCTCCTGACCTGCCCGGACCGCCGGTGAGGACCCGCGTGCCGGGCACTCTCACCCGATGCCCGAGCGATTCCCAGCGCGGTCACAGGGTCGTCTCAGGGTCACGGCGCACAGTTGCCCCATGACCGAGAACGGGCCGGGAACGGGCGAGTCGTCCGACGGACGGACCTCCACCGGAGGCGGCGCCACCGACCCCGTCCGGCCCGCACGGCGTCACGAGGGGGCGGTCCCCGCCCACCCGGCCGGCGACGACGGCACCCACGCACAGGAGGCGACCACCGTGACCGACACCGACCACCGGCAGCAGGGCGGCAGCCAGGGGGGCGACCCGGGCGGCAGCCACGGGGCCCAGACTCCCCCGCCGTGGGCGACGACGAGCAACCCCACGATCCCGGCCTACGGCGCGGGGAGCCCGCCCACCTCGGTGTACCCGCCGTTCCCGCAGCAGGGTCCGGCTCCGAGGCCGCCGCGCCGGTTCGGTGCGGGCCTGGCCGCCGTCGCGCTGACGGCCGCCCTGGTCGGCGGTGCGGCCGGCGTCGGCGGCGCCTACCTGGTGCTCGACGGCTCCTCCACCCCGGCCACGCTGACCAGCGCCGCCGCCCCCGGCACCCCGGCCACCCCCGCCGACGGCTCGATCGCCGGTGCCGCGGCCGCGATCACCCCGAGCACGGTGGACATCCAGGTCCGCACCGCGCAGAGCGTCGCCGAGGGGTCCGGGGTCATCCTGACCTCCGACGGCCAGATCCTCACCAACAACCACGTGGTCGCGAACGCCACCGACGGCGGCCGGATCACCGTGTCCACCGCCGACGGGAAGCAGTACACCGCGACCGTCGTCGGCACCTCCCCCAGCTACGACCTCGCCGTCATCAAGCTGCAGGGCGCCAAGGACCTCAAGCCCGCCACCCTCGGGGAGTCCTCGAGCGTGCAGGTCGGCGAGCAGGTCGTCGCGAACGGCTCGCCGCAGGGCCTGTCCGGCACCGTCACCGCGGGCATCGTCTCGGCGCTGAACCGGACCGTCACCGCGGGCGGCGACGGCCAGGCCCCGGTCGTCTACAACGGCCTGCAGACCGACGCCCCCATCAACCAGGGCAACTCCGGCGGCCCGCTGGTCAACCTGGCCGGGCAGGTCGTCGGCATCAACTCCGCGATCGCCACCGCCGGGCAGAGCTCCGGCTCGATCGGGCTGGGCTTCGCGATCCCGGTCGACACCGCCAAGCGGGTCGCCCAGGAGCTGATGGACTCCGGCGTCGCGACCAAGCCGCAGCTCGGCGTGCAGGGCTCGGTGTCGGCCTCCGGCAGCGCCCCGAGCGAGACCGCGGGCGCGCAGATCACGACGGTGGAGCCGAACTCGCCGGCGGCCGCCGCGGGCATCAAGGCGGGCGACGTCGTCACCAAGGTCAACGAGTACCCGGTGTCGAGCTTCGCGGACCTGATCGCCCGGGTCGGCAACTTCACCCCCGGCCAGCAGGTCACGCTGACCGTCGGCAGTGGGTCCGGTGCCCGTGAGGTGCCGGTGACGCTCGGCAGCGTGCGCGACACCGCCGCCGCGACCGCCCAGAACGGGGCGCGCACCGTGCCCGAGGGCGGCTCCACCGGCGAGCTGCCGTTCGGCATCAACCCCTTCGGCGGCGGCAACTGACCTGATCCCCCCGGGGCGACGCCACGCCCCGGGCACCCGCTCCGGCCGGGCGCGACATCCCCCTCCCGTCGCGCCCGGCCGGTTCCGTGTGCGCGGGTGGACGAGCGTGCCGGCCGGCGGGGCCGCCGGGGATCAGCCGGTGGGGTGGCGGGCCCGCAGCCGGGTCCGCACCCGCCCGGCCAGCGCGGTGACCGCCGCGACGACGGCCACCAGCCCGACCGCGAGCAGCGCGGCCACCAGCGGGGAATCGGTGAGGTTGCCGGTCAGCACCCCGAGCACGCCGTAGAGCAACGTCCACAGCACCGCCCCGGCCGCGACCGCGGGCACCAGCTTCGCCCAGGTCATCCCGGAGACCGCAGCCGCGATCAGGGTCGGCACCCGCCCCGCGGGGGCGACCCGTCCGACCAGCACGACCAGCCAGCCGCGCTCGGCGAACGCGCCGCGCATCCGTTCGATCCGGGCCGCGGTGCGCTCACCGCCGAGCCGCCCGCCCGCGACCGCGGCGCGGACCGGGTCACCGGCCAGGCGGGCGACGGCGAAGGTGATGACGTCACCGAGCAGGGCCGCGGCGAAGGACAGCAGCAGCACCACCGGCAGCGACAGCGCGGAGCTGGTCATCGCCGTCGCGGCGGCGGCGCCGACGATCGCACCGGTCGGCACGACCGGCACCACCGACCCGAGCAGCACTCCCCCGGCGACGACGAGGTAGGCGATCCGCCCGGCGTCCGGGCTGAGCTCGGCGTCGAGCCACTCCTGCGCGGACGCGGCCAGCAGGTGCGGCGCGCTCACGCCGGCGTTCCGACGGCGTCGCCGGGCGGGAGCACGAGGGCGCGGGTGGACAGCCCGGCCGCGGCGACGGCGTCGGCGAAGTCGTGGGGCGGGCGCACGAGCAGCTCCCGCATCCGGGACCCGGTCCGCCCCGGGACCGAGCACAGCCCGGCGACGGCGAGGGTCCCCCAGTGCACCGGCAGCGCGACGGCCGGTGCGAGCCGCCGGACGGCCTCGGCGGCACCGGCCGGGTCGAGGTGGCCGGGGCCGAGGTTCGGGCCCCAGCCCCACACCGGCAGTGCGGCGAGGTCGATCGGGCCCTGGGCGGCGACGTCGTCGAGCCCGGGGAACAGGCCGGTGTCCCCGGCGACGTAGACGCGCAGCCCGTCGCCCTCCAGCAGGTGCCCCATGGCGTCGGCCTGCGGGCCGTGGGTGAACCGGGGCCCCCACCGGTGCCCGGAGTGGTCGGCCGGTGTGCCGGTGACGCGCAGCCCGTCGAAGACCCGGGTCTGCCCGACGGCGAGCTCGGAGACCCGGGCGACGCCGCGGCGGCGGAGCCAGTCGCCGGCGCCCGCGGGCACCACGACCTCCGCCGCGCGCGGCAGCCGGCGCAGCGAGGCGAGGTGCAGGTGGTCGGCGTGCAGGTGGGAGATCAGGACCAGGTCGGCCCCGGCGGGCCCCTCCGGGTCGACGGCCGGCGCCGTGCGGCGCAGCGGCCCGACCGACCGCCCCAGCACCGGGTCGGTCAGGACGGTGCGCCCGCCGATCCGCAGCCGCAGGGTGCTGTGGCCGAGGAAGGTCGTCTCCGGCAGGTCCACACCGGCGAGTATCCCCTCAGGCGTTGCCGAGGACCCGGTCGACCGCGATCTGCAGCACCACCCGTGCCGGGTTCTCCCGGGGCTGCTTGTACTCGGCGGCGTAGCGGCGCTCGGCGTCGGCGACGACGTCGGGCTCGTCCCGCACGACGGCGCGGCCCTCCAGCGTGGACCAGGTGCGCCCGTCGACGACGGTGACGCTGACCCGGGCGCCGTCCGGCCCGGCCGCGGCGACGTTGCGCGCCTTCTGCGACCCGCCGCTGCAGATCACCCGGGCGGTGCGCTCGGCCACGTCGACGGTCACCCCCACCGGCACCGCGTGCGGGGTGCCGTCGCGGCGCGGGGTCACCAGGACGCACGGGCGGCGCTGGGACCAGAGCTCGACGAACGCGTCGGAGACGGCGTCGTCGAGGGACCGGCGGCGGCGCCGGGGCGGTTCGGGGGTGGTCGTCACGGTCGCCATCCTGGACGTCGTGCCGGGCCCCGCGCGCCCCGGCACGCCGAGGCCCCGGTCACTCCGGGCGACGCCACCCGCCCCGGTGATCCCCGTACGGGCGACTTCCCTGGCCCTCTCGACCGGGTGTCGCTTCACTCTCCGCCATCGGACAGGGCGTCACGTTCGCCCCACCGGTCACCAGGATCACGTTCGTCACAGGGAGTGGATCATGACCGCACGTTCGCTCGTCCGCCGCACCGGCGCCGTCGCCGCGTCGCTCACCCTCGCCGCGCTCGCCGGGGTCCCGCTGGCCGGGGCGGCGTCGGCCGCGGAACCGGCCGTCACCCCGGTGGCGAGCGCCGTCACGGCCCCGACCGTCGCCACCGCGGGCCCGGTCGTCACGGCCCCGGCCCAGGAGGACACCGAGGAGCCGCCCGCCGAGGAGCCCGCGGACGACGCGACGCCGGCCGACGAGGACCCCGACGCCACCGCCCCGGACGCGACCGATCCCGAGGAGACCGCGCCCGAGGAGACCGCCGCGGCCCCGGAGGCGACCACCCCCGCGGCCGGGTCCCCCGCCGCCGGGCGCGGCAGCGACCTGGACTGTGTCGACCTCTCCCGTGCCCAGGCCCAGGCCGTGCTCGCCGCCGACCCGTCGGACCCGAACAACCTGGACCGCGACAACGACGGCCGGGCCTGCGAGGGCTCGGACCTCGTCGCGGCCGCCGGTACCGGGCAGGTGCGCGCGGTCCCGGGCGGTGGGGTCGAGGCCGGTGACGGCTCCGGCGGCGCCGGGGTCGACCCGACGGTGTTCCTGCTGGCCGGGACGGGCGCGGTCCTCGCCGCCGGGGCGGGCGTCGTCGTGTGGAACGGGCGTCGCACCGGCCGCGCCGCACTCCCCCTGACCACCCGCCACTCGTGACCCCCACCCCCACCCCCGCCCTCGCACCCGCACACCCGTCGGGACACCGGACGCGCACCGGTCCGGAGAACGCGCTCCCGATCGGGGACGCGTCCTCCGACCCCGCGCGCGTCCGGGAGCCGCGGGGGCCGCTCGGGCCGCGTGGGTCGCGCGGGCCTCGTGCGGTGCGACGGGTGTGGTGGGGGCTGCTCGTCGTGCTGGCGCTGGCCGTCCCGCTCGGGGCGCCGCCGGTGGCGCTCGGTGGGGCGGTGCCGCCGCTGCCCACCACCACTCTCCGTGCGGCGGCGGCCCCGCTGCCGTCGTCGGAGCCGGTGCGGGTGCGGGCGCCCTCGATCGGGCTCGACAGCGGGCTCGTCCCGCTCGGCCTGACCGGGCGCGGAACCCTCGAGGTGCCGCCCGACGGCGCCGACACCGGCTGGTACACCGGCGCCCCCACCCCGGGCGCCCGGGGACCGGCGGTGCTCGCGGCGCACGTCGACTGGGACCACGAGCCGGGCCCGTTCCACCGGCTGCACGCGCTGGCCCCCGGTGACCTGGTGTCGGTCGACCGCGCCGACGGCACCACCGCGACCTTCGAGGTCCAGGCGGTGCGCCGCTATGCCAAGGACCGCTTCCCCACCGCGGCCGTCTACGGCGACCTGCCCGGCGCGGGCCTGCGGATGATCACCTGCGGCGGGACGTTCGACCGGGGCGTGCGCAGCTACACCGACAACGTCGTGGTGCTCGCCTCGCTGGTCGACCCGGGCCGCGGCCCGGTGTAGACGCCGGTCGGCCGGAACCGCAGACCGGGCTCGGCGTACTCCTCCAGGGCGTGCGCCACCCAGCCGACCGTCCGGGCGCAGGCGAACAGCAGCTCGCCGGCGTCGGGGCGCAGGTCGTGGGCGTGCATCAGCGCGGCGAGCGCGAGGTCGACGTTCGCGGCGGGTCCGTCGCCACCGCGGTCCATCCCCGCGACGACGGCGTCGACGCAGGCCACGACGTCGTCCGCGGCCGGGTCGGCGCGCAGCCGGTCGAGCAGCACCGTGGCCCGCGGGTCGGTGCCCCGGTAGACCGAGTGCCCGAAGCCCGGGACCCGCTCGCCGGCCCGCAGCCGCTGGGCGAGCGCGCCGGGCGGGTCCTCCAGCGCGTCGACGAGGAAGCGGTGCGCGAGCCCGCTGACCAGACCGTGCCGGGGCCCGTCGAGGGCGCCGAGCCCGGCCGAGACGACGGCGTGCACGTCGGCCAGGGTGCTCGCGGCGACCCGGGCGGCGACCGTCGACGACGCCAGGCCGTGGTCGGCGAGCAGGACCAGCGCGGCGCGGACGTGTCCGGCCGTCGCCGGCGCGGGTGCCCGGTCCGGGTCACGGACCAGCGCCGGAAGCAGCCGCTCCGCCAGGTCGGACCGGCCGGACCCCGCGGGCACCGGCTCCGCCCCGGGACCCGGCTCCCCGCCGGGCCCCGCCCCCACGGCGCCCCGTAGCCCGCCCGCGGCTCCCGGGTCCCCGGCGAGCGCGGTCACGACCGTCCCCAGCAGCGACGACGCCGTCGCCACCACCGCTCCCGGCCGGGCGTCGGCGCGCAGCGGGTCGGCCGCGGCCACCGCGGCGACGGCGAGCCGGAACCGGTCGGTCGCCCGGGCCCCGGCGGGGGCGGCGGTGAGCACGGCACGCGCCGGGGCGAGCAGGTCCGGGGCGGCGTCGAACGGCACCCGGCCGGGGACCTCCCACAGCAGCGCCGCGACGTGCTCGAGGTCCGAGGACGCCGCGAGCGCGGGCACCGCCACCCCGCGGAACCACGGCCCGTCGTCGGCGACGAGTGTGATCCGCGTCCTGATGCGCTCGACCGTCCCGGACGGCTCGCCCGACTCGCGGCCGCGCGCGGCGAGGGCCTCCACCTCGTCCTGGGCGAACCGGCTGCCCCGCCGCTGCGCGCCGCGCACGCTGGTCAGCAGCCCGCGGCTGGCGTAGGCGTACACGGTCTCCCGCTTCACCCCGAGGCGTTCCGCGGTCTCGGCGACGGTCAGGTACTCCACGACGTGGACCGTATCAACATTGACTGCATCAATATTGACAATGGTTCCCGACGGGCGGACGGTCCGGTCATGACCAGCACCGACAGCATCGGCGCCGCCGTCCCGCAGGTCCCACCGGGCCTGCGCGGCGTCGCCGTCACCAGCACCCGCATCGGGGACGTCCGCGGCGACGAGGGCTTCTACCACTACAGCCGGTACTCCGCGGTCGACCTCGCGCGCACCCGCACCTTCGACGACGTGTGGTTCCTGTTCGTCCACGGCCGTCTCCCGGACGCGTCCGAGGCCGCGGAGTTCGCCGCCGCCACCGCGGAGCGCCGGGTCCTGCCCGACGCCGTCGCCGCGCAGCTGCCCGCGATCGCCGACGCCTGCGGGCCCGACCTGCTCGCCGGGCTGCGCACCGCGCTGTCGCTGCTCGGCCCGCAGCACGGGATGCGCCCGCTCTGGGACGACCCGGCGGCGGGCACCCGCGACGCCGCGACCGTCTGCGCCGCGACACCGACCGTCCTCGCCGCGCTGCACCGGCTGCGGCACGGCCTCGACCCGGTCGCGCCGCGCACCGACCTGTCCTCCACCGCGAACTGGCTGTGGATGCTGGACGGGGCCGAGCCCGCGCCGGCGCACGTCCGCGCGCTCGACGCCTACCTCGTCGCGACGGTGGACCACGGCTTCAACGCCTCCACCTTCACCGCCCGGGTGGTCGCCTCCACCGGCGCCGACGTCGCGTCCTGCGTGGTCGCCGCGCTCGGGGCGTTCGCCGGGCCGCTGCACGGCGGCGCCCCCGACCGGGCGCTGGAGAGCCTCGACGCGATCGACCGCGACGCCGGCGGCTCGCCGGAGCGCTGGGTGGCCGACCGGCTCGCCGCGGGGATGCGGATCATGGGGTTCGGCCACGCCGTGTACCGCGGGCCGGACCCGCGCTCGGCGCTGCTGCGCGAGGTCGCCGCGGAGCTGGGCGGGCCGCTGCCCGCGCGTGCCGCCGACGTCGAACGGCGGGTGGCCGCCACCCTCGCGGAGCTGCGCCCGGACCACCCGCTGTTCGCGAACGTCGAGTTCCACGCGGGCGTGGTGATGGAGGGCTGCGGGATCCCCCGCAGCATGTTCACGCCGACGTTCGCGGTCAGCCGGGTCGTCGGCTGGTGCGCGCACGTGCTGGAGCAGGCCGCCGAGCGACGCCTGATCCGGCCCTCCGCGGTCTACGACGGCCCGCCGCCGCCCGAGCCGGTCCCCGCGCGCGGGAGGTGACCCGGCTTGCCGGACGGGTGACCGGCATGCTCATCTGATGGGTGACTCCCGCTTCAGCGGGGTCGTCCGCAGGCACGATCTGTCACCCACCACGGAGGTCGAGTGTTCCGGGCACGCCGTCCGCACCAGCAGCCCGAGAGCACCCACCCCGAGGGATCCGCACCGGCGCCGCCACGCCCCGGCGTCGCGATCGCCGTCCTGGCCTCGTGCGGGCTGCTCGTCTCGCTGGTCCAGACCATGGTCGTCCCGCTGCTCCCGCGGTTCCCGGAGCTGCTCGACGTCAGCGGGTCGACGGCGTCGTGGCTGATCACCGCCAACCTGGTCGCCGGCGCGGTGTCGGCGCCGGTGCTGGGGCGGCTCGGCGACATGTTCGGCAAGCGGCGGATGCTGCTCGTCGCGCTCGGCCTGGTCGGGGCGGGGTCGCTGCTCGGCGCGCTGGCGCCCGGGATCGGGCTGCTGCTCGTCGCCCGGGTGCTGCAGGGCGCCGCGTTCGGGGTGATCGCGCTCGGGATGAGCCTGATGCGCGACGTCCTGCCCGCCGACCGGGTCGGGTCCGGGGTCGGGCTGATGTCGTCCTCGCTCGGCTTCGGCGGGGCCATCGGGCTGCCGATCACCGGCGTCGTCGCCCAGTTCGCGAGCTGGCGCTGGCTGTTCGCCGGGGCCGCGGTGCTCGGCGTCGTGCAGATCCTGCTGGTCCGGCGGCTGGTGACCGAGTCACGGCTGCGCACCGGCGGCCGGTTCGACGTGCCCGGGGCGCTCGGCGTCGGCGGGGCGCTGGTGTGCCTGCTGCTGGCGATCTCCAAGGGCAACGACTGGGGCTGGGCCTCCCCGACCGTGCTCGGCCTGTTCGCCGGCACCGTGGTGCTGGTGGCCGCGACCGTCCGGTGGGAGCTGCGCGTCCCCGCACCGCTGGTGGACCTGCGGGTCTCGGCACGGCCCGCGGTGCTGCTCACCAACCTGGCCTCGGTGCTGGTGGGCTTCGCGATGTTCGCCGGCTTCGTGCTCGCCACCCAGATCCTCCAGGCGCCGGTCACGACCGGCTACGGGTTCGGGCTCTCGCTCGTCGTCGCCGGGCTGGTGCTGCTGCCGATGGGCGGGTCGATGGTGGTGTTCTCCTCGGCCTCGGCGCGGCTGTCGCGGCTGCGCGGCCCGCGCACCACGCTGGTGATCGGCACGCTCCTGCTGGGGGCGGGCAACTTCGCCTTCGCCGCGATGCCGTCGACGGTGCCGCTGCTGATGGCCGCCTCCACCGTGGCCGCGGTCGGCGCCGCGCTCGCCTACTCGGCGATCCCGCTGACGATCATGCGTGCGGTGCCGGAGTCGGAGACCGCCGCGGCGAACAGCCTCAACACCCTGGCCCGCCAGCTCGGCACGAGCTCGTGCACCGCGGTCGTCGCGGCCGTGACGGCGACCTACGTGCTCGGCGACGGCGGACCCCCGTCGGCAACGGCGTACACGATCTCCTTCGTCGCGGCGGGCGCCGCCGGGCTGCTCGCCACGGTGCTGGTGCTGCTCACGCCCACCCCGGCGGCGGAGACCGTCGAGGCCCCGGCCCCGGCCCCGGCCACCGCCCACGGCTGAGCACCGGACCACCCGGGAACGGTGCCCCGGGAATGGGGACCGCATTCCACCGACGCATTCCCCCTCGGGTGCCGTCCCGGCCGTCCCGGCCGCACGCCGCGGCCCGCGCGCGACCGTCCACATCGGAGGCGGGGCGCCGTCCTCCCCCGTTCGGACGATGGCGCACCCCACCAGGTGCGGGTGACGATCACCGCACGGGCTGTGACGCCGACGACCACGCTCCCGCCTGCATGTGCACGCGTCGGGACCGACCGGCCACGCCCGGTGATCATTCCACTGTGGACGACCTCCGCCCGCCAACCTGCGGATCTGCGGAATTCTTTCGGGGAACCGACGAGTAGAACCGACCGGTAACATTCTCGCCGGTAACAGTCCGAGTTGACCGACCATCCGTGAGAGCGCACACTCGGCGGCTGGATCACATTCCGATCGTGACTGTTCATCGATAGCGTTGCAGGCACCGCAACCGATCCGATCGACCAGGCCGCACCGCGTCCCGCCTGGCGATTCCGCCGGTCGACGCCGCTGCTGGAGGTCGTCACATGAAACCGTTCGTGGTCAACAACCACGACCGACTGGTCTTTCCCGCCAATTTTCTCGGAGAACTCGACTTCTCCGTCATCGACGATATGGAGCAGTTCACCGCCATCGTCGGTCGCGATTTCGAGGCAAAGGCGCCCACCGGCACCGACATCCTCGAGCGGGTCACCAGCGGCGCCTACGAGAGCCGCTTCGCACTGCTGCGCGACATGAGCCAGAACCTGTTCTGGGTCAACCGGTACACGCTCACCATGTTCGAGAAGCGTCCGACCCGCTGGCGTGACCTCCCCCGCCACCGCAACGACGTCTTCCTCCCGCTGCTCACCCCGTGGCGCGACGGCGACAAGAAGGTCCGGGCCGTCGCCGACGCCTTCGCCGCGCTCCCCAGCACCTGGGACGAGGCGACCGAGCGCCGCATCTTCGACCTCCTCTTCGACGTCTACGGCAACCGTCGCCACCACGCGACCGAGCTGCCGGCCGTCAAGCCGACCGTCGAGCAGTTCCTCACCACGCCGGGGGCGCAGACCTTCGTCGTGCCGCAGCACGACCCGGACTACCCGGTCTTCTCCTTCAACGAGATCCTCGACGCGCACGCCGAGCGTCCCGAGCTCGAGGCCCTGACCCGCTGGGCCATGGTGCTGCACAACCAGTACCCCTGGGACCGTGCCGCCACCGAGCTGCGCACCGCCGACGAGATCGGCGACGACGAGTACGTCATCGCCTTCCACCCCCGCAACCGCGACGTCGAGCAGTTCCTGGACCGCGCCACCGGCACCCGCCCGGCGCGCCGCGGCCGGCTCTCCACCCAGTCCGACCCGGTCGAGCCCGCCACCCCGCTGCCCCCGATCCGGGTCCGTGAGGCGTTCGCGGTGCAGCCGAGGATCGAGGCGCTCGCCGTCGTCCGGGGCGAGCACGTCTGCTCCAACGACGACGTCGTCCGCAACTCCGCGTTCTCCTGGTCGCCGATGAGCGCCGACGAGATCTCCGCCAAGACCGGCATCGACCAGCGCCGCTACACCGAGCTGGACATCGAGGACCTGGCCTGGGCCGCCGCGGTCCGCGCGCTGGAGCACTCCGGCCGCGACCGCTCCGAGATCGGCGCCGTGCTCGTCGCCACCTGCACCAGCGAGCGGCTCATCCCGTCGCTGTCGACGTGGCTGTCCGGGCGGCTCGGGCTGCTCCAGACGCACTGCTCGGCCGACATCGTCGCCGCCTGCGCCGGGCTGCCCTACGGCCTGTCCGAGGCCGTGCGCCAGCTGCAGGAGGTGAACCGGCCGGTCCTGCTGGTCTGCGTCGAGAAGTTCTCCGACAAGATCGGCAACGTCCGCACCTCGCGGATGATCTTCGGTGACGGCGCGGCCGCGATGGTCGTCGCCCCGGCCGCCGAGGGCGAGCGGGGCGACATCGACCTGCTGCAGACCTACGCGTCGGGCCCGGACACCCAGGTGAACTCGATCATCTGGCCGAACCCGGAGTTCGACAACGACATCACCGTCTACGGCCCCGAGGTCAAGGCGCTCGTCGCCCGCTACCTGTCGCAGATGATCGGCGAGCTCACCGAGCAGGCCGGCCCCGACGGCGAGGGCTCGATGCTCGACGCCGTCGACCTGATCGTCCCGCACCAGGCCAACAAGACGATGATCCTGCAGCTCGCGGGCAAGGCGGGGCTCTCGGCCGACCAGCTGTACTTCAACATCGAGTCGATGGGGAACGTGTCCGCGGCGTCCATCCCGATCGCGCTGTTCGACTCCGTGGCCGACGGCGTCGTGTCCGGCCGGACCCGGGTCTTCGCGCCCGGCTTCGGGGCCGGGGCGGTGGGCGGCTACGCGGTGCTGGAGGTCGACCCGGCCGTGATGGCACCGGAGGTCCACCTGGACCCGACCGCCGCCGCACTGGCCGAGCCGGCCGCCGCACCGACCTCGGACGACGTCCGCATCGCCTTCGGCGAGTAGGCACGACCGGGTGACACGGGCCACAGTGGGCGGGAAGATCCCTGTCCGAGAGGTGAGCCCGCCCGCATTCCGGCACCGACCGGGCCACCGTCCGTACCGACCCGCCGACCGCACGACGACGATGTCGATGCGGCACACCGCCGCCGTCCCGTCGTCGCACCCGTAGGAGCAGTGAAGCCCAGCCATGTTCTCGCGCATCGCCATCGTCAACCGCGGCGAACCCGCCATGCGGTTGATCAACGCCGTCCGTGAGTGGAACGCCCAGAACGGGCCCGACCGCCGCCTGCGCACGATCGCGCTGCACACCGCCGTCGACCGGCGGGCGATGTACGTCCGTGAGGCCGACGAGGCCGTCCTGATCGGGCCGGACGACCCGGACCACATGGGCGCCAGCCCCTACCTCGACCACGCCGAGCTGGAGCGCGCGCTGCGCGCCACCCGCGCCGACGCGGTCTGGCCGGGCTGGGGCTTCGTCTCGGAGAAGGCCGACTTCGCCGAGCTGTGCGAGCGGCTGGGGATCACCTTCGTCGGCCCGTCGGCCGAGGTGATGCGCCGGCTCGGGGACAAGATCGCCTCCAAGCAGCTGGCCGAGTCGGTCGGCGTGCCGATGGCGCCGTGGTCCGGCGGTCCGGTGGCCGACGTCGAGACGGCGCGCAAGGCCGCCGAGACCGTCGGCTACCCGCTGATGGTGAAGGCGACCGCGGGCGGCGGGGGCCGCGGCATCCGCTACGTGCCGGGCCCCGAGCAGCTCGACGAGGCCTTCGAGCGGGCCGCGTCGGAGGCGTCGAGGACCGCCGGGGACGCGACCGTGTTCCTGGAGCGCGCGGTGTCGGGCGGACGGCACGTCGAGGTGCAGGTCGTCGCCGACGCCACCGGTGACGTCTGGACCCTCGGGGTGCGCGACTGCTCGGTGCAGCGGCGCAACCAGAAGGTCATCGAGGAGTCGGCGTCCACCGCACTCGACCCCGAGCAGGAGGCGCTGCTGCGCAGCTCGGCCGCCGAGCTGGCCCGCGCCGCGGGCTACGTCAACGCCGGCACCGTGGAGTTCCTCTACCAGCCCGAGGAGAAGCTCCTCTCCTTCCTCGAGGTCAACACCCGGCTGCAGGTCGAGCACCCGGTCACCGAGGCGTGCACCGGCGTCGACGTCGTGAAGCTGCAGCTGCACGTCGCCGCGGGCGGCACGCTCGCCGAGGTCGCCCGCGAGGTCCCGGCGGCCCAGGGCTGGGCGATCGAGGCCCGGCTGACCGCCGAGGACCCGGAGCGGGAGTTCGCGCCCGCCCCGGGGCGCATCGAGCACCTGGCGCTGCCGTCCGGTCCGGGCATCCGGGTCGACACCGGCGTCGCCGCGGGTGACGTCATCCCGCCGCAGTTCGACTCCATGATCGCCAAGGTGATCGCCTGGGGCCGCGACCGCGACGAGGCCCGCGCGCGGCTGTCCCGTGCGCTGCGCCAGACCTCCGCGGTGATCGACGGCGGCTCCACGAACAAGGCGTTCCTGCTGGACCTGCTCGACCGCGACGAGTTCCGCTCGGGTGAGCTGCAGACCACCTGGCTCGACACGATGATGGCCGACGGCTACGCGCCGCCGCGCCGCCTCGACGTCGCGCTGCTCGCCACCGCCGTGCAGAGCCACGACGGCCACGTCGCCCGCCAGCAGGAGCGGCTGTTCCGCTCCGCCGAGGCCGGCCGGCCCGAGGTGGGCTACGAGACCTGGCACCAGACCGATGTCACCGTCGCCGGGCAGTCCTACAAGCTGAAGGTCGCCCGCACCCGCGCCGGCCGCTACACCGTCGAGCTGGACGGCGTGTCGGTCGACGTCGACGTCGAGCGCAACGGCGCCTACGAGCGCCGGCTCACCGTCGGCGACCTGTCCTGGACCGTGCTGTCGGTCGCGCAGGAGGCGGACTACCTCGTCGAGGTCGACGGCGCCGTGCACCGCATCTCCGGCGGCGAGGCCGGCATCGTCCGCGCCCCCGCCCCGGCGATGGTCGTCGCGCTGCCCGTCACCGCGGGCCAGACCGTCTCCGAGGGCGACACCCTCGCCATCGTCGAGTCGATGAAGCTGGAGACCTCGCTGCGGGCGCCGTTCGACGGCACCGTCGCCGAGATCCTCGTCCCGGCCAACACCCAGGTCGACGGCGGCACGAAGCTCGTGCGGCTGGAGCCGTCGGCCGACGCGGACTCCACGGTCCCCAGCGGGGAGCGCGCCGACCTGTCCGCGTTCGCCGCGGCCGGCGCCGACACCGACGCCGCCGCGACCGCGGCCGACGCCCTGTCCGCGCTGCGCTTCCAGGTGCTGGGCTTCGACGTCGACGAGCGCCAGGCCCGCCCGCAGCTGCGCCGCCTCGCCGGCGCCCGCGAGCAGCTGGCCGCCGACGACCCGGCCGTGCTGGCCGGGGAGACCGCCGTCCTGCAGATCTTCGCCGACCTCTGCCAGCTCTCGCGCAACCGGTCCGAGACCGACGACGAGACCGGCGAGACCGAGCGCAACCCGCAGGAGTACCTCTACGCCTACCTGCGCTCCCGCGACGCCGACGACGAGGGCCTGCCCGAGTCGTTCCAGACCAAGCTGCGCCGGGCGCTGGCCCACTACGGCGTCACCGAGATCGACGGCGGGACCGGCCGCGCCGACGACCTGGGCCCGGCGCTGTACCGGATGTTCCTGGCCCACCGCCGCGCGCCGCAGCAGGTGCCGGTCGTGCTGGACCTGCTGAACTGGCGGCTGCGTCACCCGGAGTCGGTCGCGAACCTCTCCCCCGCGGCGCGCGAGGACTACCTGCGCACCCTCGACGAGGTCGTCGTCGCCACCCAGCTGCGGCACCCCGTCGTCGGGGACACCGCGCGGCTGGCCCGCTACCGGGCGTTCGACGCCCCGGTCGTCGCCGCCGAGCGGGACCGGGCGCTGGCCGAGGTCCGGGAGAGCCTGGACGTGCTCGCCTCGGACCCGGAGACCGCGGACCGGGCCCGCCGGATCGACACCCTCGTCGGGTCCTCGGAGCCGATCCTGGGCGTGTTCGGGGAGCGGCACGACGCCGTCCTGCTCGAGGTCATGACCCGGCGCTACTACCGGGTGCGGGTGCTGCGCGACCTGGAGCTCGTCGAGCACGCGGGCAAGCCGCTGCTGACCGCCCGCTACCAGCACCTGGGCCGGGACCGCACGGTCTTCGCCTCGGTGATCGACAACAACGACCCGGCCGCCGCGCAGGCCGTGTCCGACGAGCTGCGCCGCCGCGTCGGCGAGCTCGACGGGGACCGCACCGCGCTCGTCGACCTCTACGTCACCTCGACCAAGGCCGACGACGGCGGTGACCCCGACGCCCGCGCCGAGCGCGTCCGCGCCGCCCTGGGGAAGGTGCCCGCGCACCTGCACCGGGTCGCCGTCGCCGTTCGCCCGAACCCGCGCGCCGCGGGCACGGCGAGCGACGAGGCCGAGCCGCCGACCTGGTTCACCTTCCGGCCCGACGAGACCGGCGAGCTGGTCGAGGACCGCACGCTGCGGGGCATGCACCCGCTGGTCGCGGACCGGCTGCGGCTGTGGCGCTTCCGCAACTTCGAGCTGCACCGCCTGCCCGCCGCCACCGACGTGCACCTGTTCCGGGCCACCGGCCGCGAGGTCACCGCCGACGACCGGCTGGTCGCGATGGCCGACGTCCGCGAGCTGACCGTGCTGCGCGACGAGGAGACCGGGAAGGTCCGCTCGCTGCCGCAGTTCGAGCGCGCGCTCGACGCCTGCATCAACTCGCTGCGTGCCGCCCGCGCCGGGGACCGCACCCTGGCCCGGATGTCGTGGAACCGGATCGCGCTCTACGTGTGGCCGGAGGTCGACGTCCCGCTCGCCGAGCTGGACTCGGTGGTCCGCCGGCTCGCGCCGCGCACGGCCAGCCTCGGGCTGGAGCAGGTCCTCGTCGAGTTCCGCACCGCCGACCCGCAGGTCACCGGCGGCCAGGGCGGTCCGCGCTCGATGCTGCTGCGCATGTCCCGCCCGCCGGGCGCGGGGCTCACGGTCAAGCTCGACCAGCCCCCGACCGAGCCGATGCGCGAGCTCGACGCCTACGACCAGAAGGTGCTCAAGGCCCGTCGCCGCGGCGCCGTCTACCCGTACGAGATCGTCCCGCTGCTCACCGCCCCGGTCGACGCCGGCCCGGGCACCTGGCAGGAGTACGACCTCGTCGACCCGGCGGACCCGGCGCTGCCGGTGCCGGTCGACCGCGCGCCCGGCGGCAACAGCGCCAACCTGGTGCTCGGCGTCGTCTCGGTGCCGACCCGGCGCTACCCGGACGGGATGGAGCGGGTCGTGCTGCTCGGCGACCCGACCCGGGCGCTCGGCGCGATCGCCGAGCCGGAGTGCCGCCGCGTGATGGCCGCGATCCACCTGGCCCGCGAGCTGGACGTGCCCATCGAGTGGTTCGCCGTCTCGGCGGGCGCGAAGATCGCGATGGACTCCGGCACCGAGAACATGGACTGGATCTCCCGGGTGCTGCGCGGGATCATCGAGTTCACCCAGGACGGCGGGGAGCTCAACGTCGTCGTCACCGGCATCAACGTCGGCGCCCAGCCCTACTGGAACGCCGAGGCGACGATGCTCATGCACACCAGGGGCATCCTGGTGATGACGCCGGACTCGGCCATGGTGCTGACCGGCAAGCACTCGCTGGACTTCTCCGGCGGCGTCTCGGCCGAGGACAACTTCGGCATCGGCGGCTACGACCGGATCATGGGCCCGAACGGGCAGGCGCAGTACTGGGCGCCGGACCTGGGCGGCGCCGTGGGCGTGCTGCTGGCGCACTACGCCCACACCTGGACCCAGCCGGGCGAGCGGTTCCCGCGGCCCGCGCCGACCACCGACCCGGTCTCCCGCGACGTCACCACGGCGCCGCACTCCGGGCCGAACTGCGACTTCACCACGCTCGGCGAGATCTGGGCGCCGGAGACCAACCGGGAGCGGAAGAAGCCGTTCGACATCCGCTCGGTGCTGCGCGGCGTCGCCGACGCCGACCACCCGACGTCGGAGCGGTGGGCCGACATGCACGACGCCGACTCGGTCGTCGCGCTCGACGCCCACCTCGGCGGCCAGCCGATCGCGATGATCGGCATCGAGTCGCGGCCGCTGCCGCGGCGCGGGCCGCGCCCGGTCGACGGGCCGTCGCAGTTCACCGCCGGGACGCTGTTCCCGCGCTCGTCGCGCAAGTGCGCGCGGGCCATCAACGCCGCGTCGGGCAACCGGCCGCTGGTCGTGCTGGCGAACCTGTCCGGGTTCGACGGCTCGCCGGAGTCGCTGCGCGGCCTGCAGCTGGAGAACGGCGCCGAGATCGGCCGGGCCATCGTCAACTTCGACGGCCCGATCGTGTTCTGCGTGGTCTCCCGCTACCACGGCGGCGCGTTCGTGGTGTTCTCCGGAACGCTGAACGACAACATGGAGGTCGCCGCGATCACCGGCTCCTACGCCTCTGTGCTGGGCGGGGCGCCCGCCGCGGCCGTCGTGTTCGCCGGCGAGGTCAACGACCGCACCGCCAAGGACGAGCGGGTCACCGACCTGGAGACCCGGATCAAGCAGGCCGTCACCGACGGGGACGAGGCGACGGCGGCACGGCTGCGCGGCGACCTCGCCACCCTCCGCCCGGACGTCCGCTCCGAGAAGCTCGGCCAGGTCGCGGACGAGTTCGACACCAAGCACTCCATCGAGCGGGCGCAGTCCGTCGGCTCGGTGCACCGGATCGTCTCCCCCGACCAGCTCCGGCCGTACCTGGCCGACGCGGTCCAGCGGGGCATGAAGCGCACTCTCGACACCCTTGGAGGAAACGCATGACCGCTATCACCGATACCCACCCGGAGCAGCGCGTCGCCATCGTGACCGGGGGTGCGCGCGGGATCGGCGCCGCGATCACCACCGCGCTGGCCCGCACCGGGGTGCACGTCGCTGCGGGGTACTCGTCGAACTCCAAGGCCGCCGACGAGCTGAAGGGCAAGCTGGAGGCCGAGGGCGCGTCGATCTCGGTGCACCAGGGCAACGTCGGCTCGCCCGAGGACTGCCAGCGGGTCGTGTCCGAGGTCCTGGAGCAGCGGGGCCGCGTCGACTACCTGATCAACAACGCCGGCATCACCGTGGACAAGACCGTCCGCAAGCTGACCGTCGACGACTGGCACGCCGTGCTGCGGATCAACCTGTCCGGCGCGTTCTACATGACCAAGGCCGTGCTGGAGCACATGACCGGCAACGAGTTCGGCCGGATCGTGAACATCTCCTCGGTGATCGGCCAGACCGGCGCGATGGGCCAGGCCAACTACGCCTCGTCGAAGGCCGGCCTGATCGGCTTCTCGAAGTCGCTGGCCCAGGAGGTCGCCCGCAAGGGCGTCACCGTCAACTGCGTCGCGCCGGGCTTCATCGAGACCGAGATGGTCGCCGCGGTGCCGGAGAAGGCGCTCGAGAAGATCGTCTCGAAGATCCCGGTCGGCCGCCTCGGCCAGGCCGACGAGATCGCCCGCGCCGTGCAGTTCCTCGTCGACGACCGCGCCGGCTACGTGACCGGCTCGGTGATCAGCGTGAACGGCGGGCTGGACATGGCGTCCTGACCGTCGTTCTCCCCGGCCGAGGGCCTCGCACAGTGTCGTGCGGGGCCCTCGTGCGTTCCGCGGGAGCGCTCAGCCGCGGCTGCAGAGCCCCTTGGCCGCCAGCACCCGCGCGACGGCGGTGTCGTTGGCCTGCGCCGTGATCCGCCCGTCGGCCAGCGCCTTCTCCGCGGCGTCGAGCAGCGGGGCGACCGGGGTGACGTTGGAGAACAGCGCCATGTCCGCGCCTGCGGTCAGGGCCCGGGTGGTGGCCTCGGCGAGCCCGAAGCGGTCGGTGATCGCCTTCATCGCACCGAGGTCGTCGGTCATGGCGAGGCCGTCGAACCGGTAGTCCTCACGCAGCAGCCGGTAGGCGGCCGGGGCGATGCTGGTGGGCACGTCGGTGGTCAGGCCCGGGACGTCGAGGTGGCCGAGCATGACCCCGACCCGCCCGTCGAGCGGCTTCCCCGGTCCGACGAGGTCGGCGTAGGGCCGGAGGTCACCGGCACGCAGCCGGTCCAGCGGCGGCGTGCTCACCGAGCCCTTGTGCGAGTCACCGGAGCTGTGCCCGTGGCCGGGGAAGTGCTTGAGGACGCCGAACACCCCGCCGGCCACCTGACCCTCGGCCCAGGCCGCGGCGTAGCGGGTGACGGTGGCCGGGTCGTCGGAGAACGAGCGGTCCCCGATGACGGCGGTGCGCGGCTGGTCGGAGACGTCGACCGACGGCGCGAGGTTCCAGGTCACGCCGCGGGCCTTCAGCTGCCCGGCGCGCTTGCGGGCGATCTCGGTGACCTGCTCGGGGGTGTCGGACGCGGCCATCTGCCGGGCGCTGGGGACGTCGCCGTCGAGCTCGTCGATGCGCTGGACCCGGCCACCCTCCTCGTCGACGGCGACGGCGAGCGGCGTGCGGGACACCTTCTGCAGCGCCGCGAGCCGGTCGTCCTGCAGCAGCGCGGTCGCGTTCCCGCCGAGGAACACCCCGCCGACCTGCGAGTCCCGCACGATCGCGGTGGCACCGGCCGGGTCGGCGGCGTCCACCCCGACCATCAGGCGCTGGGCGAGCCGGTCACGCGGGGACAGCGCCGCCACCATCGGGGCGCAGGTGTCCGGGTCCGGAGCAGGCTGTGCCGCCGGTGCCGCCTGCGGCGCTGCGCCCGGCGGGGCGGCGTCGGTGCTGTTCGCGGTGAGCTGCGGCCCGGCGACGGCGACGAGCCCCGCCGTCAGCGCGCCCACGACGGCGGCGGTGAGCAGTCCGGTGCTGCGACGGCGTCGCTGCCGGATCACGGGGTGGGGTCGTCCAGGCACTCGCATCGCGACCATCGTGACAGGCCCGCCGCGGCCCGGCGCCCCCGCCGCGCCGCGGTCACCGGCTGCCCCGGCCCGACCCGCTCCGCCGGATGCGGGGCTCAGCCGATCGCGGGGACCCGCTCGGACTCCGGCGGCGGGCCGGGCGGGGTGCCGTCGCCGAACGGGCGCCCGCCCAGCTCCTCGCGGCCGTGCGCGGTCGTCCAGCCGGCGGTGTCGGGCCCCTTCGGGACGATCCCGGTCGGGTTCACCGACGCGTGCACGCCGTAGTAGTGCTGCTTGACCTGCTCGAAGTCGATGGTGTCGCCGAAGCCGGGGGTCTGGAACAGGTCCCGGGCGTAGGCCCACAGCACGGGGAGCTCGGTGAGCTTGTGCCGGTTGGCCTTGAAGTGGCCGTGGTAGGCGGCGTCGAAGCGGACCAGGGTCACCCACAGCCGGATGTCGGCCTGGGTGATCGAGTCACCGACCAGGTAGCGGCGCGTCGACAGGTGCTCGGACAGCTCGTCCATCCGGGACCACAGGGCGTCGTAGGCGCGGTCGTAGGCAGCCTGGGACGAGGCGAACCCGCACTTGTAGACGCCGTTGTTGACGTCGTGGAAGATCCCCTTCCCGATCTCCTCGATCGCGTCCGGGTCGGTCCACAGGTCCGGGGCGCCCTCGCGGTGGAGCTCCCGCCACTGGGTGGACAGGTCGCGCTCCAGCAGCGCGTACTCGTTGGTGACGACCTTGCCCGAGGAGACCTCGACCATCGCGGGGACGGTGACGCCCTCGTCGTAGCCGGGGACGGCCTTCTCGTAGGCCTCGCGCAGGTACTCGATGCCGAGCACGGGGTCGACGTCGCCCGGGTCGAGGTGGAAGCGCCAGCTGCGCTCGTCGTGCAGCGGGCCCGCGACGCCCATCGAGATCGCGTCCTCCAGCCCGAGCAGCCGCCGGGTGATGATCACCCGGTTCGCCCACGGGCAGGCGCGCGCACCGACGAGGCGGTAGCGGCCCGCCTCGACCGGCCACGGCGACGACCCGTCGGCCGTGATCCGCTCGGCCACCCCGAGCGCCTCCCGTACGAACTCACCGCTGTCCTGGTCGGTCCCCATGCCCGCCAACGCTAGCCCTGTGGTCGGATGGGCGCATGGGTGTCGACGGTGACCTCGCACGCGGCCTGTCCGAGCTGGTCACACCGGGTTCCCGGGTGGCGCTGGCCGACGGCTGCGGGCTCCCCTACGCGCTCGCCCGCCCGCTCTCGGCGGTCGCGGCCCGGGCCGGGGGTGTGCGGCTCGTGCTGGGCTGGGTGCCCGGCCCGGCCCCGGACCTCGACCCGGCGGCGTTCGCCGACATCCGCACCGTCGTCGGGGGGCCGGGGGCGCGGGCGCTGATCGAGTCCGGGCACGCGCACCGGGTCCCGGCCCGGCTCTCGGCGACGCCCGCACTGCTGGCCGGTCCGCTGCGCCCGGACCTGCTGCTGGCGACCGTCGTCCGCGACGACCGCGGTGACCTGCGGTTCGGCGCGGAGGCGTCCTGGATGCGCGGCCTGTACGACGCCGGGGTCCCGGTCGCGGCGGTCGTGTCCCGCTCCGCGCCGCACGCCGACGCCGGTCCCCCGCTGGCCGGGGTGGAGGTGCTCGGTGAGGTCGACGGGCCGGACGGGGCCCCGCACACCGTCGCCACCCCCGCGCCGGGCGACGCCGACCGGGCGGTGGCCGCCGCGGTCGCGGGCCTCGTCCCGGCCGGGGCGCGGATCCAGTTCGGCCCCGGGCGGCTGGCCGCGGCACTCGTCGAGGCCCTGGACGTGCCGGTCGCGGTGGACTCCGGGCTGCTCGCCGACGCGGTCGTCGACCTGGACGAGCGCGGGCTGCTGCGCGGGACGCCGTCGGCGACGGCGCTCTACGGCAGCTCCCGGCTCTACGACTGGGCAGACCGGCTGGGCCGCGCCGGGCACGGCACGGTCCGCCCGGTCGAGTACACCCACGACGTGTCCCGGCTCGGCTCCGATCCGGGCCCGCTGGTCGCGCTGAACACCGCCCTGGAGATCGACCGGGCCGGCCAGGTCAACGTGGAGGGCGTCGCCGGCTCGGCGGCCGGGATGATCGGCGGGCACCCGGACTTCGCCGCCGCCGCGGCCCGCGGGCCGGGGCTGTCGGTGATCGCGCTGGCCTGCACGCACCGGGGCCGCCCGACCCTGGTGGAGCGGCTCGGCGGACCGGTGACGACGCCGTCGCACGACGTCGACGTGGTCGTCACCGACCGGGGCGTGGCCGACCTGCGGGGGCTCGGCCGCGGGGAGCGGCGACGCGCACTCACCGCGCTGTGGGGCGGCACCGTTGCGACGGACGGGTGAAATCCGATCCGTGCTGTGACCGGGAACACAGATCACCCGGGGTAAGCGACGGGGCCTCGCGACACGCCCGGAGACCGCCGTCGGTGACCGGTCGTCCACAGCGGACCGACGCCGTGTGACGTCCGGGTAACACCACTGGTCGGCGCGCGCGCCACCCGCCGCCGAGCGCGTCGGCCGTGCGATGTCCGAAAACGTCCCCGATGACCGGCTGAGTTGCGTATAACACAACTCCTGGGCCCGATCCAGGCCCGCGGCCGGGGACCGGACGGGACGCCCGTCCCCGCCCTACGGTCGGCCCGCCCCGCACCCGACACCTTCGACGAGGAGGCGCGGTACATGACGGCCGACCAGCGCAGCGGACCACCCGGGCTCGACGGCACCGTGCAGGAGTTCGGCGACTCGCCGACCGAGGTCCGCGAGTCCACCCACTACAAGCAGGAGTACGTCCAGTCCTTCGTGGACAAGTGGGACGAGCTCATCGACTGGCGCGCCCGCTACGCGAGCGAGGGCCGGTTCTTCGTCGAGCAGCTGCAGCGGCGCGGTGTGCGGAGCGTCCTCGACGTCGCGACGGGCACCGGCTTCCACTCGGTGCGGCTGCTCGAGGAGGGCTTCGACACCGTGGTGTCGGCCGACGGCAGCGCCGAGATGCTGGCGAAGGCCTTCGACAACGGCATGCGCTTCGGCGGGCACGTCCTGCGCGTGGTCCAGGCGGACTGGCGGTGGCTCAACCGGGACGTGCACGGCGAGTACGACGCGATCATCTGCCTCGGGAACTCCTTCACCCACCTGTTCTCCGAGCGCGACCGGCGCCGGGCGCTCGCCGAGTTCTACGCGATGCTCTCCCACGACGGCGTGCTGGTCCTCGACCAGCGCAACTACGACGCGATCCTCGACAACGGCTTCACCTCGACGCACCGGTACTACTACTGCGGCGACGACGTCGTCGCCGAGCCGGAGTACGTCGACGACGGCCTCGCCCGGTTCCGCTACCGGTTCCCCGACGGGTCCCAGTACCACCTGAACATGTTCCCGCTGCGCAAGGACTACACCCGCCGTCTCATGCACGAGGTCGGGTTCCAGCGGGTCGAGACCTTCGGCGACTTCCAGTCGACCTACGCCGACGACGAGCCCGACTTCTTCGTGCACATCGCCGAGAAGGCCTACCTGGACCAGGAGGACGCCGAGTGACACGGACGACCCAGGACACCGCCGAGCACACCGCCCGGTCCTACTACGACTCCGACGACGCCGACACCTTCTACTCCCGGGTCTGGGGCGGCGAGGACATCCACGTCGGCGTCTACCGGGCACCGGACGAGCTGATCTCGGTCGCCAGCGCCCGCACGGTGACCCGGATGGCCGAGGTCGCCGGGGTCGGCCCAGGCACCCGGGTGCTCGACCTCGGGGCGGGCTACGGCGGCGCGGCCCGCCGGCTGGCGGTCGCGCACGGGGCCACGGTGCACTGCCTCAACCTCTCCCCGGTGGAGAACGCCCGCAACGAGCGGATGACCCGGGAGCAGGGCCTGGACGGTCGGGTCGAGGTGACCACCGGCAGCTACGAGGACGTGCCGGTCGAGGACTCCTCGGTCGACCTGGTGTGGTCGCAGGACGCGTTCCTGCACTCCGGCTCCCGCGACACCGTGCTGGACGAGATCGCCCGGGTGCTCCGCCCCGGCGGGCAGGTGGTGTTCACCGACCCGATGGCCGTCGACGGGCTCGACCAGTCCTCGATCCAGCCGATCCTCGACCGCATCGCACTGTCCACGATGGCCACGCCCGGCTTCTACACCGGCGGTCTGGAACGGCGGGGCTTCACCGGGGTCCGGTTCCTCGACCACGCCGAGCACCTGCCGACCCACTACCGCCGGGTACGCGAGGAGCTGGTGGCGCACGAGGAGGAGCTGTCGTCGTCGATCTCGGGGCCCTACCTGACCGCGATGAAGGCGGGCCTGCAGCACTGGGTGGACGGTGGCCGGGCCGGGAAGCTGACCTGGGGGATCGTGCACGCCGTCCGCGGCTGAGCGCAGTCCGCGGCCGGGACCCGGCCGCGGCTCAGCCGCCGAGGAACGCGCGGACCGCGGCGGTGGTCGCGGCGGGCTGCTCGTCGACCAGGAAGTGCCCGGCCCCGGTGACCGCCTCGCCGGTGACCAGCGCGGGGTCGGCGGCGGCGCGGCGCCAGACGTCGAGCGGGCTCTCGTCGTTCGCGCCGACCACGCCGCGCTCGCCCCACAGCACCAGCGTGGGAGCGGCGATCCGCTCGTGCGCGGCGGCGGAGGCGGCGTCGTGCTCGAGGTCGATCGAGGCCCCGGCGCGGTAGTCCTCCAGCATCGCGTGCCGGGCCGCCGGGTCGGCGAACGCGCGCTCGTAGGTGGCCAGCGCCTCGGGCGGGTGCGCGTCGAGCCCCGAGCCCCAGCCGCCGAGCAGCGAGTGCAGGTAGCCGATCGGGTCCCCGGCGATGAGCCGCTCGGGCAGGTCGGCGGGCTGGATGAACAGGAACCAGTGGTAGTACGCCGTCGCCAGCGCCCGGTCGGTGTGGGCGTAGACGTAGGCGGTGGGGAGGATGTCGAGCAGCGCCGCCCGCGCGACGCGCTCGGGGTGGTCGAGCAGCATCCGGTGGGTGACGCGGGCGCCGCGGTCGTGGCCGACCACGGCGAAGCTGTCGAACCCGAGCCGCGCCATGACGTCGACCTGGTCGGCGGCCATCGCCCGGAACGAGTAGCCGGCGTGGTTCTCGCCGTCGGCGGGGCGGCCGGACTCGCCGTAGCCGCGCAGGTCGGTGGCGACGACGGTGTGGTCTCGCGCCAGGTCCGCCGCGAGCGGCCCCCACATGGCGTGGGTCTGCGGGAAGCCGTGCAGCAGCAGCACCGGCGGGCCCTCGCCGCCGCGCACCCCGTGGACGACGACCCGCTCCTCGGGCGGGCCGACGGTCAGGTCGAAGGCGTCGAAGTCGACTGTTCCGGGCACGGGTGCCGTCCTCCCTGGTCGGGTCGCGCGCCGGCGGCGGCCGGCCGTGCCACATCGAACACCCAGAACCGCAGCACCGCGAACCGCAGCAGCCCGCCGGCGAGGCTGGCGGCCGCGACGACCGCGGCCTCCTCCCCCGGCGTGGTGGCCCCGGCCAGCTGGTGCAGCGCGAGCAGCACCGCGGAGGTGTAGGTCGCGTAGAACGCGACGGTGCCCGCGTCCTGCACCCACTCGCGCAGCCGGTGCGCGGGGGCGCCGTCGAAGGCGAAGCGGCGGCTGGCCTCGGTGCTGATCGCGGTGGTGAGCACCAGCGCGACCAGGTTCGCCGGGACGGCCGGGAGCACCGGGCGGAACAGCAGGAACAGCGCGGCGTTCAGCGCCGTCGCCCCACCGCCGACGGCGGCGTAGCGGGCGAGCTGTACGGCCAGCGGGTACCGCCGCGACAGCGCGACGACGGCACCGGTCACGGGCCCGGGGACCCGGGCCGCGGAGGTCGCCGGGTCCCCGAACGGCACGTGTGCCGCCGACTGTGCTGCGTCCACCGGTCCTCCCGCCCCTGCTGGGTAGATCTTCGCAGGAGTACCCCCGACGGATCACCGGGAATCAACCGGACGCGTCACACCTTCACGGGGTGATGCCCCGGGCGGGTGCGCGCGCGGCCGGGCACCGTCACAGTGCGAGGAACACCGTCTCCCCCTCGCCGCGCAGGCGGATGTCGAACCGGTACCGGCCCGGGCCCTCCGCGACGGCGACGAGCGTGTGCCGGCGCGCCTCCGGGACCGCCGCGAGCAGCGGGTCGGTGGCGTGGGCGTCGGCGTGCTCGGGGAAGTAGATGCGGGTGACGACGCGGTCGAGCAGGCCGCGGGCGAACACCGAGACGTTCACGTGCGGAGCCTCGGCGGAGCCCGCACCGGAACCGTCGGGCAGCGCACCGGGCAGCACGGTGCGGATCCACCACCGGCCCTCGTCGTCGGTGGGGCAGCGGCCGAAGCCGCGGAAGCCCTCCACCGTGGACTTCGCCGCGCCGCGCGGGTCGTCGGGGTGGTCGAAGCGGCCGTCCGGGTCGGCCTGCCAGGTCTCGACCAGCGCGTCGGGCACGAGCGCGCCGGTGCCGTCGACCACGGTCCCGCCGATCAGGACGGCGCCCGGGGTGCCGTCGGGCACGACGTCCGGGCCGTCCGGCCAGGGCAGGCCCAGCGACAGGTACGGGCCGACGGTCTGGGTGGGGGTCAGCGGCAGGCTCATGCGTGGGGCTCCTCGAACGGGGTGGCGCCGCGGCCGCGCAGCACGATGTCGAAGCGGAAGGCCAGCGCCCACTCGGGGCGGGTCGCGTCGAGGTCGAAGGTGGACACCAGCCGACCGCGGGCCTCCTCCGGCGTCGCGTTGTAGATCGGGTCCTGGCCGAACAGCGGGTCGTCCGGGAAGTACATCTGGGTGACCAGCCGCTGGGTGAAGGCCCGCCCGAACAGCGAGAAGTGGATGTGGGCGGGGCGCCAGGCGTTGTGGTGGTTGCCCCACGGGTAGGCGCCGGGCTTGATCGTGGTGAACGAGTAGTTGCCCTGCGCGTCGGTGAGGACCCGGCCGCCGCCGGTGAAGTTCGGGTCGAGCGGGGCGGGCCAGTTGTCCCAGCGGTGGGCGTAGCGGCCCGCGGCGTTGGCCTGCCAGACCTCGACGAGGGTGTCCGGGACAGGGCGGCCGTCGGAGTCGAGCACCCGCCCGGCGACGACGATCCGCTGGCCGAGAGCCTCGCCGCCGGCGCCGACGGTGAGGTCGTCGTCGCCGGGGCGGACCGGGCCGGTGAGCAGCGGGCCGGTGATCTCCGTGAGCCGCTGGGGCAGGATCACCGGCTGCTCGGACGGCGCCCGCAGCGTGGTGCTGCGGTAGTCCGGTGAGAGCAGCGGTGCGTGGGTCCCGGCCGGGACGGGGGCGTAGCCCTGCATCGGCGGTCCTTCCTCGTGGTGGGTGGGGTCTAGACGGCGCCGTGCGGGAGGCCGACGTAGTTCTCGGCGAGGCTCGTCGCGGCGGCGCGGGAGGTCACGGTGTAGCGCAGCTGGGAGCGCTGCAGGCCGACGCCGAACGCGTCGCCGCCCTCGGTGGTGGGGTCGAAGCGGTGCAGCATCGAGGTCATGAACCAGGAGAAGTGCTCGGCCCGCCAGACCCGGCGCAGGCAGGTGTCGGAGTAGGTGTCCAGGCCGCCGGTGTCGCCGTCGCGCAGCGCGCGGACGACGGCGTCGGCGAGCACCCGGACGTCGGCGATGGCGAGGTTCATGCCCTTCGCCCCGGTGGGCGGGACGATGTGCGCGGCGTCGCCGGCGAGGAACAGCCGTCCGCGGCGCATCGGGGAGGCGACCATGCTGCGCATCGGGGTGACCGAGGGCTTCTCGAGGAACTCGCCCTCGTTCATCGTGAAGCCCTCGCAGGCCAGGCGGGTGTGCAGGGCGTCCCAGATGCGGGCGTCGGACCAGTCGGCCGGCCTGGTGTCGTTCGGGACCTGGACGTAGAGCCGGGTCACCTCGGGGCTGCGCATCGAGTAGAGCGCGAAGCCGTCGTCGTGGTGGGCGTAGACGAGCTCGTCGGTGGTGGGCGCGGCCTTCGCGAGCACCCCGAGCCAGGAGAACGGGTAGACCCGCTCGGCGACGTCCGGGGCCACCAGTGGGCGGGAGACGCCGTGGAAGCCGTCGCAGCCGGCGATCACGTCGCAGCGCAGGACGTGCTCGGCGCCGTCGGCGTCGGCGTAGGTGACCGACGGGGTGTCGGTGTCGACGTCGTGCAGGGCGACGCGTGAGACGCCGAACTCGACGGGCAGGCCCGCGTCGTCGACGCGGTCGGCGAGCAGGTCCTTCACGACCTCCTGCTGGCCGTAGACGGTGATCCCGGTGCCGACGAGGTCGGCGAAGTCGATCCGGTGGTCGGCGGCGGGGGCGCCGGGGGCCTCGGCGAAGCGCAGCGAGATGCCGGTGTGCGGCATGCCCTCGCGGTCCAGCCGTCCGGCGACGCCCATCCCGCGCAGCAGCTCGACCGTGGGTGCCTCCAGCACCCCGGCGCGGACCCGGGCCTCGACGTAGCCGCGGTCGCGGGCCTCCAGCACGACCGAGTCGACACCGGCCAGCGCCAGCAGCTTCGCCAGCACGAGCCCGGCGGGGCCCGCCCCGACGATGCCGACCTGGGTCCGGGACTCGCGTCGCTGCGTCATGGGACCCACCTTCCCGTTCCCGGGCGCGGCCATTCGACCGAGCTTCCGCTCTACGGAAGAATGCCCGGTCATGACGACGCGTCCGGTCCGCTCGGGGGTCACCGCGCGGGTGCTGGACGTGCTGGGCGCGTTCAGCGCGCAGGCCCCGGTGCTCGGGCTGACCGACATCGCCCGGCGCACCGGGCTCCCGCTGACGACGGTGCACCGGATCGCCGGTGAGCTCGCCGCGGGCGGGGCGCTGGACCGCGGCGACGACGGCCGCTACCGGATCGGGCTGCGGCTCTGGGAGATCGCGCACCTGGCCCCGGCCAGCCACGGCCTGAGGGAGGCGGCGATGCCGTTCCTGGAGGACCTGCACGAGGTCACCCGGCACAACGTGCAGCTCGCCGTGCTCGACCCGGACGACGCCGGCGAGGTCGTCTACGTCGAGCGCCTGTCCAGCCACGACGCCGTCTCGATCGTCACCCGGACCGGGTCACGGCTGCCCTCGACGGCGACCGGGGTCGGGCTCGTGCTGCTCGCGCACGCCGACCCGGCCGCGGTCGAGGCCGTGCTGGCCCGGCCGATCCGCCGGTTCACGCCGTGGACGGTGTGCCGCGCCGACGGCGTCCGGGCTCTGCTCGCCCAGGTCCGGACCAGCGGTTTCGTGGTGTCCGACCGGCAGATCGAGGAGGTGTCGATGTCGGTGGCCGCCCCGGTGCGCAGCGGGGACGGGCCGGTCGTCGCCGGGCTGTCGATCGTCGTGCCGGCCGCGACGAACCCGCACACCCTGGTGCCCGCGGTGCGCGCGGCGGCCCGCGGGATCAGCCGGGCGCTCGCCGCATCGTGATCGTTCCGATGCCGTGGCCGGTACGCCCGTCGTGGCGTTCCGTGCCACCGTGACGACGTGCGCGAGTTCCGGATCGAGATCCCCGACGCCGAGCTGGACGACCTGCGTGAGCGGCTCGCCCGCACCCGCTGGCCGGACCCGGGGACCGTCGACGGCTGGTCCCAGGGCGTCCCGCTGGACTACGCCCGCGAGCTGTGCGAGTACTGGCGCACCCGCTACGACTGGCGCCGCGTCGAGGCCGAGATCAACGCGTGGCCGCAGTACCGCACCGGCCTCGACGGCGGCGGCGACGACTCGGTCGAGATCCACGTGCTGCACGCCCGCTCGAAGCACCCGGACGCGATGCCGCTGCTGCTCACCCACGGCTGGCCGGGCTCGCTGGTCGAGTTCCTCGGCGTGCTGCCGGCGCTGACCGACCCCGAGGACCCGGCCGACGCCTTCCACGTCGTCGTGCCGACGCTGCCCGGGTTCGGGTTCTCCGGCAAGCCCACGACGACCGGGTGGGGGGTCGAGCGGATCGCCGTCGCCTGGGCGCAGCTGATGGACCGGCTCGGCTACGAGCGTTTCGCCGCGCAGGGCGGCGACTGGGGCTCGATGATCACCTCCGCGCTGGGGACCGCGGCCCCGGAGATGCTCTACGGCATCCATCTGACGATGGCGCTGGCCCCCAAGCCCGACGACGCCGCCGAGCTCACCGCGCAGGAGAAGGCCGACATCCGCTTCTCCAAGGAGTTCTCCCGCTACGGCTCCGGCTACTCCGCCGAGCAGTCCACCCGTCCGCAGACCATCGGCTACGGGCTCGCCGACTCCCCCGCCGCGCAGTGCACGTGGATCGTGGAAAAGTTCTGGGACTGGACCGACTGCGCGGGCCACCCGGAGAACGTGATCAGCCGGGACCGGCTGCTGGACAACGTCATGCAGTACTGGCTGGGCTCGGCCGGCGCGTCGTCGGCGCGGATCTACTGGGAGAGCTTCGCCCGCCGCCGCCTCGACGACGTCGAGGTCCCGACCGGCGTCGCCCAGTTCCCGCACGAGATGGTGAAGCTCCCCCGGTCCTGGCTGGAGCGCCGCTACACCGACCTGCGCTGGTTCTCGCGTCCCGACGTCGGCGGGCACTTCCCGTCGCTGGAGCAGCCCGAGTCCTTCGTCGACGAGGTGCGGGGGTTCTTCCGCACCCTGCGCTGAGGTCTCAGACCACCAGCACGGACGCGGTGAACGCGTGCAGGTGGTTGCCCGGCCCGACCGGTCCGATCTCCCCGGCGGCGAAGAAGCCGGCCACCCGGGGACCGGCCGCGTCGCCGGACCCGCTCGCGTGCGGGTCGAGGCCGACGCGCACGGCGTGCACGTCGTGATCGGCGTCGCCGAACATGCCGGCGCCGCGGCCGTTGCAGGAGAACAGCAGCGCGCCCGCGGCCGGCGCGGCGCGGCGCACCGGGGCGAGCAGCTCGTGCAGGTCCTGGGCGGCACCCGCGGCGTCGCGGACCTGGAAGCGCACGGTGGTGCCGACCTCGACGACGTCGCCCGCGATGACGGCGCCGTCGCCGACGTCGACGGCCAGCACCGCGCGGACCAGGAAGTCCCCGCGGTCGTGGGACTCGGCGTACTCGTCGACGGCGACGCCCAGATGCAGCCCGGTCAGCGCCTGCTGCTGCTCCTCGGGCGGCAGCGCGGTGACGATCTCGCGCAGCCGCTCCGCCGCGGGCCGCCCGGCGAGCTCGGCGATCCGGTTCTCCTCCGCGCGGGTGACGACCATCGGCGGCCCGATCGGGCGGCATCCCTGGCTCACGACGACCCGCGCGTCGGACGTGCCGCCAAGCAGCACCCCGACCGCGCCGCCGTGGTGCACGGTGCCGCCGGCGAACAGCCGGTTGGCCCCGGGACCGCCGGGCCCGCTGGCCAGGCCGCCGATCACCGGGAAGCCCGGGTTCGTCGACGCGAGCCGGTCCAGCACCCCGCTGACCGGGAACGCGAACGGGTCGGCGAGCAGGACGGCGACCCGGTCGTCCTCGGCGGGCGGGACCAGGCCGCGCACGCCGATCGCGTCGCGGCCGTCCGGTCCGGCGCCGGGGCGGCGCTCGGCGACCGGGAAGATCGTCCGGACCCGGGTGCCGGGCAGCGACGCCGCCCAGACGGCGACGGCGGGCTCGCCCTCGACGCCGCGGCCGTCGGCCATCACGCCGTGCGCGGTGGTCCCGATCGTCGCGCCGGGCGCGGCGAGCTCCATCACCCGCAGCCCCGCGGCCTCGACCTCCTCGACCGGCGCGGCGGCCCCCGCACCGGGGCAGACGAAGAACACCACGAGGTCGGGGACGACGCCGAGCGCGGCCAGCGCCTGCCCCGTCGCGACTTCCGCGGCGCCGACGAGATCCGGCCCGACAGCCAGCCCGTCCCCGACCTGCACGACGCCACCCACCACCATGGCTCCCGACGCTACGTCAGCCGGCGGCTCCCGCACGGGTTCGGGCGTCCCGCACGGGATCGGGACCCGTGTGGGACGCCGGATCCCGTGCGGGACTCAGCGGCGGAGGGCGGGGACCCGGCCGGGGCGAGGCCAGAGGCGGTGGCGGGCGACGGCGTGGACGCGGGCGGGGCCCAGGGTGGCCGAGTCCGTGGAGCCGAACGGGTTGTCGCCGCGGACGTGCCAGCCGTCGCCGTCGGGGTGCACGGCCCGCTTCACCGACAGCTGTCCGGGGCGGGACTCCCAGGTCACGAGGACGACGTCGCCGGACCGGACGGGTGCACCGAACCGGACCAGCACGACGTCGCCGTCGGACAGGGCCGGGGACATCGACGGCCCCCGCACCGTGACCCTCCGCAGGCGCATCCCGGACTCCCTCCAGAGTGGATCTCTCGTGACGTGGTCGTCCTGCCCGACCACCGCCGCGAGGGTAGGGTCGCCGGTGCCAGAACGATCACCCCACCAGGGAGGACACTCATGCGGCTGTCCCGCATTCTCCGTCCGCGACTGGAGGCCACCGCGCACTGCGACCTCCCCTGCGGCGTGTACGACCCGGCCCAGGCCCGGATCGAGGCCGAGTCGGTCAAGGCGATCCAGGAGAAGTACCAGGGCAACGAGGACGTGGACTTCCGGGCCCGCGCCATCGAGATCAAGGAGCAGCGCTCCGACCTGGTCAAGCACCACCTGTGGGTGCTCTGGACCGACTACTTCAAGCCGCCGCACTTCGAGAAGTACCCGGAGCTGCACGAGCTGTTCAACAAGGCCACCAAGGCCGCCGGCGCGTCGGGCACCAAGGGCTCGAACGACCCGGCCACCGGCCAGGAGCTGCTCGACTACATCGCCCAGATCGACAAGATCTTCTGGGAGACCAAGCAGGCTGCCTGATCCAGGCGCACGACGGCGCCGGTCGGCGGGGAGCGATCCCCCCGGCCGGCGCCGTCCGCGTTCCGGGGGCACCCGACCGCGCAGATCCGGCCGGGGCCCCGGAGTACGGTCGCCCGGTGATCATCTGGCTCAACGGCGGGTTCGCCGCGGGGAAGACCACGCTGGCCCGGGAGCTGCACCGGCGCCTCCCCGACGCCGTCGTGTACGACCCCGAGGACGTCGGCCTGATGCTGTGGAAGTGGCTGCCGCCGGGCGAGGACTTCCAGGACCTGCCGAGCTGGCGGGAGCTGGTCGTCGCGACGGCCCTGTCGCTGCGCAGGCACCACGCACGGACGCTGGTCGTGCCGATGTCCCTGGTCCGCGACACCTACCGGGGGGAGATCCTCGACGGCCTGGCCGACGCGGGCGAGGACGTCCTGCACGTCTTCCTGGACGCCGCCCCCGAGGTGCTGCGGGACCGGCTCCGCGCCCGTACGCCGCCACCCGGTGACCATCGCCCGAACGGGTCGGCGCTCGACTGGGCCCTGAGCCGGCTGGACCCGGCGGCCGCGGGCCGGCAGCCGGCGGGGACCCTCGTCCTGCGCTCGGACCGGCTCACCCCGGCGGAGCTCGCCGACGCCGTGCTCGCCGCCGCCGACCGACCGTCGTGACCGTCGTCGGCGTCAGGTCGGCTCGTCGTCGACCTGCGCGGTGAGGTCGTCCAGCATCCGCCCGAGCAGCCGGGCGAGGTCGGAGCGGTCCTGCTCCGACCAGCCCTCCATCGCGCCGGAGAACCACCCGAGCGCCTCGCGCAGGTAGCGCCCGACCGCGTCGGCACCCCCGGGGGCCAGCTCGACGAGCCGGGCCCGCTGGTCGGCCGGGTCGGCGACGCGGCGCACCAGGCCGCGGCGCTCCAGCTCGTTCACCTGCCGCGTGACGTGCGGCCCGACCACCTGCATCCGGGTGGCGATCTCCCCCACCCGCAGCGGGCCGCCCGCCGTGTGCAGCGTGATCAGCACCGACAGGGCGGGACGGTCGACGTCGATGCCCGCGGCGGCGACCGCGCGCTCGACCACGCGTCCCCGGCTCAGGACGGCGCTGAGCTGGGTGATCCGCGGCAGCAGCGCGGCCAGCACCGGGTCGTCGGACACACGTCCCCCTTGATAGATACCTAAGTTAGGTATACGTTCGGCGTTGTTGGAAAAGGATACCTAAGTTAGGCAGGTACATCATGAAGGGGACGATCCTCGTGTCCGGGGCGAGCATCGCGGGGCCCGCGCTCGCCTACTGGCTGCACCGCCGGGGCTTCGCCGTCACCGTCGTCGAGCGGGCCGGTGCGGTCCGCGGCGGCGGCTACCCGATCGACGTCCGCGGCACCGCGGTCGAGGTGGTCGACCGGATGGGCCTGCTCCCCCGCGTGCGGGCGGCGCACGTCGACTCGCAGCGGCTCACCTTCCTCGCCCCCGACGGCACGCCGATCGCGACCGTCGACCCGGAGGCCGCGACCGGCGGGACGCACGGTCGCGACGTCGAGCTGCGGCGCGGCGACCTCACCGGCGCGCTGTACGACGCGGTCCGCGACGACGTCGAGTTCGTCTTCGGCGACTCGATCGCGAGCCTGACCGATCACGACCACGGCGTCGACGTGACCTTCCACAGCGGAGCCGAGCGGAGGTTCGACCTGGTCGTCGGCGCGGACGGGCTGCACTCGGCCACCCGCGCGCTCACCTTCGGGCCGGAGGAGCAGTTCCACCACTACCTCGGGTACTGCTTCGCCGGGTTCACGATGCCGAACCATCTCGGCCTCTCGCACGAGGGCGTCCTGTGGAACGTGCCGGGCCGGGCGGGCATCCTCTACGCCACGGGCGACGCCCCCGAGGTGCACGGCTTCCTGAACTTCGCCCGCACCGACCCGCCGTTCGACGCCTTCCGGGACCCGCAGGCCCAGCGCGACCTCGTCGCGGAGACGTTCGCCGGGGACGGCTGGGAGATCCCGCGGATGGTCGCGTCCATGCGCACCGCCGACGACCTGTTCTTCGACGTCGTCAGCCAGATCCGGATGCCACGCTGGTCGTCGGGCCGGGTGGCGCTCGTCGGCGACGCGGGTTACGCGCCGTCGTTCATGAGCGGGCAGGGGTCGAGCATGGCGCTCGTCGGGGCCTACGTGCTCGCCGCCGAGCTGGCCGCGGCCCCCGACCACGCCTCCGCGTTCGCCGCCTACGAGGACGGGCTGCGCGGGTTCGTCGAGCTCAACCAGGCCCTCGCCACCGGGGGCGGCGGGCTCGTCGCACCCCGTACGACCGAGGACCTGGAGCGGCGCAACGCGGCGTTGCGCGAGCCGGTGGGCCCCACCGGTGACCGCATCCGCGAGGCGGCCTCGGCCTTCACCCTCCCGGCCGCCGCGTAGACGCGGCACCATTCCCGGCGTGCGTACCCACGTCGCGCTGCTGCGCGGGATCAACGTCGGCGGCCACGGGAAGGTCCCGATGGCCGACCTGCGCCGGGTGCTCGGCGAGCGCGGCTGCGCCGACGTCGTCACCCACATCCAGTCCGGAAACGTCGCCCTGACCAGCCCCGCGGGCGACGACGAGGTCGTCGCCACGGTCGCCGCGGCGCTGGTCGAGGAGTTCGGCGTCGAGCGCCCGGTGGTCGTGTTCGGCCGCGAGGACTACCTCGCCGCGGTGGCCGCAAACCCGCACCCGGAGGTCACCGACCCGAAGCAGCTGCACGCCCTGTTCCGGGCCGGCCCGGTGTCCGACGACGACCGCGAGCGGATCGCGGCCGCGCTGGCGGCCGAGCGGGCGAAGGGCGGGCGGGGCGACGCCGTCGCCCGCGGGCGGGTGGTCTGGCTGCACCTGCCCGACGGGTTGGGGCGCAGCGAGCTCGCCACCCGGCTGGCCGCCCGGACGAGGGCCGGTGACCAGGGCGGGACGATGCGGAACCGGGCGACCGTGGAGAAGCTGGCCGAGCTCCTGGGCTGAGCCGGACACGCGACGGCGCCGCGGCCGCGTCCGGTCGGACGTGACGCACGGCGCCGTCGACGGTGGATTCGAGCTGCCAGAACGATCCCCACCGCGTCACCCGCATTCCTGCAAGTGACTTGCAGAAGAGTACATGTGGCGAATCGCTGCGTCCATGCGTGCGCGTCACCCGTCGCGGGTAGGCAGCAGTTGCTACATAGTGGCAAGTGACCACGCGTGGCATCCCGCCGCGCGTCCCCGACGAGGAGAGGACCCATGGCCGAGTACACGCTCCCGGACCTGCCCTACGACTACTCCGCGCTCGCCCCGCACATCGCGCCCGAGATCATGGAGCTGCACCACTCCAAGCACCACAACACCTACGTCCAGGGCCTCAACACCACCCTCGACAAGCTCGCCGACGCCCGCGACAAGAACGACTTCGGCGCCGTCGTCGGACTCGAGAAGACCCTCGCGTTCAACCTCGGCGGCCACGTCAACCACTCCGCCTTCTGGAACAACCTCTCCCCCGACGGCGGCGACAAGCCCACCGGCGACCTCGCCACCGCCATCGACGCCGACTTCGGCTCCTTCGACAAGTTCCGGGCCCACTTCACCGCCGCCGCCACCACCATCCAGGGCTCCGGCTGGGCCATCCTCGGCCACGACCAGCTCGGCGACCGCCTGCTCATCCACCAGCTCTACGACCAGCAGTCCCAGCTCCCCGCAGGCCAGACCCCCATCGTCCTGCTCGACATGTGGGAGCACGCCTTCTACCTGCAGTACAAGAACGTCAAGCCCGACTACGTCAAAGCCTGGTGGAACGTCGTCAACTGGGCCGACGCCGTCGAGCGGTTCGCCGCCGCGAAGGGCTGAGCCTCCCCGCACCGCCACCGCTCCCCGCCCGGGAACCCCGGGCGGGGTGTCGTGCCCTCAGCGGTGCGCGCCCGGCCCGGTGACGCCGGTGGCGCGCAGCAGCAGGTGCATCGCCAGGTCGACCGAACGCTCGCGGACGTCGGCGCGCCCGCCGGGCAGCTGCGGGTCGCGCGCGATGACCTGGCCGTCGGCGGTGGTCACGCAGAAGCAGACGTAGCCGACGGGCTTGGCCTCGGTACCGCCGCCGGGGCCCGCGACGCCGGTGACACCGACGCCGACGTCCGCCCCGAACCGCGCCCGCGCACCGTCCGCCAGTGCCCGCGCGACCTCCGGCGACACGGCCCCGTGCGCCTCGATGAGCGCGGCGGGGACGTCGAGCAGCGCGGTCTTGGCCTCGTTCGAGTACGCGACCACACCCCCGGCGACATAGGCCGACGACCCGGCCCGGTCGACGAGCCGCCCGGCCAGCAGCCCGCCGGTGCAGGACTCGCCGGTCGCGACCGTCCAGCCCTTCGTGCCCAGCGCCGCGGCGAGCAGCTCGTCGGTGGTGCTGCCGTCGTCGCTGATGAGTGCGCGGCGGTGGCGGTCGACGATGCGGGCGGCCAGATCACGGGCCACGGGCTCGGCGCCGGGCAGCGGGTGCAGGTCGACCTCCAGCTCCGAGCGTCGCAGGCAGGTGGTCACCTCCACCCCGGACATGTCGAGCTCGGCCTCCAGGACGCGCAGCGTCTCGGCGATCTCGGACTCCGGCAGCCCGGCGAAGCGCAGGAGCGTGGCCTCCGCACGGGGCACCCGGGTCAGCAGCTCCGCCACGGGCGCCGACTCCAGCGCGGCGGGCCACATGCCCTGCAGCTCGCGCGGCGGCCCCGGCAGCACGACGACGAGCGGCCCGCCCGGCCGCGTCACGGCCAGCCCCGGCGCGGTCCCGACCGGCTCGAGGACGCTCGCGCCGCGCGGCACCCTGGCCTGCTTGGCCGTCGCCGCGTCGAGCGCGGGCCCGGCCCAGCCGGCGCGGCTCGCCCAGCCGGCGACCCGGTCGTGGATCCGGCCCTGCAGCGCGGTGTCGACCTCCATCTCCGCGCCCGCGAACCCGGCGACGACCTCGGCGGTCAGGTCGTCGGCGGTCGGCCCGAGCCCACCCGAGGTGACGACGAGGTCGTCGGAGGCGACGAACTCCAGCGCCGAGCGCAGGTCCTCCGGGCGGTCCCCCACCAGCAGGACCCGCGAGACGGCGAAGCCGAGCTCGCCGAGGGAGCGGGCGACGAAGGGACCGTTGGCGTCGGCGACGTGGCCGGTGAGCAGCTCGCTCCCGGTGACCAGGACCGACGCGATGGGACGGGACTCGCTCATGATCCGAACCTACCCGCGCCGGGACGTCCGCACCCTGTCGCGCGCGGGGTCACCATCGGTGCAGGTCCGGGGCGTCGGGACGCCGTCCGGAGTGGACTCGCCACCCGTTCGGGTGATGATGGTGCGCGACACGCCCGGAACCGGACCACTCCGGCGTGTCGTCGCATCGCGAATGCCGCTCATCGTGCCCCCGGACGGCCGCGGGCAACCGACCCGCGCGGCCGCCGTCGTCACCCGTACGGCGCACGATCGGGCGGCACGGCTCCGACCTGCACCGACGCCGTCCGTCGCACCACATCCGGTGAACTCCGTGACCGCGCACACGCACAGTGTCCGTTTTCCGGCAACTGCGCACTCTCAGTGTGAGCACAGCGGGCGTACCCGACACTGTGTCCCATGTCAGGGATGTCTGCGCCGAACGACGCCGCGACCTGGGTCGGTGAACTGGACCGGCTCGGCCCGCTGCGTGATCTGCGGGTCGACCCGGCCTTCCACGCCGCCCGTCTGCTCGTCACCGTCGGTGGCACTCCGCAGGGCCAGGTGACCGTGCCGCTGCGTGGCGGTCGCGCCACGATCGCGGAGCTGCGGTCCGCACTGATCACCCTGGGGTCGCCCGAGCAGGTGGCCCCGGCGCCGGTCGCGGGCGACCCGGTGACGGTGGTGATTGCGACCCGCAACCGGCCGGACTCGCTGGCCCGCTGCCTGCGCGCGGTCCTCGCCTCCGACCACCCGGCGCTGTCGGTCGTCGTCGTCGACAACGACCCGCCGGACGAGCTCACCCGCGACGCCGTCGCCGCCGCCGGGTCCCCGCGGGTCCGCTACGTCCGCGAGCCCCGCCGGGGCGCGTCGGTCGGGCGCAACCGGGGTCTCGCCGAGGCCCGCACCGAGATCGTCGCCTTCACCGACGACGACACCGAGGTCGACCCCGCCTGGGCCTCGCGCATCGCCGGCGCGTTCGCCGCGGACCCCGAGCTCGCCTGCGTCTCCGGCCCGGTGCTCGCCGCCCGCCTGGGCAGCCCCGAGGAGCGCGCCGCCGACGTCGCCCTGGCCTGGAACAAGGGCTTCACCCCGCGCCGGTTCACCCTCGCCGAGCCCCCCGCGGACTCCCCGATCTTCCCGTTCGCACCCGGCCTGTTCGGCATCGGCGCCAACCTCGCCGTGCGCGCCGGGGCCGCCCGCGCCGTCGGCGGCTTCGACGAGGCCATGGGCCCCGGCACCCCCACCCACGGCGGCGAGGACTGCGAGTTCCTCGTCCGCATGATCCTCGCCGGCAACGTCCTCGGCTACGCCCCGGGCGCCTACCTGTGGCACCACCACCGCCCCGACCAGGCCGCGCTGCGCAAGCAGATGGAGGGCTACGCCGTCGGGCTGGGCAGCTTCCTGGCCAAGGTGGCGCTGTCGCCGCAGGGCCGTTCGGTCGCGCTGCGCCGGCTCCCGGCGGCGGTCGCCCGGCTGCGCCACATCTCCGACCGCGAGGCCGGCGCGGGCGTGGCGATGCCCGCCGACGCCGACCAGACGCGCAACCGGGGCCTGCTGAACGGCCCGCGGGCCTACCTCCGGTCGCGCCGCGCGGTGCGGCGGGCCGGCGGAGCGGTGCCGCCGCTGATCGGGCCGGCGCGGGCCGGGACGACCGCCCCGCACAAGATCCTCGCGACCGGCGGCCACCCGGCCGTCACGCCCGCCCGGCCGCACGGCACCGGCGGGTACCCGGCCGTCGCGCCGGCCCGGCCCCAGGGCACCGGGGGCCACCCGGCCGCCGTACCCGGGCGGCCGCAGGACACCGGCGGGTACCGGCCCGTCCCCGCCCGCACCGGCGGCCCGTACGGCGCCGGCCCCGCCCGGCGCGGCTGAGCCGCCCGCGGGTCCGCGGCGACGACCCGCGCCACGGCCCGCGCCACCGCCCGCGCTAGGACGCGGTGACGTCCGGACCCGGCCCCAGCAGGGCCGGGTCCGACGACGCGGCGACGAGCCTGCCGTGCGGGTCGGCGACCAGCCGTCGCGTCGTGGTGTCGAGGACCCCGAGGGTGCACTCCACCTCGGCCGCGAGATCGTCCGTCCGGGCCCCGTCGGCCGCGGCCACCCGGACGATCCGGTGACTCATCGTGAACGGCTTGCGCGCCGTGAACGCGATCACCGAGTCGATCCGCAGCTCGTCGCCGGCGCGCAGCTCGGCCCGGAAGTGCGCCGTCGTCGACAGCAGCACGATCGTCAGGCCGTGCGCGCCGAGCGCGTGCTGGGACAGCCCGGCGGCGCGGAAGTGCTCCATCCGGGCGTGCTCGCCGTACTGGTGGTAGACGGCATGGTTGACGTGCCCGTTCACGTCCATCTCGTAGCTGCGGACACCGATCCGGACCCCGAACGGCGGAGACTGCTCGACGCTCATGGTCCACACCCTGCCAGCCGGGCCGGACCACCCCGGGCAGCGCGCCCGACCGCGTCGCGGAACGTTTGTGCCACCTACGACCGCGGTCGTAGGGTGGGTGGCCGCGCTGACTAGGCTGGTGCGGAGGCAGCACGAGCGGTACGTCAAGCAACGGCGGCCGGTTGTCACTCACGGTGAAGTCGATGGCGCGTCCGGGAACGGACCACGAGCACGTCGACGGCGCCGACGGCGACGACTCGCGAGGGAGCACGACACATGAGCAGTGAGACGCCCACCGGGGTGGGGGGAGACCAGGGCCCCGACGTCGGCGAGGTCGTCCGCTTCGAGGTGGTCGAGCACGGTGACGGCGCCGTCGTCGTCCACGTGCACGGCGAGATCGACACGATGACCGCGCCCGTGCTGAGCGAACGACTCGCCGAGCGGATCGGCTCCGCGAGCCTGCTGGTGGTGGACCTGACCCGGGTCACGTTCCTCGGGTCGGCCGGGCTGGCGGCCCTCGTCGAGGGCAAGGAGAAGGCGGAGAACGCCGGCAGCCGGCTGCGGCTGGTCTGCGGCTCGCACGCCGTCACCCGCGCACTCGAGGCGACCAACCTGATGTCCCTGTTCGACGTGGCCGACGGCGTGCCGGAGGCGCTCCGCACGGCCTGACGACCCGGAGGCGTATGGGTGCCTGGTGGCCCCCGCGGTCTTCAACACCGACGTGGCCGAGCATCTCGGCCAGGCGGGTTCGATTCCCGTCCGCCTCCGCCGACCACCACCCCCGACGACCGGGACGACGAGCCCCACTGCGATGAGCATCCTGCACCTGGACGAGCTGTCCCCCACCTCGGGTGACGGCCCGTCCGGTGTGCCGGAGCTCGCGGCCGCGGTACGCGAGGGACGGCTGAGCGCAGCCACCGTCGCCGAGCGGCTCCTCGCCACCCCCGACGACACGGTGCCCGTGGGCGCCGGGCTGGTGGTGGATCCCGGACCGCTGCGCGCGGCCGCCGCGGCGCTCGACCGGCGCACCGACCGGTTCGCCCTGCCGCTGGCAGGCGTCCCGGTGGTGGTCGAGGACGGCATCTCCGTGGCCGGGCGCGGGGACGAGATCGTGCGCAGGCTGCGGGCCGCGGGCGCACTCGTCGCCGGGCGGGCGCGGACCGCCGAGCACGAGGTGGGCCTCGACGCCACCCCGGGCGGCCGGGCCACCGCGACCGTGGTCGCCTCCGGCGTCGTCCCGCTCGGGATCGGTGTCGACGGCGACGGCACCCTGCGCTGCGCCGCCGCCGCGCACGGGATCGCCGCGCTCAAGCCGGGCCGCCGGGTGCTCCCGCTGCCCGACGCCGCCGAGCGACGCTGGTGCGGGCTGGCCGAGCCGACCCTGCTCGCCGGGCGCGCGGAGGACCTCACCGCGGTGCTCGACGCGCTCTCCCGCGGCACCGGCGGGCCGCCCGCGCCGTCGTCGGTACTGCGGCTCACCACCCCGGCCGGTACCGGCCCCGGGCCGGCCGCGGCGCCCGTCTCCTCGCTGGCCGCGTCGCTGCGCACCGGCCGCACCCGGCTCGCCGGGCCGGACTCGGCGTCCGCGGTGCACGCGGCGATCCGGATCCTGCAGGACGCCGGACTGGGCCTCGTCGCGGCCGACCCGCCGTACCGGGCCGTGCTGGTCGTGCACTCGGCCCGCCGCCGTCAGGCCGGGCTCGCCCGCCGGGTGGAGGACCTGGGCCTCGACCCCGCCGAGCTGCCGCGCAGCGCCCGCAGCCTGGTCCGGCGCGGCCGCCGCGTCCGGCGTCTGGGCGGGCTGCGTCCCGCGACGCCCGCGTCGTGGCGGCAGCGGATGGTCGCCTGGCTCGACGACGCCGGCGCCGAGGCCGGTCTGCTGCCCGCCCCGCCCGGGGCGTCCGGGGCCGGGTCCACCGGGGTGGCCGCGTGGAACCTGGCCGGGCTGCCGTCGCTGGTCGCGCCGGTGCACCGGCCCGGGGAGCACGGCTGCGTGCAGCTCGTGGGCCGGCCCGGTTCGGAGCGGCGGCTGCTCGCGACCGCCGCCCTGCTCGCCGGGGAATGATCCCCGGCCCGGCTCAGTCCGCGGGCGGGGACCAGACCCCGGTCGCGACGAACCGGTCGAGGGTCTCCCTGTAGGGCGCCAGGTCCATCCCCTGGGCGGCGACCCAGGCGTCGTCGTAGTAGCTGTGGCGGTAGCGCTCGCCGCCGTCGCACAGCAGGGTCACGACGCTGCCCGCGCGTCCGGCGCGGAGCATCTCCGCGACGACCTGGTAGACGCCCCACAGGTTGGTGCCGGTCGACCCGCCCGCCCACCGGCCGGTGCGGTCGCGCAGGTGCCGGGCGGCGGCGACGCTGGCCGCGTCGGGCACCGGGACCATCCGGTCGATCACCGACGGGACGAAGCTCGGCTCCATCCGGGGCCGCCCGATCCCCTCGATCCGCGACGCCGCCCCGGTCGCGTACGACGGGTCCCCCGCCGTCCAGCCGGGCAGGAACGCCGACCCCTCCGGGTCGACGACGGCCAGCCGGGTCGCGAGCCGCCGGTAGCGCAGGTAGCGGCCGATCGTGGCCGAGGTGCCCCCGGTCCCGGCCCCCACGACGATCCACTCCGGCACCGGGTGCGGCTCCTCGGCCAGCTGGGCCAGGATCGACTCGGCGATGTTGTTGTTGCCGCGCCAGTCGGTCGCGCGCTCGGCGTAGGTGAACTGGTCGAGGTAGTGCCCGCCGGTGTCCGCGGCGAGCCGCTCGGCCTCGGCGTAGACCTCGCCGCCGTGGTCGACGAAGTGGCAGCGCCCGCCCTCCCGCTCGATCAGCGCGATCTTCTCCGGGCTGGTCGAGCGCGGCATGACCGCCACGAACGGCACCCCGAGCAGCCGGGCGAAGTACGCCTCGGAGACCGCCGTCGACCCGGAGCTGGCCTCGACGACCGTGGTGCCCTCGGTGATCCAGCCCGACGCGAGCGCGTAGAGGAACAGCGACCTGGCCAGCCGGTGCTTGAGGCTGCCGGTGGGGTGCACCGACTCGTCCTTGAGGTAGACCTGCACGCCCCACTCCGCGGGCAGCTCCAGCACGTGCAGGTGGGTGTCGGCGGAACGGTTCGCGTCGGCCTGGACGCGGCGCATCGCCTCGTCGACCCAGGCGCGGGTACGGGCACAGGAACGGTCGACGGGCTGCACGCCCCCGACCCTAGATCGGGCTCAGAGCCGGACCAGCCCGGTCCCCTCGGTCACGGTGCCGATCCGGGCCGCGTCGTGCCCGCGCCCGCGCAGCCACGCGACGGCGGCGTCGCCGCGGCCGGGGGCGGCGCCGAACAGCAGCCCGCCGGAGGTCTGGGCGTCGGACAGGACCAGCAGGTCCTCCTCGCCCGCGGAGCCCGCGACGACCCGGTCGTCGATCCAGGCGCGGTTGCGCAGCGTGCCGCCGGGGACGACGCCGTCGGCGACCAGCTCCCGCACCCCGCCGAGCAGCGGCACCGCGGCGACGTCGACGTGGGCGTCCACCCGCGAGGCGACGGTCATCTTCGTGAGGTGCCCGAGCAGGCCGTAGCCGGTGACGTCGGTGCAGCCGGTGGCGCCCGCCTCGCGGGCGGCCGCGGCGGCGTCGGCGTTCGGGATGGTCATGACGGCGACGGCGGCGTCGACGTCCGCGGGCACCCCGCGCTTCACCGCGGTGGTGGTCACCCCGATCCCGAGCGGCTTGGTCAGCACCAGCTCGTCGCCCGGGCGGAGCCCGGCGTTGGTCAGGACCCGGTCCGGGTGGACCTCCCCCACCACGGCGAGGCCGTACTTCGGCTCCGGGTCGTCGATCGTGTGCCCGCCGACGACGGCGAACCCGCACCGCCGCCCCACCCCCGCGCCGCCCTCCAGGACCGCGGCCAGCACGTCCGGCCCGAGCTGCTCGGACGGCCAGCAGACCAGGTTCAGCGCGAACAGCGGGGTGCCGCCCATGGCGTAGACGTCGGAGACGGCGTTGGTGGCGGCGATCGCGCCCCAGGTCCCCGGGTCGTCGACGATCGGGGTGAAGAAGTCGGTGGTCGCGACCAGCGCACGGTCCGCGGACAGCCGCCAGACCGCGGCGTCGTCGCCGGTGTCGGTGCCGACCAGCAGGTCCGGATGGGACGGGGGCGTGACCGCCGCCAGGACCTCCCCCAGCTGGGCCGGTCCGAGCTTGCAGCCGCAGCCCGCGCCGTGGCTGAACTCGGTGAGACGACGGGCGACACCGGTGTCGGACATGTCCCCATCCTGGCAGCGTCGCTCCGTGATCGCCTGCGTCACACACCGTCGACCGCCGGACTGCCGCCGTCCGCCGAACGGGGACTGTCGGGCTGCGCCACGGGCACGGAGACTGACGCACCGTGAGCAGCTGCACGGGGGGTACGACGAGGTGACCGACGGTGTCACGGATACCGGCGCCGAGGTGACGGCCGAGGACGTACGCGACGACGAGACGACCCGATCCGGGGACGCGGTCCTCCCGGCCGGACCCGTTCCCGAGGCCGTGCTCCCTGCGACGACGGCCGCCGGACTGCCGCAGCGGGCCCCGCGCGGCGGCGACGGCGCCCGCAGCGTCGAGCACACCGTCGAGGACCTGGTGGGCCGCCTCGCCGCGGCCGAGCACGCCCGCGACGCCGCCGAGCGCCGGGCCGAGGCACTCGCCGCCGCCCTGGAGGACGCCCGGTCCCGGCCCGCGGAGACCTTCGGCATGCGCGCGGACAAGGTGCTGCGGATGGCCGAGCACGAGGCCGCGATGCGGCGGCGCACCGCCGAGACCGAGGCCGCGCAGCTGGTGGACGCCGCCCGCGACGAGGCCGCCCGGATCGTCGACGACGCCCGCGCGGAGGTCGACCGGCTGCGTGCGGCCGGGGTGGCCGCGCGGCGGGACAGCGAGCTCGTCGCGGACACCGCGGCGGCGATGCACGCCCACGTGTCCGCGCTGCGCTCGTCGGTGCGCGAGGAGATCGCCCGGCTGCACGGGATGCTGGGGTCCGAGCTCGGCAGGCTCGACGCGCCCGCCCGCGCCGCGCGCGGCGCCGACCAGGGCGAGCGTGTCCGGCGCCCGGTGGGCGGTCCGGCGCACGCCCTGCGGACCGGGGAGGCCCCCGGGGTCGACGGGGCCCCCGTCGCCGACGCCGCCGTGGTCGAGGACCACGACGAGGAGGCCGTCGACCTCCCGGCGGTGGTGCTGCCCGAGCAGCGGGAGCCGGAGCCGGAGCCGCCGGCCGATGCGGCCCCGGCGACCGGCACCGCCGCCGGCACCGAGGGCAGCGGGCAGCGGACGTCCTGACCCCGCCCCGGAGCGCGACGGCGCGGAGCACGGGACAGCACGGTGTGACGGGGGTTACGGTGCGCCGGTGACCCCCGCCGAGCCCGACCCGCGCCGGCGCGTCCCCCGGACCGACGTCGTCCTGGCCGACCCGGCGCTGGCCGGGGCCGCCGCACGGTTGGGCCGGCCGCGGGTCAAGCGCGCCGTCGTCGCGGCGCAGCAGGACGCGCGGGCGGGCCGGATCGCGCCCGAGGAGGTCGCCGCCGTCGCCGGGGCGGCGCTGCCCGCCGCCGCGACCGGGATCCGGGCGGTCCTCAACGCGAGCGGTGTCCTGCTGCACACCAACCTGGGCCGGGCGCCGCTCTCGGCCGCCGCCGTCGACGCGCTGGGGGTGGCCGCGGGCACCTGCGACGTCGAGCTGGACCTGGCCACCGGGCGGCGCGGGCCGCGCGGCACGGACGCGCTGGCCGCGCTGCGCGACGCCGTCCCGGGTGCGGGGGCGGCCTGGGTCGCGAACAACGGCGCCGCCGCACTCGCGCTGGTCTGCGCCGCCCTCGCCGGCACCGGTCGCGAGGTCGTGGTCTCCCGGGGCCAGCTCGTCGAGATCGGCGACGGCTTCCGCATCCCCGAGCTGATCGAGTCCACCGGGGCCCGGCTCCGCCCGGTCGGCACCACCAACCGCACCCACCTGCGCGACTACGCCGGCGCGATCGGCCCGGACACCGCGTTCCTGCTGGTGGTGCACCCGTCGAACTTCGTGGTGACGGGGTTCGTCTCGGCCGTCGGGGTCCGGGAGCTGGCCGGGCTGGGGCCACCGGTCGTCGTCGACATCGGGTCCGGGCTGCTGACCCCGCACCCGCTGCTGCCCGACGAGCCCGACGCCGCGGGCACCCTCGCCGACGGCGCCGACCTCGTCACCGCCTCCGGGGACAAGCTGCTCGGCGGACCGCAGGCCGGTCTGCTCCTCGGCGGCGGGGACCGCGGCGCCGCCCTGGTCGAGCGGGTGCGGCGCTTCCCGCTGGCCCGGGCGATGCGCGTCGACAAGCTGACCCTCGCGGCGCTGGAGGCGTCGGTGGCCGGTCCGCCGACGCCCGTCCGGGAGTTCCTCGACGCCGACCCGGCCGCGCTGCGGGCGCGGGCCGACGCGCTCGCCGCGGCCCTGGCCGCCGACGGGATCGACGCGACCGCGGCGGACACCGTCGCCGGGGTCGGCGGGGGCGGCGCACCCGGGGTGGAGCTGCCCAGCGCCGCGGTCGCGCTGCCCGAGCGGTACGCGGCCGCGCTGCGCGCCGGTGACCCGCCGGTGCTGGGCCGGGTCGCCGACGGGCGCTGCCTGCTCGACCTGCGGGCGCTGCCGCCGTCGGCGGACGCGACGCTGGCCGGGGCCGTGCGCGCGGTGCCCGTGCGTCCGGAGGACTGAGCCGTGCACGTGCTCTGCACCGCGGGCCACGTCGACCACGGCAAGTCCACGCTGGTCCGGGCGCTGACCGGGATGGAACCCGACCGGTACGCCGAGGAACGCCGCCGCGGGATGACCATCGACCTGGGCTTCGCGTGGACCGAGGTGCCGGGGGCGGGCACGGTCGCGTTCGTCGACGTCCCCGGGCACGAACGCTTCGTCGCCACGATGCTCGCCGGGGCCGGTCCGGTCCCGGCAGCGCTGTTCGTCGTCGCCGCGGACGAGGGCTGGATGCCCCAGTCGGGGGAGCACGCCGACGCGCTCGCGGCCGCGGGCGTCACCGACGGGCTGCTCGTGGTCACCCGCTCCGACCTGCTCGACCCCGAGCTGGCCCTCGACGACGCCCGCGCCGCGCTCTCCGCCCGCGGCCTCGGCGGCTGGCCCTCGGTCGCCGTCTCGGCCCGCACCGGCACCGGTCTCGACGCGCTGCGCGGCGCGCTGGCCGCGCTCACCGCCCGGCTGCCCGCACCCGACCCGGACGGGCCGGTGCGGCTGTGGGTGGACCGGGCGTTCACCGTCCGCGGGGCCGGGACGGTCGTCACCGGCACGCTGCGCAGCGGCACCGTGCGCCCCGGCGACACCCTGGAGCTCGACGGCGCCGCCGGCCGGGCACCGGTGACCGTGCGCGGGGTGCAGGAGCTCGGCGAGCCGGTCGACGCCGCCGCCGCGGTCGCGCGGGTCGCGCTGAACCTGCGGGGCGTCCCCCGCGACCGGGTCGACCGCGGCGACGCGCTGCTCGGCCCGGGGGCGTGGGCGGTGACCGGGGAGGCCGACGTCCGGCTGCACGGGGTCGGCGGGCCGGTGCCGCTGCCGTCGTCGCCGGTCGGGCTGACCCTGCACGTCGGCTCGGCGGCCGTGCCGGTGCGGGTCCGCCCGCTCGGTCCCGGACCGGCGGGCGGCGAGCCGGTCGTGCGGCTGACCCCGGCACGGCCACTGCCGCTGCGGATCGGGGACCGGGCGGTGCTGCGTGACCCGGGTGCCGGACGGATCGTGGCCGGGGTGACGGTGCTGGACCCGGCACCGCCGCCGTTGCGCAGGCGCGGCGCGGCCCGGCGCCGGGCCGACGAGCTCGCCGGGGCCGGGGCCGTCCCCGACGCCGACGCCGAGCTCGCCCGGCGCGGCACCGTCCGGGCCGACGACCTGGTGCGCTGGGGCGTGCCCGCCGGCGAGGTGGCCGCGCTCGCGGCCCGGGTCCCCGGCGCGGCGGGCCGGCTGCTGCACCCGGCCGCCGCCTCGTCGTCGGCCGCCGCACTGGCCGTCGCCGTCGCCGCGCACGACGCCGAGGACCCCCTCGACCCCGGGCTGCCGCTCGCCGCGGCCCGGCGCGCCGCGGGGCTGCCGGACGTCGCACTGGTGGAGGCCGTGCTGTCCGCCGTCGGCGGGGCCGGTCTCGTCCTGCGCGACGGGCGGGTGCGGGCCGCCGCGGACGCCGGCCCGCCCGCCGCGCTGCGCGACGCCGCGGCCCGCGTGCGCGCCGACCTCGACGGGGCCCCGTTCGCCGCGCCGGGGGCGGCCCGGCTCGCGGAGCTGGGGCTCGGGCCGCGGGAGCTGGCGGTGCTCGACCGGGCCGGGGAGCTGCTGCGGGTGGCCCCGGAGGTCGTGCTCGGCCCCGACGCGCCGGAGCGGGCGGTCGCCGTGCTCGGCGGGCTCGACGGCGCGTTCACCGTCTCCGCCGCCCGGGAGGTGCTCGGCAGCAGCCGCCGCGTCGTCGTGCCGCTGCTGGAGCTGCTGGCCCGCAGGGGCCTCACCGTGCGGATGCCCGACGGGACACATCGCCTGCGCTGAGCGGGCTCCGAGTGGCGACGCCGTGCCGCGGTGCCTACCGTCGACCCAATGACCGACCCCCGTCCGCCCGCCGCCGGCACCACCGACGGCTCGGGCGGGACGTCTCCCGATGTCACCGACACCTGCGACGGGCTGCGGCTGGAGACCTCCCGGCCCGCGGACGGGACGGTCGTCGTCGCGGTGACCGGTGAGCTGGACATGCTGACCGCGCCGGAGCTGCGGCACGCGGTGGCCGAGCAGATCTCGGCGGCCTCGCTGGTCGTGCTGGACCTCGACGGGGTCCGTTTCCTCGGCACCTCCGGGCTGGCGGCGCTGATCGAGCTGCGGGAGCAGGCACACCGGGCCGGGGTCGAGCTGCGTCTGGCGTGCACCGAGCGGCGTGTCCTGCGCCCGATCGGCATCGCCGGGCTGCACCATCTGTTCGACATCCACGACGACGTGCAGGCCGCACTCGACTCCTGAGAAAGTGACCTGAGTCACATCTCGGCGTGCCCGGATCCACCCGACGGCCCGGCGCCGCTCGCGGCGCGTAGGTGCGTGGCGGTGTCGTGAACAGGGGCGATGCCCGGTCCGTCCGACCGGGCGGCCGGCCCCGGACACCTCGCACGGCCCGTCGCTAGCACCGATCCCGACATCGCGCAGGTTTGATCTCGAACCCCCTCGGGAACCGGGGTGAGGAGCCAACCCGGTCCTCCCGGGCCCCGAGCGACGAGGTGAGCACGTGAGCGACGTTTCCCGGCTTCCCGGCCCGATGGACGACGTGTGGCAGTGGCAGCGACTGGGTGCGTGCCGCGGCATGGACAGCGCCGTGTTCTTCCACCCCGACGGGGAGCGCAACCCCTCCCGGTCGCGTCGCACCGAGCGCGCGAAGCAGGTCTGCCGAGGATGTCCCGTGCTGCAGGAGTGCCGTCGCTTCGCGCTGGCCAGCCGTGAGCCGTTCGGCGTGTGGGGCGGGCTGGGCGAGTCCGAGCGCCGCGCCATCATCGAGCGTCGCGACGCCGAGCGCATCGTCGCCGAGCAGGGCCCCGGCCTCGCCGCCGTCGTCTGACGGACCACGTACGACGGATCTCCGATCCGGCACGGCCCGCCCGGGATCCGGGCGGGCCGTTCTGCTGCGCGGGCCGTTCCGACCGCTCGGCGGCTCGGCCGGCGTCACACCGCCGAGGGCAGCGCCTCCGGCTCCGGGACGTCCTCCGCGAGGGGCCCGGCGGGCCGGTAGGGCAGCACCGGCAGGCCGTAGACCCGGGCGACGCGGCGCACCGCGCGGCGGACCACCTCGATCTCCGGGTCGTCCACCGGCCCGGCGGCGGCCGGGGCCACGCACCAGGTGTCGTCGTCGGGGTCGAACCCGACCAGCTCCGAGAGCGCCGCGACGAGGTCCGCCTCGTCGCCGTCCTGCACCGCCCAGCGCAGCCCGAGCCGGTGCACCCGCACCCGCTCGACCGGCAGCGCCTCGACCGGCACGTCCTCGGTGTCGTCCTCGGCCGCCAGCAGCTCCCGCGCCTCGGCCGGTGTCAGCGGGCGCCGGGTGGGGGCCGGGTCGTCCCGCACGACCAGCAGGTCGGTCTCCCCCGCCTCACCGGAGAGCGCCGCGAGCGGGCCCCCCGCACGGGCGGACTCCGCCGCGGTCAGTGCCACCGCGACCAGCCTCCGCGGTCGCGTCGTCCCCTGCCTCACGCTCGCCCCCGTCGATCCCACACGTCGTCGTCCCTCGAGTACAACGCCCGGATCCCCGATTCGGGCGCCGATTACCCACCCGGACGGACGAGTGGGGTCACCCGGTCCACGAGCGGGAGACGACCCCCTGTCCGGAACCCACGGACGGCGCCGACCGCAACAACGCCGTGACCTCGGCCCGCCCACCGGTAGCGCGGATGGGCCGGGCGGTCGAACGGCGCAGGCCCGCCGCCGGGCGGGGCACCGCCGGTGAGCGGCCGCCCCGGACGGTCGAACCCGGACGCCCGACGCGGCCGGAGCGGTCGACTCCGCCGGCCGGGGCCGCCGACACGGGAGACCGGCCGCCGATCGGGTCGGCCGGTGCGGCCGATCGGGGCGGTCGGCGCAGCCGGTCGACCGGACCGTCAGGCCGGGTGGTCCAGTCGGATCGCGAGCAGGGCGATGTCGTCGTCGAGCCGGTCCGGCAGACACACCTCGAGCACCCGCTCCACCACCCGCTCCGGGTCGGCGTCGGACGGCAGCTCCTCCAGCGTGCGCTCGATGAGCTCGGTGCGGGCGTCGGCGTCCTCACCGACGATGTCGGTCAGCCCGTCGGTGTAGAACACGAGCAGCGACCCGGCGGCACACGGGACCGTGGCGCCACCGCGGTGCGCCCCGGCGGCCCGCCCGAACTCCGGGACCGCGCCGAGCATCGGCGAGTGGTGCGCGTCGAGTCGGTGCAGCCGGCCCTGCGGGTCGCGCAGCAACGGCGGCGGGTGCCCGGCGTTGGCGTAGGTCAGCTCGCGTCCGCCGTCGGGGCCCGCCGGCCCGAACCGGGCGTACACCGCGGTCGCCATCGCGGCGATGTCCAGGCCCTGCACCAGCTGGTCGCAGCGGTCGAGCACCGGCCCGGGCGCATCCCCGCCCCAGGCGTAGGAGCGCAGCACACCGCGCAGCTGCCCCATCGCGGCCGCCGCCGACAGGTCGTGCCCCACGACGTCGCCCACCGCGGCGCCGACCGAGCCGTCCGGCATCGGCAGCACGTCGTACCAGTCCCCGCCCACCTGGTTGCCGTCCGCGCCGACCAGGTAGCGGGCCGCGACCCGCATCCCCGGGACCTGCGGCAGCGCCGGGAGCAGGCTGTGCTGCAGGGTCGCCGCCGCGGCCCGCTCCACCTCGTAGAGCCGGGCGTTGTCGACGGCCAGCCCGGCGCGGCCCGCCAGGTCCGAGGCCAGGTGCACGTCGCGCTGGGTCCAGCGACGGCCGTAGGGGAACTGGGTGGACAGCGTCACCAGGCCGAGCACCCGGCCGCGGCCGAGCAGCGGGACGACCATCGCCGAGCGGATCCGCAGCCGCTCGTAGGCCTCGGCCGCCTCCGGGTCGTCGGGGTAGACCTCGCGGCCGTCGTCGGGCAGCTCCTGCACCAGGTACGGCTTGCCGGTCCGCACCGCGGTCTCGGCCTGCTGCTCGATCCGCACGGCCCCCAGTGGACCGGACCGCGACAGCAGCGCCTCGTCGTCGGCGTCGCGGGCGGCGACGGCCATCCGTTCGCGGGTCGCCCCGTCGGGGGTGTCGAGCAGGTCCACCGTGCACAGGTCGGCCAGCTCCGGCACCACGATCCGGGAGAAGCGGCGGCAGGCGTCGGCCACGTCGAGCGCCGTCGTCATCTGGGTGGTCGCCTCGGCCAGCAGCCGCAGCTGGGCCCGCGCGGCCTCGGCGTCGGCGAGCGCCGCCCGCCGCTCCTGCTCGACGACGACCCGCTCGGTGACGTCGCTCTGCACGCCGACGAAGTTGACCAGCTCGCCGTCGCCGTCGTGCACCGGCGAGATGGACACCTGGTTCCAGAAGGCGGTGCCGTCGCGCCGGTAGTTGAGCAGCACCTCGGTGATCGCCCGCCGTTCCCGCAGCGCCTCGCGCACCCGGCGGACCGCGGACCGGTCGGTGTTGGGGCCCTGCAGGAACCGGCAGTTGCGCCCGACGACCTCGTCGAGGGGGTACCCGGTCAGCCGTTCGAACGACGGGTTCACCCAGGCCAGCGGGTCGTCCTCACGCTGCGGGTCGGAGATGGTGAACGACATCTCGGTGGCGAGCACCGCACGGTCGCGCAGGAACCCCATCCGGTCGCGGTCCTCGCCCTGGCCGACCTCGGAGTCCGACAGCGGCAGCAGCACGGCCAGCGCCCGGCCGGGCCCGGTGGCCGAGGCCTGCGCGAACGTGCCCTGGCCCTGGGCACCCGGGTCCGCCAGCGCGAACCCGGTCACCCAGACCAGGGTGCTGGACGCCGTGGCCCCCTCCCCCGGGACCGGGACGCCGTCGCGGTCGGGCATCAGCCCCGGCCCGTGCAGCGCGACCGGCTCGCCGGACACCGCCTCGCCGGAGGCGATCCGGGCCAGCGGGGACCCCTCGCCGGTGTACGGACGGCCGTCCAGGTCGGTCAGCCGCGCGGCCTCGCTCCACTCGCGGACCCCGATGGGCAGCCGCACCGGGCGGTCACCGGCCAGCTCCAGCGCGGTGGTGTTGGCGTAGACGATCCGCCGCTCGGAGATGTCGATCATCAGGACGGCCACCTGTGCCCCGCCGCGCACGTGCGGCATGGCCGGGGTGCTCGGCTGCTCCCCGAAGGACTCCACCGAGGTCGCGACCGCCTGGTCGACGGCCCGGTCCACCGCGTCGCCGGGGGGACCGGCCGGGGCGTCGGGGCCGAGATCGGAGTACCGCGTCACCCGGGCGAGCCTAAGGGCAGGCGCCGTGCCGGGCCCGCCGAGCCCGGCCGGTATCGTCGGGCCCGGTCTCCTGTCGTGGGTGGACCGGACCCGGCGCGGGCCAGGACGGCCCCGCCGCGACCCCGGTGCGTCGTGCGGCGCGAGAAGACACCTGCCCGTCGAGAGCACGGCGGCGCTCCGCAACGCTTCCGCGCCGCCCGGCGCCCGACACGGAGGTGATCACCCTGCCCGGATCCGCGCCGGCGCAACCGTCCCGGGGGGACGGGGACGCCGAGCTGGACGGCACCGACTCCGCCCACCTCGGCGTCGGCTTCTCCTCACCGCGCAGCGGCCTGACCGTGCTCACCGTGCGCGGCGAGGTCGACACCCTGACCGCACCGCGTCTCGAGACCGCCCTCGACGAGCTGCTGGACCTCGCCCCCGACGGCGACGGCCGCGACCTCGCCGTGGACCTGGAGGGCGTCACGTTCCTCGCCTCCAGCGGCCTCGGCGTGCTCATCCACACCGCCCGGCGGGCCGCCCGGGACGGACGGCGGCTGTTCGTCGTCGCCACCAACCGGGCCGTGCTCCGGCCGCTCGAGGTCACCGGCTCCGCCCAGCTGTTCACCGTCCTGCCCGACCAGGAGGGCATTCCCGGCGCCTGAGCGGGCACCCGGTCCTGCACACCCCCGCCGGAGGCGACATGATCCGGCCCGACACCCCCGTCGCACGAAAGGACTCGTCAGCGTGGCCCAGGAGGACGTGGCAGGCACGGCGCACGGCGCCGGCACCGACAACACCGTCCAGATCAGGGTCGCGGCGCGGCCCGCGCTGATCCCCACGGTCCGTGCGGTGGCCTCCGACCTCGCCGCACGCGCGGACTTCGACCTGGACGCGGTCTCCGATCTGCGGATGGCCGTCGACGAGGCGTGCGCGACGCTGGTCGCGATGGCCGCCCCCGGCTCGCCGCTGCGGTGCACCTTCGCCGTCTCCGACGAGCGGATCGAGGTCGCCGCCCGGGTCGAGACCGGCACCGGTGCGCAGCTGCCCACCGACTCCTTCGGCTGGCGGGTCCTGCAGACCCTGGCCGACCACGTCGCCGTCGAGTCCGGTGAGGAGGACGGCGGGCGCCCGGCCCTCACCATCCGCCTGCACAAGCTCGCGGGTCACGGGCTGTGACGTGACGTCGGACCCTCAGTACGCCCACCTCACCCCGCTGCTCGAGCAGTACGCGGGTCTCGACGACGGCGACCCCCGCCGGGACCGGCTGCGCGAGCAGCTCGTCACCGGCTACCTGCCCGTCGCCCAGCACATCGCCCGCCGGTTCAACCACCGCGGCGAGCCCCTCGACGACCTCGTGCAGGTCGCGACGGTCGGGCTGATCAACGCCATCGACCGGTTCGACCCGGAGAAGGGCGGCGAGTTCTTCTCCTTCGCCGTGCCCACGATCTCCGGTGAGGTGCGCCGGCACTTCCGGGACCAGAGCTGGTCGATGCGGGTGCCGCGACGGCTCAAGGACATGCACGTGTCGATCAACGGCGCGGTGTCCGAGCTGTCCCAGACCCTCGGTCGCGCGCCCCGCCCCTCGGAGCTCGCCGAGTACCTCGACCTGCCCGTCGGCGAGGTCCTGGAGGGACTGGAGGCCGCCGAGGCCTACCGCAGCTCCTCGCTCGACGAGATGCTGTCGTCGGAGGACGGCAGCGCCACCGTCGGCGAGCTGGTCGGTGACGCCGACGCCGAGCTCGATCGGGTCGACTACCGCGAGTCGCTGCGCCCACTGCTCGCCGAGCTGGCGCCCCGCGAGCGGACCATCGTGATGCTGCGGTTCTTCGGCAACCGCACCCAGACCCAGATCGCCCAGGAGGTCGGCATCTCCCAGATGCACGTCTCCCGGCTGCTCGCGCAGACCCTGTCGCGGCTGCGCAACCGGCTCGACCCGGAGGACCGCACCTTCTGACGCCCGGGCCGCGCGGCGGCGCCGTGCCCCGTCCGCGAGGATCGGGGCGGGACCGGCGCACCGTCCGGGCCCGGAGCGGGGAGGTAGGAGATGAGCGTGCCGGAACACGTGCTGGTGGTCGGCGCAGGACTGGCCGGGCTGCGCACGGTGGAGAACCTGCGCCGGGACGGTTACGAGGGCCGGATCAGCCTGGTGGGCGCCGAGGAGCACCTCCCCTACGACCGCCCGCCGCTGTCCAAGCAGTTCCTGGCCGGTGAGTGGGAGCGCACCAAGGTCGACCTGTGCACCGCCGAGGACCTCGACGAGCTCGGCGTGCGCACCCACCTCGGCCGCTCCGCGGTCGCCCTGCGGCCCGCCGGGGACCCGGCCGACGGCTCCGAGGTCGAGCTCGACGACGGCACCGTGCTGCACGCCGACGCCGTCGTCCTCGCCGTGGGGGTCACCTCCCGGGTGCTCGACGACCAGCCCGACTCCGCGCACCTGCTGCGCGCCGTCGACGAGTCCGAGCAGCTGCGCGACGCGCTGGCCTCGGCGTCGTCGCTGCTCGTGGTGGGTGCCGGGTTCATCGGGGCCGAGGTCGCGAGCACCGCCCGGGACCGGGGTGTCACGGTCACCGTGGTCGAGACCGGCACCGTGCCGATGGCGCGGCTGCTGGGCGAGCAGGCCGGCGCGGTGGTGGCCCGGCTGATGAGCGACGCCGGGGTCGACCTGCGCACCGGGGTGTCGGTGGCGGAGCTGACGGACGCGGGCGCCACGCTCTCCGACGGGTCGACGGTGACGGCCGACGAGATCGTCGTCGGCGTCGGCGGGATGCTCGACCTGGGCTGGCTGGAGGCCACCGGCGTCGACGTCGCCGACGGCATCCCCTGCGACCACCGTGGCCGGGTCGACGGGCTGCCCGGGGTGTGGGCGGCGGGCGACGCCGCCGCCTGGACCGACCCGGACACCGGCGAGCGCACCCGGCTGGAGCACTGGACCTCGGCGAGCGATCAGGCCGCCGCGGTCGCCGCGGACATCACCGGCACGACCCCGCCGCCCGCCGCGGTGCCGTTCTTCTGGTCCGACCAGTTCGGCATGAAGATCCAGCTCGTCGGGCGGCCGGACCGCGCGGACTCGCTGCTGCCGCTGCACGGCGAGGGTCTCGACGACGGCCCGGTGAAGGGCACGGTGCTCGGCTACCTGCGCGGCGACGACCTCGTCGCCGTCGCCGGGTTCGGCGCGGCCCGGCTCGTCGCCCGCTACCGCCGCCCGCTGGCCGAGGGCGCCGACCGCGCCGCGACGCTGGAGCTGCGCGACTCGCTGTCCTGACACACGAACGCCCGGCCGGTGCGTACACCGGCCGGGCGTGCGTGACGTGCAGGCGGTCTAGCGGAAGATCGAGCGGACGATCGCCAGCCCGACCAGCGCGCCGACCGCGATCAGCGAGTACTTGACCTTCGGGTCGGCGAGCCGCTCCGCGAGCTGCTCCTTGCCGCCCTCGATGAGGTTCTTCGGGTTCGCCCGGTCCGCCAGGGCGTCCAGACTCTCGGCCAGCGCGTCCCGGGTCTTCTCGATCTCGCGCTGGATGTTCTCGGGGTCGCGGGCCACCACGTCCACCTCCGGTTCGGCCGGTACGCGTCCGCGCCCGGGACTCCTGCTGCTCGCGCCCGACGCTGCCCCGACACCGACGTCCGGGCACCGCGAGCGGCGTGGCACACACCGTAGCCACCGCACGGCCCGGTCCGCGCGCCCGGCCACCGGCGCGCCGCCGATCGGGTCGGCCCGACGGTCGTCCGCGCCGCATCCGTCCACAACCGGCCGGTACGTCCACAGGCACCGCACTCGGGTCCGCGGCCCGCCCGGCGGGTGGCACGCTGATCGTCATGAGCACACGGCTGCAGGCGGGCGACACCGCCCCCGACTTCACCCTCGACGACGCCGACGGCACGGCCGTCTCCCTGGCGGACTACCGCGGCCGCAAGGTCGTCGTCTACTTCTACCCAGCGGCGAGCACCCCGGGCTGCACGAAGGAGGCCTGCGACTTCCGCGACAACCTCGCCGAGCTGAACGGTGCGGGCATCGACGTGCTGGGCATCTCCCCCGACAAGCCCGCCAAGCTCGCGACCTTCCGCGACAACGAGAAGCTGACCTTCCCGCTGCTGTCCGACCCGGACCGCGGGGTCCTCACCGCCTGGGGCGCCTTCGGCGAGAAGAAGCTCTACGGCAAGACGGTCACCGGGGTCATCCGGTCCACCTTCCTGGTCGGCGAGGACGGCACGATCGTCGACGCGCAGTACAACGTGAAGGCGACCGGGCACGTGGCGAAGCTGCGCCGGGACTGGAAGGTCTGATGCCCGTCCGGCCGGCGGGCGCGGGATGAGCGGACGTGCCCCGCGCCCGCCGGTGGACCGACGAGGAGCTGGTCGCGGCGGTGGCGGCGGCGCGGACCCTGGCCGAGGTGTGCCGAGCCCTCGGGCTGCGCCCGGGTCGCTACGACCGGCTGCGCGCCCACATCGCACGGGTGGGCGCCGACGCGAGCCACCTGCCGGGCCCGGTGGAGGGCCGCCGACGCCACCACTGGACCGACGACGACCTGGCCGCGGCCGTACGCGATGCGGAGACGGTGTCGGCCGTCCTGTGCCGTCTCGGCTACGCCCCCAGCGGCGGGATGCACCGGCTGGTCGTCGGGCACATCCGGCGTCTGGGACTCGACACCACCCACTTCCGCGGCCAGGCGTGGTCACGCGGACGATCGACGGCGACCCGGGCCCCACGCCCGTTGTCCGAGGTGCTCGTCCGGAACTCGCCGATGCGCAACACCGGTCACCTGCGCAAGCGCCTCGTCGCCGCCGGGCTGAAGGAGGCCCGGTGCGAGCTGTGCGGGCTGGACCGGTGGCGGGACCATCCGTTGCCGCTGCAGCTGGACCACGTCAACGGTGACCACACCGACAACCGGCTGGAGAACCTCCGTATCCTGTGCCCGAACTGCCACGCCCAAACGACGACGTGGTGTGTCCGCAAGAGCCGGCCGGCGTAGCCCAACGGCAGAGGCACGGTCTTTAGGTGGCCGCGAGTGCGGGTTCGAATCCCGCCGCCGGCACGCGTCGCGTCGCCCGCCTCACCCGGCGGGCGGCGCGGTCCCGGCCGGCTCCGCGCCCCCGGGCGCGACGCCGTCGGCCTCGTCCGGCAGCGGCCGCCGGGCGGCGAGCAGCACCCCACCGAGCCCGAGCACCGCGCAGATCCCGGAGACCAGCAGCAGGGCCGGCGGTACGTGCCCGGTCACGGCGTCGCCGAGCGCGACGACGGCGATGGTGCTCGGCGCCGACCCGATCACGGTGCCGACCAGGTAGGGCCAGAACCGCACCTGGGACAGCCCGGACAGGTAGTTGAGCACCGCGAACGGCACCATCGGGATCAGCCGCAGCGACGTCACCGCCAGCACGCCGTGGTGGTCGAGCCTGCGGCGCACCCACACCGCACGCGGGTGGCCGGCGTAGCGGGCGACGAGCCGCCCGCCGGTGGCCCGGACGAGCGCGAACGCCACCACCGCGGACAGCGCGGTCGCGAACAGGGTCAGCGCCGCACCGCCGACGGCGCCGAACAGCACCCCGGCGGACACGGTGAACACCGTCCGGGGGAAGGGCGGGACGTTCAGCGCGACCTGGAGCAGCACGAACACGACCGGACCCCAGATCCCGGCGGCCTCCACGGCCCGGCGCAGCTCACCGAACCGGGGGACGGCGGACAGCCCCAGGGACCGGGCCACGAGTACGACGAGTGCGGCCGCGAGCACCAGCCCGAGGCAGCCCAGCAGAAACCGCCACCACCGCACGGAGATCACGGTACCGAGACCCGCACCGGTGCCGTCGGCCGCGGTCGTCGCACGTGACCGGGCTCCCCCGTGTGCGCCGCCGGCCGCGGCCGACCGCGTGGCCGGGCACCTCCGGGCGCGCCGCCGGGCGCGGCCGGCGCAGGTGCCGCCGGGGCCGGCCGTGAGAGGCTGCCGACCATGAGCGACTCGGGTATCGACCCCGCCGAACTGGACGCCGACGGGCTGGCCGTGCGCCGCGAGGTCCTCGGCTCGGACTACGTCGACGCGGCGCTGGGCCGCGTCGACGACACGACCGCGGACTTCCAGAAGCTGATCACCCGCTACGCCTGGAACGAGATCTGGACCCGCCCCGGGCTGGAGCGCCGGATGCGCTCGGCGGTGACGCTGACCGCGCTCGTCGCGCACGGGCACTGGGAGGAGTTCGAGCTGCACGTGCGGGCGGCCCGGCGCAACGGCCTGACCCGCGACGAGATCGTCGAGATCATCCTGCAGACCGCGATCTACTGCGGGGTCCCGGCGGCGAACTCGGCGTTCCGCATCGCGCAGCGCGTCCTGGCCGAGCCCGCTCCCGAGTAGTCCTCAGCCGTCGGCGAGCAGCGCCTGCAGGTGCGGGACGAGCGCGCGCAGCGCGGTCCCCCGGTGCGAGGCGGCGTCCTTCTCCTCGGCGCTGAGCTCGGCCGAGGAGCGGCCGTCGCCCTCCGGGGCGAAGATCGGGTCGTAGCCGAAGCCGTTCTCCCCCCGCGGGTCGCGCAGCAGGGTGCCGCGCCACGTCCCGTGCACCACGGTGCGCCCGGGCACGGAGGCCTCCGCGTCGGGGCCGCCGGTGCCGTCGGTGCCGCCGGAGGCGGGGTCGGAGTCGAGGCCGGCGGCGGCCGCGTCGGGCGTCACGAGCGCGGCGGCGCACACGAACGCGGCGCCGCGGCGCTCGTCGGGGACGTCGGCGGTCTGCCCGAGCAGCAGCTGCAGGTTGGCCTCGTCGTCGCCGTGCCGGCCGGACCAGCGGGCGGAGAAGATGCCCGGCATGCCGTTCAGGGCGTCGACGGTGATGCCGGAGTCGTCGGCGATCGCGGGCAGCCCGGTCGCGGCGGCGGCGTCGCGGGCCTTGGCGAGCGCGTTCGCGGCGAAGGTCGCTCCGGTCTCGGGGGCCTCCGGGAACTCGGGGACGTCGGCGAGCCCGACGATCTCCACCCCGGAGAGCCCGGCGGCCTCGGTGATCCGGCGCAGCTCGACGAGCTTCTTGGCGTTGCGGGTGGCGAGCAGGATCTTCACGCCTCGCCCTCCCCCGCGGTGTCCGGGGCGTCGGCGGCGGCCTGCGCGGCGATCTTCGGGTGCGGTGCGGCGAGCACCTCGACCTGCAGGCGGGCCAGCTCGGCGATCCCGGCGAGCGCGGAGTCGAGCATGGCGTCGAGGGTCGAGCGGGAGAACGTGGCGCCCTCGCCGGTGCCCTGGACCTCGATGAGGGTGCCGGTCTCGGTGGCGACGACGTTCGTGTCGACCTCGGCCCGCGAGTCCTCCTCGTAGGGAAGGTCGAGCCGGACGCGGCCGTCGACGACGCCGACCGACACCGCGGCGACCTGGCAGGAGATCGGCTTGGGGTCGGACAGCTTGCCCTGCTCGCCGAGCCAGGTGACGGCGTCGCACAGGGCGACGTAGGCGCCGGTGATGGCCGCGGTGCGGGTGCCGCCGTCGGCCTGCAGGACGTCGCAGTCGATCGCGATCGTGTTCTCGCCGAGCGCGCGCAGGTCGATGCAGGCGCGCAGGGACCGGCCGATCAGCCGGGAGATCTCGTGGGTGCGGCCGCCGATCCTCCCCTTCACCGACTCCCGCGACGAGCGGGTGTCGGTGGCCGAGGGCAGCATCGCGTACTCGGCGGTGACCCAGCCGAGGCCGGATCCCTTCCGCCAGCGCGGTACCCCGTCGGTGACGCTGGCGGCGCACAGCACCTTCGTGTCACCGAACTCCACCAGCACCGATCCCGCGGGGTGCTTCTGGAAGCCCCGGGTGATGGTCACCGGCCGCATCTCGTCGTCGGTCCGGCCGTCGGCCCTGCCCTCTGTTCGTGTCACCCGGCCATCGTAGGAAGCCGGTTCAGACCTCGAACACCGCGTCGGGCCGGGCGAGCTCGACGGTCCCGCCGAAGGCCGCCTTGGCCTCGGCGCCGAGGGACTCGCGGTCGAACCAGGCCGGGACGTGGGTGACGACCAGGCGCCGGGCCCCGGCGGCCGCGGCGTGCTCGCCCGCCTCCCGTCCGGACAGGTGCACCCCGGGCGGTCCGGCCTCGGCGTGCGGCCAGCTGGCCTCGCAGAGCAGCAGGTCGGCGTCGCGGGCGGCCTCGACGAGCCCGGGGCAGGCGGCGGTGTCCCCGGAGTAGGTCAGGACCCGGCCGCGGTGCTCGAGCCGCAGCGCGTAGGCGGGGCAGACGTGCACGACCTCGTACGCGGTGACGGTGACGGCGTCCTCGCCGGTGCCGACGGTGAACGGCTCCCCCACCACGAGGTCGTGGAAGGAGAAGACGTCGGTGAGGTCGGTGCGGGCGTAGTCCTCCTCGGTGACGGCGTCGGCGCGGGCGAAGCGGGTGTGCGCACCGGCCGGGGCGTGCACGGCCAGCTTGCGCGCGGTCGCGTCGAACGGGGGCCGGGGGTGGTAGCGACGGTGCACCACCAGCGACGGGAAGTCCGAGCAGTGGTCGGGGTGCAGATGGCTGAACACCGCGGCGTCGAGGGAGAACGGGTCGGCGTGCCGTTGCAGGGCGCCGAGGGTGCCGTTGCCGAGGTCGAGCGTGAGGCGGGTCGCCCCGGCCTCGACGAGGTAGCCCGATGCCGGGGACTCGGGTCCGGGGCCGCTGCCGGAGCACCCGAGAACGATCAGCCGCATGCGCGACCCTAACCCGTTCGTGAGGTACGCCGCAGCCACCAGAGCCCGACGAACGGCAGCACCAGCGGGACGAAGCCGTAGCCGGCGCCGAAGTGCGACCAGACCGTCTCGCGGGGGAAGTCGGCGGGGACGAACGTGGTGAACGCGCCGACGGCGAGCACGCCGACGAGTTCGAAGACCACGGCGGACCAGGCGAGGCGGCGGAAGCCGGGGCCGGTGCCCGCCAGACCGACGGTGGCCAGGATGTAGACGAAGCCGGCGAGCGCGGACAGCGAGTACGCGAGCGGCGCCTCGCCGAAGCGTTCGGCGATCTGCACGCCTGCCCGCGCCGAGGCCGAGAGCGCGAAGATGCCGTAGACGGCGATGAGGATGCGGCCGGGGCCGGTGGCGGTGGCGCGGGGCTCAGGCACCGGGCACCCCCGGGATCCACAGGCCCTGCAGGCGCAGCACGGCGACGAGCGTCCCGATCGCGCCGACGGCGATCACGGCGCCGCCCCAGCGGCTCGGCTCGGCGGTGGCGAACTGCAGTGCGATCACCGGGACGCAGACCGCGACGGCGAGGTAGATGAGGAAGGTCGACTGCTCGGGCAGGGTGACCCCGCCGAGCAGGACCCGGTACGCCGCGATCGCCGCCTGCACGACGATGAGCGCCACACAGATCCCGACGGCGACGGTGTGCACCCGGCTCGGGGGCCGGTTCAGCGCCGTCGTGACCAGACCGAACAGCGCGGTGGCCGAGAGCGCCACGGTGATCACCAGGACGAGCGTTCCGATCACGGCGGGAACGCTACCCCCCGCTCCCGGTACGGCGCGGAGGACCCGCCCGTCGCGGCCGGTGGTCAGGCGGACGGGAGCGCGGCGCCCGCGCGGCCCACGACCGAGCCGATCTCGGGGCCCAGGAAGCGGCGGCCGAGCCGGGCGAAGGGTTCCGGGTCGCCGGTGGCGAGGAAGCGGTGCGGCGCGGGCGGGGTCGTGTCGTCGCGCAGCAGGTCGTGCGCGTGCAGGGTCCGGACCAGGGTGCGGGCGGTCTCGTCGGCCGAGGACACCAGCGTCACGTCCGGGCCGAGGACGATCTCCAGCACCCCGGACAGCAGCGGGTAGTGGGTGCAGCCGAGGACGACGGTGTCGACGCCGGCGCGCTGCAGCGGCTCCAGGTACCCCTGGGCGACGCCGAGGACCTGGCGTCCGCTGGTGGTGCCGCGCTCGACGAAGTCGACGAACCGGGGGCAGGCCACCGAGGTGATCTCGGTGTCGCGGGCGGCGTCGAAGGCGTCGGCGTAGGCGCCCGAGGCGATGGTCGCGGCGGTGCCGATGACCCCGATCCGGCCGTTGCGGGTGGTGGCGACGGCGCGGCGCACGGCCGGGCGGACGACCTCGACCACCGGCACCGGGTAGCGCTCGCGGAAGTCGGCGAGACAGGCCGCCGAGGCGGAGTTGCAGGCGATGACCAGGGCCTTGACCCCGGAGTCGACGAGCTCGTCGCCGATCGCGAGCGCGAGGCGCCGGATGTCGGCGAGCGGGCGCGGCCCGTAGGGGCTGTGCGCGGTGTCGCCGACGTAGACGATCTGTTCGGCGGGCAGCAGGTCGATGACCGAGCGGGCGACGGTGAGCCCGCCGACGCCCGAGTCGAAGATCCCGATCGGTGCGTCGATACCGGGTGCGTCGCTCACACCCGCGAGGGTAGGCGGTCCGCCTTGGCGACCCAGTAGGCGGCGACGACTCCGCCGATCGCGCCGAACAGGTGGCCCTGCCAGGAGACCATCGGGTCCGAGGGCAGGACGCCCCAGAGGATCGACCCGTAGATCAGGAACAGCACGATCGCGAGCAGGATCTGTCTGCCGTTGCGGGCGTAGAAGCCGCGGGTGAGCAGGAACAGGAACCAGCCGAACACGATGCCGGAGGCGCCGAGGACCGGGGCGGGCGAGGTCAGCCAGACGCCGAGCCCGCTGACCAGCCAGATCGTGGCGGTGACGGCGACCCACTGGACGGGGCCGCCGGACATCGCGAGGAACCCGAAGATCAGGAACGGGAGGCTGTTCGCGGCGAGGTGGCCGTAGTCGGCGTGCAGCAGCGGCGCGGTGAGGATCCCGGACAGCCCGTCGACGTCGCGGGGGTAGATCGCCGCCGCGGAGTCGACCATGCCGCCGGAGGCCTGGTCGACCGCCTCGATCACGTAGAGCGCGGCGGTGAACGCCAGCATGATCACCGCGGCGCGCACCGGCGCGGGCGGCAGCACACGGGCGGGGCGGCCGTCCGGGAGTGCGGTCATGTCACCCACGGTACCGGCACGGCCGCCCGTTATGCCTGTTGTGCCCGGTTCAGGCCCAGAGGTGGCCGTCGATGCCCTGCGCTGCGGTCCCCAGGTCACCGGAGTAGGCACCGGTGGACAGGTACTTCCAGCCGCCGTCGCAGACGATCATGACGACGTCGGCGCGCTGCCCGGCGTCGAGCGCCTTGTTCGCGACGCCGAGTGCGGCGTGCAGGATCGCGCCGGAGGAGATCCCGGCGAAGATGCCCTCCTGCTCCACGAGCTGGCGGGTGCGGCGCAGCGCGTCGTAGGAGCCGACCGAGAACCGGCCGGTCAGCACGGTCTCGTCGTAGAGCTCCGGGACGAAGCCCTCCGACAGGTTCCGCAGGCCGTAGACGAGCTCGCCGTAGCGGGGCTCGGCCGCGACGACCTGCACGTCGGGCTTGTGCTCGCGCAGGTAGCGCCCGGCGCCGACGAGGGTGCCGGTGGTGCCGAGCCCGGCGACGAAGTGGGTGATCGACGGCAGGTCCCGCAGGATCTCCGGGCCGGTGCCGCGGTAGTGCGCGTCGGTGTTGGCCGGGTTGCCGTACTGGTAGAGCATCACCCAGTCCGGGTGCTCGGTGGCGAGCTGCTTGGCGACGGCGACGGCCTGGTTCGACCCGCCCGCCGCCGGCGAGGAGATGATCTGCGCGCCGTACATGGCGAGCAGCTGCCTGCGCTCCTCGGAGGTGTTCTCCGGCATCACGCAGATGATCTCGTAGCCCTTGAGCTTCGCGGCCATCGCGAGCGAGATCCCGGTGTTGCCCGAGGTGGGCTCCAGGATCGTGCAGCCGGGTGTGAGCAGCCCCTGCTTCTCGGCGTCCTCGATCATCGCCAGCGCGGGCCGGTCCTTGATCGAGCCGGTGGGGTTGCGGTCCTCCAGCTTCGCCCACAGCCGCACGTCCTCCGACGGCGACAGGGACGGCAGCCCGACCAGCGGGGTGTCGCCGACGGCGTGCAGCAACGAGTCGTAACGCACGGGTTCTCCTCACACGACGGCACCGGGCGGGGACGCCGCCCGGTGCCGGGGTCCGGTGGGGCTCAGCGACCGCCGGCCACGGCCGGGAGGATCGTGAACGTGGAGGACTCCTTGACCGGGGCCTCCAGGCCGCCGGCGAAACGGATGTCCTCGTCGTCGACGTAGATGTTGACGAAGCGGTGCAGCTTGCCGTCGGTGATCAGACGGTCCTTGATGCCGCTGTGCCGCGACTCCAGGTCGTCGATGACCGCCGAGACGGTGTCGCCCTTCGCCTCGACGGTCTTCTCACCGTCGGTGTGCGTGCGAAGGATGGTGGGGATGGAGACGGAGACGGCCATCTCGGTGATCACTCCTGGTGGGTCGCTCTGGCGTGGATTTCTCACGCGCGACAACGCGGCCGGAGTACGGCGACATTCCCGCGCGACCTCCGGCGCGGGTGCGCGAGAGGGTCGATCAGGCCCGGTCGGGCACGTCGTCGGAGCCGGTGTGGGAGAACATGTAGGACTCCACGACCGCCAGCTCGTCCTCCACGACCTCGCCGTCGGCGAGGTGGTAGGAGCGCACCTCGGGCTCGGCGTCGGCGGTGGCGAGGCCCACGATCAGCCAGTGCTGGTCGGGGGTCCACTCCATCTGGGCGACGTCCTTGGGCGACGGGTAGGCCTCGGGCAGGCCGGTGTGCGCCACCGGCCGCCGCGGCAGCCGCGTGTGGGAGTGGACGACGAGCATGCGGCGCTCACCGGCCGCGTCCAGCTCGCGCTCCAGGCGGATGTCCTCGGCCGGGGAGAAGGCGAAGTCGCTCGCCACCTCGTCGGCGTTGGTCATCGGCACGTAGCGCTCGGGGTGCTCGCCGGTCTCGGGACCGACGAGCTGCCCGCACGACTCGACCGGGAAGTCCCGGCGGGCGTGCGCGACGAGCGCATCGACGAGGTCGGACCGGAGGACGAGCACGACCCGAGGATACGCGGCCCCGGCCGCGGGACCGAACACCCGCCGGGCGGGAACCGGCCGTTCACGCACTCGACACCACGGTCTGTGATCCCGGCCACGGCCTCCCGCTCGGGGGTACGTCCATACTGCCCTGCGTGCCCTCCTCCGGTCGCCGTGTCGGATTCGTCCTCGCCGCCGTGCTCGTCGTCGTCCTCGCGGTGGGGGTCACCGTCGAGGCGGTGACACTCTCGGGCCGCCCCGCCGCGGGCGCGCCCGGCTCCGGCACGGTGCGGCTCATCGCGCTCAACGACCTGCACGGCAACCTGGAGCCGCCGTCGGGGTCCTCGGGCCGGGTGACCGACGACGCCGGCGCGCAGGTCGAGGCCGGTGGCGCCGCGTTCCTGGCCGCGCACGTCGCGGCGCTGCGGGCGCAGGCCCCGGCGAGCGTGGTGCTGTCCACCGGCGACAACGTCGGCGCGTCCCCGCTGGCGTCGGCGCTGTTCCGCGACGAGCCGACCGTCGAGGTGCTGGAGCGGGTCGGCGTCGCCGCGTCCGCCGCGGGCAACCACGAGTTCGACGAGGGCATCACCGAGCTGCGCCGGCTGCAGCGCGGCGGCTGCCACCCGGCCGACGGCTGCCGCTTCACCCCGTCCTACGACGGCGCGTCGTTCCCGATCCTGTCGGCGAACGTGACCGAGGGCGGGAAGTCGGCGCTCGCCGCGTCGACGGTGGTGGAGGCGGGCGGCGCCCGGATCGGTGTCATCGGCGCCACCCTGTCCGAGCTGCCCGACCTGGTGTCCCCCGACGGCATCCGCGGCCTGGAGGTCGGCGACGAGGTCGCCGCGATCGACGCGGCGTCGCGCGAGCTGACCGCGCAGGGGGTGCGGGCACAGGTGCTGCTGCTGCACCAGGGCGACGAGGCGACCGGCGACGGCGGCCCGGACGCCTGTGCGATCGAGCCCGGCGGGCCGGGGTCGCGGATCGCGGCCGCGGTGTCCGCCGACGTCGACGCGGTGTTCTCCGCGCACACCCACCAGCAGTACGCGTGCTCGGCGACCGACCCGGCCGGGAACCCGCGACCGTTCGTGCAGGGCCTGTCGTTCGGCAGGCTGCTGTCGGTGGTCGACCTCGCCCTGACCGGCGACGGCGACGTGGACCGCGGCGCGACGACGGCCCGCAACGAGGTCGTCACCCGCGACGTCACGCCCGACCCGGCCGTCGCCGACGTCGTCGACCGTGCGGTCGCGCAGTCGCGGCCGCTGGCCGAGCGGCCGGTCGGGACGGTGGCCGGGCCGCTGCTGCGCGCGGCCGCGCCGACCGGGCTGTCCCCGCTCGGCACGGTCATCGCCGACGCCCAGCTCGCCGCCTCCCGCGGCGACGGCGCCCAGCTCGCCCTCACCAACCCCGGCGGGGTCCGCGCGGACCTGGTGCCCGGCGCGGGCGGGCGGGTCACCTACGGGCAGGCCTACACCGTGCAGCCGTTCGGCAACATCCTGCAGACCATGACGCTCACCGGCGCCCAGCTGCGTGCGGTGCTCGACCAGCAGTTCACCGTCGACGACGGCCCGACGGTCCTGCAGAGCTCGTCGAACCTGCGCTACACGGTGGTGGCCGGGAACCGGGTCGGTGACATCTCGATCGGCGGCGTCCCCGTCACCGACGACGGCCGCTACCGGGTCGCGACGAACAACTTCCTGTCCGCGGGCGGCGACGGCTTCGACACCTTCACCGCCGGGACCGAGCTGGTCGGCGGCCCGGTGGACCTCGACGCGTTCGTCGCCTACCTGGGCGCGAACCCGGGCCTGGCCGCGCCGTCGACCGACCGGATCGTGCGCCGCTGAGGGGCGGCCGGGCGGGTCAGAGCCCGCGGACGCGGACCCGGACCAGGGAGTCCTGCACGTAGGTCAGCCAGTGGTAGACGCCGAGGTGCTGGGCCCGCGGGTCGTCGTCGGGCAGCTGCTCGGGCATGTCCTCGTTCACGTCGAGGGCGGTGCCGAGCGCGAGCCGCACGTCGTTGAGGGCGGCCAGCCAGGCGTCGACCTGGGCCTCGGTGAGCTCGAGCCGTCCGCCCGCCTCGGGCAGGGTGTCCAGCACGGTCGCCGCGGCGGTGTCCTTGGCCTCGATCAGCGACGGCTCGTGCAGCGAGCGCATCCCGCCGGCGAGGTCGGAGTCCTCGGTGGTGAAGTCCGGCAGCAGCCGGGCCAGCACCCGGTCGGTCGGCCGCGACGTCGGGCCGGTGCGGATGCCGGTGAGCTCGGCGAGCTCGTCGGTGGGCGCGAGCTCGGCACGACCGGCGAGCATCTGGCGGATCTCGACGAACAGCCCCCGCAGGACGACGGCCTCCTCGCCGGAGAACCCGGACGTGTAGCGGACGCGGTCGCCCCGGCCGCTGCGCTTCCAGCCGTTCACGCTCAGGCCCGCTGCATGGTGGCCCACAGGCCGGCCGCGTGGAGCTGGGCGACGTGCCCCTCCACGGTGTCCTTGTCCCCCGCCGACACCGCGGCGCGTCCCTTGTGGTGCACGTCGAGCATCAACGCGGTGGCCTTCGGCTCGGGGTAGTGGAACACCTTCTGCAGCACGTAGGTCACGTACGACATGAGGTTGACCGGGTCGTTCCAGACGATGGCCTGCCACGGCGTGTCGGGGCCGGCGGACTCGTCCAGGTCGGGCGCGACCTGCTCGGTGGGCGCCGGGGACGGCGCTGGGGACGGCGCGGACATGCGCCCCATGGTGGCACAGGAGCCGTAGGCTCCCGGCCATGACCGGCACGGCCCTGCTGACCGACCGCTACGAGCTGACGATGGTGGCGGCGGCCCTCGCCGACGGCACCGCGGAACGCCACTGCGTCTTCGAGCTGTTCGCGCGCCGCCTGCCCGACGGGCGCCGCTACGGCGTCGTCGCCGGGACGGGGCGGCTGCTGGAGGCGATCGAGCGCTTCCGCTTCTCCGACGCCGACCTGGAGTTCCTCGCCCCGGTCGTCGACGCGGCGACCCTGGAGCGTCTGCGCGACTACCGCTTCTCCGGCGACGTCGACGGCTACCCGGAGGGCGAGCTGTACTTCCCCGGCTCCCCCGTCCTCACCGTGACCGGCACCTTCGCCGACGCGGTGATCCTGGAGACCGTCGCCCTGTCGATCTTCAACCACGACAGCGCGATCGCCTCGGCGGCGGCCCGGATGGTGACGGCGGCGGCCGGCAGGCCGCTGATCGAGATGGGCTCGCGCCGGACCCACGAGGAGGCCGCGGTGGCCTCCGCCCGGGCGGCGTACCTGGCGGGCTTCGCGACGACGTCGAACCTCGCCGCGGGCGCCCGGCACGGCATCCCGACCGCGGGCACCGCCGCGCACGCCTGGGTCCTGCTGCACGACGACGAGCCGGCCGCCTTCGCCAGCCAGGTCGCCGCGCTGGGCACCGGCACCACGCTGCTCGTCGACACCTACGACATCCGCCGCGGCATCGAGCACGCCGTCGCGGCCGCCGGTCCCGGGCTGGGTGCGGTCCGCATCGACTCCGGGGACCTCGGCGAGCTGGCCCGCCAGGCCCGCGAGCAGCTCGACGCGCTCGGTGCCACCGGGACCCGGATCGTGCTGTCCGGCGACCTCGACGAGTACGCGATCGCCTCGCTGCGCGCCGAGCCGGTCGACTCCTACGGCGTGGGGACCTCGGTGGTCACCGGGTCGGGCTCGCCGACGGCCGGGATGGTCTACAAGCTCGTCGAGGTCGACGGGCGCCCGGTGGCCAAGCGGTCGAGCGCCAAGGAGTCCCGCGGCGGGCGCAAGGCGGCGCTGCGCCGGTTCAAGCCGACCGGGACCGCGGTCGAGGAGGTCGTGTACCCCTACGGCACCGACCCGGTCCTCGGCCCGCACGACCGGGCGCTGCCGGTGCCGCTGGTGCGGGACGGGAAGGTCGTCGCCGACGACGTCGTCACCGGGCTGGAGGCCGCCCGGGAGCGGCTGCGGACGGCGCTGGTCGCCGTACCGTGGGAGGGGCTGAAGCTGTCCCGCGGCGAGCCTGCGATCCCGACCACCTTCCTCACCGGGAGCTGAGCCATGGCACGAGCGTTGATCGTCGTCGACGTCCAGAACGACTTCTGCGAGGGCGGCGCCCTCGCGGTGGCCGGCGGGGCCGTCGTGGCCGCCGGGATCGGGCCGCTCGCGACCGCCGGCCGCGACGGGCGGGTCTACGACCACGTCGTCGCCACCCGGGACGTGCACGTGGACCCGGGGCCGCACTTCTCCGACACCCCGGACTTCGTCGACTCCTGGCCGCCGCACTGCCGCGCGGGGACGCCGGGCGCGTCGTTCCACCCGGCCCTGGACGTGGCGCCGATCGAGTGCGTCTTCGACAAGGGCGCCTACACCAGCGCCTACTCCGGGTTCGAGGGCGCGAGCGGGAACGAGTCGGGCACGCCGCTGGGCGACTGGCTGACCGAGCGCGGGGTGACCGAGGTCGACGTCGTCGGCCTGGCGACCGACCACTGCGTCCGGGCGACCGCGCTCGACGCGTCGCGGCTCGGGCTGGCGACGACGGTGCTGCTGCACCACTGCGCCGGGGTGGCCCCGGAGACGACGGAGCGGGCGCTGGCCGCGCTGGCCGAGGCCGGGGTGGAGCTGCGCACCGCCTGAGCCGGGCACCGGCCGGGAACGCGTCCCGGCCGGTGCCGGTGGCTCAGCGGCGCTCGGCGGTGGCGACCGGGGTGGCCCGGTCGTCGTCGGCCGGGGTGGCGCCGTCGTCGCCGGAGCGCTCCGGGGCGGCCGGGACGCCCGGCGGGTCGACCGCCCCGACCGGGACGGGGCCCGCGTCGGTGTCCCCGTCGTCGTCCTTGGCGAAGGAGCCGACCTTCACGTAGAAGTCGTCGCCGTGGTTGTCGGTCGCCCAGTCGACGGCCTGTTCCATCACCTCGGCGCTCTTGACCGCGCGCAGGATGACCTTGTCGCGGCGCACGTCGCGGTGCAGGGCCACGCACAGCAGCACCATGATCACCACGAACGGTGCCGCGACCAGGATCGTGAGGTTCTGGATGCCCGACAGAGCGTCCTCACCCCCCGTGACCAGCATCAGCACCGCGACCGCGCCCATCGCGGCGCCCCAGAAGACGACCACCCACCGGCTCGGCTCGATGGTGCCGCGCTGGGACAGCGTGCCCATCACGATCGACGCGGCGTCCGCGCCGGACACGAAGAAGATCGCGACCAGGACCATCACCAGCAGGCCGGTGGCGGTGGCCCAGGGGTAGGCGCCGAGCATCTGGAAGAGCTGGACGTTGGAGTCGTCGGAGAACTGCGCGCCCTGCTGGGCCTGCTCGACGGCGGTGCCGCCGAAGATGCAGAACCAGACCAGCGAGACCAGGCTCGGCGCGAGGATGACGCCGCCGACGAACTCACGGATGGTGCGCCCGCGCGAGATCCGCGCCAGGAACATGCCGACGAACGGCGTCCACGAGATCCACCACGCCCAGTAGAAGACGGTCCAGCTGGACAGCCACTCCAGCATCGGCTCGCCGCCGACGGCCTCGGTGCGCCCGACCATCTCGAAGAACTGCGCGAAGTAGGCGCCCAGCGCGGTGGGCACCAGGTCCAGGATGATCACCGTCGGGCCGACGACGAACACGAACAGCGCCAGCGCCCCGGCCAGCACCATGTTGGTGTTGGACAGCCACTGGATGCCCTTGGCGACCCCGGACACCGCGGAGAGGATGAACGCCGCGGTCAGCACGACGATGATCGCCGCGAGCACGCCGGCCCCCGGCACCCCGTCGACCCAGCCGACGGTCTGCATGCCGCCGCCGATCTGGAACGCGCCGAGACCGAGGGACGCGGCCGAGCCGAACAGCGTCGCGAAGATCGCGAGGATGTCGATCGCCTTGCCGATCGCCCCGTCGGCGGCCTTCTGCCCGATCAGCGGGACGAACGCCTGGCTGATCAGCTGCCGCCGGCCCCGGCGGAAGGTGGAGTAGGCGATCGCGAGCCCGACGACGGCGTAGATCGCCCACGGGTGCAGCGTCCAGTGGAACAGCGACGTCGCCATCGCGACCTGCATCGACTCGGTCGTCGCCGGCGCGGCGGACCCGGGCGGCGGGGACCGGAAGAAGGTCAGCGGCTCGGTGACCCCGAAGAACATCAGCCCGATGCCCATGCCGGCCGAGAACATCATCGCGATCCAGGAGACCGTGCGGAACTCGGGCTCCTCGTCGTCGGCGCCGAGCCTGATCCGCCCGAACCGGCTGAAGGCCAGGAACAGCGCGAAGGCCACGAAGGCGGTCGCGGCGAGGATGAAGCCCCAGCCGCCCCCGCGCATCAGGGCCTCGATCATCCCGGACGCGGTCGTGCGCAGGCTCTCCGGCGCCGCGACCCCCCAGACGACGAACAGCAGCGCCAGCGCGGCGCCGATCCCGAAGACCGTCCAGTCCGTGCGGGGGCGTTCCGGGGGTGCTCCGGGGTCCTCGGTACACGACCGGGGATCGACCTGCGTCATGACGTCTCCACCTCTGTCCGGGTGCGGGGGAAGTGCGGTACGTGCGCCGCTCCGTGGGTCGTGCGGGCCCGCCGCCGGGATCGCCGGCACGACGGGGGGCGGGGAGCGGGTGCCGCCGGCCCGGGAGAGGGGCGGCGGACGGGCGGCGATCGGCCGGGGTCGCGACCCGGCAGCACCTGCTCCCCATCAGATACTCGATTAATATATCTGTGCACGTTATGATGAGGCCGAAGCGGCGGTCAAGCCCCGACCAGCCGCCCGGAGCCCGACGACACCGGAGTCGCCACCGTGCCCCCAGCAGTTCCGTCACCCCACCCGCGGCGACCGGCCCACGCCCCGGGCCTGCACGAACACCACCGCTGCGGCCCCTTGACACCGACCCGGGAGACGCGCTCCCATCGTGGTGCGCATTGAGCGACTCGTTGCTTGTTACGCAACAGTTTCCGGTATTTCTCGTGTGTTTCCGCGGTCCCGATCGCCGCCGTCGTCCTCGCGTCGGAATCCCACTGCAGGAGGTGATCCGCTGTGCCGCAACGATTCCACCGTGACCGCACCCCGGTCGCCTCCGGCGCCCGGGCGTCGCGTGGGCCTCCGGTCCCGCGGCGCCGGCCTCCGTAACGCACCGGTGCCGTCGCACCGATCCCGAGCTCGGCCCGCCGGACACACACCCGACGACGGCACCCGACCTCGCACCAGACCCCCAGCCGCACGCCCGACCGTCGCCCACGAGGAGTACCGCCATGACGACCGGTGAGTTGTCGACCCCCGCCACCGAGGGGCAGAGCCTCCCGGACAGCCTGCGAGAGACCCTCGCCGGCCACTACTACACCGACCCCGCGATCTTCCGGGCCGAGCAGGACAACATCTTCCACAAGACGTGGTTCTGCGCGGTGCTGGCCGCGGACCTGGACAAGCCCGGCGCGTTCGAGACCGTCCAGATCGGGCGGGAGAGCGTGATCGTCACGCGGGCCAGGGACAACTCCGTGCGGGCCTACCTCAACGTCTGCCGGCACCGCGGCGCGCGGCTGTGCACGGAGGAGAAGGGCGAGGTCAAGCGCTCCTTCCAGTGTCCGTACCACGCCTGGACCTACGGCCTGGACGGCAAGCTCATCGCGGCGCCGAACCTGAGCTCGATGCCCGACGTCGACAAGGTCGAGTACGGCCTGCACACTGTGCACGTCCGCGAGTGGCTGGGCTACGTCTGGCTGAGCCTGGCCGAGGAGCCACCCTCGTTCACCGACACGGTGATCGGTGACGTCAGCACCCGGCTCGGTTCGCCGGACGCGATCGTCGGCTACGACGTCGAGAACCTGAAGCTCGGCCGGCGCATCTCCTACGACGTCAAGGCGAACTGGAAGCAGATCGTCGAGAACTTCATGGAGTGCTACCACTGCGCGACGATCCACCCCGAGCTCACCGAGGTGCTGCCGGAGTTCGCCGACGGCCTGGCCGCCCAGTACTTCGTCGGGCACGGCGCGGAGTTCGGTGAGGAGATCCAGGGCTTCACCGTCGACGGCTCGGAGGGGCTCGCCCGCATCCCGGGCGTCGCGCAGGAGCAGGACCGCCGCTACTACGCCATCACCGTGCGGCCGTCGGTGTTCATCAACCTGGTCCCCGACCACGTGGTGTTCCACCGCATGTTCCCGCTGACCGCCGAGCGCACCCTGGTCGTCTGCGACTGGCTGTACCTGCCCGAGGTCGTCGACTCCGGCGCCGACATCGACCGCTCGGTGGAGCTGTTCCACCGGGTCAACGTCCAGGACTTCGACGCCTGCGAGCGCTGCCAGCTCGCGATGGACTCGCGCTCCTACGAGAAGGGCGGCGTGCTCGTGCCCAGCGAGCACCACATCGGCGAGTTCCACGACTGGGTGCGCGACCGCGTGGGCTGATCCCCCGCACCACCACGGACGCCCCGCCCGGCCCCGCCGGCGCGGGGCGTTCGTGTGCCCCGGCGCGCGGCCGGGGTCAGAGATGGCGGCGGAAGAACGCGCTGAGGGACCCGACGGCCCGGTCGACGTACTCGGGCACGTCGTACATCTCGTAGTGGCCCGCGCCCTCGACGACGACCGGACCCTCCGCGTTCGGCGCGAGCCGTCGCAGCCGTTCACCGTCCTCGTACTGCCCGGTGGAGCCCCGGCGCCCGGCGACGACCACCTGCAGCGGTTGGGTGAGCAGCCGGTCGGCCAGATGGAAGGCGTCGAACCCGATGAGCAGGGAGTCGCTGCGGCGCAGGCGACGGTTCGTGGACCGCTCGTGGTGCCCGCGGGGCGTGCGGTAGTAGGTGACCGCCTGGAGCGCGTCGACGTCGGTGAGCCCGGCGGCCGCCGCGTCCTCGGCCGAGTCCGGGAGCCAGTTCACGCGGTCGAGGGTCCCGCCCAGCACCTCGGCGGTCCGCTCGGCGGCGAGGTCGTCGAGAGCCGTGGCGACCCCGTCGGCGGCGGGCCCCCGGCCGCGCCGGGCGGCCCCGATGTCGACGGCGACGACGGTGGCGAGTGCCGCGATGCGGTGGTCCGTCCGGGCGGCGTGGACGGTGTAGCCGCCACCGGCGCAGATGCCGAGCGCGCCGATCCGCGCCGGGTCCACGCCCGCGACGGTCGTCAGCGCGTCGACGGCGTAGGAGACGTCCTCGCTCCGCCGGTAGGGGTCCTCCAGGTCGCGGGGCTCGCCTCCGCTCTCCCCCTGGTGGGCGGGGTCGAACGCGAGGGCGACGAACCCGGCGGCCGCGAGCCGCGCCGCGTAGCCGGCGGCGATCTGCTCCTTGACGCTGCTCCCGGGGCCGCACAGCACGACCGCGGCGCAGGACCCCGCGGGGTCGAACCCGTCGGGCAGGTGCAGCGCGCCGGCGAGGTCGACCGGGCCGCGGGGGATGACGAGGGGACGGGGCATCCGGACCGCCTCCGGGGTGGGTTCGGTGCTCCCGCATCTCGTCCGGGAGCAGTACTGGTCCGACCGACAGTGAACCAGTGAGGGACCGCGCCACGGCGGAGGGCGTCGCGTGCCGGGACGCGGAACGGCCCCGCCCCCGCGGTGCGGGGACGGGGCCGTGGGCTCGCGGAGCGGGCGCTACCGGAAGACGACCGTGCTGCCGCCGGTCAGCAGCACCCGGCGCTCGCAGTGCCAGCGCACCGCGCGGGACAGGGCGAGCGCCTCGGCGTCGCGGCCGACCATCTGCAGCGCCTTCGGGTCGTAGGAGTGGTCGATCCGGATCACCTCCTGCTCGATGATCGGGCCCTCGTCCAGGTCCGGGGTCACGTAGTGCGCCGTGGCGCCGACCTGCTTCACGCCGCGCGCGTAGGCCTGGTGGTAGGGGCGGGCGCCCTTGAAACCGGGCAGGAACGAGTGGTGGATGTTGATGGCCCGGCCCTCGAGGGCCTTGCAGGTCTCGTCGGAGAGCACCTGCATGTAGCGGGCGAGCACGACCAGCTCGGCGTCGAACTCGTCGACGAGCGACAGCAGCCGTGCCTCGGCCTCGGGCTTGGTCTCCGCGGTCACCGGGACGTGCACGAACGGCAGTCCGGCCGCCTCGGCCATCGGGCGCATGTCCTCGTGGTTGGAGACGACCGCGACGATGTCGGCGCCGAGGCTGCCGGCCCGCCAGCGGAAGATGAGGTCGTTGAGGCAGTGGCCGAGCTTGGAGACCATCACCAGGATCCGGGCGGGGACGCCGTCGGTGAAGGTGAAGCTCATGCCGAACTCCGCGGCGACGGCCTCGAAGTCGCGGCCGACGGCGTCGAGGTCCACGTCCTGCTCCGCGCCGACCTGGGTGCGCAGGTAGAGGCGGCCGCGCAGCGGGTCGTCGAACTGCTGGTACTCGCCGATGTCGCAGCCGTGCTCGAACAGGAAGGCGCTGACCGCCCGCACGATGCCGGTGCGGTTCGGGCAGTCCAGGGTCAGGATGAAGGAACGGGACACGGCGGCCTCTCCTCGGTCGGACGCGCTCCGCGGAGACCGCGGCACGGTGTAGATAGTGCATTGATATATCAGTCTTAGTCAAGAGGTGTGGGCACGTCCGGCGACTGTTAGGCACGTCTGTCGCGTTAACATGCGACCGTGACCGCATTGCCCGACGACGCCGAGCCGGAGTACACGTCCCTCGCCGACAAGGCGTACACGGTGATCCGGGATCGGCTGATCATGCTCGACATCCCGCCGATGACGGCCATCGACGACGTCGCCCTCGCGAAGTCCCTGGAGGTCGGTCGCACCCCCGTCCGGGAGGCACTCAAGCGGCTCGAGATCGACCGGCTGGTCGTCTCCTACCCGCGTCGCGGGACGTTCGCGACCGGTGTCGACATCACCGACCTCGCCTACATCTCCGAGATCCGTGTGCAGCTGGAGCCGCTCGCCGCGCGGCGCGCCGCCGAGTACGCCGGCCCCACCACGCGGGCCGACCTGGCCGAGCTGGCCGACACGATCGACCGGATCGACGTGCGCACGCTGGACCGCGACGAGCTGATGCGCTGGGACCTGCACGTGCACCGGACGATCTACGAGGCGGCGGCCAACCCACACCTCGAGGACACCCTGATCCGCTACGACAACCTGGCGACCAGGATCTTCTGCCTGTTCCTGGACCGGATGACCCACTTCGACCAGCACGTCGGCGAGCACTCGGGCCTGCTGCGGGCCATCGCGGGCCAGCAGGCCGACGAGGCGGCCGACCGGGCCCGCGCGCACGTCATCGGGTTCGAGAAGGCGGTCCGCGAGGTCGTCTGAGCCCGGCTCAGACGTGGGCGCGCGCCGAGCGGACGGTGTGCGTCAGCAGCAGGGCCGTGGTCACCGGTCCGACACCGCCGGGCACCGGGGTGAGTGCCCCCGCGCGGGTGGCGACGTCGGCGGCGTCGACGTCGCCGACCAGGCTGCCGTCGGGCGCGGTGTTGGTGCCGACGTCGACCACGACCGCGCCGTCGGCGACGTGCTCGGCGCGGATCAGCCCGATCCGCCCGACCGCGACCACGAGCACGTCCGCGGTGCGGGTGTGCTCGGCCAGGTCCTTGGTGTGGCGGTGGCAGATGCCGACCGTCGCGTCGCGCTGCAGCAGCAGCTGCGCGGTCGGCTTGCCGACGACCAGCGAGCGCCCCACGACGACCGCGCTGCGCCCGGCCAGCTCGACGCCGTGGTGGTCGAGCAGCTCGAGCACCGCGGCCGCGGTGGCCGGCGGGTAGGCGGGCAGCCCCGCGGCGAGCCGGCCCGCCGACAGCGGGTTGGCGCCGTCGACGTCCTTCTCCGGGACGATCGACGCGGCCAGCTCCTCGACCCGCACGCCGTCGGGCAGCGGGGTCTGCAGGATGATGCCGTGCACGGTGTCGTCGCTGCTCAGGCGGGCCAGGGTGCGGCCGATCAGCTCGGCGTCGGCGTCCGGGCCGAGGTCGACGACCTCGCACTCCACACCGACCCGGCGGGCGGCGCCGGACAGCGAGCGGACGTACCAGCCCGCGCCCTCGTCGGCGGTGGCGACGACGACGGCCAGCCGCGGCGCGACGCCGAGGACGGTGAGCGCGGCGGCCTCGGCCTGCACGCCCTGGCGCAGCTCGCGGGCGCGCGCGGTGCCGTCGAGCAGCACGTGGTCGGGGTGGGGGGTGGGTGGCGGGGTCATCGGCGGATCTGCTCCCGTACGTCGTCGGTCACCTTGTCGGCCCGGCGCAGCAGGTCGTCGACGCCGGTCAGCGCCGCCTCCAGCTCGCTGCGCGCCGGCGGGTCGGTGAGGCCCGCCAGGTTGATCTCGACGTTGAGCCGGGCGGTGCTGGCCGCGGCCCGTGCGGCGTCGGCCGCCGCGCCCACGTCGCTGATCACGTTGGGGTTGCCGATCGGCCGCAGTCGCTCGGCGAGGTCGACCACCTGCTCCGCGGCGCGGATGACCTGCGCCGGGATCCGGCCCGCCTCGACCAGTGCGGCGGCGATCGCGGCGGTGCGGGCCCGCTTCGCCTCGTCGGTGTCGCGGGGCAGCGTGTAGGCCGCGCCGACGGCGCCGAACGCACGGGCGTCGTCCTCGGCGAGGCCGAGGCCGGTGATGCGCAGCTCGTCGGCCCGGTTGCGGACCGCCAGCACGGTCTCGGCGTGCTCGGCGTAGCGCTCGCCGTCGGTGTAGCGGGCGACCATGCCGAGCAGGGCGGCGGCCTGCGCGAGGTGCAGGCCGGCCGTCGCGCCGCCCCCGGGGGCGGGGACGCGGGCGGCCAGGTCCCAGAGGAACCGGTCGAGGGTGTCGGAACGCATGGGGGTCCTTCCGTGCGGCGGTGCGACGGGCGGGGTGGCACGTCGGCCCGGGGCCCGGCCGGGTGGGCCGGGCCCCGGGTCGTGCGGGTCAGCGCCGGATGCGGCTCATCTCCGGGTCGAACAGCGGCTCGGCCGCGACCGAGGCCCGGATCCGGCGGTCGAAGTACTGGATCTCGACCGTCGATCCGACCGCCAGTCCGGCGGGCAGCCAGGCGTAGGCGATCGGGGTGCCCAGGGTGTAGGCGTACGCCGCGGAGGTGACGTAGCCGGCCGGCTCCCCGTCGACGAGCACGGCCTCGTGACCGAGGACGACGCTGCGGCCGTCGTCGATCGTGAGGCAGGTCAGCCTGCGGGTGACGGCGTCCGGGTCGATCTTCTCGACGGCCTCGCGGCCCACGAAGTCGCCCTTGGTGTGCGGGCGGACGGCGAAGCCGAGCCCGGCCTCGTAGGGGTTGTGCTCGGTCGAGACGTCGGCGCCCCAGGAGCGGTAGCCCTTCTCCAGCCGCAGGCTGTTGAACGCCGCGCGCCCGGCCGCGACGACGCCGAGCGGGCGCCCGGCCTCGTACAGCACGTCCCACAGCTTCCGGCCGTACTCGGCGCTGGTGTAGATCTCCCAGCCGAGCTCGCCGACGTAGGACAGCCGCATCGCGGTCACCGGGATGCCGGCGATGTGCGCGGACATCGCGCGGAAGTACTTCAGCCCCTCGTGGGAGAAGTCGTCGCGCGACAGCGGCTGCACCAGGTCGCGGGCCAGCGGGCCCCAGACACCGATGCAGCAGGTACCGCCGGTGATGTCGCGGACGACGACCGAGTGGTCGTCGGGCAGCGCGCGGCGCAGGTGGTCGAGGTCGAGGTTGGAGTTCGCGCCGACCTGGAACAGCTGCTCGCCCAGCCGGGCGACGGTGAGGTCGCTGCGGACGCCGCCGGCCTCGTCGAGCATCAGCGTGTAGGTGACCGCGCCGACGGACTTGTCCATCTTTCCGGTGGTCAGACCCTCCAGGAACGCGCAGGCGCCCGGCCCGGACACCTCCAGGCGCTTCAGCGGGGTCATGTCGTACATCGCGACCGCGGTGCGGGTCCTCCACGCCTCGACCGCGACGACCGGCGAGTGGAACATCGCCGACCAGGCGTCGCGGGACGGGGCGCGCCACTCGGCGGGCATGTCCTTCGCCAGGGCCGCGTTGGCCTCGTACCAGTGCGGGCGCTCCCAGGCGTGCGACTCCAGGAAGAACGCCCCGAGCTCGCGCTGGCGGTCCACGAACGGGCTGGTCCGCAGGTCGCGCGGGGACAGCTTCGGCTGCAGCGGGTGCAGCACGTCGTAGATCTCGACGAAGTTCTGCTGCGAGGTCTCGTCGACGTAGGCGTCGGTGGTCTCGACCTCGTCGAAGCGGTGCACGTCGCATCCGTGCAGGTCGAGCTCGCTGCGGCCCTCGACGAGCAGCTGCGCGACCGAGCGGGCGACGCCCGAGGAGTGGGTGACCCACACGGCCTCGGCGATCCAGAAGCCGGCGACGTCGGCGGACTCGCCGATCAGCGGCCCGCCGTCGGGGGTGAAGGAGAAGACCCCGTTGAAGCCGTGCTCGATCTTGGACCGCTGCAGGCCGGGCAGCAGCTGCGTGCTCTGCTCCCACTGCTGTGCGAAGTCGTCGGAGGTGAAGGGCAGCATCGAGGGCTGGGTGCGCTCGCCGACCTCGCCGTCGCCGACCTCGGGCAGCTCGGAGATCGACACCGGCATCGGGCGGTGGGCGTAGGAGCCGATGCCGATGCAGTCGTTGTGCTCGCGGTAGTAGAGGTCGGCGTCCTGGTGGCGCAGGATCGGCAGCCGCGCCTCGACGAGCTCGTCGTTGCGTCCGACGAGCTGCTCGACCTGGGTGGTGCGGGCGTACTGGTGGGCCAGCGGCAGCAGCGGCACCCGCATGCCGACGAGCTTGCCCAGCTCACGGCCCCAGAACCCGGCGCAGGACACGACGATGTCGGCGGGGACGGTCTCGCCGTCGGCGGTCTCGACGCCGGTGACCCGGCCGCCGGACTGCGCGATGCCGGTGACGCGCACCGAGCCGCGGAAGACCGCGCCGCGGGACTCGGCGCGCCGCGCCAGCGCGACGACGGCGCGGGCGGCCTTGGCCAGGCCGTCGGTCGGGGTGTGCAGGCCGCCGAGGACCTGACCGGCGTCGAGCAGCGGGTGCAGGCGGGCGCACTCGGCGGCGTCGACGACCGACGCCGGGACCCCGCGGGAGACTGCCCAGCCCTGCTTGCGGTGCAGGTCGGCGAGCCGCTCCGGGGTGGTCGCGACCTCCAGGCCGCCGACCTGGTTGAAGCACCAGCCGCCGTCGACGTCCAGGCTCTTCAGCTTCTCGACGGTGTAGGTGGCGAACGCGGTCATGGTCTTCGACCCGGTGGTCTGGAAGACCAGGCCGGGGGCGTGCGAGGTGGAACCGCCGGTCAGGGGCAGCGGCCCCTGGTCCAGGACGGTGACGTCGGTCCAGCCGCGGGTGGTGAGCTCGTCGGCCAGGTTCGCCCCGACGATCCCGGCTCCGATGATGACGACGCGGGGGGTCATGGTGGTCTCCTTCTCGGTGGTCGTCGGGCGGTCAGCCGGCGAGGGCCCGCGACGCGGCGGGGTCGGCGGCGGGGTCGGGGCGGAACTCCAGGGCGGCGTCGAGCAGCCAGTCGGCGAGGTGGCCGGCGAACGAGCTGCGGACGTGCACGTCGAGGACCGCTCCCCCGTCGGCGTCGGCGGCGGCGTCGCGGGCCAGGAGGATCACCCCGGCCCCGCCGAGCAGCGTCTGGGCGCTGCGCCCGGCCGGGAATGAGCGCGGGTGCAGGTCCAGCGAGCAGCCGAAGGACAGCAGCTCGCGGGCCAGTCGCCCGCCGATCCGCAGCACGACCCGCTGGGCGGAGGTGTCGACCGCGGCGCCGCCCGCCTCCCCGGCGACGAGCTCGCGCAGCGCCGCCTCGGAGACCGCGGCGTTCGGAGAGCGGCTGGTGACCAGCCACTCGTCGGGGCCGAGCCAGACGACCTCGCCGTCACCGGCGGCGGCCCAGGTGTTCGGTCGGGTCGGCAGCGCGGTGCCGAGCGCGGCGTCGACGCCGGCACGGGCCGGGCCGGCCGGGTCGAGCCGCAGGGTGACCGACTGCGCGGTCGGCAGGACCTGGACCGAGAGGCCGCCGCCGGTGTCCCGGGCGAGCCCGGTCAGTGCCGGGGCGTGCGCGTCGAGCGGGTGCGTGGTGGCGAGCTCAGCCGTCACGGCGGGCTCCTTCCGGGTCGACGAGGACGGGTCCGGTGATCTCGACCGGGACCAGCGCCCCCTGGTGCGGGACGTGCACGACGTCGCCGATGCGGTCGCGACCGCCCTTGAGCAGGGCCAGGGCGAAGGGTCGCGCCAGCTCCGCGGACAGGTAGCTGGAGGTGACGTGGCCGAGCATCGGGACCGGCGGCGGGGGCAGGGTGCCGTCGGGCGAGAACTCGACGATCTGCGCTCCCTCGGGCAGCCGGGTGCCGCGGTCGGTCGGGAGCAGCCCGACCAGGTGCTTGCGCATCGGGTCGGTGTTGGAGGCGCGGGCGAAGGAGCGCTTGCCGACGAAGTCGACCTTCTTCTTCGACACCGCCCAGCTCATCCCCAGGTCGTGCGGGGAGACGGTGCCGTCGGTGTCCTGCCCGATGATCGGGTAGCCCTTCTCGGCGCGCAGCACGTGCATCGTCTCGGTGCCGTAGGGGGTGATGCCGTACGGCTCGCCGGCGGCGACCAGCCGCTCCCACACGGCGAGGCCGTACCGGGCGTCGACGTTGACCTCGAAGGCCAGCTCGCCGGAGAAGGAGATCCGGGCCAGCCGGACCGGGACGCCGTCGAGCTCGGTGTCGCGCCAGGTCATGAACTCGAACGCCTCGGCGGAGGCGTCGACGCCGGGGAAGACCGCGGCGACCACGTCGCGCGAGCGGGGCCCGACGACCGGGAACACCGCCCAGTGCTCGGTGACCGACGCGAGGTTGACCCGCAGATGCGGGACCTCGGTCTGGCGCCAGTCCTCGAGGTGGTCGAGGACCGGGGCCGCGCCGCCGGTGGTCGTGGTCAGCAGGAACCGGTCCTCGGCGATGCGCAGCACGGTGCCGTCGTCGGTGACCATGCCGTCGTTGCCGCACATGACGCCGTAGCGGACGCGGCCGACCTTCAGGCTGCTCATCAGGTTCGTGTAGACGAGGTCGAGGAACGCCCCCGCGTCCGGCCCCTGGACGTCGATCTTGCCCAGGGTGGAGCCGTCCATGATCGCGACGTCGCGGCGGGCCGCGGCGCACTCGCGCAGCACGGCGGCGTCCATGTCCTCGCCGGCCCGCGGGAAGTGGCGGGGCCGCTTCCACTGGCCGACGTCCTCGAACACCGCGCCGTGCGCGACGTGCCAGGGGTGCACCGCGGTGGTGCGGACCGGGTCGAACAGGTCCCCGCGCTCGCGGCCGGCGAGCGCGGCGAACGACACCGGGGTGTAGGGCGGGCGGAACGTGGTGGTCCCGAGGTCGCCCGCCGGGCGGCCCAGCAGCTCCGAGGTGATCCCGGAGGCGATGGTGCCGGAGGTCTTCCCCTGGTCGTGGGCGGTGCCGATGGTGGTGTAGCGCTTCACGTGCTCCACCGAGCGGAGCCCGGCGCCGACGGCCCGCTCGATGTCGGCGACGGTCGCGTCCCGCTGGACGTCGACGAACTGGCGCGCGGAGTCCCCCGCGGTGCGCCACAGCACCAGGCCGGGGGTGCGCGCGGGCTCCGGGGCGGAGCTCGGGGCGTCGCCGCCCGCGCCCTCGGCCAGGCAGCCCGCCAGGTCGAGGGTGCCGTTCGCGGCGCCGATCACCTCGGTGCCCGCGATGTCGGCGCCCGGCCGGAAGGCTCCCAGACCGGAGTCGTAGACCAGCTGTCCGCGCACGTGGCTGAACAGGTGCGCGGTGGGCGTCCAGCCGCCGGAGACCAGCAGCAGGTCGCAGGGCAGCACCTCGGTGGCCCCGCCGTCGGCGACGTGCGCGGCGCGGACCCGGCCGGCGTCGTCGGCGTCGGACCCGACGACGGTGGCCCCGGCGCGCAGGGTCACCCCGGCCTCGGTGCACTCCCGCGCCCGCTCGGCGGGCGGCGCGGTGCGGGCGTCGACGAGGGTGACGCGCGCCCCGGCCCCGGCCAGGTCGGCGGCGGCGAGGTAGGCGGCGTCGTCGGTGGTGAAGACGACGACCTCGCGCCCGGCGAGCACGCCGTAGCGGTGCAGGTACTCCCGCGCCGCGGAGGCGAGCATGACGCCCGGGCGGTCGTTGTCGGCGAACACCACGGGGCGCTCGATCGCGCCGGCCGCGACGACGACCCGCCCGGCCCGGATCCGGTGCACCCGCTGGCGGGAGCGGTGGGTCGGGGCGGCCGCGCCGAGGTGGTCGGTGCGCCGCTCCAGGGCCAGGACGAACCCGTCGTCGTAGTGGCCGAAGGCGGTGGTGCGCTGCAGGTGCAGCACCTCGGGGTTCTCCGCGAGCTCGGCGACGACGTCGGCGACGAACCGGTGCGCGGCGCGGCCGTCGATCCGGTCGGTCGGGACCAGGGAGCCGCCGGCCTCCGGACGGTCGTCGACGAGCACCACGCGGTCGCCGCGGCGGGCCGCGGTGCGCGCGGCGAGCAGCCCGGCCGGGCCGGCGCCGATCACCAGGGTGTCGCAGTGGGCGTGGCGGCGGTCGTACCGCGCGGTGTCGGGGACCGTCGCCAGCCGGCCCTGCCCGTTCAGGCCACGGGCGACCAGGCCGTCGTACAGCTCGACGGTGGCGGCCTGCAGCATCGGCTCGGGGAACGGCTCCTCGATCTGCACGAGGCCGACCGGGTCCTCGGTCCAGGCCCCGCCGATGCCCCGCGGGCGGCCGAGCTTGACCGAGCCGCCCAGCACGGTGACCCCGTTCGCGAGCAGCGCGGAGGCCAGCGTGTCGCCCGGGTGACCGGTGTGGGTGGTGCCGTCGAAGACGAAGGTCAGGGTACGGGTCCGGTCCACGCGACCGAAACCATCGATGCGGGTCATGCGCGGGTCCCCGGGATCTGCGGCCGGGCCTCGCCCATCGGATAGACGGCGAGGAACCGGTAGGTGTGGGTGTCACGGACGGCGTTGAACCAGCGGCGGCAGCCCGCGGAGTGGCTCCAGCGCTCGGCGAACGGGCCCTTCGGGTTGTCCCGGAAGAACACGTAGTGCGCCCACTGCTCGTCGTCGAGCTCGGCCGGCGCGGCCGGGTACTCGACGTGGGCCTGGCCGCCGTAGTGGAACTCGACCTCCTCGCGGGGGCCGCACCAGGGGCAGTCGATGAGTTGCACGTCGGGCTCCTGGGGTGTCAGTGGGCGACGCCGGCGGCGCCGTGCTCGTCCACGAGCGCGCCGGTGACGAACCGGTCGAGGGAGAAGGGGGCGATGTGCGGGTGCAGCTCGTCGGTGGCGATGGTGTGGGCCAGGCACCAGCCCAGCCCGGGCGTCACCTTGAAGCCGCCGGTCCCCCACCCGGAGTTGACCAGCACGTTCGCGTACGGGGTGCGGCCCACGATCGGCGACGCGTCCGGGGTGACGTCGACGATGCCCGCCCAGCTGCGCAGCAGGTGCGCCCGCGCGAACACCGGGAACAGCTCGACCGCGGCGGCCATCTGGCGCTCGATGATGTGGAAGGCGCCGCGCTGGCCGTAGCCGTTGTAGGAGTCGACGCCAGCGCCCAGGACGAGCTCGCCCTTGTGCGCCTGGGAGACGTAGACGTGCACCGCGTTCGACATGACGATCGTCGGGTGCACCGGCTCCAGCAGCTCGGACACCAGCGCCTGCAGCGGGTGCGACTGCAGCGGGGTGTCCACGCCGAGCCGGTCGAGCAGGGTCGAGGTGTGCCCGGCCGCGCAGAGCGCGACCTGCCCGCAGGCGATGTCCCCGCGGCTGGTGCGGATCCCGGTCACCTTCGCGGTGCCGTCGGCCACCGACCCCTCGGTGAGGAAGTCCAGCACCTCGCAGTCCTGGATCAGGTCGACCCCGGCCTCGTCGGCGCGGCGGGCGAAGCCCCAGGCCACGTAGTCGTGCTTGGCGATGCCGGCCCGGGGCTGGTAGGTCGCGCCGAGGACCGGGTAGCGGATGTCGTGCGAGACGTTGACGATCGGGCAGATCTTCGCGACGTCGTCGGGGCCGAGGTACTCGGCGTCGATCCCGTTGAGCCGGTTCGCCTCGACCCGGCGGACCGAGTCGCGCACGTCCTGCTCGGTGTGGGCGAGGTTCAGCACGCCGCGCTGGGAGAACAGGATCGGGTAGCCGAGGTCCTCCTCCAGCCCCTCCCACAGCTTCAGGGCGTGCTCGTAGATGAAGGCCGACTCGTCCCACAGGTAGTTGGAGCGGATCAGCGTGGTGTTGCGGGCCATGTTGCCGCCGGCGAGCCACCCCTTCTCCAGCACCGCCACGTTGGTGATCCCGTGGTTCTTGACCAGGTAGTGGGCGGTGGCCAGCCCGTGCCCGCCGCCGCCGACGATGACCACGTCGTAGGAGCGCTTCGGCTCGGGGTTGCGCCACAGGGCGTCGGGGTGCTCGGGCAGGTGCGCCCCGGGAAGTGTGTTCCCGGTGCCGGTCTTCTCGGTGCTCATGCCGTCAGCTCCGGGTAGAGGGGGTGGCGGTCGGCGAGGACGGTGACGCGGGCGGCGAGCTCGTCGAGCTCGGCGTCGCCGGCGGCGGGGCGCAGGGCGCGGGCGATGATGTCGGCGACCTCGGTGAAGTCCTCGGCACCGAAGCCGCGGGCGGCCAGCGCGGGGGTCCCGATCCGGACCCCGGAGCTCACCATCGGCGGGCGCGGGTCGAACGGGACGGCGTTGCGGTTGACGGTGATGCCGACCCGGTGCAGCCGGTCCTCGGCCTGCTTGCCGTCGAGCTCGGAGTCGCGCAGGTCGACCAGGACCAGGTGGACGTCGGTGCCGCCGGAGACCACGCCGACGCCGGGCTCCTGGACCAGCCGCTCGGCGACGATCCGGGCGCCCTCCAGGGTGCGCTGCTGGCGCTCGGCGAACGCGGGCTCGCCGGCGAGCTTGAACGCGACGGCCTTGGCCGCGATCACGTGCTCCAGCGGGCCGCCCTGCTGGCCGGGGAAGACCTGGGAGTTGAGCTTCTTGGCGAGCTCGCCGCGGGCCAGGATGATCCCGCCGCGCGGGCCGCCCAGGGTCTTGTGGGTGGTGCTGGTGACGATGTCGGCGTAGGGCACCGGCGACGGGTGCAGCCCGGTCGCGACGAGGCCCGCGAAGTGCGCCATGTCGACCATCAGGTACGCACCGACCGCGTCGGCGATCCGCCGGAACTCGGCGAAGTCGAGCTGCCGCGGGTAGGCCGACCAGCCGGCGATGATCAGCTTCGGGCGGCGCTCGTGGGCCAGGCGCTCCACCTCGGCCATGTCGACGCGGTGGTCCTCGGCGCGGACGTGGTAGGCGGCGACGTCGTAGAGGCGGCCGGAGAAGTTGAGCCGCATGCCGTGGGTGAGGTGCCCGCCGTGGGCCAGGTCGAGGCCCAGGATGGTGTCGCCCGGGTCGAGCAGCGCGGCCATGGCGGCGGCGTTGGCCTGGGCGCCGGAGTGCGGCTGGACGTTGGCGTAGTCGGCGCCGAACAGCGCCTTCACGCGGTCGATGGCGAGCTGCTCGATGACGTCGACGTGCTCGCAGCCGCCGTAGTAGCGGCGGCCGGGGTAGCCCTCGGCGTACTTGTTGGTGAGCACCGAGCCCTGCGCCTGCATGACGGCGAGCGGGGCGAAGTTCTCGCTGGCGATCATCTCCAGGGTGCCGCGCTGGCGACCCAGCTCGGCGGCGACGGCCGCGTGCACCTCCGGGTCCACGTCGCGCAGCGTCCCGTCGAGGACCCCCGTCGCACCGTTCGACGGACCCCGATCCACGGCGAACGTCGTCATGGGCACCTCCAGATATCTTCTCCAGCGGACTGATATATCAACTGTCTGCGTTCAGCGTCGCACGGCACTCCCGGCAGGTCAAGAGGCTGATCGTGGTCCGTGCGACCGGGCTGCGACCGGCCCCGGACACGCCTGCGGCGCAGGTCCCCACGAGGACCTGCGCCGCAGGTGACGTGCCGGGTCAGCGGAGCCGTTTCGCCAGCTCCCGGCGCATCCGCCCGAAGGGCCGGGGACGGTCGACGCCGAGCACGCCGACGGCCTCCCCCGCGGCGTCGAGGAACACGGCGAGGAACCCGCCGTCGGCCCCGGGGTCGCCGTCGTCGATCCGGACCGAGCCGTCCGCGGACCGGTGTCCCGCGAACTGGATGCTGTGCCCGTACTGGTCGGACCAGAAGTAGGGCACCGCGTGGTGGGCCGGCAGCGAGTGCTCGGTCCCGAGCAGCGCCGCGGCCGCGACGGCCGGTTGCTGCAGCGCGTTGGTCCAGTGCTCCAGGCGCAGCCGGGAGCCGGTGTAGTCGCGATGGGTGCTGGCACAGTCCCCCACCGCGACGACGCCGGGCAGGTTCGTGCGGCCCGCCGCGTCGGTGACGACGCCGTCGTCGAGGTCGAGGCCGGAGCCCTCCAGCCACTCGACGTTCGGGATCGCGCCGATCCCGACCACGACGACGTCGGCGGGCAGCTCGCGGCCGTCGGTGAGCTCGACCCCGGTGACCCGGGGCGAGCCGACGAGCCGGGCCACACCCGTCCCGAGGTGCAGCGGCACCCCGGCGGCGGCGTGCAGGCGCCCGCAGGCGGTGCCCATCTCGGGCCCGAGGGCCCGCTGCAGCGGCACCGGGGCGGCCTCGACGATCGTGACGTCCAGGCCGAGGCCGTGCGCGGTCGAGGCGACCTCGGCCCCGACGAACCCGGCGCCGACCACCACCAGCCGCCGGCCCGGGACGAGGTCGGCGCGCAGGGCACGGGCGTCGTCGAGGGTGCGCAGGGTGTGCACCCCGCCGGGCAGCTCGCCCGGCAGGTTCCGGGCGCGGGCGCCCGTGGCGAGGACGACGGCGTCGGCCGAGAGGGTCGAGCCGTCGTCGAGGGTGACGGTCCGGGTCGGACCGTCGAGGGCGAGTGCGGTGCGACCGAGGCGCCACTCGACGTCGAGGGCGGCGTCGTCGTCCTCGGTCAGGGCGATGGCGTCCTCGTCGGAGCTCCCGGCGAGGAACTCCTTGGACAGCGGAGGGCGGTCGTAGGGGGCGTGCTTCTCGTCGCCGACGACCGTGATCGTCCCGGCGAAGCCCTGGGCGCGCAGGGCGCGCGCCGTGGCGAGGCCGGCGAGCGAGGCGCCGACGACCGTGACGTCGCGCATCAGGTGCCGGCCTGTACGCCCGGGCGGACGCCGGTCGCGGCACCGGAGGCGGGGACCGACTCGACGACGTGGACCACACCGTCGGCGATCACCACCTGGTGCGTGCGGACGGGTGTCTTCGCGGGCGGGCCGCTCGGCATCCCGGTCCGCAGGTCGAAGCAGGCCGCGTGCAGCGGGCACTCCACCGCACAGTCCTCGAGCCATCCGTCGGACAGCGAGGCGTCCTGGTGGGTGCACGTGTCGTCGATGGCGTAGAGATCGCCGTCGACGTTGAAGACGGCGATGGGCACCGTCCCCTGGACACGAACGGACTCCCCGACGGGGATGTCGGACAGCTCGCCCACGAAGATCATGCTTCCTCCACTGTTGCCTATCGCGAAACTCGCCATGCCATGCGCAACCGTATGGTGAGGCCGCAGGTCGCAGCCGTCAACGAGCGATTTTTCGGCCGGCCCGGGACGGGGCATCGGCGTCACGACGTGGAAATGTGAGCGGCTGTCCCCGGTGACCGAAAGGCCCCGAAAACCGGCACCGGCACACTCCGGGCCGCCCGTCGACGAAAGATATATCACTCGTGGACACGTGACACCATGGCCGCGAGAATGATGGTGTGGCGATACTGCATCGCCACGTCGGCGTGGCTGCCGCGGCGCGGCCGATCGATCCGAGGAGACCCCATGACCGACGGACCGCGCAGGCCCCGACGCCGCGGTCCGGTCGCGGTCGAGGAGGAGCGCACGGTCCGGCGGGCGGCCGCGGCGGCCTCGGTCGGCAACGTCGCCGAGTGGTACGACTTCGGCCTCTTCTCCTTCCTCTCCGCGGTGGTGCTCAACCGGGTCTTCTTCCCGGAGGCCGGCGAGTGGTCGCTGGTGCTGACGCTGGCGACGTTCGCGGCCGCGTTCGTCGTCCGGCCGCTCGGCGGGTTCGTGTTCGGCCCGCTCGGGGACCGGATCGGCCGCACCCGGGTGCTCGCGTTCACGGTCCTGCTGATGACCGTCGCGACGCTCGCGCTGGGCTTCGTGCCCTCCTACGAGACGGCGGGGATCGCCGCGCCGCTGCTGGTGCTGCTCATCCGGATGCTGCAGGGCTTCTCCGCGGGCGGGGAGTACACCGGCGCGCTGACCCTGGTCGCGGAGTACGCGCCCGACCGCCGTCGCGGGTTCTTCGGCAGCTGGCTGGAGTTCGGCACGATCACCGGCTACACCCTCGGCGCCGGCGTCTGCGGCGTGCTCGTCGCGGTGCTGCCCGAGGAGGACCTGCTCGCCTGGGGCTGGCGGATCCCGTTCCTGCTCGCCCTCCCCCTCGGGATCGCCGGCATCTACCTGCGGATGCGCCTGGAGGACACCCCGGCGTTCCGGCAGCTGATGGAGCGCTCCCCCGCGCTCGCGACGATGCCCTACCGGCGGGCGATGCAGATCCTGGTCCGCCGCTACCGGGCACCGGCCCTGGTGACCGCGGCGCTGGTGGTCGCCTGGAACGTCACCAACTACGTGCTGACCAACTACATGCCCACCTACCTGACCGGGACGCTCCCCCGGCACGGCCAGCACGGCGCCTCCGGGGCCGCCACCGGCGCCATGCTCGTCGCGGTCATGCTGGTCATGCTGTGCGCGATCACCGCGGTGGGCAGGCTCAGCGACCGGGTCGGCCGCAAACCGGTCCTGATGGTCACGAGCCTGGCCCTGGTGGCCGTCGGACTGCCCGCGGTCTGGCTGATGCGCGACGGCATGATCGGCCAGTTCGTGGGCCTGCTGCTGATGGCCACGGTGCTGGTCGGCTTCGCCGCGGTGCTGCCGTCGACACTCCCCGCACAGTTCCCGACGATGGTCCGCTACGGCGGCCTGGGCGTGGTGTTCAACCTGTCGGTGTCGCTGTTCGCGGGCACCGCACCGACGCTGATCGAGACCGCCGTGACCGCCACCGGCAACCTCGACTGGCCGGGGTACTTCCTCGTCGCCGCGGGCCTGGTCGGCGTGGTCGGCGTGGCGTTCCTGCCCGAGACCGCGGGCCGCCCGCTGGCCGGCGCGGCACCGCTGACCTCCAGCGCGGACCTGCCCCCGCCGCCGATGTCGTCCGACGGCGTCCCGCTCGAGCAGCCGTACGACCACACGCACTGACCCACCCGCACCGGCCCACCCGCACCGGCCCACCCGCACCCGGCACGAACCGCCCGTCGCCCGCCTCTTGGCACGATTGATATATCAGTCTAACATCGTCGGCATGACCAGAGCCCGGCGTGGATCGGAGCGACCGTGAGCATCTCCGTGTTCGACATGTTCAAGGTCGGGATCGGACCCTCGAGCTCGCACACCGTGGGCCCGATGCGGGCCGCGGCCCGGTTCGTCGCGCGGCTCGCCGCCTCGGGCGAGCTGCCCCGTACCGCCTCGGTACGGGTCGAGCTGTTCGGCTCCCTCGGCGCGACCGGGCACGGCCACGGCAGCGTGAAGGCCGTCGTGCTCGGGCTCGCCGGGCACGAGCCGCACCTCGTCGACCCGGTCGGAGCCGACCCGATGGTCGCCGACGTCCGCGCCGGGGGCCGGATCCGCCTCGGCGGGATCCACGAGATCACCTTCGCCCCCGACGACGACGTGGTCCTGCACCGCAACCGCCGGCTCGACTTCCACTCCAACGGCATGCTGCTGCAGGCCTTCGACGCCGACGGCGCCGTCCTGGACAAGCGCGAGTACTACTCGGTGGGCGGCGGCTTCGTGCTCGACTCCGACGAGGCGGGCCGCCCCGTCCTGGTGGAGGACGCGACCCCGGTCGCCTACCCCTTCACGACCGGCGACGAGCTGCTCGGTCTCACCCGCGCCCACGGCCTGTCGATCTCCGACGTCATGCTGGCCAACGAGCTGTCCCGGCGCACCGAGGACGTGGTGCGCAGCGAGCTGCTGCACATCTGGTCGGTGATGCAGGAGTGCGTCGAGCGCGGCGCCCGCACCGGCGGCACGCTGCCCGGCGGGCTGAAGGTCCGGCGCCGGGCGATGGCACTGCGCGAGCGGCTGGAGGCCGCGACCGGCGAGCCGGACGCGCTGCACGCGATGGAGTGGGTGACGCTCTACGCCCTCGCCGTGAACGAGGAGAACGCGGCGGGCGGGCGCGTCGTCACCGCCCCCACCAACGGCGCCGCCGGGATCGTCCCGGCCGTGCTGCACTACGCCGAGCGCTTCCTGCCCGGCTTCGACGACGACTCCGTCGTCCGGTTCCTGCTCACCGCGGGCGCGGTCGGGCTGCTGTTCAAGGAGAACGCCTCGATCTCCGGCGCCGAGGTCGGCTGCCAGGGCGAGGTCGGGTCGGCCTGTGCGATGGCGGCCGCCGGGCTCGCGGAGATCATGGGCGCCACGCCGGAGCAGGTCGAGAACGCCGCCGAGATCGGCATCGAGCACAATCTCGGGCTGACCTGCGACCCGGTCGGCGGGCTCGTGCAGATCCCGTGCATCGAGCGCAACGCGGTCGCCTCGATCAAGGCCATCACCGCGGCGCGGATGTCGGCGCACGGCGACGGGATGCACCACGTCTCGCTGGACAAGGCCATCAAGACGATGCGGGAGACGGGCGCGGACATGAAGGACAAGTACAAGGAGACCGCCCGCGGTGGTCTCGCGCTGAACATCGTCGAGTGCTGAACCGTGTTCTCCGAACAGGACGAGCTGGAGCGGTTCCTGCTGTCGCGCCCGGCGACCGGGCGCCGGAACGGCACCGCACCCGACGCGCCCCGGGACCGCACCCGCGAGGTGCTGGCCGGGCTGGGTGACCCGCAGGAGGCCGTGCGGACCGTGCACGTCGCGGGGACGGCGGGCAAGGGGTCGGTGTGCGCGTTCGTCGCGTCGCTGCTGACCCGCCACGGGTTCCGGGTCGGCGTGCAGGCCTCGCCGCACGTCTACGGCATCCGCGAGCGGTTCCGCATCGGTGACCTCGCGGTCCGCGCGGACGTGCTCGACGACCGGCTCGCCGCCGTCGCGCGTTCGGTGGCCGCGGTCGAGGCGCGCCGGGGCGAGCGCTGCTCGTTCTTCGAGGTCGTGACCGCGCTCGGGTTCGCCGCCATCGCCGGGCGGGCCGACTACGCCGTCGTCGAGACCGGTATCGGGGGCCGGCTGGACCCGACGAACGTCGTCGCCCGGCCGGACAAGCTGGCCGTGCTCACCGCGATCGGCCTGGACCACGTCGACATGCTCGGCAGCACGCTCGGCGAGATCGCGACGCAGAAGGCCGGGATCCTGCCGGTCGGCGGCCGCGCGGTGCTGGCCCGTGGCGGCCCCGAGACCGACGCCGCGGTGGCCCGGGAGGCGGTGCGCCGCGACACCCTGGTCGACGTCGTGGACGTCGCCGCCGCGGCCGCGCTGGCCCGGACCGGTCCGGCGGGCACCACGGTGGACCTGGCCGGGTGGTCGGACGTGCCGCTGGGCCTGCACGGCAGGCACCAGGCCGGGAACGCGGTGCTGGCGCTGCACGCGGTGTCGGTGCTCGCCCGGCGCGACGGCTGGCGGCTCGACCCGCTCGCCGTCCGTCAGGGGCTGGCGCTGACCTCGCTGCCGGGGCGGTTCGAGCGGCGCACCGTCGCCGGCACCCCGGTCGTCCTCGACGGCGCGCACGACGCGCTGAAGCTGTCCGCGCTGGCCACCACGGTGGCCGAGACCCACCCGGGCCGCCCGGTGACCTGGGTGCTGGCGCTGGCCCGGGACAAGGACCTGGGCGAGGCCGTCCGGGCGGTCGCCGGGGCCGGGGCGCGGGTCGTCGCGACCGGGCTGCCGGGCGGGGAGCACGCGTCGCGGCACTGGAACCCGTCCGAGATCGCCGCGGCCGCGGGGGCGGCCGGGGTGCCGGCCGTCGCCGTCGCGGACCCGGCCGACGCCGTCGACCACGCCCTGGCGACCGGCGGGGGTGACCCCGTCGTGGTGACCGGGTCGTTCCGGCTGCCCGGCGCGGTCGCGTCGCGGCTGGACCGCCTGGCCGTCCCCGAGGGGCAGCCGGCATGACGATCACCGAGGACGTGTTTGTGGACTTCGACAGCCCGCGGTCGCTGGCCGACCGGGCCTACGTGGCCATCCGGGACCAGCTGATCATGCTGGAGATCCCGCCGCTGGCCCCGATCGACGACGAGGCGCTGTCGACCCGGCTCGGCCTGGGCCGGACCCCGGTGCGCGAGGCGCTCAAGCGGCTGGAGACCGAGCGCCTGGTCGTGTCCTACCCGCGGCGGGGGACGTTCGCGACCGCCGTCGACATCTCCGACCTGCGCGACGTCTGCGAGGTCCGGACCGTGCTGGAGCCGACCGCGGCGCGGCGGGCCGCCGTCGTCGCCCCGCGGTGGCGGCGCGACGAGCTGCGCGAGCTGGCCGTGCGGGTCGCCTCGCTGGAGGCGCCGCGGATGGGCCGGATCGAGCTCATGCGGTGGGACGTGACGGTGCACCGGTCGGTGTACCGGGCCGCCGGGAACCCGTACCTGGAGGACACGCTCACCCGCTACTACCACCTGGCCACGCGGATCCACTGCCTGTTCCTGGACCGCATGGACCAGGTCGGCCACCACGTGCACGAGCACGGGGCGCTGCTGACCGCGATCGCCGACGGCGACGCCGACCGCGCCGAGGCCGTCAGCCGCGACCACGTCGTCGGCTTCGAGACCGCCGTCCGCGCGGTCCTCTGAACCCGCTCCCCTCTACGGAAGGAACCACTGTGCCGCAGCGTGTCCAGGGCGTCGTCGCCCTCGAGAAGGGCAAGCCCGTCTCCGTCGAGACGATCATCGTCCCGGACCCCGGTCCCGGTGAGGCCGTGGTCAAGATCCAGGCCTGCGGGGTCTGCCACACCGACCTGCACTACAAGCTCGGCGGCATCAACGACGAGTTCCCCTTCCTGCTCGGCCACGAAGCCGCCGGCATCGTCGAGTCCGTCGGCGAGGGCGTCACCGACGTCGAACCCGGCGACTACGTCGTCCTGAACTGGCGCGCCGTCTGCGGCAACTGCCGGGCCTGCAAGAAGGGCAAGCCCCAGTACTGCTTCGACACCCACAACGCCGCCCAGAAGATGACCCTCGACGACGGCACCGAGCTGTCCCCCGCGCTCGGGATCGGCGCGTTCATCGAGAAGACCCTCGTCCACTCCGGACAGTGCACGAAGGTCAACCCCGACGCCCCCGCCAAGGTCGCCGGCCTGCTCGGCTGCGGCGTCATGGCCGGACTCGGCGCCGCGATCAACACCGGCGGCGTCGGACGCGGCGACTCCATCGCCGTCATCGGCTGCGGCGGCGTCGGCGACGCCGCCATCGCCGGCGCCAAGCTCGCCGGCGCCACCACCATCATCGCCGTCGACACCGACCCCCGGAAACTCGACTGGGCCCGCGAGTTCGGCGCCACCCACACCGTCAACGCCAAGGACACCGACCCCGTCGAGTACATCCAGAGCGTGACCGACGGCAACGGCGCCGACGTCGTCATCGACGCCGTCGGACGCCCCGAGACCTACAAGCAGGCCTTCTACGCCCGCGACCTCGCCGGCACCGTCGTCCTCGTCGGCGTCCCCACCCCGGACCTGCAGGCACCCGAGATCCCGCTCATCGACTACTTCGGCCGCGGCGGCGCCCTCAAGTCCTCCTGGTACGGCGACTGCCTGCCCAGCCGCGACTTCCCGATGTACATCGACCTGTTCCTGCAGGGACGCTTCCCGCTCGACAAGTTCGTCACCGAGGAGATCGGGATCGACGGCGTCGAGCAGGCCTTCGAGAAGATGCACGCCGGTGAGGTCCTCCGCTCGGTGGTGATCCTCTGATGGCCCCGGTCGACCACGTCGTCACCTCCGGCACCTTCAACCTCGACGGCGGATCCTTCGACGTCGACAACAACGTCTGGATCGTCGGCGACGACCGCGAGGTGTTCGTCATCGACGCCGCCCACGACGCCGACGCCATCGCCACCGCCGTCGGCGACCGCCGCGTCAAGGCCGTCGTGTGCACCCACGCCCACGACGACCACGTCAACCAGGCCCCCGCCCTCGCCGACCGGTTCAGCGCGCCGATCCTGCTCAACCCCGCCGAGCAGGTGCTGTGGGACATGACCTGGCCCGACCGCAAGCCCGACCAGGAACTCGCCGACGGCCAGGTCCTCTCCGCCGGCGGGATCGACCTGACCGTGCTGCAGACCCCCGGCCACTCACCGGGCTCGTCCTGCCTCTACGCACCCGAACTCGGCATCGTGTTCACCGGCGACACCCTGTTCCAGGGCGGACCCGGCGCCACCGGACGGTCCTACTCCAGCTTCGACACGATCATCGAGTCGATCCGCACCACCCTGCTGCCCCTGCCCGCCGACACCCGCGTCCGCACCGGACACGGCGACTCCACCAACATCGGCGACGAGGCACCCCACCTGGAGGAATGGATCCGCAACGGATCCTGACCCTGCCCCTCGACGGCGGGATCCGTCGCCGAGATGCAGCTCAGCGGGGTGTGGAGATCCACAACTCCCGCTGGGCCGCATCTCGGTGCACGTGCGGGGTCAGTCCCGGAAGCGGAACGGGGCGAGCTTCTCCGCGAGGAGGACCGGGTCGCCGTCCTCACCCGGGGCGTGGTGGAAGCCCTCGGCCTCGGCCAGGCCGATGAGCTCGCGGTCGTGGAACAGGCCGCAGACGTAGCGGACGGTGTCCTCGCCGATCTCGGTGACCGCGACGCGCATCTGGTAGATGCCCGGGTAGTGCACCTCGGCGAGGTACTGGACCGACAGCGTCGACGGGGAGAGCCCGTCGAGCGGGCCGCCCGCGGGGTAGCCCAGCACGTCGGAGTGCAGCTCGGCGAGGCCGTCGAGGTACCAGGAGGCCAGCGCGACGTTGTTCACGTGGCGGTTGGTGTCCAGGTCGGTGAAGCGGGTGCGGACGTCCCAGCGGAACGGGTAGTTCTCGCGGACGGCGCGGGCGTCGCCGCGCTCGGGACGGACCGGGGCGGGGGCCTCGATGCGCAGGGTGGTCAGCGCGCCGCGGACCTCGTCGGTCAGCGGGGCCGGGGCGTCGCCGTCGGTGTGCACCGAGGTCGACTCGCCGGTGGCGACGCACTCGTCGCCGGCGAAGACCGCGTACCGGTAGGAGAACGACGTGGTGCCGATGTGGCTGACGCCGACACCGATCCGGTAGGAGCCGGTGACCCGCAGCGGGGCCAGCACGTCGACCCGGATGGCGGCGAGCAGCAGCCGCACGCGGGACTGCAGGCGGGCGACCAGGTCGGCGCCGAAGGTGTCGCGCTCGACGGCGACGCGGGCGTCCTCGAACCAGCGCACCAGGGCGTCGCGGCCGATCCGGCGGCTCGGGTCGAGGTCGGCGTAGCGGGCCTCGTGCTCGATCAGCACCGGGAACATCCCCGGCTCGGGCACGGTCGGCGTCGTGATGGTTGCTGTCACCCCCCCATCGTGACGCTGTGTCGCCGCTCACCGGCAACCGGCCGTCCGATATCACACCCGGTGAGCTGCCCGGGTACGCCGGGTGCGCGGTCCCGGGTGCCGGGCGGCACGGTCACGGCCGGACCTGTCGGGGGCGCTCGGTAACCTGCCGGACGTGCCTCCCCCCTCGACGGCCCCCGTGCGGACCCAGGACCTGCCCGGTGTGCACGAGCTGCTCGAGGTGGCCGTCACCTCGGTCGGCGGGTCACGCCGCGAGGGCCAGGACCGGATGGCCGACGCGGTGCGCCGCTCGCTGTCGTCCGGGGAGCACCTGGCCGTGCAGGCGGGCACCGGCACCGGGAAGTCGCTGGCCTACCTCGTGCCCGCGATCCGGCACGCGATCGCCCGCGACACCACGGTCGTCGTCTCGACGGCCACGATCGCGCTCCAGCGCCAGCTCGTGGACCGGGACCTGCCGCGCGTCGCGAAGAGCCTCAAGAAGGTGCTGGGCCGCGAGCCCACCTTCGCCATCCTCAAGGGGCGGCGGAACTACCTGTGCATGAACAAGCTCCACGGCGACATGGACGACGATCCGGGCGACGAGCAGCTGTTCGACGCGTTCGCCATCTCGGCGCTCGGGCGGCAGGTGAAGCGGCTGCACGAGTGGTCGTCGGACACCGAGACCGGGGACCGCGACGAGCTGGTCCCCGGCGTCCCGGACTCCGCGTGGCGGCAGGTGTCGGTGACGGCACGGGAGTGCCTCGGCGCGAGCCGCTGCCCGGTCGGTGAGGACTGCTTCGCCGAGAAGGCCAAGGCCGAGGCGGGGCGGGCGGACATCGTCGTCACCAACCACGCCCTGCTCGCGATCGACGCGATGGGCGAGGCACAGGTGCTGCCCGAGCACGACGTGGTGATCGTCGACGAGGCGCACGAGCTCGTGGACCGGGTCACCGGCGCGGCCACCGCCGAGCTGACCGCGGGCACCGTCGCGACCGCGGCCCGGCGCTGCGGCAAGCTCGTCGACCAGGACACCGCGGACCGGCTCGCGGAGGCCGGTGAGGGTCTCGCCGCGGTGCTGGAGGACATGACTCCCGGGCGCTGGGAGTCGCTGGGCACCGCCGCCGCGGGCGCACTGAACGCGATCCTGTCGGCCGGGGCGGGCTGCCGGCAGTCGATGGGCGCGAACAAGCGCAGCGACGACGCCGACCCCGAGGGCGCCGCCGCCCGCAAGCTCGCCCAGGCCGTGCTCGACGAGGTCGTCGACACCGCCGCGCGGCTGCTGGAGACGTTCAAGGAGACCGACGCGGCCAAGCGCCGCGACGTCGTCTGGCTGGGTGAGCAGGGGCCCGACGGTTCCCGCCACAAGGTGCTGCGGGTCGCGCCGCTGTCGGTGGGCGGGCTGCTGCGCGAGCGGCTGTTCAACACCCGCACCACCGTGCTGACCTCGGCGACGCTGGCCCTGGGCGGGTCGTTCGACGCATTGGCCCGGCAGTGGGGCCTGCCCGCGTCGCAGCCCCGGGAGGCCGGGTCCACCCCGCCGTCGAGCGTCGACGAGGGGCACGGCCCGGTCCAGGACCCGGAGGCGCCGCGCTGGCAGGGCCTCGACGTCGGGTCCCCGTTCGCGCACGCCAAGTCCGGGATCCTCTACCTCGCCCGGCGGCTGCCCAGCCCCGGCCGCGACGGCCTCGCGCCGGAGACCCTCGACGAGATCGAGGGACTCGTCCGCGCCGCCGGGGGCCGCACGCTGGGCCTGTTCTCCTCCACCCGCGCGGCGAAGCAGGCCACCGAGGCGCTGCGCGGCAAGCTCGACACCCCTCTGCTGTGCCAGGGCGACGACTCCACGATGCTGCTGGTCAAGCGGTTCGCCGAGGACCCGGAGACCTCGCTGTTCGGCACGCTGTCGCTGTGGCAGGGCGTCGACGTGCCCGGCCCGTCGCTGTCCTGCGTGATCATCGACCGGATCCCGTTCCCGCGCCCGGACGACCCGCTGATCGCGGCCCGGCAGAAGGCCACCGACGCACGCGGCGGGAACGGCTTCCTGTCGGTGTCGGCGACGCACGCGGCGCTCCTGCTCGCCCAGGGCGCCGGACGGCTGCTGCGCGCCACCGACGACCGCGGCGTCGTCGCGATCCTGGACCCGCGGATCGCGACCGCGCGCTACGGCGGCTTCCTGCGGGCGAGCCTGCCCCCGTTCTGGGAGACCACCGACCGGGAGAAGGTGCACGGCGCGCTGCGGCGGCTGCGCGAGTCGTCGTGACCGGCTCCATACGGCGGACGACCCCCGACCCGAGATAGGTTGTGTGCAACCAATCGAGTCCGGAGGAGCACCCATGGCGAACTACACGACCGAGGCCACCTCGACCGGCGGCGGCCGCGACGGCCACATCCGCAGCGACGACGGCTTCATCGACCAGGACCTGAAGATGCCGCCGGAGCTGGGCGGCCCCGGGGGCGCCACCAACCCCGAGCAGCTGTTCGCCGCGGCCTACGCGGCCTGCTTCCACGGCGCGCTGCGGATGGCCGCCCGCAAGGCCAAGACCGCCGTCCCGGACGACGCCCAGGTCACCGCGACGATCCAGCTGGCGCCCGACGACGTCAGCTTCCACGTGGCCGCCGACATCACCGCGCACCTGCCGGGTCTGGACCAGGCGGCCGCGGACGAGCTCGTCGAGGCCGCCCACCAGGTGTGCCCGTACTCCAAGGCCACCCGCGGCAACGTCGAGGTCACCCTCACCGCGACCGTCTGACCGCGGAGCCCGGGTGGTCACGGTGCCGGGGGGATCTCCGGCGCCGGGATCTCGAAGGCGTTGAGCAGCGCCGACACCGACAGGTACATGCCGGTGAGGTGCACGGTGTCGAGCACCCCGTCGCGGCCGAGCGCGGCCTCGGCCGCGGCGTAGGTCCCCTCGGACACCCGGTGCGTGCGGACGAGCTCGTCGACGAACCGGTGCACGACGAGCTCGTCGCCGGTCAGTACGTCGGCGGCGGTGCCGTCCTGCAGCGCCCGCACCGCGTCCTCGGCCAGCCCCACCGACCGGGCGACGGCGGTGTGCGCGTACAGCTCGTACGCCGCGCCCCAGGCCGCGCCGACGGTGAGGATCACGACCTCGCGCACGGTCGCCGACAGCGAGGAGTCCCGCTGGTCGGTGCCGACCCAGCGGTTGAACGCCTTCCCGGGGCCGGGCCGCAGCACGAAGGCGTTGAACGGGCCGATGAGGCCACCGTCGTCGTCGGTGGCGGCGAAGCCGGACTCCTCGGCCCACCGGACCGAGCCGGAGCGGAGCCGCTCGGCGGCGGCGCGCTGCTCGTCGTCGAGGTCGAGGGTCTCGTTGCGGGGCAGCCGGCCGCCCCAGTCGCGGGCACCGGCGGAGGGATGTGTGGTCACACCCGGTGGATCACCGCCCGGCGGTCCCGGCAAACGCGGCCCGGGCCAGCGCGAGGCAGGTCATGGTCCCCGGGTCGACCTCGGTGAAGCCGGCGTCGCGCACCCCGACCACGCCGTCGGTGCCGTCGTCGGCGGCCGGGCACAGCCGGTCCCAGGCGGCCCGGTCCGCGGTCCGCACCGCGCACACCGGTGCCGCGCCGACCGGCCAGCCGAGGGCCGCACCGAGCAGCATCGTGGCGTGCCCGACCTGCGCGGCGGCCTTGCCGACCGTCATCTCCGCGTACGGGGACAGCAGCACCAGCGGGGCGCCGGGGTCGGGCGGGCCCGGCTCGTCGACGGGCAGTTCGGTGCCCCCGATCTGCAGCCGCGAGACCACCTTCGGCGCCTCGTCGACCGGTCCGGGCAGCAGCGCGCGGGCCTCGGCGTCGCCGACCCGCACCGTCACGCCGGGCAGCTCCCCGACCGCACGCCAGTGCGCGCCGCGCGCCCGGCGGGCGATCTTGCGGATGCGCCCGTCCACCCAGGGGGCGACGGCGTCGGACCACTCGCCGCCGGGCTGGGCCCGCGGGTCGGTGCAGACGGCGACCGCGGCCGTCGCGGCGGCCTCCAGCAGCGCGGTGCGTCCGGGGAGCGGGTCGCGCTCGATCCGCAGCACGACCGGCATCGCCCGGACGACGCCGTCGGCCTCCGGCGCGATGTCGCGCTCCCGCGCCCCGGCCCCGTAGCGGCCCGCCAGCAGATCCAGGATCGGTGCGGGACCGGTCACGCCAGCGGGACCCGGCGGAGCACACCCTCGGCGGCGTCGGCGGCCTCGACCTCGGTGCGGGTGATGCCCAGGACGAACAACACGACGTCGAGGTAGGGCACCGACACCGAGGTGTCGGCGATCTCGCGCAGCGCCTGCTTGGCGTTGAACGCCACGCCGAGCCCGGCGGTGGAGAGCATGTCGATGTCGTTCGCGCCGTCGCCGACCGCGACGGTCTGGTCGAGCGGGATGTCGTGGGTCTCGGCGAACCGGCGCAGCGCGACGGCCTTCCCGGCCCGGTCGACGACCTCGCCGACGACCCGCCCGGTGAGCGTCCCCCCGGAGATCTCCAGCTCGTTCGCGGCCACGAAGTCGAGCTTGAGCTCGCGGGCGAGGCCGGCGATGACCTGGGTGAACCCACCCGAGACGACGCCGCAGCGGTAGCCGAGCCTGCGCAGCGTGCGGATCGTGGTGCGGGCGCCGGGGGTCAGCTCGATCCCGGCGGCCACCTCGTCGACGACGGAGGCGGGCAGCCCCTCCAGCGCGGCGACGCGGCGGGTCAGCGACTCGGTGAAGTCGAGCCGGCCCGCCATGGCCTCCTCGGTGACCCGCCGGACCTCGGCCTCGACGTCGGCCCCGGCGCGGGCGGCCAGCATCTCGATGACCTCGCCCTGGATCAGGGTGGAGTCGACGTCGAACACGATCAGCCGCTTGCTGCGCCGGGCCAGCCCGGCCCGGGCCACCGCGACGTCGACGCCCGCCTGCCGGGCCACCCGGACCAGCCGCCTGCGCAGCGTGCCGGGCGGGTAGGCGTCGGCGTCGCCCTCGGGGACCGGGGAGACGAGCAGCTCCAGCCCGGTCACCGGGTAGTCGGCGACCCGGCGGATGGAGTCGATGTTGGCGCCGACCGCGGCGAGCTCCGCGGCGATCGCGCCGAACGCGCGGGCCGTGATCGGCCTGCCCAGCACCGTGACGACGTGCGTCGACGGCGTCCGGGCGGCCTGGCGGCCGTCGCGCTGGATCTCGATGTGCACGGTCATGGCGATGGAGTCCATCGCCGCGCCGACCGTCTCCTGCAGGTCCTCCGGGTCCCCCGCCGGCACGACGAGCGCGCCCAGGGTGAGCCGGCCGTTCACCACGACCTGCTCCAGGTCGAGCAGCTCGACACCGGCCGCGGTGAGCGCGGTGAACAGGACGGAGCTGACACCAGGCCGGTCCGGCCCGGTCACCGTGACGAGCACGGTGGGCCGGGCCGGACCGGGAAGTACTGGGGCCACTACTTCGACTTGGGGTCGCTGTCCGGCTGCGACTCCTTGCCGACCGACTGTGCGAGGACCTCGGTCGGGTGCGCCCGGTTGCCGACGTGCGCCTCGGCGCGCGCCTTCTCGACCAGGTGCGGGTAGTGCAGGTCGAACGCCGGGCGCTCGGAGCGGATCCGGGGCAGCTCGGTGAAGTTGTGCCGCGGCGGCGGGGACGAGGTCGCCCACTCCAGCGAGTTGCCGAAGCCCCACGGGTCGTCGACGGTGCAGACCCGGCCGAACCGGTAGCTCTTGAACACGTTGTAGAAGAACGGCAGCGTCGAGGCACCGAGGATGAACGCGCCGATCGAGGAGATCGTGTTCAGCGTGGTGAAGCCGTCCGAGGGCAGGTAGTCCGCGTAGCGACGCGGGTAGCCCTCGTTGCCCAGCCAGTGCTGCACCAGGAACGTCAGGTGGAACCCGACGAAGGTCAGCCAGAAGTGGATCTTGCCGAGCTTCTCGTCGAGGAACCGGCCGGTCATCTTCGGGAACCAGAAGTAGATCCCGCCGAAGGTCGCGAACACGATCGTGCCGTAGAGCACGTAGTGGAAGTGCGCGACGACGAAGTAGGTGTCCGACACGTGGAAGTCCACCGGCGGCATCGCGAGCAGGATGCCGGTCAGACCACCGAAGAGGAACGTGACCAGGAAGCCGACCGAGAACAGCATCGGCGTCTCGTAGGTGATCTTGCCCTTCCACAGGGTGCCGATCCAGTTGACGAACTTGACGCCCGTCGGAATGGCGATGAGGAACGTGGTGAAGGCGAAGAACGACAGCATGATCGCGCCGGTGGCGTACATGTGGTGCGCCCACACCGCGACCGACAGCGCCGCGATGGCGATGGTCGCGAAGACCAGGCCCTTGTAGCCGAACAGCGGCTTGCGGGAGAACACCGGGAAGATCTCCGAGACGATGCCGAAGAACGGCAACGCGACGATGTAGACCTCCGGATGGCCGAAGAACCAGAACAGGTGCTGCCAGAGCACCACACCACCGTTGGCCGGGTTGAAGATCTGCGCACCGAGGTGGCGGTCCGCGGCCAGCGCCAGCAGCGCTGCGGTCAGGATCGGGAACGCGATCAGCACCAGCAGCGCGGTGATGAAGATGTTCCAGGTGAAGATCGGCATCCGGAACATCGTCATGCCCGGCGCGCGCATGCAGACGATGGTCGTCACGAAGTTGACGCCACCGAGGATCGTGCCCAGACCGGAGACGACCAGACCCATGATCCAGAGGTCACCGCCCGGCCCCGGCGAACGCACCGCGTCCGACAGCGGGGTGTAGGCGAACCAGCCGAAGTCCGCCGCGCCGCCCGGGGTCAGGAAGCCGGAGACGACGATGAGGCCGCCGAACAGGTACAGCCAGTACGAGAACGAGTTGAGCCGCGGGAACGCGACGTCGGGGGCACCGATCTGCAGCGGCACGATGTAGTTCGCGAAACCGAAGACGATCGGCGTCGCGAACAGCAGCAGCATGATCGTGCCGTGCATGGTGAACAGCTGGTTGTACTGCTCGGTCGACAGGAACTGCAGCTCCGGCCGTGCGAGCTCGGCGCGGATCAGCAGCGCCATGACCCCGCCGACGGCGAAGAAGCCGAACGACGTCGTCAGATAGAGGATCGCGATGTCCTTCGGGTCCGTCGTCCTCAACATCTTGAGGAACGTGGATCCCTTGCCCTCACGCCGCGCCGGATACGGGCGCGTCGAGATCGGCTTGGGCTCGACGGCTGTCACCTGGGCCTCCATGCACTTGCCTGACCTGAGCACGTCCTCGCGGACGGGCAGACTGTACTTCCCGACCGGCGAGCGGCGCCCGTCCGGTCCGGGAGATCCACTTCGTGGGTCCCGGCTCGTCGCACGGCGCGCGCCGATTGTGCTCTACGGAGAGTAGAACCGACACCCCCCGACCGCGCACTCAGGGCGCCCTTCACCCGGATCAACAGGTCGCCGGCGGTGTGCGACGGTGGAGATGTGGTGGTTCCGACACCCCCGCCGGGCACCCGTCGCCGGGAGCCGGGCTGGGACGTACTGCGCAGCACCTTCGTGCTGCTGGTCGTGCTCTACCACGCCACGCACCTCGGACCGGTGCTCCACCCGGAGCTGGCGCCGCGCAGCCTCTCCTTCGACCACCAGGTCGGGGCGAGCCTGCTGCTGGTCGTCTCGGCCTACTTCGCCTGCGCGACGCTCGGGCGCCACTCCCCCGGGCGCTACTGGTGGGGCCGGGTCGCGCGGCTGCTGCCGGCGTTCGTCGTCGCGGTGCCGCTGGCCTGGGTGGCCCTGCGCTTCGTGTCCCCGCCGGACTGGGCGTCGCCGCCGGCACGGGAGATGGTCGTCAACTGGCTGATGCTGGGGAACTGGGACACCGAGCGCTACCCGTGGCTCGACCCGGCGTTCTGGACGCTGCCGCTGCAGCTGATGGCGTTCACCGCCGCCGCGGTGCTGAGCGTGACGCGCTGGGGGTACGGGCCACGGCTGCGGGTGCTGCTGTGGGCGATGGTGGTCGTCCCGCTGCTGCTGTGGCCGCTGCGGGCGCGGCCGGGCGACGTCGCGGACCCGCCGTGGTGGTACCGGACCGTCGTCGACGGGCTGGGGTTCCACCGGCTGCACCTGTTCGTGGCCGGGATCGCGGTGTGGCTGTGGTCGACGCGGCGGATGCGCACCCCGCACGCGATCGCCCTGCTCGCGGTGTGCGGCCTGGCCCAGTTCGTGCACGGCCTCGAGCCGGGGCCCGACGGCGTCGTGCGGATCGACCTCGACCACCTCGACGCGGTCGCCGCCGCGCTGGTCTGCGCCGGGATCGCGCTCGTCGCCGTGGTGGCCCGGCTGCCCCGGCCGGGCTCGCGGATGCCCGCCCCGCTGGCGACGGCGGTGCGCAGGCTCGCCGGCATCTCCTACGGCGTCTACCTGGTGCACCAGACCGTCGGCTACGTGCTGATGCGCCGACTGCAGGACCTCGGCGCCGGGCCGCTGGCGCAGTCCGCGGCGATGCTGGCGACGGCGGTGCTGCTCGGCTGGGCGCTGACCCGGCTGGTGGAACGCCCGGCCCACGCCGCGCTGATGCGGGCGTGGGACCGGCGCGCGGGCGTCACCTGAGCGGCTCGAAGACCTCGGTCCAGATCTCGGGCGCGGTGGCCGGGTTGGGCTGCGCGTCGACGATGTAGAACTCGGTGCCCAGACCCATCGCGAACACCGGGTCCGGCATCGTCAGCATGAAGTGGTCGGGGCCCATCTGGCTGGCGTGCGCGCGCATCGAGGCCCGCTTGGTCTCGGCGTACTCGACGGCCTCGACCCGGTGGGTGATCTCGGACTCGGGCTTGCCGAACGACCCGTCGTCGGGGATCTCGGGCATCTGCCAGTCGCCGCCGCGCTCCTTCTGGAGCCCGCGCATGCCGCGGAGCAGCCAGTCGCGGTTGGTGGTGTTCTGCGCGACGACCGGGACCCCGGCGAGCTCCCCGGCGCGGGCACCGACCCGGTGCACCTGGATGTGGTCGGGGTGGCCGTAGCCGCCGTTGTCGTCGTAGGTGGTGAGGACGTCGGCCTCCTCCTCCTCGAGGATCAGCGCGAGCCGCTTGGCCGCGTGCTCCACCGGGGCCTGCCAGAAGCAGTAGGGGGCGTCGTTGCTGGGCTCGCCCATCATCCCGGAGTCGACGTAGCCGAGGAACTCCACGCGGGCGACGCCGAGGGTGCGGGCCGAGGCGTGGCACTCCGCGGAGCGGCGGACCGGCAGCTGCTCCCCCTCGGCCAGGACGCCGGGTACCGGCTCCCCCAGCTCGCCACGGGTGGCGAAGACGAGGACGACGCGGTGGCCGAGCGCGGCGGCCTTGGCGAGCGTGCCCGCGGTGCCGATCGACTCGTCGTCGGGATGGGCATGGAAGCTGACGAGGGTCCCCACGGACGGTGAGCCTAGGAGCCGGTCCCGGCCGCCCCGCACCGGGCCGTCGTCGATCTACAAACCGTTGACGCGCCGTCCGATGTGTGTAGCATCACAGGTCCCCGAACCGGCACAGGAGCCACCCACCATGGCCGATGTCGTCAGCGTCGACAACGTCGATCCCGCCCACACCACCGTGCCCGTCCCCCGCAGCGCGCAGCAGGCGCCGGAGGCGTTCAACGCCGCCGCGCACCTCACCGCCGCCCGGGTCGGGGCCGGGGACGGCGGCCGCACCGCCGTCCGGTTCCCCGGCGGCTCGCTCACCTACGCCGCCCTGACCGACCGGGTCCGGCTCGTCGCCGGGGCCCTGCGCCGGGCCGGCGTGCGGCCCGAGCAGCGCGTGCTGCTCGTGATGCCCGACGACGTCGAGCTGTTCACCGCGATCCTCGCGACCCTGTGGGCGGGCGCGGTCGCCGTGCCGTGCTCGACGATGCTGACCGGGCGCGAGCTCGCCGTGCTCGTCCGGGACTCGCGGGCGACCACCGTGATCGGCGGCGAGGCGTTCGCCGCGCACCTCACCGAGGCCGTCGCGGGGGCGCCCGACCTGGAGCGCGTCGTGCTCACCGGGGCCGACCCGCTGGTCACCGGGGTCACCTCCCTGACCTGGGACGCCCTGCTCGACGGCGCCGACCCGCTGCCCGAGCCGCACCCGACCTGGGCGGAGTCCCAGGCGCTGTGGCTCTACACCTCGGGCACGACCGGCAAGCCCAAGGGTGCCATGCACCGCCACGACGACATCCGGTTCGTCGCCGACACCTACGGCCGCCAGGTCCTCGGCATCCACCGCGACGACGTCTGCCTGTCGGTCGCGAAGCTGTTCTTCGCCTACGGCATCGGCAACTCGATGTTCTTCCCGCTCTCGGTCGGCGCCTGCGCCGTCCTCGAACCGTCCCGGCCGAACCCCGAGCACTACTCCCGCCTCGCCGAGCAGCACGGCGCGACGCTGTTCTTCGCCGTCCCCAGCTTCTGGGGCCCGATGATCGCCGCCGAGCTGCCGCGCGAGCGGTTCGCCACCGTGCGCCGCGGCGCCTCGGCGGGCGAGGCGCTGCCCGCGCGGATGTTCCACGGCGTGCTCGACCGCTACGGCTTCGAGGTCCTCGACGGCATCGGTTCCACCGAGGCGCTGCACATCTTCATCTCCAACCGGCCGGGCGAGGTCGTGCCGGGCAGCTCCGGCTTCCCGGTCCCCGGCTACGAGGTGGAGCTGCGACGACCGGACGGCAGCGTCATCGACGGCCCCGGCGAGCAGGGCATGCTCTACGTCGCGGGCGACTCGGTGTGCACCGGCTACTGGTGCCGCACCGAGGTCAACCGCGCAGTGTTCCAGGGCCGCTGGATGCGCACCGGCGACCAGTACGTCCGCGGCGAGGACGGGTCGTGGACCTGCCTGGGCCGGGCCGACGACGTCCTCAAGGTCGGGGGCATCTGGGTCTCCCCCGGCGAGGTCGAGACCCGCCTGCTGGAGCACCCGGGGCTCGCGGAGGCGGTCGTCGTCGGGATCCCGGACGACGACGGGCTGGACAAGCCGGTCGCGTTCGTCGTGCCCCGCGACCCGGCGGCGGCGCCGTCGGAGGCCGAGCTGGTCGCGTTCTGCCGCGAGGGGCTGGCGTCGTTCAAGCGGCCGCGCGCCGTGGTCACCGTCGACGAGCTGCCCAAGACCCCCACCGGGAAGATCCAGCGCTACCGGCTGCGCGCGCACGCCGCCGCGCTGCCGGGGGCCACCGGGCACCCCGGCGACCCGGAGACGGTGGTCTGAGGACCGTCCGGAGTGTCTCGATGTAGGACGTTCGCTCGACCCGGGCCGCTCCGCCGGGGTTCACTCGGCGGACACACCGACGGCGAGGAGGCCGGCGTGGACACGTGGGACTGGATCCCGGAGACCCCCGCGACCTGGGACGACCGGAAGGGCCGGGTGCTCGACGGTCTCGACCCCGCGCTGTTCGGCCTCGGCCGTCCCGGCGACGGCGACCCGCTCGGCGACGAGTGGTGGCGCGTCGAGGACGCCGACGGCACGACCGTCGCCTACGGCCGGCTCGACGGCAGCTGGGGTGACGCCGAGATCCTGGTCCTCGTCGCCCCCGCGGCCCGGCACTCCGGCGTCGGCTCGTTCGTGCTGGAGCGGCTGGAGGCCGAGGCCGGCCGGCGGCGGCTGAACTACCTCTACAACGTCGTGCCGCACGGCCACCCCGACCCCGAGCCGGTGACCGCCTGGCTCACCGCGCGCGGCTTCGCCCGCAACGACGTCGGCGAGCTGCGCAAGCAGGTCCCGGCCGCGCTGGTGCAGAACCAGGGCTGAGGCTCAGGCCGCGCCCGCGGTGCGCAGCGCGGTCGAGACGATCTTCCGGGCCGCGCCGCAGGGGTCGGACGGGGCGGAGCCGACGACCGACAGCATCCCCGATCCGGCGTCGACGACCACGAGGCAGACACCCTCGGTCTGCGACACCGCGGCGCGGCGACCGTCGAGGGTCTCCTCGGTGACCGCGGACCCCTGGGTGCGCATCTGCGTGAGCCCGGCGTCGAAGGCCCCGGGCTGCGCGGCGACGAGCAGCGTCGTCGGCACGGAGAAGGAGAACCCCGCCGTCCCGCCCCCGGTGCCGACGGTGTCCCAGCGGCAGCTCGGCGCGGGCTCGCCGGTGGCCGTGCCCGGCCCGGTCAGGCCGAGCCCGGCCAGCTCGCCCTCCGGGACGTACGAGCACGGCGGCGCGGACAGGTCCAGGGCCGGCGCGGCGGCCGGGGTGGCGGCCCCGGGCCCTCCGGAACAGCCGGCGAGCAGGGAGAGGGACACGGCGGCGAGGGCGAGGCCCACGAGCGGGGATCGATGCACGAAGTGGATCATTCCCGGACCGGTCCGGCGCCGGGGCGGAATGCGGAGGTCCGGCGGTCGTGGCCGTCACACCGGTCGGCGCGAGCCGACCGGCGGCTCGCCGTGATCGCAGACACTCCACACTCTTCCGTCGCCACGTCATCTGGTTGTAGTCTTTGGTGGCCGCAACGACGCGAGGAGGAGCGGAGTCCATGAGCAGTGCAGACCCGTCCGTCGACCCGGACGACGGCGCCGTCCCGCGGGTGGACTTCGACCGCGACCCGTCGGGCTACCGTCACTGGAAGCTCGCGCTCGACCCGGACGACCCCACGGTCGCGTACGTGAAGCTCGACGTCGACGAGGCGGGCGGCCTCGTCCCCGGCTACGAGCTGAAGATGAACTCCTACGACCTCGGCGTCGACATCGAGCTCTACGACATCACCCAGCGGCTGCGGTTCGCCCATCCGCAGGTCAGGGCCGTCGTACTGACCAGCGCCAAGGACCGCAACTTCTGCGCGGGCGCGAACATCCGGATGCTCGCCGGGTCCTCGCACCCGTGGAAGGTGAACTTCTGCAAGTTCACCAACGAGACCCGCAACGGCATCGAGGACGCGACCGCGTACTCCGGCCAGACCTGGATCGCTGCCGTCAACGGCACGGCCGCCGGCGGCGGCTACGAGATGGCGCTGGCCTGCGAGCGGATCCTGCTGATCGACGACAACTCCTCCACCGTCGCGCTGCCCGAGGTCCCGCTGCTGGGCGTGCTGCCCGGCACCGGCGGCCTCACCCGCGTCACCGACAAGCGCCGCGTCCGCAAGGACCGCGCCGACGTGTTCGCCACGAGGTCCGAGGGCTTCGGCGGGAGGCAGGCCGTCGAGTGGAAGCTCGTCGACGAGGTGATCCCCAAGCGCCGCTGGGACGAGACGGTGGCCGAGCGGGCCGTCGAGGCCGCGGCGGCGTCGACGCGGCTGCCCGCGGACGAGGGGATCGAGCTGGCCCCGCTGGAGCGCACCGAGACCGCCGACGGCATCACCTACCCGCACGTGCGCGCGGAGTTCGACCGCGACCGGGGCCTGGTGGAGATCACCGTCGACGGGCCCGAGGGCGGTGTCCCGGAGAGCATCGAGCGCGTGCACGCCCTCGGCGCGGACTTCTGGCCGCTGGCCATGACCCGCCAGCTCGACGACCTGGTCCTGCGCCTGCGCAGCAACGAGCCGGAGCTGGGCACCTGGGTGATCCGCACCCGGGGCGACGTCGAGGACGCGCTGGCCTTCGAGCGCGTCATCGAGCAGCACTCCGGCGACGACTGGCTGGTCAACGAGATCCGGCACTACTTCAAGCGCACCCTCAAGCGCCTGGACGTGACCAGCCGCAGCCTGATCGCGCTGGTCGAGCCGGGCTCCTGCTTCGCCGGTGCGCTGCTGGAGCTGGCCCTGGCCTGCGACCGCCAGTACATGCTCGACGGCACGATCGAGGGCGACGAGCAGGGCGACGAGGCCCAGATCATGCTCACGGCGTCGAACTTCGGCACCTTCCCGATGCCCAACGGGCCGTCCCGGCTGGCGAGCCGCTTCCACGGCGACGACGACCACGTCGCCACGCTCCGCAAGGAGGTGGGGCGCCGCCTCACCGCGGGCGAGGCGCTGGAGCTGGGCCTGGTCACCGACGCCCCGGACGACATCGACTGGGACGACGAGGTCCGCATCATGCTCGAGGAGCGGGCCTCGCTCTCGCCGGACGCGTTGACCGGGATGGAGGCCAACCACCGGTTCGTCGGGCCGGAGACGATGGAGAGCCGCATCTTCGGCCGCCTCACCGCCTGGCAGAACTGGATCTTCGTGCGCCCGAACGCCTCCGGGCCGGAGGGCGCACTGCGCAAGTACGGGACGGGCCGCAGGGCCGATTTCGACCGGAAGCGAGTCTGAGCGATGAGCATCGACTACTCGGAGAAGATCCCCAACAACGTCGACCTCGCCGGGGACCGCAAGCTGCAGCGCGCCCTGGAGTCGTGGCAGCCCAACTTCCTCACCTGGTGGAAGACGATGGGCCCGGCCGTGCCGACCCAGGACGTCTACCTGCGCACCGCCGTCGACGTCGGCAAGGAGGGCTGGGCGCAGTTCGGCCACGTCGCGATGGAGGAGTACCGCTGGGGTGTGTTCCTGGCCGAGCGCTCCAACGACCGCCGGATCGCCTTCGGCGAGAACCGCGGCGAGCCGGTCTGGCAGCAGGTCCCCGGCGAGTACCGTGCCGACCTGCAGCGCCTGATCGTCATCCAGGGCGACACCGAGCCCGCCTCGGTCGAGCAGCAGCGCCGCCTCGGCGAGACCGCCCCCAGCCTCTACGACCTGCGCAACCTGTTCCAGGTCAACGTCGAGGAGGGCCGCCACCTCTGGGCGATGGTGTACCTGCTGCACGCCTACTTCGGCCGCAACGGCCGCGAGGAGGCCGAGGCGCTGCTGCAGCGCAACTCCGGTGACCTGGACAGCCCCCGCATCCTCGGCGCGTTCAACGAGGAGACCCCGGACTGGCTGTCGTTCTTCATGTTCACCTACTTCACCGACCGGGACGGCAAGTACCAGCTCGGCACGCTGAAGGAGTCCGCCTTCGACCCGCTCTCGCGCACCTGCGAGTTCATGCTGAAGGAGGAGGCCCACCACATGTTCGTGGGCACCACCGGCATCGACCGGGTGATCCAGCGGACCTGCGAGCTGATGCGCGAACACGACACCGCCGACATCGCCCCGCACGGCGGCATCCCGCTGGACGTGATCCAGAAGTACATCAACTTCCACTACTCGGTCAGCCTCGACCTGTTCGGCTCCGAGCAGTCGACGAACGCGGCGAACTACTTCACCGCCGGGCTCAAGGGCCGCTGGCAGGAGGAGCGGCGTCGCGACGACCACGTGCTGACCGAGGACGGCTACGGCATGGAGCAGGTCCGCGACGGCGGCGTCGTCACCGACGAGGTCCCGGCCCTGCTGGCGCTGAACCTGGACCTGCGCAACGAGTACGTGAAGGACTGCCAGTCCGGGCTGAAGCGCTGGAACCGCATCCTGGAGAAGAACGGGTTCGACGACCGCGTCTACCTCCCGCACGTCGGGTTCAACCGGCAGGTGGGGCTGTTCTCCTCCCACGAGCTCACGCCGAAGGGCGACCTGATCTCCGCCGACGTGTGGGCGTCCCGCCAGGACGACTGGCTGCCGTCGGAGGCGGACCGGACGTTCGTGCAGAACCTGATGCGCCCGGTCTACGAGCCCGGGAAGATCGCGGGCTGGATCGCGCCGCCGTCGAACGGGATCAACGGCAAGCCCTTCGAGTACGAGTACGTCCACCTCGCCTGATCGTCCACACCGGACCGTTCACCGAGAGTGGTCGCCGTTCGCCGACCGGGTGACCGTTCGCCGCCCGTCGCGCTCGCGTGACCCCGGATCGGGCCCGTTGACTGACCCCGTGGTGACAGGACGGGGTGCGGCGGGCACACAACGCGACGACGACGCCGGCGACACCGCCGACCGGGTCGACGACCGGGTCGGCGGCGCGGGTGTGGCCGCCCGCTTCGGCCGCGGCGCCGACGACGACGCGTCGCCCCCGGTGTTCGGCACCGCCCCGTGGGGCTACCGGCGGGCCGAGGTCGACGCCTGGGCGAGCTGGGTCGCCCGGCTCGTGGAGCAGGGCCGCCGGGAGACCGTGCGGGCGGACAGCGCGGAGGCCACCCTGCAGGCGACCCTGCAGCGCCTCGACGAGCTGGAACGACGGCACCACCCGGCCCCCGCGACCCCGGCCGCTGAGGCCGAGGGTTCGCCGGACCCGGCCACGCCGGACACGGGTCGGCCGGACCCGGGGTCGACCGCTCCGGGCACGTCGGGCACCGGCGCCCCGGCCGCGCTGCCCCGGCGTCGTCCCGGTGCGGCGGGCGCCCCCGTGCCGCCCGGCAGCGAGGAGGGGCAGCGCCTGCGGGTGGTCGAGACGACCCTCGGCGAGGTCATGGCGCTGCTGCAGCGTCTGGCGCCCTGACCCGTCCGCCCCGCCCGACCGGCCCGGACTCCCGGACGCGTCGTCAGCCGAAGTTCTCGACGTGCACGCGCCGCTCCGGCACCCCGGCGTCGAGCACGGTGCGCCGGACCATCGCGGTCCACCGGCCGGGTCCGCACACGTACACCTCGCGCACCGCGATGTCCGGGATCCGGGCCCGCAGCGCGGCGAGGTCGTCGGCCCGGCCCGCGTCGGCGCCCCACCACGACCCCGCCCCCCGGCGACGCCCGGGCGAGGCCACCACGTGCAGGTTCCGCTCCCGGGCGAGGCGGGTGAACTCCCGCGCGAACAGCGGCTCGCGGGTGAAGCGGTGCACCACCACGACGTCGGCGGACTCGTTGAGGAACTTCTCCGCCAGCGCCCGCAACGGGGTCATCCCGACGCCCGCCCCGATCAGCGCGACCCGCGGGCTGGTCCGGGTGCGCGGGGTCAGCCTGCCGTAGGGGCCCTCGATGTAGACCCGGGTGCCCTGCCGCAGGTTCGGGACGGCGGCGCTGCCGTCGCCGAGCTGCTTGACGGTGATCCGCAGCGAGCGGGCCGTCGGCGGCGCCGACAACGAGTACGGGTTGCCCGCGGGCCAGCCGCGCCCGGACCGGAACCGCCAGACGAAGAACTGCCCGGCCGAGGCGCCGAGCTCGCGCAGCCGCTCGCCGGTCATGTGCACCGACACGCTGCCGTCGCCCTCGGGCAGCACTGCGGCGACGGTGATCCGGTGCCGGCGCGACCGGAGCACCGGGACCGCGACCCGCCAGACCACGACGGCGAGCACCGCGACGATCCACAGCCCCCACCAGAACACCGTCCGCGACGGCGAGGTGGTGAACTCCCGCCCCGCCCACAGCTGGTGCGGCAGCGCGAGGAACACCCCGGCATAGCCCCACAGGTGCAGCAGGTGCCACCACTCGTAGCGCAGCCGGGTGCGGATCCACCGCGCGCTGGTCACGACGACGAGCACCACCAGGACGGTGCCGAGCGAGGCCACGACCATCCCGGGCCAGGTCCACGTCAGCTGCCAGAACCCGGCGGGGACGCGACCCGCACCGGCGGGGCCGTGCGCCCAGCTCGCGCAGCCGACGTGCGCCAGCATCCCGGCGAACGAGGCGATGCCCGTACCGCGGTGCAGCGCGATGAGGTGCCGCTGGCCGAACGCGTGCTCCAGCAGCGGGATCCGGGCGGCGAGCAGCACCTGCCCGAGCAGCAGCAGCGACGCCAGCAGCCCGCAGAGCCGTCCGGTCTCGGCGACCGCGCGGGTGCCGCCCTCCAGCAGCCCGGCGGGGCCGCCGCCGTCGACCCACCAGGCGAGGACGAGCAGCACCGCCAGGGCGGCGAGCACCCCCGTCGCACGGCGGACCCGGCGGTCGGCGCGGGCGACGTCGCGCGCGGGGACCGGTGGGTCCGGCTTGAAGCGGCCACCGGGCACCCGGACGGTGGGGGCGGAGAGGGACGACACAGTGCCGCCATCCTCCCCGACCACCGGGCGGCGCCGTCGCCGGACCCGGTCCGGCGCACCGGGGCGACCGCCGACCGCCACGACCGGGTGGCCGCCCGTTCCGTCCGGGGCCGGTCCGCGGGGCGGGGAGAAGGATCGTCGTCGATGTCCGACTCGTACCTCACCCTGCTCGTGACCGTCCTCGCGGTCGTGCTGCCCGTCGTGCTCGCGGTCGTCGTCACCGTGTTCACCGTGCGGCGGATCCGGCGCGACCCCCGACGGCTGGGCAACGCCTACTGGCTGCTGGCCACCACGCTGCTCCTCGGGTGGGTGCTCGGTGTCGCCGGGTCCGGCGGGAACCCGGTGTTCGGCGCGCTCGGGCTCCTCATCGTGCTGTCGCCGCTGATCACGGTGGTGTTCGCGGTGTTCTGCGTCCTCAACGGCGCGGTGATGCTGCGCCGGGAGCGGTTCTCGCTCGGCAACTCGCTGTCGCTGCTCACCGGCCTGGCGATCATCGGCCTGCTCGTCGCGGTCTGGCCGGTGCTGGCGCTGCACTCGCTCGTGCTGCGCGCGCTGTGGCTGGCCTGCCTGCTCGCGGCGGCGTTCCTGGCGTTCCAGTTCGCCGCGTTCCTCGGCTACGCGCGGCTCTACCGGTGGCTGGTGCGCGACCGGCCCGCGGACTGGGTGGTCGTGCTCGGCTCCGGGCTGCACGGCAGCGAGGTGCCGCCGCTGCTGGCGTCGCGGATCGCGACCGGGATGGACGAGCTGACCCGGCGTGGGGCCGGACGGCTGGTGCTGTCCGGCGGGAAGGGCGACGACGAGCGGCTCGCCGAGGGCGAGGCGATGGCCCGCTGGGCCGCGGCGCACGGCGCCGACCCGGCGGTGCTGACCGCGGAGACCGCCTCGCGGACCACCGAGGAGAACCTGCGGTTCAGCTCGGCGCTGGTCGGCGACGGCCCCGGCGTCATCGTGACCAGCAACTACCACGCGTTCCGGGCCGCGCTGCTGGCCCGGCGGCTCGGCGTCGACGCCCAGGCCGTGGGGGCGCCGACCGCCGGCTACTACTGGCCCAGCGCGGTGCTGCGCGAGTTCGTCGCGGTGCTGCGCGAGTACCGGGTGGCGAACGCGGTGCTGCTGGCCCTCGTCGCCGTCCCGGTACCGCTGGTGCTCGTGCTCGTCGCCGGCTGAGGCCGGCTCAGCCGCCCACGGCCGCCGGGGACGGCGGCGGCAGCGGCGGGCACTGCTTGTCCGACCGGTCGCCGCCGGTCCGCTTCGGCAACGCGCCGGTGAGCAGGTAGTCGGCGACCGTGTCGTCGGTGCACGCGATCCCCGACAGCGACGACGAGTGGGTGTGACCGCCGACGCCCTCGACCAGCGACGAGCCGGGGAAGGTCCGCCGGGCCTGGAGTGCGCCCTCGTAGGGGGTGGCGCCGTCGTAGGTCTCGGAGATCAGCAGCGGACCGGTCTTCAGCTTCCCGGCGACCTTCGGCGCGGGCCCGGGCTTCACCGGCCAGTCCCGGCACGGCGCGTTGTACCAGGCGTTGCCCCAGGTCTCGAACGGCGCCTTCCGGTCGGTGGCGGTGTTGTCGCGCTTCCAGGTGGCCCAGTCGTGCGGGAACGGGGCGTCGGTGCACTGGGTGGCGAGGTAGACGGCGTAGTTGTTGTCGTCGGTCGGCGAGCCGGCCTGGTCGTAGGCGGCCTTGAGCTTCGCCGCGTCCTTCTTCGTGCCGGCGACGAACGCGTCGGCGACGGAGGTGTACTCCCCCACGTTGTAGCCGGCGCGCAGGAAGATGTCGGTCCACTCGGAGGACCCGATCTTCCCGCCCAGCGGGGCCTTCCGGAACTCCGCGGCGAGGTCGTAGAAGCGCTTCTCGACGGCGTCGCCGGTGTTGCCGAGGTGGTAGGTGGCGTCGTTCTTGGCGACCCAGTCGAAGAAGGTCTCGATGTTGCGCTGGAACGCGACGTCCTGGTTCAGGTTGGCCCGGTACCACCAGTCACGGGGGTCGACGACGCCGTCGAGGACCATCCGGCGGACCTTGTCCGGGAACATCGTGGCGTAGACCTGGCCGAGCATCGTGCCGTAGGAGAAGCCGTAGTAGTTGATCTGCTTCGCGCCCAGGGCCTGGCGGATCAGGTCCATGTCGCGGACGGTGTCCTCGGTGCGCAGGTGCGCGAGCAGGTCGCCGCCGGCCTTGCCGCAGGCCTGGGCATACGCCTCGACCTTCGGCAACCACGCCTTCTCGGCGCCGTTCTCCGGCCGGTAGTCGGGGCGGGCGTAGCCGCCGTAGTCGGCGTCGCAGGTCAGGGCGGGACGGCTGGTGCCCACCCCGCGCGGGTCGAAGCCGATCCAGTCGTAGGCGGCGCCGGCGTTCTTCGGGACGGCGCCGCCGAGCCGGGACAGGCCCAGCCCGGGGCCGCCCGGGCCACCGGGGTTGACCAGCACGACGCCCTGGTACCGGGCCTCGGGCACGGTGTGCCGGATCCGCGACACCGCGATCTCGATCTTCTTGCCGGCGGGCTGCGCGTGGTCCAGCGGGACCTTCAGGAAGCCGCACTCGGCCTTGGCCTGCTGCAGCGACGGGCTCGTGCACGGACCCCACGTGATGCCCTCCCCCGGCGGCGGCGCGGGCGGGGCGGGCGCGGCCAGGGCCGGACCGGCCGTCCCGAGCGTCACCCCGACGGCGACGAGCAGCGTGATGATCGTCCTGCGCACCGGCTCCACCTCTCCGGGCGCACGCGCCCGCCCCCCGACCGAGAGGCAGACGTTGCCATTAGCAACGCTGTGTCCACAATCGCCACGCCCGACGGTGCCCCGAACGGACCAGCGGGGGTCGGGACGGGCTCAGCGGCGTCCCCCGCAGCCACCGACGAGTGCGCAGGCCGCGCACAGCGCGGAGGGCGCCAGACCCTCGACGACGTCCGCGGCGGCCGCGGCCCCGCCGGCCGCCCGGGCGGTCGCCTTCTCCTCGGCGCAGCGGCGCGCGACGGTCTCCGACGACGACACCCGCAGCACCGCCTCCCGCAGCGCCTCCGGGGTCACGTCACCGGCGGGCAGGTGCTCCCCCACCCCGAGCGCGGCGATCCGGTCGGCGTTGCCGAACTGGTCCACCGCCTGCGGGACGGCCACCATCGGCACCCCGTGCCAGAGCCCCTCGGTGCAGCCGCCCATCCCGGCGTGGGTGACGAACGCCGACGCGTGCGCCAGCACGGCCAGCTGCGGCACCCACTCGCGGACGGTGACGTCGTCGGGGACCGCGTCGAGGTCGTCCGCGGACACGTGCGGGCCGGTGGCGAGCACGGTCTGCCAGCCGGTGCCGGTCATCGCCTCGATGCAGGCCCGCCAGAACTCCGGCCGGTCGGTGTAGGCCGAGCCGAGCGACACCAGCAGCAGCGGGGCCTTCGGCTTCGGCCACAGCCCCTGGTGCGAGCGGTCGCCGATGACCGGGCCGACGAAGGTGTAGCGGTCGCGGTCGACCCGGTCGAGCTCGGGCTGCATCGCCTCGGGGATCAGCGCCACCGAGCGGTCGGGGTGGCCCAGGAACTCCCGGTTCCCGACGCCGGCGCCGACCTCGTCGAGCCAGGCGTCCAGCTCGGCGCGCCAGGCGAGCCCCTCGGGGGTCTCCAGGAACGCGAAGGCCTCGGCCATGTCGGTCTCGAAGCCGTCCCAGGCCACCATGTGCGGGGACAGCTCCACCCGCGGGATGCCCCGGACCCGGGAGAACGCGTGCCCGGCCCAGCCGCTGCCGTCGTAGCAGACGACGTCGGGGTGCTCGTACTGCAGCGCGTCGGCGATCTGGTCGTAGGCGGAGCGGGCCTCGGCCGAGAACAGCCGCATGGCCTCGATCCCGCCGTCGGGCCACTGCTCGCCCTTCGCCGGGTCGGGCAGGTCGGTGCGGATCCGCAGCGGCGTCGCCCCGGTCGCGGCGACGGCCTCGGCGAACCGCTCCGGGACCGGGTAGGTGACGCGGTGGCCGCGGGCGACCAGCTCGGCCATCACCGGCAGGTTCGGGTGGACGTGGCCGTGCGCGGCGGTGGTCGACATGAGGACGTGCACGACCAGAGTGTGCCTTGACCGGCCGGTCGCGCGCCGACGAGGATCACCGGAATGGCCCGGCTGCGCTGCGACGTCGTCGCCGACTCCCTCGGACTGGCCACCTCGGTCACGGTGCTGCTGCCCCAGCCGTCGCGGACCCGGATCGGCGCCGGGGTGCGCGACCTCGACGCCCCGCCACCGGTGCTCTACCTGCTGCACGGCCTGTCCGACGACGACACCGCCTGGACCCGCTACACCGCCGTCGAGCGGTACGCCGACGAACTGGGTCTCGCCGTCGTCATGCCGCAGGTGCACCGCAGCTTCTACACCGACCAGGCCTACGGCGGCCGCTACCGCACCTGGGTGACCGAGGAGCTCCCGGCGCTGGTGGCGCGGTTCTTCCGGGTGTCGGCCGACCCGGCGGAGACGTTCGTGGCGGGCCTGTCGATGGGCGGCTACGGCGCGCTGTCCTGGGCGCTGGCCGAGCCCGGCCGGTTCGCGGCCGCGGCGTCGCTGTCCGGGGCGCTCGACCTCGCCGCGCTGGCCGCGGGCCCCCCGCGCGAGGAGGACCCCCGGATCTGGGAGCGGATCCTCGACGGCGCCCCGGTGGCCGGCACCGACGCGGACCTGTCCACCCTGCTCGCCCGGCTCGACCCGGCCGCGGCGCCCGCGCTGTACGTGTGCGCCGGCACCGAGGACCCGCTGCACCCGCAGTCGGTGCGCTTCGTCGAGCTGGCCCGGGCCGCCGGGGTGTCCGTGACCACCGCGTTCGGCCCCGGCGAGCACGAGTGGGGCTACTGGGACGCCCGGATCCGCGACGTCCTGGACTGGCTGCCGCTGCCCCGCTGAGCCCTCGCGTGCCCGTTCACCAGGGCAGCGGGCCGTGCCGGTCGGAGTAGGAGCCCGATGCCGCCGCCGCGTCCCCGGTCGCGGCGGCGACGATCGCGTCGGTGCCCTCCTCCACGGTCTGGGTGCCGGAGTTCCCGTTGAGGTCGGTCCGGGTGTAGCCGGGGTCGACCACGGCGACGTGGACGTCGGGCAGCTCGGCGGCGTACCGCGCGGCGACCATGTTCAGCGCCGCCTTCGACGACTGGTAGGCGAACCCCGGCACCCGCGACTCGATCCGCTCCGGGTCGGCGGTCAGCCCGTGCGACCCCAGGCCGCTGGACACCATGACGATCCGCGGAGCCCGGGCCGCCGCGAGCAGACCGAGCATCGCGTGGGTGACCCGGACCGGGCCGAACACGTTGGTCTCGTAGGTCGTGCGGACCAGGTCGGCGGTGGTGTCCGCCGCGGTCGAGCGGCCGCCGACCACGCCGGCGTTGTTGACCAGGACGTCCAGGTGGCCGTACTCCGCCCGGATGCGGTCGGCCGCCGCGGTGACCGACGCGTCGTCGGTGACGTCGAGGTCGACGGCGACGGCGTCGATCCCCTCGGCGGCCAGCTTCCCGGCGGCCTCGGTCCCGCGGCCGTGGTCGCGGGAGCCCAGCAGGACCGTGTGGCCCAGCGCGCCGAGGCGCCGGGCGGTGGTGAGGCCGAGGCCCTTGTTGGCGCCGGTGACGAGGACGATCGTGGAGTCGGTCATGGCACGAGCCTGCGCCCGGCCGGTGGGTCCGGCCAGGCACGGCGTAGCCGGGGACCGGTCGTACCAGGCTGTGGACGGCCGGCGCGGGCATCCTGGAGCCGTGGACCGTACGGAGCTGGGACGGGTGCTGCGGACGTGGCGGGAGCGGCTGCGCCCGGCCGACGTCGGGCTGCCCGCGGGCTCCCGTCGGCGGACGCCGGGCCTGCGCCGGGAGGAGGTCGCCGCGCTCGCCGGGGTGGGCGTCGACCACCTGACGCGGATCGAGCAGGGCCGGGGCGCGCATCCGTCGGAGTCGGTGCTCGGCGCGCTGTCCCGGGCGCTGCGCCTGGACCGGGCCGAGGCCGAGCACCTGTACCGGCTGGCCGGGGCCGCCCCGCCGGGGCCGGGCCGGATCGGCCGCTCGGTGCGCCCCGCGGTGCTGCGGCTGCTGGACCGGTTCTCCGACCTGCCCGCGGTGCTGCTGAACGCCCGGATGGACGTCCTGGCCTGGAGTTCGCCCGCGACGGCGCTGCTGGGCGATCTGTCCGCGCTGCCGGAGGAGCGGCGCAACCTGTGGGTGCAGCACTTCCTCGACAGGGCCGACCGGGTCGTCGTCGCCGACGACGACGAGCGGGACCGCCGCGACCGCGCCCTGGTGTCCGACGCCCGCGCGGCGCTGGCCCGCCATCCCGGCGACCCGGAGCTGGCCGCGCTGGTGGACCGGCTGCGCCGCGGCAGCCCCCGGTTCGCGTCGCTGTGGGAGGAGCGCACGGTCGTCGAGCACCTCGACGACCGCAAGACCTTCGCCCACCCCGCGCTCGGCGCGCTCACCCTGGACTGCGTGCTGCTGCGCATCGACGACGACGACCAGCGCCTGCTCGTCTACTCCGCCACCCCCGGCTCGCCCGACGCCGACGCGCTGGCCCTGCTGCGGGTGCTGGGCACCCAGGAGGTGGCCGCGCCGGTCGCCCCGCCCCGGCCCTGACCGGCCCGGTCCCGACCGCGCCGGGCCCCGGTCAGCGCACCAGCCGGACGGGGGCGCCCGCGGTGCCGTGCAGGAGCAGGTCCGGCCCGTCGGCCTCGGCGTGGACGGCCTCGGAGACCCAGCGGGCGACCGGCACGTTCTCGCAGGCGATCTCGGTGCTCGGGCCCGCCGTCGCGCGCAGCCCGCCGTCACCGTCGAGGGTCCAGTCGCCACCCTGCCCGTTGCAGCCGTCCGAGCCGGTCCAGGTGCCGTCCGGGGCGAACTCGGCGAACGCCCGGCCCTGCGCGGCGCCGTCGGCGGGCAGCCAGCGCACGCCGGTGAGGTCGGCGGCGACGGCGGCCCGCGGCCCGGGGGCGCCCGCCCCACCGGCCCCGGCCTGCGCACCGCAGCCGGCCAGGATCAGCGCCGCGAGCAGCACGGGGGCCAGGAACCTACTGCTCGTCGTCACGGTGGGCGGCACCGATCTCGAAGGCGGGCAGGCAGACGGCCACGTACTCCGCGCCGTCGGGGCCGGGCGAGCTGTAGCGCACCCACTCCCCCGGCGCGGTGTGCACGGCCTGCCCGGCGGCGACGTCGAGCTCCCCGCCGTCGAACTCGACCCGCAGCGCGCCACGCAGGACCAGGGTGTACTCGTCGAACTCCGGGGTCTGGCCGGGCTCGGCCCAGCCCGACGGGCTGCGCATGTGGGCGACCGAGAGCCGGCCGTCGCCGGAGTTCACCCGCCCGACGTACTCGTCGATGGTCTTCGGCGGGGTCCCGGCGGCGGTGACCCGGCTGGCGTTCTCGATCAGCTTCGGCACGGCACCATCCTGCCGCCTCAGCGCTCGGCGGGCGGCCGGGGTGCGGGCAGCGCCGGTGCGGGGCGCCCGTCCACCGGCTCGGCGGGGAACGGTCCGCCGTGCGCGGACAGGTCGATGCACACCGACCAGGCGGGCGGCAGGACGAGCACCGTCTGGTCGGCACCGGGCCGCATGGGGTGCCGGTAGTGCGCGGCGACCCAGCTGCGGTTGCGCCAGTGCCCCTCGACCCGGACCACGCCGACCACCTCCCGCGGTGTCCCCGCGGGACGACCACGACGGTACCCCGCGCGACCCGCCCGCCGGGAATACCCTGGGGGGGTATGCGCACTGCAGTGGGCGTCCACGACGTCGGGAGGTAGACGATGCACGGCGAGCCACGGGCGGCCTCCGCCCCGCAGGAGCACGGGACGCACCCCGGCGGCGACCCCGGTGCCCACGGCGGCCACGCCGGGCACGGCGGCCACGCGGGACACGGGCACGCGGACCACGCGGCGGTGTTCCGGGACCGGTTCGTCGTCGCGCTGGTGCTCGCCGTCCCCGTCGTCGGGTTCAGCGCGATGACCGGGATGCTGCTCGGGTACTCGCCCCCGGCGTGGTCGGCGTGGATCCCCCCGGTGCTCGGCACCGTGATCCTGTTCTGGCCGGGGTGGCCGTTCCTGTCCGGCGCCGTCGCCGAGATCCGGGCGCGCCGGCCCGGGATGATGCTGCTCATCGGCATGGCCGTGGGCGTCGCGTGGGTGGCGAGCCTGCTGAGCTCGCTCGGCGTCGGCGGGCTGGACTTCTGGTGGGAGCTGGCGCTGCTGGTCGTGATCATGCTGCTCGGGCACTGGCTCGAGATGCGTGCGCTCGGCCAGGCGTCCGGGGCCCTCGACGCGCTGGCCGCGCTGCTGCCCGACACCGCCGAGCGGGTCGGCGCCGACGGCACGGTCGGGACGGCCGCACCGGCCGACCTGACCGTCGGCGACGTCGTGCTGGTCCGGTCGGGTGCCCGGGTGCCCGCCGACGGCACGGTCGTCGACGGTGCCGCCGAGGTGGACGAGTCGATGATCACCGGCGAGTCCCGGCCGGTCCCGCGCGGGACCGGTGACCGGGTGGTGGCGGGCACCGTCGCCACCGACTCGGCGCTGCGGGTCCGGGTCGACGCCGTCGGCGAGGACACCGCGCTGTCGGGCATCCGCCGCCTGGTGGAGAACGCGCAGGGCTCGCGCTCCCGGGCCCAGGCGCTCGCCGACCGCGCGGCGGCGCTGCTGTTCTGGTTCGCCGCGGGTGCCGGGGTGCTGACCTTCGCCGCGTGGACGCTGCTCGGCGACACCGCGCAGGCGGTCACCCGCACCGTCACCGTGCTCGTGATCGCCTGCCCGCACGCGCTCGGGCTGGCGATCCCGCTGGTCATCGCGATCTCCACGGCCCGCGCGGCGCGCTCCGGGGTGCTGGTCACCGACCGGCTCGCGCTGGAGCGCACCCGCACCGTCGACACCGTGCTGTTCGACAAGACCGGCACGCTCACCACCGGCAGCCCGCGGGTCGTCGGGACCGCGGGCGCCGCGGACACCCTGGCCCTGGCCGCCGCCGTCGAGGCCGACAGCGAGCACCCGCTGGCCCGCGCCGTCGTCGCCGCGGCGGACGGGCGGGCCGTCCCGGCCGCGCACGGGTTCCGCTCGCACACCGGACGCGGGGTGTCCGCCACCGTCGACGGGCGGCCGGTCGCGGTCGGGGGGCCGGCGCTGCTGCGCGAGCGCGGTCTGGACGTGCCGGACGGGCTGACCGGCGACGTGCACCGGTGGGGCGAGGACGGCGCCACCGTGCTGTACGTGGTGGCCGGTGCGGACCCCGGCGAGGTGGTGGGCGCGCTCGCCCTCGCCGACGCGGTCCGCCCGGAGTCCCGGGCCGCGGTCGACGCGCTGCACGCCCGCGGCGTACGGGTCGTGATGATCACCGGCGACGCGCGCCCGGTGGCCGAGGCGGTCGCCCGCGACCTGGGCGTCGACGAGGTGGTCGCCGAGGTGCTGCCCGAGGGCAAGGACGAGGCGGTGGCCCGGCTCCAGGGCCGCGGCGCGGTCGTCGCGATGGTCGGCGACGGCGTGAACGACGCCCCGGCGCTGGCCCGGGCCGACGTCGGGATCGCGATCGGGGCCGGCACCGACGTCGCCGTCGCCTCGGCCGGGGTCGTCCTCGCCTCCTCCGACCCGCGCGGGGTGCTGTCGGTGATCGCGCTGTCCCGCGCCGGGTACCGGAAGATGCTGCAGAACCTGTGGTGGGCGGCCGGCTACAACCTGGTCTCGGTGCCGCTCGCGGCCGGGGTGCTCGCCCCGGTCGGGATCGTGCTCCCGCCCGCGGTCGGCGCGCTGCTGATGAGCCTGTCCACGGTCGTCGTCGCGCTCAACGCGCAGCTGCTGCGCCGGGTGGAGCTGCGCCCGGACCGGCTGGTCAGCTGACCCGGGGTGGCGCCGTCGTCGCCCGGACCACCAGCCGGGTCGGGACCTCGACGTCGCCGGGGACGTCCCCGCCCAGTGCGGCGAGCAGTGCCCGGGCGGCGAGCTCGCCCTGGCGGCGGACCGGCTGGGCGACCGTGGTGAGCTCGGCGACGGCGGCCGAGTCGTGGTCGTCGAACCCGACCACCGACACCTGGCCCGGCACCGTCACGCCGGCGCGGCGCAGGGTGCGCAGCACGCCGACGGCGAGCTCGTCGGACATCGCGAACACCGCGGTCGGCATCACCGGGAGGGAGAGCAGCTCGGCGGCCGCGGCGTCGCCGTCGGTCACCCCGGCCCCCGTGGCGACGACGGGGCCGCGGGGCCGCCCGGCCTCGGCGTGCGCGTCGGCCCAGCCGTCGCGCCGGTCGGTCGTCGTGGCGCGGCCGTTGGCCTCGTCGGGGTCGAACGACACCAGCGCGACGCCGCGGTGGCCGAGCCCGAGCAGGTGCCGGACGGCGGTCCGGGCACCGGCGCGGTCGTCGATGCCGATCCGCGGCCGTCCCGGCATGTCCCCGCCGAGCACGACGACCGGGATCCCCAGCGCGTCCAGCGCCGCGGCCTCGGTGGTGTCGATCGCCGAGGCGACGACGATCAGCCCGTCGGCGCGCCCGCGCACCGGCAGCGTCGCGAAGAAGTGCGCCCGCGCGTCCGGGTCGCCGAGGTTGTGGAGCTGGGTGACGTGCCCGGCCGCGGACAGCACGCCCTCCACCCCGGCGACGGCCTCGGCGAAGAACCAGCGGGTCGGGAAGCGGGCGAGCACGGCGACGGTCAGCGGCCGGACGGGGACGGAGTAGCCGAGGGAGGCCGCCGCCCGGCGTACGCGTTCGCGGGTGTCGTGCGAGACGGGGGTGCCCTCGCGCAGGGCGCGCGACACCGTCGCCGGGGAGACCCCGGCGAGTTCGGCGACCCGCCGGACACCCACCCGGCGTACGACCTCGCGCACCGGCTCGTCCGTCACGGGGGTCATCGTGCCCGCGCCTCGACAGCGGTTGCAACCGGATGAAACACTCTGCAACACCGCCCCGCCCCACGATCCGTACCCGGGAGCATCATGTCCGTGCACGAGCAGGACTGGTGGCGCAACGCCGTCGTCTACCAGGTCTACATCCGCAGCTTCGCCGACGGGAACGGCGACGGGACCGGTGACCTCGCCGGTCTGCGCAGCAGGCTCGACCATCTCGCCCGCCTGGGCGTCGACGCGATCTGGATCAACCCCTGGTACCCGTCGCCGCTGGCCGACGGCGGCTACGACGTGGCCGACTACCGCGCGATCAACCCGATGTTCGGCGACACCGCGCAGGCCGAGGCCCTGATCGCCGAGGCGCACGCGCGCGACATCCGGGTGCTGCTCGACATCGTCCCGAACCACCACTCCGACGAGCACGTGTGGTTCCGGCAGGCGCTGGCCGCGGGCCCCGGCTCGCCCGAGCGCGAGCGCTACCTCTTCCGTGACGGCCGCGGCGAGAGCGGTGAGCTCCCGCCGAACAACTGGGAGTCGATGTTCGGCGGGCCCGCGTGGGAACGGGTCGTGTCCCCCGACGGGACGCCGGAGCAGTGGTACCTGCACCTGTTCGACATCCGGCAGCCGGACGTGAACTGGGAGCACCCGGAGGTCCGCGCCGACTTCGAGGAGACCCTGCGCTTCTGGTTCGATCGGGGCGTGGACGGGTTCCGCGTCGACGTCGCGAACTCGATGGTGAAGGAGCCCGGGCTGCCCGACATCGTGAAGGGCGTCAACGACGCCCAGGACGGCGGCCACCCCTACCTCGACCGCGACGGCGTGCACGACATCTTCCGGTCGTGGCGCCGGATCGGCGACACCTACGACCCGCCGCGGGTGTTCGTCGCCGAGGCCTGGGTGCCGGACCCGCAGCGCCTGGCCCGCTACCTGCGCCCGGACGAGCTGCAGACCGCGTTCAGCTTCAACTTCCTCACCGCGGCCTGGCTGGCCGACGACCTGCGCGCCAACATCGACGACGCGATCGCCGAGAACACCCGGGTCGGCGCGCCGGCGACCTGGGTGCTGTCCAACCACGACGTCTGCCGGCACCCGAGCCGGCTGGCCCGCAAGCCCGAGGCCGGGCGCGGCTGGAACCTCGACGACGTGATCGCCCTGCCCGCCGACCCCGAGCTCGGCCTGCGCCGGGCTCGCGCGGCGACGCTGCTGATGCTCGCGCTGCCCGGCACCGCGTACCTGTACCAGGGCGAGGAGCTCGGGCTGCCCGAGGTCGAGGACATCCCGACCGACCGTCTCGACGACCCGACCTGGGAGCTGTCCGGGCACACGCTGCGCGGCCGCGACGGCTGCCGCGTCCCGCTGCCCTGGGCCGCGGGCGAGCCCGGCTTCGGGTTCGGCCCGTCCGGGACGCCGTGGCTGCCGCAGCCCGACGTGTTCGCCCGGCACGCGGCCGACGTGCAGGAGGCCGACCCGGACTCGGTGCTGCACCTCTACCGGGACGCCCTGGCGATCCGCCGCGCGCACCCCGCGCTCGGCGGCGGCGCGCTGACCTGGCAGGAGTCGCCGGAGGGCACGCTGGCGCTGGCCCGCACCTCGGACTCCGGCGACGGCGGCTTCACCTGCCTGGTGAACGTCTCCTCGGCGCCGGTGTCGCTGCCCGAGGACGCCGAGGTGATGCTGTCCAGCGGCCCGCTCACCGCCCGCGGCGAGGTCCCCGCCGACACCGCGGTGTGGCTGCGTCACTGACCGGCGCCACCGGCCGGTCCGCGACGGCCGGGCCGGGCGGACGCCCGGTCCGGCCGCCGGCGGCTCAGGCCACGATCGGCAGCCCGGCGAACCAGACCTCGCGCAGCGTGCGCTCGGTCCAGCGCCAGACCCGCCGTGCCGCGACCGGGTCGAGCGCGTGCGTGGCGACCCCGCCCGCCACGCCCGGCCCGGCCGGTCCCGCCTCCGCGAGCCCGGCGAAGTAGCGCCCGCTGATCCCCCCGACCAGCGGCGACGCCGCGGCCAGCACGACCGTGGCGGCCCCCTGCTCGGGGTCGGTCCCCACCGGGCCGGGGTCGGCGGCGTTCACCGCGATCCCGTCGCCCGACCAGCGGCGCGCGGCCTCGACCGCGTGCAGCAGCGCCGCGCTGCGGGACCGGGCGTGGGCGAGGTGGGCGTCGTAGCGCTCGTCGGAGAAGTGCGGGTCCTCCGGGTCGAACGCCGCGTCCCGGTGGGCGGCGGAGGTCACGGTGACCACCCGCGCGCCGTCGACCGCGGTGAGCGCCCAGTGCAGCCCCGAGGTGAGCGACGCCGGCCCGAGGTGGTTGACGGCCAGGTGCAGCTCCCAGTCGTCGACGGTGCGGGTCAGCGGGGCACCGGTGACGGCCGCGGCGTGCACGAGCATGTGCAGCGGGCCGTCCCACAGGCGCACGAAGCGGGCGATGGAGCGCTGGTCGGACAGGTCGAGCTCGCCGACGGCGACGCGCTCGTTGCCGGTGTCGGCGACGATGCCGTCGCGGGCGGCGGCACCGGCCTCGGCGTCGCGCACGGCGAGGGTGACCTCGGTCCCGGCGGCGGCCAGTGCGCGGGCGGCCGCGAGGCCGACCCCGGTGGTCGCACCGGTGACGACGGCGCGCCGGCCGGTGAGGTCGACGCCGGCGAGCACGTCGGAGGCGGTGGTCCCGGCCGGTGCGGCCGGCAGGACGGCACGGGAGGTGCCGGTGGTGGACAGCGGACGGGATCGGTCGGTCGTGGAGCGGAACAGCATGGCGTGATCCCTTCTGAGCACCGGGTACGCGGTCGGTGACGTCGTCGTTGCGTCGCCGTGTCCCCGGGGACAAGTAAACGGAGGATCCTCCGTATGACTCGGGACTCTATCCGGAGCATCCTCCGGATCGCAAGACGTATCGTGGGATCGTCAGTCCCACCCGAGGAGGCACCGTCATGGGCACCAGCACACGTTCCGGCCTGCGTGCGGACGCCGCACGCAACCGTGAGCTGCTGCTGGCCGCGGCCGTGCGCGCGTTCACCGCGGAGAGCCGTGGCGGCCCCGCCACGACCCTCGACGGCATCGCGAAGGACGCCGGCGTCGGCATCGGCACGCTCTACCGGCACTTCCCGAACCGGGACTCCCTGGTCGAGGCCGTGTACCGCAACGAGCTCGACCGCCTCTGCGCCGCGGCCGAGGAGCTGCGCACCGAGCTGCCCGCGGACCGGGCGCTGCGGGCCTGGATGGACCGCTTCGTCGACTACGTGATCACCAAGAAGCACCTCGCGGACTCGCTGCACGCACTCGTCGCCTGCGGGCACAACCCGTTCGCGCAGAGCCGCGAGCGGATGGTCGAGGCGGTCCGCCTGCTCCAGAAGGCGGGCATCGCCGACGGCACCCTGCGTGACGACGTCGACGCCGCGGACGTGCTCGTCGGCACCAGCGGGATCTGCATGGCCGTCGCCGACCCGCAGGGCCGCGAGCAGGCCGGACGCCTGCTGGACCTGCTCGTCGACGGCCTGCGCCCGCGCTGAGCCCCGGCCCGGCCACCCCGGGTGATCGTCCGGACACGTAGGATCTCCCGCGGACGAGGGCCCCGGCCCGGACGAGCACGGAGGCATGATGGGTGAGCTGTTGCGCCGCGGAACAGGCGTCGCACCCGCTCCCCCGGCCGACCTCGTCGCCGCCCCCGGCTACGGCGCGCGCCGGATGTACCAGGCCTACCTCGCCGCCTGGAGCCGCCACGTCGACCCGGTGCTGACCGGTCCGCAGTTCGCGGTGCTCTCGGCGATCCGTGCCTACCCGGAGTCCGACCAGAGCTCGCTGGCCGGCGCCGTCGCCCTGGACACCTCGACGATGGCCGACGTCTGCCGCCGGATGGAGCGCCGCGGGCTGATCGAGCGCACCGAGTCCCCCCGCGACGCCCGGCGCAAGATCCTCTCCCTCACCGACGACGGCGCGGCCGCCCTCGCCGAGGTCACCCGCCGGACCCGGCGCCTGGACGCGGAGCTGCTGGCCGCGGTGCCCGAGGACCGGCGCTCGGAGATCGCCGGTCTGCTCAACACCCTCGGCGCCCACTGGGAGGCGGTCGCGGAGCGGACGTCGTTGCCCGACAACGACTGAGTCCCGGCCGCCCGGGTTACGTCCCGGTTTCCCTTCCGGGTCGTTCGCACGAAAACCTTGCGTATCCGGATAGTACGTGCTCGGATTACTTCTCGTGCGGGCCACGTCACAGGCCCGGCGGACGCGAGGAGGTAGTCGTGGCACCCAGCCAGTCCCTGGAGATCACGGTCACGGGCGGCGGTCTCGGCGGGCTGACCGCCGCACTGGCCCTGCGCCGTCAGGGCTTCCGGGCCACCGTGCTGGAGGCCGCGCCGCAGCTCGGCGAGGTCGGTGCCGGCATCCAGACCGCCCCCAACGCCAGCCGGATCCTGTTCGGCCTGGGGCTGCGCCGGTCGCTGGAGCGGATCCACACCGCCCCGCAGGACCAGGTGCGCCGCCGCTGGGCCGACGGCTCGATCATCGCCCAGCTCCCGCTCGGGCAGCAGGTCGTCGACACCTACGGCGCCCCGTACTGGCACTACCACCGCGCCGACCTGCACCGGATCCTGCTCGAGGCCTGCCTCGACGCGGACGGCCCCGGCCCCGCGGTCACCGTGCACACCGACGCGAAGGTCGTCGAGCTCGACCGCACCGACCCGGAGCGCCCGGTCGCGGTCACCGCGCGCGGGCTGCGCGTCGCGGGCGACGTGCTGGTCGGCGCGGACGGAATCCGGTCCGGTGTCCGCGACCTCGCCGGGTTCGACGACACCCTCGTCTTCTCCGGCGAGATGGCCTACCGCGCCCTGATCCCCGGCGAGCTGATCGCCGCGGACCCGGCGACCCGGTTCCTGCTCGACCGCTACCACTCCACGATCTGGTACGGCCCCGACAAGCACCTGGTGCACTACATGATCCGCCGCGGCGAGTACCTCAACGTCGTCGCGATCGTCCCCTGCACCGAGCAGGTCGAGCGCGACTGGAGCGCCCCGGCGACCGCCGAGGACCTCGTCGCCGACTTCGCCGACTGGGACGACCGCGTTCCGGCGATGCTGTCCAAGGCCAAGGACGACGTCTCGGTGTGGGCGCTCTACCGCCGCCGCCGCGACCCGGTCTGGATCGACGGCCGGGTCGCCCTGCTCGGCGACGCCTGCCACGCGATGCTCCCCTACCAGGCCCAGGGCGCCTCCCAGGCGATGGAGGACGCCGCCGTGCTGGCCGAGGAGCTCGGCGCGGTCGGCCGCGGCGGGATCGACACCGCGCTCGCCCGCTACGTGCAGCGCCGCGCCAAGCACGCGGGCGTCGTGCAGGACGCCTCGCTGCAGAACATGGACTTCTACCACCTGCCCGACGGCCCCGAGCAGCGCGAACGCGACGAGAAGCTGCGCCGCTTCCAGGGCGAGTCCGACGTGTCGTACGACTGGCTGTGGCGGGGCTCCCCGCTGAACGACCCGGACGACGAGTCCGTCACCTACCCCTTCGCCCGATAGAGGAGCACCGACATGCGTACCGGAGACCAGGTCGTCCAGGACCTGCCCTGGCGCTGGGGCGTCCAGGGGAAGATCTTCCTCATCGGCGGCCTCGGCTACATGTTCGACGCCTGGGACGTCGCCCTCAACGGCTTCCTCACCCCGCTGCTCGGCGTCGAGTTCGACCTCTCGACCGGCCAGCGCGGCCTCGTCGCGACGGCCAACCTCATCGGCATGGCCGTCGGCGCCGTCGCGTTCGGCACGATCGCCGACCGGATGGGCCGCAAGCGGGTCTTCAGCATCACCCTGCTGATCTTCGCCCTGTTCTCGGTGCTCGGCGCCTTCTCCCCCAGCTGGGAGATCTTCCTGGCGCTGCGCTTCCTGGCCGGCATCGGGCTCGGCGGCTGCATCCCGGTCGACTACGCGATCGTCAGCGAGTTCTCACCCCGGAAGTACCGGGGCAAGGTGCTCGCCGCGATGGACGGCTGGTGGCCGATCGGCACCACCCTCGCCGGGCTCTCGGCGACGCTGCTCGTGCCGGTCGAGGGCAACTGGCGCTGGATGCTCGCGCTGATGGTGCTGCCCGCGCTGCTGCTGTTCTGGATCCGCCGCGGTGTCCCGGAGTCCCCGATCTACCTGGCCCGCACCGGCCGCGAGGCCGAGGCCCGCACCGTCATCGACGACATGGTCCGCCGCACCGGCGCCCCGGTGGAGCAGTACGCGATCACCGCCGCCGCACCGGAGCCGACCACCTCGCGCCGCCGTGGTCTCGGCGCACTGGGCGAGCAGCTGAAGATGGTGTGGGCGTTCAACCCGCGCATCACCGGCGTCGCCTGGTCGCTGTTCATCACCGTCATGGTCGTCTACTACGCCGCGCTGTCCTGGATGCCGTCGATCCTGCGCGCCCAGGGCATGGGCGAGGTCGCCGCGTTCGCGTCCACCACCGTCATGAACGCGGTCGGCATCCTCGGTGTCATCACCTCGGTGCTGCTGGTCGAGGTCGTCGGCCGCAAGTGGGTCATCGGCGTCGCCGGTCCGTGCGCCGCGCTGTCGCTGGTCGTGTTCTCGCTGGTCATGGGCTCGCCGACGGCGGCGGTCGCGATGATCGCGGTGTTCGGGTTCTTCGCCCTGGTCGTCATCCCGGTCATGTACGCCTACGTCTCCGAGCTCTACCCGACCGAGCTGCGGGCCTCGGGCTTCGGCTGGGCGTCGTCGTCGAGCCGGGCGGTCACCGGGTTCGTCCCGCTGATCTTCGGCAGCCTGCTGTGGCCGGTGCTCGGCCTGCCGCTGACCTTCACGCTGATGGCGCTGCTGGTCTTCGCCGCCGTGACCTTCATGGCCCTCGGCGCCCCCGAGACGCGGGGCCGCGAGCTGGACCGCATCACCGGCGACGAACAGACGCTCGACGCGCCGGCCGTGGAGCGGGTGGAGAAGGCGTGAAGCCCGCCGCGTTCACCTACCACCGGGCGTCGTCGGTGCGCGGGGCGGTCGACCTGCTGACCGAGCTGGCCGACGACGAGCCCAAGCTGCTCGCCGGCGGGCAGAGCCTGGTCGCGATGATGAACTACCGGATGGCCCGGCCCGGGCACCTGATCGACCTCACCCACGTGCCGGGCCTGGCCGGCATCCACCACGCCGACGGGGCGCTCCGGATCGGCGCGCTCACCACCCACCGGGCCGTCGAGCGGGCCGACCTCGGGCCGGACTTCGCGGTCCTGTCGGCCGCGATGCGCTGGGTCGGGCACCTGCCGATCCGCACCCGCGGCACCGTCGGCGGGTCGATCGCGCACGGCGACGCCACCGCCGAGTGGTGCCTGCTGGCGGTGCTGCTCGACGCCGTGGTCGTCGCCGAGGGGCCGGGCGGGCGCCGTGAGGTCCGGGCCCGGGAGTTCTTCCTCGGCCCGTTCACCACCGCCCTGGACCCCGACGAGGTGATCGTGGAGATCGTCTTCCCCCGTCCCGCGCCGCGCGCGGCGCTCACCGAGTACGCCGACCGCCGTGGCGACTTCGCCGTCGTCGCGGCGGGGGCGGACCTGGACACCGGTGAGGTCGTGCTCGGCGGGGTCGGCGCCGTCCCGGTGCTGGTGCCCGACGCCGGCACGCCGGACGAGGTCGCCGACGGTCTGGAGCTGCGCGACGAGGCCGGGATCCCCGCGGGATACCGCCGCGGGCTGGTCCGCACCCTCGTCGCCCGGGCCCGGGAGGAGGCCGCCCGTGGCTGAGCCCGGATTCCGCCGCGACGGCAGCTGGGTCGGCGCGTCCGTCCCGCGCCGGGAGGACCCGCGGCTGCTCACCGGACGCGGCCGCTTCGTCGACGACATCACCCTGCCTCGGATGCTGCACGCGGCGTTCGTGCGCAGCACCGAGGCGCACGCCCGGGTGGTCGACGTCGACCTGTCCGAGGTCCGGCAGGTGCCCGGCGTCGTCGCCGCGTTCGACGCCGCCGACCTCGCCCTCGGCGACATCACCGCGCTCCTCGACCGGCCCGCCCGCGAGTTCGTCCCCACCTCGATGCCCGTGCTGGCCGGCGACAAGGTCCGCTACGTCGGCGAGCCGCTCGCGATCGTGATCGCCACCGACCCCTACGCCGCCGAGGACGGGGTGGAGGCCGCCGTCGTCGAGCTCGATCCGCTCGACCCGGTGGTGACCGAGGCCGCCGCGCTGGCCGCGGCCGGTCCCCCGGTTCACGACGAGGCCCCCGGCAACGTGCTCGTCGACGTGTCGCTGTTCGCCACCGAGGGCATCGACGGCGTCTTCGACGAGGCGCACACGGTGGTCACCGTGGAGGCCCGCACCGGGCGGCAGAACGCGCTGCCGCTGGAGACCCGCGGCGTCGTCGCCGACTGGGACGACCGCGACGAGCAGCTCGTGGTGCGCACCTGCACCCAGGTCCCGCACCAGGTCCGCACGGTCCTGGCCCGCTGCGCCGGGCTCGACGAGAAGCAGGTCCGGGTCGTCGTGCCGGACATGGGCGGCGGGTTCGGGCAGAAGTGCGTCGTCGGCCGGGAGGAGATCGCCGCCGCGGCCGCCGCGCGGCGCCTCCGCCGTCCGGTGAAGTGGATCGAGGACCGGCGCGAGGCGCTGACCGCGAGCTTCCTGGCCCGCGAGCAGCACTACACCGCCCGCGCCGCGTTCACCGCCGACGGGGAGATCCTCGCCCTGGAGTCCGATGTCGTCTGCGACATGGGCGCCTACTCCTGCTACCCGTTCACGGCCGGGATCGAGCCGCTGATGGCCTCGGCGGAGATGCCCGGCGTCTACCGGGTCCCCGCCTACCGGGTGCGCGGGCGCGCGGTCACCACGAACAAGGCGCCGACCGCGCCGTACCGCGGGGTGTCCCGGCCGCAGTACGTGATGGTGATGGAGCGGCTGATGGAGCGCGCCGCCCGCGAGCTCGGGCTCGACGCGCTGGAGGTCCGCCGGCGCAACCTGATCACCGAGTTCCCCTACCGCGGGGTCAACGCCATCACCTACGACCCGGGCTCCTACCGGGAGTCGCTGGACCTGTGTGAGCAGGTGCTGCGCGACGAGGGCTGGCCCGGGCGCACCCTGCCCGACGGCCGGGTGCTGGGCATCGGCTACTCCTGCTTCTCCGAGCGCACCGGCTACGGCTCCGGCGCGTTCGCGGCACGGAAGATGCAGGTCGTCCCCGGGTTCGACCTGTCCCAGATCACGATGGACCTCGACGGCACGGTCACCGTCACCACCGGCACGCTGTCGCACGGCCAGAGCCACGAGACGACCTTCGCCCAGATCGTCGCCGACCGGCTCGGCCTGCCCTACGACAAGGTCAAGATCGTCCAGGGCGACACCGACCGGATCACCTACGGCTGGGGCTCGTTCGCGTCCCGCTCGGTGACGATCGGCGGATCCGCGGCGGCCGCGGCGGCGGTGAAGCTGGGCGACCAGCTCCGTGCGCTGGCCGCCCACCTGGCCGACGCCGACGTGGACTCGGCCGAGCTCGACGGCCGCGGCGGGGTGCGCGCCGGGAACCGCACGTTCTCCTACGCCGAGCTGGCCGACGTCGCCTACCTGCGCGCGCACCTGCTGCCCAAGGAGGTCGGACCGGGCCTGACCGCGACGGCGAGCTTCGACGTCGGCGGCGACGGCACGTTCTCCAACGCCACCCACGGCTGCGTCGTCGCGCTCGACCCGGGCACCGGCGGCGTGGAGATCCTGCGCTACGTCTGCGTCGAGGACTGCGGCGTCGCCATCCACCCGCGCGTCGTCGAGGGGCAGGCCCGCGGCGGCATCGCCCAGGGCATCGCCGGGGCGCTGTTCGAGCAGGTCGTCTACGACGAGCTCGGCCAGCCCCTCGCGCCGAGCTTCATGGAGTACAAGGTCCCGACCGCCGCGGAGATCCCGGACGTGCGCATCGAGCACCTCGAGACGCCGTGCGCGTTCACCGCCGACGGCGCGAAGGGTGCGGGCGAGGGCGGCACCATCGGCGCGCCCGCGGCCGTGCTCAACGCCGTCAACGACGCGCTGCGCCCCACCGGCGTCGAGCTGGACTCCACCCCACTGTCGCGCGCGGACCTGTTCGCCGCGCTGAACCGGGAGGCACCGTGACCGACATCCAGCTGGTCGAGCTGACCGTCAACGGGGAGCGTCACGAGCTGGCGATCCCGCCGCGCCGCACGCTGGCCGACGTGCTCCGCCACGACCTGGGGCTGACCGGCACCCACGTCGGCTGTGAGCACGGCATCTGCGGGGCGTGCACCGTGCTCGTCGACGACGCGCCCGCCCGCGCCTGCCTGCTGTTCGCCGTGCAGGTGGAGAACGCCGCGATCCGCACGGTCGAGTCGCTGTCCGGTCCCGACGGCGAGCTGTCGGACCTGCAGCAGTGCTTCGGCGAGCACCACGGGCTGCAGTGCGGGTTCTGTACGCCCGGGTTCCTGATGCTGGCCGAGGGCTACCTCGCCGAGGAGCCCGACGCGAGCCGCGAGGAGATCCGCGAGGTCGTGGCGTCGAACCTGTGCCGGTGCACCGGCTACCAGACCATCGTCGACGCCGTGGAGGACTGTGCGGGCCGCCGCCGCGCCGCGCTGCAGTCCGCACTGGACTCCGCGCCCCTGTCCGCAGTGCAGCCCGCCCCGCAGTCCGCCCCGCAGTCCGCACTGGACGGAGCATCCGCATGAGCCCGCACCCCACCGGTCTGCACGGGGCCGGTACCGACGCGACTTACGCGACCGCCGGGTTCGGCGCCGCCGCCCGGCGCGGGACCCGGCCCGCGGTCGTCGTCGTGGACCTGACGGTCGGGTTCACCGACCCCGCGCTGCCCACCGGCAGCGAGCTGTCCGAGGTCGTCGCGGCGACCTCGACGCTGGTCGAGGCGGCCCGCACGCTCGGCGCGCCGGTGGTGTGGACGACGATCGCCTACACCCCCGCCGAGCTCGACACCCTGCCCTGGCTGGTGAAGGCGCCCGGCATGCGCTCGCTCGTCGAGGGCTCGGCCGCCGTCGGCTTCGACCCCCGGCTCGACGTCCGCGGCACCGACCACACCCTCACCAAGAAGGGCGCGTCGGCGTTCTTCGACACCGGGCTCGCGACCCTGCTGCGGTCGTCCGGTGTGGACACCGTGCTCGTGTGCGGGGCCACCACCTCGGGCTGCGTCCGCGCGACCGCCGTCGACGCCGTCCAGTCCGGCTTCGGCGTGCTGGTGCCGCGCGACTGCGTCGGCGACCGCGCGGCCGGGCCGCACGAGGCGAACCTGTTCGACATCCACGCGAAGTACGGCGACGTGCTCGGTCTCGACGACGCGCTCGCCTACCTGAAGGGACTCCTGTGACCGTCACGTCCACCCTGGTCCGGCAGGTCCGCCAGGACGCGCTCGCCGACCTCGCCGACGTCCCCGCCGTGTCCCGCTGGGTCCGGCACGGCGACCTGGCGCTGCACGCCCTCGACTACGGCGGCGACGGCGCCCCCGTCCTGGTCCTGCCCGGCATCACCAGCCCCGCGGTGACGATGGACTTCGTCGCCCGCGAGCTCGTCGACCTGTGCCGCCCGGTGGTGCTCGACGTCCGCGGCCGCGGGCTGTCCGACACCGGGGACTCGTGGACCCTCGACGACTACGCCGGCGACGCACTGGCCGTTCTCGACGCGCTGGACCTCGGCCCCGACACCATCCTGTTCGGGCACTCGATGGGTGCCCGGATCGCCGCCGTCGCCGCGACGCGACGGCCGGTCGGCGGCGCCGTGCTCGTCGACCCGCCGCTGTCCGGCCCCGGCCGCGCGCCGTACCCGACGACGCTGGAGGCGTTCCTGGGTCAGCTGCACGAGGCGCAGCGCGGCACCGACGCCGACGGGGTGGCCCGGTCCTGGCCGCGCTGGCCACGCCGCGAGCAGGAGCTGCGTGCGCGCTGGCTGTCCTCCTGCGACGAGTCCGCGATCGCCGCGACGCACGCCGGGTTCGAGTCCGAGGACTTCTTCGACGCGTGGCCGCACGTCCCGGCGCCGGTGACCCTGCTGTACGGCGCGGACTCCCCCGTCGTGCCCGCGTCCGGAGTCGCCGAGATCGCCGCCGCCCGGCCCGACGCGCGGCTCGTCGCCGTCCCGGACGCCGGGCACATGGTGTTCTGGGACAACCCGGCCGAGGCGCTGGAGCTGCTGCGCGGGGCGCTGGGCGGCCCGGCCCGGGGCTGACCCGATCCGGGGCCGACCGCTCCCCCGGGCACCGGTCCGGGGGACACCGTTCCCGGGCCGCCGGTGCCGGGCCACTGGTACCGGGCCGCCGGTGCCGGGCCGCCGGTATCGGGCCACTGGTACCGGGCCACTGGTACCGGGCCACTGGTACCGGGCCGCCGGTACCGAGCCGCTGGTGCTGGTCCGGCTGCCACGGGGTCGGCCGGAGCCGTTCGACGACCCGGGCCGCCGGGCCGGAGCGGCGGGGCGGATCGGACGGGCCTACCGTCGCGGTGTGCAACCGTGCCCGCGCCCGACCACCTCCCTGCTGCGGGCGGCCACCCTGCTGGTGGCCGCCCTGCTCCTCGCCGGCTGCTCCGCCGACCGCCCCGCCGCCTCGTCGACGAAGGACACCCAGCCCTGGCCGGGACAGACCGCCTCGGAGCGCGTCGGCGCCCCGGGGCTGGAGGCGCTGCGGACCAAGTTCCGCTTCTACGCCCAGGACCCCTGCTGGTCGAGCGACCCGGCGAAGGTCTTCCCGCGCTGCGGCCGGTTCACCACCGAGATCCGCAACGTCCTGCCCCAGGTCCGCCAGGACGCACCCGCCGCGGCCGCGCAGGCCGACCTCGTCGGGAAGGCGCTGGACGACTTCGCCGCGAAGGGCTGCCAGGCCGACCCGGGCACCCTCGCCGAGGGCGACGCCGCCGTCTGCGGCCCGGCCTTCCGCGCGGTCCAGGAGACCGCCCAGGGCATGGCGACGGCCGCCGGCGCCGGGACCTGAGGGCCCTGCCCCCGTTCATGATCACCGGTTGTGGAGCCAGGAGTGCGCTCGACGACCTCTGCGCTCCACAACCGGTGATCATGGACCGGGTGGAGCCGCGCCGGCAGTGAACGGCGAATGGGCCGCCGCACGCCACGGACCAGGCACCCCATCGACCCGGCACCTCGACCCGCGACCCCGTCCATGATCGCCAGGAGTGGAGTCGGGAGTGCAGTCCGCCGTCCTGTGCACTCCACACACGGCGATCATCGAGCGACGACCCCACAGCCGCCCGCCCGGCCCGACGGGCCCGCGCCGGCCCCCCGCCCGCCCGGGAAGCATCAGACGATGATCGCCGAGGTGGAGTCCGGAGCGCAGTCCACCGGCCTCCGCGCTCCACTCTTGCCGATCATGGAGCGACGACCCCGCGCCGACCGGCGGCCCGCACCGTGCCGACGGGCGCGCCCTGCCGACGGAGCTCCTTACCGACGGAGCTCCTTGCCGACGAGGCGCGCCCTGCCCGACGGAGCGCAGCCAGCCCGACGGAGCGCAGCTCGCCCGTCGGAGCGCACCGTCACCCCGCGGCGGCCCCGGCGAGGAAGGCGTCGAGCTCCGCCCGGGTCGGCGCGGTGGCCGGCCCGTACCGGGTGACCGCGAGCGCCGCGGCCGCACCGGCCCGCGCGACCGCCTCGGACCACCCGGTGCCGCGCAGCAGCTCCGCGGCCAGGACCCCGCAGTGCGCGTCCCCGGCCCCGTTGGTGTCGACAGCGTCCACCACCGGCGCCGGGACGGTCTCCACCACCCCGTCGCGGACGACCACGCAGCCCGCGGCACCGTCGCGGACGACCACCGCCGCGTCGTCTTGCAGCCGCCGGGCCAGCGCCCCGGCGGCACGCGCCGCGGTCGGCTCCCCGGTGAGCAGCCGCGCCTCCCGCGCGTTGGTGCTCAGCACCCCGGTCGCGGCGAGCATCCGCTCCCACAGCGCCTCCGGCACGTCCGTGACCAGGGGCCCCGGATCGAGCAGGACCGTCGCCGAGGACTCCGCGGCCGCGGCGACCAGCGCCGCGGCCTTGTCCGGGACGAGCAGGCTGTAGCCGGAGACGTAGAGCAAGTCGTCGGCGGTGGTCGCCGGGAGTCCGGCGGGCGCCGCGGTCTCGACCCCGCTGCCGGTGACGAAGGTCCGTTCCCCGGACGGGTCGACCAGGGTCACGCAGATACCGGTGTCGCCGCCGGGGTCGGGCGGCGCGGTCGCCGTGACACCCTCCGCGGCCAGCGCGGCCCGCACGAGGTCACCGTGCGGACCGGTGCCGTGCCCGCCGGCGTAGAGGACCTCGGCCCCGGCCCGGGCGGCCGCGGCGACGACGTTGAACCCGCCGCCGGGCAGCATCGTGGTGCCGGTGGCGAGCACGTCGCCGCCGGGCGGGGGCAGCGCGGGCACCCGCATGACCAGGTCGACCAGGACCTGTCCGGAGTGGACGAGCCGGCCGGTCACCGCTGCTCCCGGGCCCCGCCCAGCGCGGCGTACACCCCGGCGGCGACGACGAAGGTGATCACCCAGGCCAGCCCGTTCTCGCCGAACCAGGTGCCGGCCAGCGGCCCGGTGAACCACGGCTCGGCCGACGGCCCGACGGTGGCGAACAGGTAGCCGACGACGATCGCCAGCGCCCAGGCCGCCGTCGCCCGCGGCTCGATCCCGCCGCGGTACCAGTAGCCGCTGCTGCGCGAGGTGTCCATCAGGGCCACCGGGTCGTAGTGGCGGCGACGCAGCATGTCGACGGCGAACACCCCGACCCAGGCGGTGATCGGGACCGCGAGGGCGCTGATGAAGGCGATGAACGGCGGGTAGAACCCGTCGGCGATCAGCATGAAGTAGATCGCCCCGGCGAAGGTCACCAGCACGTCGACGACGACGGCGTACACCCGCGGCAGCCGCACGCCCAGGGTCAGGGTGGTCAGCCCGGCCGAGTAGACCGACAGGTGGTTGGACAGCAGCAGCCCGCCGAACGCGGCGACCAGGTACGGGATCGCCATCCACGCGGGGAGCAGGTCGCGGATCGCGGCGACCGGGTCGTCGGCGGTGGCCAGGGTCGGGTCCCCGGCGGCGAGCAGGCTGCCCAGCGAGATCAGCAGGACCAGCGGGATGCCCGCACCGGCCGCGGCCGAGGCGACCAGCGAACCGGCCCGCACCGACGGGGACTGGTAGCGGGACATGTCGGCCGAGGCGTTGGCCCAGCCGATGCCGGTGCCGGCGGCGATCACCCCGACCGCGGCGACGACCGCACCCGACGGCGCGGGGGCGGCCGCGGCGACCGCGGTCCAGTCGACGGTCGCGACCAGGAACCCGCCGACGACGATGTTCAGCGCACCGAACACCCAGGTCGCCCAGCGCTGCACCGCCACGAGCACCGCGTGCCCCAGCCCGGCGACGAGCACCGTGCACAGCACGAACACCGCGATGCACACGATCGTGATCACCGGGTGGTCCTTCGCCGACGGGCTGGTGCCCGCGACGATCGTGACCAGCGACAGCAGCGCGAACGCGGCCGTGGTGGTGTTCACCGTCTCCCAGCCCAGCCGCGACAGCAGCGACACCAGGGTCGGGCCGATGTTGCCGCGGGCGCCGAACACCGCGCGCGACAGGGTCAGGCCGGGTGCCCCGCCGCGCCGACCGGCGATCGACACCGCGCCGACGATCGCGAACGACCCGACGCTGCCGAGCACCGCGGCGAGCACGGCCTGGGTGATGTTGAGCCCGGACGCGACCAGCGTCGCGCCGAGCGGGAGGCCGAGGATGGAGATGTTGGCGGCGAACCAGACCCAGAAGAGCTGGCCCGGGCGGCCGTGCCGCTCGGCGACCGGGACGGGCTCGATGCCCCGGGTCTCGAGCGTCCCGTTCCCGGCGGTGCCGGTGTCGGTCGTGCTGGTGGCCATGGCGGCCTCCTGTCAGGAGGGAAGGCGGAGGCGGAGCAGCCCCTCGACCACGTCGTCGAGGGGGTCGAGCAGGGGCGCGTTGACCCGGCGGACGGTGCCGACGAGGTCGGCGGGCAGTGCGGCGGCGCCGTGCACCGCCCCGAGGACCGCCCCGCAGATCGCGGCGACGGTGTCGGTGTCGCCGCCGAGGGACGCGGCGGTGACCAGCGCGGCCCGCGGGTCGCCGCCGAGGGCGGCGGCGAGCCCGAGGGCGGCGACGACGGACTCGGTCGCGGTGACCGAGGTGCCGACGACGTCGGTGAGGGTGTCGGCGAGCGCGGCCCGGTCGAGCCCGGGAAGGACCCGGAACGCGACGTCGAGGCGGGCGGCGACGTCGGCGCCCGCCGCCCAGCCGCCGCGTCGCGCACCGGCCCGGGCGGCGTCGAGCGCGGCGTCCAGCGCGGCAGGGAGCCACGCGCCGGACACCCCGGCCGACACCGCGGCGGCCACCGCGGCGGCGGCCGCGATCCCGGGTGCGGTGTGGTGGGTGACGACCGCCGACTCGACGACGGCGTCGAGGAGCCGCGGGCCGGTGTGCGCGACGCCGACCGGCGCGACGCGCATCGCGGCGCCGTTGGTGACGCCGTCGCGGCCGGCGAGCTCGGGGGGCTCGCCGTCCGCGAGCCGGGTCAGGGCCCGGCGGGTGGAGGGACCGAGCAGGTCCAGCGACCCGCGCCGGATCATGTCCTGCTCCCACGCCTCCAGGGCACCGGCGAACACCCGGGCCGGGACGTGGCCGTCGTGGTCGAGCAGGATCCGGGCGAGCAACAGCGCCTGCTCGGTGTCGTCGGTGACGGTGCCCGCCGGGAGCTTCGGGGCGATCGGCTGGTCGTCGGCGCCGTCGAGGAGCCGGTCGACGACGCCGTAGCGCTCCGCGATCGCGGCCCGGGACAGCGACTGGGTGGGCATCCCGAGCGCGTCGCCGACGGCGAGACCGAGCAGCGCGCCCAGCGCGCGGTCGTGCGGGTCGCTCACCGGTTCTCCCCGAACGCGAGGTGGAACCGGAAGCGCTGCGGGTCCAGCAGGCTGACGACGTGCTCGACGAGCCCGCCGCGGGCGTCGCGGGTGACCCGGACGGCGTGCAGGAACAGCTCGCCGGGCTCGCGTTCGAGGGTGACGGCGTCGGCCGTGTCGAGCGGGGCGACCGCGATCCACTGCTCCCCCGCGACGCCGAGCAGGCCCGCCGCGGCGAGGGTGGCGGTGATCGAGCCGTCGACGAGACCGGTCTCCGGGAGCCGCGCGAGGTCACCGGTGGCGGGCAGCGAGGCGGTCTCCAGCGAGACCGGGACGGCCCCGGCGCGCCGCAGCCGGCGCACGGTGACCAGCGGGCCCTCGTACCCGGTGGGACCGGGGTCGCCGCCCGCGGTGATGCCGAGCAGCTCGGTGCCGACGGCCGCGCCGGACGCGGCGAACGCCTGGGCCCAGCCGAGCCGCTGGTCCAGGGGCGACCCGTCGAAGGTGACGAACGAGCCGACGCCGGTCTCGGTGGTGATGAGGTCGCGCCGGGCGAGCTCGGCCAGCGCGCTACGGACCGTGCCGCGGGAGACGGCGTAGGTGCGGGCGAGCTGGTTCTCCCCCGGGAGCTGCTCGCCGTTCGGCAACCGGCCGGAGCGGATCCGCCCGGCGAGGTCCTCGACGAGGCGCGCCCTCTTGGAACGCCCACCCTGTTCAGACATGTACAAACATGTACAGCACCGAATCAGGCGCGTCCACCCCCTGCGCCGGACGGCCGGCATCCCGTGATCCTTCTCCGTGGAGCCGCGAGCGCCCGCCAGGGACGCCGGCACTCCTCAGGGAAGGATCATGGCCCGCGGACACGACGAGGACCCGCGTGCCGGCGCGGCACGCGGGTCCCGGTCGTACGGCCTCAGCCGGCGAGCAGCGCCCCCGCCCCGGGCACCCGCGGCTCCAGCCCGAGCCCGGTGAGGATGCGGTGCGTGGTCGCGGTGGCGGCGGACAGCACCGGGATGCCGGCCGCGTCCTGCACCGCCTCGATCGACGGCAGCGACGGCATCTGCACGCACGCGCTGAGCACCAGCGCGTCGGCGCCGGCCAGGTCCAGCCTGCGCCAGTGCTCGCGCAGGTCGGCCGGGTCGAGCCGGGCGACGGCGAGGTTGTCGGGCACCTGCAGCGACAGCGAGTCGACGACCTCGACCCCCGCGTCGGTGAGGTAGTCCACGACCGCCTTCGTCAGCGGCTCCATGTACGGGGTGATGATCGCGACCCGCTTCGCGCCGAGCGCGGCGATCCCCGACAGCAGCGCCCCGGCACTGGAGACGACGGGGGCGTCGGAGCCCTCGGCCCGCAGCGCGGCGGTGATGTCGTCCTCGGCGGTGCAGTGGTAGCCCGGTCCCTGCGCCATGATCGCGACCAGGCAGGCCGTCGCGACGACGTCCGGCCGGGCGTCGGCCAGCTCGGCCGCGGCCCGCTGGGCCTGGGCGTTCATCGCGCGCAGCTGCTCGGGGGTCACGTGCTGCATCCGGGCCCGCGCCGCGTGGAAGACGAACCGGTCGTCGGGCAGCACGTCCTCCCGGGCGCGCAGCATCCGCGGGAGCTCGGTCTCCATCGTCAGGTTCGAGCTCGGCACGATCATGCCGATGTGGTGGTCGCGGGGGCTCACCGCCGGTTCACCGGCTTCATCTCGGGCACGGTCAGCTCACCGGCGTCGACGATCAGCTCGTCGTCGAGGAACAGGGAGTTGCCGCGCATCGGGATGTCGAAGTGGCAGGCGGTGTCGTTCGGGCCGCCGAGCTCGTTGTTCGGGCCGATGGAGAACATGACGTTGCCGTAGAAGCTGCGCAGCTCCATGCCCATGCCGCCGCCGAACTGGGTCAGGCCGTGCCAGTGGGCGCGCTCGTCGAGGCCCCAGCCGACGTGACTCATGCCGTAGCCGCGCGGGTCGTCGAAGGACTCGATGTAGGAGCGGAGCAGGTCCGCGTCGAGACCGGAGGAGCCGGCGCCGCCGCGGATGTCGCGGATGAAGCCCTGCTCGATGGTGATCTCCACCGGGGTCTGCACGTAGGTGTTGAACGGCAGCAGCACGTCCCCGGGGGCGAGGACGATCTTCCCGTCGACGCCGTCGTCGGAGCCGCCGGTGAACACGAACGCCGCGGGCCAGTGGTCCCAGCGACCGGGGGTGTCGGTGTAGCCGTACTCGCTCAGCGTCGGGTACATGCCGAGCTGGTAGGTCACGTCGGTGCCGTGCGGGCTGGTGATCCGCATGGTCGAGGCCTTGGCCAGCAGCTCCGCGCCGGTCTCGACGCGTTCGCGCAGCTCGGTGGTCGGCATCAGCCGGGCCAGCAGCTCGGGCGGCTCGACCGCGGTGAGGATGCGGGTGCCCGCGTCCTGGATGGCGAACTGCTCCTTGCTGAACAGCAGGAAAGTGCAGTCCACGACCATGTCCGCGGCCTTGAGGGCGTCCACGGCCAGGGGGATGTTCCCCAGGCCGGAGTCGCCGACCGCCCAGGCGCCGCCCGCACTCGCCGGCGACGGCAGCCGCATGTGGTAGCCGGTCGCGCCCAGCTTCTGGATCGCCCAGAGGAACGCGTCGGCGTACTCGGTCCGTTCCGCGCCCCGGGTGAGCACGACGACCGTCTCCCCCTCGTGCACGCCCGACAGCGTCAGCTGCTGCAGGCAGATGTCGTTGAACAGGTTCTGGTCCATCGCGCACCTCCGTGTCTCGTCCCATTAATCCGAGCACGTACTATCCGGATACGCAAGACCTTCCGACGAGCGGAAACGGCACCGTCACACGGGGCGGATCAGCCGGGGGCGCCGTCGCAGACGGACTTCAGCGACCGCCCGAGGGCGTTGCGGTGGACCTCGTCGAGCCCCTGCGCCTGCTCGACCGCGGCCTGGGCCAGGGTCGACGGGCACTCCTCGTTCGCCCGGGCCGGTCCGGCCAGCTTCAGGGCGGCCACGAGCTCGTCGCCGATCCGGTCGAGCTGCGGCCGCACCTGGGCCAGCTCGGGACGCTGCGCCGGACGCGTGTCGGGCCGGTCGGTCCACTGCCGGATCAGGTCGTTCTGCACCTGGGTGCTCGCCGCGATCTGGTCGGCGACGATCCGGGCCGTCCAGTCGGGGTCGACGCCGTCGCGGGTCGCGTCCGCCCGCGCCTCGGCGACGACGGCCGCCTCCCGCGCCGGGTCGGTGACGGCCGCCCCGGTGCCGAACTTCGCCGCCGCGACCTGGTCGGAGACCTGGGCGCGCTGCGCGGACAGCTGCACGACCCGGATGAGCCCGTCGGCCGGGGACGCGCCGGGCGGCCCCTCGGTCAGCGGGAGGGGCTGGTCGCCGCACCCGGCCAGCAGGCCCAGGACCAGGAGCGACCCGGCCAGTGCGGTACCGCGTGTGCCGATCACGGTGACGAGCCTACGACCGCAGCGGTCGCGCCCCACCGCCGCCTGCGGCGATGCTGGCGGGCGTGGACACCGCGGTCATCCTGGAAGTGGCGCTGAACGGCACGACGACGCGGGAGCGCAACCCGCACGTGCCCCGCACCCCGGCGGAGGTGGCCGAGCAGGCCGTCGACGTCCTCGACGCGGGCGCGGCGATCGTGCACCACCACAACGACGAGCCGATGTTCACCGTCGACGGGGTGCACGCCGTCGAGCCGTACCTGGCGGCCTGGGACCCGGTCCTGGCCGCGCACCCCGACGCGCTGCTCTACCCGACGATGGCGGCCGGGGCCCGCGACATCCCGGTGACCCGGCGGTGGGCGCACGTCGAGGAGCTGGGCCGGCGCGGGCACATGACCCTGGTCGACCCCGGCTCGGTCAACGTCGGCCTGCTCGACGACGGCACGTGCCCGGACGCGGCGGCGCCGGAGCCGTACCAGAACTCCTTCGCCGACACCGAGTACATGTTCGCCCGCACCGCCGAGCTGGGCGCCGCCCCGAGCATCTCGATCTTCGAGCCGGGGTTCCTGCGCACCACGCTGACCCTGCACCGGCACGGGCGGGTCCCGCCGGGCGCGATCGTGAAGCTGTACTTCGCCGACCGGCTGCAGTTCGGGCTGCCGCCGACGCCTGCCGCGCTGGAGGCCTACCTGGAGCTGCTGGAGCCCTCGGGCCTGCCGTGGTCGGTGGCCGTGCTGGGCGGTGACGTCGTCGCCTCCGGGCTGGCCGAGCTGGCGGTGCGCCGCGGCGGGCACCTGCGGGTCGGCCTGGAGGACTTCGACGACGGCCGGGGCACGGCGCCGTCGAACCGGGAACTGCTCGACGGCGCACTGCGCGTGCTGGACCGGGTGGGCGCGACACCGGCCTCCCCCGCGGCCGCCCGCGACATTCTCGGAATCCGGCCGCGCGGGTGATCCTTTCGCCGTGACACACCACGGGGGTGCGTTTCCGGTCCACCCGGACACGCACCCCCGCGGAGAATTCGACGACGCCGGCCGTCACCCGGTCCGCGGATTCCCGCGGCCGGGTCCGGCCGGCCCGGTCAGAACCAGGCCTTCCGCCCGCCCACCGGCCGTCCGATCGCTCCCAGGATCAACAGGACCACACCGACGATGACCAGCAGGCCACCGAGGTAGTAGAGAATGGAGATGCTGGTGAAATACCCCACCAGCAGCAGGATCAGACCGAGAATGATCATTTCGTGTCCCCTCCCAGGAATGTGAGGGGAAAGTACTCACGTCCGGGGGATTCCGCAGCGCGGGAATCGATTCCGATGCCCGAGTCGTGACCTGCCGTGCGCCGGACGGTGCGCGGGGACCGTCACACACCGCAACGGTTCGACCTGGCTCCACAGGGGGAACACGGCCCTCGCACCCGAGCGCGAGGAGGACGACATGGGCCGCACCGTGGCCGACCAGATGATCGAGCTGCTGCACCAGGCCGGCGTCGAACGGATCTACGGCCTGGTGGGTGACAGCCTCAACCCGATCGCGGACGCGATCCGCCGCGACGGCCGCATCCGGTGGGTGCACGTGCACAACGAGGAGGCCGCCGCGCTCGCGGCCGCCGCGGAGGCCCAGCTCACCGGGCGGCTCGCGGTCTGCGCCGGCAGCTGCGGCCCCGGCAACACCCACCTGATCCAGGGCCTGATGGACGCCCACCGCACCGGTGCGCCGGTGCTGGCGATCGCCTCGCACATCCCCTCGGTCCAGATCGGCACCGGCTACTTCCAGGAGACCCACCCGGAGCGGCTGTTCACCGAGTGCTCGGCGTACTGCGAGCTGATCTCGCGGCCCGAGCAGATGCCCCGGATGCAGCGGATCGCGATGCAGACCGCGCTCGCCGAGTCCGACGTGGCGGTGCTGGTCCTGCCCGGCGACGTCAGCGCGCTCGACGCCCCGAACGACACCGGCACCTCGCACCTGTCCCCGCCCACCGGCGTCGTGGCGCCGTCGGAGGAGCAGGTGGCCGAGCTGGCCCGGCTCGTCGACGCCGCGGACACCGTGACGCTGTTCGTCGGCGCCGGGATCGAGCACGCCCGCGAGCAGGTGCTCGCCCTCGCCGACCGGGTGAAGGCGCCGATCGGCCACTCGCTGCGCGGCAAGGAGTGGATCCAGTACGACAACGCCCACGACGTCGGCATGTCCGGGCTGCTCGGCTACGGCGCCTGCTACGAGGCGACGCACGAGGCCGACCTGCTCGTCCTGATCGGCACCGACTTCCCCTACGACTCGTTCCTGCCGCAGGCGCGGACCGTGCAGATCGACACCGACCCCGCGCGCCTGGGCCGTCGCACGCTGCTGGAGCTGGGCGTGCACGGCGACGCCGCGTCCACCCTGGACGCGCTGCTGCCGCGGATCGCGGAGAAGACCGACCGCTCCTTCCTGGACCGGATGCTGCGCAGGCACGCCGAGGCGCTGGAGAAGGTGGTCGGCGCCTACACCCGCAAGGTCTCCGACCTGCGTCCCGTCCACCCCGAGCACGTCGCGGCGGTCCTCGACGAGGAGATGGCCGACGACGCGATCGCCACCGTCGACACCGGCATGTGCAACGTGTGGGCGGCGCGCTACCTGTCCCCCAAGGGCCGGCGCCGGATCATCGGCTCCTATCGGCACGGGACGATGGCCAACGCCCTGCCGCACGCGATCGGCGCCCAGTTCGCGTACCCGGACCGGCAGGTGGTGTCGCTGTCCGGCGACGGCGGGCTGACGATGCTGCTCGGCGAGCTGCTGACCGCGGCCGAGCACGACCTGCCGCTCACCGTCGTCGCGTTCAACAACGGCTCGCTGGGCATGATCCGGCTGGAGATGATGGTGGCGGGCTACCCGTCGTTCCAGACCGACCACGGCCCGGCCGACCTGGCCGGGATCGCCCGCGCCGCCGGGCTGTACGCCGAGGCCGTCGACGACCCGTCCGACGTGCGCGCCGCGCTGCGCCGGGCGCTGGACCACCGCGGCCCGGCCCTGGTCGACGTGCGCACCGACCCGAACGCGCTGTCCATCCCGCCGCACATCACCGCCGCGCAGGTCCGCGGGTTCGCCCTCGCCGCGACCCGCACGGTGCTCGACGGCGGCGTCGGGAAGATGGTCGAGCTGGCGCGCAGCAACCTGCGGTCGATCCCCCGGCCCTGAGCGGGACGGGTCAGCCGGCGCGGGCGGCGAGCCCGGGGGCCGAGACCGCGTGGTCCAGCGCGATCGCGGCGGCACCCCGGAGCACGCCGTCCTCGCCGTGCGCGTCGTCGTAGACCGGCGGCGCGACGGCGCGGCGGAAGGCCATTAGCCCGGCGTCGTAGGCGACGGCGAACGCCTCCGGCGCCGCGGCCCGCAGCGCGGGCCCGAGCCCGGCCAGCACGACGACCTCCGGGTCGTGCGCGTTGACCAGCCCGGCGATCCCGCGGGCCAGCGACGCCGACGCCGAGGTCACCGCCGCCGACGGGCCGGGCTCCCCGGCGGCGGCGCGGTCGAGGACCGCGCGGGTGTAGGTGTAGGGCGCATCCGGCTGCGGTTCGCCCAGCATCACGGCGAGCGCCCGGCCGTCGACGCCGGTCGTCCAGCAGCCGCGGGCGCCGCAGACGCAGTCCGCGCCGGGGTCGCCGAAGGGCAGGTGACCCAGCTCCCCCGCGGCGCCCCGGGCGCCGGTCTGGGCGCGCCCGTCGAGCAGCAGCGCACCGCCGATGCCGACCTCGACGGTCACGAACAGCGCGGTGCGCGCACCGGCGGCGGCGCCGTCGCGGACCTCGGCGACACCGGCGAGGTTCGCGTCGTTGCCGACCAGCACCGGCAGGCCGAGCCCGGCGCCGATCCGGCGCACGTCCAGTGGGCTCCAGCCCTGGCCGCCCCCGACCTCGGCGATGTGCTCGTCGACGACGGTCGCGGCGATCCCGATCCCCACCGCCACCACCGGGCCGGCCGCGGCGGCCACCAGCTCGGCCACCACCCCGTCCAGCTCCGCGGCGACGGCGTCGGGGTCGCGACGGCGGTGCCGCCCCGAGCGCACCGCGACCGGGGTCCCGTCGAGCCCGGCGAACCCGGCCCGCCAGCCCTCGAACCGCACGTCGACGGCGACGACGCCCGGCCCGTCCGGGTTGGGCGTCAGGGTCGTGGTCGGCCGCCCGCGCCCGCCGCAGGGGGCACGCTCCTCGGTGACCCAGCCGAGGTCGCGCAGCCGGGCCGCGATCTCGGTGGCCGAGCCGCTGGCCAGGCGCAGCCGCCGCGCGAGCTCGACGCGGGTGAGGCCGGGTTCGCGGCGGACCTCGTCCAGGACCTCGGCGGTGGCGCGCCAGCGGTCGGTCTCGGCGCGCCCGGGCGCATCCGTGCCGGAACGTGAACCGGCCGACATCGACGTCATCCGGTTTGACACCTCCGGCCTCCCGAGATTTATCCTCGTGTCGCGATGAAAAAGGCTCTCACCTCGTCCCAGTCTCCCACCACCGGGCCCGCGCTCGCCGCGATGGCCCTCGGCGGTCTGGCCATCGGCACCACCGAGTTCGCCTCGATGGGTCTGCTGCCGGCCTTCGCCGCCGACCTCGGCGCCACCGTGCCGCAGGCCGGCACGGCCATCAGCGCCTACGCGCTCGGCGTCGTCGTCGGCGCGCCGGTGCTCGCCGTGCTCGGCGCGCGGTGGCCCCGCAAGCACCTCGTCCTGGCCCTGGCGGGCGCGCTGGCGGTGACCAACGTGGCGTCGGCGTTCGCCCCGACCTTCGGCACCTTCGTCGCCACCCGGTTCCTGGCCGGCCTGCCGCACGGCGCCTACTTCGGCACCGCCTCGGTGCTCGCCGCCTCCCTGGTCCCCCGCGAGCGGCGGCCACGGGCGATCGCGACGGTGATGAGCGGGCTGATGATCGCCAACATCGTCGGCGTGCCGGGCGCGACCTGGCTCGGGCAGAACGCGGGCTGGCCCGCGGCCTACCTGACCGTCGGCGCCGTCGCGGCGCTCACGATGCTGGCCGTCTGGCGCCTGGTCCCCGACGTCCGCGACGAGCGCCGCGGCTCGGTACTGGGCGAGCTGTCGGCACTGCGCCGCGGCCAGGTCTGGATCACGATGGCGGTCATCGCGACCGGGTTCGGCGGCTCGTTCGCCGTGTACAGCTACATCACCCCGGTGCTCACCGAGGTGTCCGGCCTGGCCGTCTCCGCGGTGCCGCTCGCACTGGCGGTGTTCGGGGTCGGCATGACCCTGGGCAACCAGGTCGGCGGCCGGCTGGCCGAGGCCGCCCCGGTGCGCACGATCGCGGCCGGGCTCGCCTCGGCCGCGGTCGCGATGGCCGTGTTCGCGGTGACGGCGTCGTCGCCGGTGCTGGCCCTGCTGGCGCTGTTCGCACTGGCGTTCACCACCACCGCGACCACCCCGGCGCTGGCGACCCGGCTGATGGACGCCGGTCGCGAGGGCCCGACCCTGGGCGCGGCGCTGCACCACGCCGCGTTCAACGTGTCCAACGCCCTCGGGGCCGCACTGGGCGCCCTGGTGCTGGCCGCCGGATGGGGCTGGACCGCGCCCGCCGCGGTCGCGACCGTCCTGCCGCTGCTGGGACTGGCCGCACTGGGGGTGGCGGTCCGGATGGAACGCGCCGAGCGGCGCGAGGAGCTCGCCCTGGCCGCCTGAGGACCGCCTGGCAGGTCACACAAGCGAGAGGTGTCGATCAGATCACCTCCGGGAAGCCTGCCCTCGAGTTGATCGTTGCGTAAGACAACGATCCCGTCGAGAGGAGCCCGGACATGTCCGCCGGTCTGGACCGCGCCACCGCGCCGCGCAACGACACCGCCACGCAGAGCGGGACCGCCCTGCACAGCGACGTCGAGGAGCTCCTCGACGCCCTCGCCGCCGACCGCGGCCGCGAGGCCCTGGTGCACCGCGACCGCAGGATCACCGCGGGCGAGCTCGTGGACTCCGTGCACCGGCTCGCCCACGCCCTCGACGACCGGGTCGAGCCGGGCCGGGTCGTGGCGCTGCTGGCCGGGAACACGCCCGAGGCGATCGTCGCGCGGCTCGCGGTGACGCTGCTCGGGGCCGGCATCGCCCAGCCGCACGAGGGCCTGTCCGCCGCCGCGCAGGCCCGCATCGTCGACGACGTCGAGGCGCCGCTCGTCCTCGTCGACGCCGACGCCGCGGCGGCCGCCGAGCCCGTCCTCGCGCTGGTCCCCGGCGTCGACGTGCTCTGGCTCGGCCCGCACGGCACCGACACCGACGTGACGGCCGAGGCCGCGACGGCGTCCACCGCACCGGTCCTAGGCCGCGCCCGGCCGGACGCCGTCGAGCAGATCCGGCACACCGGCGGCACCACCGGCCACCCGAAGGGCATCACCTACACCTTCGACCACCACCGTCGCGGTGCCGCGATGCGCCGCGGGGCAGGCGGGTTCGGCAGCGGCGACACCGGCGCGCGCCTGCTCGTCGCCACGCCGGTCGCCCACGTCGGCGGGGCGCTCGCCGACCGCACCCTGGCCGACGGCGGCACCGTCGTCCTGCAGGACGACTTCGAGCCCGGCGCCTACCTCGCCGCCGTCGAGCGGGAGCGCATCACCCACGGCTTCCTGCTGCCGCCGCTGATCTACCGCCTGCTCGACCACCCCGACCTGGACCGGACCGACCTGTCGTCGCTGCGGTCGCTGGTCTACGGCGGCGCCCCCGCCAACCCGCGGCGCATCGCCGAGGCGCTGCGCCGGATCGGCCCGGTGTTCACCCAGTTCTACGGCCAGACCGAGGCCGGCGGGATCAGCGTGCTCACCGCCGAGGAGCACCGGAACCCCGACCTGCTCGGCACCGTCGGGCGGCCGATCCCCACCACCACGATCGCGATCACCGACGCCGACGGCCGCCCCGTCGCCCCGGGCGGGCGCGGTGAGCTGTGGGTGCACACCGGCATGGAGATGGACGGCTACTGGAAGCAGCCGGAGCTAACCGCCGCCACCGTCGTCGACGGGTGGGTGCGGACCGGCGACGTCGCCCGCCAGGACGCCGACGGCTACCTGCACCTGCTCGACCGGGTCAAGGACATGATCGTCGTCGTGGGCGGGCACGTGTACACCTCCGAGCTGGAGGACCTGCTCATGGAGCACCCGGCCGTCCGGCACGCCGCGGTCTTCGGGGTACCCGACGACGACGGCACCGAGACCGTGCACGCCGCCGTCGTCACCGACTCCCCGGCGCCGAGCCCGGACGAGCTGACCGGCCTGGTCGCCGACCGCGCCGGCGCGATGTACGTGCCGGACACCGTGGAGTTCGTCGAGCGGATCCCGCTGACCGGGATCGGCAAGACCGACAAGAAGCGGCTGCGCGCCGAGCTCGCCGGTCAGCCGCGCTGACGGACCGCCTCGTAGAGCACCACGGCCGCGGCGATCGAGGCGTTGAGCGAGTTGACCCGCCCGCGCATCGGGATGACCACCGTGGCGTCGGCCCGGTCGAGCCACGCGTCGGTCACCCCGGTGGCCTCGGTCCCGATGACCAGCGCGGTCGGCCCGGTCAGGTCGGTGCCGGCGAGCCCGGTCGTCCCGGCCGGGGTGGTGACGAGGGTGGCGATGCCGCGCCGGTCGAGCCAGTCGAGGACCTCGGTGGTGGGCGCGGACGCGACCGGCACCGCGAACACCGTCCCCTTCGACGCCCGCACCACGTTGGGGTTGGCGAAGTCGGTGCCGCCGCGCTCCGGGGTCGCGATGACCACCGCGTCGACCCCGCACGCCTCGGCGGTGCGCAGCATCGCCCCGACGTTGCCGGGCTTCTCGACGCCCTCGGCGACCAGCACGAGCGGGTCCGGGCCGAGGTCCAGCTCGTCGAGCGGGCGGCCGGGGGCCGGGGCGACGGCGAGCCAGCCGTCCGGGGACTCGCGGTAGGCGATCCGGGCGAACACCTCGCGGGTCACCGAGAACACCGGCGCCGACGGCATCCGGGTCAGCAGCGCGTCCGACCGCACGAGGTCCGGCGCCCAGTACACCTCGGCCGGCTCCACGCCGGCGTCGAGCGCGAGCGCCAGCTCGTCGTGCCCCTCGATCACGGTGACGCCCGCGGCGTCGCGGTGGCGGCGGGTGCGCAGCCGGACCAGGTTCTTGACACGCGGGTTGGCGGTGCTGGTCAGGTCGGGCACCCGACGAGCCTAGGACGGCGGGGCGTCCGGGGACCGGCCGGGACCGCGTGCCCGGTCCGGGTCCCCGGAGCGGACCGCGAGCCACCCGGCGGTGACCGCGGCCGCGACGGCGAGCACCGCCAGCGGGGCGGCGAGCGCCGTCGTCGCGACGAACGCGGTGGCCAGCCACGGCGCGGCGAACCCGGTGTAGGCGGCGGTGTAGAACAGCCCGTTCACCGCGCCCCGCCCGGACGCCGGCGCCAGCCGGCCGACGCGGGTGAGCCCGGCGTTGAGGCAGAGCCCGCCACCCGCGCCGAACAACACCCCGGCCACCGCGACGCCCGCGACGGCGGCCGGTCCGGGTGGCGCGAGCAGCGCGGTGAGCGTCGCGGCGGCGGCCCCGAGGGCGCCCAGCCCGGCCCCGGCGGGCCCGGTGCGGCGGCCGAGGCGGTGCGCGAACGGCTGCACCAGTGTCCCGGTGCCCAGGGTCAGCGCGGCGAGCAGCCCGGTGAACGCGACCGCACCGGAGATCCCGGGCAGCAGCAGCGGCAGCACGGTCACCGCGACCGACGGGAACGCGTACACGCACACCGCGGTCGGCACGACCACCCGCACGAACACCCGCCGCGCGGCCGAGGTCAGGCCCGGCCGGGGCAGCAGGCCGCGGGACGGCGGCCCGGCCGGGCGGGTCCCCGTCCCGACGGTGGCGAGCACCGCGGCGACCGCCACCACCAGCAGGGCCACGTGCACGAGGTAGGGCAGGGCCAGCGGCAGCGGCCCGGAGGTCGCGAGCAGCCCGGAGGTCAGCGGCCCGAGGCAGAAGCCGGCGGTCTGGGCGACCGACGCCGCCCGCGCGGCCCGCGGCGCGCCGTCCGGCCCGGCGAGGTCCTGCAGCCAGGCGCTGCCCACCGAGAACACCGCACCGGACGCCAGCCCCTGCAGGAACCGGGCCGCGAACAGCAGCCACAGTGCCGACGCCCCGCCGAGGAACAGCAGCGACGCCCCCGCGACCCCGGCGGCGACGGGCAGCAGCACCCGCACCCGCCCGAACCGGTCCGACGCCGGCCCGCCCAGCAGCAGCGACGGTGCGAGCCCGAGCGCGTACACCCCGAAGATCGCGGCGAGCGTGCTCGCCGACAGGTCGAGCTCGGCCCGGTAGACCAGCAGCAGCGGGGTCGGGACGTTCGTGCCGAACGCCGTCGCGAACAGCAGCCCGCAGGCCGCGAGCCACGTCCGGTCCCCCCGGCCTCCCTGCCGCACCGCCGCATCCTGCCAGCCGGGGGTTACCTACCGGTAGCCTCCGCAGCGAGGACCGGCGACGAGGACGGAGTGACGCGACATGGGTGAACCGACGGGGATCGCGGTCGAGGTGGCGGACGGGGTCGCGCGACTGCGCCTGGACCGCCCGAAGGCGGCGAACGCGCTGCACGAGCCGATGTGGTTCGGGCTGCGCGACGCGGTGCGCGAGCTGGACGCCGACCCCGCCGTGCGGGTCGTGGTGATCAGCGGCAACGGGCGGCACTTCTGCTCGGGCATCGACGTGTCGATGCTGGGCGGGCTGCGCGAGACCGCGTCGGACGACTCGATGGGGCACGGCGCCGACGCGCTGCGCCGCACCATTCTCGACCTGCAGGACTGCCTCACCGCGATCGAGCGCTGCCGGAAGCCGGTCGTCGCCGCGATCCAGGGCGTCTGCATCGGGGCCGGCCTGGACCTGGCCGTCGCCTGCGACCTGCGCTACGCGACCGCCGACGCGTCGTTCGTGCTGAAGGAGGTCGACATGGGCCTGGCCGCCGACGTCGGCGTGCTGCAGCGGCTGCCGCGGATCGTCGGCGAGGGTGTGGCCCGCGAGATGGCCTACACCTGCCGGCCGGTGTCGGGCACCGAGGCGAAGGAGCTGCGCCTGGTCAACGGCGTGTACCCCGACGCCGACGCCCTCGAGGCGGGCGTCGCCGAGCTGGCCGCGTCGCTGGCCGCGAAGTCGCCGCTGGCGCTGCGCGGCACCAAGCACGCGATCACCTACGCCCGCGACCACTCGGTCGCCGACGGGCTCGACCAGATCGCCACCTGGAACGGCGGCCAGCTGGTCTCGGCCGACCTGACCGAGGCCGTCAGCGCGTTCATGGAGAAGCGCCAGGGCGTCTACCGGGACTGACCCGGCCTACCGTCGCGGGACGACCTCCCCGACGACCGCGTACATCCCGGCGGGCGGCTGCCCGTCCTCGGCCCGCCAGTCGCTGACGTCGACCAGGCCCGGTTCCAGCAGCTCCAGCCGGTGCCCGGGCCGGTCGACGAGCAGCCTGCGCAGCAGGGCGCGGTCCCGGGACCGCGCCGGCTGCGCGGTGTCCCGGGTGAACCGCTCGATGGTGCGCATCCGCTCGGCGGTGTGCGGGTCGTCGACGTCGGTGCTGCCGTGGGACACGACGAGCATGCTGCCGGGCCCGAACGCCGTCACGTAGCGGTCGAACAGGGCGCCGAGCAGGTCGTCGTCGCGGACGAAGTGCAGCACCGACACCGCGAGCACGGCGACCGGCTCGGCCGGGTCGAGCAGGCCCGCCACACCCGGCGCGGCGAGCACGGCCTCGGCGTCGGTGAGGTCGGCGGCGGTGATCGAGGCACCGTCCACACCGGTCAGGATCTGGCGGCTCATCGCGACCGAGACCGGCTCGACGTCGACATAGGCGACGCGCGCCGCCGGGTCGGCGCGGTGGGCGATCTCGTGCACCGGCTCGGCGGTGGGGATGCCGGAGCCGAGGTCGAGGAACTGGCGCAGCCCGCGGTCGAGGCAGGCCCGCACGGCCCGGCCGAGGAAGGCCCGGTTGGCGAGCGCGAGCTCCCGCGTGTCCGGGAGCACGGCGAGCACACGCTCGGCGAACTCGCGGTCGGTGGCGAAGTTGTGGGCGCCGCCGAGCATGTAGTCGTAGACGCGGGCCGGGTTGGGGAGCGACAGGTCGATCTCGTCCACCGGGTCGGGCACGGGCTCCGGGGTGGTCATGGGCGTCACCCTCTCGCCGGTGTCTCCCGGGTCGCAAGTCCCGATAGGACATCGTGCAGCTCCGCCGCCGTGCCGGGGGCCACGCCGGGGTGCCCCGCCAGCGCGAGCAGCCGCGCGACCGCGGGTGCCCAGGCCGGACCGAGCCGGGCGTCGGCGAGCAGCGCGGCATCGCCGAGGATCTCCGCGGCCGGGCCGCGCCGGACCCGCCCGCGCGCGACGACGGCGACGTCGTCGGCCCAGCGGTGGGCGAGGTCGACGTCGTGTGTGGACAGCACGACCGCGGTCCCGGCGCGCTGCAGGTCCGCCAGCACGACGACGAGCTCCTCCACCCCGGCCGGGTCCAGGCCCGCAGTCGGCTCGTCGAGCACCAGCACCCGGGGCCGGACGGCGAGGGCCCCGGCGATAGCGACCCGCTTGCGCTGCCCGAACGACAGCCGGTGCGTCGGCCGGTCGGCGAGGTCGGCGACGCCGACGGCGGACAGCGCCTCGTGCACCCGGGCGTCGACCTCGGCCTCGTCGAGACCGAGGTTCAGCGGGCCGAACGACACGTCCTGCGCGACGTCGGCGGAGAACAGCTGGTCGTCGGGGTCCTGCAGGACGAGCTGGGCGGACTCGCGCAGCCGCACCAGCCCGCGGCGGGTGCGGCGGACCGGCTCGCCGTCGAGCAGGACCTGCCCGGCCGACGGGGCGAGCAGCCCGAGCAGCAGCCGGAACAGGGTGGTCTTGCCGCCGCCGTTGGGGCCGAGCACCGCGAGCCTGCGCCCCGGGTCGACGACGAGGTCCGCCCCGTCGAGCACGACCGGCCCGTCCGGGTAGGCGAAGACCAGCCCGCGGGCCTCCAGGACCGCGGTCACGGGACGACCACCAGGGCCAGGACCGGCACGGCGACGAGCAACACCGCGCTCGCCGCGACGAAGGCGGGCGAGACGGTGCGGGCGGGTACCCGGACGCGCAGCGAGCCGTCGTAGCCGCGGGAGGCGAGGCCGGCCTCGAGGCGGCGGGCACGGTCGAAGGCGCGGACGAACACGGCCCCACCCTGCCCGGCCAGCGACCGGAAGGTGGTCCGCCGCGTCCGGAACCCCATCCGGAGGGACTGGGCCTCCCGGACCGCGGTCAGCGAGTCCAGCAGCAGGAACAGCATCCGGTACACGAGCAGGGTGATCTCCAGGACGGCCGGCGGCACCCACCGCAGCCGGGGCAGGGTGTCGGCGAGCGGCGTCGTCGCGGCGAAGAGGATCAGGCAGGACACCGCCGCCAGCGAGCGTCCGACGAGCGCGGCCGCCCGGGCCGGCCCGCCCGACGCGAGCGCGAGCCAGGGGTCCCCGCCCACGGTCACCAGCAGGGGCAGCGCCCCCACGATCACGAACCCGAGGGGCAGCGCGAGCAGCCGCAGCGCGGTCCGCCACGGCACCCGGGCCCCGGCCAGCAGCAGCGCCAGCGCCGCGGCACCGGTCAGCACGGCCCCCGGCCACGGCGGGAGCGCGACGGCGAGCAGCAGCAGCCCCAGGGCGAGGAACGCCTTCTCCCCCGGGTGCCGGGACCGCCAGCGGTTGGCGTGGGCGGTCTCGTCGATCAGCAGCATCAGGTCTGCCGGGCGGCCTTCTCCCGGCTGCGGGTGCGGGCGACGCCGATGCAGTAGCCGAGCACGCCCGCGCCGGCCGCGGCCTGCATCGCGAAGATGCCGGACTCGATCTCGCCCGACGGCGGCTCCCACACCGGGCTGAACCACGGCTCGTAACCGGTGGCCTCGATGGCCTCGCCCGCCTGGCCGTCGGACCCGGCGTACTCGCCGGGCACGAACAGCACCGGCACCGCGAACAACGCGACGACGGCGACGACCAGCAGGATGTTCACGACGGTCGAGCGGCTCACGCCGACGCCTCCTTCTCGGTGGTGGCGGTGGGACCGGTCGCGGCGGTGGTCGCCGGGCGCAGCACGCCGAGGCGGCGCAGCTCGTCCGGGGTGATGCGCACGAGCAGCCGCACGACGAGCACCGTCAGCAGCCCCTCGGCCACGGCCAGCGGGATCTGCGTGATCGAGAAGATCGAGGCGAAGGTGACGAACGCTCCGCCGAACCCGGAGGTGGGGTCGGGGAACGCGAGCGCGAGCTGCGCGCTGGTGATCGTGTAGGTGCCGAGGTCACCGAGGAAGGCCGCGGCGAACACCGCGGGTCCCAGCGAGCCCCCGAGCCTGCGGACCACGACGTAGGCGCCGTAGGCGATCCACGGCCCGGCGATCGCCATCGAGAAGGCGTTGGCGCCGAGCGTGGTGAGCCCGCCGTGGGCGAGCAGGACGGCCTGGAAGAACAGCACCACCGTCCCGAGCAGGGCCATCACCGGTGGTCGGAACAGCACCGCGCCCAGCCCGGTCCCGGTCGGGTGCGACGACGACCCGGTCACCGACGGGATCTTCAGCGCCGAGAGGACGAAGGTAAACGCGCCCGCCGCGGCGAGCAGCAGCTTGGTGTCCGGGTCCTCCCGCACGCGGCGCACCACGGCGCGGGCGCCGTGCACGACGAACGGCGCGGCGACGACGGTCCAGGCCGCCGCGTGCAGCGGCGGCAGATAGCCCTCGGCGATGTGCACGGGCGAACGCTACGGCCACGTCATTCGATCGTGCAAGCCTGAACATCCGGTCAGGTGTGCAGGCCCTGACACACGGCGACGCCCGGACCCGGCCGGGCCCGGGCGTCACCGGTGGCTGCGGTGTGCCGTCAGAGGCGCAGGCCGTTGGTGTGGTGCACCTCGGCGGGGCGCTCGGCGGTGGCCTTGTGCTCGGCCGCGGCGGCGAGCCGGCCCGCCTCCTGCTCGGCCTCGCGACGACGGTTCTCCCGCTCGGCGGGCGTGGTCTCGGGCGTACCGACCCCGCTGCCCGGCCGGCCGGCGACGACCTGCTCCTTCGCCAGCCTGCGGGCCTTCTTCTCCGCCTTCGCGGCGGCGTCGCGCTTGGCGACCTTCTCCAGCCGCGCTGCCTTGGCCTTCTTGGCGGCCTTCTTCTCCGCGGCCGCGGCCTTCTCCTGCTCCGCACGCTCGGCCTTCGCCTGCTTGCGGGCCTTCTTCTCGGCCTTCTCGGCGGCGCGGACGGCCTTCTCGGCGTCCTTCTCCTCCGCGCGGCGGGCCTTCTTCGTGTCGGCCTTCGCGGCCTCGACGGCCTTCCGGCCGCCCTTCTTGTCCTTCTTGCCCTTCTTCGCGTCGGCCTTCTTCCCGGCCTTCGCGTCCTTCGCCGACGGGCCCGACGTCCCGGCCTCCTGGGCCGAGCCGGCGGCACCGGCCGCGATCAGCGCGGCCTGCTGCGCCTTCGCGGCGGCCCGCTCCGCCTTGGCGGCCGCCACCTCGGCGCGCCCGGCGGCCGCGGCCGACGACCGCTCCGCCTCCTTGCGGTCACGCTTGGTGGCGAACATCTTCTCCTGCACGGCCATACCCGGGTCCTCTCCTGTCGTCGCGACCGACGGCACGCCGCGGTACCGGTCGGTGGGAGCACCGACCGGCCGCGCACGTGCGGGTGACGGGTCGCGGGACGACGGTCTCGCTGAATGTCTCGGTGTGCGCGACACCGTGGCCCGGTGGACGGACGACGGCGTGCGCGGAACACGACAGGGTGCCCCGGGAGGCCGGTGGGGAAACGCGCAGGTGACGGCGAGGTGATCAGGACCGGCCCGGTTGCCCCGGTCGGACCACCACGGCCACCCGGTCGTCGTAGCGGGCGGGCGTCAGCCGGCCTCGGGGACCCCGTCGTGGTGGGTCTGCTCGTCGGCGAGGTGGCCGCGCAGGGTCACCAGGGTCCGGGCGAGCAGCCGCGACACGTGCATCTGCGACAGCCCGACCTGGGCGGCGATCTGGGTCTGGGTCTGGTTGCCGAAGAACCGCAGCATGAGGATGGTCCGCTCCCGCTCGGGGAGCTTGCGCAGGGCGGGTCGCAGCGACTCGCGGGCCTCGACCGCGTCCATCCCGGCGTCGATGCCCCCGACGATCTCGCCGAGCGGGTTGTCGGTGTCGCCGACGAGCTGGTCGAGCGAGTCCGACCGGTAGGAGTCCTGGGCCTGCAGGCCCTCGATGACCTCCTCGCGGCTGATGCCGAGGTGCTCGGCGAGCTCGGAGACCTTGGGGGCGCGGCCGTGCCGCGAGGCCAGCTCCTCCTGGGCGCGGGTCATGCGGCTCTGAATGTCCTTGAGCCGCCGCGGCACGCGCATCGACCAGGTGCGGTCGCGGAAGTACCGGCGGATCTCCCCGGTGATCGTGGGGACGGCGTAGGCCAGGAACGGGGTGCCCTGGCCCGGGTCGAACCGGTCCAGCGCGTTGATCAGCCCGATCGTGCCGACCTGCTCCAGGTCCTCGACGGGCTCGCCGCGGTGCCGGTAGCGCCCGGCGATGTGCCGGACCACCGGGTGGAAGCCCCTCGCCAGCTCGGAGCGCAGCCGCTCCCGCTCCGGGTCGTCGGGGTCGGCGGCGGCGAAGGCGTGCAGGGGCGCGAGGAGGTGGGCGTACTCGTCGGGGCGGGTGTCCGCGGCCTCGTGGGCGGGCCCGGTCGTGCCGTCGGCGGTGTCGCCGCTCGTGCCGTCCACCGGGTCCCCCACCGTGTCGTCGGCGCGCGACGCCTCGGCTCCCTCGGCGTCCGTGCTCGGCTCAGCCATGCCGTCTCCGCGGCCGGCGATGATCGACTGTCATCACCGACCGACGGTAGGCCGGGTGTCGCCGGCCCGCATGTCGAACTTCGCGTGACCTGGTCGAGTTTCGATCGACGGTCACTCCGATGAGTTGCACGGCGACCTGGTGGGTACTGCTCTCCCATGTCCCCGACTCTGCGTGTCGAGCTGCCCGTCGAACCCGGGTCGGCAGGTCGCTCCCGCCGGGAGACCGGGAGGTGGCTCGCGTCGCTGTGCGGGACCGACGAACAGTGCCCGACCGTCCAGGATCTCGTCCTCGCGGTGAACGAGGCCGTCTCCAACAGCATCGAGCACGCCTACGGGGCCGCGGGCTCGGACGGGGCCGCGACGGTCCTGCTGCGCGGTGAGGCCGAGGGGTACCGGGTGCGGATGGAGGTCAGCGACCGCGGGCGCTGGCGCGACCCGCCCACCGACCCCGGCCACCGCGGACGGGGCATCGGGATGATCGAGGCGGTCGCGGAGGACGTACGGGTGGAGCCGGGTCCCGACGGGACCACCGTCTCGTTCCAGGGCCGGATCGGCCGCTGTCCGGGGCTCTGCATCCCCGCGTCCTGACCGGTCCGGGGACCCCCGCGACGACAGGGTCGCCGCACCCCACGCCCGAGGGCGGGTGACGGCGACCGGTTCTCATCGGGCCCGATCCGGCTGCGGACCAGGCGTGGTGGTGCGAGTGGTCAGTCCCGCATGGAGGTGGACGGGTCGTCGGACCGGTGTCCGCGGTGCCCGGCACGGGCGACCGGGGTGTAGCGCCCGTCGTGGCGGGCCTGCTCGCTCTCGGGGTGGGGCCAGGTCGTGTTCGCGTGCTGCGTGCTGCTCTCACTCATGGACACAGAGTGCCCACCGGACGTTCCGGGCAAGCGGAGCGCAGGAGTCGGCTCGGTAACACCTGCGCCCCGCCCGGGTGAAGTCGCCCGCCGGTCAGCCCGACTTCGCGAGGCTCTTGATCGAGGACAGGATGTCCTGCACGCGCTCCTTGGCGTCGCCGAACAGCATCTGGGTGTTGTCCCGGAAGAACAGCGGGTTCTGCACGCCCGCGTAGCCGGTGGCCATCGACCGCTTGAACACGATCACGTCCTTGGCGTCCCACACCCGCAGCACCGGCATCCCGGCGATCGGCGAGCCCGGGTCCTCCGACGCGGCCGGGTTGACCGTGTCGTTGGCGCCGATGACCAGCACGACGTCGGTCTCGGCGAGGTCGTCGTTGATCTCGTCCATCTCCAGGACGATGTCGTAGGGCACCTGGGCCTCGGCGAGCAGCACGTTCATGTGCCCGGGGAGCCGCCCCGCGACCGGGTGGACACCGAAGCGCACGTTCACGCCGGCGTCGCGCAGTGAGCGGGTCAGCTCCGCCACCGGGTACTGGGCCTGGGCGACCGCCATGCCGTAGCCGGGGGTGATGACGACGCTCTCGGCGTTCGCGAGCAGCTCGGCGACGCCGTCGGCGTCGACCTCGCGGTGCTCGCCCTCCACCGCGGCGGCCGCCGAGGAGGTGGCCCCGAAGCCACCGGCGATGACCGAGACGAACGACCGGTTCATCGCCTTGCACATGATGTAGGACAGGTAGGCACCGGAGGACCCGACGAGCGCGCCGGTGATGATCAGCAGGTCGTTGCCGAGCAGGAAGCCCGCCGCCGCGGCGGCCCAGCCGGAGTACGAGTTCAGCATCGACACCACGACCGGCATGTCACCGCCGCCGATCGAGGCGACCAGGTGCAGGCCGAGCAGCAGCGCCAGCACCGTGAGCACGGCCAGGATCCACACCTGCGGCGAGACGACGAAGAACACCGTCAGCACCGCGAACGCCACGAGCGCGCCGAGGTTGAGGACGTTCTTGCCGGGCAGCATCAGCGGCGCCGACTTGATCTTCGCCGACAGCTTCAGGTAGGCGATCACCGAGCCGGTGAAGGTCACCGCACCGATGAAGACGCCGACGGCGACCTCGGCGTGGTGGATGCCCAGCAGCGAGCCCTCGAGCTGCAGGTGACCGGACTCGACCTCCAGGAAGCCGTTCCAGCCCACCAGCACCGCGGCGAGGCCGACGAAGCTGTGCATGAGCGCGATGAGCTCGGGCATCCCCGTCATCTCGACGACGCGGGCCCGCCATAGCCCGATCGCCCCGCCGACGACGACGGCGACCAGCAGCAGGGCGACGCCCAGCCCGGACGCCTGGCCGAGCGCGACGACGGCCGTGGCGACCAGCGCGATCGTCATGCCGGCGATGCCGAACAGCACCCCGGAGCGCGAGGTCTCGTGCCTCGACAGCCCGGCGAGGCTGATCACGAACAGGATCGCGGCGATCAGGTACGCCGCAGTGGTCCACGTCTGCACGGCTCAGCTCCTCGTGAACATCTGCAGCATGCGGCGGGTCACCGCGAAGCCACCGACGATGTTGATGGCGGCGAGCAGCACCGCGACCGCGGCGAGCCCGATGACCAGGGCGTCGCCGCCGGTGCCGATCTGCAGGATCGCGCCGACGACGATGATCCCGGAGATCGCGTTCGTGACCGACATCAGCGGCGTGTGCAGCGCGTGGTGCACGTTGCCGATGACGTAGAAGCCGATGACGATCGCCAGCACGAACACCGTGAGGTGCCCGGCGAGCTCGGCCGGGGCCAGCGCCGTGACCGCGAACAGCGCCAGCGCGCCGACGATCCCGGCGGCGAGCCCCGCGTACGGGGACCGCGGCTTCTCCGGCTCCTTCTCCTTCGGCTCCTCGGCCGGCTGGGTCGCGGGCGCCGCGCTCACCTTCACCTCGGGCGGCGGCCAGAGCGTCTCTCCCGCGTGCGCGGTGGTGATGCCGCGGACGACGGTGTCGTCGAGGTCGAGCGCGAGCCGCCCGTCCTTCTCCGGGGTCATGAGCTTGAGCAGGTTGAGCACGTTCGTGCCGTAGAGCTGCGACGCCTGCGCGGGCAGCCGGGCGGCCAGGTCGGTGTAGCCGACGACCGTCACACCGTGGTCGGTGACGACGACCTCGCCGGCCACCGAGCCCTCGACGTTGCCGCCCTGCGAGGCCGCCATGTCGACGACCACGCTGCCCGGGCGCATCGACGCGACGTCCGCGGCGGTGATCAGCTTCGGCGCGGGGCGCCCCGGGATCAGCGCGGTGGTGATGATGATGTCGCAGTCCGCGGCCTGCTCGGAGTAGATCTCGGCCGCGCGCTTGTCGTAGTCCGCCGAGGTGGCCTTGGCGTAGCCGTCGGTGGAGGCCTCCTGCTCCACCTCGACCGCCAGGTACTCGCCACCGAGCGACCGCACCTGGTCGGCGACCTCGGAGCGCGGGTCGGTGGCCCGCACGACCGCTCCCAGGCTGTTCGCCGCGGCGATGGCGGCGAGCCCGGCGACGCCCGCCCCGGCCACGAGCACCTTCGCCGGCGGGACCTTGCCCGCCGCGGTGACCTGACCGGTGAAGAACCGGCCGAACACGTGGGCCGCCTCGATCACCGCCCGGTAGCCCGCGATGTTGGCCATCGACGACAGCACGTCCATCGACTGGGCCCGCGAGATCCGCGGCACCGCGTCCATCGACAGGGCGGTGACGCCCTGGGCGGTGAGCGCCTCGGTCCGCTCGGCCTCGAAGCGCGGCGCGAGCATGGCGATCAGTACCGAGCCCTCGCGCAGCTTGCCGATCTCCTCGGGCGCCGGCGGGTTGATCATCACGATGATGTCGCTGTCCCACACGGGACCGTCGACGACGTCGGCACCGGCCTCGGCGTAGGCCTCGTCGGTGAAGCCGGCGTGGGCACCGGCCCCGGACTCGACGGTGGCGGCGTAGCCGAGACCGACGACCTTCGCGACGGTCTCGGGGCTCATCGCCACGCGGGTCTCGGGCTCCGCCTCCGCGGCCACGCCGATCCGCATCGCCGGTCCCGACGGCTCAGGGCTGTCGCTCATGCACTCTCCTCGATCTCGCGCGCGCGTCGTCGCTCGCGCCGGTCGCGGGCCTTTCGGAAGGTAATGCCGGAAGCGGGCGCGTGCAGTCACGACTGCGTCACAGGCCAGGATCCCACCCCTTCGTACGGGCAGGCGGTGCCGGGCGGGAGCGTATCGCGAAGATCGTGCGTGCGGACCCGTCGTCGGGAGGGGCCGACCGTCCCGGGCCGGGACCGGTCATCCCCCGGGATGCACGATCCGGTCGACGACGATGGTCAGGAGCAGCCGCGTCCCGGCCCCACCGCCGAAGCCCGGGTACGGCCGGCCCAGGTACTTCTGCGACAGCTGGTCGATGTGCTCGGCCGCACCGTCGGTGGTGGCCGCGACGCACCGCCCCCGCACGCTGATGTAGCGCATGGGCTGGTCCGGATCGGCGACGGCGACCGAGACCCGGGGGTCGCGGGCGAGGTTGCGGGCCTTCTGGTGGGTCTCCACGGTGTTGATCAGGATGTGCTCGCCGTCGGTGTCGCACCAGGTCTGGGTCAGCTGGGGCGAACCGTCGGGCATGGTCGTGGCGACCCAGCACGGGGACGCCCTCCGGAGGAGGTCGACCAGGTCGTCGGGCAACGGCGGGGGTGCGCTCATGGGGCAGCCTTCCGGGGATCCGGTGGACGTCGGCGGGGCCGTCGGCGCGGACGTCACGGTAGTGGCCCCGGGCGGCCGCCGCCCGGATCCGGTTCTCCCCGCCGTCGACGTGGAGGTCGGCGCCGAGCCCGACGCGGGCCGCACGGGTACTCAACGTGCCGACCCGTGCCCGGCGGACTGCTCCAGCTCGGCGCGGACCCGCTCGACAGGCGCTGCCTCCAGGACCTGCTCCGACGTCGGCTCCCGTGCCGAGCGGAGCTCGTCGATGAGGGGGCAGATCATGCCCGGACCGCAGTGCGGGCCCGGAACCGACGGCAACGAGCGCCGGTTCGGTACCGGGCGCGGCCGGGGTGCCGTGGGCATCGGTGGAGCCGGCGTGGGCGCCGGCCCCGGACCCGACGGTGGCGGCGAAGCCGGGACCGACGACCTTCGGGACAGCGGGCCCCGGTCAGGGTCTCCCCCGACGAGCTCAGGTGCGGCAGCGGCCACCGTTCCCGGCAGCTCGACCGACCAGTCCGGGCAGCACGACCGGCCGACGGTCGTCGAGCAGGATCACAGCTCTGCCGGGCTGGTCCGTCGGCCGGTGAGGACGGCGAGCGCCGCGCCCGCGGCGGCCATCACGGCGCCGACCGCCAGCCAGCCGAACGCGCCGGTCGCGAGTACGAGTGGCAGCACGAGCGCCGGTCCGACGATCCGGGCGAGCGAGGCCGCCATCCCGAACACGGCCTGGTACTGGCCCTGGGCGCCGTCCGGGACGGAGCCGAACGCGGCGAACCACGTCGCCGCCCCCGCCCCGATCTCGCCCGCGGTCAGCACCGTCACCCCCATGAGCACCAGCACCGCGGGCAGCACCACTCCGCCCGCACTGCCCGCGAATCCGATCAGGACACATGAGACGAGGAGCGCTGTCCCTGCGACCACGGCCGAGCGCCGGGCGGCCGCGGCGGTGACGATCCGCGCCGCCCAGGCGGTCTGGACGAGCAGGACGAGGACCGTGTTCAGCCCGAGCGCGACGGCAGCGATCCATTCCGGGGCGCCGGTCCGTGTGGCCACCCAGAGCGGCAGGATCACGCTGAGCACCGGCATCGTGAGCTGCAGCAGTGCGGACAGGCCGGTCACCGTGACGAACCGGCCGTCGCGCAGGGCGGTGAGCCCGGGCCGTCGGCCCGCTGCGACCCCGCCCGCGGTCCCGGCCGAGGCGGGCAGCCCGGCGAACAGCACCGCGCAGGCGAGTGCCGCGACCGCCCCGCCCACGAACGTCGCCCGGTAGAGCACCGCCGAGTCGACGGCCAGCACCACTGCGCCCCACACCGTGCCGAGACCCATCCCGGCGTTGAGCAGTGTGTGCAGTACTGCCCGGGCGCGTACCCGGTCCTGCGGCGGCACCATCGCGGCGACGACGGCCTGGCGGACCGCGCCCATCCCGGCCTGCGCGACGACGAAGCAGATCGCTCCGGCGGCGTAGGAGACGAGCCCGCCGGCCAGCGCGTAGACCACGAGCGCGACGACCACCAGCCCGCTCAGTCCGACGCCCGCCCGTCGCAGACCGATGGCATCCGCGAGCACCCCGATCGGCACCGACAGTGCCAGCGCACAGGCTGCGGCCGCGGCCAGCACGATCCCGACCGTCTCCGCGGCCAGGCCGACCCGGGTGCTGAAGTACAGCACCGCCGTGGCCAGTACTGCGCCGTCCACTGTGGACCCGACGAGCTGGGTGATCCGGACCCGGCGGACGGTCCGCGTGACCTCGCTCACCGGGGAATCATCGGGCCGCGCCCGGGATCGGGGCAAGCAGGATCGCCTCGGCGCCCACGTCCGGCCCCGCCCGCAGATCACCGAGAACCGGTGGTTCGCTGCCCGTCGGGCCTCGAGCGAGGACGATCACGCAACGGCCACCGTCTACCGGATCCCCGGTGGATCGGTGTCGTCCCCGTCGGCGACGGCACCGGCGTACCGTCCCGCCAGTTTGCGCAGCTCGGCGGCCAGTTCCGGGGAGTCGTGCACGGAGAAGTCCAGGTCGAGCATGGACAGGTATCGCAGCAGCGTCGCCGGATCGTCCGCGCCGGTGTCGAGCCAGCACGATCGGGCGTCGATCGTGGTGAGTGTGCCGGCCGTGCGCGGTAGTCGCTGCGCCACGGCCTCCATCGGTGCGTGCAGCCGGATCCGCGCGAAGAACTCCCACGTCGCGCGAGCAGCGCCGTGAGCGACCAGTTCGTCCATGCCCTGCGGCGGTGGAGGGCGGGGGACGAATCGCGGCCCGTTCGGTACGCACGGGGTCAGACGGTCGACGCGGAGGACCCGCCAGTCGGCCGATCCGCGGTCGTAGGCGGCGAGGTACCAGCGGCCGAGCAGGTGCGCGATCTGGTAGGGCTCCACCACCAGCCGGGTCGTCGCGCCACTGTTGTCCACCAGGTCGACGCGTAGGCATTCGTGGTCCCGGCGGGCCGCCACCAGCGCCGTCAGCACGGCCGGGTCGACGGTCGCGCCACCGGGCAGGCCGGTCAGCGAGCCCGGCACGGTGACCGTGTGCGCGAGCAACGTGCCGATCCGGTGCCGCAGCCGGGACGGCAGCACCGTCTCCAGCTTGGCCAGCGCCCGCACCGCGGTCTCCTCGATGCCGGCCACGGTTCCGCCGGCGGCGGTCCGGAGGGCGACGGCGACCGCGACGGCCTCGTCGTCGTCGAGCAGCAGCGGAGGAAGGGACCCACCCGCACCCAGCCGGTAGCCTCCGCCGACCCCCCGTACGGCCTCCACCGGATAGCCGAGTTCACGCAGCTTCTCCACGTCGTTGCGCACGGTGCGGGCGGAGACGCCCAGTTCCCCGGCGAGGTCCGCGCCCGTCGACGGGTGGGCCTGCAGGAGCGAGAGGAGGCGGAGCAGACGCGCCGAGGTCGACATCATCGACGACGAACCTAGCCGCTCGCGGAACGAAATCTGCCGCATTGGCTCCTACCGTTCCGGACATGACGAACAACGGCATCCACCCGTTCCGGATCGACGTCGCGCAGACCGAACTCGACGACATGCGGGCGCGTATAGCGAACACCGCTGGGCCCGCGAGCTGCCCGGGCTGGGCTGGGGCCGGGGCGTGCCGACCAGCTACCTGCGCCGGATCGCCGAGTACTGGCAACACACGTTCGACTGGCGCGCGGCCGAGACCCGGCTCAACGCGCTGCCGCAGTTCGTCACGGAGATCGACGGGCAGCCGATCCACTTCGCGCACGTGCGCTCCCCCGAGCCCGAGGCGCGACCGATGCTGATGCTGCACGGGTGGCCCAGCTCGTTCGCCGAGTTCCTCGACGTCGTCGGCCCGCTCACCGACCCGGTGACGCACGGCGGCCGTGCGGAGGATGCGGTGCACCTGGTGCTGCCCTCGTTGCCCGGATTCGGGTTCTCCGCGGTCACCGAGGCGGGCTGGGGAGACCTGTTCCGGGTCGCCGGGGCGTTCGCCGAGCTCATGACGAGGCTGGGCTACGACCGATTCCTCGCCCAGGGGACCGACGTCGGCTCGGGCGTGGTCGCGATGCTGCCGATGGCCGCGGCCGGACGGGTGATCGCCACCCACGTCAACGGTCCCACCCCGTTCCCGCTCGGCCCGGAGGTGTCCCTCGACGGGCTGGCGGGCAGCGACCTCGACCGCGCGCAGCGGTTCAACACGTTCCGCGACGACGGCACAGGCTACCTGCACATCCAGGCCACCCGGCCACAGACGATCGCCTACGGGCTCACGGACTCCCCCGTCGCGCAGCTCGCGTGGATCGTGGAGAAGTTCGCGGAGTGGACCGATCCGTCGCACGAGCTGCCCGAGGACGCCGTCGACCTCGACCTGCTCCTCACCACCGTGAGCCTGTACTGGTTCAACGAGCTGGGCTGGTCGACCGCGCACACGCTCTACGAGGGGATGCAGGCGTACAAGGCCTTCGCTCAACCGGCCGGGGACAAGGAGGTGGGCTGGGGCGACTCGGGTGGGTGGAGCGACGCGGGCGGATGGACGCCGCCGCCCGCCCCGCCGTCCGCGGTGTCCGTCTTCGCGGCGGATCTGTCGGTCCGTCGCGAGGTGGACCCGGCTGGTGCGCACGCAGCGTGGACGGAGCACGACCGCGGTGGGCACTTCCCGGCGATGGAGGTGCCGGAGCTGCTGGTGACCGACATCCAGGAGTTCTTCCGCGGACGCGATTGACGTGGATCGGGCCGCACGGGCCACCGGGCATCGGGTCCTGACCGGCCTCCCGCCCCGGGATCGGATCCTCGTCACGGCGTGGCGGACCGCCGGTGCACGATGCGGAAAGAGCTCACCACGGCCACAACGTCAGAACCCCGACCTCTGAAAGAGATCGGGGTTCTGATGATTCGTCTCGGGTGGAGCTGAGGGGATTCGAACCCCTGACCCCTTGACTGCCAGTCAAGTGCGCTACCAGCTGCGCCACAGCCCCTTGCGACATGAAGAACACTACACGGGCCGGTTTCCGGCTCGGAAAGGGGGGTGCCCCGGGCGGCACCGGCACCTACCGTCGGCCCCGTGCAGCCCTCTGACATCGGACGACTGGTCACGCTCGGCGCCCCCGCGGTGTCCCCGGACGGCACGGTCGTCGCCGTCGCGGTCCGCCGCGTCGACCTCGGCGCCAACCGGTACCGCACTGCGATCTGGCTCACCCCGACCGACGGGAGCGGTCCGCCGCGCCGGCTGACCGGCTCCGAGCACGGCGACTCCTCCCCCGCCTGGTCGCCGGACGGGACGCGGCTGGCCGTCGTCACCGGGCGGGAGGGCGGCGGCGCGCAGCTGCGGGTGCTGCCGATCGGGGTCCCGGGCGAGCCGGTGGTGGTCTGCGAGCGTCCGGAGCCGGTGTCCGAGCCGGTGTGGTCGCCGGACGGCACACGGATCGCGTTCGTGTCCCGGGAGCGGGCGGCCCGCTGGGCCACCGGCGACGACGACCGGGCCCGCGAGCCGCGCCGGATCGACCGGCTGTTCAGCCGGCTGGACGGGGAGGGGTGGATCATCGACCGGCCGTCGACGGTGTTCGTCGTCGACGCCGGGGGTGGCGACCCGGTGGCCGTCGCGGGCGGGCCGTACGAGCACTCGTCGCCCGCCTGGTCGCCGGACGGGCGGACGCTGGCCGTCGTCGCGGACCGCGAGCCGGACTGAGACCTGGACGAGACCGCGCGGATCTACCTGGTCGACGCCACGGGCGGCGGGGACGGGCCGCGGCGGCTCACCCGCACCGGACGCCATCACACGCACCCGTCCTGGTCGCCGGACGGCACCCGGCTGGCCACCCTGGCCTCCGACGACCACCTGGCGACCCCGGCGCACGCGTCGCCGGCGGTGGTCGACGTCGCGACCGGGCGGGAGGACGTCCTCGCGACCGGCATCGACCGCACCTGGCGGCCCTTCCCCGGCGCCCGCCCCCCGATCTGGGACGACGGCCACCTGCTCGTGTCCTGCGAGGACCGTGGCGGGGTCCACCTGTACCGGGTCGCGGCCGACGGCGCGGGGGCGGGCACCGCGCAGGCGCTGCTGACCGGCGAGCGGGCGGTGACCGCCTACGACCGCGCGGGCGGGACCACCGTCGTCCTGGTCACCGACCACGACCATCTCGGCGAGCTGCACGTCACCGACGACGGGTCGCTGCGCCGGCTCACCTCGCTCACCGAGCCCTTCCACGACGCCGTGCCGCGCGGGCGCACCCCGGTGCGGCTGGCCGTGCCGTCCCCGGCCGGGGACGGCGACGTCGACACCTGGGTGCTGCTGCCCGACGAGCCCGCCACCGGCGACGGCGGGCGGATCCCGGTGCTGCTGTCGATCCACGGCGGCCCGATGACCCAGTACGCCGACGCCTGGTTCGACGAGTTCCGGCTGTGGGCGGGCGCCGGCTACGCGGTCGTCTGGTGCAACCCGCACGGCTCGACCGGCTACACCCAGGACCGGGTCCGGGCGATCCGCAGCCCGCTGGCGGAGACCGCACCCGGGACCGGGTGGGGCGGGATCGACGCCGACGACGTGCTCGCCGCGCTCGACGGCGCCCTCGCGGCCGTCGACCGGGACCGGGTGGGCGTCCTCGGCGGGTCCTACGGCGGCTACCTCACCTCGTGGCTGGCCGCCCACCACTCCGCCCGGTTCGCCGCCGCGTGCAGCGAGCGGGCGGTGAACAACCTGGAGTCGCTGGACTGGAGCTCCGACGCCGCCGGGTGGTTCGGCCACGAGCTGGGCCGCTCGCTGCTGGACGCGCCGGAGGAGTACCGGCGGATGTCTCCGCTGCACCACGTCCGCGGCATCGATGTGCCGATGCTGATCCTGCACTCCGAGGACGACCTGCGGTGCCCGGTCGAGCAGGCCGACGCGCTGTTCGTCGCGCTGCGGCTGCTCGGGCGGGCGGTGGAGTACTGGCGGTTCCCGGAGGAGAGCCACGGGATGTCACGCGACGGGTCGCCGCGCCACCGCGTCCAGCGGGCGCAGATCATCCTCGACTTCTTCGGCCGGCACCTGGGTGGGCGCAGGCCGGAGCAGGTGCTTGCGGGCTGAGCCCCGGGGCCGCTCAGCCGGCCCGGCTCCGGTCGTCGTCCTCGTCGGTCCCGTCGGCGCCGTCGAGGTCGCCGACGGTGTCGGTCTCCGGGCCGACGGAGCGGGGCGCGCCGTCGGTGGCCCGGACCGGCTCGCCGACGGGCTCGCGGAGCCGTCGCAGGGCGGGGTCGTCGACCCAGAACTCGTCGAACCCGTGCTCGGCGAACCGGTCGGCGACGCGGTGGATCGCGATGTCGTGGCGCACGTAGAGGTGCGCGAGCAGCACCGCGGCCGGGTCGTCGGTGTAGAGGCCCCAGGTGCGGTCGGCGGTGAGCCCCCCGATCACGGCCTGGTCCCGGTCCGCGACGACGATGAGCATCCGCCGGCCGAGGTTGTCCTCGACCGCCGAGGGCTCGGAGTAGCGGTGCTCGGTGTGCCAGCCGACCGGGTCGTCGTCGGGGCCGAAGACGACCGTGGCCACGTCGACGCCGTGCTCCTCGGCCCGGCGGATCGTGGGCTTGAGGGCCTCGACGTCCTCCGGCCAGCCGAGCACGTACAGCTCGGAGCGGGCCGCGGCGGCGACGTCCTCGGCCCGCTCGAGCAGCATGCGCCGCTCGGTCAGCGAGTGCACCAGCCGCACCTGCGGTGGCGCGGTCAGCCGCGGGATCTCGTTCTGCAGGATGCCCAGCGTGCGGTCGAAGTCGCGGCGCATCCGCTCCAGCAGCGTCGCGGGCGGCAGCGGGACGTAGCCGGTGCCGTCGGCGGCCCGCACCTCGAACGCCGCGCCGCGGCCGACGAGCTTGCCCAGCGTCTCGTAGACGGTGCTGCGCGGCACCCCCGACCGCTTCGCCACCTCGTAGCCGTTCACCGCCTCGCCGGCACTGACCAGGGCGACGTAGGCCTTCGCCTCGTACCCCGACATGCCCAGACGTTGCAGTTCTTCCGTCACCCGCCGTACGGACATTGCGAGATCATCTCACTCATTCGGCACCGTCCCGCGACGTGGTGCCGCGGCCCCGTCGCACACGACGGTCTCCCCTATGATCGATTGCGGACGACGGATTGATACGTCCGAATCCGCACCATCATCACAATCGGGGACCCGGAGCGCGCGCCACACCGGCCCGCATCGCCGCGTCCGCCTCACGCAGGATCTCGCGCATCGCCGCTCCGGCACCCGCCGGGTCACCGGACCGGACGGCGTCGGCGACGTCGCGGTGCAGCCGGATCGCGTCCGGCTCCGGCCGGCTGGGCATCAGGTGGTGCCGGGTGCGCCCGGCCAGCACCTCGGCGACGACGTCGCCCAGCGCGGCCACCATCTCGTTGCCCGAGGCCGCGAGCAGCGTGCGGTGGAACACGACGTCGGCCTCCAGGTAGGCCAGCAGGTCCCCGGACCGCCCGTGCACGGTCATGTCCATCACCGCGCCGACGAGCACACCGCACTGCTCGGGGGTGGCCCGGTCGGCGGCCAGCTCGGCGGCCAGCGGCTCCACCCCGCAGCGCAGCTCGGACAGCGACCGCAGCTGCTCGTCGCGGCCGGGACCGTCGAGCCGCCAGCGGATCACCCGCGGGTCGTGCACGTTCCACTGCTCCCGCGGGGCGACCGTCGTGCCGACCCGGCGCCTGCTGCGCACCAGGCCCATCGACTCCAGCACGCGCACGGCCTCCCGGACGACGGTGCGCGACACGCCGTAGCGCGCGACCAGCTCCTCGGCCCGCAGGACCTCGCCCGCCCCGATGGTCCCCGCGGCGATCGCGGTACCGAGCCGGTCCAGGACGTCCCCGTGCAGACCCTCCGTTGCGCCACCCACGAGCCGAATCGTGCCACTCCATCGTCGCAGCGAGGCGATTCGACATACCTGAACCGATTCGGTATTGAAAAAGTACTACTTATGACCGACGCTGGTCCCGCAACGGGCGGGGTACCCCCGGTCCGTGTGCCGATGCCGCCACACCCGTGAGGAGCCGATGCAGTGACGCAGCAGCCACCCCGCCCCCTCGTCGTCGTGATGGGGGTGTCCGGCTCCGGGAAGTCCACCGTCGGCGCCGCCCTCGCCGACGCCCTCGGTGTCCCCTTCACCGACTCCGACGGCCTGCACCCGGCCGCGAACGTCGCGAAGATGACCCAGGGGATCCCGCTCACCGACGCCGACCGCGAGCCCTGGCTCGACGCCGTCGGCGCCCGGCTGGCCGAGCACACCGGCACCGGGCTCGTCGTCGCCTGCTCGGCGCTGCGCCGCGCCTACCGCGACCGGCTGCGCTCGCACGCGCCGTCGACGGTGTTCGTGCACCTGTCCGGCGACGCCGCCGTGCTCGCCGAGCGCATGGGCGGGCGCTCCGGGCACTTCATGCCGACCGCGCTGCTCGACTCCCAGCTGGCCACCCTGGAGCCGCTGGCCGCCGACGAGGCCGGGACGACGCTGGACATCCGCCGGCCGGTCGACGAGATCGTCGCGGGCGCCGTCGCCGTGACCGGGCCGGAGGTGGCCCCGCGATGACGCTGCACCCCGCACTCGTCCTGGCCGCGGAGCAGGCCCAGCCGGTCGCCTCCGCCGGTCGCCTGGTGACCGCCGCACTGGTGGGCATCATCGCGCTGGTCCTGCTGATCACGCGGTTCTCGCTGCACCCGTTCCTCGCACTGACCATCGGCTCGCTGCTCGTCGCGGGCGTGGCGGGCATGTCGATGGGCGACGCCGTGGAGGCCTTCTCCGACGGCTTCGGCTCCACCGCCGCGAGCGTCGGCACGCTGATCGCGCTGGGCGCGATGTTCGGCAAGCTGCTCGCCGACTCCGGCGGCGCCGACCGGCTGGTCGACACGATCGTCTCCCGCTCCGGCCCGCGGACCCTGCCGTGGTCGATGGCCGCCGTCGGCGCGCTGATCGGCCTGCCGATGTTCTTCGAGATCGGCCTGGTCATCCTGATGCCGGTCATCTTCCTGGTCGCGCGCCGCGCCCAGGTCTCGCTGATCGCCGTCGGCATCCCGGCACTGGCCGGGCTCTCCGCCATGCACGGCCTGGTCCCGCCGCACCCCGGCCCGCTCGCCGCGATCGGCATCCTCGACGCCGACCTGGGCATCACCCTGGTCCTCGGCGTGCTCGTGTCGATCCCGGTCGTCGTCCTGGCCGGGCCGCTGTTCGCCAAGGTCGCGGCCCGCTGGGTCGACGTGTCCCCGCCCGCGCTCTTCGAGTCCCGGGTCGCCGCCGGGAGCAGCACCGCGTCCGGCGGGTCGGCCGGCGCCACCACCGGCACCGACCCGGACACCGGCTCCGGCAGCGGCTCCGGCGACGACGCCGCCGTCGACCGCGACGCCCCGGACGGCGGGCCCACCCGGCGCCCCGGGTTCGCCGCCACGCTGCTCACCGTGCTGCTGCCGGTCGTGCTGATGATGGGCAAGGCCGTCGGCGACATCGCCGCGCCCGAGGGCAACCCGGTGCGCGCCGCGCTGGACTTCGTCGGCACCCCGCTGGTCGCGCTCCTGCTGTCGGTGCTGGTCGCGATGGTCACCCTCGGCACCGGATCCGGCATGAACCGCGCCGGGATCATGGGCTCGCTGGAGAGGTCGCTGCCCGCCATCGCCGGCATCGTGCTGATCGTCGCCGCGGGCGGCGGGTTCAAGCAGACCCTGGTCGACACCGGGATCGGCGCGATGATCGCCGGCTGGGCCACCGGCGCCGGCATCTCCGCGCTGCTGCTGGGCTGGCTGGTCGCGGTGGCGATCCGGCTCGCGACCGGGTCGGCGACCGTCGCGACGGTGACCGCCGCGGGCATCCTCGTCCCGCTGCTGCCGACGCTCGACCCGACCCAGACCTCGCTGCTGGTACTGGCGATCGGCGCGGGCTCGCTGTTCTTCTCCCACGTCAACGACGCCGGGTTCTGGCTGGTCAAGGAGTACTTCGGGCTCACCGTCGGCCAGAACATAAAGACCTGGTCGATCATGGAGACCGTCATCTCGGTCTCCGGCCTGGTCCTGGTGCTGCTGATCGACCTGGTGATCTGACCCCGCTCAGACGACGACGCCGGCCCGGGTCGCCGGGTCGGCGCCGGTCGTCCGGCCCGGCCCGGCGACGTCGCGGGCGGTGCGGGCCAGGCGCCGTACCGCCTCGGCCGTCACAGGCCCGGGGTGGGTGAAGGGCACCCGCAACCGGTCGGTGAACGCGTGCCCGGCCCCGAACCGCGGCCCGGGCGCCAGCACCAGACCGTGTCGCGGGGCGGCCGCGGTCAGCGCCGTCGAGACGTGCGCACCGAGGTCGCACCACAGCGCGAGCCCGCCGTCGGGGACGGTGAAGTGCCAGTCCGACAGGGCCGCGGCGAGCTCGGCGACCAGCACGTCGCGCCGGGTGCGCAGCACCCCGACCCGTTCGGCCCGCAGCACGTCGAGCCGCTCCAGCACCTCGACGGCGACGAGCTGCTCCAGCACCGGCAGCGCCAGCTGGGCGCGGGCCAGCCGTCGTCGCATCCGGGCGGCGCGCTCGCGGCCGGCCCGGATCCAGCCGATCCGCAGCCCGCCCCAGGCGATCTTGCTCAGCCCGCCGACGGTGACGACGTCGTCGGGCCCGGCGGCGTGCGCGGCACACGGCAGCGGCCCCGTGGCGCCCTCGCGCAGGTCCAGCTCGGCGAAGGTCTCGTCGACCAGGGCGACCGTGCCCTGGCGGGCGAGGCGCTGCACGAGCCGGGCGCGGGCGTCGTCGTCGAGGAGGCGGCCGGTGGGGTTCTGGAAGTCCGCCATCAGGTACGCGACCCGCGCCGCGGTCTGCCGGGCGGCCCGCGGCAGCACGGTCTGCGGGGTCGCGTCGGCACCGTCCGCCGACACCGGGACGGCGACCGCCCCCGCGTCGGCGACGACGTCGAGCGCCGACGGGTAGGTGGGGTGCTCGACGAGCACCCGGTCGCCGGGCCCGGCCAGCTCGGCGACGACGATCCCGATCGCCTGCAGCGCCCCGCCCGTCACGACGACCTGCTCCGGCCCGGTCGGGAGCCCCCGGGCGGTGAACCGGTCGGCGATCGCGGCCCGCAGCGCGGGCAGGCCGTCCGGGCCGTAGCCGTGTCCGGCCAGCTCCGCGGCACCCCGTTCGACGGCGCGGGCGACCAGGTCGGGCAGCACCGCGGGCGCGGCGGGCGCGGCGTGGGCGAGGTCGATTGTGCCGCGGTCGACCGGCCCCGGCGCCCAGACCCCGTCGACGCCCCCGGTGCGGTCCGGGAGCCGTACCCAGGTGCCCGACCCGTGCCGGGCGTCGGCCCAGCCGTCGTCGCGCAGGTCGCGGTAGGCGCGGGCGACGGTGACCCGGCTGACGCCCAGCGCCTCGGCCAGCGCCCGCTCCGCCGGCAGCCGGGTGCCCGACGGCAGCCTGCCGTCGCCGGTCAGCACCCGCACCGCGTCGGCCAGCACCCGGTACGCCGGGCCGCGCCCGCCGTGGACGTCGCCGCACAGCGCGGCGAGGCGCTCCGCCCCGATCCCCTGCGTCATTCCCGATCCACTTTCGTTCGAGTGGCACGGTGACGACAGGCCATCGACAGAGGCAGCATGCCATCTCGTGACGATCGACAGCTCCCGCTGGTCGCTGCGGATGCCGCGGCGCACCCGGCGGCTCACCCAGCTCGTGGCCGGCCTGGTCGCCTACGCGGTCTCGATGGCGCTGATGATGCGCGCGGCCCTCGGCTCGATGCCGTGGGACGTGTTCCACCAGGGCGTCGCCGGCCGTACGGCCCTGTCGGTGGGCGCGGTGACCGTGGTCGTCGCGGTCGGGGTGCTGCTGCTGTGGATCCCGCTGCGGGAACGGCCAGGACTGGGGACGGTGGCGAACGTCGTCGTCATCGGGGCCACGGTGGACACCGCGCTCGCGGTGCTGCCCGCCCCGGAGGCGCTGTGGCTGCGGGTGGCGTACGCCGTCGCCGGGATCGTGCTGAACGCGGCGGCGACGGCGGCCTACATCGGGGTCGGGCTGGGGCCGGGCCCGCGGGACGGGCTGATGACCGGGCTCGCGGCCCGCACCGGCCTGTCGGTGCGGCTGGTGCGGACCGCGATCGAGGTGACGGTCGTGCTCGTCGGGTGGGTGCTCGGCGGTGTCTTCGGCCCGGTGACGGTCGTCTACGCGCTCGCCGTCGGGCCGCTGGTGCAGTGGTTCCTGCCGCGCTTCACCGTGGGTGCGGTCAGCCCGTCACCTTCGACAGCCAGTCCCCGTTGCTCAGATCCATCTTGACCCCGTTCACCATCACCGTCGGGGTCCCGAAGCGGCCGCCGGGCGCCACCGCCGGGTCGGCGACGGCCGCCTTGGTCGCGTCGGCGATCGCCTGGCTGTTCGCCTGGCGGGTGACGCAACCCGCGAAGTCGCCCTTGGCCCCCAGCTCGGTGCCGAGCGCGGTCAGCTCCTGCACCGTCTTCCCGGCACTGCCCTCGGTGGGCTGCTCGGTGTAGAGGCGGGAGTGGTACGCGGGGAAGATCCCGGCGTCGGCGGCGCACAGTGCGGCGTTGCCGGCGCGGGTCGAGTAGCCGGGCGGGGTCGAGCGCTCGTCGAGGATCACGATGTGGTGATAGTTGATCTTCGCCTTGCCCTCGTTCACCGCGGTGGTGAGCTGGTTCCCGACACCGCTCTCCAGCTGCTGGCAGGCGGGGCAGAGGTAGTCCTCGTAGAGGTCGACGGTCACCGGTGCCGCCTGGTTCCCGGCCTTCACGACGACGCCGTCGCGGGTCACCGGGTAGGTCGCGACGGTCGCCTTCTGGTAGTTCTGGTACAGCACGTAGACGCCCGTGGCCAGGGCGATGACCAGCACGAGCGCGCCGATCCCGAGGTTGCGACCGAGTCCGCTCGAGGTGCGCGCGGAGCTGATCCCCGCCGCCTGCAGCCGGGCCTGCGCGGCCTGCCGGCGCTCGCGCTCACTCTGTCCCATCAGTGCTCCTCCGTCGCGTCCGCCGGCGCCCGCCGGTCGTGGTCGTGTGCCGCGGCCCGGTCCCCGCGCCCGTCGAGGGAGAACAGCGTCCGCGGGCGCACCACCAGGTACACCGCGGCCGCCGTGAAGGCGAGGTCGCGCAGCAGGGACAGGCCGTAGCCGGTGTCGTCGGGGTCGACCGGCCCGCCACCGCCGAAGCAGCCGCAGTCGATCGCCAGCCCGCGCGCCCACGCCTGCACCAGCCCCGCGACGAACGCGAGCAGCAGCACGGTGCCCACCACCGCGGCGAGCCGGGTGGCGAGGCCCGCGAGCAGAAGCAGGCCGAGTGCGATCTCCAGCGGCGGCAGCAGCGTCGCGACCGGCACGACGAGCGCATCCGGCAGCACCCGGTAGGCGGCGACGGCGACGGCCGTGGTGAACGGCTCGGACAGCTTCACCGCCCCCGACACCAGCCAGACCGCGGCCAGCCCCAGCCGCAGCACGGTGCCCAGCACGTCGAGCGGGCGGGCTGCGGTCACGACCGGGAAGCCTAGCGAGCCCGCCGGTTCAGAACTCCTCGCGGGCGGACTCCTGCTCCAGCAGCGCGTCGAGATCGGTCAGCCGCTTCATCGTGGCGACGGCGCGGGCGGTGCGGTTGTTGCCCGCCATCATCTCCTCGTGGCGGTGCACGAACTGCCAGTAGCCCGCGGTGAACGGACAGGCCTTCTCCCCCACCCGCACCTTCGGGTCGAACGCGCAGCCCGAGCACAGGTCGGTCATCCGGTCGATGTAGGCGCCACCGGAGGCGTAGGGCTTGGTGGCCATCCGGCCGCCGTCGGCGTGCTGGCTCATCCCGATCACGTTGGCGGGCATCACCCAGGCGAACCCGTCGACGAACGCGGTCGCGAACCAGTCGTTGAGCTCCGCGGGCCGGTAGCCACGCTGCATGGCGTGGTTGCCGAGGATCATCAGGCGCGGGATGTGGTGGGTCCAGCCGCGGTCGCGGACCCCGCCCAGGGCGTGCGACAGGCAGTTCGCGGTGACGGCGTCGGCGTCCAGGTCGGTCCACCAGTCCGGCAGCGGGGTGCGGGCCCGCAGGTGGTTGCGACGCGTGTAGCCGCGCCCGAAGCGCCAGTACAGCTGCCAGACGTACTCCCGCCAGCCGAGGATCTGCCGGACGAACCCCTCGACGCTGGACAGCCGGGCGTCCCCGTCGTGGTAGGCCTGCTCGGCGGCGTGCACCGCCTCCAGCGGGTGCAGGGCGCCCAGGTTCATCGGCACCGACAGCAGCGAGTGCGCCATGGCCCAGTCCTGCTCCAGCACCGCGTCCTCGTACGGGCCGAAGGTGTCGAGGCGGTGCCGGACGAAGTGCCGCAGCGCCCGGGTGGCCTCCTCGTGGGTGACGGCGAAGCGGCGCGGCCCGTCGTTGCCGACCGTGGGGTACCCGGCCGCGTCGAGGTCGGCGCGGACCTGCTCGTCGATCCCGTCCTCGCGGGGCCTCCAGGGCGCCTTCACGTCCAGGCGCTCGGCGCCCTTCGGCGGGGACTCGCGGTTGTCGTGGTCGTAGTTCCACTTCCCGCCGACGGGCTTCTCCCCGTCCATGAGCACGGAGAACCGCTCGCGCTGGGCGCGGTAGAACTCCTCCATCCGGAAGGTCTCGCGGTCGCCGGCCCAGTCGTCGAACTCGTCCTTGCCCAGCGCGAAGGTCGGGGTGGGCCGGACCTCGGTCACGAGGCCCTCCTTCACGAAACGGCGCACCATGTCCGACGCCGGGAACGACGTCGGCTGGTGCACCACCACCGGGCGGCCGACCTGCTCCAGCGCCTCGCGGTAGGTGTCGGTGCGCAGGTAGGTGGCCCGGTCGCCGAGCTGCTCGGCGAGGTGACGCATCCCGGACAGCACCAGGTGCAGCTTCTGGCGGTGGTGGCGCCGGCGGCCCAGCGCCCGGGTGGACTCGACGATCACGACCTCGCGGTCGGCGAACTCCTCGGTGTCCCACACGTGCGGGCCGAGCTGGTCGGCGAACAGCCAGAGGGGGGCCGTGTCATCGGACGACATCGGCTCAGTGTCGGTGTGGTCGCACACCTCCGCGCGGCGAGCGCGGTCGTCCTATCGTTGCAGGCGTGAACGATCCGGAGCTGGAGGCGGAGCTCGCCGACCACAGCCACGACCACTCCCATCGGGACGTCTCGGGCGGCTGGCTGCGCGCCGCCACGTTCGGCGCGATGGACGGCCTGGTCACCACGATCGCGCTGGTCGCGGGCGTCGGCGGGGGCGGGGCGGACCGCGACCTGATCGTGCTGACCGGGCTGGCGGGCGTCGTCGCGGGGGCGTTCTCGATGGCGCTGGGCGAGTTCGCCTCGGTCGGCACCCAGAACGACGCGCTCGACGCCGAGGCCGCCGTCGAGCGCCACGAGCTCGCCCTGCACCCGCGCGCCGAGGAGCACGAGCTGGCCTCCCGGTTCCGCGAGATGGGGCTGACCGGGCAGACGGCGGACGCGGTCGCCCGCGAGGTGCACCGGGACCCGGAGCTGGCGCTGCGGATGCACGTCAGCCAGGAGCTGGGCGTCAGCCTGGACGACAAGCCCTCGCCCTGGGTGGCGGCGACGTCGTCGTTCGCCGCGTTCGCGGTCGGCGGGCTGATCCCGCTGACGACGTTCCTGCTCGGCTACGGCTCGCTCGCGCTGGGCCTCGCCGTCGGCGGCGTCGGCCTGCTCGTCGCGGGGGCGCTGACCTCGCGGTTCACCTCCCGCTCGTGGTGGTCGGCGGCGCTGCGCCAGCTGGCGTTCGGCGCCATCGCCGCCGGCGCCACGTACCTGGTCGGCATGCTGATCGGCGTCAGCGCCGCCTGAGGGTCAGTCCTCCACGCTGATCACCCGGGCCGGGCACACGTGCTCGGCCTCCTTCACCGCGTCCCGGTCCCCCTCGGCGGGCGAGTCGGTCAGCAGCTCGACGATCCCGTCGTCGTCCTGGTCGAAGACGTCCGGCGCGGTCACGACACACTGACCGGCCCCGATGCACAGTTCCTTGTCCACGATCACGCGCATGGCCATCAGAATGCCACCGGCAACGCGTGCACGCCGTAGATCGCCATGTCGTCGCGGAACGGGATCTCCGAGTCCGGCACGGTGACCCGCAGTCCCGGGAAGCGCCGCAGCAGCGCCGGGTAGGCGATCTGCAGCTCCAGGCGGGCCAGCGGCTGTCCCAGGCACTGGTGCACCCCGAACCCGAACGCGACGTGCCGGTTCGTCCCGCGGGACACGTCGATCTCGTCGGGGTGCGGCCACTGCCGGGGGTCGCGGTTGGCGGCCTCGGCGGCGAGCACCACGCCCTCCCCCGCCCGCACCGTGACCCCGCCGATCTCCAGGTCCTCGGTCGCGACCCGGCGGCGGCCGATGTGGGTCACGGTCAGGACCCGCAGCAGCTCCTCGACCGCGGCGCGGACCTGCGCGGCGTCGCCGTCGCGGACGACGGCGAGCTGGTCGGGGTGGTGCAGCAGGGTCAGCGTGCCGAGCGCGATCATGTTCGCCGTCGTCTCGTGCCCGGCGACGAGCAGCAGCAGCGCCGAGGCGCTCGCCTCGTCGACGGTGAGGTCCCCGGCCGCGACCCGGGCGGCCATCCCGCCGAGCACGTCGTCGCGCGGCTCGTCCAGCCGCGCCCGGACGAGGCCGGCGAGGTAGTCCTGCAGCGCGTCCGACGCCGCGGCCGACGCCTCCGCGCCCGAGGTCAGGTCGACCATGATCCGGCTCTGCGACTCGAAGAACGCATGGTCGGCGTAGGGGACCCCGAGCAGGTGGCAGATCACCAGCGACGGCAGCGGCAGCGCGAACGCCTGCACCAGGTCGGTCGGGTTCTCCCCCGCCTCCATGGCGTCCAGCAGCTCGGTGACGGTCTGCTCGACCAGCGGCCGGAGACGCTCGATGCGGCGCACGGTGAACTCACCGATGAGCATCCGCCGGTGCCGGGCGTGCTCGGGGCCGTCCATCATGATGAAGCTGCGCCGGCGCCCCCGGGAGCGCACGCGGCGCGACCGCGACGCGGCCGGGTAGCCGTCGCGGTCGGCGTCGGCGGACAGCCGCTCGTCGGCGAGCGCGGCGCGGACGTCGTCGTAGCGGGTGACGAGCCACGGCGTGCTGCCGTCCCAGATCCGGACGCGGGCGATCCCCGGCCCGGCGGGGCACTCGTCGTCCCGGATGCGGGCGAGCTCGGCGGGCGGGTCGAAGGGGCACCCGCGCGTCATCGGGTAGGTGGGCACGGGATCGGTCACGGCGGTCATCGGCATCACTCCCACCAAGGATGTTAGCAATGCACAGTTTCATCGCGCAACGATCTTCTCCGGAAACAGGAACGGCCCCGTCCCGGGGTCGGGACGGGGCCGCTGGGCGGTGGAGGTGCCGGGAATCGAACCCGGGTCCTCCGTCGGTTCACGAGGGCTTCTCCGTGCGCAGTCCGCTAGGTCTCTACTCGGATCCACCGGTCACGCGAACAAGCCGGTGTGACGATCCCAGCCGCTGTTGGATGTCCCCTGCGGTTCCGCGGCCGGACCGCAGGGTGAGTCCCCTGAATGATGTCGGGACCCGGAGCGGGGACGCCTCCGGCCCGACAGCCCCTACCTGAAGATCAGGCAGCGAGCGCGTAAGCGCTCTGGGCAGTGCGACTGTTGTCGGCACTTATTTTTTTGCGACGCATGGTTAACGAGATCATCGTCGCCTTCCTCGGCACGCTTCACCTCGATCAACGATCGGAGTCGAAACCGTTCACCCCCTGGTCGGGTCCCGGAGGACCCGCAGTCCACCTGCACTCCGCCCGGACGTACCCGGGCGGACGCACAGCATAACGCCCCGCGCCCGCCCGATCATCCCGGTTACCGGTGGCGTGTCACCCCGCCGCGACCTCGTAGGTGTGCCCCGCGGCCCGCAGCCGGTCGACCAGCACGTCACCCAGCGCGGTGGCCGGGGTGAGACAGCCCGCGCGGTCGGGCAGCGCGGACCCGCCCAGGGCCAGTGCGAGGCCCGCCTCGCCGAACATCACCGCGGTGGCCCCGTAGCCGGGGTCGCCGAGACCGGAGACCCGCACCCGGTAGCGACGCCCGGACTCGGTCTCGGCACGCACGTCCATCCGGAACCAGCCGCGCTCGCGGGTCCGCTCCGACGGCCCGGTCCCGGGCGCGGGCAGCACCCGGTCGAGCAGCGGGCGGATCGGCGGCACCATGAACGCGCCGACCAGCGCGCCGAGCCCGCCGGTGACCACACCCGCGGTGATCGCCCCGGACACCCCGCGACCGCAGCCCTGGAGCTCGCCGTAGCGCAGGCCGCGGCCGTAGGCGTGGTCGAGCAGCGCGTTGGAGCGGCGCACGATCCGCGTGTTGTAGGACGCCATCACGAACGGCGCGGTCCAGGTGCCGTCCGGGAGCCGGGCGGGCGGTCCCGCGTCACCCGGCTGCGACGGCGTCGGCTCGGCCGAGGGGTCGGGGCTCAGCGAGTGCGGGCGGGCGGCCAGGCGCCGGGCGTCGCGGTCGGTGCGGACGGTGTCGAGCTGCCCGCGCAGCGAGTCCACCGTGCCGCCCGAGACCCCGCCGCGCATCGTCGCGACCGTGCGGACCTCGGTGAGCCCACCCGCACCGTCGGCCTGTGCGGCCCGGTGCGCGAGGAACACCCCCAGGTCGGAGGGGACGGAGTCGTAGCCGCAGGAGTGCACGATCCGCGCGCCGCTGGCGCGGGCGGTGTCGTGGAAGCGGTCGATCGCCTCGCGGACGAACAGCACCTCACCGGTGAGGTCGGCGTAGTGGGTGCCGGCCCGCGCGCACGACCCGACCAGCCCCAGGCCGTACTTCGCGTACGGGCCGACCGTGCTCAGCACGACGCGGGCGCCCGCGGCGAGCCGGTCGGTCGCGGCCGGGTCGGCGGCGTCGGCGACGATCAGTGGCCAATCCCGCGCCGACGCGGGCAGCGCCGCCCGGGTCGCGGCGAGCCTCGCCTCGGAGCGGCCGGCCAGCGCGATGCGCACCCCGGGCGGGGCGTGCTCGGCGAGGTGACGGGCGATGAGGCCGCCGACGAAGCCGGTCGCACCGTAGAGGGCGATGTCGACCGGGGCGGCCGCGCCGTTCCCGTCGTTCTGCGGGCTGACCATGTCTAGGAGCTCCTCGGGGTCTCGGCCGCGGGGCCGGGGGTGGCGTGTCGGACGGGGTCGACGCCCAGCAGCGCGGCCGGGGCGTCGTACAGGACCGAGCGCAGGAACGCCGCGCCGAGGCGGGGCTCGGCGGCGGCCCAGCCGGCGATCGCGGCGAGCTGCTCGGCGTAGGCGTAGGGGATGTTGGGGAAGTCGGTACCGAGCACGATCCGCCCCGGGTGCTCGGCCAGGCGTGCCGGCCAGTCCGGCGGCAGCGGCGCGATCCGCTGGGAGAACGCGGTCCCGACCATCGTCGTGTCGAGCACCAGGTTCGGGAACCGGTCCAGCAGCTCCAGCGCGCCCCGGAAGTCCGGCATGCCCGCGTGGGCCAGCACGATCCGCAGATCGGGGTGCGCCGCCAGTACCTCGGCGAAGATCCCGAGGCCGGTGTGCTCGCCGGGGATCGGGCCGTCGCCGCAGTGGACGACGGCGGGCACACCCGCGTCGGCCAGCAGGCCCCAGGCGTCGCGCAGCAGGGGGTCGCGCGGGTCGAACCCGCCGACCTGGACGTGCACCTTGACCATCCGCGCCCCGTCGGACACGGCACGGCCGAGGTAGTCCACGACGGACGGTTCCGGGTAGAGCGTCGCGGTGCGCACCGCGCGCGGGTGGGCGTCGGCGAACCCGCCGGCCCAGCCGGTGAGCCACTCCCCCATGCCCGGCTTGTGCGGGTAGGTCAGGGGCGCGAACGCGAGCACCCCGAGGCGTTCGAGGATCGCGTACCGCTCCTGTTCGGGCAGCCGGTACTGCACCGGCCACGGGGTGCCGTAGTGGGTCTCAGCGGCGTCGAAGTAGGCCCAGACCTTGTCGAGCATGCGCTGGGGCAGGAAGTGCACGTGCACGTCGACCAGGCCGGGCAGGTCCAGCTCGGCGGTCCAGCGGGGCACGTCGGCGTCGTCGGAGGGTGGCACGGGGAGATCCACGGCCCCACCCTAGGCGGGCCGTGGCTCAGCCGCGCAGGTCCCGGGCCCGCCCCTTGGCCGCACGGCCGACGGCGCGCGCGATCTCCTTCTGGGCGTCCTTCTTGGCCAGGTCACGGCGCTTGTCGTAGTCCTTCTTGCCCTTGGCGAGCGCGATCTCGCACTTGACCTTGCCGTCGTTGAAGTACAGCGACAGCGGCACCAGGGTGAGCCCGCCCTCGCGGGTCTTGCCCATCAGCCGGTCGATCTCCCCACGGTGCAGCAGCAGCTTGCGGGTGCGGCGCGGCTCGTGGTTGGTCCAGCTGCCGCGCACGTACTCCGGGATGTGCAGGTTGCGCAGGAAGATCTCGCCGTCGTCGATGGTGGCGAAGGCGTCGACCAGCGACGCCCGGCCCAGACGGAGGCTCTTCACCTCGGTCCCCTTGAGCGCGACCCCGGCCTCGAACTCCTCCAGGATCGCGTAGTCGTGCCGGGCCCGACGGTTCTGCGCGATCACCTTCCGGCCCTGTTCCTTCACACGACCAGCCTACCCGCGCACCGCCACCGGTATCCGACCGCGGCATCGCCGGAGCAGTGCTCTTGCACTTCGGCGGCGTCGCGTGCACACTCGGTTGCGAGAGCAGTGCTCTCGTATCAGATCGACGATCACAGGAGATGGACATGACGACGACGGTGCTGGTGACCGGGGCGACCGGCGGGATCGGCGGGCACCTGCTGACCGCGCTGGCCGGTCGTGACGTGACGGTGCGGGCACTGGTCCGCGACCCCGACCGCCTCGGCGACGCCGCCGGCGTCGAGGTCGTGCGGGGCGACCTGCGCGACCCGGACGCCGTCGCCACGGCGCTGCACGGGGTCGACGCGGCCTTCCTCAACTCGCCCTCGGCCCCCGACGCCGCGACCACCCAGATCGCGGTGGCCGACGCCGCCGCGACCGCCGGGGTGTCCCGGCTGGTGCTGTTGTCGCAGTTCGCGGCACGGGCGGACTCCCCGGTGCGGTTCCTGCGCTGGCACGCCGCGGTGGAGCAGCACGTCCACGACCTGGGGATCGGCCACGTGGTGCTGCGGCCGAACCTGTTCCTGCAGGGCCTGCTGGCCTTCGCCCCCCTGGTCGCCGCGACCGGCCGGTTCGGCGCCCCGATCGGCGACGCCGCGGTGAGCGCGGTCGACGTGCGCGACATCGCCGACGCCGCCACGGCCGTGCTCACCGGCGCCGGACCGGACGGTGCGGTGCACGACCTCACCGGGCCGCGCGCCGTCACCCACGCCGGGATCGCCGCGGCCCTGACCCGGGCCACCGGGCACCCGGTCGCGTTCGACGACCTCACCCCGGAGGCGTTCGCCGCCGTCCTGGACGGGGTGCTGCCGCCCTGGCAGGCCGCGGGACTGGTCGAGGACTACGCCCACTACGGGCGGGGCGAGGCGGCGCGGGTGGACGACGCCGTGGCCGTCCTCACCGGCCACCCGGCCCGCACCCTGGAGGAGTTCGCCCGCGACCACGCCGCGGCGTTCGCCCCCGCGGGGTGAGCGCTCAGACCTTCACATAGGCGCGCAGGGTCACGTAGCCGGTGACCCCCGCGACGAGGGCCCCGGTGGGCACGAGCAGCGCCGAGACCACCAGCACGTCGGTGATCCGGACCGGCGGGATCACGCCGGCCTGACCCATCGCGGCGAACAGGTCGTCGACGACGGCGTACTTGGTCGCGACCAGGCCGATCCCGGCGAGCGCCCCGCCGACGGCCCCGGCGATGGCGGCCTCGACCAGGAACGGCAGCTGGGTGGTCCAGCGCGTCGCCCCGACCAGGCGCATCACGCCGACCTCGGTGCGCCGCATGAACGCCGAGACCTGCACCGTGTTGGAGATCAGCAGGATCGCCGCGAGCGCCTGTACGACGGCGAGCGCGAACGCCACGTTGCGCACCCCGTTCAGGAAGTCGAACAGGGTCCCGACGACGTCGCGCTGGTCGATCACCCCGCGCACCCCCGGCCGACCCTCGACGGCGGCCCGGGCGGCCGCGGCGCCCGCCTGCTGGTCGGTCAGGGTGACCCGCAGCGTGGCGGGCAGCGACTGCGGCCGGGCGACGTCGGCGACCGACTGCCCGGCGAACAGCTCACGGAACCGAGTCCAGGCCTGCTGCTGGGACTCGAACGAGACCGAGCCGACGCCCGGGGCGGCCTCCAGCGCGCTCCGCACCGACGCGCACGTCGGCCCGCTGCAGTCCGGGTCGGTCTCCGAGACGTCCGGGGTGAGCGCCACCTGGATCTCGAGCCGGTTCGTGTAGAGCGCGGAGATGTCGTCGATGGTGCGCAGCACGAGCAGGCCCGCACCGACCGACATCAGGGTGACCGCGGTGGTCAGCACCATCGCGACGGTCATCGTGACGTTGCGGCGCAGACCGGAGGAGACCTCGCGGGTGAGCAGGGCGGGGCGCATCTACCGGCCCGCCCCGTACACCGCGCGGGCCTCGTCACGCAGCACGCCGCCGTCGGCCAACTCGATCACCCGGCGGCGCATCGCGTCCACGATGGACGAGTCGTGGGTGGCCATCAGCACCGTGGTGCCCGCGCGGTTGATGCGCTCCAGGACCTGCATGATCTCCCGCCCGGTCTCGGGGTCGAGGTTGCCGGTGGGCTCGTCGGCCAGCAGCAGCGGGGGCCGGTTGACCGACGCCCTGGCGATCGCGACGCGCTGCTGCTCACCGCCGGACAGCTCGTGCGGCAGCCGCTCGGCCTTGCCCTGCAGCCCCACCATCTCCAGCAGCTCCGGGACGGCGATCCGGATCTCCGACGGCCTGCGCCCCAGCACCTCGAGCGCGAACGCGACGTTGCCGGCGACGGTGCGCTTGGGCAGCAGCCGGAAGTCCTGGAACACGCAGCCGATCCGCTGGCGCAGCTTCGGCACCTTGCGCCGGGGCAGCCCGGCGACGTCGAGGCCGTCGATGAGGATGGATCCCGAGGTGGGGACGTCCTCGCGCAGCAGCAGCCGCAGCAGCGTCGACTTGCCCGACCCGGACGGTCCGATCAGGAACACGAACTCGCCCGCACCGACCGTCGCGGAGACCCGGTCCAGCGCCGGACGCCCGGACGCCGGGTAGCGCTTGGTGACGTCCCGCAGCTCGATCACGGAGCGGGACGGTACCGCCGCCCGGAGTACACGGGCCGTGACGACACGCCCGTCAGACCGGTCCGGCGGCGACCGGGTCCCGCGACGGGTCGAGCGCACCGGCGAGCCGGTCCAGGACGGGGGCCGCCGCACGCAGCGCGACGGCATCGGTGCCGTCCAGGTCGCCGAGCGCACGCCGGATCTGCCGTGTCCAGGCCGCGTCGAGGAGCTCGCGGTGCCGGGCGGCCCGTGCGGTGGGGTGGAGCAGGGCGCGACGGCCGTCGGCCGGGTCGGTCCGGCGCTCCACGAGGTCCCGCTCGACCAGCGACCGGACGGTGGTGCTGACGTTGCTGGCCTGCAGGCCGAGCCCGCGGGCCACCGCCGAGACGGGGTGCCCGGGGCGCGCGGAGACCCACCGCAGGACCTCGTGCTCGGACCCGGTGATCGCGTCCAGCCCGACCGCGCGCTCCCCCGCCGCCCGCAGGACGCGCGACAGGTCGTGCACCGCCTCGACCAGCGCCGCCCAGTCGTCGTCGTGCTCCTCGACCTTCGTCACAGTCGCAATACTACTCGATAATCCATATATAGTTTCATAGCTGATTGCCGTGCGAGAGGACCGTCATGACCGTGGGGACCGAGCAGGCCGCGCCGAGGACGACGCGGGGGCGCGCCGTGCCGGACGGCGTGTGGATCAGCGTTCTCGCGCTGCTGACGGCGGTGGCGCCGCTGGCCACCGACATGTACCTGCCGGTGCTGCCGACGGTGGCGACCGAGCTGGGGGCGTCGGCGTCGGCGGCGCAGCTGACCCTGACCGCGTTCCTGGTGGGGCTGGCGGCCGGGCAGCTGGTGATCGGCCCGCTCTCGGACAGCTGGGGGCGGCGACGACTGGTCCTCGCCGGCACGGTCCTGCTGTTCGTCGCGTGCCTGGCGAGCGCGGTCGCGCCGTCGGTCGCGGTGCTCGTCGTCGCCCGGTTCCTGCAGGGGTTCGGCGGGGCGGCCGGCCTGGTGCTGAGCCGCGCGATGATCTCCGACCGCACCACCGGCGCGCGGACCGCGCAGCTGTTCTCCCTGATGATGGCGATCAACGGGATCGCACCGGTGGTCGCACCGGTGATCGGCAGCTCGCTCGGCGGGGTCGTCGGCTGGCGGGGCATCTTCGTGGCGCTCGCCGGGCTGGCGCTGCTCATGCTGGTGTCGTCGCTGCTCGCGGTGCACGAGACGCTGCCGGCCCCGGCCCGTACCTCCGGCGGTGTGCGACGGACCTTCTCCGACGTCGGGGCGCTCCTGCGCCGCCGTCGCTACGTCGGCTACGTGCTGGCCTTCGCCACGTCGTTCTCGATGATGTTCGCCTACATCTCCGGGTCGCCGTTCGTGCTGCAGCAGACCCTCGGCCTCTCCACGACGCAGTACGCCCTCGCCTTCGGGGCGAACGCGGCCGGGCTGGTGCTGGGCAACATCGTCAGCAGCCGGCTCGCCGCACGGGTCGCCCCGCGCCGCCAGCTCGTCGTCGCCGTCGGGGGGCTGGTCGTGCTGTGCGCGGCGCTGCTCGTCGTGGTGCTGCTCGGCGCCGCCCGTTGGCCGGTGCTCGTGCTGCTGTTCGCGACCCTGGCCACGCTCGGGTTCGTGATGGGCAACAGCGCGGCGCTGGCGACCGGCGAGGTCCGCGACCGCGCCGGGACGGGCTCGGCCCTGCTGGGGGCCACCCAGTTCGGCCTCGGCGCCCTGGTCTCACCGCTGGTCGGGTCGAGCGCGACGGCCATGGCCGTGACCATGCTGACCGCGGCCACGCTCTCCGCCGTGTCGCTCGCCGCCCTGACCCGCGGGGCGACCACGCCCCGCTGAGCCCGCCCCGCGCCGCGCACTCGTCGGCCCGGCCGCCGCGACGCCGAGATGCAGCTCAGCGGGAACTGTCGATCTCCACGGCCCGCTGAGCTGCATCTCGGTGCACCGCGCCGACCCGGGGCGAGGCGCGCGGGCGACGGGACGCGGGGCCCGTCGTCAGGGGGCGGTGATCTCCACCGGCAGCCCGGGCTCGCTGAAGGAGACGGTCACCGCGCCCGGGACCGCGGCGCCGGCGTCCTGCGTCCCGGTGGCCGGGGCCTGCGGTTCCAGGCGCAGCCGGAGCAGCCGTCCGCGGTCGGCGGGGGCGGCGTCGGGGGCACCGAGCCAGGCGGTGAACCGCGGGGTCGGCGAGACCAGCCCGGCGAGCTCGTCGAGCCGGGTCCCGACCGCGGGGTCCGGGGCGCCGGCCCGTGCGGCGGCGAGGTCCACCGACCCGGTGTACGTCGTCGCGGCGACGCCGTCGACGTCCGTGGTCCCCGGCGCGGCGACGACGTCGCGCAGCCCGGGCGCGGCGTGCAGCATCCCGCCGACCGCGCCGACCGGGAGGAGCCCCGTGGACAGCGGCTGCCAGCGGTCGCTGCCGCCGAACCGGACCCAGGCGCGGTCGTCGAGCACCCTGACCTGGGCACCACGGGTGCCGAGGGCGACGGTGAGGTCCGCGGCGAACGGGGTGAAGCGGGCGGGGCCGGAGGCGCGCACCGGGCCGGTGACCGAGTCCAGCTCGACGTCGACCCGCGCCGACCCGGCGTCGGCCAGCGCGGTGCCCGCGGCGGCCACGGTGTCCTGCGCCGACGGCGTGGCGGACGCGGGCGGCGCCCCGTCGGCGGACGGCTCCGGGGACCCCGTCGTGCATCCGGCCAGGGCGAGGACGAGGAGGGCGCCGCAGACCGCGGACGCCCGGCGACCCCGGCTCACGAGGCCGATTCGGTCTGCTTGCGCCAGCGGATGCCGGCCTCGATGAACTCGTCGATCTGGCCGTCGAGCACCTGCGAGGGGTTGCCCTCCTCGTGCTCGGTGCGCAGGTCCTTCACCAGCTGGTACGGGTGCAGCACGTAGTTGCGCATCTGGTTGCCCCAGGAGGACCCGGCCTCCTTGAACGAGTCGCGCAGCTCGCGCTCCTCCTGCCGGCGCCGCTCCAGCAGCTTCGCCTGCAGCACGGCCATCGCCGACGCCTTGTTCTGCAGCTGGGAGCGCTCGTTCTGGCAGGCGACGACGATCCCGGACGGGATGTGGGTCAGCCGGACCGCCGAGTCGGTGGTGTTGACGCCCTGACCGCCGGGCCCGGACGCGCGGAACACGTCGACCCGCAGGTCCTTCTCGTCGATCTCGATGTGGTCGGAGGTCTCGACGACCGGGGCCACCTCGACACCGGCGAACGACGTCTGGCGCCGCCCCTGGTTGTCGAACGGCGAGATCCGCACCAGGCGGTGGGTGCCGGCCTCGACCGACAGCGTCCCGAACGCGTACGGCGCGTGGACGGCGAAGGTGGCCGACTTGATGCCGGCCTCCTCGGCGTAGGACGTCTCGTAGACGTCGGTGCCGTAGCCGTGGCGTTCGGCCCAGCGCAGGTACATGCGCAGCAGCATCTCGGCGAAGTCGGCGGCGTCGATGCCCCCGGCCTCGGACCGGATGGTCACCAGGGCCTCGCGCTCGTCGTACTCGCCCGAGAGCAGGGTGCGGACCTCCAGCGAGGAGATCTCGCTGCGGAGCTTCGCGCGCTCGGCGTCGGCGTCCGCGACGGCGGACTCGTCGCCCTCGTCCTCGGCGAGCTCGTAGAGCACCGGCACGTCGTCGAGGCGGCGGCGCAGGTCGTCGAGCCGGCGCAGGTCGCCCTGGGCGTAGGCCAGCCGGCTGGTGATCTGCTGGGCGGCGTCGACGTCGTCCCAGAGGTCCGGCCGGCCCGCCTGCTCGGACAGTTCCTCGATCTCCTGGCGCAGCCGGGGCACGTCGGCGACGGCCTCGATGCTGGACAGGGTGGTGTCGAGGTCCTTCAGGTCGGCCTGGACGTCGGAGTTCACAACCGTCGAGGGTACGCGGGGTGGGCCCCGGTTCAGTCCTGGGGGATCGCGTCGATCAGCTTGATCATCGCCCGGGTGTGGGCGACGGCGAAGTCCGCGACCGGACGGCCGTAGGGGTCGTCGGTCGCACGGGCGGCGGCGCGGGCCACCGCGAGCCGCTCGGCGTAGGCCTCACGGGCGGCCGCGACGAGCTCGGTGCGCTGCTTGACCGTCAGCGTCCCCGCGTGCAGCAGCCGCAGCACCAGCGGGCTGCGGACGGCGTCGGCGTCGCCGCCGGTGGCGAGCCAGTGCTTGAACGACCGCTTGCCGGCCGCGGTGATCACGTACTGCTGGCTGGCCCGCGGGCCCTGCTTGCCCAGGCGCAGCAGCGCCTCCTCGGTCAGCGCGGGCAGCTCGCGGTAGACCTGGCTGCGGGTGACGGAGAAGAACAGGCCGAACCGCTCACCGGCCGCCGCCACCAGCTGCCCGCCGGTCATCGGCCCGCCGTGGAGCAGACCGAGGAGGGCGGCGGCGGTGGCGTTGACCGGTGTGACGGGTGCCATCGTCCGACGGTCCCACGTCCGCGCCGGGCGCGCGAGTCCACAGCGCACATCCGCCCTGAGCAGACGGGGTGCACTGTGGCCTCACGCGGCCCACGGACGGGTCAGGCCCCGATGGTCAGGGAGGCGATCCGCTCGCGGGAGACGGCGACGTCGCCGTACTGGCCGGCGAGCCGCTTGGCGCGCTTGTAGAAGAAGTGCGCCTCGTGCTCCCAGGTGTAGCCGATGCCGCCGTGGAACTGGATCATCGCCGCGGTCGCCTGGAGCGCCACGTCGCTGCTCTTGGCCTTGGCGACGGCGACGGCGAGCTCGGCACCGTCGAGCCCGGTGTCCACCGCGTGCGCGGCGTAGAGCGCCGCGTGCTCGGCCATCGTGACCCCGACGTGCAGGTCGGCCAGCGCGTGCTTGAGCGCCTGGAACGACCCGACGGGCACCCCGAACTGGGTGCGCTCGCGGTCGTAGGCGACGGTGCGGGTCAGCGCCTCGCGGGCGATGCCGACCAGGTCCGCGGCGACCAGCACGGTCGCCCGGTCGGTCAGCTGCCTCTGCAGCTCGACGGTGGTGCCGGGCAGCGCCTCGGCGGTCCCGCCGCCCAGCGACGCGAGCCGGGTGGTGCCGTCGTAGCTGCCGACCGGCGACGCCGTGGCGCCGGTGACCAGCGCCAGCCCGGGCAGGCCGTCCTCGGCCGGGGCGACGACGACGTCGGCGACGGCGCCGTACTCCACCACCGGCAGGCCGGTCGCGGCGCTGCCCCGGGTGGTGAACGCGCCGACCACCTCGCCCGCGGCGAGCTTCGGCAGCCAGGCCGCCTTCTGCTCGTCGGAGCCGGCGAGCCGGATCGCGTCGGCGGCGAGCACGGTGCCGCGCCACGGGCCGGGGGCGACGCCCGCCCCGAGCGCGCGGGCGATCACCTGGGCCTCGACCAGGCCGAGGCCGAGGCCGTCGTGGTCCTCGTCGACGGTGACCGCGGTCCACCCCTGCTCGCCGGCGGCGCGCCACAGCGACGCCGGGTTGCCGTCGTCGGACGGGTTCTCGACGACCGTCCGCACGGCGGCGAGGTCGAAGCGCTCGGCCAGGTAGTCGCGCACCGCGGTGCCGAACTCCTGCTGGTCCTGGGTGAGTGCGAAGAACATGTGTCCGCTCCCCTTACCGCGGCAGGCCGAGCACGCGCTCGGCGGTGACGTTGCGCTGCACCTGCGACGAGCCGCCCCAGATGGTGACCGAGCGCGACCACATGGCCTGGGCGTGCAGCGGGCGCAGGTCGGTGCCGTCGGGCAGTGCGTCGAGCGTGGCGTCCTCGCCGAGGATCCGGTCGTAGACCTCCCACAGGTCCTGGAACGCCTCGGACCACTGCAGCTTGGTCATCGACGCCTCGAAGCCGAGGTCGCGGCCCTGCTCGACCTGGGTGAGCACGTGCATCGAGTGCAGCCTCAGGCACTCCAGCTCGACCAGGACGCGGGCCAGGTCGTCGCGGATCACCGGGTCGGTGTCGCGGCCGAGCCTCCGGGCGACGGCGGCGATCTCGTCGTACTGACGACGGAACTCGGTGTACTGGGAGATGCCGGACGCGCCGCGCTCGAACGAGAGCAGCAGCATCGCGGTGCGCCAGCCGTCACCGATCTCGCCGAGGCAGTCGACGGCCGGGACGCGGGCGTCGTCGAAGAAGACCTCGCCGAACTCGCTGGCCCCGCTCATCTGGCGCAGCGGGCGCGCGGTGACGCCGGGCTGGTCCATGTCGATGAGCAGCATCGAGATGCCGCGGTGCTTCTCCGACCCGGCCTCGGTGCGGACCAGGGTGAAGATCTTGTCGCCGTGCACGGCGTTGGTGGTCCAGACCTTCTGGCCGTTGACGACGAAGTCGTCACCGTCGCGGACGCCCTTGGTGGACAGCGCCGCGAGGTCGGAGCCGGCGCCGGGCTCGGAGAAGCCCTGGCACCACACGACCTCGTTGCGCAGCAGCGGGCCGATGATCTCCTTCTTCTGCGCGTCGGTGCCGATCGCCATGACCGTCGGCGCGAGGAAGGTCAGCCCGAGCGGGTTGACCGTGCGCGGCGCCTGGGCGCGGACGGTCTCCTCGTCGTAGATGGCCTTCATGCCGGGCGTACCGCCGCGGCCGCCGTACTCGACGGGCCACTGAATGCCGGCGAACCCGGCGTCGGCCTTGTCCCGCTCCCAATCGCGCCGCAGCCGGAAGCTCTCGGAGTCCTCCAGGGACTCCCAGAACCCGGGGCGGGTCCACTCCTGCGGGATGTGGGCGCCGAGCCAGGAGCGCAGTTCCGTGCGGAACTCCTCCTCGGCCGGGGTGAAGGTGAGGTCCATGGATGAGCACCCGTTCTTCGTGTGAGGTCGGCACTGTCCCGCCCCGGAGCCTTCCATACCCGCCGGTAACCTGCTGTCCGCGGCGTGTCCGTGGCCCGGGCGGTATGCAGGGAGTAGCCTTTCGGTATGCGCAGCGAGCGGGTGACGGTCACGCTGCCGGCGGAGCTGGTGGCCGAGGCGAGGGACGCGGTGTCCCGCGGATCGGCGGCGAGCCTGTCCGCCTACGTGGCGGAGGCCGTGCAGGCACGGCAGGACCGGGACCGTTCCCTGGCCACCCTGGCCGACCTCTACGGCGGTCCCCCGCCGGCCGACGAGCTGGATGCCGCGCGCCGTTCGCTGCGCCCGGTCCCGCCCGTGGCCGTCGGCTGAGCCCGCGATGATCGGCGGACGCGTACTCGACTCCTCGGCTCTGGCGGCCTTCGCGACCGGTCGCCCCGTCTACATGCGTGCCCTGGTCTGGGCCGCGGTGGAGGAGAACATCGTGCTCGCGGTGCCCAGCGCCGCCCTCGGCCGCGCCTGGTCGATGGTCGACGCCGAGCACCACGCCGCACTGCAGGTCCTGCTGGGCCTGCCGAACACCGTGATCCACGAGCTGTCCCCGGAGAGCGCCCAGGAGGCCGGGCTGCTGCTGGCCTCCCAGGGGCTCGACGACATCGTGACCGGCCAGGTCGTCACCGCCGCCCGGCGACGGGGCTGGCCCGCGGTCACCGGGGACCCGGGGTCGCTGCGCAAGCTCGACCCGATGGTGCCGATCGAGGAGCTGCCCTGAGCGTGCTCAGGCGCTCCCGTCGCGCAGCCGGGTCCGGAGGCGCGCCAGCTCGTCGTCGGTGAGGCCGTTCTCGCGCAGCCAGCCGACCGGGCCGCCGTGGCGCTCGTCGAGCAGCCGCAGGAACTCGGCCATGACCTCGGCCCGCGGGCGGTGCCGGTCGATCTCCTCGGCGGGCGGCATCGGCTCACCGGAGGCGGTCGTCCACTTCCGGAACAGGGCGTCGATCCGGGTCGCGGACAGCGCGTAGTCGGCGGTGATCTCCTCCCGCGGCACCCCGACCGCGGCGCACACCAGCGCGACGAGCACCCCGGTCCGGTCCTTGCCCGCGGCGCAGTGCACGACGGTCGTGCCGGAGTCCAGGGCCGCGATCCGGCGGACCCCGTCGACGACGTACTCGCCGCGGCCCTCCAGGTAGGCGAGGTAGTGGCCGAGCATCGGATCGACCGCCGCGTGGGTGTCCTCGATCTCGGGCAGCGCGATCCCGGTCTCGGGGATGAAGCTGAGCCGGTGCACCGGCACCCCGGCGTCGGCGAGCGCACCGAGGCCGTAGGTCGTGCGTTCGTGGTCGGTGCGCAGGTCCAGCACCTGCGCGACGCCCAGCTCGTCGGTGAGGTACGCGACGGCGGCCGGGACCAGCCCCTCCAGGGACTCGGTGCGCAGCAGGACGCCGGTGCGGACGCGGCCCCCGCCGTCGAGCGGGAGGCCGCCGACGTCACGGGCGTTGGCGAGGCCGTCGACGGTCAACCAGCGGTCCGGTACGAGATCGGTCACGACCCCCAGGTTAGGCAGCCCGGGGCGCCACGGCAGCGGTCGCGACGCAGGGTTCACCGGCCGTGCACCGGCGGGCGGCGCAGCGCGGCGGGCAGCACCCGGGCACCGTCGCCGTACGCGGCGGCGGCGTCGCCGGGGTTGACCAGCCGGCAGGTCGTCATCGACAGGCAGCCGCAGCCGATGCAGCCGTCGAGACCGTCGCGCAGGGCGGTCAGCGCGTCGATCTGCTCGTCGAGCCTGCCGCGCCAGGACCGCGACAGCCGCGCCCAGTCCGACCGGGTCGGCGTGCGGTCCGCGGGCAGCGCGTCGAGGGCGGCGCGGACCTCCTCCAGCCCGATCCCGATGGACCGGGCCGCCCGGACGAAGGCGAGCCGGCGCAGCACGCTGCGCCGGTAGCGGCGCTGGTTGCCCGAGGTCCGGGTCGCGGAGATCAGCCCCTCGCGCTCGTAGTAGCGCAACGCCGAGTGCGGGAACCCGCTGCGCTCGACGATCTCCCCGATGGTCAACAGGTCGCCCGTGTCCATCCCCGTCCCCCGTCCCGTTACCCCGCCGAGGCCGCCCCCACACGCCGTTCCGCGCATCGGGACGGCCCGTACAAACCTCGAGCCGACTCCAGTATTGCGCCGTTCGTCGTGAGCCCGCCACCTGCGGGGACCGCCGTCCGTCGGCCGAGGCGCACCGTCCACCGGGTTGCGTCCCACACGCCCTCAAGATCACGGAACCGGTGAACGGTGTCTGTCGCGCGGCGACCGACGACCCCGGGGCTGGACCCCCGCGGCGGGGCCCTCTACGGTCATCCCCAGTCATCACGGCCCGATCACGAGCGGGCTGGAGCCGGACTCCCCGACCGGCTCACCCGGGACCCCCGACCCGGCCGCTCGTGCGCGGCGCCGTCCGTGATCTGAAAGGCGTTTCCTTGCCCGGACACCGCTCCCCCGGTGGCCACCACGGGTTCCCCCGACCCGTGGCGACCACACCCGCAGCGACGGCCGCTGCACCGTCCCTCCGTTCCCCGCGGAACGGCGGCCCCGCGCACGCCGCGCGTCGTGCGGGCACCCGCACGGCCGCCACCGGCGCCGCGTTCGGCGTGCTCGCCTCCGGTGCGTTCGCCGCGATCGTCCCGACCACTCTGGACGGGACCTCGACGCAGGCCGACGCCGAGGAGGGCGGCACCACCGCCGCCACGACGCTGGCCGCGTACTCCGCGAACATCCCCTCGGCCACGAAGGCCACGGACGGCTCGACCTCCGGCTTCTTCAGCCCGGTCTCCTTCGCCCAGCCGTCCGCCGCGTCGGGCGCGCTGCAGGCCGCCGCCCCCGCCCAGGACGCCGACCTCGCGTCCATGGGCAAGGCGCACGAGATCGCGACGAAGATCGCCGCCGAGCACGCCAAGGCCGCCGCGGCCGAGCAGGCGCGCCAGGCCGAGAAGGCCCGGATCGACGCGATCGTCGCCCAGGGCGGGCTGGACGGCTGGATCGCCGAGGCCCTGGACCACATGGGGCTGTCCCAGTCCTACGCGACCGGGCTCAAGCGGATCATCCTCAAGGAGTCCAACGGGAACCCGCACGCCATCAACAACTGGGACTCCAACGCCGCGGCCGGCAACCCGTCCGAGGGCCTCATGCAGGTCATCCCCTCGACGTTCGCGGCCTACGTGCACCCGGACTTCGCGGACCGGGCGATCACCGACCCGATCGCGAACATCACCGCGGGCGTCCGCTACATGATCGACCGCTACGGCATCGACACCCTCGACGCGGGTGGCCGGGTCGGCAGCCACGGCGGATACATCGGATACTGAGCGAGACCCTGACCCCACGAGCGGCGGTCACCGGGGGAACCCGGTGGCCGCCGTCGTCGTTGTAGGGGTCGAATCGTAAACTTCCCTTTACCTGATCGTGCCCGAACGAGGAGCTGCCACTCGTGACGTCCCCCGGTGGAGCACCCGCCACCCGCACCGGAACGACGGTCGGGGGCGCCACGCGTTCCCGGTTCCGCCCGGAGCTGCAGGGCCTGCGCGCCCTGGCGGTGCTGCTGGTGGTCGTCTACCACGTCTGGGTCGGCCGGGTCTCCGGCGGCGTCGACGTGTTCTTCCTGATCACCGGCTTCCTCATCACCGGTGGCCTGTACCGGGCGGCGGCGCGGGGCGGGGTCGACGTGCTCGCCACCTGGCGGCGCCAGTTCTCCCGGCTGCTGCCGGCGATCACGGTCGTCCTCACGGCCGGGGTGGTGGCCGGGTTCTGGCTGCTGCCGGAGAACCGGTGGATGCCGACCGTCCGGGAGACGGTCGCGTCGCTGCTGTTCCTGCAGAACTGGGAGCTGGCACACAACTCGGTCGACTACGCGGCCCGTGACAACGCGGCGAGCATCGTCCAGCACTTCTGGTCGCTGTCCATCCAGGGCCAGTTCTACCTGCTCGCGCCGCTGGTCGTGGCCGGTGTCGCGATCGCGACCCGGCGGGACGGGGCCGACCTGCACCGACGGCTCACCGGCACGCTGCTCGCCGTCGGCGGGGCCTCGTTCGCGTACTCGGTGTACCTGACGCTGGTGAACCAGCCGCTCGCCTACTTCCACTCCGCGACGCGGGTCTGGGAGTTCGCGCTCGGCGGGCTGCTGGCGCTGTGGATCTCCCGGATCGAGGACCGGCCGGAGCTGACCCCCGGCACCCGCGCGGTGCTCGGCTGGGGCGGCGTGGCCGCGCTGGTCTCCTGCGGGATCCTGCTCCAGGTCGACCGCGCTTTCCCCGGCTGGGCGGCGCTCTGGCCGACGCTGGCAGCGGCGATGGTGCTGGTCGCCGGGCGGTCCGGGCACCGGTTCGGCGTCGACCGCCTGCTGTCGGGACGGGTGCTGCGCACGATCGGCGACATCTCGTTCCCGCTGTACCTGTGGCACTGGCCGATCCTGACGCTCACGCTGGTGCGCACCGGGCAGGACCGGCTGGACCTCGAGCAGGGTGCCGCCGTGATCGCGGTGTCGTTCGTGCTGGCCTGGCTGACCCACCGGTTCGTCGAGCAGCGGGTCGCCGCACTCGACGTGCGCCGCGCGCTGCGCACCGGCGGGGTGCTCGCGCTGACCGTGCTCGTCGCGGCGGGCTCCTGGTACGGGCTGGCCGCCGCGCGGGCGTCGACGCCGGTGCTGGCGGGCTCGCCGTCGCACCCGGGCGCGGTGGCGCTGTCCCCGCAGTTCGACCTCGCCTCGCTCGACCCGGCCGACGCCGAGCTGACCCCGTCGCTGGTGCAAGCGCCCGACGACTGGAGCTACCACGGCACCAGCTGGGACTGCGGGCCCTCCGAGCACGGCGCGGAGCTCGAGGTCTGCACCGTACCCGCGCCGGACCCGGAGACCTCGGAGCGGACGGTCGCCGTGGTCGGCGACTCGCACGCCCAGCAGTACGCCGCCTCGCTCGCGGTGATCGCCGAGCAGCGCAACTGGTCGATGGTGGGCATGTTCCGCGGGGCCTGCCCGATGTCGGTGCGCTCGGAGACCGTCGCCGACGACCAGGGCTGCACCGACTGGAACGCCGCGGTGCACGACCAGCTGGTCGAGATGCACCCCGACGCGGTCCTGACCCTGGCCAGCCGCGACGTGCGGCCCGGGCTGCACGAGCAGACCCCCGAGGGGTTCGTGCAGGCCTGGCAGCGGCTCGACGCGGCCGGGATCCCGGTCGTCGCGGTCCGCGACAACCCGCGGTTCGACTTCAACGTGGTCGACTGCGTCGCCACGCAGGGCCGGGGCGCACCGGACTGCGAGGTCGACCGGCACACGCTGTACCAGCCGTACCCGCCGTGGTCGGCGGTCCCGGGCGTCCCGCCGAACGTGGTGTTCGCCGACGTGGCCGACGGCATCTGCGACCCGGCGGTCTGCCGCAGCGAGGTGGGCAACGTGCTCGTCTACATGGACGACAACCACCTGACCGCGACCTACGCCGAGACCCTCGCCCCGACGCTCGCGACGGCGTTCGACCACCTCGGCTGGTGAGCCTCAGGCCGGGCGGACGCTCCGCCCGGCCACGGAGACGACGTCGCCGCGCCGGATCTGGGCGCCCCGGCGGTGCTCCGGTGCCCCGTTGACCGTGACCTCGCCCGCCTCGAGGATCTCGCGGGCGTGCACGCCGTCCTCGGCGAGCCCGGCGAGCTTCAGGAACTGGCCGATCCGGATCGGCTCCTCACGGATGGGCACGTCCTGCGGGGGCTGTGGCGTCCTCATGTCCCCAGTGTCCCCGCCGTAGCATCACCCGGCGTGGGTGACCACTACTTCAGCGCCACGCCGTCCGTCGCGAGCCATCGCGGGTCGGTCCGCCTGCACACGTCCGACGTGGACCTGTCGCTGGTGACCGACACCGGGGTCTTCTCGCACAGCCGTCTCGACCGCGGGACGAAGGTGCTGCTCGACACCGCACCGATGCCGCCGGTCCGCGGCCCGCTGCTCGACGTCGGCTGCGGCTACGGCCCGATCGCGCTCACCCTGGCCAGCCGGCGCCGCCGGCTGCCGGTGTGGGCGGTGGACCTCAACGAGCGCGCGCTCGGCCTCACCCGGGAGAACGCCGACGCGGCCGGGCTGGGCAACGTGACCGCCTGCCGGCCCGAGGAGGTCCCCGACGACGTCACCTTCGCCGGGATCTACTCCAACCCGCCGATCCGCTCCGGCAAGGCCGCGCTGCACGAGCTGCTGCTGCGCTGGCTCCCGCGGCTCCTCCCGGACGGGCGGGCGTACCTGGTGGTGGCCAAGAACCTGGGCTCGGACTCGCTGCAACGGTGGCTGAGCGACGAGCAGGGCTTCCCGACGACCCGCCTGGCCTCCGAGCGCGGCTACCGGGTGCTGGAGATCGCACCGGCGCCCTGAGCGGGCGGGAGCAGCCCGTCGACGAGTGCGTCGACGACGGTGTCGGTCGGGGTGTCCGGGTCGATGGACAGGGTCAGCCGGTCCAGGAGCAGGCCGTCGACCGCGTAGTGGAACAGCGCGATCTCCGCGGGCCCGCCGGGCAGCCCCGCGGCCCGGTTGTAGGCGACGTCGGCGGCGAACCCGGTGCGCAGCCACTCCCCCATGACCTCGGCGACCTCCGGGCGCCGGGCGGCCTCCAGGCGGAGCTCGAACAGCGCCAGCGTCACGTCCCGCTCCGTCGCGAGGCGGCGCACGATGTCGCGGATGTGGTCGGCGAACATCGCGGGCCCCGCCTCCCCCGCACGCAGCCCGGCGACGGTGTCCGGGTCCGGCGCCAGGCGCTGCCCGATCCGGTCGGCCAGCGCACGGACGAGCTCGGCGCGGGTCCGGAAGTAGTTCGACGCCGTGCCGGTCGGGACGCCGGCCTCCCGGTCCAGCGCGCGGTGGGTCAGCCCCCGGGCGCCCTCGCGGGCCAGGACGGCCAGCCCCGCGTCGGCCAGCCGCTGCCTGCGGTCGTCGTTGCGTGCCATGCGGGCACCCTAGACGAACCACGACGCCTGTTGTACTTTCGGTGACTACGACACCCGTCGTGGTTCTCTCGACCCGGAGGTCCGCGCATGCGCGAGCTCGTCTACTACGTCGCGGTCTCGCTCGACGGCCGCATCGCGGCCCCCGACGACACCTTCGACGCCTTCCCGCAGACCGGCGACCACATCGACATGATCCTGCGGGAGTGGACCGACACGGTCCCCGCCGCCGGGCTGGAGATGCTCGGGCTGACCGCGGACAACAGCCGGTTCGACACCGTGCTGATGGGCTGGAACACCTACGCCGCGGGCCTGGCGGTCACCGCCGACCCGTACCCGCACCTGGAGCAGTACGTCTTCTCCCGCAGCCGTCCCGCCGACGCGGTACCCGCCGGGATCACCCTGACCGGGCGCGACCCGGTGGAGCTCGCCCGCGAGCTGAAGCAGCGCGACGGCGCCGGCATCTGGCTCTGCGGGGGCGGGCGCCTCGCCGCCGCACTGGCCGGTGAGATCGACCGGCTGGTGCTCAAGGTGAACCCAGTCGTGCTCGGGGCCGGCAAACCCCTGTTCGACGACGGCGGCGGGTACCACCCGCGGTCGTGGGAGCCGGTGCGGTCGACCCCGTACCGCTCCGGCGTGGTCGTCGCCGAGTACGCGCGGACCCCCTGACAGGACGAAGGCCCCCGGGGGTGTCCCCGGGGGCCTTCGTGAGTGGTAGCGGGGGCAGGATTCGAACCTGCGACCTCTGGGTTATGAGCCCAGCGAGCTACCGAGCTGCTCCACCCCGCGCCGAACGGAACCGCGTGCGATCCCGTCTGTGTTGTGTCACCACCGTACACCGGACGTTCACCGACCCTCCCAGGGGGGTCGCTCCCGGCGACCGGGCCGGAACCGGCGAAAGACGAAGGCCCCCAGGAGATCCTGGGGGCCTTCGTGGGTGGTAGCGGGGGCAGGATTCGAACCTGCGACCTCTGGGTTATGAGCCCAGCGAGCTACCGAGCTGCTCCACCCCGCGCCGAACGGAACCGCGTGCATTCCGTCTGTGTTGTAGGCACAACCTTACACACCGGGCCGGACCCCACCCGCAGGGGGGTCCGGCCCGACGATGATCAGCCGCCGGCGCCCTGGAACGCTGCGACCGCGCGGTCCAGCGCGGCCAGCGCCTCGCCCTGCTTGGCGAAGTCACCGGACTGCTGGGCCGCCTTGAGCTCGTTCAGCGCCGCACGGATCTGCTGCGCCGCGGTCGCCTGCGCCGCGTTGGGCGCCGCCGGGGTCTGGGCGCCCTGGCCGTTCGGCGTGGTCGGCGTCGTGGGCGTCGTCGGCTGGGCGGGCTGCCCGGTGGTCGGGGCGGCACCGCCCGCGGCGGCACCGGCTCCGGCGCCGAACACCTCGTCGAGGGCCCGGGACAGGCTCGCGTCGTAGCCGAGCCGGTCGCCGTAGAACACCAGGACGCGGGCCAGCTGCGGGTAGGTCGAGTTGTCCTGACCGCCCGCCCGCTCGATGTAGACCGGCTCGACGTAGAGCAGACCACCGGCCACCGGCAGCGTCAGCAGGTTGCCGTAGTCGATCGTGGTCTGGTTCTGCCGCAGCAGGTTCAGCTCGGAGGACACCTCGGGCGAGCCGAGGAACCGGGCCTGGACCTGCTGCGGGCCGAGCGTCTGGGTCTCGTTCGGCAGCTGCAGCACGGTCAGCTTCCCGTAGGTGTCCGGGTCCGAGCTGGCCGAGACGTACGAGGCGAGGAACTGCCGCCGCAGGCTCACCAGCGCGCTGGTGAGCTGGAACGACGCGCCCTCCTGCCCCGGCAGACCCGCGTAGATGTAGTACGGCGGCTGCGCGTCCTGGCTGCCGCCGTTGCCGCCCTGCACGGTCGGGTCGGACGGGACGTCCCAGAACGACACGGTGGAGAAGAACTCGTTCGGGTCGTCGACGTGGTAGCGGGTCAGCAGCTCACGCTGGACCTTGAACTGGTCCTCCGGGTAGCGCAGGTGGGCCTGCAGGTCCGGGGTGATCGCCGAGCGCGGCTCGACCGTGCCCGGGAACGCCTTCTCCCAGGTCTGGAGCACCGGGTCGGACTCGTCGAAGGCGAAGAGCTTCACGGTGCCGTCGTAGGCGTCGACCGTGGCCTTCACCGAGTTGCGCAGGTAGCTGATCGTGTCGTTCGGCAGCTGCTGACCGTTGGGCCCGAGCCGGGAGTCCGACGTGGCGTCACCCAGCTGCACGCGCTCGGCGTAGGGGAAGTTCTGCAGCGTGGTGTAGCCGTCGACGATCCACTGCACACGCCCGTCGACGACGGCCGGGTACGGGTCGTTGTCCAGCGTCAGCCACGGGGCCACCGCCTGCACGCGGTCCCGCGGGTTCCGGACGTACATGATCTTCGAGTCGGGGTTGATCGAGTTGTTGAACAGGATGTTCCGCTCGCCGTAGGCCAGCGCGAACACCGAGCGGTTGAACAGCCCGCCGATCGGGACGCCGCCGGCACCGGTATAGGTGTACTGCGCCTCGTCGGAGTCGTACTCCCGCGGCGCGGTACCCGGCTCGGCACCGACGATCGAGTACTGGTTGTCGAGCAGCTCGCCGTAGTAGATGCGGGGCTGCTGGACGGGCACGAAGCCCTGCTGCTGGGTGTCGGAGACCTGGAAGTTCGGCAGGCCGCCGGAGCCCCCCGCGTCCTCCAGCGCCTCGTTCACCTGGTTCGCCGGCGCGGCCACGATCCCGTTGCCGTGGGTGTAGACCAGGTGCCGGTTGATCCAGTCCTGCTGGTTGTTGACCAGGCCGTTGGCGTTCATCTCGCGCGCCGCGACGACGTAGTCGCGGGTCTGCCCGTCGACGGTGTAGCGGTCGATGTCCAGGTTGGGCGAGAACCCGTAGAAGTTCCGTCGCTGCTGGAGCTGGGTGAACGTGCGGTTGAGCTTGCCCGGGTCGAGCAGCCGGATGTTGGGGATGGTGTCGGTGTCGGCGCGGACCTGGGCCGGCGTCGCCTCGGACGTGCCCGCGTAGGGCTTGATGTCGACCTTGTCCGGCCCGATGCCGAAGGCGTCCCGGGTCGCCGCGATGTTGCGTTCGATCGACGGGGCCTCGTTGACGTTCGCGTTGGGCGCGACGACGAACTGCTGCAGCACCAGCGGGAACGCCGTGCCGACCAGGATCGAGGAGACCACCAGCATGACCACGGCGACGGCCGGGATCTGCAGGTTCTGGCGGAACGCGGCGACGAAGAACGCCAGCGCGCAGATCACCGCGATGACCAGCAGGATCAGCTTGGCCGGCAGGACCGCGTTGAGGTCGGTGTAGGTGGCGCCGTAGAACGTCTGCGCGTTGCGGTTGGACCACAGCAGGTCGTACCGGTCGAACCAGTAGGCGACGGCCTTGAGCAGCACGAACACCCCGGCGAGCACGGCGAGCTGGGCGCGCGCGGCGGTGGAGACGAAGCCGGAGCGGCCGGACAGCCGGATGCCGCCGAAGATGTAGTGGGTCACCAGCGCGAGCACGAAGCAGATCGCGACGGCGACGAACAGCCAGTTCAGGCTCATCCGCAGGAACGGCAGGGTGAAGGCGTAGAACCCGATGTCGTTGCCGAACTCGGGATCGGCGCGGCCGAACGGGGTGCCGTGCAGGAACATCTGCACGGTCTGCCACTGCGTCGGCGCCGCGAGCCCGGCGATCAGCCCGATCACGACCGGCACGCCGACGGCGAACAGGCGCAGCCGCTGGATGATCGTGGTCCGGTAGCGCGCGACCGGGTCCTCGGGGCCGGACACCGGCACGAAGACCGGGCGATACCGGTAGGCCAGCCACAGCGTCAGCGCGACCAGGCCGCCCACCACCAGGGCCACGACCCCGAAGAGCACGATCTGGGTGAACAGCCGGGTGAGCTGGACGCTCCGGAAACCGACCTCGCCGAACCACAGGTAGTCGACGTAGAAGTTCAACAGCCGTGAGCCACCGAGCAGAAGCACTACGAGGACGCCCGCGGCGACCAGCAGGATCCGGGTTCGGCGGGTCAGCGACGGCGCTCCCACAGGGGGCCGCATGGACGACACGGGCACACTCCACAGTTCGGGTACGACACGTGGAGAGCGCGGCCGGCTGGGGGGACGGCACGGTTCTCCGAGGGCAACTGTACGGAGGTTCGGTGAAGTCGCGGTCGGGTCCCGGCGTGTCGGGACGAAAACGACACATCGGGCGGCTCTCCACCGGCGCCCCGGCCCGCATCGTCGCAGGACGGACCGGGGTCGGGCGCGCCGTCGTCGTCGCACGATCGTAGGGTTCCGTCCCGTGGGCGTTCGATCTTCGACGTGGGTGACCGCGGTCCTCGTACTGCTGGCCCTCACGGCGGTCGGGACCGTGGTCCCCGCGCCGGTCGTCGCCCTCGGGCCGGGGCCGACCTTCGACACCCTCGGCGAGGTCGAGGGCACGCCCGTCGTCTCCGCGGAGGGCCTGCCGACCTACCCGACGACCGGGCACCTGAACATGACCACCGTCGGCGTCACCGACGGGATCTCGACGCTGCGGGCGCTGGGCATGTGGGCCTCGGGCACCTACCGGCTCGCGCCGCGCTGGTCGCTGTACCCGCCCGGCGAGTCCACCGAGCAGGTCACGCAGGCCAACCAGCAGGAGTTCGACGGCTCGATCGCGAACGCCGAGGCCGCGGCGCTGAACCACCTGCACCTGCCGACCCGGGTCACGGTCGGCGCGCTGACCGACGGCTCGCCGTCGGCGGGGGTGCTGGAGCCCGGCGACGAGATCCGCGCCGTCGGCGCCACCCCGGTGACCTCGGTCCAGGGCCTGCTCGACGCCATGGGGACCGCGCGCCCCGGGCAGCCGGTCACCCTCACCATCCGCCGCGGGGACGCCGCACCGCGCCAGGTCACCGTCACCCCGGCCGCCCACCCGGACGACCCGGCGCGGGCCTTCCTGGGCATCACCCCGGCCACCTCCCCCGCCGAGGGGCAGAAGCTGACCATCACCCTGGGCGACGTCGGCGGCCCCTCGGCCGGTCTGATGTTCAGCCTGGCGCTGGTCGACAAGCTGACCCCGGGTCCGCTGACCGGCGGCCGGTTCGTCGCCGGCACCGGCACCATCGACGCCGAGGGCCGGGTCGGGCCGATCAGCGGCATCCGGTTCAAGATGCTGAAGGCCCGCGAGGTCGGTGCGCAGACGTTCCTGGTGCCCGCCGCGAACTGCACCGAGGCCGCCGAGGACGCGCCCGACGGGCTCCAGCTCGTGCGGGTCGGGACCCTCGACGAGGCGGTCGGCGCGCTGACCACCCTCGACACCGGCGGTACGCCCGCCGGCTGCTCGTAGTTCCCCGGTCCGCTCGCAGCGAACACCGCCCCACCAGGCCCGATCCACCGGCTGTCGGGGCGGCGACCACCCCCCGGGCCCGCGTACGGTGGACGCCATGAGCGACGTCCCCTTCGGCTTCGGCCCCGCCGACCGTGACCGCGACCGCGAGCCCGGCGACCAGCCCGACTCGGGTTCCGGCGACGCCTCCGGCAAGGACGGGGGCACGTCGGGCAAGGACGGGAAGGGCGAGCCCGAGGGCCCGAAGGACCCGTTCGGCTTCGGGTCGCACCCCCAGTCCGACGACCCGTCGGGCGCCTCCGGCGGCGCGGGCCAGAACCCGTTCGCGGCGTTCGGCATGGGCGGGATCCCCGGCATGCCGGGCATGCCCGGCGGGGGCCAGTTCGACATGAGCCAGCTCGGGCAGATGCTGTCCCAGCTCGGCCAGATGCTCTCCAGCAGCGGCTCCTCCGACGGCGGCCCCGTCGACTACGACCTCGCCGCCCGGATCGCCACCCAGCAGCTCGCGCAGTCGACGTCGTCGCTCACCGACGCCCAGCGCACCGGGGTCGCCGAGGCCGTGAAGCTCGCGGAGCTGTGGCTCGACCCGGCGACGTCGTTCCCCTCCTCCGGCGGCGAGGTGAAGGCCTGGACGCCGTCGGACTGGGTGCGGGCCGGCATGCCGACCTGGAAGCGGCTCTGCGACCCGGTGGCGACGCGGCTGTCCTCGGCCTGGGTCGAGGGCCTGCCCGAGGAGGTCCGCGGCGCGGCGGGCCCGATGCTGGGGATGCTCGGCAAGATGGGCGGGATGGCGTTCGGCAGCCAGCTCGGCCAGGGCCTGGCCCAGCTCGGCAAGGAGGTGCTGACCTCCACCGAGCTCGGCATCCCGGTCGGCCCGGAGCGCACCTCCGCACTGCTGCCCGAGGCCGTCGCCCGGTTCACGGAGGGCCTGGACCGCCCGGCCGGTGAGGTCACGCTGTTCCTCGCCGCGCGCGAGGCCGCCCACCAGCGGCTGTTCACCCACGTGCACTGGCTGCGCGAGCGGCTGCTCGGCGCCGTCGAGGAGTACGCCCGCGGCATCACCGTGGACACCTCGCGGATCGAGGAGCTCGCCCGCGGGATCGACCCGTCGAACCCGGAGTCGATCCAGGAGGCCATGCAGTCCGGCATGTTCGAGCCGGAGGACACCCCGCAGCAGAAAGCGGCGCTGGCCCGGCTGGAGACCCTGCTCGCCCTGATCGAGGGCTGGGTGGACACCGTCGTCGCCGAGGCGCTGACCGAGCGGCTGCCCGGGGCCGAGGCGATGCGCGAGACGATGCGCCGCCGCCGTGCCTCGGGCGGGCCCGCGGAGCAGGCGTTCGCGACGATCGTCGGGCTGGAGCTGCGGCCGCGGAAGCTGCGGGCCGCGGCGGACCTGTGGAAGCTGCTGGGCGCCGAGCGCGGCGTCGAGGGCCGCGACGCGGTCTGGGCGCACCCGGACCTGATCCCCTCGGCCGACGACCTGGACGACCCGGCCGCCTTCGTGCGCGGCGGAGCGACCGGCGGGGCCGTCCCGGACGACCCGATCGCCGAGCTGGAGCGCCAGATGGCGGCCGACGCCGAGAAGCGGAAGGCCGAGTCGTCCGGGACCCCGGAGGAGCCCGGGGCCTCGGAGAAGCCCTCCGCGGAGGACACCGACGGCGAGGACGGGACGGACCGGAAGGACTCCTGAGCCCGGCTCAGGTCCCGGTCGCGCGGACCGGCTCCATCCCGGGGCCGGTCCCGCCGAACCCGCCGACCTCACCGTCGGCGTCGGCGACCCCGTCGGTCTCGTCGGCGGTGGCCGGGTCGCCGTCGACACCGGTGATGCCGAGCTCCGCGGCGGCGTTGAGGCCCTCCAGGTAGCCGATGGCCCGCTCGGTGCGCGGGTAGCGGCGCACCCAGGACCAGAAGACGTCGTCGTGCGCGGCGGACAGCAGGTGGGCCAGCTCGTGCACCAGCACGTAGTCGACGACCCAGCCCGGCGCGTCCCGCAGGCGCTCGCTGATCCGGATCGTGGCGTCGTCGGGGGTGCAGGACGCCCAGCGCGTGCGCATCGTCGGCACCCACCGGATCGACGACGGCCGCGCCCGCCCCTCGAGCCAGCGCTTCGACAGCTCCTGGCCGCGGCGCATCAGGGCCTCGTCGTTGTTGCGGCCCGGTGAGCGGCGGCGGGCCTCGCTCGCCTCGACCCGCTTCACCATCTCCGCGACCCAGTCGCGTTCCTGTTCGGCGGACATCCAGCCCGGGATGAACACGACGAGCCGTTCCCCCTCCCGCCGGGCACTGACCATGCGCTTCCGGCGGGCGCTGCGTCGGACCTCTACCGGGGGACTCGCCATGGCCCCAGGGTAGGCCGCCCCGGTTCGCGGATGCGAACGGCGCGGACGCGTTCCGGCCCCGTCGCCGCACGGACCGGGCACCGTGGCGCCGGTGACCGGACTGCCCGCACGGCTCGCGCTCGCCGCCCACCTCGCCGTCCTCCCGGCTGGGCCCCGCGCCCGCCGGATCGGGTCCGGCCCACCACGGGCCCGACTGCTGGAGGAGCTGTCCCCCGCCGCCGTCGCCGCACTGGACCGGCTCGCCGACGGTCCGTGCCCGACCGGTGCGCTCACCCGGGGCGACGACGAGGTCGCGGTGCTGCTCGCCGTCCTGTGGCGGGCCGGGCTGCTCGCCGACCCGGACGTCGAGGACCGGGTCCGGCGGCGCCGGGAGGGCACGCTCGTCGAGGTCCGCGGCGACGGCGCGCTCGCCGTGGCGGTCGTCGCCGGGCTGGCCCGGGCCGGGATCGGACAGCTGTATCCGCAGGTCGGCGGGGTGACGGGCGCCGACGACGTGCTGGCCGGGCTGCCGGTGGGGCCGGGCCGGGACCGCGGGGACGAGCTGCGCGCGTTCCTGCGCGACGCCGGTGCCGACACCGATCCGCCCCGGCGGGTGCCCGCGGATCTGGTGGTGCTCACCGGCGACGGGCCGGTGCCGCCGGAGGCTCCGTCGGAGCACCTGTTCGTGGCCCTGCGCGACGGCCGCGGCGTGGTGGGGCCGCTCGTCCTGCCGGGCCGGGGGCCGTGTCCCGGCTGTGCGGGGGCGCCCGGGGCGGCCGGCGGGCCGTCGTCGGCGGCACCGCACGTGCTGGTCGCGACGGCGGCGGTGGCGGTCGGCCAGGTGCTCGCCGCCGTCGACGGGCCGGTACGCGGCGGCCGGCCGCCCGCGTCGTGGGGAGCGGTGCTGGAGGTCGACGCGGACGCGGCGACGGTCGTCACCCGTCCGGGGTTCCGACGACCCGGTTGTTCCTGCGGCACAGCGGCTGCGGCGGTACCGGACAGCGCACCGGGGCCCACCGCGGCGTGCGGGACTCCCCCGGCCGGGTGGACAATCACCGTGTGAGCGACATTCCCCGAAGAACCGCCTCGCGCACCGCCAAGCTCGCCGGCCTCCCGCTCGGCGTCGCCGGACGTGCCGCAGCAGGGTTCGGGCGCCGTCTCACGGGTGGTGACCGCGACGAGATCGCGGCCCAGCTCGCGGCCAAGAGCGCCGAGCAGCTGTTCGAGGTGCTCGGTGAGCTCAAGGGCGGCGCGATGAAGTTCGGGCAGGCGCTGAGCGTGTTCGAGGCGGCCGTGCCCGACGAGTACGCCGAGCCCTACCGCGAGGCGCTCACCAAGCTGCAGTCCGCGGCGCCACCGATGCCCATGGCCGACGTCGACTACATGCTCACCCAGCAGTTCGGGCGGTCCTGGCGGTCCCGGTTCGCCGACTTCGACGAGACACCCGCCGCCTCGGCCAGCATCGGCCAGGTGCACCGCGCGGTCTGGAAGCGCGACGGCCGCGAGGTCGCGGTCAAGGTGCAGTACCCCGGCGCCGAGGAGGCGCTGCGTTCTGACCTGCGTCAGCTCGGGCGGATGAGCCGCATCCTGCAGCCGCTGGTCCCCGGCATGGAGATCAAGCCGCTGGTCGCGGAGCTCAAGGACCGCATGGAGGAGGAGCTCGACTACCGCGACGAGGCCGCGTACCAGCGCGAGTTCGCCGCGTTCTACGAGGACGACCCGGACGTGAAGATCCCCCGCGTGGTCGGGTCCGCGCCCAAGGCCGTCATCACCGAGTGGGTGCAGGGCCGCCCGCTGGCCTCGATCATCCGCGACGGCACCCGCGAGGAGCGCGACCACGCGGGCAACCAGCTGGCCCGTTTCCACTACTCGGCGCCGGACCGCGCGCACCTGCTGCACGCCGACCCGCACCCCGGCAACTTCGGGATCCTCGACGACGGCCGTCTGCTCGTCCTCGACTTCGGTGCCGTCGCCCGGATGCCCGACGGCATGCCCCCCGAGCTGGTCACGATGACCAAGTACGCGCTCGAGGGGCGCAGCGGCGACCTGATGGCCCTGATGCGCTCGGCCGGGTTCGTCCGCGACGGCGCCCGGATCGAGTCCGAGCAGATCCTCGGCTACCTCGCACCCTTCACCGAGCCGCTGGGGTCCGAGGAGTTCCACTTCAGCCGCCGGTGGATCCAGAAGCAGGCCGAGCGGGTCGGTGACCTCCGCAGTCCGGAGGCGGCGATCGGCCGGTCGCTGAACCTGCCTCCGCGGTTCCTGCTGGTGCACCGGGTGACGATGGGGACCGTCGGCATCCTGTGCCAGCTCGACTCCCACGTGCGGCTGCGGGAGATCGTCGCCGAGTGGCAGCCGGAGATGTTCGAGCCGGACGCCCCGACCGGCTGACCCCTCCCCTTCGGTACTCCGGTCCTGCGGGACGGGGGTGTCCTGTCGTCGCTTTGCTCTGCTCACCGATACGCAGCAGCGCAGGTCGGCGCCGCGTGCGGGGCGTTCGGGGGCGTCGTGGGGTCAGGGGCGGACGCGGAGCCCGTCGAGCACCCGGTCGAGCGCGGCCCGCGCCGCGGCCCGGTCGCACCATGCCACCTCCCCGATTGACGTACCGATGGTACGTAGATAGCTTTCACATACCGATGGTATGCAAATAGGAGGGTGCCGTGCTCCACAGCTGCTACCCGGTCCTCGCGACGGCCGACGTCCCGGCCGCCCGCGCGTTCTGGACCGGGCCGATGGGATTCGAGATCGTCTTCGACAGCGACTGGTACGTCAGCCTCCGTCGCGGGCGCTTCGAGCTCGCCGTCCTCGACCGGGACCATCCGACGATCCCGGCGGCGTACCGCGGCCGGTCCGCCGACGGGATGCTAGTGAACCTCGAGGTCGACGACGTCGACGCCGAGTGGGACCGTCTCGTCGTCCGCGGTGGGCTAGAGGCGCTGCTCCCGGTACGCGACGAGGACTTCGGGCAGCGGCACTTCGTCGTCGCCGGGCCGGACGGGGTGCTGGTCGACGTGATCACCGAGATCGCCCCGTCGGCGGAGTTCGCCGACGCCTTCACCGGGTCGTCGGCGCCCTGACCTGGGGTGCTGCGTATCGGTGAGCAGAGCAAAGCGACGAGCAGCCACCCTCTCCCACCGACGGACCGGCAGGTCCCGGACACGACGGTGCCCCGCCCGGACGCGGGGTCCGGACGGGGCACCGATCGCATCGGTCGGCGGCGGGATCAGCCGGCGCGCAGCCGCGCCCGCTCGGCGCGGGAGGCGGCCCAGGCCGCGATCCGGGACCAGCCGCGGCCCGCGGTGAGCCGGCGTGCGAGCCGGTGCTCGGCCGCCGCCCGTTGTGCCTCCTGCTGATGGGATCTCGCCAGCGCTTCCTGGATGAGCGTCATCACGTTCTCCTGGTTCACGAGGTGGGACGAACGGTCGGTGCGGGAAATCGGTCGCACGGCCGGTGCCGGCTTCAGGTCGTTCATGTCTCGGTCTCCTCGGGTCTGGTGGGTCGGCGGCGCCGCGGTGCGCGTCGCGCCGGTACGGCTGTGGTCAGCGGCTCGCGGCCAGGGCCAGGGCCCGGTCGCGCTCCAGGTCGGCCTTGCGGGGACGCCCCCTCGGGCGCTTGCGCGGGATCACCCGACCGTGGTCGAAGATCTCGCCTCCCCACACGCCCCACGGCTCGGCGCGCTCCAGCGCGCCGTCCAGGCAGGCCTGCCGGAGCGGGCAGCCGCCGCAGCGGGACTTCGCCTCCTCCAGCTCGGCCGGGGACTCGGCGAACCACAGGTCGGCGTCGCCGTTGCGGCAGGGCAGGGCCGAGCCCACGCTCGGCACGGACCGCAGCCGCACCTCGTCGGGTCCGGCGCCGCCGCCGGACTGGTCGGTGATCATTCCGCCGTCACACGGAACGGATCGCACGTACACGATCGACCTCCTCGATCGAACTTCTCTGCATCTGGTCAGACCGGTCTGGTCGGGATCTGTCATCTCTCGGGACGGAATCGGGGACAAAAAAATCGAGGCCGCGGAACCCGTGTGCGTGGGTTCCGCGGCCCCGATGGGACTCGCTGGGTGCTGAGGGTCAGGTACCCCCTCGGCGCCCGGGAACGAACGCAGCTGTGCACTTGTCATCGAAGATCGGGCCGGCGACCGCGACCGGCATGCCGCCCAGCGGGTACACCTCACCCGTGGCGCGGAGCGTCGACGGCGCGAGCAGCGCCACCCCCTGCCGGCGACGACGGACGCCGGACTCCGCGGTGACCGCGATGCCCGCGTGAGCGACGTCGTGCGCGACGACGGTCTGCTCCGGGACGCACACCGGGGCCGGGACGGACAGGGTGGTGCCGATCAGGTCGCTCGTGTCGATCGTGCCCATCTCGTCACCTCCTCCGGTTCCGTCCGCGGTCTCCCGCGCGACGCGTCTGTGTCGGGAGCATGGCGCTCCACCTGGTGCCGACGACAGTAGAAGTGCCGCGCACGGCACTGCAACCGATTATTCGAAGTCTCGCCGGAAGTTCACGCCGATCCCTACCGAAGAGGGGGTCGTGAACCCTCCGCCGCGTGCTCGGCGAGCACCCGCAGCACGTCGTCGCCGTAGCGGTCCAGCTTGGCCGCGCCGATCCCCGGGATGCCCACCAGGGCCGACGGTCCGGCGGGCCGCTGTTCCGCGATCGCGGTGAGCGTGGCGTCGGTCAGCACGACGAAGCCGGGCACGTCCTGCGCCTTCGCCGCCGCCGACCGCCACTGCTTGAGGCGGTCCAGCAGCTCCAGGTCCACATCCGACGGGCAGTCGTCGCAGCGCAGGAGCTTCGTGGCGGTGGTCCCGAACAGCGGGGTCCCGCAGACCCGGCACTTGGGCCGGGCTCCCCCGGGCCGTCGCTCGCCGGCCACCCGGGACGCCGGGTGCGAGTCCGGGATCAGTCCGTACAGGAACCGCGAGCGGCGTCGCTTCGGCCCGCGCCCGGAGGCCCGGGACAGCGACCACGACATCGACAGCACCCGCCGGGCGCGGGTGACCCCGACGTAGAACAGCCGGCGTTCCTCCTCGACGGCCGCCTCGTCGTCGCCGGCGTGGCCGATGGGGAGGGTGCCGTCGGCGAGTCCGACGAGGAACACCGCGTCCCACTCCAGGCCCTTCGCGGCGTGCAGCGACGCCAGCGTGACGCCGTTGACGACGGGTGCCTGCGCGTGGTCGGCGCGGGTCTCCAGCTCGGCGCACAACCGGCGCAGGTCGGCCTGCGGCTCGACCGCGGCCAGCTCCTCGGCGACGCCGACCAGCGCCAGCAGCGACTCCCACTGCGCGCGCAGCGTCGCGCCCTTCGGCGGCTCGTCGGTCAGCCCGGCGCGGGCGGTGAGCACCGCGCGGGTGACGTCGACGAGGTCGGTGCCCGGCCGCTGGTCCGGTGCCGCGGTGCGCAGCGCGAGCATCGCCCGGCGGATCTCGGGCCGGTTGAAGAACCGCTCGCCGCCGCGGATCTGGTAGGGCACGCCGGCGTCGGACAGGGCCTGCTCGAACGCCTCGGACTGGGCGTTGATCCGGAACAGCACCGCGATCTCCGACGGCTCGGTGCCGTCGTTGATCAGTGTCAGGATCCGGCCCGCGACGGCGGCGGCCTCCCCGGCCTCGTCGTCGTGCTCGGAGAAGTCCGGGTCGGGGCCGGGCGGGAGCTGCCCGATGAGCTGCAGCCGGGACCCGGCGGGCCGGTTGCGGGCGGCGCCGATCAGCTGGTTGGCGCAGCCGACGATCTGCGGGGTGGAGCGGTAGTCGCGCTGCAGGCGCACGACCGCGGCGTCGGGGAAGCGGCGTGGGAACTCCAGCAGGTACCGGGGGGAGGCGCCGGCGAAGGTGTAGATCGTCTGGTTGGCGTCGCCGACGACGGTGAGGTCGTCGCGGTCGCCGAGCCAGGCGTCGAGCAGGCGCTGCTGCAGCGGGGTGACGTCCTGGTACTCGTCGACGACGAAGCACCGGTAGCGGGACCGGAACTCCTCGGCGACGCCGCCGTGCTCCTCCAGCGCGATCGCGGTGTGCAGGAGCAGGTCGTCGAAGTCGAGCTGCTCGCTCGCGTTCTTCAGCTCCTCGTACGCGGCGTAGACGGCGGCCACCTGCTCGGCCGGGCCGGGGGTGTCGCGACGACGGCGGGCGACCTCGGCCGCGTAGTCCGACGGGGCGACCAGGGTCGACTTCGCCCACTCGATCTCGGAGGCGAGGTCGCGCAGCGCGTCGGAGTCGGTGCCGGCCCGGGCGCGGGCGGCGGCCTGGCCGACGAGCCGCAGCTTGCCGTCGAGCAGCGGCCACGGGCTGCCGCCGACCATCTGCGGCCAGAAGTAGCGCAGCTGACGCAGCGCCGCGGCGTGGAAGGTGCGGGCCTGCACCCCGGAGGCGTCGAGCGCGCGCAGCCGGGTGCGCAGCTCCCCTGCGGCGCGGGCGGTGAAGGTGACGGCGAGGACCTGGGTGGCGGCGACGTGGCCCGAGGTCACCAGGTGGGCGATCCGCCGGGTGATCGTGCGGGTCTTGCCGGTGCCCGCCCCCGCGAGGACGCAGACCGGGCCGCGGGGCGCGTGCACCGCGGCCCGCTGCTCGGGGTCCAGACCGTCCGCGCCGATCGGGGCCGCCGGATCCGGCACGGCGCGGGTCGCACGGGCGGGGCGGGCGGTGGATCGGGACGGCACCCACCCATCCTGACACCCACCCCCGACGGTCACGGGTCGCCCGTCCCGCCCGTCCGGGTGCCGGGCAGGTCACAGCGGGGCGGGAAGAATCCCGCGGGCGGGCCCGTTGCACCCGGTATGGCGGACCTGACGATGTACACGACCAGCTGGTGCGGCTTCTGCCGTCGTCTCAAGCTGCAGCTCGACCAGGCCGGCATCGGCTACCGCGAGATCGACATCGAGCGCGAGCCGGACGCCGTGGCGTTCGTCGAGAAGGCCAACGGCGGCAACCGCACGGTGCCGACCGTCGTCTTCCCGGACGAGTCGGTCGCGACGAACCCCAGCTTCTCCGAGGTGAAGACCCGGCTCGGGGTCTGACACCTCCCCTGATCTCCCACCACGGAGCGCGGCGGCCCGCCACCGGTACCTCACCGGGGGCGGGCCGCCGCTTCGTCTGCGGGGTCAGCCCCCGGCGGCCGCCCAGGACTCCAGCATGGTGCGTGCGATCGAGACCTTCCCCGGCAGCATGACCACCGGTCCGTCGGTGGGGTCGGGCTCGTCCCGGGTGCCCCAGTCGCCGCGGGCCAGTGCCGCCCGCAGCGTGTCCCGGGTGATCCACAGGGCGTCGGCGATCTCGCCGTCCTGCGGGGTCAGCGGGACCTCCGGGTCCCCGATCGCGTGGAAGCCGACCATCAGCGACCGCGGGAACGGCCACGCCTGGCTGCCGAGGTACCGCACGTCGGACACGGCGATGCCGACCTCCTCGGAGATCTCGCGGTGCACGCACGCCTCCAGCGACTCGCCGGACTCGACGAACCCGGCGAGCACCGAGTAGCGCCCGGCCGGCCACACCGGCTGGCGGGCGAGCAGGACGCGGTCCGCGCCGTCGTGCACCAGGCAGATGATCGCCGGGTCGGTGCGCGGGTACTCCTCGTGGCCGTTGTCGCAGACCCGGGCCCAGCCCGCGTTGTGCGGGCGGGTGCGGGTGCCGTCGATCGCGCAGAACCGGGCCCGGTCGTGCCAGTTCAGCGTGGCGACCGCGCCGGTGAGCAGCCCGGACCCGAGCGGGTCGAGGAACGCGCCCGCGGCGCGCAGGTCCGCCCACTCCCCCTCGCCGGTGAAGATGTCGCTGTCGGCGGTGCGTTCGGTCCCGACGCGCACCGCCCAGTACGGGACGCCCTCGCGCTCGCCGAGCAGCACGGCCTCGGCCGGCGGCTCCGCGGCGACGTCGGTGCCCGCGCGGGTCCGGACGTGCCCGCCACGGCCCGCCGCGTCGTCCCAGGCGGCGGCGTCGACCTCGCGGAACTCGCGGCCCGGCTCGACCTCCCAGTCCACCGGGGTGCGTCCGGACTCGTCGACGACGACCACGCGCGCCTTCGCCCACGTGTCGCGCACGTAGCCAGGGTCCAGGCGCCGGTTCTCGTCGCGGGAGAGCGCGTTGCGCGACAGCACCGGCTCCTCGGTCAGCGAGAAGTCCCCGGGGCTCATCGCCCGCCTCCGCGGACCACGCCGCCGAGCGCGGCGAGCGGTGGCCCGACCACGTCGGCGTCACCGACGACCACCCCGGTGAACCGGGTCGGCGCGAACAGCGCGGTGGCGGCCGCGGCGACCTCGTCGACGGTGACCTCCTCCAGCCGGCGCGGCCGGTCCCGGAGCCAGTCGACGTCGAGCCCGGCGGCGTGCAGCGCGGACAGGGTGCCGGCCAGCGCGGACTGGCTGTCCAGCGAGATCAGCAGCGAGCCGATCGCGTAGCGACGGGCCGAGGTGACCTCCTGCTCGGTCGGCGGGACCGCCACCATGCGGCCGAGCTCGTAGCGGGTCTCGAGCAGGGCAGCGGCGGTGACGTCGGAGGCGACGTCGGCGTCGAGGCCGAGCACCGCGCCACCAGGCACGAACTCCTGCCCGGAGTGCGCGCCGTAGGTGTAGCCCTTGTCCTCGCGGATGTTCTCCATCCAGCGCGAGGAGAAGTAGCCGCCGAACACGAGGTTCGCGAGCTGGAACGCGGTGTAGCGCTCGTCGGTGCGGTCCAGGCCGGGCGCGGTGAGGCGCAGCTGGGACTGCACGGAGCCGGGCCGGTGGACCAGCTCCAGGTCGCCCGCCTGCGGCACCGGCGGGGCGGACAGCCACCGGGCGGGGTGGTCGCCGGTCCACCCCCCGAGCCGGCGAGCGACCTCGGCGATCGCGGCCTCGGGGTCGATGTCGCCGACGAGGACCAGGCTCGCCCCGTCCGGGACGACGACGTCGGCGTGCAGCTCCCGCACGCGCTCCGGGGTGACCGCGGCGACGGCCTCGGCGGTCGGCATCTCCGAGACGATGGGGTGGTCGCCGAAGCGGCGGCGCATCAGCGCCTCGCGGGCGACCGTGCGCGGCTGCGCGCGGGCCACGGCGATCCGCTCGGCCAGCCGGGACCGCTCGCGGGCGACCTCGGCGTCGGAGTGGCTGGCGGCGGTGAGGACGTCGGCGAGGACGTCGAGGACCGTCGGCAGACCGGTGGCCAGCGCGGAGCCGCCCGCCTGCAGGTACTCCGGGTCGACGGCGACGCCGAGCTCCCCGCCGACCGAGGCCAGCGCGTCGTCGATGCCGATCCGGTCGCGGCCCGCGGTGCCGGTCAGGATGGTCTCGGCGAGCACCTCGGTGCCCGCGGTGCGGGCGGCGTCGGCGACCGGCTCCGGCGAGGCGGCCGGGATGCGCAGGACGGTCTCGACCAGCGGGACCCCGGGGCGGCGCGCGGCCAGGACGGTCAGCCCGTTCGGCAGGGTCTCGGTGAGCACGTCCGGCAGCGGCACCTCCTTGGTGCGGCCGAGCGCGGGCAGCGGGCGCGGGCCGCGCTCGGTGCGGCCGATCTCCTCCGCGCTGCGGTGTGTGCGGGCGGCGCTCACGCGGAGCCCCCTTCGGTGTGGTTCACGGTGCCGGGACGGGTCGGGGCGCTCACGCGTCGCCGTCCCCGGTCGGTTCGGCGGCCGGCTCGACCAGCAGGACGGCCCGCCCGGCCGAACGCAGCCGGGCGGCCGCGGCGGCGACGTCGGCACCGGTCAGGGCGGCCAGCCTGCCGGGGAGCTCCACGGCGAGCTCGGCGCGGCCGTAGAGCAGCTCGCGGGCGCCGAGCCCGAGCATCCGGTACATGACGCGGTCGTCCTCGCGGTGCAGCGCGGCGACCCAGCGGGCGGTCTGGCGCTCCAGCTCCTCGGTGCCGGGGCCCTGCTCGGCGAGGCGGTCCAGCTCCTCGTCGACCGCGGCGGTGACCCGGTCCGCGGACACCTCGGCCGGGTGCACCGCGGTGATCGTGAAGGTGTCGGGGTCGCGGGCGTCGAACGGGCCGCCCATCAGGCCGTTGGACGCCGAGACGTCGGTGACCAGGCCGGCTCCGTCGGCGCCGCCGTGGACCAGGCGGCGCTGCAGCCGCGAGGCCTCGCCGTCGGCCAGGACGGTGGCGAGCATGGCGTGGGCCAGGTAGGCGTCGGGCTCGGCGGCCGGGTCGGGGACGCGGTAGCCGAGCGCGAGGGCGGGCAGCGGGGCGTGGGCGTCGGCCACGGTCTGCCGCCGCTCCGCTCCGGGAGCGGGCTCGGCGAACGACGGCCGCTGCGGGACGGGCCGGGCCGGGATGTCCCCGAAGTGGCGCTCGACCAGGGCGAGGGTGCCGTCGACGCCGTGCTCGGACAGGTCACCGTGCACGGTGACCAGCGCGTTGCCCGGCGCGTAGAAGGTGTCGAAGAACGCGGCCGCGTCGTCCAGGCTCGCCTGCTCCAGCTCGGAGAAGTCGCCGTAGCCGTTGTGCGCGTTCGGGAAGGTGTCGTAGAGGACCGGCGGCAGCAGGATCCACGGGAACCCGCCGTAGGGGCGGTTGTGGACGTTGAGCCGGATCTCCTCCTTCACGACGTCGACCTGGTTGCGCAGGTTCTCGACGGTGAGCTTCGGGGCGCGCAGCCGGTCGGACTCCAGGAACAGCGCCCGCTCCAGCGCCGCACCGGGCAGCACCTGGAAGTAGTCGGTGTAGTCCTGGTGGGTCGAGCCGTTGAAGATCCCGCCCGCGGACTGGACCTGCCGGAAGTGCTCCAGCTTCTCCAGGCTCTCGCTGCCCTGGAACATCAGGTGCTCGAACAGGTGCGCGAAGCCGGTGCGGCCCTCCGGCTCGGAACGGAAGCCCACGTCGACGTGCACCGAGACCCCGACCACCGGGGTGGCCGGGTCCGGGACGACGAGCACGCGCAGCCCGTTGGCCAGCGTGGCCCGGTGCAGCTCGAGAGCGGATTTGTCGGCGATCACGGACACGGGAGCGAGGCTATCCCCCACCCCCGACAACCTGCCCGGTCAGGCGTGCTCGGGCGGCAGGATCACGAACTGGCGCAGCCCGAGGTCGCGGTAGGTGACCGGGCCCCGCGGGCCGGGGGTGTGGTCGACGTTGATGCCGGTCTCGGGCAGCCCGAGCAGCTTGTAGCCGTCGAGCAGCCGGGACGGCGCGTTCCAGAACACCCCGGTGCCGGTGTAGCGGTCGATGAAGCGCCGGGCGACCTGCTCGTCGGCGGCGCAGATCGTCGCGGCCAGGCCGGAGGTCTCCCGGGCGGCGGTGTCGGCGGCGTCGTCCGGCCCGTCGACGACGGCGACGGTCACGTGCGCCTCCGCGCCGGAGTCCAGGGCCCACTCGTGGCCGAGCGGGTGGTCGTGCGGGGGCAGCGACAGCGCGACGCCGCGGGCGTCGAGGGCGGCCTTCGCGACCGACAGCAGGGTGTCGTAGACGGGCCGGTCGATGAGCAGCAGGTTCAGCCGGTTGCAGACGCCGAGCCGGTCGGTCGAGTCGGTGACCAGGCGGGTGACGTTGGCCTCGGTGGCGCTGGCGTCGAGGTAGAGGACACCGCCGCCGTCGGCGTGGGCGAGCACCCGGGTGCCCGCGGTCGCGCCGAGCACGGACAGCTTGCGGGTGACGTCCCCCGACCCGCGGACGACGACCAGCGGCACCAGGTCGGGCAGCCCGACGAGGGCCTCGGCGCCGGCGTGGCCGGGCAGCGGGACGAGCTGCACGGCGGCCTCGGGGAGCCCGGCGTCGGCCAGGGCGGGGCGCAGCACCTGCTCGACGAGCGCGGTGGCGCTGCCGAGCGCGGCGGACCCGGTGCGCAGGACGGCGGCGCTGCGGGCCTTGAGGACCTGCGAGGCGACGTCGACGGTCACGTTCGGCCGGGCCTCGAACACTGCGCCGATGACGCCGACCGGGATGCGCCGCTCGAACACCCGCTCGCCGGTCTCCAGCGTGCGGACCGGCCACTCGGTGGGCGGCTCGGGGGTCGCGGCGAGCACCTCGAGCTGGGTGGCGATCCCGGCGAGCCGCTCGGGGTCCAGGCGCAACCGGTCCAGCAGGCCCGCCGCCATGCCGTTCCGCTCGGCGGCGGCGACGTCGGCGGCGTTGACGTCGAGCAGCTCGTGCGCCCGGTCGCGGATCAGCGAGGCGGCGGCGCGCAGGGCGTCGTCGATGCGGCCCTCGCCCGCGGCGCGGACGGCCGGGGCGGCGGCCCGGGCGCGCTGCGCGGCCTCACGGACGGCGGCGAACTCGGGCGCCTCGGTCGTCTCCTGCGGGGTGGTCACGGTGCTGCTCACGCAGGTCAGGGTAGGCGGTCGCCGTCGCGGGCCCGAGTGGGTATCCGGGAGGCTCTGCTCTGCTCACCGATACGCAGCAGCGGCCGCCCGCTCGTCCCGGACGCCGGACCGTGCCCGCGCGTCGAGATGCAGCCCAGGGCCGCCGCCGGGCCCGGTGGGGAACCCTGAGCCGCATCTCGACGAGTGCGTGCGGCCCCGGCAGTCGCCGAGATGCAGCTCAGCGGGATTTGTGGATCTCCACCGCCCGCTGGGCTGCATCTCGGCGCTGCGCACCGCGTGGCCCGGCAGCGGGGTGAGGCGGGATGGCTCAGGGCGCAGCGGTCGGCACGGCGTAGACGACAATGTTCGACTCGTAGCTCCCCGCGGCCGGGTCGAACACCCCGCCGCAGGTGATGAGGACGAGCTGCGGGTCGCCGTCCCGGCGGAACACCTCGCGGGGCAGGTCGTGCTTGCCGTACTCACGACGCGCGACGACCCGGTAGGCCGCGGTGCGACCGTCGGCGCCACGGACGACGACCGGCTCGCCCGCGACGAGCTGCGGCAGCACCGACAGGAACCCGATGCCCTGGGTGCGCGAGTCGACGTGGCCGGCGATCACGGCGCTCCCGGCCGCGCCGCCCGGGAGGACACCGGGGGCCCACCAGCCGACCGTGTGCACCTGCTCGGGGACGACCATCCCGCCGTTCGGGGCGGTGCCGACCGCGTCGACGGGGGCGGACAGGCCGCGGGCGGGGAGCTCCAGGACGGCCGGGACGACCGGCGGCGACGCGGCGCCGGGCTCGGGTGCCGGGAGCGGGTAGACCGCCGAGACGGTCCACGGCTCGCGCGGCGCGATCGGCGCCGGGCCGGTGGAGCGGGGCGGGGGGCCGGTGCGGTCACCGGGACCGGGGAGCGGGTCAGACGCGGGCGGGGCGGCAGGCGCACCCGGGAGCGGGGCGGGCGCGGGCGGAGCACCGGGCGCGGGCAGGGCGGCAGTCACGCCGGAGGGACCCGGAGCAACCTCCCCCGGCAGCGCCGCGGCGTCGGGCGCCCCGGTCACCGGAGCCGGGTCGGGCGGCGCCAGGACCGGCAGCGCCCGGGCCACCGGCACCGCACGCGTCGCGGCGGGGACGGGTCCCGCGGGCACGGCGCCGAGGTCGCTCGCCTCGACGCGGGCGTCGTCACCGAGTGCGAGACCGGCACCGGCGCCCAGCAGGGCCGCGCCGAGGAGCAACAGCGCGGCCGCTCCCCGTACGCCCCCGGCCGGGCGCCGGCGCCGCGGGGTCACGCGCGGGCGCGACGCAGCCGGACGGCACCGGCGAGGAGCAGCAGCAGCCCGGCACCGCCGAGCGCGACGGGCAGCGCGGCGTCGGACGCCGACGCGGCCTGACCGCCGGTGCCGGCGTCGACGGCGGGCGCGCCGGAGCCGCCCTGGCCCGCGGCGTCACCGGAACCGGAGGCCGAGCCGGTGCCGGTGCCGTTGCCGGCACCGGGCGCGGTCCCGTCGCCGGACCCGGCGGCGTTCCCGTCGGTGCCGTTCTCGGCGGGGTTGTCCGAGCCGGAGCCCGGGGTCGTGGCGCCGGCCTCAGCCGCGGCCTGGTCCAGCTTGGTCTTCAGCTCACCCAGGTTCGTGAGCTGCGCCCGGGCCTGGTCGAGCTGCTCCGGCGGCAGGCCGGGCACGTTCAGCAGCTGCTGGGCCTGGTCGCTGAGCTGTCCGACCTGCTCCTGAGCGGCCTGCAGCCAGCCCTGGTCGAACTGCTCGCCGGTGCGAGCCTTGAGGTCGTCGACCTGGGACTGGATCTCCGGGGAGACCTGGTCGGGCAGCGAGACGCCGACCGAGGACGCCAGCCCCCGCAGCTTGTCGTCGATCTGCTGGCCCTCGCCCTGCACCTGCGGCGCGAGCTCCTTGACCTTGTCGCCGACGCCCTGCTCCAGGCCGATGCCGCCGAGCGCGGCGAGGCCGAGGGCCTTCTGGTGCGCGTCGCCGAACGCCTGGCGCGGGTCGCCGACGCCCGGGACCTGCGGGAGGTTGTCGGGCAGGTTCGGCACCTGCGGCGTCTCGCCACCGCAGGCGGTCAGCCCGACGAGCGCGGCCGCGGCGACGGCGGCACCGACGGTGCGGCTGATCCGGCGCGGGTGGTTCGTGGTCGTACGCATCATGCGAGTCATCCCCCGGAGAGAGCGGTGTACGCCTGATGGGCTATCGGCTTGCTCCGAAGGTTGCAACTCGAACCACACGACGGGTCCCCACGCGGGCGGCGAGTGGCTATCGCCGACGGCTGAGCGGCGCCGGGGCCGACGGCGGAGGGACGACCGGGCCGACGTCGCCGTCGGGGGCCTCGTCGAGGTCCAGGACGACCGGGGCGTGGTCGCTGGGCGACTTCCCCTTGCGCGCCTTGCGGTCCACCCACACCGCCGCGCGACGGTCGGCCGGGCCCGACCCGGCCAGCACCAGGTCGATCCGCATCCCCTGGTCCTGGTGGAACCGGCCGGCCCGGTAGTCCCAGTAGCTGAACACGCGCTCGTCGGGCCAGCGCTCGCGCAGGACGTCGCGCAGCCCGGTCCCGAGCAGCGCGGCGAGCGCGGCCCGCTCGTCGGGGGTGACGTGGGTGGCGCCGTCGAACAGGGAACGGTCCCAGACGTCGTCGTCGGTGGGGGCGATGTTGACGTCCCCGGCCACCACCGTCGAGTCCGGGTCGCCCGCCGCGACCTGGTCACGCAGCGCGGCGAGCCAGCGCAGCTTGTAGGCGTAGTGCGGGTCCTCCGGGCTGCGGCCGTTCGGCACGTAGACCGAGGTGACCCGCAGCCCGCCGCAGGTGGCGGTGACGGCGCGCGCGTCCGGCTCCGCCAGCCCGCCCTCGGTGAAGACGGGCTCGTCGGGCAGGCCGCGCACGACGTCGTCGAGCCCGACCCGCGACAGCAGGGCGACGCCGTTCCAGCGGCCCTGGCCGTGGTGCGCGCTCGCGTAGCCGCGCTCGGCCAGGGCCTCGTCGAAGCTCGCGGCGAAGTCGTCGTCGGAGAGCTTGGTCTCCTGCAGGCAGACGACGTCGGGTGCCCGTTCGTCGAGCCACGGCAGCAGCCGCGGCAGCCGGGACTTCGCGGAGTTCACGTTCCAGGTGGCCAGACGCACGGCCCCGACCCTACGAGAGGAACCGCGTCACCGATCGCCGGATGCCCGCGACGTCCAGGCCGTGCGCGGCGTCGTGGTCCTCCGGGCTGCCGTAGCGGCGCAGCTCGGCGGCGCCGACCCCGAGCCCGAGCACCCGGTGCCGCACGTCGTGCAGCGCCTCGGCCACCGGCCGCACCGAGGTCCCGGCCAGGTAGGGCTCGACGAGCACGACGTCCGGCTCGGACAGCGTGGCGCGCAGCGTGGCCGCGTCGAACGGGCGCACGGTCGGCGCGTAGAGCACGGTGACGTCGAGCCCCTCGACGGCGGCCAGCGTCCGGTCCGCCAGCGGCCCGACGGCGACGACCGTCCCCCGGCCCCCGCGGCGCAGCACCGTCATCGACGGCCCGGTGCCGTACGGCCGCGCGTTGGACGCACCCGACAGCCGGACGTAGACCCGGTCGTCGCCGGGCAGGGCGGCGCGCAGCTGCGCCTCGGCCTCGTCGGCGTGCCCGGGCACGTGCACGGTCCAGCCCTCGAGGGTGTCGAGCAGCGGCACATCGCGCGGGCCGAAGTGGGTCTCCCCCGCGCCCGCCATGTCGTAGGACCCGCCGGCCGACACCAGCAGCGCCCCGACGCCCTGGTGGCCGAGGTCGAGCTTGAGCTGCTCGTAGGGCCGTTCGACGAGGAACGGCGCGAAGGTGTGCACGACCGGGCGCATCCCGGTCAGCGCGAGCCCACCGGCGGCGGAGACGAGCAGCTGCTCGCGGATGCCGACGTTGATCACGCGGTCGGCGAGGTCGGGCGGGACGTCGACGTAGCCGGCGCCGATGTCGGCCAGCAGCGCGACGGCCCGCGGGTCGGAGGCGACCAGCTCGGGCAGCAGGCCGTAGAAGCGTTCCCGCTGGTCGGGCGGGGTCACGGGCTCGGAGGTGGTGGCGTGCTGCGTATCGGTGAGCAGAGCAAAGGCACTCATCGCGGGCTCCCCTTCGGTTCGACGTGGGCGACGACCGCGAGCGGCCGGTCGGGGTGTGCGGTGCGGAAGGCGCGTTCGAGGTCGTCGTGGTCGCGGCCGTCGGCGTCGACGGCGGCCCAGCCCTCCGCGGCGAAGCGGCCGGCGATCCCGCCGGGCCAGCCGTGCGAGGCCGAGCTGTTGTCGACGACGACGGCGCTGAGCCCGGACAGCCCGGCGCGGCCCGCGTACTGGATCGCCTCGAAGTTGGAGCCCTCGTCGAGCTCGGCGTCGCCGACGAGGACGACGGTGCGCGCGTCGCGGCCCTGCAGCCGCAGCCCCGACGCGGTGCCGACGGCCAGTCCGAGCCCGTGGCCGAGCGAGCCGGAGGAGATCTCCACCCCGGGCACGAGCGTGCGGTCGGGGTGGTGCCCGAGGGTCGAGTCGTACCCGGCGAACCGGTCGAGCAGGTGGTCGTCGAGGAACCCGCGGGCGACGAGGACGGCGTAGAGCGCCATCGGACCGTGCCCCTTGGAGACCAGGAAGCGGTCGCGGTCGGGGTCGTCGGGATGCTGCGGGTCGACGCGCAGGATGCGGTCGTAGAGCACCCACAGGACGTCGAGGGTGGAGGTCGCGGCGGGTTCGTGCTTCTCGTCGCCGGTCATCCGGGTCATCAGCCCGGCGAGGTCGGCGTAGCCGGTCGGTGATCGCATGTGACCACCCTGTGACCTGAAGTCGACTTCAGGTCAAGGGGCCGAGCTACTCCTCGTCCGGCGGGGTCGCCTTGCGGACGTAGAGCAGCTGGTCACCCCGCTCCAGCGCGTCGACGGCGGCCGAGTCGACCCGGTAGAGCTGCTCGCCGCGCACCACGCCGAGCACGATGTCGGGCAGGTGCCGCGGGGAGCCGCCGACCTCGGTCGGCTCGACCTGGCGCTGGGAGATCGCGAAGCCGGCGTCCGGGGTGAGCAGGTCCTCCACCACCTCGACGACGGCGGGCGAGCGGGTCGCGACGCCGAGCAGCCGCCCGGCCGTCTCGTCGGACACGATCACCGAGCTGGCGCCGGACTGACGGAGCAGGTGCACGTTCTCCGCCTCGCGCACCGCGGCGACGATCGAGATCGACTTGGACAGCTCGCGGGCGGTCAGGGTGACCAGCACCGCGGTGTCGTCGCGGTCCAGGGCGACGACCAGCGTCGTCGCCAGCTGCACCCCGGCGATGCGCAGCACCGCGGAGCGGGTCGCGTTGCCGGACACGGTGACCAGGCCCAATCCGGAGGCCACGTCCAGCCGCGCCCGGTCGGTGTCGACGACGACGATCTTCCCGGGGTCCACGTCGTCGCCCAGCAGCGTCTCCACCGCCGCGCGCCCCTTGGTGCCGTAGCCGACGACGACGATGTGCTCGCGCACGCGCGACCTCCAGCGCTGGATCCGGAACGACTGCCGCGAGCGCTCGGTGAGCAGCTCGACGGTCGTACCGACGAGGACGATGAGGAACAGCACCCGCAGCGGGGTGATCACCGCGATGTTGATGGAGCGGGCCATCGGGCTGACCGGCACGATGTCGCCGTAGCCGGTCGTCGACAGCGACACCGTCGCGTAGTAGAGGGCGTCGAGCAGCGAGATCTCGCCCGCGCCGTTGTTGTCGAGGTAGCCGTCGCGCCCGAAGAAGACGATCAAGGTCGTCGCGCCGAGCGCGAACACCGCGATCGCCAGGCGGGTCACCAGCGAGCGCACCGGGCCCGACCGCGGGTCCGGCATCCGCAGCGCACCCTCGACCTGGGGATCGAGTTCGCTGAGCCGGGTGGAGCCGATCACGTGCGAAGGCTAGCGCCCAGGTCGCGCCGCACCGACCGCACGGGCCCTATCCTCACTCAGGTGTCGGCCGAGGGGGACCACGAACGTGCGACGCCGGCTGCGCGCACGTCGCTGCGGCCGCGGCTGAGCGCGCGCCGGTTCCGCGGCGCCGCCGCGCCCGGGCCGGACCCGACGGAGGCCCTCGAGACGGGCGTCGCCGTCGCCGCGGGCCTGCGAGAACCGGCCGGGTCCGCCGCCGCGACCGAGGCGCTGCGCCGGCTCGCCGGGCTCTGCGGTGCCGAGGCGGCGGGGCTGGTCCGGCCCGGCCTGCCCGACTCGTGGTGGGGCCCCGGCCGCGCCGACGGCGTCGCGCTCGCCGGGCGGGCCCGCGGGCGACGGCTCACCGAGGCCGGCCGCACCGCGCTGCCGGTCGGCGACGGGCCGGTGCTCGTCCTGGCCGGTGGGGTCGGGTCGGCCGCCGCCCGCCGGGCCGCCGCCTTCGTCGCCGACGCCCTCGAACGCGCCCGGCTGGCCGACGGCGAGACCGAGGCCGAGGCCGCCCGGCTGCGCGCGCTGCGGGCCCAGATCTCGCCGCACTTCGTCTACAACGCGCTCACCACGATCGCCTCGTTCGTCCGCTCGGATCCGGCGCGCGCCCGCGACCTGCTGGAGACCTTCGCCGAGTTCATCCGGCACTCGCTCGCCGCGCGCGGCGACTACGTGCCGCTGGCCGGGGAGTTCCGCTCGGTCGAGGCCTACCTGACCCTCGCCCGCGCCGTGCTGGGCGAGCGGCTGCGGGTGCAGGTGCGGGTGGCGCCGGAGGTGCTGCCGGTGCCGGTCCCGGTGCTGGCCCTGCAGCCGCTGGTGGAGAACGCGGTGCAGCACGGCGTCGAGCGCTCCCCCGACGGCGGGCTGGTGCAGGTCAGCGGCGAGGCCGAGGGGGACGTCTGCGTGATCACCGTCGACGACGACGGGCCGGGCATGAGCCCCGAGCACGCCCGCGCCGTGCTGGCCGGCACCGCCGAGGGGGCCGGGCTGGCGCTGGTGAACGTCGACCGCAGGCTGCGCGCGGTCTACGGCCCCGACCACGGCCTGGTCATCGAGACCGCGCCCGGCGCGGGCACCCGGATCGTGCTGCGGATCCCGCGGTTCCAGCCCGGGGTGGTGATCTGAGGTGACCGCCTCCGCCGAGCCGCTGCGCGTGCTGGCCGTCGACGACGTCGCCCCCGCCCTCGACGAGATCTGCGCGCTGCTGGCCGACGCGCCCGACGTCGGCGAGGTCGCCCGGGCCGGCGGCGCGGTCGAGGCGCTGCGCGCGATCCCCACCGGCCGGTTCGACGCCGTCTTCCTCGACATCACCATGCCCGGGATGGACGGCCTGGAGCTCGGCGGTGTGCTGGCCGCGATGGCCACGCCGCCGGAGATCGTCTTCGTGACGGCGTTCGAGGAGCACGCCGTCGCCGCGTACGGCCTCGGCGCCGTCGACTACCTGCTCAAACCGGTCGGTGCGGACCGGCTCGCCGACGCTCTCGGCCGGGTGCACCGGGCCCGGGCGGGCCGCTCGGCCGCCGGGCCGGGCGCCCCGGGCGCGACCGCACCGGAACCGGCCGGGCCCGCGCTCCCCCGCGTCGACGAGCTCGCCGTGCTGCCGGTGGAGGCCGCCGGGCGCACCCGCTACGTCCGCCGCGAGGACGTCCGCTTCGTCGAGGCCCACGGCGACTACGTGCGGCTGCACCTGCCCGGCGGCTCGCACCTGGTGCGGATCCCGCTGTCCCGGTTGGAGGAGCACTGGGACCCGCACCGCTTCGTCCGGGTGCACCGCAGCTTCCTGCTGCACCTGCCCGCGGTCCGCGAGCTGCGCAGCGACGCCGGCGGCGGCCTGCTCGCCCACACCGACGCCGGTGACGTGCCGGTCAGCCGTCGTCACGCCCGCGACCTGCGCGACCAGCTGCTCGCCGCGGCCACCGCCGGGGCGCTCGACGGCCACCGCGCCCCCGACGGCGACGGCCCGGGAAGCGGCCGGGGGCGGCCGTGACCGCCCGCCCGCGCCGGGTCGCGGTCAGCGCACCGCCCGAGCGGGGGACCCCCGTACCGCGCCCGCAGCCGGCCACGGCGCTCGACCCGGCGCTGGCCGAGCGGGCCCGCGGGCTGCGCCGGGCCCAGCTGCGGCGTGCCGTGGTCACCCTGGCCTGCGCCGCGGTGCTGCTGTTCGGGCTGCCGGTGCTGCTGCGGCTCGCGCCGGACCTGGCCCAGTGGCGGGTCGGGGGGCTCCCGCTGGGCTGGATCGCGGTCGCCTGGCTGCCGTACCCGCTGCTCGTCGTGCTGGCATGGTGGCACCTGCGCCGGGCCGAACGCGCGGAACGCCCGTGACGGCCGCCGCGGTCGTCGCCCTGCTGCTGGTCACGGTGCTGATCGGGGCACGAGGCGTCGCGGCGATGCGCACCACCTCGGACTTCCTCGTCGCGTCCCGGCGGACCTCCCCGATGCTCAACGCGGCCGCGGTCTCCGGGGAGTACCTGTCGGCGGCGTCGTTCCTCGGCGTCGCCGGGCTGGTGATCAAGGAGGGCACCGGGGCGCTCTGGTACCCGGTCGGTTTCGCCGCGGGCTACCTGCTGATGCTCGCGCTGGTCGCCGCGCCGATGCGCCGTTCGGGGGCGCTGACCGTGCCCGGGTTCGCCGAGGCCCGCCTCGGGTCGCGGTCGCTGCGCCGGTTCTGCGCGGTGGTCGTCGTGGTGATCGCGGTGCTCTACCTGGTGCCGCAGATCGTCGCGGCCGGGCAGCTGCTCACGCTGGTGTCGGGCGTCGACTACTGGGTCGGGGTCGTGGTGTCCGGGCTCGCCGTCGGCCTGACCCTGGCGCTGGGCGGCATGCGCGCCGCCACCTACGTGCAGGCGTTCCAGTTCGCGCTCAAGCTCCTGCTGTTCGCCGGGCCCGCGATCTGGCTGCTGCTGCTCGCCGGGCCGCAGCTGCGCGCCGACATGGCCGCGCCACCGGAGTTCACCCGGTTCACCGCCGAGACCCCGGTCGACTTCCGGCTCGACACCGAGCTCGTGCTGACCGAGCCGACCGTCGTGGTCGTCGACGGGGTGCCGGTCCCGCTCGCCCCCGGCCCGCACCACGCCGCCGCCGACGCCGTCTGGGTCTTCCCCGACGGTGCCGCCGTGCCCGAGCTGGGCGGCGACCGGGCGTCGCTGCCGGTCCCCGGCGGCGCCGAGTGGGCGCTGCCGCTGCTCGGCTCGGCCGACACCTCGCCGCTGCTGACGACCTGGTCGGTGCTGGTCGCGACGGCGTTGGGGACGATGGGGCTGCCGCACATCATCGTGCGGTTCCACACCAGTCCGGACGGGCGCGGCGCCCGGCGCACCGCGGCGATCACCGTCGCGATGCTCGGCGCGTTCTACCTGTTCCCGATCGTCTACGGGCTGCTCGGGACGGTGCTCACCCCCGAGCTGTACCTCTCGCAGGGCACCGACACCGCGATCGTCACGCTGCCCGGCCGGGTCACCGGCGGCGGCACCGCGGCGGCACTGACCGCGATGCTCACCGCGGGGGCGTTCGCCGCGTTCCTGGCCACCTCGCTCGGGCTGCTGCTCGCGCTGTCCGGCGCGCTCGCGCACGACCTCATGCCCTCGGGGCTGCGCCGGCTGCGGCTGACCGCGCTGGCCGCGTCGGCGGCCGTCGTACCGGCGGCGCTGCTGATGGTGCGCGTCGACGTCAGCGCGGCGGTGACCTCGGCGTTCACCGTCGCGGCGTCGACGTTCTGCCCGTTGCTGGTGCTCGGCCTGTGGTGGAAGGGGCTGACCGCGCGCGGCGCGTACGCCGGGATGGTCACCGGGCTGCTCGCGACGGTCGGGTCGATGGCGCTGGGCGCCGCGCTCGGGCTCGGCGGGACGGCGGGCATGCTGCTCGCCCAGCCCGCGCTGTGGTCGGTGCCCTGCGCCTTCCTCGTCATGATCGCCGTGTCACTGGGCGATCACGTTCCGTCGGACGCGGAAGTTACGATGCTGCGGCTCCATCTGGCCGATCGGGAGTGAGCGCTTTAGCGTAGCGGCGATATCGGCGTCAAGACCGCTCGTCGTTCGGTGCCGCGCTCGATCGTCCGGTCGTCGGCCGCTCGCATCTTGGGCCGCCCGGAGCGTGCGTGTGGGGTTCCGCACACGGCCCGAAGGCCCTTTCCTGGGTCCGGTCCCGTGGCCGTGCGTGGCTTGTGCAAGGAGGCATACGTGAGTACGACCGAGTCCGACGAGCAGCCCGGCGGTCCGACGCCGGACACTCCCGACTGGGCCGCCGTGCAGGCGAGCCCCGACTTCCAGGAGCTGCGCAGGCGGCTGCGCGGGTTCGTGTTCCCGGTGACCGCCGGGTTCCTGGCCTGGTACCTGCTGTACGTGCTGCTCGCGACCTTCGCGACGGACTTCATGGCCACCCCGGTGCTCGGCAACATCAACCTGGGGCTGATCCTCGGGCTGCTGCAGTTCGTGTCGACCTTCGCGATCACCGTGGTCTACATCCGCTACGCCGACCGCGTGCTCGACCCGCTGTCGTCGAAGCTCCGCGGCGAGATCGAGGGGACCCGATGAGCACGACAGTCCTGGCGGCGACGGCGGACAGCAACCCCGCGCTCAACATCTCGATCTTCCTGGCGTTCGTCATCGTGACGCTGGGGATCGTGTTCTACGTCAACAGCCGGCACGCGAAGAAGACCGCGGCCGACTTCTACACCGCCGGCGGCGGCTTCTCCGGCACCCAGAACGGGTTCGCGATCGCCGGTGACTACCTCTCGGCGGCGTCGTTCCTGGGGATCGCCGGCGCCATCGCGATCAACGGCTACGACGGCTTCCTCTACTCGATCGGGTTCCTGGTCGCGTGGCTGGTCGCGCTGCTGCTGGTCGCGGAGCTGCTGCGCAACACCGGCCGCTTCACCATGGGCGACGTCCTGGCGTTCCGGATGAAGCAGCGCCCGATCCGCGCCGCGGCGGCCACCTCGACGCTCGCGGTGTCGTTCTTCTACCTGCTCGCACAGATGGCCGGTGCCGGTGCGCTGGTCTCACTGCTGCTCGGCATCTCGGGCGGCTTCGCCCAGGGCGTCGTGATCGCGGTCGTCGGCGTCGTGATGATCGCCTACGTCCTCATCGGCGGCATGCGCGGCACGACCTGGGTCCAGATGATCAAGGCGGTGCTGCTCATCGCGGGCGCGCTGGTCATGACGATCTGGGCGCTGGCGCTGTTCGGCTTCAACTTCTCGTCGATCATGCAGGCCGCCGCGGACGGCTCGCCGAAGGGCGAGGGCCTGTTCGCCCCCGGCCAGCAGTACGGCGCGTCGCTGACGTCGCAGATCGACTTCATCTCCCTCGGGATCGCGCTCGTCCTCGGCACCGCGGGTCTGCCGCACGTGCTGATGCGCTTCTACACGGTGCCGACGGCGAAGGAGGCCCGGAAGTCGGTCGAGGTCGCCATCTGGCTGATCGGCCTGTTCTACCTGTTCACCCTGGTCATCGGCTTCGCCGCCGGTGCGATCGTCGGGCCGGAGGCCATCCAGGCCGCGCCGGGCAAGGTGAACTCCGCCGCGCCGCTGCTCGCCGCCGCCCTCGGCGGACCGGTGCTGCTCGGCATCATCGCCGCGATCGCGTTCGCGACGATCCTGGCGGTCGTCGCCGGGCTCACGATCACCGCGTCGGCGTCGTTCGCGCACGACGTCTACATCAACGTGATCAAGCGGGGCGAGGTCGCGGACACCGAGGCCACCCAGGTCCGGGTCGCCCGGCGGACCGCGATCGTGATCGGCGTGGTCGCGATCGTCGGCGGCATCCTCGCGAAGGACCAGAACGTCGCGTTCCTCGTGGCGCTGGCCTTCGCGGTGGCGGCGTCGGCGAACCTGCCGACGATCCTGTACTCGCTGTTCTGGAAGCGGTTCAACACCACCGGCGGCCTGTTCTCGATCTACGGCGGCCTGATCAGCACCCTGGTGCTGATCGTCTTCTCGCCGGTGGTCTCCGGGAAGGAGACCTCGATCTTCCCGACCGTGGACTTCGCCTGGTTCCCGCTGGCCAACCCCGGCCTGGTCTCGATCCCGCTGTCGTTCCTGCTCGGCGTGGTCGGTACCTACATCGGGCAGAAGCGCCACGACGGCAGCAAGTACGCCGAGATGGAGGTCCGGTCCCTGACCGGTGCCGGCATCGCCAAGGCCGAGTCGCACTGACCCGAGCCACCCCACGCGGAGAGCCCGCGTCCCCGTCGACGGGGGCGCGGGCTCTCCGCGTTCCGGGGTGCCGGGGCGGGGTTCAGCCGCGCACGATCCCGGCCTGCTGCAGGAACGTCAGGTTGTCCTCCAGGTGCCAGTCCTCGACGATCCGCCCCGACCGGCCGATGTGCTGGACGTCGATCGCGCCGAAGTCGATCACCTGCCCGTGGCCCCGCACCCCCTCGTACCCGCCGGTGAACCGGCCACGGAACACCAGCCGAGCGGTGACCGTGTCGCCGGTGACGTACAGGTCGGCGAGCTCGCAGTGCAGGTCGGGCACCGCGGCCCGGAACCCGGCCGAAGCGGCCACCGGGCCGTCCGGCCCCTGGGGGCGTCCGGCGGGCAGCGTCCGGTCGACGAACGACGGGTCGACGGCCCGGTCCAGGTGGGTCCGGTCGCCGGTGTCCCAGAACGTGTAGAGCTCCTGCGCGACGCCGACGGCGTGCCGGGCCGCCTCGGTGTCGAGCGATCCGTCCACATGGACCGTGCCGGGCTCGACCAGCCCGTGCGTGCGGTCGACCAGGTCGGCGTCGTCGGCCGGGCGGGGTGCCGCGCCCACCGGCGCGGCCGTCGTCCCGGCGCCGGAGTCCGCCGGGCCGGTCGTCCCGGTCGCCGCCGCTCCGCCACAGCCCGCGAGGACGGCCACCGCCACTCCCGCGGCCGCCACGGTCCCGATCGTCCTGCGCGCCCGCATCGCCGTACTCCTTCCGGGCCCGGTACCTCCGTGCCCGTCCGGTACAGCGCGCCCCGGCCGCGGAGCCATCCCGTCGCGCCGTCGATGCTCCGACGGTTCGCGATAGACGATGTCTATACCTCGGCCGAGGCCGTCGGCACCCCCGCGACGAGGTCGTGCAGCGCGCGGGCGTCGAGCAGGTCGGCCGGGCGGAGGGTGACGCCGTCGCGGACGTAGTGGAACGCCGCCCGCACCCGGTCCGGCTCGACGTCCTGCAGTGCCGCCCACGCCAGCCGGTACGCGGCCAGCTGCACCCCGACCGCCTGCCTGCGGTCCTCGGCGGGCAGGCCACCGGTCTTCCAGTCCACGACCGTCCAGCCGCCGTCGGGGTCGGCGAACACCGCGTCCATCCGGCCGCGCACGGCGACCCCGGCCAGCACCGTCTCGAACGACACCTCGACGTCGACGGGCAGCCGGTCCGCCCACTCCGACGCCTCGAACGCGGCCTGCAGCTCGGCGAGCTCGGTCGCGTCGGCCTCCGAGGAGACCGACTCGTCGGCGGCGCCGGGCAGCTCGTCGATGTCCAGCAGGCGTTCCGCGCCGAAGCGCTGCTCCAGCCAGGCGTGGAACGCGGTGCCGCGGCGGGCGTGCTGGTTGGGCGGCATCGGCACCGGACGGCGCAGCCGCACGGCGAGCGCGTCCGGGTCGTCGGCGAGCTCGACGAGCCGGCTCACCGACAGCCGCCCGGGCAGCGACACCGTGGGCCGCTGCGCGGCGGCGGCCCGCTCCGCGAGCAGGACGTCGACGTCGGCGGCCCAGCCCTCGGGGTCCCCCTCGGCGTCGACCACGCCGGCCCCGGGCTCCGCGTCGGGAGCCGAGGGCAGCTCCAGTGCGAGCTGGTCGGCGGGCGCGGCGCGGCGCGGCCGCTTCGGGCGCCGGGCCCGCAGCGCGGCGCGGACCAGGTCGGCCCCGGAGCGCACGTCGTCGGCGCGGTCGCCGAACGGGTCCGGCGGCCACTGCGCGGTCCGTTCGACACCCAGCGCCGGGTTGCCGGTGCCCAGCTCGGGCGGCGGTGCCCACTGCTCCAGCACACCGACCTCGGAGCCGCCGGGACCCTCCAGGATCTCGGCGAGCTCGGTCAGGAACACCGAGGGCTCCTTCGGCTTCTCCCCCGTCGCGGGCCAGCGGTGCCCGGACACCAGCAGCACCCGTTCGGACCGGGTGAGCGCGACGTAGAACAGCCGGCGCTCCTCGGCGAGGCGGCGCTCGTCGAGGGCGTCGTCGTGGTCGTCGAGGGCGGTCTCGACCTGCTTGCGGTCGGCGCCGGGCGGGGGCAGTGCCAGGCCGGGCAGGTCGTCGGCGTCGCCGCGCAGCGGCACCGGCAGCGCGGCCGGGTCCTTGAGCCAGGAGCCGGACATCTTGCGGCCGGGGAAGACCTGGGCGACCAGGTGCGGGACGGCGACGACCTCCCATTCGAGCCCCTTGGCCGCGTGCACGGTCAGGATCTGCACCCGGTCCGGGGCGACCTCCACCTCGCCGGGGGTCAGCCCCTCCTCGGCCTGCTCGGCGGTCTCCAGGTAGTCGAGCAGACCCGGCAGCGACGGCACGTCCGCACCGGCGGCGAAGTCGGCGACGACGTCGGCGAACGCGTCGAGGTGCGCCCGGCCGGTGGGGCCGGGGCGGGCCATCGTCTCGACGTCGAGGAGCAGGGTCCGCTCGACGTCGGCGACCAGGTCGGTCAGCGGGGCCGCGGTGCGGGCGCGCAGCTGGGCGAGCTCACGGCCGATGCGCCGGATCCGGTCGAACCCGGCCGGGGAGTAGCGCTCCGGGCCGCCCGGGTCGTCGAGGGCGTCGACGAGACCGGCCTGCTCGGCCTGCTCACCGGGAAGTGCGCCGAGCGCCAGGTCGGCGGCCGACAGCGGCCCGGGGCGGGCCGGGCGGTGCGGGACGAGCTCGCGGGCGCGCTGCCACAGCGCGGCCAGGTCGGCGATCCCGAGCCGCCAGCGCGGCCCGGTCAGCAGCCGGACGGCGGCCGGTCCGGCGAGCGGGTCGGACACCACCCGCAGCGCGGAGACGAGGTCACGGACCTCGGGGGTGGACAGCAGCCCGCCGAGCCCGACGACCTCCACCGGGACCCGCCGGTCGCGCAGCGCGGCGGCGAGCGCGTCCATGTCGGAGCGGCGCCGGACCAGCACGGCCGCGGTGGGCGGGGTGCCCTCGTCGTGGCCGGCGTGCCAGCGCTCGGCGATGCCGTCGGCGGTCCAGGCCACCTCGGCCGCGACGTCGGGCAGCAGGGCGGCCCGGACGTCGCCGGGGCCGGCGCCGTCGAGCGGGCGCAGCTCCCCCACCCGCACGGTGCCGGGCGCGGTCCGCAGCGGCTCAGAGACCCGGTTGGCCAGGACGAGCACCTCGGCCGGGTTCCGGAAGCTGGTGAGCAGCCCGTGCACGGGCGCGGGGTCGCCGCCCGCGGCGGGGAAGTCGGTGCGGAAGCGCGCGAGGTTCCCGGCGCTCGCGCCCCGCCAGCCGTAGATCGACTGGCAGGGGTCGCCCACCGCGGTGACCGAGCGGTGGTCCGGGCCGTCCTCCGGCTCCGGGGCGAGCCCGGGCGGCACGCCGAACAGGGCGCGGAGCAGCACCCGCTGGGCGTGCCCGGTGTCCTGGTACTCGTCGAGCAGCACGGCCCGGTACTGGGAACGCTCGATCCGCCCGACCTCCGGGTCGGCCTCGGCGATCCGGGCCGCGAGGGCCATCTGGTCGGCGAAGTCCATGGCCTGCTCGGCCTGCTTGCGCCGGGCGAACTCCTCGACCAGCGGCAGCAGCTCGCAGCGCATCCGCTGCCCGGCGATGCGGGCCTTGTACCCGGCCGAGGGCTCGGCGCGCTGCCGCTTGCCGGGCGGGGCGTGCTCCAGCACCGGCAGCATCCGCTCGGCGAGGCGCCGCACCTGGTCCGGCTCGACGAGGTGCTCCCCCAGCTCCCCGGCCAGCGAGAGCAGGTAGCCGGTGACCGTCGCGGGGACCCGGTCGATCTCCAGGTCCGCGGCCCAGGTGGAGACGACCCGGTGGGCCAGCTGCCAGGCCGCGGTCGGGCCGAGCAGCCGGGCGGCGGGCTCGGCGGGCAGCCGCAGCGCGTGCTCGCCGACCAGGCGCCCGGCGTAGGCGTGGTAGGTCGCGACGGTGGGCTCACCCGCCAGCAGCGCGGCGCGCCGGGCACCGGACGGGTCCAGGTCGTCGAGCAGCCGGGCCCCGGCGAGGCGGCGCAGCCGGGACCGGACGCGGGTGCCCAGCTGCTGGGCGGCCTTGCGGGTGAAGGTGAGCCCGAGGACCTGCTCGGGCAGCACCCGGCCGGTCGCGACCAGCCAGACGACGCGGGCCGCCATCGTCTCGGTCTTGCCGGCCCCCGCCCCGGCGACGACGAGCGCCGGCCCGGCGGGGGCGGCGATGACCGCGGCCTGCTCCTCGGTCGGCGGGTGCAGACCGAGCGCGTGTGCCAGCTCGGCGGGGGTGGGGTCCACGCGGACCGTTCTACCCGGCGTCACCGACAGGTTCGCCACCCGGCGCCGTCCCGGCCCGGCCCCGGCGGCGGGTCAGCGTCCGGCGTCGTCGACCGGTGCGAAGACGCGGGCCCAGTCGACCTGCAGGCGTACCTCGTCGGGGGTGGTCGCGTCCGGGCCGGGGATCCACTTCGCCGCCGGGCCCTGGTCGAGCTGGATGGCCAGGTGCATCGGGGTGGTGGGGATCGCGCGGCGGTCGGTGACCTCCCACTTCTTCACCCCGTCGACGTACCAGGTGATCCGGTCCGGCAGCCAGTCCAGGGCGAAGGTGTGCCACTGGGTGAAGTCGCCGGGGGTGTCGGTGGACAGGATGTGGTTCTGCGCGCCGTAGTGGACGAAGGCGGTGGCCGCGTGCCGGTCGCCGAACGGGATCTCCATCATGTCGAGCTCCCCGTCGTCGGGGAACCGCTCGGAGTCCGGCCAGAGCAGGATCGCGGGGCTGTAGCCGTTGCCGACGTCGGTGCGGGCGCGGAACTCCCAGCGGCCGTAGAGCTGACCGTCGTGCATCGCGACGCCGCCGGAGACGCCCCCGCCCGCGGCCCGGGGGCGCGCGGTCACGGTGAGCAGGCCGTCGCCGACGCCGACCGCGGACGGGCGGCGCAGTCCGTTGCCGAACCCGCCGGGCGAGTTGTAGACGCTCCAGATGGAGCGGTCGACGCGGGAGCCGTCGAACTCGTCGCCACCGACCTGGCGCCACTGCTGCGGCGGGGGTGGGGGCGGCGGGGGCGGCAGCTGGTTGTCCAGCGCGGAGGTCGCCGGGTCGGCGGCGACGGCCGTGCCGTCCGGCGGGACGAGCACGGTCCAGGTCAGCCCGGCGACGGCGACGAGCACCAGCGCCATCGCGCCGGCGCCGTGCGCGATGCGGCGGCGCAGGCCGGTGACGGCGCGGTCCGGGCGCTCGCGGCGTCCGGCACGGCCCGCCCGTCCGGCACGGCCCGGCCGTCCGGCGCTGTCCGCCCGTTCGGCACGGTCCGCGCGCTCGGCGCGGACGACCGTCGCCCGGGCTCCGTGTTCGGTGGGGCGGATGCGGGAGGTCGTGGCGACCGGCTCCGGCGTCGCGGGGACATACGCCGCCGGGGTCGTCGCTGCGGGGGTCCTCGCTGCGAGGGTCCGGACCGCGGAGACCGGTGCCGCGGCGGCCGGAGGCCCGGGCGCTCGGCGTGGGCCCGGGACGGTGTCCGGGGAGCCCGTCCCCGGGGCGGGGCGCGACGGCGCGGGCACCACGCGACCGGGGCGGCGGGACTCCGGGACACGGTCGACGGGGGTGCGGTCCGCGGCGGGCAGGGCGACGGTCGACGCCACGATGTCCTCGGGGCGGGCGACGGGTCCGCGGGCGGTGGGCCGGGCGGGCTCGGGGCCGGCTGCCGACGACGTCCGGCGGACCGGCGGCACCGGCCCACGGCGACCGGCGGTCGGCCACGCGGCGTCCACCGGGCCTGCCGCCGCGGGCGCCGGGGCCACCGCCCGGTGGGCGACCGGCCGCGGCACGGGCGGGACCGCGGGTGCCGTCGTCCGGGGCGTGGACGACGCGGCCCGCCGCCCGGTCGGCCACGGTGCGGCGGCACGACGTCCGTCGACGGCCGGCTCGGGCGAGCGGTGCCGACCGGAGTCCGCGGTGTCCGGCCGGTCCTCGGAACGGTGGGAGCCGGGACGGCGGGCGTCGGCCCCGGCGGGGGCGGCGTGGCGCGACGTGTCCGGGCGTTCCCCGCCCCGCGACACACCACTCCCCGATTTCTCCACGCAAGCAGGACGCGCGGGCCCCCGTTCGGTTGCCCCGTCAGGAGGTCGCGCGCGTCACCCCGCCTGCGAACCGGGATCAGGCCGGCGGGGTCCCGACGGTCGCGGGGGCGCCGTAGGACCGCAGCACCTCCGGCACCGTGACCGTCCCGTTCGCGTCCTGGAAGTTCTCCATGATCGCGAGCATGGCGCGGGCGGTGGCGCCGGTCCCGTTGAGCGTGTGCACGTTCTCGGTCGGCGCTCCGGCCTCGCGGCGGAACCGGACGTTCAGGCGTCGTGCCTGGTAGTCGGTGGTGTTGGAGCACGAGGTGATCTCGCGGTAGCGCTCCTGGACGGGGAACCAGGCCTCGATGTCGTACTTCTTCGCGGCCGGGTTGCCGAGATCGCCGACGGAGATGTTCTGCACCCGGTAGGGCAGCCCCAGCTCCTGCACGATCGACTCCTCGTGGGCGAGCAGCTCCTCGTGCACGTCCTGGGAGTTCTCCGGCAGGCAGTAGACGAACATCTCGACCTTGTCGAACTGGTGCACCCGGAACATGCCCTTGGTGTCCTTGCCGGCCGCGCCCGCCTCGCGGCGGAAGTTCGTCGAGAACGCGACGTAGCGCGCGGGCAGCGTGTCGAGCTCGACGATCTCGTCCATGTGGATCCCGGCGAGCGCGACCTCGGAGGTGCCGGTGAGGTAGAGGCCGTCCTTCTCCAGCTCGTAGAGGTTCGACGCCTCGGTCGGCAGGAAGCCGGTGCCGTACATCGCCCGCTCGTTCGCCAGGACCGGGCCGAGCACCGGGACGAAGCCCTCGCCGGCCAGCTTGTCCATGACGTAGCGGAACAGGGCCATCTCGAGCCGCGCGACATCGCCGAAGCGGTAGGCGAACCGCGACCCGGACAGCCGCGCGCCGCGGGCCATGTCGACCCGGCCCGTCGACGACGCCAGGTCCAGGTGGTCGCGCGGGGTGAAGTCGAAGACCGGCGGCTCGCCCCAGGTGCGGACGGTGACCGCGTCCTCCTCGGCCATGCCGTCGGCGGCCGTCGGGTCGGGCAGGTTCGGGATGCGGGCGAGGAGCTCGGAGCGCTCGACGTCGGCGGCGGCGAGGGCGTCCTCGGCGGCGCGCAGCTCCTCCTTCTCCTGCTTGAACTGCTCGACCTGCTCGGGGGTGGGCTTGCCCTTGGGCCGCTGCTTGGCCGCGGCGCGCAGGCTGCCGACGCGGTCGGTGGCCTCCCGCCAGCGGGCGTCGACCTCCAGCAGGGCGTCGAAGTCCGCGGACGCACCGCGACGGGACAGCGCCGTGCGGAAGGTGTCCGGGTCCTGTCGGGCCGCCTTGAGGTCGATCACTGCTGTTCCAGCCTCTCGCGTAGTGGAGGGGCCATCGTAGGACCGGGAATGATCGGGGCCGCGCGGTGGTACTCACCACCATGAGTGTTTCCCTCGGCCGGTACGGCGTCTGGCGGCACGAGACCGGGTTGTCCCCCGATCTCGCCGCGGAGATCGAGAAGCTCGGGTTCGGTGCGGTGTGGGTCGGCGGCTCCCCGCCCGGGGACCTCGCACTGACCGAGTCGCTGCTCGACGCGACGACGTCGCTGGCCGTGGCCACCGGCATCGTGAACATCTGGGCCACCCCCGCCGACGAGGTCGCGGAGTCCTTCCACCGCATCGAGGCGCGGCACCCGGGCCGGTTCCTGCTGGGGATCGGCGTCGGGCACCCGGAGGCCACCAGCGACTACACCCGCCCGTACGCGGCGCTCGTCGCCTACGTGAACCGGCTCGACGAGCTCGGCGTCCCCGCCGAGGGGCGTGCCCTCGCGGCGCTGGGCCCGAAGATGCTCGACCTGGCCCGTGAGCGGTCCGCCGGGACGCACCCGTACCTGACCACGCCCGAGCACACCCGTTCGACCCGCGAGCGCTACGGCACCGGACCGCTGATCGCGCCGGAGCACAAGGTCGTGCTCGACGACGACCCCGCCGCCGCCCGCGCCCTGGGCCGCCCGGCCGTCGAGAAGCCCTACCTGGGCCTGGTCAACTACCGGAACAACCTGAAGCGGCTCGGCTGGGCCGAGTCCGATCTCGACGACGGCGGCAGCGACGCCCTGATCGACGCGCTCGTCGCGCACGGCACCCCCGAGCAGGTCGCGGCCCGGCTCGACGAGCACCTCGACGCCGGCGCCGACCACGTCTGCGCCCAGATCATCACGCGCGGGATGGCCGAGCCGGAGGGCGACCTGCGGCGGCTGGCGAGCGCGCTGGGGCTCGGCAGCGCGGGCTAGCCTGGGCCGGGTGCGCCCCACCCCCGACGACCCGTCGCTGCTGGGACCGTTGCGACGGCCGGCGCCACTGATCGTGGCGGCGGCCGTCGCCGTCTTCGCGGTCCTGGCCTGGGCCTACCGCGGCGATGCGACCGCCGGGCGGATCGACCGGGGCGCCGACACCGCGGTGGACGCGCTGGGGCACCGCTCGGGCTCCCTGCTCGCCGATGCGGTGACCTTCGGGTCCCCGCCGACGGTCGTGCTGTGCGCGCTGCTGGTCGCCGGGCTGGCCCTGTACCTGCGACGACGGCGCCTGGCCGTGCTGGCCGTCGTCGGCCCCGGCCTGACCGGCGTCGCGACGACGGTGCTCAAGCCGCTGATCGGCCGGACCATCGGCACCGCCACCGCGGACGGCTACGCCTTCCCCTCCGGCCACACCGGCGGCGCGGTGTCGATCGGGCTCCTCGTCGCACTGCTGCTGGTGGGGCTGCTGCCGGTGGCCCGCACCGGGCCCGCCGTCGCCACCCTGGCCGCGACGGCGCTGCTGGCCGGCGGCACCGTCGGCGCCGGCATGGTGCGGATCGGGGCGCACTACGCCACCGACACCGTCGGCGGGTTCTGCGCCGCCGTCGCGCTCGGGCTGGGCGCGGCGCTGGTCATCGACCGGGTCGCCGACCGCCGGGTCCGGCCCGTCCGCACGACCTGACCGGGGTCCGGCCCCACAGGTGTGGAGCCCGGGCCGGCTGCACGACCCGACCGCGGGCCCGGCAAGGCCGGGTGCGTGGCCCGTGCCGGTACGCGGCCGGACCCGCTCACCCGTCCACCACCGTCCGGCCGGTCTCGACCGCGGGGCAGCTGGTGCGGACCGGGCACCGGTCGCAGTCCGGCCCGGCGCGTGCGACGAACACCGCCCCCGCCGAGTCCTCGGCGCAGGTCATCAGCACGTCGCGCCAGTGCCCCATCTCCTCCGGGCGCAGCGCCGCCTGCTGCGGCTCCTTCGCCTCCCCGTTGGCCTTGCGGTCGGCCAGGAACAGCAGCCGCGCACCGCCCGGCTCCACCCCACCCCCGACGAGCTGGTCGAACGCGCCGAGCGAGGCCGCGAGCTGGTAGACGGCCAGCTGGTGGTGCTCGGCGGTGGCCCGGGCCGAGGTGGCCGTCTTCCCGGTCTTGACGTCGACGACGACCGGGCGCCCCTGGTCGTCGCGTTCGAGCCGGTCGACCCGGCCGCGGAGCCGGACCCGCCGGGCCGCCCGCGCGGCCCCGCCGCCGCGCCCCCCGGCGCCGTCGCCGTCGGTGTCGACCGGCAGGAGCGCGGCCCCCGCCGGGTCGTCGTCGCCCGCACCGATGCCGCCGGGAGGCAGGCCCGGGTCGTCGCCCTCGCTGTCGTCCTCGCCGTCCAGGTCCAGCTGCACCGGCTGCTCGACGGCCACCAGCTCCAGCCCCTCGGTACGGCTGCGGCGGACCCAGTCGTCGAAGGCGGCGAGCATCTCGCGCACCCGGACCAGCTCGCGGCGCCCGAACCACGGCGCCCCGGAGTCCAGCCGCCGCCACGCCGAGCGCAGCGCCTCCTCCAGCTCCACCGGGTCGGCCCCGGCGGCGCGGGCCTGGACCAGCGCGTGCACCAGGGACCCGGTGACCGCCGCCAGCGCGCCGGTCTCGTCGCCGCCGTGCCGGGACAGCACCCAGCGCAGCGGGCAGCCGGCGATCGTCTCGACGTCGGAGGGCGAGATCGGGACGAGCTCGCCCTCGGCGCGCAGCGGGGCGCCGTCGGACAGGTCCGCGACGCCGTACCAGTCGTCGGGGTGGGCACCGGGGACGCCGTCCGCGGCGAGCCGGGCCAGCTGGGTCGCCGCCCGGTGACGACGTGCGGCGCGTGCCGGGTCGCCGTGGTCGGGCTCGGTGACGGCGCGCCGCAGCTCCCCGACCAGCTCGGCCATCACCAGGGAGCGCTCGGGCCGGTGCATCGGGCGGGCCTCGGCGGCGTCGGCGGGGCGGGGGTCGAGCTCGTCGAGGAACCGGGAGGGCTGCTCGTCCTCCCCCTGCACGGCGCTGACCAGCAGCGTCGTCCGGGCTCGGGTGCAGGCGACGTAGAACAGCCGCCGCTCCTCGGCGAGCAGTGGCGCCGTGCGGGAGACCGCGTCGTCGGGGGCGGCGACCCCGCCGACGAGGTCGACGAGCCGTTCGTGGCCGAGCAGGCTGCCGCGCAGCCGTACGTCGGGCCACAGCCCCTCCTGCACCCCGGGCACCGCGACGACCGTCCACTCCCGGCCGCGGGCGCCGTGTGCGGTGAGCAGCTCGACCGCGCCGCCCCGGGGCGCCTGCGGGGCCAGGGTCTCCCCCGGCAGCTGCTGGTCGAGCAGGTACTCCAGGAACCCGCCGACGTCGGCGCCGGGCAGCCGGTCGGTGTAGCGGGCGGCCGCGTCGAACAGGGCCAGGACCGCGTCGAGGTCCCGGTCGGCGGCCGCGCCGCCGGGGCCGCCGCGGGCGCTGGCCTCGCTCCAGCGCTTCGCCAGGCCGGTGCGCCGCCACACCTTCCACAACGTCTCCTCGACCTGCTCACCCGCGCCGATCGAGCGGGCGGCGGTGTCGAGGAGGCGGCCCACGTCGCGCATCGGGGCGGCCTCGGCGGGCGAGAGCATCGGCAGCGGGTCGGGCCGGCCCGCGACGGCGTCGCGCAGCATCCCGACCAGCAACGGGTCGCTGCTCGCCGCGGCCGGGTCGACCTCGCCCGCCTCGACGCGCTCGTCGTCGGCGAAGGTCCGCACGTCGTGCCCCGCGGCGGCGTGCATCCGCAGCAGGCCGCGACGCAGCCGACGCATCCGCATCGGGTCGCCACCGCCCAGCGGTGAGGTGAGCAGGGAGGTCGCGAGGTCGGCGTCGACCGCGGACGGCCGCCACGCCGCGCGCAGCACCAGCAGCAGCGGCACGACGGCGGGCTGGCGCGGCAGCGGCACCTCGTCCGGTGGTGCGGCCAGCGGGACCCCGGCGGCGGCCAGCGCCCGGCGCAGCGCGGGCAGGGTGCGCCGCGCGGACCGGGACAGCACCGCCATGTCCGACCACGGCACCCCGTCGACGAGGTGTGCGCGCCGCAGCCGGTCGGCGATCCAGCCGGCCTCCGCGGACGGCGACCCGAACACCCGGACCTGCAGCGCCTCGCCCACCCCGGCCCCCTCCGGGACCTCGGGGGCCGGGTCGTCCTGCTCCGGGCCGCGCCGGGTCCGGGTCACCCCGGAGCCGGGCAGCTTCTCCGCCACCCGCAGGCCCGCCGCCCGCACCCCGGGCCGCTGGCGGTGGTCGACGGTGAGGACCTCGGTGGGCGCGTCGAGCACGGTCAGGCCCTGCGGGTCCGCGCCACGGAAGGTCAGGACCGCCTGGTCGGGGTCGCCCGCGAGCAGCGTGGACCCGGCGTGCTCGGCCAGCGCCGCGACCAGCTCCATCTGCTGCGGGTCGAGGTCCTGCGCGTCGTCCACCAGGAGGTGCCGGACCCGGCGCCGCTCCTGCTCCCGCAGGTCCGGGTCCGCGGCCAGGGTGTCCAGCGCGGCGGCGACGAGCTCGGCCGAGTCCAGCGCCGGGGCCGTCGCCTGTGGCGCACCCCGCCCCGCTGCCCCGCGGAGCAGCGTGACCTCCTCGTAGGTGCGGAAGAACCGGGCCGCCGCGACCCACTCCTCGCGCCCGTGCTCGCGCCCCAGCTCGGCCAGCTCGCGTGGCCCCAGCCCGCGCTCGGCCGCCCGCAGCAGCAGCTCCCGCAGCTCCGCGGCGAACCCGGGCAGCCCGAGGGCCGGGTCGAGCCGTTCCGGCCAGCCCGAGCCGGGGACGGTGCCGCCCCAGCCGTCGATCTCCCCGGCGAGCAGCTCGCGGACCACCACGTCCTGCTCGGCCGAGGCCAGCAGCCGCGGCGGCGGGTCCTCGTAGCGCGCCGCGTGCAGCCGCAGCACCCCGAACGCGTAGGAGTGCACCGTCCGCACCAGCAGCTCGCGGGTGGTGCGGACACCGAAGTCCCCGGCGAGCTCACCCCCGCCCGCGGTCAGCAGCGACGTGAGCCGGCCGCGCAGCTCCTCCGCGGCCCGGCGGCTGCCCACCAGCAGCAGCGCCGACCCCGGCGGCTCCCCGGCCCGGATCCGGCGGACCACCGCGTCGAGCAGCAGGCTCGTCTTGCCCGTGCCCGGCCCGCCCAGCACCCGCAGCGCACCGCGCTCGTGCGCGAGCACCCGCGCGGCGGCACCGGACCACTCCCGCACGGGAGCGGGCCGGGGGTCCGCACGCACCAGGCGCGGCGACGCCTGCTCGGTGGCTGTTCGGCTCATGGGGCGATGAGACCACGGGGCACCGACAACGTCAGACTGCAGGCGTGGACGAGGAGACCCTGGAGCGGGTGCGTGAGGTCGTCCGGTCGATCCCGCCCGGGCAGACCCTCAGCTACGGCGAGGTGGCCGAGCTGGCCGGGATCCGCTCGGCGCGCCTGGTCGGCCGGATCCTCGCCGAGGACGGCCACGACCTGCCGTGGCACCGGGTGCTGCGCGCGGACGGGCGCTCGGCCCCGCACATCGCCGCCGAGCAGGCGGCCCGGCTGCGGGCCGAGGGGATCCTGATGGTCGACGGCCGGCTGCCCCGCGAGCACCGCAGGCGCTGAGCCGGTTCAGGCCCGCCGGCGCGCCCCGATCCCGGCGACGATCGCCTCCACCCCCCAGGTGAAGGTCTCGACCGGCAGCGCGGCGACCTCGTCGCTCAGCGCGTGGGTCAGCGGCTGGGCGTCGGGGTCGAGCCGGGCCCGGCGCCGTTCGGCGGTGTAGGCCGCACCCCGGACCGGGTCGTGTCGCTGCTGCTCCTCGATGACGTGCCCGACGACGAACGCGTTCACCGTCGTCAGCGCCCGTTGCGCGTCGAGCGGGGTGAACCCCTGTGCGACGAGAGCGGCCAGCGGCACCTCCAGCGAGCGCAGGGCCGCGTCGTCGAGCAGGTAGGTGCCGGCCACGAGCAGGGCGCCGTCCCGGTGGCCGAGGAGCGTGTCCCGGCTCGTGGTCGCCGCCGACCGCAGCAGGTCCACCCAGCCCAGTCCGGCGGCCTCGCCCACCCGTTCCAGCATCCGCCGCACGATGCGCGTCGCCATCTCGTCGCGCAGGGCCGCCATGTCCGGCAGGTGGTAGTAGAGCGCCCCGGCACGCACGCCGAGCCGGGTCGCGAGCGCGCGGGCGGTGATCGCGTCGAGGCCTCCCTCGGCGAGCAGGTCGAACGCGGCGTCGACGATCGCGTCGCGGTCCAGAGCCACGCCGCCCCCCTTGACGTTGAACAGTGTTCAGAGGAGTGTAGGCGACATCGGATTTGAACACTGTTCAACGGAGGTGTCCTCATGAAGGCAGCCGTCGTCTCGACCTTCGGCGCGCCGCCTGCCTGCGCCGACTTCCCCGATCCCGTGGCCGGTGACGGCACCGTCGAGGTCCGGATGCTCGCCGCCGGGGTGCACCAGCTCGTGCGGTCCGTCGCCGCGGGCACCCACTACTCCGCCGGGGACACGCTGCCGTTCGTCGCGGGGGTGGACGGGATCGCCGAGCTCGACGGCCGCCGGATCTACACCGGCGGCTGCCCCACCCCCTACGGGACGATCGCCGAGCGCACCGTGGTCCCGGCGGGGTGGGCGGTGCCGGTGCCGGACGCGCTGCCGACCGAGCTGGCCGCGGCGGTGGTGAACCCGGCGATGTCGTCGTGGATGCCGCTGGTCGACCGGGGCGTCCCGCCGGGTGGCACGGTCCTCGTCCTCGGCGCGACGGGCGCCTCCGGCGGGCTCGCCGTGCGGATCGCGCTGCACCACGGCGCGGGCCGGGTGATCGCCGCGGGGCGCAACCCCGCCGCGCTGGAGCAGGTCGCCGACGACGACCGGGTCCTCCCCGTCCGACTCTCCGACGACCCCGCCGCGACGACCGCCGCCCTCGCGGCCGTGCTCGACGGCGGTCCCGACGTCGTCCTCGACTACCTGTGGGGACCGGTCGCCGGGGCGACCTTCGAGGCGCTGCGGTCGGGCAGCCTCCGGCACGGCGGCCGACCGGTGCACTACGTGCAGATCGGGGCGCTCGCGGGCCGGACCGTCGCCCTCGACGCGGCGATCCTGCGTGCCCGCCGGATCGACGTGTCCGGCAGCGGCGGGGGCAGCATCGACCCCGCGCTGCTGTTTGCGGAGCTGCCGCGCCTGCTCGACGCCGTCGCGGCCGAGGGGCTCCGGATCCCGCTGCGAGTGGCGGAGCTGGGCGACGTGGAGCGGGCCTGGACCGCGGACGCTCCCGGACGCCTGGTGGTCACGACGTCCTGACGGTCGCCGTCATCAGGATTGACGATCGTCGCCGGATGTCCGCAACCTTCCACTTGTCCGGTACGACGAGATGACCATGACGTACCCGCAGTCGCCCTGTCCCCCTGGCCCCCACCAGCCCGGATGGCCGCCGCCGCAGCCGCCGCGCAACGGGATGGGCACCGCGGCGCTGGTCCTCGGGATCCTCGGCGCGTTGTTCTCGCTGATCCCGATCGTCGGTGTGATCGCCTGGCCGATGGTGCTCATCGGGCTGGCGCTCGGGATCGCGGGTGTGCTGCGGGCGCAGGCCGGGCGGGCGGACAACAAGGGCGTCGCGATCGCGGGCACCGTGCTCTCCGCGTTCGGGCTCGTGTTCTGCCTGATCTACACGGTCGCGTTCGCCTCGGCCGTCTCCGGCTCGTCGACGGGCACCGTGACGGCCTCGGGCGCCTCGTCGTCCGCGGACACCGTCATCGAGCAGGCGGACCGGACCTCGGCACCGGCCGCTCCCGCACGACCGACGAGCGGGGCGGCCGGGGCGACCCTCAGCACGAGGGACGGGCTGCAGGTCACGGCCTCGGCGCTGCGGGACCGGTCCGGCTTCGGCGGGCCGCACAAGTGCACGGACGTGACCTACCGCAACGGCAGTGACGACACCGAGAGCTTCAACATCTGGGACTGGAAGCTCCAGGACCCGAACGGCGCGATCCGCCGGATCAGCATCGGAGGGGGCAACGACCTGAGCTCCGGTGAGCTCGCCCCCGGCGGCACCGCGCAGGGCCAGGTCTGCTTCGACGCGAAGACCGACCCGGCCGGGGACTGGACGATCATCTACGAGGGCGGCCTGTTCGGTGGCGAGGAGCTGCGCTGGGCCGGCTGAGCAGGGCGGCGGGCTCTGCTGCGTATCGGTGAGCAGAGCAAAGCGGGACACGAAGCCCCCGGTCAGACCGTGACGCGGCCCTGCACCCAGGTCGCGTCGCGGTCCTGGTCGTGCCCGATGCGCGCGACGAGGCCGTGCCCGCCGAACACCTGCGCCAGCACCGGAGCCTGGGCCGTGCCCGTCTCGATCAGCAGCGCCCCGCCCGGCGCGAGCCACTCCCCCGCCCCCGCGGCCACCCGGCGGGCCGGGTCGAGGCCGTCGCGGCCGCCGTCGAGCGCGGTGCGGGGCTCGTGGTCGCGGGCCTCCGGGGGCATCGAGCCGATCGCGCCGCTGGGCACGTAGGGGGTGTTCGCGACGAGCACGTCGACGCGTCCCCGCAGCCCGGTGGGCAGCGCGGTGAACAGGTCCCCGGTGTGCACCGTCCCCACCCCGGCCAGGTTCTGCGCGGCACAGGCGGTGGCGACCGGGTCGGCGTCGGCGGCGTGAAGCTCGACGGCGGCCCGTCGCGCGACGGCGAGCCCGAGCGCCCCGCAGCCGCAGCAGAGGTCGACCACGAGCGGGCGCCCGGGATGCGCGGAACCCGGCAGCGCGGCGACGGCCGCCTGCACCAGCGCCTCGCTGCGACGGCGCGGCACGAACACCCCCGGGGTGACCCGCACGGTCAGCCCGTTGAAGTCCACCCGGCCGAGGACGTGCTCGAGCGGCTCCCCGGCGACGCGGCGCCGGACCAGCGTCTCCAGCTCCGGCCCGTCGGCCGCGGCCGCGAGCAGCGCGGCCTCGTCCTCGGCGAACACGCAGCCCGCCGCCCGCAGCCGGGCGACCAGGTCCGGGTCGGGCCGCGGCACGGTCAGGCGGCGAGCACTGCGGCGGCCCCGGCGGCGTAGCGCTTGAGGACGGCGGTCACCACGTCGTCGTGCACGCCCAGCGGGTCGGCGACGACGTCGGCCCCCGACCCGAGCAGCCGCGTCTGGAAGACCCCGGGGGCCAGCAGCCAGGACGCGACCGCGACCCGCTGCTCCCCGGCGTCGTGCAGCCGGGCGACCAGCTCGGTCACCGACGGGCTGCCGGTGGCGGCGAACCCGACCGGGACCGGACGGCCGACCCGGCGGGCGAGCATCCCGGCGCTCGCGTGCACCTGGGCGACCGCGGACGGGTCCGACGAGCCGGCGGCGGCGAGGACGACGGCGTCGCCGTCGCGGTAGCCGGCCGTGCGCAGCCGGTCCAGGGCCGCGGCGGCGAGCAGCGGGTCGGGACCCATGGAGCGGGTGACCGGGAACCGGGCCGGGTCGGCGCCGACCTCGGCGAGCTGGGCGGGCAGGTCGGTGCGCACGTGGTAGCCGGCGGCGAGGAACGCGGGGACGACGACGGCGCCGTCGTGGCCGCGGTCCTGCAGCCCGATCACGGCGTCGACGACCTTGGGGCCGCGGACGTCGACGTAGCAGACCTCGACCTGCGGGCCGCGTGCGGCGACGGCCGCGGCCAGCGACCGGATCACCGCGTCGGCGGCGTCGGAGCGCGACCCGTGCGCGACGAGGAGCAGCGGGAGCCCGGTCACCGGGTCACCTCCGGGTCCTCGGCGCAGTGCGCGCCGTGCTCGGGTTCGAGTGCGAGCCGGTAGCCGCGGCGCACCACGGTCTGCACCAGGCCGGGGACGCCGAGTGCCGCGCGGAGCCGGCCGATCGCGTTCTCGACGGCGTGCTCGTCGCCCGCCCCACCGGGCTGCGCGGCGAGCAGCTCGGCGCGGGACACGACCCGGCCGGGACGCTTGGCGAGCAGCCGCAGCAGCGCCATGGGCGTCGGCGGGAGCGGGCACAGCGTGCCGTCGACGAGCACCGCGTGTCCGCGCAGCTCCAGCTGGTGGCCGCCGACCGGGAGCCTGCGGGCCCGGGCCGGGGCGACGGACTCGCAGGTCCGCACCATCGCGCCGAGCCGGGAGCGCTGCGGCTGCACGGTCGGCACGTCGAGCGCCTCCAGCGGTGCCGCGGTGACCGGGCCGACGCACAGCGCCAGCACGGGGCCGCGCAGCGCGGTGAGCAGGTCCTCGCGCAGACCGCGTTCCCCGGCGCGGGCGAGGATCCCGGCCGCGGCGGGGGCGCTGGTGAACGCCAGGACGTCGATCCCGCCGGCCAGGGTGGTGTCGATCAGCCGGTCCAGCGGGCCGAGGTCCAGCGGCGGCGCCCACCGGTAGACCGGCACCGTGACGACCTCGGCGCCCGCCATCTCCAGGGCGTCGACGACGTCGGGCAGCGGCTCGCCGTGCAGCTGCACCGCGATCCGGGTGCCCTCGACGCCGCGGTCGAGCAGGTGCTCCAGCACCTCGGCGGTGGACTCCGACTCCGGGGACCAGGCGTCGACCAGGCCCGACGCGCGGATCGCGCCGCGCGCCTTGGGGCCGCGGGCGAGCATCTCCGAGCGGCCGAGCGCGGCGAGCAGGTCCTCGCCCAGCCCCCAGCCGTCGGCGGCCTCGATCCAGCCGCGGTAGCCGATCCCGGTGGTCGCGACGGTGATGTCCGGTGGTGCGGCGACGAGCTCGCGGGTGCGGTTCTCGAGGTCGGCGTCGTCGGCGAGGGCCACGATGCGCAGCGCGGGCCCGTGCTGGATGCTCGCGCCGCGGCGCTCCAGCATCGTGGCGAGCTCCTCGGCGCGCCGGGCGGCGGTGATGCCGACGGTGAACCCGGCCAGCGGTGGCACCGCGGCCGCGTCGGGCGCGGCGGCGATGTCTCGTGCGGCGGATCGGGTCACCGGTTCTCCGTTCCTCCGATACCCCGGCCGGCCGGCGCGGAGGACGCGCGGAGGTCGCCGGGAGCGTCGCGGGTGGTGGTGGGCACGACGGTGCGGGAAGGCCCGTTCACCGTAGCCCGACCTGCAGCGCGTCGCCCATGGCCCGCACCGCGAACGCGGGCAGGCTCACAGCCTCGCCGTCGGCGCCGTCGAGGCAGCGGCCGTCACGCAGGGCGAAGACCTGCTTGTACAGCGGCGAGGCGACGGTCGGTTCGCCGTCGCGGTCGCCGACAATGCCGCGCGAGACGACCGCGGCCCCGGTGAACGGGTCGATGTTGCCCAGGGCGTACACCGAGCCGTCGGCGAGACGGAACAACGCGACCTGGGTGTCGCCGACGAGTGCGGCGGCCCCCCGGCCGGGCAGCAGCCGGTCCACCGGGCAGACGGTGAGCCAGCCGGTGGGCTCGGTCCCGGCCGGGGCGGGGACGGCGGCCGTGGTGGTCGTGGTGGTCATCGCGAGGACACCTCCGGGAGGCCGATCAGGACGGGCTCGTCGGGACGGCCGGGGGCCGGGACGTTCTGTCCCCGCTCCTCGACGAACCGGACGGTGGGGTCGGGGGTGTCGGGCGCGTTGACGAAGGAGACGAACCGCTCCAGCTTCTGCGGGTCGGCCAGGACGCCGGCCCACTCGTCGGCGTAGGAGTCGACGTGGCGGGCCATCGCGGCGTCGAGCTCGCCGCAGATACCGAGCGAGTCCTCGACGATCACGTCGCGCAGGTGGTCCAGCCCGCCCTCCATCGCCTCGATCCACGGCGCGGTGCGCTGCAGCCGCTCGGCGGTGCGGACGTAGAACATCAGGAACCGGTCGATCGTCCGGACCAGCGTCGCGGTGTCCACGTCGGACACGAGCAGCTCGGCGTGGCGCGGGGTGAAGCCGCCGTTGCCGCCGACGTAGAGGTTCCAGCCGTGCTCGGTGGCGATCACGCCGAAGTCCTTGGAGCGGGCCTCGGCGCACTCGCGTGCGCAGCCGGAGACGCCGGACTTGAGCTTGTGCGGGCTGCGCAGCCCGCGGTAGCGCAGCTCCAGCTCGACGGCGAGGCCGACCGAGTCCTGCACGCCGTAGCGGCACCAGGTCGTGCCGACGCAGGACTTCACGGTGCGCAGCGACTTGCCGTAGGCGTGCCCGGACTCGAACCCGGCGTCGACCAGGCGTCGCCAGATCGCCGGCAGGTCCTCGACGCGGGCGCCGAACATGTCGATCCGCTGCCCGCCGGTGATCTTGGTGTAGAGCCCGTAGTCGCGGGCGACCTCGCCGATGACGATCAGGCCCTCGGGGGTCACCTCGCCACCGGCGATCCGCGGCACCACCGAGTAGGTGCCGTTGCGCTGCATGTTCGCGAGGAAGTGGTCGTTGGTGTCCTGCAGGGTCGCGCGCTCGCCGTCGAGGACGTGCTCGTTGTAGAGCGTCGCGAGGATCGACCCGACGACCGGCTTGCAGATGTCGCAGCCCGACCCGCGGCCGTGCCGGGAGATCAGCGCGGAGAACGAGGTGATGCCCGCCCCGGCGACGATCTCGAAGAGCTCGGCGCGGGAGTGGTCGAAGTGCTCGCACAGGGCCTTCGAGACCTCGACGCCCTGCTGGGCCAGGATCCGGGCGAGCGCCGGGACGCACGAGCCGCAGGTCGTCCCGGCGCGGGTGCAGGCCTTCAGCTCCGGCACGGTGTGCGCGCCGTCGGCGACGGCCGCGCACAACGCACCCTTGGTGACGGCGTTGCACGAGCAGATCTGCGCGGAGTCCGGCAGCGCGGACGCGTCCGGTTCGGCCCCGCCCTTCGAGATCAGGGTGACCGGGTCGGCGGGCAGCCGGGCCCCGACCAGCGGGCGGAGCGAGCCGTAGCGCGAGGCGTCGCCGACCAGGACCCCGCCGAGCAGCGTCGACGCGTCGTCGGAGACGACCAGCTTGGAGTAGGTGCCCTCCACCGGGTCGTTGACGACGATCTCCAGCGCGCCCTCGGTGGTCGCGTGGGCGTCGCCGAAGCTGGCCACGTCGACGCCCAGCAGCTTGAGCCGGGTGGACATGTCCAGCTCCTCGGGCGTCATCCGGGCCTGCCCGCCGAGCAGCCGGTCCGCGACGACCTCGGCCATCGCGTAGCCCGGCGCGACCAGGCCGTAGGTGCGGCCCTCCAGGGCGGCGCACTCGCCGATCGCCCAGACGGCGTCGTCGGAGGTGCGGCAGCGGTCGTCGACCCACACCCCGCCGCGCTCGCCGACGGGCAGGCCGCAGTCGCGGGCGAGCCGGTCGGAGGCACGGATGCCGGCGGAGAACACGACGAGGTCGGCGTCGAGCTCGACGCCGTCGGACAGCGTCCCGACCAGCCGGCCGCGGTCGGTGGACACGCCGGACAGCGACACCCCCGTGCGGACGGCGATGCCCTGGCCGGTGACGAGACGTTCGAGCAGGGCGCCGCCGCCCTCGTCGACCTGGACCGGCATGAGCCGTGGTGCGATCTCGACGACCTGCGGGGACAGCCCGAGCAGCCGCATCGCCCGGGCCGCCTCCAGGCCGAGCAGCCCGCCGCCGACGACGATCGCCGACGGCCGTCCCTTGCGCGCCGGGTCGTCCGCGGCGGCCGCGGCGGCGGCCTTGATCGCGTCCAGGTCGTCGAGGGTGCGGTAGACGAAGCAGCCGGGCAGGTCCTTGCCGGGGACCGGCGGGACGAACGGGTACGAGCCGGTGGCGAGCACCAGCGCGTCGTAGGTCAGGGTGCGGCCGGACGCGGTGGTGACGCGGCGGGCGTCGCGGTCGATCGACGCCACGGCGTCGCCGAGGTGGTAGGTGACGAGCGGGTCGCCGCGCAGGTCGTCGTCGTCGAGGCGCAGCTCCTCCTCCGACGTGCCGTCCACATAGGAGGACAGGGCGACCCGGTCGTAGGCGCGGCGGGGCTCCTCGCCGAGGACGGTGATCTCCCAGTCCCCCGCCGTGTCCCGGTCCCGCACGGCGGCGACCAGGCGGTGGCCCACCATGCCGTTCCCGACGACGACCAGACGGCTCATGCTCTGCTCCTTCATGCCGCGCTCTCCTGCGGCGGGTCGATGTCGGCCAGCCAGTCCCGGATCCCGCAGACGACGTCGCGGCAGCTCCCGCAGCCGGTGGCGGCCCGGGTGCGCCGCGACAGCGCGTCGACGTCGTGGGCACCCGCGCGCCACGCGGTGACCAGCGCGTTCTTGGTGACGCTGTTGCAGCGGCAGACCACGGCAGCGCCCGGCATCCGGCCCGGGTCGGTGGCGGGCGACGTCTCGCCGGGCAGGGCCCGGCCGAGCAGCAGCGCGAGCCGGTCCTCGGGAGCGGGGGCGCCGGAGTCGTAGAGCCCGGTGATCATGGCGGCGGCGTCGGGCAGTCCCATGAGGACGGCCCCGACGACGCGGTCGTCGCGCAGCGCGAGCACGCCGTAGCGGCCGCGCCGGGGGTCGGAGACACTCAGCTCCTCGTCGCCCGCAGTGGGGTCGCCGAGGGCGGCGAGGTCGATGCCGCGGGCCTTGAGCCGGGTGACCGGGCGGGTGCCGCGGTAGCGCGCGGCCGGGTCGGTGCCGGTCAGCAGGTCGGCGAGGACGGCGGCCTGCTCCCAGCCGGACTGCACGAGCCCGCCCGGGGCGCCGGAGTGCTGCGCGCAGTCGCCGAGGGCGTGCACCCGGCCGTCGTCGGTGGCGAGGCGGTCGTCGACGAGGATCCCCCGGTCGACCGCGAGCCCGGCGTCGGCGGCCAGCCCGGTGTTCGCACGCACCCCGGCGGCGACGACGACGTGGTCCGCGGCGATCCGGGAGCCGTCGTCGCAGTCCAGGCCGGTCTCGGGGTCCCAGGCCTTGGCGCCGACACCGCAGCGGACGTCGACCCCGAGCCCGCGCAGCGCGGTCGCGAGCACGTCGCCGGCGCCCGCGTCGAGCTGGCGCTCCATCAGGTGGGTGCGCGGGTGCACGAGGGTGACGGCGACGCCGCGTCCGGCGAGCCCGCGGGCGGCCTCGACCCCGAGCAGCCCGCCCCCGACGACGGCGATCCGCGCGCCCGGCACGGCCGCGTCGAGGATGCGCTCGCAGTCGTCGAGGTCGCGGAACAGGCTCACGCCGCGGGCCGGGACCTCCGGGGCGCCGGGGTCGGCGAGACCGTCGACCGGCGGGAGCCAGGCGCGGCAGCCGGTGGCGAGGACCAGCTCGTCGTAGGGGTGGACGGTGCCGTCGTCGGCGTGGACGACGCGCGCGGTCCGGTCGAGCGCCGTCGCCGCGACGCCGGTGTGCAGGACGATGCCGTCGACGACGGGCAGCGCGACCATGGCGGGCCGCAGCCCGCCGGCGAGCACGGTGGACAGCAGCACCCGGTTGTACGCGGGGCGGGGCTCCGCGCCGAGGACGGTGAGCGTCACCCGCTCGCCGTCCGGGTCGCGCCGGCGGGCCTCCTCCACGAAACGGGCACCGACCATGCCGTGCCCGATCACCACCACGCGCCTGCTCATGACACCGACGGTAGGAACGGGGGGTTACGGGCAGAACGCCGGCCATTGCACGGGCGTTACGAGGTCCTCATTCTCGGCGGGCGCCGTCCGTGAGCCGGGACCTCGCAGCGGTTCCGCCCACCTCGCAGCCTCTGCAGGGCATGCGAGGTGCGCCTGCGCCCGCGTGCGGGGTGCTGCGCTCAGCGGTCGAGGACGGCGGCGACCCGGGCCGACCACCGCTCGTGCGCGGACTGGCGGGTGATCCCGGCGGCGCGGCCGACCGTCTCCCAGCTGACCCCGATGCGGCGGAGCCCGACCAGCTGCGGCAGCGGGTCGAGCCCGGCGGCCAGGGCGATCCGGAACGCGGCCAGCTGCCAGGCGGTCTCACGACGGGCCGGGCCGTCGGTGCCCTGCTCGGCCTCCCACTCCGGCGTGCCGGGCAGCGGCGGGACACCGGCGACGGCGTCGGCGCGGCGGTCCAGCTCGGCGACCGCCGCCGCGGTGACGGCCCGGGCCGCCTCGGTGACGTCGACGACGAGGGCGTGGTCGACGAGGGTGCGGTGCTCGGATGCGGACATGTCTGTCAGGGTATCCCTGACAACGCACGACAGCTACGCGATTTCCGGTGCACGCCCGGGCGGCTCCCCCCGGCAGCGGGCGCGGCGCCCACCGCCCGCGTCATGATCCGCCGAGCGCGCGGTGATCCGCAGAGCGCGCGGTGATCCGCGGCTCGCGCGTGTCCGGACGCGCGCGGGCAGCGGATCAGCGCGCGGACCGGCCCGCGCCGGTGGGACTCAGCTCGGCGGCGGTGCCGGTCCCGGCTCCGGGGCCGGCGGATCTGCCCCGTTCCGTCGAGGCGGGTTCCAGCCGCACCGCGGCCACCTTGAACTCCGGCATCCGGCTCACCGGGTCCAGGGCCGGGTTGGTGACGTTGTTCGCCGCCCCCGCCCCGCCGAAGTGGAAGGGCAGGAACACCGTGTCCGGCCGCAGCGAGGCGACGCAGCGGACGCGCGCCGTCGTCGTCCCGCGCCGGGACACGACGTCGGCCAGGTCGCCGTCGGCGAGACCGTGCCGGGCGGCGGTGTCCGGGTGCACCTCGACGAACACCTCGGGCGCGACCTCCGCCAGCTCGGCGACCCGCCGGGTCTGCGCGCCGGATTGGTAGTGCACCAGCACCCGCCCGGTCGTCACGGTCAGAGGGAAGTCGCCGCCCGTGCCCTCGTCCGGCTCGACGTGGTCGACCGGCAGCATCCGGGCGCGTCCGTCGGGGTGGCCGAAGCGCTCGGTGAACAGCCGCGGGGTCCCGGGGTGGTCGTCGGCGGGGACCGGCCAGTGCAGCGCCTCGCCCGCGTCGAGCCGGGCGTAGGACACGCCGGCGTAGTCGGCGATGCCGCCGGCCGAGGCGCGGCGCAGCTCGTCGAACACGGTCCGCGGGTCGCCGGGGAACTCCCCCGGCGCGTCGAGGGCGGCGGCCAGCCCGGCGATCACCTCGAGGTCGGTGCGCACCCCGGGCGGCGGGGCGAGCGCGCGGCGGCGGCGCAGCACCCGTCCCTCCAGGTTGGTCATGGTCCCCTCCTCCTCGGCCCACTGGGCGACGGGGAGCAGGACGTCGGCGCGCAGCGCGGTCTCGCCGGGCAGCACGTCGGCGACGACGAGCAGGTCCAGCGCGTCCAGCCGCTCGGCGACGGCGCGGGCGTCGGGCGCGGAGACGAGCACGTTCGAGCCGAACACCAGCAGCGCCTTCGGTCCGCCGGGGCGGCCGAGGGCGTCGAGGAGCTCGACGGCGCTGCGGCCGGGCCCGGGGATCGAGGGCTCCGGCACCCCCCACACCCGTGCGACGTGTGCGCGGGCGGCCGGGTCGCTGATGTGCCGGTAGCCGGGGAGCTGGTCGGACTTCTGTCCGTGCTCGCGCCCGCCCTGGCCGTTGCCCTGCCCGGTGATCGTCCCGAACCCGGAGCCGGGGCGGCCGGGCAGGCCGAGCGCCAGCGACAGGTTGATCCACGCGGCGACGGAGTCGACGCCGTGCGCGTGCTGCTCGGCGCCGCGCGCGGTGAGCACGTAGCGCCGCGCGGACTCCGCGAGCCACCGCACGACGGTGCGCATGTCGGTGGCGGCGACCCCGCAGACCCGCTCCGCGCGCTCGGGCCACCACTGCGAGGCGATCGCCCAGACGTCGTCGAAACCGGTCGTCCGGTCGTCCACGTAGGACAGGTCGAGGTGCCCGTCGACGACGGCGGCGTGCAGCATCCCCAGCGCCAGGACCAGGTCGGTGCCCGGGCGCGGCGCCAGGTGCAGCCCGCCGGAGGCGAGCGCGCGCTCCGCGGTCGGGGTGCGCCGCGGGTCGACGACGACCAGGCGCGCCCCGCTCAGGTGCGACATCAGGGGCGGCATGGTCTCGGCGACGTTCGCGCCGGCGAGCACGACCAGCTCGGCGTCGTCGAGGTCGGTGACGGGGAACGGCAGCCCGCGGTCGACCCCGAAGGCCCGGTTGCCCGCGGCGGCGGCCGAGGACATGCAGAACCGTCCGTTGTAGTCGATCTGGCTGGTGCCCAGCGCGACCCGGGCGAACTTGCCGAGCAGGTAGGCCTTCTCGTTGGTCAGCCCGCCCGCGCCGAACACCGCGACCGAGTCCGGGCCGTGCTCGGCGCGCAGCGCGGCGAGCCGAGCGGCGACGCCGGTGAGCGCGTCGTCCCAGCCGGTCTCGACGAAACCGGCCGTCCGCGAGGTCCTGACCAGCGGCGACGTCAGCCGTTGCGGATAGGTGAGCAGAGCGCCCGAGGTCCAGCCCTTCTGGCACATGCCCCCGGCGTTGGTCGGGAAGTCACGGGCGTCGACCTCGCCGGACGGGCCGACCCACTGCCCGCACTGCAGGGCGCAGTACGGGCAGTGGGTGGCGGTCCGGTCGTCCGGACCCACGGCTCAGACCCGGGCCATCGCGGCGGCCTCGGTGCTCCCGACCAGTGCCGGGCGCGGCCGCAGGTACACGGCCCAGGTGACACCGATGCAGAGGACGTAGAAGGCCAGGAAGCTCCAGAACGCGGGCGTGCCGGACTGCACCGTCATGAACGACTGGCGGAAGGCGAGGTTGATGAACAGCCCGCCCAGCGCGCCGACCGCACCGGCGATGCCGATGACGGCACCGGACAGCCGTCGCGCGGTGTCGAACGAGGTCCCGCGGTCCGCGCCCCCGGCGATCGCGACGCGCGCCCGCCCGGTGAAGATCGCCGGGATCATCTTGTAGGTCGACCCGTTGCCGACGCCGGACAGCGTGAACAGGGCGATGAAGCCGATCGTGAACAGCGTCAGCGACCCGATCCCCGAGGCGAAGATGATCACCAGCGTGGCGACCGCCATGCCGACGAAGTTCCACAGGGTGACCACCGCGCCGCCGAACCGGTCGGCGAGCTTGCCGCCGTAGGGGCGGATCAGCGACCCGATGAGCGGGCCGATGAAGGTGACCGCGGCGGCCTGCAGCGGGGTCCGCTCGAACTGGTTCTGCAGGACCAGGCCGAAGGCGAACGAGTAGCCGATGAACGACCCGAACGTCCCGATGTAGAGGAACGACATGATCCAGGTCTGGCGGTCGCGGCAGGCCTCGGTGAAGGCGCCGGTGTCGTTGGACATCGCGGCGATGTTGTCCATCCGCTTCCAGGCCAGGAACGCCGAGATCACGATGAACGGCAGGTAGACCGCCAGCAGCACCCGCGGGGAGCCCGCGCCGAGGGTGGCGATGACGAGCAGGCCGAGCAGCTGCGCGACCGGCACGCCGAGGTTGCCGCCGCCGGCGTTGAGCCCCAGCGCCCAGCCCTTCTCCTTCTCCGGGAAGAACGCGTTGATGTTCGCCATCGACGACGCGAAGTTGCCGCCGCCGACGCCGGCGACCGCGGCGACGACCAGCAGCGTCGTGTACGACACCCCCGGCTCCAGCACGACCATCGCCAGGATCGTGGGCACGATCAGCAGCGACGCCGCGAAGATCGTCCAGTTGCGGCCGCCGAAACGGGCGACGGCGAAGGTGTAGGGCAGCCGCAGGATCGACCCGACCAGCGTGGGTACCGCGACCAGGAAGAACTTCTGCGCCGCGGTGAACCCGTACTCGGGCCCCATGAACAGCACCAGGACCGACCAGATGGTCCAGATCGAGAAGCCGATGTGCTCGGAGAAGATCGACTGCCACAGGTTGCGACGGGCGATCGCCGAGCCGGTGCGCTGCCAGAACCCCTCGTCCTCGGGGTCCCAGTGGTCGATCCAGCGGCCGCCGATGCGGCGCCCCGGGGCAGAGGTGGTGGTCACGGATCGGTCTCCTGATCGCCGGCGGTCACGTCGTCGACGACGCTAGGGAGCCCCAGTTTCCGACGGGTGGCCCCGTGTGACACCCCCGCAACGCTTATCTCACACGGGTGTCGCGACGGCTGTGAGCCGCCTCAGCGCATCGGGACGCCGAGCGGGGCGTCGCAGAACGCGCCGCCCACCCGGTGGTGCACCGGGTCGGCCGGGTCCGGCTCGGTGCCGCCGAGGAGCTCCCCGGCGAAGACCTCGGCGTCGTCGCGCGGGTGGTAGCCGATCGCGGCGCCCTCCTCCAGCGACCACCAGCGACGGGTGTTGGCCGACACGCCCCACACGACGTGGTGGCCGCGGGTGCCCGGGTCGACGGCCGCCTCGACCAGGCGGGCGGCGTCGTCCGGGGACAGCCAGGTCGCGAGCATCCGGGGGTTCGACGGCCGGGGGAAGCAGCTGCCGATCCGCGCGGAGACCACGGTCAGGCCGAACCGCTCGTGGTAGAGCCGGCCCAGTCCCTCCATCGCGTGCTTGGACCAGCCGTAGAAGGTGTCCGGGGCGTGGCCCACGTCCGCGGGCAGCGGGACGCCGTCGTCGCGGGTCCGGAAGCCGACGGCGTGGTTGCTGGACGCGAGCACGACGGTCCGCACCCCGGCGGCGACCGCCGCGTCGAGCACGGTGCGGGTCCCCTCGACGTTGACGGCGAGGATGTCGTCCCAGCCCGCCTCACCGCTGATCCCGGCGAGGTGGACGACGGCGTCGGCACCGGTCGTCGCGGCGGCGACCGCGTCCGGGTCGGTCACCGAGCCGGTGCGGACCTGCTCGCCGGGACCGGCCTGCAGCTCCGCGGTGTCGAGCAGGCGCAGGGTCCGGCCGTCGCGGGCCAGCCGGCCCCGCAGCAGCGTCCCCATGTTCCCCGCGGCGCCGGTGAGCAGCAGCGTGCTGGGAGCGGCCACGTCAGAGCCGGCGGCTGACCAGGCTCGCGACCCGCTCGATCCCGGCGAGCGACTCGGTCGTCGCGTCCGGGTGCTGGGCGTGCAGGGCCAGCCGGTAGAGGACCGCGCGCAGCAGCGACTGCGGCCACTCGGGCAGCTCCGACCAGCGCTCGATCAGCTCCTCGTCGGCACCGCCCCAGGCGACCGCGTCGACGACGACGACCGCCGCCGCCCACTCCGCGGGCCGCCAGAACGGCACGAGGTCGAGCACGGCGGGCCGCCCCGTCGGGTCGAACAGCATGGCGCCGAACAGCTCGCCGTGCACGACCTGCGGGGTGAGCCGGATCGTGCGGCGGTGCGCGGCGAGCTCGGCGAACAGCCGGCCGCCGGTCTCGGGGTGCAGGTCCAGGCGGCGCTCGCCGAACGCGGCGGCCGCGGACCGGGACAGCAGGTCGTCGCGGTCGTCGAGCAGGCGCGGGCGCAGCACGGTCGCGGTGGCGGCGTGCAGCCGCAGCGACGCGGCGACGACCTCGTCGTGCCGCGGCTCGGGGACGCCCGGCACGTGCCGGGACGCGGCCCAGCCGCCCACGACCCACCGGCCGTCCGAGCTGCGGACGGGGCGGGCGAGGCGGACGCCGTCGACCTCGAGGTTCTCCAGGACCGTCGCCGACCAGGCAGCGACGACGTGGTCGGACACCGGCCGCAGCAGCACGTCGCCGCACTGCCAGGCCCGCTGGCCCGCCCACACGACGGGACGGGGGGACGTCTCACGCACGCCGAAGGCGGTGCGGACGTGCTCGGGCAGGACGCTCGCGGCCGGCGCGGTGGCGAGCGTGCGGGCAGCGGTCACAGCGGGGACGGTACCCGCGCCACCGGCCCGCGATCGTCGCGCCACGCCCGAACCGCGCGACGCGCCACGACCGATCGGGTGAACGGTGGACCGATCGGGGCCGGTGGGGCGGGGCGGGCGGGGCCGTCGGCCGGGCGAGGCGGTCGGTCCCGTGACGCGGTCGGTCCCGTGACGCGGCCGGTCCCGTGACGCGGCCGGCCCGGTGAGGCGGCCGGCCCGGGTGGCCGGCTGTGTGGGAGCCGGCCACCGCGGGCGACACCGTCAGTACCAGGAGCTGCCGCCGCCCGAGTCCGACCCCGAGTCCGACCCGGACGACCGTGAGCCGGAGTCCGAGGACGAGGAGCGGGAGTCGTCCGAGCTGCTGCTCCGCGAGGACTCCCCCCGCGACGACCCCGAGCCCGAGTCCGAGGACCGCGACTCCGAAGAGGACGAGGAGCCCGAGCCGGACGACCGGGAGGACGACGAGCCCGAGTCCGACGACCGGGATGCCGACGAACCGGAGTCCGAGGACCGGGACGACCGTGACTCCGAGGACCCGGAGTCGGAGTCCGATCCGGAGGAGCGGGACCCGGAGGACCGCGAGTCCGATCCCGAGCCGTCGGAGGAACCGGACGAGCCGCCGGACCGGGACCCGGAGGACCCGCTGCGCTCGGCCATCTGCTCGGCCGCCTGCCGGTCGGCCTCCGCCAGCACCGGCGCCGCCGCCTCCCGCCCCATGGCGGACTCGACGTAGGACCCGGCCACGGCGCTGACGATGCCGCCGGAGCCGCGGCTCCCGCCGGAACCCTGCGACCCCGAGCCGGAGCGCTCCGTGCCGGAGCCCTCCGACGGGGCGGGCGAGATCGGCGCGGGCGCGGCCGCCCGCGGCGCAGACTCCTCCCGCGGCGCGGGCTCCTCCCGCGGCGCGGGGGCGGACGGGGCCGGAGCCTCGTCGGACGAGCCGGAGGACCCGGCGTCCGAGCCGCCGGAACCCGAGCCGGACCTCTTCCCGGTCAACCCGCCCGCGACGTCGTCGACACCCCTGCCCAGCGACTCGGCGGTGTCCCCGACGCCCTGCGCGGCCTCGCCGACGCCGTCGCCGACCTTCTTCACCGGACCCTCGGACGACGCCGGTGCGACCTCGGCCCGGTCGGCCTTCTTCGCCCCGCCCGGACCCGCGCCCGGACCCGCGTCCGACCCCGCACCCGAGCCCGCGCCGTCCCCGGGGCCCGGCTCGCCGCCGGTCAGGCCGGCGACGCCGTCGGCGGCACCGGAGACGGCACCGCCCAGCTTCTCCCCCGGACCCGCGTCCCGGCCGGGTGTGCTGCCCGGACCGCGGGCCGAGGCGCCCTCCGGTCCCTCCGCCCGCGGCCGGGTCTCGTCCAACGGGCCCCGCGGGTCGGGCGGGCCGCTGGTGCCGACGTCGTCGCGCTCGCGGTCCCCGCCGGTCTCCCGGCCCCCGGCCAGGACCTCGGGGTTGCGGCGCACCCCGGACGGCTCGGGGGTGGCGGGGTCCTCGCCGCGGGCGAGGGCCAGCACGTCGTCGGAGACCTTCTCGGTCTCGTCGCCGTCGCCGGGCAGCGGGGCGGTGCGGGCCCTGTCGATGCCGTCGTCGATGGCGGCCAGCCGCTCCGCGCAGGCGTCGCGGTTGCGGGCGCGCAGGTCGCGCTGCTCCTCCAGCGACGCGGCCGCGGCCATCTGGTCGGGAGTCCGGCGGGTGGCCGGCGGGAGGTCGGCGACGATCCGGTCCATCTCGGCGAGCTGCTGCTCGGCGGCGGCCAGCGCGTCCACGGCGTCCTGCCGGGAGGTGTAGACCTGCAGCTGCGACTGCAGGGCGGCGCGCTGCTGGAGCAGGGTGTCGCGCTGCTGCTGCAGCTTCGCGACCGCGGCCGGGGTGCGGTCCGGCTCGTGCGCGGACGCCTGCCAGGTCCGTTCGCTCGCGTTGAGCGTCCCGAGCTTGTCGTCGAGCGCCGCCAGCGCGATCCGGGCCTGCCCGGCCCACTGGTCGGCGGTGCGGTCCTGCGGCGCCGGGACCCCGGTCACCGCCGGGGAGGTCGTCAGCGCGTACCCGCCGAGGAGCACGGCCGTCGCCCCGATCAGGGCCAGCGTGCGCCGGTGCCGCAGCGGGCTGCGCGGGGCACGCAGCGGTCCGGGGCGGTCCGGGCCCGCCGACGCGGCCGGGCGCGCCACGACGGGACGGCGGGTCGCCGTCCCCCGCCGGGCGGTCGCCACGCGCTCGTCGGCCTCGACGGCCTCGGGCTCACGCAGCCACGGCAGCGTGTCGGCGAGCCGCTGGTCCCCCGCCGCCTGCGCCGCGGCGCGGCGGACCTGCCGGGCCGCCAGCCGGTGGGCGGCGGAGCAGTAGCGCCGCTGTGGACGGTCGCCGGACACGTCCCCCGTGGGCTCCAACGGTGCGTCGCACCCCTGCAGGGCGCATGTGCGCAGCGAGTCCTCCACCGAGCGTCCTCCCGACCTAGTGATCGCGTGCATCCCCATGTCGCGGCGATCGGTCGACATGTTTCGCCCAACGGGCGAATTACAGGGCTGAACGGACGATGTTCACTCGGACGGTCGTGTGCGATCGACGAGCGGTCACCCTGTGCCACACCGGGAACGGCGACGGCCGCCGTCCCGGGTGTACCGGTGACGGCGGCCGTCGGTGTAGGGCGGAGCGGGTCGGCCCCGGTCAGTAGGTGGGCTGCGACGGGTCGATCTGCTTGACCCAGGACAGCACCCCGCCGCCGACGTGGACGGCGTCGCGGAACCCGGCCTTGTGCAGCGCGGCGAGGGCCTCGGCGGACCGGCCGCCGGACTTGCAGTGCAGCACGACCGGCTTGTCCTGGGCGATCTCCGACAGCGCGGCACCGGACAGGATCCGGTCCTTCGGGATCAGGACCGAGCCCGGGATCTTCACGATCTCGTACTCGTGCGGCTCGCGGACGTCGATGAGCTGGAAGTCCTTGCCCGCGTCGATCATCTGCTTGAGCTCGCCGACGGTGATCGTGCTGCCGGCGGCCGCGTCCTGGGCCTCCTGCGTCACGGTGCCGCAGAACGCCTCGTAGTCGATCAGCTCGGTGATCTTCGGCGTCTCCGGGTCCTTGCGGATCTTCACCTGGCGCCAGGTGGTCTCCAGCGCGTCGTAGATCACCAGGCGGCCGAGCAGCGGCTCACCGATGCCGGTGAGCAGCTTGATCGCCTCGTTGACCATGATCGAGCCGATCGACGCGCAGAGCACGCCCAGCACGCCGCCCTCGGCGCAGGACGGGACCATCCCGGGCGGCGGCGGCTCGGGGTAGAGGTCGCGGTAGTTGAGGCCCTGCCCGTTCGGGGCGTCCTCCCAGAAGACCGACGCCTGGCCCTCGAACCGGAAGATCGAGCCCCAGACGTAGGGCTTGCCGAGCAGCACGGCCGCGTCGTTCACCAGGTAGCGGGTGGCGAAGTTGTCGGTGCCGTCCAGGATCAGGTCGTAGTCCCGGAAGACGTCCAGCACGTTCTCGCTGGTGAGGCGCTCGTTGTGCAGGCGGACGTCGACGAAGGGGTTGACCTCGCGGATCGAGTCGCGGGCCGACTCGGCCTTCGGGCGGCCCACGTCGGACTGCCCGTGGATGACCTGACGCTGCAGGTTCGACTCGTCGACGACGTCGAACTCGACGATGCCGAGGGTGCCGACGCCCGCGGCGGCCAGGTACAGCAGGGCGGGCGAGCCGAGGCCGCCCGCGCCGACGACGAGCACCTTCGCGTTCTTCAGGCGCTTCTGCCCGTCCATCCCGACGTCGGGGATGATGAGGTGGCGGCTGTACCGCTCCACCTCGTCCTTGGTGAGCTCGGCTGCCGGCTCCACCAGCGGCGGTAGCGCCATCTCGTCCACTCCTCGCGGGTTGCGTGCGGGTCTCAGGGCGTCTCAACGCGCCACGTGCGCGTCATCTTCCCGCACCCGCTCCGACCGGCACCGCGTCCCACAGCGCGGCGACGGCGTCGGCCACCGCCGCGGGCCGCTCGATCTGCGCGACGTGCCCGGCACGGGGCAGCACCAGCAGCCGTGCCCCGGGCAGCGTGGCCGCGGTCCGCGCGGCCAGCCGCGGGGACACGATGCGGTCCTGCTCGCCCCACACCACCAGCGACGGCACCCGCACCCGGGCCATCCGGCGCCAGATCTCGCGCCCGGCCCACAGCCCGAGCAGACCGCGGGTGGCGCCGTCGGTGGCCGCGCCGGCCCACGGCAGCGTCGCGCGGTGCTCGTGCTCGGAGATCAGCTCCTCGAGCCGGCGGGCGGAGCCGCGCTGCGGGTCGGCGAAGCAGACCTTCACGATCCGCTCGGCGCGGGCCCGCAGCGGCTCCTCGGCCAGCGCCCGCCGCGCGCCGCGCCCGAGCAGCGGCACCATGGCCAGCGCCATCCGCGGGTCCGACAGGCGTCGCGGGTCGGGGCGCCGGTCCGGCACCGCGGGCGAGACCAGGGTGAGGCTGCGGACGAGCTCGGGACGGCGGGCCGCCACCGTCGTCGCGATCACGCCGCCGAGGGAGTTGCCGACCAGGTGCACCGGGCGGTCCCGCCCGGCCAGCCAGCACAGCAGCGCGTCCGCCATGCCGTCCGGGCCGAAGTCGGCGACGGCGGTCGGCTCGGACAGCCCGAACCCGGGCAGGTCGACGGACAGGCCGGCGGCCCGCGGCGCGAGGAGCCCGGCGAGGTCGGTCCAGTTCGTGGCCGACCCGGCGAGCCCGTGGACGTAGACGGCGTCGGCGTCGCCGGAGCCGGGGGTCTCGCGCACGTGCAGGGTGACCCCGCCGGAGGTGACCGCGCGGCCCGGCCACGGCGGGCGCTCCGCCGGAGCCCGGTCCGCGTCCGCCGCTCCCGCCGCACCCGGGGACGTCGCGGCACCCGGCGCCGTCACCGGCGCGGGCACGGTGACGGGCGGGTGAACGGACATCGACGGGGCGGCGACCATCCGACCAGCATGACGTGTCGTGCGCGTCACCCGCCGCGCCGGGTGATCCCCGTCTCGCTGTGATCACCGTCCGCATCCGGCGCTCCACGGAGCGCAACGAGATCGCCCCCCGGACGTTGTACCCCGTGGACGACGCGACGGAGGAGGTGGGCATGGGGCGGATCGCGGGATCGGCCGCGGCCCGGCTTGCCGGTTTCGGCGCCGCGTCGGTGCTGGTGTTCACCGCGGCCTGGACGGCGGGCGGTGCGGTGGGCACCCTCTCGGCGACCCCGGCCGCCGACGCGCGGGCCGGCGGCGACCCCGGCGACGAGCGCGGCGACGACGGCGTCCTCGCGGCCGGCCTGGCCACCGGCGACGCGACGACCGGCGCGGGCGGCGTGCTCACCACCGCGGCCGGCTACACCCTGACCCCGGTCGGGATCGTCTACCCCTGGCGCGAGCCCACCGAGGTCGCGTTCACCGTGACCGGCTCCGACGGCGCCCCGGTGACCCGCTTCGACGCCTCCTCCGACGGCTCCGGGGTCATGGACGTCGCCGTGCTGCGCCGCGACGTCGCCGGCTACATGCGGCTGCGCGCCACCCAGGGCCCCGACGGCGTGTGGCGGGCACCGGTCCGGTTCCCCGGCCAGGGCGTGTGGCGGCTCTACGCCGGGTTCACCCCGACCGGCGGCCCGCACCTGGACCTCGGGACCGACCTGCACGTCCCCGGCACCTACGGCGCCTTCACCTTCCCGACCGAGAACCGGGCGGGGCTCTGCGGGGGCAGTGACCAGCAGGTCCGTCTCGACGGCGCCCTGGTCCCCGGCGGAGAGTCCCGGCTGTTCGCGACGGTCGGGCGCGACGGCACCCCGGTCACCGACCTCGAGCCCGTCGACGGCGGCGCGTTCGGCCGGATGACCGCGGTCCGCCAGGGCGACCTGGCCCGGTTCCCGGTCCGGCCCGAGATCACCGGCGCGGCCCCGACCGACCGGTCCGGCCCCGGGGTGGCGTTCGCGGTGTCGGTCCCCGCCCCGGGCAGCTACCGGCTGTTCCTCGACTACCGCTCCGGCGGTGTGCTGCGGTCGTGCGAGTTCACGCTCCCGACCGCCCCGGGGAGCTGACGGCGGTTGCGTCCGGTCCTGCGGGCCGTCGCCCCGCCGGTGGCGGCCCTGCTCGCCCTGCTGCTGCCGGTCGCCGGCCCGGCACTCGCCGGCGCGGCCTGGGCCCCGCCCTGCGCGGCGGCGGCCCTGCTGGTCGCCCTCTCCGTCGTCGCGACGACGGGGCGCCCGGGTCTGCGCGTCGCCGGGCGTGGCCTGCGGGAGGGCACGGTGACCGCCGAGACCGGCGTCGCGGCGGCCGTGCTCGCCGCGCTGGGGTGGTCGGCCGCGGTGCTGGCCGTCGCGGCGGTCTCGCCCGCGGGTCCGGACGCGGTGCCGGCCGACCCGCTCGCCGGGCCCGTCCTGCTGCCCGGCGCCGCCGCGGTGCTGACCGTCGTCGCGGCCGCGGTGCAGCGCACCGGCCGCCCGGCCGACGGGGACGCCGACGAGGTCCGCGCGGGCCTGCGCACCGTCGCGGACCGGTGGAGCGCCCTGCTCACCCCGCCCGCGGCGCTGGCCGCGGTCGCGGTGACCGCGTTCGCGGCGGGCACCGGCACCCCATGGCCCGTCGCGGTCCCGGCCGGGATCGCGGTGCTGGTCGGGGCCTGCCCGTTGCCGCTGCTGGCCGCGCTGCCGGCGGCGCTGCGGGCCGCGGACCGGGCGGGCGGCGACGCGGTGCGGCTGCCGTCGCCGCTGCCCGGGCGTCGCGAGCCGGTGGGCTGGACCGGGCCCGCGGGCGGCCCGGGGCTCGTGGGCCGGGTGGACACCGTCGCGCTGGCCGGGCCGGACGTGCTGACCGGCACCGGCCCCGGGACGGTCACGGTGCACCCCGGCCGGGGCGAGGACCCGGCTCTGGTGCTGCGGCTGGCCGCGTCGGTCGCGGCGGGCGCGCGGCGCGGGTCGGACCTGCGCATCGCGGCGCGGGCGCTGGCCGACGCCGTCGACGGCCCGGTGCCCGACGTCGCCGAAGCCGACGAGCAGCCCGGCCTCGGGGTGTCCGGCCTGGTGGCCGAGCTGCGGGAGCCCGGCCCGGGCGACGGCGGCGCCACGGTGACCGTGGTCGCGCACGCCGTGCTGCTCGGCGGCCCGGACTGGCTGGCCGAGCACGGGATCCGGGTGCCCCCGCCGCTGTCGGTGGAGCGGGAGCGGGCGGTGGCCGAGGGCCGTGCCGTCCTCGTCGTCGCCTGGGACGGGTGCGCCCGCGCCGTGCTCGCGCTGCCGCGGGCGCCGCACCCCGCGGCCCGCCCGGGGGTGGCGGAGCTGGCCGCGGCCGGGGTCGCGCCGGTCCTGCTCACCCCCGACGACGACGGCGCCGCCCGTGCCCTCGCCGCGGCGACCGGTCTCGACCCGGCCGACCCCGACGCCGTCCGCCCGGGGCTGGACGCGGCGGCGCGGGCGGCGGCCGTCGCCGGGCTGCGGGTGCGCGGCCGCACGGTCGCGGTGGCGGCCGACCCGGCCACCGACGAGGCCGCCCTGGCCGCCGCCGACCTGGCCGTGGAGCTGGTCCCCTGGCCCGCCGCCGACGGGGCAGGCCCCGGGTCCGCGGACGGCCCGGACGACGCTCCGGACGCGCGGCCGGACCCGGTCGTGGTGCCCGCACCCGGATCGGAGAGGATCTGCGCCCGTGGCGGCCCCGCGGAGGTGGCCGCCGCCCTGCTGATCGCCCGCCGTGCGCGGGCTCAGGTCCGCTCGTACGTCCGTGCGGCCGTGGTGTTCGCCGTCGCCGGCGTGGTCCTCGCCGTGCTGGGGACGCCCGCGGTCGTGGTGGCCGCCGTGCCGGTCCTGGGTGCGCTCGGGCTCGCCGCCCGGGGCCCGCACCGCCGATCGTGAGAGGTTGTCACCCTTCTGCGGAGAAGCCCGTTCACGGATCGTTCGTCAACGCGGTTACCTGCTAGTAGGGTATTCCCACGACGGGTGAGAGGTAGGGGGCCCATGACCGGAACCGCCACGCCACGGGGCGCACGACTGTCCCGCGGTGCGCGGCGCGCCCAGCTGCTGCTGGCCGCCCGCGACGTGTTCGCCGACCAGGGCTACCACGCCGCCGCGATGGACGACATCGCCGAGCGGGCAGGCGTCTCCAAGCCCGTGCTGTACCAGCACTTCCCCGGGAAGCTGGAGCTGTACCAGGCGCTGCTCACGACCTACGCCGAGGAGCTCGTCGAGCGGGTCTCCAACGCCATCGAGCGGACCGAGCACAACAAGGAGCGCGTGCAGGCCGCCGTCGCGGCGTACTTCGACTTCGTCGCCGGCGAGGGCAAGGCCTACCGCCTGGTGTTCGAGTCCGACCTGCGGGGCGACCCGGAGGCCGCGGCGCTGGTGGAGAGCGCGCTGGACCGCTGCATCGACGCGGTCGCCGGCGCGGTCACCACCGACGCCGGGCTGGACCAGGACCGTGCGCGGCTCCTCGCCGTCGGGCTCGTCGGGCTGAGCCAGGTCGGTGCCCAGTTCTGGCTGGACTCCGACCAGCGGGTCCCGCGCGACGAGGCGGTGGCGCTGATGGCCTCGCTGGCCTGGCGCGGCATCGCCGGGTTCCCGAAGCAGGGCCTCGACCAGATCTGACGACCCGGCCCCGGCGGCGGGGCGGGCGGCTCAGGCCGCCTGCTCCGCCCCGGCCCGGCGCACCAGCGCGGCGATCCGGCCGGTGACCCCGCCGACCCGCTCCACCGGGAGCATGTGCCCGGCGCCGGGGAACACGGTCAGCTCGGCGCGCGGCAGGCTGCGGTGGATCCGCCGGGCGAACCGCGGCGGCGTGAGCCGGTCCCGGGTCCCGACGAGGATCTCCACCGGCAGCGACGAGAACGCCGCCAGCGCCTCGTCGCGCTCGTGGGTGGTGAGGGTCGGGGTGAACCCGGAGACCGTCGTCGGGCGGCAGTCGGCGATCGCCTCGCAGGTCGCGCGGACGGCGAGCCGGTCCGGCCGGGTGCCGAGCAGCAGCGGCTGCAGCCCGGCCCGCAGCAGGGTCGGGTGGGTCGACAGCGACCGGCGCCCGGTCCACAGCGGGCTGACGGTCACCTTGTCCTTGCCGGCCAGGAACATCTTCGCGGGCCGCCCGGTCATCCCGAGCGTCGCCGCCGCACCGAGGCCACCGCTGGCCGTCGCGACGAGCGCGACGCCGGTGACCCGGGACGCGACGAGCTCGGGGTGGCGCTGGGCCAGCGCCATCGCCGTCATCCCGCCCATCGAGTGCCCGGCGATCACCAGCGGCCCGGTCGGGGCGAGCCGGGTGATCACCTCGGCCATGTCGTCGGCGAGGACCTCGAGGGTCTTCAGCTCGTCGGGGGTGTCGTCGGAGCGGCCGTGCGCGCGGTGGTCGTAGCGGATCACCCGCGGCGCGGGGCCGCCGCCGGGCGCGCCGACGGCGAGGGCGTCGGCGACCGGGGCCCAGCAGCGCTCGTCGAGGGTCCAGCCGTGCGCCAGCAGCACCGTGACCGGCGCCGACTCCGGGCCCGAGACCCGGGCGAACAGGCCGGTCCCGTCGCGGGTGACGATCCGTGTGCTCATCGCGGGGTGCCTCCTCAGATCAGGTGGGCGCGCTTCCACAGGGTCTCCGTCGGGCCGCCGACGATCCCCTGCTCGCGCAGGAACGGCACGAGCTTGCGCGAGGACCAGCGCAGCATCTCGTGGTGGTGCGGGTTGGCCAGCGCCGCCTTCCGCCCGACCGCCGGGGCGATCCCGACGCTGCGGTAGACCTCGGGGTGGATGAGGTTGCGGGCGACGACGAACGCGATCCGCGCGGTGAGGTAGCGGGCCCAGGCGCGCTCGGCGCGGTTGGTCCTCGGCATGATCCGCTGCAGCTCCTCCCGGGCGTAGCGGACGTGCCGCGCCTCCTCGGTGACGTGGATCTTGTTGATCATGCGGGACAGCGGCTGGACGCGCTCGTCGCGCATGCCCTCGCGCTGGAGCTGGTCGAGGATCTCCTCGACGAAGAGGGTGCCGGCGAACATCGCCGGGCCGGTGCCGATGGTCTTCATCAGCCGGCCCTGCTCGTGGGTGAGCCGGCGCGGGGCGTAGTCCGGCACGCCGTAGCGCTCGGTGGCCTTGGCGAACATCATCGAGTGCCGGCACTCGTCGGCGATCTCGACCAGCGCGTACTGGATGTGCGCGCGACGCGGGTCGCGGTCGTAGGCGTAGCGCAGCAGCATCTGCATGAGGATCATCTCGAACCACAGCCCGATCCGGGCGACGCTGCAGAACTCGTGCACCGACAGCGTGATCCGCTGCTCCTCGGTGAGGCCGTCCCACAGCGGCGTGCCGTAGAGCGACACGCGCTCGGGGACGATGCCGTACCTGCCCTCGACCAGCGGGGCGTCCCAGTCGATGTCGATCGACGGGTCGTAGGAGGTCGTGACCGAGCTCTTGAGCAGCCGTCGGGCGGTGTCCTCGCGGTCGGCGAGATTGGTCTTGCTGCCGGTGCGGGCGGGAGCGCTCATCGGTCGCGCCTTCCTGCTGGGAGGGTCCTGTGGTGGCGGGTTCCACACCCGGAACCCTTGCTGTTACCGCCGGTAACGGTTACCACTGGTAACGTGCCCCAGGACACGAGGGATGTCAAGCCGGACGCGCGCAGCCGCCGACGGGAGGAACGGCGGACCGAGATGGTCTCCGCCGCCGTCGAGGCGATCCGCGAGCACGGTCCGGGGGTCTCGGTCGCCCAGATCGCGGCCGCGGCCGGCATCACCAAGCCGGTGCTCTACCGGCACTTCGCCGACCGCGCCGACCTGCAGCGGGCCGTCAGCGAGCACGCCGCGGACATGCTGCTGCAGCGGATCTACCCGGTGCTGGCGATCGAGGCCGAGCCGATCGAGCACGTCGCCGCCGTCATCGACGCCTACCTCGGGATGATCGAGGACGAGCCCCAGCTGTACCGGTTCGTCGTCGCGAACCCGGCCGAGCCGGTGCCGGGCGCGGAGATCGCCCAGGACGTCCGCGGCCAGATCGGCGCCCTGCTCACCACCCTGTTCGGGGAGCGGCTGCGCGCCGAGGGCCGCGACTCCGGCGGCGCCGAGGCGTGGGCGCACGGGATCATCGGGATGGTCCAGACCGCGGGCGAGTGGTGGCTGGAACGCCGGACGATGAGCCGCGACGCGCTCACCAACTACCTGTCCGCGCTGATCTGGGGCGGGATCGCCGGCGTCGCCGGGATCGACTCCCCCACCGCGAACGCCGACATCCTGCGGCTGGTCCCCGAGCCGCAGGTGCCCGACGCCTCCGGGGGCGACCGGTGAGCGGCGACCACGATCACGATCACGACGAGGGCTACCGCGGCCCCGCCACCCTGGTGCTCGACGGGGAGACCGTCGACGTCGAGGTGCTGCTCGACGCCCGGCACGAGCCCTTCGACGGCAGGCTGCACTGGTCCGGCCGGGTCGCCGCACACCCCCGGCTCACCGCGCTGCTCGGCAGCCGCGGCGGCACCGCCGAGGTCCGGACGCCCGGGCACGCGGCCGTCGGCACGCTGTCCGAGCCGGACGTGTGGGACCGGTTCCGGATCACCGGCACCGGCAGGCCGCCGTTCGCGCTGGACGGGCCGCCCCCGCCGGAGACCGACTGACCCGCGCCCACCGGCCCCGGACACGCGTCGGGCCCGGTCCCGCGGACGGGTACCGGGCCCGGACGACTCCGTGTGCGCTCAGCCGCTGAGGCCGAACCCGACCCGGCGCTCCTCGGACGGGCCGATCTCCACGTAGGAGATGCGCGCGACCGGGACGACGTAGCGACGGCCCTCGTCGTCGGTGAGGTCCAGCAGCCCGTCGTCGGACTTCATCGCCCCGCTCACGAGCTGGGCCACCTCGTCCGGCGTGCGGTCGCTGGACACCACGAGCTCCCGCGGGGTCTCCGCGATGCCGATCTTGACCTTCACCGGTGGTCCTCCCGATCCGTCACTTCTGATCACCTTGCCCGCGCCAGGCTAGTCCAGATCGGGCCGGAGCATCGGCGAGCCGGGAGCGGACCGCCGGGCCGGGGCTCAGGAGAGTCCGAGCCTGCCCATCCGGCGGCCGTGCGCGGTCTGCACCGTCCGGATGAGCCCGGCCACGCCGCCCTTCTCCCCCGAGCCGAGCACGATGAACTCGGCCAGCTCGTCGCGCTCGGCGACGACCCGCTGGGCGTGGGTGACGGCCTCGCCGAGCAGCCGCCTGCCCCACAGGGCCAGCCGGTCGCGCTGCGCCGGGTTGGCGGCGCAGGCGGCCCGCACCTCGCGCTCGGCGAAGGCGGAGTGCCCGGTGTCGGCGAGCACCCGCTGCACCAGGTCGCCGGTGCCGGGGTCCACCCAGCCCGCGACCTCGCGGTAGAAGTCGGCGCCGAGACCGTCGCCGAGGTAGGCCTTGACCAGCGACTCCAGCCAGCTCCGCGGGGCGGTCGAGGCGTGGTAGCTGTCGATCAGCGCGACGAACGGCGCCATCGCGTCGGCGACGGCGATCCCGCTGCGGCCCAGGTGGTCCTCGATGAGGCGGAAGTGGCCGATCTCGGCGGCCGCCATCGTCGACAGCTGCGCGCGGCCGGCCAGCGTCGGCGCGGCCCGGGCGTCCTCGGCGAGCCGGTCGAACGCCGACAGCTCGCCGTAGGCCAGCACGCCGAGCAGCTCCACGGTCGCGGCCGTCGGCGCGTCGCCTCCAGTGGTCATGGACGCCACCCTAACCGGGCCGTACCGGCCGGCCGGGCGGCCCGCGACGGCCGTCGCGACCACGGCGCGAGGCAACTCACCCCACCCGGCGACGGCCGCGCCGTCGTGTTCGCGCGCCGCGGCGGGTACCATGCGGGCAGCGCGTCACCGGATTTCGGGCTCATGGAACTCCATGCGGACGCGCCCACCGCGCGGGGACCGGGTAACGGGACGAGCGGCCGACACGGCCGAGCACGTCTCACCGGGACCCGCACCCGAACTGGTGCGCGCAGCGCCTCGGCGGCTCTCCCGCCCGGACCGTCCCCGACGGCCCGGGGCCGGTCGACGAGCCACGCCACGGCTCCTGTGCGCGGAGAGAGGCGATCACACTGTCCCGAGTCGACAGCACCGACACCCCCGAGGCCGACCCGGGCTTCCTGCCCACCGGCATCACCCCCAGCGAGACCCCGCTCGGCGTGACCAACCCCGGCGGCGAGAAGCTCCCCCCGACCTTCGCCGAGCTCGGCGTCCGGCCCGAGATCGTCTCCGCGCTCGCGGAGAACGACATCGTGCGCACGTTCGCGATCCAGGAGCTCACCCTCCCGCTGGCGCTCGCCGGCGAGGACGTCATCGGTCAGGCCCGCACCGGCACCGGCAAGACGCTGGGCTTCGGCGTCCCGCTGCTGCAGCGGATCACCCCGCCCGGTGAGCGTGCCGCGGCCACCGCCGAGGGCGAGGCCGCCGACCGCACCAAGGACGTCCCGCAGGCGCTCGTCGTCGTCCCGACCCGCGAGCTGTGCGTGCAGGTCGCCCGGGACATCGCCGCCGCGGGCAAGAACCTGGGCGTGCGCGTCGTCGCCATCTACGGCGGCCGCGCCTACGAGCCGCAGCTGGAGGCCCTGCGCAAGGGCGTCGACGTCATCGTCGGCACCCCGGGCCGGCTGCTCGACCTCGCCGAGCAGCGCCACCTGGTCCTCGGCCGGGTCAAGGCGCTCGTCCTCGACGAGGCCGACGAGATGCTGGACCTGGGCTTCCTGCCCGACGTCGAGCGGATCCTGCGCATGCTCCCCGAGGAGCGGCACACGATGCTGTTCTCGGCGACCATGCCGGGCCCGATCGTGCAGCTGTCCCGGGCGTTCCTGACCCGCCCGACGCACATCCGCGCGGAGGAGGCCGACCAGGGCTCCATCCACGAGCGGACCAAGCAGCTCGTCTACCGCGCGCACGCGATGGACAAGGTCGAGCTGGTCACCCGGGCCCTGCAGGCCAAGGACCGCGGCCTGACGATGATCTTCACCCGGACCAAGCGGACCGCCCAGCGGGTCGCCGACGACCTCGCCGAGCGCGGCTTCGCCGCCGCCGCGGTGCACGGTGACCTCGGCCAGGGCGCCCGTGAGCAGGCGCTGCGCGCGTTCCGCGCGGAGAAGGTCGACGTGCTGGTCGCGACCGACGTCGCGGCCCGCGGCATCGACGTCACCGGCGTCACGCACGTCATCAACTACCAGTGCCCCGAGGACGCGAAGACCTACGTGCACCGGATCGGCCGCACCGGCCGCGCCGGGCGCGAGGGCGTCGCGGTCACGCTGGTGGACTGGGACGAGACCCCGCGCTGGAAGATGATCTCCGACGACCTGTCGCTGGGCATCGACGAGCCGGTCGAGACCTACTCGACCTCGGACCACCTGTTCACCGACCTCGACATCCCGACGACGGCGTCCGGGCGGCTCCCGCTGTCCGCGCGCACCCGCGCCGGGCTCGACGCCGAGTACATCGACTCCGAGGGCGACCACCAGGGCGCCCGCAAGCCGCGCGGCAGCCGTCGTGACGGCGCCGGGCGCGACGGCGGCGGCCGCGAGGGCAGCCGCGACGGCGACGGCGACGAGGGCGGTCGCCGCCCGCGGCGCAACCGCTCCCGTTCCCGGACCCGCGGCGGGGTCGCGGTCGAGGCGGGCGCCTCGGCCCCCGCCGAGGGCGCCGCCGAGGGTGCCGCCTCCGCGGGCTCCGCCGAGGGCGCCCCGCAGAACGGGCCGGAGGCCGGCGCGTCGGCCGAGGGCGGGGCGGCCAAGCCGCGCCGCCGTCGTCGCCGCGGCGGGTCGCGGCGCGGACCCGGCGGCGGCGAGTCCTCCGACGGGGCCGACGCGGCCGCCAGCTGACACCACGCGTGCTGCGCGGCCGACCCCTGCGGGACCGGCTCCCGCTCCCGGGCGTCCCCGCCGAACGACGACACCGCGGCGACCGACTGGTCGCCGCGGTGCTCGTGCTGCTGGTGGCCGGGGTCGCGGTGCTCTACGCCGTGCAGAGCCCGGCCGCGAACACCGAGTCGGTGACGGCCGTGACCGCGCCCACCCCGCCGCCGCCGGTCGGCCCGGTCCCGGACGGGTTCACCGAGCTGTGGCGGGCGGCCAGCCCGGACACGCCGGTGCCGCTGGCGGTCGGGGACGGCGTCGTCGTCGCCGAGGGGTCGCGGGTCTCCGGGCACGACGCCCGCACGGGCGCCGAGCGCTGGAGCTACGAGCGTGACCTGCCGCTGTGCACCACCGGGTTCGCCGACGGCCGCGTGCTCGCGCTCTACCGCAACGACGAGTACTGCTCCGAGCTGTCCACGCTCCAGCCCGACTCCGGGGCCCGTGGACCGGCCCGGACCCTCGACGCCCGGCCCGGCACCCGGCTGATCGGCCAGGACCCGGTGCTCGCGACCGGCCAGGACTACGTCGAGACCTTCCGCTCCGACCTGGTCCGCACCGCCGAGTACGGCACGGTGCGCGCACTGGAGGAGCCCGGCTCGCAGCCGCGGTCGGGGTGCACGTTCCGCTCCTTCGCCGCCGCCGAGGACCGCGCCGCGATCCTGGAGCGCTGCCCCGGTGAGCCGTCCGAGCGGCTGACGGTGCTGCGCCCCAGCGGGACCGAGGGTGACCGGCCCGCGTTCGACTCGTCGTCGGTCACCGGGACCGACGGCGCCCAGGTGGTCGCCGCGTCGTCCGAGCGCGTCGCCGTCCTGCTCCCGGGTGCACCCCGCCTGGCCCTCTACGACCGGTCCGGGCGCAGCATCGGCGAGTTCCCGGTCGACGCGGGCGCGACGGTCGCCGCCCCCGCCGACGGTGTCGCCCGCACCACCGCCGACGACCAGCGCCGCTACTGGTGGACCGGCGGCGCGACCGTCGCCCTGGACACCCGCAGCCTCCAGCCGCGCTGGAGCCTGCCCGGCACGCTCGGCCCCGGGACCCGCTACGGCGACCGGCTGCTCGTGCCCGTCCCCGGCGGGATCGCCGACGTCGACCCGGCCACCGGCGTCGTCGCCCGGACCCTGCCGGTGGACCGCGGCCCGGTCACCGCGCCGGTCCTGCTCGCCGCCCAGGGCGCCCTGCTGGTCGAGCTGCGCGGCGACGAGCTCGTCGTGCTGGGGCCCACCGGCTGAGCCGCACCATTGCCATAGTGTCTTCGACACTAGTATCGTCGACACCATGACGCAGCGGTCCGGCCTGGCCCTCGCCGTGCTGTCCCTGCTCACCGAGGAGCCCATGCACCCCTACCGGGTGCAGCAGCTCGTCCGCGAGCGCGGCAAGGACGACGTGGTCAACGTCGGGCAGCGGTCACAGCTCTACAAGACGATCGACCGTCTCGCGCGCGACGGCCTGATCGTCGAGCACACCACCGAGCGGGAGACCGCCCGCCCGGAACGCACCCTGTACGCGGTCACCGACGCGGGCCGCGAGACCGCCGAGGAGTGGACCCGGGAGATGCTGGCCGTGCCGCGGCCGGAGTTCCCCGAGTTCGTCGTCGGCCTCGCGCACCTGCCCCAGCTCACCCCGGCCGACGCCGCCGCGGCCGTGGAGATCCGCCTCGGCACCCTGCGACGACGGCTGGCCGGCGCCCGGGCGAGCCACGACGCGGTCGCGGGCCTGCTGCCGTGGGTCGTGCTCGTCGAGCTCGGGTACACCATCGCGATGCTGGAGGCCGAGACCTCCTGGGTCGCCGCGCTCGTCGACGACGTCCGCTCCGGCCGCCTCACCTGGAACCGCGAGGAGCTGCTGCGCCTGGCCGCCGCGCGCAGCGGCACCGCACCGCCCGACCGCCCCTGACCGGGCGCCGGGCGCGTCCCGGCCGCACCGCACGCACGGCCGTCGCGTCCGCGACCGGCCGCGATCCGCCCTGCTCCGACACGGAGGTCCACCATGTCCGTCCGAGTGATCGTCGCCGGTGCCGGTACCGGCGGCCTGTGCCTGGCCCAGCGACTGCACCGGGCCGGGGCGCAGGTCGTCGTCCTGGAACGCGACACCGACCCGCGGCCGGCCGGGCTGCGCGGCTACCGGGTCGGGATCTCCCCCGACGGCTCCCGGGCCCTGCGGGCCTGCCTGCCCGCGGAGCTGTACACGGTGTTCGAGGCGACCACGGCCGCGTCGTACGACCGGCTGCTGATGTGCACCGAGCAGTACCGCGAGCTGCTGTCGCTGCCGTTCGCCGAGATGCCCGGCGGCGGGGCCGAGGAGTTCAACGTCAGCCGCACCACGCTGCGCCGGGTGCTGCTGACCGGCATCGGGGACACGGTGCGCTGGGGCAGCCCGTACGTCGACCACGAGGTGCGCGACGACGGCACCGTCCTCGTCCGCACCGGGGACGGGGACACGGTCACCGGCGACCTGCTCGTGGGCGCCGACGGCGCGCACTCCCGGGTCCGCGCACGGTTCCTGCCCGGTGCGGGCCACACCTCCACCGGGCTCGTCGCGATCGGCGGCCGCGCCCCGCTCGACGCCGCCACGACCGCGCTGCTGCCCGGCGCCGACGGCATGGCCCTGGTGTTCGGCCGCACCGGGACGATGGGGATCACCCACGTCATGCGGATGCCCTGGGACGCCGACCGCGTCCCGCGCCCCGGGACCGACCCGGCCCGCGCCGCGGCGCTGCGCGGCTGGCCCGGGCTGGCCGGGGACCCGACGGACGACTTCGTCTCGTGGGGCGTCACCGTCTCGCACACCGTGCTGCCGGGCGGGCGGGCGGTGTCCGCGGACGGCTCCGCTCTGCTCACCCTGGCGCAGCAGGTCACCGCGGACTGGGACCCGCGCTGGCGCGCGCTGCTCGACCGGTCGGACCCGGCGTCGGCGTTGTGGATCGACATCCGCACCTCCGACCCGCTGCCGCACTGGGAGCCCGGCCCGGTCACGCTGCTCGGCGACGCCGCGCACACCATGACCCCCGGCCGCGGCGCCGGCGCCAACACCGCCCTGCGCGATGCCCGTGAGCTGGGCGAACGCCTGGTCCGGGTGCACGACGGCGGCCTCGACCTGCGCACCGCCGTCGGCGGCTACGAGGCGGAGATGCGCCGCTACTCGGCCGTCGCGGTGCGCGAGTCGCTGCAGCAGATGCACGACGACTCCGACCGCGGCCCGGTCGCGCGGGCGCTGGGGACCGCCGCGCAGCGGACCGGGCTGCGCCTGGTGAACCGGGTCCCCGCGCTGCGCCGGCGGCTGGCCCGCGGCATGCAGCGCGTCAGGGACTCCGAGCGCGCCTGAGCGGCTACAGGAACCAGCCGAACCCGAGCACCAACGACGCCGTCACGACCACCCCGAGCGCGGCGAGCAGCCCGGTGCGGTCCCGCCGCCGGTCCGCGACGACCTGGCCGACGACGGCGACGACCGCCGCCCCGACGTGCGCGACGATCGCGCCGGAGCCGGGCCCGGGGACCCCGCTGTTCCCGGCCACCCACTCCACGACGACCAGCCCGAGCGCGAGCACGACCAGCCCGCCGGCGAGCACCCCGGCCAGGCCGCGCAGCAGCCGGGCCCCGGCGCCGTCGACGTCGGGTCCGGGGGTGCGGCGCCGGGCCCGCCGCTCGCCCTCCTCGGCGCGGCGGCGGTCGGCCCGCCGGCCGGGCGCGCGGGCGGCGGGGTGCTCGTCGGCGCGCGGCGGCTCGCCCGCGCCGGAGGACATCCCGCGGCGCGACCCGGCGTCGCCGCGGCGCGGTGCGCGGCGGGACTCGGGCAGGACCTCGGTGGGCCGCGGACCCGCCGGGGGCCCGACGCCGCCGCGGCGCCCGGGCGGGCCGGACGGCGGGACCGGCGGGCGGGGGCCGTAGCCGTCGGGGCCGGGGTGCGGGCGTCCGTGCGACGGCCCGGCGCGGTACGGGGCGGGCGCGCCCGGCGGGCGGGGCGGGAGCGGGGGGCGGCCGCGGGGCGGCGGGCCGGGGAACTGCGGGTCGGCGGTCACGGGGCGAGCAGGTCCCACGGTCGCGGCTCCGGGACGGCGGCGCGGCCCGGAGCGCAGTTCCGGCGGACCGCGCAGGTCCCGCAGTGCGCACCGGTGCGGGCCGGGAAGAGCGTGTCGGCGTCGCCGCCGTCGGCCAGCGCGGTCGTCGCCCCGGCGGCGGCGTCGGCGGACTCCGCGGCCGCGGCGACGTGCCGGTCGAGGGAGGCCTGGTCGTGGGTGTGCGCGGCGACGGTCCCGGTCGGCACGTGGTGCAGCTCGACCGTGCGGCAGGGGCGGCGGAACACCGATGCGGTGGCGACGGCGTAGAGCGCGAGCTGCCGGGAGTCCGCGGCGTCGGCCGCGGTCGGCACCCGGCGCCCGGTCTTGAAGTCGACGACGACGGCCTCGCCGTCGCGCGCGTCGATCCGGTCGACCCGGCCCTCGACCAGCAGCGGCCCGGCGGGGGCCCGCACCCACCGTTCGACGGCGAGCGGCTCGTCCCGCCCGGCCGGGCCGTCGACGGCGGCGGCCAGCCAGTCCCGGGCGCGCTCGCGGTACCGGGCGGCCTGGGCGTCGTCGGCGAACCCCTCGCCGGTCCAGTGCCGGTCCACCAGGGACGCGGCCTGCTCCGGGGTGCGCCGCTCGGCGGGCAGGGCCGCCAGCGACCGCAGCGCTAGGTGCACCACCGCTCCGAGCGTGGTGTGGGCGAACCCGCCGCCCCGCGGCGGGGCCGGCCGGTCGACGTGCAGCATCCGGTAGCGGCGCGGGCAGGCGTCCCAGGTGTCGAGCCGGGCCGGGGTGACCCGGTGCAGCGCGGTCGCACCGAAGCCGGGGTCGAGCAGGTCCAGGCCGAGCTGACCGTCCGGGGTCCCGGTGGCGGGAGCGGTGGTCCGGGCCATGGGCGCCACGGTACTCCCGGACGGTCACCGACCGTCGATCACTCCCGGCGACGCACCGTCACGCGGTGCCGCCGGATCCGCCGTGCAGCACGGGGACGCCGGTGGCCCGTTCGGTCAGTGCCGCGTAGACCTCCGGGTCGGTCGTCTCCTCGGCGAGCGGGGTCGTCTTGTTCGTGCCGTGGTAGTCGCTGGAGCCGGTCGCGAGCAGGCCGTGCTCGGCGGTGATCCCGCGCAGCAGCTCGCGGTCGGCCGGGGCGTGGTTCGGGTGGTCGACCTCGATCCCGCCCAGCCCCCAGCCGACGAGGTCCACGAGCACCGACGGCTCCACGACCACACCGCGCCTGCGGGCCAGCGGGTGCGCGAACACCGCGACCCCGCCCGCCGCGACGATCATCTCGACGGCCGTCTCGACCCGGGTGTCGGCCCGCGGCACGTAGTAGGGGCTGTCGTTGTGCAGCAACTCGGCGAAGGCCTCGTCGACCGACCCGACGACGCCGGCCGCGACGAGCGCGCGGGCCAGGTGCGGCCGGCCCGCGCTGCCGCCCTCGGGCAGGTGCGCGAACACGGTGTCGACGTCGACCGGGTACCCGTCGGCGGCCATCCGCCCGATCATCGTCTCCAGCCGCTGCACGCGCTCGGACCGGAGCCGCTCCTGCTCCGCGACGATCGCGGCGTGCTCCGGGTCGAACAGGTAGCCGAGCAGGTGCACCGAGCAGCGCGGCTCGCCCGTGCGGCCGGTCGGGCTCAGGCAGGAGAACTCCGCGCCGCGCACCAGCGCGAGACCGGCCGGCAGCGCGGCCCCCGCCTCGGCCCACCCGGCGGTGGTGTCGTGGTCGGTGATCGCGACGACGTCGAGCCCCGCGGCCCCGGCCGCCCGGACCAGCCCGGCCGGGGAGTCGGTGCCGTCGGACGCGGTGGAGTGGGCGTGCAGGTCGATGACGGACACGCGCCCGACCCTAGCCCCGCGCACCGCCGACGCACCCCGGACGGGGCGTCTACTCCCCCGTCGGGCGGGACGACCCGGTCCAGTCGGCCAGCGCGGTCCGGACGTGCGCGACCGCCTGCTCCGACGACATCGGGGGCACCCCGCGCAGCCGTTGCAGGGCCAGCCCGTCGACCAGCGCGACGAGCCGGGCCGCGGTGCCGTCGGGGTCCGCGCAGCGCAGCGAGCCGTCGGCGACCCCGGCGAGGACCAGGTCCCGCAGGACGGTGTGCCAGCCGGTGTAGCGCTCGTGCTGGGACCGTTCGTCGTCCCACACGCCGTCCTGCCAGCACTCGAACCACAGCCGCCAGTGCGGCCGGGTCTCCTCGTCGAGCGAGGCGGCGAGCAGCAGGTCCAGGCCGTCGCGCGGGGCCAGCGCCGCGGCCCGCTCCCGCAGCGGGTCGTAGTAGGCGGCGAGCTGCACGGTGAGGGACTCGGCGAGGATCTCCCGGACCCCGGAGAAGTGGTAGGTCAGCGTCCCGACCGACACCCCGGCCGCGGCGGCGATGTCCCGGATGCCGGTGCCGCGCACGCCGCGTTCGGCGACCAGGGCCGGGACCGCCTCGAGCACCATCGCGCGCCGGACCTCGGTGGGCTGGCGGCGCCGCGCGGGCCGGGCGCTCATGCGCCCCGCCGCGGGATGGTGCGGTGCCAGCGTCGCTCGGCGACGACCTCGTCGCCGTGCCGGGCGACCAGCGAGCTGTCGGCGACGAAGTCGGTGGCGGTCGCGGTGAGCACCGAGCGGGTCTCGACGTCGGTCCGCCAGTCGCCGCGGCCGATCGCGATCGTCCAGGCCGACTCGGCGCGTGCCGAGAGCGGGTCGCCGTCGGTGATCCGGTAGGTCTCGCGGGTGTCCTCGGCGTAGGACAGGCCGTCGGGGAAGGTGCGCGAGCCGCCGTAGCGGGGGTCGACGCGCAGCTCCCAGGTGCCGGTACCGACGTCGTGGAGGACCTCGCGTTCGGGACGGTCCGGCGGCGGGGTGGTCGTCACCGGCAGTGGCGGCGCCTGCTCGGGCGGGCCGAACGTCGTCGCCGGGAGGTCGGTGCCGGTGTTCAGCGGCAGGGTCAGCGAGCTCCGGCCGGGTACGACCGTCAGGCGTACCGGCTCGGGGTGCGGCCACACCCACGGCCAGTACGTCTGCGAGACCGCGACCCGCAGCCGCCCGCCGGCGGGGACGGCCGAGCCGGTCGCCATCAGCGGCACCTCGACCGTCTCGGGGACGCCCGGGGTCCACGGCACGGTGCGGTCGCGGCCGTGGCGGCGGGTCAGGTTCAGCACGCCCCGGGTGACCAGTGTGGACGCGCCGTCGTCGTCCACGGTGCACAGCCGGACGACGACGGCGGCCGCGGGCCGGTCGGCGTCCAGGTGCAGCCGCACCACCGGCCTGCCGAGGATCTCGACGCGCTCGGGCAGCGGGCCGAGGTCGAAGCAGACCGAGCGGCCGTCCTCGGCGCGCTGGTCGGGCGGCAGGTCGGTGGGGTTGCCGAAGGGGAAGTAGCGCCCGGCGTCGATCCCGGTGTGGTCCGGCGCGGCGACGACGACCGGCTCGCTCCCGCTGCCCAGCACCATCTCACGGACGGTCTCCCCGACGGCCGGGGCGCCGACCCACCGCCCGGGGCGCTCGGGGTAGGTGGTGGCGGGCCGGACCGGTTCCTGGATCCACGCCCGCAGCGGCGGGTCGTCCTCGACGCCGGTGGGCTCGTCCTTGAGCCAGCGGTCCCACCAGCGCAGCGTCTCCTGCAGGAACCCGATCGCGGGGCCGGGCGGCAGCTCGATGTCGGGGTAGCGGTGCGCCCACGGGCCGACGATCCCGCGCACCGGTGCGTCCAGTGTGGACAGCAGGCGGAGCACGGTGTCGCGGTACGGGTCGTTCCATCCGCCGACGGCGAGCACCGCGGCCCGGATCGCCGAGGGGTCCTCGCAGACCGAGCCGTGCCGCCAGTAGTCGTCGCGCTCGGGGTGGGCCAGCCAGTGGTGCAGGAACGGTTCGGCCGCCTCCAGGCGCTCGCGCCACATCGGCAGCCACCGCTCCCCGACGACGGCCGGGTCCGGCGGCCGGGCGGTGAACGCCAGCATCGTGCCCGACCAGCCCGCCATGTCGATGCCGAGCACGGCGCCGCCGGTGTAGTGAACGTCGTTGTCGTAGCGGTCGTCGGTGGAGCAGACGGTGACGACCGCCTGGAGCGCGTCGGGGGCGAGCGCGGCGACCTGCAGGGCGTTGAACCCGCCCCAGGAGATCCCGAACATCCCGACCCGGCCGGTGCACCAGGGCTGTGCGGCCAGCCACTCCACGACGTCGACGCCGTCGGCCAGCTCGGCCGGGGTGTACTCGTCGAGCAGCAGCCCCTCGGAGTCGCCGGTGCCCCGGACGTCGACGCGCACCGAGGCGTAGCCGTGCCCGGCGTACCAGGGGTGGCGGGCGGCGTCGCGGGGCGCGGTCCAGTCGTCCTTGCGGTAGGGCAGGTACTCCAGCAGGGCGGGCACCGGGTCGTCGAGGGCGTCGACCGGGAGCTGGATGCGGGCGTGCAGCCGGGTGCCGTCGCGGGTGGGGATCCAGGCGTCGACGGTCTCGGTGCGGCGCGGGAACGCGTCGCGGTACCTCATGGTGCGGGGGTCTCCTCAGGACTGCCGAGATCGGTGTAGCGGGCGGCGGTGAGCAGCTCGCGGGTGTAGGGGTGCTGCGGGTCGGCGAAGACCTCGGCGGTCGGCCCGTGCTCGACGACCCGGCCGTGCCTCAGCACCAGCACCCGGTCGGCGAGGCCGCGCACCACGGCGAGGTCGTGGCTGATCAGCAGCACGGCGAGGTCGCGCTCGCGGCGCAGGTCGTCGAGCAGCGCCAGCACCGAGGCCTGCACCGACACGTCGAGCGCGGTGGTCACCTCGTCCGCGACGACGACGGCCGGGTCCCCGGCCAGCGCGCGGGCGATCCCCACCCGCTGGCGCTGCCCGCCCGAGAGCTGCGCCGGGAGCCGCCCGGCGAACGACGCGTCGAGCCGCACGTCGGCGACCAGCTCGGCGACCCGGCGGGCGACGCCCGCGCGCCCGGTCGCCGTGCCGAACAGCCGGACCGGCCGGGCCAGTGACGAGCCGACGGTGCGGCGCGGGTTCAGCGCGGTGTCGGCGCTCTGGAAGGCCATCTGCAGGGCCCGGCGGACCTCGACCGGCCGCCGTCCGGCGGGGCGGGACAGGTCGCCGGCCGGGGCGCCGTCCGGGGTGCACAGCCGCAGCGTCCCGCCGGCCGGGGTGACGAGGCCGGCCAGCGCCCGGGCCAGGGTGGACTTGCCGCTGCCCGACTCCCCGACGATCGCCAGGACCTCGCCGCGGCGCACGGTGAACGACACGTCCTCCACGGCGACGGTGCCGCCGTAGGTGATCCGGGCGCCGTCGACCTGCACCGCGACCGGGCGGTCGCCCGCCGGCGCGCCGGCGGCCCGGTCGCGGACGGTGCGGGTGCCGTCCTCGCCGACCTCGGCGAGCCCGGTGTCGGTCAGCCGCGGCACCGAGGCGAGCAGCCGACGGGTGTAGGCGGTGCGCGGGTCGGCGAACAGCTCCGGCGCCGGGCGCTGCTCGACGGGCTCGCCGTCGCGCAGGACCAGCACCTCGTCGGCCATCCGCCGCACGACGCCGAGGTCGTGGCTGACCAGCACGCTCGCCAGCCCGTCGGCCTCGGCGAGCTCGGCCAGCAGCCGCAGCACCTCCTCCTGGGTGAGCACGTCGAGCCCGGTGGTCGGCTCGTCGAGCACGAGCAGGTCCGGCCGGGCCGCGACGGCCATGGCGATCGAGACCCGCTGCTGCTGCCCGCCGGAGAGCTGGTGCGGGTACCGCGGCGCCAGGGCGGGGTCGAGCCGGACGCGGTCGAGCAGCTCCGCGACCCGGGTGTCCCGGTCGCCGGTCCCCTCGGGCAGCGCCTCGGCGAGCTGGGCGCCGATCCGCATCGACGGCGTCAGCACCGCCCCGGAGTTCTGCGCGACCATCGCGACGGTCCCGCGGCGCAGCGCGCGCACCCGTCGCGGGCCGGCGGCGAACACGTCCTCGCCGTGCAGCGCGACGGTGCCCGCGGTGATCCGCGACCCGCGGCGCAGGTGGCCGAGCAGCGCCGCGGCGACGGTGGACTTGCCGCTCCCGGACTCCCCGACCAGGCCGAGGGTGCACCCCGGCTCGACGGCGAAGGACACCCCGCGCACGACGGGCACATCGGCCCGGCCCGCCCGGTAGGCGATCCCGAGACCGGAGACCCGGGCGACCGGGGCGCTCACCGGCGGGCCCCCGCGGTCATCCGGTCGACGCCCCACCGGTTCGCCAGCCCGTCCGCGGCCAGGTTCAGCCCGATGACCAGCGTGGCCAGCGCGAGGATCGGGGCGAGCACGCTCCACGGCACGACGGTGACGGCGGTGCGGTTCTCGGCGACCATGAGCCCCCAGTCCGGCGTCGGGGGCGCGGCCCCGAACCCGAGGAACGACAGCGAGCTGATCAGCAGCACCACCCAGGACGCGCGCAGCGCGAACTCCACCGCGACGACCCCGACGACGTTCGGCAGGACCTCGCGGACCAGCACCGACCCGGTGCGCTCGCCGCGCATCCGGGCCGCGGCGACGAAGTCGAGCCGGACCACCGACATCGCGGCGGCGCGCACGACGCGGACCACCGCCGGGGCGTAGGTGACGGTCACCGCGAGCACGACGACCGCCGGGCCGGCGCCGAGGACGGACACGACCACGAGCAGCGCCAGCACCGGCGGGACCGCCAGCACCGCGTCCAGGACGCGCATGACGGCGTCGTCGAGCCAGCCGCCGCGCAGGGCGACCAGGCAGCCGAGCAGGGTCCCCAGCCCGACCGCGGCGACGGTGGCGGCGACTGACACGGCGAGCGCGTACCGGCCGCCGTACAGGACCCGGGCCAGCACGTCGCGGCCGTAGGCGTCGGTGCCCGCCCAGTGCGCCCAGGACGGATCCTGCAGCGCCGCCGCCGGGTCGCTGACGACCGGCGAGTACGGCGACAGCAGCGGCGCGGCCAGGGCGAGCACCAGGTGCAGCCCGACCAGCGCGACCCCGACGAGCAGCGGCGCCCGGCTCACCGGGTGCTCCGCAGCCGCGGGTCCAGCGCCATCGCCGCGAGGTCGGCGGCCAGGTTGACCACGACGTAGACGACCGCGCCGAGCACGGCGACCGCCTGCAGGGTCGGGACGTCGCGGTTCTGCACCGCGCGCAGCATCAGCGTCCCGACGCCCGGGTAGTTGAACACCGCCTCGACCACGACGGCTCCTCCGATCAGCCAGGCCAGGTTCACCGCGATGACGTTGAGCGTCGGCAGCAGCGCCGAGGGCAGGACGTGGGCGAGGACGATCCGGCCGCGCGGCACGCCCTTGAGCCTCGCGGTCGTGACGAACTCCGAGCCCATCGTGTCGATCACCCCGGCCCGGGCCATCCGCACGATGTAGGCGGCCATGACCGTGGTGAGCGCGATCGCGGGCAGCCAGATCGCCCCGGCCAGGTCGGCGACGGGTGCGGTCGGCCCGTCCAGCACGACGGCGGGCGCGAGCGGGACCGTGATCGCGAGCAGCAGCACCAGCACGGTCGCGACGACGAACTCCGGCACGCTCATCCCGACCAGGCAGATCGTGGAGATCACCAGGTCCGGCGCGCGGTCGCGGTACAGCCCCGCGAAGACGCCGAGCGCCACCGCGAGCGGGATCCCGACGAGCACCGCGGGCCCGGCGACGAGCAGGGTGTTGCGCAGGTGCACGGCCAGGTCGGCCGTGACCGGGTCCCCGCTGACCAGCGACGTCCCGAGGTCACCGGTGAGCGCGGCGCCCAGCCAGCCGAGGTAGCGCTCCCAGGCGGGCCGGTCGAGGCCGAGCTGCTCGCGCAGCGCCGCGACCGCGTCGGGCGTCGCGTCGCGGCCGAGCAGCTGGGTGGCGAGGTCCCCCGGCAGGGCCTGGAGCGCGACGAAGACCAGCACCGAGGCCAGCAGCAGGGTCAGCACCGAGACGCCGAGCCGCCGCAGCACGTAGGCGGTCATGCGAACCCCAGCCCGCGGTAGTCGAACTCGAACCCGTGCTCGCGGTAGCCGCGGACGTCGCGGGACATGCCGACCAGGCGGTCGGCGAACATCGGGGTGAGCGCGGAGCCGTGGGTGGCGACGTAGCGCTGGGCGTCCTGGTAGAGCGTGCGACGGCGGGCGGCGTCGGTCTCGGCCCGGGCGGCGTCGAGCATCGCGTCGAACCGGGGGTCGGCCCAGGCGGACTCGTTGTACGACGACCCGGACCGGAAGATCTGGTTGAGCAGCTGGTCGATCGGGCGGCCGGTGAACCAGTACGACACGCACAGCGGGCGGGTCATCCACACCTGGGTGTAGTAGGAGTCGGCCGGGGCGGTGACCAGCCGGGCGCGGATCCCGGCGTCGGCGAGGGAGTCGGCGAAGGCGACCGCGACCGGGGTGAACAGCGGGTCGTAGGCCGAGGTGTAGACGTCGAGCTCCAGTCCCTCGGCACCGGCGCGGCGCAGCAGCGACCGGGCCCGGTCGGGGTCGCGCGGGCGCAGCGTCGAGACCCAGTCCCGCTGTTCGGGCGGGACCGGGTTGTCCCCGCCGACGACGCCGGCGTCCCGCGCCGCCGTGTCCAGCACCGCCTGCGGGTCGTAGGCCAGCCGGACGGCGTCGCGGATCGCGGGGTCGGTGAACGGCGCGGCCGTCGCGAGCATCGGGACCGTGTACCACTGGGCGTTGCGCGAGCGCGCCACCGTGGTGCGCGGTGAGGACGCCACCACCCGGGCGGTGGCGGTGTCGAGGTTGGTCTGCATGAGCAGGTGCACCTGCCCGGCCAGCAGCGCGTTGGTGCGGGCCTGGGCGTCGGCGACGGAGGCGAACGCGATCTCGTCGAGGTGCGGGCGGCCCGCCCAGTGCTCCTCGTGGGCGGTGACGCTGCCGCGCCCGGCCGGGGTGAACCCGCCGAGCACGAACGGGCCGGTGCCGACCCCGATCTCCCCCGACGCCGGCAGCACCCCGCACTGGTAGCCCGACAGCAGCGACGGGAGCTCGGCCGCGGGCTTCGCCAGCGCGACCTGCAGCGTGTACCGGTCCGGGGCCGACAGCCCGGCCGGCTCCAGCAGCCCGGCGAACACCCCGGCCATCGGCGACGACGTCGCCGGGTCCAGGATCCGCCGCAGCGTGTGGACGGCGTCGGCGGCGGTGAGCTCGCGCCCGTGGTGGAAGGTGACGCCGCGGCGCAGCCGGAACCGCCAGGTGCGCGCGTCCGGGGTCGACTCCCAGGACTCGGCGAGCCCCGGGACGGCGGCTCCGGTGTCGTCGAGCACGACGAGCCGGTCGTAGAGCGCGCCGAGGTACTCGTAGGCCGACAGCGAGCTCGCGGGGTCCAGTGTCTCGGCCCCGGACGCGGGCGGCCGGGCGATGACCATCCGCCCGCCGCGACGGGCCGGTCCGGCCGGTCCCGCCTCCGGGATCGCCGTCGTCGCGGGGGCGCCGCCGCAGCCGGTGAGCCCCGCGGCACCGAGCCCGGCCAGTCCCAGCCCGGCCAGTCCGCCGCGCAGGGCGGCCCGGCGGGTCAGTGTCACCGGCACGCGCCCACCCCTTCTCGTTCACTAAACGATTGATTCGTTCCGTGAACGATAAGGCGCTGCCGGCGTACGTCAAGTGCCCCGGGCCCGCGACCGCACCCCGGACGCCGGGCGCGCACACGACGACGCGGGGCCGCGCACGGTGCGCGGCCCCGCGTCGGGACGGCCGTTCCGGGGCGCCGGTGCGGCGCTCCCGGGGGAGGTGGCGGCGGGTCAGCGCCGCCAGCGCGGTTTGGCGAGCATGCCGGTCGCGCGGGTCTTGCCCTTCTCCCCGAAGACCAGCTCGGAGAGCGCCTCGTAGATCTCCTCGGGGCGCGGCATGTAGTCGATGCGGTTCAGCGCCTGGATCTGGCCCGCGGACTCGACGACCATCGTCCCGTAGCCGAGCATGCGCCCGGACAGCGAACGCTGGAACGTCAGGTCGGTGACCTTGCCCAGGGGCATCATGCCGACGTTGTGCACGATGATCCCCTGGGCGATCATCACCCGCTTGTCGGTGATCACGATCCGCTCGATCCACCACAGGATCGACAGCGCCGTGTAGCGCAGGACCGCGACGACGACCAGGTAGAACGCCAGGTTGTCGATCACGACGTCCAGCACCGGGTCGATCCCGGGCCGGTCGAGCAGCTGCTCGACACCGATCACCACGATGATGAACAGCGCCGTCTGCCAGATGTGCTTGACCATCACCGCCCAGTGCTGGCGCACACGGATGACGCGCCGCTCCGTGGGGAGCAGATACTCGTCGATCTCCCGGGGCGCGAGCACGGGCTCAGATCAGGTTGGTGACGAAGGTCGAGACGGACTGCGCCGCGTCGTAGAGGATGTTGCCCACGTTCGAGACCGAACCGGCTGCACCATTGGGATTGGTGATCACCAGGAAGATCCCCAGCGCCACCGCTACCAGGATCAGGATCTTCTTCACGTTCCCTGCCCACCCGTTTCTCGGTGTGTCGGACACACAGACATGTCATTGGTACCGGAGGGCCGACTGGCCCCGGTACCGGCACCCGAGCAGCGTACCGTCGTTCCGGATGACCGACAGTAGCCGACACGTCGCCTGCGTGGGTGGAATCGTGTTCGACCCGGACGGACGATTGCTGCTCGTCCGCAGGGCGAACGAGCCTGGTCGGGGGCTCTGGTCGGTCCCCGGCGGCCGGGTCGAGGCGGGCGAGAGCGAGCACGAGGCCGTGGTCCGCGAGCTCGCCGAGGAGACCGGTCTGACGGTCGTCCCCGGGCGCCTGGCCGGGGTCGTCCTCCGCGGCCCGTACCGGATCGCCGACTACGTCTGCACCCTCGCGACCGGCGACGGCACCCCGCGGGCCGGCGACGACGCCACCGACGCCCGGTTCGTCGACCGTGCGGACTACGCGGCGCTGGCCGTCGTCGAGGGCCTCACCGAGACCCTCGACGGCTGGGACTGCCTGCCCCGGACCTGACCGCCACGGCGGGTGCCCGTCCGGCCCCGCGGTATGCGTGTGGGTGACACACGACGGCCCCCGCTCCGGGACGGAGTCGGGGGCCGGTGTCGGCGTGGTGTGCCGCTGGTCAGACCTGCGGCGTGGGGCGGCCGGGCTGCTCCCCGCCGCGGCTGTCGCCGTAGGACCGCTTGGGCACCATGACCTTGCGGCGGAAGGTGCACACGACGGTGCCGTCCTGCTTGTAGCCGATCGTCTCGACGTAGACGACGCCGCGGTCGTCCTTCGACTTCGACTCGGTCTTGTCGAGGACCGTCGTCTCGCCGTAGATCGTGTCGCCGTGAAAGGTCGGCTTCGTGTGCTTGAGTGACTCGACCTCGAGGTTGGCGATCGCCTTGCCGGAGACGTCGGCGACGGACATCCCCAGCAGCAGCGAGTAGATGTAGTTGCCGACCACGACGTTCTTGCCGAAGTCGGTCGTCTCCTCCGCGTAGTGCGCATCCATGTGCAGCGGGTGGTGGTTCATGGTGAGGAGGCAGAACAGGTGGTCGTCGTACTCGGTGACCGTCTTGCCGGGCCAGTGCTTGTAGACGGCACCGACCTCGAACTCCTCGTAGTAGCGCCCGAACTGCACCGTTCACGCTCCCATCACGCTGTCGATTCGTTGCGGGAGTAATCTATCCGGTGGCCCGCGCGAGGAAGGGCGGTCCGGCTCACACGTGCGCGGTCGGGGATGTCACATCACAGTGACGCCCGCCGGCGCACGGACGAGACACAGGACGTCCGCCGAACAGCAGGGAGGTGAGTGCGGTGTCCGAGCCACAGACACCGGCGAGCAGTAGGTGCCGCCTCCCGCTGCACACGGCCCCGGAGCACGTCACGGGCTGATCCCGGCGGGAGGCGAGTTCCGGCCCGGCGGCCGCCCTGCGCGGTCGCACCGTTCCCCGGTGCCGCTCGCCCCCGAGCCGCACCGGCACGCCCGGAGGTGGTCCTCGTGATGCCCTCGCTCTCCCAGCTCCGCCCCACCATCCGCCCGTCCCGCCGCGCCGAGCGCGCCGCGGCGCGGGTCGCCGCGAGCCCGCCCGTCCGGCTGCGTGTCCCGCTGTCCGCCTACGTCGTCGACTGCGCCGTCTACGTCGACGGCCACCGGCTCCCCGGCCGCTGGACCCACGACGAGGCGATCGCCGAGGTCCGCGAGCGCGGTGAGGGCTTCGTCTGGATCGGGCTGCACGAGCCGGACGAGGAGCAGATCTCCGGCGTCGCCGAGACCTACGGGCTGCACGAGCTCGCCGTCGAGGACGCGGTGCACGCGCACAACCGCCCCAAGCTCGAGCGCTACGACGACACGCTGTTCATGGTGCTCAAGACCGTCCGCTACGTCGGGCACGCCGACCCGACGACGTCGAACGAGATCGTCGAGACCGGTGAGGTCATGGCCTTCCTCGGGCGCAATTTCGTCGTGACCGTCCGGCACGGCCGCCACACCGGCCTGCGGGAGGTCCGGCGACGGCTCGAGGACGACCCGGAGCAGCTGTCCCTCGGCCCGGCCGCGGTGCTGCACGCGATCGCCGACCACGTCGTCGACTCCTACATCGAGGTCTGCGGGCAGATCGAGGACGACATCGACGCCGTCGAGGCCGAGGTGTTCTCGCCGCGCTCGACGATGAACCCCGAGCAGATCTACGTCATGAAGCGCGAGATCCTCGACCTGCGCCGTGCGGTGATGCCGCTGGTCGGACCGATGCGCAAGCTCGCCGAGGGCTACAGCGCGCTGGTCCCGCACGACGTGCGGTCGTACTTCCGCGACGTCGACGACCACCTCGGTGGCGTCGCCGAGCAGGTGGCCGGCTTCAACGAGCTGCTGACCACCCTGGTCGACGCGGTCCTCGCGAAGATCAGCATGCGGCAGAACAACGACATGCGGAAGATCACCGCCTACGCGGGCCTGATCTCGGTGCCGACGATGATCGCCGGCGTCTACGGCATGAACTTCGACTCGATGCCCGAGCTGCACTGGGACTTCGGCTACCCGATGGTCCTGATCGTCATCGCGACGCTGTGCGGGCTGCTGTACCGCAACTTCCGCCGCAACGGCTGGCTGTAGGCCCGGGACGCCCGCCGGTCGGACCCGACGGGTGCCCGTCGACGGGGTCGGTCCCGCCGGTCAGACCCGGCGGGTGCCCGTCGGCGGGGTCGGCGGCTCGTCGTCGTCCCCGGCGGGCGGGGGCGCGTCCCCGGGTCGCGGCCGCGGAGGGCCGGGGCGCCGGAGCCCGACCGGGCGACGCGGGCGGGGGCCGGGTGTGGGGCGCCGGGGGCCCGTGGCGCCGGGTCCGGCGGGTCCGGGCTCGGCAGCGTCGGGGTCGGGTCCGGCTGCGCCGGGGTCGGATTCGGCTGCGCCGGGGTCGGATTCGGCTGCGCCGGGGTCGGATTCGGCTGCGCCGGGGTCGGATTCGGCTGCGCCGGGGTCGGAGGGGTCGGGACGGGAGCCCGGCAGCCCGTACCGCAGCGCCCGGGCGACGGCGTGCCCGCGCGGTCGGGTGTCCGGGTCGTCCTCCTCGGCGGGGGCGGGGTCGTCCGCCGCACCGGACGGTTCCGGGTCCGCGGCGACGTCGGCGTCGCCCTCCCCCACCTCGACCCCGTCGCCCTCGAGCACCTGCTCCGGGAGCATCTCGGCGTAGCCGGGGTCCTCGGGGCCGCCCTCGTCGACGGGCTCGGTCGTGTCCTCGGGAGCCGGGGCGGGCTCGTCCCGGAGGGGCCGCCACCCCGCGGCGGCGATGGCCGAGCGGCGGGCGCGGCGTTCCTGGCGCTCCCCCACCACGTCGGGCTCGTCGGGGCGCCGTCCCAGGAACGTGTGCACGAGGTGCTGCTGGACCCCGCCGACGGTCTGGACGCGGACGTCGTCGAACCCGGCCCGTTCCATCCGGTGCACCATCTGCTCGGGCCCACCGGCCGTCGCGATCCGCCTGGCCCGGTAGCGGGCGAGGTCCGCGGCCCCCCAGCGCAGCGAGGCCATCGGGAGCACCCAGGTCCAGTTCGCCGTCGTCCAGCGCATCCGGCTCCGGCCGCCGACGGCGTAGTCGTGCACCGCCAGCGGGGCGCCGGGCGCGAGCAGGCTCAGCAGCCGGCGCAGGCCGTGCTCGGCGTCGGGCAGGTTGGACACCAGGAAGGACGCGAGGATCCCGTCGAACGGGCCCTCGATGCCGGCCTCGGCGAGGGTCTCCAGCCGGGAGTGCACGAACGTCACCCGGGGCGACCAGTTCTTCTTCCGGGCGACGGCGAGCATCTCCGCGGACGCGTCGACCGCGACCACCTCGGCACCCCCGACGCTGGTCAGCAGCGCCTCGGTGGACACCCCGGTCCCACAGCCGGCGTCGAGCAGACGCAGACCGTGGCCGTCGCCCAGGCCCATCCGCGACGCCGACACCCGCAGGTGGGTGCGGTAGCCCGGCAGGGTCGCGACGAAGGCGTCGAAGCCCGCGGCACCCCGCCCGTAGGCACGGTGCACCGTGGCCGGGCGGATCTGGTCGCTCTCCTGCCACGCCTCGCCGCTCACGGGGCCTGATCCTGCCCGCAGCGGCCCGTGTCCGGAACCCGACGCGCCCTCCCCGGTGGGGTGTGACACCCACCCGGGAGGGCGCGCTGGGCCGAACGGGAGCCCCGGCCACCCGTGCGGCGCAGCGGGTCCGGCCGGAGGCGGGGTGCCGCCTCAGCAGCAGCGGCCCTGCGGGTTGCTCTCCTGGTACGCGGTGCGGGCCCGCCAGTACTCCCGCTCGGTCATCGGCGGGTGGTCGTGCCCGCTGCGACGGTGGTGGTCGAGGTAGCGGTCGTACAGGTCCGCCCCGATCACCCCGCGCCACCAGCCGTGCAGCGCCCGCAGCCGGGCCAGCGTCGTGGCCGCCACGGTCGGTGCCGCCACGGTCAGTGCCCCGACCGGGCCGGGGTGCCGACCGTCTCGGTCCACTGCTTCTCCAGCTCCTTCTCCGCCGGGGTCGCGACCAGGCCGGCCGGGGCGTAGAGCCGCGAGGGCACCGGCTCCTCCTCGTTGTCCGGGCGGCCGCCCATCGAGATCGACCTCCAGGCGGCCAGGACCGCGGCGACGATCACGACGATCGCGAGCGTCACGAACAGGATCGACAGCGTGCCCTGGACGAAGGTGTTGCGGACGACGGCCGCCATCGCCTGCGGGGTGCCCGCGGTGCCGAAGCTCGTCTCCCCGGACGCGATGGCCTCCCGGAAGGCGAAGTGCTGCGCCCAGTACCCGATCTTCGGGTTCGAGGAGAAGATCTTGTACATCGACGCCGTGACCGTCACGACGGCGGCGAACGCCAGCGGCACGACGATGATCCACAGGTAGCGCACGTGCCCGCGCCGGGCCGCGATCGCCAGGCAGACCGCGAGCGCGATCGCCGCCAGCAGCTGGTTCGCGATGCCGAACAGCGGGAAGAGCGTGTTGATCCCGCCCAGCGGGTCGGTCACGCCCATCAGCAGGATCGCGCCCCAGGCACCGACCATCAGCCCGGTGCAGATCCAGGCGGCCGGCCGCCACGAGGTGTCCTTGAACTTCGGGGCGACGGTGCCGATCGCGTCCTGCAGCATGAAGCGCGCCACCCGGGTGCCGGCGTCGACGGCGGTGAGGATGAACAGCGCCTCGAACATGATCGCGAAGTGGTACCAGAAGCTCATCATCCCGGGCCCGCCGATGAACTGCTGCATGATGTTCGCCAGGCCGACCGCCAGCGTCGGCGCACCCCCGGTGCGGGAGACGATCGACTCCTCGCCGACCAGCGCCGCGGTCGTCGCGAGCTGGTCGGGGGTGACGTTGACGTTCATCAGGCCGAGCGAGTTCACGAATGCGGCCGCGCCCTCGACGGTGCCCTCGGTCAGCGACGCGGGGACGTTCATCGCGAAGTAGAGCCCGCGGTCGATCGACAGCGCCGCGACCAGCGCCATGATCGCCACGAAGGACTCCATGAGCATGCCGCCGTAGCCGATGAAGCGGGTCTGGCGCTCCTTCTCGACCAGCTTGGGCGTGGTGCCCGAGGAGATCAGGGCGTGGAAGCCGGACAGCGCGCCGCAGGCGATCGTCACGAACAGGAACGGGAACAGCGACCCGGCGACGACGGGGCCGTCGTCCCGGCCGGCGAACTCGCTGAACGCGGGCGCCGCGAGCTCGGGGCGGACGACGATGATCGCCACCGCGAGCAGCACGATCGTGCCGATCTTCATGAACGTCGACAGGTAGTCGCGCGGGGCGAGCAGCAGCCAGACCGGGAGCACTGCGGCCACGAAGCCGTAGACGATCACGCCCCAGGCGATGGTGGTCCGGTCCAGGGTGAACAGCGCCTGGCCCCAGCCGGTCTCGGAGACCCAGCCGCCGGCGACGATCGCGCCGATCAGCAGCACGAAGCCGATCCAGGAGACCTCGGAGACCTTCCCGGGCCGCAGGTACCGCAGGTAGACGCCCATGAACAGGGCGATCGGGATGGTCAGCGCCACCGAGAAGACGCCCCACGGGCTCTCCCCGAGCGCGTTCACCACGACCAGCGTGAGCACCGCGATCAGGATGATCATGATGGCGAGGGTCGCGATGATCGCCGCGATCCCGCCGACCCGGCCGAGCTCCTCGCGGGCCATCTGGCCCAGCGAGCGGCCGCCGCGGCGCATCGAGAAGAACAGCACCAGGTAGTCCTGGACCGCGCCGGCGACGATGACGCCGACAATGATCCAGATCGTGCCGGGCAGGTACCCCATCTGCGCGGCCAGGACCGGTCCGACCAGCGGACCGGCACCGGCGATCGCGGCGAAGTGGTGGCCGTAGAGGACCCGCCGGTCGGTCGGCAGGAAGTCCTGGCCGTTCTCCTTGTACTCGGCCGGGGTGGCGCGCCGGTCGTCCGGGCGCAGCAGCTTGTTCTCGATGTAGCGGGAGTAGAGCCGGTACGCGATCGCGTAGGTGCTCACCGCGGCGAACACGAACCAGATCGCGTTGACCGTCTCCCCGCGCACCAGCGCGAGCATCACCCACGCCAGACCGCCCAGCAGGGCGATGCCCGCCCACACCGCGATCTTCAACGGTGTCCACGTCCGCTGTTCGGCGAGGAGCACCTCCTCGTCCACCGCCGCCGGCGGGAGCTCACGCTCCGCCGGTCCGCCCGACACCTGTGTCATCGCGCCCCTCCGATATGTCCGACGCGCGAACTATAGGAGGCGGTGTGCCGTGTGGGAACAGATGTCCGCTTGCCGACGCACGACGGCCGCCGCCACCCGGTCGGGTGACGACGGCCGCGGGGTCGTGCGGGCGGGCAGGGAGCCGGTCAGAAGCCCCCGCCGGGGCCGCCCATCGCCAGCTTGGCCAGCATCTCGCGGGCCCGCTCGGCGTTGCGCGGCTCGCACAGGACGTCGTAGCGGCCCGCCACCATCTGGCTGGCGGACTGGAAGTCCCGGCGACCCTTGCTCGCGCTGTAGCTGACCGCGGCGAAGGCCATGAAGAACACCGCGCCGGACACCAGGCCGACGACGATGGGCAGGAAGTTGCCGTCCGGGGAGAACACGAACAGCAGGACACCGACGAACAGACCCAGCCAGGCGCCCTGCGCCGCGCCGGAGGCGAGCACCCGGCCCCAGGTCAGGCGGGCGATGACCCGCTCGACGAGCATCAGGTCGACGCCGACGATCGTCACGTCGGCGACCGGGAAGTCGGAGTCGGCGAGGTGGTCGACGGCCCGCTGCGCCTCCTCGTAGGTGGCGTAGGAGCCCACCGGCCACCCGGTCGGCGGAGTGGGCAGCTGCGGCAGGCCCGGAGCCGGACGAGTCTGGCCGCCGAAGGGGTTGGTCATGGCGTGCTCCTCGTAGAAGATGTCCTGTCTCGTCGTCGGTGCAACGTTCGACCGGACCGCGACGTGCCCCGAACACTAGTCGCGGAGCCGCAGGTCACACCCCACCGACCGGACGACACGGCCCCGCACCCCGGGACGGGGTACGGGGCCGTGGTCGCGGGTGCGGTCAGCGCAGCTTGTAGTCGCGCAGCAGACCCCGGGAGATGATCGTCTTCTGGATCTCCGAGGTGCCCTCGCCGATGAGCAGGAACGGCGCCTCGCGCATGAGGCGCTCGATCTCGTACTCCTTGGAGTAGCCGTAGCCGCCGTGGATGCGGAACGCCTCCTCGGTGACCTCCTTGCAGTACTCCGAGGCGAGCATCTTGGCCATGCCGGCCTCGACGTCGTTGCGCTCGCCGCGGTCCTTCAGCCGTGCGGCGTTGACCATCATCAGGTGCGCGGCCTCGACCTTGGTCGCCATCTCGGCGATCTTGAACGCGATCGCCTGGTGCTGGACGATCGGCTTGCCGAAGGTCGAGCGCTGCTGGGCGTACTCGACGCCGAGCTCGAAGGCCCGGATCGCGATGCCGCAGGCGCGGGCGGCGACGTTCACGCGGCCGACCTCGACGCCGTCCATCATGTGCGCGAAGCCCTTGCCGCGCTCCCCGCCGAGGATCTGCTCACCGGAGATCCGGTGGCCCTTGAACACCAGCTCGGTGGTGTCGACCCCCTTGTAACCCATCTTGTCGATCTTGCCCGGGACGACGAGGCCGGGAGCGACCTCGCCGTAGCCGGTGGGCTTCTCGACGAGGAAGGTCGTCAGGTTCTGGTGCGGGCGCTCGGCGCCCTCGTCGGTCTTCACCAGCACCGCGGTCAGGTTCGACGTGCCACCGTTGGTCAGCCACATCTTGGCGCCGTCGATGACGTAGTCGTCGCCGTCCTGCTTCGCGCGGGTCTTGATCGCCGCCACGTCGGAGCCGAGGTCCGGCTCGGACATCGAGAACGAGCCGCGGGTCTCGCCCGTGGCCATCCGCGGCAGGTACTTCTCCTTCTGTGCCTGCGTGCCGTGCTGGCGGAGCATGTACGCCACGATGAAGTGGGTGTTGATCACGCCGGAGACGCTCATCCAGCCGCGGGCGATCTCCTCCACGACCAGGGCGTAGGTGAGCAGCGACTCGCCGAGGCCGCCGTACTCCTCCGGGATCATGAGGCCGAACAGCCCCATCTCCTTCATCCCGTCGACGATGTCCTGCGGGTAGGTGTCCGCGTGCTCCAGGGCCGTCGCGTGCGGGATGATCTCCTTGTCCACGAAGCTGCGGACGGTGGACAGGATCTCGGTCTGGATGTCGGTCAGACCGGCGGTCTGGGCGAGCCGGGCCATGCTGGTTACTCCTCGGTGAGCGTCGTCGGTGGCGGGCGGTCGGGGCTCAGGCCTCCGGCGGGGTCCACTTGTCGGTGCGGGTCATGCCCGCGGCCCGGCCCTTGCCCGAGATCACCAGCGCCATCTTGCGGCTGGCCTCGTCGATCATCTCGTCGCCGATCATCGCCGCGCCGCGCTTCCCGCCGGCCTCGGAGGTGAAGTACTCGTAGGCGTCGAGGATGTTCTCGGCGTGGTCGTAGTCGCTCTGCGCCGGGGAGAAGGTCTCGTTGGCGGCGTCGATCTGGCCGGGGTGCAGGACCCACTTGCCGTCGAAGCCCAGGGCCGCGGAGCGGCCGGCGACCCGGCGGAACCCGTCGACGTCCTTGATCTGCAGGTACGGCCCGTCGATGGCCTGCTTGTCGTGCGCGCGGGCCGCCATCAGGATCGACATGAGGATGTGGTGGTAGGCGTCGCCCACGTCGTAGCCGGGGGGCTGCTCGCCGACGACCAGGGACTTCATGTTGATCGAGGCCATGAAGTCGGCCGGGCCGAAGATGATCGTCTCGACCCGCGGCGACGCGGTGGCGATGGCGTTGACGTTGGTCAGGCCCAGCGCGTTCTCGATCTGCGCCTCGATGCCGATCTTCCCGACCTCGAGACCGTTGGTCTTCTCGATCTGGGTCAGCAGCAGGTCCAGCGCGACGACCTGCTCGGGGGTCTGCACCTTCGGCAGCATGATCGCGTCGAGGTTGGCGCCGGCGCCCTCGACGACCTCGACGACGTCGCGGTAGGTCCACTCGGTGGTCCAGTCGTTCACCCGGACGACGCGGATCTTCTCGCCCCAGCCGCCCTCGTTCAGCGCCTCGACGATGGTCGTCCGGGCGCCCGGCTTGGCCAGCGGGGCGCAGGCGTCCTCCAGGTCCAGGAAGACCTGGTCGGAGTTCAGCGTGCGAGCCTTGTCGATGAACTTCTGGCTCGATCCGGGCACGGCCAGGCAGGACCGGCGGGCGCGGAGGGTGGTGCTCACAGGCGGGCTCCTCGTCGAGATCGTCCTCGCCCGCGTCGCGGCGACGACGTCGTCACGACACGGGCGCTCGGGCTGGGGACTGATGCTGGCACGACGACGGCCGCGGCGCCCCGTCCAGGTGATTGGTTTCTCACCCGCCGGTGGTCAGGTGGGGTTACCCGTCGGTCACCCCTGTTCGGGAGGTGGGGTCAGGGAGCCCCTGGCCACCGCGACGACGGTCCCGCCGACCCAGCTCCCGACGGCCCGGCCGCCCTCGGTGCGCACGCCGGCGTAGAGCGTGGACGGACGACCCATCTCCACCCCCTGGGTCACGACGAAGGAGTGCTCGCCGTCGTCGGTGACCAGACCGCGGTCGGCGAGGAAGATCCCGAGCGCGACGGCGGCCGAGCCCGTCGCCGGGTCCTCGGGCACCCCGATCCCGATGCCGAACATGCGGGCGTGGACCCGCTCGGCGGTGGCGTCGACGGTGGCGACGAGCAGCCCGGTCGCGCCGCTGTCGGCGACCGCGGCGGCCAGTGCCGCGGGGTCGGGCACCGCGCGGGCGACCGCGCCGGCGACGACGAGCAGGATCGCGAAGTCGGTCCCGGCACCGGCCACACCCGGCACGGCGGCGCCGTCGACGTCGTCGGGGCCGAGGCCGAGCGCGGCGGCGAGGCGGACGGCGTTCAGCTCGGCGCCGACCGACGGCGTGCCGCCCCACACCCGGGCGCCGGTGTCGTCGACCCGCACGGGCAGCAGCCCGGCGCCGCACTCCTGCACGCGGTCGCCCTCGCCGATGACGCCGTCGCGGGCCAGCACCCAGGCCGTGCCGACACTGGGGTGCCCGGCGAAGGCGAGCTCGGAGAGCGGGGTGAAGATCCGCACCCGGTAGTCCGCACCGCCCTCGCCGTCGCCGGTCGGGGCCAGCGGGAAGGTCGTCTCCGACAGGTTGAACTCCCGCGCGATCGCCTGCATCCGGGCCGTGGACAGCGCCTCGGCGCCGTGCACGACGGCCAGCGGGTTACCGGCGTAGGGACGGTCGGTGAACACGTCGACGATGTCGTAGCGGAGGGGTTCGGGGTCCTGGCCGGGATCGTGCTGCGGCTCGTTCACGGCGGGCGAGCCTAGTCACACGGCCGGGGCGGCCGCGGTACCGCCGGGGGTTCTAGTCTCGGCGCCATGGCCTCGGTACGGGTGTTCGTCGCGCGGATGGCCGGCCTGGCCGTCTACGGCCCGGACGGCGAGCGGATCGGCAAGGTCCGCGACGTCGTGGTGTCGCTGCGCGTGGACAGTCATCCACCGCGGGTGCTGGGCCTGGTCGTGGACCTGTCCGCACGCCGCAGCATCTTCGTGCCGATGCTGCGGGTCGCCGACATCGCGCCGACCGCGGTGACGCTGGCCAGCGGCTCGGTGAACCTGCGCTCGTTCGACCAGCGTCCCAACGAGACCCTCGTGCTCGGGCAGCTGCTGAACTCCCCCGCGACGGTGCGCGAGGGCGGGACCGAGGGCTCGGTCGTCGACGTCGCGGTCGAGCCGAGCCGGACCCGGGACTGGGTGATCACCAAGGTGGCGCTGCGGTTTCGGCGGACCCGGCTGGCGCGCAGGCCGCGGGTCGAGGTGTACGGCTGGGAGGCCGTGTCCGGGCTCGACGTCGCCGCCGCGCAGGGCGCGGACCGGCTGCTCGCGGTGTTCGACTCGATGCGCCCGGCCGACGTCGCCGCGGCGCTGTCGCGGCTGCCCGACGACCGGCAGCGCCACGTCGTCGACGCCCTGGACGACGAGCGGCTCGCCGACGTGTTCGAGGAGCTGTCCGAGTCCGACCAGCGCGAGCTGCTCGGCTACCTCGACGACGACCGTGCCGCCGACGTCCTGGAGGCGATGAGCCCGGACGACGCGGCGGACCTGCTCGGCGAGCTCGACGACGACGAGGCCGGCCGGCTGCTGGAGCTCATGGAGCCCGACGAGTCCGAGCCCGTGCGCCGCCTGCTGCGCTACGAGTGGGACACCGCGGGCGGCCTGATGACCCCGGAGCCGATCACGCTGGGGCCGGACGTGACCGTCGCCGAGGCGCTCGCCCGGGTGCGCAACCCGGAGGTGCCCCCGGCGCTGGCGTCGATGGTGTTCGTCGTCCGCCCGCCGACCGCGACCCCGACCGGGCGCTACCTGGGCTGCGTGCACGCCCAGCAGCTGCTGCGGGCGGCGCCGTTCGAGCTGGTCGCGGGCATGGTCGACGCCGACCTGCCGCAGCTGGGGCCCGAGGCGGGGCTCGGCGAGGTGACCCGCTACTTCGCCAGCTACAACCTGGTGGCGGGCCCGGTCGTCGACGCCGAGGACCACCTGCTGGGCGCGGTCACCGTCGACGACGTGCTGGACCACCTGCTGCCGCAGGGCTGGCGCGACCGCGACCTCGCCCCGGGCGAGGTGCACGGCGGCGCGGTGCGGGCCGCGAACGGCGCCGGCGACCGTACGCACGACGGGGAGGTGCACGGTGCCTGAGCCCGGGATCGGACGGCGGCTGGACCAGCCGCGCGTCGGGCGTCGGCGGTTCGAGGTGGACCCGGACGGCTTCGCCCGCTTCTCCGAGCGGATCGCCCGGTTCCTCGGGACGGGCCGCTTCCTCGCGATCCAGACGGTGATCGTCGTCGTGTGGATCGCGCTGAACCTGGTCGCCTGGTCGATCCAGTGGGACCCGTACCCGTTCATCCTGCTCAACCTGGCGTTCTCCACCCAGGCCGCGTACGCCGCACCGCTGATCCTGCTGGCCCAGAACCGGCAGGACGACCGGGACCGGATCGCGCTGGACGAGGACCGGCGCCGCGCCGAGCGGACGAAGGCCGACACCGAGTTCCTCGCCCGGGAGCTGGCGGCGCTGCGCCTGGCCGTCGGGGAGACCGCGAGCCGGGACTACCTGCGCGGCGAGCTGGAGAAGCTGGGTGACCGGCTCGACGACGCGGTGGCCCGCAGCCGCGGCGAGGAGGTCCCGGTCGAGCCGGGTGCCCGGAAGAAGATGCGCAAGAAGGAGCGCTGAGCGCTCGGGAGCGCTCAGGGGACCAGGCGGCCCATGATGCGCTCGAGCGCGGCGAGGTCGTCGGCGTCGAGCCGCTCGACGAAGTGCGCGCGGACCCCGCGCAGGTGGGTGACCGCGGCGGTGCGCAGGCGGTCGTAACCGGTGTCGGTGAGCCGGGCGGTGACCCCGCGGCCGTCGTCGGCGACCTTGGCCCGGGCGACGAGCCCGACCCTTTCCAGCCGGTCGACGAGCCGGGTGACCCCGGAGCGGGAGAGCAGCACGGCGTCGGCCAGCTCGGTCATCCGCAGCCGGTGGTCGGGCGCCTCGGACAGCTGGACCAGCACGTCGTAGGCGGCCAGGGACAGCTGCTGCTCCCCCTCCAGCTCGGTCTCGAGCTGTTTGGTGATGCCCGCGTGCGCGCGCAGGAAGCTGCGCCACGACGCGAGCTCGGCCGGGGTCGGGACCACGCGGCGGCGCGCCGGGTGCTCGCGCGTCGGGGTGCCGCTCGTGTCGTCCATCGCAGGGATGCTAGAGACACCCGCACCACCTCGTCAGCGCGGACGTGCCGGGTGACACCGCCGGTGACCCGGAGACCCCGGAACCACCCACGTAGCATGGGGTGACGCGAGAGGAAAGAGGTCGTAGGAGCCCATGTCCGTCACCGGCAGCAGCACCAGCACCGTCGTCGAGGCCGTGCGCGCAGCCCTCGGCACCGTCGAGGACCCGGAGATCCACAAGCCGATCACCGAGCTGGGGATGGTCAAGAGCGTCGACGTCTCCGCCGACGGCCTCGCCCACGTCGGGGTCTACCTGACCGTCGCGGGCTGCCCGATGCGCGAGACGATCACCTCCCGCGTCACCGAGGCGGTCTCGAAGGTCCCCGGCGTCGAGCGGGTCGAGGTCGAGCTCGACGTGATGAGCGACGAGCAGCGCACCGAGCTGCGCCGTTCGCTGCGCGGCGACGCCGACGAGCCCGTCATCCCCTTCGCCCAGCCCGGCTCGCTGACCCGCGTGTTCTGCGTGGCGTCCGGCAAGGGCGGCGTCGGCAAGTCCTCGGTCACCGTCAACCTGGCCGCGGCCATGGCCCGGCGCGGGATGAAGGTCGGCGTGGTCGACGCCGACATCTACGGCCACTCGGTCCCGCGCATGATCGGTGCCGCGGACCGGCCCACCAAGATCGAGAACATGATCATGCCGCCGCAGTCGCACGGCGTGAAGGTCATCTCGATCGGCATGTTCACCGACGGCAACACCCCGGTCGTCTGGCGTGGCCCGATGCTGCACCGCGCGCTGCAGCAGTTCCTCGCCGACGTGTTCTGGGGCGACCTGGACGTGCTGCTGCTCGACCTGCCCCCGGGCACCGGCGACGTGGCCATCTCCACCGCCCAGCTCGTGCCGAACGCCGAGCTGCTGGTCGTCACCACCCCGCAGCAGGCCGCCGCCGAGGTCGCCGAGCGGGCCGGGTCGATCTCCACCCAGACCCGCCAGCGCCTGGCCGGGGTCGTGGAGAACATGTCCTGGATGGAGATGCCCGACGGCTCGCGCAACGAGATCTTCGGCTCCGGCGGCGGGCAGATCGTCGCGGACTCGCTGAGCCGCACGGTCGGCACCACGGTGCCGCTGCTGGGCCAGATCCCGCTCGACGTCGCGCTGCGCGAGGGCGGCGACGCCGGCACCCCGATCGTGCTCGGCAAGCCCGAGTCGGCCGCGGCGCAGGCCCTCGACGCCATCGCGGAGAAGCTGACCGTGAAGGCCCGCGGTCTGGCCGGGATGAGCCTGAACATCTCCCCCGTCGGGCGCTGACCCGCACCTCCGACGACGAGGCCCCGCACACCGGCCGGTGTGCGGGGCCTCGTCCGTTCCCCCGGGGCGGATCTCAGGACAGCGCGTCGTTCAGCGCCTTGGTCCAGAGCGCCAGGCCCTCGTCGACCTGCTCGGCGGTCACGACGAGCGCCGGGATCATCCGGACGACGTTGCCGTACACGCCGCAGGTCAGCAGGAGCAGGCCCTGCGCGGCGGCCGCGGCGTGCACCTTCGCGGCGGTGGCGCCGTCGGGCTTGCCGTCGGCGTCGACGAACTCGATGCCGACCATCAGGCCCCGGCCGCGGACGTCGCCGATGGCGGCGATGCCCTGCGCGGCGTCCCGGACGCCGGCGAGGAGCTTCTCGCCCTGCACGCGGGCGTTCTCGACCAGGCCCTCGCCCTGCACGACCTCGAGCGTGGCGAGCGCGGCGGCGCAGGCGACGGCGTTGCCGCCGTAGGTGCCGCCCTGCGAGCCGGGCCACGCCTTCTCCATGAGGGCCTTCGGCGCGGCGATGGCCGAGAGCGGGAACCCGGACGCGAGCCCCTTGGCGGTGACGATGATGTCCGGGGTGAGGCCCTCGGCGTGCTGGTGGCCCCAGAACTTCCCGGTACGGCCGTAGCCGGTCTGGACCTCGTCGGCGATCAGCAGGATGCCGTGCCGGTCGGCGCGCTCGCGCAGCCCGTGCAGGAACGCGGGCGGGGTCGGGACGTAGCCGCCCTCGCCGAGCACCGGCTCGACGATGAACGCGGCGACGTCGGACGCCGGCGCGGTGCTCGCCAGCTGCCGGTCGAGCTCGGACAGGGCGAACGCGACGGCCTGCTCCTCGGACCAGCCGTAGCGGTAGGCGTAGGGGAAGGGCGCGAACGCGACCCCGCCCATCATCGGGGCGATCCCGGCCCGGATCTTCGCCCCGGAGGTGGTGAGCGCCGCGGCACCCATGGTGCGGCCGTGGAAGCCGCCGTCGAACGCGACGATCAGCTGCCGACCGGTGGCCTGGCGGGCCAGCCGCACCGACGCCTCGACGGCCTCGGAGCCGGAGTTGGTGAAGAACACCGAGTCGATGCCCTCGGGCAGCACGTCGCCCATCCGCTCGACCAGCGTCAGCAGCGGCTGGTGCATGACGGTCGTGTACTGGCCGTGGATCAGCGTGGCCACCTGCTCCTGCGCCGCCGCGACGACCGTCGGGTGGCAGTGCCCGGTGGAGGTGACGCCGATGCCGGCGGTGAAGTCGAGGTGGCGGCGCCCGTCGGTGTCGTACAGGTAGACGCCCTCACCGCGGGCGGCCTGGACCGGGGTGGCCTGCTTGAGCAGCGGGGACAGCTGTGCCATGGGTTCGCAGCTCCTGATGCGTCGAGGGTGGTGCGTCTCGGGTTGTCGAGTTGTCGACAATCCTAGGGAAACACGGGCGGGTGGGTCCGGGCAAGGGTCGGTCGGGCCCGCCTTTGCTCTGCTCACCGATACGCAGCACGCGCCCGGACCGCCCCGGCGCCGAGGCCCCGGACGGGCCCGCGCGGCCGGCCGGACAGCCGTCGGCGGCGTCGAGATGCAGCTCAGCGGGAGTTGTCGATCTCCACCGCCCGGTGGGCTGCATCTCGGCGCAGGCGCGACGCGGGTGGCCGGCGCGCCGTGGAGCCTCCCGGCGCCGGCGCGGGGCCGGTGTGGGGCCGGCGCTGCGTATCGGTGAGCAGAGCAAAGGGACGAGCGAAGGACCCCCTCGTGCCGGACGTCGCGACGAGGAAGGCGCTGGTCAGGTCAGCAGGGCGGCGATCACCAGCAGCACCGGGACGGCGACGACGGTCGAGGCCAGCGCCACGTCGCGGGCCAGCGGGACGGCGCGGTCGTAGCGCACGGCGTAGCCGAACACGTTCTGCGCGGTGGGCAGGGCGGCCAGCACCACCGCGGCGAGCAGCGCCGGGCCGGTCAGGCCGAGCACCCCCGCGGCGAAGGCCCAGGCGATCAGCGGGTGCAGCACGTTCTTGATCAGCACGGCGGTCCACACCGAGCCCGCGGTCTCCCCCGTCCCGGGGCGGCGGGCGCCGTGCAGGGAGATGCCGAACGCGAGCAGCATGGCGGGCACCGCGAGGTCGGCGAGCAGCTCGACCGGGGCGGTCACCGGCTGCGGCAGCACGACGCCCGTCGCGGAGACGGTCAGCCCGGCGGCGGTGGCGATCGCGATCGGGTTGCGCAGCGGGGCGAGTGCGACCCGGACCCACCCGGGGCGCTCGCCGCGGCCGTCGCCGGGGAGGACGTCCATCAGGGTCGTGAACAGCGGGGTCAGGATCGCGAGCTGGAACAGCAGCACCGGGGCGACGGCGGCGGAGTCGCCGAGCACGTAGGCCGCGATCGGGATGCCGAGGTTGCCCGCGTTGACGTAGCCGGACGCCATCGACCCGACGACGACCTCGCCGGCCGGGCGGCGGCGCAGCAGCGCGACCGGCACGAACAGCAGGCAGGCCAGGGTGCTGGTGAGCGCGGTGACGACCAGCCCCGAGGACAGGACGGCGCCGACGTCCGAACGGCTGAGCGTCGTGAACAGCAGCGCGGGCGTCGCGACGAAGAAGGCGGTGCGTGCGAGGACCTTCGAGCCCTGGTCACCGAGCAGGCCTCCGCGGCCGAGGACGTACCCGACGACCACGACGACGCCGATGACCAGGAAACCTTCGAGGACGCCCACCACGTGCCGTCATGTTACGTATGCGAACTAGTCCCCGGGGTGTCCGGCGGTGCGGTTCACAGGCGCTCAGGCCGCCCCGGGCATCGCGGCGAGGATGCGGGTGACGGCGTCGTCCATGTGGGCGGCCAGCCGGTCGAGCAGCAGCTCGGTGCGGCCGTCGCGCAGGGCGTCGCGCAGCCGTTCGTGCTCGGCGAGCAGCGCCCGGGCGGGCGGGGCGGTCTGCTGGAACGCGGCGAGACACATCCGGGTCTCGACGAGCAGACCCTCGGTCATCCGGCGCAGCCGTGGGCTCCCCGACGCGGCGACGAGCGCGGCGTGGAAGTCGTGGTCGGCGTCGGCGAGGGCCACGGCGTCGCCCGCATCGGCCGCGGCGGCCATCACCCCGAGCGGGATCTCCAGCGCGACGACGGCGGCCGCCCGGTCACCCTCCAGCACCTTGAGCGCCGCGGCCCGCTCGACGGCGGTGCGGGCCAGGTAGACGTCACGGACGTCGTCGGGCCCGAGCTCGCGCACGAACAGGCCGCGGTGGCGTTCGCTGCGCAGCAGCCCCTCGGCGACGAGGCGCTGCATCGCCTCGCGCAGCGGGCCGCGGCTCACCCCCAGCCGGTTCGCGAGGTCCACCTCGCCGAGCTGGGTGCCCGGCGCGAACGTGCCTCGCATGATCGCCGCACGGATCCGGTCGGCGACGATCTCCGCGGTGGAGCGCCGGCTCACCGGCTCGAGCTCCGAGACGTCCAGGCCCACGACTCACCCTCTCCGGAACAGTGTCCCCAGGCCGGGACGGTCGACGTCGGCCCCGGCCAGACGCAGGCCCTGCCAGATGCTCACCTGGTTCGCGGTCAGCACCGGCCTGCCCACGCGTGCGTCCAGCGCGTCGAGCACGTCCACGGTGTGCAGCGCGGTGTCGGGCAGCAGCACCGCGTCGGCGCCAGGGGCGTCCGAGGCCACCGCGGCGGCGAACTCCAGCACGGTCTCCGGCGGCAACGTCCCGACCTCGGCGGCGGTGATGATGTCGCGGGCGGACAGCGCGTGCACGGAGATGTCGTGGTGGGTCAGGAAGTGCACGAAGGCGCCGGCGACGTCCGGCGGGTAGGTCGCCCCGACCGCCACCGAGCGGATCCCGAGCCGCCGGCAGGCGTCGACGAAGGCGAACGACGTGCTCGACGTCGGCACCCCCGACACCCTTTCCAGCGCCGCGACCTGCCGGGCGGCGCCCTCGGGGCCGAAGATGAACGACCCCGAGGTGCAGGCCCAGACGACCGCGTCCAGCGGGCCCGCCTCCGCGGCGACCCGGCGCGCGCCGTCGGCGAGGACCTCGTCGCCGCCGATGGCGAGCAGCGCGTCCTCGCGGTGGGCGTCCTCGGGCATCTCGGTGTGGACGAGGGCGAGCCGGCTGCCGTCGGTCAGCAGCTTCTCGGCGCGCGGGTAGTCGTCCTCGGCGGAGAAGCCCGGGTAGAGGAATCCGACCGTGCTCATGTTGTCGACAATCCTACAGAGGCCGGGGTCACCGCAAGGGTCACGACGCCCGCGAGTAGACGAGCCGCTCCCCCACGCTGCCCGCGCGCCACACGTCGTGACAGGCGGTCGCCATCGCGTCGAGCCCGTCGACGATGGTGGCGAACACGTTGCCCGGCACCCAGCCGACGTCGCCGTTGAGCAGCAGGTTGTTGCGCCCGTAGAAGATCGCGAGGTCGATCCCGCCCTCGGCGGCGTCGATGCCCTGGTCGTCCTTGAACGCGCTGTCGAGCATCCCGCCGTGGAAGTCGAAGTAGCAGACGTCGCCCGGGATGGGCGTGACCGTCGGGTTCTCCTGCCCGATCCGCGGGCCGAACCGCGGGACGATCGTGTAGACCTCGTTGCGGGCGTACTTGGCGTGCTGCGCGTCGCCACCCTGCGGGCCGCCGGCCAGCGCCTCCCAGACCGCCGCGGCGGTGCGCGGCGCCTCGGCCTCCAGCAGCCTCGCGGTGCACGCGACACCACGCTTCGCGAGCTCGATCCTGATCAGCTTCGTCATCCGATCCCCCTGTCCGATACGCGGATTGTTGACAATCGTAGGTGCGCTTCCTAGCGTGTCAACGCCGCCCGACCTCCCTACCGACAGGATCTCCCGTTGCCGGTTTCCGCTGGTCAGGACCCCATCACCGTCGCCGTGCTGCACGGCGGGGAGACCCCGCCCGGCCTCGAGCGGCACGCCGGTGACGCACGTCTCCGCTTCGCCGCCGACGCCGGCGAGCTCGCCGCCGTACTGCCCGGCAGCGACGTGCTGCTCACCTGGGACTTCACCTCCGACGCCGTCAAGGACGTCTGGGACGCCACCGACACCTCCGCGCTGCGCTGGGTGCACACCGCCAGCGCCGGCGTCGACCGGGTCGCCTTCCCCGCCCTGCTCGCCTCGGGTGCGACGCTGACGAACTCGCGCGGGGTGTTCGACCGCCCGATCGCCGAGTTCGTGCTCGGCGCGGTGATCGCGTTCGCCAAGGACACCGCCCGCTCGCTCGCGTTGCAGCGGGAGCGGACCTGGCGCCACCGCGAGACCGAGACCGTCGCCGGGAAGGTCGCGACGGTCGTCGGGAGCGGGCCGATCGGGCGCGCCGTCGCCGACCTGCTGGGCGCGGTCGGGATGCGAGTGCGGCTGGTCGGCCGACGCGCCGCCGACGGCGTGCACGCCTTCGACGAGCTGCCCGGCCTGCTGCCCGACACCGACCACCTGGTGCTCGCCGCCCCGCTGACCGACGCGACCCGCGGGATGCTGCACGCCGGGACGATCGCCCTGCTGCCCGAGCGGGCGCGGGTCGTCAACGTCGGCCGGGGTGCGCTCGTCGTGCAGGACGACCTGACCGACGCGCTCGCGACCGGGCGGCTCGCCGGCGCCGCGCTGGACGTGTTCGAGGTCGAGCCGCTGCCCGCGACCTCGCCGCTGTGGGCGATGGAGCACGTGCTCCTCTCCCCGCACATGTCCGGTGACGTCGTCGGCTGGAAGGACATGCTCGTCGAGCTGTTCGCCGACAACCTCGCGCGCTTCCGGGACGGCCGGGAGCTGCGCAACGTGGTGGACCCCGAACGCGGGTACGTGAGCTCATCCGCAGGAAAGGTGTGACTGCTGTGACGACTGCAGACCTCAGCGCGACCGAGCTGCTGGCGGGCTACCGCAGCGGCGAGATCTCGCCGGTGCAGGCCACCCGGGACGCGCTGGACCGGATCGAAGCCCACGACGGCGCGGTGAACGCGTTCTGCCTGGTCGACGCCGACTCGGCGCTGTCGCAGGCGAAGGACTCCGAGGCGCGCTGGCAGGCCGGGGAGCCGGTCGGGCCGCTCGACGGCGTCCCCACCTCCATCAAGGACATGCTCCTGACGATCGGGTGGCCCACTCGCCGCGGCTCGACGACGACCTCACCGGACGGGCCGTTCGAGGTCGACGGCCCGCCGGTGGCCAGGGTCCGCGCCGCGGGTGCGGTGCTGATCGGGAAGAACACCACGCCCGAGCTGGCGTGGAAGGGCGTGACCGACTCGCCGCTGACCGGCGTCACCACCAACCCGTGGGACCCGACGAGGACGGCCGGCGGCTCGTCCGGTGGCTCGGCGTCGGCGGTCGGGCTGGGGATGGGCCCGCTGTCGCTGGGCACCGACGCGGGCGGATCGGTCCGCATCCCGGCCGCGTTCACGGGCACCGTCGCGCACAAGCCCACCTACGGCCGCATCGCGCACTACCCGGGCTCGGCGTTCGGGACGCTGGCCCACGTCGGCCCGATGACCCGCACCGTCGACGACGCCGCGCTGCTCCACGACGTCGTCGCCCAGCCCGACACCCGCGACCCGTGGGTGTTCGACGTGCCCCGCGAGTCCGCCGTCGAGCGGCTCGCCGCGGGCGCGCAGGGCCTGCGGGTCGCGTTCTCCCCCACCCTCGGGTTCGTCGACGTCGACCCGGAGGTGGCGGCGCTGGTCGCCGAGGCGGTCGCGGTGTTCGCCCGCGAGCTCGGCGCGACCGTCGAGAACGCCGACCCCGGTTTCGCCGATCCGATCGAGCCGTTCCACACGCTCTGGTTCGCCGCGGCCGCGAAGTCCCTGGAGCCGATCGGCGCCGAGGCCCGGAAGGCCATGGACCCGGCACTGGTGGAGATCGCCGAGCAGGGCGCCGGGGTCTCGGCGCTGGACTACCTGGGCGCGATGGCCGTGCGCAACGAGCTGGGGACGCTGATGGGCGCCTTCCACTCCGAGTACGACCTGCTGCTCACCCCGACGCTGCCGATCACCGCGTTCGAGGGCGGCCGGGAGGTGCCCGAGGGCTGGCACGACCCGCGCTGGACGTCGTGGACGCCGTTCACCTACCCGTTCAACATGACCCAGCAGCCCGCGACCTCGGTGCCGTGCGGCTTCACCTCCGCCGGGCTGCCGGTGGGGCTGCAGGTCGTCGGGCCGCGGCACGCCGACGCCACGGTGCTGGCCGCCGCGCACGCCTACCAGCGCGCGACCACGCACCACCTGCGCCGCCCGCCGCTGCTGGGCTGACCCTCCTCCGCGTACGACGACGGCGCCGCACCCGGCTCGGGTGCGGCGCCGTCGTCGTACGGAGGAGGGGCCGGGTCAGGTCGCGTCGGGGTCCACCGGGGGACGCTCGTCCGCGGCCAGCGGCGGCTGCGGCGCACGGACCGGGGGCGGGGTGCTCGCCGCGGCCCCGCCCAGCGCGGCGGCGCCGGCCGCGGCCGCGCTGCCGGCCGGGCCCGGGGCGAACCCGTTGGGCTTGACCGGCGGGGTGGAGAAGTCGTCGGAGAACAGGCTCCGGGTGATCGCGGTCCGCGGGTTGAGCGAGCGCAGGCTGCGCAGGTCGTTGAGCGGCTGCTGGATCTGGTCGAACTCCGGGCCCAGCTCCTTCTTCAGGTGGTTCTGGGCGCCGCTCGCGAACTCCTTGACCTGGCGGACCGCGCGACCGACCCAGGCCGCGGCCTCGGGCAGCCGTTCCGGGCCCAGGATGAAGAGCCCCGCCACGACCAGGACGAGGATCTCCGGCATGCCGATGTTCTCGAACACAGCGCCAGCGTACGGGTCTCAGCGCTGCCCGAGTGTGACGGTCACGGTGAGCGGTCGTCCCTGACGGACGAGACCGACCGGGACCTGCTCGCCGGGGGCGTGTTCGCGGACGGCGACGACGAGCTCGTCGGCACTGGCGATGGGGCGCCCGGCGACGTCGACGACGACGTCGCCGTCGGCGATCCCGGCCGCGGCCGCCGGTCCCCCGGCGACGACGTTCTGCACCTGGGCGCCGTCGGTGGCGCCGTCGGTGACCGAGCGGGCGTTGACACCGAGGTCGGCGTGCGCCACGCGGCCGGTGCGGATGAGCTCCTCGGCGATGGCGCGGGCGTCGTCGATCGGGATGGCGAAGCCCAGGCCGATCGAGCCGCCCTGCGCCCCGGACTCGGCGCTGCCCGCGCTGCGGATCGCGGTGTTGATGCCGACGACGGCGCCGGTCGCGTCCACCAGCGGGCCGCCGGAGTTGCCGGGGTTGATCGCGGCGTCGGTCTGCACGGCGTCGATCACCGCGTCGCCCGCGCTGCCCTCGGGGTCGAGCCGCACCGGGCGGTCGACGGCCGACACGATCCCCGTCGTCACCGTGCCCGCCAGGCCGAACGGCGACCCGATCGCGATCACCGCGTCGCCGACGGCGAGCTCGCCGGAGCGGCCGATCGCGGCGACCGTCGGGTTCGCGACGGGCACCTTGACCACCGCGAGGTCGGTCATCGGGTCCGCGCCGACCACGGTGGCCGGGACGCGGGAGCCGTCGGAGAACAGGGCCTCGATGGTGCCCTGGCCGGGTCCGGTCGCCGGCGCGACGACGTGGTCGTTGGTGAGCACGTAGCCCGCGGCGTCGATCACGACGCCGGAGCCGTTGCCCGCCTGGTTGCCGACGGTCACCTCCAGTGAGACGACCGCGGGCAGCACCCGCGAGGCGACCTCCGACACCGAGCCGGGCGGCCGTTCCCGGGCGGGCTCGGTCGCGCTCAGCACCGCTCCGGGGCTGGTCAGGGCGCCCGCCGCGGCGGCGGTCCAGTGCCCGACCAGGCCGCCCGCCGCACCGACGACGAGGGCGAGCACACCGAGCAGCGCCAACGCGCGCGGCTGCACCCGCTTGCCGAACAGGACCTCGCGGACGCTGAGCCGGGGGCCGTCGGGCCGGGGCCCCTCACCGGGGTCGTCGCCGTCGCCGGGGGGTGGGGCGGCGACGACCGGCGTGCCCGGGTCGCGCCACGGGTCGCCGGTCGAGCCGCCGGGCCAGAACGGGTCCTGCTCGGCGCTCTGCTCACCCCCGCGCAGCGCGTCGCCCGAGGCACCGGGCGGACGCTGCAGACCACCGGCGGGGTCGCCGTCCGGGGCACGGTCCGGGCGGCCGAATGCGCGGGCGACCGCGGCGGTCGGCGGGGGCACCGTCGGCAGCGACCCGTTCGACCCGAGGTGCGACGACGGCGGCGCGAACGAGCTGCCGACGCCGTCCGGGCGGCCGAACGCGGCCTGTTCGCCGGGGTCGGTCGCGGGGCGGTCCAGCGGGCGGGGGCGCAGCCGCGGCGGGGCGGAGCCGGGGGCCTCCGGGTCGGCCGCGCCGTCCGGGCGGGCGCCGCGGTCATCGCTCACCGGGTCACCCCGGAGCCCGGGGAGACTGCTCCCGACGATCGATCAGCCGGCACGGCGTCCACCCAGTACACCCGCACAGCCTGCCCGGCGGGCGGTGAAGTCGGTGTATCGGTGACGCGTCAGGGCGTCGGGGAGATGTCGGCGTCACCGGTCGGCGTGGCCGAGGTCGTCGGCGACAGCGGCGCCCCGGTCGAGCCCACCGTGGTGGCGGCCGGGAGGGCCGTCCGCCGCGACGAGGCGGGCACCGGGGTGGCCGCGAACCGGGCGACGGCCGCGGCACCCGGGCCGGGCACGGTCGGCCCGGTCGGGGTGCCGGTCGTGGCGGCGGGCAGACCGAACGCGAGCGCGCCGAGCGCCAGCCCGGACACGGCGGCGCCGGTGCCCAGACGCACCCGTCGCGACCGGCTGGCGCGACGGCCGTGGTCGCCCTCGACCGGCGCCGGGCGCAGCACCGACACGAGCTGGCCGTCCGGGGTGAGCGACAGGCCCGCCGGCGGCGGGGGCAGCTCGGTGTCCTGCGGGATCGCGCGCAGCGTCGACATCAGCGACGGCGGCAGCGTGGGGGCGTCGGCACCGCGCAGTGCGGTGCGGGCCCGCCGCTGCTCGGCGACCTCCACCGCGCAGTCGGGGCAACGCTCGAGGTGGCGGGTGGCGCGGTCGTGCGGACCGGCGGCCAGCTCGTCGTCCACAAAGGCGACGACCGCCTCGAGCGTCAGGTGGGTCGTCCCCCAGTCCGGGGGGACGACCTGGAAACGCCGTCGCTCGGTCACGGAACCAACTCTGCCACCGGACCGCGGTCGGATGCCACCGCCTGCTCCTCCGCCGCGGCCGCCCGGTGCCGCTCCAGCGACGCCCGCAGCGCGGTCCGGCCCCGGTGGATGCGGCTGCGGACGGTGCCGAGCTTCACCCCGAGGGTGGCGCCGATCTCCTCGTAGGACAGGCCCTCGACGTCGCACAGGACGACGGCGACCCGGAAGTCCGGGGGCAGCTCGTCCAGCGCGGCCTGCAGGTGCGGGTCGAGGTGGTTGATTGCGAACACGGTCTCGGGCTCGGGACCACCGCCCGGGAGACGGTCGGTGTCCTCGGGCAGGCCCTCCATCCGCAGCCGGGCGCGGCGGCGGACCATGTCGAGGAACAGGTTCGTGGTGATGCGGTGCAGCCAGCCCTCGAAGGTGCCCGGCTTGTAGGACGCCAGGGACCGGAACACCCGGATGAAGGTCTCCTGGGTGAGGTCCTCGGCGTCGTGCTGGTTGCCGGACAGGCGGTAGGCGAGGCGGTAGACGCGGTCGGCGTGCTCCCGGACGACCTCGTCCCAGGTGGGCGGCGTCCAGTCGGCACCCTCACCGGGGCGGGTACCGGCGGCGGCGTCCCGGAACGGGGCGTCGTCGGTTGCGCGAGGGGCGGACATCGGGGCGGGCACCTCCGTGGGTCGCGACCGTGTCGTGGTGTCGATCGGCCGCGAGACTTCGTTCGTTGCAGCACAGACTGCCCGCCACCCATGAGGAGGATGTGAAACCCGTCTGAGAGAAGTCTGTGAAATCGTCCCGCGGGGCTCCGGCGATAATCTTGTTCCATGAGCACACCCGCGGGGGCGGCCGCGTACGCCGAGGGCTACCTCGCCGAGGACGACGCGTGCGGCGAGGCCCGCGCACTGGGCACGGCGGCGGGCGCGCACCCCATCTCCGCGGCGGGCGGGGCGGCGCTGTCGGTGCTGGCCGCGACGATCTCCGCGCGGGCCGTCGTCGAGATCGGGACCGGGGCCGGGGTGAGCGGGCTTTACCTGCTGCGCGGCATGGCCGGCGACGGGACGCTGACCACCATCGACGTCGACCCGGAGCTGCAGCGCTCGGCCCGGCGCACCTTCCTCGCCGCCGGGTACGGGCCCGGGCGCGCGCGGCTGATCAACGGGATGGCGCTGGAGGTGCTGCCGCGGCTGACCGACGGCGGCTACGACCTCGTCGTCGCCGACGCCGTCCCCGCCGAGTACCCCGGCTACCTGGCCGAGGCGATCCGGCTGCTGCGCCCCGGCGGGGTGCTGGTGCTGGAGGGTGTGCTCGACGGCGGCCGGGTCGCCGAGCCCGGTGCCGCGCACGGCCCGGGCACGGCCGCGCTGCGCGAGACCGCCGCCCTGGTCCGCGACGACGAGCGCCTGCTGTCGGCGCTGCTGCCGGTCGCGGACGGGATGCTCTGCGCCGTCCGCAGGTGACCTCGGCACCCCGGGTGAGCGCTACTGCGCGGTGACGCCCTTGCCCAGGACGACGACGCCGCCGTTGGAGACGGTGTAGCGGCTGCGGTCCAGGTTCAGGTCGACGCCGATCAGTGCGCCGTCGGGGACGACGACGTTCTTGTCGAGGATCGCCCGCCGCACCACCGCGCCCCGGCCGATCCGGGCACCCGGCAGCACGACCGAGTCCGAAACCTCCGCGCCGCCCGACACCGACACGTTCGGGCTGATCACCGACCGGCGCACGATCGCCCCGGAGATGATCGTGCCCGCGCCGACGATCGAGTCCTGCGCGATGCCGCCCTCGACGAACTTCGCCGGCGGCAGCGCGGGCACCGCGGTGCGGATCGGCCAGCGCTGGTTGTAGAGGTTGAAGATCGGGTGCACCGAGACGAGGTCGGTGTGCGCGTCGTAGTAGGCGTCGATGGTCCCGACGTCGCGCCAGTAGCCGGCGTCGCGCTCGGTGGCGCCGGGGACGACGTTGTCGGCGAAGTCGTAGACGTGCGCGTCACCCTTGGCGACCAGCGCCGGGATGATGTCCCCGCCCATGTCGTGGTCGGAGTCGGCGTTCGCCGCGTCGGCCTTCAGCGCGTCGAGCAGGGCCTCGGTGGTGAACACGTAGTTGCCCATCGAGGCGAAGGTCACCTCGGGGTCGTCCGGCACGTGCGGCGGGTCGGACGGCTTCTCGAGGAACTCGGTGATGCGGCCGGTCTCGTCGGAGGCGATGCAGCCGAACGCCTTCGCCTCGGCCCGCGGCACCCGGATCCCCGCGACGGTGACGCCCGCGCCGGACTCGGCGTGCTGGGCGATCATCTGCGCCGGGTCCATCCGGTAGACGTGGTCGGCGCCGAACACGGCGATGTACTCGGGCTGGTCGTCGTAGACCAGGTTGAGGCTCTGGAAGATCGCGTCCGCCGAGCCGGTGTACCAGCGCCTGCCGAGCCGCTGCTGGGCCGGGACGGTGGTGATGTACTGGTCGAGCACCGACGACAGCCGCCACGTCGTCGAGATGTGCCGGTCCAGCGAGTGCGACTTGTACTGGGTCAGCACGCACAGCCGGTCCATCCCGCAGTTCACGAGGTTGGACAGCACGAAGTCGATGAGCCGGTAGTTGCCACCGAACGGGACGGCGGGCTTGGCACGGTCCGCGGTGAGCGGCCAGAGCCGCTTCCCCTCGCCACCGGCCAGCACGATGCCGAGAACCCTTCCGGGAAGACGTCCGGACGCGGTCGGTCGCATGGCGTGAACACTAGTGGGCGCCCGGTGGCGGGGCCATACGTCCGGCCCCGCCGGGCAGGGTCGGACCGGATCGGACGCAGCGACCGCCCGGCGGACTCCTCGCGCCGCGTCCGCCCGCCCCGGTAGCGTCCCGGCCCGTGCGCGTCGGCCTTCTCACCCGTGAATACCCGCCCGCCGTCTACGGCGGCGCCGGAGTCCACGTGGGACATCTCGTCCCCGCCCTACGGGAGCTCGTCGACGTCGACGTGCACTGCTTCGCCGAACCGGGCAGCGACACACCGGCCGACGCCCGCGCGCACTCCGCGCCGCCGCTGCCGGACGGGGCGAACGCCGCGCTGACCACGCTCGGGGTGGACCTGTCGATGGCCGCCGAGCTGGAGCGCTGTGACGTGCTGCACTCCCACACCTGGTACGCCAACATGGCGGGCCACATCGGCGGCCTGCTGCACGGACGCCCGCACGTGGTGACCGCGCACTCGCTGGAGCCGCTGCGGCCGTGGAAGGCCGAGCAGCTCGGCGGCGGGTACCGGCTGTCGTCGTGGGTGGAGCGGACCGCCTACGAGGCGGCGGACGCCGTCATCGCGGTCTCCCACGGCATGCGCCGCGACGTGCTGAACGCCTACCCGGCGATCGACCCGGACCTGGTGCACGTGGTGCACAACGGCATCGACACGCAGTTCTACGCGCCCGACCCGGCGCGCGACGCGCTGCTCGCCCACGGCGTCGACCCGGACCGGCCGCTCGTGGTGTTCGTCGGCCGGATCACCCGGCAGAAGGGCCTCGGGCACCTGGTCGCGGCGGCGCACCGGTTCGACCCGTCGGCGCAGGTCGTGCTGTGTGCGGGCGCCCCGGACACGAAGGAGATCGCGGCCGAGACCGAGCGGGCGGTGGCGGAGCTGTCCGCCTCGCGCGACGGCGTCGTGTGGATCCAGCGGATGCTCGCCACCGCCGAGGTCCGCCAGCTGCTGTCGGCGGCGACGGTGTTCGTGTGCCCGTCGGTCTACGAGCCGCTGGGCATCGTGAACCTGGAGGCGATGGCCTGCGGCACGGCCGTGGTCGCCTCCGACGTCGGCGGGATCCCGGAGGTCGTCGACGACGGCGTGACCGGCCTGCTCGCGCACTACGACCCGGCCGACACCGCCGCGTTCGAGGCGGCGCTGGCGGAGGGGGTCAACGCACTGGTCGCGGACCCGCGGCGGGCCGCGACGATGGGCGAGCGGGGCCGGGAGCGCGCGGTCGCCGAGTTCGCCTGGGCCGAGATGGCCCGGCGGACGCTGGAGATCTACGAGTCGGTGACCTGAGGCCCGTCGCCGGGCCCCCCGGGTACGACGACGGCGGGACCGGTCCCCCGGCCCCGCCGTGTCGTGTCCGTTCGGTCGGCCGTCAGCCGACGGTCGACTTCAGCGCCTCACTGAGGTCGGTGGCCTCGTCCGGGGTCATCTCGACGACGAGACGCCCGCCACCCTCGAGCGGGACGCGCATCACGATGCCCCGGCCCTCCTTGGTGACTTCCATGGGCCCGTCGCCGGTGCGGGGCTTCATCGCGGCCATTCGTCCGTCCTCCGTCAACATCCACAACTGTCGTTCCCCGGTGCGCGCTCGGGGCACGCGCCGACCGTGGGACCACATTGTCCCCCATCACCGGCGTCGAGGTGCAACCGAGGCGATCACGGCTCGGCAGCGATACCCGCGGCGTTCACGCAGCGCAACGGCCCGGCGACGCTACGGCGACCCCGGTCCGGTCCCCCGCGGGTCCTCCGGGGCGGCCCCGGCACGCCAGCAGTACGCGACGTGGTCGTCGACCAGACCGGTCGCCTGCATGAGCGCATAGCAGGTGGTGGGACCGACGAACCGGAAGCCGCGCTTCTTGAGCGCCATGGACAGCGCCGTCGACGCGGGCGTGGAGCCGGGGACGTCGGACAGCCGTGCCGGGCGCGGGTGGTCGGCCGGGTCGGGCGCGTAGGAGGCGAGGAACGCACCGAGGTCGTCACCGGCGTCGAGGAGGTCGAGCACGGCGCGGGCGTTGGAGATCGTGGCCTCGATCTTCATCCGGTTGCGCACGATCCGGGCGTCGCCGAGGAGGCGGGTCACGTCGTCGTCGCCGAAGCGGGCGACCGTGTCCGGGTCGAAGCCGGCGAAGACCTCGCGGAACGCCGGACGCTTGCGCAGCACGACGATCCAGGACAGGCCGGACTGGAACCCCTCCAGGCTCATGCGCTCGAACCAGGCCGCGGTGCCGTGGACGGGGCGGCCCCACTCGTCGTCGTGGTAGGCGACGTAGTCCGGTGCCGAGAGCGCCCAGTCGCAGCGGGGGCGGTCGTCGTGGGCCGCGGGGGCGGGCGATGTCACCGGCCGGCCCGGTAGCGGTCCTCGGTCCGCTCCGCCATCCCGCGCAGCGAGTGCGCGACCCCGGCCCGGAACGCGGGGCGCACCAGCGGCCAGCCGAACCGACCGAGCGCACCGAGCGGCAGGTCGAGCAGCTCGGTCCACAGGAACCGCGACCGCGCCGGGCCCAGCCCGACGACGGCGAACACGCCGTCGCCGCGGATCACGGTGCCGGTGTGGGTGACGACGATCCGCCGCTCCCCCGTCGCACCGGCTGGCGGTTCGGTCCACTCGGTGACCCGCATCGTGTCCGCGACGCCGAGCGGCCCGACCCCGGTGACCGCGCGCAGCTCGGTGCCGACCGAGCGGCCGTCGCCCGCGGTGATCTCGACGGTCGTGCCGAGCATCCAGTCCGACTGGCCCTCGAGGTCGGAGACGACCTCCCACAGGACGTCGGCGGGCACGTTGACGTCGACCGGGACCGTCAGCTCCACCCGGCCGCCACCGACCGGCCGCACGCCCGGGGTGCGGTCGCCGACCCCGCCGTCGCGGCCGTCGCCGCTCCTGCCTGCGGTACCGCCGTCACCACTGCAGTCGTTGCTCGTCACCCGGGTCCTCCTCGGCGCGCATCCGCGCGATCGTCGCCTCCAACCGGGCCACCCGGTCGGCCAGCTCGTGCCGGTCGGTCCGGACCCGGTCCAGCTCGCCGGCCAGCCGGTCGAGTGCCCAGTCCACCTCAGCCATCCGGTATCCGCGCAGCACCTGCTGGAAACGCAGGTCACGGACGTCGGTTCCGGAGACATCGCGGGCGGGCAGCCGGGTGGGTGTCGCGTCCGGGGCGAGCGGGGCGAGTTCCTCCCCGCGGCCGAAGACCGCGGCCGCCAACACGAAGACCAGCGCGGCGACGCCGGCCAGGACGAGCACGTACGCGAGGGCGGTCCCCATGCCGCCATCTCATCACGCCGGTCCGACGGCGGGTCTCACCCCACGCGGGCGGCGGGTGCGACCACCGGCTCGGCGGACCCTCCGTCGCGCACCCGGCCTGGTGGGGGCCGGTCCACCTGGCGCAGCGGACGGGTCTCGGTGCGCCATCCCGTCTCCGCGCCGTTGCCGGTGCGGACGTGGCCGGGGAGGACGTCGTCGGGGAGGAACGCGGTGAGCCCGGCGCCGGAGTCCTCGACCCCGCAGCGGGCCAGGGCCGTGGCGAGGACCTCGCGGGAGGTGCGGCCGAGCTCGTGCAGCGGGCGGTTGCGGTGCCGGCGCACACCGAGGTCGGCCTGCGCGATGGCCGCGGTCCCGCCGACGACGGTGTCGGCGTCGGTGTCGAGCAGCAGGCCGATGTCGACGCCGTAGCCGGTCGCGAACGGGAGCCGGTCGAGCAGCTCGCGGGTGGCGGCGTACTCGCCCCCGATGGGCTGGCGGACGTGCCGCAGCCCGGGGCGGAGCGCGGCGAGCAGGGGGCGGGCGAGCAGCTCGGTGACGCGGCCGCCCTCGTGCCCGCTCGCGTCGTCGGGACCGCCGGCACCACCGGGGCCGGTGAGCGGGCGCCGGTGGTAGCCCTTGACCAGCGCGGTCCCGGGCCGGGTGAGCAGCGGCGCGAGGAGCCGTTCGACGAGCTCGGGGTGCGGGTCGACGAGGTCGGCGTCGACGAAGCAGACCAGGTCGGCCGGGCGCGGCCCGTTCCCCAGGGCGACGACGGCGCGCCACATCGCCTCGCCCTTGCCCGGCAGCACCGGGACACCGGGCACCGCCCGCTCGCGGCCGAGCACCCGTGCCCCGGCCGCGGCGGCGTACTCCGCGGTGCGGTCGGTGCTCCCGGAGTCGAGGACGACGAGGTCGTCGACCAGCGGGGACGGGCCCTCGCACAGCCGGGTCAGCCCCGCGACGAGCGGACCGACCGTCGCCTCCTCGTCCAGGGCGGGCAGGACGACGGCGATGCGACGGCCGTCCTTGCGGGCGGCGAGCCGGGCGGAGAGGGTCACGGGCTCAGGTGAGCGGACGGGCGCACTCGTCGAGCGCCGCGCCGGCCAGCCCGGCGGGGTCGGCCGGAGCGGAGTCGTCGCCGCGGACCTGGCGCAGCCGCTCGATCGGGGCCCGCGAGGCGAACCCGCGGTCGGCGAGGCCGGCGACCCAGTCGACGAGGCCGTCCCAGTGGCCGTCGGGGTCGAGCAGCACGACCGGCTTGCCGTGCAGGCCGAGCGACCCGGCCGTCCAGACCTCGAACAGCTCCTCGCAGGTCCCGATGCCGCCGGGCAGCGCGAGGAACGCGTCGGCGCGGTCCTCCATCTGCTGCTTGCGCTCGCGCATGCTCTCGACGACGAGCAGCTCGTCGCTGTCGTGGTCGGCCCACTCGCGCTCGACCATGGACCGCGGGATGACCCCGACGGTGCGGCCGCCGGCGTCCCGGGCGCCGGCCGCGACCGCACCCATCATCGACTTGCGGCCCCCGCCGGACACCAGCGTCCAGCCGCGGGCGGCGACCGCACGGCCGACCTCCCGGGCGAGGTCGAGGTAGTGCGGGGCGACGCCGTCGGAGCTGGCGCAGTAGACGCAGACGGCGAACCCGGGCTCCGGACCGGCCATCAGTGCGTCTCCTCCCAGGCGTGGTAGGCCTCGTTGACCACGTCGACGGCGTCGTCGATGTCGTCGGTGACGTGCAGCAGGTCGAGGTCCTTCTCGCCGATCTTGCCGTCGGCGAGGACGGTCTTGGCGATCCAGTCGTAGAGGCCGCCCCAGTAGTCGCTGCCGAGCAGGACGACCGGGAACTTGGTGACCTTCTTGGTCTGCACCAGGACGAGCGCCTCGAACAGCTCGTCGAGCGTGCCGAACCCGCCGGGCAGGCAGACGAACGCCTGCGAGTACTTCACGAACATCGTCTTGCGGGCGAAGAAGTAGCGGAAGTTGATCCCGAGGTCGACCCACGGGTTCAGGCCCTGCTCGAACGGCAGCTCGATGCCGAGCCCGACCGAGAGCCCGCCCGCCTCGGAGGCACCGCGGTTCGCGGCCTCCATCGCGCCCGGGCCGCCCCCGGTGATCACGGCGAACCCGGCTCCGGCGAGCCGCGCCCCGAGCTCGCGGCCCAGCTCGTACTCCGGGGAGCCGCCCTGCGTGCGGGCCGAGCCGAACACGGTCGCCGCGCGCGGGAGCTCGGCGAGCATCCCGAACCCCTCGACGAACTCGGCCTGGATCCGCAGCACCCGCCACGGGTCGGTGTGCACCCAGTCGGCCGGGCCACGCGAGTCGAGCAGCCGCTGGTCGGTGGTGGTCGGCTCGATGCTGCGTTCGCCGCGCAGCACCACCGGGCCACGCTGCTTCTCGGGCTGCTTCTCGTGCAGCGTCCGGGGATCGGCGTTCTCGTCGGCCATGGCGATCACGGTATTCGGGCGGCGACGACCCGGCCCCGCCGGTGGGGTCGTCGCCGCTGTCGTCGGCGCTGTCGTCGGCGCGGGCCCGGCCGGCCGGCTCCGGTCAGGCGGGGTGGCCCGCGAGGTAGCGGCGCAGCACCGCGGTGCAGGCGGTGATCGCGTCCTCGGCGACGTGCTCCTCGCGGGTGTGGGCGAGGTTCGGGTCGCCGGGCCCGTAGTTGACCGCCGGGATACCCAGCGCGGCGAAGCGGGAGACGTCGGTCCAGCCGTACTTCGCCCGCGGCACGGCCCCGGTCGCGGCGACGAACTCCGCGGCCGCCGGCGCGGACAGGCCCGGCAGCGCACCCGGCGAGAGGTCGGTGACGACGAGCGGGAACCCGTCGAACACCTCCCGGACGTGCTCGACGGCCTGCTCGGCGGACCGGTCCGGGGCGAACCGGAAGTTCACGGTGACGACGCACTCGTCGGGGACGACGTTGCCCGCGACCCCGCCGCCGATCCGCACGGCCTGCAGACCCTCGCGGTACTCGCAGCCGTCGATGTCCACCCACCGCGGCCGGTACGCCGCCAGCCGCGACAGGATCTCCCCGGCCCGGTGGATCGCGTTGTCCCCCAGCCACGACCGCGCCGAGTGCGAGCGTCGTCCCGAGGTCCGCAGCTCGACGCGGAGGGTGCCCTGGCAGCCGGCCTCGAGGGTGCCGTCGGTGGGCTCGCCGAGGATCGCGAGGTCGGCGTCGAGCCAATCCCGGTGCTCGCGCTCGATGCGGCCGAGCCCGTTGCGCTCCGCCTCGATCTCCTCGCAGTCGTAGAAGACCAGGGTGAGGTCGTGGCGCGGCTCGGCCAGCGTGGCCGCGAGGTGCGCGAAGACGGCGTCGCCGGACTTCATGTCCGAGGTGCCGCAGCCGTGCACGATCCCGTCGGCGCGGCGCGACGGCACGTTGTCCGCGATCGGCACGGTGTCGATGTGCCCGGCCAGCAGCACGCGGTGCGGACGCCCCAGATCGGTGCGCGCGAGCACCGCGTCACCGGACCGCAGCACCTCCAGGTGCGGTGCCTGGGTCCGCAGCGCGGCCTCGAGCGCGTCGGCGAGGCGCCGCTCGTCCCCGGACACACTGGCGATGTCGACCATCGCGGCGGTCAGGGTCACCGGGTCGGACGTGAGGTCCAGCGCGGGCAGCGTCATCGTCACCGGCCCGACGCTACCGACCCGCCCGGGCGCTCCTCCCCCGCGACCCGGCCGTTCCCGGGCACCCCGGACCGCCCCCGTGGCGCCGGATCGACGTCCCGGCCCGGTGCCGCGGCGCCGGGGGTGGCTCCTTGGTCGTCGCTTTGCTCTGCTCACCGATACGCAGCACGGGCCCACAGGCACTTCTCACGCCCCTCCCGTCGGCCCCGGAACCGGGCAGGGTCGGGGCCTGAACGGGCTCCGTTCGCCTCCTGGGGGCGTCCCCGGGCCTCCCCGCTGCGTATCGGTGAGCAGAGCAAAGCGACGCACGGACGGCCACCTCCCGGACGGCCGCTCGGGCCGCGGGCCCGCCGTCTCGATCATCACCGGCACCGGCGACGGCCCGGGTGTCCACAAGTGTGCGAGTTGTCCACAGGTTCGCAGGTCACCGGTGCATTCCGGGCTCGCGGACGCAGGGTCGGTGCATGGACATCATCGAGGGCGACCGGTTGCCCGCGGAGCCGCCGCCGGCGCCTGTCGACGTCGTCGTCCCGGATCTGTCCGGCCTGGTCCGGCGGGTGCGGCGCAGCGCGGACCTGTCGCAGCGGGAGCTCGCGGAACGGACGGGGCTGGCGCCCTCGACGATCGCCCGGATCGAGAGCCGGTCGCTCGCGCCGGCGCTGGACACGCTGGCCGCGATCCTGTCGGTCGCGGGGCTGCGGCTGGTCGTCGTCGACGCGGAGAACCGGCGGGTGCCGCCGATGGAGGACCCGCCGGGTGACCTGCGGGACGGGGCGGGGCGCAGGTTCCCGTCGCATCTGGACGTGATCCTCGACCCGCTGCCCGGCGAGTGGTGGGGCGACCGGTACGGCTGCGCCCGACCGCCGGAGACGTTCCACCGGGATCGGCCGCTGCGCGACGCGATGCGTCGGCGCAGCGTGTGGGAGGTGCGGGTCGCGCAGTTCCGCACCGTGCCGCCACCGCCGACCATCGAGCACTGGATGGTGATGCAGGCCCGGTGCCGGGCGTGCGGGCGGCTGCCCGACCCACTACCGCCGCCGTTCGCGCCGACCGCGGTGCTCCGCTATCTGCAGGCCGCGGCCCTGCTGCTCTCGGTACGGGCAGCCGATCATGAGGACGTGTCCCGGCGCACCCACCGCGGCGCGCCGTGGGCGACGGCGGGACGGTAGGTTCGGGGCCCGTGAGCACCGAGTACCGCCGCGAAGGCGCTTCCGGAACCGGCCTGGCCACGGTCACGACCGACGGCACCGTCCTCGACGTCTGGTACCCGGCGCCGGTGCTGGCCGGGGGCACGTCCGACGACGCCGTCGACCTGGCGCCCCTCGTCGGGACCGACGAGCTGCGTGGGGTCCGCACCGAGGTCGTGCGCACCGAGATCGCCTCGCTGGCCGACGCGCCCGCCGACGCCGCCGACGTCTACCTGAGGCTGCACCTGCTCAGCCACCGCCTCGTCCAGCCGCACCAGGTGAACCTCGAGGGCCAGTTCGGGCTGCTCACCAACGTCGTCTGGACCAACCACGGCCCGTGCCCGGTGCCCGGGTTCGAGCTCACCCGGGCGAAGCTGCGCGGCCGCGGCCCGGTGACCGTCACCCACGTCGACAAGTTCCCGCGGATGGTCGACTACGTGATCCCCGCCGGCGTCCGCGTCGGTGACGCCGACCGCGTCCGGCTCGGCGCGCACCTCGCCGAGGGCACGACCGTCATGCACGAGGGCTTCGTCAACTTCAACGCCGGCACCCTCGGCGCGTCGATGGTCGAGGGCCGGATCTCCGCCGGTGTCGTCGTCGGGGACGGCTCGGACGTGGGCGGCGGCGCCTCGATCATGGGGACGCTGTCCGGTGGCGGCAAGGAGGTCATCTCGATCGGCCGCCGCTGCCTGCTCGGCGCGAATGCGGGCCTGGGCATCTCCCTCGGCGACGACTGCGTGGTCGAGGCCGGTCTCTACCTCACCGCGGGCACCAAGGTCACGCTGCCCGACGGCAGCACCACCGCGGCGCGCGAGCTGTCCGGCCAGAACGGGCTGCTGCTGCGCCGCAACTCCGTGTCCGGCGCGGTCGAGGCGCTGGCCCGCACCGGCGACGGCATCGCCCTCAACGCCGCGCTGCACGCCAACTGACGGCCCGGCAGCGGTTCGCGGCGGAACGACCCACAGAAGCAGGACGGCAGGGACATGGTGGGTATGGACGGGGCTGCGCAGCCTCCGGGGAACCTCTACGGCGCCGCGGACCTCGGTGAGCCGCTGACCGCGGGACCGCAGGACCCGGCGGTGGCGCACGTCCGCGCGCTGCTGGACAAGCGGCTGCGCGCGATGCTGCGGCACGAGCCCGGTGTGCGCGACGGGTCCGAGATCGAGGACCTGCACCAGATGCGGGTCTCCGTGCGGCGGATGCGGGCGGCGCTCAAGGCCGCCCGCCCCCTGCTCGACCACACCTGGGCGGACCTGCTGCGGGCCGAGCTCGGCCGGCTCGGCCGGGCGCTCGGCCCCGTGCGCGACCTCGACGTGATGATCGACCGCCTCCGCGGTGAGGTGGCCACCCTGCCGTCGGCCGAGCTGGCCGCCGGTGAGCGGCTGGTCGCGGTGCTGGAGGCCGAGCGGGTCGGTGCGCGGGCCGAGATGCTCGACGAGCTCGACTCCGACCGGCACGCGGCACTGCGTCGCTCGCTGGTCGAGGCAGTCTCCGCTCCGCTGCCGGAGCCGCCGGAGGAGGTCGCCCGCCCCGAGCTGATCGAGCTGGTCCGGGCCGAGACCCGCAAGCTCGTCAAGGCGGTGCGCCGGGCCGGGCCGAACCCGCCGGACATGACCCTGCACGACCTGCGGATCCGCACCAAGCGGCTGCGCTACACCGGTGAGCTCGTCGAACCGGCGATGCGCGACGCGGACGGGTCCCGCACCGACGACGCCCGCCAGGTCCGCCGGATGCTCAAGGCCGCCGCCGGGCTGCAGGAGGTCCTGGGCGACCACCAGGACGCCTGCGTCGCCGAGCACCGCATCCGCGCCCTGCTCGACGAGCTGGGCCCCGGCCCCGACGCCCACGAGGTCTTCGTCGGCGGCCGGCTGGTCGAGCGCGAGCGGGCCCGCGCCGAGGCGCTGCGCGACCAGTGGTGGGCCGCGTGGGAGCACCTGGCCGAGCAGGCCGAGGCTCTCTGAGACGGCGCCCGCTCAGCGCGGGCGGTCCCCGATCCGGATCACGGCGACGCCCTGCAGCACAGCGCCGATCAGGAGCAGCCCGATCGCGGGCGGGAACCCGGCGGAGTCGATGACCACGCCCATCACCAGCGGCCCGATCCCGGCCGAGAAGTAGCCGATCCCGAGTCCGAAGCCGCTCACGGCGGCGCTGCGGGCCGGGGTCGGCGTCCGCCACGCGATCACCGTCAGCCCCAGCGGGAACCCGGCGCCGACGCCGATGCCGATCAGGACCGCCCACAGCCACGGCAGCAGCGTCCCCGGTGCGGGGGCCAGCAGCGCCCCGAGCGTCCCGGCGGCCGAGCTGACCACGGTCAGCGCCGCCCAGAACCTCCACCGGCGTCGTCGCTCGGCCGCGGCCGGGAACAGCAGGGCCGCGGGGATCTGGGCGATGCTCCACGCCGCGAGGAGCAGCCCGGCCGCCTGCGGTGACCAGCCCTGCGATTCGTAGAACGGGGACAGCCAGGTCAGCCAGCCGTAGAAGATCGTCGACGAGCCCGCCAGGTAGCAGGCGATGCGGCGGGCGAACGGGTCGTGGCGGACCCGGACCTCCTCCGCGACCGACGGGCCGTCGTCGGCCGCTCCCGGAGCGCCCGCGGGGTCCGGACGGGCGTGACCGATGCGGCTCGCGACCGGCGCCCACACCGCGACGGCGAGCACCGCGGGCACGGCCCACACCGCGAGTGAGAAGGACCAACCGCCCAGGGCGACGGCCAGGGGCACCGCGACGGCGGAGGCGACCGTCGCGCCGATCATCATCGAGACGACGTAGGCGCCGGTCACCGCGCCCGCCCGCTCGGCCAGGTGCTCCTTCACCACCCCGGTGAGCAGCACCCCGGACACCCCGATGCCGAGCCCGACCAGCACCGAGCCGCCGACGAGCGCGGGCAGCGCCACGACCGACCGCAGCAGGCTGCCCACCCCGATCGTCGCGACGGCGACACCGAGCAGCCGCTCACGACCGACCCGGGCGGCGACGGCGGCGGCACCGAACGAGCCCGCCGACATCATCAGCACCGCACCGGCCTGCACCAGCCCGGCCGCGCCCGCCCCGATCCCGAGGTCGGCCCGCGCGGTCTCCAGCAGCGGCGGGTACCCGGCGAGCCCGGCCCGCAGGTTGACCGCGAGCGCGAGCACCCCGAGCAGGACCAGCGCGGGCCGGACGACCGGCCGGGACCGGGCCGCGGGGGCCTCGGGCCCGGCGTCACGGGGCGCACCCGGACCGCCGGGACGCGGTGCCTGCATTCGACGGCTCCTTCGCCTGCCGGGTCCACCGGATCGCTGGGCCGGCGTCGTCGCTACCGGGCCGATCCTCTCCCGGGGTACTTGCTCATCGCAACGACCGTGGGGTTCAGGCCGCGCCGAGCCGCTCGACCGCGGCGTCGATCCGCTCGTCCGGCGCGGTCAGCCCGACCCGGACGTGCCGGGCGCCCGCGGGACCGTAGAACTCGCCGGGAGCGACGAGGATCCCCAGGCCGGCGAGCCGGTCCACGGTCTCGCGGCACGGCTCGTCCGCGCTCGCCCACAGGTAGAGCCCGGCCTGCGAGTGCTCGATCGTCAGCCCGGCCTTCTCCAGCCCGGCCCGCAGACGGGTACGACGGGCGTCGTAGCGGGCGGACTGCTCGGCGACGTGGGCGTCGTCGGAGACGGCCGCCTCCAGCGCGGCCTGCACCGGGCGCGGCACGATCATGCCGGCGTGCTTGCGGACCTCCAGCAGCCCCGACACCAGCGCCGGGTCCCCCGCGACGAACCCGGCGCGGTACCCGGCCAGGTTCGACACCTTCGACAGCGAGTGGACCGCCAGCAGCCCGGTGGTGTCGCCGTCGCAGACGTCGGGGTGCAGCACCGACCGCGGCGCCGGGTCGGCGTCGCCGGGCAGGCCGAGGTAGCACTCGTCGGAGGCGACGACGGCGCCCCGCTCCCGTGCCCAGGTCACGACCTTGCGCAGGTGCTCGACCGGCAGGACCCGCCCGGTCGGGTTCGACGGCGAGTTCAGCCACACCAGCCGGACCCGGGCCGGACCGGCGGCGGTGAGGCCGTCGGAGCGGACGTACCCGGCCCCCGCCAGCCGTGCCCCGACCTCGTAGGTCGGGTACGCGAGCTCCGGGATGACGACGGTGTCGCCCGCGCCGAGGCCCAGCAGCGTCGGCAGCCACGCGACCAGCTCCTTGGAGCCGATCGTGGGCACCACCGCGGCCGGATCCACCCCGGACACGCCGAAGCGCCGCTGCAACGAGGCGACGACCGCCTCGCGCAGCGACGCCGGGCCGTGCGTCGTCGGGTAGCCGGGCTCGGCGGCGGCCGGCCCGGCCAACGCGTCGCGCAGCACTCCGGGGACCGGGTCCACCGGGGTGCCGACCGACAGGTCGACGATGCCGTCCGGGTGCGCCGCCGCGCGCTCACGCGCACCGGTCAGCGAGTCCCAGGGGAAATCGGGGAGGTCGAGCCTGCTCACTCGTCGTGTTCCTGCGGGGGCAGGCTCTTCGCCGGCTCCACGTCACGGTCGACCTTGCCGAGCTTCGAGGCGCCGCCGGGCGAGCCCAGCTCGTCGAAGAAGTCCACATTGGCCTTGGTGTAGGCGGCCCACTGGTCGGGGACGTCGTCCTCGTAGTAGATGGCCTCGACGGGGCAGACCGGCTCGCAGGCCCCGCAGTCGACGCACTCGTCGGGGTGGATGTAGAGCATCCGTCCACCCTCGTAGATGCAGTCCACCGGGCATTCCTCGATACACGCCTTGTCGAGCAGGTCGACGCAGGGTTCGGCGATCACGTAGGTCACTTCGGTGGTCCTCCACTCGGAGCAGCGGGCACCCGGAGATCATGTGGTGGCGGGGCGCCCGGTCAAACTGGGACGCCCGCAGGTTAACCCGCGCCCCCCGGCGGGGCAGGAGTGAGGTGGTCGGCTTCATGCTCGACGAGCTGGCAGGACGGCGGGTGGCCCTGCGCCACCGCATCGCGCCGGAGGGCGCACCGGGCCCCGGACTGACCGACGCGGTCGGTGAGCTGGAGCCCGACGGGCCCGACGCCGTCGTCGTCCACACCCGGTCGGGGCCGGTCCGGGTGCGGCGCGACGCCGTCGTGGCCGTCCGGGAGGTGCCGCCCGCCCCGGCCCGGCGGGCGTCCCGCGCGGCGGTGGACCGGCTGGAACGCGTACGGGCGGCGGCCTGGCCGGCACCGGTCGTCGAGGAGCTGGGCGGGTGGCTGCTGCGCGCGGCCGGCGGCTGGACGCGGCGGGCGAACTCCGCGCTCGCCCTCGGGGACCCGGGGATGCCGGTCGACCACGCCCTGGAACGCGTGCGGGAGTTCGCCGGGCGGCACGGCATCGCCCCGGCGGTGCAGGCCCCGGTGGACGCGCCCTGGTCGAACCGGGTGGCCGAGGCGGGCTGGGTGCGGGCCGACAGCCCGGGGACCTGCACCGTGCTCGTCACCCGCGCCGCGTCCGACGGCCCGGCGCCGCCGTGGCCCGCGACGCCCGGACCGGACTGGTGGGCCGCCCAGGGCGAGCCGGAGCCCGGGCCCGGCGCGCCCGCGTGGGCGGTGCTGACCGGGGTGCTGCGTCCCGGTGAGCAGAGCACAGCGACGCAGACGGACCCCGTCGAGATCGGGTTCGGCACGCTCCGGGACGCCGACGGGACGCCGGTCGCGTCGGTGCGCGCCGCCGTCGTCGACTCCCACGTCTACGTGTCACGGCTGTGGGTCGTCCCGGCCGCGCGGCGCGGCGGGCTCGCGGCCCGGCTCACCGGACAGGCGCTGTCCTGGGGCGCGGCGCACGGGGCGCGGAACGGGATGCTCGACGTCGCCGACGACAACACCGCCGCGCTCGCCCTCTACCGCCGCACCGGCTGGACCGACCACCACCGCTACCACTACCTGGTTCCCCCGGATCCGGCCTGACCGGAGGGTCAGGGGCTCAGGCGAACCCGCGGCGGAGCAGCCAGGCGCGGGCCTGCTTGGCGGCGCGCTTGAGCCCCGACCACTCCCCCAGGTACTTCCCGACGACGCCGACGACCGGCAGCAGCCCGAGCCACTGGTGGTAGAAGCGGCCGTGCGGACGCTTGTCGAGCTCGTCCTCGACGCCCCACAGGGCCCGTCCGAGACGCCACACGGCGCTGCCGACGCGCTTGAGCGTGGCCCGCTTGCCGTCGCCGGCGAGGTCACCGGTGAGCTCCTCGGCGCGGGCGTCGGCGTCGGCGTCCTCGGCCGCGGTGAGCTCCCGGGCGGCGAGGTCGAGCTCCCGCTGGAACAGCACCGACGCCAGCAGCTCGACGAGCCGGTCCTCCGAGCGGACGCCGTGCTCGCCCGCGATCGCGACGAGCAGCAGCCCCTCGCCCGCCGCGCCGACGGCGTCGGACACCGGCAGGGTGCGGGCCAGTGCCCCGCCCAGGCCGGGGATCGCGGCGATCAGCGTGGTGAACCGGCCGACCCGGTAGACCCACCAGTCGGTGCGGGCGGGGACGTCCATCGCCGCCCAGGCCGAGGTGCCGGGGACCTTCACCGACGCCAGCGCGTCGAGGAGCTTGTCGGCGAGCGAACGTTCCTCGTCGGTCGCGTCCTCCGGACGGTCCGAGCCGGGCGTCACCCGGGCCCGCAGGCCGAACGGGTCGGACTCGCGCAGACCCTCGAGCACCGGCCGGGTGGCCCGTACGAACGGGCGCAGGACCCGCACCAGGTCGTCGTCGGAGATCGTCATCGGGTCACCCTCCGGTCGTCGCGGCTGTCCGCCAGCCGGTCGAGCGCCCTGCGGAACGACACGACGCCGGTCACGGCACCGGCGACGAGCAGCAGCAGCGACTCCCAGTTCACCGGGAGCAGGAGGTCCCCGCCCGGGCCGAAGAAGCCGAGCACGAGCACCGCCGCGAACCACACGACCAGCGGGGCGGCCGCACCCGCCGGGGTCGGGAGGATCTCGGTGGCCGTGGTGTGGATCAGCCACGGCAGCGAGACGACCACGATCACCGTGCCCAGCGGCACCGGGACCGGCCCGATGTAGAGCATCTGGAACATCAGCTCGAAGGCCACCAGCAGCAGCGAGATCACCAGCAGCACCAGCGCGAGCGGGAGCCTCGTCACGTCGCTCACCCGTCGACCCCCTCGAACAGATCCGACTCCGTCGTGCCGGGCGGCGCGCCGGCGAGCACGTACTCCTCGACCCCCAGCAGCGGCTGGACGATGCCGTTGCTCATCGCGAACGCGACCCAGTCGTCGCCGCCGCGGACGTCGATCTGGGTGGCGTGCGCCCGCATCGCCGCGACCCGCTCGTCGTCGTGGGCGTCGACGTCGACCCGGGTGGTGACGGCGGCGGCGTCGTGGCCGGGGTGCTCGTCGGGCTCCGGCCAGCGCAGCCCGGTGCGGTCCGGGTCCCCGCCGAGCGCGGAGAGCAGCTCGGTGAGCCCGTCGTCGAGCAGCGCGCTCGACCGCACCGCGAAGTACAGCTTGGCGACGACGTCCGGGCGCGCCCCCGCCGCGGCGACGACCAGCTCGTGCGCGCGGACGTGGTCGGGATGGCCGTAGCTGCCGTCGGAGGCGTAGGAGACCAGCACCTGCGGGCGGACCTCGTCGATGATCTCCAGCAGCTGCGCGAGCTGGGTGCCGAACGGCTCCGGGGCGGCGAACGCCCGCGGGTGCAGCTCCGGCGGGAGCGCGGCGCGGGTGCCGTGCCCGGCCAGCACCATGCCGGAGTCGCGCCAGCGCCCGGGGCCGCCGAGCCAGCGGTGCCGGGGCCCGCCGAGGGCGGCCAGCGCGGCGTCGAGCTCGCGGATGCGGTAGCCGCCGAGCTGGTCACCGCGGTCCGGGGCGAGCTCGGCCAGCTCCGGACCGATCACCTCGCCCTCCTCACCGAGGGTGCAGGTCACCACGGTGACCTCGCAGTCGGGGTCGGCGGTGTAGCGGGCGATGGTCCCGCCGGTGGTCAGGGTCTCGTCGTCCGGGTGGGCGTGGACGAGCAGGAGGCGACGAGCAGGCACGCCGGGAGCCTACGGGGCGATGATCGACCCCGCCGCGGCGTGGGGGACGACGGACAGCGGGAACTCCGCCGCCTCCCCCGTCGCCGGGGGGAACGTGATCGTCGCGCCGGTCAGCGGGACGGTCGGGACGGCGGTCCCGGCCAGCCCCGCGGGTTCGACGCCGTCGCGGACCAGCAGGTCGCCCAGGGCCGCGATCATCGCGCCGTTGTCGGTGCACAGGCGGGGCACGGGCACCCGCAGGGTGATCCCGGCGTCCGCGCAGGCGCGCTCCATCTCGGTGCGCAGCACCCGGTTCGCCGCGACCCCGCCGACCATGAGCAGGGTGTCCGCGCCGCGCTCGGCGCACGCCCGCAGCGCCTTGCGGACCAGGACGTCGACGACGGCCATCTGGAACGACGCGGCGACGTCCGGGACCGGGACGGCGCGGCCCGCGTCCTGGGCGGCCTCGACGTGCCGGGCCACGGCGGTCTTGAGCCCGGAGAAGGAGAAGCCGAACGCGGCGTCGCGCGGGCCGGTCATCGGGCGCGGGAACGCGATCGCGGCCGGGTCGCCGTCGAGTGCGGCCCTCGAGACCGACGGACCGCCCGGGTAGGGCAGGCCCAGCAGCCGGGCGACCTTGTCGAAGGCCTCCCCCGCCGCGTCGTCGACGGTGTCGCCGAGGTGCTCGACGGGGTCGCGGGCCAGGTCGCCCAGCGCCAGCAGCGAGGTGTGCCCGCCGGAGACGATCAGGCAGACGCAGCGGTCGGGCAGCGGCCCGTGCTCCAGGACGTCGACGGCGGCGTGCCCGGCCAGGTGGTGCACCCCGTAGAGCGGCACGTCCAGCGCCGCCGCGTACGCCTTGGCCGCCGCGACGCCGACGTGCAGCGCGGGCGACAGCCCCGGCCCCGCGGTGACGGCGACGGCGTCGACGTCGGACAGCGACACCCCGGCCGCCTCGACGGCGGCGCGCACCATCGGCGTCACCGCGCTCACGTGGGCGCGGGCCGCGACCTCCGGGACCACACCGCCGAAACGGGCGTGCTCGTCCGCCGACGACGCCAGCCCCTCCCCGAGCAGCACCCCGTCCCGGACGAGACCGGCTCCGGTCTCGTCGCACGACGTCTCGATCCCCAGAACCAGCGACACGCCACCCAGTTTCGCACCGGGTGGCGTGTCGTGGCCGTGGGGTCCTGCTCGGACGGGTCGTGCTCGGTCAGGTCCGCAGCAGCGCGCGCTCCTCGGCGAAGTGGCAGGCCACCCGGTGCCCCGGGCCGGACGCGATCTCCAGGACCGGCTTCTCGTCGATGCAGCGCGCCTTGTCGGCGTCGGACAGCTCCAGGTGCTTCCAGCACCGGGTGCGGAACCGGCAGCCCGACGGCGGGTCGGCCGGGTTGGGCACGTCCCCGGTCAGCACGATCCGCTCCCGCACCCGCTCGACCTCCGGGTCCGGGACGGGCACCGCCGAGATCAGCGCCTGGGTGTAGGGGTGCTGCGGCCGGTCGAACAGGTCGTCGCGGTCGGCGACCTCGACGACGTTGCCCAGGTACATCACCGCGACGCGGTCGGAGATGTGGCGCACCACCGACAGGTCGTGGGCGATGAACAGGTAGGTCAGGCCGAAGTCGCGCTGCAGCTGCTCGAGCAGGTTGAGCACCTGGGCCTGGATGGACACGTCCAGGGCCGAGACGGGCTCGTCGAGCACCACGAACTTCGGGTTGAGCGCGATCGCCCTGGCGATGCCGACGCGCTGGCGCTGCCCGCCGGAGAACTCGTGCGGGTAGCGCTCGGCGTACTCGGCCGAGAGCCCCACGGTCTCGAGCAGCTCCGGGATCGTGGAGTCGGTGAGCTCGCCGCCGAGCAGCTCGTACTTCTCCGACAGGATCGACCGGACCGTCATGCGCGGGTTCAGCGACGCGTACGGGTCCTGGAAGACGATCTGCATGTCCTCCCGGGCCGAGCGCAGCTCGGACTGCCCGAGCGCGGTCACGTCGCGGCCGTTGATGTGCACGCTGCCGGCGGTGGGCTCGTGCAGCCGCAGGATCGCCCGGGCCGCGGTCGACTTGCCGCAGCCGGACTCGCCGACCAGCGACAGCGTCTGCCCCTCGGGGATCTCCAGGTCGATGCCGTCGACGGCCTGCACCACACCGACGGTGCGCTGGAACAGCACGCCGGAGCGGATCGGGAACGACTTGGTCAGCCCCGCGGTGCGCAGCATCGGCTCGCCGGTCGCCGTCTCCGCGACGTGCGCCTCGGACCCCGGCACGACCGGCTCGCGCGGCGTGGCGGCGGCCTCGCCGACCTCGTCGGAGTGCAGGCAGGCGTGCAGGTGACCGGGCCGGTCGGTGAGCTGGACCAGCTCCGGGGTCTTCTCCGCGCAGGACGACGTGGCGAACCGGCAGCGCGGGTGGAACGCGCAGCCCGACGGGACGTGCGCGAGGTTCGGCGGCTGCCCGGGGATCGGCTCCAGCTTCTCCGGCCGGGCCTGGTCCATCCGCGCCAGCGACGACAGCAGCCCGTAGGTGTAGGCGTGCCGCGGCTCGGCGAAGATCTCGTCGTTGGTCCCGGTCTCGACGACCCTGCCCGCGTACATGACCATGATCCGGTCGGCGTGCGCCGCGACCAGGCCCAGGTCGTGGGTGATCAGGACGATCGCCGTCTCGCGCTGCTCCTGGAGCTTCTCGAGCAGGTTCATGATCTGGGCCTGCACCGTGACGTCGAGCGCGGTGGTCGGCTCGTCGGCCAGCAGGACCTTCGGGTCGTTCGCGAGCGCCATCGCGATCATCGCGCGCTGGCGCATCCCGCCGGAGAACTCGTGCGGGTACTGCGACGCCCGCGCGGCCGGGTTCGGGATGCCGACCTCGCCGAGCAGGTCGACGGCGCGGCGGCGGGCGGTGACCTTGCCGGCCTGCCGGTCGTGCGCCCGGATCATCTCGGCGATCTGGTCGCCCACCTTGTAGACCGGGTTCAGCGCGGTCAGCGGGTCCTGGAAGATCATCGCGATGTCCTTGCCACGCAGCTTGCGCTGCTCGGACTCCGACATCGTCAGCAGCGAGCGGCCCTCCAGCAGCACCTCGCCGCTGGGGAACGTCGCCGGCGGGGTCGGGACGAGGCCCATCAGGCTCATCGCCGACACCGACTTGCCGGAGCCGGACTCGCCGACGATCGCCAGGGTCTCGCCCCGGTCGACGTGCCAGCTGACGCCGTCGACGGCCTTGACCACACCGGCGTCGGTGGAGAAGTGCACCCGCAGGTCGCGGACCTCGAGCATGTGCTCGCTTCGGTTCTCGGTCACGGGTCAGTTCCTCCCGCGCAGCTTGGGGTCGAGGGCGTCGCGCAGGCCGTCGGCCACGAACGCGAAGCCCAGCGTGGTGATCGCGATGGCGGCGGACGGGAAGATCCACAGGAAGCTCTTGCCCGGCACCGACAGGTACTGGGACGCCTGCGAGATCAACCGGCCCCACTCGGGGACGTCCGGCGGGACGCCGACACCGAGGTAGGACAGGGTCGCCATCGCGACGACGACCACGCCGATCGAGGTGAACGAGTACACGAGCACCGGCGCCACGGCGTTGGGCAGGATGTGCCGGGTCAGGATCCGCCGGGTGCCCGCCCCGATCGAACGGGCCGCCTCGACGTACTCGGCCTCCCGCAGGGCCAGCACCTGGCCGCGCATCAGCCGGGCGGTCGTCATCCAGCCCAGTGCGACGAGTGCGATGACGACCGGCAGCGTCCCGCCACCGACCGCACGGACGATCACCAGCGCGCCCACCAGCGGCGGGAACGCGAGGAAGATGTCGATGATCCGGGCGATGACCGCGTCCCAGGCGCCGCCCTTGAACCCGGCGAGCGCACCGAGCGTCAGGCCGAGGACGAGGGAGAAGAAGACCACGGACAGACCGACGATCATCGCCAGCCGGACGCCGTAGATGATCCCGGAGTACAGGTCGCGGCCGAGGACGTCGGTGCCGAAGAAGTGCGCCGACGACGGCGGCTGCAGCGTGTTGAGCAGGTTCTGCTCGAACGGGTCGTAGGGCGTCGAGAACGGCGAGATGATCGCCATGACGATCTCGAACGCGACGATGATCAGCCCGGCCATCGCGAGCTTGTTGCGGCGGTAGCGCCGCCAGATCTCGGCGAACTGGCCGTTGGACCGCGCGCGACGGGAACCGTCGGGCGCCGGCGTGACGGCCTCGGCGGGGTCGCCGCCCGGCAGTCCGAGCGCGGCGGCCGGATCGGTGGCCGGCGCGCCGGGGGTGGGTGGTGGGTTCATGCGAGGGATCGCCTCACTCAGTCAGCTCAGGCGGATGCGCGGGTCGAGGTAGGCGTAGAGGATGTCGACGAGCATGGAGAGCAGCACGTAGGCCACCACGCTGTAGACGACCACCGCCATGATGACCGGCGCGTTGTTGTTCGTGATCGCGCGGGCCAGCAGGAATCCGGCGCCGTTGTACTGGAACACCGTCTCGGTGACGATCGCGCCGCCGATGTAGGTGCCCAGGGTGAGCCCGACGAACGTGACGACGGGCAGCAGCGACGTCCGCATGGCGTGCCTGCCGATGACCGTCCGCTCGGACAGCCCCTTGGCGCGTGCGGTGCGGATGTAGTCGGCCTGCAGGACCTCCAGCATCGACCCCCGCATCAGCCGGGCGACGAACGCCGACTCGATGATCGCGAGGGTGAACGCGGGCAGGATCACGTCCCAGTACCAGGGCACCTCCTCCAGGAAGCTGCGCGGTACCGGCGGGAACGGCCCGACCCCGGAGACGTTCGCGACCAGGAAGATCGCGACGACGAACACCGGGACACCGATGCCGATGGTGGAGACGACGGTGACGAACACGTCCCAGAACGAGTAGCGGCGCACCGCGGCGATCACGCCGGCCGTCACCCCGAACAGGACGAGGAACAGCAGCGCGACGACGGCGAGCAGGATCGTGTTCGGGACGGTCTCGGCCAGCAGCTGGGAGACCGGGCGCCGCTGGTCGAAGTCGAGACCGAAGTCGCCGGTGACCATGTTGCCGAGGTAGTTCACGAACTGGACCGGCAGCGGCTGGTCGAGACCGAACTTGGCGCGGTTGATCGCGGCGACCTCGGGCGGGACGACCTTCTCCCCGGTGGAGGCGAAGGGGTCACCGAGCGAGAACGTCGCGATGAAGATCAGGAACGCGGTGACGACGACGACCAGGATCCCCTGGAGCAGCCGCCGAAGGATGAATCTGCCCATGGAAGCACGGACTTTCGTGTGGTGGGAACGCCGCACGACGGCCCGCGTCCCGGGGTCACCGGGACGCGGGCCGCGTCAGCGGGACGTCACTTGAGGGTGATCGTGTCGAACGTCGGGTCCTCGGAGAAGTCCATGTTCACGTTGCCGAACTTCTCGGTGTTGACCAGGCGGGACTGCTGGCGGAACCAGAGCGGGATCAGCGCGAGGTCGTCGCCGATGGCGATCTTCTCGGCCCGCTTGTAGAGGTCGTTGCGGGCCGCCTCGTCCTGGGTCTGCGCGGCCTGCGCGAGCAGCTTGTCGAACTCCGGGTTGGAGTAGCGGCCGCGGTTGTCGCCCTGGGCCGGCTCGCTCGGCGAGGTGGCACCGATCGACTGGGTGGCCAGCAGCGGGAACAGGTAGTTGCCCGGGGTCGGGTAGTCCGCGCTCCACGCCGCGCGCCAGAGGCCGGAGGCCTCGGGCTGCTGCTCGTTGTCGAGCAGGTCACGGAACGGCACACCGGTGTAGGTGACCTTCAGCCCGAGGTTCTGCTCGAGCTGCTGCTTGACCGCCGCGGTCCACTCCTCGTGACCGGCACCGGTGTTGTACTGCAGCTTCACCTCGGTGCCGGGGGTGAGACCGGCCTGCTGCGCGAGCCGCTTCGCCTCGTCCGGGTTGTAGGTGCACGCGGTGCAGACGCCCGGGGTGTAGGCGTCGGGGAAGTTCGGCGGGATCAGCGCGTCGGCCGGCGAGGTCGAGTTCTGCAGCACGCCCTGCACGATCGCGTTGCGGTCGATCGCCATCGAGACGGCCTTGCGGGCGTCCGCGCTGTTCAGCGGCTTGGTGGTGACCGAGACCAGCAGGTAGTTGTTGCCGTTGGTCTTCTTGTTCAGCCACTTGCCCTGGGGCTCGTAGGTCGACTTGGCCTGGTTCAGCACCGGGGTGGGCATGCGCGCCCAGTCGAACTGACCGTTCTGGAAGCCGTTGTACTCGGCGGTCACGCCGCCGCCCTCACCGGACGGGACGATGGTGATCTCGACGGAGTCGAGGTTCGCCTTGGTCCCCGCGGTGTAGGCGTCGTTGCGGACCAGCCGGATGCCGCGGTCGTGCTGCCAGGGGCCGTCCATCTTGAACGGGCCGTTGCCGACCGGCAGGTCGTTGTAGGTCTTGTTGTCCGCCGCGCCCGCGGTCGAGGGGACCGGGCTCAGCGCCGGGTGGTAGGTCCGCAGCTCGAACTCGCAGTCGGGCTTGGACAGCGTGACCTTGAGCTGGTTCGGGTTCGTCGCGTCCACGCCGGACAGCGCGTTGGCGGTCCCGGCCTGGATCTGGTCGTAGCCCTGGACCTCGTCCAGGTGGTACGAGACCTCCGACGCCGAGGCCTTGGCCGCGGTGCGCTCCCAGCCCCGCTTGAACGAGGTGGAGTTCAGCGCCTCGCCGTTGGAGAACTTCTGGTCCGGCTTGAGGTCGAACACCCACTGCGTGCAGTTCTGGTTGGGCGTCCACTTGGAGGCCACGCCGTCGTAGACGTCGCCGTTGGGCTTGACCCGGATCAGGCCCGTGAACAGCGCCCGGTTCACGAGGGTGCCCTCGGACTCCTGGGTGTTGTACGGGTCGATCGCGGTCGGCTCGGTGATCGCCAGCCGGAACGTGCCGCCCGGCTTGCCGGGCACCTCCGGCTGGTCAGGGGTCTCCTCGAACCCGGCGGCGGTGTTGCCGCTGCCCCCCGTGTTGCTCTGCTGGCTGCAGCCGGTGAGGACGAGCCCCACGACCGCGGTCAGGGCGATGGCCGAGGCGGCCGCCCTTCTTCCCCTCATCTGCCGTGCCTCTCGAGATGTCGTGGGTGCACGCCGTTGTCGCACCCGTCCGGGACGCGACGGACCACCGGATGTGTGCCGGGGCCCGTCGGGAGGCACGCTAGGAATCGCGGCCCTCCAGCAGCGAGGTCCGACGCCGATCGTGGCGAAACGGTGACCATTGAACGGCGTAACGGGCTCGCAGCCGAACCGGACAGTAACAACGGGACCGTTGCGTCGCACAGCCCTCGATGCACGCCGAAACACAGTTGGTACTTACGTACCACTCGCCGTCACCGTGCAGCAGCGGAGTGCGTCCGAACGGACGCGTCCGTCGGTGTCAGTTCGGGTCGTCGTCGCCGGTCGGGCGCTCGCCCGAGCCCTCCGGCTCGGCCCAGGTCCGGGCGCCCGACATCGGGCCGGTCTCGATCGGGCCGGGCGTGACCCGGGTGGCCGCGTCGGTCTGCGGGTTGCTGATGACCAGACCCTGCGCCTGGTACAGGGGCAGCGCGGGCAGCTGGCGCCACAGCACCCGCTCGGCCTCGGCGACGACGGCCGGGTCCGGGCTGTCGGCGACCAGCAGCTCGTCGAGCAGCGGCTGCAGCGCGGGGAAGCAGGCCACGCCCGGCAGCTCGCCGGGCACCGCGTCCGCGGGGCAGCCGTAGTCGGAGTCCAGTCGCGGCCCGATCGCGCCGTAGGCGGCACGGGGGGCGACGAGCACGTCGACGGCGACCGGGGTCCCGGAGTCGGGGGAACCGGACGTCGTCGGGGCGGCGGTCGTCGTGGTCGGGGCCGCCGGGGGCGTGGTGACCGGTGCGGCGCTGCCGCCGGGGACCGGGCCCGCGCCCGGGGCGGGGGTGGTGGTCGGGGTCGGCGTCGTCGGGGCGACGCTCGGGTCGGTCAGCAGGTCCGGTGCCGACGGGGCGACGATCGTCGCGCCGATGCCGCCGGCCTTGAGCTGCTCGGCCACGACGCGGGCGACGTTCACGTCCTCGGTCCGCTCGGCCCCGGCGCCGATGACCACGCCGAGCGGGCGCCCGCCGAGGGTCCACCGGCCGTCCTGACCACGGACGTAGCCCGCCTCGGTGAACGCGGCCGCGGCCGCCGCCGCATCGGGCCGGCCGGGGGCACCGGCGGGGGCGGTCGGCGCGTAGCCGGGGTCCGACGGGGCGGCGCCGAAGGCGTTCACGGCCACGGCGTCGGGGTTGACGCGCTCGCGGATCGCGTCGCGGTCCAGCAGCGCCGCGATGCCCTCGCGGACCCGGGGGTCGGCCAGCGGGCCGTCGGTGGTGCGGAACTCCAGCTGTTCGACGGCCGGGCGCGGCCCGCGCTGCACCGTCGGCGGCTTGGGGCCCCGGGCCAGGACGTCGAGGGCCTGGGTGATCTCCGGCCGGGCGTCGGGCAGGGCGAGGTCGACGCCCTGGCTCTCCAGCGCCGTCGGCAGGGAGTTCGCCGGGATGCGGCGCAGGATGATCTCGTCGACGACCGCGGCGGTCGCCCAGTACGGGTCGTTGCGGGCGAGCAGGACCTCGCCGCGGAGGCGGTCGACCTGCATCAGCCGGAACGGGCCGCCCGAGGCGGGCACCCCGTTGGCGAACGGGGCGGTCCAGCCGCCCGGCGCGTCCTTGAGCAGGTGCGCGGGCAGCAGGTTGCCGAACAGCTCCCGCCAGTGCGGGTAGGGCTCGCGGAACACGACGTCGACGGCCTTGCCCGCGGCACGCGAGCGCACGTCGGTGATCTCGCGGTAGCCCGCGGCGCCGATCGTGTTGGGCCGGCTGCGCATCTGCTGCCAGAGGTAGACGAAGTCCTCAGCGGCGATCGGGGCGCCGGTGGACCACCCGGCGTCGCGGTTGAGCTCGTAGCTGACGGTGAACGGGCTCTGCGAGGTGACCGTCGCGGACGTGGCGACGGTCGTGTCGAGCTGCGGCACGCCGCGGTCGTCGGGCCGGAACACCGACGGCAGCGTCATCGACGCGATCGCCGTGGTGACCGCCGACTGGTCCGACCGCAGGTGCGGGTTGAACCCGGGCCCGAGGTCGTCGACGCCGACCACCACCCGGGTGGGGGCGGTGACCGGCTCGGTCGGGCGGTTCGTCTCCGGCGGGGGTGCCGGCTGCGGGTCCGCCGCGCAGCCCGTCAGCGCCAGCAGGGCGACCAGCAGGAGCGCCGGGAGCGCCCGGAAGCGTCGACGTGCTCTCACGTCCGCAGTATCCCCACCGGGGCGGGCACGCCCGCCGGACGGGGTCCGGCGGGCGCCTCCGCTCTGCTCACCGATACGCGGCGGGGTGGGGTGTCGGCGAGGCTTTGCTCTGCTCACCGATACGCAACACCGCAGCGCACGGGCCGTACGGGTCACTTCGTGGCGTTGGCCGCGGCCTTCGCGCGGGACCGGGCACGGGCCCGCAGGTTCGGGTCCAGCTCGATCTTGCGGATCCGGACGTTCTCCGGGGTGATCTCGACGCACTCGTCGGTCGCACAGAACTCCAGCGACTGCTCGAGGCTCAGGATCGTCGGCGGGATCAGCTTGACCAGCACGTCGGAGGTCGACGAGCGGATGTTGGTCAGCTTCTTCTCACGGGTGATGTTGACCTCGAGGTCCTCGTTGCGGGTGTACTCCCCGACGACCATCCCGCCGTAGACCAGCGTGGTCGGCCCGACGAACAGCGTGCCGCGGTCGGCGAGCTGGTCGATCGCGTACGGGGTGACGGGCCCGGAACGGTCCGAGATCAGCGAGCCCTTGTTCCGGGTGCGGATCTCGCCGACCCAGGGGCCGTAGCCGTCGAAGACGTGGCTGGCGATGCCCGCGCCGCGGGTGATCGTCAGGAACTCGGTGCGGAAGCCGATCAGGCCGCGGGACGGGACGCGGAACTCCATCCGGACCCGGCCGTCGCCGTGCACCATGTCGCCCATCTCGCCCTTGCGGGCGGCGAGCAGCTGGGTGACGGCGCCGAGGCTGTCCTCGGGCACGTCCACCGACAGCTGCTCGAACGGCTCGTGCAGCTTGCCGTCGACGGTCTTGGTGACCACCTGCGGACGGCCGACGGTCAGCTCGAAGCCCTCGCGGCGCATGGTCTCGACCAGGATCGCCAGCGCGAGCTCACCACGGCCCTGGACCTCCCAGGCGTCGGGGCGCTCGGTCGGCAGCACGCGGATGGACACGTTGCCGACCAGCTCGGCGTCGAGCCGGCCCTTCACCAGGCGGGCGGTCAGCTTCTTGCCCGGGTGCGGGTCGCGGCCGGCCAGCGGCGAGGTGTTGGTGCCGATCGTCATCGAGATGGCGGGCTCGTCGACGTGGATGCGCGGCAGCGCGACCGGGGACTCCGGGTCGGCGAGGGTGTCGCCGATGGTGACCTCGGCGATGCCCGCGACGGCGACCAGGTCACCGGCGCGCGCCTCGTCGGCGGGGACGCGGGTCAGCGCCTCGGTGCGCAGCAGCTCGGTGATCTTGACGCGCGGGGTGGTGCCGTCCTCGCGGCACCACGCGACCTGCTGGCCGCGGCGCAGCACGCCGGCGCGGACGCGGCAGAGCGCGATACGGCCGAGGAAGCTGGAGGCGTCGAGGTTGGTGACGTGCGCCTGCAGCGGGGCGTCGATGTCGTCGGCGGGCGGCGGGACGACGTCGAGCAGGGTCTCGATGAGCGGCTCGAGGTCGTCGGAGTCCGGCAGCTCGCCGTCGGCGGGCCGGATGCGGGAGGCCTTGCCCGCGCGCCCGGAGGCGTAGACGACCGGGAGGTCGAGCAGGTGCGCGGTGACCGACTCGTCGAGCTCCAGCTCGTCGGCCAGCTCCAGCAGCAGCTCGAGGGACTCGTCGACGACCTCGGCGATCCGGGCGTCGCCGCGGTCGGTCTTGTTGACCACGAGCATGACGGGCAGGCCGGCGGTCAGGGTCTTGCGGAGCACGAAGCGGGTCTGCGGCAGCGGACCCTCGGAGGCGTCGACGAGCAGCACCACGCCGTCGACCATGGACAGGCCGCGCTCGACCTCACCGCCGAAGTCGGCGTGGCCGGGGGTGTCGACGACGTTGATCGTCGTGCCGTGCCAGTTCACCGCCGTGTGCTTGGCGAGAATGGTGATGCCCTTCTCGCGCTCCAGGTCGTTGGAGTCCATGACCCGGTCGACGAGCTCGGCGCGCTCGGCGAAGGCGCCGGACTGGCGGAGCATCGCGTCCACGAGCGTGGTCTTGCCGTGGTCGACGTGCGCGACGATCGCGACGTTGCGCAGCTCGGGTCGGCCGGCCCGATCGGGCACGGCGTCGCTCTCGAGCGAGGAACGAGCGTCGAGGGCCGAGGCGGAACGAGGGATGGTCACACCTCAACGGTATCCGCTGCAAGTCCTTCACCCTGCCCCGGGCGCAGGTTAGCCTGACCTCATCATGGGCAAGGTCAAGAAGAAGTGCTGCCGGTCCAAGCCGAAGCGGTGCAAGAGCTGTCCGGTCGTCGCACTGCGGCTGCGCAAGGCGGGTGCGGACGATCTGAGCGGCAAGGCGCTCACCCGCGCGATCAAGATCGCGCGCATCTACTGAACGGACGTATGACCCGCTGACCTGCGACGACGTCGCGCTTCGGGTTGCGTGCGCACCGCCGGTCCGGTAGGACGGCGGCAGGCCGGTCGACGTCGTCCGGCAGGTCCGGGTCTTCGTGCGCCCGGACCCCGGACCGGCCTTCATGATCACCCCGTGCGCTGCGACGACGCGTCCGGGGCACGGTGCCGGCATGGCCGGAATCACAGTCGTCCGAGTGGTCCGGTGACACCGTGTGTGGTGGCGTTCGCCGGCCGTTCACCCCGCGGCCCGTCCCGCGGCACCGCCGGGCCCCGCCGGGTGCCCGGTCACGGCCTCGCGGAGGCGGTCCAGGAGCTCGTCGGGGCACCGGAGCTCCGCCGGTCCGACGACGAGCGTCCGCCACCCGTGCCGGCGCAGCACCGCCCGCCGCCACGCGGGCCCGCAGCCGTCGGCTCCGGTCCCGGCGTCGACCGGGTCGTGCACCTCGACGGCCAGCCGGGCCGCGGGGAACGCGAGGTCGAGCAGCACCCCGGCCACGGTGACGTCGGTGCGCCAGGCCCGCACCCCCCTGGCGGTGAGCAGCGCCCGCAGCCCGTGCCGGGCCCGGACGGCGACCCGGCGGGACGCCCCGGCCAGCATCCGGCCGACCGGGCCCGACCCGTGCGCCCCGAGGTTGCGGGCGTGCGCCTCGATCAGCTCGGCCGCACCGACGGAACCCGTGGTGAGCACGTGGTCGAGCAGCGCCTCCCCGGGTACGGACGGGTCGGCCGCGGCCTCCAGCACCGCGGCCGCGGGCCGGGCGACGACCGTCCCGTCGTGGGTGACGAGGTCGCGCGGGTCCAGGTCGCGGCGCCGGACGAGGACCCCCGCCCGCGGCCGCGGAGCCCGCCGGCGCGGCACGGTGACCGTGACGACCGCGGGTGCGGACGGGAGCAGCCCCCACCACCAGGCCGCGGCGGCGCCGGTCAGCACGGCGTCCTCCCCCGCCCAGAGCGCGGCGGCGCGGACCCGGGACCGCTCGCTCGGCGGGTGGGCGGCGTGCCGGTACACGCGGGGGTGCACGGGGATCCAGCGCCGTGCGGCGAGCCTGCGGTCGACCTGGTCGGTGGACAGGCCGTGGGCCAGCGCCTGGGCCCGGGTGACCAGGCCGTCCTGCGCGGCGACGAGCCGGGCGAGCGGGTCGGTGCCGCGCGACGTGCGGCGGCGGGCCGCCCCGTGTGCGGCGGGCGGGAGGACGGACGGGACGGGGGCGGTGGCGTTCCGGTTCATGCGGCTTGGACGACGCCCGGCCCGGATCGGTTCCACCGAACCGGCGGTGATCGTCGTTGCGGCACCGGGGACCGCGCGTCAGGTCCGCAGCAGGTCCACCAGCTCGGCGACGACGGCCCGGTCGGCGTCGAGCCAGCCCAGGGCCGCCACCTCGTGCGGCCCCACCCAGCGCAGCGCCCGGTGCTCGCGGGCCTCCGGCTCCGGGGAGCCGGCCGCCGGCCGGGCGGTGTGGATCCGCAGCACCCGTCGCCCGATCGGCAGGTCGGTGCCCAGCCGCTCCCCGACCACCACCCGGGCGCCCAGCTCCTCGGCGCACTCCCGGACCAGCGCCTGCTGCTCGCTCTCGCCGTCCTCGACGCCGCCGCCGGGCAGCTCCCAGCGTCCGGCCAGCTCGGCCGGGTAGGAGCGCTGGGCGACGAGCAGCCTGCCGTCGCGGACGATCGCCGCCCCCACGACCACCCCGGCCCGGCCCAGCTCCGCGACCCGCTCGGCGAGCACGTCGCGGCGGGCCCGGAGCAGCCGCTCCCCGTAGTGGCGCAGCACCGGGTCGGAGAGGCGGCCGAGTACGCCGAGGGGCGGCTCCCAGGTGAGCTCGTCGTGGACGTGGCTGCCGCCGCCGTCCGCGGGCGTGACCCGGGTCGAGTGCCGCAGCACCGCCGCGGGACCCGCCGCCAGCTCCGACCACAACCCGTCGGCCCCGGCGCGGGTGATCCGGGTCCGGCAGGCCGGGAACCCGCCGGGCAGCGCGACCCGGATCTCGTCCCCGGCCACGAGCAGCGCCGACGGTGCGGTGAACCGGGCTCCCACCCGCGCGACCGCGCGGGCCGAGGGGACGGATTCGCGCAGCACCCCCGCGACGAGTCGGGGCGGTCCGTCCACATGATGGTCCAGGCTCAGCACCGGCACACCGCTGATCCTCGCAGCCGGGCCCGCACCCGGCCGGGCCGACCGATCTCGCCGAAACGGCCCGCTCGCGGCGCCGCACGGTCACGCTGGGTCCCGTGTACCGGACGTCCGCCCCCGCCGACTCCCCCGAGCCGCCCGTCGCGCCCCGCCCACCGGCCGTGCGCGCGATCGGCCTGTCCCGCGGTTTCGGCGCGGTGCGCGCGGTCGACGGGGTGGACCTCGACGTGCCGATGGGCGCGGTCCTCGGGCTGCTCGGCCCCAACGGCGCGGGCAAGACGACGCTGATGCGGATGCTGCTCGGGCTGCTCGCCCCCACCGACGGCGAGGTCGAGCTGCTCGGACGGCGGCTGCCGTACCGCGCGTCGGAGGTGCTGCCGCACGTCGGAGCCCTGGTCGACGCGCCCGCGCTGCACCCGCACCGCACCGGCCGGCAGAACCTCCTGCGGGCCGCGGCCGCCGAACCGCTGCTGGACTCGGCGCGGATCCCGGCCGCCGTCGACGCCGTGCTGCGCCGGGTCGGGCTCGCCGAGGCGGCCGACCGCCGCGCCGTCGAGTACTCCTCGGGGATGCGGCGGCGCCTCGGTCTGGCCGTGCCGCTGCTGACCCGGCGACGTCTGGTCGTGCTCGACGAGCCGACCGACGGGCTGGACCCGGCGGGGACCCGCGAGGTGCGCCGGCTGATCGCGGAGATGAACGCCGCGGGCGCGACGGTGATCGTCAGCTCGCACCTGCTCGGGGAGATCGAGGCGACCTGCAGCCACGTCGCGGTGCTCCGGGCCGGGCGCCTGCTGTGCGCCGGCCCGCTCGACGAGCTCGTCGACTCCGGCCCGTCGGCGCTGGTGGTGACGACGCCGGACGGCGAGCGCGCCGTCGCGGCCCTGCTGGCCCGGGGCATCGACGCCGAGCCGGGAGCCCGGGACCGGGTGTTCGTGCCGGCCGGGCCCGCCGCGCCGGACGTCGTCGCGACGCTGGTGCACGCGGGTGTCGCCGTGCACGGGGTGACGCGGCCCGCCGCCCGGCTGGAGGAGTTCTTCGCCCGGCTCACCGAGGAACCGGCCCCGGCGGGTGCCGGGTACGGAGCGGGACGGTGAGCGCGGGCGTGCGTCCCGAGCACACCTGGGGCACCGCGGCTCCCCGGCCCGACGACGACTGGGCCGCCACTCCCCTCCCCCGGACCGGGCCGTCCCCCTCGCAGGCGCCGGCACGGGTGCGGTCCGCGGGCTCCACCCGCCCGCGCTCCGGACCGATGGCCGGCCGGGCGGCACGCCGCCCCACCTCGGCGCCCTTCGGCCGGCTGCTCCGCTCGGAGCTGGAGCTGGCCCTGCTGCGCCCGCGCACCGCGGTCGTCCTCGCGGCGGCCGCACTGGTGCCGCTGCTGGCGACGATCGCGCTCGCCACCGACGCCGGCCGCCTGTCCTTCGCACTCGGGACCCTGACGGTCGCGCTGTCCGAACCCGCGGCGTTCGCGCTCGGGATGCCCGTCGTGCTCGTGGCCGCCGACGCGTTCGCCGCGGAGCGGGCCCGCGGCACCCTCGACGCGTTGCGGCTGTCCCCCGTCGGCCCGGGACGGCTGCTCGGGCTCAAGGCCGCCGCGGTCGCGGTGACCTCGCTGCTCGCCGCGGCGACGACGGTCGTCTCCGCCCTGGTCTGCGGCGGGCTCGCCCTGGGTGCCGGCCCGTTCGGGGCGGGCGCCACCGTGGCCCGGGCCCTGGTGCTCACCGGCTGGGCCGCGGTGCAGCTGTGCGGGCTCGGGATGCTGCTGCTGGCGATGTCGGCGCTGGTCCGGCGACCCGCCGGGGTGGTCGCGACCGGTCTGGCCGCGCTGACCGTCGCGCCGCTGGCGACCGTGCTGTGGGAGCCGGTCGCGCCGGTCCTGCCGTCCGGGCACTGGCACGAGGTCCTGGCCGGGATCCTCGCGGTGCCCGCCGACCCGTCGGCCCTGTGGGCGACCACGGCGCGGGCGGCCGGCTTCGCCGTCGCCGGGGCGGGTGTCGTGGTCTTCGCCCTGACCCGCCGCGACGGCTGAGCGCTCCCGACCGGTCGCCGCTCCACCGGGAGCGGGCTGCTCCACCGGGAGGATTCGGACACCCTCCACCGCGACGGGGTGCGCCGTCTGCGCCACGATGGGGCGATGCCCACCCCGACGCTGACCGACGCCGAGATCGCCGACGCCCTGCAGAAGCTGCCCGGTTGGGACCGCGACGGCGACTCCATCGTCCGCACCGCCACCCTGCCAGACTTCGAGGCCGCGATCGCGGTGGTGGACCGGGTCGCCGAGGACGCCGAGGCCGCCGACCACCACCCGGACATCGACATCCGCTACGCCACGCTGACGTTCCGGCTGTCCACGCACTCCGAGGGCGGACTGACCGCGAAGGACGTCGACCTCGCCGCGCAGATCTCCGACCGCCTCAGCACCGCGGGCGGCTGAGCCGCCCCCGGGCCGCCGCCGCACCGCCGAACGGCCGGACGCGGCTCAGAACCGCCGGTTGGCCAGCACCGGGATCTGCTCGCGCACGGTCGCGGCCACCGCCGGGTCCACGTCGACCACGAGCAGCCCGGGCTCGGCGCCGAGTGCGTCGACGACCTCGCCGCGCGGGCCGGCGACCAGGCTGTACCCGATCCCGGTCGGGGCCTTGCCGTGCTCGCGGCCGACCGTCGTCGGGTCGGCCTGGTCGCACGCGACGACGAACGAGCCGGTGTCCAGCGCACGAGCCCGCACCAGCAGCTCCCACTGCTCGCGCTTGCCCGGGCCCGCGCCCCAGGAGGCGGGGACCAGCAGCACGGTGGCGCCGTCGTCGGCGAGGCGCTGGTACAGGCCGGGGAAGCGCACGTCGTAGCAGGTGGACAGGCCGACCGTGACCGGCTCGTCGCCGCCCACCCCGACCACGACCGGCTCGGTGCCGGGCTCGACGGTGTCGGACTCGGCGAAGCCGAACGCGTCGAACATGTGGATCTTGTCGTAGTGGGTGTCGACCCCGCCGCCGGTGGCGAGCAGCGTGTTGCGGACCCGGCCGTCCCCGGACGGGGTGAACATCCCCGCGACGACGGTGGTCCCGGCCGCCGCGGCGACCTCGCGGACCCGCGTCGCCCACGGTCCGTCCAGCGGCTGCGCGACCGGGCCGAGCGCGACCCCGAAGCAGCACATGGTGGCCTCGGGGAACAGCACGAGCTGCGCACCGGCGTCGGCGGCCGCGCGGGTGCGGCGCTCCACCTCGGCGAGGTTCTCCTCGGGATCCGGGGTGGACACGATCTGGGCGAGGGCGATCCGCATGTGCCGGTGGTACCACGCCTGCCGTCGGCGTGGGGTACGGTCGCCGCGTGCTGAACGCGTACTACTGGTTTCGCCGGCCGGCCCGGGATGGGCTGGCAGGTGCCGTAGCGCGCTGACCTCCATCCCCTCGAGCCGGCATTTCAGACCGGCTCGGTCGAGGTGATCCGGGGCGGTCCGCCGGGTAAGGACCACCGTCTCCGATGAGTGCGAGCACCACCCCCCTTCAGGTCGCCCCGACCGACGACCGCCGCATCGAGCGGATCAGCCCACTGATCTCGCCCGCGCTGCTGCGGCACGACCTGCCCTGCGACCCCCGGGTCGCCGAGACCGTCACCCGCGGCCGCGCCGCGGTCACCGACGTCCTCGACGGCGACGACGACCGGCTGCTCGTCGTCGTCGGGCCGTGCTCGGTGCACGACCCGGACCCCGCCCTGGACTACGCCCACCGCCTCGCCGCCCGTGCCGAGGAGCTGTCCGGCGAGCTGTGCGTGGTCATGCGCACCTACTTCGAGAAGCCGCGCACGACCGTCGGCTGGAAGGGCCTGATCAACGACCCGGGCCTGGACGGCACCTTCGACGTGAACCGCGGGCTGCGCACCGCGCGCAAGCTGCTGCTCGACATCTCCGCGCTCGGGCTGCCGGTCGGCTGCGAGTTCCTCGACCCGATCACCCCGCAGTACATCGCCGACGTGGTCACCTGGGGCTCGATCGGCGCCCGCACCGCGGAGAGCCAGGTGCACCGCCAGCTGGTCAGCGGCCTGTCGATGCCGGTCGGGATCAAGAACGCCACCGACGGCGACATCCGCGCCGCGATCGACGGGATGCGCGCGGCCGCGGCGTCGCACGTGTTCATGGGGGTGAACGCCGACGGGCTCGCCGGCCTGGTCACCACCACCGGCAACCCGGACACCCACGTCATCCTGCGCGGCGGGGCCACCCCGAACTACTCGGCCGCCGACATCACCGCGACCGTCGACGGGCTGCGTGCGGCGGGCCTGCCGGAGCGGGTCGTCGTCGACGCCAGCCACGGCAACAGCGGCAAGGACCACGTGCGGCAGGCCGGCGTCGTCGCGGAGCTGGCCGAGCGGATCGCGGGCGGCGAGCGCGCCGTCACCGGGCTGATGATGGAGAGCTTCCTGGAGGCGGGACGCCAGGAGCTGGGCCCGGACATGGTCCTCGGCCGCTCGGTGACCGACGCCTGCATGTCCTGGGGCACCACCGACGAGCTGCTGGGCACGCTCGCCGACGCCGTGCGCCGCGGCCGCCGCTGAGCCCGGGCCGCTCACCCCGGGCCGTCCAGCCGGTCGAGGACCCGGCGGCGCAGCAGCTCGTACTGCGCGCGGCAGCGCCGCGGCGGGCCCTCCGGGCGCACGACCACCCGGGGCGGGTGGACCGTCTCCCCCGGGCCGAACTGGTCCCGGGTGAGGTCCACCTCGGCGCCGCCGGGCAGCCGGTTCCACCAGTGGTAGCCCTGCAGCCGGCCGTCGGCGTGCCACACCTCGGCCAGCAGCAGGTCACCGCCGAACAGGTCGTGCAGGACCAGGGCCGTCGCCCCGCACTGGCCCCGCGACGGACGGTCCGGGGTCCAGTCGGTGACGTCCGCGACGTCGCACGTGTCGCGGCTCCAGGAGGCGCGCAGCGCGGCCGCCACCCGGGCCGGGACGGGTGGCGAGGCCGGGGGCGACGGCGGGGCGGTGGTCATGGCGGCGACGCTACGACCGACCCCCGACAGTTCCGCGTCGCCGCAGCTCAGCCGCCCGGCGGAGCGAGGTGCCTGGCCATCAGGACGTCGTCGACGGCGACCCCGTCGACCACGAACTCGGCGCGCAGCACGCCCTCCTCGACGAAGCCGCAGCGGCGGTACAGCTCCCGGGCCCGGGTGTTCGGGCCGAGGACCCGCAGCGTGACCTTGCGGCCGCCGCTGTCGCGGGCCCGGGCCACCGCGGCGTCGACCAGCGCGCGGCCGACGCCGCGGCCGGTGTGCCCGGGGTGCACCGCCAGACCCCCGATGTAGCGGACGTGGTCGTGCGCCGGGACCGCGGGCGGAGCGGCCCCGACGATCACGTACCCGGCCACGGCGCCGTCGTCGTCGGCGACGAGCACGTCCCCGACCGGGGTCCGGTCGAGGAACGGTTCGGGCCGCGGCTGGGCCGGGCTGACCTCCGCGGTCCAGGTCAGGGCGTCGATCCGGGTCAGCCCGGGGTCGTCGGAGGGTGCCGCGGGCCGGACGGTCAGCACCGCGGGGCCGGACGGCCGACGGGCCGGTCCATCCGGGTCTCGCTGATGCCGTCGGGCCGCTCGACGACGCCCCGGTCGACGAACCCGAGCCGCCGGTAGAAGGCCGCGGCGCGGTCGTTGCCGATCACCACGTGCAGTGCCAGCGTCCGCGCGCCCCACCCGGCGGCGCGGTCGAGGACCGCGTCGACGAGCGCGGTCGCGGCGTCGCCCCCGCGCGCGTGCGGGGCGACCCACAGGGCGATGAGGTCGGCGACGCCGTCGCCGTCCGGCGGGACGGCCACGACCTGCCCGGCGGGGCGGCCGCCGACCTCGACCACCAGGTACCGGCCGGGCGCGGCCAACCGGTCGCGCCACTCCTGCTCCCCCGCGCCGAGCCAGTCGGTGAGCCGGCTGTGGAACGCGTCGGGTGCCTCGGCCAGGGCGGCGAAGCGCAGGTCGCGCCAGGTCTCCCAGTCGTCGGGCCCCAGCTCCCGGACGGTGATCACGCATGGCCTCCCAGACGGACGGAGGCGCCGAACCTAGCAGCGCGCCGGAGCGGTCCCGCCGCGTGTCCGGCGATCGACAATCCTGATGAGGTTGGTCCGGACGGCGCAACATCGGCCCGCTGTCCGGCGAGAGGACCGGCATGACCGCGCCGCGCCGCCGCACCCGTCCCACCGGACCCCGTCTGCTGCTGGCCGGCGCCGTCCTCGCGCTCGCCCTGTTCGGGACCGGGGTCGCCGGGCCCGCCTCCGCGGGCACCGGCTGTTCCGCGGCCTGGACCGCGGCCGGATGTCCCTGATCCCGCCCGAGAGGCAACCGGACGCCCGATTCGGTACGAACACCGGTCATGCTGCCCGAACCGCGCCACCGCGCCCGGACGCGCCTGTCCGCCTGGTCCTCCGGCCGACGCCGCACGATCGCGATGCTGACCGTGCTGGCGCTGGTCGTCCTCGGGGTCGTCGGGGGGCTGACGATCGGCCGGATGACCGACGAGCCGGCCGTGGCCGGCGAGCAGGGGGCGGCGGCCGCGCTCGGCCCGCTCACCGGCCCCCCGACGCTGTACGGGCGGGTGCAGCGGGTCGTGGACCCGGCGACGGTCGTGGTGGACGTCGGGGGCCGTCCGGTGACGGTGTCGGTGATCGGCGTGGACACCGCGTCGACGCCGCCGTGCGCGCGGGCCGACGCGCAGCGGTTCGCCCAGGGGTTCCTCGACGGCCAGGAGGTCACGCTGGTGCCGGACCCGACGCTGCCCGCTCCGGCGGCGGACGCCCCGACGTGGCCCGCGTACCTCGTGGTCGGGACGCAGCAGTCCTACACCGACGCGGCGCTCGTCGCGGGCTGGGTGGGACCGGGGCAGGGCCGCTACCGGCCGGGCTTCGAGGCCGGGCAGCGCATCGCGCAGGACCGGCGGGCCGGCATGTGGGGGCCGCCGTGCAACCGGACGTCCTGACCGGACGGCGACGCGGTGGGCCGCCGCAACCGGGTGTCACCCGTTCGGCAGAATGGTGAGCGTGGATCCCCGGGCGGTGCGCACGCGACGACGTCTCCAGGACGCGCTGCTCGCGCTGGCCAGGGAGCGCACCCTCGAGTCGATCACGATCGCCGACGTCGCGGAGCACGCGTCGGTGAACCGCAGCAGCTTCTACCAGCACTACACCGACAAGGAGATGCTGCTGGCCGACGCGCTCGCCAACCGGGCGGCGGACGCCGGGGCGGACCTTTCGGACCTGTCGATGGACGACATCGGGCCCGAGCCGCCCGCGGCGCTGCTGCGCTGGTTCATCCATCTGGCCGAGCACGCCCCGTTGTACCGGCAGGCGCTCGGCGGTGCCGCGGCGCCGGACGCCGCGGCCGGGATGCGCCGGCGGATGCAGTCGGTCGTCGCCGACACGACGGTGCGGCTGGGGATCTCCGAGGACGCGTTCGGCATGCCGCTGGACGTGTTCGCCGCCGGCCTGACCTGGACACTGCTCGGGGTCGCGGCCAGCTGGCTGGAACGCGACCCGCTGCCCCCACCCGACGTCGCGGCCGGGTGGGCGTGGCGGATGCTGGTCCGCCGGGACTTCTGAGCTCCGCTCGGAGGGACCGGTCGGCCGTACCGCCCGGGCCGGGTCAAGCGGCCCGGGCGGTACGCGCCTCGCGGGTGTCCCGCGGAGCTCAGCCCTGCACGATGCCGGAGTTGCCCTGGTCGACCGTGGTGGTGGACTGCGACACCGGGCCGCCGGACAGCAGGCCGCCGATGTTGATCGACGGGTTGACGGTGGCCGCGACGTCGATCAGGCCGCCGCGCTGCGAGGCGTGCCCGCCACCGCCGTGCTTGCCGCCGGACTGCAGGATCCCGCTGTTGGAGTCGTCGACGGTGGTGGTCGACTGCTGCACCGGGCCGGAGTTCAGGATGCCGCCGATGTTGGCCGACGGGCTGACGTCCAGGCCCAGCCCGATCAGGTCGTCGACCTGCACGGCGTCGCCCGCGCCGCAGCCGCTCTGCACGATGCCGGAGTTGGACCGGTCGAGCTTGGTGGTGTGCTGGGAGACCGCACCCTGGTTCAGGATGCCGCCGATGTTCAGCTGCGGGTCGACGGCCGCGTCGAGGCCGAGCAGGCCACCCTTCTGCGAGGCGGACGACGGCGCGCAGTCGCGGCCCTTGTCGTGGTGCTTGCCGCCGTCGCCGTAGTCACCGGCGAAGGCCATTCCGGCCGAGCCCAGGACCAGCGGGACGGACAGGACGCCGGCGGTGGCGATCCGCCGGGCGTTACGACGGGCGGGGGTCGTCTCGGGGGCGTTCATGGCACTCCTTCTGTGGCGATGTGATCCGGCCGTCGCACTGACACTCCGTCACTGGCCGGTGCCGCAGAACGTACGGACGCCGATCACCGAAGCGAGAGCACCCCCTCGTTCGAGCGGCGTTATGCCTGTTTCCGTTCCCCCGGACCGACCGTTCGCCGCTGATCAACTACACACAGTGCTATCCGTCAGGTGTCGTTTAGCTACTCTCCGTAGAAGATCGACAGCTCGCCGATCGTTACAGAAAGGCCCGGGGAAGTGGGATGGATCACAGCCGCGCAACGACGGGGCAGAACGGGCGTCTCTAGCTCCCGGAGTCACCACCGGACCCACCCGGTAGCCCCTCGACACCCGCGACCACCTGCGGGAATGGGCCGTACGGCGCGACCGGACTCGACCGTTCGTCGCGCGGGGTGCGGCCGTCGGGTGTGTATCGATCGCCGAACGGCGGCACGGCACGGGACTGGACAGCACTTCGCACCAGGCTGTCGCACGCCGGCGCGGTCCCTCACGATGGTCAACGACGTGGTCCGTCCGGAGTAACGCTGTCGGTGCAGATCACTCCTCGGGAGGGGTCACCCGGACGCCGCACGGACGACGACGGTGCCCGCCAGGTGGTCCCCGATCCGCTGCCGGCGCCGCGAGCAGAGCATCACGACGAGGCCCAGCAGCCCGCCGAACGCGGTGTCGAGGACCAGCAGCAGCGCGCGCACGAGGTGCTGCGCACCCGAGACCGGGCCGCCGTCGGCGCGCCGGATCCGCAGCCCGAACAGCGCCATCATCGGCGTCCGGCCGGTCCGCACCGGGACGAGGACGAACACCAGGAACAGCGCGAGCGGCGCCGCGAGGACCGCGACCACCGAGTACCAGCCGCCGGCGTCGGCCACCAGGTGGGGCAGCTGCACCATGGTGGCCTCGCCCTCGTACCGGAACCGGCCCGCCGGCAGCAGCCAGGTGATCAGCCACCACAGCAGGGACAGCACCAGCGACGCGACGAACACGTCGAAACACAGCTGGAAGACGCGCCGCACCGACACCCGGGTGTCGGAGGACGCCTCGCCCGCGACGGTCATGGTCGGTGAGGGTGGCAGCGCCTCCGGCCCGTCGCAGGCCGGAAACCCGGTGTCGCACCGGACGGGTGACCGCGATCCTGGGCGGGTGCACATCGGACTGAGGCGCCTCGACGAGCCCCTGCTGGCGGCGCTGTGCGACACGGCGGCCGCCGGGGCGGACCCGCTCGAGGTGATGCCGCCGGTGCCCGGTCCGCCCGGGTGGACGACGCGGCGACGCGCGGCGTTCGTCGCGTTCCACCGGGAGCGGTCGGTCGCGGCGGAGGTGCCGGTGGAGCGGACCTGGGCCGTCGTCGTCGACGGGGAGGTGGCCGGGGCGGCGCGGCTGGAACCGGTCGAGGGCGGCGAGGAGGCCGGGCTCTGGCTGGCCCGGCCGTGGCGGGGCCGCGGGGTCGGCGGGGCGGTGCTGCGGATGCTCGTGGCACGCGCCGACGGCCCGGTCGTCGCGGAGACGACCCCGGGCAACACCGCGGCGGTCGCGGTGCTGCGCGGGCTGGGGGCGGACGTGACCGTCGACGACAACGCCGTGCACGGCCGGCTGGGCTGAGCCGGCCGTGCACCATGGCGGCATGGGCGTCCTCGCCGCGGGCCGGCGGCACTCGGCCGGGCTGCGGGCCGACGGGACCGTCGTCGCGGTCGGGGACGGCCGCGCCGGTGAGTGCGCCGTCGCCGGCTGGACCGGCGTCGTCGCCGTCGCGGTGGGGAACGTCCACACCGCGCGCAACACCGGCCGCGCGCACACCGTCGGGCTGCGCGCCGACGGCACGGTCCTGGCCACCGGCCGCGGCGACGACGGCGAGTGCGCCGTCGCCGGCTGGCGCGGGGTCGTCGCGGTCGCCGCGGGGTGGCGCCGCACGCTGGGTCTGCGCGCCGACGGCACCGTGCTCGCCGCGGGCCGCGCCGCCGAGGGTGCGTGCGCGGTCGACGGGTGGCGCGGGATCCGGGCCCTGAGCTGCGGCGACTGGCACTCCGTCGGGCTGTGCGACGACGGCACCGCGGTCGCGACCGGCAACGACCGGTACGGCCAGTGCGCGGTCGGCGGATGGCACGACCTGGTCGCGGTGTCCGCCGGGTACCTGCACACCGTGGGGCTGCGGGCCGACGGCACGGTCGTGGCGACCGGGCGGGGCGGCGGCGACGTCGCGGGATGGCACGCCGTCGTCGCGGTGTCCGCGGGCAGCGGCCACACGGTGGGGCTGCGCGCGGACGGGACGGTCCTCGCCGCCGGGGACGACGACCTCGGGCAGTGCGCCGTCGGGACCTGGCGGGACGTGGTGGCCGTCGCCGCCGGGTCGGCGCACACGCTCGGGCTGCGGGCCGACGGGACCGTCGCCGCCGCGGGCGAGGGCGCCGGCGGCCGCTGCGACGTCGACGGCTGGACCCTCGCCGTCACCCCACCGGGTGGATCGCCAGGTGCGCGATCAGCTCACCGCGGAAGGTGAGGTCGAACGCCAGCCGGACCGGGCTGCCCGGGAAGTCCCCGGCGACGTCGGCCGTCGCCCGGGTCGCCCCGCCGGCCGGCGCGACGTCGACGACGGTGCAGGTCACCGGCGGCACGTCGGCCCGCCAGGCCCGCAAGGCCGCGGTGCCCCGGTAGGTGTGTCCCTCGTCCTCGGCGACGGCGTCCGGGGTGAACAGCGCGGTGTAGGCGTCGAGGTCGGGGGCGGCGGCCCGGGCGAAGTAGCGGTCGACGAGTGCGGTGGTGTCCATCGGTTCCTCCTGGGTGTGTGCAGTGTCAGACGGTGCGGACGGTGCCGCCGTCGATGCGGTGGTCGGCCCCGGTGATCGCCGATGCGCGGTCGCCCACCAGGAACGCGACGAGCTCGGCGACCTCGTCCGGGCGGGCCGGACGGCCGAGCGGGATGCCGCCGAGCGAGTCCATGAGCCGGCCCAGCGCGGCGTCGCGGTCGCCGTCGAGACCCTCGGCGAGCCGGGTGACCAGCGCGTCGGCGGCCGGCGTGGCGATGAAGCCGGGCGAGACGGTGTTGACCCGGACCCCGTGCGGGCCGACCTCGGTGGCCAGGCCCTTGCTGTAGACGGTGAGCGCGGCCTTCGCCGCCGCGTAGCCGAGCGTGGCGTCGGGCAGCGGCATCTCCCGCTGGATCGAGGCGACGTGCACCACCGCGCCCCGGCCCGCCGCGACCATCGCCGGGACCAGCGCGCGGTCGAGCCGCACCGCGGTCAGCAGGTTGAGCTCCAGCTCGTCGTACCAGGTGGTGTCGTCGAGCGCGGCGAAGCCGCCGGGGGCGGCGTGCGACCCGCCGACGACGTGGACGACGCCGTCGGCCCGGCCCCACCGCCGCGCCACCTCGGCCGCGACCCGCGCGGCCCCGCCCGGGTCGGTGAGGTCGGCCGCCACCGTGTCGGCGGGGTCGGTCGGTCTGCGGGCGACCCCGAGCACGGCCGCCCCGGCGTCGCGGAGCCGGGTCAGCACCGCGCCCCCGGTCGCGCCGGTCGCCCCGGTCACGACCACGCGACGCCCGTCGAGGTCCTCGTTCCGTTCGGTCATGGCCCGACCGTGGCGTCTCCCCCTGCCGGAGGGTCCAGACTCCGTGACCGTGACCGCGTTGCTCTCGATCGGCGAGTTCGCCACCGTGACCCACCTGAGCGTGAAGACCCTGCGCCACTACCACGACGTGGGCCTGCTCGAACCCGAGCACGTCGACCGGCACACCGGCTACCGCTACTACGCGGCGACGCAGATCCCCCGGGCCCAGGTCGTCCGCCGCTTCCGGGACCTCGACATGCCGGTCCGCGACATCGTCGCGCTGCTGGGCGCCGACGTCGACCGGCGGGCCGCGCTGCTCACCGAGCACCTCGCCCGGCTGGAGCGGCGCCTGGCCGCCACCACCGAGGCCGTCGGGTCCCTGCAGCGCCTGCTCGCGCCCGCGCCGCGCCCCGAGGTGGTGTTCCGCGACGAGCCGGCCCGCACCGTCACCGCCGTCACCGGCCACGTCGACGGCGACGACGTGCTCCGCTGGTACGCCGCGGCGATGGCCGAGATCGACGCGGCCGTCGCCGCCGCGGGCGCCCGTCCGGCCGGCCCGCCCGGCGGGCACTACGACAACGCGCTGTTCACCCACGGCGCCGGACGGATGACGGTGTTCGTCCCGACCGACCGGCCCGTGCGCGCGGGCCGCGTGGCGCCGCTGGAGCTGCCCGCCCGGGAGCTCGCGCTGACCGTGCACCACGGCACGCACGACGACATCGACGTCACCTACGGCACCCTGGGCGCCCACCTGACCGAGCACGCGCTGCGCGTCGACGGGCCGGTGCACGAGACCTACCTCGTCGGGCCCCGCGACACCGGCGACGCCGCCGCGTGGCGCACCGAGATCGGCTGGCCGGTGTTCACCACCCGGCCCGGGTGACCGATCAGTTCCGGACGCCCGCCCGGTCGTACCGGTCATGTCCTCCGCACACACCGCACGCCGCATGTTCGGGCTGACCGAGCCGATCTGCCTGGCCACCTACCTCGCCGACGAGCCGAACGAGGAGCTGGCCGCGCTCGGCCACCGCACCTACTGGGACGGCTACTTCGCGAGCCGGGCCGCGCCGCTGGGCCGGGTCCCGGCCGAGGTCGTGCACGCGGCGTTCTACAGCTTCGCCGACGGCGAGGCCGCCCGGCACATCCCGAGCGCCTGGGCGACGGTCCCGCCGGAGGAGTCCTTCGCCGCGTGGCGACGGGGCAGCGTCGCGGCGCTGCGCCGGATCCTCGGCGCCGAGCTGTCCGGCTCGCCCGGCGTGGCCCGGGCCGCCGACCTGCTCACCACCGCCGCGACGAGCGCCCCCACCGAGGGCCGGGTGATGTACGCGGGCATGCGCACCCTGGAGGTCCCCGGCGACCCGCTGACCCGGCTGTGGCAGTCCGCGACGACGCTGCGCGAGCACCGCGGCGACGGGCACGTCACCGCCCTGCTCACCGAGCGGGTCGGTGGCACCGAGGCCCACCTGCTGTCCGCGCTGGACATGGGCATCCACCCGCCGGAGACGTTCGGGCGGGTGCACCACCTGCCGGCGGCCCGGCTGGCCGAGGTCATGGCCGGGCTGCGGCGCCGCGGCCTGGTCGACGACGACGGGTGGCTCACCGACGCGGGCCGGGAGGTCAAGGCACGCGTCGAGGCGCTGACCGACGAGCTCGCCGCGCCGCCGTACGCGGCCCTGTCCGACGCGGAGCTCGACGAGCTGGTCGCGGAGCTGGAGCCGCTGTCCACGGTGATGACGGCGGCCTGGTCGCAGTGACCGCCGGTCAGGGCAGCAGCGCCGCCACCGCCGCCCGCGCCTGCCGCGCCGGATCCGGGCTCCCGCCGATCGCCGCGGTCACCATCGCCCCCTCCGCGAGCAGGCAGACCGGCTCGACGGGGTCCACCCCGGCCGCCGTCGCCCACTCCCCGAGCTGCCGGTGGAACAGCTCCTTGTGGCTGCGCACCTCGCGCAGCACCGGCTCCGAGGTGCTGCCGAGCTCGCCGTAGGCGTTGATCCACGCGCAGCCGCGGAACCCGGGCCGGGCGAACCACTCCCCCAGCCAGTCGAAGACGGCGAGCAGCCGCCGCCGCGGGTCCCCGACCCGGGTCACGTACGCCGCCAGGTCGCCCCGCCAGCGCTCGTCGCGCCGGCGGAGCACCGCGACGACGAGGTCCTCCTTCGTCGCGAAGTCGCGGTAGATCCGCTTGAGCGGGAGCCCCGACGCCGACCTGACCTGGTCCATCCCGACGGCCCGGATGCCGCGTTCGTAGAACAGCAGCTCCGCTGCGTCCAGCAGGCCGTCCCGGTCGAGACGGGCCTGTTCCTCGGTGATGGCCGCGGGCACCGATGACCTCCTTGACATCGAGAACGATTGTTCCCTACGTTACCGGAGCAGATCGAGAACGTTCGTTCTCGACTGACCGAGGAGGCAGCCGTGGCCGAAGGCCGTCCGCCCTACCCGCCGTTCACCGCGGAGACCGCACGCCAGAAGGTGCAGGCCGCCGAGGACGCCTGGAACACCCGGGACCCCGAGCGCGTCGCGGGCGCGTACACACCGGACTCGGTGTGGCGCAACCGCGACACCTTCGCCACCGGCCGGCAGGAGATCGTCGAGCTGCTGACGGCGAAGTGGCGGCGCGAGCAGGACTACGCGCTGCGCAAGAGCCTCTGGGCGTTCGACGACAACCGGATCGCCGTCCGATTCCAGTACGAGTCCCGCGACGCCGACGGCCGGTGGTGGCGCAGCTACGGCAACGAGCTGTGGGAGTTCGACGAGCTGGGGCTCATGCGGCGGCGCGAGGCCAGCATCAACGACGTCCCGATCACCGAGGCGGAGCGGCGGATCCACGGCCCGCGCCCCGAGTCCGAGCGGGGTGTCGACATCCCGCTGCGGTGAGCCGGGTCAGACCGAGTCCGCGCCGATGGTGTTCCGCATCCGCGTGAGCAGCTCCTGCTGTTCCCGTCCGGGCCGGTCCGGCGCCGCGGGTCGGATGCGGCCGTCGACGTCGTGCAGCGGGATGTCCGAGCGCCCGATCGGGGAGATGCGGGCCATCGACCAGCGGGAGAACACCCGCGACTCCGCCGTCGTCGACTCGACGACCGCCACATCGGTGTGCCGGTCGTCCTCCCTGATCGTCTCGAACAGCCGGGTGACCACGGCCTCGTCGCCCTCCAGGGTCTGGACGAACCAGTTGTCGGAGATCAGCAGCGCCCCGGTGACACCGGCCTTCTTGTTCTTCGACCGGGCCACGTCGAAGATCTCGGCGAGGACCTCGTCGCGGCGGTCGCGGGGCACGGTGCTGTGGCTGCGGTAGATCAACCGGTGGACCTGCTCGGCCATGTGGCTTCCCCCGTGTCGGTCGGGCCGCGTCACCGGGTCGGGCGCGGAACCGTCACGAGCCCGGACCCCGGGTGATCGTCACGGATGATCCGACGGTAGTGGCGTGGGACACACTCCGGCGTCGCGATATGAGACAGCCTGTCGGAAGATCGACCGTCAGTGGGCCCCGTCGAACCGGACGTCCACCCGGACCTGCCGTCCGTCCCGCACCGCCACACCGTGGCCCGGCCGTTCCGCACCGTCGACCCGGACCCGCAGCGGCGCGCCCTCGCCGGTGAAGTTGCGCCACCAGTTCTTGCGGTCCGGCAGCTCGACGCGGATGACGCCGCCGTCGCCCTCGGGCCGGAAGGCCACGGGGAGCCGGAACTCGGTGCCGGAGCGGCGGCCGGCGTAGCTGATCTCCGTCATCGCGCCGAGGCGGCCGGAGCGCGCGAGCGGCGTGACGACGGTGTTGACGACCCGGGCCATGCGCTGGAGGAGGTTCACGTTCCGCCAGGGTAGCCGCGGGCGACCGGCGCCGTCCGTGCCGCGACGGGTCAGCAGTCGCCCCGGGGCGCCAGGCCCCGCTCGCACAGGTACTGCATCTGGGTCTCGCCGCTGGTCGGCGCCCGGCCCGCGGACGTGCCCGGGTCGAGGTACCCCTGGTAGGCCGAGCACGACGGGTCGAACCGGCCGGCCGCCATCGCCCGTGCCGCGCAGTCGTCGCCGGACGCCCTCGCCCGGCTCTCCTCCGCCGCCCGCACCTCGGCGGCCGCGGCCCGGTCCATCGCCCGGCGGGCCGCGACGATCGCGCCGTCCACCGCCGCCCCCGGCACGGACGAGCCCGTCCCGGCCCGGGGCAGCACACCGGTGGCGGGTGCGAACGACGCGGACACCGCGGCGGCCGCGGGCTCCGGGGTGGTGGCCCGCTCGGCGCCGGACGCGGCGGCGCACGCACTGGTGGCGAACACGGCGGCGACGACGGCCGCCACGGCGAAGCGGCCCATGCCCATCGTCGTCCCCCCAGCCGGTCACGCCGGCCCCGCCCCCCGGGGCCCGGCCCACAGTGTCGTGGGTGGCGCGACGACGGTCAGCGTGTACGCCGGATCCTCACCCCTTCTGATGAGCGCGACGCGCGGGTGGGAGGCGCGGGTCAGACGTTGAAGCGGAACGAATCAGCGCGATCCGCGGACCTGTGGCGTGCGCGATCCAACATGCCCCGACCAGCGTGAACCTGCTCGGACGACTGTCGGTGTCTATCGCCGTCGGTGGACGCGCCGACGAACAACTACCTCGCTGCGGGGCCTCTCGGCAGACTGCCCCGATGTCGCCTGCTCCCCCACCGATCGCGGCCGTCATCGACGCGCTGGTCGACAATCCGGTCCGCACCGAGGACGTCCACGCTCTGGCGCCATCTGCTCCGGGTCTCTACGCCTGGTGGGCGCCTCCTGCCATCCTGCCTGCACTGTCGGGTCGTCCCCACCCCGTGGTGCCAGGCCTGAGGCTCCTCTACGTCGGCCTCGCGACGAAGCTCCGGGCACGGCTCGCCTCGAACCACCTGAGCCGGAGTGGCAGCTCCACCCTTCGACGCACACTTGCCGGCCTACTGCTCGATGAGGAGGAGTACCGAACACGCTGGTCCGATCGCGTCGTTCTCGTCGACGACGACGAAGCCCGGCTCACCGAGTGGATGGGCGAGAACCTGCGTGTGTCTTGGTGCGAGCACCCAAGCCCGCGTGACGTTGAAGCCGATGTCATCCGGGCTCTCCGACCGCCTCTCAACGTCGACCACGCCTCGGGTCCCATCACCCAGGTCGTCAAAGCAGCTCGCCGCCGCTACTACGACAGTGCGGGGACTCGTCCCTGAGCCACGACTTGCTGGACCCTCAACCCGCGGAGACAAGATCCACTACTTCCGCCGATGCTCGACGTCCGTTATAAGCCCTCGTGCGTTGCACGGACTCGCTGACGCGCCCTTCACGGGCGACGGTCCATCGTCGGCTTCTGCCGTTGATTCCCGGGGATTACCCGGGGCCGAGCCCGCTCCCCCGCGCCTTCCGAGTGTCATCCGTCGACCTGTCGCCAGACCGACCGTACGGGTGCCCGTGGGCGGCCCTCGACGCGAACCGACCCGACCATGCCACGCTCCGTCCGTGCGGTACGCCCTCCGGGAGGTCGGCGGGATGGCACGGCGCCACCATCCCGGAGATCTGCCCGCCCGGCGAGGGCGCAGTTGATCCCTTTGCCTGTCTGGCACTTGCACAACGACCTGGAGGAGGGTCGCTACTTCACCGGCCGGTCCGACGGGCTTGCCACCTCATGGGGCGAGGAGTTGCTGGTCGCACGGACGTGAACGGGCGGGAGACATCACCGCGAGGTCGGCGTCAGCCTGCGGCCTTCTCGACGAGTGCGGCGACAGTCCTTCCGGCGTCGTCGTTCAACTCGGTCACTGCGAACGAGGTGGGCCACAGGCCGCCGTCGTCGAGGCCGGCCTCGGGGGTGAAGCCGAAGGTCGAGTAGCGCTCCTTGTCGTCGTGGCCACTACGGAAGAAGCACACGACCTTCCCCTTCCGTGCATAGGCCGGCTGGCCGTACCAGAGCTTCGGTGACAAGCCCGGGGCTCTGCTGGTGACAATGGCATGGATACGTGCGGCGATCGCTCGGTCCGGATCGACCATGCTCTCGATCTTCGACAGCACGTCGGCCTCGTCGGCGGCCGCCTTGTTGCCCCGACCCCGGCCCGCCTGCGCCCTCAGCTCGGCCGAGCGTTCCCGCATGGCGACACGCTCCTGCTCGGAGAACCCCCTACTGTCGTCGGTGGTGGTCTTGTCGGACGTGGATTCCATCTCTGCTCTCCCCTGTGGTCGGGCGCTGCGTGCTGTGTGGACGCTACGGAGGTCGGCGGCAGCGGGCTTCTCGAATCGTGATCGATATCGAGGTATCACGTCAGGGCCGAGCGACCGGGCCGGAGATGCGACGATGCCGTGGTGGCTCCTGGTCGCGCGCAGGCGCAGCGGTTGCGGGACATCGTGGTGATCCGCCGGGTCCGGGACCGGATCGACCGCGAGTACGCCCAGCCGCTGAACCTCGAGGCCCTCGCCCGCGGCGCGAACATGTCCGCCGGTCACCTGAGCAGGGAGTTCCGCCGGATCTACGGGGAATCGCCGTACGCGTACCTGATGACCCGGCGGGTCGAGCGCGCGATGACGCTGCTGCGCCGCGGAGACCTCACCGTCACCGACGTGTGCTTCACGGTGGGCTCCTCGTCGCTGGGGACGTTCAGCACCAGGTTCACCGAACTGGTGGGCGTGCCGCCGAGCGTCTACCGCCGCGACCACTCCCGAGCAGCTGAGGGCATCCCGCCGTGCCTGGCCAAACAGGTCACCAGACCGATCAGGATTCAAGAAGCAGAAGCTCGGCAGCCGGATCTAGCGTGAGCGGCATGGACATCACCATTCACTACGCCTTCCTCCCTCACACCGACGCCGACGCCGCGCTGGGGTTCTACCGCGACGCCCTCGGTTTCGAAGTCCGTAAGGACGTCGGCTACGAGGACATGCGCTGGATCACCGTCGGCCCGGCCGGGAAGCCGGACACCTCGATCGTGCTGCACCCTCCGGCCGTCGACCCCGGTATCACCGACGACGAGCGCAGCACCATCCTCGAACTCATCGCCAAGGGCACCTACACCGCCATCACCCTGGCCTCGGACGACCTCGACGGCCTCTTCCAGCGGCTGGAAGCCACCGGCGCAGACGTCGTGCAAGAGCCCACCGATCAGGACTACGGCGTCCGGGACTGCGCGTTCCGCGACCCCGCCGGCAACCTCGTCCGGATCAACCAGCTCCCCTGACCGGGCCGGCCCGCCGCAGGCACCGTACGGATCGGCACGAAGGAGTCATCCACGTGGCACTCTCGCTCGACATCATCACGCTCGGCGCCGCGCACCCGCAGACGGCGAACGCCTTCTACACCGCCGCGTTCTCACCCACGACCACCGGCGACGGCCTGGACCTGCACGGCACCGGCCGGCTCACGTTCCGGCCGGTCGGCGAGCTTGCCGGTGAAACCGGCACCGACCCGGCGACGTCCGGGTTCCGCGGCTACGTCCTGTCCGCCATCGTCAACCAGCCCGACGAGGTCGAAGCCCTGCTCGACCTCGCCATCGCGAACGGCGCCACCGTCGTCAAACCCGCCAAGAAGAAGCTATTCGGCGAGTTCACCGCGGTCTACCGGGCACCGGACGGCGCGCTGTGGAAACTGGCCGCGGCCACGAAAAAGAACACTCGCCCTGTTCCCGATCCGATCGCGCCCACCGAGACGGCGATCTACCTCGGCGTGACCAAGCCGACGGCGTCCAAGACGTTCTACGAAGCGCTGGGCATGCGCGTCGAGAGGGACTATGGCGACACGTTCATCGACTTCACCATCACCCACGGGGTGTGCCGCCTTGGCTTGCTCCCCCGCAAAGCCCTCGCCAAGGACGCCGGCGTCGACGCGCACGGCGACGGCTTCTCCGCCGCCATGCTCACCCACACCGCCGCCTCCCGAGACGACCTGGACGGCCTCCTCAAAGCCGCAGACGCCGCCGGGGGCACCGTCACGGCCCCGGCGACCCGAACCGACGAAGGCGACCACGTCGCCCGCCTCACCGACCCCGACGGCTTCCACTGGAAGATCACCGCGCCGGCGTAAACCACTGCCCTGAGCACGCCCTGGTTCACCTGGTGCAAACACCGCGAGCACGTGGCCGAGCAGCAGAGCGCGAACGTCATAGTCGGCGCAGGGAGTACGGGTGTTGAGCTCGTCGGGGCGTACCGCCGCGATCTCTCACTCGGATTTGTCCAGTGCGTGGGCGGCCCCGGACACGACGCCCCCGGCGGACGCGATTCGTGGACTGGCTCTGCCGTCATGATTGCAGGCCTACGAGCGCACCCCGACAGCTATGCGCTGCAGGCAGGCGCCGCCTACCGAGGCATCCTACCTCCGCCTCGTCCCCGTCGTGGCGCGCACTGGTTCGCGGTGCCGCTCCCGGGTTCGCCAGCGCGCGGCGCACGGGGACCGGCCGGAGGCCGCACGCCCCGTGCACCGCTTGCGCTGGTGTCGGCCCTGTCCCGGGAGCGGCGCCGCAGGCGCCGCCTTGATACCGAATGGAGAATCTGGACACGGCGTGCCCGGTCGCCGTTGGAAGTAGCTTCTCCTCGTCAGGGCGAGATGACGGTCGTATGGTCGTGGGCTCGGGAGCGTGGTCCCAGGATGAGGGCATCGAGGCCCCAGACGGCGTAGGCAGGCATCGTGCGCTGCTGGACCTCATCGACCGTGAGCCACTCGACGGGTGCAGCGGGCGGACAACCAGGCCGTCGAGATCCGGGCGCCCGAGTACGGCAGCGAGCGCACGGTCTTCCTCGCCGACGGCCTGGTCGCCATCGTCCGCGCGCACCTTGACGGGTTGGCCGGCCGCGGATCGAAACGATGGCTGTTCCGGGGAGAGAACGGCAACCCGGCGCGACGCCGAGCACCCGACGAGCTGCCTGCACGACCTGCGGCGCTTCTTCGCCTCGGGGCTGATCGCGCGGCCGGCAGCGACGTGGCGACCGTGCACATGCGCTCGGACACTCCAGCGCGACCGTCACCCTGAGCACTTACGCGCACCTGTGGCCGACCGCGGAGGACCGGACACGAGCCGCTGCGGACTCCATGCTGACGGCCGTCCTCGGCACTACTGACGAACCGGTGACGAATACGCCGGAGCCGTAAGGCTCTGACCAGGGGAATCGGAGCCGGGTCAGACGTTGAAGCGGAACTCGACCACGTCGCCGTCGTGCATGACGTAGTCCTTCCCCTCCATCCGCACCTTCCCCGCGGACTTCGCGGCGTTCATCGACCCCGCGGCGACCAGGTCGTCGAACGAGACGATCTCGGCCTTGATGAAGCCCCGCTCGAAGTCGGTGTGGATGACCCCGGCCGCCTGCGGCGCGGTGGCGCCCTGCGGGATCGTCCAGGCCCGCGACTCCTTGGGCCCGGCGGTCAGGTAGGTCTGCAGCCCGAGGGTGGAGAACCCGGCGCGGGCCAGCTGGGCCAGGCCCGGCTCGTCCTGCCCGATCGACTCCAGGAGCTCGGCGGCGGACTCGTCGTCGAGCTCCAGCAGCTCGGCCTCGACCTTGGCGTCGAGGAACACCGCCTGGGCGGGGGCGACGAGCTCGGTGAGCTCCTTGCGCCGGGCGTCGTCGGTGAGGACGGCCTCGTCGGCGTTGAAGACGTAGAGGAACGGCTTCGTGGTGAGCAGGGTCAGCTCGCGCAGCAGCTCGGTGTCGGCCTTCGCCTGGAACAGCGTCCGGCCCTCGTTGAGGATCGCGACGGCGGCGTGCGCGGCGTCCAGGACCGGCTTGCGGTCCTTCTGCGTGCGGGCCTCCTTCTCCAGCCGCGGGATCGCCTTCTCCAGCGTCTGCAGGTCGGCCAGGACCAACTCGGTCGCGATCGTCTCGATGTCGCTCGCGGCGTCGATGCGGCCGTCGACGTGCACCACGTCCGGGTCGTCGAAGACGCGCACGACCTGGCAGATCGCGTCGGACTCACGGATGTTCGCGAGGAACTTGTTGCCCAGGCCCGCGCCCTCGGACGCGCCCTTGACGATGCCGGCGATGTCGACGAAGGACACCGACGCCGGGATGATCTTCTCCGACGAGAAGATCTCGGCCAGCTTCCCCAGGCGCGCGTCGGGGAGCGGGACGACGCCGACGTTGGGCTCGATCGTCGCGAACGGGTAGTTCGCGGCGAGCACGTCGTTGCGGGTCAGCGCGTTGAACAGAGTCGACTTGCCGACGTTGGGCAGGCCGACGATGCCGAGGGTGAGGGACACGGACGACCAGGGTAGTCGGGTCCGTTCAGCCCGGTTCGAGCCGGTAGCCCGCGCCGCGCACGGTCGCGATCCAGCCGGCGCCGAGCTTGCGGCGCAGGTAGCGGACGTAGACGTCCACGACGTTGGACGACGCCCCCGACTCGGCGGGCCCCCACACCAGCCGGAGCAGCTGGTCGCGGGACAGCACCTGGCCCGGGTGACGCAGGAACGTCTCGGCCAGCGCGCACTCGCGCGCCGACAGCTCGACGGTCCGGCCGTGCACACTCACGTGCCGGGTACGGGGGTCGAGCTCGAGCCCGTGGAAGGTCAGCACGTCCGGGTCCGGGACGGGGCGGGCGCGCTCCAGCCGCAGCCGGATCCGGGCCACCAGCTCCTCGAACCGGAACGGCTTGGCCATGTAGTCGTCGGCGCCGCCGGTCAGCCCGGCGACGGTGTCGTGCACGCTGTCGCGCGCGGTCAGGATGATCACCGGGACGGCGCTGCCCGCCGCCCGCAGCCGGCGCAGGACCTCGAAGCCGTCCATCCCGGGCAGCCCGATGTCGAGCACCAGCAGGTCGAACCCACCGGTCACGGCGTGGTCGTGCACACCGGCCCCGTCGGCGACGACCGTGACCTCAAACCCGGCCCCGACCAGGCCCTTCTTCACGAACGACGCGATGCGCGGCTCGTCCTCGGCCACCAGGATGCGGCTGCTCACGTCTCGCTCCTCGGCAGGTCCAGCGTGAAGGTCGCCCCGTGCCCGGGTGTGCTCTCGAGCAGCACGCGGCCGCCGTGCGTCGTCGCGATGGCCTCGACGATGGACAGCCCGAGACCGGCGCCGTCGGAGCGGGGCGCGTCGTCGCCGCGCGCGAAGCGCCGGAACACCCGGTGCCGGTCCTGGGGTGCGACGCCCGGTCCGGAGTCGGCCACCCAGATCCGCACCCGCCCGTCGACCGCCTCCGAGCCGAGCGCGATCCGGTCGCCGTCGCCGGTGAACCGGGTCGCGTTGTCGGCCAGCGCGACGACCGCCTGGGTGATCCGCTGCGGATCCATCCGGCACCACACCGCGGCCACCGACTCCAGCCGCCAGTCCCGGTCGGCGAGGCCGGTCAGCTTCTCGAACAGCTCCCGGGTCAGCACGCCGACGTCGACGGTCTCGGTCCGCAGCAGCGACGGCTGCTCGGCCCGGGTCAGCGCGAGCATCTCCGACACCAGCCGGTTCATGCGCTCCAGCTCGTCGTCGACCAGGGCGACGGTCTCGGCGACGTCGTCGGGGTCGCGCGGGTCGAGCACCCCGAGGTGCCCCCGGACGATGGTGATCGGGGTGCGCAGCTCGTGCCCGGCGTCGTCGACGAACCGCCGCTGGGACACCATCCCGCTCTGCACCCGGTCGAGCATCGCGTTCAGCGTGGTGGCCAGCTCGGCGATCTCGTCGCGGGCCCGGGCGCGCTGCGGCACCCGGCGCGACAGGTCCCGCCCGGTGATGGTGCGGGCGGTCGCGGCGACGTCGCGCAGCGGCCGCAGGATGCGCCCGGCCACCAGCCACGCCCCGACCGCGGACAGCAGCGCCGTGCCGAAGCCGACCAGCCCCATCAGCCGCGCGGCCTCGTGGGCGAAGTCGTGCTCGCGCTCGGTGAAGTAGCCGATCACGATGACGCCGCGCTGCGGGTCGCCGGCGAGCCCGACCGGCAGCGCCGACCAGCGCACCTCGCCCGCCGAGCTGAGGTAGGAGCCGCGGGTGGGACGGCGGACGTCGGCGACCAGCGCGGCGAACGCCGGGTCCTCGCGCAGCAGCACCCGCGGGCTGGTCCGCCGGGACTCCCAGCGGAAGCGCCCGTCGAGGTAGCCGAGGAACTTCTCGTTCGGCCGCGCCACGTTGGCGGCGATCACCGACCGCAGGATCTCGTCGACCGAGGAGTACGGCTGGCCGGTCGTCGGGTTGACGCCGGTCTCGGTGACGCGGGCGAACTCGGCGATCTCGGAGTTCAGCGCGCCGTCGATCCGGCGGTCGGTCTCGTCGATCAGCAGCATCCAGGTCAGCAGCGTGACGACGCCCAGCGAGGCCAGCACGAGCAGCAGGACCCACCCGACGATGCGGGTGCGGGCCGCGGTCGCCCGCCCGGCGCGACGGGGCCCGGGGCCGGACTCGACGGCCTCGGTCGCGATGATCGCCTCCAGTTCGTCCGTGCCGACGACCATGATCCCGTACCCGCCCCGGGGCCAGGACACGACACCCACCGCGGACGATCACCGTCAGTCGCCGTCGTTGCTCCGTTGGGCGTAAGGCATACTCCGTCGCACGACGCACAGGTGACGCACAGCCATCGTCGAACCGCTCCCATCACCCGGACGGCCGTGCACCACATCCGTCCGGGCCGAGCTTCGACGACCGAGACCGAGGGGGACGTCGTGCGCCTGCCCGGAATGCACGCCCTGCTGACCGCGGGGGTCGCGGTCCTGACCACCGCCGGGACCGTGTCCGCGGTGTCGCTGACCGCGGCCGGCCAGGAGGAGCCCGCGTTGCCCCCGGCACCGCCGGCCGCGCCCGCCCCGCCGGCGCCCGCTCCCCCGCCGCTCGTCCCGGCCCCGGCACCGGCTCCGTCGGGCGGGAGCGCACCCGTCGTGCGCGACGACACCGGCGGCGTCACCCGGGAGCGGGAGACGGCGGCCCCCGAGCCGGTCGAGCCCGCCCCCGTCGCGACCACGGCCCCGGCCGACCCGCCGCGCACCACCCCGGAGCGGACCCGCGAGCGCCCGTCGGGGGTCCCCGACCGGGACGCCTCGCGCGAGGAGGAGGTCCGCTTCGCCTGCCAGCAGGGATGGGTGTCGGGCGCGCTCTGCCCGTAGACCGGACCCCGGACACCGGTGACCGATTCCCGCCAGTGACGGCGGCTGCGGAGTGGCATCGTCGGTGCCGTGCTGCTCGACCACGACTCCTGTTACCGCGCCGTCGCCGCCAAGGACGCACGGTTCGACGGCCAGTTCGTCACGGCCGTGCGGACCACCGGCATCTACTGCCGCCCGTCCTGCCCGGTACCGCCTCCGCGCTCGCGCAACGTCGAGTTCCTGCGGACCGCGGCCGCCGCGCAGACCGCGGGCTACCGGGCCTGCCGGCGGTGCCTGCCCGACGCCGTGCCCGGCTCGCCGGAGTGGAACCTGCGCGCGGACGCCGCCGGGCGGGCCATGCGCCTGATCGCCGACGGCGTCGTCGAGCGCGACGGGGTCCCCGGGCTCGCGTCGCGGCTGGGCTACTCGCCCCGCCAGCTCGGCCGGATCCTCACCTCCGAGGTGGGCGCCGGGCCGCTGGCCCTGGCCCGCGCGCAGCGCGCGCACACCGCCCGCATCCTGGTCGAGACCACCCCGCTCGGGCTGGCCGACGTCGCGTTCGCCGCCGGGTTCGGCAGCGTCCGCCAGTTCAACGACACCGTCCGCGCCGTCTACGGCGTCCCGCCCTCGCAGCTGCGCGCCGAGGCCGCCCGCCGGTCGCGGACCCGTGAGCCCGGCCCGCCGGGTGCGCTGGTCCTGCGGCTGCCCTACCGGTCCCCGTTCGACCCGCACGGCCTGCTCGACCACCTCGCGGCCCGCGCCGTCGACGGCGTCGAGACCGTCACCGGCGGCACCTACCGGCGCACGCTGCGGCTGCCGCACGGACCCGCCGTCGTCGCGCTGGACCTGACCGCGCGGGCCGGGGCCGTGGTGGCGACGCTGCGGGCGTCCGACCCGCGGGACGTCGGGCCCGCGGTGTCCCGGCTGCGCCGGCTGCTCGACCTCGACGCCGACCCGCTCGCCGTCGACGCCGTGCTGGGCGCCGACGAGGCACTCGCCCCGCTGGTCGCCGCGACGCCCGGGATCCGGCTGGCGGGCACCGTCGACCCGGCCGAGACGGCGGTGCGGACGGTGCTGGGCCAGCAGGTGTCGGTCGCCGCCGCCCGCACCGCCGCGGCCCGTCTCGCGGCCGTGCACGGGACGCCGCTGCCCGCCGAGCTGCGCGACGACGACGGGCCGCACCTGCTGTTCCCCGGGCCGGAGACCCTCGCCGACGCCGACATCGCCGGGCCGGCGCGGCGGGCGTCGTCGCTGCGGGGGCTGTGTGCCGCGCTCGCCGACGGCACCCTCGCCCTCGACCCCGGGCGCGACCCGGACGGGCTGCGCGCCGAGCTGTGCGCGCTGCCCGGGATCGGTCCGTGGAGCGCCGGCTACCTGGCCATGCGCGTCCTGGGCGATCCCGACGAGCTGCTCGCCTCCGACCTCGCGGTGCGCCGCGGGGCCGAGGCGCTCGGACTGCCCGGCGACGAGGCGGCGCTCACCGCGCGCGCCCACGCCTGGGCCCCCTGGCGGTCCTACGCCGCCACCCATCTCTGGCGGGCCGCGACGTCCGCCGCCACCACCACTCCTCGGAGGAGCGCATGAGTACCGCAACGTGGTCCACACAGGACACCCCGGCCGGGCCGTTCACCGCCGTCGTCGACGACGACGGACACGTCCTCGCCTCCGGCTGGACCGCCTCAGTCGACGAGCTGCTCGCCCTGGTGCACCGCTCGCTGGCCCCGGCGACCGTGGTCGAGGGCGATCTCGGCACGGTCGGCGAGGCGGTCGAGCGCTACCACGGCGGCGACCTGTCGGTGATCGACGACGTGCCCGTCCGCCAGCGGTCCGGCCCCTACCGGGAGCTGGCGTGGGACGTGTTGCGGACCGTCCCCGCGGGGGCGCCGGTCACCTACACCGGCTACGCCGAGAAGACCGGCCGCCCCGCGGCGGTGCGGGCCGCGGCGGGCGCCTGCGCGTTCAACGCGGCGGCGCTGTTCGTCCCGTGCCACCGGGTGCTGCGCACCGACGGGAGCCTGGGCGGGTTCCGCTACGGCCTGGCCGTGAAGCGGTGGCTGCTGGAGCACGAGGCGGTCTGAGACCGCCGCGGCGGCCGCGGATCGCGCACCGCGGCCGCCGCGTGGCCGGTGGTCCGGGGCGGCGCCCCGGGTCAGCGCTCGGTGACCGGGCCGACCTGGATGCCGGCGTCGACGCCGATCGGTCCCCGGGCCAGGAAGCTGCCCGGGATGTCACCGCCGGGACCGTGCAGCGAGAACTCCAGCTCGTTCGCCCGGGCGGGCCCGGCGGAGTCGCGGACCTGCACGTCGAACTGCACTGGCTCGCCCGGCCCGAACTCGACTGCGCGGGTCTGGTCGCCGTTGGGCACCGCGACCTCGGAGGCGCGCGGCGAGCCGTTCAGGCTGAACACCAGGTCCGACGGCGATCCGGACAGCAGGCACGGCGACGTGCCCGGGGCCGCGCTGAGCACGACCGTGTAGTGGCGGTGCTCGGCGCTGCCCGGGGCCGGGTGGATGGTCGCCTGCTGGTTCGCCGGGCGGCAGGCGCTGGGCGCCGGGTCCCCCGCCGGCGTCGCGGGTGCGGCCGAGGCGACCCCGGCCGGGACGAGCACGGCCGCGGCGGCGACCGCCAGGGCGGCGGTGGTCGTGGCGGCCGTACGGCCGATGGTGCGGGCGAGTCGGGTGGTCATCACAGGTACCTCTCTCACTCTCGCGGTGCGCCCGGGCCCCCCGGCCCGGACCGTCGGCCCCCCGAAGGTCCGACACCGGGAAAGACGTGTGCATCGCGAACCGGTTCGCCCGGCATGGCATCCGCCTCGCCGGGGCAACCCGCCCGGCCGACGGCCGTCCCCCGTGCGTGCCCGTACGAAACACCCGGCTCCGGACACGCCGCTGAGCTGCGGCGACGCGGAACTGTCAGGGGTGCGGTGCACGCTGCGGGGGTGGACGTCCTCAGCCTGCTCCTCGGATCGCTGCTCGGTGCGGCGGTCGCCGCCGCCGTGGTCTGGTCGGTGGCCGCCGCCCGGTTCCGGGCCGAGGCGGCCGAGGCGGCCCGGGCCGCCGCGAACACCGCCGCCACCACCCGGGCCGACGCGGCGGGCCTGCGCGCCGAGCGCGCCGCGCTGCTCGAACGGGTCGAGGAGCTGCACGAGTCCCTCGACGACGCGACGATCCGCGCCCGGCGGGCCGAGTCCGACGCCGCGGGGGCCACCGCCGCGCTGCGCGCCGAGCGGGAGGCCCGGGCCGGGGCCGAGGCCGCGACGGTGCGCCGCGAGGCCGAGCTGAAGGACTCCTTCGCCGCGCTGTCGCAGGACGCGCTGGCCCGCAACAACGAGGCGTTCGTGGCGCTGGCGGAGAGCAGGCTCAAGGAGGCGACCGCCGCGCTCGCGGCGAAGGCCGACGGCGACCAGGCCGCCCGCGCGAAGGCCGTCGAGCAGCTGCTCGACCCGGTCTCGGCGGCGCTGGGCCGGGTCGAGGGACAGCTGCGGACGGTGGAGAAGGAGCGCGAGTCCGCCTACGCCGGGCTCCGCGAGCAGGTCAGGGCGATGGCGGCAAGCTCGGACAAGCTCGGCACCGAGACGAAGGCGCTGGTCAACGCGCTGCGGGCGCCGCAGGTGCGGGGCCGGTGGGGCGAGATGCAGCTGCAGCGGGTCGCGGAGATGGCCGGGATGCTCGAGCACTGCGACTTCTCCACCCAGGTGTCCGCCGCCGGGGAGGACGGCGGGGTCCGCCCGGACATGCTGGTCCGGCTCGCGGGCGGCAAGCAGGTCGTCGTCGACGCGAAGGTGCCGTTCGCGGCCTACCTGCAGGCGGTCGAGGCCTCGGACCCGGACGTGCACACCGAGCGGCTCGCGGCGCACGCCCGGCAGCTGCGCACCCACGTGGACCAGCTCTCGGCCAAGGCCTACTGGGAGTCGTTCGAGCCGACACCGGAGTTCGTGGTGCTGTTCGTGCCGGGCGACCCGTTCCTGGAGGCGGCGTTGCGCTCGGACCCGGGGCTGCTGGAGTACGCCTTCGGCCGCAACGTCGTGCTCTCGACGCCGACCACCCTCGTCGCGCTGCTGCGCACCGTCGCCTACGGCTGGAAGCAGGAGGCCCTGGCCCGCAACGCCGCCCAGGTGCACCGGCTCGGGCGCGAGCTGCACGGGCGCCTCGCGACGATGGGCACGCACGTCGCGAAGCTCGGCCGCAGCCTGGACGCGGTGGTGGACAGCTACAACCGGACCGTCTCCTCGCTGGAGGCGCGGGTCCTGGTGAGCGCCCGGAAGTTCACCGAGCTGCAGGTGTCCGACACCGAGCTGGGGACGCCCGCGACGGTCGACCGGACCCCGCGCGGCGTCTCCGCGCCCGAGCTGGTCGCCTCCGCCGGGGACTCGCTGGTGTCCCTGGAGGACCTCGGGCGGCCCGACCACAACCGGTCGGACGGCACCCGATCCGGCGGTGGCCGACCCGACGGCGCACATCCGGGCACGTTCGGCGACGGCGACACGGCACGCGACGAGGCGGCCGGGACACCGTGGCGGGAGGGGTTAGGCTGACCGGGTGACCACGGCCCGATCGAGCTCGGCCCGCCGGCCCGGCCGGGGGCCCGCCCCCGCGCGCGGTGGCTGGCCGGTGCGTGAGCGGTCCCTGCTCCCCCCGGTCCTCGGTGTCCCGCCGCTCGCGGCCACCGGTCTGGCCGTCGGCACCACCGCCCTCGGGGTCCTGGTGGACCTGCTGCGGATCGGCACCGTCGGCCGGGTGTTCGAGGTCTGCTACCTGCTCGGCTGCGTGCTCGCGGTGTCCTGGGTCCGCCGGCGCAGCCTGTTCCTGCCGGCCGTGCAGCCGCCGCTGCTGCTCGCCGTCGTCGTGCCGCTGGTCGCGGTGCTGATCGGCGCCCCGTCCGGCGGTGGCACGGCGCAGAGCCTGCTCATGGCGGGGGCCCCGCTGATCAACGCGTTCCCGGCGATGGCGGTGACCACGCTGGTCGTGCTGCTCGTCGCCGGTCTGCGCGTTCTGCGTCAGCGGCTCGGCCCGGACGACGCCGTCGGCCGGCTGCGGCAGCGCCTGGGCCGCGACCCGGGCGGGTACGACCCCGACGGCCCCGGCGGACGGACCCGGGCACCGCGCGGAGCGGGCACCTCGACGACGACCGCGGCCCGGTCCCGCACGACCGGCACCGCCCGCACCGGCTCGACGACCGGTACCGCCCGCACCGGCTCGGCCCCGACCGGTTCCGCCCGCCGCGACACGGCCCGCACCGGGTCCACCGGGCGTACCGGGTCCACCGGCACCGGGGTCTCCCGCACCGGCTCGGCGGCACGCTCCACCGGGACCGCGCGCTCCGGCTCCTCGCGCGCCGGCTCCTCCCGCTCCGAGCCCGACCGCGGGTCGACACGCGGCGCGACCGGCCGGACACGCCGCGACACCCGCTGACGGCCGTCCGGCGCAGCCACGGCCGTCCGGACGCATCCGCCCAGGTGGACGGCCGGAACGTACCCCGCAGACCGCCCGGGTGACGACGGATCGGACAATGGGAGCAACCCACTGCCCTCCCGAGCGTCTTCCCATCGGGGGCACGGCGTGACCCCGCCGCTCCCCGACGCACGCCGGAACCACTGGAGAGCCATGTCGACCACCCGCAGCCCCCGCAGGACGCGACCCGCGATCGTCGTCGCGCTGGTCACCGCGGCCGTCGCGCTGATCGGCGTCGGCACCGCGATCGCCGGGACCCCGGCCGCGCAGGCCTTCCGGGACCAGCCGCTCGTCGAGGGCACCCCGTGCACCGTCACGGCCCGCGCCTGCGTCGACCTGGACACCCAGCGCTCCTGGCTGCTCACCGACGGGAAGGTCACCCACGGGCCCGTCCCGGTCGCCATCGGCGGCCCGGGCAAGGAGACCCCGGTCGGCCACTCCCTGCGGGTCTACCGCAAGGAGCAGCTGCACAAGAGCGGCGAGTACACGATGACCAACGGCGAGCCCGCCCCGATGCCGTGGGCGGTGTTCTTCCAGGACGGCGGCATCGCCTTCCACGAGGGCCGTACCGACACCCCGTCGGCGGGCTGCGTCCGGCTCACCCCGGAGAACGCGAAGCTCTGGTTCGACACCCTGCAGATCGGCGACCAGGTGCAGGTCGTGTCGGCGAAGCAGGTCCAGGCGGACCGCGCCGCGGGCTGACCGCCCCCGTACACACGTGAGGCCCCGGACCGAGTCGGTCCGGGGCCTCCGTCGTGTGTGCCGCGGGTCAGTTCACCGGGGTCAGGCCCAGCGACCGGCCGCGCGGCGGGCGCAGCTCGCGGGGCAGCGAGAAGGTCAGCGTCTCCTCGGCGGTGTCGACCTCCTCGACCGAGCCGAAGCCACGCTCGGCGAGGTACTCCACGACACCCTGCACCAGCATCTCCGGGACCGACGCGCCGCTGGTGATCCCGACCGTCGTGACGCCGTCGAGCCAGGACTCGTCGATCTCGCGGGCGTAGTCGATCAGGTACGAGGCACCGGCCCCGGCGCCCAGCGCGACCTCGACCAGGCGCACCGAGTTCGACGAGTTCCGCGACCCGACGACCAGCACGAGGTCGCAGCGCGGCGCCATCGTCTTCACCGCGACCTGGCGGTTCTGCGTGGCGTAGCAGATGTCGTCCGACGGCGGGTTCTGCAGCTTCGGGAACCGCTCGCGCAGCGCACGGACGGTGTCCATCGTCTCGTCGACGCTCAGCGTGGTCTGCGACAGCCACACGACCCGCTCGGGGTCGCGGACGGTCACGGAGTCGACGTCGGCGGCGGACTCGACGAGCTGGATGTGCTCGGGCGCCTCACCGGAGGTCCCCTCGACCTCCTCGTGCCCGGCGTGCCCGACGAGCAGGATGTCGTAGTCCTCGCGGGCGAACCGCTTCGCCTCCTGGTGGACCTTGGTCACCAGCGGGCAGGTCGCGTCGATGGTCTGCAGGTTCCGGCCCTTGGCCTCGTCGCGGACCGCGGGCGAGACGCCGTGCGCGGAGAACACGACGTGCGCGCCCTCCGGGACCTCCGACGCCTCGTCGACGAAGATCGCGCCGCGCTCGCGCAGCGTCTCCACCACGTGCTTGTTGTGCACGATCTCCTTGCGGACGTACACGGGGGCGCCGTACTGGTCGAGCGCCTGCTCCACCGCCTCGACGGCACGGTCGACGCCCGCGCAGTAGCCGCGGGGCTTGGCGAGCAGGACCTGCTTGGCAGAACCGGACATGGCCCCCAGGGTACGGACCGGTCCGGGAGCGGGCAGCCGTACGTGACCGGCCCGACCGGGTCCCGGCGCGCCCGGCGCGACAGGCGGCCGCGGATCAGGGGACAATGGCGTGCATGTCTCCGCTGCCGTTCCCCGTGCGGATCGCCGCCGGCCTCGTCGTGACCGCCGTCGAGCAGGCCCGAGAACTGCCGCGGCACGCCGTCGAGCTGCCGGTGACCGCGGTCAGCCAGGCGCTGCAGGTGTCCATGCGGCTCCAGCAGCGGATCACCGAGCTGGCGATCAAGGGCGACCGCGCGCTGGGCGCCCTGCGCCCCGCCGACGACATCCCCAGCTGGGCGACCTTCGACGACGACCTGGCCGACGGCGCCGACCTCTCGCTGCCCGACCCGGAGCCGATCGCCCCGCCGCTGCCGCCCGCCGCTCCCCCGGCCGGGCGCAACGGCACCGTGTCGTCGCTGCGGCCCGCCCGCACCGGCATCCCGATCGACCGGTCGCCCGCGTCGCCGCGTCCGGCGTCGGCGTCGAACCGGGCCGAGGCGAGTGCGACCGCGCCCGCCGTGCTGCCCGAGTACCCGACGATGACCGTGCCCCAGCTGCGCGGCAAGCTCCGCACGCTGAGCCTCGACGACCTCGCGGACCTCCTCGCCTGGGAGACCGCACACGAGAACCGGCCGCCGTACGTCACGATGCTGACGAACCGGATCGCGACGGTGTCCGAGAACCGTTGAGCGCCACGACCTCCGAGGAGGACCCGTGGCCGGTCCGCACGGTCGCCCGCAAGATCGCCGAGTGGGTCGACCGGCTCGGCGCGGTGTGGGTCGAGGGCCAGCTCGCCCAGGTCAACGCCCGCTCCGGGACCGCGTTCCTGACCCTGCGTGACCCGGCCGCCGACATCTCCCTGCAGCTGACGGCGCCGTCGTCGCTGGTGCGCGACGCCGGCGGCGCCGTGACCGAGGGCAGCCGGGTGATCGTGCACGGCAAGCCGTCGTTCTACCTGGGGCGCGGCACGCTGTCGCTGCGCGTCGACCGGATCCGCGCGGTCGGGCTCGGCGAGCTGCTGGCCCGCATCGAGCGGCTGCGCAGGCTGCTCGCCGCCGAGGGGCTGTTCGACCCGGCCCTGAAGCGGCGCCCGCCGCTGCTCCCGCACACCATCGGCCTGGTCACCGGGCGCGACTCGGCCGCCGAGCACGACGTCGTCCGCAACGCGACCTCGCGCTGGCCCGCGGTGCGGTTCCGGATCGAGAACGTCGCGGTGCAGGGCGGGCTCGCCGTCGAGCAGGTCGTCGGCGCGCTGCGGGCCCTCGACCGTGACCCGGACGTCGAGGTCATCGTGCTCGCCCGCGGCGGCGGCAGCGTCGAGGACCTGCTGCCCTTCTCCGACGAGACGCTGTGCCGCGCCGTCGCCGCCTGCCGGACCCCGGTCGTGTCGGCCATCGGGCACGAGCCGGACACCCCGCTGGTCGACCACGTCGCCGACGTGCGCTGTTCCACCCCCACCGAGGCCGGACGCAGCCTGGTGCCCGACCTCGCCGAGGAGACCGCGCGGATCTCCGGGCTGCGCGACCGGGCCCGCCGCGCGCTGCACGGCTGGGTCGACCGCGAGCAGCACCGCCTCGACGACCTGCGACGACGGCCGGTGCTGGCCGACCCGCTGCGCATGGTCACCTCCCGGGAGGGCGAGATCGCCGACGCCCGCGCCGCCGCTCACCGCGCGGTGCTGCGCCGGCTGGACCGGTCGTCGTCGGAGCTGGAGCACCTGGGTGCCCGGCTCGCCGCGCTCGGCCCGACCGCGACCCTGGCCCGCGGCTACGCGATCGTGCAGCTCGCCGACCGCACCGACGACGACGTGCCCCCGCTGCTGCGGTCGGTCGCCGACGCGCCCGCCGGCACCGGCCTGCGGATCCGGGTCGCCGACGGCGCCGTCGCCGCCACCGTGACCACCACCCCCGACCCGGAGACCTGATGAGCGACCGACCGGCAGTGGAGACCCTGGGCTACGAGAAGGCCCGCGACGAGCTCGTGGAGGTCGTGCGCGCGCTGGAGGTCGGCGGCCTCGGCCTGGACGAGTCCGTCGCGCTGTGGGAGCGCGGCGAGGCCCTGGCCAAGCGCTGCGACGCCCAGCTCGCCGGCGCCCGCACCCGCATCGAGGAGAAGCTGGCCGACGCCGAGTCCGACGACGAGGCCTGAGCCTCCCGCACGGGATCCGGCGTCCCACACGGGTCCCGATCCGGTGTGGGACGCCGGATCCGGTGTGGGAGGTCATCGGGTCGGCAGCCTGGTCCGGAGACGGGTCAGGAGGGCGGCGGGGTCGTCCAGGTCGCGCCAGGTCCACCGGACGACGTGCAGTCCCAGGTCGCGGAGCCGGTCCTCGCGGATCTTCTCCTCGGTGATCACCTGGCCCGCCGTCCTCCCCGGTGGGAGCAGACGCCCGTACTTGATCTCGCCGTCGAACTCCCCGACGACGGGTGGACGGCCGTCCCACCAGAAGCCGACCGTCGCGAGCCACCGGCCGGCGGGGTCACGCACCTCGCGCTGCAGGTCGGGTGCGGGGAGTCCGGCGGTGTGGAACAGGACCCGGCTGCGCGACTCGCCGGGGCCCGCGGCGCGCCCGTCGGCGAACCGCGCGACGCGCACCGCGGCCGCCGTCCCCCGGCGACGGCGGTCCGGGCGGGCGGCGCCCAGGAGCTCCGCGGTCCCGAGCCCGTGTCGCCGGGCGAGAGCGTCCGCGACGACGACCGCCTGCCCGAACGGCACCGTCCTGGCGACGTCGACGACGGTGCGGGCGGGGCTGGTGACCGGGAGCCCGCGCACCCGGACCGTCTCCGCGGGGTCGAGGGGCAGCGCGTGGAGGACGAGGTCGTGCCCCCTGCGGGCGCCGGTCGGCACCGACCGCGTGACGTGCACGCGGTCCAGCGGCACGTCCCAGGTCTCGGCGCCGTGCACGACCGCGGCGGAGACGTGGCTGACGACGGCGGGCGAGTCGAGCCGACGCAGCACACCGCGCACGGCGCGCTCGTGCGCGGTGACGAGCTCCTCCCCGCGCCCGCCGGGTCCCGTCACCGCCCCGGGCAGTACGGCACCGCGGTACATCCCGCGGCAGACCAGCACGATCGCCCCCGCGCCCAGGGCCTGCCGGATCTCGGCCTCGCTCATCCCCGCGGCGATCAGCTCCGAGCGCCGCACGGGCGTCGTACCGGGCAGGAGGTCCATGCCCCGACCCTGCCCCGCCACACCCCGTCCGCCGGCCCCACCCGGGCCCCTGTGGACAACTCCCCGCGATGTGGACAACCACGTCCCGCACGGGATCCGGCGTCGCACACGGGATCGGAGCCCGTGTGGGACGCCGGAACCCGTGTGGGACCGGTCCTCAGGACCCGGGCGGGAAGACGCGGGCGGTCGTCAGGGCGGTGGCCAGGGTGCTGAACTGCTCGTCCGACGCGGACCCCGTCACCAGGACGCGGACCTCCGGCCGGCCGGGCAGCGTCGCGATCCGGAAGGGCTCGCCGCCCTCGGCGCCGTAGACCTCCCAGGTCAGGCCGCCCGCCTGCACGGTGCCGCGCATCGTCGGCGGGCCGTCGCCGCGGCCCGCGGAACCGGACTCGGTGGCGAGGACCCCCTCGACCGTGCCGTCGGTCTGAACCAGGCTCAGGAAGTCCGCGTCGGGGGTGACGAAGCCGATGCGCACGGCGGTGCCGCCGCCCTCCACCGGGCCGCGGTCGGTGGAGTTGACCCGGAACGGGACGTCCGGCAGCCGCAGCGGGAAGGTCGAGCCGCGGGCGTACTCGGCGAGCCGGGCCGGGGCGTCGACGGTGGGGGCCGACGCGGCGTCCTCGGCCGGGGTGCCGGGCGAGAACGAGCAGGACCCGCCGACCGAGAAGATCAGCAGGGCGACCGGGACGAGGATCAGGCAGGCCCAGATCAGGTCGCGCACCGACGTGTCGCCGCGCCCGGGCTTGTGCATCGCCTGCGGACCGGCCTCGGGGATCCGGCGGGTCACCGGAGGCGGCTGCGGCCTCCCGGACCGGGCCGCACCCGCGGGAGCCGCGGCGACGGCCGGGGTCTCGGCCGGGGCCGGGCCCGCGTCGGGGTGAGCGGCCGGGGCCGACGCCGGGTCCGATGCCGGAACCGGGCCCGGGACCGGGTCGTCGGCCGCAGCCCGACCGGCGGAGGCCGCCCCACCGGGGGACGCGTCCCGACCGGCGGCCCCGGCGGTACCGGAGGTCTCGGCCGGGTCCGGGACAGCCGGGGGCCCGGCGGGCTCCGAGGAGTCCGGCGACGGCGTTCCCGGGTCAGGTCGTGCGCTCACGTGTCCATCGTCCCAGGCATGGCGTCGGTCGCTCATCACTGCTCCCCCGGCGTCCCGCGTGCGAGGATCGCCGGGCGCCTCCCCGTACGCCCGTGGGAACCCGGACGAGGGGACGTCGCCGACGAGCACGCCGCCCGTGAATGGAGACGTATCCGTGAGCCAGCCCGCCAGCCCCGCCACCCCCCGCCGTCGTGAGGCGCCCGACCGCAACCTGGCGATGGAGCTGGTCCGGGTCACCGAGGCCGCCGCGATGGCCGCGGGCCGCTGGGTCGGCAAGGGCGACAAGAACGGCGGTGACGGTGCCGCCGTCGACGCCATGCGCCAGCTCATCTCCTCGGTGTCGATGCGCGGCGTCGTCGTCATCGGCGAGGGCGAGAAGGACGAGGCCCCGATGCTGTTCAACGGCGAGGAGGTCGGGAACGGCGAGGGCCCGTTCTGCGACGTCGCCGTCGACCCCATCGACGGCACCACGCTGATGGCCAAGGGCATGCCCAACGCGCTGGCCGTGCTCGCCGTCGCCGAGCGGGACGCCATGTTCGACCCGTCCGCCGTCTTCTACATGGAGAAGATCGCGGTCGGGCCGGAGGCCGCGGACGTCATCGACATCACCGCACCGGTCGCGGAGAACATCCGCCGGGTCGCGCGGGCCAAGGAGATCGACGTCGCCGACGTCACCGTCTGCGTGCTCGACCGCCCCCGCCACGAGCAGATCGTCACCGAGATCCGCGAGGCCGGAGCCCGCATCGCCTTCATCTCCGACGGCGACGTCGCCGGTGCCATCGCCGCCGCGCGTCCCACCTCGGGCGTGGACATGCTCTACGGCGTCGGCGGCACCCCGGAGGGGATCATCACCGCGGCCGCGCTGAAGTGCATGGGCGGCGAGATCCAGGGCCGGCTGTGGCCCAAGGACGACGCCGAGCGCGAGAAGGCCCTCGCCGCGGGCCACGACCTCGACAAGGTCCTGACCACCGCCGAGCTCGTGCGCGGCGAGAACGTCTTCTTCTGCGCCACCGGCATCACCGACGGCCCGCTGCTGCGCGGCGTCCACTACCGGGGTGGCGGCGCGACCACCCAGTCGATCGTGATGCGGTCCAAGTCCGGCACCGTCCGGCTGATCGACGGCTACCACCGTCTCACCAAGCTGCGCGAGTTCTCCTCCGTCGACTTCGACGGCGTCGAGGGCGAGGCCCCGCCGCTGCCCTGAGGTTAGGCTCACTTAACACTGCGGGACGGGTCGTGGAGGAGTAGACCTTCGCCCATGAGCGAGGACTTCCGCATCGAGCACGACACCATGGGCGAGGTCCGGGTCCCCGCCGACGCGTTGTGGCGGGCCCAGACCCAGCGCGCGGTGGAGAACTTCCCGATCTCGGGCCGCGGCCTGGAGCGCGCCCAGATCCGCGCACTCGGCCTGGTCAAGGCGGCCGCGGCCCGGGTGAACGGCGAGCTGGGCGTACTGGACGACGACCGGGCCCGCGCGATCGCCGCGGCCGCCGACGAGGTGGCCGCGGGCGGGCACGACGACCACTTCCCGGTCGACGTCTTCCAGACGGGCTCGGGCACGTCGTCGAACATGAACGCCAACGAGGTGATCGCCTCGCTGGCCGCCCGCGCCGGCACCGACGTGCACCCGAACGACCACGTCAACGCCTCGCAGTCGTCGAACGACGTCTTCCCGACGACCATCCACCTCGCCGCCACCGAGGCGCTGGCGACCGAGGTCGTCCCGGCGCTGCAGCACCTCGAGGCCGCGCTGCGCCGCCGCGCGGCGGACTGGTCGGAGGTCGTGAAGGCGGGCCGCACCCACCTCATGGACGCCGTCCCGATCACCCTCGGCCAGGAGGCCGGCGGCTGGGCCAGCCAGGCCGGCTACGGCGCCGACCGCGTCCGCGACGCGCTCCCCCGCCTCGCCGTCCTGCCGATCGGCGGGACCGCGGTCGGCACCGGGCTCAACGCTCCGGACGGGTTCGGCGCCGCGGTGGTCGCGAAGCTGCGCGAGGCGACCGGCCTGGAGCAGCTCGCCGAGGCCACCGACCACATCGAGGCCCAGGGCTCCCGCGACGGCCTGGTCGAGGCCTCCGGCGCGCTGCGCACCGTCGCCGTGTCGCTCTACAAGATCGCCAACGACCTGCGCTGGCTGTCGTCCGGTCCGCGCACCGGGCTGGCCGAGATCCACCTGCCGGACCTGCAGCCGGGCAGCTCGATCATGCCGGGCAAGGTCAACCCGGTGATCTGCGAGGCCACGATGATGGTCTGCGCGCAGGTCATGGGCAACGACGCGACGGTCGGCTTCTCCGGCAGCCAGGGCAACCTGGAGCTGAACGTGATGATGCCGGTGATGGCGCGCAACGTGCTGGAGTCCGCCCGGCTGATCGCGAACGCGGCGCGGCTGCTCGCCGACAAGGTCGTCGACGGGATGGAGGCCGACCTCGAGCGCACCCGCGAGTACGCCGAGTCCTCGCCGTCGATCGTCACCCCGCTCAACTCCAGGATCGGCTACGAGGAGGCGGCGGCCATCGCGAAGCAGGCACTGAAGGAGCGCCGGACGATCCGCGAGGTCGTGATCGAGCGCGGGCACGTGGCGAACGGGACGCTCACCGAGGCCGAGCTGGACCGCGCCCTGGACGTGCTGGCGATGACCCGCGGCGAGAAGCGCTCCTGACCCCCGGCTGCGCCCGGTCACCGGCCGGGCGCACCGGGTCAGTCCATCCGCTGTTCACCTCCGCGTCCCCGTTCGGTCCACATCGACGTGACACCGTGTGTGCGTCAGTCGATCACTGTCACTCGAACGGACCTCTCCCATGCCCGACCAGCGCTTCGCGTACGTCCCCGTGCACGATCTGCGCTCCGGTCGCTGCACCGGGGTCGAGGTCGTGCCGCGCCTGCACCACGACGCGGTGGCCGTCGCGGCCCGCGACCGCGGCTGGGACGCCCGCCGGATCGCCGAGCTCGACGCGGGCACCGCGGTCTCCGCGGTCGCGTCCGCCCGGTCCTGGGCTGCCGCCGTCCCGGTGCAGGTCGACGTCGCCGCGGACACCGTCCTGCACGCCCGCGGACGGCTGCGCGCCATGCTCGGCGGCACGTCCGACCCGGTCGCTCCCCTGCTGGAGGTCGGCCCGCCGATCGCCGCGGCCGCCCCGGCGGAGCACCTCGTCCCGGCACTGGCCGAGCTGCGGCGCTGGGGGTTCCGGATCGGTCTCGACGGGGCCGGGCGCGCGTTCGGTCCGGAGCTCGTAGCCGCCGTCCGGCCGGACGTGGTGAAGCTCGAGCCGGACCTCTGCGACGGGGTGCTCGACACGGGGGCCGGCGCCGCCGTCCGTGCCGTGGTCGAGGTGTCCCGCGCGGTCGGGGCGCCGGTCGCCGCGACCGGGGTCCGCGACGCGGCCCGGCTGACGGGGCTGTTCGCGATCGGGATCGCGTTCGCCCAGGGCCCGTTGCTGGGTGGGACGCGCGCCGCGCCCGAGGCCGACCCGGCGACCCGCGCGGAGCTGCTCGGCCTGCTGAGCGCGGCGCCGCAGCCGTTCACGACCGGGTCCGCGCCGCCCGCCCCCGAGCGCCCCGCGGCGCCCCGGCCGGCCGGTCCCCCGGTGCGCGGGCTCGCCGTGCCGGCCGTGACCCTGCCCGACGACGCCGTCGGCGACACCGCCCGCGAGGCGCTGCGCGCCCGCCCCGACTCGGCCGGGATCGTCCTGGTCGACCGGGCGCACCGGCCGGTCGGCTACCTCGACCGCAGCCGCGTCCTGCTCCAGCTGGCCGGCAGGTTCGGGCACGCGCTGTGGGCCGAGAAGCCGGCGGCCGAGCTGGCGGACCCGCCGCGCACCGTCGACGAGCGGACCCCGCTGCACCGCGCGATGGAGATCGGTCTGTCCGGCGACCCGGCCCGCGGCTACGACGACCTGGTCGTCGTCGCACCGGACGGCACCTGCCGCGGGGTCGTCCCGGTCGCCGAGCTGTGGCGCCGTGCCATCCTGCCGCCCGCCGCGTCCGGCCCAGGCCCCGTCCCGGTACCGCAGGCCGCGCGCACCGCCTGATCCGACGACGCGCGAACTGTCGGGGGTCGCTGCTTCACTGACCCCGTGCTGTTCACCGACGTCGTCACCACCTCGGCCGCGGTCGGGGCGACCCGCGCGCGCAAGGAGAAGACCGCCGCGCTCGCCGGGCTGCTGCGCACCGCCGCGCCGGCCGAGGTCGTGCCGGTCGTCGCCTGGCTGTCCGGGGTCCCCCGGCAGGGCCGGATCGGGACCGGCTGGCGGACCCTGTCGGGCGTCGACGTGCCGGCCGCGGCGGAGCCGTCGCTGACGGTGGAGCGGGTCGACGCACTGCTCGACAAGCTGGCCGGCACCGCGGGGACCGGCTCGGCGGCCCGGCGCCGCGAGCTGCTCACCGAGCTGTACGGCGCCGCGACCACCGAGGAGCAGCGCTTCCTGCACCGCCTGCTCACCGGCGAGCTGCGCCAGGGCGCCCTCGAGGGGCTGATGGTGGACGCCGTCGCCGCCGCCTCCGAGGCACCCGCGCCCGCGGTGCGCCGCGCGTTCATGCTGTCCGGCCGGCTGCCGGAGACCGCGGCCACCGCGCTGACCGGCGGACAGGACGCGCTCGCCGCGGTCGGGCTGGAGGTGGGCAGGCCGGTCCGGCCGATGCTCGCCTCCCCCGGCGACTCGCTCGACGCCGCGCTGGCCGGGCTCGGCGCCGACGTCACCGTCGAGCACAAGCTCGACGGCGCCCGCATCCAGGTGCACCGCCGCGGCGACGAGGTGCGGGTGTGGACGCGCACGCTGCGCGAGATCACCGACGGGGTGCCCGAGCTGGTGGAGCTGGTGCGCGGGCTGCCGTGCGACACCGCGGTGCTCGACGGCGAGACCCTCGCCCTCGACGACGACGGCCGCCCCCGCCCGTTCCAGGACACGATGAGCCGGTTCGGCACCGAGGAGCGGGTACCGGACGTCCTGCTGTCGCCGTTCTTCTTCGACCTGCTCCACCTCGACGGCCGCGACCTGGTCGACGAGCCCGCCGAGGTCCGGCTCGACGCGCTCGCCGGGCTGCTCGCCGCGGACACCCACGCCGCGCTGCGGATGCCGGGGGTGCGGCGGCCGTCGCCGGAACAGGCGGCCGCGGTCCTCTCCGAGGCGCTGTCGGCGGGGCACGAGGGCGTCGTCGTGAAGGACCTGGCCGCGCCGTACGCGGCCGGGCGGCGCGGCAAGGCCTGGCAGAAGGTGAAGCCGGTGCACACCCTGGACCTGGTGGTGCTGGGCGCCGAGTGGGGCTACGGGCGGCGCACCGGGTCGCTGTCGAACATCCACCTCGGCGCCCGCGACCCGGACGGCGGGGAGCCGGTGATGGTCGGCAAGACGTTCAAGGGGATGACCGACGAGCTGCTGGCCTGGCAGACCGCGACCTTCCCGGAGTACGAGACGGCGCGCGAGCCCGGCGTGGTGCACCTGCGGCCCGAGCTCGTCGTCGAGATCGCGCTCGACGGCGCGCAACGCAGCACCCGCTACCCGGGCGGGGTCGCGCTGCGCTTCGCCCGGGTGCTGCGCTACCGCCCGGACAAGACCCCGGCCGAGGCCGACTCGCTGGAGGCGGTGCGGGCGCTGCTGTCGGGCTGAGCGGCCGCGGCGCCGTCGCGGGCCACCGGGACCGTGCCTGACGAGTCGGCGCGCAGCACGCTGACGGCGAGGACCCGGCCGTCGTCGCCGGTCAGGGTGCGTTCGGCCCCCAGCAGCGGGGCACCGGCGGCGACGCCGAGCAGCGCCGCCGAGTCGGGGTCGGCGGGCACCGGGCCGGACCGGGTCCCCGCCCGCGCGGGACGCAGCCCGGCGTCGGCGAGCTGCCGGTCGAACGGGCCGGTCCCGGGCACCGCGAGCAGCAGCGCCGCGGCCTCGGTGGCCAAGTAGTGGGTCTCCAGCACCGCGCCGCCACCGGCCGTCGCCGAGACGCACTCGGTGCGCAGGCACGGCGTGCCGACGGGGACACCGAGCCAGTCGGCGAGCACGTCGGGCGCGGCGATCCCGGTGCGTTCCAGCCAGCGCGGGACCCGGGTGCCCGTGCCCGTGCCGGCGGTCCGGCCGGGGTAGTGCGGGCGGGCGACGATCCGGTGCGCGGTCGGCCCGGGCCGCAGCAGCCCCTCCTCGCGGAGCAGCCCCAGCGCGGCGCGGACGGCGCTGCGCGGCACACCGTGGCGCACCATCAGCTCGTCCTCACCGGGCAGCAGGTCCCCGGGGCGCCCGCGCCCGGCGACGGCGATGCGCAGCAGGTCCCGGAGCCGGCGCGCGTCGGACGCCCGCACGTGGTGGGACGGCGACGGCACCGGCATGTACCCGACGGTAGGCACACGGGGTTGCCCGGCGGTTCCCCTCACATGACGGACGCGTGACAACGCCCCGGGGCGTAGCATCCCGACATCGTGCGCTTCCTCGACGACCGCCGGCCCGAGCACGACCTGACCTACGACGACGTCTTCCTCGTCCCGCGCCGTTCCACGGTGACGTCCCGGTTCGACGTGGACCTCACCGCCCCGGACCGCTCCGGGGCCACGGTGCCGGTCGTCGCGGCGAACATGACCGCCGTCGCCGGCCGCCGGATGGCCGAGACCCTCGCCCGCCGCGGCGCCCTGACGGTGCTGCCGCAGGACGTGGCGACCGACGCCGTCGCGGAGATCGTGACCTGGATCAAGTCCCGGCACCCGGTGTGGGACACCCCGCTGGTGCTGCGCACCTCCGACGCGGTGGCCGACGCGCTGAACCTGCTGCCCAAGCGGGCCCACGACGCCGTCGTGGTCGTCGACGACGGCGGCCGCCCGGTCGGGACCGTGTCCGAGGCGCACTGCGCGGGGGTGGACCGCTTCACCCGGCTCGCCGACGTCCTCGACCCCGACCCGCTGGCGCTGCCGCTGGGCACCGAGCCGCGGGAGGTGTTCGAGCAGCTCGACGCCGGTCGGAAGGCGGTGGCGCTCGGCCTCGACGGCGACGGCCGTCTCGCGGGCCTGCTCACCCCGCTCGGCGCGATCCGGGCCGGGATCTACTCCCCCGCCCTCGACGGCGCGGGCCGGCTGCGCACCGCGGCCGCGATCGGCATCAACGGCGACGTCGCGGTGAAGGCGAAGGCCCTGCTCGACGCCGGTGTGGACGTGCTCGTCGTCGACACCGCGCACGGCCACCAGGAGAAGATGTTCGAGGCGCTCGGCGCGGTCCGCCGTGTGGTCGACCAGGCCGGGGCCGCGGTCCCGGTCGCCGCCGGCAACGTGGTCACCGCCGAGGGCGTCGCCGATCTGGTCGACGCGGGCGCCGACATCGTCAAGGTCGGCGTCGGCCCCGGCGCCATGTGCACGACCCGGATGATGACCGGCGTCGGGCGCCCGCAGTTCTCCGCGGTCGCCGAGTGCGCCGCCGCGGCCCGCGAGCGCGGCGCCGTCGTCTGGGCCGACGGCGGGGTGCGCCACCCGCGCGACGTCGCACTCGCCCTCGCCGCGGGCGCGGCCTCGGTGATGATCGGCTCCTGGCTGGCGGGCACCTACGAGTCCCCCGGCGACCTGCTGCGCGACGAGCACGGCCGCGCGTACAAGGAGTCGTTCGGGATGGCCTCCAAGCGCGCGGTCAGCGCCCGCACCCGCGGGGACAACGCGTTCGACCGGGCCCGCAAGTCGCTGTTCGAGGAGGGCATCTCGTCCTCGCGCCAGCGGCTGGACCCGGACCGGCCGGGCGTGGAGGACGTGCTCGACGAGATCTGCTCGGGCGTCCGCTCCGCGTGCACCTACGCGGGCGCGCGCTCGGTCGACGAGCTGCACGAGCGCTCCGTCGTCGGGGTACAGACCACCGCCGGGTTCACCGAGGGCACCCCGCACGGCCTCTGAGCCACCGCTTGACCCGGGGCGTGATCCGGCGCACGGTCGGGTCATGGCCGCCCCCACGCAGGACACCACCACCAGCAGCTCCGGTACCGCCGCCCTCGGCGGCGGTGGTACCGGCGGTCTGCCCACGCCACCGACGTTCGCCACCTCCGCCGAGGAGCGGCTGCACCGCAAGCAGCAGCTCGCCGGCGCGTTCCGGATCTTCGGCCGGTTCGGCTTCGGCGAGGGCATCGCCGGGCACATCACCGTGCGCGACCCGGAGGACCCGGAGATGTTCTGGGTCAACCCGTTCGGCATGAGCTTCCGGCACATCCGGGTCTCGGACCTGATCATGGTCGACCACCACGGCACGGTCCGGCACGGGAACCGCCCGGTGAACCAGGCCGGGTTCGTCATCCACTCGGCCGTGCACGCCGAGCACCCGCACGTCGTCGCGGCCGCCCACGCCCACTCGGTGTACGGCAAGGCGTGGTCGTCGCTGGGCCGCCCGCTGGACCCCATCACCCAGGACGCCTGCGCCCTCTACGAGAACCACGGCGTCGTCCACGAGGGCGCGGGCGCGGTCGTGCTCGACCCGGAGGCGGGCCGGGCGCTGGCCCGCGGCCTGACCGACCGGAAGATGGTGTTCCACCAGAACCACGGGATCTTCTCCGTCGGTGAGACCGTCGCCGAGGCCGCCTGGTGGTTCATCTCGACCGAGCGCAACTGCCAGGCGCAGCTGCTCGCCGAGGCCGCGGGGACGCCGACGCTCGTCGACCACGCCAACGCGCGGTTCACCGCCGAGCAGACCGGTACCCCCTACGCCGGCTGGTTCTCCTACCAGCCGCTGTGGGACGAGGTCGTCCGCACCGACCCGGACCTGTTCGACTGAGCACACGGCCCCCGTCCGCGGCTGCGGACGGGGGCCGGGCCCGGCACCTCAGGAGTTGGGTCCCTCCAGCATCTCCGTGACCAGCGCGGCGATCGGCGAGCGCTCGCTGCGGGTCAGCGTGACGTGCGCGAACAGCGGGTGGCCCTTGAGCTTCTCGATGACGGCGTTGACGCCGTCGTGCCGTCCGACGCGCAGGTTGTCGCGCTGCGCGACGTCGTGGGTGAGCACGACGCGCGACGCCGTCCCGAGCCGGGACAGCACCGTGAGCAGCACGTTGCGCTCCAGCGACTGCGCCTCATCGACGATCACGAAGGTGTCGTGCAACGACCGGCCGCGGATGTGGGTCAGCGGCAGGACCTCCAGCAGCCCGCGGGCGATGACCTCGTCGATGACGTCCTGGCTGACCATCGCGCCCAGGGTGTCGAAGACGGCCTGCGCCCAGGGCTGCATCTTCTCGACCTCGCTGCCGGGCAGGTAGCCGAGGTCCTGCCCGCCGACGGCGTAGAGCGGCCGGAAGACGACGATCTTGCGGTGCTGGCGTCGTTCCAGCACCGCCTCCAGACCGGCGCACAGCGCGAGCGCCGACTTGCCCGTCCCGGCGCGGCCGCCGAGGGAGACGATCCCGACCTCGTTGTCCAGCAGGAGGTCCAGCGCGATCCGCTGCTCGGCCGAACGGCCGTGCAGCCCGAACGCCTCCCGGTCCCCGCGCACCAGCTTGACCCGCTTGTCCGCGGTGACCCGCCCGAGCGCGTTCGACGCCCCGACCAGCCGCAACCCCGTGTTGCAGGGCAGGTCGCGGGCCTCGTCGTGGTCGATGACGCCGTCGCGGAACAACGCGTCGACGTCCTCGGGGGTCACCTCCAGGTCGGTCATCCCGGTCCAGCCGGAGAACAGCACGTCCTGGCCGTGGTACTCGTCGGCATCCAGACCGACCGCGGCGGCCTTGACCCGCAACGGCATGTCCTTGGTGACCAGCGTGACGTCCGCCGGCGCGGCCGGGTCCGCCTTGAGGTTCAGCGCGCAGGCCAGGATCCGCGAGTCGTTCGAGTCGGTGCGGAACCCGGCCGGCAGGACCGTGGGGTCGGAGTGGTTCAGCTCGACGTGCAACGTGCCGCCGGACTCGCCGATCGGCACGGGTGCGTCGAGACGGCCGTGCTTGACGCGCAGCTCGTCGAGCTGGCGCAGCGCGGTCCGGGCGAACCAGCCCAGTTCGGGGTGGTGACGCTTGGCCTCCAGCTCACTGATGACGACGAGCGGCAGGACGACCTGGTGCTCGTCGAAACGCTGCAGCGACCAGGGGTCGGACAGCAGCACGGACGTGTCGAGCACATAGCAGCGGGTGGTACCTGCCGGTGCGTCCCCGACGGACCCCTGGGGTGCGGAGGTCGGGTCGGTGAGGGCGGGACGACGATCGGTCACGGGTGCTCCCTCGCAGGCGCGGCACCGCGCCTGCTCTGCGTCGGGCCGGCCGGCCCCGGTGCGGGCCGCGACGACGCGGAGGGACCATGGCGGTCCTCCGGCCGGCACGCCCGCAAGGGCCGGGTGCCGGCCCTCTCGGGTGCGTGTGACACCACTCCAGGGCCTCCCGAACGGGCCGCATCGGGTACAGCCCGTCGTCATGGACGCTACTAGTGGTCACCCTCGTGCGGTCAATAGCAACTCTCCGTCGGATCCCTACGTTGACCCCTGATGGAACAGTCGTAACGTGCCGTTCATCGTGTGATCGGTACCGTCCGACGTCGGATCGGGTATCAGCACCTCGTTCGGTGGCGAGCCGTTCGGCTCAGCCGAGGCGCGGCGGACGGACTACTCCGACCGCGGCGGGGGGCGGTCCACCGCGTTCCGGACCGTGCGCGGCGCCACCGTCGGTGACCAGATCCGACGGCAGGACCGGGGTGTCGAGCAGCGTCGCCAGCGCGGCGGCGGGGCCCTCCGGGTCGGTGGCGAGCCGGGCGCGCACGAGCGGGCCGCCCTCGGCGTAGGTGACCGGGTAGGTGCGCCACTGGGGGTGGTCGAGGAAGTCGAGCATGCGCCGCGCCCGGTCGTCGTCGACCAGCAGCCAGCGTGAGAGGTGGGCGAGCACCGCGTCGGGGCCGGCGCCGTCGACGTGGCGCATGAGGGCGGCGTCGAGCCGGACCCGGCCGAGCAGGTCCAGCTCCCGTTCGATCCGCTCGGCCGCCGGGCCGTCGAGGTGCACGCCCGCGCCCGCGAGGACGCGTTCGGCGACCGCGCCCCAGCCGGGGCCGGGCACCACGGCGACGGCGGCCTCCGCCGCTCCCTCCGCGACCAGCCCCTGCGGGCTGTGGACCAGCCGCAGGGCCAACTCCGGGTACCGCGCCGACGCGACCTCGGCCCGGCAGTACTGCAGGTGGTGGCCGGGATAGGCCTCGTGGGCGAGCAGCGGCAACAGCGACCCGGCCCGCACCCGGCCCGTCGTCGCGACCGAGATCCGGCTGCGCAGGCCCCCGCGGTAGCGGGTGAACGCCGTCCAGGGGCGGGCGCCGACGAGGTCGACGTCGGCGTGCTCGCCGTCCGGGAGCCCCAGCGTGTCGCGGGTGCGGCGACGCAGCTCGGCGACGACGGCGGTGACCGCACCGGCCAGCCGTTCCACCGGGACGACGTCGGCGGCCCGGTGGTCCCGCATCCGGGCGGCCAGCGGACCGCGCCCGGGCAGCACCGCCGCCAGTCTGCGGTGCGCCTCGTGCAGCTCGTCCGGCTCGCTGCGGCGCGGGAGCACCCCGAACAGGTCGCGGACCTGCTCGACGTAGCCGACGTCCTCGCCGGCGAGCAGCCTGGCCCGGCAGCGCAGCGCGACCAGGAGCGCGTCCAGGTACCGGCGACGACCGTCCGGGAGCCCCGCCGCCGCGACCTCCGCACGCAGCCGCCCGGCCGTGACGACCAGCGCCGCCGGGTCCTGGACCGGCTCCGCGGCCACCCGCCGGGCGATCGACGGGTACGGCGGCGGCCCGTCCAGCACACCCGGCCGCAGCCGGTCCACCCGCGACGCGAGCTCCGCCGTCGCGTGCAGCAGGTCCATCCCCGGAGCGTAGGCGGGCCCGGAGCGGAACGACGGCGAGGGCCGCCGGTGACGCGTCCGTTCGGACGTACCCGACCACGCAGGGTGCACGATCCGTGTCGGCGACAGCTCGGTCGCACGGAACCGGAACAACCTATTTGGGGAGTATCGGAACCGTCAGTGAAAGTGTACCTCGATAGGGTCACGAGATTTGTTTCGCAGGAATAACAGCGGTAGCTTTTCTCGCAGTCGGTACGGGCTCCCCCTCGTCAGCGTGCCGGCACGCGTGAGACCGGCTTCGGGCGGACTCGAGACTCAACAGGAGAAAACTGTGCTGAAGAAGGCTGGAATCGTGGTTGCGGCCTCCGCCGCGTCCCTGCTCGCCCTGTCCCCGCTCGCCTTCGCCGGCGACAAGGACGGCGACCACGGCCACAAGGGCGGCCACCACCACGGTGCCGAGAACGTCATCGACAAGGACGCCAAGGGCCTCATCGCCGGCCTGAACGGCAACAACGTCAACGTGCCGATCCAGGCCTGCAACAACAACGTCCCGGTCAACGTGCTGGGCGTGCAGGTCCCGGTCGAGGACGCCTCCGCCCTCAACGGCGTCACCGGCGCCCTGGGCATCCTGGGCAAGGCCCAGGCGAAGTCGGGCGACTCGACGACCGACCAGTCGGACAACTGCGGCCAGGAGGCCGGCGCCGGCGACTCGATCGGCTGATCTCCTCGCAGATCTGAGAATGCCCCGGAGCTTCTGCTCCGGGGCATTTTCGCGTTCCGCCCCGAGTCCACTCCCGGGTGGCCGGGATTCCGTCGGGTCACCGTTTTCCGGCCCCCGGCGGACGCCCTCACCCCGTCGTGCCGACGCCTCCGGGCGCTACTCCGATTCCTCGGCTGCGTGACCACGCTCCGTACACGAAGCCCGCCTCCCCTCGTGCCCGGCTGCCCTCGCCCCTCGGCCGCGCTACCACCCGGCGACACCCGCGCCCGGCGGCGCTCCTGCCGCCCGACCTCCTTCACGCCGGCGGCCGTGAGGCCGTCCGACGTCCCAGCACCCCCGCACGCGACTGCAGCTCAGCCGCCCAGCGGCCCTCGGTCGCGACAGATCGGGTCGCCCGCCGTCCCAGCGGCCCCGCGCCCGGCCACCTCCGGCGCCCCGACTGCCCCGGCCGCCCGACGGCCCCCCGCGGCCGACCGCCCCCGCGTCGACCGCCGCCGTCCCGGCCCGTCCGCGCTACGTCCGGCGCTCACGACCTCGTACGAGACGCCGGACGCCGGACGCCGGACGCCGGACGCCGCCATGATCGCCGGTTGTGGAGCGGAACGTCCGCGTGGCGGACGCCTGACTCCACAACCGGTGATCATGTGAGCCCCACCGGCCGGGCCGGGAGCCGAACCGGGTCGCCCGCACCGGTTCGGCACCTGCGGCACCCCCGGGTTCACCCGCCGACCTGCGCCCCGCTCCGGCGCGGCCCACCTCCGAGGCCCACCCGGCTCGACCGTCCCGGCCGGCGCCGAACTCGTGAAGGCGATGCCCACCCGCGCGGCGGGCCGCACAGCCGGATCCCGGTACCGCCGACACCGGCCGCACGCCTCCCCCGAACGGCTCCCACCCCGCTGCCCCGACCGCCGCAGCGCCGACACGCCCGCACGCCACGCCGACCGCGCTGCGATTGCGGCGACGAATCCCCAGGTACACGAATGGTTCGCCGACTCCCTCGAAGAATTACGCAGGGTCAGATTGTCGAGCGCGAAAGCGTCCGTTAGATTGACACGCAGTCGATGCGGGCTCCCCGGTTCGAGCGTCGACAGGTACTGAGAGTTGCGCACCTTGGTCGGGCGCGCTCTCCGACTAACAGGAGACGGACTGTGCTGAAGAAGGCTGGAATCGTTGCCGCGGCCGGCGCCGCGTCGCTCGTCGCGCTGAGCCCGCTCGCGTTCGCGGGTGAGCACGGCGGCGACACCTACATCAAGGACAGCGGTAACACCAAGTCCCACGAGAGCTACTTCAGCGGCAACAAGGCCAAGGCCTCGACCGTCGAGGACTCCGAGGGCGTCGCGCAGAAGAACAGCGCCGGCCTGGTGAACCTGTCCAACAACAACATCAACGTCTCGCCGCAGGCCTGCGGGACCGCCCTCAACGGCAACAGCCTGGTCCAGGGTGCCCTGGGCGGTCTGTTCAGCGAGGCGTACAACAAGTCGGGCGTCAAGTCGGACAACAGCGTCGACTGCACCAACGCCGCCGACAACGGCGACAAGGTCGACATCGACGGTGGCAAGCACCACGGCGGTGGCAAGTAAGACCTCGCGTCACCGACGCGCGGAAGGCCCCGGGAGTCCGCTCCCGGGGTCTTTGCCGTTTCCAGGGACCGCGATCTCCGTTTTCAGGGCATATATAACGAGCGAGTCGGCCGGAGGTTACGGTCTATCTGAATTCATCCGCCGAAACGTCGGTGCCGTGCGCCGAAGTCGCGCAGTGCCCGCAGGAAATCGACGCGGCGGAACTCGGGCCAGTAGGCCTCGCAGAACCAGAACTCCGAATGGGCCGACTGCCACAGCAGGAACCCCGACAGCCGTTGCTCGCCGCTGGTCCGGATGACGAGGTCCGGGTCGGGCTGTCCGGAGGTGTAGAGGTGCTCCGCGATGTGGTCGACGTCGAGCGACTCCGCGAGTTCCTCGATCGTCCGTCCCGCCTCCGCCTGGGTCAGCAGCATCTTGCGGACGGCGTCGGCGATCTCCTGGCGGCCGCCGTAGCCGACGGCGACGTTCAGCTGGATGCCCCCGCGGTCGCTGGTACGGGCGACCGCCGCGGTCAGCCGGTCGGCCAGGCTGCTCGGCAGCAGCTCCATCGCGCCGACCACCCGCAGCCGCCACGGGGTGTCCGGGCCGGAGAGGTCGTCGACGACCCCGGCGATGATCTCCAGGAGGTCCTTGAGCTCCTCCGGGGAGCGGGTGTCCAGGTTGTCGGTGGACAGCAGGAACACCGTGACGACCTCCACGCCCGCCTCGGAGCACCAGCCGAGCATCTCGGCGATCTTCGCCGCGCCGGCACGGTGCCCCTCCGCGGGGTCGGCCAGACCGGCCTCCCGCGCCCAGCGGCGGTTGCCGTCGAGGATGAGCGCCACGTGCCTGGGCTGCTCGGCCCCCGCGATCTGACGCAGGATCCTGCGCTCGTACACCGTGTAGAGCAGGTCTCGGAGGGCCACGTACAGGGAGCCTAGTCCCGGGTGTGGCGTTCGTCCGCCGGACGGGACCCCCGCCGTCGCGACCCGTAACGTCGGGGTGCGTGAGTATCGCCCCGTCCGCCCCGCTCAAGCCCCGTATGCGGGGCTGGCTGCACCTGTGGAGCCTCGTCGGTTCCGTGTTCGCGTGCGCCGCGCTCATCAGTGTCGCGGGGGCGCTCGTCGGGGCCTTCGCGGCCGCGGCCACGGCCGTCTACACGCTGACCACGTTCGGCCTGTTCGGGATCAGTGCGCTGTACCACCGGCACACCTGGGTCGACCCGGCCCGGCGACGGCTGATGAAGCGCCTCGACCACTCGATGATCTTCCTGTTCATCGCGGGCACCTACACGCCGGTCTCGGTGCTGGCGCTCCCCGCGGCGACCGCCACCTGGGTGCTCGCCGTCGTCTGGGGCGGGGCACTCGCCGGGGTCGCGCTCAAGCTCGCCTGGCCGACCGCGCCGGCCTGGGTCGGGGTGCCGATCTACGTCGCGCTCGGGTGGGTCGCGGTGTTCGTGCTGCCCGGGCTGCTGGCCGGCGGTGGCGTGGCCGCGCTCGTGCTGCTGCTCGCCGGCGGGGCCCTCTACACCGTCGGCGCGGTCATGTACGCGCTACGACGGCCCGACCCGTGGCCCGCGACGTTCGGCTACCACGAGTTCTTCCACGCCGCGACGGTGCTGGCCTGGGCCTGCCACCACGTCGCGATCTGGCTGGTGCTGCTGCGCTGACCCGCTGCGTCCGCGGGTCGGCGGCTCAGGAGCGGGCCGGTCCCGGCTCGCCGCGGTCGGTCGCGGTCCCGGATGCGGTGCCGGCCGGGTCGGATCCGCCCTCCGCGGTGTCCTCACCGTCGAAGGACTCCGGGAGCCGGGTGATCCGCTTGCTCATGTTGCGGATGAGGAAGACCGTCGCGAGCAGCAGGAGCAGCACGATCGCCAGCCCGGCGGGAGCCGCGTTGCCGAACTCGGGCAGCTGCCCGGGGGGCGGGGGCCGGTCCTGCATCGGGACGAGCAGGCCCGTCACGACCTGGTTCACCACAGCCGTCACGTTCTCGACCTGCACCGCCACGCGCCTCCGTACTCCGGTTCCCGGATCACCGGCACCACCCCGCAGCTGCGGGAGGGGCCGGTGACCAGGCTACCCGCGGAGCCCGCGCGCCCTCATCCGGCGCGACGGCGCTCCCCGCCGACCTCGACGGGGATGCCGGCGAACAGGTCGTCCTCCGGGACCTCGGTGTCGACCAGGGACTGGACCAGCTCGTAGTCCTCGGTGGGCCACACCCGGGCCTGCACCTCGAGCGGGGTGAAGAAGAACCTGCTGTCCGGGTCGATCTGGGTGGCGTGTGCGCGCAGCGCGTCGTCGCGCCGGCCGAACCAGTCCGAGCACGGGACCTTGGTGGTCACCCGGGTGCCGGGGTCGGGCCGGTCGCTCTTCCAGTTCTCCAGCCACTCCGCGTACGGCGACTCCTGGCCGGACTCGACGATCGCGTTGTGGAAGGCCTCCAGCCGGGCCTTGGAGAAGCCGTGGCCGTAGTAGAGCTTCATCGGCTGCCACGGGGCCCCGGCCTCGGGGAAGCGTGCCGGGTCGCCCGCGGCCTCCCAGGCCGCCATCGAGATGACGTGGGTGCGGATGTGGTCCGGGTGCGGGTACCCGCCGTTCTCGTCGTAGGTGACGATCACGTGCGGGCGGAACTCGCGGATGACCTTCACCAGCGCCGCGGTCTGCTCCTCGACGTCACCCAGGGCGAAGCAGCCCTCGGGCAGCGGGGGCTTCGGGTCGCCCTCGGGCAGGCCGGAGTCGACGAAGCCGAGCCAGACGTGCTGCACGCCGAGGATCTCGGCGGCGCGGGCCATCTCGGCGTTGCGGACCGCGGTCATGTTCTCCAGGACGTCCGGCCGGTCCATCGCGGGGTTCAGGATGCTGCCCCGCTCACCGCCGGTGCAGGTCACGACCATGACTTCGTGACCCTCGTCGACGTACCGGGCGGTGGTCGCCGCGCCCTTCGACGACTCGTCGTCGGGGTGGGCGTGCACCGTCATCAACCGGGGACGCTCGCCGGGCGCCGGCGGCTGGACCGGGCGCGGGGCGGACGGGGTGTACTGCGTAGCCATCGGGGCGGGTTCCTCCACGGTCACCGGACTCGGGTCCCGCACCGGTGGTCTGCCGGCGGCGGGCGGCGAGGTCGTGCTCAGGGACGATCCTGGCAGAGGGGACCGACAGGAACCGCGCCGAGCACGGGCTCCGGCATCGGCAACGCCGTCACCCGCACCATCTGTTCCCGCCGGGGCGCCTGTCTGCGACGGACGGTTGACGCCGACGCGACCGGGGCGGCGGCGTGGGCGTCGACAACCCCGTTACCTGCGAATATTCCTCGACAGGGAACTATCCGGCACGCGCGCCCGTTCACCGAAAGGCTGCGATGAGCGGCACGCTCCGTGGTAAGGTGAGCCCCACACGACCCGCAGGCGGGTCGTGTTTTTCCTTACTCGGGGCGTGCCGCTCGGAGCCGCCACCCCCGTGTGCCCGCCGGGCGCCAGGCGTCCCGGCGGTGACACGTCCTGTTTTCCTGGAGGAGTTGATGACGGTGACGGACACCCAGGCCACCTGGCTGACCCAGGACGCCTACGACCGGCTGAAGGCCGAGCTGGACGGGTTGATCGAGAACCGGCCCGTCATCGCCGCGGAGATCAACGCCCGCCGCGAGGAGGGCGACCTCAAGGAGAACGGCGGCTACCACGCGGCGCGCGAGGAGCAGGGCCAGCAGGAGGCCCGGATCCGTCAGCTGCAGGAGCTGCTGCGCACCGCCCAGGTCGGCACCGCGCCGTCCAGCTCCGACGAGGCCTCCCCCGGGACCGTCCTCGAGATCCGCTACGAGGACGACGACGAGACCGAGAAGGTCCTGCTCGGCTCCCGCGAGGAGGGCAGCCACGGCGACCTGCAGGTCATCTCCCCGAACTCCCCGCTCGGCGCGGCGCTGCTCGGCGCGAAGCCGGGTGACACCCGCGAGTACCAGCTGCCCGACGGCGGAACCATGAAGGTGACGCTGGTGTCGGTGGAGGCCTTCACCGGCTGACCCACGACCACCCGCGGGACGGGCCCGGCCGGTCGGCCGGGCCCGTTCGCGCGTCGGAGCCGGTCGGAGCCGGTCTCCGAACGGGTCAGGGCGGTCGCAGCGGGCCAGGGCGGGTCAGGGCGTGGCGACGGCGTGCCCGGCCTCGCGCAGGTCGGCGACGATGGCGTCGCGGTGCTCGGGCCCCCGCGTCTCCACACTGAGCTCGACGTCGACCTCCCCCACCGCGAGCGCGCCGCTGATCCGCGAGTGCGCGACGTCGGTGACGTTGGCCCCGAGCCGACCGACCCGGGCAAGGAGCTCTGCGAGCGCGCCGGGGCGGTCGGGCATCCGCAGGTGCAGGGTGAGGTAGCGGGACGAGGCGACCAGCCCGTGCCGGATGACCTGCAGCAGCACGAGCGGGTCGACGTTGCCGCCGGACAGCACGCACACGACCGGTCCCGGCCAGCGGTCGGGCTGCTCCATCAGTGCGGCGACGGACGCGGCACCGGCCGGCTCGACGAGCATCTTCGCCCGTTCCAGGCAGTGCAGCAGCGCCGCGGACAACGCGTCCTCCGACACCGTGACCATCTCGTCGATCAGGCTGCTGACCTGCGCGAACGTCACGTCGCCCGGGCGTCCGACGGCGATCCCGTCGGCCATCGTGCGCATCCCGCCGACCGGCATCGGCTCACCCGCCGCCAGCGACGACGGCCAGGCCGCGGCACCCGCGGCCTGCACCCCGACGATCCGGATGTCCGGGCGGGCGGCGCGCAGGACCGCCGCGGTCCCGCCGAGCAGCCCACCGCCGCCCGCGGAGATCAGCACGGTGCCGGCGTCGGGGACCTGGTCGAGGATCTCGCAGCCGACGGTGCCCTGACCGGCGATGATGTCGGGGTGGTCGAAGGGGTGCACGAACACCGCACCCGACCGTTCGGCGGCCGCGGTGGCGGCCGTGACGGCCTCGTCGACGGTGCGGCCGGTGAGCACGACCTCGGCGCCGTAGCCGCGGGTCGCGTCGACCTTGGGCAGCGCCGCCCGCTCGGGCATGTACACGGTGGCGCGCACGCCCAGCAGCCGTGCGGCGAGCGCGACGCCCTGGGCGTGGTTGCCCGCCGACGCCGCGACGACGCCGCCTGCGCGCTCGTCGTCGGAGAGGCGGGCGATGCGGGTGTAGGCACCGCGGATCTTGAACGAGCCGGTGCGCTGCAGGTTCTCGCACTTCAGCCGGACCGGGGTACCGGTCAGGTCGGACAGGGCGCGGGCACCGGCGACGGGCGTGGTGCGCACGACGCCGGAGAGCAGTTCGCGGGCGGAGAGCACGTCGTCGGCGGTGACCGGGGGGATGACGGGGGCGGCCATCCCGGCAGTCTCGCACCGCCCCGGGTAACCTCGCCGATGTCTCACCGGGCGTGACGTCTCCTGCGCGCCCGGTGTCGGGAGGGACTCGCGAATGACGCGTCTGCGCACGACAGCACCGCTGCTGCTGGCCGCCGGACTGGCCGCGCTCGCGGTGGCGACCGTGCATGACGCGGGCTGCGCCGACCCGGGCCGCTACGAGGCCCGCGGCGACGGCACGTGGTCGCTGGTCGGCGGCTGCGTGGACCCGGGTGACCTGGTCATCCCGCCGCCGCCGGTGGTCCAGCCCCCCGCGCCGTCGCCGGAGCAGTCGCGCAGCTGAGCCCGCCCGGCGCCGCTACCGGACCGCGTCGAGCGCGGCCCGCAGGTCGTCCAGCAGGTCGTCGGCGTCCTCGATGCCGACCGACAGCCGGACCAGCGAGTCCGGCACCTCGAGCATCGACCCCGCGGTCGAGGCGTGGGTCATCTCGCCCGGGTGCTCGATCAGCGACTCGACCCCGCCGAGCGACTCGGCGAGGGTGAACAGCCGGGTGCCCGCGCAGATCTTCAGCGCCGCGTCGCGCCCGCCCGCGGCGAGGAACGACACCATCCCGCCGAACCGGCGCATCTGCTTGGCCGCGACCTCGTGGCCGGGGTGCCCGGGCAGGCCCGGGTAGAGCACCGAGGCCACCGCGGGGTGCGCGGAGAGCATCTCGGCGACGCGCTCGGCGTTGTCGCAGTGGCGCTCCATGCGCACCGCGAGGGTCTTCGCGCCGCGCAGGGTCAGCCACGCGTCGAACGGGCCGGGCACCGAGCCGGTGGAGTTCTGGACGAACGCGATCTGCTCGGACAGCGCGTCGTCGTCGGTGACCAGTGCACCGCCGACGACGTCGGAGTGGCCGCCGACGTACTTGGTCGTGGAGTGCACGACGACGTCGGCGCCCAGCGCCAGCGGCGTCTGCAGGTACGGCGAGGCGAAGGTGTTGTCGACGACGAGCCGCGCGCCCGCCTCGTGCGCCACCCCGGCCAGCGCCGCGATGTCGGCGATGCCGAGCAGCGGGTTGGTCGGGGTCTCGCACCACACGACCCTGGTCGTGGGCCGCAGCGCCGCGCGCAGGGCGTCGTGGTCGGCGAGGTCGACCGGGGTGTGCTCGACGCCGAACCCGGACAGCACCTTGTCGACCAGCCGGAACGTGCCGCCGTAGGCGTCGTGCGGGATGACCAGGTGGTCACCGGGCTTGAGCAGGATCCGCAGCAGCGTGTCCGTCGCCCCCATCCCCGAGCCGAACGCGTGCGCGTGCCGGCCGCCCTCCAGGGCGGCGAGCTGGTCCTGCAGCACGGTCCGGGTCGGGTTGGCGCTGCGGGAGTACTCGTACCCCCCGCGGGTACCGCCGACGCCGTCCTGGGCGTAGGTCGAGCTGGTGTGGATCGACGTCGTCACCGCGCCGGTCGTCGGGTCCGGGACCTGGCCGGCGTGGATCGCGCGCGTGGAGAAGCCCTGCATGGGCGCCGAGGCTACTCCCGGCGCCCATGCGGGCCGGATCAGGCGTTGCCGCCGAGGAAGGCGATCACGTCGGACCGGGTGACGACGCCCGCGGGCTTGCCGTCCTCCAGCACCAGCGCGGCGTCGGCCTTGGCGAAGGCCTCCATCGCGTCCTGCACCGACTCACCGGCGCCGAGGGTCGGCAGCGGCTCGGACATGTGGTCCTCGAGCCGGTCCGAGAGCTTGGCCCGCCCGGTGAACAGCGCGTCGAGCAGGTCGCGCTCGCTGACCGACCCGGCGACCTCGGCCGCCATGACCGGCGGCTCCGCCTTGACCACCGGCATCTGGGAGACACCGAACTCGCGCAGGTAGAGCGCGGCGTCGGCGACGGTCTCGTTGGGGTGGGCGTGCACCAGCGCGGGCAGCGCGCCGTCCTTGCGCCGCAGCACGTCGCCGATGGTCGCGCCCTGCGACGGCGGGAGGAAGCCGTAGCTGGCCATCCAGCGGTCGTTGAAGACCTTGCCGAGGTAGCCGCGGCCACCGTCGGGCAGCAGCACGACGACCACCGCGTCCGCGGGCAGCGTCGCGGCCACCCGCAGGGCGGCGACGGTCGCCATCCCGCAGGAACCGCCGACGAGCAGCGCCTCCTCGCGGGCGAGGCGGCGGGTCATCTCGAACGAGTCGGCGTCGGAGACGGCGACGATCTCGTCGCAGACGTCGCGGTCGTAGGTGGTCGGCCAGAAGTCCTCGCCGACGCCCTCGACCAGGTAGGGGCGCCCGGTGCCGCCGGAGTAGACCGAGCCCTCCGGGTCTGCGCCGATGATCCGCACGGCGCCGTCCGACTTCTCCTTGAGGTACCGCCCGATGCCCGAGATGGTGCCGCCGGTGCCGATCCCCGCCACGAAGTGGGTGATCCGGCCCTCGGTCTGCTCCCAGATCTCCGGGCCGGTCGAGTGGTAGTGCGACTCGGGGTTGGCCGGGTTCGCGTACTGGTTGGGCTTCCAGGCGCCCTCGATCTCGCGGACCAGCCGGTCGGAGGTCTGGTAGTAGGAGTCGGGGTGGTCGGGCTCGACCGCCGTCGGGCACACCACGACCTCGGCGCCGTAGGCCTTGAGGACGTTGCGCTTGTCCTCCCCGACCTTGTCCGGGCACACGAACACGCACTGGTAGCCCTTGCGCTGGGCGACCATCGCCAGCCCGACCCCGGTGTTGCCCGAGGTCGGCTCGACGATCGTGCCGCCCGGGCGCAGCTCACCGGAGGCCTCGGCGGCCTCGACCATCCGCAGGGCGATGCGGTCCTTCACCGATCCACCGGGGTTCAGGTACTCGACCTTGGCCAGGACCGGCGGGGCGATGCCCGCGGCCGTCGCTCCCAGCCGGACGAGGGGCGTGTTCCCGACCAGGTCGACGACGTGCTCGACGTAGCGCATGCACGCATCCTCGCACCGCTCACTCGCGCGAGACCTCGTGCATCCCGCCACCGGGGGTCCACCAGCGCACCACGAGACGGTTCCGCTCGTCGTTCAGCCCGGTCCAGACGACCTCGGTGAGATCGACGCGGAACGCGTCCCCGGTGACCGGCCCGGACAGCGGGCCCTGCAGCACCGCCCGGCCCGACACCTTCAGGTCGCCGTCCCCGAGGTCCCCGCCGGACTGGTCGGCCGGTGCGGCGTGCAGCGCGAACCGCGGGTCCCGCCGCAGGTCGGAGCCCTTGCGGGCGCCCGGCATCGACCCGAAGGAGAGCTCGGTGTCACCGCCGGCGTCGTCCAGGACCACCTCGATCCCGGAGACGCGCGGTGACCCGTCGGCGCGCAGCGTCGCGATCACGAGCGCGATCCCCCGCCGCAGGATCCGCTCGGACAGGTCGGCGAACGCGGGCTCGGCCCGCCGGAAGTCTCCCCACGACGTCATGGACCAGAGCATGCCGCGGACCCCTGACGGTTTCGTCACGCCGTCTCCCGATCATCGGTTACCGACGAGTAGGGTCGGTTCGAGAGGTACCTGCGATGGAGGAGGACGTCCCATGCCCGAAGCCGTGATCGTCGCCGCGGCCCGGTCCCCGATCGGCCGCGCCAACAAGGGCTCCCTGGCCGGGATGCGCCCGGACGACCTGACCGTACAGATGGTCCGCGCCGCCCTGGGCCAGGTCCCGCAGCTGGACCCGGCCGAGATCGACGACCTGATGCTCGGCTGCGGCCTGCCCGGTGGGGAGCAGGGCAACAACCTGGCCCGGATCGTCGCGATCCAGCTCGGCTACGACTCGCTGCCCGGCACCACCATCACCCGGTACTGCTCGTCGTCGCTGCAGACGACCCGGATGGCGCTGCACGCGATCAAGGCCGGTGAGGGCGACGTGTTCGTCTCCGCCGGTGTCGAGACCGTCTCCCGCTTCTCCCGCGGCACGTCGGACTCCTGGCCGGACACGCACAACCCGCTGTTCGCCGACGCCGAGGCCCGCACCGCCGGGACCGCGGAGAAGGGCGCCGAGAGCTGGACCGACCCGCGTGACCAGAGCCTCCTGCCGGACGCCTACATCTCCATGGGGCAGACCGCGGAGAACCTGGCGCGGTACAAGGACGTGTCCCGCGAGGACATGGACCGCTTCGCGGTGCAGTCGCAGAACCGCGCCGAGAAGGCCATCGCCGACGGCTTCTTCGCGCGCGAGATCACCCCGGTGACGCTGCCCGACGGCACGGTCGTCGACACCGACGACGGCCCCCGCCCCGGCACCACCTACGACAAGATCTCGCAGCTCAAGCCGGTCTTCCGCCCGGACGGCCGGATCACCGCCGGCAACGCGTGCCCGCTCAACGACGGCGCCGCCGCCCTGGTGATCATGTCCGACACGAAGGCCGAGCAGCTCGGCGTCACGCCGCTGGCCCGGGTCGTCTCGACCGGTGTCACGGGGCTGTCGCCGGAGATCATGGGCTACGGCCCGGTCGAGGCCTCCCAGCAGGCGCTGCACCGCGCCGGGCTCACGATCGACGACATCGACCTGGTCGAGATCAACGAGGCCTTCGCCGCGCAGGTGCTGCCCAGCGCCCGCGACCTGGGCATCGACGAGGCCAAGCTGAACGTGCACGGCGGCGCGATCGCGTTGGGCCACCCGTTCGGCATGACCGGCGCCCGCATCACGACGACCCTGATGAACGGCCTGCGCAGCACCGGCGGCCGCTACGGGCTCGAGACGATGTGCGTCGGCGGCGGCCAGGGCATGGCGCTGGTCGTCGAGAACCTCGCCTGACCCCACTCCGTCCCGCGAACGGGCCGGTCCGCCTCGTGCGGGCCGGCCCGTCGGCGTCACGGGGTCAGGCCGCGTGGCCGGGCGGGTCGATGCGCACGCCGGTGGCCTCGATCTCGGCCTCGGTCCGCAGCCGCGCGAGCTCACGCTCGGCGTCGAGCGCGCCCTGGGTCCCGCCCGCCTCGACGTGGGCGCGCAGCGGCGGGTCCTCGACGCCGACGGCCCGGCAGACGTCGAGCAGGACGTCGTCGTAGGCGGCCAGCAGCGCCAGGCGCCGGACGCGGGTGGCCGGTTGCGGCCCGCGGCGCAGCCGGTCGAGGCGGCGCAGGTCGGCGACGAGCCGTTCCAGAGGCGGCCCGATCGGGCGCGGCGGCGCCGGGCGGCGGTGCCGCGCGGCGACCCAGCGCACCAGACGGGGCAGGCGCACCAGCAGCCCCACCAGCACCGCGGGCCCGAACGCGATCCCCAGGAGGATGGCGATCCCGGTGACGACCGGGTCGTTCCCGGGCACGACACCGACGCTACGACTCCCGGCCCCGCCGGACCACCCCCGGACACGACGACGCCGCGGACACCGGAGGTGTCCGCGGCGCGCGCGACCGGAGGGGGCGATTCCGGCCGCACCCGGCCCTCACGGGCCGGGTCGTGGGTGACCGGTCAGTCCTGGCGCAGGTAGCTCAGCAGGCGCAGGATCTCGATGTAGAGCCAGACGATGGTGGTCATGAGCCCGAACGCGAGGTACCAGGAGTACTTCGCCGGGACACCGGCCTTGACCGCGTTGTCCGCGGCGTCGAAGTCGAGCAGCAGGCTGAACGCCGCCACACCGATCACGACGATGCTGAACAGGATGGCCAGCGGGCCGCCGTCGCGGAGGCCGAAGCCACCCTCCATGAAGAAGCTCGCGACCAGGTTGGCCAGCATGAGGACGACGACGCCGATCAGCGCGCCCATCATCCACTTGGTGAACCGCGGGGTGACCCGGACGGCACCGGTCTTGTAGACGACCAGCATCCCGAAGAACACACCGGCGGTGCCGATCACGGCCTGGACGCCGATGCCCCGGAGGTTCGGGTCCATCTGCATGAACCCGGTGATGCCGCCGAGGGCGACACCCATCGAGCCGGAGTAGAGCAGCGTCAGGACGGCGCTGGGCTTCTGCCTGAAGATGACGATCAGGGACACGACGAACCCGACGATGAACGCGGGCAGCGCCAGGATGTAGAGCCCCGACAGCACGGTCAGGGTGCCCGCGACCAGAGCCAGGGCAGCGCTGATGGCGGTCTTCTGGACGACGTCGTCGACCGTGATCGGCCGGCCCGTGTCCTGGGTGGCCTGGGTCGGGTCGACGTAGGACGACTGGGAGCCGGCCATGGCGGCGCCCCCGCCCATCATGCCGCCACCCGAGCGGTCGAACGTGGCGTAGCCGCCCTGCTTCTGTGTGGGCAGGTTGCGGAACGCCGGGTTGCTCGTGGAGCGCACCTGGATCCTCCTCGACGGACGTGTGCGGGGCCCACCTCTGGCAGGCCCTCACACGTGTGCAACGCCGAGGGAGCGCCGGGGGTTCCCGCTGGTAAAAGAAAATTTACCGCGTCCGGGGCGTCCGGCGTCAGTCCCGTCTCCCACAACGGGCGATGATCACCGCCCCGGGTGTCTCACCTGCGGGAACGTCGACGTCGGCGGCAGCGGTTCGGCACGCACCGCCGGCATCTCGGGCGTGGTGTCGAAGCGACGGTCGTCGGCGGTGTCGGCACGCCCGTCGGACAGCGGCGCGTCACCGCGCATCTCGGCGCGGATCAACGCGGGCCAGCGTCCGACCGAGCCGAGCGCGGCCACCGCGGCACGGCGACCTGCGGGGCTGACCAGGGCGGCGACGACGAGCAGCGCGACGGCGACGACCACCACGCTGCCGGAACCCGGAGCGAACACGGGCGAACCTCCTCGCAGAAGCGGGCGCCCGGCCGGGGGCAGCCGGACCCACCCTCACGTCGTACAACGATCCCGTCGCGGGTCGGTCACGGGCCGTCACCTCGCAGCGGGCGCACCCGGGCGGGCCGCACTACTGTCGGCGCGTCCGGCGACGGCGCCTCCGTCGCCCCAGTGAAAGGACGGTCCGGACATGTGGGCCCTGCTCTCCCGGCACCTGCGCGTATGGCTGCTCCTGGCGGTCGGTGCACCGTTGCTGGCCTGGCTCCTGGGCAAGATCGGCGACGCCGTCGAGCGCCGCCGCGGCCCCAACACCCTCAGCAAGCTGACCCGCTCGGGTCGCCGCTACCTGGAGAGGCGCACCCGGGGACCGCTGCGCCGCCACGAGCAGACCGACCCGGAGCGGCTCGCCCGCTGACGGGTCCCGCTCCGGTACCGGACGACTCAGGCCGGCAGTACCCGGCGCAGGCCCCAGCCGCGCCGGCGGGCGGGGCGCCGCGACGTCTCCTCCGGGGGTGGCGTCGGGTCGAGCTGCACGCAGCGGCCGCACGGGGTCCCGGCGACGTCGATCAGCGGGGCCGGGGACACCAGGTGGCCGCACAGGGCCGCGTACCGGCCGGTCCGCATCGAGTGCGGTGCGCAGAGTTCCGAGTCGGTCACCTTGTGTGCACGACCGTCGAGAACGGACGTCACCGTGAGGACGTCGGGCCCGCCGGCCCCGTTCGTCCGTCCGGCGGTCACGACGACATCCACCCGACGGCAGATCCGTGCGTCGACCGGCGCATTCACGGGCCCCCTCAGCGTGTCGGTCGTTCCATCGTCACGGATGACACGTGCGGATGCAAGATCGCCTGCACAGTCTTTCGACACTCTCCGCAGTCAAACGGACGCAGCGGACACATCCGGAGGTCCCCATGTCCCACCCGAACGGCACGCGCGCAGCAGATCTCGGCCCCGTGACGTGGCGCCGCCCGGCCGGCGGGACCGCCGACGGGCAGAACGTGGAGTTCGCCGTCCTGGACGACGGCCAGGTCGCGGTCCGCAACGCCCGCGACCCCGAGGGTCCGGTGCTCGTCTACACCCCGGCCGAGATCTCCGCGTTCGTCGACGGCGCCAAGAAGGGCGAGTTCGACGACATGGTCGACCCCGTCCGCGACTGAGCCGGGCTCACGGCAGCAGCGGGTCCGCCTCGCGCCACAGCCGGGCGACGACCTCGGACGCCGGGTCGGTCGACGCACGTCCCGCGGCCTGCCCGGCCCAGTGGTTGACCCGGTCGACCGCGCCGGGCTCGCCCGCGCGGTAGCGGGCCACCAGGCGTCGCTGGTGGGGGTACGGCGCCGGGGCCGGGGCGCCCGGCACGGTCCAGGCGCGGACGTAGTCGGTGGCGATGCCGCGGGCCAGCCGGCCGGTGTAGGCACGTGTGGTCGTCGTGCCGGTGGGGTCCAGGCCGTCGAGCCGGGCGGACCAGCCGTCGTCGATCCCGGCCTCGGGGCTGCGCAGCAGCGCCGTCCCCACCTGCACCGCGCTCGCGCCGAGGGTGAGCGCGGCGGCCAGGGCCCGGCCGTCGCCGATCGCGCCGGCGGCGACCACCGGGACACCGACGGCGTCGGCCACCCACGGGACGAGCGCGAGCAGCCCGACCGAGACGGCCTCGGCGTCGGCGGGGTCGGTGGTCCCGCGGTGCCCGCCGGCCTCCATGCCCTGCACGACGACGGCGTCGGCCCCCGCCCGCTCCGCCGCGAGGGCCTCGGCGCGCGTGGTGACCGTCGCGAACCAGGCGCAGCCCGCGGAGTGCACCGCGGCGACCCGGTCGGCCGGCAGCAGCCCCATGATCGTCGAGACGACGGCGGGCCGGGCGGCCAGGACGGCGGCGAACTGGTCGTCGAACGACGGCCCGGGGCCGCCGGGCGGGGCGGCTGCGCCGCCGAGGGTGTCGAGGTAGGCGGTCTGCAGGCCCACGTCGTCGTCGGCGGGCGGGTCGGGGATCCACAGGTTGAGCTGGAACGGCGCGGTCCCGGCGAGCGCGCGGAAGCGGGCGGCCCAGTCGGCGATCGCCTCCGGGGTGTCGTTCACGACGCCCGCGGCACCCATGCCGCCGGCCGCGGCCACCGCGGCCGCCAGCTCCGGTGGACAGGCCCCGGCCATCGGGGCCTCCAGGACGGGCACGCGCAGCCCGTGGCGTGTGCAGAAGGACTCGGCCCGGCTCCGTGCGCTCACCGTCGCGAGTGTGCCACTCCACCGCGGGTGGACCCGGGCGCCGCGGGCGGGAAGGATCGGCCCCGTCCCCGCCCCGCAGTGCGAAGGAGCCCGCTCCCCCTCATGACCGGACCCTCGTTCCTCGAGCAGCTGCGTGCCCACGCCCCGGAGCTGCTGCCCTCGCACCTCCCGCGCGACCCCGTCCAGCGGGTCCCCGCCGACCTGGACGTCCCGCACGGCACCACGATCATCGCCCTGACCTGGGCCGACGGCGTACTGCTCGCCGGTGACCGGCGCGCCACCTCCGGCAACCTGATCGCGCAGAAGGACCTGGTGAAGGTCGTCGGCATCGACGACACCTCCGCCGCCGGGTTCGCCGGGTCGGTCGGGCACGCGTTGCAGATGCTGAAGATGTTCGCGGCCGAGGTGGAGCAGTACGAGAAGGTCGAGGGCGCGCCGATCAGCCAGGACGGCAAGGTCCGCAGGCTGTCGAGCATCGTGCGGGAGAACCTGGGCGCGGCGATGCAGGGCTTCGTCGCGCTGCCGCTGTTCGTCGGCTACGACCCGACCGACCCCGACCCGGTCCGCATCGTCACCTACGACCCGACCGGCAGTATCAAGCGCGCCCGGTCCGGCTACGTCGGCATCGGGTCCGGCTCGCAGTTCGCCGAGGCGTCGCTGAAGAAGCGGCACGATCCGGGCGTCGACCGGGCCGGCGCGATCGCGCTCGCGGCCAACGCGCTGTGGGACGCCGCCGACGACGACACCGCCACCGCGGGCCCCGACCTCACCCGGGCGATCTTCCCGAACCTGATCACGGTGACCGCCGACGGCGTCGAGGAGATCGGTGTCGACGAGGTCCGGGCCGCGACCGAGCGGATGCTCGCCGAGCGGGCGGAGCGTCCCGGGGGCTGAGCCGGCGGGTCAGGGCCGGGGCGGGCCGCCGGCCCGGCCGATGATCTCCTCGACGACCGGTCCCTTGGCGTCGGCGTAGAGGTTCATGTCGGCCCACTCCCGTCCGGCGAGGCCGCGCTTGTGCGCCTCGTAGCGCGCCCGCTCCTCGTCGTGGGCGCGGAGCCGGTCCCGGAACACCAGGTAGCGGGTGATCTCCGGGCTGCCCTGCGCGTAGCAGTGCAGGTTCACCGGCAGGTCCCCGACGGCGCCGCGCAGGCAGCGGTGCCCGGGCTCGCAGACCCGCAGGTCGTAGCCGTCGGCGAGCAGGTCGGGCAGGTAGGCCGCCTCGTCGTCGGGATCGTCGAGGGCCACGACGACGTCGATCACCGGCTTCGCCGCGAGCCCCGGCACCGAGGTGGAGCCGATGTGCTCGATCCGGTGGGCCCGCTCCCCCAGCGCCGCCCGCAGCCGGGCCGCCGCCGCGTCGAAGGCCGCGGGCCAGGCCGGGTCGGGCTCGGCGAGCTCGACGACGACCGGACGCATCCCGTGCACGAGTGCCCGGTTCAGCTCGTCGTGGCGTCTGGTCACGGCGGCGAGCATGCGGGCAGACTGCCTCGGTGTCCACGCTGCGCTCGGTCGCCCCGGTCTTCGCCACCACCGATCTCGACCGGTGGCTGGACCACTACCGGGCGCTCGGGTTCACCGTCGAGCGCTACGACGACGGCTACGGCTTCGCCGTCCTCGGCGGCGTCGAGCTGCACGTCTCGGTGCTGCCCGACCACGACCCGGCCCGCACCGCGGGCTGCGCCTACTTGCACGTCGACGACGCCGACGCGCTCCACACCCGCTGGTCCGCCGTGGCCGGCGGCCGCGAGGTGGCGCCGGTCGACACCTCCTACGGGCTGCGCGAGGGCGCGCACCACGACCCGGACAACAACCTGCTGCGCTACGGCTCGCCGCGGCAGGACTGACCGGCTCGCCCCCGCCACGGCGCGCGGACCGGCCGGCGACCCGGAATGATCCGGGCGGTGCGCCCCTGGTTCCCGCTCCTCGCCGGTTCGGTGTTCTACGCGTTCGCCCTGGTGTGGGCGGCCGGCGAGCTGCCCGAGGACGGGGTACCGCTGCACTTCGACCTCACGGGCGTGCCGACCGCGTTCGGCAGCCGCGCCTGGTTCCTGACGCTCGGCACCCTGTTCGGGCTGCTCGTCGCCGGGATCGGCGCCGGGCTCTACCGCCTGGTCGCGACGGGCTCGCTGGCGCGGGTGTCGGTGCCGCACCGCGACTACTGGACGGCGCCGCAGCGGGTCGGGCGGCTGCGCCACATGCTCGCCGAGGACATGGGCCGGACCTTCGGCGCGACGCTGTTCCTGCTCACCGTGGTCCCGGTGACGGCGGTGTACGCCACCCGCACCGATCCGCCACGTCTGCCGGTCGGACCGGTCTGGGTGGTGCTAGCGCTGCTGGTCGCCGGGATCGTCGGGTACTGCGTCCACCTGGCGCGCTACCGGTACCGCCCGGCCTGAGCACCCGTGATCACCGGTTGTGGAGCGCAGCGACCGCCTCGCGAACGCTCCACTCCACAACCGGTGATCACGCGTCGGCGACGGGCTGGCGCAGGATGGTGCGCAGCTTCTCCGGGGCGGTCCGGCGCGGGTCGCCGAGGTAGATCTCGTGGTGGCGGCCGGTCATGCGCAGCCCGTGCTCCGGGATGAACTCGGTGTGGATGCGGTGCAGGAGCGGGGCCTCGTCGTCGTAGGGGCCGACGTGCAGGGCCTGCACGCAGCGGCCCTCCGACAGCGGCGCGAACCGGACGTCGTCGATCCGCTCCGGCGCCTTCTTCCGCCGGACGGTGGCGACGGCGTCGTCGACCATCGCCTCGGGCACCCAGTCCGGGATCATGATCATCATCGTCCACGACCAGCGGGTCTTGTCCCGGGACAGGGTGAAGGAGTCCATGTCCTCGGCCCACCAGAGCCCCTCCAGGGGCATCACGACGTGGTCGCGCCCGAGCTCGCGCCTGCTGGCGAACTTGCACGTGTAGGCGACCGGGTACAGCGCCTCGACCGCCGCCGTGTAGACGGGCGTGTTCGGGTCGCCGTGGCCGTCGATCATGAGGAACCGCAGGTCGGGGACGTCGACCAGCTCGGGGGTGTCGCGGCGCGCGGCGTAGCAGGGCAGCTCGCGCTTGAGGTCCACCGTCGTCGGCACGACCCCATCCTGGCGGAGGTGCGCGCGGTACGGGAAGGTGCTGCGGTGGCACGGATCGGACCGGGGGACGTCACCCTCACCATGGCCGACCTGCGGGTCGTGACCCGGTTCGCCGCGGAGTGCGCCGCCGAGGCCCTCCCCCTGTTCGACGGGCCCGACGACGGCCGCCCCCGCGCGGCGCTCGACGCGGCGTGGGCCTTCGCCGACGGCGCCGAGCGGTCGCGGCTGCAGCGGGTGACCGCCGTCGACGCGGCGCGGGCGGCGAAGGAGGCCCGCACCCCGGCCGGCAGGCACGCCGCGCTGGCCGCCGCGGACGCCGCCGCGTCCGCCTACCTGCACCCGCTGGCGAAGGCCACCCAGGTCGGCCACATCCTGCGCGCGGCCGCGCACGCCGCCCACGCCGTCGAACTGGCCGACGGCGACGCGCCCCGCAGCGGCGACGCGCAGCTCGACCGTGCCCGGCGGCGCGCGACACCGGAGCTGGTCGACGTCCTGTGCCGCTACCCGCGCGCGGCGGCCGGCAGCAGCCGCGTCGCCGCGCTGACCACCGCACTGGACGACGCGCTGCGCGACCGATGAGTCCGGGGCCGCGCGGCGGTCCTCCTGCATGCTGATCGTCGCGGGCCACCTGCTCACCGACCCTGCCGACCGGGACGCCCTCGTCGCCGAGGGGACGCGGGCGGTCGCGCTCGCGCGCTCGGCCCCGGGCTGCCTGGACTTCGCCCTGACCGCGGACACCCTGGACCCGGCGCGGGTGAACGTCTACGAGCGCTGGGCGTCGGAGGAGGAGCTGCTCGCGTTCCGCGGCTCCGGGCCGGACGGGGACACCGCGGCCCGGATCCTGGGCGCGGACGTGCGGCGCTACGCCATCTCCTCCGTCGGCGACGCCTGACGCTCACGCGCCGCGGGCGACCCCGGCGGGTGCGGCCTTCGCGAACGCCTCCGGCGTCCCGGGTCAGGGCACGCTCCCGTCGACGGTCGTCGCGAGCCGGCGCAGGAACCGCACGACGACGTCGGCCTCCGCGGGCGACAGGTCCCGGCAGACCTCGTCCATCCGGCGCACAAGCGGGATCCAGGCCTCGAGGTTGGCCCGGCGGGCGGCGTCGGTGGCGGTGATGGCCACCCGTCGCCGGTCGACGCGGTCGCGGACGCGCTCGGCGTGCCCGGCGCGTTCGAGCCGGTCGACCAGCGCCGTCGCGGACGCCGACCGGATCCCCAGCCGGTTGCCCAGCTCGACCACCCCCATCGGCCCGAACTGGACGAGCAGGCCGACCGCGGTCATGTCGGTGACGTTCTGCCCGGTGGCCTGGGCCGTCCGGCCCGCCAGCTGCTGGGTCGCGGCGACCAGGTCGCGGACCGCGAGGGTCACCTCACCCAGCTCCGAGAGGTCGTCCGGACCCGTCTGCACACCATCGGCCATGCGGGTGAGTACACCACTCGACTTGCCGCCAGTCCATCTAGTCGCTAGTTTCTCTACTTATACGACGCCGAGGGAGACCCGATGAGCCCGCACGCCCTGATCTCCGGAGCCGGTATCGCCGGCCCGGCGCTGGCCCACCAGCTGCACGCCCGCGGCTGGCGCACGACCGTCGTCGAGCGGGCCACCGAGCTCCGCGAGGACGGCCAGAACGTCGACGTCCGCGGCACCGCCCGCGAGGTCGTCCGCCGGATGGGGCTGGAGGAGGAGATCCTCGCCGCCGGCACCCGCGAGGAGGGCACCCGCTTCGTCGACGACACAGGCCGCCCGGTCGCTGAGTTCGCCGCGGGCCGCGACGACACCCGCGGTCTGACCGCGGAGGCCGAGATCCTGCGCGGCACGCTCGCGCGGCTGCTGCACGACCGCACCCGCACCGGCACGGAGTACCGCTTCGGCGACCGCATCGTCGACGTCCGGCAGGACACCGAGGGGGTCACCGCCACGCTGGAGCGCGGCGGCACCGTCGAGGCCGACGTCCTCGTCGTCGCCGACGGCACCCGGTCCCGCACCCGTGACCTGGTGTTCGACGACGTCGTCCTGGAGGAGCTCGGCCTCTACGCGGCCTACCTGACCATCCCCCGCACGGCCGACGACGACCGCTGGTGGACCGTCCTCAACGCCACCGGCTCCCGCGGCGTGAGCCTGCGTCCCGACGACCGCGGCACCACCCGCGCCGCCCTGACCTTCCTCAGCGGGGTGCGCGGGCTGGAGGCGCTCGCCCCGGAGTCCCGGACGGCCGTCCTGCGCCGCACCTTCGCCGACGCGGGCTGGCAGACCTCGCGCGTGCTCGACGCACTCGACGCGCCGTACTACATGGACGCGATCGCCCGGGTGCACGCGCGGAGCTGGAGCGCCGGGCGGGTGGTCCTCCTCGGCGACGCCGCGTGGTCCACCGGGCCGTTCGGCACCGGCACCAGCCTGGCTCTGACCGGCGCCTACGTGCTGGCCGCGGAGCTCGCGGACGGCTCCGACCACCGGTCCGCCCTGGCCCGCTACGAGCAGGTCGTGCGGCCCTTCGCGATGAAGGCCCAGGGTGTCACGGCCACCCAGCTCCGCGCCGCCAACCCGAGCAGCCGACTGGGACTCGCGACCCAGCGGGCGGTGCTGCGGGTGGCCGCGTCGGCGCCGCTGCAGCCGCTGGTGGAGCGGCTGGCCGCACCGCCCGCCGACACGATCACGCTGCCCGCGCGGTACGGGTCGCCGGCGCCGGCCCGCGTGGCCTGACCGGGCTCAGAGCCCGAACGCCCCGCCCTCGACGAGGATCAGCACCCCGATCCCGACGAGGACGACGGGCAGCACCACGTGCCCCCACCGGGCCAGGGCCCGCGCGACCGGCGGCCGTGTCGCGAGGAACCGGCCGAGGGCGCACCACACCCCGACGAGCACGAGGAACACGACGACGTGGGTGACGATCCCGGCCGTCCCCGCGGTGGCGAACAGCGGGACGTAGACGCCGAGGTTGTCGCCGCCGTTCGCGAGGGTCACCAGTGCGACGGTCGCGACGCCGACCCGGCCGCCCCCGGGCCCGGACTCGTCGTCGGGGTCGTGGTGCTCGCGCCACGCCGCCCGGGCGGCGCGCAGGCCGAGCAGCAGCGGCACCAGACCGAGGTAGGGCAGGGCCTGCTCGGGGAGCAGCCCGGCGACCAGCGCACCCGCCACGGAGGCGGCGAGGATCCCGGCGAACCCGAGGTACTGCCCGGCGACGACGGCCGCCACGCCCCGGCGCCCGTCGGCGACCCGGGCGAAGAACAGTGCCAGGACGAGGAGGTCGTCGACGTTGGTGGCCGCGAACACGGCTGCCGCCTGGGCGATCACGGACGGCTCCCGAGTGGCGGCGACGAGGACGGTAGGAGTCTCCGGGACGCCCTGTCCGGTGCCGCGACCGGATCCGGCCCGGGTCAGCGGACGCGCTGGTAGCGCAGGTGCACGGTCCCGCCGTCGAACACGCGCTGCTCGACCAGTCGCAGCCGCAGGTCCGCACCGAGCGGCAGGTACCGCTTCCCGCCGCCGAGGACGACCGGCACCACCCGCGGGCGGAACTCGTCGATCAGGTCCAGCAGCGACGCGGCCAGCCCGGGCCCGCCCACGGCCAGCTCGCCGTCGGTCTCCTCCTTCAGCCGGGCCACCTCCGCCCGGGCGTCGGCGCGGCGGACGAGACGGCACCCGGGCGCGACGGAGGTCAGCGAGTCGGAGAACACCACCCGCGGGATCGCGGTGTAGAGCTGCGCGAACTCCGCCTCCACGGGGTGGCCCTCGGCCCGCTCGGGGGCGGTCCAGAAGTCCTCCATGATGTCGTAGAGGTTGCGGCCGAACAGGAACACCGACGTCGCCCGGGTCTGGTCGTTGGACAGCCGGTGCACCTCCTCGTCGGGGTCGCCGAAGGCGATGCTGCCGGTGGGGTCCTCGACGAAGCCGTCGAGGGACATGCTCATGGAGTAGCTGAGGAATCCCACGGGTGTCAGACCTTCCGGTTCCAGAACTGGTGGATGCGCCCGCTCGGCGAGGCGACCGACTCGACGGTGAACCGGTCCTCGACGCCGGTCAGCCCCTCCCACGGCGACACCCCACGCCCCAGCACGATCGGCAGGATCACCACGTGCATGACGTTGACCAGGTCGGCGTCGAGGAACTGCCGGATCGTCGAGGGTCCCCCGCCGAGCCGGACGTCCAGGTCGCCCGCCGCCTCCTGCGCGACCGTCAGCACCTCCTGCGCCGACCCGTCGACGAAGTGGAAGCTCGTCCCGTTCGCGAACTCGATCGGCGGCCGCGGGTGGTGGGTCATGACGAACACCGGGGTGTGGAACGGGGGCTCGTCGTCCCACCAGCCCTGCCAGCCGTCGTCGGTCCAGGGGCCGGTCTGCGGACCGAACTTGCGCCGCCCCATGATCTCGGCGCCGATGCCCTGGGCCCACGTGCTGGTCAGGGCGCGGTCCAGGGTGACGGGGGCGTCCACCCCGCCGATCCCGTGGATGAACCGCCCGTCGAACCCGGCGAAGAGCCGCCCGGCGTCGCCGATCGGGGCGTCGAGGGTCACGTGGTCGCCGGCGGCGTAGCCGTCGAGGGAGATGAACAGGTTGTGCACCCGGGTGCGGGGCATGGGGCCTCCTCGGTGAACGCGCGGACCGCGTCGCGACGGTGGACCGCCGGGGGCGGCGGAACTCATCGGTCGACGCGGGTCCGGCTGCTGGCTAGCGTCGTCCGGGACCGGCTCGTCGTCGAGGGGTGGGGCGCGGTCCGGCACGGGCCGATGCCCGGACGACCGAGAGGGAGCACATCGTGGACACCGTCGTGGCCGGACTGGCCGAGCAGCACCGCGTCCTCGACGAGCTGCTCACCCCGTTGACGCCGGACCGGTGGGACCGGCCGGCCCCGGACTGTCCGGGATGGACGGTCGCCGACGTCGTCCTGCACCTGGCCCAGGCCGACGAGTGGGTGGTGGCCGGACCGACCGAGGGCAACGCCGCCGCGGCGGCCCGGATGGCGGGCGGCCCGCCGGCGCCGGGTGGGACGACCGACGACACGGTGGACCGCATGGTCGCCCACGAGCGCGGGGCCCCGCCGGAGCAGCTGCTGGCCCGCTGGCGCGCGTCGTCCGGCGCGCTCCGGGAGTTCTTCCTCGTCCGGGACCCGCGCGACCGGCTTCCGTGGATCTTCGGCGACCTGCCCGCCCGCACCCTCGCGACGACGCGGATCGTCGAGTGCTGGATCCACACCCGCGACGTCGCGAACGCCCTGCGCACGACCGCGCACGACGGCGACCAGCTCTGGCACGTCGCCCGTCTGGCCTGGCGGACGCTGCCCTTCGTGTCCTCGCAGGCCGGGCGTCCCGCGATCCCGCCCGAGTCGGTACGGCTCGAGCTCACCGCCCCCGACGGCGGCGACACCTGGACCTTCGGTCCCGAGGACGCCCCGACCGCGATCCGCGGGCCCGCACTCGACTTCTGCCTGGTCGCGGCGCGCCGGGTGGAGCCGTCCGCGACGGCGCTGGCCGGGCAGGGGCCGGACGCGGAGGCGGTGCTGTCGGTGGTGCGCACCTGGGGCTGAGGCGCCCCGTCGCCGCGTCCCTTCTGCGTCGACGCCACGAGCGCGATGCCGGGCCCGACGGAACGGGAGGTGGTCGACGGTGAGCACGGACCCCTACGCCGTTCTCGGGACCGGCTACGCCGTGCAGCGCCGCACCGACCCGCACATCGACCGCCACATCCGGGAGGCGTTGCGTGGGTGCCGGCGCGTCGTCGACGTCGGTGCGGGCGCCGGTTCGTACGAGCAGCCCGGCACCGTGCTGGCGATCGACCCGTCCGCCACGATGCTCGCCCAGCGACCCGCCGGCGCCGCGCCCGCGGTGCTCGCGTCGGCCGAGGCGCTGCCCGTCCGGGACGACGCGGCCGACGCCGCGCTGGCGGTACTCACCACGCACCACTGGCGTGACCCGGCGGCGGGCGTCGCCGAGCTCGTGCGCATCGCGCGGCGGCAGGTCGTGCTGACCTGGGACCCGGTCCTGTTCGCACGCACCTTCTGGCTGGTGGCGGAGTACCTCCCCGAGATCGGTCACCGTGAACGGCACCTGGCCTGCCTGGACACGGTCACACGGCTTCTCCGGCGGCACGGCGCCACGATCGAGACCGTTCCCGTCCCGGTGCCCGCCGACTGCGTCGACGGCCTGCTCGCGGCGCACTGGAAACGTCCACACGCCTACCTCGACCCCGCCGTCCGAGCCGCGGCCTCGGGACTCGCCGGCCTCCCCCGCGACGTCGTCGGGCCTGCACTGGCCCGACTCGCCGACGATCTCGACACGGGACGGTGGCAGGAACGCCACGCGGACCTCGCCGGGCTGGAGCACCTCGACGTGGGCTACCGGCTCATCGTCGCGACGCGGTGAGCGGGCGGCCCGGGGCCCGGCCGACGCTCCCGTGTCACGCGGCGCCCGGGCACGGCGGTTGCCGGCCCTGTCGGCCACCGCATTCCGCCGGGAGGTCGCCGGGTGGCGCACCCTCGTGGGAGACCCGGCCGTCGGCACGACGCTCGCGGCGGTCGACACCGGCGGCCGGGGGGACACCGACCTGCTCGACCGGGGCCGGCATCGGCGGCCGGGGCCTCGGCCGACGCGGTCACGCGGAAGCCGGGCCGCTCCGGAGCTCGCGTTCGAGCGACGCCGACACCTCACGGAACCGGCTGACGGGGACGAGGTGCACCCCGGCGAAGGCTCCCGTGTCACGCAGCGCCCGGATCTGCTCGCACGCCGCGTCGACCCCCGCGGACGGACCGTGCGCGACGCGGTCGACCAGCTCGTCCGGGATCTCGATGTCGGGGATGGACGCCCGCAGCCTCGTCGCCATCCCGGCACTCGCCAGGACCATGACGCCGGCGTAGACGGGCAGGTCGGTCGGGTTGTCCTCGCGCCACCGCAGGAACGCCTCGACCGAGTAGCCGACCTGGACGAACACGAAGTCGGCGCCCTGCTTCCGGGACGCCATCCGGCGACGATGACCGGCGGTCACCCCGAGGCGGAAGGGTGCGATCCCGGCGAACGGCTCCTGGTCGGTGGCCGCACGCGCTTCCTCGATCATGGCCCGCACGGTCAGCTCCCCGGTGCGGGCTCCGACCGACGGCTTGTCACCCTGCACGAACAGGAACTGGTCCACGCCGTAGGCGGCAGCGGTCAGGAGATCCCGGCGGAAGCCGAGCAGGTTGCGGTCGCGGGAGTTCACACAGGCGATGCTGGTCCCGCCCATGGCCCGGACCTCGTTGGCCACCGCGATGCTCGACACCGTGGCGCGACCGATGTGGTTGTCGGGGATCAGGAACGCATCCGACACCGGGGTCAGGACGCCGATCTGGTGACGGGCGTGCGTCAGGTCGGGCCTGGTCGGCGGCTCGATCTCGCAGATGATGCGGAATCCGTCGGTCACGGTCCGACGATAGGACCCGGGGCACCGGGAACCGGAGCGAGCGACGCCGCGACACACCGCTACCGGGCCGTCCCCCGGAACAGCCACCGGGTGGTGGCCACCTCGATGAGGGCACGGGGTCCTGTGCCGTCGTCGGCCTCGACGTCCCACCCGTACTTCCGGTCGAACAGGGCGACGACACCGGCCGGGAAGCCGCACGTCAGGACGGTGGCGACGCCCTCCGCCACCACGGGTGCCCGACCACCGTCGAGGGCCAGGGCGACCGCCGGCTGCGTGCGACAGTTCCTGACCTTCACCGACGTCGCGTTGCAGCCGACCCACCAGGTCGAACGATCGACGACGAACCACACGGGCGTGACATGAGGGGTTCCGTCGGGACGCACTGTCGTCAGCCATGCGATCTCGTCGCTCTGCAGTCGACGTCGGACCGTCGCGTCCGGCTCGTCCATCCCCGGAGTATCGCGAGTGGCAGGGACCGACGGTGACGACGACGGAGGTCACCGACGGCCCAGACGCTCGTCGAGGTGGACGGTGACGGTGTCCCCGGCCTGCTTGCCGATCGCCGTCCGCACCGCCGCGGTCACGGGCAGCTTGTGCGTCCCGTCGCCGAGCGCCATGAAGGAGCTCTGGAACGGGTGGCCGTCGATCGTGCCCCGGACCTTGACCAGGCCGCGGGTGGCGAAGAACTCGGCCGACCAGTCGGTGCGGAGGTAGACCCACCCGCCCGGTGCGTCGCTCTTCTCGAGCGTGGCGGTGAACGTGTGGTCGAGGGCGTGGGGGGCGACGGGATCGCTCATCGGGGTCTCCTTGTCGGGATGGCTGTCCGCGGGTCTGCCCGACCTGGACGATGAAGGAGACCGGCACGGGGCCGAGGATTCATCGGAGGCGGCTCCCACCCCGGACGCCGGCATCTGCACCGTCGGACGACATCATCTCGACATCGGCGGGCGTCATCGCTGTCCAGAGGGCCGAATCGATCTTGCGTGCGCGCCGTCCGCTGAGGAAGTGTGCAGATCGTGAAGGCGTCTACCGCACGTGGGATCGTTCGAGGCCTGCTCGCGGGGTCCGGAGCCGTTGCGATCGGCACCGCCGGAGCCGTTGTCGCCAGGGGCACACGCGCGATCCCGGGCGGCGGTACCGCGACCGCGAGCACGGACAGCGTGTTGCGCTTCTACGCGACATGGTGGGGCGGTTCAGGGATCGCGATGCTCGCCGCGGCGCGGGAACCGAACCCGAGCACGGCCGTCGTCCGCGGCGTCGCCGCTGCGACGTTCGTAGGCGGGCTCGCCCGCCTTGCCGCTGCCCGACGGAGCGGACGACCCCATCCGCTGTTCCAGGCACTGACCGTGATCGAGCTTCTGACTCCGCCGGCGCTTCTCCTCGCACGACAGAAGTCCGAGTAGCCCACTCGCTCCGAGCGCCTGCGGCTGTGGACCCGCGGATCTTGGACCCGTGATCGCATCCGACCGGCGACATGGATGTCGAGACTCGGAGTGCACACCGGCTTCGGAACGCATTCGACACGAAGCTCGACAACACCTGGCTGACCGGCTGTGAGCCAGGGCGGATCGGATAGGGTGCGGCTACAGGCCACTGCGTCGAGGATCCAGGTTGTAACGGGCACCGCCCCGAGTTGCCGCCCCTTGCATGGAGCCGAACATGAAGGAAGCACCCTTCGGTCAATTCGGTCGAATCGCCGCAACCCTCCCCGTCGCAGACGTGGACCGGGCAGTTCGCTTCTACAGCGAGACCCTCGGCATGACCGTGACGTTCACCAACGGCGACCCCACCGGGTTCGTCATCGTGCGGCGCGACGAGGCTGAACTGCACCTGACGCTCGTCACAGGGCATCGGCCCGGTATTCACAACGTCGCGCACATGATGGTCGCGGACGCAGCCGGCTTCTACGAGCATCTGACGAGCAACGGAGTGCGGATCATCAAGCGGCTGCGTGACGCTGACTACGGACTGCGTGGATTCGTCTTCTGCGACCCGGACGGCAACCGCATCGACGTGGGACAACGCGTCGGGTCGCGTCGGCCCTGCTCGTCCGACGACCATGGATGACAGGGACACAGCGCCGTCGCAGCAAGGCCGGACAATCAGGCCTTCTCATTCCTCCGGGTCGGCAGTTCGTCGCGCAGGCCCTACGTGCTGGACCGTGATCGCGCCGCCGACCTGCGCTGATGCTCCTCGACGGGCGCGTCAAGCGGCAGCTGTTCCGTACCGGGTCACGTAGCAGCGGCGCGATCTCGTGATTCGGCCGTTCCTCTCCGATTCCCTCGTCCTGGCCGCATCGCTCCTCGGTGACAGGGACAAGAGTGGCGAACCATCGCGAAGCGACGCTGCAGGCGCCTTCGTGGCCGTCACCGCGGCGTGGATGATCGCGATCGAGGGGATGCAACCGGTGCACCGGAAGCAGTGAACTGGCGCCGTAGGGAGAACGCTCGTGCCGTAGGTCCGTACGTCCCAAGGTGACGGAGTCGATGTGTTGCGTCATCCGCGGTGGGTCGCTCTCCGGTGGTCACCCACCACAGGACCGTGGACGGCTGTCGGGTCGTGTCGAACCAGCGGTCCCGTTGACGCAGGAGGTCTCCATGCCGGCTGCGGTAGACGAACTGGTGCAGCGATCGGTAGTCGCGCCAGACCGAGAGGTTGAGGAAGGCCGGGCCGGTGCCGTCGCGGATCACGCAGAGACCGTGATCGTCGCCTGTCCGGAGGCGCCAGAGGAAACCGTCGCTGTGCTCGGCGAGGTGGTGGATCGGCGCGAGCGCGGTCAGGAATCCGCGCATCCTGGGGTCGTCGAGTGGCGCGCGCAGACTGGCGACGTTGGCCTGTGCGAGTTCAGGCATCCTCGCAGCGTACGACTCACGGAGGCGTGATCGGGTCAGGCGGATTCGCCCTCTGATCGGACGTCTCCCTACTGCTGGGGGCCTGCGTGGTCAGCCCGCGCGCCGCCGGAGGCCGGCCTGAATCGACACCGGCCGCCGTCGTGAGGAACGCGGGTCGAAGCACCGGGCGGTCGGCGAGACCGGCCGTGACTGAAACGTCGACACCTAGTCGAGACGGCCACCCGGTGGGCACCGGTTCCCGCCGGTCACAGCCGGACAGCCAGATCACGACCTCGGCGGGCGAACACGCTGGTCAGAGGCGTAAAGTCGCGGTCGGAACGGGTGCCCCCGGTGGGAGTCGAACCCACACCGGTGACCCTTTTAAGGGGCCTGCCTCTGCCGTTGGGCTACGGGGGCGCCGCGACAGCGTAGCCAGGGCGGGAAGGACTCATGCCGAGCACCGAGAAGGTCGACCTCCGGGGCGCCGCGGCGACCCTGCTGATGACCCTCTACATGCGACGCCTGGACGCCCGGTCCCGCCGTCCGATCCTGGGCGACCCGTGGGCGGAGCCCGTCTGGGACCGCATCGAGCACGACGTCCACGGCCTCTGGCAGTTCACCGGCGACGTCTCGACCATCGTGTGCCGCGCCGCGATCCTCGACGGCTGGACGCGGGAGTTCCTCGCCGCCGAGCCCGCCGGGCAGGTCCTGCACCTGGGCTGCGGACTGGACAGCAGGCCGTTGCGGGTCGGGGTGCCGTCGACGTGCCGCTGGGTCGACGTCGACCAGCCCGAGGTGATGGAGGTCCGACGCCGGCTCTACGACCTCCCCGACAGCATCGAGCAGGTCTCCGGCTCCGTCACCGACGACGGCTGGTGGTCCGCCGTCGACCCGACGCTGCCGACGCTGGTCGTCGCCGAGGGGCTGTTCATGTACGTCCCGGCGGAGGCCGTGCACGCGACCGTCGACCGGGTCGTGTCCGGCACCCCCGCGGTGACGCTGGCGTTCGACGCCGTCGCCCCGTGGACGGTGCGTGCCTCGCGCTGGACGCCGACGTTCCGCGCCGTCGGTACCGAGTTCCGGTGGTCGTGGAACCCCGCGGAGTTCGCGCACCGGCACCCGTCGCTGACCGAGCGCGACGACATCTCGATCTACGACGAGGTGTCCCTGCGCGAGCCGCGGGTGTGGCTGCGCCCGCTGTTGTCGGCGGCCGGGCACGTCCCCGCCATGCAGGACGCGATGCGCCTGCACCGCTTCACCACCGGCTGAGTCCCGGGACCGGGACACCCGGCGAGATGCAGCTCAGCGGGCGACGACCCGTACCGGAACCCCGCTGAGCTGCATCTCGGCGACGGCATCGGCGCGGGAGACGCGACGCGCCCCGGGGGGCCGGGGCGTCGCGGCGGAGGGTGTTGCGTAGAGGTGAGCAGAGCAAAGCCACGCCGGAAGAGGCCCCGACCAGCGGCGATGGCGTTTATCGTCGGGTCGGCGACAATCCCGCGGCCCGCGCGGTGTCCGCCAGGACCTGCTCGACCATGGCCGGGGTCAGCCGTCCGGTGAAGGTGTTCTGCTGGCTCACGTGGTAGCAGCCGAACAGCTCCAGCGGCTCCCGGTCGGGCCGGGCCGGGGCCAGCGTCACCGACGCCCCGTGCCCGAACTTCGGGGCCGGCCGCGGGACCGTCCACCCCGCGCCGGCGAGCACCGGCAGCAGCGCCTGCCACCCGAAGCCGCCGAGCACCATGACCCCGCGGACCGTCGGCGCGAGCAGGTCGAGCTCCTGCTCCAGCCAGCTCCGGCAGGCGTCGCGCTCGGCCGGGGTCGGCTTGTTCGCCGGCGGCGCGCAGTGCACGGGCGCGGTGATCCGGACCCCGTGGAGCTCCAGGCCGTCGCCGATGTGGGAGGCGGTCGGCTGCGACGCCAGCCCGACGGCGTGCAGCGCGGCGTAGAGCACGTCGCCGCTGCGGTCGCCGGTGAATATGCGCCCGGTCCGGTTGGCGCCGTGCGCGGCGGGAGCCAGCCCGACGATCAGCATCCGCGCGTCGGGCGGGCCGAAGCCGGGCACCGGGCGTCCCCAGTAGGTCTCGTCGCGGAACGCGGCCCGCTTCTCCCGGGCCACCTGCTCGCGCCACTCGACCAGCCGCGGACATGCCCGGCACTCGGAGATCCGCTGGTCCAGGACCGCCAGGGTCATGCGATCGATCGCGCGATCCCGTCGAGGATGTCGTGCTCGGAGACGACGACGCGGTCGATCCCGGCGCGCGCGTGCAGCTCGTCGGCCAGGGCCTGCACGACCAGCGCCCCGGCACCGATGACGTCGACGCGGCCCGGGTGCAGCGAGCCGTGCTTCTCCCGTTCCGACCGCGACGACCGGATCAGCAGGTCCGCGACCCGGTGCAGGTCCTCGCGGGTCAGCGTCGAGCCGTGCACCTGCTCGCGGTCGTAGGCGGGCAGCTCCTGGGCGATCCCGGACAGCGAGGTGATCGTCCCGGCCACCCCGACCCAGGTCGTCGCGGTCTCGACCGGCACCGACGCGAACGCCTCGGCCAGCACCTCGGCGGCGACCACACGCGCGGAGTCGATCTCGGCGTCCGACGGCGGGTCCGAGGGCAGGCAGCGCTCGGTCAGCCGCACCGACCCCATGTCGACCGACTTCGCCGCGGTCACCACGGCGGCCCCGTCGCGCAGCTCCCCCACGACGACCTCGGTGGACCCGCCGCCGACGTCGGTCACCACGAACGGGCCGTCGTCGGGGTCGAGGTCGCCCACGGCGCCGACGAACGACAGCCGCGCCTCCTCGTCGCCGGAGATGATCTCCGCCTCGACGCCCAGGGTGTCGCGGACCATCGCGAAGAAGTCCTCGCGGTTCGACGCGTCCCGGGTCGCCGACGTCGCCACCATCCGGATCCGCTCGGCTCCCTTGCGGCGGGCGGCGACGGCGTAGTCGACCAGCGCCACGCGGGTCCGCTCCAGCGCCTCCGGGTCGAGCCGGCCGGTCGCGTCGACCCCCTTGCCGAGCCGCACGATCCGCATCTCGCGGTGCAGGTCGCGCAGCTCCTTCTGGCCGTCGAAGGCCTCGGTGACATCGGCGACGAGCAGCCGGATCGAGTTCGTTCCGCAGTCGATGGCGGCAACCCGCGACATCGGCACTCCTTCGGGTACGACGACGGTCGGTCCGAACCGTAGTCGGAACGCCTGGGATCGGTCGCACGCCGGGGTTACCCTCCGGTAATGGCGACGACGCACACCCCCGCCCCGGTGTCCGACCTCGGCACGCACCAGGTCGTGAACCAGGTCCCGCCCCGGGCCGACGGCGACCTGCTCTCCGCGGACCCGGCCGTCGTCGAGGCCATCGGACGCGAGGGGGGCGACCCGGCGGCACTGCGGGCGCTCGCCGGCGAGATCGGGACGGCGGAGCACCGCGAGCACGCCCGCGCCGCCAACGCCCACGAGCCCGAGCTGCGCACCCACGACCGCACCGGGCACCGCGTCGACGAGGTGACCTTCCACCCGTCGTGGCACGCGCTGATGCGCACGAGCGTCGAGCACGGCCTGGCCGCCGCCCCGTGGGCCGCGGCGCCCGGCACCGGTGCGCACGTCACCCGGGCCGCGGGCTTCTACCTGACCTCGCAGGTGGAGCAGGGTCACCTGTGCCCGATCTCGATGACCTACGCGTCGGTGCCCGCGCTGCGGCACGCGCCCGAGCTGGCCGCCGCCTACGAGCCCGGCCTGACCGCCCGCCGCTACGCGCCCGGCCTCGCCGTCCCGGCCGGCAAGGACGGCCTCCTCGCGGGCATGTCGATGACCGAGAAGCAGGGCGGCTCCGACGTCCGCGCCGGCACCACCGTCGCCACCCCGCAGCCCGACGGCAGCTACCGCCTCACCGGGCACAAGTGGTTCACCAGTGCCCCGATGAACGACCTGTTCCTCACCCTCGCCCAGGCCCCCGGCGGGCTGACCTGCCTCGTCCTGCCCCGGGTGCTGCCCGACGGCACCCGCAACGCGATCCGGCTGCAGCGGCTCAAGGACAAGCTCGGCAACCGGTCCAACGCGTCGTCGGAGATCGAGTACGCGGGCGCGGTCGGCTGGCGGGTCGGCGACGAGGGCCGCGGCGTCCGGACGATCATCGAGATGGTCTCGATGACCCGGCTGGACTGCGTGCTGGGCTCCGCGGCGACCGCGCGGGCCGCGGTCACCGAGGCCGCGCACCACGTCGCGCACCGGTCCGCGTTCGGGGCGCGGCTCGCCGACCAGCCCCTGATGCGGGAGGTCCTCGCCGAGCTCGCCGCCGAGACCGAGGCCGCGACCGTCCTGGCGCTGCGGCTGGCCGGCGCCGTCGACCGGGGTGAGACGGCGCTGCTGCGCCTGGCCCTGCCGGTGTCGAAGTACCTGGTGTGCAAGCGGACCTCGACCGTCGTCGCCGAGGCACTGGAGTGCCTGGGCGGCAACGGCTACGTCGAGGAGTCCGACCTGCCCCGGCTCTACCGGGAGGCGCCGCTGAACTCGATCTGGGAGGGCTCGGGCAACGTCACCGCGCTCGACGCGCTGCGCGCCATCGCCCGCGAGCCGCACGCCGTCGAGGCACTGCTCGCCGAGATCGACCTCGCCGCGGGAGCCGACCCGCGGCTGGACGCGACGGTCACCGCGCTGCGCGCCGAGCTGGCCGCGCCGGAGGAACGCCGGGCCCGCCGTCTCGCGGAGCTGGCCGCGCTGGCCCTGCAGGGGTCGCTGCTGGTCCGCCACGCCCCGACGGCCGTCGCGGACGTCTTCCTCGCGACCCGGCTCGACGCCGACGGGCCGCTGCGCACCGCCGGGACCCGGCCGGGGAAGGACAGCGTCGGGGTGCTGCTGGAGCGGGCGACGCCCTGACCGACCGGGCGGTCAGGCCGTCGCGGGGCCGTCGCCGGGCACGAGCACGAGCCGCCCGAAGACGGTCCCCGCGTCCATCCGGCGGTGCGCCTCCACCGCGGCCCGCAGCGGCAGTACGTCGTCGACGACGGTGCTGAGCCCGCCCCGGACCGCCGCGTCGAACTGGTCGGCGCGGACCGCGTCGCGTCGAGGGTGGGGGACGGTGTCCAGGCTGAAGGTGGCGAACGAGCGCGACTGCTGGAACGCCCGGGTCAACGCCGACCCCACGTCGGCGGGCGGGAACCCGGCGACCGCACCGACGAGGACGAGCCGCCCGTTCGGAGCCAGCCGATCCAGGAACGCCGGGACGTCCGGTCCCCCGACCACGTCGATGATCACGTCGTAGCGGTCCGTCCCGCCCCCGCCGGACCGGTCGAGGACCCGGGTCGCCCCGAGCTCGCGCAGTCGGCGCCCCCGTTCCGCGGACGAGGTCGTCACCGCCACCTCGCCCGCACCGCCCTGCACGGCGAGCTCCACCGTCGCGATGCCGATGCTTCCCGCCGCACCGCGGACCAGGACGCTCTCGCCGGGCGCGTGGTGGGCGTGGGCCAGGGCGAAGTGCGCCACGGGTCCCGCGCTCCCGAGGGTCACCGCGCGGGCCGCCGTCAGGCCGTCCGGCAGGGCGACCACGTCGCCGACCGCCACGAGGACCTGCTCGGCGTAGGCACCGCCGGTACCGGTGAAGGCCCAGACCCGGCGGCCCGTCCACGCCGGGTCGACCCCCTCCCCGGTCGCGGTCACCACTCCCGCCACCTCGCTGCCCGGCACCATCCCCACCGGGAACCCGGTGCCGAGCAGACCCCGCCGGATCACCGCGTCCACACCTCCGACGCCGATCGCCTCGGCCCGGACGAGGACCTGACCCGCACCGGGTCGCGGCACCGGGACCTCGACCACCTCCAGCCCGTCCGGGGCACCGAACTCGCCGATCCTGACCGCCTGCATCTCCGGGTCCTCCCTGGTCGCGTACCCTTCCGACGGTAGTGGACGCACCCGTCCACTTAGTGGAAGTGAGAGAGATGGATCGCGAGCCGACTCGGCTACGGGCCGACGCGCAGGACAACCGTGACCGGATCCTCGCCGCGGCCCGCGTCCTGTTCGCCGAGGACGGGCTCGACGTCGGGATGCGCGCGGTCGCCCGGCGGGCCGGTGTCGGCCCGGCCACGCTGTACCGCCGCTTCCCCACCCGGGACGACCTGGTCCGTGAGGCGTTCGCCGAGGAGATGCAGGAGTGCCGGCGGATCGTCGTCGACGGGGTCGCCGACGAGGATCCGTGGCGCGGCTTCCGCACGGTCGTGCACCGGCTCGTCGCCCTGAACGTGCGGAACCGGGGCTTCGTCGACGCGTTCACCGCCGCGGAGCCCGCCCGCGACCTCCTCGCCGGCCACCAGCGGGAGCTGCTGCGCATGATCGACGGGCTCGCGTCACGTGCGCGGGCCTGCGGCGCGCTGCGCCCCGACTTCACCGTCGACGACCTGATCCTGGTCCTGCGGGCCGGGCGCGGTCTCGCCGGGGCACCGGAGGCCAGCCGCGGACGCGATGCGGAACGCTTCGCCCGGCTCGCGGTCGACGCGTTCCGTGCCGGGCGGGACCGTGGGCAGCCGGTCTAGGAGCAGGGCGGCCCGGACCGCCACCACTCCCCGATCTCGTCGAGGGCCTCGTCGCCGAACGGGTTCACCCCGGACCCGGCGGCGAGGGCGTGTGCGACGTGCACGTGCAGGCACTTCACCCGGTCCGGCATGCCCCCGGCGGTGACGTCGGGGTGCGTGGCGAGCGGCTCGATGGCGTCGCGCTCGGCGAGGTAGGTCTCGTGGGCGCGGCGGTAGGCGGCGGCCAGCTCGTCGTCGACGGCCAGCCGCTCCTCCATCTCCCGCATCCGGCCCTCGGCCTCGAGGGTTCCGATCCGCGACGCCAGCCGGGCGCAGGTCAGGTAGTACAACGTCGGGAACGGGGTGCCGTCGGGCAGCCGCGGCGCGGTCTGCACGACCGCCGGGTGCCCGGACGGGCAGCGGTAGGCGACCGCGAGGACCCCGCGCGGGGCGCGGCCGAGCTGGTCGGCGACGGCGTCGAGGTCGGCCTGGGCGACCGGGCCCGGCTCCAGACCGGGCGGACGGGAACGAGTGCTGCTCACACCCTCATCGTCGCGGGTCGCCCGTGACGTCGTTCCAGAGGGTGTGGAACCAGGGCACGCCGGGCTCGGCCTGGCCGTCCTCGACGACCGGCGCCGGCGGGGCCGGGAACTGCACGACGTAGGGGGTCTCCCCCGGCTGGACCATCCCGAGCCGGGACCGGGCCTGGGCCTCGACCTCGGCCGGGTCCGAGAGCCGGGCGCGGTCGGAGGACAGCCGCGCCACGTCGGCCTCCAGCGCCTGCTGGCGGTCGGAGACGTCGGCCAGCTCCTGGCGCTGGGCGACGAAGTTGTGCAGCGGCACCGCGACGGTCAGCGCGAGCGCGCAGACCACGATGGCCAGGATGGCGGCCCGCTTGGTCGACGACAGGCCCAGCAGCCCGGTCGTGCGGGCGACGACCTCGCCGGCGCGGGACCGGGCGCGGGTCAGACGGGGCCGGGCGCCCTGCGGTCCGGCCGGCCGCGACCGCGCGCCGGAGCCGCCCGTCGACGCGGGGGCCCGCGCCGAGCGTGCGGTCGTGGTCCGCGGCTTGGCCGCGGCACGGCCACGCCCCGTGCCGGTCGTGCGCGCACGAGCGTCCCGTCCACGTCCCCGACGGTCCGCCATGCACCCTCCCGTCCGTCCCGGGTTCCCTCACCCGTCAGTGCCGCCCGTGCCGCTCCGTGGCGACCCGTCCAGCATGCCGCCCGATCGGGCACCGGTGGGGGTGCCGCGCCGGACCGTCCGCAGACGATCCGGGCGGCACCGTGTCACCGACGGGGGAACGACCGGAGCGTCAGCTCTGGCCGGGCACCTGGTAGCGCGGGAACGCCAGCTCGCCGTTGTAGCGGGCGGCGTCACCGAGCAGCTCCTCGATGCGCAGCAGCTGGTTGTACTTCGCCACCCGCTCGGACCGCGCCGGGGCGCCGGTCTTGATCTGACCGCAGCCGGTCGCGACGGCGAGGTCCGCGATGGTGACGTCCTCGGTCTCCCCGGAACGGTGGCTCATCATGCAGCGGTACCCCGCGTTGTGCGCCATCGTCACCGCATCGAGGGTCTCGGACAGGGTGCCGATCTGGTTGACCTTCACCAGCAGCGCGTTCGCGGCGCCACGGGCGATGCCGTCCTCGAGCCGCTCCGGGTTGGTGACGAACAGGTCGTCGCCGACGAGCTGCACCTTGTCGCCGATGGCCTCGGTGAGGCCGACCCAGCCGTCCCAGTCGTTCTCGTCCAGCGGGTCCTCGATGGACACCAGCGGGTAGGAGTCGACCAGCTCGGCCCACACCTCGGACAGCTTGTCCGCGGTGATCTTCTTGCCCTCGAAGGAGTACTTGCCGGCCTCGTGGAACTCGGTCGCCGCGACGTCGAGCGCCAGCACGACGTCGGTGCCCAGGGTGTAGCCGGCGCGCTGCACGGCGGCGGCGATCAGGTCGAGCGCCCCGCGGGTGCCGCCCTTGACGTCGGGGGCGAAACCGCCCTCGTCGCCGAGGCCGGTCGACAGGCCCTTGTCCTTCAGCTCCGACTTGAGCGCGTGGTAGACCTCCGCGCCCCAGCGCAGCGCCTCGCGGAAGGTCTCCGCGCCGATCGGCGCGACCATGAACTCCTGCACGTCGACGGAGGTGTCGGCGTGCGCACCACCGTTGAGGATGTTCATCATCGGGACCGGCAGGACGTGCGCGTTGGAGCCGCCGACGTAGCGGAACAGCTCCAGGCCCGAGGACTCCGCCCCGGCCTTCGCGACGGCCAGCGACACGCCCAGCAGGGCGTTCGCGCCGAACTTCGACTTGTCCGGGGTGCCGTCGAGGTCGACGAGGCGCTGGTCGACCAGTCGCTGGTCCACCGCCTCGACGCCGACGAGCTCCGGCCCGATCTCGTCGAGGACGGCCGCGACGGCCTTCTCGACGCCCTTGCCGCCGTAGCGGTTCTTGTCGCCGTCCCGCAGCTCGACGGCCTCGTGTTCGCCGGTCGAGGCGCCCGACGGGACCGCGGCACGCGCCAGCGTGCCGTCGTCCAGCGCGACCTCGACCTCCACCGTGGGATTGCCCCGGGAATCGAGGATCTCGCGTGCCCCGACCTGCTCGATGACCGCCACCGTGACTCCTGTTCTGATCGCGGGTGTCGTCCGGTGCGTCAGCGTAGTCACCGGTGGGCCCCCGGCGGGGGACGCTTGCGTCACCCTGCTCCGCACCGGCGGTCTGTCAAGACCTCGCATCCCGCCCGGATCGCACCTAACGTAAGAGTGACCATGAGCAGTCCCCGTGCGAACCACCAGGACCCGGTCGCGGCGTTCCGCCGTGCCGACCGGCTGCTCTCCCGGCACCGCCCGCTCGAGGCGCTCGACGCGCTCCGCCCCGTCCTCGATGCACACGGTCCGGACGAGCCCGGCGACGCCTCGGTGCACCTGCTCGCCGGCCGCGCCTACCTCGACTCGGCGCAGCTGCGGAAGGCCGAGGCGGCGTTCGTCCGGGTCGTCGAGATGGATCCGGCCGACCACTACGCGCGCTTCGCACTCGGCAAGACACTGCAGCGTCAGGGCAGGCTCGGCGAGGCCGAGACGCAGCTGAAGATCGCCTCGGCGATGGATCCGCGCCCGGAGTACCAGGAGGCTCTGGGCGAGGTGCGGGCCCGCATCGCGCTCGCGCCCGACCGTCCCTGATCTGCGAAAACGGATCTTCCGGGGCGAATGCCCCGCGACACTTCCCCGCCCGATCGGGTGAGGTTAGCCTTCCCGCCCGGCAGCTCACCCTCACCTGGCGACTGCCACCGGTGACTGGGCTGCAGGAGGTCGCATGCTGGGGAACGCGCTCATCGGGCTGCGTGAAGGACTCGAGGCCGCGCTGGTCGTGGCGATCCTGGTGGCCTTCCTGGTCCGTACCGGGCGACGCTCGGAGCTGCCGCGGGTGTGGGCGGGCGTCGCGCTCGCCGTCGCGGTCAGCGTCGGCGTCACGCTCGGGCTGACGCTCACGCAGCAGGCGCTGACCTTCGAGGCCCAGGAGGCACTCGGCGGCTCGCTCTCGATCATCGCGGTCGGCTTCGTCACCTGGATGATCTTCTGGATGCGCTCGCACGGCCGGACCCTGTCCCGGGCGCTGGAGGGCGCCCTGGACCGGGCCGTGTCGATGGGGCCGTGGGCCGTCGTCGTGATGGCGGCGCTCGCCGTGGGCCGCGAGGGCCTGGAGACCGCGATCTTCTTCTTCGCCGCCGCACAGGCCGCGGGCGAGACCGCCGGACCGCTGGTCGGGTTCCTGATCGGCATCGCGATCGCCGTCGCGCTCGCGTACGCGATCTACCGCGGCGCGCTGAAGATCAACCTGGGGCGGTTCTTCACCGTCACCGGCTTCCTGCTGATCTTCGTGGCCGCCGGGATCCTCGCCTACGGCGTCCACGACCTGCAGGAGGCCGGGATCCTGCCGGGGCTGACCACACTCGCCTTCGACGTCAGCGACGTGATCCCCGCCGACTCCTGGTACGGCACCCTGCTCAAGGGGATCTTCAACTTCTCACCGCAGACGACCGTGCTCGAGGCGGTCGTCTGGTCGGTCTACGTCGTGGTGGTCCTGGCGCTGTTCCTGCGCCCGGCCCGCCGTCGCGCCCCGGCCACCGCCGACGCCTGAACCCCGCACCGCCCACGGTGTCGACCCCTCTAGGAGAACGCACGATGTCCCCCGTCACGCGCACGGCCGCAGGCCTGGCGTCGCTCACCGTCGCCGCCGCACTGCTGGCCGGCTGCACCTCGACCGCTCCCACGGCGCAGGGCCCGGGCGGCGGCGGCCCGATCACGGTCAACGCCACCGACACCGCCTGCGAGGTCTCGGCCACCGAGGCCGCCGCCGGGAACATGACGTTCCGGATCACCAACGCCGGCAGCAAGGTCACCGAGTTCTACCTCTACGCCACCGGTGACCGGATCATGGGCGAGGTCGAGAACATCGGCCCCGGGCTGTCCCGCGACCTGATCGTCGAGGTCCCCGACGGCGGCACCTACACCACCGCCTGCAAGCCGGGCATGTCCGGCGACGGCATCCGCGCCCCGTTCACCGTGACCGGCTCCGCGCAGCGCGCCACCGACACCAACGCCGAGCTCGCCGCCGCCACCGCCGGCTACCTGCGCTACGTGTCCTCCCAGTCCGACGCGCTGGTCACCAAGAGCTCCGAGTTCGCCGCCGCCGTCTCGGCCCGCGACGTCGCGAAGGCCAAGTCGCTGTTCCCGGTCGCCCGCACCTACTACGAGCGGATCGAGCCCATCGCCGAGTCCTTCGGCGACCTCGACCCGAAGCTCGACGGCCGTGAGGACGACGAGCGCGACCCCGGCGTCGCCTGGACCGGGTTCCACCGGCTCGAGAAGGACCTCTGGGTCGACGGCCTCAAGGCCGACTCCCCGCAGGTCGCCGCCACCCTGGTCACCGACGCCAAGGACCTCCAGGGCCGCATCCCCGGCCTGAAGCTCACCCCGGCCGAGCTCGCCAACGGCGCCAAGAGCCTGCTCGACGAGGTCGCCACCGGCAAGATCACCGGCGAGGAGGACCGCTACTCCCACACCGACCTCTGGGACTTCCAGGCCAACGTGGAGGGCTCGCAGGCCGCCGTCGCCGCACTGCGCCCGGTGATCGACCAGAAGGACCCGACGCTCGGCCCGGTGCTCGACCAGCGCTTCGCGGCCGTCGACACGCTCCTCCAGGGCTACCGCGTCGGCGACGGCTACAAGCTCTACACCCAGCTGACCCCGGACGACACGAAGAAGATGGCGGCGGCCGTCGACGCGCTGGCCGAGCCGGTCAGCAAGGTCGCGGGCACCGTCACCGCATGAGCCCGCTGCACGTCTCCCGGCGACGACTGTTCGGCCTGACCGGTGCCGGTGTGGCACTGGCCGGGGCGGGCGTCGCCGCCGGGTACGGCCTCTCCGGCGACGCGGCCGCCTCCGGCGACGGCACCGTCGCGTTCCGCGGCGACCGCCAGGCCGGGATCGTCACCCCCGCCCAGGACCGGCTGCACTTCGTCGCGCTCGACCTGACCAGCACCGACCGGGCCGCCGTGCGCGACCTGCTCGCGCGCTGGACGGCGTCGGCCGAGCGGATGACGGCCGGCCAGGAGACCGCCGACGGCGGCGCACTGCCCGCCAACCGCTACACCGCCCCGGCCGACACCGGGGAGGCGCTCGGGCTGCCCGCGGCGTCGCTGACGCTGACCTTCGGTGTCGGACCGGCGTTCTTCGACAAGCTCGGCATCACCGACCGGCGCCCGGCCGCGCTCACCACGCTGCCCCGCTTCCAGGGCGACCAGCTCGACCCGGCCCGCTCCGGCGGGGACCTGTGCATCCAGGCCTGCGCCGACGACCCGCAGGTGGCCGTGCACGCCGTGCGCAACCTCGTCCGCGAGGGCTTCGGGGTGACCGAGGTGCGCTGGTCGCAGCTGGGGTTCGGGCGTACGTCGTCGACCTCGACCGGGCAGGCGACCCCGCGCAACCTGTTCGGGTTCAAGGACGGCACCAACAACCTCAAGGCCGAGGAGCCGGACCTGCTGGACCGGCACGTGTGGGTCGGCGACGAGGGACCGGAGTGGCTGCGCGGCGGCTCCTACCTGGTGGCCCGCCGGATCCGGATGCACATCGAGAACTGGGACCGGTCCAACCTCGACGACCAGCAGCGGACCATCGGCCGGGACAAGGGCGAGGGCGCACCGCTGACCGGGAAGGCCGAGTTCGACACCGCCGACCTGGCCGCGACCGACGCGTCCGGCCCGGTGATCGCCGACGACGCCCACATCCGGCTCGCCTCCGAGCAGGAGAACGGCGGGGTGCGGATCCTGCGGCGCGGCTACAACTTCGTCGACGGCTCCGACGGGCACGGGCACCTCGACGCCGGGCTGTTCTTCGTGGCGTTCGTGCGCGACCCGCAGCGCCAGTACGTGCCGATGCAGCGCAGGCTGGCCCGCTCCGACGCGCTCAGCGAGTACCTGGAGCACAACGGCTCGGCGCTGTTCGCGGTCCCGCCCGGTCTCGCCGAGGGCGACGACCACTGGGGCCGCGCACTGCTCGCCTGACCCCGGGTCGGGTCAGGGGGCGGGCGGCGCGGGGGCGGCGGTGCGCTGCGCGTAGTCCGCGGCGGCGGCCCACACGTCGCGGGCGTAGTCGCCCGAGGCGTTGTAGGCGAGCACCCCGCGCCACCAGTCGTCGGCGTCGGCGACGTCGCGCCCGTTCGCGCACAGGTACCCGGCCGCGGCGAGCGCGGCGTCGTCGACCTGCTGGGGGTCGGCGACGCCGTCGCCGTTGCCGTCCGCGCCGTAGCGCGCCCAGGTCCCGGGCAGGAACTGCATCGGCCCGACCGCGCGGTCCAGCACCGGGTCGCCGTCGAGGCGGCCGCCGTCGGTGTCGGCCACCCGGCGAGTGCCGCCGGTGCCGTCCAGCGGGATGCCGATGATCGGCGGGTCGACGCGGCCGTCCGGGCCGGGCTCGGCGCCGCGGAAGGTCGCGTGCCGGGACTCGATCCGCCCGACCCCGGCCAGCGTCGCCCAGCTCAGCCGGCAGTCCGGGGTGCGCTCGCGCTGGCGCAGCTCGGCGTTCGCGTAGGCCTGCAGGGTCCGCTCGGGGATGTCGGCCTCGGCCGCGGTCGCCCGGGCCCACGCGACGACGTCGGTGCCCGCGGGCAGCGGCGCGGACGCGGGCGGGGCGGACTGCCGGTCGACCGGGGTCCGGGGCAGCGACGGCCCGAAGTCCGGGCCGGTCGCCAGCGAGACGAGCACGATCAGGGCCAGGATGCCGCCGATGGCCGCGAGCAGCGACTGGGTGCGCACGCTCACACGTTACCGGCGGGTATCACCCGATCGGGGTGGGGGTCAGGGACCGTCCCAGTAGCGGCGCCAGTCCTCGGCGGTCAGCGCGTGCGGGTCGAGCCCGTCCGCGGCGGCGGCCTTCTCCGCCGACCGCACCCGCGCCTCGAACTCGCGGGCGGCCGTGCGCAGCGCGGCCTCCGGGTCACCACCGCCGAGCTGTGCGGCCGCGGCCAGCCGGAACAGCGCCGCGCCGGCGCCGTCGTCGGCGGGCAGCAGGTCCGCGGGCAGCCCCGCCTTCGCGGTGCGGGAGGTCAGCTTCGCGGCGAGCGCGACGGCCGGCTGGACCGTCGCGATGCCGTCGACGCTGGACTCGCGCTGCTTCTCGGCGCGCTTGAGCTCGTCCCAGCGGCGGTCCTGGTCGGCGGCGGTGGCGACCTGCTCCCCCGCGGCGAACACGTGCGGGTGGCGGCCGACGAGCTTGTCGACCAGCCCGGTCGCGACCTCGTCGATCCCGAACGGGGCGCCGTCGTGCTCGGTGGCGACGCGGGCGTGGAACAGCACCTGCAGCAGGACGTCGCCGAGCTCCTCGCGCAGCTCGGTGCGGTCACCGTCCTCGATGGACTGGTAGAGCTCGTAGCACTCCTCGACGAGGTAACGCAGCAGCGAGGTGTGGGTCTGCTCGGCGTCCCACGGGCAGCCGCCGGGCGAGCGCAGCCGGTCCATCACCGCGACGGCGTCGAGCACCGCGTGCCCGGTGGGCGGCGGCACCGCGCCGGGGTGCGCGGCGGCGGGGTGGCCCGCCGGGACCAGCAGCACCGTGCCGTCGGCGAGCGCGGCGGGGTCGGTGCCGGTCCAGTCGAGGGCACCGGCGGGGGCGCCGGCGTCGAGACCGGGCACGGCGAGCACGGCGGTCGCGGAGCGCAGCAGCGGCAGCGCCGCGGCCGGGAGTGCGGCCCCGCGCCGGGGGCAGACGACGACCGTCGCGGCCATCAGGGGGCGGGCGGGGTCGGGTTGCCCGCGGCGACCGGGAACACCACGGAGGCGTCCTCGGCGGTCGGCACGGCGAGCATCTGGATCGGGTCCCACTCGCCGTAGCGGGGGTTGAGCTGCACGCCGGTGCGCAGCGCGGTGGGGGTGAGCATGCGGATCCCGGCCTCGGACAGTGAGCGCTGGTCCAGCTGGCCGACCGCGTCGCCCGGGGCGGGGGCGCCGAGGTCGCGCTTGGTCACCCGGACCACGACCCAGCCCTGGCCGCTGCCCAGCGGGAACGCGGCGACCCAGCCGGCCGGGATCCCGATCAGCGGGGTGAGCGCGGCCTGCGGGGTCTCGGCCGGGCGGATCGCGAGCCCGCGCTGGGTGGTGCCGGCACCGGCCAGCGCCGCCTCGGCCCGCTGCCCGCCTGCGGCGACCTCACGGGCCAGCGTGGTGGCCTGTGCCCGGTCCTGGGCGACCGCGACGTCCGCGGTCACCGACAGCCGCGGAAGCTCGCGGCGGGCGAGCTCGGACAGGGTCAGCTCGTCCCGGGTGGCGGCCTGCGCACCGCCGACCGCCAGCGACGACTCCTGCACCGCCTGCTCGCCGCCCTGCTGGGCGATCGCCGCGGCGACCTGCTGGTCGGACACGGTGACGCCCTGCTCCGGGGCGGTCAGGCCGATCAGGTCGCGGATCACCAGCTGGGACACCACGGCCCGCCCGATGTCGGCCTCGGACCCGCCCTGGGCCTTGAGACCGTCGACCAGCCCGGGCCGGGTGAGCACCGAGGTGATCGCGGGCTGCACGGTGGCGAGCGGGATCGACCTCTCGCCGACGATCGCGGCGGAGTCGACCCGGCTCGGTCCGGTGCCGCAGCCGGCCCCGGTGACAGCGACGGCCCCGACGATCAGCAGGGCGGCGGTGATCCTGCGAGTGCGCACGGCGGTCAGCCTCTCACGCGATGTGGTGCCGATCTCCCCCGCCCGGCCGACCCGGTAGTGCGGGCCGGGCCGCCGACGGCCGCCCCGCGAGGTCCGGCGGCCGCGCGGGCGGGTGCTCGTCGAGCCGGGCCAGGGCGATCGCGATCGCCCGGTCCAGCTGCGGGTCCCGTCCGGCCGCCCGGTCCTGCGGGGTCACGACCACCTCCACGTCGGGGTCGACGCCGTGGTTCTCCATCGTCCAGCCGACGTCGTCGAACCAGGTGGCGTAGCGGGGCTGGGTGACCAGGGTGCCGTCGACGAGCCGGTAGCGGCTGTCGATGCCGATCACCCCGCCCCAGGTGCGGGTCCCGACGACCGGGCCGACCCCGAGCCGCTTGACGGCGGCGGTGACGATGTCGCCGTCGGAGCCGGAGCGCTCGTCGGCCAGGGTCACCACCGGCCCGCGCGGCGCCTGCTCGGGGTAGGTGGCGGGTGCGCCGTGGCGGGGCAGGTCCCACCCGATGACGCGGCGGGCGAGCTTCTCCACCACCAGCTGCGAGGTGTGCCCGCCGCGGTTGCCGCGCACGTCGAGCAGCAGGCCGTCCTTCGCGGTCTCGCGGGCGAGGTCGCGGTGCAGCTGGGCCCAGCCGTAGCCCATCATGTCCGGCACGTGCAGGTAGCCGAGCCGCCCGCCGGAACGCTCGGCGACCTCGGCCCGCAGCCGGGCCACCCGGTCCTGGTAGCGCAGCTCGTCCTCGGAGTGCAGCGGGCGCACCGCGACGCGGCGGACGGTGCCCGCGTCGGACCGGTCGGGGCCGGAGCGCACGGTGAGCTCCACGGTGCTCCCGGCCGTCGCGACGAGCAGGGGTGCGACACCCCAGTGCGGGTCGAGCGGGCGTCCGTTCACCTCCAGCAGCACGTCCCCGGCCCGCACGTCGACGCCCGGCCCGGACAGCGGGCTGCGCGCGGCGGGCGCGGAGGTCTCCGGCGGCAGGACGCGGCGGACCCGCCGTCCCGGGCCGCCGCCGGGGTCGGGTTCCAGGTCCGCGCCGAGCAGGCCGGGACGCCCGGTCGGGTCGCCGCCGGCGCGGCCGCCCATGACGTAGGCGTGTGAGGTGCCGAGCTCGCCGTGCAGCTCCCACAGCACGTCGAGCAGGTCGTCGTGGCTCCCGGCCCGGTCGACCAGCGGCCGGTACCGGGCGGTCTCGGCGGCCCAGTCCACGCCGGCCATGTCCTCGACCCAGAAGTGGTCGCGCATGAGGCGGGCGGTCTCGTCGTACATCTGCCGCCACTCCGCGACCGGGTCGACGGTGACCACGAGCCGGCGGGTGTCGATCGTGAACTCGTCGCCGCCCGCGTCGTCCTCCGGGGCGGTGGCGTGGCCGCGGTCGGCGCGCAGCAGCCGCACCGTGCCCCGGTCCCGGACGACGAGCCGGGTGCCGTCGCCGCTCACCGCGAACGACGACGCCGGGTCGGCGACGACGGTGACCGTGCGCCGGGCCAGGTCGAACCGCTCCAGCACGGCGCGGTCGGGCTCGGCGTCGTCGTCGGGGAGGCTGTCGCCGAGCACGCCGGTGCCGCCGGGCAGCCGCAGCCACACCAGGCCGCCCCGGACCGCGGCGAGCCGGGTGTAGCGGGCGGCCTCGACCGGCACGCCGACGACCCGGTCGGCCAGCCCCTCGACGTCGACGACGACCTCCGGCGGTGCCTCGTCGGCGTCACGCCCGGACCGGCGACGGCCGCCGCGCGCCCCGCCCCGGGCCTGCGCCCCGGCCCCGGTCGCCGCGGCCACCACGCGGCCAGCACCGTCCGCGGCCCCGTCACCGGACGGCTCGGGCTCGTCGCCGGGCTCCGGCGGGGCCGGGGGCGTCGGCGGGGTGGCGGGCGGGTCGTCCGGGCCCTCGTCGGCCGGGTCCACCGGGCGGCCGTCCGGCCCCGCCCCGAACGGCGACGGCGTCCGCGCGGCCAGCGGCACCAGGAACGGCTTCCAGCCGGTGCCGAAGGTCAGGTCGAAGGAGTGCTCGTCGTAGCTGGGGTCGAACACCCGCCGGGACAGGAACGCCAGGTGCCTGCCGTCGGCGGTGAAGACCGGGTCGCTGTCGTGGAAGCGGGCCGGGGTGACCTCGGTGTGCTCGCCGTCGGCGACCCGGGTGAGCACGATCCGCGACAGCCCCTCGGGGGCCGGGTCGCACCAGGCCAGCCAGGCCGAGTCCGGTGACCAGGACACGTCGGAGGGCTCGCCCGCGGTGCCGCGGTGCAGCTCGCGCAGCTCCCCCACCGCCCGGGCCGGGACGGCCTCGTCGACCACGCCGTCGTCGGGCCGGTCGTCGGGGCCGGGCGCCGGGTCCGGTGCGGGGTCGGCGCCGGTGTGCAGCACCATCAGCCTGCCGTCGTGCGTGGTGAGCGCGACGGCGGAGCCGTCCGGTGCCGGGGCCAGCTCCAGGACCCGCCCGACGCCGCCCGCGGCGTACCGCGCCCGCTCCGGGGCGGCCGGGGCGTGCGGGTCGAGCGGGGCCACGACCACGGCGTCCTCACCCGTCGCGTCGTCCACCCACACGGCGCGGTGCGTCCCGAGCGGGTGCGCGAGCCGGGCCCGCACGCCGGGCTCGGCGAGCAGCGCGCGGGCGGGGCCGTCGCGGTGGGTGAGGCGGTGCACGGTGCCGCGCACCGACACGACGCTCGCGCGGCCGGTGCGGTCGGGCCGGACCGGGCCGAGGTCGGCGGGCAGCGACGCGCGGAACGGCTCGCGGGCGCGCCGCGGCCCGCCGGGCCGGACGTCGATCCGGCGCGGCTGCGAGGCGGCGGACAGGTCGTCGAGCAGGAAGATCTCCCCGGCCGACTCGTAGACCACCCGGCGCCCGTCGGTGCTCGCGTGCCGGGCGTAGAAGTCGGTGCCGCCGCCGGAGCCGTGGTCGGTGTGCCGGCGCAGGTCGGTGCCGGGGTCGGTGAGCGGGACGGAGTAGACGTTCCCCCAGCCCTCGTGGTCGGAGACGAACGCCAGCCGCGGGCCCGACCCGTCGTCGACGATCATGGGGCACTCCAGCTGCCCGGCCAGATCGGCGAGGACCCGGGTGAACTCCCCCGTCCCGGCGGCGTCGAGCCACAGCCGGCCGGCGCGCCCACCGCGGTAGCGCTTCCAGTGGGCCGCGTCGCGCCCGCCCTCGACCTGGGTGAGCACGGCGGGTCCGCCGGGCTGGTGGGCGAGCGCGGAGAGCGTGCCGTGCGGGAGCAGCCGCGGTGCCCCGCCGGTCGCCGGGACCGCGTACGCCCACAGCCGTGAGGTCGCGTCCCCGTGCGCGGACAGCGCGACCACCGCGCCGTCGGGGGTCCAGCCCGCGGCGCGGGTCGGCGCCTCGCCCCACCAGGTGAGCCGGGCGGGCGTGCCACCCTCGGCGTCGACCCGGTACACCTCGGGCGCGCCGTCGCGCCGGGACGCGAAGGCGATGGACCCGCCGTCGGGCGAGAAGCGCGGTGCGGTGACGGGCACCCCGTCCGCGGTCAGGCGGTGGGCCCGCCCGCCCTCGACCGGAGCCGTCCACAGGTCGTCCTCCGCGACCAGGACGAGCGTGTCACCCGACAGATGGGGATGGCGCAGGAAGCTCACACGGCGACGTTAGCCGCACGCACCGACATTCCGGACCCGCCCGCGGCGGGGTCCCCGGTGCAGACGCAGCGCAGCGGCGCGAAGCCGTTGAAGCCCACCGAGGAGTAGCTGGCGGTGTAGGCACCGGTGTGCAGCAGCCGGACCACGTCACCGGCGCACAGGTCGTCGGGGAGCAGGTAGGGGTGCCTGCGGTAGAGCACGTCGGCGCTGTCGCAGGTCGGCCCGGCCAGCACGACCGGGGAGCGGGGGCCGTCGTCGTGCGCGGTGCGGATCGGGTAACGGACCAGCTCGCCCTCGGTCTCGGCGAGCCCGCCGAAGCGGCCGACGTCGAGGTAGACCCAGCGCGGACCGGCGTCACCGTCCCGGTCGGACACGAGCACGACCTCGCTGTAGAGCGTCCCCGCGTCGGCGACGAGGCCCCGGCCCGGTTCGATCATCAGCTCCGGCCGGTCGTCGCCGAACTCCGCGGCGACCGCGTCCCGGATCGCGTCGCCGTAGTCCGACAGCGGGCGGACCTGCGCGTCGTAGTGCGCGGGGAAGCCGCCGCCGAGGTCGAGCAGGTCGGGTCGCAGCCCGCGGGCGCGGACCCGGCGGAACACCTCCGCGGCGTCGGCGATCCCGGCCCGCCACGCCCCCGGGTCGAGCTGCTGGGAGCCGACGTGGAACGACACGCCCGCGGCGCGCAGCCCGGCCGCGTCGGCGTCGAGGAGCAGCGACGCGGCCGCGGCCGGCGAGCACCCGAACTTGCGGTCCAGCGGGAAGCAGGAGCCCGCGCCGGTGCAGGTGACCCGGACGACCACCTCCGCCCCCGGCGCGCAGCGCGCGATCTTGGCCAGCTCGGCGGCCGAGTCGACGGCGAACCGGCGGACCCCGCTGCGGTGCGCGAACGCGATGTCGCGTTCCTTCTTCACGGTGCTGCCGTAGGAGATGTCCGCGGGCCGCGCGCCGGCCGCCAGGCACAGTTCCAGCTCCGGCCGGCTGGCGACGTCGAATCGCGCGCCGAGGCCGACCAGGAATGCGACGAGTCGCGGGGCCGGATTCGCCTTGACCGCATAGAACAGTTCCGCGCCGGGAAGTGCGCGTCCGAATTCGGCGTACCGTTCCCGGACGGCGTCCAGGTCCAGCACCAGGCACGGAGTGCAGAGTTCGGCGGGATCGGTGGAGACGGGCCGGCGATCGGACATCGGACACACCTCTTTCCCGGAAACGGGGAGTTCACGACGGAAACGGCGATCTCGGATGCCGTCGATCCGATCGTAAAACAGTGTGGATCACGTCCGTGCGGTGCCGTGGATCACCGGGAGAAACGGGAACCCACGTCGCGCGATTGATCCCGACAACTCCGGCGACCGGTTCGCCGGCGTCCGTCCCGTTCCGTCCCGGAAACGGCACGGACGCCGACACCCGATGTTCTCCGGCGCAGCACCCGGTGTTCATCAACGCGGCGTCAACGCCGCGTCAGGACGAGGCGGAGCTGTGCACCGGGGTGGAGGTCGGCACGATCTGCAGCAGCAGCTCCGCGCACCAGCCGAGCAGCTCGACGTCGCGCATCGCGGCGCCGCCGATCCGCCCGCCCGCCACCGGCTTGGGCACCGTGACGACCTGCGCGGCCGCCTTGTACTGCGCCTTCGGGTAGAGCCGGCGCAGCCGCAGCTGGGCGGAGTCGGGCAGCTGCATCGGCCCGATCCGCAGCTGGGTGCCCGCCGAGGCGACCTCGCGGATGCCGAGGCGGCGGCAGAGCTGGCGGAACCGGGCGACCTCCAGCAGGTTGCGCACCGGGGTCGGGGGCTCGCCGTAGCGGTCGGTCAGCTCCTCGACGATCGCGGTGAGCGCGGCGTCGTCCGGCGCCTCGGCGATCTTGCGGTAGACCTCCAGGCGCAACCGCTCGCCGTCGACGTAGTCGTGCGGGACGTGCGCGTCGACCGGCAGGTCGACCCGGACCTCCTGCAGCTCCTCCGGCTCGGCCCCGATCTCCCCGCCCGCCTGCTTGCGGAACGCCGCGACGGCCTCCCCGACCAGGCGGATGTAGAGGTCGAACCCGACGCCGGCGATGTGGCCGGACTGCTCGGCACCGAGGATGTTGCCCGCGCCGCGGATCTCCAGGTCCTTCATCGCGACGGCCGCGCCGGAACCGAGCTCGGAGTGCTGGGCGATGGTGGCGAGCCGGTCGTGCGCGGTCTCGGTGAGCGGGTGCTCCGCCGGGAACAGGAAGTAGGCGTAGCCGCGGTCGCGGCCACGCCCGACCCGGCCGCGCAGCTGGTGGAGCTGGGACAGGCCCAGGGTGTCGGAGCGCTCGACGATCAGGGTGTTGGCGTTGGAGATGTCCAGGCCGTTCTCGACGATCGTGGTGCAGACCAGCACGTCGAACTCGCGGTGCCAGAACGCGCTGACGGTCCGCTCCAGCAGGTCCTCGTTCATCTGCCCGTGCGCGACGGCGACCCGCGCCTCGGGGACGAGGTCCTGGATCTTCTTGGCCGCCCGGTCGATCGAGCTGACCCGGTTGTGCACGTAGAACACCTGGCCGTCGCGCAGCAGCTCGCGGCGCAGGGCGGCGGCGACCTGCTTGTCGTCGTAGGCGCCGACGTAGGTCAGGGTCGGGTGCCGCTCCTCGGGCGGGGTGGTGATCGCCGACATCTCGCGGATGCCGGCGAGGCTCATCTCCAGGGTCCGCGGGATCGGCGTCGCGGACAGGGTGAGCACGTCGACGTGCGCCCGGAGCGCGGTGATGTGCTCCTTGTGCTCGACGCCGAAGCGCTGCTCCTCGTCGACGATCACCAGGCCGAGGTCCTTGTAGCGGATGCCGGTCTGGAGCAGCCGGTGCGTCCCGACGACGACGTCGACGGTGCCGTCGGCGAGCTTCTCGATCGTCTCGCGCGCCTCGGCCGGGTCGGTGAACCGCGACAGCCCGCGCACGGTCACGGGGAACTGGCGCATCCGCTCGGAGAACGTCGACAGGTGCTGGGTGGCGAGCAGCGTCGTCGGGACGAGGACGGCGACCTGCTTGCCGTCCTGCACCGCCTTGAACGCCGCCCGCACCGCGATCTCGGTCTTGCCGAACCCGACGTCGCCGGAGATGACGCGGTCCATCGGGACCGGACGCTCCATGTCCCGCTTGACCTCGTCGATCGCGGAGAGCTGGTCGGGGGTCTCGGTGTAGGGGAAGGCGTCCTCGAGCTCGCGCTGCCACGGGGTGTCCGCGCCGAACGCGTGCCCCGGAGAGGCCTGGCGCGCCGCGTAGAGCTGCACCAGACCGGCCGCGATGTCCTTGACCGCCTTGCGGGCGCGGCTCTTGGTCTTGGCCCAGTCCCCGCCGCCGAGCTTGTTGACGGCGGGCTGCTCGCCGCCCACGTAGCGGCTGATCTCGTCGAGGGCGTCGGTCGGCACGAACAGCCGGTCGGCGGGCTGGCCGCGCTTGGAGCTGGCGTACTCCAGCACCAGGTACTCGCGGGTGGCGCCCTGGACGGTGCGTTCCTTCATCTCGATGAAGCGCCCGATGCCGTGCTGGTTGTGGACGACGAAGTCGCCGGGCTGCAGCACGGCCAGGTCGACGGCGTTGCGCTTGCGCGGGGTGGTCTTGCGCGGCGCGGTGTCGAGCCCGGCGCGGCTGCCGGTCAGGTCGGCCTCGGAGACGACGACCAGCCCGACCTCCGGCGCGGTGAACCCGTTCAGCACGCGCCCGCAGGTGACGGTGACGATCCCCTTCTCCGGGGCGTCGGTGAGCACCGGGACGGCGGAGGCGGGGACCTCGGCCTCGCGCAGCTGCTCCAGCGAGCGGTCGGCGGTGCCCTGCCCGGCCAGCACGAGCACCGCGGCGCCGCCGGTGGCGACGTGCGCGCGCAGGTCGGTCAGCGCGCGGTCGGTGTCGCCCCGGTAGGGCTCGATCTCGTGCACGCCCGCCACGACGACGTCGTCGGCGCCCGACAGCAGCGGCGACAGCGAGACCACGGGGCGACCGGTCGCCGTCGCGTGGTCCAGCGTGACGCGCAGGTCGCGGTAGGCCGACCCGGAGACGTCGATCGGGGCCTCGCCGCCGGAGCCGGACGCCAGCCAGGACGCCTCCAGGAACTCCTGCCCGGTGCGCACGAGGTCCGCGCAGCGGGTCCGGATGCGCTCGGGGTCGGCGAGCAGCACCCGCGTCCCGTCCGGGAGCAGGTCGGTGAGCGTCTGCATCTCCCCGCCGACCAGCGCCGGGATCAGCGACTCCATGCCCTCACCGGGGATGCCCTCGGACAGCTTCTCCAGCAGCTCGCGCAGCGGGTTGCGGTTGAGGCCCGCGGTCTCGGGCTGCTCCAGGGCCAGCTCGCCGGCCCGCTCGCGCACCGGGGTGGTGAGCAGCAGCTCGCGGCACGGCGGCACGTCGATCCGCGTGACCTCGCCGACCGAGCGCTGGTCGGCGACGGAGAACGACCGCACCTCGGAGACCTCGTCGCCCCAGAACTCGACGCGCACCGGGTGCTCGGCGGTCGGCGGGAAGATGTCGAGGATGCCGCCGCGCACGGCGAACTCGCCGCGGGTGGTGACCATCTCGGCGCGGCTGTAGGCCAGCTCGACCAGCCGCACCAGGAGCTGCTCGAAGTCGTACTCCTCGCCGACGGCCAGCGTCACCGGGGCGAGCGTGCCCAGCCCGGGCGCGACCGGCTGGATCAGGCTGCGCGCCGCGGTCACGACCACCCGCGGGGCGGTCTCCGCCGAGGAGAGCCGGTGGAAGATCGTCAGTCGGCGGGCGACGGTGTCCGGGCGCGGGGACAGCTTCTCGTGCGGCAGCGTCTCCCAGCTCGGCAGTACGACGACCGGCGCGCCCGCGCAGTCGTGCACGGTGTCGGCGGCGGAATCGAGCGCCTCGCCGTGGCCGAGCAGGTCCGACACCGCGGCCGCGAGGTCCTCGGCCTCCCGGTCGGTGGCGGTCACGGCGAGCACCGTGGAGGTCTCGGCGAGTCCGGCGGCGAGCAGCGGGCGCACCGCGGAGGGGCCCTCGACCTGCACGGCAGGGGTCTCACCGGCGCGGGTGTCCGCGGCACGGGCGGCGTCGACGGCGGCACGGAGACCGGCGTCGGACAGGGCGGAGGTGAGCAGACCGGACAGGATGGCCACGACGGCGCTGGCTCCTCGGTGGAGGTGGGCTGGCGGTGCGCGCGGCGACGGGGGCCGGCCGCGGGCAGGACAGACCCCTGCCCGGGTCGCGGTAGGGCTCCCGACCCGGTCGGGGTGCCGGTCTGCGAGTTTACGCCTGGCCCACGCGGGCGCCGACCGAGGCGTCCGTGTGCCGCGGCACGTCCGGGCCCGCCCGCCTCACGGGCCGCCCGCCGGGGACGGGGAGGTCCCGGCCGTGCCGCGGACGACGGCCGCGACCGCGGCCTCCGCACGCTCGGCGGCCCCGCCGCCCCCGACCCGGGCGTCGGCGAGGAAGCCGTCCGCGTCCAGCGCCCCGTAGCCGTGGGCGACCGCGACCACCCGTTCCATCAGGGGCACCGCGGCGACCGGGTCGGTGAGCTCCAGGGCCGGCCCGAGCAGGACGTCGACGATCCGGCGCCCCACGGCCGCGAGCTCCCGGTCGCCCAGCGCCCGGAGCTCGACCCCGTAGACGAGGTCGAGCCCCACCCGGCGGTCGGCGAGGAACCGGGCGTAGGCACCGCCCGCGACGGCGAGCCGCGCGACCGGGTCGTCACCGGCCCGTCCGGCCGCCGCCTCCATCGCGTCGGCCAGCTCCCCGGCGGCCAGGGTCACGACCGCGGCCAGCAGCCGGTCGCGGTCGGCGAAGTGCCGGTAGGGCGCGGCCGTGCTCACCCCCAGCCTGCGGGCCAGCGTCGCGACCGAGAACCCCCGCAGGCCGACCTCGGCGAGCAGGCCGACGCCCTCCCGCACCAGGGCACCGGCCAGGTCACCGTGATGGAACGTCGCGCGCCGGGCCATGCCCCTCCTTGCCGTGATGGGCCTATCACATTAGCGTGTAAGTGGGTTATCACTTCAAGACGGGGGACACCGTGGACACGCAGGACACCATCACCGGCAGGGTCGTCGCCGTCACCGGCGCGAGCGGGGGCATCGGCGCGGCCACCGCGGTCGAGCTCGGCGCCCGCGGGGCACACCTGGTCCTGGGGGCCCGCCGGGCGGACCGCCTGGAGGCCGTCGCCGAGCGCGTGCGCGCCGCGGGCGGGACCGCGGTCACGGTGCCGATGGACGTGCGCGACCGGGCCGCGCACATGGCACTGGTCGACCGCGCGCGGGCCGAGTTCGGCCGGCTCGACGTGCTCGTGGCGAACGCGGGCGTGGGCCGGGTCCGCCCGCTCGACGAGCTGCGGGTCGACGAGTGGGAGGAGATGATCGACGTCAACCTGCGCGGCGTCCTCTACGGGCTCGCCGCGGCACTGCCGGTCTTCCGCGCCCAGCAGGCGGGCCACCTGGTCGTGGTCGTCTCGACCGCGGGGCTGCGCGTCGTCCCCGGCCAGGTCGTCTACGCCGCCACCAAGAACGCCGTCCGGACGCTCTGCGAGGGACTGCGCCAGGAGGCGGGGCCGGCGCTGCGGGTCACCGAGATCTCGCCCGGGTTCGTGGCGACCGACTTCGTCGAGGGCATCGGCGACGAGCGGCTGCGCGCGGACTACCGGGCGCGACGCGACGAGATGGCCCTGGACCCGGCCGCGCTCGCCCGCGCCGTGACGTTCGCGCTCGAACAGCCCGCCGGGGTCGACGTGAACCAGGTCGTCGTCCGGCCGACGGCGCAGGCGTGAGCCCGGCTCAGAGCAGCCCGTCGCGCTCCAGGGTCGCCTCGTAGAGGTCGAGCATCCGCTCGTCGTCGCCCTCGGCGGCGGCGGCCGCGTCGGCGTAGGCCTTCTCGAAGCGCTCCTGGTTGGCCTGCCAGGTGCGGCGGAAGGTGTCGGCGTCACGACGCCAGTAGCCGAGCACGCCGTAGGCGCCGGGCGGCAGGCCGCGCTCGTGGCGCAGGTGCTTGCGGGCGGCGCGGGTCGCGGACGCCTCCCCGCCGACGTAGACGTAGCCGGGCCCGTCCGGCAGCACCAGCCCGGCGACGATCTCCCCCAGCCTGCTGCCGGTCTCGCTCGCGGGCTCGCGGCGGACCCGCGCCCGCGCGGGGAAGTCGGCCGGGACCTCGTCGATCTCCAGGACGACCTCGGTGTCGATGCCCTCGGGGGTCTCGGTGACGATCCGGGCGAGCGCCGGGAGCGCGGCCGCGTCGCCGACGAGGATCTGCCAGCCGACGCCGGCCGGGCGCTTGAACCAGCTGTTCGAGTGCGAGACCTCGATCTCGTCACCGACGCAGGCCCGCCGGGCCCAGCCCGCGCCGACCCCGCCGGGGTGGCAGACCAGGTCGATGGACGCCCGGGTGCGGCAGGGGCTGACCTCGCGCAGGGTGTACCAGCGACCGTGGTCGTCGCGGCCGCCGTCGGGCAGCGGGAAGTGGAAGACGCAGGCCTCGTCGGGGACGCCCGGCAGGCCGAGACCGGCGAGCCCCTCCCCCTCGAGCTCGGCCCGGACGAAGACGTCCGAGAGCCGCTGCAGACCCACCACACGGACCGCCGTCCGGTCCTCGGTCACGACCGACATCGCCGCCTCCTCCATAGGTGAGGCTCAGCTAACCACGACGGAGCGGACCACACCAAACGGATCTTCCGGACACGGTGTCACACGGCGCGACTACTACGTCGCATCGTAGATGGTCACCCGATCGTGTGCGCTAGCGTCGACAGGCGTCAGGCGGGTTCCGCCCCCGAGCCAGCACGGAGGAGCAAGCGGTGATCACGGTCTACCTCAACCGCCGGATCGACGACGACGCGCGCCGCGAGTCCCTGTTCCGGGGCGACTTCCACCTCTACAGCGGGATCGGCGGCGCGAACGCCCTCGCCGACCACGCCAAGGACCTGATCGGTCAGGCCTTCGAGGGTCTGGACCCGGAGCGGGCCCAGTACGAGATGGACGTCGACGAGTTCGTCCGCCGCGTCGAGCCGCTCAAGCGCGAGTTCACCAACGGCGACCGGACCAAGGCCCTCTGCCAGCAGTTCGCCGTCGACTTCGGCGTCGACCCCGAGCGCACCTACTTCGACATCCCGCGGCTGCGCGTGATCCCGGCCGACCAGTTCCTCACCGCCGGTGTGTCCTACAACTACAAGGCGCACCGCGACATGTGGTACGGCCACCCGCAGCAGCTCGTGAACTACTGGACCCCGGTGTTCGACGTCGTCGGCGACAACGTCATGAGCATGTACACCGACTACTTCGACCGTCCCGTGAAGAACGGCTCGAACCAGTACGACTACGACGAGTGGGTCGCCAAGCACCGCACCGCGGCCGCCGGCGAGAAGACCACCGACACCCGTCCGCACCCGCTCCCGCTGGAGGACTTCGAGTCCCGCGGCGAGATCCGGATCGCCGGGCAGTCCGGTGACGTGTTCATGTTCTCGTCGAACCACCTGCACGCGTCGGCGCCGAACACCTCCGACGTCACCCGGTTCTCCTACGACCTGCGCACGATCAACCTCGACGACGTCCGGGCCGGCCGCGGCCCGCGCAACGTCGACTCGGGCGCGACCGGCACCACGCTGGGCGACTTCCTGCGGGTCTCCGACCTCGCCCCGCTGAAGGCCGAGGAGTTCGAGGACGCACTCACGAACGCCTGAGCCCACCGCTCTCCCGACGGCCCGGTACCGCGAGGTGCCGGGCCGTCGTGCTCTCGACGCCCCGGCCCCGCCTGGCTAGCGTCGTCCCGATGAGCGGTGAGCTGCGACCGGTGGACGCCCGCGTGCGGGCGCTCGAGTCGATCCTGGTCGAGAAGGGCTACGTCGACCCGGCCGCGCTCGACGAGATCATCGAGACCTACCAGCACCGGGTCGGCCCGCGGAACGGCGCGCACGTCGTCGCCCGGTCCTGGACCGACCCGGACTTCGCGGCCCGGCTCGCCGACGACGCGACCGCGGCGGTGGCCGAGCTCGGCTACGGCGGGCGCGGCGGCGAGCACCTCGCCGCGGTGTTCAACTCACCGGGCGAGCACCACCTCGTCGTCTGCACGCTGTGCTCCTGCTACCCGTGGCCGGTCCTGGGTCTGCCCCCGGTCTGGTACAAGTCGCCGGCCTACCGGTCGCGGGCGGTGCTGGACCCGCGCGGCGTGCTCGCCGACTTCGGGACCGTGCTCGACGACGACGTCGCCATCCGGGTGCACGACTCCACCTCCGAGCTGCGCTACCTGGTCGTCCCGCAGCGCCCGCCCAGCACCGACGGCTGGTCCACCGACGAGCTCGCCGCGATCGTCTCCCGCGACGCCATGATCGGCACCCGGCTGGTGTCGGCGTGAACGGCGCGCACGACCTCGGCGGCGCGATGGGCTTCGGGCCGGTCGAGCCCGAGCCGGAGGACGTCCGGTTCCACGCGGGCTGGGAGCCGCTGGTGCTGGCGCTGACCCTTGCCGCGGCCCGCCCGGGCGGCTGGTCGATCGACGAGTCCCGGCACGCCCGCGAGTCGCTTCCGCCGCCGGTCTACCTGACCCTGACCTACTACGAGATCTGGCTCGCGGCGACCGAGAAGCTGCTGGTCACCCACGGCCTGGTCGGCGCCGACGAGCTCGACGCCGGGCGCTCCCTGCGCCCGCGCTCCGATGCCCCGGCCGCGCTGGACGCCGACGCCGCCGCCCGGGTGCTGGCCACCGGCGCCCCCACCGAGCGCGACGACACCGGCCCGCCCCGGTTCGCCCCCGGCGACCGCGTGCGCGCCCGGGTGATGCACCCCCGCGGGCACACCCGCCTCCCCCGCTACGTCCGCGGCCGCTGCGGGACCGTCGAGACCCACCGCGGGACCCACGTGCTGCCCGACGCCCGCGCGCACGGCCACGGCGAGTGCCCGGAGCCGCTCTACACCGTGGTCTTCACCGGCCCCGAGCTGTGGGGCCCGGACGCCGACCCGACCACGACCGTCTCCGTCGACGCCTGGGAGTCCTACCTTGAGCCCGCCTGACGGCCCGGTCTTCGACGAGCCGTGGCAGGCGAGCGCGTTCGCGCTGGCCGTGGCCCTGCAGGACACCGGGACGCTGGACCGGCAGGAGTTCGCCGAGACCCTGGGCGCCGAGCTGGACACCGGCCTGGACTACTGGGACGCCTGGCTCGCCGCGCTGGAGCACCTGCTCGACGGGCTCGGCGTCGCCGACCGCGGCTCGGTCGAGGAGCGGACCGGCGCCTGGCTGCGCGCCGCCGTCGCGACCCCGCACGGCGCGCCGGTCACGCTCGACGCCGACCCGCTGCGCTCCTAGACGAAGGCCCACACCAGCGCGGCCGCGGCGAACCCGACGACGGACAGGATCGTCTCCAGCACCGTCCAGGTCATCAGGGTCTGCTTCACCGTCATGTTGAAGTACTTGGCGACGATCCAGAACCCGCCGTCGTTGACGTGGCTGGCGATGATCGACCCGGCCGACACGGCGACGACGATCAGCGCGAGCTGGGGCTGGCTGTAGCCGCCCGCGGCGACGGTCGGGCCGATGATGCCCGCCGTCGTCACGATGGCGACGGTCGCCGAGCCCTGGGCGATCCGCAGCGCCGCGCTGATCAGGTACGCCGAGGCGATCACCGGCAGCCCGATCGCGGTCATCGAGCCGGCCAGTGCGTCGCCGACGCCGGTGGTCTGCAGGACCTTGCCGAAGAACGCCCCCGCCCCGACGACGAGCAGGATCATCCCGACCGGGCGCAGCGACTCGCCGGAGATCCGGCCGAGCTCGGCCATCGACGTCCCGCGCCGGATGCCGAGCAGGTACAGCGCGAGCAGCACCGACAGCGTCAGCGCGATGGCCGGGGTGCCGAGGAGCACGAGCACGTCGCGGAGCACCGTGCCCTCGGGCAGGGTCACCCCCGCGACGGTCGCGGCGAGGATGAGCACCAGCGGGACCGCGATGATCGAGGAGATGAGCGCGACCGACGGGGGCGCGGCCACCGCGACCGCGGTCTGCGGGCCGGCCGTCTCCGCGGTGCGGACACCGCCCGTCCCGCCGCCGCTCGTGTCGCCGTCGCCGTCGCCGGTGTCGCGCGCGGGACCGGCCGGGCCGGGGGCCGCGGCCGGGGCGGCCCCGCCGGGCAGGTCCTCGGGGACGCCGACCTGGATCCGCCGCCCGATGAACGAGCCCCACCAGACGCCGCTGACCAGCCAGGCGGGGATGCCGCAGAGCAGGCCCATCGCGATCACCCAGCCCATGCCGACGCCGAGCAGCCCGCCCGCGGTGACCGGTCCGGGGTGCGGCGGCAGGAACGCGTGGGTCATCGACAGCCCGGCGAGCATCGGCATCGCGTAGAGCACCAGCGAGCGGCCGCCGCGGCGCGCGGCCACGTAGACCAGCGGCGCGAGCACGAAGATGCCGATGTCGAAGAACACCGGGATGCCGAGCACCAGCCCGGTGACGCCCATCGCGAGCGGTGCGCCCTTCGGCCCGAACAGCCGGAGCAGCCGTTCGGTCAGGGCGTCCGCGCCGCCGGAGCGCTCCATGATCGCGCCGAGCACGGTGCCCAGCCCGATGATCGGGGCGATGTGGCCGAGGATCCCGGCGAACCCGGTCTCGAACAGCGAGTCCGACGCCTTGATCGGGGTGCCGACGAGGTCGGTGACCGACACGCCCGCGACCAGCGCCACCAGCACGCCGGTGACGATCAGCGCGATGAACGGCTCCAGGCGCAGCCGCATGATCATCAGCAGCAGCAGCGCGACGCTGACGGCGGCGAGGGTGAGCAGGCCGGCCGTGTCGTTCTGCAGCCAGTCGAGGAAGGTCATCGTCGTCCTCCGGTGGGGTGGGTGCCCGGTGCGGTCCGCCCGTCGGCCCGGCGGCGCAGCGCACGGCCGGCGAGCGCGTCGGTGCGCTCACCGCCGTCGATCGCGAAGGCCCCGTTGACCAGGACGTACGGGATGCCGGCCGCCTGCTGGGCGGGCTCGGCGAAGGTGGCGGTGTCGGTGACGGTGTCCGGGTCGAACACGACCAGGTCGGCGGCCAGGCCCGGCCGGACGCGGCCGCGGTCGGCCAGGCGGAGCCGGTCGGCGGCGCGTCCGGTGAGGTGGTGGACGCACTCCTCCAGGGAGAACAGCCCGAGCCCGCGGCAGTAATGGCCGAGGTAGCGGGGGAAGGTCCCCCAGGCCCGCGGGTGCGGCTTCGCGCCGACGAGCAGGCCGTCGCTGCCGCCGGTGTGCCGCGGGTGACGCATGATCGCGCGGACGTTCTCCTCGTGCCCGACGTGCTGCAGGATGCCGGTCCCGAAGTCGTCGCGGAGCAGGATGTCCACGCAGGTGTCGAACGGGTCCGCGCCGGTCGCAGCCGCGATGTCGGCGACCGTGCGCCCGACCATCCCGGCGAGCTCGGGGTTCGTGACCCCGCTGATCTCGATCGTCTCCCACTCCGCGACGACGCCGTGGCAGCCGTCGGAGCCGTGGACCTCCAGGTCCTCGCGGATCCGGGCGAGCGCGGCCGGGTCGCGCAGCCGCCCGCGGGCCGCGTCGAGGCCGCCGGACTGGCACCAGCTGGGCAGGATCGCCGACAGCGTCGTCGCACCCGGCAGGTAGGGGTAGGTGTCGAGGGTGATGTCGACGCCGCGGGCGACGGCCGCGTCGAGCAGCGTGATCAGCTCCGCGGCCCGGCCCTTGTTGGGGCCGAAGTTGAGCGTGGCGTGGGCCAGGTGCAGCGCGCACCCGGACCGCTCGGCGACGTCGACCATCTCGGCGTAGGCCTCCAGCGCGCCCGCACCGTAGCTGCGGTGGTGCGGGGAGAAGAAGCCGCCCCGCTCCCCCACCGCGGCGCACAGCGCGGCGAGCTCGGCGCCGTCGGCGTACATGCCGGGGGTGTAGGTGAGCCCGGCCGAGAGACCGACCGCGCCCTGGTCCATGCCGGTGCGGACGACGTCGGCCATCCGGGCGATCTCCGCCCGCGTGGCGGGGCGGTCGTCCCAGCCGCAGACCAGCGCGCGGACGGTGCCGTGCGGGACGAGGTAGGCGGCGTTGCCGGCGATGCCCCCGTCGAGCCGGTCCAGGTACTCCGCGACGGTGCGCCAGGTGAAGAAGTCCGCACCGGGGTCGCCGTTCCAGCCGGCGATCGCGCGGCGCAGCACGGGCAGTACGGCGTCGTCGACGGGGGCGTAGGACAGCCCGTCCTGGCCGAGGACCTCGGTCGTCACGCCCTGGGAGACCTTCGCGAGGTGCGCGGGCTCGGTGAGCAGGCGCAGGTCGGAGTGGGCGTGCATGTCGACGAACCCGGGGGCGACGACCATCCCGTCCACGTCGACGACCCGCTCGGCCCGCCCGGCCGCGTCCGGCCCGACCGCGGCGATCCGGTCGCCCTCGACGAGCACGTCCGCGGTGTACCGGGGCCCGCCGCTCCCGTCGACGACGGTGCCGCCACGCAGCAGCGTGCCCATCAGAAGAACGTCCGGACGAGCTCGACGACCTGCGGGTCGGGGTCGGTGCCGTCCAGCACCGGGATCCAGCGCCACTTGTCGAACGCGGTGCACGGGTGCGAGAGCCCGAGCCGGACGACCTGCCCGATCCGGACCGGCTCCTCGGTGCGCAGGAACGCGTGCTGGTCGTTGACGGCGGTGACGGTGCCGGTCAGCGGCCGCGAGGGGGCCCCGAGATCGTCGGCGATCCGCTGCGGCTCGGGCAGCCCCTCGTCGAACGGGACGTCGCGCTTGCCCGCGTCGAGCAGCGCCAGGCCGGGCTCGGGGGTCGACACCACCCGGGCGGTCACGTGCATCGCCGAGCGGAACGGGCGCTGCTCGTCGTCGCGGGCCAGCGGGGAGATGCCGCGGTAGAAGCCGTCGTCGTGGACGAGGTAGGCGCCCGAGCGCAGCACGACACGGGTGCGCGCGTCGGCGAGCCCGGCCAGCGCGGCGACGACCTGGTCGAAGTAGGCGCTGCCGCCCGCGGTGACCACGACCTCGTCGGTCCCGTAGGACGGGGCGAGCCGCCGGTGCAGCTCGGCGAGGTCCTCGAGGTAGGCGCGGACGGTCGCCAGCGACTCCGCCGACGGGTCGTGCGCGAGCGCGCCCTCGTAGCCGCCGACCCCGGCCAGCACGAGCGCCGGGCTCGCGACGACGGCCGCGGCCACCCGCCCGGCCTCGTCGAGGGTCCGCGCACCGGTCCGCCCGCCGGGGGCCCCCAGCTCGACGGCGACGGCGAGCGGCCGCGCCGGGGACCCCGCCGCGGCGGTCATCGCGGCGACGGCGTCGACCGAGTCGACCCAGCTGAGGACCTCCAGGTCCGGGTCGGCGTCGCGGGCGGCGGCGACGGCGCGCACCCCGGCCGGGTCGACGAGCGCGTTGGCCAGCAGCACCCGCCGCACGCCGGCGTCGATCGCGATCCGCGCCTGCCACGGCGTCGCGACGGTGATCCCCCAGGCTCCGTGGCGCAGCTGCAGGTCCCACAGCGCGGGGGCCATCGTCGTCTTGCCGTGCGGGGCGAGGTCGACGCCGTGCGCGGCACACCAGCCGGCCATCCGCTCGGCGTTGGCGTGCAGGACCGCCCGGTCGAGGGTGAGGACGGGTGTGGCCAGGTCCGACAGCCGCGGCCCGCCCGCGAGCCACTCGTCGACCGTACCGGGCAGCGGCGGGACCGACTTGGCGTACGGGCCGGGCCGTTCGGCGCCCAGCGACGCGTACTGGAGCATCTCGTTCTCCCCTCTGAGCAGGCACGTTGCTTATTTTGCAGCGCTAGTTGCGTATTTCGGTGCGGCTGTTCTAGCATCGCCGCGACAGATCGGTCAACGACGGCGGAGGAGAACCCAGCAGTGGAAACCCCGGGCCGCAGCGCCGTGGTGTGCTTCGGCGAGGCCCTCGCCCTGGTCCCCGACGCGACCGCCGTCGACGACCCGAGGGCCCCCGCGCACGCCGCGGGCGCCGAGGTGAACGTCGCGCTCGACCTGGCCGCGGCCGGCGTCGCGGTGGCGTGGGTCGGGCGTCTCGGCGCCGACCGGCACGGCGCCCTCGTGCAGCACACGCTCGCCGCCGCCGGGGTCGACACCGGTGGGATCGGCGTCGACCCGGACCTCCCGACCGGCCGCTACGCCAAGTCCCCGGCGCCCGACGGCGGCACCGTCATGACCTACCGGCGGTCCGGGTCGGCGGCCTCGGCGGCCGGGCCCGAGCTGCTGGAGGTGCCCGCGGTACGCGACCGGATCGCCGTCGCGGACTGGGTGCACGTCGGCGGGATCACCGCGGCCGTGTCGGCGTCCTGCGCGGCGGCGCTGGCGGCGCTGCTGGCCCACCCCCGCCCGTATCGGGTCGTGTTCGATGTGAACTGGCGCGAGCAGATGTGGCCCGACGGCGACCCGGCGCCGGTGGCCGCGCTGGCCGACCGGGCCGACGTCGTGCTCGTCGGCGCGGACGAGGCGCGGCGGGTGTTCGGCACCGACGTCCCGGCCCGGCTGCGCGCGCTGCTGCCCGGCCCGGAGCTGGTCGTGGTCAAGGACGGCGCCCGGCGCGCACTGGCCGTGCACCGCGACGGCGCGGTCACCGAGCGTGCGGCGCTGGTCGTCGACGTCGTCGAGCCGGTCGGGGCGGGCGACGCGTTCGCCGCCGGGCTGCTCACCGGCCTGGTCCGCGGCGAGGACGTGGGCCGCTGCCTGCGCCGGGGCCACCTCGGTGCCGCCGCGGTGCTCGTCGTCCCCGGCGACTCCGCCGCGCCGCTGCCCGAGCACCTGCTCGACCTCGACGACGACGCCTGGGCGACCCTGCGCGTGAGCGCCGACCGGGAGGCCGTGTGAGCACCAGCCTCACCAAGGCGCTGCGGATCCTGGTGGTACTCGGGGAGGGCCCGGCGTCGCTCGACGAGCTCGCCACGGCGCTCGAGGTGCACAAGACGACCGTCCTGCGGCTGCTGCGCACCCTGGCCGACGAGCACTTCGTGCACCGCGACGACCACCACCGCTACCGGCTCGGCTCGCGGCTGTTCGAGCTGTCCTCGCGCGGGCTGGACCAGCGGGAGGTGCGCACGGTCGCCGCGCCGCACCTGCACGCGTTCAACCGGGCCCACGGCCACACCGTGCACCTGTCCGAGCGCGACGACGGCGAGATCGTCTACATCGACAAGCTGGAGTCGCTCGACAACGTGCGCATGGCGTCGCGGGTCGGGCTGCGCGGACCCGTGCACTCCACCGCCGCCGGGAAGGTGCTGCTCGCCGATCTGCCCGCGGCCGAGCGGAACCGGGTGCTCGACGACGTCGACTTCCTCGCCCGCACCCCGCACACGATCACCGACCGCGACGCCTACCTGGCCGAGCTCGCCCGGGTGCGCGAGCAGGGCTGGGCCCAGGACCGCGAGGAGAACGAGGCCTCGATCAACTGCATCGGGGCACCGGTCCGCGGACCGGCCGGAACCGCCGTCGCGGCGGTGTCGGTGTCCGTGCCGACCATCGTCGCCGGCTACGACCAGCTGATGGAGCTGGTCCCGTCACTGCTGGCCGTCGTCGGGACGATCTCCCGCGACCTCGGCTGGCGCCCGACCCGAGAGGATCCCCCCGCATGACCACCGCCGCCAACGGCACCGTGACCACCACCGACGCGCCCGCCCCCGCGCACACCTTCAGCCAGGGCGTGCGCAAGGGCGGCCTGCTGCAGGTCTCCGGGCAGGGCCCGATGGACCCGGCGACGAAGACCTACATCGCCCCGGGCGACGTGCACGCCCAGACGCTGCGGACCCTGGAGAACGTCCGCGCGATCCTGGAGGCGGGCGGCGCCTCGGTCGGCGACGTCCTGATGTTCCGCGTCTACCTCACCGAGCGGGAGCACTTCTCCGCGATGAACGACGCCTACGGCGAGTTCGTGTCCCGCCACGTCCCCGAGGGTGCCGCGCTCCCCGCCCGCACCACCGTGTTCGTGGGGCTCCCCCACGCCGAGATGCTGGTGGAGATCGACGCCCTGGCCGCCCCGGCGTCCTGACCCCGCACGGTCAGCGGGCGTAGCGCAGCTCCGCCCGCGCCCGCGCCTTCGCCGCCTCCACCTCGCGGTCCTTCGGCGGGGCGGTCGTGGTCAGCCCGTCGAGCAGCTCCCGGGTCGCCTCGGCGACGGCGGCGACGGCCTTCTCGAACACCTCGGCGTTGGCCTGCGACGGCTTCGCCGCCCCGGCGATCTTGCGGACGTACTGCAGCGCCGCGGCGTCCACCTCGTCGGTCGTGGCCGGCGGCTCGAAGTTGTGCAGCGTCCGGATGTTGCGGCACATGGGCACCCCCTGGATACGACGACGGCCCGCCCCGCGACCGTAGCGCGGGACGGGCCGTCGACCGAGTGCGAACTACTGGACGACGTGCATGGACCCGTCGAGCTCGCCCGCCGCCTGCCTGCGGTTCAGCACGGCGAGGCGGGTGAAGGAGTTGTCGAACGCGTCCTGGGTGAGGCCGCGGTTCCGGTACTCGGTGGCGAGCTGCTCGGCACCGGCCGGGATCGTCCAGGACGCCTCGAAGCCGAGCTCCTTGCGGGCCCGGGCGAAGTCGACCCGGTAGGAGCGCGGGTCGTTGCCGGCCTCACCGGTGATGTTCAGCGTCGAGCCGGGGACGGCGTCGATCACGGCCTGCGCGATCTCGGCGACGGTCCGGTTGTTCTTCTCGGTGCCCACGTTGTAGGCCCGCGCCCGGACGACGTCCGCCGGGGCGCCCAGCGCCGCGACGACCGCACCGGCGATGTCCTCGGCGTGCGCGAGCGGACGCCACGGGGTGCCGTCGGACAGCACGGTGACCTCGTTGGTGAGGATCGCCCGGCCGACCAGGTTGTTCAGCACGATGTCGGCGCGCAGCCGCGGCGAGAACCCGAACGCGGTCGCGTTGCGCATCGAGACCGGCACGAAGTCGGCGTCGGCGAGCTCGGCGAGGTCGTCCTCGACACGGACCTTCGAGATCGCGTACGGGGTGACCGGCTTGAGCGGGGCGTCCTCGTCGACGAGGTCGTCGCCGGACTGGGCGCCGTAGACCGAGCAGGTGGAGGCGTAGACGAAGCGGCCGACGCCGGCCTCCTTCGACAGCCGGGCCAGCCGGGTCGACGCGTGGTGGTTGATGTCGTAGGTGATCTCCGGGGCCAGCGAGCCCAGCGGGTCGTTCGACAGCGCCGCCATGTGCACGACGGCGTCGAACCCGGCCAGCTGGTCGACGGTGACGTCCCGCAGGTCGGTCGACATCCCGTCGACGTCCGGGGTGTCCAACGAGCCCAGGACGCAGTCCGCGAACAGCCCGGAGTCCAGGCCGGTGACCTCGTGACCGGCGGCGGCGAGCAGCGGCGCCATCACCGTCCCGAGGTAGCCCTGGTGGCCGGTGAGCAGTACGCGCATGGTGTCCCTCTCGTGTGGGTGCTGGATGTGTGCGGGCGTGCGGGTCAGAAGCCGGACGGCTCGGAACCGATCATCGGCGCTGCGGACAGCGTCAGCTTCTGGACGTGGAAGCCCTCGGCGTAGCGGGCGTGGCACTGCACGCCGCGCACGCGGGCCAGGCCGCGGAAGGTCTCGTCGTCGAACCAGGTCCGGTCGCGCTGGCTGCCGTAGTGCTCGTTGAGCTTGGCGATCTTCTCGGTGAGCACCGGCTCGGACAGCGGCAGGAAGACCGTCGGCTGGGCGAGGTCGCCCTCCCACTTGAGGATCTCGTAGCCGAGCGTCAGGTGGTCGCGGAACGCGGTCGGGATCATCTGCGACAGCGTCCGGTGGTCCTGGTGGGCGTCGTGCGGCGACGGGCCGATCACCAGGTCAGGCTCGCTGCGGCTGCGCAGGTCCTCCAGCGCCATCTTCGCCCGCTCCCAGTGCTGCGGGACGCGGCCGTCGGGCAGGTCCATGACGACGACGTCGAGGTGCGCGCCGGGGGTGAACGCGGCCAGCGCGGCCCGCTCCTCCTCCTCGCGCAGCGACCCCGCCCCGGTGAGGACCAGCGCGGTGACCTGCACCCCCGGATAGGCACGGCACAGCTCCAGGAGCATCCCGCCGGCCCCGATCGGGATGTCGTCACAGTGGGCGCCGAGCAGCAGGATGCGGTCCAGCCGCTCGGGCAACAGGTTCAGCACGGTCTCTCGTTCCCCCCGGAATCGCGGCCTAGTCGCGCTGGTGGCTGCTGCGGTGCATCTCGGCGATCGCGGCCTGCAGCGGGTCCTGGTCGGTCTCGTGGGACTCCCAGAGCATCCACGGGCGCGCGCCGCTCTGGTAGGCCGCCTCCAGTGCGTTGCGCTCCTTGACGGTGTCCGCAGGCTGCCAGAAGCCGCGGTGCCGGTAGGCCGACATGCGGCCCTTGCGCGCCAGCGGGGCGGCGGCGTCGGCGATCAGGTCGCAGTCCTTCTCGAGGAAGTCGAAGATCTCCGGCCGGAACATGAGGTACCCGCCGTTCTCCCAGATCGGCATCTCCTGCAGCGTGGTGATCGACTCGAGCCTGCCGTTGTCGTCGACGTCGACGCAGTGGAACGCCGACTGCGGCGGCACCGCCATCAGCTGCCCGACGGCGTCGGTGCCGGCGAACTGCTCGACCATCTTGTCCAGCGGGGCGTCGGTGAGGACGTCGGCGTAGTTCGCGTGGAACATCTCCTCGTCCTTGACCAGCGCCTTCACCCGGCGCAGACGCTCACCGATCGGCGAGTCCAGACCGGTGTGGACGAACGTGATGTTCCAGTCCTTGATGTCGCTGCCCATGAGCTCGACCTCGCCCTGGTGCAGCACGAAGTCGTTGGACTCGGTCTCGTCGTAGTTCAGGAAGTAGTTCTTGATGTGGTGCGCGCCGTAGCCCAGGCACAGGACGAAGTCCTTGTGGCCGAAGTGGGCGTAGTAGCGCATCACGTGCCAGATCAGCGGGCGCGGCCCCACCGGGTGCATCGGCTTCGGGAGGTCGGACGCGCCATCGCGCATCCGCATGCCGTAACCACCGCAGAACAGGACGACCTTCACGTCAGACCACCTCGAGCGACGGGATCGGGAAGACCAGCGTGCCGCCCCACTCGCGGACGTAGGACAGCTGCTCGGTCAGCTCGGTGCGCAGGTTCCAGGGCAGGATCAACACGTGGTCGGGGCGGTCCTGCGCGATCCGCTCCGGAGCGAAGATCGGGATTCGGGTGCCCGGCGTTAGCCGCCCGTGCTTGTACGGGTTCCGGTCCACCGTGTACTCGAGCAGGTCGGGCCGGATGCCGCAGTAGTTGAGCAGGGTGTTCCCCTTGCCCGGGGCGCCGTAGCCGACCACGCGCTTGCCCTGCCGGCGGGCGTCGATGAGGAACGCCACCAGGTCGTCGCGGATGGTGGAGACGGCCTCGGCGAACCCGTCGTGGCCCTCCGGCGTGTGCAGCCCGGCGGCCGCCTCGGCGGCCAGGACCTCGCGGACCTTCGCGCTCGGCTCACCGGCGACCTCGGCCGGGCGCGCCCACATGCGGATCGAGCCGCCGTGGGTGTCGAGCAGCTCGACGTCGACCAGGGTCAGCCCGCCCGCGGCGAGCGCCCGCTGCCCGGTGAGCAGCGTGTAGTACTGGAAGTGCTCGTGGTAGATCGTGTCGAACTGCTTGCGCTCGACGAGTGTGAGCAGGTGCTGGACCTCGATGGAGACCCAGCCGTCGTCGGCGACCATGGCGCGCAGTCCCTGCGCGAAGCCGACGACGTCGGGGATGTGGGCGAACACGTTGTTGCCGCAGACCAGGTCCGCCGGGCCGTGCTCGGCGCGGACCCGGGCGCCGGTCTCCGGGGTGAGGAACGCGGTGAGCGTCGGGACGCCCTTCTCCCGGGCGGCCTCACCGACGTTCACGCTCGGCTCGACGCCCAGGCAGCGGATGCCCTTCGCGACGACGTGCTGGAGCAGGTAGCCGTCGTTCGAGGCGACCTCGACGACGAACGAGCCCGTGTCCAGCCCGGCGCGCTCCTGCGCCGAGTCGACGAAGCGGCGCGCGTGGTCGACCCAGGACGAGCTGAACGAGGAGAAGTAGGCGTACTCCTCGAACGTCTCCTCCGGGCTGATCTCCGGCGGCAGCTGGGCGAGCAGACACGAGTTGCACACCCGCACGTGCAGCGGGAAGGTCTGCTCGGGTTGCTGTGCCGTCTGCTCGGTGAGGAACAGCTCGCAGGGCGGTGTGGCACCCAGGTCGCAGAAGCTGCGCAGGTCGGTCGTGCCACAGAGACGGCACGTCAACGCGGTTCCGGATCCGATCGACGACGTCGTCCCGGAAGCATCCGTGTTCAGCACGAACGGGAGTGTGTCAACCCGACGGGGATCCGCCGCGCCCGGGGTGCGGGTCACCCTTTCGTGGGTGTTTGTCCGTGATCCCTGTCATCTTCGGCTAACGCGCAGGGCGGGTGCGCTGCAAGGACGGTGCCGCCGACGTGTCACGATGACGAGGCCCCACGATCCGCCGTGGTGTAACGGCAGCACCTCGGATTTTGGTTCCGATGGTCCAGGTTCGAATCCTGGCGGCGGAGCGCTCCTGCTCGCCCCGTCTCCCGGCCCGGGAACCGGCCGCCGTCGACGGTGTCGCCTACCCGAGATCGGCGACGACCGCCGCCGCCAGCCCCTCCAGGAACGCCCGGTGGTCGAGCCCGGCCGCCGGGCGCTCCCCCGGCGGCAGCTCGGTCATGGCGATGTCGAAGTGCCCGACGCGCTCGTGCACGGTGACCGTCACCGGCCCGGGTGCGGCGCGCAGCAGCTCGGTCGACGACGGCGGCGTCACCGTGTCCGCGGCGCCGACGTGCACCGCGACCGGCACCGTCACGTCCGCGAGCGCGGCGGGCGCGGCGAACCAGCCCACCGGCGGGGCGATCACGACCAGCCGCCACACCCGCGGCTCGGGGATCACCGGGATCTCCTCGCCGTCGCGGGTACAGGGCCGGGCCCCGGCGAGGCAGAGCGCGGCCCACCCGCCGATGGAGTGCCCGACCGCGACGACCGGCAGCGCGTCGCGGCCCGGGTGTGCGGCGAGGGCGGCGTGCAGGGCCTCGACCCGGGCCCGCAGCTGCGCGGTGGTCACCGTGGCCGGGACGAAGCGCTCCGCGGGCGGGGCGAGGACGTCCCACCCGGCGGCGCGCAGGGCACCGGTCAGGGTGGTGTAGCGGCCGGGGTCACCGCCCGCGCCGGGGCCGAACAGCGCGACGCCGCGGGGTCGGGTCACCGGCGGTCCCCCAGCTCCCCGACGACGGCGACGCCGTCACCTGTGTGCGGGCACTCCCACCACGCCTGCCCGGCACGGAGCCCGGCCCGCAGCGGATGGGTCCCGGGATGTGCGGGGCAGACCGGCCAGTTCGAGGCGCCGACCGCAGCGAGCTCCTTGACCGCCCACTCCTGCACCTGTTCCGCGGCATCGGCCACACGCAGCCCCGGCGGGTCGTCCCGGAAGACCGCGACTCCCGCCCCCGTCCCTCCGGGCCCGCGCAGCATCGCCGCCGGACGCCCGGGATCGCCGGACCACTCCTCGTCACGGAGCCGGACCCGGACCGTCGGATCGGCTCCCGCGAGGTCCCGCAGGACCGGGCTCAGCGCCGCGTCGAGGATCTCGTCCACCCGGTCAGCCTGCCAGGTCCGGACACGACGACGCCCCGCCCGGAGATCCGGGCGGGGCGTCGGGTGTCGGGGGCTCAGCTCTCCAGCGCGGCGTCCAGCGTGATCTCGACGCCGGTCAGCGCCTTCGACACGGGGCAGCCGGCCTTGGCCGCCTCCGCGGCCTTGGCGAAGCCGTCGGCGTCGAGGCCGGTGACCTCACCGCGCACCTTCAGCGTGATGCCGGTCAGCTTGAAGCCGCCGTTGTCCTTGTCCGGGCCGAGCGAGACGTCGGCCGAGACGTCGAGGGACTCGGGGGTCCCGCCCGCCTCGGCGATGTTCGCCGAGAGCTGCATCGCGTAGCAGGCGGAGTGCGCCGCGGCGATGAGCTCCTCGGGGCTGGTGGTGCCACCGGCATCGTCCGCGGCGCGCTTGGGGAAGCTGACCTCGTAGGTACCGACCTTGGAGCTGGACAGCTCCACCTGGCCGGAGCCCTGCTCCAGGGAGCCGTTCCATGCGGTGCGGGCGCTGCGCGTGGGCATCGTTACCTCCGTGTCGTGGGGACCGATTTTGCACAACCGATCACTCGGCAGTGTTCTCCGCCCCGACTGTTCCCGCCACCCCGGACCGCGAAACGCCTCCGGTCACTGCGGGATGTTGGTGACCTCGACCCGGTCGCCGACCTGCAGCGAGTTGAACCAGCGCTCGGCGTTCGCGCGGGACAGGCGGACGCAGCCCGCGGACTCGGTCTCGGTGTTGCCCTCGTGGAAGGCGATGCCGCCGGGGGCGAAGAAGACCGCGAACGGCATAGGCGCGTTGTTGAACTCCGCGCTGCGGTGGTCCTTGTTCTTCCACTGGACCTGGAAGACGCCGGCCGGGGTGCGCTGGCCCTTCTTCCCGAACGACGCCGGGACCGGCCCGGCCTCGATCTTCCCGTCGCGGATCAGCCACGCCGTGCTGTTCGCGAGGTCGACGCAGGCGCGCGCGGCCGCCGAGCAGGGCGTGCCCTCGGCGCGCCCCGGACCGCCCCGGTCGGACTCCGTCGGCGCCGCGGACGCGGTCCCGATCATCCCGGCGGTCAGCCCGGCCAGCACCAGGGCCGCCACCGTGGCCAGGACCGTCATCACCCGGGGCCGCCGACGGCGTCCCTCGACCTCGCGCGTCATCGCACTCCGCTCATCGGCATCACGGACGGTGGCCGGCCGGTCACCGTCGTCTGAACGGTGGAACGAGTCCGGTACCCGACCGGTTACCACCCGAAGGGTTGATCTTGGGTTTACGGCGACGTCACCGCGGGCGTGACGGGCCCGCCGGGTCACCCGGGGCCGTCCCCGTACGATGCCGTACCGGCACGGCGCGTCCCGCGTCCTCCGCCCGGCACGGGCGGCGAGTCCGGCAGGAGGAACCGAACATGCCCGAACCCGACCGGGTCGGCACCGGTGACCGACCGGCACCCGGAACGGCGGCGGTCGCGGCCGGCATCGTCCTCGCGGCGGGCGCGGGTTCGCGGATGCGGTCGTCGACGCCGAAGGTGCTCCACGAGCTGGGCGGGCGCAGCATGCTCGGCCACGCGGTGCACGCACTGGCCGGTACCGCCCCCGAGCACCTCGTGGTCGTCGTCGGACACGAGCGCGAGCGGGTGGAGCAGGCCGTCGACGGCATCTCCGCCGCCCTCGGCCGCACCGCCACCACCGCCGTCCAGGAGCAGCGCCTCGGCACCGGCGACGCGGTCCGCAGCGGCCTCACCCCGCTCCCCGCGGACCTGACCGGCACCGTCCTGGTCACCTACGGCGACGTCCCGCTGCTCGACACCGCGACCCTGTCCGCGCTGGTCACCGAGCATGCCGACCACGGCGCCGCGGTCACCCTGCTGACCTGCGAGGTCGCCGACCCCACCGGCTACGGCCGGATCGTGCGCACCGCCGACGGTGCCGTCACCGGGATCGTCGAGCAGACCGACGCGACACCGGAGCAGCGGGCCATCGCGGAGGTCAACTCCGGCGTCTACGCCTTCGACGCCGCGTTCCTGCGCGCGGGCATCGCGGGCCTGGCCGCGCACAACGCCCAGCAGGAGCTCTACCTCACCGACCTGGTCGCCGCCGCTGTCGCCGCGGACCGGACGGTGCACGCCGTCCGCTGCGACGACGAGTGGCGCGTGCGCGGCGTGAACGACCGCGTCCAGCTCGCCGAGCTCGGCGCGGAGCTGAACCGCCGCGTGCTGCGGGAGTGGATGCTGGCCGGGGTCACCGTGGTCGACCCCGCCACCACCCGGGTCGACGTCGACGTGCGGCTCGCGCGCGACGTCGTCCTGCACCCCGGCACCCAGCTGCACGGAGTGTGCGAGGTCGACGAGGCCGCGGTGATCGGGCCCGACACCACGCTGACCGACACCGTCGTCGGGGCCGGCGCGAGCGTCGTCCGCACCCACGGGTCGGAGTCCCGGATCGGGCCCGGCGCGTCGGTCGGGCCGTTCGCCTACCTGCGCCCGGGCGCCGTCCTCGGCGAGCGCGGCAAGATCGGCACGTTCGTCGAGGTCAAGAACTCCGACATCGGCGCGGGCACCAAGGTCCCGCACCTGACCTACGTCGGGGACGCGACGATCGGCGAGATGAGCAACATCGGCGCCTCGTCGGTGTTCGTCAACTACGACGGTGTCCGCAAGCAGCGGACCGTCATCGGATCCCACGTGAAGACGGGGTCGGACACCATGTTCATCGCCCCGGTCACGGTCGGGGACGGCGCCTACACCGGCGCCGGGACCGTGCTCCGCGAGGACGTCCCGCCGGGGGCGCTCGCGGTGTCGGGTGGAGCACAGCGCACCATCGAGGGGTGGGTGCCGCGCAAGCGGCCCGGCACCCCCGCCGCCGAGGCGGCACAGCGGGCGGGCAACGACCCGTCCACGAACGGCACGACCAGCAGCGACGGCGCAGGTCACACCACCTCCGCCGGTACGACAGACCCGAGAGACCTCAGCCGAGGAGGCACCGCACGGTGAGCGCGATCGCAGGCACTCCCAAGAAGAACATGATGCTGTTCTCGGGGAGGGCGCACCCGGAGCTCGCCGATCACGTGGCGAAGGAGCTCGACGTCACGGTCACCCCGCAGTCCGCCTACTCCTTCGCGAACGGTGAGATCTTCTGCCGCTTCGAGGAGTCGGTCCGCGGGAGCGACGCGTTCGTGATCCAGGCGCACTCCGCCCCGATCAACGACGCGATCATGGAGCAGCTGATCATGGTCGACGCGCTCAAGCGCGGGTCGGCCAAGCGGATCACCGCGGTCATGCCGTTCTGGGGCTACGCCCGTCAGGACAAGAAGCACCGCGGCCGCGAGCCCATCTCGGCCCGCCTCGTCGCGGACATGTTCAAGACCGCCGGCGCCGACCGGATCCTGACCCTGGACCTGCACACGTCGCAGATCCAGGGCTTCTTCGACGGCCCCGTCGACCACCTGTTCGCGCTGCCGGTGCTCGCCCAGCACATCAAGAGCACCCGGCCGGACGGCAACTTCGCCGTCGTCTCCCCCGACTCCGGACGGGTGCGCCTGGCCGAGCGCTGGGCCGAGACCCTCGGCGGGACCCCGCTGGCGTTCATCCACAAGACCCGGGACCCGCTCAAGCCGAACGAGGCCGTCGCGAACCGGGTGGTCGGTGAGATCGAGGGCCGCTGCTGCGTGGTCATCGACGACATGATCGACACCGGTGGCACCGTCGCGAAGGCGGTCGAGGTGCTGCTCAAGGAGGGCGCCTCGGACGTGATCGTGGCCGCCACCCACGGCGTGCTGTCCGGCCCGGCCACCGAGCGCCTGGCGAACTGCGGCGCGTCGGAGGTCATCTTCACCGACTCGCTGCCGATCCCGGCCGAGAAGCGGTTCGACAGCATGACCGTGCTGCCGATCGCCCCGCTGCTGGCCGAGGCGATCCACCAGGTGTTCGAGGACGGCTCGGTCACGAGCCTGTTCGACGGCAACGCCTGACTGGCGTTTCTGCTCCGACTGGACTACCTGCCGGGACGCGCGTGACACGCGGTCTGACCTGCCGGAACGCTCATCACGGCTTGTCACCCGGGGTCACGCGCTCCCTCGGCCCGTCCATCTCTGCCACTGCCCCAGCACTGCCCAGGACAGTCCACACCGGACACGGGGTCCGCCCCTCCTGCTGATCACCCGCCCTCGCAACGAAGGCGGGCCCGGACACGACGCTGTGAACGTCGGCCGGGCCCTTGATCAGCCCCCGTGGAGGACTGACCCGTGAGCACTATCCCCGACGCCGGCGCCTGCGCCGGTACCAACCCGCCGCCGTGCCCCGATTGGTGCGGCGCACCGTCCGACCATGACCTGCCCGTGCTCGCCGCGGCCGGGCAGACGTTCCGCCGGGAGCACGTCCGCGTCGTGCTCGACGACCCCGCTCTGGCCTACATCGCGGTGCTGCGCTCGGAGACCGTGATCCACCCGGCCGGGCCTGCGATGGCCGACCAGGTCCTGGTGCACGTCGAGGACGTCCCCGCGGCAATGACCGCCGACCAGGTCCACGAGGTGGTGCACTCGCTGGCGTTCGCCGAGATCCTCGCCCAGGCGATCGACCGGGACCCCGACGTCGCCGCGCCGATGGCGCTCGCGGGGTGGCCGGCCACGGCCGAGACCACCACCGTCCTCTCCGATGCCCGCACGCTGATCGTGGAGCACCTGCACGGCCCGGGCATCGACGACGTCGTGGCCCGGATCGACGCCGAGCGCGCCCGCCTGGTGGGTGGTCGGTGATGACCCGGTCGATGACCCGCGGCAGTGCCCGCGACGCGTTCCTGGACTCCTCCGCCGCGGTGGAGGCCTTCCTCCAGGAGGAGGCGACCCGCCGAGCGAACGAGGAGGCCGTCGCCCGCTACCTGTCGAGTAAGCGTCACACGTGGCGCCCGAACACCGTGCGGCTGCGCACGATCCAGCTCCGCAAGCTCGCTCAGTACCTCGCCCCGACCCCGCTCACCGAAGCCGGGGAGGACGACCTGATCGCGTGGTACGACCAGCTCGACGGGGCAGCCGAGAGCGTCGGCGGGTACGTGTCCGCCGCGCGTGGGTTCTACCGCTATCTGGTCGTGCGGGCGCGGGTGCGTCGAGATGACCCGTCGATCGTCCTGGAGGCGCCGCGTAAGCCCGTGGGGCAGCCGCGGCCGATCCTGCAGCGCGACTACGAGCTGGCCCTGGCGTGCGCGCTCGCCGATCCCCAGATGTACGCGTGGCTCGGCCTGATGGGCTGCTGCGGGCTGCGCTGCTGCGAGGTCGCGTGGCTGCGCTCGATCGATGTCGAGGAGCGCGAGGACGGCAGCGGCCTGCTCCACGTGACGGGGAAGGGCGGCAAGCAGCGCGTGGTCCCCGCCGGCACCCACGTGGTCGCCACCCTGCGCCCGTTCGTGCGGGCGAACCCAGGCGGCACGGTGTTCACCCGCCCCTCGGACGGGCAGCCCCACAACGCCAAGGGCGTGTCGCAGCGGACCAACGAGTTCCTCGCCGAGATCGGGGTGACCGCGACAGCGCACCAGCTCCGCCACAAGTTCGGCACGGACTACCACGCGATCGACGCCGACATGTACCGCCAGGCCAAGCTGATGGGGCACTCCAGCGTCGACACCACGCAGATCTACACCGCCCTGAACCCCACCGAGGCGACCCGCTACGTCGAGCAGCTCACACGCCGCCAGCTGAGCGAGACCATCGCCCGTGTCGGCCGACACCCGGGCGGTGACCGGTGAGCGCGGGAGCGGACCGGGCGGTCCGACACCAGCAGGTCGAGCGTGTCCTACCGGCGACCTACCTCGACGACGTCACGTCCGGGCCGCACCTGGTGGACGCTCGGGTCCGGCTTTCCAACGCCGAGGTGATCGAGCGGTTCCTGGCGTTCCACCGGGACCGGTGGCGCCCGAACACCCTGCGGCTGCGCCGGGTCCAGCTCACCGCCTACGCCCGGCGCATGGCGCCGGTCCCGATCGCCGAGGCGACCGAGCTGGAGGTGCTGCGCTACTACGACGGCCTGGACCACCTGTCCCCGGAGGGCCGGAACTCCCAGGCGTCGATGCTGCGCAGCTTCTACGGCTGGTGCCAGACCAAGTCCCGGCCGCAGGTGCGCACCGACAACCCGACGGTGCTGCTGCACCGACCGAAGATCCCCCGCACCCTGCCCCGCCCGGTCCTGCAGCGCGACTACCAGCTTGCGCTGGCGTGCGCGACGACCCGCCCGGTGTTGTATGCGTGGCTGGCCCTGATGGGTTGCTGCGGGCTGCGCTGCTGCGAGGTCGCGTGGCTGCGGACCCTGGACGTGGAGGAGCGCCCGGACGGGACCGGGCTGCTCTACATCACCGGCAAGGGCGGCCACCAGCGCACGGTGCCGGTCGGGACCGACCTGATGGTCGTGCTCGGCGGGTTCCTGCGCGGTCCGCGCGGGCCGCTGTTCCCGCGCCAGCTCGACGGGGGCCACCACTCCCCGGACCGGGTGTCGCAGCTGGTGAACCGGCACCTGGCCGCGATCGGGGTCCGGGCCACCGCCCATCAGCTCCGCCACCGGTTCGGCACCAGCTATCACGAGATCGACGCCGACGTGTTCCGGCAGGCCGACGTGATGGGCCACGCCAGCGTCGACATGACGCGGAAGTACACGGCGGTGTCGGGGACCGAGGTGTCACGCCACATCGAGCGGCTGACCCGGGCGCAGCTCGGCGAGTCCATCTCCCGGGTGGCGGTTCGCCCGGCCAACCCGGCCTGCGGTGCCGGGGCTCGCGCGGGGCGTGCACGGTGACCCGGCGGGCGCCCGCGGGCGGACCGGACCGGGAGAACCGGGCGCAGACCGCACCCGGACCGGGAGAGGAGTCCGGACCGGTCCGGGTGGTCGGCGGGGTGGTCTGCCTGCCCGGCTGCCGGTCGACCAGCACCGACGACCACATGTGCGTGGTCCGGGTGGGCGAGGTCTCCCACCGGGACGTGTACGGGCGTGACCGGGTGGTCGCGGTCGAGGTGGACCAGTACGGCGAGCACCGCAACGTGCTGGTGGTCGGCCTCGACGACGCGGGTGGCTGGCGGGATGACCCGGTGGTCCTCCCGCTGGACCGGGTGGGCGGACTGGTTGAGGCGCTCGTCGCGGCGGTCGCCCGGACCGCCCGGTGAACGTCGACCTGGTCGTCGCGGTCCTCGTGGCCGCGGCGGCCGGCGCCCTGAGCGGGTGGGCGGCCGCGGACTGGTCCTGCCGAAGGCGGTGGCGGCGGGCGGCTACGTCCGGGGCGCTCCCGCTGCGGAGTCGGCACGCCGGACCGCGACGCCGCGGCGGGCATTCGACCTGACCAGACCGCTGCGATGGGTCCCTGGGGCCTGATGCAGGGAAGGTCCACCCGTGCGCCGGTGGGCCTTCCCTGCGCGTCCGCTGGTCGGGGTAGGTCAGGCCGCGCTCGCACACGCAGTGAGGTCGACCTGGGGAAACGCCGTGTACTGCTGGACGCTGAGCGTCACCTACCCAGACAGGTTTCGGCAGGTCAGCGAGTAGGTCGGCGGGTAGGTGGCCACCTACCCGCCTGCGATACCTCTGCGACGGTGCTGACGATGGCTCAGGCGCCCGGTGTGGGAGTCCATGCCGTGTGGAGCGAAGGCCGGATAGGAGGGGGCTGGCGGCGCGTGAGGGGGCCACACAGCGCCTCCCGTACGGGCCGTACGCGCACGTCGGGCACGGTGGTGGGGGTCGTGGGACCCGCTGCGGGAGAACTCCCACCCTCCCACGATGCCTCCCTGACCATCTGCTGCCGCAGGTCCGGCCGGGCGCCGGGCGCCAGGGAGGGGCACGGGGAGAAGTCCCTGCCTCCCCGGCGCCTCCCCGGAGGCGGGGGATCCTGGTTCCGCCGACGAGAAGCGCCCGCGGCCCCGGGAGAATGCCGGGGTGCGGGCGCTCATAGCTCGAGGTGCCGGTGTCGGGTCAGGGGCCGTCGCGGTGCAGGGGGCAGGGGCAGCGGGCCGGATCCCACGGCGCCGGTCCGCCGCGACGGTGGACGACGGCCAGGCGCAGCGCGGCGATCGGGCCGACGCCCGCCGCCGCGGCGAGGGCGAGGGCGCGCTTGTGGGCGCCGGGAGCGGGGTCGTCGAGGGCCGACCAGAACGCCGGCGGGAGTCCGGCCGGACCGGGCCCGACGATGCGGCGCCTCACCGGGCGCCGGCCCGGTGGGTGGGGCAGGGACAGTCCAGCTCGGTCGGGTTCGCGTGCGCCCGGATCGCGGTGATCATCGCGGCCATGTCGACGCCGGCGGCCCCGGCGAGGTCGAGGAGCTGGCGGGTGTGGGCGCCGCGACGTTCACGTCGCTCGGGGTCGTGCCAGTCCCGGGGACGCATCGGCGGTGGCGAGTCGTCGACCAGGCGCCAGAACTCGACGGGCAGTTCGGCGGGGATGACCGGGCCCGCGGCGGTTGCGGTGCGGGGCCTGCGCGACGTCGGGGCGGTGGTGGTGTCGGTGCGGCGGCGCATCAGGACACCGCCCGCGGGCCGTAGGCGCCGCGGACCGCGCGGCGCTGGGGCCGGCGGTCGGCGCCGGACCCCTCGTCTTCCTCGGGCAGGCGCAGCGCGGCGCGCAGCCGGGCGAGGGCCTGGCGTTGCTGGCGGGCCTCGATCACTGCGGGGTGCACCTTCGGGCCGGACTCGCCGCCGCTGATCGTGACGCCCTCCTCGCGGACGGTCTGATCGAGCACGGTCAGGACGTCCACGGTGCGGACCATCTCGACCAGCAGGGCCAGCTCGTGCTCCTCCAGCTCGTAGCGGTCGAGGATCGAGGTCCACAGGCGCTTCCCGGCGGCGCGGGTGCCCGCCGGTGGGCGCGGGATGCGGGGTGGGGCGGGCATGGTCGGGTCCTTCCCTGTGGGGGCGCTGGGGCCCGTTGATTTCAGGTCGCGGGGAGATAATTTGCGGACCAGTGCGGGGTCCAGGCCGCTGACCTGGGATTTTTCTGGACTACGCTGCGTTTCCGCAGGTCAGAGCGTTGGTCGATCCCCGCGCGCTGTTGATCTCATCTGGGCCCGATGTTGATGTTGCGCGGACGCGTTGATGATCAGTCGCGACGCGTTGTGCTGATCATCGGTCGCACGTGGCGATGTGCTCGGGCACGTCACCAGACGCGCAGTCGTGGTGCCGGCCGTTCGCCCCGATCGCGGAGCTTGTTGCCCAACGTCGCCCCTGCTGACCGGTTGCATCGCCGACACGCGAGGGCATCGGGCCTTGAGCCGGCGGGCCTCGGCCCGGTGTCGGTGGTCGTAGCCACGTTCGGTGCTGGTTCCGTGCCGGGGCATCGGGCACTCACCCGGGTACGGCGGTTGCGCCGGTGTCGGCGATCGTGTTGTCCAGCAACGCCGTGAAGACCGGCCGATCAAGCACGATCAGCTCAGGTGCCGCCATGCTGTACCGCTGCACCAGCGAGCGCTTGACCCGGCGGGGCAGGTGCGGCGGGAGCCACGCAGGCCCCGCGACCTGGATCGTGGCGACCCGGATGGTTCCGACCTCGTCGTCGCCGGGCCATACCCCGCGCTCAGACAGACCGGGCACGTTGAAGGCGTGGCGTGGCGCTGCTCCGCCGCTGCATCGCACCGTCACGAGCGCGAGGTCGAGCCCGGTCGGGGTCGGCCGCTCGCCAGTGAACAGCGCGGCGGTGTCGCGCGGGAATTGGCGTGCCCCGTCGCAGGCATCGGCCAACGTTGGATACACGCGCCACCCGCACCCGCAGCGCTGCCCTGGGACGTCATGGGCGTCGGGGTCGTAGAACCGTTCCCACCACACCTCGGGCTCCAGGTCGGGGGTCAGGTACGGAACGCAAGCCGCGGTGACGGGGCCGGCGGGGACTGCGTCGAATCGGTGGGGGAACGGCGAGTACAGAGAGCCGTCGTCGTATCCCACTCGGAACAGTCGGTAAGCGAGCTGGTCGGTCAAAGCGGTGATCCTCTCTCGCGGTCGGAGTTCGGATCGGGCCCCACACGATGGGTGGCCCGATCCGGACAGGGGTGCGGCGCTGGGCTATCCGCGATCGGTGGTGCTGGCCGATCACCGCGGCCGACGCGGTGTGCCCATACGTCCGGCGTGCTGGGCTCGCGTTCGTGGACGACGAGCCCCCGGTGCGCTTCACGCCGCAGTCCTGGGGTGGTGGTGCGAGGTAGTGGGCTCGGTCCGAGCCCGTGTGTACGAGCCCGGACCGAGCGGTGCGCGGCGCTGGGCCCACCCCCACGACCGGCCCGAGGTCCGGTCGCGATTCAGTGGGTGTCGCCCATCGATCCGGCGTTCGCTGGCCCCGCTCAACCTGAGGGGGCGGGGCCCCGGTGACGTTGACGCCGCGGCCTCGGCGTGGCCGAGGTGGTCGCGTGGTCTGGGGTCAGATGGTCCAGTCCTGGTAGGCGGGGTCCGCGCGGATGGCGTCGGTCGACCCGGTGTACTGCCCGGTGCCGGCGTGTCCAATCGGTTCGAGCGGGACGGCGGCGCTGTTCGGGATCGAGCGCAGCGTTGCCTCGATCGTGGCGGGCACCCCGGCCTGCGGGTCGGCGGTCGCGGTCGCCAGCCACGCCGCGCGGGCGGCCGGGGCGATCGCGCCGCGGCGGATCGCGGCGTCGACGATCTCCTCGGCGTGGGCGCGGGTCCGTCGCTCGGCCTGCCCGGCCGGGGTCGCCGCGGCCTGCAGCTCCTCCAGCACACCGCGGGAGATCGTCACGACGTCGTCGGCCGCTGAGGTCCCCGGGGCGGGTGCGGCGGGCTCCCCACCCGGGGCGGGTGCGGGCGGCGCGGCGGGCGGCGACACAGGGCCCGGTGACGGTGCGGCGGGCGCGGCCGGTGCCGTGGGGGTGCTGCTGTTCTCGGTGGCGGCCATGAGCGCCGCGTACACCTGGTCACCGTCGGCGTCGGCGGGCAGGCCCAGGCGCTTGCGCACGACCGCGGCGGCCTCGGGGCCGAGCGTGGTCATCCGCGGCGCCCCTGGGCCGGACGCGGTGGCCGGGCCGCGGCCGTCGTCGACGTGCAGGCCGACGGCCGTGCCCTGCGGGAAGCCGGCGTCGAGCATGCGGTGCAGGCGGTCGCGGCGGCGGGCGTGTTGTGCGTCATCAGGCATCAGGGGTCACACCTTCACTACGGGGATCGGGGTGCCGTCGGCGGCGGCCACGGCGGGGTCGGGGGCGGGTTCGTCGAGGACCACCAGGTCCGCGGGGCTGCCGACCAGCCACTGCGCCAGGCCCTCGATCGTCTTCTCGTGGGCCGCGGCGACCTCGGCGCGCTCACGCTCGAACCCGATCTCCTTCGCGCGGTGCAGGTCCGCGGCCGTGCCGGACCGGGCCGAGACCCGGCCGAGGTGGCCGGGCTCCGACGGCGGGGTCTGCCGGCGAGTCGGCAGGGTCAGCTCCACCGGGCCGTCGACGGAGGCGCGCATCCACTCCACCCCGGAGGTCAGGGCTCGCTCGCCGGGGGCGAGGACGAACCCGGCGACCAGCAGCAGCCGGTGGTACACGGCGTGGATCCGGGCCGCGTTCGGGACCGCCGCGGTGAAGGCGCGCCAGTGGTGGACCAGGCGGTCGTCGCCGATCGCGGTCTCCGCGCGCAGGCCCTCGTGCAGGCCGGCGGCGACACCCTCGGCGAGGGTCGCGGCGGGACCGTCGAAGTGGCCGCGCAGCTCCACGGTGATGTCGTCGGCCGCGGCGGCCAGCGCGTCGAGCGCCCGGTTCAGCAGCTCCCAGTCCACCGCGGCCAGCACGTCCCGGTCCCCCGCGGCGCGCCGGTCGCGGTAGGCCTCGTACATCGCGGCGGGGGTCAGGTCCGCGGTGTCCTGGTCGGCCAGCCATGCCGGGAAGTCGGACTCGCGGGCGGCGAACTCGCGCGTCTCGGCGGCCAGGTCGAGGACTCGCTGCACTCCGGGCGGGGTCGCGATCCCGAGGCCGGCCAGCTCCGGCAGCAGCATGTCGGTCAGCAGCGGCCAGGCGTGGCGGGCGGCGGCCACGCGGTCGTCGTCCAGGCTGGTGATGTGGCCGAGGGTGTCGGCGGCGATCCGGCCGGCGGACCGGGCGCGGTGTACCGGCTCGGCGACCGCGGTCGGGTCGGTGTCGAGCTCGGCGTCGTCGGGGACCGCGGCGGTGGTCGTGGTGGTGGTGCGGGTCTTGGTCATCGGGGGGTACCTCCGTCGGGGAACAGGTCAGGGACCGGGTCGCACAGGTACTGGGCGACCGCGGTACAGCCGACGCCGTGCTTGGTCTCCAGCACGATGCGCGGCGGGCACTCGGTGGTCTGCATGACGCGGACCTCGGGCCAGCAGTCCGGGCAGGCCCACGGGCCGCGCGCCTCGATCTGCTGCTCGATGAACTCGCGGGCGCTCATCAGCGGCGCCTCCTCTCATGGATCGGGCGGTCCGGGCGCCGAGCCCGGGCCTCGGCCAGCTCCGCCTCCGTCGGCGGCCGAGGACGCTCACCCGCAAGCCATGGACGGCACACCGGGCACGCGCGGGGACGGTCCGCCCCGGGCGGAGTCGTCCAGCCGGTGCAGGACGGCGGATGCGGTCTAGGGAGCGGCCCGCGGACGTGCTCGACGCGGTCGCCGTCGAGGTCTTCCGGGGCGGTCATCGAGCACTGTCCCGGAGGGGTAAGGCGACAAGGCGACAAGGCGACATGCGCGCACGTCGTGTTGTCGTCTTGTCATCTACGCAGGTCACGAGGTCGACCCCTTGTCGCCTTGGACCGTGGTGTCGCCTTGACTGGCACGGTCGAGGGTCCATTGCCAGTGGCCGTCTCGGCGCTCGGTCGTCACGTCGACCTGCTTGCGGGCGCGCTGCATGAGGCGCGAGTTGTACCCGTCGCGTTGGGCGTCGCGGAGCAGGTCGCCGGCGTTGGCGCTGCCGGACCGCTGGGGGTCGGACAGGTAGCCGGTCAGCCAGATTTTCGCCTCGTCCATCAGGGAGCGTTCTTCGCCGTCGGTCGGCGTCGTCAGGAGGTCCTGGGCGCGCTGGTTGGTCTCGCCGGTCCACTCGATCCGGCCGACGGAGGTCGGGCCGTCGTCGGTCGGCACGTCGGTGGGGACCAGGCGGGCGGCGAGGGACGGGGCGTCGCCGGGGGCCAGGTTCGCCTTGGTCGCGGTGATGACGAGGTCGTCGGTGCTGGAGTCTCGGGCGACGGCGAGCACGGACCTGGCGACCTGGGACCAGGCGATCGAGCCCAGGATGAGCTTCCCGGTGTCCCCGGACTCGCGCTTACCGAAGTGCACGATGCCCAGGACCGCGGTGCCGGTCTCGGCGGCGAGTCGGCTGATGGGCTCCAGGCCCTGACGCATCTGCCGGTCCCGGTCACCGTCGAGTGCACCGTCGATGACCGAGGTTGCCGCGTCGAGCACGACCAGGGCGACGTCGCGTGCGGTGATGCGCTCGGCGAGCGTGCGGGTGTCGGTCGGGAGTACGAGCGGGGCGTCGTGACCGGCGGCGGTGACGGCGTCGAGGAAGATGACGCGGCTCAGGTCGGCACCGGCAGCGACGAGCCGGGGGACGATGGTGAGGTCGCGGGCGTCCTCGGTGTGCACGTAGATCACCGAGCGGGGGTGCCCGCGGAACTCGCCGTGCAGGGTGCCGCGGGTGACCTGGGCGGCGAGGTCGACGGCGACGGTCGACTTGCCCAGTCCCTCGCGGCCGGCGAGCAGGGTCAGTCCGCCGACCACGATGCGGCCGTCCCACAGCCACCGCTGCCGTCGCATGACGACGTCGGAAGCTACGGTCTCGCGCAGCTCCCGGCGAGCCGCCGACCGGGGACCGGCGGGGACGTCATCGAGCAGCTTCCGGGCACGGTCGAGGACGTCGGCGACCGCGTCGACGTCGACCCGGGCGAGCTGCCGGATGCGTGTGCCGAGGTCGATCAGCCGACGGCGGGCCGCCTTGTCCGCGACGATCTCCGCGTAGTAGCGCACGTTCGACGGCACGGCCGCTGCCTCCATGCACGAGTGCAGGTACGGAGCGCCGCCCGCAGCACGGAGCACAGCCGGGTCGAGCCCACCGGCAACGGTGACCGCGTCGACCGGCTGGCCCGCGGAGCGCATGGCGAGCATCGCCGCGAACAGCGGCCCGTGCGCCGGCGCGTAGAAGTCGACGGGCGCGACGACCGTGGCCGCCTCGTCCAGCAGGTGCACGCCGTACATCGCCGAGCCGAGCACGGCGCGCTCGGCCTGGACGTCGGCTGGCGGCAGCTGCTCGACGTTGTCGTCGTCGTTCAGAGGCGCGGCCACGCGTCGGTCTCCAGGTCCCCGCTGGTCGACAGGCCCATCGGGGCCGCCGCCGCGGTATCGTGGCCGCGCTGAGACGGCTCGCAGGTGGTCGCAGCGATCGAGTGGGCGGGGCCGACCGGGTGGTGACCGGCGGCCCCGTCGTCGTTCCGGGGCGGGCTCATGCCGCACCGCCGCGGACCGTCTGCTCGCTCAGCCACTTCTGCACCGACACCCGGGAATAGCGGATCGACCGGCCCACTCGGATGTACGGCGGGCCCTCCCGCCGGGATCGCATGTTGCGCAACGTCGCGGGCGCAAGATCGAGTAGCTGAGCCGTCTCGGTCTCCCGCATCAGATCGTTCGTCGCCTGCAGGTCCATCCCGCCTCCACTACTGCGTCGTACCGAAGCATCGCTGCGGCGATACGACGCAGCACGACGAACTGTGACATGGGGCTATGCGCCGCGTCAATCCTTAGCTACTGTGCTTCGATATGACGCAGTCGACGCCGGGCGGCCCTGACGCACTGACCCGGAGCCTTGGCCTCCGCGTGCGCCAGCTACGGGATGCTCGGGGCCTGAGCCAGACCGATCTGGGCGCACGAATGACCGAGCAGGGCCTCAGCTGGAGCCGCACAACGGTCGCGAAGCTGGAGAGCGGCAAGCGGGGGTCGCTGAGCGTCTCCGAGCTGCTCGGCCTATCGCTGGTGTTCGATCTGCCGCCGCTCCTGTTGCTCGCCGATCCGCGACACGGACGGGTCGACATCACCGACGCACACAGCATTCAGGCGTGGGACGCACTGTTCTGGAGCGTCGGCTTGCGGCGACCGAGATTCAACGACGGCCGCCTGTCGTGGGGCCCGCCTGGCGCAGTCAGTCCGATGTTCGAGCTGATCGAGGCCGGCCTGAAGATCGAGGACTGCATGGTGCACCTCCGGGAGCCGGCACCCGTTGCGGCCAGTGCCGACGATCCGGCGCAGCAGTGGCACGAAGAGCAGCAGCGACGGGTTCTCAAGATGATCCGGGCGACCGTGAACACCATGAGCAAGTTCGATGCGCCACTGCCGCTGACGGCGAGCGATGTGGAGCTCGTCCGCCAGCGGGGCACCGAGCTCGGTGTGCCGGTCTTCAACGAGATCGGTGACTGATGGGCCACATTCGGGACCGCTGGCGTGATCCCGCCCGGCGCGGGAAGGGGAAGCGCTGGCAGGTCAAGTACCAGGTCGACGGCCGGGAGCGTGACGGCGGTGCTTACGACACGAAGGTCATCGCGCAGCGCAAGCTCGTCGAGCTTGAGTCCGCGGTCAACCGCGGCCAGTGGGTCGACCCGACCGACGACACCACCGTGACCGAGCTGGTCCGGGCCTACGTCGCCACCCGCCGGCACAAGCGCCGCACCGCCGAGCGGGTCGAGTCCGACATCGTGAACCACATCGAGGCGACCGCCATCGGCACGCGCCGGGTCGCCGCGCTCAAGCCGTCCGAGCTGCAGGGGTGGGTGACCGACCGGTCGGCGGTCCTCGCGCCGCGCACGGTGCGGAACCTGGCCGGTCTGCTGCGGTCGGCGCTGAACGCCGCCGTGCTCGACCGGGTCATCCCCGCGTCACCGTTCATCAAGATCACCCTGCCCCGCGTCGAGCGGGAGCGAATCGTGCCGCTGACCGTCGACCAGGTCGCCGCGCTCCACGACGAGATCGGGGCGCGGTACCGGGCGATGGTCCTCACGCAAGCCGGTCTCGGGTTGCGGATCGGTGAGCTGCTGGCGCTGCGGGTGCAGGACGTCGACTTCCTGCGGCGCACCGCCCGGGTCGAGCACCAGATCGAGCGGGACACCCGGGCCCGGGTCGAGCCGAAGACGCCTCGGTCCCGCCGCACCCTGCCGCTGCCGGACATGGTCGCCCAGGCCCTCGCCGAGCACCTGCGCCAGTTCGACCCGGCCGCCGACGGGCTGCTGTTCCACACGGCGTCGGGGCTGCCGATCGATCACGACTGGTACGCCAACAAGGTGTTCGCCCGGACCGTTGCCCGGGTGCGGGAGCGGATCGCGGAGGCGACGGCCGAGGCGCGCCGAACCGGGAAGGACGCGCCGGCCGCGCTGCCGACCCACGTCACGACGCACGACCTGCGGCACCACTTCGCGTCGCTGTTGCTGGCGTCGGGGTCCGGCCCGGTCGCCGTGGCCGAGCTGCTCGGGCACGAGAACGCGACCCTCGTGCTGACGACCTACGGGCACCTGATGCCGGGGTCGGAGGAGGTCGCGCGGAAGGCGATCGACGCCGCGTGGACGACGTCCCGAGGGGCCGCTGCGCAGGCTCCCACTGCCCGGGCACTGCCCGGTGGATCATGAGAGCCGTGTCTGCCCTGGTCAGGGCGCTGTTCCTGCTCGGGTACTGCTGTTCGACGGCAACGCCTGAGCACCCCGCACGTCCGCCGACGGCGCTCCACCGCGGGTGGGGCGCCGTCGGTCGTTCCGCCTCAGCCCTCGGTCGTGGCGAGCCCGGCCAGACCCGGCGCCCCGGCCCGCCCGGTCGCGTCCTGCAGCCGGCGCAGCACGTCGTCGAACAGGGCGGCGTCGGTGCCCAGCAGGTCCCGGTAGCGGTCCAGCACCCCGGCCGCCGCGGCGTCCCACTCCGCGAGTGCCGCGCGGCCCCGCTCGGTGGCGACGACGAGCACCCGGCGCCGGTCGACGACGTCGGGCCTGCGGTGCACGAGGTTCGCCGCGGTCATCCGGTCCACGAGCTTGGTCGCCCGCGGCGCCAGCAGCAGCGCGTGCTCGGCGACCACGCTCATCGTGCAGCCGCCGCGCGAGGCGAGCAGGCCGAGCACCCGCCACTGGTCGACGTCGGACCCGCAGCCGCGCAGGGCCTCGTCGAGCTCCTGGTCCATGGTCCGGCCCACCGCGCAGAGCAGGCGCAGCGACTCGTCCCCGGACGGCCGCACGTGCTCCGCGGGCTCCGACATGAGCGCATCGTAACCGGACGTTTTCCGACGAGGCGCTAGGTGGGCGACGCCACGATGGATAGCGTCACCTGCATGACTCCGTTCCCGGACCCCGGGCGCGCGACGGCGGTGCCGGCGCGCGGGAGCGAGGTGCTCAACGTGGCGCTGGTCGTCCCGCTGCAGGGTCCGGCGGGCATCTTCGGCCCGTCCTGCGAGACCTGCGCGACGCTGGCCGCCGAGGAGGTCAACGCCGCGGGCGGGGTGCTCGGCCGGGAGCTGAACCTGGTGCCGGTCGACGGCGGCGCGCCACCCGCCGTCGTCGCCGCGGAGCTCGACGCGCTGGTCAGCGCCGGGGCCGTGGACGCGGTCACCGGCTGGCACATCTCGGCGGTCCGCGAGGCCGTCGCGCCCCGGATCCGCGGGCGGGTGCCCTACGCCTACACCGCCCTGTACGAGGGCGGTGAGCAGCGACCGGGGCTGTTCCTGACCGGGGAGACCCCGGACCTGCAGCTGGGCCCGTCGCTGAGCTGGTTCGCCGAGGCCGCCGGGGTGCGCCGCTGGACGATCGTCGGCGACGACTACGTGTGGCCGCGCAGGTCCGCGCAGGTCGCGACCGAGCACCTGCGCCGGATCGGCGGGACGGTCTGCGACGAGATGTACGTGCCGCTGGGCACCGAGGACTTCTCGCGCGTGCTGCACCGGGTCGAGGCGAGCGGCTGCGACGCCGTCCTGATGCTGCTGATCGGCAACGACGCCGTCGAGTTCAACCGGGCGTTCTGCGCCCTCGGGCTGGACCGGGAGATCCTGCGGTTCAGCTCGCTGATCGAGGAGAACGTGCTGCTCGCCTCGGGCCCGGAGAACACCCGCGGCCTGCTCACCTCGGCCGGCTACTTCGAGGACCTGGGCACGGCGTCGGGGCTGGACTTCGCGGCCGCGCACGCCCACCGCTTCGGCCCGGACGCGCCGGTGCTCAACAGCCTCGGCGAGTCCTGCTACGAGGGCGTCCGGCTGCTGACCGAGCTCATGCGCCGGGCCGGGTCGCCCGAGGTCCCGGCGATGACCGCGGTGGCCGAGGGGCTGGCCTACGAGAGCCCGCGCGGGACCGTCGAGGTGCACGGGCGGCACCTGCGCCAGCAGGTGTTCCTCGCCGTCGCCGACGGGGTGGCCTGGGACGTCGTCCAGCAACTCTGACGGGTCCGTTGACACCCCGGCCCGTCGGTCGTACTTTCCCAGGAAAATATTTCCTCGGATGCATGTCGGGTCGCCCGGCGTGCCGGGAGGTACGACCGTGGCGCTCTACGTCTACCGGTGCGGGGCCGACGGCCCCGTCGAGGAACGGCACCCGATCGGCAGCGCCCCCGCGACGGCGCGCTGCCCCACCTGCGGGGAGCAGTCCCCGCGCGTCATCACCGCACCGATGGTCGGCCTCGCCGACCGCGGCCGGATGGCCCTGATCGACCGCACCACGGCCACCGCCCACGAGCCGCAGGTCGTCTCCGCGCCGCCGCCGCGCCCGCTGCGCCCCGGCGGGCCGCCGCTGCACCCCGCCACCCGCGGTCTGCCGCGTCCCTGACCGCGGCGCCCCGCGCCGCACCGACCGCCGCACCGACCGCTGCACCCCGTCCGCCCCGCCCGCGTCCGCACCGACCCCGGGAGTGTCCGATGCCCAGGAACGTCTTCCCCCTCGACAGCACCAAGACCTTCACCGACCAGCAGCTGACCGGCCACAACCGGTGGCACCCCGACATCCCGGCGCAGGTCCACGTCAAGCCCGGGGACACGTTCCGGGTCGACTGCCGCGAGTGGTTCGACGGCGCCATCCACAACGACGACTCCGCCGACGACATCCTGAACGCCCCGCTCGCCGGGGTGCACGTGCTGTCCGGGCCGATCGCCGTCGAGGGGGCGCAGCCGGGCGACCTGCTGATCGTCGACATCCTCGACGTCGGGCCGATCCCGCAGGAGGACTCCGGCCCGCTGGCCGGGCAGGGCTGGGGCTACACCGGCGTGTTCGCCACCCGCAACGGCGGCGGCTTCCTCACCGAGCAGTTCCCCGACGCCTACAAGGTCATCTGGGACTTCCAGGGCGGGACGGCCACCTCCCGGCACGTCCCGGGGGTGTCGTTCACCGGGATCGTCCACCCCGGGCTGATGGGGACGGCGCCGTCGCCCGAGCTGCTCGGCCGCTGGAACGCCCGCGAGCAGGCGCTGATCGACACCGACCCGGAGCGGGTGCCGCCGCTGGCCCTGCCGCCGAACCCGGACTCGGCGATCCTCGGCTCGCTGACCGGCGCCGACTTCGACCGGGCCGCCGCGGAGGCCGCGCGCACCGCACCGCCCCGGGAGAACGGCGGCAACCAGGACATCAAGAACCTCACGAAGGGCAGCCGGGTCTTCTACCCGGTGTTCGTCGACGGCGCGAACCTGTCGATGGGCGACCTGCACTTCTCCCAGGGCGACGGCGAGATCACCTTCTGCGGCGCGATCGAGATGGGCGGGTTCATCGACCTGCACGTCGACGTCATCAAGGGCGGCATGGCGACCTACGGCGTCTCCGAGAACGCGATCTTCGTGCCGGGCAACACCGACCCGCAGTACAGCGAGTGGATCGCGTTCTCCGGCACCTCGGTCACCCTCGACGGCGAGCAGCGCTACCTCGACTCGCACCTGTCGTACCAGCGGGCCTGCCTGCACGCGATCGACTACCTGACGAACTTCGGCTACTCCCCGATCCAGGCCTACATGATCCTCGGGGCGGCGCCGATCGAGGGCAGGCTGTCCGGCGTGGTCGACATCCCGAACTCGTGCTCGACGGTCTACCTGCCGACCGGGATCTTCGACTTCGACGTCAAGCCGGGCAAGAACGGCCCGCACCGCATCGACCCGGGCCAGGGCGTCCCCCACTCGGCGGCCTGACCAGCGGGTTCCGCGGTCGTCCCGGGGGCTGGCCCCGGGACGGCCACGGGCCTGGCGTACTCTTCTCGGCATCTCCGCGGCGAGGGCGGGTGCACCTTGACCCGCCGTGATCGACGTGGGCCGATCCCGGTCGGCTCCTCGCCGCGCGCGCCTTCCACCGCAGACAGTTCGAGGAGCAGTTCCCGTGGCCCAGACCCGCATTCCCGCCGAGACCCGGACCGAGTTCGGCAAGGGCGCCGCCCGTCGCACCCGTCGCGCCGGCAAGATCCCCGCCGTCCTCTACGGCCACGGGACCGACCCCGTCCACCTGTCGCTGCCGTCGCTGCAGTTCGCCGCGGTCGTCCGCGAGCAGGGCCGCAACGCCGTGCTAGAGCTCGACGTCGACGGCAGCACCCCGCAGCTCGCGCTGACCAAGACCGTGGTCGTGCACCCGCTGCGCCCCTACATCGAGCACGTCGACCTGCTCGTCATCAAGCGTGGCGAGAAGGTCGAGGTCGAGCTCGACGTCGTCGTCACCGGCGAGGCCGTCCCCGGCTCGCTGGTCACCCAGGACCTCAACACCGTCCTGGTCGAGGCCGACGTGCTGAACATCCCGGAGAACATCGAGGTCTCCATCGAGGACGCGGAGATCGGCACCCAGTACTTCGCCAAGGACCTCAAGCTCCCCGGTGGCGTCGAGCTGCGCACCGACGAGGAGTACCTCGTCGTGCAGGTCGTCCCGGCCCCGACCGAGGAGGACCTCGAGGCCGAGGTCGACGCCGAGGGCGCCGGTGTGGTCGAGGAGCCGTCCGACGAGGAGCAGGCCGCCGAGGCCGAGGCCGAGGGCGACTCCGCCGAGGGTTCCGCGGACTCCGAGGGCGACTCCGAGTCCTCCGACAAGTGAGCCCCGTGCCGGGGCCGGCCCTCGTCGTCGGACTCGGGAACCCGGGTCCGGACTACGAGGGCACCCGGCACAACGTCGGTACCCGCGTCGCCGCACTGCTGGCGACGCGGGCCGGCGCCGGCCGGTTCTCCGCGCACAAGCGGTCGAACTCCGACATCGCGCAGGGCCGGCTCGCCGGTCGCCCGGTGACCGTGGCCGTCCCCCGGACGTACATGAACCTCTCGGGCGGCCCGGTGGCCGGGCTCGTGCAGTACTTCTCGATCCCGCCGACCGAGGTGATCGTCGTCCACGACGAGCTGGACCTCGACTTCGGCGTGGTCCGCCTCAAGCGCGGCGGTGGCGAGGGCGGGCACAACGGCCTGCGCTCGATCAGCAAGGCGCTGGGCACGAAGGACTACCTGCGCGTGCGGTTCGGCATCGGCCGGCCGCCGGGTCGTCAGGACCCGGCGGACTACGTGCTCAAGCGGTTCTCCGGCGTGGAGAACAAGGAGCTCGACTTCGGTCTGGACCTCGCCGCGGACGCCGCCGAGGCCCTGCTGTCCGAGGGCCTGGAGCCGGCGCAGAACCGGTTCCACCCGCTGTCGGGCTAAGCCCCGTCGTCCACGGGAGCCCCGGTCCCTCCACAGGGACCGGGGCTCCCGTGCGTCCGGGTCAGCGGCGGGCGGTGAGCAGGTCCGCCGTCGCGGCGCGGCGCAGCTTCCCCGACGGCGTCTTCGGCAGGCTCCCCGGCGCCAGCACCGCGACCTCGGCCGGCCGCACCCCCACCGCGGAGACGACACGGCGGATCACGTCGTCGCGGATGGCACGCACCGCCTCGGGGCCGTCGGCCCCCTTCGCCTCGACGGCGACGGCGAACGACTCCCGGTGCCGCCCGTCACCTGCCGGGATCCGGACCGCGACGACGTTGCCCGCGCGCACGCCCTCGACCGCACCGGCGGCCCGCTCGATGTCGGTCGGGTAGATGTTGCGCCCACCCATGATGATCACGTCCTTGGTGCGCCCGCACACGACGACGGCGCCGTCCGGGGTCAGGTAGCCCTCGTCGCCGGTGTCGAACCAGCCGTCGCGGTCCTGGGTGGACACCGGGCCGTCGACGGTGAGGTAGCCGGGCGTCACGGCGTCGCCGCGCAGGTGCAGCACCCCGACCTCCCGGGGGCCCAGCACGCGACCACCGCTGCCGACGACCTTCACCTCGATCCCGGGCAGCGGGGGTCCCAGCTCGGGGAACTCCCGCACCGGACCGGTGCCCGCGTGCTCGGCGCGCCGGTGCGCCTCCAGGGACTCGGCGTCGACCCGGTCCACCTTCAGCCCGGTGTGGACGGGCGCGAAGGACACCCCGAGCGCGGTCTCGGCCATCCCGTAGGCACACAGGACCGACTCCGGTCGCAGCCCGAAGCGGGCGCCGGCGTCGGTGAACGCCGCGACGGCCGCCGGGTCCACCGGCTCGGCGCCGTTGAGCGCCAGCCGCAGCGAGGACAGGTCGAGAGCGCCGTCGTCGACCCGGGCGAGCTGGCGGGCCAGCACGGCGTAGGCGAAGTTCGGGGCCGCGGTGACGGTGCCCCCGTACTTCGAGATCAGCTCGGCCCACAGCCGCGGGCGGCCCAGGAAGTCCGCGGGGGTGACGGTGACCAGGTCCAGCCCGACCGTCATCGGGACGGTCAGGAACCCGACCATCCCCATGTCGTGGAACAGCGGCAGCCACGACACCATCCGGTCGGTCGCGACGTCCAGAGCGGACGCGGTCACCATCGCCCCGATGTTGGCGTGCAGGTTCGCGTGGGTGATCCGCACCGCCTTCGGGGCCGCGGTGGAACCGCTCGTGAGCTGCAGCAACGCGGTGTCGCCCTCGTCGGCGACGGCGGCGTCCGCGACGAACGCGGCCGGGTCACCGGTCAGCGAGTCGAGCATCCGGAACGGGACACCGCGCTCGGTCAGGACCGGGGCGAGGGCGTCGAAGGGCGGGCCGAGCAGCACCATCGCGGCGTCGACCATCGTCAGCGTCGTGACCGTGTCGGCGGCCCACTCGGCCAGGTCGGTGCGCGGGGTCGGCTGGTGCAGCATCGTCACGCTGCCGCCGCACAGCCACACCGCCTGCGCGGCCGGGGCGATCGCCGCGGGCTCCCCCGCCAGCACCCCGACGGCGCCGCCGAACGGCAGGGCCGGGCCGCCGTCGTCGCCGGGGCGTCGCAGGGCGTCCGCGATCCCGCGGGCCGTCTCGTGCACCTCCGCCCAGGAACGCCGCACGGGATCGCGCGGCTCCCCCGTCGTCATCCCACGGGCGAGCCCGTGGGGAACGGTCGCGGACTCCAGCAACGTCGCCAGGAATCGGGACATGGGCCCGAATGTAGCGACGAACCGCCCGTGCGGGGCGGCACGATCGGCGACCGGTGCGACCGCGCCGGGCGCGCGTAGCATCCGAACGCATGGCCGAGCCGCACACCGACCCCGCTCCCGCAGCGCTCTCCGCCGCCGTCGACGCCGTCCTCCCGGGCGCGCGCACGGACCTCGAGGCGCTGGTCCGCATCCCGAGCATCTGGGCCGACCCGGCACACGCCGAGGACACCCGCCGCTCCGCGGACGCCGTCGCGACGCTGGCCCGTGACGCGGGTGCCGCCTCGGTCGAGATCATCTCCGCCGACGGCGGGGCCCCGGCCGTCGTCGCGCACTGGCCCGCACCCGAGGGCATGCCGACGGTCATGCTCTACGCCCACCACGACGTCCAGCCCACCGGCGGCGACGACGCGTGGACCAGCCCGCCGTTCGAGCCGACCGAGCGCGACGGGCGGCTCTACGGCCGTGGCGCCGCCGACGACAAGGCCGGCGTCATGACCCACCTCGCCGTGCTCCGCGCCTACGAGGGACGGCCGCCGGTCGGGGTCGTGCTGTTCATCGAGGGCGAGGAGGAGTCCGGTTCCCCCACGCTGACCGCGCTCCTGGCCGAGCACCGCGAGAAGCTCTCCGCCGACGTCATCGTGATCGCCGACGCCGCCAACCCGGCCGTCGACGTCCCGGCGCTGACCACCAGCCTGCGCGGCCTGGTCGACGTCGTCGTCGAGGTGTCGATGCTGGAGCGTCCGGTGCACTCCGGGGTCTACGGCGGCCCGATCGGGGACGCGCTGACCGCGCTGTGCCGCACCCTGGCCACCCTGCACGACGACAAGGGCGAGGTCGCCGTCCCCGGCCTGGTGCGCGGCAGCTCCGACGCGCCCGACCCGGACGAGGCCACCTACCGCTCCGACGCGGGCCTGCTCGACGGCGTCGAGCTGCTCGGCACCGGCTCGATCCCGGACCGGACCAACCACGCGCCCGCCGTCGCGGTGCTGGCGATCGACGCGCCGAAGGTCGCCGAGGCCTCGAACGTGCTGCTCCCCCGCGCCCGCGCGATGGTCAGCATGCGGCTGGCTCCCGGCCAGGACGCCCGCGAGGCCCAGCGCGCTCTCGCGGAGCACCTGGAGAGCAACGTCCCGTGGGGCGCGCACGTGTCGGTGACGCCCGGCCACGGCGTCGCCGAGCCGTTCAGCCTGTCCTCGGCCGGCGAGGTCTACGACCACGCCCGCGCCGCGTTCTCCGCCGCCTACGGCAACGACGCCGTCGAGACCGGCATCGGCGGATCGATCCCGTTCATCGCGGAGTTCGCGCGGACCTTCCCCGGCGCGGCGGTGCTGGTCACCGGGGTCGGGGACCCGGCCAGCCGCTGGCACGGCATCGACGAGAGCCTGCACCTGGGCATGTTCGGGCGCGGGGTGCTCGCGGAGGCACTGCTGCTGGACCGGCTCGCCGGCCGGGCGTGACGGTCCGGCCCGACGGGTACCCGCCGGTCATGAAGTTCGGCATCGCAACGTTCGTGACCGACGAGGGCATCCGTCCCGGGCCGCTGGGCCGGGCGCTGGAGGAACGCGGTTTCGACTCGGTGTTCCTCGCCGAGCACTCGCACATCCCCACCAGCCGGGAGTCGCCCTACCCCGGCGGGGGCGACCTCCCGCGGGTCTACTACCGCACCCTCGACCCGTTCGTCGCGCTCACCGCGATGGCGGGGACGACCACCGACCTGCTGCTGGGCACCGGGATCGTGCTCCTGCCGCAGCGCGACGTCATCCACACCGCCAAGCAGACCGCGAGCCTCGACCTGGTGTCCGGCGGGCGGCTGCTGTTCGGCGTCGGCGCGGGGTGGAACCGCGAGGAGATGCGCAACCACGGCGTCGACCCGAGGACCCGCGGGCCGCTCATGACCGAGCAGCTGCACGCGCTGCGGGCACTGTGGACCGAGGACGAGGCCGAGTTCCACGGCAAGCACCTCGACGTCGAGCGGTCCTTCTCCTGGCCCAAGCCGGTCCGCACCCCGCTGATCTACCTGGGCGGGGAGAGCGAGGCCGCGCTGAACCGGCTCGCCGAGGTCGGCGACGGCTGGCTCCCGCGCTCGCACACCTCCTTCGACGAGATCCGCCGCGTCCGCGACGACCTCGCCGAGCGGGGCAAGCCGGACGTACCGACCACGGTGTTCGGCGGGAAGCCGGACCCCGACGTCGTCGCCGGCTACGCCGAGGTCGGCGTCGAGCGAGTGACGTTCCTGCTGCCGACCCTGCCGGAGTCCGAGACCCTGACGAAGCTGGACGAGCTGGCGCAGGTGGTCCGGCGGTCGAGCTGACCTCGGTCGGCCGGAAACCGGTGGCCGTTGCGGGGCAGAATGGCCGGTGATGTCGATCCGGCTGCTCGGCCCCGTCTCCCTCACCGACGCCGGCGGGCGCGAGCTGCTGCCCGCCGGCGCTCGGGTGCGGGGTCTGCTCGCCCGGCTCGCGCTCGACGCCGGGCACCCGGTCGACACCGCGACGCTGGTCGACGCGCTGTGGGGTGACGACCCGCCGTCGACGGCGAACGCGCTCCAGTCCCTCGCCACCCGGCTGCGCCGCGCGATCGGCGCCGACCGGGTGCGGTCGGCCACCGGCGGCTACCTGCTGGCCGTCGACCCGGACGAGGTCGACGCGCTGCGGTTCGCCGCACTGCGCCGGACCGCGGCGGCCGACCCGGACGACGACCGCGCCCGCGCCCTGCTCACCGAGGCCCTCGACCTGTGGCACGGCCCGCCGCTGGGCGGGCTGAACGGGCTCGCGTTCGCCGCACCGGCCGCCACCCGGCTCACCGACGCCCGCGCGGGCGCCGCCGAGGAGCTGGCCGCCCGCGGGCTCGCGGCCGGCGCGCCCACGGCAGGTCTGGACGCGCTGACCGCGATCCTCGCCGAGCAGCCGCTGCGGGAGACCACGGCCGTCGCGCTGGCCCGCGGGCTGCACGCGACCGGACGGCGGGCCGACGCGCTGGCCGTGCTCGACCGGACCCGCACCGCACTGGCCGAGGAGCTCGGCGTCGACCCGGGCCCGGAGCTGCTGCGGACCCGCACCGAGCTGCTGCGCGACGACCCGCCCGCCACCGCGAGCCCCGCACGGCGACCCGGACCGCCGCCGGAGCGGACCCGGCCGGTGGCGCTCACCTCGTTCGTCGGCCGCGAGAAGGACCTGGACCGGGTACGGGCGCTGCTCGGCTCGACGCGGCTGGTCACCGTCGTCGGGCCGGGCGGGGCCGGGAAGACCCGGCTGTCGCAGGAGGCCGTGCGCGACGTCGGTACGGCCGTCGCCGTGGTCGAGCTGGCCGCGCTGACCGGCGGCGACCAGGTGGTCCCGGCCGCGCTGCACGCCGTCGGCGGGCCGGAGCTGTCGGTCGCGGACCGCGGTGGTCCGGACGCCAGGGCACGGCTGGTGTCGGCGCTGACCGGCCGCGAGCTGGTGCTGCTGCTGGACAACTGCGAGCACCTGGTCGACGACGTCGCGGACCTCGTCCACGACCTGCTCGCCCGGCTGCCCGGGCTGCGGGTGCTGGCGACCAGCCGGGAGCCCCTCGGTGTGCCGGGCGAGGTCCTGCACCCGCTGGGGTCGCTGGACCCGGCGCAGGCGACGCGGCTGTTCGCCGAACGCGCCGTCGCCGTCCGGCCGGACCTCGACCCGGCCGCCCACGCCCGGGCCGTCGCCGAGATCTGCCGTCGGCTCGACGGTCAGCCGCTGCCGATCGAGCTCGCGGCGGCCCGGGTGCGGAGCATGACCCCGGCCGAGATCGCCGACCGGCTCGCCGACCGATTCCGGCTGCTGGTGACCGGTGCCCGGACCGCGCTGCCCCGCCACCAGACGCTGCGGGCCGTCGTCGACTGGAGCTGGGACCTGCTCTCCCCCGCCGAACGGGCGCTCGCGACCCGGTTCGGGGTGTTCGCCGGTCCGGTCGACGCCCGCACCGTCGAGGCCGTCTGCGGCGACGACGCGTTCGACCTGCTCCCGGCGCTGGTCGAGAAGTCACTGGTCGTCCCGGTCGACGGCGCCGAGGACGGCGCGACCCGCTACCGGATGCTGGAGACCATCCGCGAGTACGCGGCCGCACGGCTGGCCGACGCGCCGGACCACGACGCCGTGACCGCGGCGCACGCCGACCACCTGCTCGCGGTGCTGGAACCCGGGGAGCCGCGGCTGCGCACCGGGGACCAGCTCGACCAGCTCGCCGTCGTCCGGCGGGTGGAGGGCGAGGCCGTCCGCGCGCTGGACCGCGCCGTCGACGCCGGCGACGGTCCCCGGGCGCACCGGCTGTTCGCGGCACTGGGCTGGAGCTGGATGGTCCGCGGCGACCTCGGGTCGCTGAAGCGCTGGTCCGACCGGGTCGCGACGGTCCCGGCGGACGCGCCGGCCGCCGCGGTCGCGTTCGCCCGCACGATCCGGGCGACGGTCCACATCGGGTTCGGCGACGAGCCGGGCGCGGCGCGGGCGGAGCTCGCCGCCGTCGTCGCGCTGTGGCCGGAGCTGCCCGAGCCGCGGCACCCGGTGGTCGAGCTCGCCCGGCCCACGGGCCTGCTGTTCGGTGACGGTGACCGCTCCGCGCTCGTGGCCATCGCCGACGGCGACGGCGAGCCGTGGCTGCGGGCGACGGCGTCCCAGATCATCGCCGCGTACGCCGAGAACACCGGCGACCTCGACGTGCAGCGGGTCCGGCTGCGGGCCGCGCACGAGCTGTTCGCCCGGACCGGGGACCGCTTCGGGCTCGGGATGACGACGTTCGCACTCGGTGAGCTGGAGGACTACGCCGGGGACACCGACGCCGCCCGCCGGGCCTGGACCGAGGCGGTCGCGCTGTCCGCCGAGCTGGGCAACGCCGACGACGTCCCCCAGTTCCACCTGCAGCTCGCCCGGCTCGCCGCCCGCGACGGCGACGAGACCGAGGCCCGCGAGCACCTCCGCCTGGCCTTCGACCAGGACATCGTCGACGACCCCCGTGCGGACTTCGGCCTGCGGTGGGGCCGGGCCGACGTCGAGCTGCGGCTCGGGAAGCCGCAGGAGGCCCTGGACCTGCTCCAGGAGTCCGACGTGCCGGCCCGGCCCGGCCCCGGACGGCTGCAGCGGGAGGCGTCGACGCACGCGCTCATCGCGGCCGCGCTGCTCGCCCTCGGACGTCCCGACGACGCCCGCGAACGGCTGGAGCAGGCCGGGCGGTCCGCCGTCGCCAGCGAGGACGGGCCGATCCTCGGCCTGGTCGCCGAGACCTCCGCACGGTGGGCGCTGGACGCGGGGGACGCGGAGCGGGCCGGTGAGCTGCTCGGCGTCGCCCTGGCCCGCCGGGGGGCGCTGCACCTGGGTCTGCCCGAGGTCGTCGCGACGCTGGAGGGGGTCCGCGCACGGCTGGGCCCGGCCGCGGCCGACGCTGCGGTCGACCGTGGCCGGGCCCTCCCCCGGGACGCGCCCCCTACACCGTGAGCGCCGGACCGCCGCGCGCCCTCAGGTGCGGCGGCGGTAGAGCGCGACGGCCAGCGGCGCGAAGACCACGACAAGGCCCGCGGACGTCAGCAGCGACACCGTCGCCGCACCACCCGCCGGCGCGCCGTCGAGCAGGGCACGCACGGCGTCCGCGGTCCGCGAGACCGGGTTGACCGCGACGAAGCCCTGCAGCCAGCCGGGCATCGTCTGCGTCGGGACGAACACCGAGCTGGCGAACGTCAGCGGCAGCATGATCAGCGCGGACAGTCCCTGCACCGAGCGGGGCTGCTTCACGACCATCGCGAGCGCGGTGAACACCCAGCACAGGCCGAACGCGAACGCGACGACCAGCCCGAACGCGGCGAGGATCCCGAACGGACCCGCCGGGGTCCGGTAGCCGAGCGCGAACCCGAACACCAGCATGATCACGCCGGAGGTCACGTAGCGGACGAGGTCCGCGCCGATCGCGCCGACCAGCGGGGCCGCGCGGGAGATCGGCAGGCTGCGGAAGCGGTCGAAGATCCCGGTCTTGAGGTCCTCGGCCAGGCCCACGCCGGTGCCCGCGGAGGCGAACACGACCGTCTGGAGCAGGACGCCGGGCAGGGCGTAGTGCAGGTACTCCGTGCTGTTGCCGGCGATCGCGCCGCCGAAGACGTAGACGAACAGCAGCAGGAAGATGACCGGCTGCAGCGTGACGTCGATCAGCGCCTCCGGCGAGTGGATCGTCTTCACGATCCCGCGGCGGGCCAGCGACAGCCCGTGCCGCACCGTCGAGGGCAGCAGCGGGGCGGAGCCGGCCGCCCGGCCGGAGCGCGGGGTGGTGGGCGGGGTCTCGAGGGTGGCGGTCATCGGGGGCCTCCGGAGGTGGTCTCGGCCGCGTGGCCGGTGAGGGAGAGGAAGACGTCGTCGAGGCTGGGGAGCCGCAGACCGATCTCGGCGACGGCGACGCCCTCGGCCACCAGCCGGTCCTCGGTGCGACGCAGCGCGCCGTGGTCGGCGACGGCCGCGGTGACCTCCCCGGACGGCTCGACCGTCGGCTCGGCGCCGGCCTCCTGCGCGACGACGGCGGCGACCAGCGGCGCCTCGCGCGGCAGCTCGGGGCGCACGTGCAGGCGTCGCCCGCCGGCCCGGGACTTCAGCTGCGCGGCCGTGCCCGAGGCGATGACCCGCCCCCGGTCCAGGACGACGAGGTCGTGCGCGAGCTGGTCGGCCTCCTCCAGGTACTGGGTGGTGAGCAGGACGGTGACGCCGTCCTCGGCGAGCCGCCGCACGGCCTCCCACACCTCGTTGCGGTGCAGCGGGTCCAGCCCGGTGGTGGGCTCGTCGAGGAACAGCACCTCGGGGCGCCCGACGAGGCTCGCGGCCAGGTCGAGCCGCCGGCGCATGCCGCCGGAGTAGGTGCCGGCGCGGCGCCCGGCGGCGTCGGTGAGCCCGAAGCGGTCGATCAGCTCGACGGCGCGGGCCCGCGCGGCCGGGCGCGGCAGGTCGAGCAGCCTGCCGATCAGGTACAGGTTGTCGCGGCCGGTCAGGGCCTCGTCGACGGCGGCGTACTGGCCGGTGAGGCCGATCAGGGAGCGGACCCCGGCGGCGTCGCCGACGACGTCGCGGCCGAGCACCGCGGCCCGGCCCGCCGAGGGCGGGAGCAGCGTGGCCAGCATGCGGACGGTCGTCGTCTTGCCGGAGCCGTTGGGGCCGAGCAGCCCGAGGACCTGTCCGCGCCCGGCGGAGAAGGAGATCCCGTCGACGGCGCGGACGTCACCGAAGGTCCGGACCAGGCCGTCGACCTCGATAGCGGGAGTGTTCATGCCGATGAGCGTGCGCCTGGGCGCTGACACGGCCCTGGTACGGCGCTGGCACCGCGGTGACAGCCGCGGGCGGCGGACTCACCGCCACGAGCCCGGTCCCGTCGCCACCCCCCGACTGTGGCGACGGAACCGGCCCGTCTCTCCCCCCGCGCCCCGGCGAGGCTCCCCAGCCCGCCGTGACGCGAGTACGACGGTATCCGCGCACCCGGGGGCCGCGGATCGGTCGAACTACTGATCTCTTACCCGGGGTCTCTCCTACCTGGGTAGGAGAGACCCCTCATCCCTCGGCGCGCTCGGCGGCCTCGAGCCACTCCAGCTCGACGCTCTCGCGCTCGGCGACGACGGCCTTCAGCTCCCGGTCCAGCTCCATCAGCCGGCCGGGCTCGGTGGCGGCCTCGGCGAGCCGGGCGTGCAGCTTCTCCTCCTGCGCGGTGAGCTGCCCCATCCGTCGTTCCAGGCGCTGGGCGTCCTTGCGGGCGGCCCGCTGCTCCGCGGCGCTCGCCTTCGGCCCGGCCGCCTGTGCGACGGGCGCCCCGGCCGGTACCGGAGCGGTCGGGGCGGCCCCGGCGGGGCCGTGGCCGGTGGCGGCACGGCGGGTCAGGTACTCGCCGATCCCGCCGGGCAGGTGGGTGAGGTGCCCGTCGCCGAACAGGGCGACGACCTGGTCGCAGACCCGCTCGGTGAGGTACCGGTCGTGGCTGACGACCACCAGGGTGCCCGGCCAGCCGTCGAGGAGGTCCTCGAGCCCGGCGAGGGTGTCGACGTCCAGGTCGTTGGTGGGCTCGTCGAGCAGCAGGACGTTCGGCTCGTCCATCAGCAGCCGGGTCAGCTGCAGTCGCCTGCGCTCGCCACCGGACAGGCGTCCGACCGGGGTCCACTGGCGGGCCGCGGGGAACCCGAGCCGCTCCAGCACCTGCGACGCGGTCATCTCCTGCTTGCCGAACCGCACGTACTTGGCGACGGCCTCGGTGGCCTCCAGCACGCGCATCTCGGCGGGCAGGTCGACGAGCTCCTGCGACAGCTGCGCCATCTTCACGGTGCTGCCCTGGACGCGCTTGCCCGAGTCGAGCGCGCGTTCCCCGGACAGGGCACGCAGCAGCGTCGTCTTGCCGGAGCCGTTGATCCCGACGATGCCGACCCGGTCGCCCGGGCCGAGCCGCCAGGTCACGCCGTCGAGCAGGGTGCGCCCGGCGACGGAGACGGTCGCGTCCTCCAGCTCCAGCACGGTGCGCCCGAGCCGGTTGGTCGCGAACGCCATCAGCTCGACGGTGTCGCGCGGCGCGGGCACGTCGGCGATCAGGGCCTCCGCGGCCTCGATCCGGTAGCGGGGCTTCGAGGTCCGGGCGGGCGGGCCGCGGCGCAGCCAGGCCAGCTCCTTGCGGGCCAGGTTGCGGCGGCGCTGCTCGGCGGCGTCGGCCTGCCTGCCGCGCTCGGCGCGGGCGTAAACCCAGTCGGCGTAGCCGCCGGTGTAGGACTCGACGCGCCCGTTCGCGACCTCCCAGGTCCGGGTGCAGACGGTGTCGAGGAACCAGCGGTCGTGGGTGACGACGACGAGTGCGATCCGCCGCGCCGTCAGGTGCGTCGCGAGCCAGCCGATGCCCTCGACGTCGAGGTGGTTGGTGGGCTCGTCGAGGACGACGAGGTCGAGCTCCCCGATCAGCGCCGCGGCGAGCGCGACCCGGCGCTTCTCGCCGCCGGACAGACCATCGGTGGGCCGCTCGATGTCGGAGATGGCGAGCCCGTCGAGGACGTCGCGGACCCGGGCGTCGGCGGCCCACTCGTGGTCGGCGCCGTACTCGGCGAGGACGATGTCGCGCACCGTCGACCCGGCCGGGAAGCGGTCGTGCTGCACGAGGTGCGCCATCCGCAGGCCACCGAGGCGGCTGACCCGGCCGCCCTCGACGGGGCGGTCGCCGGTGATCACGTCGAGCAGGGTCGACTTCCCGCCGCCGTTGAGGCCGACGACGCCGATCCGGTCGCCGCGCTCGACGCCGAGCGAGACGCCGTCGAGCAGGACGCGGGAGGCGTCACCGGGCACGTGCGCGGTGACGTTCTCCAGGTTGAGCAGGTTCTCGGGCAACTACGTCTCCACCGTCGGGAAGGTCAGGCACGGACCGGGGGCCACGAGCCGGAGCTCGAGGGACCGCCGCGGTCGGGGGGGTGGTCGCCGCCGGTCTCGGAGGTGTCGACGATGCGGGCGCCGCCGGCCGGGCCGTGGGCGACCCGCACCGTCCGGCACACCCCCATGCCGGCGAGCTCGGTCGCGACCTCGACGGCGGAGTCGGCGTCCGCGCACAGGAACGCGCACGTCGGCCCCGACCCGGACACCAGCCCGGCGAGCGCGCCGGAGTTGACCCCGGCACGCAGGGTGCGGCGCAGGTCCGGGGCCATCGAGACGGCGGCGACCTGCAGGTCGTTGCCCAGGTTGAGCGCGAGCCGGCGCGGGTCCCCGGAGGACAGCGCCTCCAGGACGGGCTCGACCGGTCGCTCGGCGATCGGGCCGTCGCCGCGCAGCCGGTCCAGCTCGGAGAACACCGCGGGTGTGGACAGTCCACCGCGGGCCAGCGCGATCACCCAGTGCAGCCGGTGCCGGGCGAGCACGGGGATGATCTTCTCACCACGGCCGGTGCCGAGCGCGGTGCCGCCGTGCAGACCGAACGTGACGTCCGATCCGAGCTCGGCGGCCAGTTCGGACAGCTCGTCGCGGCCCAGCTCCAGCCGCCACAGCGATGACAGCGCGACGAGCGTGCCCGCCGCGTCCGCGGAGCCGCCCGCCATGCCGCCCGCGACCGGGATGCCCTTGCGCAGGGTCACCCGCACGTCCGGGGCGCGCCCGGCCTTCTCCGCGAGCAGCTCGACCGCCCGCCAGGCCAGGTTGGTGGCGTCCAGCGGCACCTCGGCGACGCCGTCGCCGTGCACCTCCAGCGCGGGCTCCTGCGCCTGCTCGACGGAGATCTCGTCGAACAGGCTGACGGCGTGGAACACCGTGACGAGGTCGTGGAAGCCGTCCGGCCGCACCCCGCCCACGGCGAGGTGCAGGTTGATCTTCGCGGGAACCCGGACGGTGACCGGTCGCGGCACGGCGGACAGCACCGCTCAACCCTACGGGCAGCGCGGGACGGGCCGCCGCCGCCCGGCATCCGGGGTGGCCGGGCTCACCGGCCGGGCCGGCTTCCCGGACTCACCTGCCCGGGGCGCCCCGCCGCCCGGGCCCCTCGACCCCACCCGGGGCTCACCCTCCCCCGCGACTGCCCCTCCCCGGGCCGACCTTCCTCCGGGGCAGGCTCTCCCCCGGGCTGGACCTTCCCGGGCTGGCCTTCCCCCCGGGGCTGGACCTCCCCGGGCTGCCCCTCCCCCGGGGCTGGACCTCCCCGGGCCGGACCTCCCCCGGGGCTGTGGCCCTCCACCGGGGCCCACCGACTCGGCCGGGGTGACCAGCCGATTGGGCCGACGGGCTCCGCCCACGGTGTCCCTGCCGGAAAACCGTTCATGGCGTGAAGGGTTGTCGCGCAGCAGGGCACCGCGGACCCACTACCCGCCGACGCGGCCCGACCCCGCGCGGCCCGACCCCGCGCGGCCCGACCCCGCGCGGCCCGACCCCGCGCGGCCCGGCCCCGCGCGGCCCGGCCCCGCGCGGCCCGGCCGGGCCGGGCCCGACGCGACGCGGCGCGACCCATCGGCCCTCTACCTCGCCGCGGGACCGTCCCTTCTCCAGAAACGGTTCACCGCATGAAGGTTTTCCGGGCGACCGATGACCCGCGGGAGGACTCAGCCGGCGGACCGGTCGGTCGCGTCGCCGGGGCCGGGGCCGGGGCGGCCGGGCACCGGAGCGGCCGGGGACACGGGCGGCGACGCGGCGGGCACGGGAGACGCTGCGGAGACGGGGGACGCGGCAGAGCCGGAACCGGCGGGGGCGCCGGACACCGGGGCCGCACCGGACACCGGGGCGGAGCCGGACACCGGGGCGGGACCGGACACCGGGGCGCTGCCGGAGTCCGCGGCGGTGCCGGAGTCCGGGGCGGTGGAGCTCGCTGCGGCTGCGCGGCGCTCGACCAGGTGGCGCGGCGTCGCGAAGCAGGCGACGGCCACGAACCCGATCACCAGCACGGCCGCGGGCAGCAGCATCGACTGGGCCATCGCCGTCGCGAAGGGGTCGCGCAGCGCCTCGGGCAGCGGGCCGCCGGTCGCGGCGACCTCCGGGGAGCCGCCGGTCGCCGACGCGCCCGGGACGAGTGCGGCGATCCGCGACTCCATGAGCACCGCGATGCCCGCGCTGCCGAGCACCGCGCCGACCTGACGGGTCGTGTTGTAGACGCCCGACCCGGATCCGGCCTGGTCCATCGGCAGGTTGCGGGTGGCGCTGGTGGAGATCGGCGCCCAGACGCAGGAGTTGGAGATGCCGAGCAGGGTGAGCGGCAGCAGCAGCTGCCAGACCGGGGTGTCCGGGCCCATCACCCACGCCAGCCAGGCCAGCGCGATGACGAACGTCGACATCCCGAAGCCGCCGATCAGCCGCGGGTGCACGCGGTCGGTCAGCCGCCCGGTGTACGGGGCGAGCGCGCCGGAGAAGATCGCCAGTGGCGCGAGCAGCAGTGCGGCCTGGGTCGGGGTGAAGCCGCGCACGCTCTGCGCGTAGATCATCAGCGGGAAGCCCTGCGCGGTGATCGCGAAGCCGACGGTGCAGATCGCGATGTTGGCCAGCGAGAAGTTGCGGTCCCGGAACAGGCGCAGCGTGACCAGCGGCTCGCTGGTGGTGACCCGCTGCCACCACACGAACGCGACCAGCACGACGACGCCGCTGCCGATCAGCGCCCAGATCCCGGCGCTCCAGCCGAACTTCTGGCCCTCCTGGATGCCGAAGACCAGCAGGAACATGCCCGCGGCGGACAGCACCACGCCGACGACGTCGAACCGGCGACGCGAGGTCTCGAGCGAGGGCACCAGCCGCCAGGCGGCGACGAAGGCGATCACCCCGACCGGGACGTTCACGAAGAAGATCCACTCCCAGCCGAGGCCGCCGACGAGGAGCCCGCCGACGATCGGCCCGGTGAGCGTCGCGACGCCGGCGACGGCGCCCCACAGGCTCATCGCGCGCCCGCGCTGGGCCGCCGGGAAGGTCCGGGTGATGACGGCCATGGTCTGCGGCGTCATCATCGCGGCGCCGAAGCCCTGGGCGACCCGCGCGACGATCAGGGCGCCGACGGTCGTCGTGAGCCCGCACCACAGCGAGGCCAGGGTGAACACTGCGAGCCCGCACAGGTAGACGCGCTTGGGCCCGAACCGGTCCCCCAGCCGCCCGGTGACCAGCAGCGGGACGACGTAGGCGAGCAGGTAGGCGCTGGTCACCCAGACCACGGAGTTGACGTCGGCGTCCAGCGAGGTCAGCAGCGCGGGCGTCGCGACGGTGACGATCGTGGCGTCGACCAGGATCATGAAGAACCCGATCACCAGCGCCCACAGCGCGGGCCACGGGTTCGTCCCGTCGGCGCTGACCACCTGTTCCCTCGACCGCGTCACCACGCCATCATGCGCCGCCCCCGGCACGGTCCGGTCAGGCGGGAGGGGGCCCCGCCGGGCGGTTCCGGGCGATCCGGGCGAAGTCGGACACCGCCAGGGTCTCGGCGCGGGCGGTGGGGTCGACCCCCGCGGCGCGCAGGGCCTGTTCGGCCGCCGCGGCCGAGCCGGCCCAGCCCGACAGGGCTCCCCGCAGCACCTTGCGGCGCTGGGCGAAGGCTGCGTCGACGACCGCGAAGGTCGCCGCCCGGTCGGCGTCGGCGGGCGGGTCGTGCCGGGTGAACGCCAGCAGCCCGGAGTCGACGCCGGGGACCGGCCAGAACACCGCGCGCGGCACCGGCCCGGCGCGGCGGGCGGCGGCGTACCAGGCGAGCTTGGCGCTGGGGGCGCCGTACTCGCGCGAGCCGGGTCCGGCGGCGAGCCGGTCGGCGACCTCGGCCTGCACCATGACCAGCCCGGTCCGCAGCGACGGCAGCTCGGCGAGCAGGTGCAGGATCACCGGCACCGCGACGTTGTAGGGCAGGTTCGCGACGATCGCGGTGGGCGGCGCCGCACCGGGCCCGGCGTCGGTCGCGAGCCGGTCCGCGCCGACCCGCATGGCGTCGGCACCGGTCACGGTGAGGCGCCCGGCCAGCTCGGGGGCGCGCTCGGCGACGGTGTCGGGAAGCAGCCCGGCCAGCACCGGGTCGATCTCGACGACGTGCACCCGGGCCGCGACCGGCAGCAGCGCCAGGGTGAGCGAGCCGAGACCGGGGCCGACCTCGAGGACGACGTCGTCGCCGTCGACGCCGGCGGACTTCACGATCCGGCGGACGGTGTTGGCGTCGTGGACGAAGTTCTGGCCGAGCTTCTTGGTGGGGCGCAGACCGAGCCGCTCGGCCAGGACCCGGACGTCGGCCGGGCCCAGCAGGCGGGCGGTGGCGGTGGTCCGGCTCCCGTCGCCGTCGGCGTCGATGCTCCGGCTCCGGCCGCCGTCGGTCCCGTGGTCGCTCACGGCACCATTCTCGCCGGGCACCCCGGGCGGGGTGCGTGCGGGATCAGCTCAGGCCGAGCTTGGAGGAGCAGGACGGCCAGGCGCTGTAGCCGCCGCGGTCGTCCTTGACCTTCTCGGCGACCGCGATCTGCTCCTCGCGGGAGGCCTGGTCCGCGGTCGGGGCGTACTGCCCGCCGCCGTAGGCCTGCCAGGTCTGCTTGTTGAACTGCAGCCCGCCCTGGTAGCCGTTGCCGGTGTTGATGTTCCAGTCGCCGCCGGACTCGCACTTGGCCAGCTTGTCCCAGGTCGCGCCGTTGGAGACGGCGGGCGCCGAGGACTTCGCCTTCGCGATGATCTCCTCGACCTTCTTCTTGGTGCCGACCTTCACCACGCGCGGGGTGGCCGGGGTGTCCTGACCGGCGCCGACGCGCTCGCGGGCGACCTCGCGGCCCTGGTCGTAGGTGACCCGCCAGATGATGCTGCGGGCGCCCTCGCGGCCCGGGTCGACGACGGTGCGGGTGCCCTCGTCGAGCGACGGGTCCTGCACCTCCTGCTCCGGCACCGGGAGCTTCTGCGACTCGACGATCTGGGCGTTTACGATGTCCGAGCCGGTGGTCGGGGCGGCGACCGGGGCGAACGAGGCGGGCGAGGAGGCCCGGTCGAGGCTCATCGACGCCGTGCCGAGGTCGGTGGCGTTCGCGGCGAGCCCGGCCTGGAGCTCCTGGGCGGGCTGCTCGGCCGGGGCGGTGAGCACCGCGGCGGCGAGGCCACCGGTCGGGACCGAGAACAGCGCGGCCGCGGCGGCGGTCCGGACCCCGGCCCGGGAGCGGGCACCGGCGGTGCGGTGACGGCCCTCGTAGGTGACGTACCCGGCCTCGTCGCCGGCGAGACCGGCGGGCGCGATGACGGGGAGCGGTCGCGTGAGCTCGTCGTCGGCGAGCGGTGCGGCGTGACGCGAAGACATGACTTCCCGGGGGCTCGGCTGTCCGGGAAGGAGCCATGACCTGCGGGAACGACGACCGGCGCGGTGCCGGGGAGCGGAACCGTCGCTGGGGAGCGGACCGGTCGTCGTCCCGCGGGTCGGGGGAGCGACCCCGTCCCGGCGGGTACGACGAGGGACGTTAGCGGACCGTGACCCGGCGCAGCGTTTCCGACGCGCGCGTGGCGACGAGCGGACGGTGATCGACGGTGAGTGACGACAACCCCGCCACTCGTCACGGCGGACGGCGTCAATCGGTTGTGCGCAGCCGGAAGATCCGTTCGGCGTTACGGCGGGCCGTCTCGGCGACCAGGGCTTCGGACTCCCCGCGGGTCGCGGCGATCCCCCGCACGGTCCACGGCAGCACGTAGGGCTCGTTGGCCCGGCCGCGGTGCGGGTGCGGGGTGAGGAACGGCGCGTCGGTCTCCACGAGGTACTGCCCGGCGGGCACCAGCGCCGCGGCGGCGCGCAGCTCGTCGTTCTTCGTGAAGGTGACCGGGCCGGCGAAGGACAGGACGTACCCGGCGTCGGCGCACTCCCGGGCCATCGCGGCGTCGCCGGAGAAGCAGTGGAAGACCACGGTGTCCGGGGCGCCCTCCTCGCGGAGGATGCGCAGGACGTCGTCGTGGGCGTCCCGGTCGTGGATCATCAGCGGCTTGCCGGTGCGCTTGGCCAGCCCGATGTGCCAGCGGAACGCGTCCTGCTGCGCGGCGGGCGGGCTGTGGTCCCAGTAGTAGTCCAGGCCGGTCTCGCCGATCGACACGACGCGGTCGTCGGCGGCCAGCCGCTCGATCTCGGCGAGGTCGGCGGCCGGCACCCGTGCCGTCCGGGTGGGGTGCAGCGCGACGGCCGCCCACACCCGGTCGTCGGCGTGCGCGGCGCGCACGGCGAACCGGGCGCCGTCGAGGTCGTCGGCGATGGTGACCGCACCGACGACGCCGACCGCCGCCGCCCGGTCCATCGCGGCGACGACGTCGGCGTCGGTCTCGCAGCCGCACGCGTCGAGGTGGGTGTGGCTGTCGATCGTCGGCGCGGCGAGCGGCTCCGGCGGCTCGGGGCGCGGCCGGCGGCCGTGTCCGCTCACTTCTGGACCGGGGCCCACTCCGGCCCGGTCTCCCCCAGCTCGGGCGCGAGCTTGGCGATGATCGGCGACGGCTTGGCCAGTGGGCGCCCCACCTCGATCGGCGTCGACCCCCAGTGGGCCTGCTCGGCGGCGTAGTCGCCGGTGAGGACCGGGTAGGCGGGGCCATCGCCGAGGTCGTCGACGGTCGTCTTCTCCGGCTGCGCGGCCCACACCCCGGTGCCGCCGAGCGCCTCGTGCACCTTCTGCGCGGCGTGCGGCAGGAACGGGGTGAGCAGGGTGTTGGCGTCCTGCACGACCTGCAGCGCGGTGTGCAGGATCGTGTCCCGGCGCTCCGGGTCGTCCTTGCGCTTCCACGGCTCCTGGTCGGACAGGTACCGGTTCGCGGCGGTGACCACTCGCATCGCCTCACCCGCGGCCTGCTTGAACCGGTTCCGCGCGAGCAGCCCGCCGACGGTGTCGAACCCGGCCCGCGAGTACGCGAGCAGCTCGGCGTCGGCCTGCTGCGGCGCCGTCGGCGTCGGGATCGCGCCCACGTTCTTGTGGGCCATCGAGATGGACCGGTTGACCAGGTTGCCCCACTCGTTGGCCAGCTCGAAGTTGACCCGGCGGACGAACTCGTCCCAGGTGAAGTCGACGTCCTGGTTCTCCGGCCCGGCGACGGCGATGTGGTAGCGCAGCGCGTCCGGCCCGAACTCGCGCAGGAAGTCCCCGACGTAGATGACGGTGCCGCGGCTGGTCGAGAACTTCGACCCGCTCATCGTCAGGTACTCCGAGGACACGACCTCGCTGGGCAGGTCGAGCGTCCCGTACGGGCCGGGCTCGCCGCCGCGGTCGCCCGCGCCGTTCTGCCCGAGCAGGATCGCCGGCCACATCACCGAGTGGAAGGTGATGTTGTCCTTGCCCATGAAGTAGAAGGCCTCGGCGGCCGGGTCGGTCCACCACTGCTTCCACGCGTCCGGGTCCGGGCCGCGACGGGCCCATTCCACCGAGGCGGACAGGTAGCCGATGACGGCGTCGAACCAGACGTAGATCTTCTTGAGCGGGTTGTCCGACCAGACGTCGAGCGGGACGGGCACGCCCCACTCCAGGTCCCGGGTGATGGCGCGCGGCTTGAGGTTCTCCACCAGGTTGGCGGAGAACTTGAGCACGTTGGGGCGCCAGTCGGTGCGGGTCGACAGCCAGCTCCCGAGCGCCTCGGAGAAGGCGGGCAGGTCGAGGAAGAAGTGCTCGGTCTCGACGAACTTCGGCGTCTCCCCGTTGATCCGCGAGCGCGGGTTCTTGAGGTCGGCCGGGTCGAGCTGGTTGCCGCAGTTGTCGCACTGGTCGCCGCGGGCGCCGTCGTAGCCGCAGATCGGGCAGGTGCCCTCGATGTAGCGGTCGGGCAGGGTGCGGCCGGTGGACGGGCTGATCGCGCCCAGCTGCGTCTTCGGGACGACGTATCCGTTCTTGTACAGCGCGGTGAACATGTCCTGCACGACGCGGTAGTGGTTCGACGTCGTGGTCCGGGTGAACAGGTCGTAACTCAGCCCGAGACCCTGCAGGTCGTCGGTGATCACGCCGTTGTACTTGTCGGCGAGCTGGCGCGGGGTCAGTCCCTCGGCGTCGGCCTGGACCTGGATCGGGGTGCCGTGCTCGTCGGTGCCGGACACCATCAGCACCCGGTCCCCCGCCATCCGCCGGTACCGGGCGAACACGTCGGAGGGCACACCGAAGCCGGACACGTGGCCGATGTGCCGGGGGCCGTTGGCGTAGGGCCACGCCACGGCGGTCAGCACGGCTTTGCTCATGCCCTCCAGCGTATTCACCGTCGCCATCACGTTCTGCGGCGGCACATCACCAAAGATGGGGATAGCTCCCGGAGATGGGTGTCGTTCCCCCTACTGGTGTCATAGTGGCGCCCATGGACCGGGGTGAACGGGACCGCGAGGCCCTCCTCGACGCGGCCCTGCAGCAGTGGGCGGACGGCGGCTGGCCCGCCATCGACCCCTTCTCGGCCGCGGAACGGGCCGGGCTGCCCGCGACCGGGGCCGACGAGTTCGGCTCCGGTGTCGAGCTGGGCTGCGCGGTGTTCGACCACATCGTCGACGAGCGCGCCGCCACGACGATGGCCGCGGTCCAGGCCGCCGCCGCGAACCCGGCGGCCCGGATCCGGGCCGCGCTGACCGCCTGGTTCGACGACGTCGCCGCCGACCCGCGACGCGTCGTCGTGCTGGTCGACGCGATCGGCTGCCCCGAGCTCGTCGCACGCCGCCGCAGCGCCAACCGCGGCTTCGCCGAGCTGATGGTCAGCGGCGCCGTCGACAGCCGGATCGAGCCCGACGACCTGCGCGTCGCCGGGCACTTCTGCCTCGGCGGGATGGGCGAGATCGTGCTGGCCTGGCTGGACCCGGAGAGCCCCGTGACCCGGGAGCAGGCCCTGGGCCACGGGGTCCGGCTCTACGAGTCCTGCCTGTTCACCCGCTGAGCGGCCTCATCCCAGCGCCCGGTCCAGGTTGATCGCGGAGCTGATCAGCGACAGGTGGGTGAAGGCCTGCGGGAAGTTGCCCAGCTGCTCCCCGGTCAGGCCGATCTCCTCGGCGTAGAGACCCAGGTGGTTGCCGTAGGAGAACATCTTCTCCAGCGCGATCCGCGCCTGTTCCAGGCGTCCGGCCCTGGTCATCGCCTCGACGTTCCAGAACGAGCACATCGAGAACGTGCCCTCCTCGCCGTCGAGACCGTCCGGCGAGTCCTCGACGTCGTAGCGGAACACCAGGGTGTCGACGACGAGGTCGTCGTTGATCGCATCCAGGGTCGCCAGGAACCGCGGTTCGGTGGGCGCGCAGAACTTCACCATCGGCATGAGCAGCACCGAGGCGTCCAGCGTGGTCGCGCCGTAGCGCTGCACGAACGACCCGCGCGGCGGCACGTCGGGGTCCCAGCCGCGGTCCATGATCTGGTGGTAGATCTCGTCGCGGGTGGTGGTCCAGGCCCCGACGTCGCCGGGCAGCCCGCGCCGGCGCGCCATCCGGATCATCCGCTCGACCGCGACCCAGCACATGAGCCGGGAGAACACGTGGTCCTGGCGGCCCGCCCGGGTCTCCCAGATGCCCTCGTCCGGGGAGTCCCAGTGCTCGCGCAGCCAGTCGAGGATGGTGCAGAGGTTCGTCCAGTCCTCGTGGCCGACGCCGTCGCCGTACTTGTCGTACAGGTAGACCGAGTCGATGATCTCGCCGTAGATGTCGAGCTGGAGCTGCGACGACGCGCCGTTGCCGGCCAGCACCGGGCGCGAGCCGCGGTAGCCGTCGAGGTGGTCGAGCTCGACCTCGTCGGGGGTCTCGTCGCCGTCGATCGTGTACATGACGCGCAGCGGGCCCTGCGCCCCCTCCTGCCGTGTCCCGAACCGGCCCGACAGCCAGCCGATGAACGCGCCCGCCTCCTCGGTGAACCCGAGCCGCAGCAGCGCGTAGAGGGTGAACGCGGCGTCGCGCATCCAGACGTAGCGGTAGTCCCAGTTCCGCTCGCCGCCCAGCTGCTCGGGCAGCCCCATCGTCGGCGACGCGATCACCGCACCGGTCGGCTCGTGGGTGAGCAGCTTGAGGGTGAGCGCGGAACGGTGGACGCGCTCGCGCCACCGCCCGGTGTACGACGAGTGCGCCAGCCAGTCCTTCCAGAACGCGACGGTCCCGGTGAACAGGGCCTCCGCGGCGTCGTCGCAGGTGGTGGGCTCCCCGGTGGCGTCCACCTCCAGCACGAACACCTCGGTGCGCCCCTCGGCGGTACGGAACTCCGCGCCCGCGGCGTGGTCGGTGATCTCCAGCTCCACCGACGACGTCAGGTCCAGGGTGACACCGCTGCCGGTGAACCGGATGCCGGCGCCCGCGCTCTCGACCTTCGGGGTCTCCCGGGCGTAGTCGGGTCGCGGGACCACCTCGACGGTCATCGGCACCGCCCCGCGGACCCCGGTGACCCGGCGGACGAGCCGCTGGCGGTGGTCGGGGTCGTGCGGGCGCAGCACCACCATGAGGTCCTGCACCTCGACGATGCCGTCGGCGGTGAGGAAGCGGGTGATGAGGATGTTGGAGTCGGGGTAGTAGAACTGCTGCTGGCTGGCGAGCTCGGTCTCGTCGACGCACGGCGCGAGCCGCCAGTGCCCGCCGCGGTCGGCGTCGAGCAGCGAGGCGAACACGCTGGGCGCGTCGAACCGGCCCGGGCAGAACCAGTCGACGGTGCCGTCGGTCCCGACGAGTGCCGCGGAGCGCAGGTCGCCGATGATCCCGTGTTCGGCGATCGGGAGGTAGCGCTCGCTGCGCGAGGGGCTCACTCCGGCACCCGCCAGCCGCGCGGGCCGGGCAGGTCGAGCGCGTCCTGCGGGCCCCAGGACCCGTCGGAGTAGGTCTGCGTCCGCGGCGGGTCGGCGAGCACCGGGTCGCACAGCTCCCAGAGCCGCTCGACCTCCTCGGTGGTGGTGAACAGCGTGCGGTCGCCCTTCATGACGTCCAGGAGCAGCCGCTCGTAGGCCTCCAGGGCGTCGTCGGGGTCGCCGACGCTGTCGAGGTCCAGCCGCATCCGGCCGCGGCCGACCTTGAGCTCCGGGCCGGGGACCTTCGCGCGGACGTCGAGCTCGGCCGACACCTGGTCGGCCAGCTCGATGACGAGCTCGGTGGGCGGCCCGTCGTGGGCGTCGCCCGTGAACGACCCGCCCGGGAACATGGTCAGCGCCGGCTCGTCGAAGCCGATCGTCACGGTGCGCCGGGTCGCGCCCATCGCCTTGCCGGTGCGCAGGAAGAACGGGACGCCGAACCAGCGCCAGTTGTCGACGTAGGTCTCCAGCGCGACGAACGTCTCGGACTCCGAGTCGTCGGCGACGCCCTCCTCGTCGCGGTAGGAGGCGTACTGGCCGAACACCACCCGCGACGGGTCGAGCGGCCGGATCGAGTGGAACACCTTCGCCTTCTCCGCGTGCAGCGCGTCCGGCGCGATCGCGTACGGCGGCTCCAGGGCGACGAACCCGAGGATCTGGAACAGGTGCGTGGAGATCATGTCGCGGAACGTTCCGGTGGACTCCATGAACGACGCCCGGCCCTCGATCCCGATCTCCTCGGGGACGTCGATCTGCACGTAGCGGATGTTCTGGCGGTTCCACACCGGCTCGAACAGCCCGTTGGCGAAGCGCAGCGCGAGGATGTTCTGCACCGACTCCTTGCCGAGAAAGTGGTCGATGCGGAAGATGTCGGCCTCGTCGTAGACGTCCTTCAGGCCCGCGTTGAGCTCCTTCGCGGACTCCAGGTCGGTGCCGAACGGCTTCTCCAGCACCAGCCGGGAGCGCTCGGCGATGCCGGTCTCCCCCAGCATCGCGACCATCGGGGTCATCGCGGTCGGCGGCACGGAGAGGTAGACGAGCCGGCGCACGTCGTCGGAGCCGAGGTCCTTCTCCGCGCGCCGCACCGCGTCGGCGAGGTCGGCGCCGTCGTCGGCGTCGGAGACGACGAAGCTCAGCCGCGGCGCGAAGTCGTCCCAGCCGGTGTCGTCGGACAGGGCGCCGCGGATGCGGTCGCGGAACTCGTCGTCGGAGCCGGGCGAGTGCCGGCCGGACCCGATGACCCGGAAGTCCTCGGGGAGCAGACCCTCGTTCTGCAGGTGGAGCAGACCCGGGAAGAGCTTGCGCTTCGCCAGGTCGCCGGTGGCGCCGAACAGCACGATCACGTGCGGGGGCAGGTCCGAAGGCATGATCCCCGGCTACCCCCGGGCGGCCCCCGCCATTCGGCGGCGCCGGTCACGAGCGTGTTTCCGACGGCCGGTGTGCGCGGCGTACCGTTGCAGGGGTGAACGTCGACGTGACGCCGCTGCCCGGGATCGGGGTGCGGAAGGAGATCGAGCTGCGCAGCGGCCGCCGGGTCGGGGTCATCGCGCACCGCGACGGGAAGATCGACCTGATCCTCTCCCGTGCCGACGACCCGGACGCCTGCGTCGCGGAGCTGCCGCTGACCACCGAGGAGGCGGGCGCCCTGGCGAACCTGCTCGGCGCCCCGCAGCTGGTCAACCAGCTCAAGGACGAGCACGCGGACCTCCCGGGCATCACCACCCGCAAGATGCCGATCAAGCTCAACAGCCCGTTCGACGGCCGCCCGCTCGGCGACACCGCGCTGCGCACCCGCACCCAGGTGTCGGTGGTCGCGATCATGCGCGCGGGCCAGGTGATCCCGTCGCCGACGCCGGACCACGTGCTGGCCGCCGGGGACATCGTGATCGCCGTCGGGACGGCCGAGAAGCTGGAGCAGGCCGCCGACATCCTCGCGCGCGGCTGAGGCCGCCCCGGTAGTCGTGGACCACACCGCACTCGAACTGCTCGAACTCGGCGCCGTCTTCTTCGGGCTCGGCCTGCTCGGCAGGCTCGCCCAGCGGATCGGCCTGTCCCCCATCCCGCTCTACCTGCTCGGCGGCCTCGCGTTCGGCGCGGGCGGCGTCATCCCGCTGGGCGACATCGGCGACTTCACCTCGCTGGCCGGCGAGGTCGGCGTCGTCCTGCTGCTCCTGCTGCTCGGGCTCGAGTACTCCGCGGTCGAGCTGGTCACGGGGCTGCGCCGGTCCTGGACGGCCGGGATCGTGGACATCGTGCTCAACGCCGCGCCCGGCGTCGCCGTCGCGCTGATCCTGGGCTGGGGCGCGGTCGGGGCGATGGTGCTGGGCGGGGTCACCTACATCTCCTCCTCCGGGATCGTCGCGAAGGTGCTGTCGGACCTGGGCCGGCTCGGCAACCGGGAGACCCCGGTGGTGCTGTCGGTGCTGGTCTTCGAGGACCTGGTGATGGCGCTCTACCTGCCGATCCTCACGGCACTGCTGCTCGGCGTGACGCTGTGGGGCGGGATCAGTGCGGTCGCGGTGTCGCTCGCGGTGATCTCGGTGGTGCTGGTCGTGGCGCTGCGCTACGGCCGCTACGTCTCGGCCGTCGTCGACTCCGACGACCGCGAGGTGTTCCTGCTCAAGGTGCTCGGCGCCGCGCTGCTGGTCGCCGGGTTCGCCCAGGCCATGCAGGTGTCCGCCGCGGTGGGCGCGTTCCTGCTGGGCATCGCGATCTCCGGGTCGACCGCGGAGAACGCGACGAAGCTGCTGGAGCCGCTGCGGGACCTGTTCGCCGCGGTGTTCTTCGTGGTGTTCGGGCTGTCGACCGACCCGCGGGCCATCCCGCCGGTGCTCGGCTGGGCGCTGGTGCTCGCCGTGTCGACGGCCGCGACCAAGTACGCGACGGGCTGGTGGGCGGCGAAGCGCGCACGGATCGGGCGGATGGGCCGGGCCCGCGCCGGGGCCGCACTCGTCGCCCGCGGCGAGTTCTCGATCGTGATCGCCGGGCTGGCCGTCGGCTACGCGGCCGTCCCCGCCGAGCTGTCCGCGCTGGCCACGGCGTACGTGCTGATCATGGCGGTGCTGGGCCCGATCGCCGCCCGCTACGTCGAGCCGGCCATGCGGGCCCTGCCGACGCGCACCCCCGCGACCGCCTGACCGCCCGGCCCGGCCCGCCCGGGCCCGGCCCGGCCCGCTGTCGCACCCCACCGGAGGCCGTCGCACCCGCCGCGACAGGTGCGGCGACCGCGCGCGGGGTGCGGCGTCAGTCCCGGGCGGCGAGGGTCGCGTTGTAGAGGTCGCGCTTGGGCACCCCGGCGGCCTCGGCCACGGCGGCGACGGCGTCCTTGAGACGCTCGCCGTCGTCGGTGCGCTCCCGGACGGCGTCGACCAGCGACTCCACCGGCGGCGCCTCCCGGGCCTCGGCGCCGGCCAGCACCACGGTCACCTCGCCGAGCACGTCGCCGGAGGTGGCCCAGGCGTGCAGCTCGGCCAGGGTGCCGCGCACGACCTGCTCGTGGGTCTTGGTCAGCTCCCGGCACACCGCGGCACGGCGGGACTCCCCCAGCACCGCGACGGCGTCGGCGAGGGTGTCCGCGGTCCGCCGCGGTGACTCGAAGAACACCACGGCGCGGCGCTCGTCGCGCAGGGTCTCCAGCCACCGGCGGCGCTCGCCGGAGCGGCGCGGCGGGAAGCCGTCGAAGCAGAACCGCTCGCACGGCAGGCCGGACAGGACCAGCGCCGTGGTCACCGCGGACGGGCCGGGCGCGCAGGTGACCGGGAGGTCCTCCGCGGCGGCCGCGGCGACGAGCCGGTAGCCCGGGTCGGACACGGCGGGCATGCCGGCGTCGGACACGACCAGCACGGTCGCGCCGTCGCGGACCGCGGACAGCAGGCCGGGCAGCCGCTCGGCCTCGACGGCGTCGTAGTGGCTGACGATGCGGCCGGTGTAGGTGACCGGAAGCGCCGCGGCGAGGGTCCGGAACCGGCGGGTGTCCTCGGCGGCGATGACGTCGGCGGTGGCGATGAGCTCCCGCAGCCGCGGCGAGGCGTCCCGCGGGTCGCCCAGCGGGGTCGCGGCCAGGACCAGGCGACCGGTCGTCGTGGCCGTGTCGGGCGTGGAGTCGGGGGCGGGAGTCACGTCGGCCAGCCTACGATCGGACGCGATGGCCACCACGAGCGCCGATGCCGGGAGCCGGGTCGCCGGAGCGGCACCCGAACCCGGTCTGACCCCGCGGGGCACCCCGCCACCGCTGCGCCGCGCCGATCCCGGCCCGGCCGCGCGGCTCGGCGCGCCGCCGCCGTCGGACCGGCTGCTGGGCTGGCTGGTCACCGCGGGCGTGGTGCTCGTCGCGGCGCTGCTGCGGTTCTACGACCTGGGCGAGCCCACCGACCGCGGCACGCCCGTGTTCGACGAGAAGCACTACGTCCCGCAGGCCTGGGACATGGTCCGCAACGGCGGGGTGGAGAGCAACCCCGGCTACGAGAAGATCGTCCACCCGCCGCTGGCGAAACAGCTGATCGCGCTGGGCCAGATGGTCTTCGGCTACGACGGCGTCGGCTGGCGGGTCTCGGCCGCGCTGGCCGGGGTGCTCACCGTGCTGCTCGTCGTGCGGGCCGGACGGCGCCTGACCCGCTCGACGGCGCTGGGCGGGCTCGCCGGGCTGCTGCTGTGCGCCGACGGGCTGTCGCACGTGCAGTCGCGGATGGGGATGCTCGACGTCTTCTCCGCGCTGTTCGTGGTGGGCGCGTTCGCCGCGCTGCTCGCCGACCGCGACGACGTCCGCGACCGGATGGCACGCGTCGTCGCGCAGGGGCGGGTCGGCGACACCGTGTGGGGCCCGCGCTGGGGGGTGCGCTGGTGGCGGCTGACCGCGGGCGTCTCGCTCGGCCTGGCGTGTGCGGTGAAGTGGAACGGCGTCTACTACATCGCCGCGTTCGGGCTGCTGTGCGTGCTGTGGGACGTCTCGGTGCGCCGCCGCGCCGGGGTCGCCCGGCCGTGGGTGGGGACGATGGTGCGCGACGTCGCCCCCGCGCTGTGGGCGCTCGTCCTGATCCCGGTGCTGACCTACGTCGGGTCCTGGTGGGCGTGGTTCGGCAGCGAGACCGGCATCGACCGCCACGAGGTGGGCCGGGAGATCGGCACCGGCGGGGCGTTCGCCTGGGTGCCCGACGCGCTGCGGTCGCTCTGGTACTACCACGGTCAGGTCCTCGCCTTCCACGAGAACCTGACGACCCAGTCCGCCGGGGCGCACCCGTGGGAGTCCAAGCCCTGGACCTGGCCGATGGGGCTGCGGCCGATGCTCTACCGTTACGCCGACGACGCGACCGGCTGCGGGGAGACCGACTGCGTCTCCGCGGTGATGCTGATCGGCACCCCGGCGCTGTGGTGGCCGGCGATCCCGGTGCTGCTCTGGGGGCTGTGGCGGGCGGTGACCCGGGTCGACTGGCGGTGGACGGCGGTGCTCGTCGGCTACGCCGCCGGGTTCGTCCCGTGGTTCTTCAACATCGACCGGCAGATGTACTTCTTCTACATGATGCCGGTGGTGCCGTTCCTGGTCCTGGCCGTCGTGCTGGCGATGGGGCAGATGCTGGGCCACTCGCGGATGAGCGCGCGCCGGCGCCGCAACGGGCTGCTCGTCGTCGCGACGTGGGTGGCGCTGATCGGGGTCAACTTCGTGTGGCTGTGGCCGATCCTGGTCGGCGACCCGATCACCGCGGCGCACTGGCAGGCCGAGCTGTGGCTGCCGTCCTGGCGCTGAGGAGCTGCTCCGTCCGGGTGACGTCCGGAACTCCGGCGGGCGGTGCGACGACCGACCCGGCGTGAGCCCCGTTCTCCGCCGCCTCGCGGTCGCCCTCCCCGCCGTGCTCCTCGCCCTCGTCGCCGGGGCCGCACCGGCCTGGGCGCACACCGAGCTCGAGTCCAGCAGTCCCGCCGCGAACTCGCAGGTCGGCACCGCGCCGACGTCGGTGTCGCTGACGTTCTCCGAGGACATCGCGGCCGCCGACGCCACCGTCTCGGTGACCGGCCCCGGCGGCACCGACTACGCGGCGGGTCCCGCCACCGGCGACGGCGACACCCTCACCGTGCCGCTGCGCCCGCTCGGTGCGGCCGGCGCGTACACGGTCACCTACCGGGTGGTCTCCGACGACGGCCACCCCGTCTCGGGCACGGTGCCGTTCACCCTGGCCTCCCCCGGGCCGGGTGCGGCCGCGGCGACCTCCGCGGCGGCCGCGCCGTCCGCCGCACCCACCACAGCCCCGCAGACCACCCCCACCGCGTCCTCCGACGACGGAGGGGCGCCGGTGTGGCCGTGGATCGTGGTCGCCGTCGTCGTCATCGGGGCCGGGGTGGCGTTCGCGCTGCGCCGGTCGAAGGCCTGACGATCGACGACGCCCCGCCCGGGCACCGGGTCCGCGAGCCCGCGCCCGCGGTCGCCGGGTGGGTTGCGGTGCTGGTGGGGGCCGCGGTCGTCGTCGCCGGGGTCACCGGTGGCATCGGGCCGGACGGCGTCGCGCTCGACCTGGCCCAGACCGTCGTGCGGGCCGCGGCGGACCTGGCCGCGGTCGTCGCGGCGGGTGCGGCGCTGGTCGCGCTGCTCGCGCCCGACCGGGTGCCCGGCGCCGACCGGGTCCTGACGACCGTCGCGCCGCTCTGGCTCGGGGTGCTGCTGGTCGAGACGTTCGTCCGGGGCGCGGTCGTGTCCGGGCGCGGGCTCGCCGACGTGCGTGGCCCGGACCTGCTGGAGTTCCTGACCGGTCCGCGTGCCGGGACCGGCCAGCTGGTGGCGCTGGCCGCGGTGCTCGTGCTGGTCGGCGTCGCCGGGTCGCGGCCGGCCCGGCCGGGTGCCGGTCCCGGGCCCGCGGTGCTGGCGCTGGTGGTGGTCGTCGTCGCGGCGGCGGCGCCCGCGGCGACCGGGCACACCGCGGCGTCGACGGTCGCGGTGTACGCGGTGCCGGCGGTCGTCGCCCACGTCGCGGCGGCGCTGCTGTGGGTGGGCGGGCTCGGCGCGCTGCTGGTCGCCGCCCGCGACGCCGACGTGCGCGCCGTCGCGGTGCCCCGGTTCTCCCGGCTCGCGCTCGCCGCCGTCGTCGTGCTGGGGGTGACCGGGCTGCTCGCCGCCACCGCGCGGCTGTCCTCGCCCACCGACCTGGTCACGACGGCCTACGGCGCGGTCGTCCTCACCAAGGTCGTGCTGCTGGCCTGCGCCGCCGCGCTGGGCGGCGCGACGCGGGTCCGGCTGCGCGCCGGGCGGCTGCCGGTGCTGGTGTGGGCGGCGGTGGAGGTCCTCGTGCTGGTCGCGGCGACCGGGGTCGCCGCGACCCTGACCCACACCGCCTGAGCGGTCAGCGGGTCGTCGCGGCGGCGAGCTGCGGTTCCAGCTGGTCGATCGCGTAGAGCAGCGCGTCCGGGCCGCCGTAGGACAGCGCGCCGCCCAGGGGGTCCTTGAACGTCGTGTAGAGCGTGCGGCCCTCGCGGACGACGCCGAGGCGGGCGAACGGCACCGACGCCGTCATCTGCTGCTCGGTCGCGCCGTTGACGAACAGCACGTCGCGGTCGAGCAGGTCCAGCCGCTCCTCGCTCACGTCGCCGGAGTGCTCCTGCGTCCCGAAGCCGAGCGCGTCGAACAGCGCGCGCCGCGGGTCGCCGGCGGGGATCAGGTAGTGCCCGCCGTTCTCCGGACCGAAGTCCTCGACGAGCACCTTCCCGGCGAACGACGGGTGGGCGGCGCGGACCGCGGCGATCCGGTCGCGGACCTGGGCGGCGCGCTGCTCGGCGAGGTCCTCCCGGCCGATGGCCTTCCCCGTGGTGAGCAGTTGCACGTCCCACGGGGTCTTCTCCGGCGGGTACGCCGCGGACTGCACGACGGTCGGGGCGATCGCGGACAGCTTGCGGTACATGTCCTCGTCGATGTCCTCGTAGATCGCGATGATCACGTCCGGCCTGCTCGCGGCGACGGCCTCCAGGTCGATGCCGTCCTCACCGGACTGCGGGACCTCGGCGCCCTTCGTCACGGCCTGCACCCACGGGAAGCCCCAGTAGGCGTCGAACCAGGAGCGGGTCATGACGGGGACGACCCCGAGCCCCAGCACGAAGTCCTGGTCGTTCCAGCCGACCGTCGCGACCCGCTCGACCTGCGCCGGGACCGTCGTGGTGCCGTAGCGGTGCTCGATCGTCGCCCCGGTGGGTGCCGCGGCGGGCGCGGGAGCCCCACCGCACCCCGCCAGGACGACGACGGCCAGCGCCGTCGCGATCAGTCCGACCAGTCGTGCCCGCACCATCGTCGCCACCTCCACGGCGGCGTCCTTCGCCGGCGCGGTCGTAGACCATCAGGTGAGGTTAGGCTCATCAATAGGCCGTGAGGGTGACATCAACTGCAGGCCGGGAGTCCGAGCCCGCCGCGGGACCCCGGCTCCAGGTACACCTCCGACAGGTAGCCGGAGCGCCCGTCGGGCCAGGTCACGCGGTACCAGAGCTCGGACTCGACGCGGTGCGGGTTGTGCGCGACGGGCGAGTCGAGGTTGTAGTTCCACATCCGCTCGCCGACGACCGTGCAGGTGGCGGGCAGCATCGCCCCGCTGACGACGTCGGTGCCGTCCTCCTTGCAGCCCCGGGGACCGCAGAACGCGATCGCCCGTGACGACAGGTAGGCGGGCCCGGAGTCCTCGACGAGGTCCTCCGCGCCGAGCGCGACCTTGTTCTGCACCGTGACGACGGCCGGCCCCGCCGACGCCGCGGCCGGCGCTCCGAGCGTCCGGGCGGCGAGCCAGCCGGCACCGCCCGCGACCAGGGCCGTGGCCAGGACGGCGACGACCACCGCCCGCGCCGTCCGCCCCTTCGGCTCCTCGGCGCCCGTCGGTTCCGTCCCCCCGGCGGGAGCGCTCGCCGGTTCCGTCCCGCCTGTTCGCGGGGTCTCCGTCGCGTCCCGGGCCGTGGGCGCTCCCGTCGCCGGTGCCGCGACGTCCGCGGAGACGGTCGCCGAGAGCCTCGCCGGAGCTGTGGTGGGCGACGCGGGGGCCGCGGGGGCCGCGGCCAGCGCCGCGTGCCGGCGTGCCCACTCCCGCACCTCCGGCGCGGGTACGCCCACGGCGGCGAGCACCGTCGTCACCAGGTCGGCGCGGGGCAGGCGGGGTCCGGTGCGGGCGTTGCCGATCGCGCTCTTGCTCCAGTTCGAGCGTTCGGCGGCCTCGCGGACGGACACGCCGCGGGCGTCGAGCACCGCGGCGAAGTCACGGCAGAACAGTTCCGGGGAGTCGAGGGGACGACCGTCGGGGGATTCGGTCACCCGGACGAGTATCCGGTGCGCGATCACGGGGAGCCAGGCGGGGCGGGCGCCGTTCCACGAAGATCGTCACGATTGACGAGAGGATCTCGCGATACCCCGGTGCATCCGCAGCGACCACAGGTCGTCGTCCGCGGCGGAGGTGTGCATCGGCACGCGGTCGCGCTCGACGAAGGCACGGGCGCGGTAGAGGACGTAGAGCTCGCCGACGCCGTCGGCGGTGATCGCTCCACCGGCCGCGCCGACCACCGTGCCCGCCTCCTCGGCGACCACGTAGCCGAGCCAGTGCGGCGGGGCGGGGACGATCTCGGAACGGACCCGCGTCTCGTCGTAGAAGCGGGCGACGACGTCGTCGACGAACGCCTCCGGCAGCAGGTCGCGGTAGGTGGCCCGGTAGGCGCGGGTGCAGACCTCGGCGATGCCGCGGGCGTCGGCGGGGACGGCTGCGCGGACTCGGGCCTGCGGACGGCTCACGTCGACATCCCGCCCCCCACGACCCCGCGCCGCGCCGCTCACCGGAGGAGGCCGCGGGCCATGGCGGTCAGCCCGCCGACGAGCTGAGCACGTCGTGTCGCGAGGCCGGGCTCGGCCCGGATCACGGACTCGGCGATGTTCCCGAGTGTCCAGGTACCGACGATCTGGGTGATCACCGCCAGGAGCAGGTGCTCGACCGCCGACCGCCCGAGCCCGGGCAGGGCGTCGCACAGCCGGCCTGCATGGCCGGCGCACAACGGGCGACGCCGGTCGATCGCGACGGTGTGGTCGAGCTCCAGGCTCTCCCAGGCCAGCAGCCGCGGCAGCTCCGGCCGGGCCGCACAACGGTCGAACAGCTGCCCGGCGAACTCACCCACCGCGTCGGGGCCGGACGCCGTCACCTGGATGCCCTCCAGCATCGTGCCCAGCTCGCGGGCCAGCACGGCGGCGAAGAAGCCCTGCTTGTCGCCGAAGTAGCGGTAGACCCGCTCCTTGTTGACCCCGGCGTCGCGGCCGATCGCCTCCATGCGGGCCCCGGCGCAACCGTGCGCGGCGAACTGCCGCACCCCGGCGTCCAGCAGCTTGCGCCGGGTGGTCTCCGTGTCCCACGCCATCCGACGACCCTACTCCAACCAGATGTTTGCAGATTGCCACCGGACCTCCTACCTTCGTTTCCAACCAGGTGTTTGGGGTCGCCGACCCCGCATCACCACCGAGCCGCCCGGAGACCGCCGTGCACCCCGTCCCTCCTCACCCGGCGACCGCGCGGTCGGCCGTCCCACCCGTCCCACCGGCGGAGCCGACGGTTCCGGCGCCGGCCCGTGTCGCCGTCCGGCCGACCGGAGCACGACGACACGGCGAGGCCGGGCGATGAAGGCCCTGGTGCTCGGCGCCCGGGGCGCCGTCGGCCGGGCGGTCGTCGCCGAGCTCGGCAGGACCGGGGAGACCGCCGTACCCGCCGGCCGCACCAGGCCGGACGGCGGTGTCGCCATCGACCTCTCCAGCGGCGACGGCCTGTCGGCGCTGCACCGCGTCGCCGCCGACGTGGACGTCGTCGTCAACGCCTCCGGGGTCGAACGGCCCGAGCTGGCGGCCCGGGTCGGTGCGACGCCGCTCGTGGAGATCTCGGCCACCGGTCGGTACCTGGAACGGCTCGGGCGACGGGCGACGGGCGACGGTGCGGGCGTCCTCCTCGGCGCGGGCCTGGTCCCGGGCCTGAGCACGATCATGGCGAGCGCGACGGCCGACCGGCCGGGCGACGCGATCGACGTCATGGTGATGCTCGGCTCCGGCGAGGCGCACGGCGCCGCCGCGGTCGAGTGGACGAGCCGGCTCCTCGGCACGACGATCCATGCCGCCCCCGAGGCCGGACCGGTCCGCAACCTGCGGTCCTGGCGCCGGGCGCCGGTGACCGGCGGCCGCGTCCGTCGTCACCTGCGGGCCGACTTCCCCGACCACGTGCTGATCGGCAGGGCACGCCAGCAGGAGATCAGGACCTATCTCGCCCTCAGCTCACCCGTGGCGACGGCGGCGCTGGCCGCCGTCGCCCACGTGCCCCGGCTGCGTGGGATCCTGGCGCGTGCCCCGCATCTCGGGTCGTCCCGATGGCACCTCAGCACCACGAACCGCCGGACCGGCCGGACGCTGCGGGCGACCGGCGAGGGCCAGTCGCACGCCACCGGGGTGCTCGCCGCGCTCGCCGCTCGACGGATGGCCGCCGACCCGCCCACCATGCCGGTGACCATGGACCGCGTGATCAGCTGGCCCGAGGCCCTGGACCTGCTCGCGCCACGCGGCAACGACACGGGCAACGACCTGGTGATCGACTGACGCCCCCGTACGGGACCGGCCCACAACGACGAACGGCCGGACCCGACGGGTCCGGCCGTGTTCTGTGGAGCTGAGGGGAATCGAACCCCTGACCTTCTCGATGCGAACGAGACGCGCTACCAACTGCGCTACAGCCCCAGGTGTATCAGGCCCGCCCTCGCGGGCTGACCTGAAGAACCCTAACAGACCCCTATTCACCCACCGCACGCCGGTGGGGGGTACCCGTGTCGAACTCGTCGGGCTCCTCCTCGGCGTCCACGTCGACCAGCGACGTCCCGGCCGGGACGGGCGGCGGCGGGGCCGCGGCGAGGCGCGGGAGCGACGACTCGTGCTCGGTCCCGACGGGTCCCTCGACGGTGCGGCCGCGGGCAGGGAGCACACCCAGCGGCTCGCCGGTGCCGCGGACCCGGGTGGGCTCGCCGTCGTCGGCGGTCCAGTCGTCGTCCTCGTCGGCGCCCGCGGTGACGGGGGCCGCGGTCGCGCGGATCTCGTCGTCGGCCCGCTCCTCGGCGGAGGCGTCGCGGCCGCGGTGGGCCCACTCGTCGAGCTCGGGGTCGTCGGCGGCCGGGGACTGCCGGGTGCCGGCCAGGCGCGCGGCGCGGCGGGCCCGGATGCCCTCCTCGATGCGGACCTGGCGGCGCAGGTAGGTCAGGTAGCCGACCAGGCCCGCGCCGACGACACCGGTGACCCACCAGAACACCGTCGAGACCAGCAGCGCGGCCGCACCGGCGGCGAGCAGCAGGACCAGCAGACCGAGGACGACGCGCTGGCGGAACGCGTACTTGGCGTGCGCGGCCGCGGCGGCGGCCTCGGGGTCGAAGCCCCCGCGGCCGGGGCGGTAGCGGGCCGGCGGGCGGGACCAGCCCTCCTCGTCGATCTCGTCGACCTCGTCGAGGCCGTCGGCGTCGGCCCCGTGCTCGTCGTCGGCGTCGACGGGCCCGGCGGGCTCGTGGTCGTCGTCGGACCGGGGGTCGCGCTCCCGGTCCGACCGGACCCGCTCGTCGGGATCGACGTCGTCGTCGTGGTCGACGAGGTCGTGGTCGGCGCCCCCGGGGCCGCGGACCCGGCCCTCGTCGTCGATCTCGGTGTCCTCGACGTCGTCGTAGGCGTAGTGGTCGGCCTCGTCGGAGCGCTCGCGGGGAGCGGGGACGTCGTCCCGCGCCTCCGCCAGCTCGCCGACCGTGGTCGGACCGGATCGCTGTGTCACAAGAACCTCCGGGTGTCGATGCCGCGCGGGACGTTCCAGCACCCGCCCGGACAGCAGCGCCGGGCTGAGCCGGGCCACTTCCTGCTGACGCCGGGCGACGGTCGGAACGAGGATCAGCAGCCAGAGCACGACCAGACCCACGAAGATCAGAGAGCTGGGCACGGCTGCCTCCTCCCCCGACCGGCGCAGTCCACCCGGTGGAACGGCCCCGATCCGCGCCACCACCGATCACCGTAATCGGGCGGACGTCCGCACCCGGGTCGCGACGCGCCGTGGTCCCTCGGACGGACGGTGCGAAACCAGGGACGTGCGGTACACGTGTGACTCCGGTGAGTGATCGAACGAGGTGCGGGCGCTGCGCAGGGTCAGGCCCGCGAGGCGCGTCCGTCCCGCACCAGCCGGGCCGCGAAACCACCCGGCGGGACCTCCTCGGCGGTCACCGCGTAGGCGTAGTGGTCGCGCCAGGCGCCGTCGACGTCGAGGTAGCGCTGCAGCAGTCCCTCGCGGCGCAGCCCGAGCCGGGCGAGCACGGCGATGCTGGCCACGTTCTCCGGGCGGACCGTGGCCTCGATCCGGTGCAGCCGGACCGGGCCGAAGCAGTGGTCCAGGACGAGCGCGACGGCCGCGGTGGTGATCCCGCGCCCGCCCAGGGTCGAGTCGAGCCAGTAGCCGACGTAGCCCGACAGCAGCGGCTCCCGCACGACGTTGCCGACCATGACGTGGCCGGCCATCGCGCCGTCGACGGTGATCGCGAACGGCAGCGACAGCCCGCGCCGGGCGGCCCCGCGCAGCAGCCACCAGCGGCCGGGCCACTCCACCCCGGAGTTGCGGCGGGACCACCCGCCGTAGGTCGTCGGCTCCCAGGGGCGCAGGAAGTGCTCGTCGCGCACCCGGATCCGGGCCCAGTCACCGCCGTCGCGCAGCCGTACCGGGCGCAGCCCCACCTCGTGCCCGCGCACCCGCAGCGGTCCGAGGACGGCGGGCCAGCCGGGGTGACCGCCGGGCGGTTCGGGGACGGCGGACGGCGGCACGCGGCTCAGTTCCGCCCGCGGGGAACCAGCTCGACGTGCTCACCGACGGTCATCTCGGTCACGTCCTCGTCGATGACCGCCAGCGCGTTGACCTCGGACAACACGGCCAGCAGGTGGGTGCCCGACACCCCGAGCGGCTGGGCGAGCAGCTCGCCGCCGTCGTCGGAGCGCAGCAGCCGCGCCGGGATGTAGGACCGGCGCCCGGCCGGGGAGACGATCGGGGAGGTCAGCCGGGCGGTCCAGGTGCGCCGCATCGGCTCCTGGCCCAGCGCCAGCCGGATCAGCGGCCGGACGAACACCTCGAACAGCACCAGCGCGGTCGCCGGGTGCGACGGGAACAGGAACACCGGCACGGCGTCCGGGCCGAGCCGGCCGTAGCCCTGCGCGGAACCGGGGTGCATCGCGACGCGGGTGTCGTCGATGCCACCGAGGTCGGCGAGCCCGCTCTTGGCCTCGGCCGCGGTCGTCCCGCCGCCCGCACCGCAGACCACGACGATCTCCGACGCCGGCAGCAGGTCCTCGACGGCGCCACGGATCTCCGCGGCGCTGCCGCCGACGGTGCGGGGCCGGTTGGTCTCCGCGCCCGCCTCGCGGGCGGCGGCGACCACGGCGTGCGAGCAGACGTCGGCGACCTGCCCGGACGACGCCGAGCGGCTCACCTCCACCAGCTCGTCGCCGACCGAGACGACCGACACCCGCGGCCGCGGGTGCACCAGCAGCTTGTCCCGGCCCGCAGCGGCGAGCATCGCGACCTGGGCCGAGCCGACGACGTCGCCCTCGCGGACGGCGACGTCACCGGACTGGACGTCCTCCCCCACCCGGCGCACGAAGCCGGCCGACGGCACGCCGCGCCGGATCGTGAGGCGCGCGGTGCCGCCGTCGGTCCACCCCAGCGGCGCGACGGCGTCGGCGAGGGTCGGCAGCGGCGCCCCCGCCGCGACGCGGACGGCCTGGCCGGGCTGCAGCCGCAGCGGCTGACGGGACCCGGCGACGATCTCCCCCACCACCGGGACGGTGACCGGGGAGGCGTCGGTGGCCCCGGCCACGTCGACGCTGCGCACCGCGTAGCCGTCGATCGCGGCCTGGTCGAAGACCGGCAGCGGACGCGCCGCGACGACCTCCTCGGCGCTGCGCAGCCCCTGCGCGTCGGTGATCGCGACGCGCACCGGGGCCGGGCGCACCGCCACGTCCAGGATCCGGGACAGGTGATCGGTGACCGTGCGCACTCTCAGTCCTTCAGTCGCTCGTTCAGCCAGGTCCGCAGGTCCTCGCCGTACTCCGGGTGCTGCAGCATGAAGTCGACGTAGGCCCGCGCGTACCCGGCGGGGTTGCCCAGGTCGTGGCGCCCGCCGCGGTGCACGACGACGTGCACCGGGTGCCCCTCGGAGATCAGCAGCGCGACGGCGTCGGTCAGCTGCAGCTCACCGCCCGCGCCGGGGGTGATCCGGTCCAGCGCGTCGAAGATCGCGCGGTCGAGCAGGTAGCGACCGGCCGCGGCGAAGGTCGACGGAGCCTCGTCCGGGGCAGGCTTCTCGACCATCCCGTGGACCTGCTTGACGTCGTCGTCGCCGGTGTCGGAGACCTCGAAGACGCCGTAGGCCGAGATCTGCTCGCGCGGCACGTCGAAGGCGCAGAGGACGCTGCCGCCGTGCTCCTCGCGGACCTGCGCCATGCGGGCGAGGACCCCGGTCGGGAGGACCAGGTCGTCGGGCAGCAGGACGGCGACGGCCTGCTCGTCGTCGGCCAGTGCCGGGCCGGCCTGGGCGACGGCGTGGCCGAGGCCCTTGGGCTCGTACTGGTACACCGAGTCGACCTCGAGCAGGCCGGGGGCGCGGCGGACCTTGTCCGCCAGCTCGCCCTTGCCGCGGCCCTCCAGGGTCTTCACCAGGTCGTCGTCGGTGCGGAAGTAGGCCGCGACCGAGTCCTTGCCCGGGGAGGTCACGATCAGCAGCCGCTGTGCGCCGGCCTCGGCGGCCTCCGCGGCGACCAGCTCGATCCCGGGCGTGTCGACGACGGGGAGCAGCTCCTTCGGCACGGCCTTGGTCGTCGGCAGGAACCGGGTGCCCAGACCCGCCGCCGGGACGACGGCGGTGCGGAAGGCCCCGGTGCCGCTGGACGTCTGCACGCTCATGGTCGGCGAGCCTAGCCACAGCTCTAGCCTGGAGCCGTGACGGCTCGCGCGGAGGACAGGGGTGGATCGTCGCCTGATCAGGGTGGACGAGCCGCTGACGCCAAGCGGTCGCTGCGGCGCACGCTGCTGGCGGAGCGTCGCGGGCGCCCGGTCGCCGACCGGGCCGCGACGACCGCCGCGCTGTCCGCGCACCTGTGCGCGCTCGCCGCCGAGACGCCCGGCCCGGTGGCCTGCTACCTGCCGATCGGCACCGAACCCGGCGGGGCGGGACCGGGCGTGCCGTCGCTGCCCGACGCGCTGGTCGCCGCCGGTCACGAGGTTCTCGCCCCGGTGGTCCCGGACGCGCCGGGACCGCTGGACTGGACCGCCTACCGCGGCCCGGACGACCTGGCCCCCGGGCCGCTCGGGGTCGTCGAGCCGACCGGTCCCCGGCTCGGGCCCGCCGCGCTCGCGTCGGCCGGCCTGGTCGTGGTGCCTGCGCTGGCCGTCGACCGGCGCGGGCGACGCCTGGGCCGCGGCGGCGGCTTCTACGACCGGACGCTCGCGCTCGCCGCGCCCGGCGCCCTGCTGGTCGTCCCGCTGCACGACGGCGAGCTGCTCGACGACGTCCCGGCCGAGGACCACGACGTCGCGGTGGGGGCGGTCGTCCTGCCCCGGGACGGGGTGGTGCATCTCTCGCCCTGACCGTGTGGACGGGTCGGAGCGACCGTTGCCTCGGAGTATGCTGGCACTCGCTCTCGCCGAGTGCCAGCCCGCGGGCGGGCACCGCCCCAGTTCGTCCGGAGGATGTTGTGCCGACCTACCAGTACGCATGCACCGCGTGTGACCACCGCTTCGAGGCGGTGCAGTCGTTCTCCGACGACGCCCTCAGCACCTGCCCGAACTGCGGCGGGAAGCTGCGCAAGGTCTTCTCCTCGGTGGGCATCGTGTTCAAGGGCAGCGGCTTCTACCGCACCGACTCCCGCTCGGGCTCGGTGAGCAGCGGGTCCGGCTCCTCGTCGGAGTCGGCGAAGTCCGACAGCTCCTCGTCGAGCTCGTCGTCCTCGGACTCCTCGTCCTCGTCGAGCTCCTCGTCCTCCTCGGACTCCTCGTCGTCGAGCTCCTCGTCGAGCTCGGCCGGCACGTCGTCCTCGAAGGCCGCCGCTTCCTGATCCGTCCACAACCGGCCGGGTTGTCCACAGGCCGGTGGATCGGCCCGTCATCGGCCGTGTCCCGCCCTAGCGTCGGAACGACGACGGCGGAGGGGCGGCCATGGCGGAGCAGACACAGCGGGCGGACCGCCCGTGGGACCGGCTGCTGCGGCGGCCCTCCTGGTCACGGGCGTTGCTGGCCCGCCGGATGCTGGCCGCCGCCCTCGCAGTCGCGGCCGTGGTGGTGGCACTGCTCCCCGCCGCGGGTGACGAGCGGGTCCCGGTACTGGTCGCGGCCCGTGACCTCGCCCCCGGCACGGCGCTGGGCCCGGCCGACGTCGTCCTGGCCTCCTGGCCGCCCGCCCTCGCCCCCTCCGGTGCACTGACCGCGCCCGACGCGGTGGCCGGGCGGCTGCTCGCCGGACCGGTGACCGCGGGCGAGCCGATCGGCGAGCTGCGGCTGGTCGGGTCCGCGCTCGCCGTCGTCACCGGTGGGCCGGGCGCCTCGGCGGTGCCGCTGCGCCCGGCCGACCCGGCGGTGGCCGCGCTGCTGTCCCCCGGCTCCCGGGTGGACGTCGTGGCGGGCGGGCCGGACGGCGCGCGTGTGCTGGCCGCCCGGGCCGGGGTGGTGGCGGTGCTGCCACCCGCCCCCGGGGCCGCCGGGGCGCGGGCGGACCCGGGACCGCTGGTGCTGGTCGCACTGCCCGAGGCGGAGGCGACCGCGGTGGCCGCGGCGACGCTGGCCGGCGAGGTCACGGTCACCCTGCGCTGAGCAGCCCTCCCCCGGACGCCCGGCCGGTCAGCCGCCGTGGTGCGGGGGGCGGTTCTCGGTGAACCAGCGGTCGGGGTCCGCGGTGTCGCGCTCGTCGGCGGCGCCGTGGTCGGCCCGCTCGTCGGCGGTGGTCGAGGGGTCGTCGCCGAAGATCTCCTCGATCCGTCGGCGCATCCGGTCCGCGGGCTCGCTCATGGCCCCATGGTGCCGTGCGCGGGCGGCGCGGGTGGACACCGATCCCGCGTCACCGTGCCGTGCCGTGCTCGCGACGCCCCACGGCGACGCGTCCGGGTGACACCATGGGGTCAGCCGTACGCATCCGCCCGGGCACCCGGGCGACGACAGGAGAGGTGGACCGCTCATGGGGTTCCTGGACAAGGCACGCGAGGCGGCCGAGAACGCGATCGAGAAGGCGAAGCCGCACCTGGACAAGGCGATGGAGCAGGCCGGCCCGCACCTGGAGAAGGCCAAGGAGAAGGCGGGCCCGCTCGTCGAGAAGGCCGCCGAGAAGGTCGACCAGGCCACCGGCGGCAAGTACTCCGAGCAGATCGACGGTGTGAAGGGGAAGGTCGAGGGCGCACTCGGGCACACCGACCCGGCCGCTCCGGGCGCCGGCACGCACGGCGGCGCCGTCCCGCCGGTGCCGCCCGCCCCGCCCGGGGGTGACGCGCTGAAGCCGGAGGGCAACCCGGCCGCGTCGCAGCAGCCGCCGGCCGTGCCGCCGGTGCCGCCGGAGCGCAAGGACGACGGCGGCGTCCCGCCGGTGCCCCCGGCGAACTGACCCGCACACGACGAACGGGCCCCGGCTTCCGCCGGGGCCCGTTCGCGTCGTGTGACCGGTCGTGCGACCGGCCCGTGGGGCCGGTCAGTCGTCGAGGCCGGACAGCTCCGAGATGACGTGCGGGACGAGCGGGGTCAGCGTCGCCATGCCGTCGCGGACGGCGGCGCGGGACGCGGCCAGGTTGACCACCAGCGTGCTGCCCGAGACGCCGACGACCCCACGGGACACCCCGGCGTCGACCGCGCCGGCGGCGAGGCCGGAGGCGCGGATGGCCTCGGCGATCCCCGGCACCGGCCGGTCGAGGACACCGGTGGTGGCGTCCGGGGTGACGTCGCGGGGCGACACGCCCGTGCCGCCGACGGTCACGACCAGGTCGACGCCGCCGATCACGGCGGTGTTCAGCGCGCTGCGGATGGCCACCACGTCGCCGGGGGCCGAGACCACACCGTCGACGAGGAAGTGGGCCTCCTCCAGCAGCTCGGTGACCAGCGGCCCGGTGCCGTCGGACCGCTCACCCGCACTGACCCGGTCGTCGACGATCACCACGAGGGCACGGCCGATCTGCGGACCCGACATCTCCATGGCGGTCACCCTAGCGTCGGCCGGGGCGCGGCCCCGGGGAGGCCGTGCCGGTGCGGGGAGGGGGGACCGGCACCGACACGACGCTCCGGGCGCATTCGGTGGGGCACCACCGGATACGGGGACACCCCATCACGCCGGTTCTTCACCCGTCAACGACGTGCGGTGCGTGCCACCCACCCGGCCCCGTCCGGTCGGACGGACTGCACCCGGGCAGGCCCTCACTGCTCGCCCAGTGTCACCTCGACGGTCCGGGTCGCGCCGCCGGCGTCGACGACCTCCAGCTGGACGACGCTGCCCGGCGGCTGCGACCGCACTGCGGCCTGCAGGTCGGTGCCGGTGGTGATCCGCTGGTCGCCGAGCCGGGCGACGATCTCCTGCAGGCGCAGCCCGGCCTTCGCGGCCGCGCCGTCCGGGGTGACCTCCTGGATCACCGCGCCGCGCAGCTGCGGGTCGTTGCCGACGGTCACGCCGAGCACGGCGTGCGTGGCCTTGCCGCCGCCGCGCAGCTGGTCGGCGATCCGGCGGGCCTGGTTGATCGGGATGGAGAAGCCGACGCCGATCGAGCCGCCGCCCGGCCCGGCCGTCGCGATGGCGGAGTTGATGCCGACGACCCGGCCGTCGGAGTCCACCAGCGGGCCGCCGGAGTTGCCGGGGTTGATCGCGGCGTCGGTCTGGATCGCGTTCAGCACGGTGTCGCTCGACCCGGGTGCGCCCGACTCGGCGGGGATGCCGACGGCCCGGTCGACGGCCGAGACGATGCCGGTGGTGACCGACCCGCCGAGGCCGAGCGGCGACCCGAACGCGGTGACCTGCTGACCGACCCGGACGCGGTCGGAGTCGCCGAGCTCGACCGTGCTCAGGCCCGGCAGGTCGGTGCGCACGAGCGCGATGTCGGACTGCGGGTCCTGCCCGACGATCGTTCCGATGGCGGTGCGCCCGTCCTGCAGGACCACGCGCAGCGTGCCGCCCTGGGCCGCCGGGGCGACGACGTGGTTGTTGGTGAGGATCAGGCCGTCGTTGCCGACGATCATTCCGGAGCCCTCGCCGCGGTCACCGACGTTGCCCGCGCCGCCGTCGACGCGGATCTGCACGACCGCGGGCAGCACCTTCTCGGCGACGGCCTCGACCGAGCCGGACGGCGCCGTGCCCCCGGACCCGCCCGCGAGGCGCGCGCCGATCAGGCCGCCGAGGGCACCCGCGACCAGCGCGACGAGCAGCCCGGCCGCGACCAGGACGACACCCCGGCGGCCGCGGCCGGGCGGACGCCGCGGTGCGGGCGGCGCGCCGACCGCCCACGGGGGCGGGGCGGGCTCGCCGGGGGCGGCCGCGCCGGTCGCGTCCGGGTGCGCCGGGAGTTCCCGGGTGCCGTCCGCCGGCACCGGCGTCGTGTCGGTCGGGGTGTCCGGGCCGGCCGCGGGCGTGGCGCCGTCGGAGCCCGCGACGGGCGCGTCGGCGGCGGTGGAGCCGGGGCGGGCCCACGGGTTGGCGGGCACGGCCCAGCGGTCGGTGGGCGGGTCCTGGGTGGAGACGGCCTCGGTGTCGGGGCCGTGGTCGTGGTGCGGGGCGGCGTCCTCGTCCGCCGGGGTGGCGGGGGACGCGCCGGCCGCGGTCGTCGCGGCGGTCGTGCCGGACCGGGTGGACGCGTCGTCGGCGGCGGTCGCGGGGGTCGGCACGGACTCGTCGCCGGAACCGGCCGCGGCGGTGTCGCGGTCCGGGCCCGGTGTGGCGATGCCCGCCGTGTCCGGGGAGGACTCCCCCGGGCCGGCCGACCCACCCGTACCGCCCCCGGAGGCCGGGGCACCGTCCGGACCGGCGGAGGCCCCGTCGGAGGAACGCGCGCCGTCCCCCTGCCGCGGCTCCCCGGCGTCACCGGAGGACCCGGCCGGTCCCGCGGTGGCGGGGGTCCCGCCGTCGCGGCCGGCCCCGTCCCCGGAGGCCCCGCCGGACGTCCCCGCTCCGGTGCGGGTCGGCTCGTCGGGCGGGTTGTCCTGGGTCATGCGTCCACCGTCCGTCGTCTCACAGATGCACCACCCCGTCACCGGGATGTCGCACCAGGCTATGGGCTGTCCGGGTCCGCCACGTACCGGCCCGGCAGGGCCATCGAGAGCAGCGCGCCGCCCTCCGGGGCGCGTCCGGCCCGCACCTCTCCCCCGTGCCGTGCCGCCGCCTGCGCGACGATCGACAGCCCCAGCCCGGAGCCGGGCATGGTGCGCGAGGTGTCGGCCCGGTAGAAGCGGTCGAACACGTGCGGCAGGTCCTCCGCGGCGATCCCGTCACCCGCGTCCGCCACCTCGATGACCAGCCACTCCGGCGAGATCGGCACCATCGACAGTCGCACCGTGCCGCCGGGCGGGCTCCACTTCACGGCGTTGTCGAGCAGGTTGAGCACGGCCCGTTCGAGGGCGCTGGCGTCGCCGTCGAGGATCCACGGGGTGCGGTGGACGTCGAACTCGACCTCCCCCGCGCGTCGCTTCACCCGGTCCAGGGCGCGGTCGACGATCTCGGTGAGCTCCAGTGCCTCGCTGGTCATCGTCGGGGCGTCGTCGCGGGCGAGCTCGACGAGGTCCCCGACGAGGTGGGACAGCTCCTCGACCTGGGCGCGGACGTCGTCGAGCAGCTCGGTGCGGTCCTGCGCGGGCAGGTCGGGGGTGTCCGGCCGGTCGGCGGAGGCGAGCAGCTCCAGGTTGGTGCGCAGCGAGGTCAGCGGGGTGCGCAGCTCGTGCCCGGCGTCGGCGACGAGCCGGCGCTGCTGTTCCCGCGACGCGGCCAGCGCGCCGAGCATCGTGTTGAACGACTGGGTGAGCCGGGCGAGCTCGTCGGACCCGGAGATGGGGATCGGGCGCAGGTCACCGGTCTTGGCGACGCGTTCGGTCGCCGCGGTCAGCCGCAGCACCGGCCGCAGCCCGGTCCGGGCGACCGCGACCCCGGCGAGCGCGGCCAGCACGACGCCGCCCAGCCCGACGATCGGCAGCGCGGTGCCCATCCGGGTCACCACCCGGGTCATCGTGTCGAGCCGCTGGGCCAGCACCAGCGCGCGGCCGTCCCCGGCCCGGACCGCGACGATCCGGTACGGCACGCCGTCGAGCTCGGCGGTGCGGCCCGGCTGGGTCGGCCCGCCCTGGGCGACCTCGATCTCCGGCTCCCCCAGCGGCGGCCGCGACGACTCGTCCGCCGAGGTCGCGACGCCCGAGGAGTAGACGAGCGCGATGTGCAGGTCGGCCGCGCCGAGCACGTCGGGCGGGAGCGCGGCGAGCAGCCGCGGGTCGATCAGGTCGCTCTGCGCCGCGGCGTAGGCGCGCTGGCGCAGCGTCTCGTCCAGCGAGCTGGTGAGGTTCTGGCGCACGACGAGGAACGCGGCGGCGGACACGAGCAGCACCATCGCGGCGGCGACGAGTGCGGCGAGCACCCCGATCCGGGCGCGCAGCGTGAACCGCTCGCGGTCCGGCTCGGCCGCGGGCCCGCGGCGCCACCAGCGCTCGGCCCGCTCCTCGTCGGGCGGGAGCAGCTGGGTCACGGCGGGGTGTCCCGCAGGACGTAGCCGACGCCGCGCACGGTGTGGATCAGCCGGGGCTCGCCCTCGGCCTCGGTCTTGCGACGCAGGTAGCCGACGTAGACCTCCAGGGCGTTGCCGCTGGTCGGGAAGTCGTAGCCCCACACCTGCTCGAGGATCTGGGCGCGGGTCAGGACCCGGCGCGGGTGCGCGAGCAGCAGCTCCAGCAGGGAGAACTCGGTGCGGGTGAGGCTGATCGGCCGTCCGCCCCGGGACACCTCGCGGGTGTCGGGGTCCAGCGACAGGTCGCCGAAGGTGAGCGCGGGGCTGGTGCCCGCGTCGTCGTCGGCGTCGGGGGTGCGGCGGCGCAGCAGCGCCCGCAGCCGGGCGAGCAGCTCCTCCAGCGCGAACGGCTTGGGCAGGTAGTCGTCGGCGCCGGCGTCGAGCCCGGCGACCCGGTCGGACACCGCGTCGCGTGCGGTGAGCACGAGGATCGGGAGCGCGTCACCGGCGCTGCGCAGCCGCCGGCACACCTCCAGCCCGTCGACGCGCGGCATCATCACGTCCAGGACGAGCGCGTCGGGCCGGTCGGTGAGCATCTTGTCCAGCGCGACCTGGCCGTCCTCGGCGAGGTCGACCTGGTAGCCGTTGAAGGCCAGCGAACGACGCAGCGAGTCCCGGACCGCCTTGTCGTCGTCGACCACCAGAATGCGCATGGGCGCCAGTCTCGCCGACGGCTCTGAGAGGAACCTGAGCAGGCCCTGATCAGCGGATGGTGATCAGGGCCCGGTGATCAGGACGCCTTGTAGGCGGCGGCCATGTCGTCGCCGCCGTGCCCGCGCTCCGACGCCCGCCGCAGCCGGTCCCGCACCGCGGGCGCGACGTCGAGCCGGGTGCCCGAGGCCTCCGCCGCGGCGACGATCAGGCCCGCGTCCTTGGCCGCGTTGTCGACGGTGAAGCTGGGCGTGAAGTCGTCGTCGAGGATCGCCTTCGCCTTGTTCTGCAGGTAGGGCAGGTCCAGCGGACCGCCGGCGACGGCGTCGAGGAAGGCCTGCGGGTCCACCCCGAGTCCCTGGGCCAGCGCGACGGACTCCCCAGTCGCGGCGGTGATCGCCAGCACCCAGCTGTTGGCGACGAGCTTGAGCCGGCTCGCCTGGGCGGTGGTGTTGTCCTCGGCGACCCAGACGGTCTGCCTGCCGACGGCGTCGAGCACCGGGTCGACGACCGGGCGCGCCGCGGGGTCGCCGGCGACGAACACGACGAGCTGCCCCGACTCGGCGGGCGCGCGGGTGCCGAGCACCGGCGCGTCGAGCAGGGTCAGGCCGTGGCGCCCGGCGATCGCGCGGAGCCCGTCGAACGGCTCGACGCCGACGGTGGTGGTCTGCAGCCACACCTGGCCCGGCGCGAGACCGTCGGCGGCCTGTTCCAGGACGGCGGTGACGTCGTCGGCGTCTCCCAGCATCGTCACGACCACATCGGCGCCGCGCACGGCGTCGGCCGGGTCGGTGTGCAGGGCCGCACCCGCGTCCGCGAGCGGCTGCGCCTTCGCCGCGGTCCGGTTCCAGACCCGCAGGTCCAGCCCGGCGGCGAGGATGTTGTGCCCCATCCCGGCACCCATGATCCCGGTCCCCAGCAGTGCCACGGTCGTCATGGGACCCACCGTAGGACGATCTCCGCAGGTCCGCTGCCCGCGGAACGGCGGCGCACCACCGACCTCTGCTTCACTGGCGGCGTGACGGATGCGGGCGATCTCGGCTTCTCCAACCGGACCGGGCGCCCGCCGGGCCGGGTGATCACCGCGGTGTCCCGGTTCGTGCCCGCGATCCGCCGGGTGCAGCAGCAGATCGAGCCCTACGCCGCGTACTGGGAGCAGCGCAACCGCGCCGAGCTCGCCCGGACCGGGCCGCTGTGTGTCGCGCTGGGCGACTCGATGGCCCAGGGCGTCGGTGCGTCGGCCCCGGAGTGCGGCTGGTTCGGGCAGCTGGTCCCGCTGCTGCCGGGCTGGCGCACGGTCAACCTGTCCCAGTACGGCGCCCGCGTCGACGACGTCCTCGACGCGCAGCTCCCGGCGGCGCTGCGGCTGCACCCCGACCTGCTGCTGTGCCTGATCGGGTCGAACGACCTGATGCAGCCCAAGCACCAGGAGGGCGTCGGGAGCCGGTACGCGGCCCTGCTCGACCGGCTCCCGCGTGGCACGGTCGTCGGCAACCAGCCGGGCACCTTCGCCGCGGCGGTGCAGGTCAACGGCCTGATCGACGACGCCGTGCGGCGCCGCGGGCTGGTGCTGGCCGAGCTGCGGGACCCGCGGACGCGGCACTGGCGCGGCAAGCTCGCCTCCGACCGGTTCCACCCCAACGACCGCGGCTACGCCGCCATCACCGAGGTGTTCGGGGAGGCGCTGCGTCGCGCCGGTCACTAGGCCCCGGGCAGCGCCACCGGCAGGCCTGCACGTCCCAGTAGCAGCGACGGTCGTGCCGGTGCTCCCCCGCGTTCACGACCGCTCCGGTCCGTGCACGGCGCGGCGACGGCGCGCGTAGGCCCGGGGCGCGATCCGCGGCAGCAGCAGCCGCGCCGGCCCCGGCGCGTGCGCCAGCATCCCCCGCACCACCTCGGGGTCGGCGTCGTGCATCAGCATCCCGAACACCGTGACCAGCTGCGACGACGGCACGGCGGCGACGCCCGCGTCCCCGATCGCCCGCCACTCGGACCCGCTCAGGTACTGCCCGGCCAGCGGGAGGACCTCGCGTTCCTCGGCCCGCAGGTGGGGGGCGAGCTCGTCGTGCAGGGCCTCCAGCCCGGCGGCGAGGGCCGGCGCCGCGTCGTCGTCGCCGTCACCCCAGCGGCCCCGCGCCTCCTCGACGCGGGCGAGACGGTCCTCGATGCCGGCGTGCTCGTGCTCGCGGGCCTCGACGGTGCGCAGCGCGTCGCGCGGTGCCCGCTCGCGCAGCAGCGGCAGGAGCAGCCGGTCCTCGCCGTCGTGGTGGTGGCCCAGCATGTCCAGGACGAGCCGCAGGTGCCGGGCGGTGCGGGCGCGCCGCCGGGCCGGGCCGGGCGTGGCCCGGGCGACCGCGGCGGGCGCCCACCGGATCTCCCGCAGCAGCGCGGCGTGCACGACGACCATGTCGCGGGTGTCGACGGCCCCGTCCGGGGTCGTGGTGGTCGGGCCCATGGGGTCCCTCCTCGGGGTGGTCGGTCCGGTTCCGGTCAGACGAACAGCGGGTCGTCGATGACGACGGCCCAGCTGCCGTCGGGGCGGCGGCGGGAGACCTCGGCGGTCGTGCCCTGCTGCGTCACCACGGAGCCGTCCGGCAGGACGATCTCGGCGGTCCAGCTCGCGGAGGTCAGCGCCACGTCGTCGGCGACGACGAGCTTGCGGTCGGTCCCCTCCAGCCGGCGGATGGTCGCGGTCATGGCCTCGAAGGACGTGCGCAGCGCGTCCGGGCCGGTGGTCTCGCTGCCGTCGAACTCGACGACGACGCCGCGCTCGGTGTCGTAGAGGGCGAGCAGGGCGTCGACGTCGCCGGCGTTGACGGCCGTCTCGAACGCGTCGTGGATCTGGGCGGGGTGGGTGATGGTCATGTCCGTGTCCTCCCGGTGCGTCCCGCCGGGCTCTCCGGCGGCGACGGGGGAAGACTCGGCCGCCGGTGTTGCACCGGGCTTGCACGGACCTGTCACCGCGGTCCGGGGCGGTGCATGCTGGTCGGGTGGTCGGTCACCTGCGGCTGCGGGTCCTGGGCCCGGTGGAGATCGGCGACGGCGACACCGCCGTCGTGGTGCGACGCCCGCTGGAGCGGGGTCTGCTGGTGCGGCTCGCGCTCGCCCGCGGCGTCGTCGTCCCGGACGGGATGCTGGCCGCCGACCTGTGGGACGACGACGAGGGCACCGTCGAGCGGCTGCGCGTGGTGGTGTCCCGGCTGCGGCGCACGCTCGGTCCGGCGGGTGCGGCCGTCGTCCGGGCCGGTGGCGGGTACCGGGTCGACGCCGACGTGCCCGACCTGCGCGCCATGACCGCGGCCGCGGAGCGGGCCGACGCCGCCGCCCGCGCCGGGGACCACGCGACGGCCCGGGCCGCGGCGGCCGAGGCGCTCGGCTGCTGGCGCGGACCGGCGCTGTCGGACCTGCGGTCGCTGCCGTTCGCGCGCGCCGAGGCCGACCGGCTCGACGGCCGCCGGGTGGAGCTGACGGTGGCGCGCCTCGCCGCGGAACAGGCGTCGGGGGACGGGGCGCCGGTCCCGGCGGAGCTGGTCGAGCTGGCGTCCCGGCACCCGCTCCACGAGCCGCTGCGCGGGATGCTCGCCGTCGGGCTCTACCGGGCGGGACGCCAGGCCGACGCACTGGCCGAGCTGGCCGGGCTGCGCCGCACCCTGGCCGACGAGCTGGGTGTGGACCCCACCGCCGCGACGACCCGGCTGGAGCTGCGGCTGCTGCGCCAGGACCCGGACCTGCTCCCGGCCCCCGCGCCCCCTCCGGCGCCGGCCGGGCGGGCCGGCGCGGCCGTCGCGCCCGCCCCCGACACCGGCCTGGTGGGCCGCGACGCCGAGCTGGCCGTCCTCGCCGGGGCGCTCGACCGCGCCCTGGCCGGGGAGCCCGCGGTGGTGCTGGTCGAGGGCGGACCGGGGATCGGGCGCACCCGGCTGCTGGAGGCCGCGGGCGTGCTCGCCGCCGCCCGGGGGGGTGCCGGTCGCGACCGGCCGCGCGGTCGCGGGTGCCGGGGCGCCCGCGTTCGGGCCGTGGCGCCGGGCGCTGGAGCGGTGGGCCCGGGAGGTCGGCCCGGCGGTCGCGGGCCCGGTGCTGGCCGGTGCCCCGGAGCCGGTCGCCCGCGTCCTGCCGGAGCTGGGCGGGACACCCCCGCCGCCGGGCCCGGCCCCGTCCGGGCCGGACGAGCGGCTCGGGCTGTTCGAGCACGTCGCGGCCCTCGTCGCCGACGCGGCGGACGCCGGCCCCGGGCTGGTGCTGCTGCTCGACGACCTGCACCTCGCCGACCCGGCGTCGCTGATGCTGCTCGGGCACGTGGCCCGGACCGACCGGCGGTGTCCGCTGCTGGTCGTCGTGAGCCTGACCGACGGTGCGCTCGACGACGACCGGGCCGCGGCCAGGGCCGCGCTGCTGCGGGCGCCCGCGACCGTGCGGCTCGCACCGGCCGGGCTGCCCGCCGACGCCGTGGCCGTGCTGCTCCGGCGCGAGTCGGGGCGCACACCCGACGAGGCGACGGTGGCCGCCGTGGTCCGGCGCACCGGCGGCAACCCGTTGTTCGTCCGCGAGCTGGCCCGCGTCCCGGACAGCGCCGCGCAGGAGCTCCCGGCCGCCGTCCGGGACGTCGTCGCCGGGCGGCTCGCGGTCCACCCCGCACCGGTCCGGGAGGTCCTCGTCGCGGCGGCCGTGCTGGGCGGCGGTGTCGACGCCGACCTCGTCGCGACCGTGACCGGCACGGCCGTGGCGGACGTGCTCGACCGGCTCGACGACGCCGTCGCCGCCGGGCTCCTGGCGCCCGACCACCACTTCGCCCACGAGATCGTCCGCGACGCCGTGGCGCTGCAGGCCGCCCGCGGCACCCGGGCCCGCATCCACCTGCGGGCCGCGGAGCACCTGGACGCGACCGGCGGCGACGGGGCGGCGCTCGCCCACCACCGGCTGGCGGCACTCCCGCTCGGCGACCGGGCGGCCGCGGTCCGGGCCGCCACCGCGGCCGCCGACCTGGCGCTGCACCGGTTCGCCTTCGAGGAGGCCGCCGACCTGCTGGAGCGGGCGCTCGCCGCCGGGCCCGGTGGGCCGCTGGAGCGGGCGGCGCTGCTGCTCGACCGGGCCCGTGCCCAGTACCTGGGGCACGACGTCGCCGGGGCCGTGCGGAGCTGCGAGGACGCGGCGGCCCTGGCCGCGCACCTCGACGACCCGGAGCTGCTGGGCCGGGCCGCGACCCTGCTCCCCGAGGTCGGCGACGCCGGGTGGCTCGCCACCAGCCGCCGCTGGTGCCGGACCGCACTGGCCGGGCTCCCGGACGCCGACTCCCCGCTGCGGGCCCGGCTCACCGCGCAGCTCGCGGCCGCCTCGGCCTGGGACGACGACCGCGCGGGCCCCGACCGCGTCGTCGCGACCGGGACGGCGGCGCTGGCCATGGGCGAGAGGGTCGGCGACCCGGCGGCCTGCGCCATCGCGCTGCGGGCGCTGCAGCTGGCCCGCTCCGGACCGGCCGGGACCCGGCCGCGGCTCGACCTGGGCGACCGGATGACCGCCCTGGCCGACGGGCTCGGCGACTCCGCGGAGCTGTGGGGGCGGCTGTGGCGGTTCGACGCGCTCGTCCAGCTCGGCCGGACCGCCGACGCCGAGGCCGAGCTGGACCTGCTCGAACCCGTCGTCGCCCGGATGCGCCGCCCGCTGCCGCACTGGCACCTGGTCCGCAACCGCGCCTGCCTGCTCAGCGCCCGCGGCCGGTTCACCGAGGCCCGGGCCGCCGCCGACGAGGCGATCCGGCTCGCCGAGCGCGGACACCATCCGGCGGCGGAGTACCCGGCGCACGCGCTGCGCACCAGCATCGCGATGCTGACCGGGGACCCGCTGGACCCGCGGCTGCCCGCGATCGAGCGGCAGCAGCCCCCGCCGCGGCTGCTGACGATGCTCACCGCGCTGTGGCAGGCCCGGCACGGCGACGCCGAGGAGGCCGCCGCCCTGTACGAGCAGCTCCCCCGCCCCGAGACCGTCGCGTTGCGACCGTTCATGGAGGTGCTGTTCCACGCCACGAGCGGCGGGCTGGCCGCGGCGCTGGGCGACGACCGGGCCGCCGACCACGCCTACGCCGCGCTGTCCCCGTGGGCGGAGCTGCACGTGGCCGCCGGGGCCGGGGTCGCGTGGACCGAGGGCTCGGTGCACGGCGTGCTCGGCGTGATCGCCGGCGCGCGGGGTCGCACCGGCGACGCCGTGGACCACCTGCGCGCCGCGGTGGCGGCGGACGCGGCCGCCGGCCTGCTGCCGCACGCCTGCCTCGCCCGTGCCCGGCTGGCGGCGGCGCTGCGCCGCCGCGGCGACGCCGGGGACCGGGCCGAGGCCGACGCGCTCGCCGCCGAGGCCGCAGGCACCGCCGCGCGGCTCGGCCTGGCGCTGCCGTGAGCACCGCGGCAGCACGCGGAGCGGCCCGGACCGCGGCGGTACCGCGAGCCGCCCGGACCGCGGCGGTACCGACGGCCGCTCAGACCGCGGCGACCTCGCGCGCCCGGGACGCCGCCGTCCGGTCCCCACGCCCGGCCAGCACCGCGACGACCAGCCCGACCACGGCCAGCCCGGCCGCGACGACGTTCGGCGAGGCGTAGCCGTAGCCGGCCGCGATCACCGTGCCGCCCAGGGCGGCCCCGATCGCGTTGGCGACGTTGAACGCGGCCTGGTTGGCCGCCGAGGCCAGGTTCGGCGCGTCGCCGGCGCCGCTGATGATCCGCAGCTGCACGGCCGGGACCAGCGCGAACGTCGTCACGGCGAAGGCGAACAGGGCGACGACCGCGGTCGCCTGGTTCTGCAGGGCCGGCACGAACAGCAGCGCGACGACGGCGTCGGCGACGAGTGCGCCGTAGATCGTCGGCATGGTCGCGATGTCGGCCAGGCGGGCGCCGACCAGGTTCCCGACGGTCATGCCGACGCCGAACAGCGCGAGCAGCAGCGTGACCTCGGTCGGGGTGAACCCGGCGACCTCGACCAGCATCGGGGTGATGTAGCTGTAGGTGCTGAACAGCGCGGCCCCGCCGACGGTCGCCACCAGCAGCGCCGTCCACACCGGACGGTGGGTGAGGGCGCGCAGCTCGGCGCGCAGGCGCACCGGGGTGGCGTCGCGGACGTCGGGGACGCAGGCGGCGACGGCCACCGCGGCGACCGCGGCGATCACCCCGACGACGCCGAACACCGGCCGCCACCCGAGCTGCTGCCCGAGCAGGGTCCCGACCGGGACGCCCGCGACGTTGGCCAGGGTCAGTCCGGCGAACATCGTCGCCATCGCCCGGGCCCTGCGGTCGGCGCTGACGAGCCCGCCCGCGACGACGGCGCCGATACCGAAGAAGGCGCCGTGCGGCAGCCCGGCGAGGAACCGGGCGGCGAGCACCGGCAGGTAGCCGGGCACGACGGCGGACAGCACGTTGAAGGCGGCGTAGCCGGCCATGAGTCCGATGAGGACGTGCTTGCGCGGGAACCGGTTCGCCGCCGCGACCAGCAGCGGGGCCCCCACGACGACGCCGATCGCGTACGCCGAGATCAGCCGGCCGGCGTCGGGGATGTCGACGGCGAGCCCGCCGGCGACGTCGGGCAGCAGGCCCATGATCACGAACTCGCCGGTGCCGATGGCGAAGGCGCCGACGGCCAGTGCGGCGAGCGCGAAGGCGGGACGAGTGGTGACGGCACGCATCGGGTGCCTCCTCCGGGGAGTGGTGGGACAGGGAGGCGGCGTCGTCGTCGCAAATTAACACGTTAGACGAGTAAATAGGCGACGCGCCAGCCCACCGCGTTGTCCGCCACGTCACCCCGCCTTCTGGTTGGCTGTGCCGGTGAGCACCCCGAAGCTGCCGCGCAAGGTCTACGACGCCGAGCTGCTCCGCCTGCAGGGCGAGCTGCTGCAGATGCAGGAGTGGGTCCGGGCGTCGGGCGCCCGGGTGGTCGTGGTCTTCGAGGGACGCGACGCCGCGGGCAAGGGCGGGGCGATCCAGCGGGTCACCCAGTACCTCAACCCGCGGTTCACCCGGATCGTCGCGCTGCCCGCGCCGACCGAGCGCCAGAAGGGCCAGTGGTACTTCCAGCGCTACGTCGAGCAGCTGCCCGCGGCCGGCGAGATCGTGCTGATGGACCGGTCCTGGTACAACCGCGCCGGCGTCGAGCGGGTGATGGGGTTCTGCACCGAGACCGAGTACCGCCGCTTCCTGCGTCAGGCGCCGGTGTTCGAGAACATGCTCGTCGAGGACGGCATCCACCTGCGCAAGTACTGGTTCTCGGTGAGCGCCGAGGAGCAGGCGCGGCGGTTCGCCGAGCGGCTGGAGAACCCGCTCAAGCAGTGGAAGCTCTCGCCGATGGACCTCGAGTCGATGACCCGCTGGGACGACTACTCCCGCGCCCGCGACGACATGCTGATCCACACCGACACCGAGCACGCGCCGTGGTGGATCGTCGAGGCCGAACAGAAGCGCAACGCGCGGATCAACATGATCCACCACCTGCTCGGGTCGATCCCCTGGGAGCCGGTGGCGCGACAGGTGCTGACGCTGCCGGACCGGAAGCCGTCGACGGGCTACGAGCGCCCGCCGCGCGAGGTGCAGCGCGACGTGCCCGACCACGCGTCGACGCTGATCTAGGTCACACCCACCCGGCCGGTACGACCGGTACCGGATACCGTCCCGACGAGCGACGATGCGGCACGGACGCCGCGCGAGAGGCGGTGCACCCGTGGGTGTCGTGCTGTTCACCGGGTTCCCGGGGTTCCTCGGGTCGGCCCTGCTGCCGCGGACGCTGCGCCGCGCACCCGACGCGCGCGCGGTCGCACTGGTGCAGGCCAAGTTCCTCGACCAGGCCCGCACGACGCTGGCCCGGATCGAGCGCGAGGCGCCGGAGATCGCCGGGCGCACCGACCTCGTCGTCGGGGACATCACCGTCGACGGGCTGGGGCTGGAGCAGGCCGAGCGCGAGCGCCTGCTCGGCGGGCCGCTGGAGATCTTCCACCTGGCCGCGGTCTACGACCTCTCGGTGCCGGCGGACGTCGCCTGGCGGGTGAACGTCGAGGGCACCCGGCACGTCGTGCGGTTCGCCGAGGCCGCGTCGCAGCTGGTCCGGCTGCAGTACGTGTCGACCTGCTACGTCTCGGGCCGCTACGACGGCATCTTCTCCGAGACCGACCTGGAGCTCGGCCAGCCCTTCGCCAACCACTACGACCACACCAAGCACGAGGCCGAGCGCGTCGTGGCGAAGGCCCGCGACGCCGGCCTGCCGGTGTCGGTCTACCGGCCGTCGGTCGTCGTCGGGGACTCGGTGACCGGCGCGACGCAGAAGTTCGACGGCCCGTACTACCTGCTCCAGCTGCTGGCCCGGCAGGGCCGGACGGCGTTCGCGCCGCTCCCCCGCGCCGCGTCGCGGACCCGGTTCAACCTGGTGCCCTCGGACTACGTCGTCGACGGGATCGCCGCGCTGGCCGGGCACGGCCCGGCGGTGAACCGGACGTTCGCGCTGGCCCAGCCGGCCCCGCCGACGGTGACCGAGATGTGCGAGGTCTTCGCCGACCGGCTCGGCAAGCAGCTGCGCGTGGTGCCGATGCCGGTCGGGCTCGCCGCGTTCTCCATCGACCACGTACCCGGCGTCGGACGGCTGTTCCAGGTCCCGTCGAGCACGCTGGAGTACCTGACCCACCCGTCGCACTACGACACCGACGCGACGACGGCGATGCTCGGCGGGCTCGGCGTCCACTGCCCGCCGTTCGCCGGGCACGTCGACGCGATGGTCCGCTTCTTCGGCGCGAATCCGCAGGTCGGAACGGCTGCGATGGTCTGACGCCGGGAGGTCTACCGTCTCCGGCGTGGCCATCGAGCGGAACGACGTGCTCCTCGCGGCCGCGACCGTGCTCGTGCAGAACCCGGCCGCGTCGATGTCGGAGATCGCGACCGGCGCCGGCATCAGCCGGGCGACCCTGCACCGGCTCGTCGACGGCCGGGAGGCCCTGCTCTCCGAGCTCAGCGAGATGGGCGTGGAGCGCGGGATCGCCGCGATCCGGGAGGCCCGGACCGACGAGGGCGACCCGATCGAGGCGGTGCACCGGGTCATCGTCGGGCTGCTGCCCTCGGTGGACCTGTGGGTGCTCGCCGAGCGCATCCAGTCCAGCGACGAGGTCCTGGCCCGCTACGCCGAGATGGACACCCTGCTCGTCGAGCTGTTCCAGCGCGGGCAGCGGAGCGGGGCCTTCTGCGTGACCCAGTCCGCGACGTGGATGACCGAGGCGCTCTACGCCCTGCTGACCCGGGCGGTGCTCGCCGCGCACGACGGCAGGCTCGCCCGGCAGGAGATCATCGGGGTCACCGAGCGGACGCTGCTGGCCGGGGTCGTGGAGACCGCCGACCGCAGCCCCGCCACCCCCTGACTCACACGCCCGGTTCCTCCCTTTCGCCCACTACGCTCGGGGTGTGCTGACCCGCGCCTCCGGCATCGCCCGCTCCCTCGCGACCTACCACGGGATCCCGGGCCGGCAGCGCCGGATGCGCCGCTTCTACTCCGCGTTCCTGCGCCCCGGCGACCTCGCCTTCGACGTCGGCGCGCACGCCGGCAACCGGGTGCGTGCCTGGCGGGCCCTGGGCGCGCGGGTGGTCGCCGTCGAGCCGCAGCCGGACTTCACCCGGCTGCTGCGCCTGTTCTTCGGCCGCGACGACGCCGTGACCGTCCTCCCCCTCGCCCTCGGCGCCGCGGCGGGCACCGCCCGCCTCGGGGTCTCCCGCGCCACCCCCACCGTCTCGACGCTGTCGCAGCGCTGGCGCGACACCGTCGCCGACGACGCCGGGTTCGCCCGGGTGACCTGGGACTCCTCGATCGAGGTGCCGGTCGGCACCCTCGACGCGCTCATCGCCGAGCACGGCGTCCCGGCCTTCTGCAAGATCGACGTGGAGGGCTTCGAGGCCGACGTCCTCGACGGGCTGTCCCGTCCGCTGCCCGCACTCTCGGTGGAGTACCTGCCCGCCGCGCACGACGCCACCCTGGACTCGCTGGACCGCATCGAGGCCCTCGGCCGGTACGTCTACCGCTACTCCCCCGTCGAGACGATGATCTGGGACGTCTCGGCCGGGGACCGCTGGGTGGACGCCGCAGCGCTGCGCGCCCTGCTCGACCGGCGCCGCCCGCTGGGCCGCTCGGGCGACGTCTACGCCCGCCACCTGCCGGACTGACCCACCACCGGGGAAGATCACCGGACAAGTCGGGCATGCTGGAGCGCCTGATGTTCCGCCCGTCCCGCGGCACCGCCGCCACCGCCCCCGTCGCCCCGCAGGTCGCGGCGGGCGTGGCGCTGCTCGCCGCCGTCCTCGCCGCACTCGTGCCGACGACCGGGGCGGGCACCCTGCGGGTCACCGCCGCGGCCGTCACCGGCGTCGTCGCCGCGGCGCTGCTGCTGCGGGCCGCGCGCCGCGCCGGGGAGCGGACGCTCGGCCCGGCCGGGGTGGTCACGCTGGCCCGCGGCACGCTCGCCGTGGCCGTCGTCGCGCTGATCGGCCTGGACGGCGCCGGGACCGTCGCGCTGGTGACGCTCACCGCCGTCGCGCTCGCCCTCGACGGCGTCGACGGCCCGGTCGCGCGCCGCACCGGCACGGCGACCGCGCTGGGCGCCCGGTTCGACATGGAGACCGACGCGTTCCTGCTGATGGTGCTGTCGGTCCACGTCGCCGCGACGACCGGGCACTGGTGGGTCACCGCGCTGGGCCTGCTGCGCTACGCCTTCGTCGCCGCCGGGCGGGTCGCGCCGTGGCTGCGCGGCGCCCTGCCGCCGCGCTACTCGGCGAAGGTCGTCGCCGCGCTGCAGGGGATCGTGCTGGTCGTGACCGCGGCCGGGGTGCTGCCCACCGTCGTCGCGCTCACCGCGGTCGGGGTCGCGCTGGCCGCGCTGGTGTGGTCGTTCGGGGTGTCGGTGGTGCAGCTGTGGCGGGCCGCCGACCGGCACCCGTTCCACGCCCGCCGGGCCGGGGCCGCGCTGCTCACCGCGCTGTGCGCCGCGCTCGTCGGCGGGGTCCTGGTGCTGCCCGCCGACCCGGCCGCCCTCGACCCGGCCGGGCTGCTGCGGCTGCCGATCGAGGCGGTCCTCGGCGCGGCGGTGCTCGCACTGCTGCCCGGGCGGGTCCGGCGGGTCGCCGCCGCCCTCGCCGGGGCGCTGCTCGGCGTCGTCGGGCTGCTCAAGCTCGCCGACATCGGCTTCCTCACCTTCCAGGGCCGCCGGTTCGACGCCGTGTCCGACTGGTCGCTGCTGGGCAACGCGCACGAGTTCCTGCGCGGCGCCGCCGGTGCGGCCGGGACCGCGGTCGCCGTGCTCGCCGCCGTCGTCGCGGTGGGGCTGGTCGTGGCGACGGCCGCCGCGGCGGCCCGGCTCGGGCGGCTCGCGGCCCGGCACCGGCGGACCACCGTCGGGACCGCCGCGCTGCTGGCCGCGGCCTGGCTGCTGGTGGGCACCCTCGCCGACGCCCGGCTCGTCCCCGGGGTGCCGGTGGCCGCCGCCGACGGCGTCGCCGAGGTCGCCCACCGCGCCGGGCAGATCCCGCGGACGCTGGCCGAGCGCCGGGAGCTCACCGAGTCCCTCGCCCGCGACGCGTGGGCCGGCCGTGCCCCGGAGTCGCTGCTCACGGCGCTGCGCGGCACGGACGTCGTCATCGTCTTTGTCGAGAGCTACGGCCGCAACGCCCAGCACGCCCCGGAGATGGCGCCGCGGATCCGCCCGGTGCTCGCCGGGGCCGACGCCCGCCTCGCCGCGGCCGGGTACGGCGCACGCAGCGGCGTGCTCACCGCGCCGGTCAACGGCGGCGGCAGCTGGCTCGCCCACGCGACACTGTTCTCCGGGGTCCCGATCGCGGGCCAGGGCGCGCACGACCGGCTCACCGCGTCGGACCGGCTGACCCTGCCGCGCGCGTTCCGCGACGCCGGGTGGGAGACCGCCGTCGTCACCCCGGCGACGACGCGGGAGTGGCCCGAGGCCGCCTTCTTCGGCCACCAGCGGGTGCACGCCGGTGCCGACCTCGGCTACGCGGGCCCGCCGTTCAGCTGGTCGCCGATGCCCGACCAGTACACCCTCGACGCGTTCTCCCGGCTCGAGCTCGACCGCCCCGGCCGGGGACCGCTGCTCGGCACCGTGGTGCTGACCTCCAGCCACGCGCCGTGGTCGCCGGTGCCGCCGCTGCTGGACCCGGCCCGGATCGGCGACGGCGCGGTCTACGGCCCGTACGCCGGCGGTCAGCAGGCCTACGACACGATCTTCTCCCTGGACCGGGCGACGCTGCGCGCGGACTACCTCACCGCGCTGGAGTACGCGCTGCGCAGCGCCACCGGCTGGGTCGCCGACCGCCGCGGCGACGACCGGGACCTCGTCGTCCTGCTGCTGGGCGACCACGAGCCCGGCGCGACGGTGTCCGGGCCCGGCGCGGGCTCCGACGTCCCGATCTCGGTCATCACCCGCGACGCCGGGGTGCTGGACCGGATCGACGGCTGGGGCTGGACGCCCGGACTGCTCCCGCCGCCGGACGCGCCGTCGTGGCCGATGGCCGGGTTCCGGGACCGGTTCCTGGCCGCGTTCTCCTGACCGGCGACTCAGGACGTGCGGTAGCGCAGCAGCACCAGGTCGCCCATCGGGCGGGCCTCGACCAGCGCCATGCCGCGCTGCGGGCACTGCGGGAACCGGCCGTCGCGCACGAAGCGCGGGGCCCGGGCGTCGCCGACGAAGAACGGCGCGACGACCACGTGCAGCTCGTCGACCAGCCCGGCGGTGAGGAACGCGGTGTGCACGGCGCCGCCCCCTTCGACCAGCAGCCGCCGCACGCCGCGGGCGGCCAGGTCGTCGAGCACCGCGCGCGGGTCCGGCGGGTCCCCCGCGGCGACGACCTCGGCGGCGTCGCCGAGCCGCTCGCGCAGCGCGGCCGCGGCCGGTGCGGCCGTGAACACCAGCGGGGCGTCCCCGCCCGCGAACACCCGCGCCGACGGGTCCAGCGACGCCCCGGTGGTCAGCACCACCCGCCGCGGCGACGGCGGGCGGCCGTCGGCGACCCGCGCGGCGCGACGCTGCGCGCAGCGCACCAGCAGCCGTGGGTCGTCGGCGCGGACGGTGCCCGCGCCGACCAGGATCGCGTCGACCCCCGCGCGCACGGCGTCCACGCGGTCGAGGTCGTCGGCGTCGGAGAGCACCAGGGTGTCCGGGCCGGTGTCGTCGATGTAGCCGTCCAGCGACATCGCGACCGACGCCAGCACGTACGGCCGGTCCACTCAGACCACCTCCGCGCACCGGGCCGTCGCCCGATACGTCCGGATACTGTCGGGGCCGTCGGCGCGCCGGGCGCCGGGATCGGGGACGGCGCGGTGGGGCACGAGGCACGGGCGTTCTGGCTGGCCGCGCCGGGGCACGGCGAGATCCGGACGGTGCCGGTGCCCGACCCCGGCCCGGGCGAGGTGCTCGTCCGCACCCGGTACACCGCGATCAGCCGCGGCACCGAGACCCTGGTGTTCCGCGGCGAGGTCCCGGAGTCCGAGCACGAGCGGATGCGCGCCCCGTTCCAGGACGGCGACTTCCCCGCCCCGGTGAAGTACGGCTACCTGGCCGTCGGTGAGGTCGAGCAGGGCCCGCCGGAGCTCGCCGGGCGGACCGTGTTCTGCCTGTACCCGCACCAGAGCCGGTTCGTGGTGCCCGCCGACGCGGTCACCGTCGTCCCCGACGACGTGCCCGCCGAACGCGCCGTGCTCGCCGGCACCGTCGAGACCGCCGTGAACGCGGTGTGGGACGCCGCCCCGCTGGTCGGCGACCGGATCGCCGTCGTCGGGGCGGGGATGGTCGGGGCGTCGGTGGCCGCGGTCCTGGCCGGGCTGCCCGGCGCGCGGGTGCAGCTCGTCGACCCCGACCCGGACCGGGCCGCCGTCGCCGCGGCGCTCGGCGTCGGGTTCGCCTCTCCCGACGACGCCGAGGGCGACCGGGACCTCGTCGTGCACGCCAGCGCCACCCCGGCCGGCCTGGCGCGCTCGCTGGAGCTGCTCGCACCGGAGGGCGAGGTGGTCGAGCTCAGCTGGTACGGCACCCGCACGGTGCCGCTGCCGCTGGGCGGGGCGTTCCACAGCCGCCGGCTCACCATCCGCGCCAGCCAGGTCGGCACGGTGTCCCCGCGCCGGGCGCGCCGCGGCTACGGCGACCGGATGGCGCTGGCGCTGCGGCTGCTCGCCGACCCCCGGTTCGACGCCCTGGTCGGCGGCGACTGCACGCTCGACGAGCTGCCCGCCGTGCTCGCCACGATGGCGGCGGGCGGGCCGCCGTCGCTGTGCCTGCGGGTGTCGCACGACGGGGTTCAGTAGCCGGTCGCGGTGTGGCCGCGCGGCGTGTCCGGCGTGGCGTCGACCTGCGGCAGGACGTGCCCGAGCCGGTCGCGCTTGGCGGTCAGGTAGCGCACGTTGTGCTCGTCGGCGGGCTCCAGCACCGGCACCAGCTCGGTCACGACGATGCCGTGCGCGGTCAGCGCCTCGACCTTCGCCGGGCTGTTGGACAGCAGCCGCACCCGGCCGATCCCGAGGTGGCGCAGCACGACGGCGGCGGCACCGAAGTCGCGCACGTCGACCGGCAGGCCCAGCGCGACGGCCGAGTCGACGGTGTCCAGGCCGTCCTCGTCCTGCAGCACGTGGGTGCGGATCTTCGCGAGCAGGCCGATGCCGCGGCCCTCGTGCCCGCGCAGGTAGACGATCACGCCGCGGCCCGCGCGGACGACGGCGTCGATGGCGATCGACAGCTGCGCCCCGCACTCGCAGCGGCGCGCGCCGAAGACGTCGCCGGTGAGGCACTCGGAGTGCATCCGCACCAGCGGGGCGTCCACCGCCGTGGGGTCGCCGTGCACCAGCGCGAGGTGCTCGGGGCCGCCGTCGTACTCGCGGAAGGCGATGGCGCGGAACTCCCCGTGCCGTGTGGTCAACCGGGACTCGGCGAACTCGTGTCGGTCGTCGTGCACCCTCGCTCCTCCATGATCGGGCGGGGCCGTGAGAGCCTCGCCTGCGTGAATCCCCTCCCGGTCGACACCACCGAGGACGTCCGGGAGCGGGGTGCCGCCGTGGCCCTGCTCCCGGTCGGGAGCCTCGAGCAGCACGGACCGCACCTGCCCCTGACCACCGACACCCTCGTGGCGTCCGCGGTCGCCGCCCGGGTCGCCCGGGCCCACCGCGTGCGGGTCCTGCCACCCCTGACGATCTCGTGCTCCCACGAGCACGCCGCGTGGGCGGGCACCGTGAGCATCTCCGCGACGACGCTGGTCGCGGTCGTCGCCGACGTCGCCGCCTCGTTGCGCGCCGCGGGCACCACCGCGCTGGTCCTGGTCAACGCGCACGGCGGGAACCACGTGCTGCGCAACGTCGTCCAGGAGTCCTCCGTCGGCCCGCTGCCGATGGCCCTGTTCCCCGTCTCCGAGGACTGGACCGCCGCCCGCCGGGCCGCCGGGTGCGAGACCTCGAACACCGCCGACATGCACGCCGGGGAGCTGGAGACCTCGATCCTGCTGCACACCGCCCCCGACCAGGTCCGGCCGTCGTACCGCACCGCCGACCACGTCGCCGACGAGCGGCCGCACCTGCTCACGACCGGGCTCGCGGCCTACTCCGCCACCGGTGTGGTGGGACGGCCGTCGCTCGCCACCGCCGAGAAGGGCCGGGGCCTGCTCGACGCGCTCGTGGTCGCCTTCGCGGGCCACCTGCGGGTGCTCGCCGGGCGCTGACGGCGCGGTCCCCCGGGCCGCGCGGCGGCGCCGCAGCACCACGAGCGCGCCCGGCGCGACCCCGACGAGCGCCAGCACCCCGTAGGCGACGGCGGCGGCGAGACCCTCGGCAGCCGGCAGCCCGACCGCGGCGAACCCGGCCGCGGCGGCCGCCTCGCGCGGCCCCCACCCGCCGACGGTGAGCGGGATCGTCATCGCCAGCAGCGCGACCAGCAGCAACGGCAGCAGGACGGTGAGCGGTGCGGTCGCGCCGGCCGCCCGCGCGGCCAGCACGAACACCGTGAGGTGGCAGGCCAGCGCTCCGGCCGAGGTCAGCACCAGCCCGGCCGCGGTGCGCGGGCGCAGCACGGTGCGCGCGTCGGCCCACACCCGTCCGAGGCGGGCGCGCAGTAGCCACCCGGCCCCGCCGAGCGCGGCCACGACGGCGAGCACGGGCAGCACCGCGCCGCCCGGGACCGCGCCGGACGCCACCCGCAGCAGGTCCGGCTGCAGCGCCAGGACGACGGCGACGGCCGCCACCGCGACCAGCTGCCCGGCGACCCGCTCGAACACCACGGCCCGGACCCCGGCGCCGAGGTCCCCCTCGCTGCGCCCGTGGCCGACCGCGCGGTGGACGTCGCCGAGCACCCCGGCGGGCAGCAGCGAGTTGAGGAAGGTGGCGCCGTAGCAGTCGGCGACGGCGCGTCCCGGGGTCAGGCCGAGCCCGATCGAGCGGGCGACCATCCGCCACCGCCAGGCGCTGAGCACGGTCGCCACCGCGCCGAGCAGCAGCGCGGCGACGACCGCCGCCGGCCCGACGCCGCGCAGGCGCTCCAGCACCGGCCCGACCCCGATCTGCACGAACAGCACGGCGAGCAGCCCCACCCCGGCGAGCAGCCGCAGGGCCGGACCCACCCGGCCGCTCACGACCGCTCCCCCGGCACCGCCAGCAGGTCGGTGTGGCCGACCGAGACGGTGAGCTCTCCCGCGTCGAGGGCGCGCTCGCGCCGGTCGCGGTAGGCGCCGGCGTGTGCGGCGAGGCCGGGACGCTGCGCGCACGCCGCGTCGAGCCGTCCGGCCAGCCACTCGCGGAGCAGCGCGGGCCGGTCGGGGCCGAGCCGCCACGGCGAGTCGGCGGTGCGCACCCGCGCGCCGTGCCGGGTGAACGCGGCCGCCGCGGCGGCGGGGGCGTCCGGCCCGAGCATCCGTCGGCCGTTCTCGTCGCGGCGCTGGTGGTCGTCGAAGGCGGCGCCGATCTCGGCGTCGAGCGGGTCCTCGGGGTGCAGCCGGACCCGGCCGGACACGGTCAGGGTGACCAGCACGGGGCAGCCGGCGGCGGTGCAGGCGGCGGCCAGGGCGTCCATCTCGTCGGCGGTGAGCAGGTCGAGCAGTGCGGACGCGGTGATCAGCGACGTCCCGGCCAGCGCGTCGGCGCCGAGCCCGGTGAGGTCACCGGGTCCGGCCTCGCCGGTCACGCAGTCGGGCAGCGACGCGACGGCGTGGGAGAGCACGACGGGGTCGCGGTCGTGCAGGACCCAGTGCTGTCCACCGGGCCGGGCGAGGCGCGGGGCGAGCCAGCGGCCCATCGACCCGGTGCCGCAGCCGAGGTCGCGCACCAGCAGCGGGCCCGGCGGCAGGAGGTCGCGGACGGCGTCGGCGAGCGCGGTCGAGCGGGCGTCGGCGTCGGCGGGCTCGCGCAGGGCGAGCCACTCCGGCGGGCAGACCGGGTCGCCCGCCGCACCCTGGATCGGGACGGGGGCGCGGCGGTCGGCGGCGGCGCTCACGGCAGCACCGCGCAGAGGGCCCGGGCGGTGTCGTCCCAGCCGTCGAGCCGGTCCCGGCGGTCCCGGGCGGCGGCGCGCAGGTCCGCACGCGTCCCCGGGTCGGTCAGCCAGGACCGCAGCGCGCCGGCCAGCGCGTCCGGATCGCCGGGGGCGACGAGCAGCCCACCGCCGCCGAGCGCCTCGGGCACCCCGCCGACCGCAGCGGCGATCACCGGGACGGCCCGGGCCAGCGCCTCGGTGACGACCATCCCGTAGCTCTCGGTGCGCGAGGGCAGCACGAGCAGGTCCGCGGAGGCGTAGGCGGCGTCGAGGGCGGGGCCGGTCAGCGGGCCGGTGAGGGTGATCCGCCCGGCCAGGCCGTGCCGGTCCACCGCCGCGCGCACGGCCGCGGTGTGCGCGGGGTCGCGGTCGAGCGGCCCGGCCAGGCGCAACGTCCACTCCCGGTCGGCGACGCGGGCGAGGGCCTCGACCAGCAGGTCGTGGCCCTTGGTCGGGGTGAGCGCCCCGACCGCGAGCAGCCGGGTACCGGCCGGGTGCGCGGACGTCATCGGGGCAGCGTCCACCCCCGGCGACGCGACGTGCACGCGGGCGACGGGCAGCTGGTGCAGACGGACCACCCGCCGTGCCGTCCATTCGCTGGTGGTGACGACGGCGGCCGCCGCGTGCAGCGCCGCGTGCTCCCGGGCCCGGCGGTCCGCGACGACCGCCGCGGCGAGCCCGTGCTCGTCGCCCAGTGGCAGGTGCACCAGGACGACCGCGCGTACCCGGCCGGTGTGCCGGGCGAGGACCCCCGGCGCGGCGCAGGCGACGAGCCCGTCGAGCAGCACCGACGCGCCGTCCGGGACGCCCGTGAGCGCCGCGTCGAGCCGCTCGAGGGCGGCCCGGTCCGGGTCCGGCCAGCCACCCGCGACGGCGATCTCCCGCACGGGGCGGTCGAACGCGGCGCAGACACCGCGGTCGTAGCGGTTCCCGCCGCTCGGGGAGCGCGGGTCGTCGATCCCGGCGGGGACGACGACGTGCACCGCACGCCCCGTGGTCCGGGGCGGTGCGGGAGCCGTCACAGGTCCCGCTCGTAGCTCGCCCACGCGACGTGAGACTCGTGCAGCGTCACCGTCAGGCCGGTCAGCCCGCCGGCGTTGCCGCCGAGCCTCCCCGCGCCGATGCGGTCGGCGAGCCGGTCCGCGATCGCCCGGGCCAGGAACTCGGTGGTCGTGTTGACGCCCGCGAACTCGGGGTGGTCGTCGAGGTCGCGGTGGTTGAGGTCGGCGAGCGTCTCCGCGAGCTGCGCGGTGGCCAGCCCGATGTCGACGACGATCCCGTCCGGGTCCAGCTCGGGGCGCCGGAAGGTGGCGTCGACGAGGAAGGTCGCGCCGTGGCGCTGCTGCGCCGGTCCGAAGACCTCGCCGCGCAGGCTGTGCGCCACCATGACGTGGTCCCGGACGGTGATGCTGAACAAGCGGTCCTCCTGCACGCGGCGCTCGCTGAACCGGTTGTCCAGACGAAAAGCGGGCAATGTTCATGAAAGCACCACGCCGGTGACGCGGCGACCGAGCCGCGTCGCGGCGGTGGCCCGCGCTGGTCACGCGCGTGCGCCCGGCTGCTGCGGCCCGTCACCGGTGCTGCTCCGAGCGGATGAGGCGTGACACACGATGGTCACCATTGAGACAGCAGTGTCTCACTGGCTACTCTCGTGGTGCGAGTCGGACAGAGCAGCTTCCGAGTCGACCACTACGAGGAGGTAGCCGATGACCACCCACGAGACCCCGATGCCGTCCTGGCCCGAGACCCTGCGGGACGCCGGCCGGCGCACCGGGAACATGCTCCGCGCGATCTGGGTGGGCATCGACACCTGGAGTGCCGTCACGCACGGCCGCACCCCGGCCCGTCGCTGACCCCCGTCCCCCGGCGCGGTACGTCCGCACCGGGGGACGCCGTCGTTCAGGCCCGGTCCGCGTCCGGCGGCGCCAGCCGGGGGTGCAGCTGCGCCCAGGCCAGCAGCCCCAGCGCGGCGGCGACGGCGAACGTCCCCGCCGTCCCGATCCGGCCGGCCAGCGCCCCGGCCAGCGGGGAGCCCACCGTCTGACCGACGCCCAGGGCGAGGCACGCCCAGGTCACCGCGCGTGCGGGAGCGCCCGGGAGGATGTGGGCGGCCCACAGGATGCACAGCCCGGTCAGCCCGATGTAGCCCGCGCCGAACAGGCCCGCCGAGACGACCGCGCCGGCCAGGCCCGGCTCCGGCAGCGCGAGCAGGGCGATCCCGGCCGAGAACAGGGTCCAGACGACGAGCCCGACCGTCCGCAGCCCGTACCGCTGCGCCGCCCGTCCCACCGCGCCGCCGAGCACGCCGACCACACCGATCGCACACCAGGCGACGGTACCGACGACCGGCCCGGCGCCGAGCTCGTCGAGCCGCGCGGTCGAGAAGGTCCAGTACGGCGCGCTGACCAGCCCGAGCAGCCCGGCGACGGCCAGCAGCGGCAGCACCCGGCCCCGCCCGCGCTCCGTGGGCGCCGCCTCGGGGACCCCCCGCGGCAGCAGCCACGCGGCGGCGGCGGTGACGACGACCGCGACCAGGCCGAACCCGAGCCAGACGGCCCGCCAGTCCCCCGGCAGCAGCGGCGTGAACGCGGTCAGCGCGAGCCCCGCCCCGGTGCCGGTGTTCGCCCAGGCCTGCGCCCGGGTGCGCGCGGCCGCACCGACCGTCTCGACGACGAGCTGCGCCACCCCGGGCGTCGCGATGCCGGCCCCGGCCCCCGCCACCACGATCGCGGCACCGAACACCACGACGCCCGGCGCGAGGGCCATGAGCAGCAGCCCCACCGTCGCGGAGACGGCGGCCGCGATCGTGGCGCCGCGCGCCGACCGCGCCGACAGCGCCGGAGCGGCGAGCAGCCCGAGGACGTAGCCCGCCGTGGAGAGCCCACCGAGCACGCCGACCGCGGCCGGGGTCAGGCCGAACGTCTCGGTGAAGCGGGGCACGAACAGCCCGTAGGCGTAGCGGGCGACGCCGTAGCAGAGCGCGATCACCCCCGCGCCGAGCAGCGCGGTGGTCCACCAGGGCCGGTCGGTGGCGGGTGCAGGTCCGGGCCGTTCGCAGGTCGCCGTCATGCCGATAGTGAACAGACCTGTCTGTTTGATTGCAACTCGGCTCGACAGACAGCGCCGTTTCTGCTGCTAGAGTCGGCCATCAGAACAGACCGTTCGGTTCACTCCAGGAGGACCTATGGCACGCACGCGGCGCGGCGACGCCGGGGCGAAGGTGCTCGACGCCGCGTCCCGGCTCTTCTACCGGGACGGCATCAACGCGGTCGGGGTGGACACCGTCGCCGCCGAGGCGGGGGTCACCAAGACGGCGCTGTACACGAACTTCGGCTCGAAGGACCGGCTCGTCGTCGCCTACCTGCGGGACCGCGACCGCCGGTGGCAGTCCGACATCGACCGGATCACCGCCGACCACGCGTCGCCGCGGGACCGGATCCTCGCCGTCTTCGACGCCTACGAGACCTGGCAGTCCCGGGAGGACTTCCGCGGCTGCGCGTTCCTCAACGCGGCCTCCGAGCTGCCGCGCCTCGACCACCCGGCCCGCGAGGTCGTCCGGCACCACAAGACCGCGCTGCGCAGCTACCTGCAGGCACAGGTCGAGCGGCTGGGAACGGCCGAGCCGGCCGCGGCGCTCGCCGGGACCCTGATGATCCTGCTGGAGGGGGCGGCCGCGATGGCGGTGGTCGAGCGCGGGACGGGGCCGATCCGCGCGGCCCGGGAGGTCGCCGACGGGCTGCTCCCGGCGGCCTGAACGGTCACACCGGGACGGGGCCGTGCGGGTGCTGGTCGTCGACGACGAGCCGGTGCGCGTGGGTCCAGCCGTGCGCCGAGGGGCTGGCGGTGACGACATGGGCGTGGTCGGCGTCGTGGTCGTGGCGGTGCCGGACGAGGTCGGCGCCGGCCGTCGGCCAGACCGTGACCGCCACCCCGAGCGCGACGACGGCGAGCGCGGCGAGGACCGACCAGGTGAGGGTCCAGCCGGCCGAGACCGCCAGCCAGCCGGTGAGCGGGTAGGTGACCAGCCAGCAGGCGTGCGAGAGCGAGAACTGCGCGCTGAACAGGGCGGGCCGCTGGCCGGGTCCGGCCGAGGTGCGCAGCAGCCGACCGGTGTTGACCATGATCCACCCCGGGCCGAAGCCGACCAACGCCCACGCGAGCGCCGCGGTCGTCCACGACGGCGCGGCCGCCAGTAGCAGGGTCGCGCCGGCCGCCAGGCAGGAGACCGCCGCGCCGGCCAGCATCACCGTCCGGACCGGCAGCCGTCGGGCGGCCCACGGGGAGGCCAGCGCCGCCGCGGCCGTCCCCGCGCCGGACACCGCGAGCAGCAGCCCGACGTCGGCCTCGGTGCCCCCGAGCAGGTCGCGGACGACGTTCACCGTCGTCACCAGCGACACCACCCCCACCGCGGCGACGACGACGTTCAGCGCCAGCAGCCCCCGCAGCTGCGGGACCGCCCGGAACAGCCGGACGCCGAGCAGCAGCCGGGTCGCGAAGCCGCCCTGGGCGCGGCCCGCGACCGGCGGGACGGCCGTCGACGCCACGAGGACCGCGGAGAACACGAACCCGGCACAGGTGCCGACGAACAGCGTCGAGTAGCTCATCACCGCGACGGCCGCCGCGGCCAGCAGCGGGCTCAGCACCGTCTCCGCGCTGCTCGCGAGCTGCGAGGCCGACAGCGCCCCGGCGTAGTCCCGCTCGTCGGGGACGACGTCGGGGATGACCGACTGGAACACCGGGGTGAACGTCGCCGAGGCCACCTGGAGCACCGCGACCAGGACGAACACCTGCCAGATCCCGGTCACCCAGGGCAGGACGAGCACGACCGCCGCGCGGACGACGTCCGCACCGACCATCAGCATCCGTCGCGGGACCCGGTCGGCGACCGCGCCGACGACCGGCCCGACGACGACGTAGGCCACCATCTTGATCGTCAGCGCCGAGCCGAGGACGAGCGCGGCCTGCTCGCCGGCCAGGTCGTAGGCGAGGAGCCCGAGCGCGACCGTCGTGAGCCCGGTCCCGACCAGAGCGACGACCTGGGCCGTGAACAACCGGCGGAACCGCGTGTTCCGGAACAGCGATCGCACTGGCCCTCCCCCGTCGACTGCGGGGACCGTAGAACGATTTCCCGATCGCCCCAACGGATCAGTTGCCAGAAGGGAGCAGCAGCCTCCCGGCGTGAACTGCGAGGTGGCGGCGGTATCGTCACCGCTCCACGAATCCGCAGTTCAGCGCGGTCCGTGCCGCAGTTCCGACTGCGAGGAGGTCGCTGTCGCCGTGAACTCGCAGAAGCCTTCCGGTGTCGTAGTGGGCGAGGTCACGGCGACGATTCCCGGATTCCGCGCGGACGGCGGATCCACCGTTCCGCGGCGGGGCGGGCAGTACCGGCGGTCGGGCGGGGAGGCGTCCGGGTAGGCTCCCCTCAGGCCCTCGTAGCTCAGGGGATAGAGCACCGCTCTCCTAAAGCGGGTGCCGCAGGTTCGAATCCTGCCGGGGGCACTACACCGCGACCAGCGGAAACGCTGTTCGCGATCGCGAACGACTTCCTGCCGTGGAACGATTCGTGGAACGAAACCGGCCTGCCCTGCGCCCATGGCAGCGGGGAAGCGCAGGTCGCGGGGTCACATCGAGGAGCTGCCGAGCGGCTCCTACCGGGCGATCGTCTTCGCGGGCGTCGACCCGCTGACGGGGCGGAGCCGCCAGCTCAAGGAGACGGCGCGGACCCGCAAGGAGGCCGAGAAGGCGCTGACAAAGCTCCAGCGCCAGGTCGACGAGAACAAGCAGCCGAAGTCCTCGATCACCGTCGGCCAGGCCGTCGCGCAGTGGCTGGAGGTCGCCGACCTCCAGCCCACGACACAGGAGCGCTACGACGACCTGATCCGCCTCTACGTCTTGCCCACGTTCGGTCAGCTCCAGGCGGGCAAGCTCGACGCCGAGCTGCTGGAGCGCTTCTACGCCCGCCTCCAGCGATGCCGCACGCTCTGCACCGGACGCCCCCGCCCCGGGCACGAGTGCCGACCGCTGAGCGCCAGCACGACCCGCAAGGTGCACTACATCCTCCGGGCCGCGCTCGACCGGGCTGTCCGCTGGCGGCACCTCGGCGTCAACCCCGCCGCCATCGCGCAGGCTCCCGCGCCGAGCAAGGCCGAGCCCGACCCGCCGAGCCCCGCCGAAGCCGCCGCGATCCTCAACGAGTCGTGGCGCGACCCGGAGTGGGGCCTGCTGCTGTGGCTGACGATGCTGATCGGCCCCCGCCGCGGTGAGATCTCCGCGCTGCGCTGGCACGACGTCGATCTCGACCGCGCCACCGTCTGGGTCCAGCGCAGCAACACCCAGTCCAAGGCCGGCGTCGTGGAGAAGTCGACCAAGACCGACCGCAAGCGCCGGGTCGCGCTCGACCCGCACACCGTCGACCTGCTGCGCACGCAACGGGACCTCTGGGTCAGCAGACTGTCCGCGCTCGGCGTCGAGTTCTCCTCCGACGGGTTCGTGTTCTCACCGTCGCCCGACGGGCGCACCCCCTACGCGCCCCGCGCGATCAGCCAGCGCTACCGACGGCTCGCCGTCCGGTTGAAGCTGCGCAGCACCCGGCTCCACTCGCTCCGCCACTACTCCGCAACCGAGCTGGTCGCCGCCGGGGTCGACATCCGAACCGTCGCAGGACGGCTCGGCCACGGCAGCGGCGGCGCGACGACCCTGCGGGTGTACGCGGCATGGGTCGAGGAAGCCGACCGACGAGCTGCCGCGACGATCGCCACGGTGCTCCCGCAGCCGAAGCCCGCGGTACGGCGGGCGGGGCCGTATGAGCTGCTGGCCGCCGCGCTCCGTCAGCAGATCCAGGACGGGACCCTCCCTCCGGGAGCACCCCTGCCGACGATGGCCGAACTCGCCGTCGCCAACTCATGCGCGGTCGGGACCGCGCACCGCGCCGTCTCCCTCCTGCGAGAGGAAGGCCTAGTGGAGGTCTCTCGCGGGCGACGGGCGACGGTGCTCGGACAAGGCGCCCACTCAGCGCCATCTACGCCAAGCATCGCCACCTGACGTCGATCACGACCGTCCGAGTTCACAGGTCTGGACTCCGCCAGGGGCTCCTGCTTTACCCGGTTACCCTAGGAATCCTGGTATTGAACTTTACGGCTCCGCGTGAGACGCTACCCCCGCTAGCTCGATAGACGGGCTGGCAAGACTAAGGGGTTATTAGATGATCCACATCACGATGCGCAAAACCAGTCTGACGAACGATCCGACCGACCCCCTGCGTCGTGAATACTCGGGTTGGGACGAGGCTGCGACGATCAAGGAAAACTGGGAGATGAACCGCGGCTACTACTCGATCGGCGAACGCGGCGATCGACAGCAGTACGTCGCGTTCTCCTACGGCGGCGAGGTGGTCATGGTCGGCAGGATCCGTCGGCTCGTGCCTGCGGAAGGCAAGCCCGGCAAGCGGATCATCGAAGGAGCTCCCCTGGGCCCCGGGGAGCCCATCTGGGACACCTTCGTCGGTAAGCCGACTCCAGACAAGGCGGTCGGTGTCCGAAACCCGATCACCTACGTGGAGGAGGGTCAGGCATTCGGGAGGCCCTGCCGGTGTGGATGCGGTGAGGTCGTGTTCGAGTCCGATTTCGTTCGTGGGCATGATCAGACCGCATTGCACCAGCGGGTTGCACGGATCGGAACGATCCGAGAGTTCCTCGACTGGTTCGATGCGCTCGATGACGCTCCCCGACCTGCGATCCCGACGACGTCAGCGGCTCTCAGCGCAGCGGGGACTATCAACCTGACCGTCACAGGCGGAGAGGTGCAGATGTCGTTCACCCCGGCTGAGCCGTCCGTATAGAGCGACCCGCCCGATTTCAGGTGGGCAGCCTCTGCCGTCAAGCAGCGATGAGCGTGGTTGTTGTCGGTGGCTGCTGTCACCCTGAGACGCATGGCGGCGTCTCCTGAGCAGGTAGCACGGATCCCGGCGGGGAACCTGCGGGTTCCGCGCGGGGATCTCGCCGCAGTGTGGGCGGCGGCGGAGCGCCAGTCCTTGGAGCAATCCGAGCGGGGTGTTCTGGACTGGTACGCGGCGGCGGTGGTCGCGACGTGCATGTGGATGGCGTGCGCCATCTATCGGCCGCCGTGGGACCGGCCGCACCCGGCGGAGGCGCCGGTGACCCGAACACGGGCGTCGGCGTATGAGGAGCTGATCGAGGCGGAGTATCTCGCTGCGCAGCGGTTCGAGGAGCTGTATCCCAGCCGCGCGGCTCGGGCGCCGGGTTGGGGCGATGGGACCCGGGCGACGCTGCGGTGGGCGTGGCGGGGTGAGGGCCCGCCACCGGTCGAGGTGCAGGGGTGGTCGGCGGCGGGGTAGCTCCCCGCCGCCGACCACCGTCACCACCGGCTGTCGACCGGCTCCGGCTCGTCGAACCCGTCAGCGGCGTCGTCGACGCCGCTGAGCTGCTCGGTGTGCCAGCGGGCGAGTTCGGCGGCGCGCTCGTCGTAATCATCGACGGCGGTGTCTCGGTAGCGGATCTCGTCGAGGATCCGGCCGGCGTGGTCGAGGTGGTCCGTCGTCTCGGCCGCCTCGGGCACCCGCACCGTGTCCTCCCCCACCGGCTCCGGACGGGCGTCAGCGATCTCGCGGACGTCGTTGCGGCGACTGTCCGCCGTCTCGGCGTCGCGCTCGACGGCGACGGCGTCCCGGTCGTCGGGGGCCTGGTCGTGGATGTCGTCCTCGGTGATCTCTCGGTACTGCTCGTCCTCGGCGACCGCGGCGTCGTGGGCGGCCTTCCACTGCGCGGCGGTGACCCGGTCGTCCGGGTCGTCGGCGGCGTCGCGTGCGGACAGCTCGGCCTTGGACAGCTCCGCCCGCACGCGGGTCTGTGCGGTGTGGGCGAGCCACATCCCGCGGGCGTCGTCGATCTCCTGGAGCTGCGCAGCCCGCTGCTCCAGCAGCGCCGCCATCGCCTCGGCCCCGGCAGCCCGCTCGGCGAGCCGCTCCCGCTCCGCCGCGTCGGCGGTCGTGTCGCAAGCGGCGCGGGTGACCGCGGCGTCCTGACGCTGGGCCTCCGCGGCCTGGCGGGTCCCGGCAAGCTCGTTGGCGACGTAGCGGGGTGCTGCGGCGAGTTCGCGTTCGTAGGCGCGGACGCGGATGCGGAGCTGGCCGTTGGACAGTTCCAGGTGCTCGCGGTCGATCTCCGGCCGCCCGAGCGCCCGCCACGCCGCGCGGTGGGCGGCGAACTCCTCGACCTGTCCGGGCTTCGGGGCCGGGCCGAGTGCGTCGGCGGGGTCGTCGTGGCCGCGGACCTCCCGGTAGGCCGCGACGCGGCCGACGTCGTCGCACCACCGCTGCCGGGCCGACGGCTCGGCGGGGACGTCGCCGAACGCGGCGACCGCCCACGCAGGCGGCTCGACAGCCGCAGCGGTACCGAGGTCGTCGGCGCGCTGGTCGGCGGTCTCGACGAGGCGGTGCAGGTAGGTGCTCCACTCGGGGTTGTCGGTGCGGGGGATCCAGTCGGTCCAGCGTTCCCCGACGGGGTCGAGGCGGTGCTGGTCACGGATGCGGGAGTAGACGACGTTGCTGACGTTGCGCGCCCCGGTGAGCGGGCCGCGCTCGACGGCCTCGACGAGCACGGCGTCGGGGTCGAGGCCGGCCAACTCGACGTGGCGTAGGACGCGGGTCAGGGCGGCGGTGCCGTCCTCGGCCGCGATCCGGGCCCGCTGCTCCCCGGTGAGCGCGCCGTCGTGCACGAGCCGGTCGAGAGAGGCCGCGGTGCGCTCGGTGGCGGCGAGCTGGGCTGCGTCGGCGAGCAGCTCGGCCACGGTCCGGGCGCTCTCGGCCTCGGCGGCGGACTCGGTCGCGATCGCCACCGCCGACCGGTCGAGCGTCTGATCGGCGGTGTCGAGGATCGAGGCGAGCACGGCGACGGGGTCGCGGTGCAGCTCGTGCCGCTCGGGCGTGCCGTCGGCCGGATCGTCGGGCGCGACCCGCGTGGTGACATGGGCGGTGTTGCGATCACGGCCGCGGGACATCCCGACGTAGAGCGAGTTCGCGCGGGTCGTCGGGGTGACGACGGTGTGGGTGGTGTCGACGGTCGCGCCCTGCCCGGCGTGGGTGGTCCCGGCGTAGCCGAGGGCCAGGTGCTCGCTCACGTAAGTCGCGGGCAGCACGAAACGGGCACCGACGGCCGGGCCGTGGTCGGCGCCGTGGGTGTCGGTGGTGACCTCCAGGGCGCCGTCGTCGCGGACGGCGGTGATCCGGTAGAGGTCGCGGTTGTGCGGGCCGCGCCGGTTGCCCTCGAACCCGGCGAGGTGGTGGGCGTTGTGGCGGGCCTCGACCAGGTCCCCGACCCCGGCGGTGGTGCCGTCGAACCCCAGCCGCACCCCCTCCTCGGCGACGCGGCCGAGGCGGACCAGCTCGGCCCGAATCTCGGCGGAGAGGCGGGCGGCCTGCTCGTTGGTGTCGACCAGCAGCAGCGACCGCCGCCCCGCCAGGTGGTCGGCCAGCCAGCCCCGCGCCGCCGAGGTCTCGGCGTCCTCGCGGGTGCCGGAATCCAGGAGGCGGCCCTGCTGGTGGTAGGTGCGGAGCACGGTCTGGTCGCCCTCGCGCAGCCGCAACGAGGCGTCGCGTTCCCACTCGGCGCTGAACCGGCGGGCGTCGGTGAGCTCGTAGCGGGACCCGGCGGTGGCGAGCAGGTCCATGCCGCCGCCGGCGCCGACCGCGGCGAGCTGGCGGTGGTCCCCGACCAGCAGCAGCTTCGCCCCCGCCTCGTCGGCCCGCTCATGGATCGCGGCGAGCGCGGCGGTGTCGGTCATCCCGGACTCGTCGATCACCAGCAGGTCCCCCTCCCGCAGCCGCCACACCTCGTCACCGTCGACGGTGCGGCGCTCGGCCGGGGCTGCGGCGAGGCGGTCCTGGGTGGCGAGCCAGCGGGCGATGTTCGACGCCGTCAGCTCCTCGGCGGTCAGGATCTCGGTGGCGCGCTGGCTGGTCGCCAGCCCGAACACCCGCCCCGCACCACCACCCGGGCTACCGGCCGGGTGTAGGTCGGGGTCGGCCCAGGCGCGGGCGAGGTTCCCGACGACGTAGGACTTCCCGGTTCCGGCCGGGCCGACGAGGGTCTCGACCCGGGCGCCGGAGGTGAGGATCCCGCGCACGGCGGCGGCCTGGTCGACACCGAGTTCGAGGCCCTCGCTGCGCAGGGTGCGCAGGAACCGCTCCGCCTGCGCACCGGTGAACGCCGCCCCGTCACGGGCTTGGGTGGCGGCGAGCAGGATCCGCTCCGAGCGGACCTGCTCGGGGGTGCAGTAGACCCGGCCGCCCGGCGCGATGTAGGCCGACTCCCCGTTCGCCACGCGCAGGTCATCGGGCAGCAGCACCGACCCGGGGCGCTCGGACTCCAGCGCGATCGCATAGACCAGGGCGTGGTCGGTGAGCTGGTCGAGCAGTACTGCGACGTCGCCGCCGTCGGGGACCCCGAGGTAGTCCGGCAGCGCGGCGTTGACCGCGCGCACCAGGTCCGAGCGGGTCCACCCGGACTTGCGCGACGACACGTCCTCCAGCGCGATTTCGATCACGGCCTGGGGGTTGAACGCCTGCGGGGTGACCCCGTCGCGGCGGGCGGCCAGGGCGGTGTCGGCGATCCCTGCCAGGCCGCCGGCGATGTCGGCCTGCAACCGGGCGGCGACCCGGTCCAGCATGTCCCCGCGGGTCTCCCCGTCGTGCGACTTCGCCGCCCGCGTGGCGAGAGCGGCCTGCTGGGACAGCCGGTCCCGCTCGACGCCGTTCGGGGCGCGGCCGTAGCGGGTCTCGAACGCCTCGATCAGCTCCGCCGCCTTCGCCGTCACCGCGTGACGGCGGTTCGACACCAGCGACATCGCCTCCGCGGACACGCCGACGACCTCGCGGGACTTCCCGTCCGGGCGGGTCGCGACCAGCGTCCCGATCGTCGCGGCCAGCCGCTCTTCGGTGGTGCGCTCCCCCACCGCCCCGGCCCCGGCGCGCCACCGGTGGATCGCCCGGGAGTCCAGGGTCCGCCACACCCCGTCCGGGCCCTGGATCCGGTTCAGGATCGCGTTGTGGATGTGCAGCTGCGGATCCCGATCCCGGGAGTCGTGCTGGAAGAACGACGCCACCGTGAACGCGTGCGCGTCCACCCACCGACCCGCGGCGCCGCCGTGGTGCCCGACCCGCGCGTAGCCGGCCTTGTCCTCCAGGTAGGCCAGGGCGGCGTTGTTGCCCGCCCAGATCGCGTCCTCCACCGCCTGGCGGAACTCGCCCCACGCCGCCGCCGTGGCCTCGTCCCCGGCCTGTCGGGCGGCGACCTCGCGGGCCTCGAACGCGGTGTGCAGCAGCGTCACCGACTTCTGCACGCTGAACGTCGCATCCAGGAACGCGACGTTGTGCCGGGCCGCCTTCCCCGCCTCGGTACGCAGCTCGGCGCGGCGTTCCGCCGCCGCGTCCGGCTCCCGTTCCAACGCCGCCGCATACAGGTCGTCCTCGGACAGGTACTTGCGCCCGGTGTGTCCCAACGTCGGCACGCTGTCCCACTGGGACACATCCCGGAACCCGCCGTCCCGAGGGTCCAGGAACCGCTCGTAGAGCGCGCGCATGTCCTGGGCATCGACCAGACCGGCGAGACCGAGCTGCTCGGCCCCGGCACCCCACCAACGGCCCGGAGGCTCGCCCTCGGCGACCGCGCCGGTGTAGTAGTTCTCCCTCCCCGTCGCGACCTCCTTCAACAGGTAGTCCGGGGAGTAGCCGGTAGCGATCCTCAGCACCCCGACCACCCCGAAACGATCACCGACGCGGCTCCAGAGCCGTCCGGGACAGCCGCCGGGCGATCGGGGCGGGCAGGGGTTCGGCGTGGCCGGCCGGAGGCCGGCCCGCCCCCTCGGATCGTGATGCCTCGGTGTGAGTCCTTTGATCTTGGGGTGCTCTTGCTCTGTTCGGTGTAGTCGTTCTCGGTTCTGGTCTTCTGCGCGCTCTCGCTGCTGGTTCTGCTCGTCGCGGTGGTGCTGCTGCTGGTCTGGCTGCTCGGGTTCATGGCTGGGTCCTGTTCTGGGGCTCGTCGGGGACGAGGTGCAGGCCACTCGCGGCCTGCGGTGGGGTGTCGCGAAGCTGCTGGAGCGCTCGGGCAGCGGTGCCCCGGCCGACGTCGGCCAGGTCCTGCAACTCGCGCACGGTCGGGAGGCCGCCGTGGCGCTGGCGGTGGGTCGCGGCGGTGGTGCGGGCGCGCTCCTGCGCGCCCGCACCCGACCCGCCCGTCCCACCCGGGCCCGAGCCGTCCGGCCGGACCGCGGGACGCGGCGCCGGGTGGGACCCCGGCCGCGGCGCGCCCGGGATCACCGGCCCGTCCAACGCGGGCGGGACACCCGACCCGTGTCCCACCCCGCCGGGGTGTCCCACCGGTGTCCGGCCGGACCGGTCGGGCGAGGGGACGGTGATGGTCGCCCGGACCCGCGGCTCCGGCCCGGGCCGGGCGTCGTGCTCGGGCCGCGGGTCCAGCGCGGCGGCCGCGGTGGGGGTCTCGGCGAGGAGGTAGAGCAGGTGTGCGACGACGGCCGCGGCGATCGCAGGCCACGCCCCGACCCCGAACCGCAGCACCGCATCCGCCTCGACCGGCGGGGCCCCGGGAGCCGGGGCGGGCCCGGCGAGGAACACCGCCTGCGCCAACCCCGACAGCCCGGCGGCGACGATCACCACGCTCCACGCGTAGCGGGCGGCGCCACCGGACAGCTGCGCGGTCGCGGTGTAGGCGACCAGGGCCAGGCCGTCGGTGATCAGCGGGTAGATCCACGCCACCGCGACCGGCACCCGCGCGGCGACCGCGACCTCGAACAGACCGTGCGCGGTCGCCACCGCAGCACCGATCGCGACGGCCAGGCCCGGCAGCCACACCGCCGACCGGTCCCACCTGCTCGTGCTGGTGGTGGTCATCCGAGCGCACCTCCGATCGGACCGGCCGCGGCCGGGGCGGGCTCGGGCGGCATCTGCTCCCGGTGCTGCGCCCACCACCCGGTGATCGCGGCCGCGTGCTCCAGCCCCGGGACCGGGACCGGCGCCCCGCCCGGAGCGCTCCAGCCGGGGCGGGTCTGGTGGGCCTCGATCGAGCACGACCCCGCGCTCTTACGGACCCGGGCGACGACGCCGGGGCGCTGGCGGTCGTGCCAGTCCCCCGCCCCAATCACCGAGGCGTCGGGGCCTTGGTAGGCCGCGCACCAGGCGTGCATGAGCCAGAGCAGTTCCTCGACGACGTCGGGGTGCCACAACCAGCACTCCGGCAGCACCGACGCCCCGTCGGGGTAGCGCAGGAACACCGCCCCCAACCACACGGTCAGCTCGTCGAGCAGCCCGCCGACACGGGCGGTGTCGGTGGGGGCGAGCAGCCACGACGGGGCGGTCGCCTTCTGCCGGCGCCCGACGACCGCGGCCAGGGTGTCCGCCGTGCGCGCGGCCATCTCCTCCAACCGCTCCACCCGCTCCACCAACGGGTCGAGATCCTCGACCCGGCGGTGCAGCTCGTGGACCTCGCGGGCCAGACCGGCCACCACGACCTCCGACGACCCACCCGCGGGCCCGGCCGGGTTCTGCGGGTGGGGGGGGGCGTGCTCATCGCTCCCACCCGGCCCCGTCCACATTCACCGACGCCGCCGACGGCCCTCGTCCGGCGGGCGGGGTGTCGTCGTACTCGACGGCCAGGGCGTCGGCCTGGGTCTGGCGGACCAGGTCGGCGACGCGGCGCATCTCGGTCTCGGTCAGCGGGCGGATCCCGCCCTCGACGCTGTCGTCGAGGGTGAACCACAACCCACCCACCGACCCCGCCGCGGCGTCCCGGTCGGGGCCGTCGGCGCTGTCGCGGCGGTCGGGGTTCTCGTCGCGCTCGACGGCGTCGATGACGTCGCTCCAGTGCTCGGCATGCAGCATCGACTCGATATCCGCCACATCCCGCAAGACGTCGTGGTCGGGGTTGCGGTCCGGGGCGTCCACTGGTGCCTCCTGCTCGTCGCGCGTCTCGTGTGCCCGGCGGTCGCCGGGGTGAATCTGCTGGTGCGGGTGCTCGTCGAGCGCGGCGACCTCGGCCGCCGCCTCGGCGGCGGCCTGGCGGGCGTCGTGGACCGCGCACGCCTCACGGTGCGAGCGCTCCCGGCCCTCCCGGGCGACAGTCACGAGCCGCGGCTGCGGGTCACACGCCGTGGTGTTGGTCAGCTCGTCCAGCCCGACCTCGTGGGCGCGGTAGCCCCACATCTCGACATCGGAGTGCAGCCCGGCCTGCCGGTCCGGGTCGGTGATCGCCGACGTCCCCCGCGCCTCCCGCAGCGCCGCGACCGCGGTGGCGTCGGCCCGGGTGCGGGCGGCGGCGACGGTCTCCCCGCCCGCGGAGTCGACCCACCCGAAGCGGGCGCGGGCGTCGTCGACGTCGAACTCGTCGAGCCGCCAGCCCGACGACGGTCGGCCGTGCACGCCGGTGGCGTCGCGCAGGTAGGAGGCGACGACCTGTTCGGCGTCGGCTGTCCCACCGGGCAGCTCGGCGGCCAGCCGCTCCACCGCCTGCGCGGGGGTCCACAGCTCGTAGCCGCTCATCGGTTCCACCGCCCGTCACCCGCAGCGCCGTCGGCCGGACCCGCCGGACCCACAGCCCCACCGGGGCCGGCGCCGGGGGACGGCTCGTGCAACGCGGTCGCCTCGACGGCCTGGTCTGCGTCGGTGCCGCGGCGGATCGCGCGGAGCTCGGCGAACATCGCGTTCGACGACCGCACCCGCTCCGCCACCTCGCCGTAGCGCTCCGGCCACCGCGCGGCGAGCAGTACCAGGAGGCGTTCGAGCTGACCATCGGCCCAGACCCGGGCGGCCTCGCTGCGGCGGTGCCAGCGGGTCTCCGCCTCGATCCGACGCAGCAGCCGCGCCCGACGCCGCACGTCACGGCGCTTCCACGCCATCTGCACCCGGCCGATCACCGGAGCGATCCCGCGCCGGATCACCACCACCCGCCCCGCAGGCAGATTCGCGATCTGCGCCGGGGCCAACACCGGCACCTTGCGCACCGACCGGGACGCGACGCGGCCGTGGTCATCGGTCGTGGTCACGCGCTCGTCCCGCTCCCCCGCAAGGGTGGACCAGAACTCCAGGTCCGCCTTGTCCCGCGTCCCGCCGAAGATCATCACGGCGGCGGTGTTGTTCAGAATCGTCGCCGCCTTGTGCTCACCCCACCGGGCCAGGAGCTGAGCGCGCGACTGGAACGCGCACAGGATCGTCACCCCGCGACCGCCCATGTCCGCGGTCCACGATTCGAGGGGCACCGGGGAGATGAGGGCGGCCTCGTCGAGGAACAGCCCCAGCGGCGGATCCAGCCGGCCCTTCGCCTGCCCGGCGGCCAAGCGTCGGGCCTCGCGGGCGATATGACCCGTGAGGGCGCAGACGAGGGGTGCGGTCTGGGCCTCCTCGGCGCCGAGCAGGAACACCGTCGCCCGCTCGTCGAGGAGGCGGGCGACGTCGAACCCCTCCCCCGGCTCCGCCGCCGCCGCGGCGGCGGGGTGGGTCAGCCACCCGAGGGCCGGCATCACCGACGAGGTGATCGAGGAACGGGTGCGCTCGTTCGTGGTCAGGAACTGCATGACGTCCTGCTCGAACGCCGTCACCCCCGACCGCCGCAACAACGCGGGCACCTCGCGACCGGCGGTGTCGGGGTCGGCGACCCAGCCCAGGACGTCGGCCATCCGCTTGCCGCCGAGGGCGGCGGCGTGCAGGAGGGCGGCGAGGACGCGGCGGGCCTGACCGTCCCAGAACTCCCGGTCCCCACCGGACCCGCTGGCGACGGCGGCGAGCATGTCGGTGGCCCGCTCTGTGGCCGTGACGGGGTCGGTGCAGCCAGTGAGCGGGTCGAACGTGATCGTCGACATCCGGGAGCCGAGGCCGGCGGGGTTGAACACGAACACCTCGCCCCGGTTCTGGCGGCGCAGCGGCCCGCACAGGTCGAGCAGGTCGGTGCGGGTCGAGGTCACCAGGGCGGCGCCGGGGGCGTCCAGGACGCGTCCGGCGAGCCAGCCGGTCTTGCCGGTGCGGGGGCCGCCGACGACGATCACGACGTCCTCGACCAGCGCCCACACCCGCAGCACGCCGGTGCGGCACAGCTCCACCGCGGCCTCACTCGTCGCGAGCCGGAGCCGCTGCCACCGCGACAGGGCGGCCAGCGAGGGCCGGACCGTGCCGGTCCGGCGGCGGACCGCGAGGGTCCCGGCGTGGCGGACGATGTCCAGCGAGGAGGCCACGCCGACCTTGCGGCGGGACCGCGCGGCCCAGCGGGACACGGTCGCCGAGGAGCGCGACCACCGGTGCCACACGATCACCCCGGCCAGCCCGACCACCGCGACCAGGGCGGGCCACGAGAGGGCGGTGACGATCGTCGCCGCGGGGAGCAGCGCGACCAGGGCGAGGCCGGCGGCCAGCGCGCGGGCCCCGCGCGCCCAGGCGAGCAGGGCACCCGCGGCGAACGCGGCGAGGACGAGGCTGGTGGAGCTGAACAGAATGCTCATCTCAGTCGTCCCATCCAGTCCGGGCCGACCACGCCGCGATGTCCGCGCGGTGACGCGCGCAGCCCTCGGCGTGCCCGGACTCGACGTCGGTCGGATGCGAGCCGTAGGGGCCGGTGTCGGTGACCCGGGCACCACAGGTGGTGCAGCGCCACGACACCGACTCCCACCGCGGCGCCGCACAGCCGCCGCGTTCGGCGACGTGCTCGAACGCCAGCACCTCCGGCTCGTCCAGCCCCTCGAACCCGAGCACCGACGCGATCTCCGCCCACGACCAGCCGGCGCCACGGGCGTCCAGGGCGTACTCCCGACCCTGCGCCGCGGCGACCCGCCGCACCTGCACCGCGGCCCGCAACCCCGCCAGCGGATCGGCCAGCACCAGGCGGGTCATGCTGCTGTCGCCGATCGGCTCGCGGGTCTCGCGGGCGCCGAACCACTCCACCGCCAGGGACCGGACCATGTCCCGGACCCGCCACACCCGACGCTCGGCGTCGGTCGGCTCACCGAACGCGCCCATCACCGCTCGCCCCCGACCCGCACGCCGACGGCGACGCGGTGGGCACGGCGCAGCTCGGCCGCCCACCGCTCCGCGGTGCGCCGCGTGACCCCGCACTGCGCAGCCACGTGAACGGGCTCGGCCCCGGCCGCGAGCGCGGCCCGGCCGGCGTCGCGGTGCCGCGCACCCCGCACCGACACCGGCACCCGAACCCCGACCGGGCGTCCGCGCCGAGCCCGACGCGGCCGGCGCAGCGCGGCGCGCTGCGCCTCGGTCAACCCACCGGCGATCCCGTGCGGCTGCTCCGCCACCGCCCACGACCGGCACGCGGCCAGGACCGGGCACCCCGCGCACACCGACAGCGCCCGCCGCTCCTCCGCGGCCAGGGCCGCACCGGCGGTCGCGGTCGGGAAGAACAGCTCCGGGTCGACCCCGCGGCACGCCGCCAATGCCCGCCAGTCCGCGTTCTCGCCCCATGCGGGGCTCGGGTCTACGCTCGTCATCTCGCCTGCCTCCTTGTGGTTGGTGAGAGCGGCCCGGCGGTCGTGTTCCGCCAAGATCCCGTCGCCGGGCCGCCCCATCTGCTTGCTGCTGTCGTTCACTGCGTGTTCCTCTCCGGCGCCCGTGCGGGCGCCTCGAACAGCCCCGGCAACGCGTCCTCGGCCTGTCGCCGCTCCTCGCGGTCCGCCGCGGAGTCCCGCCCGACCCGCGCCCCGGGCACGACGTCGACCAGGTGCGCCAGCCGGACCGGCAACGGCCGGTTCTCCAACAGACACACCGCGACCTGACGCGACGGGCACTCCTCCCGACGCGCCACCGGCCACCCGCATCCCGGGCACCGCCCGGCCCCGACGACGTAGTGCTCGACGACGACCTGTAGCCGGTCCGTGCGCCCGGTCGGGCGCAGCAACAGCGGGTCCAGGTCCTCGGGCTGCGCGACCCGCTCGTGCACCACCCACTCCGGTGACGGGCGGACGTTCACGCCGACCACCCGCGCGCCTCGTCCAGCGACGCGGTGGCACCGGCGTCGGTGAGCGCGTAGCGCAGCCCCGCCGCCTCCACCGGCTCCGGCACCCGGCCCATGCGGTCCGGGCAGAGCACCGAGCCGTCGGCGTGGGAGAACTCCGGGGACCGGCCGGCGCGGGCGGGCCATCCCGAGGGCGGGGCGTCGATGACGGGGCCGGCGCAGCCCGGGCACACCAGGTCCGTGACGTCGATCAGGTCGGTCGGGTCGTCGTCGAGGTCCACGACGGGCGGGCCGGGAAGGAAGATCACGCTCACGCTGGCCTCCGAGAAGATCGAGGAGGGTCGGCCGGTCCGGCCCCCCGGTGGCGGCGTCCCGTCCGCCACCGCGCCGTCAGGCGCGCACGGCCTCCGAAGACCTCGACCGGTTGTCCGTCATCCGACGGATCGCCGAAGCCCTCGACGTCACCATCGGCGATCTGGTCGGAGAGCCGACCCTGCTGGAGTGGACCGCCGACAGCGGGGTGCAGACGGTCCCCGCGCTCCGCGCGGCCCTCATGGACTACCGGCAGATCACACCGCTCCTCGCCAGCCCGGCCATCGCCGGTGAGGCGGTCGACCTCAGGTCGCTGGAGACGGACGTCTCGGAGATCTTCGACGCCTACCAGGCCAGCCGCTACGGCTACGTCACCGGCCGGACCCCGCTCGTCCTCAGCGACGCGCTGACTGCCGTCCGCAACGCAGGACAGACCGAGCGTCGCCGAGCCCTCGCGCTGCTGGCGCTGACCTATCAGGTTGCGGTCTCCGTCCTGACCAAGCTCGGAGAGACCGATCTGGCCTGGATCGCGTCAGAGCGCGGACTCGCGGCGGCGCAGGAGTCCGAGAGCCCGGTCGTGCTCGGCTCGTTGTTCCGCTCCGTCGCCTACGCCCTGCACTCGACCGGACGGTTCGCGGCAGGCGTCGACCTGGTGCGCACCGCCGCGGGCATCCTCGAAACGCACCTGAGCACCCGCACCGACGAGTCGTTCCTCTCGGTCTACGGCACCCTCTTCCTGACCGGCGCCGTCGCCGCGGCGCGGGCCGACGACCGCGCGTCGGTGAACGCCTTCCTGCGCGAGGCAGAGGACAGCGCCCACCGCGTCGGGCACGACACCAACGCGATGTGGACGGCGTTCGGGCCCACGAACGTCGCGCTCCACCGCATGACGACCGCACTGGAGCTCGGCGACGTCCAAGTGGCCGTCGACCTCGCCCCCTCCATCGACGTCACCGGCCTCCCCGCGGAGCGCCAGGCGCGCCACGCCATCGAGACGGCCCGGGCCTACGCCGCCCGGAACCGACGAGACGACGCGCTTACCGTCCTGCTCCAGGCCGAACGGATCGCCCCCGAGCAGATCCGCCACCACGCCCTCAGCCGCCAGCTCGTCCTCGGCTGGGTGAAGAGCAATCGGGCGCACCGAGATCCGGCGCTCGACGATCTGGCCGGGCGTCTACGCCTCGTCTGATCAGCCCAAGCAGCAGCCACTCCGGCCGTTGCTGAGCTATGCAGTCGCATCCTCTCGACGAGGTAACAGCAGGGTTCCGATGACCGAAAGTCTCGTGAGACGGGCCACATGGGATCCGTGGTTCCGAGACCTGGCCCGCCAGTACGCCCGCAAGACCGGACTGAACCGGGTCACCATATGCCCTACACGACGAGGAGACGGGTGAATTGGAGTTAACAAAGGAGGAGCGAAACGAACTCATTTACTACCCTCAGGCCGATGCTCAAATGAATGAGTTCATTCCGGCGACAGAGTTCAAGATCGACCTAATTAACCGCTTAATGCTCGAACCAGGGATTCTGGTCACCGACATCTTTTTCTTTATCTCTAGACGAGTGGAGCAAGAGATTGCCAGAGGAAACGAGAGTTGGATTACGAGCGCCATCACTAAGAAGCTAATCGTTCCCGCGTTCCGAAGTCCCGACGTGAACTTCGAGACAGTTCTTCGCGAGATGCGGCAAGATATTGTCGGCATCCTTCAGGAGTCTGGAGGACTCGCAGGGATTCTAGACGACTCCGTTGTATCCGACGGACCGAGAGTCACTTGGCCTGCACGCATGGGCGTGGAGTTTAGGTCTCTCCTCGTCAAGCACCTCATGACCGCCGAGCCACCGGAAGGCGACGACGGCGTAACCTCAATCTGGCAATCAATCGAGCGATACAGAATCGGCATCCTCGGTGACGCAATAGACAGCCAGAGCGACCCTGAAGCAAATGGAGTTCAGAGAGGGGTCATACTTAGGAAGGTCGCCGAAGATTTGGACTTCAAAGGGGACCCCAGTGACACTAGAGATCTTCTCACGGCGGCATGGGTCGATGGTGGACGTCGAAGACAGCGAGAACTCTCAACCTTCCTCCTGTGGGTCAACGAAATCTACCATTTCAACCAGGCTACCCAGTTTTCGGTCCGACCGAGCTTTCCGGTCGAGAACGCTCCTGGCGCAGGGATCATCCCTGCACATCTATGGAGGACTGAAGACGTAGCAGCGAAGATTCCGACCCTGCCTATTGACGTCTCATTTGATCCGATCATCGTACCCTGGCCAACAAAATCTATGCTGCTTCGAGCAGACCCCGTCGAACTGCTTGCAATCCGAACCGGGAGCAACGGTGAAGACTTCGTTAGACGACTCGAAAAATTGCGCACAGAGCCCAGCGAGGATAACTGGTACCGGACTAAGGTGAGCCTGGGCTCGTACGCGCGTGCCGTCTGTCAACATTTCGGGAATGTCGAATCAGGCATGTCAATGGAGCTTAAGACTGTTGCGGCACGTCAAAAGCTTATCGGCCAGCTAGGCACAACATCCACAGCACTTGGAACGACTATTCTGTCGGCAGCAGGAAACCCTGCCACGTTCTGGCTCAGTATCGCAGGAACCGTTCTCTCTATTGTTTCCCCGGTAGTCGACTACAGGCTGGCTCGATCTCAAGCTGCTAGAGTTAACTCGAGAGCCAACGCTAGGCTACGAGCCATTCCGGGGCGAACCTTCGAAGTCGACTTCCCGGCTTAAATGAGGAGAAGCAGTGAGCGACTGGATCCATGGTGACGCTTCACGCGATGGATCATCCGACAACGGGTGGTTCTTTGGTCACTTCATGGAAGGGTGCGACCTACAGCGAACCTCCACCCAGGTCGAACTCAAGTGGTCGAAGCACGCCAAGGGCGAGAGCCAAACTAGGTGGGAGCACGCGCCAGCCGAATCGATGACCATCCTGATAAGCGGTTCGATGCTCCTCACCTTCGAGGACGGCTCTGCCCACCTCAGTCGGCCCGGAAACTACGCAAAGTGGGCCGCTGACGTAGCGCATACTTGGGAGGCGACGAGCGACGACACGACGGTGCTGACCGTACGGTGGCCCTCGTCTCCTCGTAACCGAACGTCATAGTCACTAGCGGAAAGGCCGCACCGTGCTCGTAGGGATCACGCCCCCATGGCGCGGCGCCGCAGGGCACGCACGACCGCCGCTGGGACCACCGCCGACACCACGCACGGTCTGACAGAGGCAGCCCGGAATCAGCGGTCGTAAGCTCGCAGCGTGTCCGACCCGAGCGAAATCTTCGCCACCCCCCGCGTCGCCGCAGATGCGCTGTTCCTTGACGACACCGGCCGGATCCTCCTCGTCCATCCCACCTATAAAGACACCTGGGACATCCCCGGCGGGTACGTAGAGCGCGGGGAGTCGCCCGCCGCCGCCTGCCGCCGCGAGGTCGCCGAGGAACTCGGTCTGGACCGGGACCCCGTCGCACTGCTCTCGGTCGACTGGGCCCCGAGTGACAAGGAGGGCGACAAGCTCCTGTTCGTCTTCGACTGCGGCCGGCTCGGCGACGACACCGAACGCATCAGACTTGCCGAGGACGAACTCGACCGGTGGGAGTGGGTCGATCTCGGCGATCTGGACTCTTACGTGATCCCCCGGCTCGCGCGTCGTCTGCGTTCCACGGCCGAGGGCGGACCTCGCTATCTAGAGCACGGCGGGGCTCTGAGCAGCACATGAGCTAGTCAGCCGGTCGGAACCGCGTGGAACCGTTCATGGAGCGAAGTACCGGTCGCTACAGGTCATCGGAGCAACAGCATCGTTGCCAGAGCGCTCCGAAGTACCTGGCCGATCTCTCCAGACGGCGCGGCGGCCCGGCCTCCTTAAACCGGGTGCCGCAGGGTCGAATCCTGCCGGGGGCACACAGGTCAGCAGGAGTGCAGCCGGGAATCGTCCACAGGCGTGGGAGCCATCGTGGGAGCGAAACGGCTAGCTTCAGGTTCTGGCCAGACGACAGCAGGGCGAGATCGAGGTCCGCTCCAACGGCTCCCTCTGCGTCCGCGGGTACGCGGGCATCGATCGTTTGAGCGGCTAGCGACACTACCTCGTCGAGACCGTCCCTGCGGGCAAGGACGCCCGCAAAGAGGCCGCGCCGGTGCAGCGCCGGCTCGCCACGCAGGTCGACGAGCAGCGCAACCCGTGCCCCTCGTCCAACTCGAACAAGCGGAGCCGACCCGCGTCTGAATCGTTGCTATTCAGACCCGCTCTCTAGAAGATCTTCAACACTCGTGACGGGGGCGTCCACCTCTTCGTCGTCGGTCGCAGGATCGTTCTGGTCGATCTCATCGCCAACGTCGCTCTGGGCCTCGTCATTCTTCTGGACGGACTTCGACTGACTCACCGAGCTCTCCCAGGCAGTGAAGACCTGCTCTTCCACATAGAACCAGTCGCGCAGGGCGCGCATCAAAGACTTGCTGGCAGACGAGCGCGCCTCGGCACGAAGGACCTCGTCCCGAACCGTCGGCCGGCTCGTCTTCAAGGCCTTGAACTGCTGGTCCTCCAACAGTTTGTGATACAACCGGCGGGACGCGTAGAGCACGTCATTGAAAGCATCGAGACTTGGGAACCAAGACTGTAGGTGTTCCCAAGCGACCGGCGTAGCCAACGCCTGCAACCAGAAATATCTGAAGTACACGGCTTGCGGCGTGTCCATGTTCGCTATTTGATTCAGCGGACTGCTAATCTCACCCTTATTGAACGCAAGGCGCCTGTCGCGAGCCTTGCCATGCTCTTCGCCGAAGTATGCGTTCAGGCCCGCAACGATAGCGTCCGCAAAATTTGGGAGCTCACTCAGATCGGGATTGCCAGCCGAGCCCTTTCGGATCTCCCACAGCGACCCCAGTGTCATTGCCAAACCAAGCTGGCAAGCGTGAGTGTTGAAGACAGCGAAGGCCGCCTTGGACTGCTTCAGTTGCGCAGATCGTCCCGAATTCAGGTAGGCTTGTACCCTGAACGTCTCAAAGTCGTCCTCCCGACCGTTCAACGTTTCCCACGCGTGAATTACATCAGACTTACTGACACTGTATCCCCGACGCCTACGATCGAGATAGTGTTCGTAGCTGTCACGCAACGTCCAGAAAACACCGACGCCACTAAACAGCGCGTCATGAGCCAGAGACAACCCAGTATTGTCGACGTGCCAGTTCTCCTTGAGCTGGACAAGCGCTCGTGAGTGCGCAGAGTAAGGGGTCGTCTTGGAGAACAGTGTTAGAAGCGCTCGCCCCCAGGTCGAAGCAAACCTATCCGTTAGCAGATCGACCTGGCCGAGAGGGAACTCGGTATTGCCGAGCTTATCGCGCTGGTAGGTGAATCCGCCGTCCTCGAACTGGTCAGCGAACAGGCTCTCAACATCTAGCTGCTCCTGCATGAACGCATCCAGATCAGTCGGACTAGGCCTACCAACGAACTTCAGCGTCACGTCCTTTAAGTACTTTGACGGGCCGAAGATACATCTATCAACCGCTAGCTTTAGAAGATTGATGTTCGTAAGTACGGACCAACGCGCCGGACGGCTTGAATTAACTTCTGGATTGTCGTACTCGACCGCGTATAGCGGAAGAAACGAGTCGTCGTTTCCGCTGCGCAACTCATTCAGCATCCGACGTGTTAGGACATTGCTCAGTTCTGAATCCGACAGAAGGATGATGCGCGACTCAGAAGGAGGACGAGCCTCCTTGTTCACATCGACGAATAGCTTCCGGGCTGCCTCGTGTGGGCGACTCAATTCACCTGTTTCCTCAGGAAACCAGCACACAGTGACCGGAACTTCGACGTTGCTGAGATCCAGATCTTGCCCGCTGTCTTTCAGAGCTTGCTGAACTTGCGTCTCGTAGAAAGATCGGAATCGAGCGCCACTCGAATCCTGCCAGCTTTTTGTCATCGTGCGTTCGATAGCTAGAAGTGCCATTGCTCGATGCTGCCCATCCAGGACAACTAGCTGCGCCTCAGTCCGGTTCCACCAGAGCTTTCCAACATTAGCGGGATGCAGTCGATCGTTGCCGTCCAGTAGACGCTGGACCTGGAAGGATCGACCAGCCTGTTCCTGCCGCCAAAACGCATCATCATCTTCAACCGACGTTGCTTCATCAAGCGCCGGGAAAGTCGAAGGACGCTTGCTCCTGAAGGGCAGAAGAACCGAGACAATTGGCGGAAAGAACGCCGGACCCGTTGCCCGCTGCTTCAGCAGGTAAGGAATCAGATTAACGGCCACGCGATGGTCGTCGAGGTCACGCTGGAGCAACTGATTGAAGTCGAGATCACCAGCCTCCATGACTTCCCGCACGGGCGACAAGCTCTTGGTCAGCTGTCGCTCTGGGTCGTCCGAGTCGTCTCCTAGACGCGCCTTCGTCATGATGTAGTCAACGCGACCTGCGGGAGTCGAGAAGCTCCCCCACGTGCCCTGGACATAATCCCGGAACGTAAGCCGGCTGCCACTTCCGAACACCATCTTCGCCTCTACCGCCTTCCAAGGATCGGGTGATAAAGCCTATGCAGGAGCCATTCAGCCGAGCCCGCCGCGGTCTTCATGTTCTCGTCGACTGAATCGCCCGCCTGCTCGCCTTCCTGCTCACTGGCAAGGGCGATAACCCATGCGCGCAGGTGTCGCATCGGTATACTGCGGGCAGCAGCCCGTTGCCCAAAGGACTTACCTAACGCTTGGACTTTGCCGGAGTCCTCCGGATGCTCACGCAGCCAGTCTGAAGTCTTAGTAAAGTCTCGGCGGTGTGTTAGCAGACGTTGGCGAAGATTCTCGGCTATCCCGATGTATAATGGTGCCGAGAAGATCGGAGCCGAAGCCTCAAGGATCTGCGTCATCAAACGACGTCGCTCTTCGGTGCTGAGCGTGTCGGCGAGGCGTCCGAGTTCAGACATCTCGTCCGCAGCTGCGTTCCCATTCTCCGAGTGCCCGTTCTGTCGCATAGGGTTCCGGAGCGTCAGTGCGCCTTCCCATCTTGCCCCGTACGAGCCCCGTCCATCAAGCCCGATGGGCAAAGGGTCATAATAACTGGCATACTTCCGCAGCAGATCTAGGTAGCCGTCGATGGCGAGGTCTCCATCTGCACTCGGTCGGACACGCCAATCCTCAGGACCCGCACTGAAGTTCACGTACCAGGCGTAGATCCCGGGCGACTTGGGAGCTTGATCCACATCAATCATTGCGTAGCTTTTCGGCTGAATACTGTCCGTTGCCAAGTTCGCCATGCCTCCCAACCAAGTCTGCCGCCGAGCAGTCTCCAGATGCTAAGTCCACGGGACTGTCGGGCGGGGCAGCCGCCCTGCGTACGTCGTCAACCCCAGCGAGCGCATCCTCCGGACATCTGCTGACACGCTAGAGGTCGTGCTCGCCTCGTCGTCACTTGGCTCACGATCGAGTGAACTTGCCTGGCCGCGGGCCTCAGGCTCCCGTGGTGCGGGCCAGAACTGTCTGCCTGATCGAAGGCACCGTGTACCGAGGATCAACACGTTGATAGCGCCCCAGTAGCCGCGGATCCGTCGACTGCTGCCCAGACGACGGGGGCAAGCCCCCAGCATGCGTGTCGTGCAGGGCTTGCAGGCTTGTGGGGGTCACGCACGCACAAGTCGATGGCCTCGGCACACGACGCCAGCCGAACTCAGCACTCCCTGCCAACCTCTTAGCGTTCCTATCAGCTCCGGCCGCTCGTACAGCCCCGCTCGCACCTCGGCCCGGGTCAACCGCTCATATAGCGGTCGGCGCGGGTCGTCGGATCGCAGGAACTCTTCCTTGCGATGTAGAAGCGGAGGGTTCTCTGACTTACTGTAGTCTCGGAACTCGACGGTCCTCTTCCGCAAGTTTACCGTTACCGCGGACTCTAAGGTCGGGTGAGCGTCTCGCTCGAAGTTCGTATAAGCTAAATAGGACACCTGCGGCTCAGCTACTGACAATTTGATTATGTTAGCCGACGCAACGGTCCCCGCAAGTACGCGAGCACAGCCTTCGTAGACCTGCAGGACGGGCGGCATAGCACTAACTGCGGATCGATGAACGTAAAGAGCGCTGGGAGTTTGCTTCCCTATCGCCGAACTTCTTGCATTCATGAACAGCATCGCCTGATCGCCGCACATCGCAAGAAGGCGGTCAGCCTGGGCGCATACCTCGCGATATGATCCAAATAAGGTACGGATATCAAGGGCGAGTGAACGATCTAGCTCCGCAAAACGAGGTCGTCCGCCGAAACGAGATAGAGCCACATAGGTCAGCAAGTCGGCGCGGCGATAGCGAGTAACTTCTGTCCAATAGTTGTCGTCGGTAACAGTCCGGATTAGTCGTTGCGCCTGTCTTACGCTACCTAGCTCACTGCGAATCTTTCCTACAACATCCGAAGGCAGCTCGTCCCCTCGCGGTGCACGTGCATGGTGTTGCATAAACCGCAGCAGGGGTTCAACTACGTCCTTCACCCCCTCGTATCTGGCATGGAGGTCGATGACAACCCGGGGCCGATACGAGTAGACACGAGAAGCTACGAAACATTGGGCATCTGTCTCATCACGGAAGATATAGAAGATTCCTGGCGCAGCTGCTCGTGGCGTGACTCCGAGTACATCTTCAATCCAGGCCGCCAGTTCCGCCTGCTCGTAAAACTTCTGAAATGTTCCGGTCCGGGTTACCAGTCCGTCACTCATCGGCCGCCCGGCGAGATCTCGGGCGTCCCACTTCATCCGGGCCGACAAGACCAGCACCCTGTCTGTGAGATCCCAAGCTGACTGAAGTACGGCGCGACGCTCATCAGGCTCCTCGATCACGTTCACGACGTAGCCAAGGTTAACGACACTCGCAGGAGTCCTTCTGGCTTCCGGTCGATGGCCGGGGTCCCATCCGTCAGCCTCATATCCAAGCGCTGTGAGGTTCCGTATGTCGTCCCCTTTGCCGCAGCCGTAGTCGAATAGGCTCTGCCCCGGCCCGAGGATGCCGTCGGCCAAAGCTGTGGCCACTGGTCTCGAGAGAGCAGTGCGCGTGAGCGCCGTCTTGTGTCGTGCCACGCGCGAACCAGTCATGTCGCCGGCAGCTCCTCCAGCGCGATGCCAGCCAAACCAGCGACATCGGTTACACGGGGGTCTCCTACCAGATAGCCAATCCCTCGGTGCAGGTGCAGCCGCAGCTGCTGCGCCACAGTCTCGTCGTCAAGCGAAAGCCCGTCTTGGTGGCAGCGCAGTCGTACCAGTGCCCAGAAAACGTCCCCGAGGTCGCCTCCGAAGGTCCGCCAGTCCATCTCTACATTGCTGTCTAGGGTCAGTCTGATCAGCGGAGGGGGCGCTACCTCAGCGAGGGAGCGACAGAGAGCCCACCTGCAGAGGACGTTCCAATGCTGGACGCCAGTCCGGCGCTTGAGGGTGATGAGCTGATCACGGGCCTGCTGACTCAGCCGGATGTGCTCTAGCGCCACGCTCACTCCCAGAAGTATCCGTGTTTGACATACGTGGCATTTGCAAACGTGTCGAACTCGAGGTGGTAGCTGCGCCCAACTCTCGGCTCGATTCGCCGAAAAGCAATGTCGTCAATTTCTGTATCGGTCGACAGCAGCACAACTTGATGGCTAGCATGCGGAAAGTAGCGGTCCAGCAGATGCCCACGATGCGAGCCATCGAGTCGGCCAAGCGGTGTATCAATAACAACTGGCAAGGGCTGTCCTGCGGCGCGGGCTAGCCCCCACAGCAGCGCTACGGCAAGTAGCTGCCGTTCACCTGCCGACAGGTCCGTCGCCGGAAGATCGCGGCCATCAACCCCGGTCAGCGCAACGGTGTGCGTTTCCGGGTCGATCTGTACGTTTGTGATCAGCTTTTCCTTGCGCAGCAGGTTGGACAGTGCTTCGAGGATGAGCTGCGAGATCCGCTCCAGATGTCGTCGACTGGCGGCGATCCGCAGGTTCTCTAGCGTTGCTCGGACGCGGTCCACGTGCTCCACCAGCCGACGATCGTCGTCTGCTGCGAGAGTGGCATGGGCAGCCTTATCGAGCACGGCGTCGAGGCTTGCCTGCGCCTTGGCTTGATCCGTTGTTGCTGCATCCAGCATCTCGGTAGCGACGGTATGCGCTGCTTCCGCCCGAGCGTAGGCGTCGCGCGCCTCTTCCCGAGCTCGATGGAGATCCGCTAACGCTTCCGCGTCGGGGATGGCAGCGAGCATGCGAGCAACTTCGTCAGCTTCTCTTTTGAGGTCAGTTCGGTGCTCAATCTCTGCCAGAGTGCGCCTGCGCGCCTCGGGCAGGTCACGGGACAAGAGCCGGTTTAGGACGCCAGCATCAGTGAAATTGACGATTGAGTCTGCTGCCGCAGACGCGCGCCGAGCTGCTCTGTCCTCCTCCAAGAAGGTTTCGACCTCACGAAGAATGGCAGGGTCTACAGCACCTCGAGTGAGTTTCTGCAAGATGGTGTGGTCCCGCTCAGTGAAGGTATTTACGAGCAGGCCATCTCGCTTTGCGTTAGCCTCATTTTTGGCTTGGCTAGCGAGTTGCTGCATCATGCTGCCTACCTGCAGAAGTGGAGTGACGTCTGCGAGTTCACGGCGAATTGCGTCCTCGCAACGAGTCAACGCCGCATCGAGGACGTCCGCGCGCCTCTCGGCTGTCTCCCGCTGCTCTAAGAGCTCGCCGCCGGCCGACCGATAACCTTCGGTCGCCTCGTACAGGGCCTTCCTGGCACGTTCTTGCTCGTCGTTTCGAGCAACCTTTGCGCTCTTGGCGGCAGTAACCGCCTGCAGATGCGCACTGACGAGCTGCCCCTTCTCCTCTATCAACTGACGCAGGTGGTCGGGAATCTGCTCGCCACGGTGTCGTCGCTTGAGGACTGTGAGATCGGTGGACAGACGATCTACCAGGTCAAGGCCAAGTAGTGCATCTAACGCCGACCCGAGAACCTGGCGCGAACGATCCAGATCGGCCAGTGCTTCGATTTGCTCACCATCGAAGAAAAAGAGGCCAGCGATACCGCGCGGGAGAAATGTCTCGACATGCTCAGCCCACGTCGACGTCAGAGATTGATTGTGTCGTCCATCGACAGACACGAGCAAGATCTCACGTATCGCGGACCCGGTGCTCTTCCAGCTGCGACGTATCCAGTAGCGGTGCTCAGCACCCTCTTGATATGCCGTGAAAGTCAACTCCACAGCGGCCCCCTCGGTGACCGCCACGTTGCGGTGGATTAGCCCTCGCAAGTAATTGTCGTAGCTACCTGTACGCCGACCGGATTGGTGGTAAAGAGGTCCATAGAGGGCAAGCTGGATAGATTCCAGAATCGTGGTCTTGCCAGCTCCGTTGAGCCCACCGACAAGGACGATCGGCTTGCCACGAGCCGGAGGGGTCAGCTCAAGCGCCTGGCGCCCCACGAACGTCCCCACATTGTGAAGGACCAACTCATTGATAATCATGACGGTTCCGCGACGACTCGAACGAAGCCAGCGACGACATCACGTGGGTCAGGTTCAGCGTCATCGGTTTCCGGCGAACGCTCTAGTGCGTCTTTTCGACGCTGCGCGCGCTGGGTCGCGTCCTCGGCGTCGTCGTAGAAGCCTCGCCGAAGCGCCTTCTCGAGCGAGCCAAATAGTCCTGCACGCCGAACCTGGGCACGGTGGCGCTGTTCGATGTCGAGGAGCTCTCGGACGAGCTCGAAGTGAATCCGATCGCCGCCCGCAACTTCCCGGAGTGCCTGGACCATCTCGGCGCCGAGTGGCAGGTGCTCGTCGAGCGTCCCTCCTGGGTAGGCAACTCCCAGAGCATTCCCGTAGATGCGGGGAAGGGAGTCCTCAAACTCGTGCTTATCGACGACCCAGATTCGCCGGATCTCTTCGAGCTCGGCAAGAGTAATTAGCTCAAGTGATCGCACATAATCGGGTCCGTTCTCGCGGATCCACCCCTGTGCTTCCAGGAGACGCTTGAGCCAGTCTTCTCGTGCAGCCTGCGTGTATGGACCAGGGATGGGCTGATCTCTGAAGAGCTGCACAGATCCATTCATTCTCCTGAAGTCCCGGAGGTGTCGGTCGTCTGCGACATCGAGCGCGTTACGCAAATCAAGGAGCGGCAGCATCCACTCCTTCTCATCGTCGTTCTGAATCATGGCGGCCATGGACTTGTCCTGCTCGACAAGTGTGCACGTCCAGCATCCAAAGCGACTGTCGCCACAGCTCGGTGTGCTGGAGTCGACAACGAGCGGGCACTCTCCGTCAGCTGATGCCCCCTGGTACATCGTCAGCAGCTCCTTGTTGGAGTACCCCCACGGGTTCGGAGCCTGCATCAGGAAGGTCCAGACGTCGTCGTTCGACCACTCCTCGACTGGCGAGTACACGAGTGCGTTAGGCAGGGACTCGTTGGGGCTGAGCATGTCGCGTGCCCTCCGGCTCTCAAGCGCCGCCATGCGCGCGTGCCGACCCGAGCTCTCGGCCTTCCGAGTGCCGAGAACGAGAATGGCCTCGCCGTGTGAACGCACCATCTCTCGGATAAAGGAGTTTGATGGCTTGATCTTGAGTCGCTCCGTGCACCAACGGAACTTGGGCCGCGGCGCGGGATACCCCCGCCCGATGAGGTTGACCCAGAAGGTATCCGTGACGGCAGGCGTGAGGCGGTGGGGGGTTAGAGGGAGACCTTGAGCCTCGGCAGCCTCAGCCATGACGTCGAGTGAATGAGTCACCCAGGCCGCGACGACCGGGTTCTCAACGAGCGTGTCAGTACTGATCACGTGCACCGGCTTGGTGCGCTGCTCGGGCGTCAAGCCCGCAAGTGCAAGCCAGACTATCTGCAGTGTGGCCGTGGAGTCCTTCCCGCCGGAGTAGCCGACCACCCACGGCACAGCGTCCGACAGGTACAGCTGTTGGGTTTGCGACACGAGTGTGTCGACAGCACCGGTGAAGCCAAGATCGTCGAACGCGGAGCGTGGCCGGATGGGAAGGTTGGTCGTCACTTGCTTTCTCCTCGGGCGAAGGCTTCCTCAGCCCGCTGCTCGTCAGGTGGAAGGGGCATGCCAAGCACGGTGCGAATGAGGGCGGTCGTCAGCTCGACGTTCCGTCTGCTCTTACTGACGGTTCCTCCCGATGTGGCTCGGCCCTCCCACGTCGCTGGGTTGTCTCGATGCCAGTCGATGCCCGACAGCTTCTTGAGCTTGCGTGCCCAGATCGTCGGGTCGTCGCTCTGACAAAGGAGTGCGTTGCCGATGCGTCCGAGAGCATGCAGAACGATGCTGTGTGTGTGGATGAAGTCTCGCCGAACCTCGCCGGCGGTGACTTCGCCTCGATATACCTGTTGCCACAACGGAAACTGCTCAGCGACAACGCGCCAATACTGCGAGGCCAGCCCGACGCGGTCAGGCATGGCGTCCGGCCTGATACCTTCAAGCAGCGAGTTGTGAGCGGTGTGGAGCGCAGACAGCGTGAACAACTTCCGAGAACGCTGCGAGAGGCTGCTCGCCTCCATTTCGGTGACGTCTCGCAGGAAGGGCGAGCTCATCACGACCATCCGCGTCAGCTCGGCCATCGGGTCACGGTGGTCGTAGAGAACGCCGATAGACGGAGCTGGACGGATGGCGTAGCGGTTGAGATCGGCGAACATCTGCTGGCAGCGGCTCAGCCCAATGTCGATGAACATGACGATCGCGATTGTCTCGTCGCCAAGCTCGGGGTTCTCAGCCAGCGCCTGCTGAATCGCTGCCCTGCGATGCTGTCCGTCGTTGATCACGAAGGTCGCGGACATGGGGATGGTCAGCGTGCCGATCCGCTCGCTCGGACCGCTGGCGCCCTCCAGGGCGTCGAAGCGCACGTCAGCGTTCACGCTCGCGGTGAGCGCGGAGAAGATGTAGGACTCAGGATTCTCGACGATGTAGCGCGCCATCTCGGGGATCCGGCCCTTGTTGAGCGAACGCTGGGCCCGCATCTCGGGGGGCAACTCCTCCTCGTTAAAGAGGAAGAGGCGCGGGATGATCCGCAGCGGGCACATGGTCACGTAGTACGCCCGGCCCGCCTGCACTCCGCGGATCGCCGGGAACACGTACTCAAAGCCGCTGACCCTGGCTCCCGTCGACCCTGGCTCCGCCATAACCCCTGATCCCGCCGTGTATGGACATACTTCCGTACAGCTCTCCAAACCTACACGGACCGCTGCCCGTACCTAGCAGTAGGCTTCCGTACATGACCGTAGCCTCGATCACCGACGGAAGCGGTGAGCTCCGCCATGCGCTCAGCCAGGCGACGTACCTGGACTTCAACGCGACGGCCCCAGTCGACGAGCGAGTAGCAGCCGAGGTCCTTCGCTACATGACGCTGGAGTTCGGCAACGCTGGCAGCCGGACGCACGGCTACGGCCAGGCAGCGAAGGAACGCGTGAACCAGGCGCGTAGGGAGATCGCGGAGGTCGTCGAGGCTAGGCCCGAGGAGATCATCTTCACCAGCGGCGCGACCGAGAGCGACAACATCGCCATCCTGGGCTTAGCCGCCCACGGCGAGGCGACCGGCCGGAAGCACATCATCTCGACGCAGATCGAGCACAAGGCGGTACTCGAACCCCTTGAGGTTCTCGCCAGCCGTGGCTTCGATGTCGAGCTTCTAGCGCCGAGCGACGGGGGGTGGGTGCCAGCCGAGGCAGTCGCAGCTGCCCTCCGCCCGGACACTTTGCTGGTGTCGGTCATGGCGGCCAACAACGAGACCGGTGTCATCCAGCCGGTTGAGGAGATCGCTAAAGTCCTGGCTGGACATGCGGCCTTCTTCCACGTAGACGCGGCCCAGGCCTTCGGCAAGGTGGTCGCGCCGCTCCAGAACCCACGCCTCGACCTTATGGCGATATCAGGACACAAGATCGGAGCTCCAAAGGGAATCGGCGCCCTCGTGACGCGCCGGCGAGGGTTCAAACGGCCCCCACTCGCTCCATTAATGTTCGGCGGCGGGCAGGAACGAGGGCTACGCCCTGGCACGCTTCCCGTCCCTTTGATCGCTGGCCTAGGTACTGCCTCGAGGCTCGCGCTCACAGAGGTCGATGTACGGACGGACCGAGCAAATCAGATCAAGGAGCTTCTTCTGCGCAGCCTCCTACCACTCGGAGCAACGTTGAACGGTGATCCCCGGCGTACCCTGCCCACGACCCTGAACCTCTCCCTTCCTGGCGTTGACTCTGAGGCGGCGATCGTCGCGTTGAAGGACCTCGCTGCGGTGTCCAACGGCTCAGCCTGCACTTCACAGAGCTACGATCCGAGTCACGTCCTCATGGCCGCAGGTCTACCGCGAGAACGTATCGACGGGGCTATCCGTATGTCATGGGGCACAGCGACGATTGACGTACCGGCCGAAGAGATTGCGACCCGGTTGTCTGCGCTCGTCCCCCGATAGCCACGGCTGGCATGTTCCCCTATTACGAATCTGCGTCCGTGGTTCTGCTGGGGACCACCTCGTCGCGGGCGCGTATGACCAGCCTGCCGATCTCCGCTGCGGCTAGGCCGGACGATCAAGGGCGCCACCCCAATCCACTAACCGATATTCCTGTCGCACTCCATCTCGCAGAAACGCGCCCCAGCAGTTCGTGCTCGCGTATCAGCTGCTCGACACGCTTGCAGGACACGTGGTGTTCGCTGCGGCTCAGGGTCGCGTTTACTCACGGAGAGCCGCAAGTGGCACCGGAGCGGTCGTGGCGCTCGCCTCGGTTGGACTCATCCTGGCAGATCCAGTTCCGCAACACGTCGTGATGCGCGCCCAGCTGCTCGGTCGGCCGCCCGCCCACCGGCTTGGGGTCCGGACCTCCTTCTTGAGGCGGACGGCGCGCTCACGCAGCTCGTCGGGATACCTCCTCGGTGCTGCCACGGAGACTCCTGACGCGGCCCTGCGCCCGCGATCGCCGATCTCCGAGCAAGCGGGACATCTCGCTCCGGGTGGCTCGACGTGGCGGCCCACACCCGCGGGGCGCGTCACCCATCTGGCGGGAGGTCTCCTCGCAACAGGTCAGGTGGCACGCATCACTCAAGAAGTCAGCCTCCCCGATGGGCATGCTGGCCGAGCCGCCAGTCCCCACGTGGGGCCGATCGTGGGACGAACTAAAATGCACCTGCGAACGCTGCAGCAGTTCCATGGAAACCCCAGCTACTGGTAGACCGTTCGAGGACGATGCGGATCACGCCCCGTCCCGGCCTCCTAAAGCGGGTGCCGCAGGTTCGAATCCTGCCGGGGGCACGCAGGTCAGAGGCACAACGACGATCCTCCGACCGGAACCCGGAGCCCGACGGCACCGTCCCGGTTCAGGCGGCGCCGTTCCCGTCGCGGCTCCCGCGCGGGCCGATCGTCCACGCGGGAACGGAACCGCGGACGACACCGACCATGACCACGATCATCACCACGCGGAGCGCGATCCCCACCACTCCGCCCTCCGGCCCGTACTCCCCGCCGGTCAGCCACGACGGGCCGGTCGTCGACTGGTCGAGGACCGGTGTGGCCAGCGCGTAGCCGCTCACGGTGAACCCGAGCGCGACCTGCAGCGTGTTCCAGGCCCAGCGCATGCCCACCCCGAACCAGATCCGCCCGGTCCGCCACCGCGCGAGCCCGTTGACCAGGTTCGTCGCGACCGCGCCGACGACCGGCAGCACCCCGCTGCCCGTGGAGAACACGTACGGCACCGCCACCAGCACACTCGTCACGACCAGTGCAGCGGTACGACCGACGACCACCCCCAGCCCGGTCATCAGCAACGCCCGGAACACGACCTCCTCGACGAGGAAGAGCACCAGGAAGTAGACCGCGACACCGACCAGCACCGCCGTGACGCCGGAGACCGGACCCGGTCGCAGCGTCCCGGTCGCCGCGAGCGCCCCGTAGAGCACACCGACCGACACCGCACCGAACAGCACACCCCGAGCGAGGTCGGGAAGCGGTCCCGGCCGGACCGACAGCCCCAGCCGGGTGCGCCCCCGGCGACGCGCGCGCACGGCCAGTACCCCGAGGACGGCGGCCGGGACGAGGAGCAGGGCGTTGGCCACCATCTGCGTGTCCATGGCGACACCCTGGCGCCATTCCTGATCACCGGCAAGGCGGACCCGGCGGGTGCCCACCGGCCCGACGCGAGGCCCCGCCCCGCGAGCAGGTCACCGACGGGCTGCCCGGGATGCGCCGCCGACGCGGCCACCGTCCGTGTCAGCCGCGGTGCGGTTCCCCCTCTCCGCCGGCCCAGGCCGGACGGAGCTCGTCGCCGCCGGCCAGCGGTGGCCACGACCCTTCCCCGCGCCGGTCCCGGGTGGTCGTCGCGGCGGCGTACAGCTGGATGTCGCGCAGACCGACGCCGACACCGGCCCGTCGCAGGTGCCGCACGAGGGGGACGACCTCCTGCTCCCACCACCGTTCGGCGAGGGCGCGCCGGTCCGTCAGGGGAGCGTCGCGCAGGGACTCGCGGAAGCCCCACGCCTCGGCGGCGTCCGCGAGCCGCATCCAGTCGGCCGAACGGTCGAGCCACAGCTCGGTGCGCACCGGGTCGGGCAGCGGGATGCGGGTCAGGAACTCCCGCTCGGCGGCCTTGCTGGGCAGGTGCATCACCCTCAGACAGGCCAGCGCGTAGGCGACGGTGCACACCCACCGCACCCGGGCCGGGATGACCGCGTGGCCGCGTGCGCGGGCGACCGAGACACGGTGGTGCCCGTCGACGACGAAGTACATCTCCCCCAGACGCAGCAGGTCGATCCGGGCGACCGGCCCGCCGGGGCGGGCCATCAGATCGGCGACCGCGTCCCACCGGTCCCGCAGGTCCGAGTTCCTCAGCCGGAACTCGGCGTCGAAGTCCTCGGCGCGCCCGACGGTTCCGACGATCCGCTCGACGCGGACGTCGTCGTGGTACTCGAGCATGTCCCCGCGACGGCCGAGAGCGAGCACGGCGTCCTCGTACGGGACGAGCCGGTCCACTCCCGCCGCGCTCCGGAGTAGGTTCCGCACCCGGAGACCATAAGGACATGAGCGACGACGGCGCCACCTCGCCGAGGGGGAACGCGTTCCCGTGACGTCCGCACGACGGACGGCGTCACGGGTCGGGTGGGCTCACCGGACCCGCTCCCCCGCGATCCAGACCCCGGCGATCGCGCGGGTCGCGCCGATGTCCTCGGTCGGGTCGCCGTCGACCAGCAGCAGGTCGGCGCGCCGGCCCGGTTCGACGACGCCCCGGTCGTCGAGGCCGAAGATCTGCGCGGTGAGGCCGGTGGCGCTGCGCAGCGCCTCGACCGGCGTCAGCCCGGCGTCGACCATGAGGCCGAGCTCGTCGTGCATCGACTCGCCGTGCCGGGGCGCGAACGGGGCGCCGGGCGCGGAGTTGGCGTCGGTGCCGACCAGGAGCCGGACGCCCGCCGCGTGGAGCGCGGTGACCGAGTCGCGGGCGTGCTCGTACCGGAGGCCCGCCGCGGCCCGCAGGTCGGCGACGCCGCGCATCATCGTCAGCGTCGGCGAGCAGACCGTGCCGGCGTCGCGCATGCGCTGCACGGTGGCGTCGTCGAGGACCGCGTCCAGGGGTGCGTGCGTGCTGATGTCCACCCCGGCCGCGACCGCGACGTGGACGGCGCCGGTGGTGACCGCGTGTGCCACGACCAGCAGGCCGTGCCCGTGTGCCGCGGCGACGATCGCGTCCACGGTCTCCTGGTCCATGCCCTCCGGCGGGGCCGCCTCGGTGACGATCTTGATGTAGTCGGCGCCCTCGGCGACGCGGCGGTCGACGAACGCGCGGGCCTCCCTCGGACCCGTGACGACGCCGTCGGCCGGGAACCCGGGCATCCGGGCGTGGTTGCCGCCGGGGCCCACCGCGGGCGTCGTCGCGCTGAGGATCTGCGCGACGCCCGTCTGCCCGCGCATCGCGGTGACGAAGGCGCTCGGCCAGGCCGCCATGTCCAGCCCCGTGGTGACACCCCACGTCGCCAGGTCCTGCAGGTCCTCCCGGCCGCGCACGGTGTGCATGTGCGCGTCGATCAGGCCGGGCAGCAGTACCCGCCCCCGGCCGTCGACCACGACGTCCGGCGTGCGCCCGGTGCCGATCTCCGCCCCGTCGAGGTACACCCGCCGCGGCTCCGTGAGGCCGTCGCCCGTGAACACCCGGACGCCGTCGATCGCGGTCACCGTTCCCATGGCAGCTCCTCCAGATAGCTTTCTGTAAAGCTATCACGAAAGCTTTCGTCGGGTAGGCTGCGACCGTGACCCGCGACCGGAGGAACGTGTCCCCCGACGAGCGCCTGGCGTTGGCGTTCTCCCAGCACGTCGTGCGCCTGCAGGGGACGCTCGCGCAGGCGATCGCCCCCGCCCTGTCCGCGCACGACCTCACGCCCGCGGAGCTGGACGTGGTCGCGACGCTGCTGACGACCGGCGAGCCCTACCGGCAGAAGCCGAAGGAGCTGACGGCGCACCTGCTGCTGACGACGGGCGGCCTGAGCAACGTCCTGCGCCGCCTGGAGAACCGCGGGCTCGTCTCCCGGGTACCCGACCCCGCGGACCGGCGCAGCAACGACGTCCGCCTGACACCGGACGGCGTGGCCGTGGCGCGCGCCGCGACCGGCGCGGCGAACGCGGCGCTCCGGCGCCTGCTCGCCGAGGTGCCCGCCGCGACCCTGGAGACCGCGCTGCACCAGCTGGGATCCGTCCTCGACGCGGTCGAGGACACCCGCGCCGGATGACCCGACCGGCCGCGCGGGTCAGGCCGCGGACCGCCCCGCCACCGGACGACGCCGCAGCTGCGGGTCCAGCAGCGCCGGCGGCCGGAACTCCTGGTCCAGGGCGCTGACGTCGACCCCCGGCGGCACGATCCCGTCGATGCGGTCGAGCAGGTCGTCGCCCAGCGCGACGTCCACCCCCGCGAGCAGGTCGTCGAGCTGGGCCATGGTGCGCGGCCCGAGCAGCGCGCTGGTCACCCCGGGATGGGCGACGACGAACGCGACGGCCAGGTGCGTGAGCGGCACGCCCGCCTCCTCGGCGAGCGGGACGAGCTGCTCCACGACCTCGATGCGTCGCTCGTCGGACAGGTGCCGCAGGAGCCCGGCCCGGCGCAGGTCGCTCACCCCGCCCCGGCGGACGCGACCGGTGAGCATCCCCTGGCCGAGCGGCCCCCAGATCAGCGCGCCCATGCCGAACCGCTGCGCGGCCGGCAGCACCTCGCGTTCGGCACCACGGTTCAGGATCGAGTAGGCGCACTGCTCGGCGCGGAACCGGACCAGCCCGCGCCGCTCGGCGACCCACTGGGCCTCGACGATGCCCGAGGCGGGGGCCTGGGAGGTCCCGACCGCCCGCACCTTTCCGCTGCGGACCAGGTCGGTCAGCGCGGAGAGGGTCTCCTCGATGTCGGTGTCGGGATCCGGGCGGTGGAGCTGGTAGAGGTCGATGTGGTCGGTCCCCAACCGGCGCAGGGAGTTCTCGACGGCGGTGACGATCCAGCGGCGCGACGCCCCGCGGTGCGCCGGGTCGTCGTCGACGGGGCGGCCGAACTTGGTCGCGAGCACCACGTCGTCGCGGCGACCCTTCAGCGCACGGCCGACCACCTCCTCCGAGTCGCCGTAGGCGTCGGCGGTGTCGACGAGGTTGATCCCGGCGTCGAGCGCCCGGTGGATGATGCGCGCGGAGTCGATGGGATCGGGGTTGCCGAACGACGTCGCGAACATCATCGCGCCGAGCGCGACGGGGCTGACCATGATCCCGGTCCGGCCGAGCGGGCGGTACTGCATGGCGGTCTCCCGGTGTGCGGTGGGCTAAGCGGAATGCCTTTCCGGATCGACGATACGGAAAGCCATTCCGGTTCACAAGGAGCGCGTGGCAGAGTGACGGGATGAGTGGGAGGACCGGGGCCAGACGTCCGCGCTCGGACGCACAGCGCAACGTCGAGGCACTGCTCGACGCCGCACGGCGGGTCTTCGACACCTCGGGCGTGGACGCTCCCGCGAAGGAGATCACCGACCTGGCGGGCGTCGGCGTCGGCACCCTCTACCGGCACTTCCCGCAGCGGGCGGACCTGGTGAAGGCGGTGGTCGAGACCGGCATCGACGCCCTCGCCGACGCCGGCCCGCAGCTGGCCTCCGAGCACCCACCGGTCGCGGCGCTGACGTACTGGCTCGACCGGTTCATCGACCTGCTCGCGACGAAGCGGGGCCTCGCCTCGGCGCTGCACTCCGGCAACCCCGCCTTCGACGGGCTGCCCGGCCACTTCACGCATCGCCTGGGCCCCGCACTGGCCGCACTGCTCGACGCAGCGGTCGGGGACGGCGCGATCCGGCGTGACGCCGTCTCCGCCGAGGACCTGCTGTTCGCCCTGCCGCAGCTGTGCCGGGCGGCGTCGGACGCCGACCTCGCCCGCGGTCGCCGGCTGGTCGCACTGCTCGTCGAGGGCCTGCGCACCGGACGGCCCTGAGCCCGGCGGGCCGGAGACGCGAACGGCCGGCCCGTCACGGCGTCGCGCCGGTGACGGGCCGGCCGTTGGTCCGGGGCGGCTCGGCGGATACCGCCCCGGAGGGGCTCCCGGGGAGGCCGTCAGGCCTTCAGCTCCGGGAAGTCCTCGTAGCGCCACTCCCCGCCCGCGGCCGCCCCGGCCTCGTCGCGCTCCCGGGCCCGCAGCTCCACCCGCCGGATCTTGCCCGAGATCGTCTTCGGCAGCTCGAAGAACTCGATGCGCCGCACCCGGAGGTAGGGCGCCAGGTGGTCCCGGGCGTGGGCGAAGATCGCGGCCGCGGTCTCGCGGGTCGGCTCGTGGCCGGGGGCGAGCGCGACGTAGGCCTTCGGCACGGCGAGCCGGACCGGGTCGGGCTGGGGCACCACGGCCGCCTCCAGCACCGCCGGGTGCTCGACGAGCACGCTCTCCAGCTCGAACGGCGAGATCTTGTAGTCGCTGGCCTTGAACACGTCGTCGGTGCGGCCGACGTAGAACAGGTAGCCGTCCTCGTCGCGGGTCGCGGTGTCCCCGGTGTGGTAGAAGCCGCCCGCCATGGCGTCGGCGGTCTTCTCCGGCATGTCCAGGTACCCGACCATGAGGCTGGTGGGCCGCAGGGACAGGTCGATGCAGATCTCACCCTCGGTCTCGGAGACCTCACCGGTGAGCTCGTCGACCAGCACCACCGGGACACCGGGCAGCGGGCGCCCCATCGACCCGGGCTTCACGACGGAGCCGGGCGTGTTGCCCACCGACGCCGTCGTCTCGGTCTGGCCGAACCCGTCGCGCAGGGTCAGGCCCCACTGCGCCCGGACCTGCTCGATGATCTCCGGGTTGAGCGGCTCGCCCGCCGCGATGACCTCACGCAGCGAGCCGGGCCCGCCGGACAGGTCGGCCTTGATCAGCATCCGCCAGACCGTCGGCGGGGCACAGAACGTGGTGACGTCCTTGTCCCGGATCTGGCCGAGCAGCGACGCCGCGTCGAAGCGGGTGTAGTTGTAGAGGAAGATCGTCGCCCCGGCGATCCACGGCGCGAAGAAGCAGCTCCACGCGTGCTTGGCCCAGCCCGGCGAGCTGATGTTGAGGTGCACGTCGCCCGGGGTGAGACCCAGCCAGTACATGGTGGACAGGTGCCCGACCGGGTACGACGCCTGGGTGTGCTCGACCAGCTTCGGCCGGCTGGTGGTACCCGAGGTGAAGTACAGCAGCAGCCGGTCGTCGGCGGTGGTGCCCGGGTGCTCGACCGGGGCGTCGTCGACGTCGTGGGAGTCGGTGTGGTCCAGCCAGCCCTCGGCGGACCCGCCGACCGAGACCGCGGTGAGCCCGTCGAGCAGGCCGTCGAACTTGTCCGTGCACGACACGTCGGCGATCACGAACCGCGCTCCCCCGCGCTCCAGGCGGTCCGGCAGGTCCACGGCGCCGAGTGCGGTGGTCGTCGGCATGATCACCGCGCCGAGCTTCATCACCGCGAGCATCGACTCCCACAGCTCGACGCGGTTGCCGAGCATGACCAGCACGCTGTCCCCGCGCCCGACGCCGTGCGAGGCGAGCCAGCGGGCCACCTGGTTGGAGCGGCGGCGCAGCTCGTCGAAGGTCCAGGCGCCCTCGGCACCGTCCTCCTCCACGATGCGCAGCGCGGTCCGCGACTCGCCGTCGGCGATCACGTCGAACCAGTCGTGCGCCCACTGGAACGCGCCGTCGAGCTGCGGCCAGGTGAAGTCGGCGACGGCCTTCTCGTGCTCGCCGTGCAGCGCGACGAGCCGGTCACGGGCGTCGCGGTAGATGTCGTGGTTGCCCATGGGTACGGACGTCCTCCGGGTCGGTGGGATGGGGCGGACCGCGGATCGGAGCGGTCCGGGCATCGCGTCGATCAGAGGGGCACCGCGGCGGTGGTGGAATGCATGCGGGGCTCCTCGTCGAGCGCAGCCGGATCTGTCGGGAGGAGACTCTCCGCAGCGGTCCGGGCGCCGCTACCAACCGAAGTCGGTAGTCGCGGGAGTCCGGTGCGGACCGGTGACCTGGTCCGCCGTCCGCGCCGGTGGCAAGCTGGGCCACGTCGGGCGGCCGATGCCGCCCGTGGGGACGGGAAGGAGCACTCGTGCAGGACGACGACGCGGTCGCCCGGGCGCTGGACCGGGTCATGCCCCGCCGGCTCCACGAGCTCAGCTCGACGACCGGCCTGCCGGTCGTCTTCGGCGGGACGACCCGGACGGTGCGCGACGGCCAGCAGCTCACGATCAACCAGCTGATCGGCACCTTCGGCGACTCGCTGCGGCTGCTCAGCGTCCTGTCCGGGCGCGGTCTCGGCGGCGCCGCGATGGCCCGCCGGATCCCGTGCCGGGTGAGCGACTACGCCTCGACCCCGGGGATCACCCACGACTACGACCACGTCGTCGTCGAGCACGAACGGCTCGCGTCGATCCTGGCGTACCCGATCGTCGTCCACGGCTCGGTCCGCGGTGTGATGTACGGGGCGATGCGCGAGCACCGGCCGATCGGCGACGTCGCCGTCCGCAACGCCGGCATCGTCGCCGCCAACATCGCCCGGGACGCCACGGCCCTGCTCGACCAGCACGCTCCCCCGGCCGTCGTGCCCCCGGGCGCCGCGGACGCCGAGAGCCGGGCCGGCGCGCTGCTGGAGCTCGCCGCGCTGATCGAGAGCACCGGTGACCCGGAGCTGCGCGAGCGGCTGAGCCGGATCCACCACGGCCTCGCCGGGGCCCACCCGGCCGTGGCCCGGCCGGGCGGGGAGGCCCCCGCCCTCTCACCGCGGGAGGTCGAGGCGCTGCAGCACGTCGCGGTGGGCGCGACCAACGCCGAGATCGCGGCGCAGCTCGGGATCACCGTGGGGACGGTCAAGGCCTACCTGCACAGCGCGATGCGCAAGCTCGACACCCAGAACCGGGCCCGGGCGGTCATCGCGGCCCGCGCCGCGGGCCTGATCTGACCCGCGGCACACGGCGGCGGCGCAGGTGGCGTCGGGGGGCGTGCGCGATGCGGGGTCAGACCATCGGGCGGCCGGTGGCCGAGGACTCGGCGGGCACCTCCTCCTGGACGACGTCCCAGTGCTCGACGATGCGCCCGTCCCGCAGGCGGAAGATGTCGACGATCACGACGGGCGTCGGGGCCCAGCCCAGGACCCGGCTGTGGGTGAAGACGAGGTCGCCCTGTGCGGCGACGCGGGCCGGCCGCCAGGAGAAGCCCTCCAGGGTCGGCACGACCGCGCGCAGCGTGTCGAGCCCGTCGGGCATGGACGGGTTGTGCTGCGTGTACGGCTCGGCCCAGTAGCGGTCGATGGCCGTGAGGTCCTTCTCCTCGAACAGCTCCCGCATCGCGGTCAGCACGATCCGGACGTTGCGCTCCTCGGGGCCCTCCACGGCGCTCACCGGGCGGTCCGGGTGATCGTGCCGACGAGCGCGTGCAGCGTCCCGTCGATCGTGATGTTCGAGTACAGCGTGCCGTTCTCGAAGTCCTCCACGTGCGTCACCGTCGCGCCGCTCGCCTCGGTCCACGAGTTCAGGTAGACGCCCTCACGGATCTCACGCAGGTCGATGCACACCGTCTCGGTGTGCCCGTCGGGAGCCAGCCCGGCACCGTCCTCCACCACGAAGGTCGCCTCCGTGCCGGAGTCGAAGCGGTACCGCACCCGCAGCCCGCCCAGCTCGAACCGGTACTCGTGGCCCACCGGCCGCGGGGTCGTCATCGCCCGCCTCACCCCTGGTCCCCAGCCGGGTCCAGCAGCACGTACAGGGCGGAGACCCGCCCGTCGCGCAGGAGGAGCACGTCGCGGCCGGACGCGACCGCGGGCCCGCGGCCGACACCCAGGGTCCAGGCGTAGGTGACCAGGTCCTGGGCCGTGCCGATCGGACCCGACCGGCTGATCACGGCCCCCGGCACCTGGGCGTGCAGAGCCGCGATCGCCCGGGACATCCCCTCGTGCCCGCGGTGCGCGGCGTCGGGCTCGCCCACGAACACGTCGTCGGTGTAGACCGTCCCGACGGCCCCGTCGCGCACGGGTCCCTCCGGCGCGTTCCAGGCGTCCAGGTGTGCGGCGACAATCCCGGCGGGGTCGGCTCGGTCGGGCATCGGGTCCTCCTCGACGGACGGCCGGATGCCGCCCGGGCCCAGTGTCAGCGCGCCGCGGGCACCGACGGATCGGTCGCCGGATGGGTCGCCCGGCCACCGACGGGCCCACCGGTCGGCCGCCGTGGGAACCCCGGGCGGCATCCCGCCGCAGGACCCCGCCGTCGGGAGGTCACCGACCCGACCGGCGCCCCGGGGGCTCCGCACGACCGATCGCGTGACCGATCCGGGGACGGCCGGGCCGACCTAGCGTCGTGGCGACGGAGCCGCCGGGACCCCGACGGCCGCGGCCCGGGCAGGCCACCCGCCCCCGGGCCACCCCACGACGGAGGTCACAGCCATGTCCGGATCGGCGACGCCCGACGCGGCCGGGACGCCCGAGGTCACGCACCGGCCCACGACGCACCGCTACGAGGTGCGGGTGGACGGCGTGGTCGCCGGGTTCACCGCCTACGTGGACCGCGACGGGCAGCGGGTCTTCTTCCACACCGAGATCGACGACGCCTTCGCCGGGCGCGGGCTGGCCGGGACCCTGGTCGCGCGGGCCCTCACCGACTCGCGCGACGCCGGCCGGCGGATCGTGCCGGTCTGCCCGTACGTCGCGCGATGGATACAGCGCCACCACGACGTCGACGACGTGCTGGACCCGGTGACGCCCGCGGCGTTCGCCGCCGTGCGCGACCTCGTCTGAGCGCGGCCCGCGGGCCGCCACCCCCCGGAAGGACCCCCGTGCAGTTCGGCATCTTCACCGTCGGCGACATCGGCGCCGACCCGCTCATCGGGCGCACTCCGGGCGAGGCCGAGCGCCTCCGCTCGATCGTGCGCCTCGCCCGGCACGCCGACGAGCTCGGCCTCGACGTGTTCGCGCTCGGCGAGCACCACAACCCGCCCTTCGTCCCGTCGTCGCCGCCGGCGATCCTGGGTCACATCGCGGCGGTGACCAGCAGGATCGTCCTGAGCACGGCGGTCACGCTGATCACGACCAACGACCCTGTCCGGATCGCCGAGGACTTCGCGACGGTCCAGCACCTCGCCGACGGGCGGCTGGACCTCATGCTCGGCCGGGGCAACACGGTGCCGGTCTACCCCTGGTTCGGCAAGGAGATCCGCGACGGCGTCGCGCTCGCCCTGGAGAACTACGCGCTGCTGCACCGGCTCTGGCGCTCCGACGTCGTGGACTGGGAGGGCCGGTTCCGCACGGCGCTGCAGGGGTTCACCTCCACCCCCCGGCCGCTCGACGGCGTGCCGCCGTTCGTGTGGCACGGCGCGATCCGCACCCCGGAGATCGCCGAGCAGGCCGCCCACTACGGCAACGGCTACTTCGCCAACCACATCCTGGCGCCGAACCTGCACTTCCGGCCCCTGGTCGACTTCTACCGCAAGCGCTGGGCCCACCACGGCCACGGGCGTCCCGACCAGGCGATCGTGGGCCTCGGGGGGCACGCGTTCGTCGCCCGCCGCTCCCAGGACGCCTACGCCGCGTTCCGTCCCTACTTCGAGAACCACGTCCTGTTCCGCGGGACCCGCCTCGAGGACTACGCGGACCGCACGCCGCTCAGCGTCGGCAGCCCGCAGGAGGTCATCGACAAGACCCTGACCTTCCAGGACGGCTTCGGGGACTACCAGCGTCAGCTGTGGGCGCTGGACAGCCTCGGTGTCCCGGAGGGCACGGTGCTCGAGCAGGTCGAGCTGCTCGCCACCGAGGTCGTGCCGGTGCTGCGCCGCGAGATGGCGGCACGCCGCGCGCCCGGCGTCCCGGAGGCGCCCACCCACGCGTCGCTGGTGCGGGCGACCTACGGCGAGGAGTCACCGCGCGACCCGCGGCCCCGCCCCAACCGGGGCGACAACCTGACCGGGGACGCCCCGTACCTCGACAGCGACAGCACGACCCCGACCCGCTACCCGGCCGCCTGACCGCGGTCCGGCCGGGTCCACCGGGGTGAACCCCTCGCGGCCCGCGCACGAACCCAGGGTGGAGGTGAGGCGGATGCTCCTGACCGACGACGAGTCACGGGCCCTGGAACTGCTCGACGCGCGCGAGGTGGACGTCGACCTGCTGCGCCCGGCGGTGGCCCGGCACCTGCTCGCCCTCGGCCTCATCGACGCCGACGGGAGCGTCACCGCGGCCGGTGCGGCCGCCGTCGAGGAGGTCTACGAGGAGCGGTTCGCCGACGGCGTCGCCGAGATGAAGGCCCGCATCCGGCACCACCGGCTCGGCCGCCCCGCGGGCTGAGCCCCGCCGCACACGCTCCGCTGCCCGGGGCCCGGAACACGTCACCCGCGGTGATATCCGGGCCCCGGGACATTTTTCCCCGCATTTCTCCGAACCCCCGCGCTCCGGCCGTCGAATACAGGAGCAAAGGTCGCCGGGAATCGCCCGTCGGTCGGTGCGATCCAAGGAGAACCACAATGGCGAATTCCGTACGACGTGTGATCGGCCTGGCCACGATCGGCCTGGTCGCCGCCGCGACGACCGCGCTGGGCGCCGGGGTCGCCTCCGCACAGGAGACCCCTCCGCCGGTCGCGATGATCTCCAACCTGACCGGCAAGAGCACCTCGGTCGCGCTGGACAAGGGCTTCACCGACGCGCTGACCTCGCTCGACGTCACCCCCGGCCCGTTCGGGTCCGCCTCGATCTCCGACGGCACGGCGTCGTTCCCGATCACCGGCGGCAACGTGACCGTCTACAAGCCGAACGAGGTCCTGCCCTACGTGCAGGGCAAGATCGAGCACATGGGCAGCGGGCTCACCCTCACCAAGGGTGACACCGAGGTCACGCTCGACAACTTCGTGATCGACCCGGGCGACCCCGCCGTGCTGACCGGCCGGGTCCGCGCCGGCGGCCAGACCGTCGCCGAGTCGACCACCCTGTTCGACCTCAACGGCTCGACCCTGAAGCCGATCACGATCGACCAGTCGGCGGGCACCGCGACGCTGACCGGCACGACCGTCACCCTGAACGCCGGGGCCGCCGAGGCCCTGAACGGCGCCTTCAAGACCGACGCCCTCAAGGGCGGCACCACCATCGGCATCGCGACGATCGTCGTCAACACGACGAGCGGGACCATGCCGATGCCGCAGGGTGGCGTCGAGACCGGTGGTGGCAGCACCTCCGGCACCGACACCGCGCTGGTCGTGACCGGTGTCGCGCTGCTCGCCGGCTCCGCGCTGGTGCTCGTCGTCCGCCGTCGCGGCGTCCGCGGGCACTGATCCACTCCGGGGGTGCCGCCCGCACAGGCGGGCGGCACCCCCGGCTCCGGTCGTGGTGGACCACCACGACCGGTTCCCCGATCGGCACAAGGACCGGAGCACCCGATGACCGCACCACACCCGTCCCGCCTCCGGCGGCTGCTCGCTCCGCTGGGCGCGCTGCTCCTGGGCGTCGCGGGTGTGGTCGTGCTCGTGCTGGCGCTGACCGCGGGCGGTCCCCCGGAGCCGGTGGCCGCGGCCGCCGGCCCGGTGGGACCGGCCGTGGTGGGCACCGCGCCCGCGGGGGCCCGGCCGGTGGGCGAGGTGCTCCCGCCCTCCCCGCCCCGGTCGATCTCGATCCCGTCGATCGGGGTCGAGTCGGTCGTCGACCAGTCCGGTCTCGCGCCGGACGGCACCCTCGAGGTCCCGGCCCCGGGCCCCGGCTACGACCGGGCGTCCTGGTACCGCGGGTCGTCGGCACCGGGCTTCCGCGGCCCGTCGGTCATCCTCGGCCACGTCGACTCGGCCGCCGAGGGACCGTCGGTGTTCTACGACCTCGGCCGGATGCGTCCGGGCGAGGACATCACCGTGACACGGGCCGACGGGATCGCCGCGACGTTCCGCGTCGACGAGGTCAGATCATTTCCCAAGAACGAATTCCCGACCGAGTCCGTCTACGGCGACGTCGACCGGGCGGAACTGCGTCTGATCACCTGTGGTGGATCTTTCGACTCGAGTGCACGGAGTTATCGGGACAACACCGTGGTGTTCGCCCATCTCGTCGGCAGCAGCCGCGGCTGATCACGACGGTCGGTCCCCGGCATCCGGCCGGTCGGTGGACAGGCAGCGGTCCCGTCGTCGTTGCAGCGCCACCTCGACTCCCGCGGCCACGGTGAAGACCGCGGCCCCGCTGAGGCCGACGAGGAAGAACCAGGGGTTGGCGGCCCGGGCGGCCGCGTTCAGCATCTGCGCCCACATCAGCACGGCCAGCGCCGACGGCGACACGAGTCCGGCCCCGCGCTGCGCCGTCCACGCCCGGGCGTAGGCGAGGTGCCCGGGAGGGATGTCCTCGGGCCTCCCCCGCCGCAGCGCCGTCGCGACGGCCGCGCGCTGGGCCGGCGGGACGGCCCGGCGGAGGACGACCATCGTCCGGTCGTGCGGGTACGGCCGGGTCGACTCCCGCCAGACGACCGCGGCGAGCGGCACCACGACGGCCAGGACGACGACGGTCAGCACGTCGCCCCACCGGCCGAGATCGCGCTCGCTCGCGAGCCCCCAGGGGGAGCTCACCAGCACGAGCCCGACGAGCGTCACGCTCGTCCCACGCCTCCGCCACACCCGGCCGCGACCGGGCTCCTGCAGCCGCTCGTGATCGGGTCCGGCCCGCATCACTGGTCCCCCTCTACAGCCAGGTGGCGACCCCACCGTGCCCTGAGCACGTCCCGGACCGGGACCGGCTGTGGCTGTAGGTGCCGTCCTTGCACTTCGCCGTCGCCCCGGCCGGGGCGTCGCCGCCGGACCGGGTCGGGCGGGGCACGCAGGTGCCGGCCGAGTTGACGTAGTGCGTGTCCGTGTCGCACGCCGACGGTCGCGCGGCCGGAGCCGGCTTCGCCGTCGTCGTGCGGGGTGTGGGGGCCGACGCGAGGGCCTGCGGCCGCGGGGACGCGGCCTCCTGCGCGGCCGGCGCCGTCCGCAGCTGCGCCTCCGGTGCGGACACGGGTGCCCGCGTCGTGGTCGGCGACGGCGCCGCCGCCGGAGCCACCGGGGGGTTCTCCCCGGCCGGGGCGGGCACCGGGGTCGGCGTCGTGGTCGGGGCGGCGACGAGGGCGGCGGCCTCGGTGGTGCCGGTGGTCGTCGGGACCGGGGACGGGGCGAGCACCACGGCGGCGACCACCAGCGCGGGCGCGGCGACGAGCGCCGTGACCGCACGGCCACGGTGGGGCGCGCGCCCGCCACGACCTCGCCACGCGGCGATCGCGGCGCACCCGGTCGCGGCCAGGGCCAGCAGAGCACCCATCGGGATCGTCGCCGTGGTCAGCAGGAACGCCGCCGACAGCACCACCAGGACGATGCCGACGGTGGCCAGACGGTTGCGGGCCGGAGGGACGACGCCCAGCCGCTCCGTCGGCGAGTCGTCGTACCACGATCTTCCGGGTCCGTTCACGAGTGCTGCATCGATCGGGATGATCAGGACGTTGCGGACGTACGGGCGTTACCGCCGGTAGTACGCAAAGTTGGTGAGACGGCCGGCGGGCACCGCTCCTTGACGCCCGCTCCGACGGCCGGGTTGGCTGGTGCGCCCGGCGCACCACGTCCGAGGTGCCCGCCCGCCACCCCGTCGGAGGCACCATGCCGCCCCTCGCCACCGACCGGCTCCCGGTCGTCGACCTGTCCCGCTTCCGCGCCGGTCCGGACGAGCGGGCGGCCTTCCTCGCGGAGCTGCGTCGCGCCGCGCGCGAGGTCGGGTTCTTCTACGTCACCGGTCACGGCGTCCCCGACGACGTCCTGACCGGCATGGACGCGCTCGCCCGCCGCTTCTTCGCGCTGCCGCCGGCGGACCGTCTCGCGATCGAGAACGTCCACTCCCCCCAGTTCCGCGGCTACACCCGGACCGGGACCGAGCACACCGGCGGCACCGCCGACTGGCGCGAGCAGATCGACATCGGACCCGAGCGCGCCGTGGTCGAGCCCGGCCCCGGGGAGCCGGACTGGCTGCGGCTGATCGGGCCGAACCAGTGGCCGCCGACACTGCCCGAGCTGCGCGAGGTCGTGCTGGGCTGGCAGGCCGAGGCGCTGCGGGTCTCCCGTGAGGTGCTGCGTGCCCTGGCCGCCGCGCTCGGCCAGGACGAGACCTACTTCGACGGCTGGTTCGACGAGGAGTCCTCGCTGCACCTCAAGATCGTGCGCTATCCCGGGCGCCCGGACCCGGACTCCGACCAGGGCGTCGGCGCCCACAAGGACTACGGCTACCTCGCCCTGCTGCAGCAGGACGTCGTCGGCGGGCTGCAGGTCGAGGGTCCCGACGGCGGCTGGATCGACGCCGTCCCGGTGCCGGGCTCGTTCGTGGTGAACATCGGCGAGATGCTGGAGATCGCCACCCGCGGCTACCTCACCGCGACCCGGCACCGGGTGGTGTCGCCGCCGCCCGGGGTCGACCGGATCTCGGTGCCGTTCTTCCTCGCGCCGCGCCTGGACGCCGTCGTCGCGCCGCTCGATCTGCCGGCCGAGCTGGCCGCGGACGCCCGCGGGATCAGCGAGGACGCCGACAACCCGCTCGACGCGCGCTACGGGGAGAACGCGCTGACCGGCTGGCTGCGCTCGCACCCCCGGGTCGCGCAGCGGCACTGGTCCGACGTGCTGGCGCGACGGGCCGCCCCGCCGACCGTCAGGTGACCCGTAGCGCCACGATCGCGGTGTCGTCCTTGGTCATGCCGCGGGCGTAGGCGGACACGCCCCGGTGGACCGCGGCGACGGTGCCCGCGGCGTCGAGCCCGGCACACGTGCGGAACAGGTCGGTGAGCCGGTCGTCGCCGAACAGGTCGGCGCCCGCGACGGGCCGGGCCTCGGTGACGCCGTCGGTGTAGAGCAGCAGCGCGTCGCCGCTGCCGAGCCGGACCACGTCGGTGGCGACCCGGCACGGGATCGGGAGGCCGAGCATCGTGCCGCCGGTGCCGTAGCGCTCCACGGCGCCGTCGGCGCGGAGCACCAGCGCTGGCTCGTGCCCGGCGCTGGCGATCTCCGCGCGCAGCCCGCCGTCCGGGTCGTGTTCGAGGACGACCACGACGACGGTCAGCATCGCCCGCTCGTCCATGGTCCGGACGGTCCCGTCGACGCTCGCGACGATCGACCCGACCTCGAGGTCCCGCGCCGCGGCGCCGCGGATCGTGTAGCGGGCCACGACCGCGATCTGCGACGCCTGCACACCCTTCCCGCAGACGTCGCCGATCACCAGGCAGTACCGGTCGCCGACGGCGAACAGGTCGTAGAAGTCCCCGACCACGTGCTCGCCCACCGCACCGGGGACGTAGACGGCGGCGACCTCGGCCCCCGCGATCTCCGGGAGCACCGGTGGCAGCAGCCCCGACTCCAGCAGGTCGGTACGCCGCTGGGAGTCGCCCAGCTCGTCCGACAGCGTCTGCTGCTGGGACTCCGACCGGGCCAGCCGGGCGCCGAGCCGGTCGGCGAGGTCCTGGCTGACCCGCATCGACCCGGCCATCCGCAGGTGCGCGCCGAGGGTCCGGGCGAGGGCGGTCAGCAGCCGTACCGTGCGGGGCGTCCACTCGCCGGCGCCGGTGCGCGCCACCCGCAGCGCGGCGACGACGTGGCCCGCCTCGCCGAAGACCGGGACGCTGCACACCGAGCCGGACCGGCCGGGGGTGGCCGGGGCGGGGTCGCCGCCGTCCGGGGTGCCGGGCAGGGCGTCCAGCACCAGGGGTACGCCGGAGTCGACCACCGCGTGCTCGACGGCGCCGCCCGCGCCCTCCACCGTCCCCGCCGCCGGCCCGTCACCGCTCGCGGCGCAGATCCACGACGTCACGCCGTCGGTCGCCGACACCGTCGCGTAGCCGCCTGCGGCCAGCTCCCGGGCCACGTCGCAGAGGTCGGACAGGACCCGGTCGTCGGAGGCGGTCGACAGCCCGGCCCGGTCGACGGCGCGCAGCCGCTCCGCCGAGCGGCGTGCCGTCGACACGGAGTGCAGCGGTGTGGGGCGCTGCACGGGGACCTCGGTCACTGCTGTCACCTCCGGACCGGTGCGGGCGACCGACCCGGACCGTACCGGTCGGCGGGACCCGGCGGCGTCGACGGATCATGCGGGTCGCCGGACACGACGGTAGCGTTCGCACCACGGTCTCCCGACCGTACGAGAGATGCGTCCGCCGCCCCTGACCCCGGCGACGTTCCGACGGTGATGGAGCAATGGTGGGTCACGACGGCGACATGCGGAATCCGGCGGAGCTGCAGCGGGGACCGGAGGGTCTGGTCCCGAGCTCGCGTGAGCTCGCCGCGCTGCTCCGCGCGATCCGCGACGGGGACCTCGACGCGCTCCGCCGGTTGTACGACGGGACCGGGACGCTGGTCTTCGGGCTCCTGCGCACCGCGCTGCGGGACCAGGACCGGGCCGCGGAGGCGACGGAACGCTGCTTCCTGTGGGTGTGGCGGACGGCGCCGACCCTCGACCCCGGTCACCCCTGCGCCCTCACGTTCCTGTTGCGCGCGGTGCGGCAGGAGCTGGAGGACCATCCGCAGGGTCCGTGACCCCGACCTCGGGCAGGACCTCGACGGGGGCCCCGGCGTCGGAGATCAGCCACCGGGCGACGTCCGGGAGCTTCATGTTCGTCGCCTGTGACGCGCCGACCAGCATGCGGAAGGCGCGGTCGGCGTCGATCCCGTGCCGGTGCATCAGGATGCCCTTGGCCTGCCCGATCAGGTCGCGGGTCTCCAGGGCCCGTTCCAGGTGGTAGGCCTTCGTGGCCCCGTGCAGCGCGACGGCGGCCTGCAGCGCGAACGCGTCGGCGATGGCCGTCGCGGAGGTGTCGAAGCCGTGCCGGGCCCGTGAGTAGACGGTCACCGCGCCCCGGACGGCCCCCGGCCGCACCAGCGCGACGGACAGGACGCCGTGCACGCCCCGGTGCACCGCGGCCGGCGCGAACCGCGGCCACCGGTCGCGCTCGTCGTCGAGGTCGCCGACCGCGACCACGGTGGGCACCCCGCCCCGGATCGCGTCCAGGCTCGGCCCCTCGCGCAGCCCGATCTGGAGCTGGTCCAGCTCGGCGAGGTCCGCACCGGGTGTGGTGCAGACGCCGTACCGGTCCCGCAGCGTCAGGCCGACCAGGTCGGCTCCGGGGACGGTGCGGGCGGCGACCCGGGTCAGCTGGACGAGCCGCCGATCCCACGAGGTGTCCCCCGACTCGTCGGTCAGGGGCTCGGTCAGGCCGGTGGACGCCCGGACCAGGGCGGTGCGCACGGCGTGGTCGTCGCTGGCGCTCACGCGCCTCCCTCCGGTGGGGCCGTCGTCTCCGTCAGGCGTCGGTGGGCTCTCCTCCTGCTCCGGCCAGCAGCGTCGCGACGTCGTCGTCGTTCCCGGCCGCCGACGCCCGGTCCAGGCAGCGCCGCGCGTCGGCGTCCGAGCTCTCCGGCGGCACGACGAGCAGGCACAGCCGGCCGTGCGCCCCGAACACGTCGACGACGTCGGGCGGGGTGCTGGCGAAGCCGCCGAGGCGGACCAGGTGCCCGTCGGTCGTGGTCCGGCGCGGCACCGACGGCCAGATGCGCAGGTTGTACCCGACCCGGGTCACCGGGCCGAGCCGGTCGTCGACGCCCGCGCTCAGCTCGCGCAGCTCGTCGACCAGGACGCGCGAGCGCGGCCACCAGGCCCCGTCGACCTCCCCGACCGGCCTCGGGTCGTCCTTGAGCGCGACGCGCGCCGCGGCGGGCTGCGCCGGGGCAGGCTGCGCCGGGGCGGGACGACGGGTGGGTGACGGGGTGCGCGGTGCGCTTACGGTGTGGCTCCGTTCGGCCGCCGCGGACCGCCGCACGGCACCCTGCAGGGCGGCCGTCCGGGGACGCGGGCGTGGTCACGGCGGAGCGGGACGCCTCGCCGTGTGGACCCGGGAACCCCGGCGGATCCTCCGGATCGTGCGTGCCCCGAGGTGGTGGGGCATCCGGCTGTCCAGCAGCACGTGGCCGTGCCACCGACGGTACTCCGACCGGGCGGGCCCCGCGGGGTCGGACGCGACGCTCCGTGTCCACAGCCCCTCCTCCCGGTGACCCGAATGTCATCGGCCGGGGGCTGGGGCTGACGTCGGTCCCGACGCTCCCCGCCGCCCGGTCGGGTGTCAACGACCCTCGCGGGGCAGGGCCCCGGGTGGCTAGGCTCGTCCGGTGGATGCCGGCGCCGGGGTCGAGGCCGCCGCCCGGCGGGTGCGGCACGCCCGGCACGTCGGTGACGTGGGCGCCCACGTCCGCCCGGTCGTCGCGGAGTCCTGGCAGCGGTCGGTCGACCTGGGCGTCGACCTCGCCCGGTCCGCGACCTACGTCGGGCACGAACCCGGCCCCGCCGCCGTCGCCGAGGCGGACGAGGTGTTCGGCCGCTTCCTCGCCGGCGCCGACGACCTGGACTGCTCGGTGCTGCTCGTCGACGGCGACGGGGTGGTCCGCGTCCGCCACGACGCCTGCCCGGACCTCGCCGCGCTGCTCGACGCCGTCCTGGTCGCACCGGGCTTCCGGATCGCCGAGCAGGACGTGGCGACCACGGCGTCCGCGCTCGTGCGGGCCACCGGTCGCGCCGCCCGGGTGGACGGTCCCGAGCACCTCCACCCCGACCTCGCCTGCCTGGCCGAGGCCGCCGCACCGGTGCCGTCGGACACCGACGCGGCACCGCAGACGGTGGTGGTCGTGACGCACCTGTCGACGCCGGGCGGTGCGTCGGCGCTGCGTGCGGCCGTCGCCGCGGAGCTGGCCCGCCAGGTCGGCGAACGCGTCCGGGACCTCGGGCACCGGGCCGGGCGGATGCTGCACGCCCGCTTCGACGAGGTCTGCGCACGGTCCGGGGCGGAGTGGGTCGTCGCGACCGACGGCCGGGCGACCCTGTGCAACCCCGGGTTCCGGGCCCTGCCCCGCGAGGACCGGGACCACCTGCTCGACCGGGCGCTCGCCGACGCCGCGCTCGCCGAGCCGCCGCCCGCCGGGTCCACGGCCGACCTGCCGTCGGGGCGCCGCGACGACGTCGTCACCTGCGTCGTCCGGGACCACGGCGCCGTCGTGGGCCACGTCAGCTCCGGGCGGCGCTGCGCGCCCGTACCGGCCGGGTCCCGGACGGCGGACGCGATGCGTCGCCAGGGGTCGCACGTCGCGCCCACGGCCCGCCGGGACTTCGCGGCCGACTTCCGGGACGCCCACGCCGACGGCGCCGCCGCCGAGGTGCGGCGCCGCGCGAACCGCGAGCTGCTCAGCCCCTACCTGCGCGCCCGCCGCGACGTCGCGACCGCGGTCGCCGCCCGGACCAGGCACCTGCTCCTCGTCGGCGAGCCGGGGGTCGGGAAGCAGACCCTGGCCGTCGAGCAGTTCCGCCGCAGCCACCCGACCGGGACGGTGCAGGTGCTCGACTGCGCGCGGATCGCGGAGTCCGGCGGCCCCCTCCTGCCGACGGTACGCGGCACCGACGGGGACCGGCCGCGGCTGCTCGTCCTGCGCCGGCTCTCGCTGCTCGGGTCGGTCGCCGCGCGGCGCCTCGACGAGTCGCTGCGGCTGCTGGTGGCCACACCCGCGGCACCGACGGTCGTCGGGTGCATCGACACGCCCTCGGTCGACGCCACCCGGCCCTACGGGCTGCTGCTGCGCCACTTCCACGACACGGTCCGGGTGCCCGCGCTGCGGTACCGGGCCGACGAGCTCGGCGAGCTCGCGCGGTCGGTGCTGCACTCGCTGTCCGGCGGCCGGTCGCTGAGCCTGAGCATGCAGGTGGTGCGGGTCCTGGAGGGCTACGCCTGGCCGGGGAACCTGCGCGAGCTGGAGGACGTGCTGCGCTACGTCATCGCCCGCAAGCCGGTCGGCGTCGTGCAGGCACCGGACCTGCCGTCGTCGTGCTTCACCGGCGGCGCACCGCGGATGTCGATGCTCGAGGCGGCGCAGTGCGACGTGATCATCCAGGCCCTCTACGAGGCGCGCGGCAACCGCTACCAGGCCGCCGAGCTGCTGGGGATCGCCCGGTCCTCGCTCTACCGCAAGATCGACGCGTTCGGGATCAGCTACATCGGCTGAGGTGTCCCGGGACCGGGACACACGGCCGTCGCCGGGGGTCGTGCCGCCCGCGGAGTCGTCCCAGAACGGGACAGTCACATGCGCACTCCCGCATTAGCGTCGGGCCCGCCGACGCTCTCGGCACCCCCTGCGACCAACGGAGTGAGCAGATGAAGGCACTCGTCTACCACGGACCGGACGCCAAGGCCTGGGAGGAGGTCCCGGACCCGACGATCCAGGACCCCACCGACGTGATCGTCAAGGTCGACACCACCACGATCTGCGGCACCGACCTGCACATCCTGCAGGGCGACGTCCCGGCCGTCACCGACGGCCGCATCCTCGGCCACGAGGCCGTCGGCACGATCACCGCCGTCGGTGACGCCGTGTCCGGCTTCGCCGTCGGCGACCGCGTCCTCGTCCCGGCGATCACCAAGTGCGGCCGCTGCGACTACTGCCAGCGCGGCATGCCGTCGCACTGCCAGACCGTCGGCGGGATCGGCTGGATCTTCGGCCACCTCATCGACGGCACCCAGGCCGAGTACGTCCGGGTCCCCTACGCCGACACCTCGCTCTACGCCGTGCCGGAGTCGGTCACCGACGAGCAGGCGATCTTCCTCGCCGACTCGCTGCCGACCGGCTACGAGGTCGGTGTGCTCGCCGGGAACGTACGGCCGGGTGACACCGTCGCCGTCGTCGGCGCGGGTGCGGTCGGCCTCTCGGCGATCCTCACGACCGGCCTGTGGGGCGCGTCGAAGGTCATCGCGATCGACTCCAACAAGTTCCGGCTGGAGAAGGCCATCGAGTTCGGCGCGACCGACAGCGTCGAGGTCGGGCCGGGCACCGTCGCCGACGTGACCGCGCTGACCGACGGGCTCGGCGTGGACGTCGCGATCGAGGCCGTCGGCTACCCGGAGACGCTGCTGACGGCGGCGTCGCTGGTGCGCCCGGGCGGCACGATCGCCAACGTGGGTGTCCACGGCACCCCGGTGGAGCTGCCCATGCAGGACATGTGGATCTCCAACGTCACGCTGACGATGGGCCTGGTCGACACCGTCTCCATCCCGACGCTGCTCAAGATGGTCGCCGGCGGGCGGATCCCGGCGGAGAAGATGGGCACCCACTCGTTCACCTTCGACCAGATGGACGAGGCCTACGACGTGTTCAAGAACGCCGCGGCCAACCAGGCGCTCAAGGTGGTCATCACCCCGGCCTGACGTCCGCTCCGGGGCCCCGCCCGCGCCGGGGCCTCGTGCGGGGCCGTCAGGAGAACGCGTTCAGCCCGGTCACCGCCCGCCCGACGATCAGCGACTGCACCGTGTCGGTGCCCTCGTAGGTGTAGACGGCCTCCATGTCGGCGTGGTGCCGGGCGACGTGGTGGTCGAGCAGGATCCCGTTGCCGCCCAGGATGTCGCGCGCCATCGCGCAGACCCGCCGCGCGCCCGAGGCGGTCTGCAGCTTCGCCAGCGCCGCGTGCTCGATCCCGACCCGGCCCTGGTCCTGCAGCTGGGCCATCCGCAGGCAGGTCAGCTGCATCCCGGTGATGTCGGACAGCATGTGCGAGAGCTTGTCCTGGACGAGCTGGAACCCGGCGATGGGGCGCCCGAACTGCTCGCGCTCGCGGGCGTAGGCCAGTGCGTACTCGTAGGCGCCGATCGCGTGGCCGAGCCCCTCCCAGGCGATGGCCTGGCGGCTCTTGGTGAGCGCCTTGTTGGTGTCGGCGAAGGTCCGGGCGCCGGCCAGCCGGTCGTCGGCCGGGATCCGGACGCCGTCGAGGTGGATGTCGGCCTGCCAGAGCGCCCGGTTGCTGGTCTTCCCGGTGATCACCGACGCGTGGTAGCCGGGCAGCTCGCCCTCGCTGCGGTCGACGACGAACCCGCCGACGTTCCCCTCCTCGTCGCGCGCCCAGACGATGACGACGTCGCCCATCGTGCCGTTGCCGATCCAGCGCTTGCGGCCGTCGAGGACCCACTCGTCGCCGTCGCGGCGGGCGGCGGTGGCGAGCCGGACGACGTCCGAGCCGTGGTCGGGCTCGGTGAGGGCGAACCCGCCGAGCAGCTCGCAGCGGGCCATCCGGGGCAGCCAGCGCTCCTTCTGATCCTCCGAGCCGAGCATGTCGATCGCCGACATGACCAGGCCGCCGTGGATGGAGTTGAACGTGGAGAAGCTGCCGTCGCCGCGGGCCAGCTCGGTGGTCACCAGTCCCTCGGCGACGGCGCTCATCCCGGGACAGCCGTGGCCCCGCACCGAACCGCCCGCGACCTCCAGCGCGGCGTAGGGCTCGATCAGCTCGCGCGGGAACTCCGCGGCCTCCCAGTAGTGGTTGGCCACCGGGACCAGGCGCTCGTCGACGAAGGTGCGCACCCGGTCGCGGATCGCGCGCTCGTCGTCGGTCAGCCAGTCCTCCGTGGAGAAGAAGTCGGTGCCCTGGGCCCGGGCCAGGTCGGAGCTCGGCTCGACGGTCGTCATCGGATCACCCTGGCAGCTCAGCCGGTGATCGTCCTCCTGCGAGCGCGGTAGGCGGCCGCCTTCACCCGGTTCCCGCACTCGTCCATGCCGCACCAGGTGCGCCGCGCGCCGCGGGAGCGGTCGAGGTAGAGCCGGGTGCAGGCGGGCCGGCCGCACTCCTTCACCGGTGTGTCCCGGTCGGCGAGGACGGCGACGGCGTCGCGCGCCAGCTCCGCGAGGACGGCGTCGGCGTCGCCGGTGCGGCGGGTGCCGTGGTCGTCGAGCTGCACGGTCAGGCCGGGACCGCGGGCCGTGCCGTTGACGACGGCCAGCGCGGCGGGGTCGAACGCCCGCCCGGCCAGCCGGTCGGTCGCGAGCCGGTGGACCGCCTCCCGCAGGTCCCGCGCGCACCCGAGGACCTCCGGGGTCACGGTCACGCCGTCCGGGAGGTCGGCGCAGGCGTCGAGCCAGCGGGCGAGGTCGGCGGGCCCGGTGAGCAGCTCGGTCGGGTCGGTGCGCCGCCAGGTGACGGTGCCGACCAGGTCGAGCGCGGCACTGCCGCTCACGAACGCGAAACCCACGTCACCATCTTGACCGGTGACGCATCGGTCCCGCAAACTGCGTCACCAGTCGAACCGGTGACGCCGTCGCCGGACGATCCCGGGGAGCCGCTGATGACGATCGACGTCGTCGTGTTCGACGTGCTGGGCACGCTGGTCGACGAGCCGTCCGGCCTGCGCGACGCGGTCGCCGCGGCCGTGCCCGGCATGGACCAGGGCACCGCCGCGGACCTGGCCCGGCTGTGGCAGGCGCACGTCGCGGGCGAGCAGGAGCGCATCGTCGGGGGCGGGCGGGCGTTCGTGCCCGGCCACGTGCTGGACGCCGAGGCCGCGGCCGTCGTCGCGCGGGCCGCCGGGGTCGACGACCCGGACGTCGTCGCGACCCTCGGCGACGCCGGGACCCGGCTGCCGGCGTGGCCGGACTCGGCCGACGGCCTGGCCCGGCTCGCCCGCGCGTTCCCGGTGGTCGGCCTGTCGAACGCGAGCCGCACGACGCTGCTGCGCCTCGCCGCGGGCGCCGGGCTGCGCTGGCACCAGGCACTCTCGGCGCAGGACACGCGCACCTACAAGCCCGCGCCGGCGGTCTACCGGCTCGCGGTCGACCTCGCCGGGGTCCCACCCGGGCGGACCCTGCTCGTCGCGGCGCACGCGTGGGATCTTCGGGGTGCGGCGGCGGCCGGGATGCGCACCGCGTACCTGCCCCGCCCCGGCGGGGACCCGCCCGCCGACGACGATTGCGTCGACCTGCACGTGACCGACATGGCCGAGCTCGCCGCGACGCTCGCCACCAGCCGACCGGGAGCCCACCCGTGCTGATCACCTTCTCCTTCACCCGGCTCGCCGTACAGGTGCGGCGCTGGTTCGAGATCGGGCCGGACGCCACGACCGAACGCGGCGCCCGGGTGGAGCTGCTCCTGCTCGACCCGCAGCCGCACCGCGGCAGCGAGTCCGCGGCGCAGCGGCTGGTCGTGGACACGCCGTTCTGGCGGGCCGACCTGTTCGACCGCACCGATCGGCCCGGCGCGTGGGCCGCAGCCCACGTGCACCCCCACTTCGACGGCGTCGAGCCCAGCGACCGGGTCTTCTCCCCCGGGCTGACCACGGACCCGTGGGGCTGGCTCACCGAGCAGCTCTCCCACCCCGGGGAGCGACTGCGCGACGCCGGCCTGGACCCCGCCGTCGCCGGCGACGACCTCGACGACCTGCGCACGGAGGTGCCGCACATCGTCGGGGCCGCCCGCCGGTTCGGCCCGGAGCAGCCGATGACCCGTGACGACGACTTCCACCTCACCCGCGACGCCGCCGAGCGGGTCCGGCGGATGCTCACGCTGATCCCGCCCGGCGTCGGCTACGACCGCGAGGAGCTGCGGCCGTGGCTGGAGCAGCGGCCGTGACCGGTCACGCCACCGCGGTCCCCTCCAGCTCGACGAGCTGGCCGGGGACCGCGAGCCGGGTCACCCCGAGCAGCGTCGTGGCCGGGGCGACGCCGGCGGCCCCCAGCCGGGCGGCGAGCACACCGTAGTGCTCCAGCAGGGCGTCGACGTCGGTCGCGAACACGGTCAGCCGCACCAGGCCGGCCAGGCCCGTGCCGGCGGCGGCGAGCACGCCTTCCAGGTTGTCCAGGCTCGTCGCGAGCTGGGCGGGCAGGTCGTCGTCGTGCAGCGGCACCCCGTCCGGGCTCATCGCGGTCTGCCCCGAGCAGTACACCGTGCGGGTCACCCCCGACACCACGACCGCCTGGTCGAACCCCATCGGCTGCGACCAGGTGACCGGGTTGACCGAGATCCGTTCCACCGTCATCCGTGCGTCCTCTCTCCTGTGTGGAACCCCAGCGTCGCCCCCGTACACGACATCTCCTGTCGTGTACGTCGGCTAGGTTTCCGGCGTGCGTGCCGACCGGCTGGTCACCCTGGTGCTGCTGCTGCGCCGGCGCGGCCGGATGTCCGCCCCCGCCCTGGCCGCCGAGCTGGAGGTGTCGACCCGCACGGTGCTGCGCGACATCGACGCGCTGTCCGGCGCCGGGGTGCCGGTGCAGGTGTGGCGCGGGCCGCAGGGCGGTTTCGCGCTGATGCCCGGGTTCCGCAGCGAGCTGACCGGACTGACCCACGACGAGGCCGTCGCCCTGATCGCGGCGGGGTCCCGGCACGGGGTGCAGGCGTTCGGGCTCGGTTCGGCGCTCGCGTCGGCCGTGCTGAAGGTGGTCGACGCGCTGCCGCCGGGGCATCCGGCCGTCGAGGTCGCGGAGCGGCTGCTCGTCGAGCCCGACACCGACCTGCTCGCGCGGCGACGCACCGAGGAGGACGTGCCGGGCGCCGTCGTCGGGCCGGTCCGGCGGGCCGTCCTGGAGGGTCGTCGGCTGCGCATCCGCTACGCCGCCCCGGTGGCACCGGAACGGTGGCGCACCGTCGACCCGGTCGGGCTGGTCACCGTCCGCGGGACGGGCTACCTGCTGGCGCACCGCTCCGGGGAGCAGCGCACCTACCGGCTGTCCCGGATCACCGTCGCCGAGGTGCTGCCCGACCCGGCGGACCGACCCGACCGGGTCGACCTGGACCGGACCTGGCGCGAGCACTCCGCCCGGTTCCGCGCCGGGCCGGACCGGGTGCGGGTGACGGTGCGGGTCGCGCCGTCGCACCGTGCGGTGCTGACCGACACCGCCGTCACGGTGCACACCGAGACCGTCGACGACGGCGGGTCGCTGCGTCTCGACGTCGACTTCCAGGACCGCAGGCACGCCGAGTGGGCGCTGTGGCAGCTCGGCGGGGCGGGCGAGGCCCTGGATCCGCCGTGGCTGCGGGACGCGCTGCACGACCGGGCCCGTGCGCTGGCCGAGCGGTACGCGCGTCCCGCCCCCGGCCCGGCGGGCTGACGGCACGGCCGACCGTCGCACCTGGACCGACCGTCGGTCGGTCGGTCGCTACCGTGGTGGTACGACGGGATGTCAGCCGGAGGCCTACCTGGGCGGGAGCGACGAGATGCTCGGCGCGGAGGGGACCCTGCGGTCCGACGCGGCGCGGGAGCTGCCGACCGGGCCCCTCGCCGGCTTCGGCGCGCGGGTCGCCGGCCACGTCGCGGTGCCCGCGTGAGCCGGACCCTGCCGACGCGGCGCCGGAGGACGCACCGTCCTCGCCGGGCGCAGCGGGCCCCGCGATCCGGTGGTCGCCGTCGCGTGCGCCCGCGGCGCGGCGGGCTTGACCCTGACACCGTGACAGGCGCTGGGGTGGCGGTCATGACACCACCGGACATCACCGCGTCCCTGTCCGCCACCGACCCGTCGGTCCGGCTGCGGGCCGCGCTCGCCGCCGGGTCGGCCGCCGACCCGGCCCTGCTCGACGCCCTGGTGGTGCGCTGCGGCGAGGAGCCGGACTTCTTCGTCCGCGACATGCTGTCCTGGGCGCTGACCCGGCTCCCCGCCGCGACCGTGCTGCCCCGGCTGTACGTCGAGCTGGACTCGCCGCGGCCGCGGGCCAGGGCCCAGGCGCTGCACACCCTGTCCAAGATCGCCGACCCGGCGAGCGCGGCCCGGGTCACCCCCGCCCTGCTGCGCGACCCCGACGACGAGGTCGCCCGCACCGCGTGGCGCACCGCCGTCGTGCTCGTCCCCGCCGACGGCCGGCCCGCGCTCGCCGCGGAGCTGGGCCGGCAGCTGGGCCGGGGCGACCGGGCGGTGCGGCTGAGCCTGTCCCGGGCGCTGACCGACCTGGGCGAGGCGGCCGACGCCGTCCTGGCCCGGGCCGCGGCCGCCCCGGACCCGGCGGTCGCGACGCACGCACGGGCCACCCTGCTCCTGCGCGCCGACCCCGACGCGGGGTTCGACGACGCCGTGGAACAGGCCCGCCGGGTGGTCGCGCTCGGCCCGGGACACGAGGTGGCGTCGTGCTGAGCGGCGCCGAACCGGGCGGGGCGCCGTGCTGATCGGGGAGGTCGCCCGCCGCAACGGGGTGAGCGTGCGGATGCTGCGCCACTACGACGCCGTCGGCCTGCTCCGGCCGACCGGACGCACCGTCGGCGGCTACCGGGAGTACTCCCCCGCCGACGTCCGCAGGCTCTTCCACGTGGAGGGTCTGCGGACGCTCGGGCTCTCGCTGGCCCAGGTCCGCGACGCCCTGAGCGACCCGGGGTTCGACCCGTCCGCGCTGGTCACGGACCTGGTCCGGGCCACCGAGGAGCGCCTGGAACGGGACCGGGAGCTGCTCGCCCGGCTGCGCACCGTCGACGCCGCCGGGCCGGGGACGTGGGCGGAGGTCGCCGACGTCGTCGGGCTGCTGCGGGAGCTCGCCTCGGCCACGGCGGGGCGCCGCCAGCAGGCCGCGCTGGCCGCGGGCGACGGGCCCGCGCTGCCCGCGGAGGTGCTGGCCCGCACGCTGCTCGCCGAGACCGACCCGCACGCCGCGGGCGCGCTGCGCTGGGCCCTGCGCCGGGCCGTGGCCCGCGCGGGCGACCCGGGCGGGGCGGCCGTGGCCGCGCTCGCGGCGGGTCTGCGCTCGGGCGATCCCGGGGTCCGGCGGAGGGCGGCCGACGCGCTGGCCGACGCCGCACCGTCCCCGGCGGCGCACGCGGCGCTCGTCGACGCCCTCGCCGACCCGGACCCGGTGGTGCGTCGCCGCGCCGCGACGGCCGTCGGGCGGGCCGGCGGCGTCGGAGCCGTCCCGGAGCTGGTGGCGATGGTGCGCGCGGGCGTCGACGACGTCGAGGCCGCGGAGATCCTCGCGTTGCTGTCGCACGAGGACCCGGCGACCACCGGGCACGTTCTCGCTGCGCTGACCCGCGACCTGGACGGCACCGACCCCGCGACCCGGATCCGGGTCGCACAGGCTCTGGTCGAGCTGCCCGGCCCCGGCCCGCAGGACGTGCTCCGCCGGCTCGCCGACGACACCGACCGGACCGTCGCGCTCGTCGCGGGGGCCTTCGCGGAACGCCGGGTCTGAGCGCACCCCACACGTCACCCGGCGTGGCGGGACCGGCCGCGCACGGACGGCCCGGCACCCGTGGCGGCGTCGTCGTGGCCGCGACCGCCGGCGAGGAACGCGACGAGCGGCAGGAGGACGCGGGCCTGCACGACCCGCATCAGCAGGGCGTTGGCCCGGATGCCCCACCGGGTCCTCGGCGCCACCATGCGGACGCGCCCGGGGAGGAGCTTCTGCGCGGCGGTCGCGCGGGGCCGCATCGCGGCCTCGAACGTCGAGAAGGCCGCCCGGATCCGTTCCGCGGTCGGCTCCGCGGACACCGCATGCCCCCGCAGCGCCGCGGCGAGCTCCGCCGCTCCGCGCAGACCGAGCGCGGTGCCGAGTCCGCTCAGCGGGCTCGCGCACCAGGCGGCGTCGCCCACGAGCACGACCCGCCCGTCGGACCAGGATCCGTCGACGTGGATCTGGTCGTAGGTGTCGAGTGCGAGGTCCGGGGCGGTGCGTGCGGCGGCGAGGAACTCCGCGGCCCGCCACCCAGCGCCCCCGAAGGCGTCCTCCAGCGTGGCGAGCCGCGCGTCCCGGTCGCGGGGGACGGCCGAGGCCGCGAACGTCATCCCGACCTCCTGCTGCCCCGCGTGCCCGGGCCGCGCGGTCAGCCCGCGGCACCCGGGCTCGTTGTAGGACAGCGCCCACCCGTCGAGCGGCGGCGTGCCGGGCCCCTCCTCCAGCGTGAACCAGGCGTGGGCCAGGCCCAGCGGCCGCCGGTACGCCTGCTCCGGGCCGAAGCGCAGGGACCGGATCCGGGAGTGCGACCCGTCCGCCCCGGCGACGATGTCGAACACCTCCGCGGAGCCGGAGCGGAACCGCACCTCCACACCGTCCGCCGTGTCGGTGAGCTGCTCGACGGTGTCGGCGAACCGGTGCTCGACGCCCGCGTCACGGGCCGCCGCGTGGAGCACGCGGGCGAGGTCGGACCGGAGGAGCTCCTCGGTCGAGATGAGCCCGTTGCCGCCGAAGGCCTCGACCGGCATCGCGGCCGTCCGGCTGCCGTCGGCCCTGATCCACGCGATCCCCCGCTGCGGCACGAGGTGCCCGAGCACCTCGTCGATCAGCCCGAGGTCGACCAGGACCTGGCGGGAGTCCCCGCGCAGGTCGACCGTCTGACCACCGGTACGGAGCGCCGGCGCGATCTCGACCACGGTGACGCGCCATCCGTCCCGGGCCAGGGTGACGGCCAGGGTCTCGCCGGCGATCCCGGCCCCGACGACGAGTGCGTGTGCCATCCGCGTTCTCCCCAGTCATGCAACTCCGACTGCGTTAACGGTAGACCGACAACGCCTGCAAACGCAATCGGCGATGCATTACTGTGGCCGCATGCCCGAGACGACCGGATCGATACGCCCGGGTGGACGCACCGCGCGGACCCGGGAGGCCGTCCTCGCCGCCGTCCGCGAGACGCTCGCCGACCCGGACGCGGAGCTCACCGTCCCCGCGGTCGCCGAGCGCGCCGGGGTGCACCCCACCACCGTCTACCGGCGATGGCGGACCATCGAGTCGCTGCTGCTCGACGCCGTGGTCGGTGACGTGCAGACGTCGTCCCCGGTCCCGGCGAGCGGCGACCTGCACGCCGACCTCACCGACTACGTCGGCCGCCTCCTGACCAGCCTGCGCGGCCCGCGCGCACTCGGGATGCTCCGTGCGCTGATCGCCGCCTCCCGCGCCTCGACGGACCCGCAGGACGTCATGACGATCATGCAGCCGCGCGTCGACGACTTCCGCGCGATGCTGGAGGCCGCCGGCGTGACGGGCGTGGGCGGACTGCAGCTCGTCGAGCTCGTGATCTACCCCGCGTACGTGTGGGCGCAGCTCGGCGCCCCCCTCGACCCCGCGACCGACACCGGGCGCCTGGTCGACGCCGCCCTGGCCGTCGTCCGGGCGTCGTCGACGCCCGACACGGCCGAACGGTCCGCGGGAGCGGTCGACGACCGGCACCCGGGATAGCGGAGTCGGCCACCCCCGGCGGCCGCCGCCACTCGGACGGGCCGGCCGGCATCACCCGTCCGTAGACTCCCGCGGTGGCCAGGAGCCTTCGCGACACCCTGAGCGCTCCGGCGCGCCCCGTCCTGCGGTACTGGAACGACCTCCCCATGCGGGTGCAGGGGCGCATCACGATCGGACTGCCGCTCGTCGCGGTACTGATCTCGGCCGGGCTGGCCCTGACCGGGAACCTGCAGCGCGTCGACATCGAGACCGACATCCAGCGCAAGTTCGAGATGACCGGCTCGCTCGGCGAGCTCACCACGCTCATGGTCGACGCCGAGACCGGCGTGCGCGGCTACCAGCTCACCGGGCGCACGGAGTACCTGGAGCCGTTCACCGACGCGTCGGCGGAGCTCCCGACGGTGCTGGGACGGCTGGAGACACTGGCCGCGGCGGAGCCCGGGGAGAAGCCGCGCACGGACAAGCTGGCCCGGATCGCCGAGCTGCGGGACCTGACGTCGAAGCAGATGACCGACCTGGCCCGGCAGCGCGACGTCGTCGCCGCGGGTGGGGACACCGACGGCGAGATCCGGCAGGACCTCGCCTACGGCAAGAACCTCATGGACGGCATCCGCAGCCGCGTCGACCAGATGCGGACCGGCGAACGCGAGCTGCTCGACGACCGCATCGACGAGATCAACCAGATCCGCCTCCGCGACTACCTGTCGGTCGGCATCGCGCTCGCGGTCGCCGTGCTGACCCGGTTCCTCGCCTGGTTCCTGCACCGCAACGGCATCCTGCGCCGGGTGGACCGGCTCGCCGACACCGTGCGCGTCATCCGCGAGGGCGGCCCGGTGCCCGAGCCGCCGCCGGTGAAGCGGGACCGGATGGGCGAGCTCGAACGGGAGGTCCACCTGCTCGAACCGGCGGTCCCGGCGCGGCGCGACGACGCCGTTGACGGACGCGTGTGACGCGGGACACGATCGGGCGCCCACCCGCTGCCCGAGGAGCCCGCATGAGCACCGACGCCTCCGTATCCACCCGCGCACCCGGCAGGCTCGGGGACCCGGCGACGACGATCGGCGACGACCCGCGGGCCGACCCGCGGATGGTCGCGGTGCTGGAGGGCTTCGGCCTGACCGGGCACGCCGACGACGCCCCGCTCGACCGCACCGCGGGCCGCCCGGCGCTGCTCGGCTTCGTCGACGCCGCCGAGGAGGGCTTCGAGGGCCTGTTCGCCGCGCTCGCCACGGGCTGGACCCCGCCGGCCGGGGTCGACCGCACGACCCGGACCGTCCCGGGCGCCGACGGGCACCCGATCACCCTGTACGTGCACCGCCCCACCGGCGTCGACGGGCCGCTGCCGGTGATCTACCAGGTCCACGGCGGCGGGATGGTCATGCTGGCCGCCGAGGGACCGCTCTACGTGCGCTGGCGCGACGAGCTGGCCGCCGAGGGCGCCGTCGTCGTGGGGGTCGAGTACCGCAACGGCGGCGGGCGGCTCGGGCCGCACCCGTTCCCGGCGGGCCTGGACGACTGCGTCACCGGCCTGCACTGGGTGCACGAGCACCTCACCGAGCTGGGCGGCACGCACGTCGTCGTCACCGGGGACTCCGGCGGGGCGAACCTCGCGCTCGGGCTGGCGATCCGGGCCGGGCGCGACGGCTGGTCCGGGCGGATCGCCGGGGTCTACGCCCAGTGCCCCTACGTGCTGGGGTCCTGGGACCGGCCGCCCGCGGACCTGGCGTCGCTGTGGGAGAACGACCGCTACTGGCTCAACCGGGAGCTGTTCCCGCTGCTCGCCGAGGTCTACGACCCCGGCTCCGCGCACGCCGACGACCCGACCTGCTGGGCCGCGGCCGCAGGCCCCGAGGACCTGCAGGGGCTCCCGCCGCACGTCATCGCGTGCGCAGAGCTGGACCCGCTGCGCGACGAGGGGCTCGCCCACCACCGTCGGCTGCTCGCCGCCGGGGTGCCGTCGGTCGGGCTCGTGTACCCGGGGCTCTGCCACGTCGGCATGATCCTGTTCCGCGACGCGATGCCCGACGTCTACGCGCACGCCGTGCGCGACGTCGTCGGCTTCGCCCGGTCGGTGCGCGGCTGAGCCCGCCGGGTCAGGACACGGCGGGCGGGGCCGGGTCGTCGCCGGTGTCCGGGCGCACCCGGCGGCGGCACCCCAGCACGACCAGGTGCGCGTCGAGCACCCGGGCGAGCAGGACCCGGTCGGCCCGGGCACCCGCCGCCGGGTCGGTCAGCATGTCGGCGACGTCGTGCTCGGTGCCGGTCCCGCCGAGACCCGCGTAGCGGACCCAGACGTCGTAGGCGGACAGCCCGGACAGCGCCGCCCCGGCCGGGAGCGACACCGTCACGGGTTCCTCGGGCACGACCATCCGCGCCGCCTACCCGACTCCGGGCGGTTCAGACCTCCGGGCACCCTTTCTGCGCGTTTTGTCTGCCTTGTCGGACTATCCTGGGCCTCGTGCGCATCCTGGTGGTCGAGGACGACGACCGCGTGGCCCGCGGCCTCGTGCGCGCCCTGCTGCGCGCGGGCTACCGGGTCGTGCGCGCCGCCGACGTCGCCGAGGCGTACGAGGCCATCGCCGAGCAGGTCCCCGACCTGGCCCTGGTCGACATGGGGCTGCCCGACGGGCACGGCTCCGCCGTCGTGCGACGGCTGCGCGACCACCCGGCGACCGGGGTCCTGATCGTCACCGCGCAGGACGGCGAGACCGACCGGGTCGTCGGGCTGCGCGCCGGTGCCGACGACTACGTCGTGAAGCCGTTCAGCCTCGCCGAGCTGCTCGCCCGGATCGAGGCCGTCAGCAGGCGGACCCGCGCCCTGCGCGAGGCGCCGGCGCCGGTCGTGCACCGGCGGGGGTCGCTCGAGCTCGACGTGACCGCCCGGACCCTGTCCGACACCGACGACGGCTGGTCGGTCGCCCTCACCGCGACCGAGTCGGCCGTCCTGGCGCTGCTGCTCACCCACGACGGCCCGGTCGAGCGCGGCGTCATCCTCGACCGGGTGTGGTCGGCCCCGTCCGAGGCGCGCTCACGCACCCTGGACACCCACATGGCGACGCTGCGCGGGAAGGTCGAGGGGCGCCTGCGGATCCGCACCCTGCGCGGGATCGGCTACCAGGCCGGGCCGTGAGGCGACGGCTCGTCGTCGCGGTCACCCCGCTGCTGGTCCTGCTGCTGCTCGGGGTGCTGGTGCCGACGGCGGCGACGGTCGCCGAGCGGCACACCGCCACGCTGGTCTCGGACCGGCTCGCCGACGCGTCGCGGTTCTCGGTGCTGGCGCTGACCGCGTTGACCGGCGGCACCGCGCTGGAGGCCGACCTGGCTCGGCTGCGTGCCGAGCTCGACGAGTACGCCGACCTGTACGACACCGGCGTCTGGTTCCTCGACCGCGAGCAGCACGTCCTGCACGCGACCGGGCCCGGGCACGCGGGCAGCCCGCCGGACGCGGCGCTGCCCCGGCTCACCGGTGCGATGGCCGGGCGGCTGCCGCCGCTGGAGCGCACCGTATGGCCGTGGGACACCGCCGACGAGATCGTCGTGACGCCGGTCGGGCGGGACTCACAGGTCGTCGCGGCGCTGGTGTTCGCGGTGCCGACCGACACCGTCCGCGGGGAGATCCTGCGCGACTGGGCCCTGCTCGGCGGGCTGTTCGCCCTGGTCGCGGCCCTGGTGATCGGGGCGGTCGGCCCGATGACGCGGTGGATCCTGCGGCCGGTCACCGACCTGGAGCGCAGCGCCGCCGCCGTCCGCGCCGGTGACCTCGGTGCCCGGGCCGCCCCGGCCGGCGGCCCGCCGGAGCTGCGTCACCTCGCCGCCGGGTTCAACGACATGGTCGAGGCCGTGCACCGCACCATCGAGCGCCAGCAGCGCTTCGTCGCCGACGCCGCGCACCAGCTGCGCAACCCGATCGCCTCGGCCCGGCTGTCGGTGGAGAACCTCGCCCCGCACCTGTCCGAGCGCGACCCGGACGCCCGCGCGACCTACGACGACGCCGTCGACGACCTGGACCGGATGAGCTCGGTCGTCGACGGGATGCTCGCCGCGACCGCACTGCGGGACCGCCCGGCGGGCACCGCGACCGTCGCCGGGGCGCTCGGGCGGCGCGCCGAGGTCTGGCGGGGCGTGGCCGACGACGCCGGGCTGGCCTTCACCGCCGAGCTGGCCGACACCGCCACCACGGTGCGCGAACCCACCGGCGGGCTCGCCGCCGCCGTCGACGAGCTGGTCGCGAACGCCTGCCGGCTCTCGGCCGGGCGCACCCTCACCGTGCGCGGGGCCGCGACCCCGGACGGCGGCTACCGCCTCGCCGTCGCCGACGACGGCCGCGGGCTCGACCCCGCCGGGCGGCGGCGGGCCACCGAGCGCTTCTGGCGCTCGCCGCGGGACCAGAACGTGCCGGGCACCGGTCTGGGGCTGGCGATCGTCGCGCAGGTGCTCGACGACGCCGGCGGCACGCTGTCGCTCGACGCCACCCCGGGCGGCGGCCTCACCGCGGTCGTCACCGTGGCACCGGGGTAGCGCACGGAGGTCAGGGCTTGTGGCCGCGGAACCAGCGGCGCGCGGCCGGGTGCAGCGGGACCGGCGTCGTCGCCGCGCCGGTGCGCGGGTTGATCTGGCCCGCCTCCAGCCGGACCCGGGACAGCTCGTCGGAGTGGGCGAACAGCTGGTCGGTGAGCCAGTGCGCGAGGGCGTCGTCCATCGACGGCGACACCGCGAGCAGCGTCGGGACGGCCGGGGCGGGCGCGGCCTCCAGCGGCGGGTACATCGTCGCGGGCACCACGACCGGCACGTACTCCAGCGGGTGCCGCGCGATCAGCGCCTCCACCTGTGCGGTCAGGTCCAGCAGCCGGACCCCGCCGGAGGAGGCCAGCTCGGTGACCGCGGGCGTCGGCATGCCGGTGAGGCTCAGGACGCCGTCGACCTCCCCCGCCCGGAACGCCCGAACCGAGTCGGCCTGGGTGTGGCTGCGCAGCGTCGCCCGGACCCCGGCGACCTCCAGCAGCCGCTCGGTGACGAACCGGGTCCCGGAGCGCGGCGCACCGCAGGCGAGGGTCAGGCCGTCGAGGTCGCGGGCGTCGCGGGCCGGGCTCGCGGCGGGCACGAGCGCGTGGAGCACCGAGTCGAACACCCGGGCCAGCGCGACGACCGGCTCCGGGTGGGCGAGCGCGACGTCGACGTTGACGAACGCCAGCTCGGCCCGCCCGGAGGTCAGCAGCGCGACGTTCTCCGGGGCCGAGTCGGTGTGCACGACCTCGACGACCTCGCGGCCCCACTCGCGGTCCAGCAGCCCGGCCAGCGCGGCGCCGATCTCGCGGTAGACCGCCCCCTCCGGGCCCGTGGCCAGCCGGAACGGCGACGGCGGGCGGGGTGGCGGCGCCGCGCAGCCGGTCAGCGCACCACCGGCGAGCAGGGTCCCGGCGAGCAGTCCGCCGCCGCGCAGCACGTCGCGGCGCGACCATCCGGCCATGTCCGCATCCTACGTTTTCGTCCGGTATGCCGGTAATCCCAAGAACAGCCCAAGATTCCGGCCGTCCGGCCCCGCGCGACGCCCCGCCCGACCACTCTCCGTCCAGCATCGTCACGCGAGGGAGCGAGCATGAGCAGTCCAACGGCGGACGCCGTCCCGGCCGCACCACGGCCCCGGACGAGGACCCCGATCTACAAGCACCTCTACGTCTGGGTGCTCGCCGGCATCGCCGCGGGGATCCTCGTCGGCCTGCTGCTGCCCGAGGTGGGCGCGCAGATGCAGTGGCTCGCCACGCTGTTCATCAGCCTGGTGAAGGTGGTGATCGCGCCGGTCATCTTCGCGACCGTGGTGGTCGGGATCGCCGGTCTCGGCAACCTCGCCAAGGTCGGCGGGCTCGCCGGGCGCACGGTGGTCTACTTCAACGTCACCACCCTGATCGCGCTGGCCCTGGGCCTGCTGACGATCAACGTCATCGCCCCGGGCGTCGGGCTCGGCTACGACCGGGAGAGCTTCGACGGCTCGGCCGCGGACTCCACCATCGAGTCGGCCGGGGCCGCCGCGGGCGGGGGCATCACCGACTTCCTGCTGGCGCTGGTGCCGGACTCGTTCGCCTCGGCCTTCACCGACGGCCAGCTCCTGCAGGTGCTGCTGCTGGCGATCCTGGTCGGCGTCGCGATCACCATGCTCGGCGAACGGGGCAAGGGCATCACCCGGGCCCTGGACTCGTTCGCCCAGGTCATGTTCGGCGTGATCAAGCTGGTCATGTGGGTCGCCCCGCTCGGCGCGTTCGGCGGGATCGCGTTCACCATCGGCCAGCACGGCAGCTCGATCCTGGGCAGCCTGGCCGGGTTCATGCTGACCTTCTGGGCGACCTGCCTGATCTTCATCTTCGTGGTGCTCGGCCCGATCTGCCGGCTCGCCGGGTTCTCGCTGCTCAAGTACCTGCGCTACATCAAGGACGAGCTGCTGATCGTGCTCGGCACGTCGTCGTCGGAGACGGTGCTGCCGCGGATGATGCGCAAGCTGGAGGCGGCCGGCACGCCGAAGCACGTCGTCGGGCTGACCATCCCCACCGGCTACTCGTTCAACCTCGACGGCACCGCGATCTACATGACGATGGGCGCGATGTTCATCGCCCAGGCGTTCGGCGTGGACGTCCCGCTCGCCACCCAGATCGGGATCCTGCTGTTCATGCTGATCTCGTCCAACGGCGCGGCCGGGGTGTCCGGCGCCGGGCTGGTGACCCTCGCCGCGTCGCTGGCGGCGTTCGACCACATCATCCCGCTGGTCGGGCTGGCCCTGATCGTGGGCATCGACCGGTTCATGTCCGAGGGCCGCGCGCTGACCAACCTCACCGGCAACGGCATCGGCACCCTCGTCATCGCCCGCTGGACCGGGGAGCTGGACCGCGACCGGCTGCGGGCCGTGCTCGACGACCCCGGGCAGGTCGACGTCGACCAGCTCATGAGGGCCGAGAACGACGCCGCCGCGGAGCCCGGCACCGACGACGACGCCGCCCGCGCCGTCGAGCGCAAGGCCGCCGTGGCGACCGTCGGGACCGGGGGCGGCGAGGTCGCCACCGGCACCGAGCTGCGGGAACGGACCGACCCCGGGCGCTGACCCGGCACGACCACCGGCCCGGGCCGGCCCCGCGGCGGCGACGTTGCGGGGTCAGCTCGGGTCGATCCGCAGGATCCGGTCGCCGTCGCCGTTCGAGGTCGTGACCAGCAGCGGACCGCCGGGCACGGCGTACACCCCGCGCAGCCGGCCGGAGTCCCCGTCGAGCGCCGCCGGGATCTCGACGTCGGAGACCGCGCCGTCGGTGCCCTCCGGGCCGACCCGCATCAGCAGCAGCTTCTGCCCGCGCAGCGCGGCGACGGCGAGCATCCCGTTCCGCTGCCCCCACGCGTCGCCGTCGAGGAACGCGGCGCCGGCCAGCGCCTCGGGCGGGCTGCCGGAGGCCCACACGGCGGGGACGGCGTCGGGGAAGCGTTCCCGGTCGGTCATCGGGACCGACTCGTCGTAGGTGGTCACCGTGCCGCCCTGCGAGGGGTCCCAGCCGTAGTTGCCGCCCGGGCGCAGCAGGTTCACCTCGTCGTCGCGGGTGGGGCCGTGCTCGGCGGTGAAGACCCGCCCGGTGCCCGGCTCGACCGCGACGCCCTGCACGTTGCGGTGCCCGGAGGTGTACACGAGCCGCTGGGCCGGGTCGGCGGCGTCGGCGAAGGGGTTGCCGGCCGCGGGCCCGCCGGTGGCCGGGTCGACCCGCAGCGTCTTGCCGCCGAGCGAGGTGAGGTCCTGCGGGGTGGCGGGCATGGCCGCGTCGCCGGTCCCGACGACGAGCGCCCCGGCGTCGTCGACGGCGACCCGGCAGCCCGAGTGCCGTCCGCCCGAGGCGATCGGCAGGCCGCCGACCAGCGGGTCCGCGACCCGGGTCGCGGTGGCCCCGTCCGGGGACAGCGTCCAGGTGACCAGCCGGACGTCGACCGGGTTCCCGTTCTCGGCATGGGTCTGGCAGGTGGTGAACCGGTTCGACGTCGCGAAGTCGGCGTGCACGGCCAGGCCCATCAGCCCGCCCTCGCCGCGGGCGAACACGTCGCCGAGGTCGGCGGCGACCGGGGTGACCGCGGTGCCCGGGTCGAGCGAGGCGAGCAGCGACAGGCGCCCGTCCCGCTCGGTGACCAGCGCGCGCCCGTCGGGCAGCACCCCGACGCTCCAGACGTGGGAGAGCCCGCCCGCGACGACGACCGGCGCCAGGTCCCCGGCCGCCGCCGGGGCGTCGGTGGTGGGCGGCGCGGGCGCCGGTCCGGCGGGCGCCGGTGCTGCGGCGCCGCACCCGGCGGCGACCATCAGGGCGACGGCCGCGGCCGCCGTCCCGGCGCGGCGGAGACGGGCGGGGTGGGGGTCACGGGTCACACCGGTCATCCTGGCCGGAACCGGGCACGACGGCAGCACGGGTGTGGTCGCGCAACACCGGCGGTCAGGGCGTGTCGACCCGCACCTCGAGCGACCCGAGGCGCTCGAACCCCAGGTCCGACGGCCCGTCGGCCGGCGTGGCGAGCCGCAGCGCGGGGAACCGCTCGACCAGCGCGTGCAGCGCCACCTCGATCTCCTGGCGGGCCAGCGCGGCCCCCAGGCAGTAGTGGGCGCCCTGGCCGAACCCGAGGTGCCCCTCGCCACGACCCGGGTCCCGGGTCACGTCGAGCTCGTCGGGCCGGTCGTGCCGGCGCGGGTCGAAGTTCGCGGTGACCAGCCCGGCCGTCACCGACTCCCCCGCCGCGATCCGGGTGTCGCCGACGACGACGTCGGTGCTCGCGTACCGGGGCGTGCTCACCGGGACCGCGCCGCAGGTCCGCACGATCTCGTGCACCGCGGTGGGCCACCGCCACGGCTCGGCGCGCAGCGTCGCGAGCTGGTCGGGCCGGGTCAGCAGGGCCAGCGTCGCCCGGGACAGCACGTGCGAGGTCGTCTCGAACCCGGCGACGACCAGGTCGAACAACAGGACGTCCAGCTCGTCGGCGGTGAGCCGGTCGCCGTCGTCGTGCACCGCGACGAGCACGTCGACCAGGTCGTCGCGCGGGTCGGCCCGCCGGGCCGCGACGAGCTCGTGGATCTGCGCGACGACGGCGCGCGCCACGTCGGGCATCCGCTCCGGGTCGGGTGCGACGAGCAGCGCGGCCAGCTCCCGCCAGAGTCCGCGCTGCTCCACCGGGACGCCGACGAGCTCGCAGATCACCGCGATCGGCAGCGCGCGGAACACCGTGGGCAGCAGGTCGACCGGACTGCCGTCGGCACCGGCGGCCGCGACGTCGTCGAGCAGCTCGGCGGTGAGCTGCTCCACGCGCGGGCGCAGCGCGGCGACCCGGCGCACGGTGAACGCCCGCGAGACGAGCCGGCGCAGCCGGGCGTGGTCGGCGCCGTCGCGGACGAGCAGGCCCCGGCCGAGGTGGTCGAGGTCCGGCGGCAGCCCGAGCCCCGTCAGGAGCGCGCCCATGACGTCCCCGGCACCGGGCACCCCGGTGGGGTCGTTGCGGAACCGCGGGTCGAGCAGCAGGGCGTGCACGTCGTCGTGCCGGGTGACGAGCGACGCGGCGCCCATCGGCGACTCCGGCATCGCGACGACGGGCCCCTGTTCGCGCAGGCGCCCGAAGGCGGCGACCGGGCAGGTGGTGCGGTCCACGACGTACTCCTTCGACGGCGTCAGCAGGTCCGGTCCATCGGACACCGTGCCGTCGCGGCAGGGTCAAGCCCGCACCGCCGACCGACCTCCGTGGCGCCACACCCTTGACGATGGTGCCATCGTGCGCCATAGTTGCGCCATGGAGTTGGACGGATATGTCGACCGCCTGCGCACCGAGTTCGCCGCACTGGGCGAGGCCGCGGGCGAGGACACGCGGGCGGCCGCGGAACGGCTGCTCACGCCCCTGACGTCGACGACCCGCCTGGTCCTGCTCGAGGCGCTGGCCGCGGCGGCCGACGAGATCACCCTCGAGCTCGCACCGGGGTCGGTGCACGTACGGCTGCGCGGCAGCGACCCCGAGTTCGTCGTCACCGCGGGGTCGGCCGCACCGTCGGCACCCCCGGCGACGACGGAGGCGCCACCCGTGGCGCCATCGGCGCCGGCGGGCGCCGACGGCGAGTCCGGGCCGGTCGCCCGGATCAACTTCCGGCCGCCGGAGACGCTCAAGACCCGGATCGAGGAGGCCGCCGGGCGGGACGGTCTCAGCGTGAACACCTGGCTGACCCGTGTGGCCGCGGCCGCGCTGGACCGCCCCGCCACCGCACCCGACCGTCCCGACGCCGCCCGCCGCGGCCGCGTCGGCTGGTTCGGCTGAGCCACCCGACCCCTGCCACCCACCCCTGACTCACGGCGTCACCGCGACGCCGAGGAGGCGATGCCCCGTGCCCACCTACGACACCCCCGAGCCCGTCACCGCGATCGTCGACCTCGCCATCGGCGAGCTGCGGGTGACCGCGTCGGACCGCACCGACACCGTCGTCGAGGTCCGCAGCTCCGACGCCGACCGTGCCCACGCCGACCGGGTCCGGGTCGAACTGACCGGGCGGGAGCTGCGCGTCACCGGCCCGCAGCTCGGGCTGCTGCAGAAGCTCACCCCGCGCACCCCCGGCCGCTCGATCGAGGTCGGGATCGCCCTGCCCGCCGGGTCGGCGCTGACCGCCGCCACCACCTACGGCGGGATCGTCGTCGAGGGCCCGCTCGGGGCCTGCGAGGCCCGCACCCGCTTCGGCGACGTCCGCGTCGACGACGCCGCCTCCGCCGACCTGAGCACCGGCTTCGGCCACGTCCGGATCGGCGGCACCGTCACCGGGGACGCCACGGTCCGCTCCGACCACGGCGGCATGCAGATCCACCGCATCGGCGGCACCGCGACGCTGAGCAGCAAGCACGGCGGCATCCGCGCCGACGAGCTGACCGGCGACGCCGAGCTGACCGGCACGCACGGCCCCATCGACGTCGACGAGCTCGGCGCGGGCGCCCGCGTGCGCACCGCCTACGGCGACGTCCGGCTCGGCCGCGTCCACCGCGGCGAGGTGTCGCTGACCAGCACGCACGGCCGGCTGGAGATCGGCGTCGCGCAGGGCAGCGCCGCCTGGCTCGACCTCGACACCACCGGCCGGGTCGGCAACGACCTCGCACCGCGCGAGGCCCCGGACGGCGACGCCGTCGACACCGTCGCCGTGCACGCCCGGTCCCGCGAGGGCGACATCGTCGTCCGCCGCGCCTGACCCCCGCCGTCCGCGATCCCACCCACGAGCCCGTCCACGAGAGGAACCACCGTGCCCACACCTCCGCCCGCGATCGCCGTCGCCGCCCTGCACAAGTCCTACGGCGACCACGCCGTGCTCCGCGGCATCGACCTCGACGTCCCCGCCGGGACGGTGCTCGCTCTGCTCGGCCCCAACGGGGCCGGCAAGACGACGCTGGTCCGGATCCTGTCCACGCTGCTGCCACCGGACTCCGGACGCATCCGCATCGCCGGGCGCGACCCGGCGACCGACCCCGACGGCGTCCGCGCCGCGATCGGGGTGACCGGCCAGTTCTCGGCCGTCGACGGCCTGCTCACCGGTGTGGAGAACCTGCGGCTGATGGCCGACCTGCACCACCTGCCCCGCGACGCCGGCCGCGCCCGCACCCGGGAGCTGCTCGACCGCTTCGGCCTCGCCGACGCCGCGGACCGGCGCGCGGGGACGTACTCCGGCGGGATGCGGCGCCGCCTCGACCTGGCCATGACCCTCGTCGCCGACCCCGACGTGCTGTTCCTCGACGAGCCGACCACCGGGCTGGACCCGCGCAGCCGCCGCGACCTGTGGGACGCCGTGCGCGACCTCGTCGGCCGCGGCGTGACCGTGCTGCTGACCACCCAGTACCTGGAGGAGGCCGACCAGCTCGCCGACGACGTCGCCGTCCTGGACGGGGGCCGGCTCGTCGCGCGCGGCACCCCGGCGCAGCTCAAGGCCCGGGTCCCCGGCGGGCACGTGCGCCTGCGCTTCGCCGACGACGGCGCCCTCGCCGCCGCCCGCTCCGTGCTGCCCGCGGCGGTGGCCGACCCGGCCGCGGTGACCCTGCAGCTGCCCGCCGCCGGGGCCCGCGACCTGCGGGACCTGCTGGACCGCCTCGCCGGGACCGGGGTGGAGCCCGAGGAGCTGACCACCCACACGCCCGACCTCGACGACGTCTTCCTGGCCCTCACCGGCCACCCGACCACCCCGGAGGTGGCCGCGTCATGAGCGCCCCCGTCACGGACACCGCGCCCCTCGACCGTCCCCGGCTGGTCGCCGACTCGGCGACGATGCTGCGCCGCCGGGTCCGGCACCTGCGCCGCTACCCGTCGCTGACGATCATGCTGATCGGCCAGCCGATCGTGTTCCTGCTGCTGTTCGTGTTCGTCTTCGGCGCCACGATGGGCGCCGGCCTGGCCGGTCCGGGCGGTGACCGCGACGCCTACCTGGCCTTCATCACCCCGGCCGTGCTGCTGATGACCGTCGCGAGCGTCGCGCTCGGCACCGCGATCGGCGTCGCCACCGACATGACCGAGGGGGTCGTCGCCCGGTTCCGGACGATGGCGATCGCCCGGTCCAGCGTGCTCACCGGGCACGTCGGCGGCGCGTTCGTCCAGACCGCGGTCGGCCTGGTGGTGGTGCTCGGCGTGGCGCTGCTGCTCGGGTTCCGCAGCGACGCGGGCCCGCTCGCGTGGCTGGGCGTCGCCGGTCTGCTGGCGCTGCTCACGCTCGCGCTGACCTGGCTCACCGTTGCGTTCGGTCTGGCCGCCCGCAGCGTGGAGACGGCCAGCAACACCCCGATGTTCCTGGTGCTGCTGCCGTTCCTGGGCAGCGGGTTCGTGCCCGTGGACTCGCTGCCGGCCGGGCTGCGCTGGTTCGCCGCCTACCAGCCGTTCACCCCGGTCATCGACACCCTGCGCGGCCTGCTCGGTGCCGGGCCCGGCAGCGGGGCCGGGCTCGGCACCGACGCCGCGCTCGCCGTCGGCTGGTGCGTGGTGATCACCGTCGGGAGCCTGCTGTGGTCGCGCCGGCTCTACGAGACCCGCGCGGCGCGCTGAGCGTCTACTCCGCCGGCGGACGGTCGACGTGGACGGGCAGGGCGGGCAGCCGCTCGAACCCCAGCCGCGACGGGCCGTCCGCCGGTTCGGCGAGCCGGAGCCCCGGGAAGCGCGTGACCAGCGCCGACAGCACGACCTCGACCTCCTGTCGGGCCAGCGCGGCGCCGAGGCAGTAGTGCGCACCGTGCCCGAACCCGAGGTGCCCCTCGCCGCGGCCGGGGTCACGGCGCACGTCCAGCTCGTCGGGCCGGTCGACGACGCGCGGGTCGAAGTTCGCCGGCAGCAGGCCGGGCAGCACCGCGGTCCCGGCGGGCACCGACGTCCCGGCGATCTCCAGGTCCTCGGCCGCGTAGCGCGGGGCACCGGCCGGGATCGGGCCGCAGGTGCGGACCAGCTCGTGCACCGCCGTCGGCCACAGCTGCGGGTCGGCCCGCAGCGCGGCGAGCTCGTCCGGGCGGCTGAGCAGCGCGAGGGTGCCCTTGGCCAGCACGTGCGCGGTCGTCTCGAACCCGGCGACGGTCAGGTTCACCGTCATGTCGACGAGCTCCTGCTCCGAGAGCCGGTCGCCGTCCTCGTCGTGTGCCGCGACCAGCCCGGACAGCAGGTCGTCGGCCGGCTCCCGGCGACGGGCCCCGATCAGGTCCCGGACGTGGGCGACCATCCCCCGGGCGACGTCGGGCATCCGCCCGGGGTCGGGCTGGATCAGCAGCCGGGCGAACTCCCGCCAGCGGTCCCGGTCGGCCTCCGGCACGCCGACGAGCTCGCAGATGACCGCGATCGGCACCGGGTAGGCCAGCGCCTCCACCAGGTCGACCGGGGTGCCGTCGGCACCGGCCGCGGCGACGTCGTCGAGCAGGCCGTCCACGATCGCCCCGACCCGGGGGCGCAGCCCGTTCACCCGGCGCACCGTGAACGCCCGGGACACCAGCCGGCGCAGCCGCGCGTGGTCCTCGCCGTCGCGGCCCAGCATCGGACGGCGGAGCAGGTCGAGGTCCTCGGGCAGCCCGATCAGGCCGGTCTGGGCGTTGCGCAGGAAGTTCTCCGCCTCCGGCACCGCGGCGGCGTCGTGCCGGAAGCGGTCGTCGGTGAGCATCGCGCGGACCTCGGCGTGCCGGGTCACCATCAGCCCCTGCTGGGTCGGCCGGCCGGGCACCTCCAGCGGGATCTCGACGGCCGCGGCCACCTCGCGCATCCCCGAGAAGGCGGCGACCGGGTCCGACGGGTCCACGGTGTCCGGCCCGGAGGTCGCCGCAGCCGGGGTGGTGGTCGTGTGCTCTGCCATGCGGACAGTCGACACCGTGCCGTCGCGGCACGGTCAAGCCCCGCGATCGTGCAGGTTCGGTCCCGTTCGTCCCGCTCTCCCCGTAGGCTCCGCGCGTGCGCACGGATTCGGCCATGCAACGGACGGTGACCCGGTGAGCGGACTGTTCGCCCTGCTCGACGACGTCGCGGCGCTGGTGCGCCTGACGACGGCCTCCCTCGACGACGTCGCCGGGGCCGCCGGGCGCGCCGGGGCCAAGGCCGCGGGTGTGGTCGTCGACGACGCCGCGGTCACCCCCCGCTACGTCCAGGGCCTCAAGCCCGAGCGCGAGCTGTCGATCATCTGGCGGATCGCCAAGGGCTCGCTGCGCAACAAGATCGTGTTCATCCTGCCGGTCGCGCTGATCCTGTCCCAGTTCGCGCCGTGGCTGCTGACCCCGATCCTGATGGTCGGCGGCTGCTACCTGGCCTACGAGGGCGCGGAGAAGCTCTGGGAGTACTTCTCCGGCCACTCCGAGCACCCCGAGGAGCGCGACGAGAAGGTCGCCGCGGACCCGGCGGAGAACGAGCGCCGGGTCGTCTCCGGTGCCGTGCGCACCGACTTCATCCTGTCCGCCGAGATCATGGTCATCGCGCTGAACGAGGTCGCGAGCGAGGGCATCGTCGCCCGGGCGGTCATCCTGGCCGTCGTCGCCGTCGCGATCACCGCGCTCGTCTACGGCGCGGTCGCGCTCATCGTGAAGATGGACGACGCCGGCCTGGCCCTGGCGAAGCGCGGCTCCGGCCCCGTCGCGTCGTTCGGGCGCGGGCTGGTGAAGGCCATGCCGATCGTGCTGACGACGCTGTCGGTCGTCGGCGTCGCGGCGATGCTGTGGGTCGGCGGGCACATCCTGCTCGTCGGGATGGACGAGCTGGGCTTCTCCCCGATCTACGACCTGGTGCACCATCTGGAGGTGGCCGTCGCCGACGCGACCGGTGCGCTGGGCGGGTTCCTGGGCTGGCTCACCAACACCGTCGGCTCGGCGATCCTCGGGGTCGTCGTCGGCGCGGTGATCGTCGCCGTGGCGCACCTGATCCCGAAGCGGAAGAAGAACGACACCGACGACACCGACGACACCGACGACACCGCCGAGACCGCCGGGACCGCCGGCGCCTGACCCGGGAGGCCGCCGTGAGCCGCATCGAGATGCCGTCCGGCGAGACCATCGACGTGCTGCACAGCGGCGCCCCGGCCTTCGAGTTCGAGGCCGTCGTCCCGCCCGGGGTGGCCGGTCCCCCGCCGCACCGGCACCGGGGCGCCACCGAGTCGTTCACCGTGCTCGAGGGCGTCCTGCGGGTACGGGTCGGGGGCTGGACGAGCCTGCTTCACCCCGGCGACGGGATCGTGGTGCCGCCCGGCGTCACGCACTCGTTCGACAACGGGAGCGACGGCCCGGTGCGCGTGCGCACCGTCGAGACCCCCGCCGGGTCCCTGGAGGAGCAGTTCCGGATCCTGGCGACGGCCGGGCGGCTGCCGCCGCTGCGCCGCCTCGCGCGGCTCAACGTCGCCCACGACCTGGACTTCTCCCTCGCCGGGATCCCCGACGCGGTGCAGCGCCCGCTGTGGCGGTTGCTCGCGGCGCTGCCCGGTCCGTCATGATCGGGCGATGGGAGACACCGGCGTCTTCGTGCCCTACGGCGCGACCCACTGGGCCGCGCTGACCGTCGGGGTCCTCGGCGCCGTCGCGCTGGTGGCCCTGGGACGACGGCTGCGCGGCACCCCCGCCGAGCTGCGCGTCTCGCGGGCGTTCGCCGTCGTGGTCGTCGTGCTGCTGGTGCCGCTGCAGCTGCGGCTGCTGACCCCGCAGACCTTCGACGTGCACATCTCGCTGCCGCTGCAGCTCTCGGACCTGTCCTGGGTCACCGCCGCGGTCGCCCTGTGGACACGGCGCTGGTGGGCGTGCGCGCCGCTGTACTACTGGGGTCTCACGCTGACCCCGCAGGCGCTGCTCACCCCGGCGACCGACTCCCCCGACTTCCCGCACGTCGCGTTCCTGCACTTCTGGGCGCTGCACCTGCTGGTGACCTGGGCCGCGGTGTACCTGACCTGGGGCGCCGGGGTGCGGCCGACCTGGCGCGGGATGGGCGTGACGCTGGCGGCCACGATCGCCTGGGCGGCGGTGGTGCTGCCGTTCAACCTGGCGGCGGGCACCAACTACGGCTTCCTCGCCCACAAGCCGACCAACGCCTCCGCGCTGGACCTGTTGGGCCCGTGGCCGGTCTACCTGGTCGTCGAGTTCGTGCTGGTCGCGGTGGGATGGGCGGTGATCACGTGGCCGTGGACGCGGCGGCGGGAGCGGGAACCGGCCTGACCGGCAGCCGCTCCGCCAGCCCGTCGACGAGGTGGTCGAGCACCGCGCGGACCCGCCGGGGCGGGTCGGCCCCGTGCACCGCCAGCAGGTCCGCCGACGGGGTCGGGATGTCCGCCAGCACCTGCACCAGCTCCCCCGACGCGATCAGCGGCGCGACCTGCCACAGCGAGCGCATCACCAGCCCGCGCCCGGCCCGGCACCACGCCGTCGCGACCTCGCCGTCGTTGCAGGTCATCGCGCCCGTCACGCGGACCCCGGCGGCGTCGGCGTCGGTCCCGAAGCGCCAGTGGGCGTAGGCGGTGTCGTTCTCCCGGATCACGATGCAGTCGTGTCCGGCCAGGTCGGCGGGGGTGCGCGGGGCCCCGCGGCGCCCCAGGTACGACGGCGCCGCACACACCACGCGCCGGTTGCGGTGCAGCACCCGGGCGTGCAGCCGCGAGTCGGGCAGCGGTCCGACGCGCACCGCGAAGTCGTAGCCGGAGCCGCCGACCGCGACCGGCAGGTGCGACAGCTCCAGGTCGATGCGCAGGTCCGGGTTGGCCGCCTCGAACGTGCCGAGCAGCGGCGCGACGTGCGCCCGGCCGAACCCCATCGACGAGTGCACCGCGATCCGCCCGTGCAGCCCCGAGCGACGACGGCCGATCTCGTCCTCCAGGTCGTCGATCCGGCCCAGCACGTCGCGGGCGCCCTCGGCGTAGCGGCGGCCCTCGTCGGTCAGGGTGAGACGCCGGGTGGACCGGTTGACCAGGCGCACGCCCAGGCGTCGTTCCAGGCGGGCGAGCCGCTTGCTGACCGCCGACACCGACACACCCCACTGGCGCGCCACCTCGGTCAGCGTGCCCGCGGCGGCGACCCCGGCGAAGAAGCGCAGGTCGTCGAACTCGGGCAGCTCCACGCCTGCTCCTTTCCCCTGCGGAAAGACTGTCCGGCCCGGACGACGGTTCACCGCGCCCGGTTCGCCGATCAGGATAGAAGCAACCGAGTCGAGGAGGACACGACATGACCGCGCACCGCATCGCCGTCATCCCGGGCGACGGGATCGGCAAGGAGGTCGTCCCGGAGGGCGTCCGTGTGCTGACCGCGGCCGCGGAGCGGTTCGGGATCGGGCTGGAGTTCACCGAGTTCGGCTTCGCGAGCGCCGACCACTGGCTCGAGCACGGCACGATGCTGCCCGAGGACTGGTTCGAGCAGCTGCGCGGCTTCGACGCGTTGTTCTTCGGCGCCGTCGGGTGGCCCGAGGTGCTGCCCGACCACGTGTCGCTGTGGGGCAGCCTGCTGCAGTTCCGCCGTCACTTCGACCAGTACGTCAACCTGCGCCCGGCCCGGCTGCTGCCCGGCGTCGCCGCCCCGCTCGCCGGCCGCTCCCACGGCGACATCGACATGCTGATCGTCCGGGAGAACACCGAGGGCGAGTACTCGTCGGTGGGCGGGCGGATGTTCGAGGGCACCGACCGCGAGGTCGTGATCCAGGAGACCGTCATGACGCGCACCGGCGTCGACCGGATCCTGCGCTACGCCTTCGAGCTCGCGCGGCGGCACCCGAACCGGCACCTGACCTCGGCGACGAAGTCCAACGGCATCGCGATCACCATGCCCTACTGGGACGAGCGGGTCGCGGCGATGGCGGCGCAGTACCCCGACGTCGACGTCGACTCCTCCCACATCGACATCCTCGCGGCGCGGTTCGTGATGAGCCCGGAGCGGTTCGACGTCGTGGTCGCCAGCAACCTGTTCGGCGACATCCTGTCCGACCTCGGACCGGCCTGCACCGGGACGATCGGCATCGCGCCGAGCGCGAACATCAACCCGGAGCGGGAGTTCCCGAGCCTGTTCGAGCCGGTGCACGGGTCCGCACCGGACATCGCCGGGAAGGGCGTCGCGAACCCGGTCGGCCAGATCTGGTGCGGGTCGATGATGCTGGAGCACCTCGGCGAGCACGAGGCGGCGGCGGCCGTGCTGGCCGCGGTCGAGGACGTCGTCGGGCGGGGCGGCGCGACCGTCACCCCGGACCTGGGCGGCACCGCGACGACCGCCGAGCTGGGCGCGGCGATCGCCGAGGTCGTGCGGGGATGAGCCCGTCCGGCCCCGGCCGGTGCGCCGCGGCGGCCGGGCGTCGCGGCTCAGCCCGCGAGGAGCGCGACCAGGCGACGGGCCGCGTCGGGCGGCAGCCTGCGACGGCCGCGCAGGTGCCGGAACACCGGCGCGAGCACCGGGTCGGCCAGCAGCTCGGCCCGCGGCACCGGCCGTCCGACCGGCACGACGACGCCCGCCGCGTGCCGTCCGCCGGGGTGCGGCTCGGCGGGACCGGTGAACGCGAACAGCGCCGTCACGCCGCCGCCCGGCCCGGTGCGGTAGACCACGGCCCGGTCGCCCGGCGCGGTCCCGGCCAGGCAGCAGGGCTCCGGAGGCGGGTCGGCGACCTCGTCGGCGTCCCAGAGCAGCACGGTGTCCGGCAGCCCCGCGTCGGGTCGCACGGGGTCGGTCGGCACGGGGTCGGTCGGCACGGGGTCGGTCGGCACGGGGTCGGTCGGCACGGGGCCCGGCAGCGGCATGCCGCCCGTCCTACCCCAGCCCGCGGGGGTCCGGCGCGATGAGCCCGCGGACCCTGCTGCCCGCCCCGTTCACCGCCCGCACGGTCGACGCGGCGGGGACGGCGGTGCACACCGTGATCGGCGGATCCGGGCCGCCGCTGCTGCTCCTGCACGGCTACCCGCAGACCCACGCGATCTGGCACCGGGTCGCGCCGTTGCTCGCCGACCGGTTCACCGTCGTCGCGACCGACCTGCGCGGCTACGGCGACAGCGCCAAGCCGCCCCCGGGCCCGGACGACGCCGCCTACGCCAAGCGCGCCATGGCCGCCGACCAGCTCACCGTCATGCGGGAGCTCGGGTTCGACCGGTTCGCCGTCGCCGGGCACGACCGCGGCGGCCGGGTCGCGCACCGGCTGGCCCTCGACGCACCGGACGCGGTGTCGGCGCTGGCGGTGCTCGACATCGTCCCGACCCGGCACGCGTTCGACACCGCCGACGCCGGGCTCGGGCTGGGCTACTGGCACTGGTTCTTCCTCACCGCCCCGGCCGGGATCCCGGAGCGGCTCATCGGGGGCGACCCGGAGTTCTGGATCACCGCCCGGATGCGGTCGCGCCACCACGGCGGCACCCCGTTCGACGACCGCGCCGTCGCCGAGTACGTCCGCTGCTTCGCCGACCCGGCCTCGATCGCCGCGTCGTGCGCCGACTACCGCGCCGCGGCCGGGATCGACCGCGTCCACGACGGCGCGGACGCCGACCGGCGGGTGACCGCGCCGCTGCTGGCGCTGTGGGGCGCGCACTCCTTCGTCGGTCGGTCCTACGACGTCCCCGCGGTGTGGACCGGCTACGCCACGGACGTGCACGGGACGGCCCTGGACGCCGACCACTACCTGCCCGAGGAGCGCCCCGAGGAGGTGGCGCGGGAGCTCGCCGCGTTCCTGACGAGGTGATGCGGGCCGCTCAGTCCGTGATCCGGTACTGCGCGATCTTCCGGTAGAGCGTCGACCGGGCCACCCCCAGCGCCGCGGCAGCGGCGGCCCGGTTCCCGCCGGTGTCGCGCAGCGCGGCGACGATCGCGTCCCGCTCGGCCCGGTCCACCGCCCGCAGCGTCCCGGACGGTGCGCTCTGGCAGGACTCGGGCAGGTCGGTCGCCTCGACCACACCCACCGGCCGCCGGCCCAGGGCCGCGGTCAGCGCGTCGCGCAGCTCGGTCACGTTCCCCGGCCACGGGTGCCTGCTCACCGTCCGCAGCGCCCCGGCGGACAGCCGCACGTCGCGGCCGGGGGCGAGCTCGGTGAGCAGCGCGGCGACCAGGCCGGGGAGGTCACCGGGGCGGCCGCGCAGCGGCGGGACCGGCACCGACACCCGGAACCGGGCCAGCACGGCGTCGCGGACGGGGTCGGGGACGGCGGTGTCCGCGCGGGTGCCGGCCGTCGGCAGGTCCCCGCGCGCGACGGCGGGCGGCACCCCGGCGTCGCGCCGGTCGAGGTCGCGCAGCAACACCAGCGCCCGCTGCCCGGCCCGCCGGACGCGGTCGTCGAGGTCGGCGCCGTCGTCGTCCGGGCCGACCTCGACCACCGGGCCGGGCCAGGAGTCCGTGACCAGCCGCGCCCGGCCGGAGCCGGGCTCGCCGGTGACCAGCAGCGGTTCCCCCGCCCCCAGCGCCCCGGCGACGGCGGCCCGCGCCGCCCGCCAGGCCGGGCTCACCCCGTCGGCGTCGGGCCGCGGGGTCGCCGCGACCGGTCCGGCGGGGCCGCCGCCGTCGGGCTCGCGCAGCAGCGTCACCACCGCCACCAGGCCGGCGACCGACCCGCCGACCGGGACGACCGCGCCGCGCAGCCGGGCCCGCGTCCCCGACGGCAGGTCCACCCGGTCGTCGACGCCGGGCCCGCGGAGCAGCAGGAACCGGGCGTGGTCGGTGAGCGCGGCGTGGTCGCCCGCGTCGAGCAGGGTCTGCATCGCGGTGTTCGCCAGCACCGTGCGGCGCCCGACGGCGAGCACCGCCCGCCGGGTGCGGGACTCGGTGCGGGCGTAGGCGTCGAACAGGGCCTGCTGGGCGGGGTCGCGGTCGTGCAGCAGGGCGTCGGAGATGCGGGCGGCCGCGGAGCGCACCAGCGACAGCAGCAGCGGCGAGGAGTGCTCGGCGCGGCAGGACAGGTCGAGCACCGCCTCGATCCGCCCGGTCGCCGGGTCGCGCACCGGGGCGCCGGCGCAGGCGTAGTCGTGGAGCTGCTCGACGAAGTGCTCGGCGCCGACGATGTGCACCGGCCGGCCGGACTCCAGCACGGTCCCGACGCCGTTGGTGCCCACCGCGCCCTCGGCGTAGCCGAACCCGGCGGCGAACGCGTTGACGTCCGCGGACCGGGCGATCACCGCGTCGGTGTCCAGCCGCACCAGCAGCCGGGCCCGGTGGTCGGTGAGCGCGACGCACACCCCGATCCCGGCGACCTGCTCGACCAGCTGCTCCATCACCGGGCGCGCGCAGCGGACCAGCCGGGAGCCGGTGTCGAGGTCGGGGTGGAACCGGTTCACGATCATCGCCGGGTCCACCCCGCCCGCGATGCTGCGCCGCCACGACGCGACGACGTGGCCGGGCACGCCGGGCAGCGCGACGTCGGGCCGGTCGAGCAGCTCGGCCCGCGCGGACACGAGCTCGCGGCGGCGTGCGAGCAGATCCCCCATCGACGCACCTCTCTGTGCTCGTCATCACATGATGCGTCACCGGTCAACACCTGTCGCTGTCCGAAGTTCGGACACCCGTGGGACGCCCGGTCCGACCTAGCGTCGGGTGACCGTCGTCACCCCTGCACCGGGAGGACCCCCATGGCCGCCACGACCACCGAGCACGTCGACGTCCTGATCGTCGGGGCCGGGGTGTCCGGCATCGGCGCCGCGCACCGGCTGCGGGAGGAGTTCCCGGAGCGGAGCTTCGTGCTGCTGGAGGCCCAGGACGCCCCCGGTGGGACCTGGTGGACGCACCGCTTCCCCGGTGCCCGCTCGGACAGCGACCTGTTCACCTACGGCTACCGGCACAAGCCGTGGAAGGGACCGTCGATCGCCGCGGGCGGGGAGATCCTGTCCTACCTCCACGAGGTCATCGACGAGGACGACCTCGCCGGGCACATCCGCTACCACCACCGCGTCACCGCGCTGAGCTGGTCGTCGGAGGAGAACCGGTGGACCGCGGAGGTGACGCGCACCGACACCGGCGAGACCCTGCGGATGACCGCGTCGTTCCTGTGGATGTGCCAGGGCTACTACAACCACGACGAGCCCTACACCCCGGAGTGGCCGGGCACCGAGCGCTTCGCCGGGACGGTCGTGCACCCGCAGTCCTGGCCGTCGGACCTCGACGTCACGGGGAAGAAGGTGCTGGTCATCGGGTCCGGCGCGACCGCGGCGACGGTCGTCCCGGCGACGGCCGCGACCGCCGGGCACGTGACGATGCTGCAGCGCTCGCCGTCGTACTGGTTCCCGGCGCCGACCGTGCACGAGCTCGCGACGATGCTGGAGCCGCTCGACCTGCCCGGCGAGTGGACCCACGAGATCCTGCGCCGCACCTACGTCCAGCAGCTCGACTGGCTGGCGACCACCGGCCGCGACGACCCGGACGCGCTGCACGAGTTCCTGGTCGAGTCCATCCGGCCGCTGCTGCCCGAGGGCACCGACGTCGAGAAGCACTTCGTCCCCCGCTACCGGCCGTGGCAGCAGCGCATCGCGTTCGTGCCCGACGGCGACTTCTTCGCCGCGATGCGCGAGGGGAAGGCCTCGGTCGTCACCGACACCATCTCCGAGTTCACCGAGAAGGGCGTGCAGGTCTCCTCCGGCGAGGTGATCGAGGCCGACGTCGTCGTCACCGCGACGGGCTTCGACCTGGCGGTGTTCGGCGACATCCCCTTCACCGTCGACGGCGAGCCGGTCGACTTCACCCGGCACGTCACCTGGCGCGGTCTGATGATCAGCGACATCCCGAACATGGCCTACGCCTTCGGCTACTTCCGGCACAGCTGGACGCTGCGGATCGACCTGGTCAACGACCTGATCGGCCGCATCCTGGCGCGCATGGACGAGCGCGGGGACCGGGTCGTCGTGCCCACGCTGCGGGAGCAGGACGCCGACATGCCGCGGCTGCCGTGGGTCTCGGAGGACAACTTCAACCCCGGCTACATCGGACGCTCCCAGCACCGCATGTTCGGGCAGGGCGACCGCGAGCCCTGGACCCACATGCACGAGCACGACGTCGACCGGGTCGAGCTGCCGAAGGCCGACCTCGACGACGGCCTGCAGTACCGCTGACCCCGACCGACCGCACACCCCGAGGAGACCCACCGTGCCCCGCATCCCCGTGTCCACCGGCGTCGAGCTGAACTACGAGACCGCAGGCGACGGCGACCCACTGCTCATGATCATGGGGACGTCCGGCGCGATCCCGCTGTGGGGCGAGCTCGCGTCCCGGCTCGCCGAGACCCACCGTGTGATCACCTTCGACAACCGGGGCCTGGGCGGCAGCGACCGCGGCGCCGGCCCGATCAGCGTCGGGTCGATGGCCGCGGACACCTCCGCGCTGCTCGACGCCCTGGAGATCCCGCGGGCACACGTGCTCGGCTGGTCGCTCGGGTCCGCGGTCGCGCAGGAGATGGCGCTGACCCGCCCCGAGCAGGTCGCGTCCGCGGTGCTGCTGTGCACCTGGGGACGGTGCGACGGCTTCCAGCGCTCGGTGCTCAGCGCGCTGCGGCTGCCCTACGTGCACCGCGACATGGAGTCCGCGCTGGCCACCTCGGGCCTGGCGTTCTCCCCGCAGCTGCTCGACCACCCGGACTTCGCGGCGATGCTGGAGCCGATGCTCCCGGCGTTCCCGCAGAACGAGGCGCAGATGCAGGTGACCGTCGAGCAGTGGGACGCCGACCTGGTCCACGACACGCTCGACCGGCTCGGCGGGATCACCGCGCCGACGCTCGTCCTCGTCGGGGAGCAGGACCTGCTGACCCCGCCGTGGCAGTCCCGCGCGGTCGCCGACGCGATCCCGGGTGCGACGTTCGAGCTGGTCGGCGGACCGGGGTCGAGCCACGGCATGCACATCGAGCGGCCCGACGACATCTCCAAGCTCGTCACCGGGTTCCTGGGCGGGCAGCGCGTCTGACGGGGTCGGACCCGCGGGGGGGTCAGCGGACCCGCAGGCCGTCGAACAGCAGCGCCGTGTGCGCCGCGACGACCTCGTCGGCGTCGGCGTCGGACTCCCCGCGGATCCAGCCGCTCACCCCGTTCAGCATGTCGAGCAGCCCGAGCGCGGCCAGCGTCGGGTCGGTCTCCCGCAGCTCGCCGCCGCGCATGCCGGCGGCGAGCACGTCGCGGACGCGGCGGTGGTAGAGCCGCACGTGGGCGTCGATCTCGGCGCGGTGCTCCGGGGTCAGCGCCGCGCGCTCGTGCAGGCCCACGAGGTACTCGGTGCGCCGGCGCAGCAGGTGTCGGACGTGCGCACGGACCAGCTCGGCCAGCCGCTCGGCGGGGGTCCCGGCCGCGTCGAGCAGGGGCAGGTTCTCCTCCACCGGCTCCCGGGTCACGGTCAGGCAGATCGCGTAGAGGATCTCCTCCTTGGACCGGAAGTGGTGGTAGAGGCTCGCCCCGCGGATGCCGATCGCGTCGGCGATGTCGCGCATCCCGACCTGCGCGTAGCCCTGGTCGGCGAAGATCCGGGCGGCGGCCCGGACGATCTCGGCCCGGCGCTCGGTGGTCCGCTTGCGCCGGGCCGCGGGCTGCGGGATCCGGTCCGGGGCGGTCACCGTGCGGCCCCGGCCCGGAAGTCGGCGAGGTCGGCGGTGCGGGTCATCCGCCAATAGTCGACGATCCGCCACGGCATCGTGCACACCACCCGGCCCGCGGCGTTGCGGTACCAGTTCGTCATCCCCGGGTGGGTCCACAGCATCCGGGCGTGCGCCTCGTCGTGCCGCCGGGTCCACTCGGCCTCGACCTCGGGGCGGACCTCGACGGTGCGCAGCCCCCGCTCCGCCATCGTGACGACCAGGTCGACCAGGTAGCGGACCTGGCACTCGGCGATGGTGATGTAGCTGCCGCCGTGCCCCAGCACGGTGCCCGGGCCGCAGGTCACGAACAGGTTCGGGAAGCCGGGGACGGTGATGCCCAGGTGGGCGCGCGCGTCCTCGGGCCCCCACACGTCGGCGAGCCGGACGCCGTCGCGGCCGCGGATCTCGATCGGCCACAGGTAGCGGTGGGTGTGGAACCCGGTGGCGAGGACGACGACGTCGGCCTCCACCTCGGTGCCGCGGTCGCCGCGCAGCCCGGTCGGGGTGACCTCGGCGACCCCCTCGGTCACGAGCGTGACGTCGTCCCGGCGCAGCGCCCGGTACCAGCCGTTGTCCAGCAGCATCCGCTTACCGAACGGCGGATAGGTGGGCAGCGCCTTCTCGACGAGGTCCGGGCGGCCGTCCAGCTCGGACTCCAGGTAGCGGGTGAACACCCGGCGGTGGGCGTCGTTGACGGCGTTCACCGACCGCTGCGGGTGCTCCCACTCCGGGTCCACCTGCAGGCTCGGGTGCACCCGGTCGTTGAAGTTCCAGGCCAGCCGGGCCCGGTACCAGCGGCGGTAGAACGGCACCCGCGCCATGAGCAGCGCGACGGCCGGGTCGACCGGGGTGAAGTAGACGTCGTTGGGCGCGACCCACTGCGGCGAGCGCTGGAACACGGTCAGCTCCCGCACGCGGCCGGCGATCGCGGGCACGACCTGCATCGCGCTCGCCCCCGCCCCGACGACGGCGACCCGCCTGCCGTCGAGGTCGAGGTCGGCCGGCCACTGCGCGGTGTGGAACGCCGGGCCTGCGAACGTGTCGAGCCCGGGGATGTCCGGGACCCGCGGCCGGTTCAGCGCGCCCGTGGCGCTGACCAGGATCCGGGAGGTGAACACGGCACCGTCGGCGGTGCGGGTGGTCCAGGTGCCGCGCTCGTCGTCCCAGTCGGCCCCGACGACCTCGGTGCCGAACCGGATCCGCTCGCGCAGCCCGTGGGTGTCCGCGACGTCGCGCAGGTAGGCCTGGACCTCGTCCCGCTTGCCGAAGTGGGTGCTCCAGTCCCGCGGGTGGAACGAGTAGGAGTACAGGTGGCTCGGGGTGTCGACGCCGGCCCCCGGGTAGGTGTTCTCGTACCACCCGCCGCCGACGTCGTCGTTCTTCTCCAGGACGACGTGGGCGATCCCGGCCTCGGCCAGCTTGATCGCGGCGAGCATCCCGGAGACGCCCGCCCCGATGACCACGGCGTCGATGTCGGTGTCCGGCGCGACGCGGACCGGGGCGGGGGCGAAACCCATGTCCTCGGCGAGCATCTCGGCGTACTCCGGCGGGACGGGCTCGCCGTTGGCCAGCTCCAGCAGCTCGCGCAGGGCCTCACCGGTCGGGGCGGGCACCGCGGGCGGGCGGCCCGCGTCGTGCGCGGCGACCGCCTCGGCGACCGCCTCGCGGATCTCCGCGGCGACCTCGGGGGCGAACCCCCCGGGGTCGTTGTCGTCCATCCCCCGGCTGCGGGTGGGCCGGTACGGGTCGCGCAGCCAGCGGCGGTCGCCGGTCAGCTGGTGGAGCACCGGGACGAGCGAGGGCAGGTTCGCGTGTTCCAGAGCGCGCAGCAGCTCCGGGTCGGTCGAGGCCACGTCGTCCTCCTCGGTCGCTTGACATGTGCACGGGGTCACACCACTATCCGCTCCAGAACCTAACCACAGATAGGTAGGAGTTGGCGATGGAGCTGACCGAGGCGATGCGCACCGTGGGGACCTGCCGGTACTTCACCGCCGACCCGGTACCGGACGCGGTGCTGCGCCGGGCCTTCGACGTCGCCCGGTTCGGCCCGCAGGGCGGCAACCGCCAGCCGGTCCGCTGGGTCGTCGTGCGCGACACCGCCCGCAAGCAGGCGCTCGCCGACCTCTACCTGCCGATGTGGAAGGCCTACCTGGGCGGGATCGGCGACGGCACCGTGAACGTCGGTGCGCTGCCGAGGACCGTCCGCGACGCCGACCACTTCGCCGAGAACCTCGCGACCGTGCCCGCGATCGTCGTCGTCTGCGCGGAGATCGACGGGCTGCACCCGACCGACCTGGAGCTGGACCGGGTGTCGGTGGTCGGCGGCGCGTCGATCTACCCGACCGTGCAGAACTTCTGCCTCGCGCTGCGCGACCAGGGCGTCGGCTCCGCGGTGACCACGCTGCTCTGCCACCACGAGGCGGCCGTCCGCGAGCTGCTGGAGATCCCGGACGGGGTGCTCACCGCCGCGCACGTCGCGGTGGGGTACCCGGGGAAGGGCTTCCCCTCGTCGCTGACCCGCAGCCCCGTGGAGGACATCGTCTCGGCCGAGACCTACGGCCGTCCGTTCTTCGCCGCCGCCGGCGTCTGACCGGGCACCGGAGGAGACCGTGGCCGACCTCGCCCCGCACCACCGCACGCTCCTGGGCCGCGCGACCATCGGCGACCAGCTCCGCCGGCACGCGCGCACCCGGCCGGACAAGATCGCGTTCGTCGCCTACGACGCCGCGGGCGTCCGCTCCGAGACCACCTACCGCGAGCTCGACGAGCGCGCGAACCGCTTCGCGCAGCTGTTCACCGCCCGGGGGATCGGGCGCGGCGGCCGGATCGCGTCGATGGCGCGCAACGCGGTCGACGTGGTGGCCGCCTACTACGGCGCGCTGAAGATCGGCGCCGCATTCACCGGCGTCAACCCGCTCTACCGGGAGGCCGAGGTGGCCCACCAGCTCGGGCACAGCGGTGCGGCGCTGGTGCTCGCCGACGACGCGTTCGCCCCCGTCGTCGACGCGGCCCGGCCCGCCGGGGTCGACCGGCTCGGCTACGGCGCGGAGCTGGACGCACTGCTCGCCGCGCAGCCCGCCACCGAGCCGGAGGTGGACCTCGACGAGAACGACGTCGCCCTGATCGTCTACACCTCCGGCACCGAGGCCGCCCCGAAGGGCGTGCTGATCCCGCACCGCAACTACCTCGCGTCCACCGCCCCTGCCTGGGGCTGGGGCCTGGACACCGGGCCGCGCGACACCTGGCTGTTCGTGATGCCGTTCCACACGATCGCCGGGCTCGGGTCGATGACCAGCCTGACCCTGATGGGAGCCACCCTTGTGCTCCCGTCGAGCGCCGACCCCGCGACGGCGCTCGCGGTGATCGGGCGCGAGCGGGTCACGGTGATCGCGCAGACCCCCACGTTCTACATCGCGCTGTCCGCCCAGGACGGCTTCGGCCCGGACACCGTCGGCCAGGTGCGGCGCTGCATGACCTACGGCGGGCAGATCCCGCCGCACGTGATCGACGCGTGGTCGGCGGCCGCGCCCGAGGTCCTGTGGGGCACCTACTGGGGGCAGTCCGAGCTGTCCCAGCTCGGCACGGTCGGCTTCTTCCGGACCCTCGACGACGTCCCGGACGGCGACCCGACCTGGATCGGGAAGCCGGTCACCCACCTGGAGATCCGGGTCGTGGACGCCGAGGACCACGACGCCGAGGTGGGTGAGCTGATCTGCCGCTCGCCGTCGGCGATGCTCGGCTACCTGGACGACCCCGAGCGCACCGCCGCCGTCTTCCGCGACGGCTGGGTGCGCACCGGCGACATGGTGCGGATCGACGCCGACGGGAACCTGTTCTTCCACGACCGGCTCAAGGACATGATCAAGACCGGCGGCATGAACGTGTCGTCGCAGGAGGTCGAGCGGGTGGTGCACGAGCACGCGGGCGTGGAGCGTGCCGCCGTGGTGGGGCTGCCCGACCCGTACTGGTCCGAGGCCGTCACCGCCTTCGTCGTGGCCCGGCAGGGCTGCGAGCCCACCGCCGAGGAGCTCGTCGCGCACTGCCGGGCCCGGCTCGCCGCCTACAAGGTGCCCAAGGCGGTCCACCTGGTGTCCGAGCTGCCGGTCGACCCGCAGGGCAAGATCCTCAAGCGCCGCCTGCGCACGACGGAGCCCGCACGGTCCTGACCGGCCGGTCAGGACTCCCGGTGCGCCTTCGGGGACCGCCCGAAGCGCGCCCGGAAGGCCCGGCTGAACGCGGCCGGGTCCGGCATCCCCCAGCGGGCGCCGACCGCGCCGACCCCGACGTGGGCGAGCTCGGGGCGGCGCAGGTCGGTCCACGCGCCCTGCAGGCGTTCCTCGCGGATGGCCCCGGCCACCGTGGTGCCCTCCTCGGCGAACAGCTTGTGCAGGTAGCTCACCGAGATCGCGCAGGCGGCGGCGACGCCCGCGGGGTCGAGGTCGCGGTCGGTGATGTGCTCGCGGATGTGCCCGCGGGCCCGCGCGACGTGCAGGTTCTCCGGCGCGGACGCGGGCACGGTGCTGCGGACCAGCGCGACGAACACGTCCCCGATGGTCCGCGCGACGGCCTCCTGCGCGGCCAGGGGGACGTCGTCGCCGATCGCCCGGTCCAGCGAGGACAGCAGCGGCGGCAGCATCGCGCCGACGCCGCGACGGCCGTCGAGGGCGACCGCGGTGGCCTCGGCCATCTCCGCCCGGGACAGCGGCAGCGCGCTCTTGGGATGCAGGCAGACCTGGTACTCGAAGCTGTCGGTGGTGACGAAGGTGAACGGCCTGCTGCTGTCGTAGATCACGAACTCGCCGGGGCCGATCACCGCCTCCCGCCCGTCCTGCGCGACGAGTGTGCGGCCACGGCGGGCCAGCGCGATCTGCAGATAGTCCTCGTCTGCGGCACGAACCTGGCGTATCGTCCTGTCGAAGCGGTGTGGAACCGAGGAGATCCGCCGCAGATGCGTACCGGCCACCGACGAGGCGGTGACCCGTCCGGAGACCAACCCGGTGGTGGACGGTGTCACGTCCAGCGCGACGAACTGGTCGCACACCGTCGCGCGCCAGAAGTCCAGCCGGTCGGTCTCGGCCACGGTGGTGGTGTCGATCGTGACCAATGCCATACCCGAGCATGGCACGTCCACGTCACGAACGTGTTGCTCCGATGTGAGGACGTCGTCGCGCGGCACGTTCGGCCGCCCGGGCCCGCACCCCCTCGTCCGTGCAGAAGCCGGCCCCGGACCGCTTGAGGCAGAGCAGGCCGAGCAGCCTGCCGTGCCCGTCGACGACGGCGAGCCGCCTGCGCCCGTCGGCCCGCATCCGGTCGCGCGTCGCGGTCGCCGGCGCGGTGGGGGCGACGGTGCGCCCGGCCAGGGTGCCGAGCCAGCGGATCGGCGCCGCGGCGGGACGGCCGGCGAGGTCGCCGCGCTCCACCACGGCCAGCAGCACACCCCGGTCGACGACGAGCAGCGCGTGCACGTGGTCGTCGCGGAACACCTCCCGGGCCTGGTGCACCGTGGTGGTGCGCCCGCACGTCCGGGGGTGCCCGATCATCGCCGCGCCGGTGCTGCCGGGGACCCACCCCACCCCGGACCGGTCGGGCACCGCGCCGGTCATGCCGCGTCGCTCGAGTGTCCGGGCACCACCGGGAGGTCGGGGCGCACCAGCGGGACGAGGTTGTTGACCGCCAGCGCGGCCTCGCCGAAACCGACCGAGATCAGCCGGACCTTGCCCTCGAAGTCGGTGATGTCCCCGGCCGCGAACACCCGGGGCAGCGTCGTGCGCATCGACCGGTCGACGGCGATGTGCCGGCGGCTCATCCCGATCCCCCAGCTCGACAGCGCCGCGAGGTCGGCCTTGAACCCCAGCGCGGCGACGATCTCGTCGACCCGCAGGGTCTCGACGCCGTCCGGGCCGGACACGTCGACCTCGGAGACGCGGCCGTCGCCGCGGACGTCGTGCACCTCGTAGGGGGTCAGCAGCCGTACCGACGAGGCGCGCAGCTCGGTGACGCTGCGCTCGTGCGCGCGGAACGCGTCGCGGCGGTGCACCAGGGTCACCGACGCCGCGAGCGGCTCCAGGCACAGCGCCCAGTCCACGGCCGAGTCCCCGCCGCCGACGATCAGCACGTCCTTGCCGGTCAGCTCGGCCGGGCGCGGGACCGCGTAGCGCAGCCCGCGGCCCGCGTAGTCGCCACCGGCCGGGAGCGGGCGCGGGGTGAACCGGCCCATCCCGCCGGTGACCAGCAGCGCCCCGGCCCGGATCCGTACGCCGCGGTCGGTGGTGACGGCGACCCCGTCGTCGAACTGCTCCAGGACGGTGGCGTCGTGACCGAGAAGGTAGGTCGGCTCGGCCAGCGCGGCCTGCTCGACGAGCGAGTCGACGAGGTCCTGCGCGCGGACCCGGGGGAAGCCCGCGACGTCGAAGACCGGCTTCTCCGGGTAGAGCACCGACATCTGCCCGCCCAGCTGGTCCAGGGCGTCGACGACGACCACGGACAGGCCGCGGAAGCCGGCGTAGTAGGTGGCGTAGAGGCCGGTGGGCCCGGCGCCGACGACGACCAGGTCGGCCGTGAGCTCCGCGGTCATCGCGGCTTCCGCTGCGTGACCAGTGGGTGGTCGCTGTCTGCCGGGTCGGCGTCCTCGCCACCACCGGAGAACCCCTGCTCGCGCACGAACGCCGCGTTGGCGTCGACGAACGGGAGCAGGTCCGCGGGCATCTTGTGCTCCCAGTGGATGGCCTCGCTGGGGCAGGCGGGCATGCACTTGCCGCAGTCGACGCACTCGTCGGGGTGGATGTACATCATCCGCTCGCCGGGGTAGATGCAGTCGACCGGACACTCCTCCATGCAGGAGCGGTCCTGGATGTCGATGCAGGCCTCGGTGACGACGTAGGCCACGAGTATTTCCTCCGATGTGGACGGTCAGGGTGGGGCACGGCCCGGCCGGGCCGAGAAGGGCGATCCGGCCGGGCCGTGCGACTCAGGCGGTCTCGACCTCGACGAGCGTGTCGGAGAACGTGGGCGCGTTGCCCAGGTCGCCGAACACGGTCGGGTTGACCGCGGCCAGGGTGGCGCCGGCCTTGGAGTTCTTGCGCCAGCCGCCCATCGGGCTCACCACGACCCCGCGGGACACGGTGTCCTGCAGCGACGCGACGACGGTGAACTCGCCCCGGTCGTTGAACACGCGCACCGGCGACCCCTCGGCGATGCCGCGGGCGGCGGCGTCGTCGGGGTGGATGATCAGGGTGTGCTCGTTCGCGACGCGGCGGTGGAACTCGTGGCTGCCGAAGCTCGAGTTCAGGAACGCGTGCGACTTGGGCGTGAGCAGGTTGAGCGGGTAGCGGGCGGCGAGCTCCGGGTCGGACGCGGCGGACTCGCGCGGCGGGATGTAGTGCGGCAGCGGGTCGACCGGCTGGCCGGGCTGGTGGTCGTTGGAACCCTGCCGGAACAGCGGGACGACGAAGTTGCCACCCGCCGCGGCGGCGGAGACGAACTCGGCCTTGCCCGACGGCGTCGGGAAGTTCCCCTCGGCGTGCGGGGCGTAGGCCTCAGGCGGGGCCACGTTGAGCCGCTGCCAGCCCTGCTCCTTCAGCGACTCGACGGTGATCCCCTCCATGTGCGGGTGGGACCAGTCGAACGCCTCGGCGATCATCTCCTCGTCGGTGCGCTGGAAGACCGGGTCGTCGAAGCCCATCGCGGCGGCGAGCCTGCGGAACATCTCGGTGTTCGGGACGGCCTCGCCCAGCGGCTCGATGGACTGGTGGTTGTAGGTCACGAACAGGTGGCCCCAGGAGAACATGATGTCGTCCTGCTCGAGCTGCGTCGTGGCCGGCAGGACGATGTCGGCGTACTCCGCGGTGTCGGTCATGAACTGCTCCGACACGACGGTGAACAGGTCCTCGCTCTCCAGGCCCTTGATCAGCCGGTCCTGGTCGGGCGTCGTGACGACCGGGTTGGAGTTGTAGACCATCAGGCCCTTGATCGGCGGGCCGGCGGGCAGGTCACCGGCGAGCGCGGCACCGAGCCGGTACTGGTTGATGACCCGGGTGCCGGGGGTGAGCATCTCCGGGTGCATGAAGGCGCCCCAGTTGACGGGGAACGCCCACAGCGGCAGCTGCAGGATGCCGCCGCCGGGCTTGCGCCAGGCGCCGACGAGGCCGGGCAGGCAGGACAGGGCGCGCACGGTCTGGCCACCGCCGGCGTGCCGCTCGACGGCGACGCCGATCCGGATGACCGACGGCTGCGCACCGGCGTACTCGCGGGCGAGCACCCGGATGGTCTCGGCGGGCACGCCGGTCTCGGTCTCGGCCCACTCGGGGGTGTAGCGGGAGACGCGCTCGGCGAACTCGTCGTAGCCGACGGTGTGGTTCGCGATGTAGTCGTCGTCGGTGAGGCCCTCGGCGATGATCACGTGCGCCATGGCCAGCGCGAGCGCGCCGTCGGTGCCGGGGCGGATCGCGATGTGCTGGTCCGCGGCGGCCGCGGTGCGGGTGCGGATCGGGTCGACGACCACGACCTTCGCGCCGTTCTTCTTCGCCTTCGCGATGTAGGGCCAGAGGTGCAGGTTGGTGCTCATGATGTTGCAGGCCCACACCAGGATGAACTTGGAGTGCACGAGGCTCTCCGGGTCCACCCCGGCGGTGTCGCCGATGGTCATGGCGTAGGCGGTGCAGGAGCCGGAGTCGCAGTAGGTGCGCTCGGCGACGGTGGCGCCCAGCTTCGCGAAGAAGGGGTCGCCGACGTTGAGGCCGTTCAGGATGCCCTGGGTGCCCAGGTAGCTGACCGGCATGATCGCCTCGGGGCCGTGCTCGTCGGCGATGGCCTTGAAGCGGGTGGCGATCTCGGTGACGGCGTCGTCCCAGGTGATCCGCTCGAAGCGGCCGCTGCCCTTGGGCCCGGTCCGGCGCATCGGGAACAGCACGCGGCCCGGGTCGTACACGCGGTCGAGATAGTTGTTGACCTTCACGCAGAGGCCGCCGTTGGTGTACGGGTGGTCCGGGTCGCCGACGACCGAGGTCGCCGTTCCCGAGCCGTCGACGGTCACCAGCATCGCGCAGGTGTCCGGACAGTCCTGCGGACAGGCGGCCTTGACCACCTTCTCGGTCAGCGGCGTGGCCGGGGCCTCGTGCGTCGCGGTCATGGGGGTGCTCCTCGCCTCGTGGTGGGATGGCGTCGCCCACGAGACTCGTCGCCTGCCGCGCGCCGGTCTTGGCACCAGGAGCACTGACGTTGTCCCGGGGAGCACAATCGCGCCCCCCGGGACGCCCGGTCAGGCGTAGGTGTGGAAGCCCCGCCCGGTCTTCTTGCCGAGCAGGCCGGCGTCGACCATCCGGGCCAGCAGCGGCGGCGGCGCGTACAGCGGCTCCTTGAACTCCGCGTACATCGACTCCGCGACGGCCTGCACGGTGTCCAGGCCGATCAGGTCGGACAGCGCGAGCGGGCCCTGCGGGTGCGCACAGCCGCGGACCAGGCCCTCGTCGATGTCCTCGGCGGTGGCGAAGCCGGACTCCATCATCCGGATCGCCGACAGCAGGAACGGCACCAGCAGCGCGTTGACGACGAAGCCGGCGCGGTCCTGGCAGTCGATCGCCTTCTTGCCCAGGCCGTCGGAGACGAAGCTCCGCGCCCGGGCCAGGGTGTCCTCGGAGGTCATCAGGCTCGGGACGAGCTCGACCAGCGACAGCACCGGCACCGGGTTGAAGAAGTGGATGCCGACGACCTGCTCGGGCCGCTTCGTCGCCACCGCCAGCTTCATGATCGGGATGGACGACGTGTTCGACGCCAGCACCGCACCGGTGTCGGTGACGAGCCGGTCCAGCTCCCGGAAGACGCCGGTCTTGAGCGCCTCGTCCTCGGCGATCGCCTCGACGACGAGCTCCCGGTCGGCCAGCGCGTCCAGCCCCTCGACGACCTCGAGGCGGGTCAGGACCTCCTCGGCGGAGTCGATCCGGCCGCGCTTCTCCGCCCGGGCCAGCGACGACTCCAGGCGGGCCCGGCCCGCCTCCACCGCGGCGGCGGAGGTCTCGACGACCCGCACCCCGTACCCGGCCCGTGCCGCGACCTCCGCGATCCCGGATCCCATCTGACCGCAGCCGACGACGCCTACGCGCTCCATGAGCACCTCGTTCCCTCTGCGCGTCCCGGGATCTCCGGGACGCGGTCGAACCATCGAGACTTCCGTCGGCGGGGGGCGGGGCACAACCCGGCGCGACGACGGGTGCCCGGCCTCACTCCGCCGGTGCGGCCGGTGCGGCGGCCGCGCACGCGTGCGGCGGTCCCGGACACCGCCCGCTCCGGCGCAGGCCGTCGGCTCAGCGACGGTCGGCCGGGTGCCCCACGGCGCGGGGCGCGTCCCCGCGACCGACGGCGGGCAGCTGCACGGTGGCGTCGTCGGGGAGGCGACGGTGGCCCCCCGTCGCCGCCGGACCGGCGCCGACGGGGCCACCGGGGCCGCGGGCGGCGCCGTCGTGCCTGCCAGTGCCACCGGTGACCACGGGCGGCCCGGTCGGTGCCTCCGGTGCGGCGGGGCCGGTCGGCGCGGCCGGACCGGCGTCGGCCGCGGAGACGGCCGGGTCGGCGGGGTCCGCCGGGGCCGGGCGGTCCGGCCTCGGCCCGCGCGGCGCGCCGCCCCCGCGCAGGCTCCGCACCACCGACAGCTCGGCGGCGAAGCGGCCGCGCAGCACGACCAGCGTGCCGATCGACGCGACCCCGCCGGCCAGGGCCGCGGCGACCAGGGTCACCAGGTCGATCCCGAGCGGGCGCACCAGCACCGCCACGCCCCAGGTCGCGGCCACGGTCAGCACCAGCGCCGGGACGTGCTTGACGTACATCCGCAGCACCGCGCCCATCAGACCGGGCGAGACGCGTGCGGAGAACTGCAGCATCACCAGGAAGTGGACGACGATCGCCAGCGACGCCCCGGCCGCGACGCCGACCAAGCCCCACAGCAGCCCGCCGGTCACGGTGAGCACGACGACGTAGCCGGCGTAGAGCCACTGCCGCCAGGCCGCCCGGTAGACGGCACCGGTGGCCCGGGTCAGCGAGGTGCTGATCTTGTACGAGGTGCGCGGCAGCAGGACCAGCGCGAACAGCTGCACCAGCGGCACGACCTCGTCCCACTGGGCGCCGAGCAGCACCCGGACGACCTCGGGGGCGAGCACGCAGAGCAGCACCGCGGCCGGGGCGGTGACCAGGGCGACCAGGCTCGCGCTGCGCACGTAGGCGGCGCGCAGGCGGGGGCCGTCGTCGCGGACCCGGGCCATCGCCGGGAACAGTGCCTTGTCGGCGGCACCGCCGATGATGTTCGCGGGTTCGGAGAGCAGGTTGTAGGCGCGGCCGTAGACACCGAGCGGGCCGGTGCCCAGCGCGTTGGCGACGACGAGCTTGTCGGCGTTGAGCGCGAACCAGTTGCCGAGCTGGGCGATGGAGAACCCGGCGCCGTAGCCGAGCAGCGGCCGCAGCCGGCCCCAGCTCGCGGTGGGCCCCTCGGGGCGGAACCGCGGCCGGGTCAGCGCGAGGTAGCCCGCGCACTTGGCGACGGCGGCGGCGATCTCGCCGAACGCGAGCGCGGAGGCGCCGAACCCGGCCGCGGCCAGGACGACGCTGACCCCGATCAGCGCCGGACCCGCCGCGAGCAGGTCGACCGTCGCCATCGAGCGGAACCGCAGGTCACGCTGGAGCAGGCCGAGCGGGGTCGCCGAGGCCCCGGCGAACAGCAGCGCGATCGACAGCAGCGGCAGCAGCGCGGAGTCGGCCGGGAGCCCGACGAGCGGGCTGATCACCGGCGAGCCGACGGCCAGCACCGCGGCGAACACCGCCGCGACCAGCACCGAGAACCAGAACGCCGCCGTCACGTCGCGGTCGTCGAGGTCCTTGCGGTGCACCAGGGAGGCGGCGACGCCGAGCTGGGTGACCAGCTGGGTCAGCCCGACGATCAGCAACGCGGCCGCGGCCGCACCGAACTCCTCCGGGGTGAGCAGGCGGGCCAGCGCGACGGTGGCGCCGATCTGCAGCACCGCCTGTCCGACGGTGCCGGTGAACGCCCACGCGAACCCGCGCGCGGTCCGCGCGGTCAGCGACGACCCGGACGGTGCCGACGGACCCGTCCCACCCGGCGGGCCGGGGGCCGGTGCGGGCTCCGGGGGCACGGGCCGCAACGGCCGGGTCGCATCGTCGGGCAGGTCGCCACCGGGTCCGGTCACGCGGGTCCTCCGGTCGTCGGGGCGGGTCGGCGCGTCGGGGGTCGCGCCGTCAGTGCCGCTTCCCGCGGAGTGCGGGATGCAACCGCCCGACGGTACCGAGGGCGCTGAACCAGGCGAGCTGGGTGGCCCCGCTGTGCGCGGCCTCGCCCCGGCGGGGCTCGGCGAGCAGCCGGGCGCGGCGCATCCCCGAGATCGCCGGGTGGAAGACCGAGTTCCCGACGCCACGGGTCAGCACCAGGTCGGGCAGCCCCTCGACCGAGGCGCGGTAGGCCTGCGGCACGCCGCGCAGGCTCCAGCAGTCCGACCACGCCGGCGGCTCGCCCGGGTAGTCCAGGACGAACTCCAGGTCGAGGACCTTGAGCCCGGCCCCCTCGTCCCACACCAGGTTGTGCGGGGACAGGTCGAGCACGAAGCGGCCACGCTCGTGCAGGTCGCGGCAGAACCGCAGCAGCGTCCGCACGACCTCCGGGCGCAGCTGGGCGAGCTCGCCGGGCAGCCGGCGCACGACGTGCCGGCCGGTGTCGCCGTAGAACGGGGTGAGCAGCCAGTTCGGGCCGTGCTCGAGCAGCTCCGGGACCTCGGGCAGGTCGCCGAGCTCGAGGCGGGCCCGCAGCTCGCGGCCGTAGGCCTCGTGCGCCCCGGGCCGGAACACCTTGCACACCGACGGCCCGTGCACCGGGTGGTGGACCAGCGCGACGCGGGCGCGGAACCCGGGCGAGGTGCCGCCGAGCATCCGCACGACCGGGAAGGGCATCGCGCACCGGCGGCCGAGGTCCTCGACCGGTCCGGCGATGCGGTGCAGGATCCCCGGGTCGCCGAGCGCGTCGAGCAGGGCGAGGGCGTGCTCCGGCGACGACGACGCCTGCACCGGCAGGTAGTGGTCCCGCGGCGGGACGCGGCGCAGGACCCGCTTGTCGGTGTAGTCCAGGACGGCGAGGACCCGGTCGGCGACCGCCCGCACGCCCGACGTCCCGACCGGGGCGACGACGTCGCAGGCGACGATCAGGGCGTACGGCGCACCGGACGGGACCGGGCGCGACGCCGGGGCGGGCAGCGTGCCGCGGACCCGGGCGACCTGCGCGTCGTCCAGGACGACGACGTCGAGGATCTCCAGCCCGCGGGCGACACCGGCGACGGCCTCGTCGAGCAGGGGCGCCGCCGCGGACCGTACGACGAACACGGCCAGACCGCGCCAGCGGTCGGCCGCGGCCCGTGCGGTGGGCCGGACCTCCTCGAGGGTCACCGACTCGTCCCGAAAGGTTGCGCCATGAGCGAATGATAGGACCCCCTTGAACAAACGGTTAACTCGACCGGTCCTGTGGTTGTCCCCGGGATGGCGGATTCACCGGTCCGTGTGACGGCATCGGAGGGACCTCGTCCGGCCCAGCCGGCCCCGGCACCTGCCGCCTAGGTTCACTCGTGTGAGCAGCGCCGAACTCGCCGACCTGTACCGCGACCTGCACCGTCACCCCGAGCTGTCCTTCGCCGAGACCCGCACCGCGGGCATCGCCGCGGCCCGGCTGCGCGACGCCGGCTACGACGTCACCGAGGGGGTCGGACGCACCGGTGTGGTCGGGGTCCTCCGCAACGGCGACGGCCCGACCGCGCTGCTGCGGGCCGACATGGACGCGCTGCCGGTCGCCGAGGACACCGGCCTGGACTACGCCAGCACCGTCCGCGCCACCGGCCGCGACGGGGAGGAGACCGCCGTCGCCCACGCCTGCGGGCACGACATGCACGTCACCTGCCTGGTGGGCGCGGCCGCCGAGCTGGCCGCCGCCCGCGACACCTGGCGGGGCACGCTGCTGGTGGTGTTCCAGCCCGCCGAGGAGTTCGGCGCCGGCGCCGACGCGATGCTCGACGACGGCCTGTTCGCCCGCTTCGGCACCCCGGACGTCGTGCTGGGCCAGCACGTCGCGCCGCTGCCCGCGGGGCTGCTGGCCCTCGCCGCCGGACCGGCGTTCGCGGGCAGCGACACCGTGCGGGTGACCCTGCACGGCTCCGGCGGGCACGGCTCGCGCCCGGAGACGACGGTCGACCCGGTGCTGCTCGCCGCCGCGACGGTGCTGCGCCTGTACACCGTCGTGCCGCGGGAGGTGGCCGCGACCGAGACCGCCGTGCTCAGCGTCGGCATGCTGCGGGCGGGCACGAAGGAGAACGTCATCCCCGACTCCGCCGAGCTGGGCCTGACCGTGCGGTCCTACACCCCGGGCGTCCGGGACCGGGTGCTCGCCGGGATCGAGCGCACCGTGCGCGGCGAGGCCGCGGCCTCCGGGGCGCCGACCGACCCCGAGGTCCGGCTGCTGGAGTCCTTCCCGCCGGTCGTCAACGACGCCGACGCCGCCGAGCGCACCCGGGCCGCACTGGCCGCGGTCACCCCGCTCCCGGTCGTCGACCCGGGGCCGGTCACCGGCAGCGAGGACGTGGGCCGGTTCGCCGTCGCCGCCGGGGTGCCGTGCGTGTACTGGCTGCTCGGCGGGGCCGACCCGGCCGCGTTCGAGGGCGCGGGCACCGTCGCGGAGATCCGGGAGCGGACCGCGTCGCTGCCGTCGAACCACTCCCCCCGCTACGCGCCGGTGGTCGAGCCGACGCTGTCGGTCGGCGTCGCGGCGCTGGTCGCGGCGGCGCGGGAGTGGCTGCCGGCCGGCTGACCGGGATCAGAGGGCCGGTGCACGCAGCGCGTGCACCGCGACCCGCGCGGCGGCCCCGATCGCCGCGTCCGCCCGCGGGACGGCGGCGTCGCTGCGCGCGGCGTGGGTGTAGACGGCGACGGCGACCGGGTGCTCCCCCGGGTAGGTCACCACGCCGACCTCGTTGCGGACCGCGCCGACCGTGCCGGTCTTGCCCGCCACCCGCGCGGCCGCGGGGAACCCGGCGCGCAGCCGGTGCGGCCAGATCTGGGCGCCGAGCACCCGGCGGGCGAACGCGGTGGACCCGTCCGAGGCGAGCTCGCCGCGCCACAGCAGCCCGAGCAGCGCGGTGGTGTCCGCCGCCGTGGTGGAGGAGCCGTAGACCGGGCTGAGTGCGCGGGTCCGCACCGGCACGTCGTTGTCGGCGAGCACCCCGAAGGCCGCGGCGACGTCGTCAGTACCGGTGTCGGCGAGCAGGTCGGCGAACACGTCGTCGGTGCCGCCACGGATCCGGGTGCCGGTGAGCCCCAGCTCGGCGGGCAGCGCGGCCACCCGGTCGCGCCCCACCCGGGTGTGGACGACGTCGGCCGCGGCGTTGTCCGAGGCCGTCACCATCGAGGTGACCAGGTCCCGCCAGCTCATCGTCACCGGGTCGGCCAGCGCGGAGATCCCGGTGATCCCGGGCGTGCGCCGCACCGGGACGACGACGGGCTCGCGCGGGTCGATCGTGCCGACGTCGACCGCCCGGCAGTACGCGACCAGCACGAACACCTTGTAGACCGAGGCCATCACGACCGGCACGTGCGCGCCGACACCGACCTCGCGCGCCGTCGGGCGGATCCCGTCGCCGGTGACCGGGCGGGCGTGCAGCCAGCCGCGCACCCCGGCGTCGCGGAACACCGCGCGGACCTCGGCGGCCGGGTTCACACACCCTCCCGCAGCGCGTCGGCGAGCGCCCCGACCAGGCCGTCCGGGACGCCGTCGCGGTGCACCACCCGGACCCGGTAGGGCACCGGCTCCCCCGCCACCGGCCTGCGGACCACGCCGTCGCCGGTGAGGCCGGGATCGGCGGTGAGGAGGAACGCGGCACCGGTCGCGACCAGCGCCAGCGCCTCCGCCGGGGACGCCGCGTCGGCCGGGCCGGCCGGGCACCCGCGGGCGTCGAGGGTGTCGAGCAGCAGGTCGTGGGCGGCCGGGGCGTGCGTCCGCGGCGCCGTGGCCGGCGCCGTCCCGCGCAGGGTGCGCAGCACCACCGGCCCCGGCCCGGCCGCGGCGGGGTGGCCGGCGGGCAGCAGGACCTCGGTCGGCAGCGCGACGACCGGTCCGGCCCGCGCCGACTCCAGCACCGTCGGGTGCGCGACGACGGCGACGTCCACCGTCCCGTCCGACACCGCGTCGACCAGCGCGACGGTGGTCGCCACGGTGGGCGCGACCCGCAGGCCGGTCGCGGCGGCGGCGCGGACCGCCAGCCGGGCGGTGGCGGCCGGACCGAGGTCGGCGACGACGCCGAGCCGCAGCACCCGGGCCGCCTCCGCGTGCCGGGCGGCGGCGCGGCCGAGCGCCTCGGCGTCCTCGATCAGGGCACGGGCGCGGGGCAGCAGGTCGCGACCGGCCGCCGTCGGGGAGACGCCGCCGGGCCCACGGTCGAACAGCGGGGTGCCGAGCCGGGCCTCCAGCCGTCGCAGGCCCTGGGACAGCGGCGGCTGCGTCATGCCGAGCCGGGCGGCGGCCCGCCCGAAGTGCCGCTCCTCGGCGACGGCGACGAAGAACGTCAGGTGCCGCAGCAGGTCCACCGGCCTCGCCCCATATCGAACGGCTATCACACGCGAAGCACGATCGTATTCGCGCTATCGGACCGGATGCGACACGGTGCGCCCATGACGATCACCCGTCGCTCCCTGCTCCTGGCCGGTGCCGCACTGGGCGGCGCCGCGCTGACCGGCTGCGCACCGGCGGCACCGGCCGCACCCGCGGCGCCCGCCCCGGCGGGCCCGGGCACCGGGACCGCACCGATCCCCGCGCTGGCCGACGTCGAACGCGAGTACGCCCGCACGATCGGGGTGCACGTGCTCGACACCGGCACCGGCGCGGCGGCCGGGCACCGCGACGGCGAGCGCTTCCTGATGTGCTCGGTGACCAAGGTGCTGATGGCCGGATTCGTGCTGCACCGCTCGCTGTCCGAGCCCGGCCTGCTCGACCGCCCGGTCCGCTACGGACGCGCCGACCTTCTGGAGTACGCGCCCGTCACCACCCGGAACCTGGCGACGGGGATGACGGTGGGCCGGCTGTGCGAGGCCGCCGTCACCGTCTCGGACAACACCGCGCACAACCTGCTGCTGCGCGAGGTCGGCTCCCCCGCCGAGCTGACCGCGTGGCTGCGCACGACCGGGGACACCGTCACCCGGTCCGACCGGGCCGAGACCGCGCTGAACGACCGCGACGGCGAGCGCGACACCTCGACACCGGCCGCGCTGGCGTCCACGCTGCGCACCCTGGTCCTCGGCGACGCCCTGCCGCCCGCGCAGCGCGACCGGCTGACCGGCTGGCTGCGGGCGAACACCACCGGCGACCGGCAGATCCGCGCGGCGGTCCCGGCCGGCTGGACCGTCGGCGACAAGACCGGCTCCGGGCCGCTCGGGGAGCGCAACGACTCCGGGGTGCTGTACCCACCGGACGGTGCACCGCTGGTCCTGACGGTCTTCACCGTCCCGGCCGACCCGGCCGACACGGCGCGCGGGGAGGCCGCGGTCGCCGCCGCGACCCGGGCGGCGATCGCCGCGCTGCGCGGCTGAGCGTGCCGGGTCAGATCCGGGCCAGCACCGCCCGCAGGATCGCGACCTGCCCGATCGGGCTGGGGTGCAGGCCGTCGTCCTCCCAGAAGTCGGGCCGGATCGGCATCCGGGACAGGTCGACCGCGTCCGGGTCGACCTCCCGGACCGTCGCGACGAGCCCGGGGACGTCGGCCGGGTCCCACCACTCGCCGGTGAGCTCGCGGGTGGCGGCCACCCGTCCGGGGTCGACCGGCGGCGGGACGACGAACCGCACCCGGGCGCCGCTCTCGGTCTCCAGCAGCAGGCGCAGCGCCCGCAGGTTCCGTGCCGTCTCGCTGATCGACACCATCCGGATCCCGGTGGTCGCGCCCTCCCGGCGGATGTCGTTGGTGCCCAGCATGACCAGTACCCGGGTCGGCACCCGGGAGACCAGGACCGGGCCGAGTGCGAGCGCCTCGGAGCTGGTCCGCCCGGACAGCGCGAGCACCTCGACCGAGGCCTCCGGTTCGACCATCGGGACCAGCTCGGCGAACAGCCGTGCCCAGCTCAGCCGGTCGGCGGACAGGGAGTCGCCGACGACCACGATCCGCTCGCCCGGGCGCAGCGCCATCCGGTGCAGGCCGTCCGCGACCGGCGGCTCGTTCCGCAGTGCCCGCGCCGCGGCGCGGACCCGTCCGGCGAGCCCGGCCCGCACCCCGGCGACGGCCGACGGGTCCAGGCCCGCGGTCGTCGCGAGCAGCCGGTCGATCGACTCCTCCTGCACCCCGAACGCCGCGAACGCCGGCCAGGCGGTCAGGTCGGCGAACCGGATGAGCCGGCCCATCAGGTCCTCGTCCACGTCGCCCCCTCTCCGGCCCGGTCCACCGGGTCCGGCGGGGGGATCATCGCCCACCCCCGGTCGGCCGTCACCGACCGGCCACCTCCGCGACCGACGCGGATCACCCGTCCGACGGGCACGCAATGTGATTCACGACACACATATACCGCGTTTGCCGGACCGATCGCCCAGGTGGAGGGCGCAATTGAGGCGGCCCGCACCGCCGGTCAGGCGAGCCTCTGCTGCCTGGCGCGCACCGCACGACCCCGACAACCTGAGCGCCATGACCACGGCCCAGGACATGCCCCAGGTTCAGCAGTGCTCCGCCACCAGCTGTTCCTACAACTCCGACTCCAGCTGCGGCGCGGGGGCGATCACGATCTCCGGTGACCACGCCCACTGCGGCACCTTCGTCGAGATCTCGTTCCGCGGCGGCAGCGGAAACGGCCTCGTCGGTGCCTGCCACCGTTCGGACTGCCGGTTCAACGAGAAGCTCGAGTGCACCGCGTCGTCGGTGAACATCGGCGCGGGCGCCGACGCCGCCGACTGCCTCACCTACGAGGCCAAGTAGGCCAGCTCCTCCACCCGGACCTCGCCACGCTCGTCGACGCGCAGCGCGCCGTCGGCGACGGCGAGGGCCGCGACGGGGTCGATGTCGTCGACGAGGACGGCGACCCCGTCCGCAGCGACCGCCCGCAGCGCGGACAGCACCGTGCTGCGGTCGTGTGCGTCGAGACCGTCGGTCAGGCGGTCGGCGAGGACCATCGCGGTGGGGCCCCGGCGGGCCGAGTCGACGGTGGCCAGCCGGTCCGCCGCCGACTCGGTCGCGCGGGCACCCAGCCTGCGGACCACGGCGTCGTGTCCGTCGGCGCACCGGCCGCTCGCGTCGTCCAGCCGGTTCATCATGCGGCGGCGTTGCACCGACGGCCCGAGCAGCACCGTGATGCTGCCGGTCGGCAGACGCAGAGACATGGAAGCCCTCCCTCACCGGTACTGAGGCGAGGCTAACCGACGATTGCGATCAGGTGAAGGCCCTGCGGTAGGTCTCACGCAGCTCGCGCTTGAGGATCTTGCCGCTCGGGTTGCGCGGGAGCGCCTCCACGACGTCGACCGAGCGGGGCCGCTTGAAGCCCGCGATCCGCGGCCGGACCCACTCGATGAGGGCATCCGGATCGATCGTCGCCCCCGGCCGCGGCACGACGACGGCCTTCACCGCCTCGCCCCAGCGCTCGTCGGGCACCCCGATCACCGCGACGTCGGCGACGTCCGGGTGCTCGGACAGCACGCTCTCCACCTCGATCGGATACACGTTCTCCGCGCCGGTCACGATCATGTCCTTGATCCGGTCGGTGAGGAACAGGTAGCCCTCGGCGTCGAGGTAGCCGCCGTCGCCGGTGCGCAGCGTCGCGTCGTCGCCGAGCGCGGCCGCGGTGTCCTCGGGCCGGTTCCAGTAGCCGGCGGTGACCTGGTCGGAGTGGATCCGGACCTCCCCCACCTCGCCGGGCGGCAGCTCCCGGCCGGTCGCCGGGTCCACGATCGTCAGCCGCACCCACGGGTACGCCCGCCCGGCCGAGCGCATGAGGTGCGCCCGGGGGCCGTCCGGATCGTGGTCGGCCGGGTCGAGCTGGGTGATCGCACCGGTGGTCTCGGTCGCGCCGTAGACCTGGAACAGCGGCGCCCGGAAGGTCTCGACGACCGCCCGCAGCGCGCCGACGGTGATCGGCGAGGCGCCGTAGGCGATCGACCGCAGCGCGGACCAGTCGCGGTCGGCGGCACCGGGCACCGCGGAGAGCATCTGCAGCACGGCCGGTACGAGGAAGGCGTTCGTGACGCGCTCGCCGGACATCGTGTCGAGCAGCGGCCCGGGGACGATGTCGGCGACGAGCACGCACCGCGCCCCGGCGGCCAGGCAGACCAGGGCGTAGCCGACGCCGCCGATGTGAAACAGCGGCATCGCGACCAGCGCGGTCGAGGTGGGGTCGATCGACCAGTGCCCGGCGGCGAGCAGCAGCGCCGAGAACTGCCGGTGCGCGAGCAGCACGCCCTTGGGCAGCCCCGTGGTGCCGGAGGTGTAGAGCTGCAGCACGGTGTCGTCCGGGGTGGACCCGGCCGGCGGCGACGGCGGCAGCACGTCGGCGGCCGCGTCACGCCAGTCCGCGTGGTCCTCCCCCACGACGACGACCCGGCGCCCGTCGAGCGCACCGCGCAGCCCCGCGAAGTCCGGCCCCAGCACGACGAGCCCGGCCCGGGCGTCGTCGACGAGCGCCAGCAGGTCGGCCTCGGTGAGCCGGGTGTTGAGCGGGACCGACACCGCGCCGATCCGCGGCGCGGCGAAGAGCAGCTCCAGGAACTCCGGCCGGTTCTTCCCGATCCACACGACGCGGTCCCCGGCCCCGAGGCCGAGGTCGCGCAGGGCCGCCGCGGTGCGCCCGGCGCGCTGTTCGAGCTCGCCGTAGGTGGTCGTCGCGCCGTCGAACGACAGCGCGACGAGGTCGGCGCGGTCGGGATCGGCGAGGATGTCGGTCAGGCGGAAATCCTCGGCAGGGCTCTGACCCGGCACGGTGTTCTCCCTCGGTCGGCGGCGACGCAGGTTCGGCGAAATCGTATATGATAGTCGCCGTGTCGACGGCCGACTTCGTGCGTGAGCTCTCACCGGGCCGCGCCCCGCAGCTGCCCGACCGCATCGCGCTCGTCCTGCGGGACCGGATCCTGTCCGGCGAGCTGCGGCCGGGCACCTTCCTGCGGATGGACCGGATCGCCGCGGACCTCGGCGTCAGCCACACCCCGGTCCGCGAGGCCCTGCAGTCGCTGCGCGCCGAGGACATGGTCCACGCGGTGCCGCGGCGCGGGTTCGTCGTCGCCGAGCTGACCCGTGACGACGTCGCGGACCTGTTCCAGGTGCAGGCCGACCTGACCGGGACGCTGGCCGCACGCGCGGCGCAGCGGCTGTCCCCCGCCGACCTCGCACCGCTGCGCGAGCTCGCCGACCGGATCGCCGCACTGTGCGCGCGCACCCCCGAGACCCACGACCCGGCCGAGCTGGACCCGCTCGTGTCCGCCGAGCACCGGCTGCACGCCGAGGTCAACCGGCTGGCCGGCTCGCGCAAGCTCGCCTGGCTGGTGGGGCGCTCGTCGCACTACCTGCCGGCGCACTTCTACACCGGCTCGCCCGAGTGGCGGGCCGGCGCGGTCGACGCCCACGTCGTCCTGCTCGACGCGCTCGGCGCCGCCGACCCCGACGCCGCGCGGGCGGCGATGCGCCGCCACGTGCTCGACGGCCGCGACCTGCTGCTCGCCCACCTGGACCGCACCGGAATGTGGTCCGACGACCGAGGAGATCCCTGATGCCCGTCACCCTGACCGAGGACCAGACCGACCTGGCGAAGGCGATCGGCGACTTCTGCCGTCGCGAGATCGGCAGCAAGGAGCGCCGCGACGAGCTGACCGGCGGCGGGCGGCACGCCCACTCCGACGAGATCTACCGCAAGATGGCCGACCTCGGCTGGCTCGGCATCGCCACCCCCGAGGAGTACGGCGGCGCCGGCCAGGGCATGCGTGACCTGCTGGTCTTCCTGGAGGAGTCCGCGTACGGCCAGGCCCCGATCGCCGGGTTCGGCACGACCACCATCACCGCCGCGGCGATCGAGAAGTTCGGCACCGAGGCCCAGAAGCAGGAGCTGCTGGGCGGGATGTGCCGCGGTGACGTGCTGTCGATCTCGATGTCCGAGCCGGAGGCCGGGTCCGACGTCGGCGGGCTGAAGTGCAAGGCCACGAAGACGGAGACCGGCTGGCGGATCGACGGCCAGAAGACCTGGTGCTCGAACGCGCACATCGCGTCGCACATCCTGCTGGTCGCCCGCACCTCCACCGAGGGCGGCAAGCACGACGGCCTGACCATGTTCGTCGTGCCCGCCGACGCGGCGGGCCTGTCGATCCACGGCATCGAGACGATGGGTGGCAAGGAGGTCAACGACCTCTACTTCGACGGGTGCGAGCTGCCCGCCGACGCCGTCGTCGGCGTCGAGGGGCAGGGCTGGCGACAGCTCATGGCCGGGCTGAACCTGGAGCGGATGATCCTGGCCGGGCTCATGCTCGGGCTGGCGCGGCGCGCCTTCGACGACACCGTCGCCTACGTCAAGGAGCGCAAGCAGTTCGGCCGCCCCGTCGGGAGCTTCCAGGCGATGCGCCACCGCATCGCCGACAACGCCACCGAGCTGGCGGCCACCAGCCTGCTGGTGCACGACACCGCGCGGGTGATCGACGAGGCACCCGCGGGTGCGCTGTTCCCGCGCGAGGCGTCGATGGCCAAGCTCAAGGCCACCGAGCTCGCCAAGCACCTGTCCCTGGAGGGGATGCAGATGCTCGGCGGCTACGGCTACGCCACCGAGTACGGCATGGAGCGGCTGCTCCGCCAGAGCGTCGTCTCGACGGTGTACGGCGGGACCAGCGAGATCCAGCGCGACATCATCGGGAAGTCCTACGGGCTGTAGCGGCTCAGGCCGCGGAGTTCCGGGCGAGCTCCGCGGCCCCGCGGTCGTCGCCGGCCTCGGCCTCGGCCTGCCGGTCGGGACGCGGAGCCGGGACGGCCGTCGGGCCGACGTGGGCGCCGGCCTCGGCCCGGACCCGCGCGGCCTCGGCGGCACGGCGGATGTGCGCCGGGACGAGCGCCGAGCGCGCGGGCAGCAGCATCGGCGGCACCGCGCCACCGTTGCGCCGCACCTCGCGGGACCGCTGCACGTAGGCCCAGCCGCCGCGGGCGATCCGGCCGCCGCGCTCCAGCAGCCCGCTGTCGGGCATCGCGTCGCCGGCGCCTGCCTCGCGGTCGGAGATGTGGCGCAGCCGGGCGACCGCCGCCGGGAGCCGGCGCAGCGCGACCGAACGGCCCTGCGGGGACAGCGCCACCTTCGCCAGGAAGCTGCCCAGCCCGATCGCGTAGCCCTCGAGCTGGGTGTTCAGCGCCGCCTGGTCGGGACGGTGGTGGTGCCACAGGTAGGCGCCCGGGGCGTACCCGAGGACGTTGCCGGCGAGGATCATGCGGACGAGGAACTCGCAGTCCTCGCCGCCGTGGGTGGGGGTGCCCGGGCCCATGGCCTCGTCGAAGCCGCCGACGGCACGGGCGGCCCCGGCCCGCACGGCGAGGTTGGCGCCGATGCCGAACAGGCCGGGTGCGAACGGGAAGATCGGGGAGTCCGCGGGGGGCTCGGCGAGGGTGAACCGGCGCGGGGTGAAGCCCTTGTTCCAGGCCAGGGCGACGTCGGCGGCGCGTTCCTCGGGGCTGCCCAGGCGGGCGGCGAGCACCGGGCCGGAGACGCAGGCGAGCTCGGGGTCCGCGGCGAACGCGCCGGCGATGCGCGAGGCCCAGGCGGGGTCGACCTCGGTGTCGTCGTCGGTGAAGGCGACGATCTCGGTGCGGGCCTCGGCCAGGCCCCGGTTGCGGCCGATGGACGCACCGCGCCGCGGCTCGCGGACGTAGCGGACCCGGTCGGAGCCCGCGGCCCGCACGACCAGCTCGGTCCGCTCGTCGTCCGGGTCGTTGTCGACGACGACGACCGACAGCGCCGGGTGGTCCGAGGCGAGGACCGCGCGCAGGCAGCGGGCCAGCGACTCGGGCCGGTTGCGGGTCGCGACGACCACGGTGACCGGGTCGGCCGCGGACGGCGCGACGGCGACGGTGCCGGCCGCGGGCAGCGCGGCGACGGCGAGCGAGAGCTCCGCGGCGGTCGCGCGCCCGGCGCGCAGCGGCACGGTGACCTGACCCTGCGGGGTGCCACCGACGGTGACCAGCAGCCGTGCGGCGGCGAACCGCCGATCGACCTCGAGGTCGCGGGCCGGGGCGAGCCGGTCGAGCTCACCCACCCAGGTCGGTACGTCGGGAGTCATCGCCATGGACCCCATCGTGCTCACCGTCGCTGTGACGACGCTGAGATCGGCCTGTGGGACAACGGAGTGTGGGGCGCGCCACCCCGGACGGGTTCCGGGCCCCGCACCGCAGACCCTCCCCTCACGTGAGAGTACGGTCGGGCCGTTCGCGAGCTCCCGCCGTCGTGGCCCGCGGCCCCGCCCCTCCCCCGACGTGAAAGCGACCGTCGTATCGTGCCCCGCTCCGCCCTGCCCGACCTCGCCACGCTGCGTGCACACTGGACACCCCGCCTGGTGCGCACCGAGGTGCTCGCCGGACTCGTCGTCGCGCTCGCCCTGATCCCCGAGGCCATCGCGTTCTCGATCATCGCCGGGGTGGACCCCCGGGTCGGCCTGTACGCCTCGTTCACGATGGCCGTGGTCATCGCGGTCTGCGGCGGGCGACCGGCGATGATCTCGGCCGCGACCGGTGCGATCGCGCTGGTCGTGGCCCCGCTCTCGCGGGAGTACGGCGTCGAGTACCTGTTCGCCGCGGTCGTGCTGGGCGGGGCGCTGCAGATCGCGCTGGCCGCCGCGGGCGTCGCGCGGCTGATGCGCTTCCTGCCACGCAGCGTGATGGTGGGCTTCGTCAACGCACTCGCGATCCTGATCTTCACCTCGCAGGTGCCCCAGCTGGTCGGCGTGCCCTGGGCGGTCTACCCGCTGGTCGCCATGGGCCTGGTGGTCATCGTCGGGCTGCCGCGGCTGACCCGCGTCGTCCCGGCACCGCTGGTCGCGATCGTCGGGCTGACCGTGGTCACGGTGACGGCCGCGGTCGCCGTGCCGACCGTCGGCGACCAGGGCGCGCTGCCGGACACGGTGCCGCTCCCGCACCTCCCCGCGGTGCCGCTGACGTGGGAGACGCTGCGGATCGTCGCGCCGTACGCGCTCGGCGTCGCCCTGGTCGGGCTGATCGAGTCGCTGATGACCGCGCGTCTGGTCGACGACATCACGCAGACCGGCTCGGACAAGACCCGTGAGTCGTGGGGCCAGGGCGTCGCGAACATCGTCACCGGCTTCACCGGCGGCATGGGCGGCTGCGCGATGATCGGCCAGACGATGATCAACGTGAAGGCGTCCGGGGCCCGGACCCGGCTGTCCACGTTCCTCGCGGGCTCGTTCCTGCTGGTCCTCGTGGTCGCACTCGGCGACGTCGTCGCGCTGATCCCGATGGCCGCCCTGGTCGCGGTGATGGTCATGGTGTCGGTCGGGACGTTCGACTGGCACAGCATCCGCCCGGCGACGCTGCGCCGGATGCCGCGCAGCGAGACGGCGGTGATGCTGACGACCGTCGTGGTCACCGTCGGCACCCACAACCTGGCCTTCGGCGTGGGCGCCGGCGTGCTCGTCGCCTCGGTGCTGTTCGCGAACCGGGTGTCACGGCTGGTCCGGGTGGACCGCACCGCCGACGACGACGGCGCGGTCGTCTACCGCGTCACCGGCCAGCTGTTCTTCGCCTCCAGCAGCGAGCTGAGCACGGCGTTCGCCCCCGACGGGGACCCGGCGGAGGTGACCGTCGACCTGTCCGGCGCGCACGTGTGGGACGCCTCGACCGTCGCTGTCCTCGACGACCTGCGGCGCCGCTACGCGCGGTCCGGTCGCACGCTCGTCGTCACCGGGATGAACGACGACAGCCGCGACCGCCACGAGCGGCTCGCCGGACACCTGGGCGGCGGGCACTGACCACCGGGGCCTAGGTGCGCTCGCGTGCCGCCAGCACCTCGGGGATCCGGTCCTCGATCCAGCCGACGAGGCCGGCGAGGTGGCCGGTCACGCCGTGGCCGAGCTCGGTGAGGCCGTAGCTGACCTGCGGCGGGGTGGTCGCGGCGACCTCGCGGTGCACGAAGCCGTCGCCCTCCAGGGTGCGCAGGGTCTGGGCCAGCATCTTCTCGCTGATCCCGCCGACGGCGCGGCGGAGCGCGGAGAACCGGTGGTCCTCGCGGGACAGGACGACGAGCACGAGGACCGCCCACTTCGACGTCACGTGGTCGAGGACCGACCGCGAGGGGCAGCTGCTGTCGAACGCGTCACCCGAGAACAGGCCCGTGGGCCGCTCCACCTGCGTGCTCACCGTCCACCCACCTACTTACCAGAAGGTACGTACTTACCGAACGTAAGTCTATCCGGCAGTGTCGCCACCGTCCACGACGAGATGGGGAGACAGCGATGATCATCGTGACCGGGGCGAGCGGGAAGCTGGGCGGCGCGGCCGTGCGGGCGCTGCTGGAGACCGTGCCGGCGGAGCGGGTGGGCGTCCTCGCCCGGTCCGCGGAGAAGGTGGCCGACCTGGCCGCGGCCGGGGTCCGGGTGCACGTCGGCGACTACGAGGACCCGGCCTCGCTGAAGGCGGCGTTCACCGGCGCCGACGGGCTGCTGTTCGTGTCCGGCTCCGACGTGACACCCGGGGTGCGCGAGCGCCAGCACGGCAACGTGGTCCGTGCCGCGGCCGAGGCGGGCGTCGGGCACGTCGTCTACACCAGCGCGATCGGCGCGGACCGGCCCGGCGCGCCCGCCTTCCTCGCCGACCACACCGTCACCGAGGAGCTGCTGCGCGACTCCGGGCTGCCGGTGACGCCGCTGCGCAACACCTTCTACTCGGACATGTTCGTCAACCCGGACGTGGTCGCCGCCGCGCTGGAGTCCGGCGGGACGGTCGCCGCGGACGGCGGCCGGGCGCTCAACACCGCCACGATCGCGGACCTGGCGCGGGCGGCCGCCGTCGTCGTGGCCGGGGGGCCGCAGGAGCACGCCGGGCGCGCCTACGAGCTGCGCGGACCGCTGTGGACCTACGACGAGCTGGCCGCGACGATCGCCGCGGAGTCCGGCCGTCCGGTGTCGCACCGCCGGGTACCGCTCGACCGGGCCCCGGCTCCGGCCTTCATCGGGGAGTTCGTCTCGTCGGGGATGTTCGCCGAGCCGTCGGAGGACCTCGCGACGCTGCTCGGCCGCCCGGCGACCGGGATGCCCGAGCTGGTCCGCGCCGCCCTGGCCTGAGCCGGGAACAGAACGCCCGGCGCCGCGGTTGTGGTTGACGTATCAACCGAACGGGCCGGAAGGAGGCCGCACCGATGAGGATCGACGCGCTGTCCTGGATGACCGGGACGGAAGCAGGGCCTGCCGACCGGTGGGAGCACGCCGGGTACCTCTTCGACTCCGGCGACCCCGCGGGGGCCGCGACGGTGCTCGCCGAGCTCGTCGCCGAGCAGCCCGAGGCCGCCGCGGTCCGGCTGCTGCTGGCCCGCGCGTACTACCACTCCGCGCAGCTCGGCCGGGCCGAGACCGAGCTCCGCGAGCTGGTGCGCCGCGAGCCGGCCGACGGGTACGCCCACCTGCTCCTCGGGCGCACCCTGCAGCGCCGTTCGCGCCACGACGAGGCCGCGCCGCACCTGCGGCTTGCCGAGGCGATGGGCGTCAGCGCCGGGTGACCGTGCTCGGCAGCGCCGGTTCCGACCGGCGCTGCCGGGGCACCACCACCGCGCCGGTGAGCCCGTCGACGACCGGGACGCGGTCCGCGAACAGCAGGTAGCCACCGCAGGTGAGGGTGGCGAACAGCCCCAGCTCGACCGCGGCGTGCAGCCCGTCGGAGAGCATCGCGATCATGCCGAGGTGCAGCCCGATCCCGGCGACGACGGCGACCGGCCGCAGCCGCGACGACCACAGCCCGAACGCGACGAACAGCTCGGTGAGCACCGCGCCGAACGCCATCGGCACCAGGAACACCGGAGTCAGCAGCGCCGCCGGGACCAGCACCGAGTCCCACGCCCAGGACGCCAGCCCGTTGCCGGACAGGAAGTCCGGACGGATCTTCGAGATCGCGGCGTAGAAGTAGACGATCGTGATCTGCGCCCGCAGCACCAGCACCGGCGCCGCCCACACCCGGTCGGCGCCGTGTCCGCGCCGGGACCGGAGCGACCAGGCCGCGTCGCAGTCGGAGAACGACAGCAGCACCGCCGCGGTGAACAGCAGGTAGGTGTGGTTGGAGTAGAAGCCCGCACCCCAGACGAAGCCGGCGGTGCACAGCCCGACCACCAGGGCCGCGGCCCGCGCGTTCCACCCCGCGACGACGGCGAGGGCCGCCAGCCCCATCACCGCGCCGAGCGCGAGCCAGACCGGGGCGGGCAGCACCGGGCCGACCCCGAACAGCGGCCCGGCCCGGGTCCCGAGCAGCGGGCTCGCGCCGAGCTCGACGGCCTTCAGCCCGGCGACGAGCCCGACCAGGATCCGGTACCCGGCCAGCGGACGTGCGGGGAGCGTGTCGGGGAGCCTCAGCACGGCTGCTCCCACTCCGGGGCGCCGTCCCGGGTCCGCGACACCGCGACGAGGTCCGGGGTCGCCGTGCACAGCAGCTGCGGGACCGTGGCTCCGTAGTGGACGGTCCGCTGCGGCCACGGGAGGGCCTCGGTGTCGAGGGCACGGGACGCGCCGTCGGCGGTCCGCCCGGTGTAGGCGTACTCCGTCGACGACGCGACGAACATACTCCAGGAGTAGCGGCGCGGCGGCTCGGTGGTGGCCAGGCCGATCGCGGGGATCGTGACCTCCAGGGCCACGACGCCCGCGAGCAGCCACCCCGCGGTCCTGCGTGTGAGAAGCGGCACGTCCACTCATCGCCCCGCAACGGTCCGGTGTTAGCCGGTCACTTTCCGTCGAGGGAGTAGATCCGGACCCAGTCCACCTCGTACGTCGCCGGCTGCATGTTGCCGCCGAAGAAGTTGTCGAGCTGGATCGTCAGGTGCCCGCTGGGCATGTCCTGGATGTTCTTGCGGCCGGGCCGGGCGCCGCCGGAGAAGGAGAACCACTCCTTGCCGTCGATGAAGCCCTTCACGTGGTCGGGCGTCCACTCGATGGCGACGTTGTGCCACTCGCTCAGCGGTGCGCCGCAGTCCTTCTCCTTGGCGTACTCCTGCTGGACCGCGCCGCGGCCGTGCGGGTAGTGGATGAACGCCTCGGCGCACTGCTCGCCGGGCGCGCCGTTCTCGAGGAAGTCGTACTCGCCGTCCTGGGGCCAGCGGTCCGACTGCGGCCAGATGATCAGCAGCGGGTGGTACTGCCTGCCGTTGTCCGGGCCGGTGGCCTCGGAGCGGACGCGGGCCTCCCAGCGGCCGTACTGCTGGTTGAACTTCGACGAGATCCACGCCGAGTCGCCGTTGCGCAGCCCGGTCTGGATCAGCTTGCCGTCCTTGACCGTGGACCGGCTGGCACAGCGGCCGCCGTTGCCCGCGTGACCGGGCCAGCACTCGCCCGCCTGGTTCCACTTCGCCGGGTCGGGCGGTCCGGTGTAGTCGAACTCGTCCGACGCCGGCAGCGGCGCGCCCCAGCCGTAGCGCTCGGCCGCGCTGGTGGCGCCGGGGCGGGGCGTGCTCTGGTCGGCCGGTCGGGCCGAGGGGTCGGCGGGCGCGGCGGGCGCGGCCGCGGGGTCGGTCGGCGTCTCGACGGGCGTGTCCGCGGGGTCGACGGGCTTCTCCTCCGGGTCGGTGGGCTTCCCGGGGGCGGCGGGCTCCGTCCCCGTGTCGGCGGGTCCCGTCCCGGCGTCGGCGGGCTTCGTCCCGGCATCGGCGGGTGCGGGCGCCGGGTCGGCCGGCGTCTCCCCAGTATCCGCCGGCTTCTCGGCAGGCCCACCCGGTGTCTCCGCGGGAGCGGCGGGCTCGTCCGCGGGAGCGGCGGGCTTCTCCGCGGGAGCAGCCGGCCCGACCGCGGGACCGCTGGGCTCGTCCGCGGGCGGCGCCGGGTCGGCGGGCCTCTCGGCGGGGGCGACCGGCGTCGTCGGTTCGTCCGCGGGGCCGGACGGCGCGTCGGCGGGCGTGTCGGCGGGCTTCGCGGCGTCGGCAGGCTTCGCACCGTCAGCGGGCTTCGCCCCGTCGGCAGGCTTCGCGGCGTCGGCAGGCCCCGTCGCGGACGGCGGGACCGGGCTCTCGGAACCGGACGACCCGGTGGCGGCCGGGCGGGCCGGTCCGGCGTCACCGGAGCCCTCGGCCCCGCGGACGGCGTCCGTCTCCGCGGGCCGAGCGGCCGCGGCGGCACCCGAGCCCCCGGCGGCCTCCGACGACGACCGCAGAGCGGAGTCGGTCGGGAACGCCGCGGCGCCCGACGGGGTGGTCGTCGGCCCGGCGAGCACGCTCGGTGCCTCCGGAACCGCGGCCTGCGCGACGGCGCCGGGCACCGTGGGTGCCGCCGCCGCGGACACGGCCGCACCGTCGGTGAGCGCCAGGACCCCTCCGGTGAACATGACAGCACTCACCGTCACCACCGCCGCCGCGCTCATCACCGTACGTCGTGCCAGTCCGCGCCTCATGGCTTCGTTCCCGTCCCCATCCGTGTCCGGCTTGTCCGATATCCACGACGCTAGAAGCACCCTGTGCACACCAGCCACACTCGCCACCCGTCGGTGGGGTGAGGTCACCCCGGAGGAGGTCACCCGAACCGGCGGGTCGGCGTGACGGGTGGGAACCGGGGGACGATCGGGACCAGCGGGACGGAGCGGCCGGCCCTCGTGTCACCCCGGCGCGCAACGCCCCAGGTCAGGACCGGGACGGGAGGGTCTCCGGCGCCCGCCACCAGACCAGCGCCGCGACCAGCGACAGCACCCCGGTCACCGCGAACGCCGGCCCGTACCCCCAGACCTCGGCGAGCGCGCCGGCCACCAGCGGGCCGGCGATCGCCCCGAGGTCGGCCGCCATCTGGAAGCCCGCCAGCACCGAGCCGCCGCGGGCGCGCTCCCCGATGACGTCGGCGACGGCCGCGTTGAGCGGCGGGTTCACCAGTCCGCTGCCGAGCCCCGCGACGAGCGAGAGCGCCAGGAACGCCCAGGGGTCGAGCACCCAGCCGAGGACGGCCGTCGACGCACCCGACACCGCGAGGCCGGCGATCAGCGGGGGCCTGCGACCGGAGCGGTCGGCGAGACGTCCGGCCAGCAGCAGGGTCGCCGCGTTCCCGGCCGCGAACACCGACAGCGCGATGCCACCGAACGCGTCCTCGCGCCCCAACGCCTCGACCACCACCAGCGGGACCAGCGCGATGCGGACGCCGAACACCGCCCAGCCGTTCGCGAAGTTCCCCACCAGCGACGCCCGGTAGGCACGGTGGCGCAGCGCGTCGCGGAACCTGGTGCGCGGCGGGGGCGCCTCGTCGACCGGGCCCTCCGGCCGGCGCAGCAGCGGCCCGCCCACGACGATCACCAGCACCAGCAGCGCCGCGTAGATCAGGAACGGGGCGCGGACGTCGATCGCGGCGAGGGTGCCGCCGAGCAGCGGCCCGGCGATGTTGCCGAGCAGGAACCCGGTCGCCCACAGGCTCGTCGCGCGGCCCCGCAGGTGTGGCGGGGACAGCCGCACGAGCAGCGACACCGCCGAGATCGTGAACATCGTCGACCCGACGCCCGCGACCAGGCGCAGCGCGATCAGCTGCCAGTACGCCGTCGCGAAGGCCAGACCGGCCGTCGTCACGGCGACGACGGCGAGTCCGGCCACGAACACCCGCAGCTCGCCGAACCGGCCGACGACCGTGCCGGACAGCGGGGCGAACACCAGCCGGGAGAAGGCGAACACGCTGATCACCGCGGCGGCCGCGGTCACCCCGACGTCGAACGAGCGCGCGAACGCCGGCAGCACCGGCGCGACCAGCCCGAACCCGATGGCGATCGCGAACGCCGACCCGACCAGAACGCCGATCTCGCGGGGCAGCGCCGTCGCACCCCGCACCGTGGGGGGCTCGGGCACCGGTGCGCCGGGTACGGCGGGGTCGCGGCCGTCGTGCTCGACCACGTGCTCCTCCGCTCCGATGTCCCGGCCGACGACCGTACGCCCGCCGGTCCCGGCGGCCGACGCCGGTGCGGGCACACGACGCTGCCGGGGACGGCGCCGTGGACACTGTCGTCGTGGACGACGATCCGATCGCCCGGCTGGAGCGGCTCGCCGGGCCGGAGGGGACGGCGCTGCTGGACCGGCTCGCCGTCGCCGACCGGGACGGTGACGCCGCGCTCCGGCTGGGGACCGCGCTGCGCCGCGAGCACGACGCCGGGCTGGTCGCCGACGCCATGGCCCAGGCCGGGCTGCGGGACCGGGCCGCCCGGAAGTTCGCACGGGCCGCGCGGATGTGGTTCACGCGCGACGGGCTGGAGCAGGCGTCGTCGGAGGTGATCGCGCGGCACCGCGCCGCCCGCTTCGCCGGGCGCGCGGTCGTCGACCTGTGCTGCGGCATCGGCGGCGACCTGGTCTCCCTGGTCGCGGCGGGCCACGACGTCACCGGCGTCGACCTGGATCCGGTGCACCTGTGGATGGCCGACCGCAACGCGGCCGTGCACGGCGGCTCGGCCCGGACGGTGCGGTGCGACGTGCGCGACGCCGACCTGTCCGGCGCCGACGGCGTGTTCGTCGACCCGGCCCGGCGCACCGGCGGCGGCCGGATGCGGACCGGCGAGTCCGAGCCGCCGCTGGACTGGTGCCTGGAGCTGGAGCGGCGGGTCGGCGCGGTCGGGATCAAGGCGGCACCGGGGATCGACCACGACACCGTCCCGCCGGACTGGGAGATCGAGTTCCTCGCGCTCGGGCGCGAGCTGAAGGAGGCCTGCGCCTGGTCCCCCGCGCTGGCCGGCGCCCGCACGCGCGCCACCGTCGTCGACGACGACGGTGTGCACGACCTGCACGGCGAGCCGGACCCGCCGGACGGGGACACCGGGATCGCGGTCGGCGAACCGGGCGCCTGGCTGCTCGACCCGAACCCGGCCGTCACCCGGGCCGGGCTGGTCTCCGCGCTGGCCCGGGCCACCGGCACCGCCCGGATCGACCCGCGGATCGCCTTCCTGACCGGCGACGACGAGCCCCCGGCCACGCCGTTCGCGCGACCGCTGCGGGTGCTCGACTCCCGCCCGTGGGACCAGAAGCGGCTGCCCCGGCTGCTGCGCGACCTCGACGTCGGCGCGGTGGACGTGCGGCGCCGCGGCCTGGCCGGTGACGTCGAGGCGATCGCCCGGAAGCTGCGCGGCCGCGGGTCGCGGCACGCCACCGTGGTGATGACCCGGGTCGACGACCGGCCGTGGGGCCTGGTCTGCGTGGACCCCCGCTAGGCGAAGCCCCGCCGGAGCACCTCGGCCAGCGTGCCGAACCGGGCCCGGTGGTCGGCCAGCACGACGTCGCGCTCCTCGCCGGCCAGCAGCCGTCGCGCGGTCCCGGCGAGGACCGCCGCGTAGCCGCCGACGAACAGCGCGGCGAGCAGGTCGCCGTCGCCGTCGAACGTCCCGTCCGCGGCGATCTCGGCGGCGAGGACACCCTCCAGCTCGGTGCCGATCTCGCGCGCCCGGGCCAGCAGCGACGGCGACGTCGCGACCGCCCGGTAGAAGGGCAGCGAGCGCGGGTCGGTGCCCGCCAGCGGGTGCCCGGCCTCGACCAGGTCGTCGACGGCGCGCCGCAGGCCGGCCGGCACGTCGTCGCCCCCGGGCCGGTCGCGGACCGCCGCGCGCAGCAGCTCGGCCGCCTCGTCGGTGCGGTCGAGGAACAGGTCCTCCTTGCGCGGGAAGTGGTTGTAGACGGTCACGCTCGAGACCCCGGCCTCCCGCGCGACCTCGGCGACGGTCACCGCGTCGAACCCGCGCTCGTGGAACAACCGGCCCGCGACCTCCGCGATCCGCGCACGTGTCCGCGGCCCGCCGCGCGGTCCCGTCCTGGGCATCCCGACCACCTCTCTTGACCGACTAAATTTAGTCAGTTAACTTACTCGTCGTGGGCCACGCCGACCCACCACCATCGGAGGGAGGAACCCACCGTGCACGAGCCCACGTCCACCGCGTCCCCCGGGTCGCTCCGGGCGGCCTGGCCCGCCCTGACCGGCCTGTCCGCCGTCTTCCTGTTCGAGATGCTGGACAACTCCGTCCTGAACGTCGCGCTGCCGACGATCGGGCGCGACCTGCACGCCTCGGCCACCGACCTGCAGTGGGTCACCGGCGCCTACTCCGTGGTCTTCGGCGGGCTGATGCTCGCCCTCGGCGCGCTCTCGGACCGGGTCGGCCGGCGTCGCGTCATGCTCGTCGGCCTGGTCCTGCTCGCCACGTCGAGCCTCGCGACCGCGTTCGTCACCACCGCGGGCGAGCTGATCGCCGTCCGGGTGGCGACGGGCGTCGCCGCCGCGATGACCACCCCCGGCTCGATGGCGCTGGCCTTCCGCCTGTTCCGCGACGACGACCTGCGCGTCCGCGCGATCAACCTCATCTCGACCGTCGGGATCGTCGGCCTCGCGATCGGCCCGACGGTCGGCGGGCTCGTCCTGGCGGTCGCCCCGTGGCAGGTGCTGCTGCTGGTCAACGTGCCGATCGCGCTGCTGGCGATCGTCGGGATCGGGCGCGGCATCGCCGCCGACGACCCGGCGTCGCTGCACCGGGTGCCGCTCGACCTCGCCGGCGCCGCCCTGGGCACGACGACGATCGTGTCCGCGCTGCTCACCCCCACCCTGTTCGTCGAGCACGGCTCCGGCTCGGCGCTGCCGTGGGCCGCGGGCGTCGTCGCCGTCCTCGCCGCGGTGCTGTTCGTGCTGCGCGAGCGCACCGCCCGCCACCCGCTGCTCGACCTGGCGCTCGTCGCCCATCCGCTGGTGTCGAGCGGGCTGGCCTTCAAGGCCGCGGCCGGCCTGGCGATCGCCGGGCTCGGCTACCTGGTGACCCTGCAGCTGCAGCTCGACCTGGGGTGGAGCCCCGCGGCGGCCTCGCTCGGGATGCTGCCGCAGGTGGTCGTCCTGCTCGCGGGCGGCGCGCTGGTCACCCCGTTCGTGCGGCGGTTCGGGTTCACCCGGGCCTCGTGGGTGGGCGCGGTCGCGATCGTCGCCGGGCTGGCCGTCTACACCGGTCTCGGCACCCTCGGCTACCCCGGGATCGCCGCCGCGCTCGCCCTCACCGCGGCCGGGCTGCGGGTGGTCGGCGTCGTCGCCGCCACCAACGTGCTGCGGGGCCTCCCCGAGGAACGCACCACGATCGGCGTCGCGCTGGTCGACACCGCCTCCGAGATCACCTCCGGGATCGGGGTCGCCGTCGCCGGGACCGCGCTGGCCGCGCTGTTCACCGGGCCGCTCGCCGCCGCGGGCTGGAGCCCGGAGCAGACCGGGCAGTTCCGGACCGGGACCGTCGTCGCCGGGGCGGCGCTCACCGTGCTCGCGGCCGCCCTGGTCGGCTGGGGCGTGCTCCGCGCCCGCCGGGCCGCCGTGGCCCCGGCACCGGTCGCCTAACCGCGGCCGGGGAAGTGGATGAACTCCAGCGCGATGCCGTCCGGGTCGCGGAACTCCAGCGTCGCGTAGCCGGTCGGGTCGGTCCGGTCGACGACGCCGCCGTGCGGCACCGTGAGGCTGTCCAGCCAGGCGGCCCAGGCGTCGAGGGTCGCGCGGTCGGCGACGCCGAACGCCAGGTGGTCGAGCGCGCCGCGGGGCCCGCCGCCGTCGCCGTCGGCCGGGGCGTGCAGCTCGATCATCACCCCGGTCACGACGTCGAGGAGCAGCGCCGCCTTCTCCGACGAGCCGTCGGCGGCGTCGTGGTGCGGGAAGGTCATCGGCAGCCGTTGCAGCCCGAGGACACGCTGGTACCAGAGCGCACTGGACTCCACGTCGGTCACGGCCGCCGACACGTGGTGGAAGCCGGTGACCGCCGGTCGTTCGATGGCCGAGCCCATGGGCGTCCTTCTCGTCGCCGGCCGCCCGCGGGGCGGCCGGTCCTCCCTCTCGTCGCGGAGCAGTACACCACCGGCGGACCTCCCGGGGGCGGACGACGTCCGCCGGAATGATCGACCGTGCGCGCACCGGTACGTCCGGCGCGGTCGGCGCACCGCGTTGCCCGGCCCGGCCGCGCGTGCCACCGTCGTGCCCGTGACGACGATCGCCGAAGTGCCGGAGTCGATGCGGTGCAGCGTGCTGCGTGCCGCCGGTGAGCTGGAGGTGCAGCAGCGACCGGTCCCCCGGCCCGGCCCCCGGGAGGTGCTGGTGCGGGTGGCGGCGGTCGGCACCTGCGGCTCCGACGTGCACTACTTCCGGCACGGCCGGATCGGCGACTTCGTGCTGCGCGAGCCGATGGTGCTCGGGCACGAGCCGTCCGGGCGGATCGTCGGCGTCGGGGAGGGCGTCGACGCGGGGCGGATCGGCGAGCGCGTCTCGCTGGAGCCGGGCGTGCCCTGCCGCCGCTGCCGGTACTGCCACACCGGCGCCTACAACCTGTGCCCGGACATGGTGTTCTTCGCGACCCCGCCGGTCGACGGCGCGTTCGCCGAGTACGTGACGATCGCCGACGACTTCGCCCACCCCGTCCCCGAGCACGTCTCCGACGACGCCGCCGCGCTGCTCGAACCGCTGTCGGTCGCGCTGTGGGCGAACCACAGGGCGGGCACCGGGGTCGGGTCGCGGGTGCTCGTCGCCGGGGCGGGGCCGATCGGGCTGCTCGTCGCGCAGGTGGCGGCGGTGCAGGGCGCCGCCGAGGTCGTCGTCAGCGACCCGGACCCGGCGCGCGCCGCACTGGCCCGCGAGTTCGGCGCGACCGACGTCGTCGCACCGGGCGCCGACGTGTCCCGTGTGGACGCCTTCGTCGACTGCTCCGGGGTGCCGGCCGCGGTGCTGGGCGGGCTGCCCGCGGTCCGGCCGGGCGGCGCCGCGGTGCTCGTCGGGATGGGTGCCGACGAGATGACGCTGCCGGTGTCGATGCTGCAGTCGCGCGAGATCACCCTGACCGGCACCTTCCGCTACGCCAACACCTGGCCCACGGCGGTGCGCCTGGCCGCGTCGGGCGCGGTGGACCTGGACCGGCTGGTGACCGGGCACGTCGACCTCGACCACGTCGGCGACGCCCTGTCCCCCGACGCGTCGCAGGTCAAGGTGGTCGTCCGGCCGTGAGGACGGTCGCGGACCGGGACTGGACCGACACGGTCGCCCGGCTCGTGCACGCCGCCCCCGCCGGGCCCGCCGGGAACCGCCTGGTCACCGTGGACGGGTTCTCCGGGGCCGGGAAGTCCACCCGGGCCCGTGAGCTCGCCGACCGGCTCGGGGCCCCGCTGCTCGAGATCGAGGACCTGTGCCCCGGCTGGGACGGGCTGCCCCGGGTCCCGGCGCTGGCCCGGCGCGGGATCGGTGACCCGCTGGCGGCCGGTACGACGCTGCGCTGGACGTCGTGGGACTGGGTGCACGACCGGCCGGGACCGGAACGCACGCTGGCGCCGGCGACCGTCGTCGTACTGGAGGGGTGCGGGAGCGGCGCGGCCGCACTGGCGCCGGTGACCTCGCTGGCGATCTGGGTGGAGGCGTCGGCGGACGAGCGGGAGCGGCGGCTGCACCGACGGGCGGACTGGCCGGGCTACGCCCCGTACCGCGACGGCTGGCGGCGCGCCGAACAGGAGCTGGCCCGCTCCGGTGGCGCACCGGAACGGGCCGATCTCGTGCTGAACGACTGAGGGCCCGGCACCACCCCCCACGAGGGTGCCGGGCCCCGCCGGGTCCTCCGTCAGGGAGTCGCGCGGCGCAGCACCAGGTACCCGGCCCCCGCCGCGACCGCGGCGAGGATCAGCGGATAGCCGGCGAGCAGCGCCAGCGTCGGCGTCTCGACGAAGAACCGGCCGAACGCCCCCCAGGCGTCCTGCCAGGTCAGGAGCATCACCCCGGCCGCGACCACCAGCACGGGCACCAGGACAGCGGCCCAGATCCCGAGCTGTCCCCAGCGCCGGAACACCGCGCCGAAGAGCACGAACACCAGCGAGAGCGTCAGCAGCGGCACCCAGTACGCCAGCACCTGGGCGACCGGGTTCGACTGGCCCATGAAGCCCATCTCGAAGAACTCGACCCGCAGGCCCCAGCCGTCGGTGGCCCGCTCGACGGCCAGCAGCACGCTGAGCCCGATCGCGCTGACCAGGGTCTCGGCGGCCACCAGCAGGACGGTGCCGAGGTAGAAGTGCCGTCGCGTGATGCCCAGGCTCAGCGCGAACGGCATCACCTGGGTCATCAGCGCGAGGTAGGTGCTGGCCAGGATGAAGAAGAACGAGGTCAGCGCGCCGGTGTAGCCGGTCGGCTCGTCGCCGCCGTTGCTGCGCACCACCCACCACACGGTCTGGTGCAGCACGAAGACGACCCCGAGGATCAGCCAGGCCATCCCGAACCGGCGGCCCCAGTTGACCGTGCCCATCCGGATCGCGGCGCGCACCCGGGCGGGCGCGGCATCGACCGGGCTGCGGTCGGCGGTGACGGCGGTCATGACAGGACCTCCTCGGCGACGCCGGCGCCCGGCGCCGCGCTGTGCTGGGTCGTACGGACGACGAGCTGCTGCAGCGAGACCGGCTCGAACTGCAGGTTCGGCTCGGTGGGGCCGGTGCGGGTCGGCGCGACCCCGGAGAGGGTGACGCGCAGGAAGCCGCCGAGGCGCTCCCGGTGCAGCTCGGTGTGGCCGCGGGCGAACCGCTCGACCGACTCGGCGGGCCCGGAGACGGTGACGGCCCGGCCGCGCAGTGCCTCGGCCTCCTCGTCGATGAGCACCCGACCCCGGTCGATCAGGACGACGTGCTCGATCAGGTCGGAGACCTCGTCGATCAGGTGCGTCGAGAGCACGACGGTGCGCGGGTGCTCGGCGAAGTCGGCGAGCAGGTGGTCGTAGAACATCTGCCGGGCGACGGCGTCGAGGCCCAGGTAGGGCTCGTCGAAGAAGGTCAGCGGGGCCCGCGAGGCCAGTCCGATGATCACCCCGACCGCGGACTGCTGGCCGCGGGAGAGCTTCTTGCAGATCCGGGTGAGCGGCAGCCCGAACTCCCCGACGAGCCGGTCGGCGAAGGCCTGGTCCCACTGCGGGTACACGCTCGCGGCGGCCCGGAGCGCGTGGTGGACCCGGTACTCGTCCGGGTACTTCAGCGACTCGCGGATGAAGCAGGTACGGGCGAGCACCCGGGCGTTCTCGTAGGGCTGCTCGCCGAAGATCTCGGCGCGCCCGGAGGTCGCGAAGTTCTGTGCGGTGAGGATCTGCATCGCGGTGGTCTTGCCGGCGCCGTTGCGGCCGAGCAGCCCGTGGATGCGGTTCTCCTCCAGCGCGAACGTCACGTCGTCGAGCGCGGTCACGTCGCCGTAGCGCTTCGTGACGCCGTGCATGGCGATCACGTCGGTGCTCATCGGTCGTCCCCCCAGACGTCGATCATCTTCTTGAGCTGCTCGGGGTCGATGCCGAGCTTGCGGGCCTCGGTGACCAGCGGAGCGATGTACTGCCGGGCGAAGTCCTCGCGACGGCTCTCCAGCAGCCGGGACCGTGCCCCCTCGGCGACGAACATGCCGATCCCCCGTCTCTTGTAGAGCACGCCCTGCGCGACCAGCTGGTTGAGACCCTTCGCCGCGGTGGCCGGGTTGATCCGGTGGAAGGCGGCGAGCTCGTTGCTGGACGGCACCGGGGTCTCCTCCGGATAGGTCCCGTCCACCACGGCGGACGCGATGTCCTCCGCGATCTGCGCGAACAGCGGGCGTCCGTCGTCGATCACGGCGACCTCCCGGTGCCGTAGTGCAGTGGTTCATTACTCATGTAATGAACCATAGCGGCGACGAACCGATCCGTCCAGGGGCCTACTATTTCCGTTCCAAGTTATATAAGCTCGGAGTTGTGGAAGCGTTCGACGTGCTGGGCGACCCCGTCCGGCGGCGCATCCTGGAGCTCCTCGCCGGCGGCGAGCGGACGGCAGGGCGGGTGACCGAGGTCGTCCGCACCGAGTTCGGGATCTCGCAGCCGGCCGTCTCCCGGCACCTGCGTGTGCTGCGGGACAACGGGTTCGCCACCGTCCGCGCGGAGGGGACCCGGCGGCTCTACGCGGTCGACCCGTCCGGGCCTGCTGCGGCCGAGCAGTGGCTGGCCGGGCTGCGCGGCTTCTGGGCGCAACGGTTCGACGCGCTCGACACCGAACTGGCCCGTGGATCGCGGAGGAACCCGTGACCGATACCGGAGGCCGTGCCGGGGAGGTGGTCCGCGGCACCGACGGGCGTGCCGTGCTGCGGTTCCGCCGCGTCCACGACGAACCCGTCGCCGACGTCTGGTCGGCAGTCACCGACCCGGACCGCTGCGCGCGGTGGTTCGGGCGGTGGAGCGGCGACGGGCGACCCGGCGGCACCGTCGAGCTCGTCCTGACCAGCGACGAGGACGGCGGCGGCGCCCCGTCCACCGTGCTCGTCCGGGACTGCGATCCCCCGCACCGGCTGGTCGTCGACATCCGGGAGGGCGACGGCGAGCCGTGGGAGCTGTCGGTGACGCTCACCCCGGAGGGCGGGGGCACCGTGCTCGTGTTCGAGCAGGTACTGCCCGACGGGTTCTCCCCGGCCGACGCCGGCCCGGGCTGGCACTGGTACCTCGACCGGCTCGCCGCGGTTCTGGCCGGGGCGCCGATGCCGGACTGGGAGGCGACCCTCGCGGCGACGTCGCCGTACTACCGCAGCTGAATTCGGTGCACACCGAAACGTCGGGCGCCTAGCGTCGCCTCCCGTGACGGGAACAGGGATGCGGGTCGCCGCGGCGGCCGGGGTGACCGTGCTGGCGTGGGCGTCGGCGTTCGTGGCGATCCGGGCGGTCGGCCCCGCGTTCGGCGCCGGCGCGCTCGCGCTCGGACGACTGGTGGTCGGCGGGGCGGCGCTCACGCTCGCGGTGCTGGCGTCGCGGTCCTGGGTCCGGCCGACCGCGCGGGAGTGGCTGCTGATGGTGGTGTGCGGGGTGAGCTGGTTCGCGGTGTACAACGTCGCGCTCAACGCGGCGGAGGAACGTCTCGACGCCGGGACCGCGGCGATGCTGGTGAACGTCGGACCGATCCTCATCGCGCTGTCCGCCGGCGTCGTGCTGCGGGAGGGCTTCCCGCGCCCGCTGCTCGCGGGCGCCGGGATCGGGTTCGCCGGCGCGGTGCTGATCGGGTTCGCCACATCGGGCGCCGGTCCGGCCGGCGCCGGGGGTCCCGTGGGCGCGCTGCTGTGCCTCCTGGCCGCCGCGACCTGGACGATCGGGGTACTCACCCAGAAGCCCGTGCTCCGGCGCCTGCCCGCGGTGCAGGTCACCCAGGTCTCCTGCGTGGTCGGCGCGATCGCCACCCTGCCGTGGGCCGGGGACCTGGCCGACGCCCTCGGCACGGCGTCCGGACCGGAGGTCGCCGGGATGGTCTACCTCGGGCTGGTGCCGACAGCGCTCGCGTTCGGGACCTGGGCGTACGCCCTGTCGCGGACCGACGCGGGGCGGCTCGGCGTCACCACCTACCTCGTCCCGACGCTGGTGGTCCTCATGGCGTGGCCGGTGCTCGGGGAGCTGCCGACGCCGCTGGCGCTGCTCGGCGGGGTGCTCGCGCTGACAGGGGTGGCGCTGTCCCGCCACCGGGGGCGACCGGTGCGGGAGAGCCGGGTCGCGGCGGGCGGGGTGCCGGGGTCCGGCGGGGACCGGGGCACTCGGTGACCGGCGGTCCCGGCACGGGCGGCGTCCGCGGTTCCGGGGGCCCGATCGACCCGGCCGCCCTCGCCGCCCGGGCCGCGCTGCTCGCGGACCGGACCCGGGCCGCGTTCTGCCTCGCGCTGATCGACGGTCGCGCCTGGACCGCGGGCGAGCTGGCCCGGCACGCCGGCGTCGCCCCGTCGACGGCGTCGGCCCATCTGGACCGACTGGTCGACGCGGGCCTGCTCGTCGCCGAACGGCAGGGCCGGCACCGCTATCTGCGACTCGGCGGACCGGACGTCGCACGCACGATCGAGACGCTCGCCGCGGGCACCGCGCCCGCCCCGGCGGCCCCGACGCTGCGGGCCTCGCGCGCCGCGGCCAGGCTCGCCACCGCCCGGACCTGCTACGACCACCTTGCGGGCACCCTGGGTGTCGCGCTCTTCGACGGGCTCGTCGCCGACGACCTGCTCGCGACCGGCGACGGCCTCGCCCTCACACCCGCCGGGCGGCTGTGGTTCGCCGGGATCGCCGGACCGGATGCGCTCACCCGCCGCGGCCGCCCGGTGGTGCGGGCGTGCCTGGACTGGACCGAACGCCGCCACCACCTCGCGGGGACGGCGGGCGCGGTGCTGTACCGGGCCCTGTTCGACCGCGGCTGGGTCGAGCGCGGCCGCGACCGGCGGTCCGTGCGCCTCACGGCGTCGGGTCGCACCGCGCTCCCGGCGCTGGTCGGGGTGGCGCTGCCGGACTGACGGCAGCGGAGACCCACCGGGGCGACGGCCACCGAACGAGATCACCGCTCTTCGATCAGCTCAGCGCTCGGGGAACAGACCGATGCTCTACCGTGGCCGTGTGAACGCCTCCCGCACCGCCCGTGAGCGGGCCCGCGCCGAGCTCGTCGCCGAGATCACCGCGGCGGCCCGGCGGCAGCTGGCCGAGACCGGCGCGGCCGCGCTGTCCATGCGTGCGGTGTCCCGCGAGATCGGGATGGTGTCCTCGGCGCTGCACCGCTACTTCCCCACCCGCGACGACCTGCTCACCGCCCTGATCGTGCAGAGCTACGACGGGCTCGCCGACGCCCTCGCCGCGGCCGATCCCGGCACCGACCCGGCGGAGCACTGGCGGGCCGTCGCGCACGCCGTGCGCGGCTGGGCGCTGGCCCGTCCGCACGAGTACGCGTTGATCTACGGCTCCCCCGTGCCCGGCTACCGCGCGCCGACCGACACCGTCCCGGCCGCGGCACGCGTCCTGGAGCCGCTCGCCCGCGCCCTGGGCGCCGCGCACGCCGCGGGCACCCTCCCCGAGGCGCCCGACCCGGACCCCGCGCTCGCCGCCGACGCCGCCCGCGTCCGCGCCGCGCTGGACCTCCCGGACCTGTCCGACGGGGCCGTGCTCGCCGCCCTCACCGCGTGGACCGGCCTGTTCGGACACCTCTCCTTCGAGCTGTTCGGCCAGTTCGACAACGCCGTCGACGCCCGCGACGCCCTGTTCGCCGGCACCGTCGAGCGCCTCGGCCGGGTCGCGGGCCTGGTCCGCTGACCCCCGTGAACGGGGCCGGCCGGGGCGGGACGGCCGGAGCGGGACGGGTCAGCGGCGCAGGCGGCCGGCGAGCCGGCCGAGGCGCGCGCCCAGCTCGCGCAGCCCGCCGCCCTGCTCGACCCTGACCACCAGCGCCGTCGCCGCCAGCGCCACCAGCAGCGCGACGACCAGGTCGCCGAACGGGCCCACCCCGAGCCGCCCGCTCCCCAGGGCCGCGGCCGCGGTCCCGACCGGCGGCAGCCACGACTGCGTCCCGGTCACCACGAGCACGACCAGCGCACCGATCAGCGCGACACCCTCGTTGCGGACCACCGGCCGGGAGAACACCGACCCCACCGCGGCGCCGGTGATCCCGCAGGCCAGGTGGGCGAGCAGCCCGTCGAGCAGGCTCCCGGTCGTCGCCGTGCCCCAGGCCGCGACCACGCCCCACACCACGGCGAGCAGCCCGAGCAGCGCCACGCCCGCCGTCGCGGCGATCAGCACGCCGGCCGCGACCGGCCACGGGCCGCCCGCGGCGGACAGGGTGACGGTGCGGGCGTCGTCGTCCTCGGACTCGGCCAGCGCGTGCGCCAGCCAGGCCCCGACCGGGTAGAGCAGCAGCGCGCTGGCCGCCCACGGCGCGGGCAGCGGGCCGGGCGCGCCGCCGAACAGCACGGCGAGGGCGCCGGCGTAGAGCACCAGCGGCGCGACGAAGCGTTCGGTGCGGCCGACGTCCTCGCCCAGCAGCATCGCCACGGCGAACGCCGAGCGCACCCGCCGCCTCACCGGCCGCCCTCCCAGGGAGCCGGGCGGACCGGCCGCACCGAGCGGACCGCGCAGCCCGCGGCGAGCGCGGCCGCCAGCCAGGCGTCGCTCTCGGGGGCGGGGACCCGCACGGTGAACCGGCCCGGCGCCGCGCCCTCGACGCGGGCCGGTGGCAGCACCCGTTCCAGCAGCGGGCGGGGGTCTCCCGCACAGGCCATGTCCAGGCGCATCATCGCCCCGGGCGGCGGAGCGGTCGGCAACGGCACGGAGTCCGGGTCGGAGGCGGTCGCGATCCGGCCCTCGCGCAGCCGGTGCAGACGGGCGCAGGGCAGACCGGCCGCGGTACCGGTGTGGTCGGTCAGCAGGGTCGGGGCGGCGCGGGCGGTGAGCAGCCGGGTCAGGGCGTCCGCGGCGTCGTCGTCGAGACCGTTCCAGGGTTCGTCGAGCACGAGCACACCGGGCTCGCAGGCCAGCGCCTGCACCAGCCCGACCTTGCGGGCGTTGCCGGTGGACAGGTCGGCCATCGGCTCGTCGTCGTCGCCGTCGTACCCGAGCTCGGTCAGCAGCACCTCGGCGCGGTCGGCGGCGTCGTCGATGTCGACGCCGCGCACCCGGGCGATGTGGTCGAGCCAGCGTCGCGGGGTCAGCTTGCGGGCGGCCGGGAACCGGTCGGGCAGGTAGCCGACGACCTCGGGGACGTCCTCGACCTCGCCCGCGGTCGGGGCGAGCGCACCGGCGGCGATCCGCAGCAGCGTGGACTTGCCCGCGCCGTTGCCTCCCCGCACGACGGTCGGCACGGCCGGGTCGACGTCGAGGTCGGCACCGCGCAGGGCGACCGCTCCCGACGGGTGGGTGTGGTGGATCCCGACCAGGCGCACCCGACCACCTCCACCGCTCGTCGCCGCCCGTGCGTGACGATCAGGTTCGCACAGCGGCGCGGGCCCACGGCCCGGCGGTGGCACGGCGGTACGGCCCGTGGCGGGACCGGTACGCAGGGCTGTCGTGATCACCCGCCCGGCGCAGCCGGGCGTCGGCTCGGCGCGTTCAGCCGGTCCCGGTCGACACCCCGGCGTCGCGGTGGCGGCGCTGGCGGAGCTTCCGCACGACCAGCCACACGATCACCGCCGCGCCGAGCACGGCGACGACCTTGCTGATCGGCGACATGTAGACCTCGATGACCTCCCAGCGCTCGCCGAGCACGAACCCGAGGTAGACGAACAGCGCGTTCCACACGCCGCTGCCGAGCGCGGACAGCGCGGTGAACCGCAGCAGCGGCATCCGGGCGATCCCGGCCGGGATCGAGATGAGGCTGCGCACGATCGGGATGCAGCGCCCGCCGAGGACGAACCAGTTCCCCCAGCGCTCGAACAGCGCGAGCCCCTTCTCCAGGTCCTTCTGGCTGGAGACGACGAACCAGCGGCGGCCGCAGAGCCGGTGCACCCGCTCGTAGCCGAGCCAGTGCCCCAGTGCGTAGAGCACCAGTGCACCGGCGACGGCACCCATCGTGGCCGCCGCCCAGACGCCGACCGGGCTCATCGCGCCGGTCGAGGCGCGGAAGCCACCCAGCGGGAGGATCACCTCCGACGGGATCGGCGGGATCACGTTCTCCAGGAAGATCAGCAACCCGATGCCGGCGGCGCCGAGCCGGTCCACGATGTCGAACACCCACTGCGTCACGCACACCATGGTGCCTGATGGGCGCGTCCGTCCTGTTGGTCCGGTTCCTCCCCGGTCAGGGCAGGCGGAACTGGATCCGCTCGATCGACGAGCAGAGCGGGGCGAACAGCTCGCGGCGGATCCGGTTGTGCTCGTCGTCGGCGTCGTAGACGCGGTAGGACTCCTCGTCGGGCAGGTCGAGGGTGAGCACGAAGTGCGCGTTGCCCTCGCGCAGCCCCAGGTCCAGGCCGGCCTTCAGGTCGAGGTCGAGGCCCTCGATCCGCAGGTCGCGCAGCGCCTGCAGCCCCTTCTCGATATCGGCCGGGGCCACGTCGTCCTTCAGCCGGCCGACCACCACGTTGCGGATCATGTCCCGGGCTCCTTCCGTCGTCGTCCGGGGCTCTCCCCCGCCGACCGACCCTAGACTCGGCCGATGGCAGTGAACCCGACCGGCGCGGACATGAAGGCCTTCCTCGCCGAGGACCCCGACCAGCCGATCACGATGCTGAACCTGCTGCGCTTCGCCGAGGGCGGCGAGGCGCGCTACGACGACTACGTCACCCACTTCCGGGCCACCGCCGCCCGGTTCGGCGCCGAGGTCGTCTACTTCGGGCGCGGGCTGGCGCCGGTCGTCGCCGAGCCGGGCCAGGAGTGGGACGCGGTGCTCCTGGTGTCCTACCCGAGCCGCCGGGCGTTCTCCGAGATGGTCCGCGACCCCGGCTACCAGGAGGGGACCCACATCCGGACCGAGGCGCTGGTCGAGGCGACGCTGCAGCCCACCGTGCCCCGCTGAACGGAGCCGGAACGCACGGACCCCCGCCGGCCAGGGGCCGGCGGGGGTCCGTGTCGGGCGGGATCAGGCGGCCGCGGTGGCCGACTCCCCCTTCGCCGCGCGGTCACGCAGCGACTGCGGGACCTCGAAGCGCTCGCCGTACTTCGCCTTCAGCTCGTCGGCGCGGGCCACGAAGCCGGCCGGGCCACCGGGGTAGCCCTCGATGTACTGCAGCACACCGCCGGTCCAGGCCGGGAAGCCGATGCCGAAGATCGAGCCGATGTTCGCGTCGGCGACGGTGGTCAGCACGCCCTCGTCGACGCACTTCACGGTCTCGATCGACTCGATGATGAGCATCCGCTCGGACAGCTCGTGCAGGTCGACGTCGTGGTTCGTCGCGCCGAACTGCTCGCGCAGGCCGGGCCAGAGGCCGGTGCGCTTGCCGTCGGCGTAGTCGTAGAACCCGGCGCCGGTGCTCTTGCCCTTGCGGTCGAACTCGTCGACGAGCCGGTCGATCACCGGGTCGGACGGGTGCGGGGTCCAGGTGCCACCGGCGGCCTCGACGCCCTTCTTCGTCTCCTCGCGGATCTTGCGCGGCAGCGTGAGGGTCAGCTCGTCCATCAGCTGCAGCACCGGGGCCGGGTACCCGGCCTGCGACGACGCCTGCTCGATCGTCTGCGGGTCGATGCCCTCGGCGATCATCGCGACGCCCTCGTTGATGAAGGTGCCGATCACGCGGCTGGTGAAGAAGCCGCGGGAGTCGTTGACGACGATCGGGGTCTTCCTGATCCCCAGCGTCAGGTCGAACGCCTTGGCCAGGGCCTCGTCGTTCGTGCGCTCACCCTTGATGATCTCGACCAGCGGCATCTTGTCGACCGGCGAGAAGAAGTGCAGACCGATGAAGTCGTCCGGGCGGTCGACGCCCTTGGCCAGCTCGGTGATGGGCAGCGTCGAGGTGTTCGAGCACAGGAGCGCGTCGGAGTTGATGTACTTCGCGGCCTCGCGGAACACCTCCTGCTTCAGCTCGACGGACTCGAAGACGGCCTCGATGACGACGTCGCAGCCGGCGAGGTCGGCGTAGTCGTCGGTCGGCAGGATGCGACCGAGCAGCGCGTCGCCCTTCTCCTGCGTGGTCTTCCCGCGCTTGACGCCCTTCTCGACGAGACCCTGCGAGTAGGCCTTGCCCTTCTCGGCGGCCTCCTTCGAGACGTCCTTGAGGACGACGTCCCAGCCGGCGAGGGAGCAGACGTAGGCGATGCCCGCGCCCATCATCCCGGCGCCGAGCACGGCGACCTTGGTCGGCTGCCACTTCGCGGGGCCGTCCGGGCGGGACTTGCCGCCGTTGATGGCGTTGAGGTCGAAGAAGAACGCCTTGGTCATGTTCTTCGAGACCTGGCCGGTCACGAGCTCCGCGAAGTAGCGGCCCTCGATCTTCTGCGCGGTCTCGAAGTCGACCTGGCTGCCCTCGACGGCCGCGGCGAGGATGTTGCGCGGGGCCGGCATCGGCGCACCCTTGAGCTGCTTGCGCAGGTTCGCCGGGAACGCCGGGAGGATCGAGGCCAGCGACGGGCTCGACGGCGTACCGCCGGGGATCCGGTACTTCGGCTGGTCCCAGGGCTGGGTGGTGTGCTCGGGGTTGGCGAGCACCCAGGCGCGGGCCTTGTCGAAGGCCTCCTCGCGGGTGGCCGCGAGCTCGTCGATCAGACCGAGCTCGAGCGCCTTGGCCGGCTTGTGCCGCTGACCCTGCGCGAGGACGTTCATGAAGCCGTTCGCGATGCCCAGCATGCGGGTGACGCGGGTGACGCCGCCGCCGCCGGGCAGCAGGCCCAGGCTCACCTCGGGCAGGCCGTAGACGACGCCCTTCGCGTCGACGCCGACCCGGTGGTGGGTGGCGAGCGCGATCTCCAGGCCACCGCCGAGCGCGGTGCCGACGAGCGCGGAGGCGACCGGGCGGCCGAAGGTCTCCAGCTTGCGCAGCTGGGCCTTGACCTCGGTGACCAGCTCGAAGATCTTCCCGGCGTCGTCCGGGCCGGCGGACGAGAGCTGCTCCAGGTTCCCGCCGGCGAAGAAGGTCTTCTTCGCCGAGGTGATGACGACACCGACGATGTCGTCCTTGTTCTTCTCCAGGTCGTCGACGACCTCCCGCATGGCCTCGCGGTAGGCGTCGTTCATGGTGTTGGCGCTGCTGGCGGGGTCGTCGAGGGTGACGACGGCGATGCCGTCGCTGTCCTTCTCCCAGCGGACGGCCTTCTGCTCACTCACTGCTTGTTCAGTCCTTCCGGGATTCAGACGCGCTCGACGATGGTGGCGATGCCCATGCCGCCGCCCACACACAGCGTGGCCAGACCGCGGCGCAGGTCACGGCGCTCCAGCTCGTCGACGAGGGTGCCGATGATCATCGCGCCGGTGGCGCCGAGCGGGTGGCCCATCGCGATGGCGCCGCCGTTGACGTTGGTGATCTCGTGCGAGATGTCCATGTCGCGCATGAAGCGCAGGGCGACGGCCGCGAAGGCCTCGTTGATCTCGAACAGGTCGATGTCGCCGACCGACAGCCCGGCCTTGGCCAGCGCCTTGCGGGCGGCGGGCGCCGGACCGGTCAGCATGATCGTCGGGTCGGCGCCGGACAGCGCGGTGGCGACGATGCGGGCACGCGGGGTCAGGCCGTTGGCCTTGCCCGCGGCCTCGGTGCCGATGAGGGTGAGCGCGGCACCGTCGACGATGCCGGAGCTGTTGCCCGCGTGGTGGACGTGGTCGATCTTCTCGACCCAGTGGTACTTCTGCAGCGCCACGGCGTCGAACCCGCCGTCGCGGCCCATCATCTCGAAGGACGGCTTGAGCCCGCCGAGCGCCTCGACGGTCGCGCCGGCACGGATGTGCTCGTCGCGGTCGAGGACGGTCAGGCCGTTGCGGTCCTTGACCGGGATGACCGAGTTCGCGAAGCGGCCGTCGGCCCACGCCTTGGCGGCGCGGGTCTGCGACTCGACGGCGAAGGTGTCGACGTCGGTGCGGGACCAGCCCTCGAGCGTCGCGATGAGGTCGGCGCCGATGCCCTGGGGCACGAAGCCGGTGGTGTACGCGGTGTCGGGGTCCATCGCCCAGGCGCCGCCGTCGGAGCCCATCGGCACCCGGCTCATGCCCTCGACGCCACCGGCGAGGACGAGCTCCTCCATGCCGGAGCGGACCTTCTGCGCGGCGGTGTTCACGGCCTCCAGGCCGGAGGCGCAGAAGCGGTTGAGCTGCACACCGGCGACGGTGTCGGGCAGCCCGGACGCGATCGCAGCGGTCTTGGCGATGTCGCCGCCCTGGTCGCCGATCGGCGAGACGACGCCGAGCACGAGGTCGTCGATGGTGTTGGTGTCCAGGTCCGGGTGACGCTCGCGGACCGCGTCGATCAGCCCGGTCACCAGCGAGATCGGCTTGACCTCGTGCAGCGAACCGGAGGCCTTGCCCCGTCCGCGCGGTGTACGGATCGCGTCGTAGATGTAGGCCTCGGGAATCTCGCTCATCCGAACCTCTCGTGGGGTGGTCGGCACCGGGGCGGTACAGGCGGCACTGCCCCTACTTACTGGTAGCTTTTGTTACAGCAGCACTGTCACATGGGTCAAGACGGACCGGCGTCCATGTGACACGGATGATGTCACACCGGCACTGTCATATCGAGCGGACGACCCGTAACCTGCTCGCCATGTCCGCCGCCATCGACAGCTCCGCGGGGAGCCCGACCCCCGACGACGGGGATCTCCTCACCGTCGACCAGCTCGCCGAGCGGACCGGGATGTCGGTGCGCACCATCCGCTTCTACGCGAGCAAAGGACTCATCCCCGCGCCCCGGCTGCGCGGTCGCACGGGTCTCTACGACGCCGCGCACCGCGCCCGGCTGGAGCTGATCGGCGAGCTCACCGGGCTGGGCTTCACCCTCGCCGCGATCGAACGGCAGCTGGAACGGGTGCCGCTGGAGACCACGCCGGAGGAGCTGGCTCTGCAGCGCGCGCTGCTCACGCCCTGGCTGCCCGAGGTCGACGAGGAGCTGGACCGGGCCGGACTCGACCGGCGCGCCGGCCGCCGCCTGTCCGACGACGACGTCACCACCCTCGAACGGCTCGGTGCCCTGACCCGGCTGCCCGGCGACGGCCCGGCGACCGTCCGGCTGCACGGGGCGGTCGCGCTCGGCTCCGCGCTGGAGGCACTGGACTCCGGCCTGCCCCCCGAGCTGTGGAAGCGTTCGCACGACCTCATCGAGCGGCACACCGCCGCGCTCGCCGAGGACCTGATGACGCTGTTCCAGGACGAGGTCCTCCAGCCCTACCGGGACCGCGGCCGCCCCGCCGACGAGCGACGACGGCTCGCCGCCGCCTTCTCCCGGCTCAAGCCGATCACCGTGCAGGGCGTCGTCGCGGCGTTCGGGCGGGCGGTCAACCGGGCCATCCGGGAGCGCGTCGACTCCTCCGGGGGCTCCGACCGGCACGAGGGGTGAGCCCGGCCGGGTGAGTCGTAGCATCGGCCCATGGCGAGCTTCGAGTTCCCGGTCCGGGTGCGCTACCACGAGGTCGACGCCCAGGGCGTCGTCTTCAACGCCTGGTACCTGGCCTGGTTCGACGAGGCGATGACCGAGTTCCTCGAGTCCCGCGGCCTCACCTACCGGGCGATGCTCGACGCCGGCTACGACGTCCAGCTCGTCCACACCGAGCTCGACTGGCGGGCCGGGGTCGGATGGGGCGAGGACGTCGTCGTCGCGGTGTCGACGGCGCGGATCGGCCGGACCAGCTTCGCGCTCGACTTCCAGGTCCGCGCCCTCGACGACGCGGGCGAACGCATCGTCACCTGCGACTGCCGCACCGTCTACGTGGTCATCGCCGTCGACGGCAGCGGCAAGCAGGAGGTGCCGGCGCTGATCCTGAACGCGCTCGGCGACCCCGAGCCGCTGATGCCGCTGCGCCCCTGAGCACCCCGGCGCGGATCCGGCCGGGCGTCTCCCCCACCGGCTCCGGCGGTCAGGCGCCGCGGATCCGGCCGCGGACCTCGCCGAGGGCGACCCGGCCGCCGTCGCGGGCGGGCGCGGTCGCGGTCATCACGACCTCGTCGCCGTCCTCCAGCCAGGTGCGCGAGGCGCCACCGGCGAGCACGACCGGGTCGCGGCCGTTCCAGGACAGCTCCAGCATCGAGCCGAACCCGCTGCGCTCCGGGCCGGAGACGGTGCCCGAGCCGAGCAGGTCACCGGCGCGCAGCCCGGCGCCGTTGCACGTCAGGTGGGCCACCATCTGCTCCGGGGACCAGTACAGGTCCCTCGCGGGCGGGGACGCGAGCAGCTCGCCGTTGACGTGCACGGCGAGGTCGAGGTCCAGGCCGAGCGCGGGCTCGCCCGGGGTGAGGTAGGGCAGCGGCGCGGGGTCGTGCGCGGGCAGCGGGACCCGGGCCGCGGACAGCTCCTCGAGCGGGGTCACCCACGCCGAGATCGACGTCGCGAAGGACTTGCCCAGGTGCGGGCCGAGCGGGCGGGACTCGAAGAACTGGATGTCGCGGGCGGACCAGTCGTTGAGCAGCACGACGCCGAAGACGTGGTCGGCGGCGTCGTCGATCCCGACCGGCCCCGGGACCGGCCCGCCGAGGACGAAGCCGAGCTCGGCCTCGAAGTCGAGCTTGGCGCAGGGACCGAAGTCCTCGGGCCCGCGCTGCCCCGACGGGCGCGCGACCGGGGTGCCGGTGACCCGGACCGTGCCGGAGCGGCCGTGGTACCCGACCGGCATCCGCCGCCAGTTCGGGGTGAGCGGGTCCTCGGCGTCCGGACGGAAGATCAGCCCGGCGTTCCGTGCGTGCTGCTCGCAGGCGTAGAAGTCGACGTAGTCGGCGACGGCGAAGGGCAGCACCGGGACCAGTCCCTCGTCGGGCAGGCGGTGCGCGGCGGCCCGCTCGTGGTCCTCGCGCCAGCCGCGCAGCCACTGGACGACCTCGCGCCAGGCCGGGGCACCGGCGTCGAGCAGCGGGGTCAGGTCGGGCGCGGTCAGCAGGTCCGGGTACGGGCCGCGCTGCGCGGTGGCCAGCGATCCGACGTCGAGCAGGCCGCCGTCGGGCAGCGGGCAGGCGATGCGCGAGCTCCCGGGGCGCCCCTTCCCGGCGACGGCGCCGAGCGCGAGGGCGGGAACGGTCGTCGGCGGTGGCGCAGTCGTCACGGTCCCCGACCGTAGGCGATCCGGCGACGGCGTGGGTGTGGGAACTCGCCGCGGTTGTCACGCGTTCGACCGGTGTGCCCGGTCCGTCCGGATCGGACACGTACCGACACACCACCGGGAACGCACCCGGAACGCAGGAGGACACCCGCAGATGGGTCTGCTCGACAAGCTCAAGGAGCGCCTCACCGGAGGCGCGCAGGCACAGCCGCAGCAGGGCTTCGGGGGCGCGCCCCACCAGGGCTACGGCCGGGCGCAGCAGCAGGATCCCGACCAGCAGGCGATCGAGCGCTACCGCTACATGCTCCGCACCGCCCCGCCGGAGCAGGTGGAGCAGGCGCACGCGGAGGCCTTCGCGAAGCTCACCCCCGAGCAGCGGCAGGCGGTGCTGAACGACGTCGGCGCGCAGGTCCCCGAGGCCGAGCGGGCGCGGTCGACCGACCCGCAGGAGCTGGCGCGGATGGCGACCCGCGCCGAGATGCGCAACCCCGGCACGATGGAGCGCTCGCTCGGCGGCGGCCGTGGCCCGGGCATGGGCGGGATGATCGCCGGGTCGCTGCTCGCGGGTGTCGCGGGCGCGTTCATCGGCACGGCGATCGCCGGCGCGATGTTCGACGACGCCGGTGCCGGTGAGGACGTGGCCGCGGCCGAGGAGCCCCCGGCCGAGGACCCCGGCTTCGACGACGGCGGCATGGACATGGGTGGTGACTTCGACTTCTGAGGTCCCCCGGCGCGGACGCGCGGGCACCGAGCCCGCGCGTCCGCGCACGGGCGACGCACTAGCGTGGGCGCGTGTGGACGTCGGCACCCCTCCCGCGCTCACGGGCAGGCGGAGCGAGGTCCGGCGCCTCGAGGAGCTGATCGGCGCCACGCGGGCGGCGAGGGGCGGGGCGCTGGTCCTGCGTGGTGAGGCGGGGATCGGCAAGACGGCGCTGCTCGACCACGCCCGCCGGGCCGCCACCGGGCTGCGGGTGATCGACGCCGAGGGTGCGGAGTTCGAGTCGGAACTGCCCTTCGCCGCCCTGCACCAGCTGTGCGCACCGGTGATGGCGCATCTCGACGACCTGCCTGCCCGGCACCGTGAGGCCCTCCGGACCGCGTTCGGCCTGGCCCAGGGTGAGCCCGACCCGTTCCGCGTCGGGCTGGCGGCCCTGGAGCTGCTGGCGTCCGCGGCGCGGGACCGCCCGTTGCTGTGTGTGGTCGACGACGCGCAGTGGCTCGATGTGGCGTCGTCGCGGGCGTTGGCGTTCCTCGCCCGGCGCGTCGCCGCCGAGCCGGTCGCCCTGCTGTTCGCCGTCCGCCTGCCGGTGGCGGGAGGCGAGCTCGACGAGCTGCCGGGGTTCGTCGTCGACGGGTTGGGCGACGCGGACGCGCGTTCCGTGCTGGCCGCCGGGAGCTACGTGATGCTCGACGACCAGGTGCGCGACCGCCTGCTGGCCGAGGCACGCGGCAATCCGCTGGCCCTGCGCGAGCTCCCCAGGGCCGGCGGCTTCGCTCCACCGGACGCCTCGTCGGTGCCGAGCCGGATCGAGCGCAGCTTCCGGGCCAGGTCGGCCGGGCTGCCCGCCGACGCACAGCTGTTGCTGACCGTCGCCAGTGCCGACCCGACCGGCGATGCGGCTCTGCTGTGGGCCGCCGCGCAGCGGTTGGCCATCGACGTGCCGCCGGCCAGCACGGCCGCGGCCGCCACCGGTCTCGTCGAGTTCGGCACCCGCATCCGCTTCTGCCATCCGCTGGCCCGGTCCGCCGTGTACCGGGCCGCGGGCGCCGAGCAGCGCCGGGCTGCCCACCGGGCGCTGGCCGAGGTGGTCGAACCGGCCATGGACCCGGACCGGAGGGCGTGGCACCGGGCCCAGGCCTGCGCCGGTCCCGACGACGAGGTCGCCGCCGAGCTGGAGCGCTCGGCGTCCCGCGCGCGCTCCCGTGGGGGCGTCGCGGCCGCTGCGGCATTCCTCGAGCGTGCCGCGGCCCTGTCGCTGGACCCGGCCGAACGGGTCGAGCGCACGCTCGAGGCCGCCCGGGCCACGCTCGAGGCGGGTGCCACGGACACGGCCGCGGAGCTGCTCACCACCGTCGACGACGCGGTGCTGGACGACACCCGGCACGCCACCGCCGACCTGCTGCGCGGGCAGGTCGCCTTCGTCCGCCGCCACGACGGGGACGGCCCGTCGTTCGTCCTGCGCGCCGCGCGACGGCTCGCGGACCTCGATCCGGCCCGGGCCCGGGACTGCCTGGTGGACGCCCTCGAGATGGCGCTCGTCGTCGGCCGGGCCGGTGGCGTGCTGGACCGGGTCCTCGACGCGGCCGGGCCGGCGCATCCCACACGACCCCCGGACGTCCTGGACGCGCTGACGCTGCTGACCACCGACGGACACCGCGCCGCGGTCCCGCTGCTGCGGACCGTCCTCGACGGGGACGACGGCCCGCTCTGGACCCACCGCCCCGCGCTCGCCTCGGTACTGGCGGTGGAGCTATGGGACCCCGACCTGCACGGGGAGATCGTCGAGTGGCTGGTCAAGTCCGGTCGCCAGTCCGGGTCGCCGCTCGTGCTGCGCCTCGGGCTCGCGCTGACCACCTCCCACTCCGCGTTGACCGGTGACATCGGGCAGGCGATGGCCGCGATCGCGGAGGAGGCGGCGATCGCCGACGCGGTCGGGCTGCCGCCGGTGCTCTACCCGCGGCTGTACCTGGCGGCGATGCGGGGCCGCCGCGGGGAGGCCGACGAGGTGTTCCGGTCCGCCGCCGCGGAGGCCGAAGCGGACGGCGGGGAGCAGCTCGTCGTGACGGCGGACTGGGCCGCAGCGGTCCTGAACAACGGCTCGGCCGACTACCCGGCCGCACTCGCCGCGGCCCGGCGGGCCGTCGCACACGACGATCTCGGACCCGCCGCCTTCAGCCTGCCCGAGCTGGTGGAGGCGGCCGTGCGCTGCGGCGAGGACGACACCGCCGCCGCCGCGCTGGAGGCGTTGACCGAGCGCACCGAGGCCGCGTCCACCGGGACCGGGCTGGGCATCGCGGCGTACGCGCGTGGCCTGGTGACCGGCGTCGAGGGTCACTACCGGGAGGCGATCGAGCTCCTGGCGGACAGCCCGCTCCTGCCCTACCGCGGACGGGCCCACCTCCTCTACGGCGAACGGCTGCGGCGCGAGGGCCGCCGCCGGGACTCCCGCGAGCAGCTGCGCACCGCCCACGACCTGTTCTCCGGCACCGGGATCGAGGCGTTCGCCCGCCGGTCCGCCGACGAGCTGCGGGCCACCGGTGAACGGGCCCGCAAGCGGTCCGGGCACGGCTTCGACCAGCTCACCATGCAGGAGATGTCCATCGCCCGGCTGGTCGCCACCGGAGCGACGTCCAACGAGGTCGCGGGCCGGCTGTTCCTGAGCCGGCGCACCATCGATGCGCACCTGCGCAACATCTTCCGCAAGCTGGACATCACCTCCCGCCGTCAGCTCCGGGACCGGCCGGACATCCTCAGCTGATCGGGGACCGGGCGGCCGGTCCGGAGGAACCCTCCGCGGAGTGCGTAGGTAACTCTTGCCGACGCGATGCCCGTGCTGCGCGGGAGACGGTCTGTCCGTACCGGCTCCACGGCCCCCACGGAGGATCTGATGACCACGTCCAGCAGCCCACGCGCAGCGACCCGGTGGGCGGTCCCGCTCGTCGTCACGGCCGTGATCGGCCTGGCCGCCTGCGCACCGGCGGCACCGCCGGCACCGCCGGCTCCCCCCACGACCACGGCTGCCGCAGCCCCGGGGCAGACCAGCGGGCTGACCTGCGACGGCGCGGGTGTCGACCCGGCGGCGACGATCCGCTACGGCTCCGAGCGACTGATCAAGGCGCCACTCGACAGGATCTGGGACCTCCAGACCGACGTCGAGCGCTACCCGACGTGGCAGACGGCCGTGGCGACCATCGAACGGCTCGACGGGGACCGCCCGCTGCAGCCCGGCTCGCAGTTCCGGTGGACGACGCCGATCCCCGCCACCCCCGCCACACCGGCCACGACGCTGACCGTCACCTCCAGCCTGCAGCAGGTCGAGAAGGAGAGCTGCCTGCGGTGGACGGGGCCCGCCGTCGGCACCGGCCTGAACATCGACGAGGGCACCCACGTCTGGACCTTCACCCCGGCGGACGGGGGCGTCCTCGTGCGCACCGAGGAGACCTGGACCGGCGCACAGGTCGAGGCCGACGTCCCCCTGGCCACCTCGGCGCTCGGCGCGGGACTCGAGACGTGGCTGGACGAGCTGACGACGGCTGCCGAGGGTTCCGCTCCCCGGTGAACGCCCGGCCATCGACAGCTCGAGTACGTGCCGACACCACGAGAGCGAGACCGTTCATGTCGACCATCCGCACCTCCACCACGTCCACCCGGGCCGACCCGGCTCCCTGGGCGGACCGCATCGGCCGGGGCCTCATGGTTCTCGACGCGCTCGCCACCCTCGTCGCGTTCGCAGGGGGGATCGTCGTGGTCACGACGGCCGTCGCCTACGTGCTGTGCCGCGCGTGGCACGGCTGGCGCGACGTGCACGTACGCACGGCGCAGACGTCGGATCACCACCCGACTCACACAGGATGTGCACCATGAGTACGCCACCCGACGCCCCGCCGGTCGGCCCGTCCCGCGTCGCCCTGATCTCGGCGTGGGCGTTCCCGGTCTTCGTCGTCGGCGGTTTCGCACTGATCTCGGGCCTGCCCGTGATCGCGGCCGTGATCTCCGCGGTCCGCGGTCGCTGCGCACGTGCGCAGCGTGTCCTGACCGCCGTCATGGCACTGGCCTACCTCATCCCGCTGGCATCGTGGCGGTTCTCCTCGAGCGAGGCGCCCAGCCTGACCACGTACCTGAGCCCGACCGCCACGGCGGTGGTCGTCGCGACCGGGGTCCTCGTGGCCGTCGCGCTCACGGTCCTCCGCTTCCGGTCGCGGGGCGCCGCCGGCCGGGCAGCGGCGTGACCGTCCACGTGCATCCAGCCGGACCGGAGCGCCGACCGGTGGCTGCGACCGGCGATCGCAGCCACCGGTTCCCCCACATGCCGAAACACCTGTTGCAGGGCCGGAGCCGACCTGGCACCGTCCGGGCACCCATGCCAGAGTCGCCATCCGAGCATCCGTCCCGCGCGGACGGCATCGAGGACGAGTGGAGTACGAGTTATGGCACAGCAGGTACGCGGGGTCGTGGCCCGCGCCAAGGGTGAGCCGGTCACCGTCGAGACGATCAACGTGCCCGATCCCGGTCCCGGTGAGGCCGTGGTCAAGATCCAGGCCTGCGGGGTCTGCCACACCGACCTGCACTACAAGCTCGGCGGCATCAACGACGAGTTCCCCTTCCTGCTCGGCCACGAAGCCGCCGGCATCGTCGAGTCCGTCGGCGAGGGCGTCACCGACGTCGAACCCGGCGACTACGTCGTCCTGAACTGGCGCGCCGTCTGCGGCAACTGCCGGGCCTGCAAGAAGGGCAAGCCCCAGTACTGCTTCGACACCCACAACGCCGCCCAGAAGATGACCCTCGACGACGGCACCGAGCTGTCCCCCGCGCTCGGGATCGGCGCGTTCATCGAGAAGACCCTCGTCCACTCCGGACAGTGCACGAAGGTCAACCCCGACGCCCCCGCCAAGGTCGCCGGCCTGCTCGGCTGCGGCGTCATGGCCGGACTCGGCGCCGCGATCAACACCGGCGGCGTCGGACGCGGCGACTCCATCGCCGTCATCGGCTGCGGCGGCGTCGGCGACGCCGCCATCGCCGGCGCCAAGCTCGCCGGCGCCACCACCATCATCGCCGTCGACACCGACCCCCGGAAACTCGACTGGGCCCGCGAGTTCGGCGCCACCCACACCGTCAACGCCAAGGACACCGACCCCGTCGAGTACATCCAGAGCGTGACCGACGGCAACGGCGCCGACGTCGTCATCGACGCCGTCGGACGCCCCGAGACCTACAAGCAGGCCTTCTACGCCCGCGACCTCGCCGGCACCGTCGTCCTCGTCGGCGTCCCCACCCCGGACCTGCAGGCACCCGAGATCCCGCTCATCGACTACTTCGGCCGCGGCGGCGCCCTCAAGTCCTCCTGGTACGGCGACTGCCTGCCCAGCCGCGACTTCCCGATGTACATCGACCTGTTCCTGCAGGGACGCTTCCCGCTCGACAAGTTCGTCACCGAGGAGATCGGGATCGACGGCGTCGAGCAGGCCTTCGAGAAGATGCACGCCGGTGAGGTCCTCCGCTCGGTGGTGATCCTCTGATGGCCCCGGTCGACCACGTCGTCACCTCCGGCACCTTCAACCTCGACGGCGGATCCTTCGACGTCGACAACAACGTCTGGATCGTCGGCGACGACCGCGAGGTGTTCGTCATCGACGCCGCCCACGACGCCGACGCCATCGCCACCGCCGTCGGCGACCGCCGCGTCAAGGCCGTCGTGTGCACCCACGCCCACGACGACCACGTCAACCAGGCCCCCGCCCTCGCCGACCGGTTCAGCGCGCCGATCCTGCTCAACCCCGCCGAGCAGGTGCTGTGGGACATGACCTGGCCCGACCGCAAGCCCGACCAGGAACTCGCCGACGGCCAGGTCCTCTCCGCCGGCGGGATCGACCTGACCGTGCTGCAGACCCCCGGCCACTCACCGGGCTCGTCCTGCCTCTACGCACCCGAACTCGGCATCGTGTTCACCGGCGACACCCTGTTCCAGGGCGGACCCGGCGCCACCGGACGGTCCTACTCCAGCTTCGACACGATCATCGAGTCGATCCGCACCACCCTGCTGCCCCTGCCCGCCGACACCCGCGTCCGCACCGGACACGGCGACTCCACCAACATCGGCGACGAGGCACCCCACCTGGAGGAATGGATCCGCAACGGATCCTGACCCCGCCCCTGGACGCACGACGCGGCCCGGCCCCTCACCCCGAGGGACCGGGCCGCAGCCGTTCCCCGACCGGATCGCACCCCAGCGGCCGGGCCGCCCTGCGCACCGACCGACGCCGAGAAGCACCTCAGGGTCGTCCCCGGGCGCCACGGACAGCCCTGAGCTGCATCTCGACGCGGATTCCGTCGCCGAGATGCACCTCAGCGGGCCGGGGAGATCCACAACTCCCGCTCAGCTGCATCTCGGCGACGTGCGCCCGCGCCGACGGCCCGGACCCTGGGCAGGGGGCCTCCCGAGCCGGACCGGCCCCAGCGGCCGGGTAGCTCCGCGCACCGGGCCCTCGTCGAGATGCGCTGCACGGTCGTCGCCTCCGGTCCGGCGCAGCCCTGAGCCGCATCTCGGCGGGCCCGGGCGCGGCGCAGCGCGACGGGGATGTCTGACACGGTGGGGCGTGCCCCGCTCGCTGTCGTCGCTCCCGTTCCGCCTGCTCCTCGCCGCGACCGCGCTGGCGTTCGGCGGGTACGCCCTGCTCCTGCCGGTCGTGCCGCTGTGGGTGTCCCGGGGCGGCTCCGGCGAGTTCGGCGCGGGGCTGAGCACCGGTGTGCTGATGGCGGCCACCGTGGCCACCCAGCTGCTGGTGCCCGCGATGCTGCGCCGGGTCGGGCACCGTCCGGTGCTGGTCGTGGGGTCGCTGCTGCTCGGCCTCCCGACGCCGTTGCTCGCGCTGACCGCCGACCTCGGTCCGGTGCTGGCGATCTCCACCGTCCGCGGGATCGGGTTCGGGCTGGCCACGGTCGCCGGGAGCGCGCTCGTCGCGGAGCTGGTCGAGCCCTCCGCGCACGGTCGCGCGTCGGCGCGCTACGGCTACGCCGTCGGCCTGCCCCAGCTGCTGTTCCTGCCGGCGGGAGTCGCGGTCGTCGACGCGCTGGAGTTCACCGGGGTGTTCCTGCTGGCCGGGATCACCCCGGTCGCCGGGGCGCTGGTCGTGGCGTTCGTGCGGGGTCCCCGGCGCGCTCCGGCACCCCGCCGCGACGACGCCGTCCCGCACACCCGGGAGCACCCCCGGGAGCACCGCCGCCGGCTCCCCGCCGCGCCGGTGCTGGCGATGCTGGGCTGCTCCACCGCGCAGGGCGGCGTGATCACCTTCGCCCCGCTCGTCGCACCCGGGGCGACGGTCGCGGTGCCCGCCGCGCTGTTCGCCACCGCGCTCGGCGCGCTGCTCGGCCGCGGTGTCGCGGGCACCCTCACCGACCGCAGCGGACGCCCCGGGGCGCTGCTGCCGGTCGGGACGGCGTGCGCCACGGTCGGGTTGCTCGGGGTGCTCGCCGCGCCGTACGCGTCGGTCCTGCTGGTGGTGGGGGCGGCCGTCGTCGGCGCCGGGTTCGGGCTGGTGCAGAACGACGCGATGGTCGCCCTGTTCGCCGCCGCCGGGCCGCTGCACTACGGCGCGGCCAGCGCCGCCTGGAACATCGCCTACGACGCCGGGACGGGCCTGGGCGCGACCGGGCTCGGCGCGATCGCCGAGCCCTTCGGGTTCGCCGCCGCCTTCGGCACGACGGCCGCGGTGCTGCTCCTGCTCACCCCGACCGTCCGGCGTCGCCGTGCCTGACCACCGCCACGGCAACACCGGAGCGGCGGTCAGGCAGGAGCGTCGCGTGGCGGGGCGGACCCCGGGGGTACGGGGGCGCCCCTCCTCGGCGCCAGCGGGTCAGGTCTTCGGAATCGCCCGCTGCAGCTGGGGGACGACCGCGTCGAGCACGGACGGAAGACTGAGCACGGTCTGCCAGGCGAAGGCCAGCTCGGTGGCCCCCTCCAGGAACACGGTGCGCCCGTCGCGCATCGCGGGCAGCCGCGACAGCAGCGGATCCCCGACGACCGTCGCCTTGCCGCCGGGGGTGAACGACAGCTGATCCCACACGATGAGGTCGTGGTCGAGTTCGCTCGCCTGCTCGAAGCTGAACTCGGTGTAGAAATTGCCCGCGGCCAGCTCGTCGATCCGGGGCGGCACCGTGAACCCCAGCTGGGTGAAGAACCGCGAGCGGGGGTCCTGCGAAGAGAACACGCTGATCTTGTCCGCGCTGCGGCTCGCGACGACGACCGAGCGCCCCTTCCACTGCGGGTCGGCATCGCGGGCGGCGACGAACCTGGCCTCCAGGTCGGTGACCAGCTTCTCGGCCTCGGCCTCCTTGCCCAGCGCCCGTCCGGTCTCGCGGGTGTATTCCTGCCACGGTGCGCCGTAGTCGTCGAACCCCCGGGGCGGTCCGACGGTCGGCGCGACGGCGCTCACCACCGGATAGTTCTGGGCGTCGAGGTCGGAGTAGAGGCCGATCACCAGGTCGGGGCGCTGCGCTGCGATCTTCTCCGGCTCGATGGAGGACATGTTCAGCACCGCCGGTGCCGCGCCCACCGCCTGCGCGGCCGCCTGGGCCCACGGCTGCACGACGACCTTCTCGTCGCCGTACCAGTAGCGGGCCGCCACCGGCGCCACGCCGAGCGCGAGGATCGCGTCGTGGTCGGTGTAGCCCACGGACACCACCCGCTGCGGGGCCTGCGGGATCGTCGCCGCACCGAGCTTGCCGTCGATCGTCACCGGGAACCCGGCGCTCCCCGTCGCGGCACCGGTGCCGGTCTCCGACCTGCCGCCCCCGCCACACCCGGCCAGTACGGCGCCGCCGGCCGCAGCCAGCGTCGTGAGAAGCATCTGCCGTCGGGTGAGTCCCATGTCCGTTTTCCCTTCGCTCGTCCGGCGGAAGGATAGGACACCTTCTGAGGGTTGCCTCCCCTGCATTCAGGTGGGGCTCAACACTCCTCGGCGGCGCGGACGCACGGTGGCGCAGGCCAGGTCGAGCCCGTGGACCCGTGCCGCGGTGCCGCCGAGCAGGGCGGCGCGGACGTCGTCGTCGAGCTCGGGGAACCGTCCGCGCAGCTCGTCGGGGTAGCGGAAGGTCATGAGGTCGCGGATCAGGCGCGCCGGGCGCACCAGCGGGTAGCCGCTGCCGAACATCAGCCGGTCCGGACCATAGGCGGCCAGCAGCTCGCCGAGCGCCTCGGCGGCGGGCACCCGGTGCCGACGCAGGGCGATCAGCAGGTCGGTGAGCAGCACGTAGACGTTGGGCAGGCGGGCCAGCCGGACCAGCGACGCGGTCGGGGCGCAGGCGGCGCCGACCACGAACCGGATCTTGGGCAGGGCCGTGGCCAGCGCGGCGACCTCGGTGACGTCGACGGCACCGGCCGGCAGCGGCCCGGCGCTGCGCACCCGGACCGGGAGCGCGGACCCGGCGCGGACCGGCTCGGCCCACTCCGGCCACCGGGGCCGCGGTACGGCGTCGCCCTCGGCGACGACGCCCGCGTGCGCCCACTCCGGTGCCGCGCGCGACGGTCGCGCGGTCGGCGCGATCCCGATGTGGACCACCCCGGCGCCGGCCTGCTCGGCCCGGATCAGGGTGCGGCGCAGCCACGGCGCCCGCAGCGACAGCGCGGTCTCCGGTCGGCGGGCGGGCAGCACGGTCAGCGCGCGCAGACCGTCGCGCCCGACCCGGGCCCCGATGCCGCGGGCGCGGGCCCGGTCGGCGGGGTCGAGCTCCCCCGCCAGCGCGAGCCGCCCGGGGTGCTCGGCGGCGAGCTCGGCGTGCCAGGCCGGTGCGGCGAACCCGAGCACGAACAGGTCCTCGAACCCGGCCGGGACGAGCACCGCGCGGTCCACCGCGGAGAGCACGTGCGCGGCCAGCGCCTGGGGCGTGACCAGCTCGAACGCGTCCGCGGACAGCGGGCGCGGCGACGGGTCGACCATCCGGTGACGGTGCAGCAGGTCGGCGACGAACTGCTCCCCAGCCGGGCCCGCCTGGTTGTGCGGCCGGCCGTCCCAGCCGTGCACCTGGGCGTCGACGACCGCCGGGAGACCACCACGCCCCTGGGGCGCTTCGCAGCACCGGTCCACGCCGACCACCTCTCCACTGTCGCGGAGCGGCCCGGCACGCGCAGCGCGTGCCGGGCCGCTCCCCCTGTTCCTGTGACCGGACGGGCCGGTACCTACCCGACCGACGGGCCGAGCCCCATCGACTGGGGCGTGCTCGAGTCCGGGCTGGGCTGCGGGATGCCCTCGTCGAGCTGGCCGAACTCGGTCATGAGCGCCTTGTTCCAGGGCGTGACCTCCTCGGCCACCAGCGAGTTGGTGGTGAGGATCAGCCCGGCGACGGAGGCGCCGTTCTGCAGGGCGGAGCGCACGACCCGCAGCGGGTCGATGATGCCCATCTCGACCATGTCCCCGAAGCGGCCCTCCAGGGCGTCGAAGCCCTCGTCGACGCCCATGGTCGTGACCTGCTTGACCACCTCGTCGCCGTCGTAGCCGGCGTTGGAGGCGATGAGGTGCACGGGCTCGGTGAGCGCGTGCCGGACGATCTCGACGCCGATCCGGTAGTCCCCGGTCACGTCCAGCTCGTCGAGGGCGGGCTCGGCGTGCAGCAGCGCCGCGCCGCCACCGGCGACGATGCCCTCGGCCACCGCGGCCCGGGTCGCCTGCAGCGAGTCGTCCACGCGGTGCCGGATCTCGCGGGCCTCGGCGTTGGTCGGTGCCCCGACCGAGATGATCGCGGCCTTCCCGGACAGCCGGGCGATGCGGTCGGAGAAGAAGTCCTCGTCGGTGCCGATGGTCGCGCGGGCCAGCTCGGCGCGCAGCTGCGACAGCCGGTACTCCAGCTTCTGCTTGTCCCCGCGGCCGCCGATGATCGTGGTGCCCTCGCTGGTGACCTGCACCTGCACCGCGCGCCCCAGGTGCTCGACGTCGATCTGCTCGAGCGAGAACGAGGAGCTCTTGGAGTGCACCTGCCCGCCGCAGAGCGCGGCCATGTCCTCCAGCAGGTGGATGCGCTTCTCGCCGAAGCCGGGCGCCTTGATCGCGACGGCCTGGAAATGCCCGTTGACGTGGTTGTGGACCAGCATCTGCAGGGCGGTGCCCTCGACGGTCTCCGCGACGATGACGAGCGGGCGCCGGTCGTTGCGCATGATCCGGTCCAGCACCGGCATGATCTGCTGGACGTCCTTGATCTTGTGCGCGGTGAACAGGATGTAGGGGTCGTCGACGATCGCCTCGAGCGTGCCGGGGTTGGTCACCATGTACGGCGAGACGTACCCGTTGTCGAACTCGAAGTCCTCGACGAAGTCCACCGAGACCCCCGGCAGCGGGGTGTCGTCGACGGTGACCACGCCGTCGTCGCCGACGGTGTGCAGCGCCTTCGCGACGACCCGGCCGATCGTGTAGTCGTCGTTGGCCGAGATGGAGGCGACGCGGGCGTAGTCCTCCTCGGTGCTGACCGGGTGCGACACCGTCTGCAGGCGGTCGACGAGCGCGTTGACCGCGATGTCGATGCCCCGCTTGACCAGCACCGGGTTGCCACCGCGCTCGATGGCGCTCATGCCCTGCTTGACGATGGCCTGGGCGATGACGGTCGCGGTCGTGGTGCCGTCGCCGACCGTGTCGTTGGTCTTGACCGCCGCTTCCTTGACCAGCTGGGCGCCCATGTTCTCGAAGGGGTCGCGCAGGTGGATCTCGCGGGCGATCGTGACGCCGTCGTTCGTGACCTCGGGCGAGCCCGTGATCTTCTCCAGGATGACGTTACGGCCCTTGGGGCCGAGCGTGCTCTTGACGGCTTCGGCCAGCTGGTCGACGCCGGCCTGCAGCAGATGACGGCCCTCGGCGCCGAAGCGGAGTTCCTTGGCCATGGTGGGTCCTCCCGGAGAAAGAGTCGGTCCAGGTGCGCGGGTGTGGATCAACGTGCGCAGCCGTGGCGCCGCGGAGGCGCGCTGCGCGGGTGGAGCGCACCGCCCGGGCCGTCGCCGGGCGTGGTGGGCCGGGGACGGGTCGTCGTCCCGGGCGGTGCGATCCGGGTGAGGAGCGGGTCCTTACACCGGCTTCAGGTCGAAGTCGATGTACTCGGCGGCGTCCTCGGGATTGGCGAACATGATGGTCTTGTCATCGAGGTGGACCATCCGCCCGTAGTGGGTGGACATGTTCTCCTCGAACTGGGCGGCGTCGAACCAGCCCTCCTCCTGGCCGGCCTCCTCGTCCATCGCGACGTAGTCCAGCTCGAACTTGCCCGTGCCGTCGACGCGGATCATCGAGGGCAGGTGCTGCACGGTCACGTTGTCCTGACGGTCCAGGACGGTCGCGATGACCGCGCCGATCTGGTTGTTCATCAGCGTGAAGCCGCACATGTTCGACGCGGTGCTGTCCTGCTTGAACGGGCTGGTGCTGGTCACTGCTTCAGCTCCTCGGGGACGTCGAGGCCGAGATCGCTGCAGATCCCGGCGAACCGGTTCTTGGCGCGGTCGAGGGAGTCCTCGAACGTGGGGGGCTTCGAGTCCGACTGGGACCACATCGGCTGCATGGTCCGGGCGGCCTCCAGTGCCTGCGGGACGTAGGTCCGCAGCCAGCCGCCCATCAGCGAGCGGTTGTGCTCGGCAAACTCGCGGTCCTGGGTGAGCGGCGCGAAGCAGGCGATCGACCAGCGCAGGTCGCGCTGGGCGTAGTCGTACTCGCCGGCACCCATGACCGTCGGGGTCACGTAGTCGCCGTTGGAGGCGGCGGACTGCATGACCAGGTTCGAGCGGAACAGCTCACCGACCAGCGGCTCGAAGACGCAGTTGGCCGCGAAGATGGCCTCGCCCCAGTCGTCCTGGACCGCGGTGAGGGCCTCGGTGAACTTGCGGGCGCCCTGCCACTCCGGCGCGTTGTCCCACGCGTCGAGGTGGGCGGCGCCGTCGAACCCGTCGATCTCCTCGGAGAGCGTCAGGTTGTAGAGCGCCAGGTCCTGGGCGAAGCGGATCTTGCGGGTGGAGTTCGCCGCGAGCGCCGTGTTGTGCATGTTGGTAGGCGCGGACCGCTCGTTGGACGCGAAGACGTAGAGGCCGAGGATGTGCTCGATGTGCATCCAGGCGCCGACGTTGCGCTCGACGAAGCGCACCCAGTTCGAGTTCCAGAGCTCGAACGCCTTCGCGTTGCGGGCGTTCTCGATGTTCTGGGTGAGCTGCCGTACGACGTTCGCGTTGTAGCGGAAGAGGCTCTGCTCCCACTCCTCGTTCGGGTCGCGGAACTCGTGCCAGCCGTGGGCCGGCCAGTTCTTCACGTGCATGCCGCCGCTGCCGATGCCGCGCTGCGGCTCCGGCTCGTCGACACCCCAGGCCTTGAGCTTGGTCCAGTGCAGCGGGTAGCCGCCCTCGCCGTTCGCGAAGCCGTAGATCCAGCCCTGCGAGAGGTAGTGCCGCGGGTCCGGCTGGACCTCGACGGTCGTGTCCTCGTACAGCGTCTGCTTGCGCTTGGCGGGCGCGTAGTAGTTGTAGCGGCGCGCGTTCGAGCTCGAGTCGGGGAACTCCCGCGCCCCGGCCTCCGCGTCGGTGAAGACGGGCTTGGGAACGCTGCGCTGCGAACCGGACGACGTGTCCTGCGTGGTGGGGGACTGAGTCATTGCTGTCCGTCCTCGCCTTCTTGCTCACCGGTCGTGGTGAACTTGTCGTAGAAGATGTTGGTCTCACTCACACCCAGCTGGGTCAGCGTCGCGATCGCCGCGTCGACCATCGGCGGGGGACCGCAGACGTAGGCATCCGCTCCCTTCAGATCGGATTCGTTCCGCCTGACCACCTCCGTGATCAGGCCGGTCTCGCCGGCCCAGTCCCCGCCGTCGCCGCCGTCGACGTCGGACAGGGCGGGGACGTACCGGAAGCCGTTGAGCTGGGGCGCCAGTTCGGCGATCTCCTTCTCGAAGCAGAGATCGGCCGCGGTGCGCGCGCCGTAGTAGAAGGTGGCCCGTCGTTCGACGCCGCCCTCGGCCATCGCCCGCAGCAGGCCCAGTACCGGCGCCATGCCGGCGCCACCGCCGACGAAGACGATCGGCGAGCTGCGGTTCTGGCGGAGGGTGAAGGTGCCGAAGGGCGCCTCGACGTCGAGCCGGTCACCGGGAGCGGCCTTCTCGTCGAGCCAGGTCCCGAACAGCCCACCCGGGTAGACCTTGATCACGAACTCGTACAGGCCGTCCCGGTTGGGGGTGTTGGCCATGGAGAACGAACGGCTCTCCTCGGTCCCGGGGCAGACGAGGTCCATGTACTGCCCGGGGAAGAACTTGATCTCCGACGGCTCGACCAGCTTGACGGTCAGGTGCCGCATGTCGTGGGTGACGGCCTCGACCGACACGACCTCGACCACGCCCTTGGTGAGGGGCAGGCCGGAGCGGATGATCTCCTCGTCGTAGTTGGTCAGCTCGATGACCAGGTCCTCATAGGCGTGCGCCCGGCACAGGAGGGTGTGGCCCTCCTCCTTCTCGTAGTCCGGGAGCGCGAAGGTCGAGTAGCTGTCGTACTCGATGTCCTCGCCCTCGAGCACGAAGGACTTGCAGGCCGAGCACTGGCCCTCCTTGCAGCCGTGCATGAGCTGGACGCCCTGCTCGGCCGCGGCGCGGAGGATGTTCTGGTCCTCGTCGACCTCGATCTCGATGCCGACGGGCTCGAACCGCACGACGTGTTTGTCGCCCACGAGCGCAGACCACCTCTCTTGGCGTGACTAGTGGCGTGAGAAAAAAGACCAATCGGACAGATGTGGGCAGGCGTCGCCCCGGGCCCCGCCCGGCGGACGGGAGTCCCGGGGTGACCCGGCCGGGGAAGACGACCCCCCGGCCGGGCCGCGGGAAGAGGGACCCGTCATGGCGTGACGGGAACCCCCTCCCCTCGCCTGACCCGCGCTCAGGCGTCGGTGGGCGCGGGCCGGCCTCCCGGCCCCTGGCGGTTGTAGTCCGCCACGAACGCCTCGCGCTCGGCGTCGCTCATCTCGTTGAGGATGACGTTGGGGCTGGCCAGGTGCGGCATGCGCCGCATGTGGTCCAGCGTCCACATCTTCTTCGGGTCGAGATCGAGGTGCGGCTGAGCGGTCAGCGTCTTGCCGTCGTCACGGACGAAGCCCATGTCCTGGATGACGTCGGCCCAGTTCCAGCCGTGGTAGAGCGTCTCCCACTCGCGGTGACCCACGAGCTTGCCCATGTTCGGGGTCTCGCGACCCTGGTACACGGGCCGGAAGGCCTCGGCGTCGGTCCAGCGGCAGACCTCGTGGCAGTACGTGCGCCACTGGCCGTCCACCTTGTCGACGACCATGTCCTCGCGCACCAGACACGGGACCATGCAGGTCCAGCAGCGGTGCGGGTACACGTAGTCGACGTCCTCGGCCACGATGGCGTGGTGACCGTTCGGCTTGGCGAGGCGGTTGTAGTTCTCCCACCACTTGCCGTACCGGTCGTACCAGCCCGGGTACTTGTACTCGAACCACTCGAAGTCGGTGTCGGTCATGCCGTCGATGCGCCAGTAGTTGGCGCACCAGCCGGTGGCGAAGAACTGCGCGACCTCGTGGACGTAGCCCTTGTTCCAGATCTGGTTCCAGGACTCCTCGACCAGGTCGTGCGGGATCACCAGGCCGTACTTCTCGAGCGGCAGCAGGTAGCTGCGGTAGTAGTCGTCGTAGATCCAGCGGCGCCACATCTCCGCGTAGGACTCGCGGTCCTTGCGGCGGTCCTTCGTGCCGTACTCGATGAAGGTACCGATGGCGGCGTCGACGACGCGGTGGTTGTTCCACCACGCGTAGCGCAGGTCGCGCTCGAGCAGCTGGCGGTTGTCCTCGTCCGACAGCGCCATCAGGAGCGTGGCGTAGCCGTTGGAGATGTGCCGCGACTCGTCGGACTGCACCGAGTGGAACACCGTCGGCAGCAGGTAGTCGCCGTTGGCGGCCGCCTCTGCCGGCATCGCCACGAACAGGGTGTTCGTGAACGCGGTCTCCGCGACGATGGTCAGGTAGATCGACGCGGCGGTGATGGCGTCACCGGTGATGAACCCCTCCGCGAACTGGCGGCCGATGGTGCCGCAGTAGTCCGACTGGAAGTTCCGCAGCGAGTTGTTGAAGCCCGCCGGGTCGATGTAGTTGTTCATGTACAGGCGCTTGAGGTTCTGCTGGATCGTGCTGTGCCGAACCTCGTCGATCATCTGGATCGCCTGGCCGTTGTGCAGCTCCGGGTTCGGAACCACGTGGAACAGCATCGGCATCGAGCGCGCCGCCGAGATCTCCGGCAACGGGATGATCGACAGGAAGAGCTTCTGCCACTCCAGCCAGCGCTCCTGCACCTGCCGGAACATGTTGCCGCGGATGGCACCGTCCTGGGCGCCGTAGACGCGGTGGTCCTTCTCCTCCTCCATCGGGAAGTACGAGCGCAGGACCTGCTTGAGCGGGTCCTTCTTCGCCGCCTTCTTGAAGGTGTAGTCGGTTCCGTACTTCATGTACGGCTCGTGGTACTGCGGCTCCCAGGAAAGCTCCTGGATCTTCTGGTGAGCCTTCGCCAAACTCTGCCGACTCACGTCGTCTCCTCACGGTGGTGGGTTGTGGTCGGATCAGCGGGCGAGCGCGGGTAGCCCGATGTCGTGGTCGTGCACGGAGGGCGGGCGGCCCGGCGACGTGGCTGGTTGCCGCGTCTGGCGATGCCGTCTTTCTTCCGTGCTGCGAATCACACATGGTCCGACAGGCATTCGAGGTCTCAATATGAGACTCTTCCGCTCCGCCACCTGTGGTGATCTTGCTCTCACGGCGCGTACCGTCGCCGTGACCACGGGATCCGGGCAGGTCACCGCTGCCGCACGCGGGTCCTCGGTGGTCGTGTCCCGAGCTCGACACAGGCGAGGAGGCCGTGTGTGAGACCCCTGCCCGACGGCGCGCAGGGCGCCACCCGGGCGGGCCGGCCGACGCCGAGCCCGCGACACCCCGGGGACGGACATGACTCCCCCGTCACCGGCTCGGCGCCCACACCCGCCACCAGGACCACCACCAGCGCCGCGGCCGAACGGATCGCGGCGGCCCGCGACGCGTTCCTGCACCACGAACAGATGCGTGAGGACGCGGTCCGCCCGCCGATCCTGGCGTCCTGGATCCGGTCGCGGGACAGCGACGTCGCGCCCGACTCCATCGACCTGCCCGAGATCGGCCGCGAGACCGACAGCCCGCTGGTACGGGCGGCGACGCCGATCGTCTCCGAGCTGTGCGACCAGTTCGCCACCGAGCCGGTCAGCCTCATCCTCTGCGACGGCGACGGTGTCGTCCTCGACCGCCGGACCGGTGACTCCGCGCTGCGTCAGCACCTGGACCGGGTGTGGCTCGTCCCCGGTTTCTCCTACGCCGAGCAGCACGTCGGCACCAACGGCATCGGCACCGCGCTGGAGGGCAGGCGCCCGACCGAGGTGTTCGGGCACGAGCACTTCGTCGAGCACCTGGAGGACCTGGCCTGCGCCGGCGCCCCGATCCGGCACCCGGTGACCGGCAAGATCCTCGGCGTCGTCGACCTGACCTGCTGGCGGAGCGAGGCCAACGCGCTGATGGTCGCCACCGCGGCGACGACGGCCCGCCGCATCGAGGAGGCGCTGCTCGCCGCGTCCGGGCGGCACGAGCTGACGCTGCTGCACGACTACCTGACCGCGGTCCAGCGCGGGGGCGACTCCGCGGTGCTCGCCGTCGGCGACGACCTCGTGATGATGAACGACCGCGCCCGCGAGCTCATCGCCCCCGGTGACCAGGTCCCGCTGCTCGCCGGGGCGACCGACGCGCTGCGGGCCGGACGCAACCGCCAGCTCGTCGTCGACCTGCCGAGCGGGGCGACCGCGCGCGTGCAGTGCCGGCCGAGCTGGAACGAGGCGGGCTCGGCGGGCGGCATCCTGCAGGTGAGCCTGACCCACCGCGAGACCGTCGGCCGCGGCTCCGCGACCCCGACGATCACGACCGCGCTGCCGACCGCCGTCGGCTCGGGGGCGCTGTGGACCAAGTGCGCCCAGGCGGTGGACCGGCACTTCCGCACCAACGAGTGGCTGGTGCTGCAGGGCGAGCACGGCTCCGGCCGGACCACGCTGGCCCGCGCCACCCATCATCTCCACTCCCCCGCCGGGCACGTGCGTGTGCTCGACGCGGGCGACGTGGGCCCGCGCTGGCTCTCCGAGGTGTCCGACGAGCTCGGCGGCGGCGGCGGGACGCTGGTGCTGCGCGAGGTCGACCGGCTCCCCCCGGCCGCCGCGGCGGCGCTCGCCGACGTGCTCGAGCCGCACCGCGAGTCGACCGACCCCGAGCGGGCCTGGGTCATCGCGACCCGCGGCAGCTCCCGGACGACCGACTCGCCCGAGCTGGCGTCGCTGCTGGACTGCTTCCCGCGCACCATCGAGGTCCCGCCGCTGCGCCACCACGTGGAGGACGTCGCCGAGCTGGTGCCGTACCTGCTCGCCCGGCTGACCCGCGGCGCCGACCTGACCTGTGCGCCGGAGGCCCTGCGGGTGCTCATGCGGCACCGGTGGCCGGGCAACGTCGAACAGCTCTACCAGGTGCTGCGCAAGGTCGTGAGCCGTCGCCGGACCGGGGTGATCCGGCTGGAGGACCTGCCGCCGGAGACGCGGGTACTGGCCCGGCGGGTGCTGACCCCGCTGGAGTCGATCGAGTGCGACGCCATCGTCGACGCCCTGCTCGACGCCGACGGCAACAAGGCCGAGGCCGCGCGCCGGCTCGGGATGAGCCGGGCGACGATCTACCGCAAGATCCGCGGCTACGGCATCGCGACACCCGAGGGGGCGGGGGCGGCCCGGTAGCGTCGGGCGGGTGACCGCCCGCCGCCGGCTCGTCCGGGCCCTGAGCTTCCCCGACGGCACCCCGGCGCCCCTGCTCGGGCTGATCGGCATCAGCAGCTCGCTGGTCGGGGTGTTCTTCGTGCCCCTCCTGCTGCCGGAGCCGACGCCGCTGTGGGTGCGCGCGGCGCTGTCCGCCCTGGTCGTGTTCGCGCTGATCGTGCTGACCGCGGCGCTGCTGCGCCGGGCCGTGGCGCGGGGCAGGCAGCGGCGCGCCCCCTGACCGGGCCTCGCCGCGCCCCGAGTGTTGATCTACGGTGCGTGCGCATGGATGCGTGGCCGGACTCGGCGTTCCCGGCGGACCCCTACCCCGGGGCCCGGCCCGACGGGTCGTTCCTGCACGTCGACGGCCGGTCGCACCCGCTGACCGCCGACCCCGCGACGCCCTCCGGGTGGCGGGTCGGCGGGGAGTGCCTGGACACGGCGCTGGCCCGGCACGGGGCCCCGCCGTCGGCCGCGCGCGTCCCGCTGCTGGCCTACGGCTCGAACGCCTGCCCGTCGAAGATCTCCTGGATGCGCGGGGAGCGCGGGCTGACCGGTCCGGTCGTCGTGCTGCGGGTCCGGACCGAGAGCCTGGCCGCGGTGTGGTCGGCCGGGCGCCGGGTGGTCGACGACCAGCGCCCCGCGACGCTCGCGGCCGTGCCCGGCGTGGCCGAGGAGCACGCGGTCTGGCTGGCGGCCCCGGAGCAGTTCGCCGCGCTCGACACCGTCGAGGGCCGCGACGCCGACCCGCCGCGCTACCGCCTGGCCCGGGTCGCGACCGGACGGGTCACGCTCGTCGACGCCGTCGGGGAGCTCGACCGGCCGTGGGCCTATCTCGCCCCGGAGGTCCCCACCGGCGACGCGCGCACCGACCGGCGCCCGCTGCACGTCGACGGGGCACCCGTCCGCTGCGCCGACCTCGACCAGGCCGGGGCCGTCGCGCTCACCGGTGCCCCCGGCCCGGACGGTCTGGACGCGTCGACCGTCGACGGTGTGCCGGTGCCGGAGCAGTGGCCGTCGCGGGTGTTCGTCTACGGCACCCTCATGCCCGGCCGGCGGGCCTTCGGGATGCTGCGCGGGCACGCCGCCGACGTGCTGCCCCAGCCGGTGGTGCTGCCGACCGGCGGGGTCGCCGACACCGGCCTCGGATACCCCGCGCTGACCCTCGACACCGGCGACGGGGTGCCCGGCTGGGTCGTCGAGCTGGCCGATCCGGTGACCGCGCTGGCCGCGCTCGACGCCTACGAGGGCCCGGAGTACACGCGGTCCCGGGTGGTCCTCGACGACGGCACCGTGTGCTGGGCCTGGGTGTGGACGGCCGCGCGGGACGGGCACGTGCCGCTGCCGGACGGGTGGCCGGTCCCCTGAGACGCCGACCGGGCCCGCCCCCGACGGGGACGGGCCCGCTGCGGACCGGTGGTGCGGCTCAGGAGCCGGTCTTCGCGGCCTGCCGTGCGCGGTGCTCGGCGAGCCCCGGGACCTCGCGGCCGGCGATCGACACGCCCTTCGTCTCGATGACGAAGTAGAGCGCGATCATGCCGACCACGCAGGCGCCCATCATGTAGTAGGCCGGGAACAGGACGTCGCCGGTGCCCTCGATGGCCGCCTCGTTGATCAGCGGCGCGGTGCCGCCGAACGCCGCCGTCGCCACGTTGTAGGAGATCGCCATGCCGGCGAACCGGACGTGGGTCGGGAACATCGCCGGGAACGTCGCGGAGATCGTCCCGAGCTGCAGCAGGTAGATCAGGCCGAGCACGGTGAACCCGAGGATCGCCAGTGGCAGGCTCTGCGCCATCAGCATGTACATCGGGATCGCCAGCACGAAGATGCCGACCAGTGAGATCCACCAGCACGGTTTGCGGCCGATCCGGTCCGACAGCGCACCGGCGAACGGGATCAGCAGCATCATCACGACCTGGCCGACCACGGCGACGGTGTCGGCGCTCGCCGAGTCCATCGACAGCGTCGTCTGCAGGTAGGTCGGCATGTAGGTCAGCAGCGTGTAGTTGATGACGTTCAGCGCGATGACCAGGCCGAACAGCGCCAGGATCGGCTGCCAGTAGCGGACGAGGAGGTCCTTGAGCGCACCGGTCGCGGCGGACTCGGACTCGCCGGCGGCCTCCAGGTCGCGGAACACCGGGGTGTCCTCGAGCTTGGTCCGGATGTAGAGACCGATCATCGCCAGCGGCAGGGCGATCATGAACGGGATGCGCCAGCCGTAGTCGAGCATGGCCTGCTCGCCGATCGCGGTCTCCAGGCCGAAGACGACCAGCACCGCGAGCGTGAAGCCGGCCAGGGTGCCGAACTCCAGGAAGCTGCCCCAGAACCCGCGCTTGCGGTCCGGCGCGTACTCCGCCATGAACGTGGCGGCGCCGCCGTACTCACCGCCGGTGGAGAAGCCCTGGATGATCCGCAGCAGGAACAGCAGCGCCGGGGCGGCCCAGCCGATCGTCTCGTAGGACGGGATGACACCGATCAGGAACGTCGCGACACCCATCAGGATGATCGTCATCGACAGGACCTTCTGCCTGCCGATGCGGTCACCGAGCGGGCCCCACACGAAGCCGCCGAGCGGTCGCAGGACGAACGAGATCGCGAAGCCGAGCAGCGTTCCGAGGTAGCCCAGTTCGCCCGGGAAGAACGCGTTCGTCAGTTCGACGGTCAGGTAGGCGTAGATGCCGTAGTCGAACCATTCCGTCGCGTTTCCGATCGCCGACGCGGCGACCGCCCTCCGCAGTACGGAGGGCTCCACTTCGTTCTCGCCACTCTGTTGACCAGCACCTGCCGGAACCGATGACATTCGAGGACCCCCCACTCACGCAATGCGTAAACCGCTACCGGAAGCGCATTTCGTTACACGATCGACATATCCAGCACCATTGCGGTGTGCGGAGCTTACAGAGCGGAAAGGGGGGCTGCCACCCACGCGCGGTGATCGATACCGGTGCGCGACACCCGCCCCGTGTAGCGTCGCCCGGGTGCTGGCGATCGACGGCCTCGCCAAGCGGTTCGGCCCCGCCACCGCCCTCGACGGGGTGAGCTTCACGGTCGGCGCGGGCGAGGTGTTCGGCTTCGTCGGCGGCAACGGGGCGGGCAAGACGACGACGATGCGGATCGTGCTCGGCGTCCTCGACGCCGACGCCGGCGCGGTCACCTGGAGGGGTGCCCCGCTCGGTCCCGCGGAACGCCGCCGGATCGGCTACCTGCCCGAGGAGCGCGGTCTGTACCCGCGGATGCGGGTCGCCGAGCAGCTCGTCTACCTGGCCCGGCTGCACGGGCTGTCCCGGTCGGCCGCGCTCGCCGCCACCGAGACCTGGACCGCCCGGGTCGGGCTCGCCGACCGCCGCGGCGACGAGGTGCAGAAGCTGTCGCTGGGCAACCAGCAGCGGGTGCAGCTGTGCGCCGCGCTGGTGCACGACCCCGACCTGCTGGTGCTCGACGAGCCGTTCTCCGGGCTGGACCCGGCGGCCGTCGACACCCTGGGGGCGGTGCTGCGCGAGCGCGCCGCGGCCGGGGTGCCGGTGGTGTTCTCCTCCCACCAGCTGGAGCTGGTGGAGCGGCTCTGCGACCGGGTCGGCATCATCTCCGCGGGCCGGATGGTCGCGGTCGGGACGGTCGACGGGCTGCGCGCCGGGGCCGCCGACCGCTACGACGTCACCGGACCGCCGCCCGGCTGGGCCGACGCCCTCGCCGGGGTGCGGGTCGTCGGGACCGAGGGTGACCGCACCCGCGTCGAGCTGGCGCCGGGCACCGACGACCAGGCGCTGCTCGCCGCGGCGCTGGCCGCCGGGCCGGTGCACGCGTTCGGGCCGTACCGGCCGCCGCTGACCGAGCTGTACCGCGACGCCGTGCGCGACCGCGCCGTCCCGGCGACCGAGGGTGCCCGATGAGGACGGTGCTGCTCGTCGCGCGGCGGGAGATCACCACGCAGCTGCGGTCGCGGACGTTCGTCGTCGGGATCCTGCTGATGCTGCTGGTGTTCGGCGGCTACGGCGCGGTGATCGTGTTCGCCGGGTCGCAGAGCTCGTCGTCGTCGATGGTGCTCGACGGGCCGGCCCGCGAGCTGCGCGGCGAGCTGCAGGGCACCGCGGACCGGCTGGGCACCGCGCTGCGGCTGACCGAGGCCGGGAACCGGGACACCGCCGAGTCGATGGTCCGCACCGGCGAGGCCGACGCGATGCTCACCGGGGCGCCGGGGACCTACCAGCTCGTGGGCCTCGACGACGTCGCCCCGGGGCTGCGGTCGCTGGTCGCCGACGTCGTCGAGCAGCAGGCCGTGCGCGAGTCGCTGCTCGCCGCCGGCGCCGACCCCGAGCAGGTCAGCGCGCTGTCCGGGGTGGGGGTGCGCACCCTCGAACCGGTCGACACCGAGCTCGGGCAGCGGATCGGCACCGCGTTCGTGGTGACGTTCCTGCTGTTCTTCTCGGTCACCGCCTACGGCGCGGCCGTCGCGCAGGGGGTGGTCGAGGAGAAGGCCGGGCGCGTGGTCGAGCTGCTGCTCGCGACCATCCCGGCGCGGCAGCTGCTCGCGGGCAAGGTGCTCGGGCTCGGCCTGGTCGGGCTGCTGCAGCTGCTGATCCTCGGCGGGGTGGGCGCGGCCGTCGCGGTGGGCACCGGCGCGCTGGCCGTCCCGGCGCTGCTGCTGCCGACGCTGGTGTCGGCACTGGCCTGGTACCTGGTCGGCTTCTTCCTGTTCGCGACGCTCTACGCGGCGGCGGGCGCGCTGGTGTCCCGCCAGGAGGAGCTCCAGTCGGTGACCGCGCCGATCGCCGTCGTGCTGCTCGTGCCGTTCCTGCTCGCCGTCGCCGTGCTGCCCGTGGACCCGCGCAACCCCGTCACGACGGTGCTGTCGTTCGTGCCGTACCTGTCGCAGACGCTCATGCCGGCCCGCACCGCGCTGGGGGTGACCTCGTGGTGGGAGCCGGTCGTCGCGTTCGTGCTGGCGCTGCTCGCGCTGGCCGGGATGGTGGTGCTCGCGGCGCGGGTCTACCGCAACTCGGTGCTGCGCACCGGGGCGCGGGTCCGCTGGCGGGACGCGCTCAGGACCGGGCGGCCTTGACCTGGTCGTAGCGGGCGAGCGCGTCCTGCCGCTCGGCCTTGTGGTCGACCATCGGCTCCGGATAGCCCTCCGGGATGCCGTCGCGCAGCTTCCACGGCTGGTGCACGGCCTTCCCCTCGACGTCGGCGAGCTCGGGCACCCAGCGACGCACGTAGTCCCCGTCGGGGTCGAACCGCTCGCCCTGGGTGATCGGGTTGAAGACCCGGAAGTACGGCGACGCGTCCGTCCCCGACCCGGCCGTCCACTGCCAGCCGTGCTGGTTGGAGGCCAGGTCGCCGTCGACGAGCAGCGACATGAAGTGCCGCGCGCCGCGCCACCACGGGATGTGCAGGTCCTTGACCAGGAACGACGCGACGATCATCCGCACCCGGTTGTGCATCCACGCCTCGCCGCGCAGCTGGCGCATCCCGGCGTCGACGATCGGGAAGCCCGTCCGGCCCTCGCACCAGCGCTCGAAGTCGGCGTCGGCGGCCTTCCCGGTGCGCAGCGGCAGGTGGTCGAAGGCGGTGTCGTAGTTGCCGCGCGCGGAGTCCGGGCGCCGGTGGAGCACGTCGGCGTAGAACTCCCGCCAGGCGATCTCGGTGCGGTAGGCCTTCACCGAGTCGCCCTTGCGCTGCGCCAGGTCCGCGAGCAGCGTGCGCGGGTGGACACAGCCGTACTTCAGGTACGGCGACATGCCCGAGGTGCCGCGCTCGGCCGGCAGGTCGCGGGCGGACTCGTAGTCCTCGACGCCCTCGTCGAGGAAGTCCGCCCAGCGGGCCAGCGCCGCGGACTCCCCCGCGTCGGGCAGCTCGGCCTCGACCGCGCCGTCGTCGGGGATGGCGACGGCCCGCGGACCGCCGTCCTTGTCCGACGGGTCCATCCAGGTGCAGGTGCCGGCGTCGGTCTCGGCGGGGGCGCGCCAGCCGTGGTCGGCCCAGGCGCGGCTGAACGGGGTGAACACCTTGAACGGCCCGCCGGTGCCCTTCTCCACCCGGCCGGGCGCCACGGCGTAGGGCGAGCCGGTGCGGACGAGCTCGACGTCGTCCTCGGCGAGCGCCTTCTCGACCTGCTCGTCGCGCTCGCGGCCGTAGGGGCCGTAGTCCGCGGCGACGTGCACGGTCTGCGCACCGACGGCCTTCACGATCCGCGGGACGACGTCGACCGGGTCGCCCTTCACGACGAGGAGCTTCCCGCCGAGCGCCTCGTCGAGCTCGCGCAGGCAGCCGAACAGGAAGTTCGCGCGGGCCGTACCGGAGGGGGTCAACAGGGCCGGGTCCAGCACGAACAGCGCGAGCGCGCGGTCGGCGGCGTCGGCGGCGGCGAGGAACGTGGGCTGGTCGGCGACCCGGAGGTCGCGCCGGAACCAGACGACGGCAGTGCTGGGCGCCATGCCGGTCGACGCTAGCGGCGCCGCCGCCGGCCCGCCCGTCGACGGACGCGCGACGGCCCCGCCGGAGAAGTCCGGCGGGGCCGTGGGTACAGCGGCGGTGCTACGGGGTCAGCGCTGGCCGACCGGGACGTAGAGGCGCTCCGCGGAACCGGTGTAGAGCTGGCGCGGACGCCCGATCTTGTTCTGCGGGTCGTTCATCATCTCGCGCCAGTGCGCGATCCAGCCCGGGAGCCGGCCGAGTGCGAAGAGGACGGTGAACATCTTCACCGGGAAGCCCATCGCCCGGTAGATGACGCCGGTGTAGAAGTCGACGTTCGGGTAGAGCTTGCGCTCGACGAAGTAGTCGTCGGCCAGCGCCTTCTCCTCGAGCGTCATGGCGATGTCGAGCAGCGGGTCGTTGACGCCGAGCTTCTTGAGGATCGTCTCGGCCTGCTCCTTGACGATCTTCGCGCGCGGGTCGTAGTTCTTGTAGACCCGGTGCCCGAAGCCCATCAGCTTCGCGCCCTGCTCCTTGTTCTTGACCCGGTTCACGAAGTCGTCGACGTTGCCGCCCTCGACGTCCTTGATGCGGGTCAGCATCTCCAGGACCGCCTGGTTGGCGCCGCCGTGCAGCGGGCCGAACAGCGCGTTGATGCCGGCGGAGATGGAGGCGAACAGGTTCGCCTGGCTGGAGCCGACCAGCCGCACCGTCGAGGTGGAGCAGTTCTGCTCGTGGTCGGCGTGCAGGATCAGCAGGGTGTCGAGCGCGCGGACCATGTCCGGGTCCAGCTCGTAGGGCTCGGCGGGGAACCCGAAGGTCATCCGCAGGAAGTTCTCGACGAGGCCGAGGGAGTTGTCCGGGTACAGGAACGGCTGCCCGACGGACTTCTTGTACGCGTAGGCGGCGATCGTGAAGACCTTCGCCATGAGCCGCACGGTGGAGAGCTCGACGGCCTCCTCGTCGTGCGGGTCCAGCGAGTCCTGGTAGAAGGTCGACAGCGCGCTGACCGCCGACGACAGCACCGGCATCGGGTGCGCGTCCCGCGGGAAGCCCTCGAAGAAGCGCTTCAGGTCCTCGTGCAGCAGGGTGTGCCGGCTGATCCGGTTGGTGAAGGCGTCGAGCTGCTGCTGGCTCGGCAGCTCGCCGTAGATCAGCAGGTAGCTGACCTCGAGGAACGTGGAGTTCCCGGCCAGCTGGTCGATCGGGTATCCGCGGTAACGGAGGATGCCGGCGTCACCGTCGATGTAGGTGATCGCCGAGGAGCAGGCCGCGGTGCTGGTGAAGCCCGGGTCGAAGGTGACCAGGCCGGTCTTGCCGAGCAGCTTGCTGACGTCGACGGCCTGCGACCCCTCCGTCGGGGTGTGCACCGCGGTCTCGAACTCGCCGCCCGAATACCGGAGTACGGCGGTGTCGGACTTGGCGGCGGTCTCGTCGGACATGTGGAGGTTCCCTCTCACAGCGGGGATCAATCGGGTCTCGGACACACGCTAGCCCGCCGGGCGGAATCCGCAGAACGCGGCGACGATTCTCACGCTCCGCCACCGGGCGCGCGATACCGGAGGAACTCCGGGAACCGCCACACGCACAGCAGGACACCGACGACCACGGCGGCGCCGCCGAGCGTCGCGGTGACACCGGGCCCGATCAGCGAGGCCGCCGAGCCGTGCCACATGTCGGCCAGCCGGGGCCCGCCCGCGACGACGACGATGAACACGCCCTGCATCCGGCCGCGCATCTCGTCGGTGGCGACGGTCTGCAGCATCGAGGACCGGTACACCGAGCTGACCAGGTCACCGGCACCGGCGACGGCCAGCGCGAGCACCGCGAGGAACAGCGACCCGGTCAGGCCGAACACCAGGATCCCGCCGCCCCAGACGCACACCGCGACCACGACCGCGACGCCCTGGCGCTGCACCTTCTGCAGCCAGCCCGACAGCACGCCGCCGGCGACCATCCCGATCGGGATCGCGGCGAACAGCAGGCCCTGCTGGATGCCGCCGTCGGCCGACCCGCCGAAGGTGTCCACCGCCATCTGCGGGAACAGCACCCGGGGCATGCCCAGGCCCATCGCGATCACGTCGACCAGGAACGAGACGAGCAGGATGCGCTGCGTCCCGACGTAGCGGAAGCCGTCGACGACCGAGCGCAGCCCCACCTTGGGGCGGGCGCCGTCCACCCGTTGCGCGGAGCTGGGCAGCGCGGGCAGCCGCCAGGTCGCCCACAGCGTGGCCAGCAGGAAGATCGCGTCGATCAGGTAGAGCGTCGACAGCCCGATGAACGGGATCAGCACCCCGGCCAGCAGCGGCCCGAGCACCGCGCCGACCTGCACGACGGTCATGTTCAGCGCGTTCGCCGCGGGCAGCTGCTCGGCGGGCAGCAGCCGCGGGATGACCGCGCTGCGGGTGGGCTGGTTCATCGCGAGCATCGCCGACTGGAACGCGAACAGCACCAGCACGACCCACACGTTGCCGGCGCCGCTGGCCGACACCACCCACAGCGCCAGCGAGCTCAGCGCGATGCCCGACCCGGTGAACAGCAGCATCACCCGCCGGTCCACCGCGTCGGCGACCGCGCCGCCCCACAGCCCGAACACCACCAGCGGGACCAGGCCGAACAGCCCGGTGAGGCCGACGTAGGCCGAGGAGCCGGTCAGCTGGAAGATCTGGATCGGCACGGCGACGACCGACAGCTGCGCGCCGATCACCGTCACGATCCCGGCCACCCACAGCCGCCGGTAGGCGGGCGTGCGCAGCGGGGTGGTGTCGGCGAAGGTCGACCGCAGCAGGCCGGTGACCCGACCGGCGCGGGTCCGGGTGGTCGGGCCGTCGCCCGCCGCGGACGGGACCGGCCGGGTCGGGGAGTCCCGTTCCGCGCCGGGCACGGGTTCGGTCGGCCCGTCCCCCGGATCGTTGCGACTGCTCACGACGTCAAGGTGTACACGGGACCCCCGACGGTGCGCCTCCGGGTTCCCTCCTAGGGGGCGAGCCTGCGGACCGACCAGGCGTCGTCGCGGCCGACCTCGAAACGCAGCCGGTCGTGCATGCGGTCGGCGCGGCCCTGCCAGAACTCGACCTGCCACGGCACGATCCGCCAGCCGCCCCAGTGCGGCGGCCGCGGGATGTCGGTGACGCCGTCGAACCGGCGGGTCACCCCGGCCAGCGCCTGGTCGAGGACGGTGCGCCCGGCGACGATCGTCGACTGCGCCGACGCCCACGCCCCCAGCTGCGACCCGCGCGGGCGCAGCGCCCAGTAGGCGTCGGACTGGGCGTCGGAGCAGCGCTCCACCCGGCCGGAGAGCTGCACCTGCCGCTGGAGGTCGTACCAGGGGAAGGTCACCGAGGCGACGCGCGTGCGGTTCAGGTCGTGGCTCTTGGCCGAGGTGTAGTTCGTGTAGAAGACGATCCCGCCGGCGTCGAGGCCCTTGCACAGGACGGTGCGCGACGACGGCAGCCCGTCCGGGTCCGACGTCGCCAGCACCATCGCGTTCGGCTCGGTCAGCCCGGCCTCACGGGCCTGCTCCAGCCACGCGGTGAGCTGCTCGTGCCAGGTCGGAGCCAGGTCGTCGACGTCGAGCGGGCGGCTCGAGTAGTCCGTCCGCATCCTCTCGAGGGCGGGCGCGTCGGTCATCGGTTCCCCTTCCGAGCAGGTGCAGCGACCCCGACCGTAAGGGGGACGGCCCCGCGTGTGCACCCGCCGTTCGGTGCGGTCGACCCGGTCGTTCACGCACGGGTGTCCGGTTCGTGATCGACGACACCGGCCGGTCACGTTGCCCCGGCAACCCGTTCGGAGCAGGGTGACGGCGTCCACCAGAGCCGAAGGAGACCCGGTGACCGAGACGCTCGCGCACGAGGTGCCCCCGCCCCCGCCCGGCTTCAAGTCCGGTCTGGAGGGCCACGTCGCGTTCCGCACCGAGATCGCCGAGCCCGACAAGGACGGCGGGTCGCTGCGCTACCGCGGCGTCGACCTGGAGGACCTCGCCGGCACCGTGACCTTCGGCGACGTCTGGGCGCTGCTGGTCGACGGCCGGTTCGGGCAGAGCCTGCCGCCGGCGGAGCCGTTCCCGATCCCGGTGCACACCGGTGACGTCCGGGTCGACGTGCAGGCGGCGCTGGCCATGCTCGCCCCGTACTGGGGCTACCGCCCGCTGCTCGACATCGACGACACCGAGGCCCGCGACAACCTGGCCCGCGCCTCGGTGATGGCGCTGTCCTACGTCGCGCAGTCCGCGCGCGGGATCGGCGTCGCCGCGGTGCCGCAGTCGCGCATCGACGAGTGCTCGACGATCACCGAGCGCTTCATGACCCGCTGGCGCGGCGAGCCCGACCCGCGCCACGTCGCCGCCGTCGACGCCTACTGGGTGTCCGCCGCCGAGCACGGCATGAACGCCTCCACCTTCACCGCCCGGGTGATCGCCTCCACCGGCGCCGACGCCGCCGCGTCGCTGTCCGGCGCGATCGGCGCCATGTCCGGCCCGCTGCACGGCGGCGCCCCCGCCCGGGTGCTCCCGATGATCGACGAGGTCGAGCGCACCGGCGACGCCGAGGCGCTGGTCAAGGGCCTGCTGGACCGCAAGGAGAAGCTCATGGGCTTCGGGCACCGGGTCTACCGGGCCGAGGACCCGCGGGCCCGCGTGCTGCGCCGCACCTGCCAGGAGCTCAACGCCCCGCGCTACGAGGTGGCCGCCGAGCTGGAGCGGACCGCGCTCGCCGTGCTGCGCGAGCGGCGCCCGGACCGGCCGATCGAGACCAACGTCGAGTTCTGGGCGGCGGTGATCCTCGACTTCGCCGAGGTCCCGCCGCACATGATGCCCGCGATGTTCACCTCGGCCCGGACCGCGGGCTGGTCGGCGCACGTGATGGAGCAGAAGCGCGAGGGCAAGCTCGTGCGTCCGAGCGCGCAGTACATCGGCCCGGGCCCGCGCCGTCCGCAGGAGGTCGAGGGCTGGGACTCGGTCGTCGCCCGCTGACCGGGCCCCGCGCCCGTCCGTCCTACCGGGGCCCGCTCAGGAGAGGGGGCCGGTGACCCGCGCGACGGCGTCCCCGCCGTCGTGGCGGAGCCACCGGTCCTGGTGGAGCAGGCCGTAGACGCCCTGGCCCAGGGCCGTGCCGGGGACGGCGACCACCAGGATCGCCCCGACGAACACCGCGATGGCGGCGGTCTCGAAGCCGGCCACCACGAGTCCGACGGCGCCCAGCCCCGCGACGGCGCCGGCCACGATCCCGACCAGGAGCATCACCAGGACCAGCAGCAGCAGGACGCCGAAACAGCGCCACCAGGCGCCTCGGACCAGCTCGACCGACCGCCACAGCGCGTCGACGGCGGCGCGCCGCTCCCGGACGACGGCCGGGAGGGTCAGTGCCAGCAGCACGGTCACCCAGAGCACGGCGAGGTAGGCGGCGATCGCGATCAGCGCCCCCACCGCGGCAGCCACGCCGCCCGCCCGCCACAGCGGCAACGACACGGCCCACACCAGCGCCGTCGGCACGAGACCGATCGCCGTGAGGATCAGCTGCGCCCCGTACGCGGCGCCGAGCCGGTCGCGACCGGCCGCCCACGCCGAACGCAGCGTGGGCCGCTGTCCGATCACCGACAGGTGCAGGCCCGCCAGCAGCAGCACCGCGAACGGCGGAGTCACCAGGGCCCCCAGCAGTGCGACCAGCAGGGCGCTGCCCATGGACCCCGCGAACGCCTCCACCAGGTCGAGGGTCGGGGGCGGCGCGGGCTCGACGAGCATCAGCAGGCCCTGGACCCCGAGCACGACCACCATCAGCACGAGGGCCGGCACCAGCGTGAGGACGGGGCGGCGGCGCACGTAGCGCCAGGCCCCGCCGAGGATCTCGCCGGCGTCGAGCGGTCGCAGCGGCACGATGCCGGGCTGCGGCGGCCCGGGCTCCCCCGGGCCGGGGTGATTCTCGGTCACGGTCGTCCCCTCTGTTCGCCCGGTTCGTGTCCTATCGGACATCGGGGACCCCCGGGCGGGATCGGGACGATCGTGAGCCGATGGTGATCAGCCGGCGGGCAGCGGCGCGGGGACCCGCCGGCGCCGGATCGCCAGCGACAGCCCGGCCGCGACGACGCAGAGGACGGCGCCGCCGTACCAGGCCGCGTCGTAGCTGCCCAGCGCGTCGCGGACCAGCCCCGCGACGAGTGCGGCGAACGCCGCCCCGATCTGGTGCGAGGCGAAGATCCAGCCGAACACCACCGCCGAGCGGGCGCCGAACGCCTCGCGGGCCAGCGCCATAGTCGGCGGGACGGTCGCGACCCAGTCCAGGCCGTAGAACACGACGAACGCGAGCATGCTGGCGTTGAGGTCGGTCCCGAACAGCGGCGGGAGCAGGAACAGCGACAGCCCGCGCAGCGCGTAGTAGGCGCCCAGCAGGAGCCGCGGGTCGACACGGTCGGTCAGCCAGCCGGAGAAGATCGTCCCGAGCAGGTCGAAGATGCCGACCAGGGCGAGCAGGGAGGCCGCCGTCGTCGCGGGCATGCCGTGGTCGTGCGCGGCCGGGACGAAGTGGGACTGGACCAGCCCGGCCGTCGTCGCGCCGCAGATGAAGAACCCGCCGACGAGCAGCCAGAACGTGCCGGTGCGCGAGGCGTCGGCCAGGGCCCGCAGCGCCAGCCGCGCGGCACCCGTGCGCTGCGGCGGGACGACGTCGGCCTCGGTGCCGCCGTAGGGAAGGACCCCGGCGTCGGCGGGGCGGTCCTTCAGGAACAGCAGCACGACCGGCACCACGGCCAGCGCCGCGCCCGCGGTGATCAGCGCCGCGGGCCGCCACCCGCCCGACTCGACGACGGCCGCGACCAGGGGCAGGAACACCAGCTGCCCGGTGGCGGTGGCGGCGGTGAGGATGCCGGAGACCAGGCCGCGGCGGGCGACGAACCAGCGGTTCACCACGGTCGCGACCAGCGCCATCGCCATCGACCCGGTGCCCAGCCCGACGACGACGCCCCACAGCAGCACCAGCTGCCAGACCGCCGTCATGAACACGGTCGTGCCCGCGCCGACCGCCACCATGACCAGTGCGGTCGCGACCACGCGGCGCACGCCGAAGCGCTCCATCAGCGCCGCCGCGAACGGCGCGGTCACCCCGAACAGGGCGAGGTTCACAGCCAGCGCGAAGGAGATGGACCCGATGCCCCAGCCGAACTCGGCGTGCAGGGGCTCGACCAGCACCCCGGGTGTGGACCGGAACCCGGCCGCGCCGAGCAGCGCGAGGAACGTCGCGGCCGCGGCCCACCAGGCCGGGTGCACCCGGCGTCGTTGCGTGGCCGATGTCGTCGGCGCCGTCGTCATGGGCTCATGGTGCGGGGTCCCTGCGTCGCGCAACAGTGGCCGTCGAGACGACATGTGCAAGAATTCGGCCATGCACCGGGTGGGGGTCCTCGCCGTCGACGGGGTGATCGCGTTCGAGCTGGCGATCCCCGAGCGGATCCTGGGCACCACGACCACCCTCGACGGCACCCCCCTCTACGACGTGCGGGTCGCCTCGGTCGACGGCAGCCCGGTCCGCACGAGCGCCGGCTACCGGGTGCTGCCCGAGCACGGGCTCGACGCCCTGGAGCGCGCCGGGACGCTGGTCGTCCCGGCGATCCGGGGCTCCGGCGTCGGCGACGAGGCGGCGCTCGCGGTGGTGCGCCGGGCCGTGGCGCGCGGGGCGCGCGTCGTCGGGATCTGCACCGGCGCCTTCACCCTCGCCGCCGCCGGGGTGCTCGACGGCCGTCGCGCCACCACGCACTGGGCCCACGCCGGGCGCATGCGACGGATGTTCCCGCAGGTCGAGGTGGATCCGGACGTGCTGTTCGTCGACGACGGCGACATCCTCACCTCGGCGGGCGTCGCCGCGGGCATCGACCTCTGCCTGCACCTGGTGCGCCGCGACCACGGCGCCGGGATCGCCGCGGCGACGGCCCGTCGCAACGTCGTCGCGCCGTGGCGGGAGGGCGGGCAGGCGCAGTTCGTGGAGTCCCACGTCCCCGACCCCGGCGGCGGCCCCGACACCCGCGCCGTGCGCGAGTGGGCGTTGCAGCACCTCGACCGGCCGCTCGCCGTCGAGGAGCTGGCGGAACGGGCGTCGATGAGCGTGCGGACCTTCACCCGCCGCTTCCGCGCCGAGACCGGCACCAGCCCGGGGCGCTGGCTGTCCGCGCGTCGCCTCGACCTCGTGCGACGCCTGCTGGAGACCACCGACCTCCCCGTCGAGCAGGTCGCGGCCCGCTCCGGCTTCGGCACCACCGCCGCGCTGCGTCAGCGACTGCACGCCGACATCGGGATGGCCCCGCTCGCCTACCGGCGCTCGCATCGCGCCCCCGCCGTCACCCGGTGACGCCGGCGGGTGGCGCGCAGCACTCGTCGCACGTCACGCCGGTCCGGCTGCGACACTGGTGGGGTGACCTCCCCTGCCGATCTGAAGATCCCCGGCGATCTCCTTCCGCAGGACGGCCGCTTCGGATGCGGCCCGTCCAAGGTGCGCCCCGAGCAGCTGTCCGCCCTCGCCGCGACCGGCGACTCCCTGATGGGCACCTCGCACCGGCAGAAGCCGGTGAAGGAGCTCGTCGGACGGGTGCGGTCCGGACTGGCCGAGCTGTTCTCCCTGCCCGACGGCTACGAGGTCGTCCTCGGCAACGGCGGCTCCACCGCGTTCTGGGACGCGGCCGCGTTCGGCCTGGTCCGTGAGCGCTCGCTGCACCTGACCTACGGCGAGTTCTCCCAGAAGTTCGCCGACACCACCACCGGCGCCCCGTTCCTGGCCGACCCGGTGATCGTCAAGGCCGACCCGGGCAGCGCGCCGGAGCCGGTGAGCGACCCGTCGGTCGACGTCATCGCGTGGGCGCACAACGAGACCTCGACCGGCGTCGCGGTGCCCGTCAACCGGCCCGCGGGCACCACCGACGACCAGCTCGTGCTGATCGACGCCACCTCCGGCGCCGGCGGGCTGCCGGTCGACATCACCCAGTCCGACGTCTACTACTTCGCCCCGCAGAAGGGCTTCGCCTCCGACGGCGGCCTCTTCCTCGCGATCATGAGCCCGAAGGCCCTGGAGCGGGTCGCCGAGCTGGCCGCGTCGGACCGCTGGATCCCGCCGTTCCTGTCGCTGGCCACCGCCGTCGACAACTCCGGCAAGGACCAGACCTACAACACGCCGTCGCTGGCGACGCTGTTCCTGCTCGAGGACCAGGTCCGCTGGATGAACGCGCTGGGCGGGCTCGACGGCTGCGTCGCGCGCACCCGCGACTCCTCCGACCGGCTCTACACCTGGGCCGACAAGAGCAGCTTCGCGACGCCGTTCGTCACCGACCCGGCGCACCGCAGCCTGGTGGTCGGCACGATCGACTTCGACGACGCCGTCGACGCCGCCGCGGTGGCGAAGGCGCTGCGCGCGAACGGGATCGTGGACACCGAGCCGTACCGGAAGCTGGGCCGCAACCAGCTGCGGATCGGGATGTTCCCGGCCGTGGAGCCGTCGGACGTCTCGGCGCTGACCGCGTGCGTCGACTGGGTCGTGGAGCGGCTGGGTTCCTGACCCCACCTCTTCCCGGGTGGACGACGACCGTCCGCCGAGGTGGGTCGACCGGCTGCGGTCGGCCCACCCGGCGGGGTCCTCGCCGTGGCGGTCGTGTTCGTCGGCACCCCGACCGTCCTGATCGTCGTCGCCGGGGTGCCGCTCCCGGACACGCCCCGGCCGCTCTCCTGCTCCTCGCCGTCGCGCCCGGTGACGCGGACCCGGCCTCGAGCGGATCACCTTCCTCCTCGCCGTGGTCGGCGGCATCGTTCTCGCCTGCTCGACCCGGGCCGACGCGTCGTTCGTGGCGTCCGAGGGTCTTCTCGACGTGCCGGCGCTCCCGGCGTTCGCGGTCGGACCGGCCGCCGTCGCCACCCGGAGGATCCGGCTCGGCGCCGCCGTCGGGCCGGTGTCCGAGCCGGCCGCGGTCCGAGCGGGCGGGGATCACCCGCGCCGATGAGGAACGACCGCGCCGGCAGGGGCAACGGGCGGCGGGCAGCGGGCGCCGATGGGCGCATCGGCCGGTGATCCACATGGCGCGCGCAGTTCTGTCGTTCGCGCGCGTCCGGACGCGCGCGGGCCGCGGATCACCGCGCGGACTGCGGATCACCGGGCGGGCGGTCACCGCGACGAGAGCGCGCCCGCAGGTATCTCGCGTCCACACTCCACGACGGCCCCGGCGCCGTTCCCCGTCCTGACGCCGCGCCGGGGGATACGTCCCGGACGTCCTGTTCCGCGTCGGGGTGGCCACGACACCGGGCACACCGGGTTGCGTCGCCGCGCGGCGTCGTTGCGTGATCGATAGCAACTCGTTGTAGTCACACACGTATCACTCGCCCCAATTTCCTCGCGAGTCACACATTGTGCGACGCTGCGCACGGTGAGTGAGAACGGCTCGGCGGTCCCCCGGGCGAGTAGGTGTTGTCGACCAGGCAGAACTCGCCCGGCGCGCCTCACCCGGCACGGACCCCTCGCCATCTACCGTCACCCGGACGGGGACGACAGCAGGAGGTCAGGTCGATGCGCGCGTTGCGGGTCGTGGGGGTGACCGGGGACGGCTCGGTCGTCCTCGAGGACCCGGGGCGTCGCGAGCGCTACACGGTGCCGGCCGACGAGCAGCTGCGGGCCGCGGCACGGGGTGACGTGACCCGGCTCGGCCAGATCGCGATCGAGTTGGAGAGCCAGTTGCGCCCACGGGAGATCCAGGCCCGAATCCGGGGTGGCGCGTCGGTCGACGAGGTCGCAGCCGCGGCCGGCGTCCCGACCCAGAAGATCGAACGCTTCGCCTATCCCGTCCTGCTCGAACGGTCGCGGACCGCCGAGCTGGCCCAGGGTGCCCACCCGCAGCGCGCCGACGGGCCCGACTCGCGCACGCTCGGTGAGACCGTCGCGCACACCTTCGGCCTGCGCGGACAGGACTACGGCGGGGCCGGCTGGGACTCCTGGAAGGGCGAGGACGGCAAGTGGGTCGTCGTCCTGACCTGGCAGACCGGCCGCTCGGACAACGCCGCGCACTGGGCGTTCCAGCCCGGCGCGCACGGCGGCACCGTCGTCGCGCTGGACGAGCACGCCTCCGACCTCGTCGAGGGTCTGCCCGCACGTCCGCTGCGTCCGCTCGGCGCGGTGGTCGACATGGCCCGCGACGAGGACCACACCCCCCAGGCTCCGACGACCGCCGCTCCGGCGCGCGCCGTCGCGGCCGCCGGTGGGCAGCAGCCCGAGGCCTGGGCCGGGCGCGGGATCGCGCCCGAGCAGCGTCGGGCGAGCCCCCCGCCGCCCCGGACCCGCGTCGAGACACCCGGTCGCACCGTCGGCGCCCGCCCGGACGACACCCGGGCCCCGGCCGCCGCGGCGCCCGTGGTCCCCCAGCGCGTCGAGCAGGTCGAGGACGCCGGGTCGTCCGCTGTGGCCGACGCCTCGCAGGCCGACTCCGCGAACATCGACTCCGCGAAGGCCGACTCCGCGGACACCGACGGCACGGTTGCCTCGACCGCCACTGCGGATGCTCCCGGCGCCGACACGACCGCGGCGGCCGGCACGGGTACGGGCACGACCGGCGCAGCCCCGAGCGGCTCCGCCTCGACCGGCACCTCGTCGACCAGCCCCTCGTCGACCGACACTTCGTCGAACGGCACCTCCTCGAACGGCACCTCGTCGAACGGCTCGGCCCCGGCCGCCGCGGCCTCCGCCGGCACCGGCTCGGACGCACCCGCCACGGGCTCGACCGGCCGGGAGTCGACCGGCTCGGACGCCGCCGACACGGCCCCGGTGTCGGCGGGCTCCGGCTCCGCCACCCCGATCCGGACCGGCACGAACGCGGCCGACACGGACGCGGCAGACTCGGACGCGGCGGTCGCGACCCCGGCTGCCACGGCCGCGGGCGTCGCGACCGCGACCGGTGCGGGTACGTCCGCCACGGACTCCGGGTCCGGGTCCGCGGGCGACGCGACGAGCCCGGCCGCCTCGTCGGCGACGACCTCGCCGGAAGCCGCCACGGCCACCTCCGCGTCGGACACCGCCGCACCGACCACTGCGGACCCGACGACCCCGGGCTCGACCACGGCGGGACCGGCCCCGGCGCAGGACAGCGCGACCGCCGCGTCGACCGCCGCGTCACCGACTACCCCGGCACCGAGCACCGCAGCACCGTCCACCCCGGCGTCCGCGGGCACCGCCGCGGGCTCCACGAGCACCTCTGCCGACCACGGCGAGGTCTCCCCCACCGCGGAGGGCGACGCCCCCGGCGAGCGGACCGACGCACCCACCGGGGCCGCCGCGACCACCACCGGGGCACCGGCCACGTCGTCGTCGAACGGCTCGGAGCCGGAGCCGGACCCCGCTCCGGCACAGGACACCGAGAGCGCGGCCCCGCGCCGCCCCTCCACCGCCGGATCGCGGCGGACGAAGAAGGGCAAGCCGGTCATGCCGTCGTGGGACGAGGTCCTGCTCGGCGTCCGCGGCCAGCGCTGACACCGTCCCGCACGGGTTCCGGTCTCCCGCACCGGATCCGGTCCCGTGTGGGAGCACGGATCCGGTGTGGGACCGCGCCCGCGGTCAGCCCCCGCCGGTGACGGCGTGGAAGGCGACGGCGGCGGCCGTCGCGACGTTGAGCGAGTCCACGCCGCTCGCCATCGGGATCCGGACCCGGCGGTCGGCGGCGGCCAGGGCCTCGTCGGTGAGGCCGGGACCCTCCGCACCCAGCAGCAGGGCGACCTTCCGGCCGCCCAGGCCCGCCGTGGCGAGGGGCTCGGCGTCGGCGGAGGGGGTGAGGGCGGCGACGGTGAACCCCGCCTCCCGCAGCCGGTCCAGCGAGGCGGGCCACGCGCCGTCGAGGGTCGTGAACGGGACCCGCAGCACGTGCCCCATCGAGACGCGGACGCTGCGCCGGTACAGCGGGTCCGAGCAGCCGGGGCCGAGCAGGATCGCGTCGACGCCGAGGGCGGCGGCGTTGCGGAACAACGACCCCAGGTTCTCGTGGTCCCCCACCCCCTCGCAGACGGCCAGCGTGCGGGCGCGGGCCAGGACGTCGTCGAGGGACGGCGCGGGAGCCCGGTCGGCGACGGCGAGCACCCCCCGGTTCAGGTGGAACCCGACCGCTCGGGCCATGGTGTCGGCGTCGGTCGCGTAGGCCGGCACGTCGACGCCGGCGAGGTCGTCGGAGAGCTCGTCGAGGCGCCGCGGGACCCCCAGCAGGGAGCGCACCGGATACGGCGAGTCGAGCAGCCGGCGCACGACGACGACACCCTCCGCGATCACCAGCCCGCGCCCACCGGGCCGATCGGGGCGCCGATCGGCTGTCGTGAGGTCGCGGTAGTCGTCGATTCGGGGGTCGTCGGGGTGCTCGACCGTGGTGAGTATGGCCACGACGCCCGATCGTCCCACGTCACTGACCGCTCGCCGCGTCTGGTCGCCCGGTCAGCCGGTACCGCCCGGTCCGGCGATATGACACGGTGTAGTGCCGCCTCCTTCGGCACGGTCCTCCGCCGTGTGAGTGAGAAGGCGCTCCCCGTTCGATGGAGGTCGGTTCGCGCATGGGTCAGGTGGTCGACCGGACGACGTTCAGCCGTCGCGACCGCCAGCGGTACCGGATCAAGGTGCAGCGCTGTCTGGACACTCTCGGTGACCTGCTCAGCAGCTACCCGTTCTCCGACACGGAGCCGATGACCGGCGTCGAGATCGAGTTCAACCTGGTGGATCCGGAGCTGGCGCCGTCGCTCAACGGGAGCGACGTGTTGGACACGATCAACTCGGGCGAGTGGCAGACCGAGCTCGGCCGCTGGAACCTCGAGCTGAACCTGCCGCCCCGGCCGCTGCCCGGCGACCAGTGGCGCCAGCTGGAGCACGAGCTGCTCGATCTGCTCGCGGGCGCCGGGGCGAAGGCCGGTGACCTGCGCACCCAGCTCGTCATGATCGGGATCCTGCCGACGCTGGACCCGGGACACATGACCGCCGAGGCGATCTCCCCCGAGGACCGCTACGAGGCGCTCAACGACCAGATGCTCAACGCCCGGGGCGAGCCGATCCGGATCGACATCGCCGGCTGCTCGCCCGAGGAGCGGGTCAACGCCGACTTCGACACGATCATCCCCGAAGCGGCCTGCACGTCGATGCAGCTGCACCTGCAGGTGTCCCCCGCGAACTTCGGGCGCTACTGGAACGCCGCGCAGTGCCTGGCCGGTGTCCAGCTGGGGCTCGGTTCGAACTCGCCGTTCCTGCTCGGGTCGCAGCTGTGGTCGGAGACCCGGATCCCGCTGTTCGAGCAGTCCTGCGACGTCCGGACCCCCGAGTTCCACAACCAGGGGGTACGGCCGCGGGTCTGGTTCGGCGAGCGCTGGATCGACTCGGTGCTGGACCTGTTCTCCGAGAACGCCCGCTACTTCCCGGCGCTGATGCCGCTGACGTCCGATGTGGACCCGGCGACGCAGATGCGCGACAAGGGCTTCCCGGACCTGCCCGAGCTGACCCTGCACAACGGCACGATCTGGCGCTGGAACCGGCCGATCTACGACAGTACGGGCGACACCCCGCACGTCCGGCTCGAGAACCGGGTGCTCCCCGCGGGGCCGACGACCGTCGACATGGTCGCCAACGCGCTGTTCTTCTACGGCCTGCTGCGCACCCTGGTCGAGGCCGACCAGCAGCTGTGGCGGTCTGTGTCGTTCGAGGCGGCGCGGGAGAACTTCCAGACGGCGGCCAAGCACGGCATGCACGCTCCCCTGTACTGGCCCGGCACCGGCTGGGTGCTCCCCGACGAGCTCGCCCTGCGCAAGCTGCTCCCCCTGGCCCACGAGGGTCTCGCCCGCTGGGGCGTCTCCGGCGCGGTCTGCGACCGGTACCTGACGGTGCTGGAGCGGCGCTGCGTCACGCGTCAGACCGGGTCGTCGTGGCAGATCGACACCGTCGCCGCGCTGGAGGCACGGGGCGCGGACCGGATGAGCGCGCTGCGCGGCATGCTCGAGCGCTACCTGGCGCACTCGACCGCCAACCAGCCCGTCCACACCTGGGAGATCCCCGGCTGATCGGCTTCGCCATTGCGAAGCATTCTCCGCGACCGGGCCCGCTCACCGCCCTCACGTTCCTACCGTCCCCCTCCGCACACCCGCCCCGGGTGCGCGTACGGGACGGAGGGACATGTCCATCCAGCACCACCCCGACCGGCGTCGATGACCCGGGCGACGACGATGTCCCCGTTCCGGCTGTTCGGCCGCACCGCCCGCGACGAGCGCCCCCTCGACGACGGCCCCGACCCATGGCTCGACGACCCGGCCCCCGCCCCGGCTCCGCGGCCCGCCGCACCCCGGGCCCGGGAGGCCGCCCCGGCTCCGTCGACCGGCGGGACGCCCGCGGCTCCGGTGGCGGAGGGCCCCGCGACCGCGGCGGCGCGACCGGCGGTCTGGACGCCGCGGCGGCCGCCGCAGGAGCCGGTCGCCGAGCCGGAGCCGGTCACCGATCCCTTCGGCTTCCCGCCGGTGCCGCCGGCCGGGCCGCCCCCTGCCGTCGCACCGGTCCCCGCCACCGCTCCCGTCTCCGACGAGGTGGCCGCGGCCTGGGCGGCGTGGGCGCCTGCCGCGACGACGCGGCCCGACGGCACGCAGGGCAGCGCGGATCCCGGTGTTCCGCCGTCCGTGCCCGACACCGCGGCCGCTACGTCCGGTCCGGCACCCGCCGACCCGGGCTCGGCAGCACAGTCCGGACCGGCGACGCCCGCTGTTCCCTCCGGCCCGGCGTCCTCGGGATCGGCGGCCACCACGCCGGCGCTGTCCGACCCGGCACCGTCCGGCCCGGCACCGTCCAGCCCGGCACCGTCCGGTCGCGGGGGGCCGGCCGACCGGGCATCCGGGTCGCCCGCTCCGGGACGCGCGGCCGCTGAGCCGGTCGCCGTGCCCGCCGCGGTTCCGGGGCTCCCCGACCCCGGCGCCGCGGAGGCCGCACCGGGCACGGTGGGGGCCGGGACGCCCGGCCCGGTCGTGACCGATCACGGTCCGGCCTCCCGCTCCGCCGGAGCACCGGTCGGGGCCACCCCCGGCCCCGTCGATCCGACGCATGTCCCACCACGACCGGACCACCATCACCCCGAGGTACGGCCCGCCGGGGCCGCCCCGTCGCGGCTCGTCGACCCCGCCGAGGCGTCCGCGTTGGCCGGGGCCTTCGCCGCGGACCTGTTGTCCTGGGACGAGGACGACGTCGCCCGCCGCGGCCGCGTCCTCGCCGCCTACCTGCCCACGACCGCGGCCGACGGGCTGCTCGGCTGGACCGGGACCGGACGCCAGCGGGCCGACCTCGTGCTGCCGGGCCGCGTCCGCACCGACGGCGACCGCGCCGTCGTCGACGTCCGGGTGCGGGTCGTGCCCTACCGCCGCGTCGACGCCCGCGGGACGGCCGCGCCGGAACCCGAGCCCGACGACCCGATCGGGGCGCCCGCCGGTGCCCCGGCCCCGGCCGCGCGCGGCTGGCGCGGGCTGGCCGCGCGGTGGGTCCGGCTGGAGGTGGGCGTGGTCCTCAGCGGCGACGGGCTCGTCGTCGACGCGGGGCCCGCGACCGAGCCGGCCCGGCGGCCGTCGCCGGTCGACCTCGCCCGGGGCGGTGCGCGGTGAGCGGGCGGATCCCGGTCGTCGGAGGTCTGGCCGGCGGGGTCGGGACGACGACCGTCGCCCGGGCCCTGCACGGCCGTGACCTGGGGCGGGTGTGCGGGCCGGACCTGCTGCCCGACGTCGTCGTCACCCGGGACACCGCGGCCGGGCTGGCCGCCGCCGCCCTCGTCGCCCCGGCACCCGGGCCGGGGGCTCCGGTCCTCGTCCTGCACCCCGGCACCGCCGACCCCGACGGCATCGACGCCGACGCCGCGGGTCCCGGCTGGGCGGCCGTCGTCGCGCTGCCCGCGGTGCCGGGCTGGGCCCGCTCGGCCGACCCGTGGTCGGACGCGGCCGGGGTGCTCACCCGGCCCGGGCCCTCGGCCGCGGTCCGCCGCTACGCCGACGCGATCGGCCGGATCGTCACCGCGCTGACGACGTCCGGCCGGCTCGACCGGCCGCTCACCCCGGCCGGCGTCGGTGGGCTGCGACCCATGCGCGGGGTGCTGGCGGTCCCGACCGGGCCGGTCCGGTGAGCCGTGCGAGCGCTGCTGATCGTGCCGGTCGTCGTCGCACTCCTGCTGGGGACGGCGGGGCAGGTCCTGGCCGCACCGGCCGCGGAACCGGTCACCTCGGGCGTCGACGCGGCACGCGTGCCGGAGGCGGCGCGGCCGTACCTCGACCTGGTCACGGAGCTGACCTCGCAGGGCTGCCCGGAGCTGCCGCCGGCCTGGGTGGTCGCCCAGGTGCAGGCGGAGTCGGGCTGGGACCCGGAGCTGCGCACCGGCACCGCCGCCGGGCTGCTGCAGGTCTCGGAACGGACCTGGGTCGCGGCCGGGGGCGCTCCGTGGCCGGATGCGGCGCTGACCGAGCCGGAGGGGCACCTGCGCGTCGTCGTGCCGTGGCTCTGCTCGACGCTGCGCGCCGCCGCCGGGTACCTGGCGACGACCCCGAAGGACGTGCCGGTGCTCGACGCGATGCTGGTCTGCCACATCGCGGGCTGCAGCCGGGTCACCGGCTCGGCGTCGGGGGTGCCGACGGGCGGGGAGGCGGACTGCTCGCAGGCGTGTGCGTCGGCGATCCGGCGCTACCTCGACGCGGTGCACGGCTTCGTCGCGGACTACTCCGGCACGACGGCCGTCGACGACCGCGAGTCGTCCCCGCCACCGCCGCAGAAGGCCGCCCCGGCGAAGGCACCGGCGGCGAAGGACGCCTCGTCGGCACCGGCACCCGCCTGGACCGGCGGCGCGACGGGCTGTCACGAACCCGATCCGGTGCGCTCCGGCGGCTGTCTGACCGGCGCGACGAAGCACGGTCTCGACGCGGTCCGGGCGGTCTTCGGCCCGACCATCGAGACGGTCGGCTGCTGGGACGAGCACCTGCAGAACCCGCGGTCGGACCATCCGAAGGGCAGGGCCTGCGACGTGTTCACCGGGAAGGCCGGGGCGTTCGCGAAGGGCGCCGACCTCGACGAGGGCTGGGCGATCGCGCGCTGGCTGGAACGCAACGCGGCCCCGCTGAAGGTCAAGTACCTGATCTGGCAGGGCCGCTACTGGGACCCCTCGGTGCGCGCCGACGGCTCCGGCTGGGGCCGTCGCTACACCGGCGGCGGGGTCTACGACACCTCCGACGCGACCGGCGGCCACTACGACCATGTCCACATCAGCTTCGCGGAGTGACCCCGTGCGACGTTCCCTGCCGCTGCTCGTGCTCGCCGCGGTCCTCGCGGTGCCCCTGGCCCTGCTGGTACCGGCGCTGCTGCCCGGACCGCCGTCGCAGGCCGTGCTGACCTCGGCCGACCGGGACGCCCTCGGCGATCCCGGTCCCGTCCGCGGAGCGGAGCCACCCGTGCCGGCGACGCGGCCGTCGTCGCCCGGGGCGGTGGCGCGCGCCTACCTCGTCGCCGCGCACGGCACCCGGGCCGGCGCGGCCGCGGGCACCACCCTCGACGGCAGCCCGTACGCACTGCCCGGCAGCCCGGCCGCGGCCGGAGCGCCCGTCCTCGACCCGCCGCCGCCCGGCGCGGGACGGACCGCCGAGGTCGAGGACCTCGACGAGGGCGCCACCGACTGGGCCCGCGGGCGCACCGCGCTCGTCGCGACCGTCCGCACGACCACGGCCGGGCCCGGCGCGGCCCCCGAGATCCGGCGCTGGCGCACCCGCGTGGTCGTGGCGCTCGACGCGGCGGGCCACTGGCTGGTCACCGCCGACACCCCCATCACCACCGACACCCCCGACGTGGACGACTGACGTGACCGAACCTTGGAGTGGGCGATGACCGCCGACGAGCTCGAGCAGCTGCTCAAGTCCCTGCTGGCCAAGGGGGTCACGGTCGTCCTGCTGGCGCTGGGCCCTGCCGGGGAGCTGGTGGGGGTGGAACCCGGGGGGTCCGCGACGCCGTCGGTGAGCTCCGGGCAGGACGCCGCCGGTGCGCCGCGTCCGGACCTGGAGCTGGGGGCCGACGGCGAGGTGTGCGTCGGGTCGGGCGGGTCCTCCGGGGCCGGTTCCGGGTCGGGCTCCGGCGGGTCCGGGTCGGGCTCCGGCGGTTCCGGGTCGGGTTCCGGGTCGGGCTCCGACAGCTCGGGCGGCGGGGACGGCCGCGACGGGTCCGGGTCCGACGGGTCCTCCGCCGGGTCCGGGTCCGCCGGGGCCGGCGACGACTCGTCCGGCGGGTCGGAGGACGGTCGCGACGGCGGGGCCGGCGGCTCCGACAGCTCCGACGGGTCGGGCGACTCCGACGACCGGCGCCGATCCAGCGGGTCGGGCGACTCCGGGAGCAACAGCGGTTCGGACGACAGCGGCTCCGGGGGCGACAGCTCCGGGAAGAGCGGTTCACAGGGCACCGGGTCCGGCGACAGCGGGGGCTCCGGTTCGGACGACAGCAGCCCCGGCGACAGCGACGCGGGAAGCGGCTCGGGCGGCAGCGGCACCGCCTCCGGCGCCCCCGACGAGTCCGGTGCCACCGCCTACGGCACCAGCGACGACGCCGCCGCGGGCCTCCTCACCGGCGGCACCGGCACCGGCGGCCGGACCACCCCCGCCCCCTGCCCCACCGGCTCGGGCGGCGCGGCCGATACCGCGCCCGCCACCGGGAGCGCCCCGGAGGCGGGCGGCGCGGCGGCGGCCGAGGGCACCACCGCGGCGGCGAAGCTGGGCTGGGGACAGCCGGTCCGCACCGACGAGTTCGACAACGGCACCGACGGCTGGAGCATCTACGACGGCGCCGGGCACGCGGGCAACGGCCGTCGCACCCCGGACGCGGCCGCGGTGGCGGACGGCGTCCTGACGATCACCGGCGACAGCCAGGGCAACACCGCGGGCATGGCGTGGAAGGAGGGCTCCCAGCAGTACGGCCGCTGGGAGGGTCGGGTGCGCGCGCCGGTCGGGGACCCGTCGTACAACGCGCTGCTGCTGCTCTGGCCCACCGCGGAGAACTGGCCCGAGGGCGGTGAGCTCGACTTCATGGAGATGATGGATCCCTCGCGGCAGAAGACCAACGCGTTCTTCCACTACGGCGCGGACAACTCCCAGGTCGAGGGCTCGGTCGAGATCGACGCGACGCAGTGGCACAACTGGGCCCTGGAGTGGACGCCGGACCGGATCACCGCCTACGTCGACGGCGAGAAGTGGTTCGAGACCACCGAGCAGAAGGTGCAGCCGCCGGGGCCGATGCACCTGTGCATCCAGCTCGACTGGTTCCCCAAGGGCGGGTCGGGGAAGGAGACGCAGATGCAGGTCGACTGGGTCCGCCAGTACACCCTCGACGGGGGCGCCGCCGGCACCGGGACCGGGTCGGGTCAGGCGTCGAGCGGTTCATGATCACCGGTTGTGGAGCGCGGCGCTCGCTCAGCGGGCCGGATCCTCCACAACGGTCGATCTTCGGGCGCCGGGCCCCTCTCAGCTCCCCCACAGCCGTCCCCTCCTAGGCTGCCGCCGACCCGCCGTCGACGATAAAGGAGGGGGTCGTGCCGGAACAGACGGAGCAGGAGCCCGAGCACGACCCCGAGGCCCCCTCGCGACGCCGCTGGCCCGCCGTCGTCGGGCTCGTGGCGGGCCTGGCCGTGCTGGCCGGGGTCGTCACGGTCGCGATGGACCCGACCCTGCTCACCGGCTCGTCCGGCCCGACGCCCGCACCGGCGGCGCCGCCGTCGCCGGGCGGGATGCACGACCAGGAGCGTCCGAACGAGGTCGGCGAGCTCGACCCCGCGTCGCGCTCGGACACCGAGGCGGCGGTGCGCAACGGCTGGCGCCTCACCGACCACGACGAGTTCGACGGCACCGCGCTCGACCGCACGCGCTGGAGCCCGTACACCGGGGAGACCACCGGGGGCAACGGCCGGCACCGGGCCGAGAACATCTCTGTCCGCGACGGCGAGCTCGTCCTCACCAGCCGCGGGCGCACCTCGGCGGGCCTGGCCTGGCGCGGCGGACAGCAGTACGGCCGCTGGGAGATCCGGGCGAAGACCAACCCCGGCGTCGGCTACGGCGACGTCGCGCTGCTCTGGCCGGACGCCGAGGACTGGCCCGAGGGCGGCGAGCTCAACTTCATGGAGATCCCGAAGCCCGAGCGCGCCGAGACGCACACGATCGTCCACTACGGCGAGGACAACAGCCAGGTCGGCAAGACCATCCGCGGCGACTTCACGCAGTGGCACACCTACGCCGTCGAGTGGCTGCCCGACCGGGTCGTGTTCTACATCGACGGCGCCGAGGTCTTCCGGACCACCGACCCGGAGCAGATCCCGCCGCGGTCGATGCACCTGGCGATGCAGCAGGACATCGGTCCCTACGGCGACGACTGGATCCCGGCGCCGGACGCGACCTCGCCGGAGACGCTGGACTTCCAGGTCGACTGGGTCCGCATCTACGCGCCCTGACCCGCTCGGCGGCGGGTCGGGTGTGACTGGGGAAAGAAGGAGGCCCCGGACCCTGTGGGGTCCGGGGCCTTCTCCTGTCCCGAACTGACGCGCCGCTCCCACCACGAAGCGACAAGATTGAGGTTAGCCTAACCTTCGTCGCTCGCGCAAGGGCGGGTTCTCAGCCGAGCAGCTCCCGCAACGGTCCCACGCCGAAGTACCCCACGAACAGCACCGCCACGACCCACATCAGCGGATGGACCTGCCGCGCGCGGCCGGTGGCCGCCGCGAGCGCGACGTAGCTGATGAAGCCGGCGCCGATGCCGTTGGCGATCGAGTAGGTGAACGGCATGACGGTGATCGTCAGGAACACCGGGATCGCGGTGCGCAGGTCGTCGAGCGAGACCGAGGTGATCTGCCGGAACATCAGCGCGCCGACGACGACCAGCGCCGGGGCCGCGGCCTCGACCGGGACGATCGAGTACAGCGGCGTGAAGAACATCGCCAGCAGGAACAGGACACCGGTCAGGACGTTCGCCAGACCCGTCCGTGCGCCCTCGGCGATGCCGGCCGCGGACTCGACGAAGATCGTGTTCGACGACGCCGACCCCACACCACCGGCGACCGCACCCGCACCCTCGACGACCAGCGCCTTCCCGACGTTCGGGAGCTTGTCGTCGGAGTCGGTCAGGCCCGCCTGGCGGCCGAGGCCGGTGAGCGTGCCCATGGCGTCGAAGAAGTTCGCCAGCACGAGGGTGAAGACGAGCAGGACGACGGTGATGATGTCGAGCCGGGTGAACGCCCCGAGCGAGACCTGCCCGACCAGCGACAGGTCCGGCAGCCCGACGATCCGGTCCGGGATGGCGGGCACGGCCAGCGACCAGCCGCCGGGGTTGGTCGGGCCGCCCGGGCCGACCCGGACGATCGCCTCGACGACGATCGCGATGATCGTGTTCACCACGACGCCGATGAGGATGCCCGCACGGACACCGCGGGCGACGAGGACGCCGACGATGATCAGCCCGACGACGAAGACGAACGTCGGCCACGAGGCGATGGAGCCGCCGGTGCCCAGCCCGACCGGGACCGTGGTGTTGGCGGCGTCGGGCAGCCGGCGCACGAAGCCGGAGTCGACCAGGCCGATCAGCGCGATGAACGCGCCGATGCCGACCGCGATCGCCGTCTTGAGCTCGGTGGGTACGGCGTTGAACACCGCCGTCCGGAAGCCGGTCAGGGCGAGGATCACGATGATGACGCCGTTGATGACCACCAGGCCCATCGCCTCGGGCCAGGTCATCAGCGGCGCGATGGTCACGGCCAGCAGGGTGTTGATCCCCAGGCCGGTGGCGATCGCGAACGGGTAGTTCGCGACGACGCCGAAGATGATGGTCATCACGCCCGCGACCAGGGCGGTCACCGCGGCGACCTGCGCGACCGGGAGGATCCCGCCCAGCGCGTCGGCCTTGGCCGACGGGTCGCCCGGCGTGACGCTGCCGAGGATCAACGGGTTCAGGACGATGATGTAGGCCATCGCCATGAACGTGACGAGACCCCCGCGCAGCTCGCGGGAGACGGTGGAGCCGCGCTCGGACACGCGGAACAGGCGCTCGATCACGGCGACACCCTAGACGCGGTGCAACGCTGCGGGTTCCGTACGTGCACCGTTTAGGCTACGGCCCCGTGACGGCCCACGAGAGCGAGCGCGCGAGCGACCCACCGCCCCCGCCGCCGTTGCCGGCGCGCTTCTACGAGTCCCCGCCGGTGATCCTCGGCGGGATGCTGCTGTGGGCGGTCGGCGCGGGCGTCGCCGCCGCGTTCGCGATGGTCACCGGCTCCGGGTTCGATCCCGCGAACGGTGCCGGCGCCTGGTTCTGGACCTGCATCGCCGGGGTCGGGGTGGGCCTGTTCGGTGCCGCGGTGTTCTCGGCGCAGCGGGCCGCGGCCCGGCGCGGGGACCGGTCGGCGCAGCGCGGCGTCGAGCCGAGGTAGGTCATAGGCTCGGCGCCATGACCGCGAACGACCGTCCGACCGCCGTCGTCACCGGTGCCTCCTCCGGGATCGGCGCCGCCACCGCCCGCGCACTCGGTGCCGCGGGCTTCCACGTGGTGCTGGGAGCCCGCCGGGTGGAGCGCTGCGAGGAGATCGCGAAGGAGATCGACGGCACCGCGCTGTCCCTCGACGTCACCGACCGGGAGTCCGTCCGCGCGTTCGCCGACGCCGTGCCCGAGGCGAAGCTGCTGGTCAACAACGCCGGCGGCGCGAAGGGCCTGGAGCCCGTCGCGGACGCCGACGAGGACGACTGGCGCTGGATGTGGGAGACCAACGTCGCCGGCACGCTGCGCCTCACCCAGGCGTTCCTGCCGAAGCTGCGGGCGTCGGGCGACGGGCACATCGTCACCGTGACTTCGATCGCCGCGCTGGACTTCTACGACAACGGCGCCGGCTACACCGGCGCCAAGCACGCCCAGGCGATGCTGCACCGCACCCTGCGCGGGGAGCTGCTCGGCGAGCCGATCCGGATCACCGAGATCTGCCCCGGCATGGTGGAGACCGAGTTCTCCGAGGTGCGGCTCGGCGACGCCGACAAGGCGGCGAAGGTCTACGAAGGCCTGACCCCGCTGACCGCCGACGACGTCGCCGACACGATCGTTTTCGCCGCGACCCGGCCGTCGCACGTCAACCTGGACCAGATCGTGCTCAAGCCGCGTGACCAGGCGTCGGGCACGCGGCGGCACCGGCGCTAGAGGGTCTCCTCCGACCGGCGGTGCTGGTCGGCGTCGTCGCCGGGGCTCTCGCCCGAGACGGCGCCGGCGATCCGTTCCTCGGACTCGCGCAGGATCTGCTCGGCCCCCTCCTCCTGGAGCGGGGTCGGGCGGTCGCCGTCGGGCCGGTCGGGGTTCTCGGGGGCGGTCATGCCCACGGGTACCCGCTAGGACAGCGCCGACAACCCCTTCCACTTCTCCCAGGACAGCGTCCAGTCCCACAGGTCGCCGTCGCGGGCGGAGAGCTGCACGGGGGTGCCGGTGACCTCGACCGGGTCGCCGTAGAGGACGGTGTCGTAGTACGCCTTGGCGTTCTCGATCGACAGGTTCACGCAGCCGTGGGTGACGTTCGCGGTCCCCTGCGCGGCGGCCGACACCGGGTTGGCGTGGATGAACTCGCCGTTGTTGCTCATCCGGACGGCCCACTTCTCGACGACGTCGTAGCCGTACTGCTGCGAGACCATCCGCTTGTCGGTGAACTTCTCGGTGACGACGTGGATGCCCGAGCGCGTGTTGCGGTTCGGGTCGTCGGCCAGGCCGTAGGACGCCGGGTAGTCCGCGATCTGCTTGCCGTCGCGGATCACGATCATCCGGAACGAGCGGGCGTCGGCCTTGACGATCTGGGCGCGACCGATCGCGAACGACGTGGTCAGGTCCTCGGCGCCGTAGCTGCCGCCGCCGTAGTCGACGCCCTTGAGCGGCGCGTCCACGGTGACCTTCGTGCCCGACGGCCAGTACTCCTTCGGCCGCCAGTGCACGCGCGAGCCGCCGTTCTCGTCGGGCAGCCAGCCCCACGCGCCCTCGACCTCCTTCGAGGTCGTGACCTTCAGGACCTTCTCGATCGCGGCGCGGTCCTCGACGTGCCGGTCGAACTGGATCTCGATCGGCGCGGCGATGCCGACGGTGCGGTCGTCGCCGATGTTCAGGGTGCCGCGCACGGTGTGGGCGGGCTTCAGCGTCGCGACGGTGCCCTGCACGGGGGTCGCCGTGCCGTCCGGGGCGACGGCACGCCCGTGCCAGCTGTAGGTGGTCGCGAAGTCCAGGTCACCGCTGCTGGTCCAGGTCGTGCGGTCCGGGGACAGCGCGCCGTCGACGGCGTCGCCGTCCGGGTCGGTCAGCGACACCCCGTCCAGCGTGCCGCCCGCCGCGCGGACCGAGACCGGCTGCGCCGGGTTCGCCGACGACGCCGAGGCGGCCGGCTGGTAGCTCACCTGCGGCCCGGCCGGGGCCGGGGCGGCCTGCGGCGCCGCCGGGTCCTGCGGCGAGGCCGCGAGGGCCACCGCACCGACGATGCCCAGCGCGCCGATCAGCGCCACCACGACGATCAGTACCCGTCGCAACCGTTCCCCCGCGTACTCGATCCGTGCGTTGCGCACCGACCGTACGCCGAGATCCAGTACGCGTGATCGGCAGGAGGACGGTGCTCCCCCGTGCGGCGCAACGCGAACCGGACGTCGATGTACAGAGGGTGTCAGACGGCGCAGTTCACCAGCACCGGTTCGGGATGCAGTGTGACGCCGAACCGCTCGGCGACGCCGCCCTGCACCTCACGGGCCAGGGCCAGCAGGTCGGCCGTCGTCCCGCCGCCGCGGTGGGTCAGGGCCAGGACGTGCCGCGTCGACAGCGACACCCGGCCGCCGGGGCCGGCGTGCCCGCGGCCGAACCCGGCGTTCTGGATCAGCCCGGCGGCGCTCAGCTTGACCCGGCCCTGTCCCGCGGGCCAGGCGGCCAGGCCGTCGACCTGCGGCGCGCGGTCCGTGGGCAGGATCGGGTTGGTGAAGAACGAGCCGGCCGACCAGGTGTCGTGGTCGTCGGCGTCGAGGACCATGCCCTTGCCGCGGCGCAGCCCGAGCACCGCCTCGCGGACGGCGGCCGGGTCGGTCCGCGTCTCCGGGTCGACGCCGAGGGTGCGGGCGAGCTCGCCGTAGCGGATCGGGGCGGAGCGGCCGTCGGCGTGCAGCGCGAAGCGCACCCGCAGGACGATCGCGTCGTCGCGGCCCTTGAGGACGCTGGTGCGGTAGTCGAGCCCCAGGTCGGAGGCGGGCACGTGCTCGCGGACGGTGCCGGTGCGCCGGTCGTAGAGGTCGACGTCGACGAGCAGGTCGGCGACCTCGACGCCGTAGGCGCCCACGTTCTGCACCGGGGTCGCGCCGGTCCGCCCGGGGATCCCGGACAGGCACTCCAGCCCGCCGAGCCCGTCGGCGACGGTCGCGGCGACGACGTCGTCCCAGTCCTCGCCGGCCTCGACGGTCAGCAGCACCCGGTCGCCGTCGCGCTCGTGGCCGATCCCGCGCCCCGCCAGCAGCACGGCGGTGCCGTCGAACCCGGCGTCGGCGACGACGAGGTTCGACCCGCCGCCCACCAGCAGCACCCGTTCCCCGGCCCGGTCGGCCGCGGCGACGGCGTCGACCACCTCGGCCGCGCCCTCGGCGCGCACGATGCGGGAGGCCGGTCCGCCGAGGCGCAGTGTGGTGTGCGCACTGAGCATCGGGTCGACCGTTGTCGGAGCGGGGGAACTCACGACCGCAACGGTAGCCTTCGCCCATGCCGCGCTCGATCGACTACCGCGCAACGTCCGCGCACCCGGCCTCGAAGGTCTACGCGGCGATGGTCGACCGCGATCTCCTGGAGGAGCAGCTGCGTCACATCGGCGGCCCCGGGGCCGGGGTGACCGCGTACGAGACCACCGCCGACGGCGTCCGCTACACGTTGCGGCACGGGATCCCGGGCGAGCACCTGCCGTCGATCGTGTCGTCGTTCGTGCCCGGCGGGGACCTGCAGATCGACCGCAGCGAGCAGTGGCGGGCCGGCGACTCGGGCGTCTACGACGGCACCGGCTCCGTGAAGGTCATCGGCACCCCCGCCACCGCACGGTCGGTGATGCGGATCGCCGACGTCGACGGCGGCAGCGAGGTCCGGATCCGGGCCGAGGTCACGGTCAAGGTCCCGCTGGTGGGTGCGAAGATCGAGCAGGCGGTCGCCGGACAGATCGAGCAGCTGCTCGCCGCCGAGACCCAGTTCACCCTCTCCCGGATCTCCTGATGTCCCACTACGTGATCACCCTGTCCTGCCCGGACCGCACCGGCATCGTCGCGCGGATCAGCACGTTCCTCGCCGAGCTCGGCGCCTCGATCACCGAGGCCGCGTACCACGCCGACGTCGAGGCCGGGGTGTTCTGCACCCGCCAGGTCGTCGACGCCGCGTCGGTCCCCTTCGACGTCGACGAGCTCCGCGCCCGGTTCGCGCCGGTCGCCGCCGAGCTGGGCGGTGAGCACCGCATCTCCGACACCGGCGTCCGCAAGCGCGCCGTGCTGCTGGTGACCCGCGACCAGCACTGCCTGCACGACATCCTCGGCCGGGTGTGGGCGGGCGAGCTGCCGGTGGAGATCACCCGCGTGATCGGCAACCACACGTCGCTGGAGCCGGTCGTCGCCGCGCACGGGGTGCCGTTCCACCACGTGCCCTTCCCCGCGCCCGGCGACCCGGCCCGCGAGCAGGGCAAGGTCACCGCGTTCGAGGAGATCCGCAAGCTCGTCGACGACGACTCTCCCGACGCGATCGTCCTCGCCCGCTTCATGCAGGTCCTGCCCGCGCACCTGTGCGAGGCCTGGGCCGGGCGGGCGATCAACATCCACCACAGCTTCCTGCCGTCCTTCGCCGGGGCCCGGCCCTACCACCAGGCCCACCGGCGCGGGGTCAAGCTGATCGGCGCGACCTGCCACTACGCGACCGCCGACCTCGACGCCGGCCCGATCATCGAGCAGGACGTCGCCCGCGTCGACCACGGGGACACCGCGACCGACATGGTGCGACGGGGACGCGACATCGAGCGCCTGGTGCTGGCCCGGGGGCTGCGGTGGCACCTGGAGGACCGGGTGCTGATCCAGGGCAACCGGACCGTCGTCTTCCGCTGAGCCCGCAGCCCTGCGCTCCGCTCGCCCGGCCGGGTCGCGCGGCGGAACGTCGCCGAGATGCAGCTCAGCGGGAATTGTGGATCTCCGCGGCCCGCTGAGCTGCATCTCGGCGTAGGTCCTTCGTTCGCGATGGCGACGGAGTACAGCCGATCCGATCCGACGGCCACGGCAGCCGGCGCACGATCGGCGCGTGACGATCCCCGGATGGCCCGAGGTGTTCCGCGGGACCGCGGCCGTGGCGGCGGGTCTCGTCACACCCGACCTCCTGCGCGGGCCCCGCTTCCGCCGGCTGCTCCCGGACACCTACGCGCCGGCCGACCTGCTCCCCGACCTGCGGCTCCGCTCGCTCGCGGCGCACCGCTGGGCCGGACCGGACGCCGTGCTCAGCGGGTACTCCGCCGCCGAGCTGCTCGGCGCGTCGTGCGCCCCGAGGGCTGCACCGGCCGAGGTGACAGTCGGTGCGGCGCACCCCGGAGCCCGCTCCCGTGACGGTGTGCTCGTCCGCCGCGACGTCCTGCATCCCGACGAGGTGACCGAGGTCCGCAGCGTCCGGGTCACCACGCGTGTCCGCACCGCGTTCGACCTCGCGCGGCGTCTGTCCCCGACCGAGGGGGTCGTCGCCGTCGACGCGCTGTCCCGCGGATCGTTCGCCCCGGACGTGTTGCTGAACCTGGCGGTCCGGCACGCCCACGCCCGGGGTGTCAGGCGGGTGGTCGACGCGTTGGTGTGGGCCGACCCGCGCGCCGGCTCCCCGCCCGAGACCCGGCTCCGGCTGGTCCTCGTCCGGGGCGGTCTCCCGCCCCCGGTGCCCCAGCACCCGGTCCTCGACGACGCCCGGCGCACGGCGCTGTGGCTGGACCTGGCCTACCCGGACCACCACCTCGGCGTCGAGTACGACGGCGGCGGCCACTTCGCGACGCCCGAGGCGGCCCGCGCCGACGCGCAACGGCACACCCGCCTCGTCGCGGCGGGGTGGCGGGTGCTGCGCTACACCGCCCCGGACATGCACCGACGGCCCGACGAGATCGTCGCCGAGGTGGGCCGGGCCCTCGGCGAGGCTCACCGAGATGCAGCTCAGCGGGCCGCGAAGATCGACAATTCCCGCTGAGCTGCATCTCGGCGAACTTCCCGGGGCGCGGGGCGCGCACACGACGGCGCCCGCCCCGCGTGCTGCGGGACGGGCGCCGGATCGTGCGGCTCACGCCGCGGGTCGGACGGGGGGTCAGGCCGCGGACTGCTCGGCCGTCGCCGCGTCGTGGGCGGGCTCCAGGGCGATCGCCAGGGCCTCGGAGACGTCGGCGACCGGGTGCACCCGCAGCTCCTCGCGGACCGAGGCCGGGACGTCGTCCAGGTCCGGCTCGTTGCGCTTCGGGATGATCACGTCGGTCAGTCCGGCCCGGTGCGCGGCGAGCAGCTTCTGCTTCACCCCGCCGATCGGCAGGACCTTGCCCTGCAGCGTCACCTCACCGGTCATGCCGACCGAGCTGCGGACCGGGCGCCCGGAGGCCAGCGACGCCAGCGCCGTCGTCATCGTGACGCCGGCGGACGGGCCGTCCTTCGGGACCGCACCGGCCGGGACGTGCACGTGCAGCTTCCGCGACGCGAGGTCACCGGCCAGCCCGCGCGAGCGCAGGTAGGACAGCGCGATCGAGACGGACTCGGTCATCACCTCGCCCAGCTGCCCGGTGATCTGCAGGCCCGGCTCGCCGTCCATCGAGGTGGCCTCGATGAACAGCACGTCACCACCGGCGCCGGTCACCGCCAGCCCGGTCGCGACGCCCGGCACCGAGGTCCGCTCGGCGGACTCCGGCGTGAACCGCGGACGGCCGAGGTAGGTGACGAGCGCGTCGGCGTCGACGTGCACCGGGCGCGCGGTCTCCGACTCGTCGAGCTGGACGGCCACCTTCCGCAGCACCTTCGCCAGGCCCCGCTCCAGCTGCCGGACCCCGGCCTCCCGGGTGTACTCGGCGGCGATCATCGACAGCGCGACGTCGGTGAACTCGACATCGCCGTCGTCGAGACCGGCCTTGGCGACCTGGCGCGGCAGCAGGTGGTCGCGGGCGATCGCGACCTTCTCCGGCTCGGTGTAGCCGTCGAGCGTCACGATCTCCATGCGGTCGGCCAGCGGGCCGGGGATCGCGGAGCCGTCGTTCGCCGTCGCCAGGAACAGGACGTTCGACAGGTCGAGGTCGACCTCCAGGTAGTGGTCGCGGAACGTGTGGTTCTGCGCCGGGTCGAGGACCTCCAGCAGCGCCGCGGTCGGGTCACCGCGGAAGTCGCTGCCGACCTTGTCGATCTCGTCGAGCAGCACGACGGGGTTCATCGAGCCGGCCTCGCGGATGGCGCGGACGATCCGGCCGGGCAGCGCGCCGACGTAGGTGCGCCGGTGACCGCGGATCTCCGCCTCGTCCCGGACGCCGCCGAGCGCGACGCGGACGAAGTTCCGGCCGAGCGCGCGGGCGACCGACTCCCCCAGCGACGTCTTGCCGACGCCGGGCGGGCCGACCAGCGAGAGCACCGCGCCCGAGCCGCGGCCGCCGACCGTGTCGAGGCCCTTGCGCTCGCGACGGGCGCGCACGGCGAGGAACTCGACGAGGCGCTCCTTCACGTCGTCGAGGCCGGCGTGGTCGGCGTCGAGGATGCGGCGGGCCTCCACGAGGTCCGACGAGTCGGTGGTCGTGGTGCTCCACGGGATGTCGAGGACGGTGTCGAGCCAGGTCCGGATCCAGCCGGACTCCGGGCTCTGGTCCGACGAGCGCTCCAGCTTGCCGACCTCGGTCAGCGCGGCCTTGCGGACGTCGTCGGGCAGGTCGGCGGCCTCCACGCGGGCGCGGTAGTCGTCGGAGCCCTCCGGGTCGTCCTCGCCGAGCTCCTTGCGGATCGCGGCGAGCTGCTGGCGGAGCAGGAACTCGCGCTGCTGCTTCTCCATGCCCTCGCGGACGTCGTTCGAGATCTTCTCGGTGACCTCCTGCTCGGCGACGTGCTCCTTGGTCCAGCCCAGGAGCTTCTCCAGCCGGGCGTCGAGGTCGGTCTCGGCGAGCAGCTCGGCCTTGTGCGCGACGTCGAGCCACGACGCCCACCCGGCGAGGTCGGCGAGCGCGCCCGGGTCGTCGGTCTGCTGCACGGAGTCGATGACCTGCCAGGCGCCCCGCTGCTGCAGGATGCCGATCACCAGGGCCTTGTACTCGCGGGCGAGCTCGTGGGTGCGGCCGGTGGGCTCGCCGGCGTCGACCGGCTCGGCCTCGACCCAGAGCGCCGCACCGGGGCCGGAGACGCCCGACCCGATGCGGGCGCGCCGCTCACCGCGCACGACGGCGGCCCGGTCCCCGTTGGGGAGCCTGCCGATCTGCTCGAGCACGGCGACGACGCCGATGGCGCCGTAGCGGCCGTCGATGCGGGGGACGACGAGCACCCGTCTCCCGTCGTCGCGGTCCTGGGCCGCGGCGGTGGCCGCGTCCACCGCGGCACGGGTGTCGGAGTCGTCGAGACGGACGGGGACGACCATGCCGGGCAGGACCACGGCGTCGTCGAGGGGCAGGACCGGGAGCGTCAGCACGTCACTCATGTCCTGCCCAACCACACGGAGGGCCCTCCGCTTCCCGGAGTTGAGTCCTGTCCGCTCAGGGCGAACGCGGACACCGGAGCACGTAACGGCGACCGTGGGCACACCGAGTACCGCGGGGGCACCGGTGCGTGACCGGGTCGCGCTCGGGAGGTCGGGATGCGGAACCGGCTCGGCCTGCTGGCCTGCGCGGTCGTGGCCTGCACCGCCTGCGGCCCACCCCCGGCGGACCTGCCGCCCCGGATCGTCCCGCCCGCGACGACGGCGTCCGCCGCGGTGCCCACGCCCGTCCCGACCGGCGGGGTGGCGCCGCCGGTGCCGGGGACCACGGGAGCCGCCCCCGCGCCGACCCCGTCCCGCGCGGGCCCCACCGTCGACGACCCCGCCGCGCCCACCACCACCTCCCGCGCCACGAGACGCCCGCCGCCGCCCACCCGTCCCGGTGGGGGCGGGGAGCCGACCCGGATCGCGCCCCGGCTCGGCGGCGCGCCGCCACGCGGCTCGATCCCGGAGCTGCTCGACGGCAACTACACCTTCGACGACTACCGGGCGATCCTGCTCAAGGGGTGCGCACCGGCACCGAGCGGCTGCGTGAGCGTGGTGATCGACCGGGCGGCCTCACCTCCCGGCGCCACCGGGAGCTGGCTCGCATGCGACACGACACCGCGCCGCCGAACGGACCTCGCGGACATCCTCGGGCAGACCGTTCGCGTGAGCGTCGGTTACAGCAGCTGCGATCCGATCGACGGCCTCCCCGCGAAAGAGCCCGACCCGGTCCCCGGCGACGGCGGCGAGCCCGCCCCCGCCGGGGGCGGGACCCCGCAGGACGACACCGGGCGCGGCGGCGGGTGACCGCACCGCCGCGCCGACGACGCGTCGCCGGTCCGCGCCGCACCACGACCCCCGCGCCGACGCCGGCCGGCACCGGGCCGGCCGCGACGGATCCGGCGCCGCAGCCCGGACCCGAGTCCCTGCCCCGCGCCCTGCAGGCGCTCGGCACCGTCGTCGCCCCGGCGACGCTGCTGACCGCGCTGCTCCTCTACTTCGGCCGGATGCACGCCTTCGGCTTCTTCGACCACCTCGGCGTCTCCTACACCGCGATGGACCTCACCCCGGCCGACTACCTGGTCCGCAGCGCCGACGGGATGATCCCGCCGCTCGCCCTGACGGGCACGGCCGTCCTGCTCGTGCTGTGGGGCCGTCAGCTCGTCCGCCCCCGGCTCTCGGAGCGGGCGCGGGTCCGGTCGCGCCGCGTCCTGGTGCCGCTGCTCGCGGCCGTCGGCGTCGGTGCGGGGGCGCTCGCCGTCGCCGACACCGCGGGTGCGGAGCTGTTCGTGCAGGTCCCGGAGCTGCGCGGACTCTCCCTGTGCGCGGCGGTCCTGGCGCTGCTCGCGGCGGCGCGGCTCGCCCGCGGGACCCGCCCGGTCCCGGCGACGGCCGCGGTCACCGAGTGGGGCGTGTCCTTCGTGCTGCTCGGCGTCGGGCTGTTCTGGGCGGTCGGGGCGTACGCGTCGGGCGTCGGCGCCGGGCGGGGCGTGCAGTTCGAGCAGAGCCTGCCGTGGCTCGCCGACACCACCGTCTACAGCGAGCGGTCGCTTGGTCTCACCGGCCCCGGGGTCACGGTGACCCCGTGCGCCGGGCCGGACGCCGGCTACCGCTTCCGCTACGACGGCCTCAAGCTCGTCGTGCAGTCCGGCAGCCAGTTCCTGCTGCTGCCCGCGGGCTGGACCTCGACCGACGGGTCCGCCGTCCTGCTCCCCCGCGGGGGCGGCTACCGGCTGGAGTTCACCGCCGCGGAGGCCGCCCGCAGCACGGGCTGCTGACTCAGCGCGCGAGGTCCGGCACGATCTCGGCGCCGGGCAGCGACGCCAGCAGGTCGCCGGGCACCGCCAGCTTCCCGGCCCGCGTCCCGCTCCCGACGACGACCGCGTCGGCCTCGGCGACCCCGGGCGAGAGCCAGAGCGGCCAGTCCGCGGGGAGCCCGATCGGGGTGATGCCGCCGTAGGCCATCCCGGTCAGGGCGACGGCGTCGTCCATCGGCGCGAACGACGCCTTGCGCACGTCGAGGCGGCGCTTCACCGCACCGTTGACGTCGACCCGGGTCGTCGCGAGGACCACACAGGCGACGTACCGGGTCTCGCCGCCGCGCTTCCCGGCGACGACCACGCAGTTCGCGGCCCGTTCGACCGGGGAGGAGTAGGCGGCGCAGAACGCGGCGGTGTCGGCCAGGTCCGGGTCGATCTCGGCGACGGCGACCCGGCCCGCGTCGAGCCCCGCCAGCGCGACGGCGACGGGCTCCGCGAGCAGGTCGGGCCGGTCCAGCGCCGGGACGGCCGTGAGCGTCCCGAGGACCGGGTGGTTCACCAGCGCGGTCCGCCGCCCTGGACCTCCATCACCGCGGGCTTGACGTCGACCAGGTAGACCAGCGTCGCGACGGTGGCGGCCAGCCAGAACATGGCACCGCCGAACATCGGGCCGTTCGTGATGATCAGGAGCAGCAGCGCGACGCCGGTGATGCCCAGCCATGCGTTCTTGGTGAGCTTGCCCGCCGCGGTGAAGGCGTCCGCACGTTGCATCAGTGCGTGCCCGAACGAGAACCCGCCGACCACCACCATGATCCACTTGATCACGAAGATGATCAGTTCATCGGGGGCACCTGGCAGTGACAACACTCGGCCAGAGTACGGACAACCCGGGCGACGGTCACGTCCGGCGCCGTATCCGGGCGGGACGATCCGCGTCGCGCACACGACGGCGCCCCCGGCCGATCATGGATCGGCCGGGGGCGCGGGTCGTGTTCACCGGGCGCGGGGCCCGGCGGGTGTCACTTCTTGGCGGACGCCGTCGAGGTGCCACGGCGGGTGGTCGGCTTGCGGGCCGGGACCTTCGCGCCGGTGGCGGTCTTCGGGTCGGTCTTGGCGGCGGTGCGGCGCGCGGTCGAACGCGTGGTGGACGCGACCTCGTCGCCGGCCTCCTCGATCGCCTCGGCGGCCTCCTTGGAGACCTCGGTGACGACCTCGGCGGCCTCGCTCGCGGCGGTCTGGGCGCGGCGGGCGACCTTCTCGCCGACCGAGCGGGTCTGGGTGGTGACCGCACCCAGGGTCTTGACGGCGGCGTCGTGGGTCTCGTCCACGAACTCGTCGACGCGGGTGTCGAACTTCTCGGTCAGGCCCTCGACGGTCGCGATGGCCTGCTTGACCTGCGGCTGCTTGCGGATCCGGCCCCAGGCCTTCTCACCGCGCTGGGCGAAGCCGACGTAGACGCCCTCGACCTCGGAGCGGAACTCCTCGACCTGCTTGCGGATGTTGTCCGAGGACAGCTTGCCGCGGAGCTCCTTGAGCTCGTCGGGGAGCTCCTGGACGCGGGTCTGGACCTCCTCGGCGCGCTTGGTGGCGGTGGAGCGGGCGTCGGTGACGGCCTTGCTCACGGTGGTGACGGCGAAGTCGCCGGCGCCGAGCACGGCGAGCAGCGGGGTACGGACGACCTCGGCCTGCTCGGCGGTCTGCTCGCGCAGCTTCTGCACGTCGGCGCTGGTGGGGAGGTTCACGGCCATGGTGATCACTTCCTCGTATCGGTGGGGGTGTCGGTGGTGCCGGCAGAGAGGCCGTTCTCCCTGCGAAAGGACTCGTAGACATCGAGCAGCACACGTTTCTGCCGCTCGTTGAGAGTCGGATCGGTGAGCACCGCGTCGGTCACCTGACCGGCGGGCCGCTCCTCGAGGATCCCGGCGCGGACGTACAGCGCCTCGGCGGAGATCCGCAGCCCCTTGGCGATCTGCTGCAGGATCTCGGCGGACGGCTTGCGCAGTCCGCGCTCGACCTGGCTCAGATACGGGTTGCTGACGCCCGCGGTGCGGGCCAGCTGCCGCATGGAGACCTGGGCGGCCTCGCGCTGGGCGCGGATGTAGGACCCGATGTCCTCCACCGCGTGCCCCACGGTCTGACCGACGCTCTCGACGGCCTGCGCGACGCGCTCAACGGGCTCGACGGACTCACGCTCTCCGTGCTTGCGCTCGGTGGCCATCCGTCTCACCTCCGCCTCGATCCGTTCCTCACTGACGGAACCGACCGTACGCGGCACTGCTAGCTCCTGCAAGCACAGTGCTAGCGCTGGTCACGTGGCGTGCGCCACGTCGGTGACGGCCCGGTGACGGTGCGATGTCGTCCGGGGACACCCGACCGATCACCCGATGACGAGCTCCCCCACGGCGTGGATGACCAGGCCGGCGAGCGCCCCGACGACGGTGCCGTTGATCCGGATCCACTGCAGGTCGCGGCCCACCTGGAGCTCGATCTTGCGCGAGGTCTCCTCCGCGTCCCAGCGGGCGACGGTCTCGGTGATCAGCGTGGTGATCTGGTGCCGGTAGTGCCGCACGACGTACGACGCGGCGTCCGCCAGCCAGCCGTCGAGCTTCGCGCGCAGCTCGGCGTCGCGGCCCAGCCTCCGCCCGAAGGCCATGAGGCCGTCGCGCACGCGCAGGCGCAGCTCGTTCGACGGGTCGTCGGCGGCGTCGAGGACCATGGACTTCACGACCGTCCAGGCGCGGCCGATGAAGTGCTGCACCTCCGGGTGCTCGACGACCTGGCGCTTGACCTGCTCGGCGCGCTCCATCGTCGTCTCGTCGTGCTGCAGGTCGCGGGCGAACTCGGCGAGGTAGCGGTCCACGGCGTGCCGCAGCGGGTGCTCGGGGTCGGTCTTGACCGCCCAGGCGTACCCGCGGATCTCGGCGAACAGCTTGTCGGCGACGAGGTCGTCGACGAAGCGCGGCGTCCAGGACGGCGCGCGGTCGTGCACGACCCGCAGGACCATCTCCTGGTTGTCGGCGACCCAGTCGTAGGCGCGGTCGCAGACGAGGTCGACCAGCCTGCGGTGGGCGCCGTCGGCCAGGACGCCTTCCAGCGCCTTGCCCATCGGCGGGCCGACCGGGATCTCCATCAGCTTGCGCACCGCGACGGTCTCGATGACGTTCTGCACGTCCTCGTCGCGCAGCACGGTCACGAGGGCCCGCGCCGCGGTGACCAGCTCGGTGGTGATCCGGTCGGCGTTCTGCTGCTCGGCGATCCACCGCCCGACCGACTCGCTGACCCCGATCCGCTCGAGCTTGTCGCGGACGACGGACTCGGACAGGAAGTTCTCCCCGACGAAGTCGCCGAGGCTGTCACCGATCATGTCCTTCTTGCGCGGGATGATCGCGGTGTGCGGGATCGGGATCCGCAACGGGTGCCGGAACAGCGCGGTCACGGCGAACCAGTCGGCGAGCGCACCGACCATGCCGGCCTCGGCGGCGGCCCGGACGTAGTCCGCCCCGGGGACACCGCGGACGACCTCGAAGTACTTCGCGACGAAGAACACGACCGTCGCGCCGAGGAGGAACCCGGTGGCGACGGCCTTCATGCGCCGCAGGTCGCGCCGCTTCTGCTCGTCACCGGGGCCGAAGCCGCCGAGGGGGACGCTGGGAACGGACCCGATGGTGCGGTCCCGCTGCGGGACGGGGGTCGGGCGCTCCGGCGCGCGGGAGGTCTGCACACACCCATAGTGCCCGGGGACACCGACATCGGGCGGCGGGGGCGCGCGCCGTGGGTCCCGGCCGGGCCCGGGGGATGTCCCGCCGGACCCGGCCGTGGCCGGTGGAGCGGCTGCGCGGCGAGGGAGAAGTGCCCCCTCGGGCGCCGCTTCCGGGCGTACCGCCAGGCCGGTCCCGGCGTCCCCCGCGAGGTGATCGGCGGGGACGGCAACGGGACGGAACCCGGGCGGGCGGTACGCGGTCGCGCGGGCCGGATCCTCGGTTCCGTCCGGGCCGCGCGGGAGGGTCAGCGCCGCAGGGCGCCCGGGACGCCGGGCTGCTCGGCCCGCGCCTCCTGCTCGTCGGGCAGGGCCTGCTCGCTGCCGCGCCGGCGCACCGCGTCGCAGATCGCCTCGACGACGACCGCGGCCTCGGGCACCCGGTAGCCGACCCGCGCCGGGGCCACGCGCCACTGCACCCAGCCCTCGGGACGCTCGGTCGGCGGGGCGACGACGCCGATGCCGTCGGTGTGCAGCACGACGTCGGTGTGCAGGCTCAGCTCGGCCGGGAGCGCGTGCCGCGGGCTCATCGGGAACCACCAGGTGCCCTCGGGCGTCGCGGCGACCGGCACGACCTCGCCGGCCTCACGCAGCGTCCGGCAGACCTGGCGGCCGATGGCCGCCGGGACCTCGACCACGTCGAGCACGTCGCCCGTCGCGAGCATGACCTCCGCGCCCGGCCCCGGCACGAGCGGCCAACCGTGGTCGGCGTACTCGCGAGCGGCCGCTCGCAGCTCCGCGCCGTAGACGGCTCGGTAGCTGTCCCACCAGGACATGGAGGTCACTTCCTTCCGCTTGTGCGACAACCCCTGTGGTGCCGCTTTCCTTGTGAAGTACAACACCAGGATGCGGGCTCCGGGCACGAGTTCGCGAGGGGTACGCGGCGAGGGTGCGCAGCGGCGAGACGAGCGGGGAGCGCCTACCGCACGGCGTCGCGACCACCGGTGAACGGCGGGTGACCGGGCGCAGCGGGCCGACGACCGGTGGCAACCCCGCCGCCGTCCGGCGCAGTGCCGGTCGTCGTACCGCTCGACATGCCTCGTGCGTCGATTGTCTTTATCATCGAGATGGTTGTGACGATCGGAAGGACTGACATGGCGTCGACGACGGCGAGGGCGGGCCGCACGGCAGGCCCGGCCACCGGGATGGACACGGCACGGACCTGGGCGGTGCTCGCCGCGGCGGTGCTGCAGGCGGTGGCGGGCTCGCTCGGCGGCAGCGGGACGTTCGGGGAGTCGCAGCGGGTGCTCAGCGACCGCTACCCCTCACTGGTCACGCCGGCGACGGTGGCGTTCTCCGTGTGGGGCCTCATCTACCTGGCCCTGCTCGTGTACGCGGTGTACCAGTCGCTGCCCGGGCAGCGGTCGCGCCCGGTGCACCGGGCGACCGGCTGGCTGTTCGTGGCGACGGCGGTGCTCAACGCGGGCTGGATCGTCGTGTTCTCCCAGGAGCTCCTGGGCACCGCGCAGCTGCTGATCGTGGCGCTGCTCGTGATCCTGGCCGTGGTGCTGCGCCGGCTCGCCGCGTTCCCGGCCGACGGGGCGGCGGACCGGGTGCTGCTGCACGGCCCGCTGGCGTTCTACGCGGGCTGGGTGTCGCTGGCGACCGTGGCCGGGTTCTCGGTGACGCTGACCTACTGGGGCGCCCCGCTCGGCCCGGTGGCGGCCGCGGTGCTGCTCGGAGTCGGCGTGCTGGCCGCGGGCGTCGCGACCCGGCGGACGACGGCGGCGCTCCCCTACGCGGCGACGGCCGTCTGGGCGCTGGTCTGGGTCGCGGTGGAGTCCGCGTCGGCCGGGACGGTGCCGGTGACCGTGGTCGCGGCGCTCGGCGTCGTGGCGGTGGTCGTCGCGGCGGTGCTGCGGGCGCGGGAGGGGCTGCGGCCGGCCTTCGGCTGACCCCGGGAACGACGACGGCGCCGGTCCCCGAAGGGAGCCGGCGCCGCCGTGTTGCGCGGGTCGTGCCCGCGCAGAAGTCAGATCACGCGGACCGAGTCGGCCTGCGGGCCCTTCTTGCCCTGGCTGGCCTGGAAGTCGACGCGCTGGTTCTCCTCCAGCGTGCGGAATCCGTTCGACTCGATGGCGGAGTAGTGGACGAAGACGTCCGGTCCCTCGTCGTCGGTGGCGATGAAGCCGAAGCCCTTCTCGGCGTTGAACCACTTGACGGTGCCCTGCGGCATAGCGTGTGTCCTTCTCAGATGGAACGGTTCCGGCCCTCACAGCAAGAGCCGGAGGTCGCGTGGACACCGTCGTGGCACCTCAGCACCGATCGACGACGCCCACCGTCACAACTTCACACGGACGCTTCGCGGCGATCGGAGAAGAACGACTGCAACCGACGCGGACGCTACCACGGCTCGCCGGCACGTCGACCGTCCTCACTCGACGCCCCCGCACGGGCCCGTTCCGCGGCGACGACCGCCCGTCGCACCACTCCGGGGACGATCACGCCGCGTGAGATCCGGGCCGTCGATCGGCGACGGGCGGTCATCACCGTCCCGAACGGGTGAGCGCGGGACGTGTTCCACGCCGTCGGGTGAGCGCCGGGCGCACGTCCTCCCCGGTTCGGGTGGCGACGGCGGCCCGCACCCGCTCCACGGCCCCGCAGGACCCCGGACGGGGTCGCCCGTTCCGGGTGCGTTGCGGTGCGATCCGCTCACACCGTGACCGGTGGGACCCCTGTGACTCGTGTGGCCACGATCGGGGCACTGGTGGACGACGCCCGGTGACCGCAAGCTCAGCGCCGTCCGTCACCCCGTGCAGCAGCACAGCGAACTGGAGAGACCGTGCGATCCCGAGTCACCACTTCCGTCGCCCTGACCCTCATGATCGGCACCCTGGGTGTGTACGGCGCCGGCGTGGCCGGCGCGGCCGAGCCCGTTCGTGCCTCCACCCCGGCCGCCCCGGCCGCGACCGTCACCCACGCGCCCACCGCGGCGTCCGACGGCCCGCTGGACCGGCTGTTCGACACGCTCTTCGGGAACGGCGCGGCGACCGCCCCGGCGACGCCCGCCGACACCACCGTCCCCGTCCAGGACGTGCCGACCCCGGCCGCCCCGGGCGTTCCCGCGGCTCCGGGCGCCCCGGCTGCTCCGGCCGTCCCCGGCGCGCCGGCCGCGCCGCAGGTTCCCGCCGCCCCGGCCGTTCCGGGTGCGCCGGCGGCCCCGGCCGTGCCGGGTGCTCCGGCCGTACCGGCTGCGCCCGCCGCTCCGGCCGTGCCCGCGGCCCCCGCCGCTCCCGCGGTGCCGGCCACCCCCGCCGTCCCGGGGACGCCGGCCGCGCCCGCCCTGCCCGCGGCCCCGGCCGCCCCGGTGGCGCAGATCGCCCCCGCGGCGCCCGCCGCCCCGGTCGCCCCCGCGGCGCCGGCCGCCCCGGCCGCCTCGGTGACCCCGGCCGTCGCCGTCACCTCGGACACCGCGGCCCGCCAGGCCCCCGAGCCCCCGGCCGTCCCGGGCGCTCCGGGTGTTCCGCAGGCGCCGGCCGCCCCGCAGGCCCCTGCGGCCCCCCAGACCCCGGCCCTCCCCCAGGCGCCTGCGGCCCCCGCCGTCCCGGGTGCTCCCGCGGCCCCGGCCGTCCCGGGCGCTCCCGCGGCGCCGGCGGTCCCCGCCGTCCCGGGTGCGCCCACCGCTCCGGAGGCCCCGGCCGTTCCGGGCGCTCCGGCTGCTCCCGGTGCCCCCGCGGCTCCGGGTGCCCCGGCCGCTCCCGCCGTGCCCGCGGCCCCGGCGGCGCCGGGCGCCCCGGCCGTCGCCACCGCCCCGGACGGCACCGCCGCTCCGCAGGCCCCGGCCGACGCCCGGACCCAGGACGCTCCGGAGCGCACCGCCCCGACCCGACCGAGCCTCTGGGAGCGGCTGTTCGGCACCACCCGCTGACCTGCGACGCAGGCACCGCCACGCGACGGCGTCCCGCACCGGGGCGCCGTCGCGGCGCGTCTCAGGGGAGCTCGGTCGCCCAGCCCCGCTGCAACGCCCGCAGCACCTCGTCGAGCAGGTCGGCGAGCTCGGAGCCGTCGTCGGCCAGCCAGCGCTCGTAGGCCGCGATGCACACGCCCAGGCAGGCGTGCCCGACGCTCTGCGGGACGAGCTCCGAGGAGTCCTCACCACGACGCTCGGCAACGTGGTCGGCCACGACCTCCCGCCACGAGGCGTAGCGCAGCGTCGAGTGCGCCTGCAGCGCCGGGGTCTGCAGGATCAGCCGCAGCCGGCGCCGGTGCCAGGGCTGCTCGTCCGGCTCGACGTGGTTGAACTCCAGCACCGCCCGCCGGACCCCCTCCAGCGTCGGCAGGTCCGACGGCTGGGCCGCGAGCACCGCACGCATCCGCACCAGCTGCTCGTCGAAGGCGCCCCAGGCGATGTCGTTCTTCGAGGCGAAGTACCGGAAGAACGTGCGACGCCCGATCCCCGCGGCGTGCGCGACGTCGTCGACGGTCGTGTGCTCGAACCCCTGGTCGCTGAACATCTCCAGCGCGATGTGCTCGATCTCCGAGCGGGAGGTGACCGGGCGACGACCGGCGCGGCGCGCCCCGCCCCCGCCGGTACTCCCGGTCCCGTCGTTCTCGGTCACCGCTGACATCGTCGCCCCGCCGTGCTCCCCGACTCCTCCGTCGTGCCTGCGACCGGCGGACCGGGAGGGTCGAGCGGAACGCCGTCGGCCCCGATCATCCCACGTCGCGGTCGGCGCGTCGGCGCACGTCGCCCCTGTTCGGCGGCCGTTCGTCGCGCGGGCCCTCCACTTTGTCGGTGTTGCGCGGCACACTCGCGGCCAGACGGACCGGGACCCACCCGGACGGGTACGTCGAGGGGGAACCATGAGCGCACCCGCACGGGCCGCCGACACCACCGTGGACGAGCGGCCACCCGAGGAACGCCTCGAGGACCACCGGCGCGAGCTGACCGGTTACTGCTATCGGATGCTCGGCTCGGCCTTCGAGGCCGAGGACGCGGTGCAGGACACGATGGTCCGGGCCTGGAAGGGCGTCGCGAAGTTCGACGGCCGCTCCTCGCTGCGGTCCTGGCTGTACCGCATCGCCACCAACGTCTGCATCGACGCGCTGAACGGGCGCAAGCGCCGCGCCGTCCCGATGGACATCGGCGGCCCCGGCGCACCGGTCGCCGAGTCGCTGCGCGAGCCGCTGCCCGACGCCGAGTGGCTCGAGCCGATGCCCGACGCCCGGGTGTCGACGCCGGCCGGGGACCCGGCGGACAAGGCCGTCGCGAAGGAGACGATCCGGCTCGCGTTCATCGCGGCGCTGCAGCACCTGCCGGCCCGCCAGCGCGCGGTGCTGATCCTGCGCGAGGTCCTGTGCTGGAAGGCCGCCGAGGTCGCACAGCTGCTGGACACGTCGGTCGCCTCGGTCAACAGCGCCCTGCAGCGCGCCCGCGCCACCCTGAACGAGCAGGGGATCTCCGAGGCCGCACCGAAGACGTCCCCGGCGATGGACCCGGCCCAGACCGCGCTGCTGATGCGCTACATGGCGGCGTTCGAGGCGTTCGACATGGAGGCGCTGACCGCGCTGCTCCACGAGGACGTCGAGCAGAACATGCCCCCGCTGGAGCTCTGGTTCCGCGGCCGGGACGACGTCATCGCCTGGATGGCGACCGGCCCCGGGCAGGGCTGCCGTGGGTCGCGGGTGGCTCCGGTGGAGATCAACGGGACGGTCGGCTTCGCCCAGTGGAAGCCGTCCGGGCCGAACGGGGAGTTCGAGGCCTGGGGCATCACCGCCCTGCGGATCGAGGACGGGGCCGTCACCGGGCTGAGCATCTTCCTCAACACCGAGCTGTTCGGCTACTTCGGGCTGCCGCTGAAGCTGGCCGACCGGCCGGAGCTGTGGGAGCCGAAGGCGGGCTGACGCCGCCCGGACTCGCCGCCTGGCCGGGGCTGCGCATCACGGCCCGGCTCGGCGGCGGGCACCGCGGCGCGGTCTGGGCGGCGACCGACGGGAGCCGACGGCTGGTGGTCCACCGCAGCGGGCGGACGCCCGCGGCGCTGGACTGGGAGCTCGACCTGACCGGCGAGCTGCGGGCCCACGGTTTCCGCGTACCCGAGGTCGTCCCGACCGGTGACGGGCGACGGCGGTGCGGGGCGGACGTCGTCCGGACCTGGCTCGACGGCGACCCGCCCGGGCCGGGCGACGAGGCGACCGTCGCCGCCGAGCTGCACCGGCTGCACGCCCTCACCTCGGGGCGGGGCCAGCGGCCGGGGTTCGTGGGCACGATCGAGCTGCTCGCGGGCGCCGTCCGGGGCGGGGACGTGGACCTGACCGCGATGCCGTCCGACGTCGTCGCGGAGTGCCGGGCCGCGTGGGCCGTGCTGGACGGTCCGGTCGCCGTCGTCCACGGCGACCCCGGCCCGGGCAACATCCGGGTCCTGGACGGACGCCCGGGCCTGCTCGACTGGGACGAGTGCCGGGTGGACCGGACGGCGCTCGACCTCGACGGTGGGCCCGGGGCGGCCCGCGAGGTCCGACGCGCCGTCGACGCGTGGGAGGTCGCCGCCTGCTGGACCGTCGAACCCGGCTACGCCCGGGAGCGGCTCGCCGCGCTGCGCGCCGCCCCGTGACCGGGCCTCACGCCGCCGGCGTCACCGCGGCGACCCGCTCCCCTGCCGTCCGGGCGTCGACGCGGGCGCGCTCGCGCTTCTCCGCGGCCAGCGGGCGCAGCTCGCTCATCGCGGGCACCACGTCGGCCAGGGTCAGTTCCGTCTCCACGACGGTCACGTCGGCACCCCACACGTCGCGCAGGATGCGGGTGATCCAGCCGGAGCCGTGGTCCCAGCCCTCGCGCGGGGTGCCCGGCCCGTAGCCGCCGCCCCGGGAGACGACGAGCACGACCGGGCGGCCGGCGAGGGGCGTGCTGCCCGGCGCGAACCGGGTGTCGGTGATCAGGGCGTCGACCCAGGTCTTCAGGTGCGCGGCGATGCCGAAGTTGTAGAGCGGCGACCCGATGACGACGGCGTCCGCGGCCAGCACCTCGTCGGCCAGCTCCGCGATGCGCGCGAGGACCCCGCGCTGCTCCGGGGTGCGGTCGGCCTCGGCCACGTACCCGGCCGCGACCGCGGTGGTCCACAGGTCGGCGGGCAGCGGGGCGGTGCCCAGGTCACGGCGGACGACCTCGGCCCCCGGCCGCGCGTCGAGGTAGGCGCGCTCGACCTCGTCGGCGATCTCGCGGCTGACGGAGCCCTCGGTGCGGATGCTCGCGTCGAGTCGGAACAGGGACACGGTGACCTCCCGGTCGATCTGAAGTGAAGATGTTCTGTTGAACAGAGTATCTGCACGGGAGAAGACCTTGCAAGCACGTATCCTGTGACGATGTCCGGTCCGTCCGCCCCGCAGAGCGTCGAGTGCGACCTGGCGTGGGCGTTGACCCGGGTGGCGCGCGACCACGCCACGGCGGTGCAGTGCGTCGTCGGCACGCTGCCCGGCGGTCAGCGCGGTTTCCAGGTGCTCGCCGCCGCGGCCGGGGACGATCCGCCCACCCAGCTCGCACTCGCCCGCAAGCTCGGCGTGGACCGCACCGTGATGACCTACCTGCTGGACAAGGTCCAGGAGGCGGGACTGATCGAGCGGCACCCCGACCCGAACGACCGGCGGGCCCGCCGGATCGTGCTCACCACGGCCGGCCGGGCGCTGCTCTGCGAGACCGAGACGCGGCTGCGCGCCGCCGAGGCCCACATCCTGGCGCCGCTCTCGCCGGACGAGCAGGGCGCGCTCCGGACGCTGCTGCGCCGGGTCGCGACCGCGGGCACCGACCCGACCTCCGCCGAGGGCGAACCCCGTCCGCCGTCGGCGTAACCGCAGGTCGGGCGGTCCGTCCCGGCTCTAGCGTCGGACGGGCACCCGAGGAGCGGAGATCCGATGCCCGTCCTGTCCACCCCGTCCGACCCCGCCGACCGCCTGCTCGGCGAGCGGATCGTGCTGCTCGCCCGCGAGCTCGACGACGACGTCGCCGCCGAGACCTGCGCGCGCCTGCTGCTGCTGGCCGCGGAGGACCCGCGCCGCGACATCACCCTGCACGTCCTGGCGCCCGGCGGCTCCCCGGTCGCCGCGATGGCGGTGCACGACACGATCCGCACGCTCGGAGTCGACGTCGCGACCGTCGCCGCGGGATCGCTCGCGGGCCCGGTGCCGTTCCTCGTCGCGTCGGGGACGCCGGGCAAGCGGCTCGCCCGCGCGCACGCCGCGTTCCTGCCCACCGCCGACGGTCCGGTCCGCGGCTCGCACCCCGGCGACGTGCGGGTCCGGGCCGACCACCTCGCCGGACGCCGCCGCGAGATCGAGTCGCTGACCGCGGCGTACTGCGGCGCCCCACTGCCCGACGACGCCCGGGACCGCTGGCTGTCGGCGGCGGAGGCGGTGACCTTCGGCATCGTCGACGGGCTGTCGGAGGCCCCGGGCCGAAACGGATAGCTAGAGTCTCCGATGTGCGAGTCTCGGATCTGTCCCGGTCGTCCGGTGTCCCCGTCGCGACGATCAAGTACTACCTGCGCGAGGGCCTGCTGCCCCGCGGCGAGACGACGTCACCGAACCAGGCCCGCTACGACGACGCGCACGTCCGCCGGCTGCGCCTGATCCGGGCGCTCGTCGAGGTCGGCGGGCTGCCGATCGCCACCGTCCGCGAGGTGCTGTCGGCCGTCGACGACCCCGCGGTCGGCCTGCACGACATGCTCGGCCGGACGGTCTACGCGATCACCGGTGACGTCGGCGCGTCCGGCTCGCTCGACGAGGCGGAGGCCGACCTGGCCGGAGCCATGGCCCACGTGGGCTGGCAGGTCGAGAAGGACGCGCCCGCCCTGGCCGGGGCCCGGTCGGTGCTGGCCCGGATGCACGAGCTGGGCTGGGGACCCGGCGAGGAGACCCTGCGGGCGTGGGCCGAGGCCGCCGACCGCGCCGCGGAGGGTGACCTGGCCGCGATCGGGCGGACCGCCGACCGCGAGGAGGCCGCGGAGACCGCACTGGTCGGCACCGTCCTCGGCGACGCCCTGCTCGCGGCCCTGCGCCGGATCGCCCAGGAGAGCCGCTCCGCGCGGCTCTACCGCGCCGGACCCTGAGTCCCCGGCAGCCGCACCGTCACCAGCACCGCGCGGTGGTCGCTGCCCGGGGTCTCGAGGACGACGTGGCGGCGGGTCACCGACCCGCGGGGCACGAGGACGTGGTCGATGCGGATCCCGGCCCAGCGCGGCAGCGACGACGGGAAGGTCGCCACGAGCCCCCGCCCGGTGCCATCGGTGGCGTCGACGCAGCCGCCGGACGCGTCGCGCAGCCGCCGGTGGTCGACGACGGCGTTGAGGTCCCCGGCCACGACCGGCGCCGGTCGGGTGCGGGTCCACTCCCCGATCAGCGCGAGCTCACCGGTCCACAGCTCGGTCCACCGCGGGTTCGTCGGTGCGGAGGTGTGCACCGCGTACAGCGTCCGGGCACCGAGCAGCCCGCCGGTGACCTCCAGGTGCGGCAGCCGCATCCCCTGTCCGGGCCGGACGTCGACGTCCCCGGCCCGCGGCGCGACCAGCACCACCGTGCCGCGCTGGTCCGGGACGCCGGGCGGGACCGAGGACCAGCCGCGGTAGCCGTCGAGCAGGAGCAGGAGCCGGTCGAGGTAGGCGACGCCCGCCTCGGGCAGCACGACGACGTCCGGCCGCTCCCGGGTCACCGTCGCGGCGAGCGCACCGGTGTCGGCCCGCCCCAGCAGCACGTTCGCGACGAGCACGGTCAGCTCGGGCCCGTCCGGCAGCGGCCCGGCCGGGCGCGGCAGCACCCGTCGCAGCGCGGGAGCGGCGGCGGCGGCGCCGGCCAGCCCCACCGCCGTCGCGGTGCGGCGCAGCCCGGCGAGCCGCAGGAGACCCGCGACCCCCAGTCCTGCGACGCCGAGGTGCGGGCGCAGCGCGGTCAGCCCGACCAGGGCGGAGCGCCGGTCGGTCCGCCACCGCCGCGGCAGCACGGTGACGGCGGTACGCAGGGCTCGGTCGACGATCACGGACACGGGGGGACAACGGACGCGGGCCGCACTCGGTTCCACCTGATCCACATGGACAGTACGAGTATCCGATAGTTACGGTATCCGCATGAGGGGCATCGTCGCGTGGCACCGTCCGTTGATGGTCGTCGGTCTCGCCTGCGCCGCGGCCGTGCCGCTCGGCGTCCTGGGCACCCTCGTCGACCCGCGCGAGGTGCTCGGCGCGCCGGTATGGCTCAAGCCCACCAAGTTCGCCGTCTCCATCGCGATCTTCTGCGTGACCTGGGCCTGGCTGTACGACCAGCTGCGTTCCAGGCGCGGCCGGACCCGTGGCGCGTTCCTCGCGGGCACGGTCGCGGCGGTGGCCCTCGCGGTGGAGATGGTCGTCATCGCCGTCCAGGCCGGGCGGGGCACGACCAGCCACTTCAACTACACCTCGCCGCTCGACACCGGCCTGTGGGCCACCATGGGGATCTCGATCGTCCTCGCCTGGCTGGCGACGTTGTGGGTCGCCGCCGGCCTGTTCGCGGTGCGCGACCTCGACCCCGCCCGCACCGTCGCGATCCGCGCCGGGGCGGTGCTCGCGCTGGTCGGGATGGCGCTCGGCTTCCTGATGACCTCACCGACCCCGGGCCAGCTCGCCGACTTCCGCGGGATCGCCGGAGCGCACACCGTCGGCGTCCCCGACGGCGGCCCGGGCCTGCCGCTGGTCGGGTGGAGCACGCTGGGCGGTGACCTGCGCGTCCCGCACTTCGTCGGGATGCACGCGCTGCAGCTGCTGCCACTGCTGCTGATCGCGTTCGAGCTGACCGCCTGGCGGGTGGCCCGGCTGGCCGACCCACGGGTGCGCCGCGACCTGATGACGACGGCCGCCGCCGGCTACACCGGCCTGCTCGCCCTGCTGACCTGGCAGGCCCTGCGGGGACAGCCGCTCGTCTCCCCGGACGCGTTCACCGTCGCCGCCGCCGGGATGCTGACGGTCCTGGTGGTGGCCGGTGCCGTCGTCGCGCTGCGGGAGCGACGACCGGTGCTCACGCCAGGCAGGTGAGCGGGCGCCCGCCGTTGTACTCGACCATCTCGGCGAGCGCGGCCATGATGTCGATCGGGGCGCCGCGCTCGGCGCCGTCGAGCTCGGCGTAGGCGCGGTGCAGGTTCCCGACGATGCGCTCGGCGTCCGGCCAGTCGCTGAACCGGCCGAGGTCGGCGTCGCGGGCGGCCTCCAGCGGGCGGATGCCGGCGTCGCGGGCGCGCTCGGCCAGGTCGAGGACGAACCGCAGGTAGTCGAGCGTGTCCCGGACCGGCCCGTCACCCTGGAACACCGGCCCGTGGCCGGGCACCGTCGTCGCGGCCCCGAGCGGGAGCACCACCTGCTCCAGGACGTCGATCGCGCCGGTCACCGAGCCCATCAGCAGGAACGGGGTGCCGCTGTTGAAGACCAGGTCCCCGCAGTAGAGGACCGACCGGTCGGGCACGTGCACGAGGACGTCGTTGGTGGTGTGAGCGGGCGTCCCGACGTGGAGGACGTCGGCCCGCAGGTCCCCCAGGTGCAGCGCGATGCGGTCGGTGAAGGTGAGGAACGGCGGGTCCAGCGGGAGCGAGCCCCAGTCGCCGTGGTCCCAGAACGGCAGATCCCGGGGCGGGCCGAAGGCGACCATCTCCGCGCGTGCCCGCTCGTGCGCGACGACCGTCGCGCCCGAGAACAGGGCGTTGCCCCAGGTGTGGTCGCCGTGGTGGTGGGTGTTGACCAGCGTGCGGACCGGCCGGTCGGTGACCTCGCCGATCGCGGCCGCGAAGGCCCGGGTCCGGCGCTCGGTGGAACAGGAGTCGACGGCGACGGCGCCCTGCGGCCCGACGAGCAGGCCCGCGTTGTTGATCCACCAGGTGCCGTCCGGCTGGACGTAGGCGTAGAGCCCGTCGGAGATCTCCTGCAGCCGGGGCGGGCCGGGGACGGTGATGTCGTGCGGGTGGGTGCTCATCGGCCGATCATGACCGGAACCGACCCCGAACGCACGAGAGCCGGTCGGTGGCTACCGACCGGCTCTGCGGGGGATCAGGACTGTGGCCAGGGGCGGGGTCGAACCGCCGACCTTCCGCTTTTCAGGCGGACGCTCGTACCAACTGAGCTACCTGGCCCCGGCCTCCGGTGAACCGGAGATCCAGAGAGTGGAGCGACCCAGACGGGACTCGAACCCGCGACCTTCGCCGTGACAGGGCGACGCGCTAACCAACTGCGCCACTGGGCCTTGCTCTCGCGAGAAGCATCGTATCCGATACCTCTCCCGGTACCCCCAACGGGATTCGAACCCGCGCTGCCGCCTTGAAAGGGCGGAGTCCTAGGCCGCTAGACGATGGGGGCTGGGACCAGGCCCGAGGGCCTCGACCTTCCCTCAACGGCTGTCCGTTGGGAGTGAGGAAACCTTACGACACCGCTCCGAGAGGCCCTGCAACCACCCCCCGGTTCCGGCGTCGCCGCAGGTCAGCGAGCCACGGGTGGCGGCTGTTCCGGGTTGCCGGAGATCAGCCCCAGCATGTCGAGCAGCTCGCGCAGGTCTTCGGAGTCGTCCGAGTTCCGGGCGACGACGAGCCGGGCGCGCTGCACCTGGTCGTCGGAGACCTTGAAGGCGTCGGCCGCGTTCCGCGGCGCCGGAATGGAACTGGTGTCGTCGTCGATGCCGCGCTTCGCGCCGATGGTCACGAGGCCTCCCCGTAGGCCGCCAGGACCTGCTCCGGGCCCGTCCGTGGGACGCGCCGCGTGCCGGTGTCCGTCGGTACCGCCACGTGTTGTGGCCGTGACCAAGACGTTACCCATCGTGCGGGGGCCCCGCACGCCCCTTCCCGGGTGACGGCCGGTCACCCAGCGCTGCGCGGGACGGGTGCGGCTCAGCGATCCGGCGAGACCCGGCAGGGGCTGCCGGACAGCTCCCCGACCGGCACGGATGCCGCCAGCGCCCGGTACCCGGCGGGCGACGGGTGGAGCCCGTCGCCGGAGTCCAGGTCGGGCCGGAGCCGGAGCGGGTCACCCGGGTCGCCCAGTGCGGCGGCCGCGTCGATCACCCCGTCGGCCCAGCGGCGGCCGTCCGAACGGAGCCAGCCGTTCACCTCGTCCCGGGCCGCGACGGCCGTCGGGGTGGCGCGACCGCCGCTGGCCGACGGCGGGATGGTGGTGAGGAACACGCGCAGCCCCGCGGCGCGGGCGCGCTGGGCGAAGCCCTGCAGCCCGGCGACGAGGTCACCGCCGGCCGCGCCGGCGGCGAGGTCGTTGGTGCCGACGAGCAGCACCACGTCGCGCACGCCGGGGACGGCGGCCACGTCGTCGTCCCAGCGGGTCGACGGCGCGTCACCGCCGGCCGGCGGGTCGTCCTGCAGCAGCTGGTTGCGCGACAGCCCCGCGTTGAGCACGATCATCGGCCGGTCGCCGCCCGCCGCGGACAGCCGGGCGGCGAGCTGGTCGGGGAAGCGGTCGTCGCCGCCGGGGGTGGAGCCCACGCCGTCGACGAGGGAGTCCCCGATCACGAGGACGGCGCCGTCCGGGCGGGGCGCCAGGACCTCCAGACCGGTCAGCACCGGCCAGGACTGCAGGGTCGTGTCGAAGCCCGCCGCGTCCGGCGCCGCGGTGCGGTCCCCCGGCCCGGACAGCCACGCGGTGCGCATCGCGACCGGGTGCGAGCCGATCGTGCGCGGCACCTCGGCGAGGAACAGGCTCACCGTCAGCGGCACGCCCGCCGCGGCGGCGACCGGTGCGGGATCGGTCAGCACCTCGGCACCCGCCGGGATGTCGGCCACGGGGGCACCGCCGACGGTCAGCGGGACCGGCCGGGTCACCGCGGCGCCCGGGCCGGTGGCGCCGACGGTCATCGCCGCGATCCGCAGCGGCCCGTCGCCGTGCCGGTTGGACAGCCGCAGCCGCAGCTCCTCCCCCGCCGCGCCGGGCCGCACCACCATCCGCAGCGTCCGGCCGGCGAGGCTGTCGCCGGGGACGGCCTGCTGCGCGGCGTGCCAGGCGGCCGTCCAGCCGGGGGTGCACGTCGTCGCCGCGGCCGCCGCCGGGACGACCGACGGGACCGGGGCGCAGCCCGCGGCCACGAGCCCGGCGAGCAGTGTCCCGAGCACCGCCGCACCGGCGGGACCCCGCCTGCCACGCCACCGGACCGCACCGTCGTCGGGCCGCACCGGCACCGCCTCTCGTCCGTGGGCCCGCCCGCGGATCGGACGGGTCCCCCACGCGCTGTGTCGGGCCGTCACCCGATCACGTTACGGATCTGCCCGGTCACACTGCGACGATCGGCGCATCGTCGTCGACGAACGGCCTGTCCCTCCGGAGCGGTCCGCCCACGAGAGGGCTGCACACTGTCGGTGTCACCTCCTAGGGTCGTCGGCGACACGAGGGGCGGCCACCGTGGGCCGCCGGGATCGCCAGGGGAAGAGGACGACGGTGACCGCCTACGAGGAGATCTTCCGTTCCAGTGTGGACGACCGTGAGGGCTTCTGGCTCCGCGCGGCCGACGGGATCGACTGGGACGTCGCCCCGACCCGCGCGCTCGACGAGTCGAACCCGCCGTTCTACCGCTGGTTCCCCGACGGGGAGCTGAACGTCGCGTACAACGCGCTCGACCGGCACGTCGACGCCGGGAACGGCGACCGCACGGCCCTGGTGTACGACTCGCCGGTCACCGGGTCGCGGCGCTCCTACACCTACGCGGAGCTGCGCGACGAGGTCGCGCTGTTCGCGGGCGTGCTGCGCGACCAGGGCGTCGGCCACGGCGACCGGGTCGTCGTCTACATGCCGATGGTCCCCGAGGCCGCGATCGCGATGCTCGCCTGCGCCCGCCTCGGCGCCGTCCACTCGGTGGTCTTCGGCGGGTTCGCCGCCAAGGAGCTCGCCGTCCGGATCGACGACGCCGGGCCCAAGGTCGTCGTCTCGGCGTCCTGCGGCATCGAGGGCAAGCGCGTCATCGAGTACAAGCCGCTGCTCGACCGGGCGATCGAGCTGTCGGACCGCAAGCCCACGTCCACGGTGATCCTGCAGCGCGAGCAGGCCACCGCGCAGCTGGGCCCGGCCGACGTCGACTGGGCCGAGGCCGTCGCCCGCGCCACGCCCGCCGACCCGGTCCCGGTGAAGGCCACCGACCCGCTCTACGTGCTCTACACCTCCGGCACCACCGGCAAGCCGAAGGGCGTGGTGCGCGACTCGGGCGGCTACGCCGTCGCCCTGGCCTGGTCGATGCCCAACATCTACGACGTCGGCCCCGGCGAGACGATCTTCACCGCGTCCGACGTCGGCTGGGTCGTCGGCCACTCCTACATCGTCTACGCGCCGCTGCTGGCCGGGGCGACGACCGTGCTCTACGAGGGCAAGCCCGTCGGCACGCCGGACGCCGGCCAGTTCTGGCGGGTCGTCCAGGAGAACGGGGTGAAGTCGGTCTTCACCGCGCCCACGGCGTTCCGGGCGATCAAGAAGGAGGACCCGAAGGGCGAGTTCCTCGGGCAGTACGACGTCTCCTCGCTGAAGTACCTCTTCCTCGCCGGCGAGCGCCTCGACCCCGAGACCCACCGCTGGGCCTCGGACCTGCTCGGCATCCCCGTCATCGACCACTGGTGGCAGACCGAGACCGGCTGGCCGATCGCGGCCAACCCGGCGGGCATCGAGCTGCTGGAGATCAAGCCCGGCTCCCCGACCCGTGCCATGCCCGGCTGGGACGTCCAGGTCCTCGACGAGCGGGGCGACCCGGCCGAGCCCGGTGTCGACGGCGCGATCGTGGCGAAGCTGCCGCTGCCGCCCGGTGCGTTCCCGACCCTGTGGAACGACGACGAGCGCTACGTCAGCTCCTACATGTCGGCGTTCGAGGGCTACTACCTCACCGGCGACGGCGGCCACCTCGACGCCGACGGCTACGTCTTCGTCATGGGCCGCACCGACGACGTCATCAACGTCGCGGGCCACCGTCTGTCCACCGGCGGGATGGAGGAGGTCCTGGCCTCGCACCCGGACGTCGCGGAGTGCGCGGTGATCGGCGTCGCGGACACCATGAAGGGGCAGATCCCGCGCGGGTTCGTGGTGCTGAAGTCCGGCGTCGACAGCGACGCGGAGGGCTACGAGGACGGGCTGCGCGCCGAGCTCGTGCAGATGGTGCGCGACCAGATCGGCGCGGTCGCCTCCCTCAAGGACGTCGCGGTCGTCCCGGCCCTGCCCAAGACCCGCTCCGGCAAGATCCTGCGCAAGACGATGCGCGGGATCGCCGACGGCGTCGAGGAGCCGGTGCCCTCCACCATCGACGACGCGTCGGTGCTGGACACGCTGCGTCCGGTGCTGCGCAGGGAGTGAGCGCCCTCCATCGGGTGGTCCGGATGCACCCCGCTTGACCCGGATCACCCGATGGCGGTAACGGCGGACGGCCGCGACCCGATGGTTGGTCGACGGCCGCTGCCGCTCCCCGGCATCCCCCCGCGCGGTCGTCGACGTGGAGGTGTGCCGTGGACCCGGCGCGACTGCGACTCGCGGCACTGGCCGCCCCGGTGGTGCTCGGCGCCCTGCTCGGCGTGGCCGCGATGCTCGAACCCGACGAGGTGCGCCTGCCCTCGGTCGGCAGCATCCCGGTGACCACCCGGGCGACGACCGCGATCCTCACCGGGGCACCGCACACCACCCCGCCGCCGACGCCCGTGCAGGCCCGCGCGAACCTCGCGCCGCAGCCGTTGCCGACCGCCGCCCAGACCCGCGACAGCCGCTGACCTGCGGCCTTCCCGAGCGGGGAAGGGAAGCATAACCGCAGGTCAGGGGGCCCTCAGTCCTGCGGCGTCGTCCCGGCGGGGGCACCATGGACGTCATGAAGGTCATCGTGGATTTCGACCGCTGCGAGAGCAACGCGGTCTGCATGGGTGTCGCGCCGGAGGTCTTCGAGGTGCGCGACGACGACTACCTCTACATCCTCGACGAGAACCCGGCCGAGTCGCTGCGGCCGAAGGTCGAGGAGGCGGCACGGAGCTGCCCCAAGGCCGCCATCACGATCGAGGGCTGAGCCCAGCGCCGGGACCGAGCCGGCGCAGGTTGCCGGGCACTCCTCGCGGCGAGCAGGATCGCGGCGACGAGTGCACCGCCTGCGAAGGAGCCGACCGTGACACAGGGCGCGACGACCGACGTCTGGACCACCCCGCTCACCCCGCTGGCCTTCCTGGGCCGCTCGGCCGAGGTGTTCGCGGAGTCCACGGCGATCGTCTACGGCGACCGCAGGCACACCTACGCCGAGTTCGCGGCGGAGGCGACCCGGGTGGCGAACGCACTCGCCGCGTCGGGCGTCGAGCCCGGTGACCGGGTCGCCTACCTGCTGCCGAACGTCCCGGAGATGCTCGTCGCGCACTTCGCGGTGCCGCTCGCCGGCGCGGTCCTGGTCGCGATCAACACGCGGCTGTCGACCGAGGAGGTCCGCTACATCCTGGACCACTCGGCGGCCACGGTGCTGGTCGTCGACGCCGTCCTGTACGAGACGGTCCGCCCGGTCGCCGACGAGCTGGCCACGGTCCGCGAGATCGTCACCGTCGTCGACCCTGCGGCGCCCGGCGACGGCGTCGGCTCCGGGACCAGCTACGCCGACCTGCTCGCCCGCGGCTCGGACGACCCGCGGCCCTGGGCCGTCGACGACGAGCGCGCCACCATCACGATCAACTACACCTCGGGGACGACCGGCAACCCGAAGGGCGTCGAGTACCACCACCGCGGTGCCTACCTGAACTCCTTCGGCGAGATCGTCCACTCCGGGCACACCGCGGACAGCGTCTACCTGTGGACGCTGCCGATGTTCCACTGCAACGGCTGGTGCACCCCGTGGGCCGTGACGGCGATCGGCGGCACCCACGTCTGCCTGCGCGAGGTCCGGGGCGACACCATCTGGCGGCTGATCGGCGAGCACGGCGTCACCCATCTCAACGGCGCCCCGACCGTCGTCACGACGATTTTGAACGCGCCCGAGGCCGTCACCCTGGGCTACCAGCTGGTGATCACCACGGCGGGGGCGCCGCCGTCGCCGACCACGATCCTGCAGATGGAGCGGATGGGGTTCCGGATCGTGCACGTGTACGGGCTCACCGAGACCTACGGGCCGTACTCGGTGAACCAGTACCAGCACGCCTGGGACGACCTCGACGCCGAGGAACGCGCCCGGCTCCAGGCCCGCCAGGGCGTCGGCATGGTGTGCGCGGACCGGGTGCGGGTCGTCGACGAGCAGATGGACGACGTCCCCCGCGACGGCGCCACGATGGGCGAGATCGTGATGCGCGGGAACAACGTCATGAAGGGCTACCACCGCGACCCCGAGAAGACCGCCGAGGCGTTCCGCGGCGGCTGGTTCCACTCCGGGGACCTGGGCGTCGTGCACCCCGACGGCTACGTCGAGCTGCGCGACCGCGCCAAGGACGTGGTGATCTCCGGTGGGGAGAACATCTCCACCGTCGAGGTCGAGCAGGCCGTCGTGTCGCACGACGCGGTGCTGGAGGCGGCCGTCGTCGGGGTGCCGGACGAGAAGTGGGGCGAGGTCTGCAAGGCCTTCGCCGTGCTCAAGCCGGGGCGGTCCGCCGAGCCCCAGGAGATCATCGACCACGTCAAGACGAGGATCGCCCGGTACAAGGCGCCCAAGTACGTCGAGCTCGTCGACGAGCTGCCCAAGACCTCCACCGGCAAGGTCCAGAAGTTCGAGCTGCGCGAGAAGGAGTGGGCAGGTCGCGGGGACTCCCGGATCCAGGGATGACGCAAATCGGTTAGCGTTGCTGAACGTGAGCATCGCAACCGAACCGGGCACGACGGACGTCGCGGCGCCGTCCGCCTTCCGCGTCGCCTCCGGCGCGGTGATCGTGACGACGGCATCGGTGCTCCCGGTGTTCCTCACCGGCGCCCTGTCGGTGCAGCTCTCGCGCGACCTGGCCTTCGACCCGTCCGGGCTGGGCCTGGTCGTCGCGCTGTACTTCGGGGTCAGTGCGCTGTGCTCGCTGCCGGTCGGCATGGTCGTCGAGCGGGTCGGGTCGCGGGTGACCAGCCGGATCGCCGTCGTCGGGGCGGCGGTGCTGATGGCGGCCCTGGCGCTGGGCGCGCGGTCCTACGTCGCGCTCGTCGTGCTGCTGCTCTGCGGCGCCTGGTGCAACGTGATGGGCCAGCTGTCGTCGAACCTGACGCTCGCGCGCTCGGTGCCCGCGCACCGACTGGGGCTGTCGTTCGGGGTGAAGCAGGCCGCGATCCCGGCGGCGACGCTGCTGGCCGGGCTGGCCGTGCCCGCGGTGGCGCTGACCGTGGGCTGGCGCTGGGCGTACGGGATCGGCGCGGTGCTGGCCCTGGCCGCGCTGTTCGCGTGCCCGCGCACCGACGCCCGTCCGGCGGCCCGCACACGGAAGGGCGACCGGGCGACGGCCGCGCTCGCGGTGATCGGCGCGGCCTCCGGGCTCGCCGCCGGGACGGCCACCGCACTCGGCATCTTCCTGGTCGCCTCGGCGGTGGACCGCGGGATCGCCCCCGGTACGGCCGGGCTGATGCTGACCCTCGGCAGCGTCGTCGGGCTGTCGGTGCGGATGCTGCACGGGTGGCTGGCCGACATGCGCTCGGGCGGCCACGTCGCCGTCGTCGCGGCGAGCCTCGCCGCGGGCGCCGGCGGGTTCCTGCTGCTCGCCGTGCCCGGGACGCCCGCGCTGGTCGTCGGGGTGGTGCTGGCGTTCGGGCTGGGCTGGGCGTGGCCGGGTCTGCTGCAGTTCGCCGTGGTGCGGCTCAACCCGTCCGCCCCGGCCGCGGCGACGTCGATCGTGCAGGTCGGTGTCTACGCCGGCGGTTTCGCCGGACCGATCGTCTTCGGCTCGCTCGCCACCCACGCGGGCTTCCCGACCGCGTGGACGGTCAACGCCGTCGTGATGCTGGTGTCGGCGGCGTTGATGCTGGTCGGGCGACGGATGCTGGTCGCGCACGCGCGTCGCTGAGCGGAAACAGGGCCGGAACTGTCGGGGTGATAGGGCACAGTGGCGTCCGCTCAGGCCTTCCGAGGGGGACATCACGATGCCGGACGCGATCCGCGCCACGGGACTGGTCAAGACCTACGGGTCGCTGCGGGCACTCGACGGGGTCGACCTGTCGGTGCCGGAGGGGACGGTGCTCGGCCTGCTGGGCCCGAACGGCGCCGGGAAGACCACGGTCGTCCGGGTGCTGACCACACTGCTGACACCGGACGCGGGCGAGGCCACCGTGGCCGGCGTGGACGTGCTGGCCGACCCCGCCGCGGTGCGCAGCCGGATCGGCCTGTCCGGGCAGTACGCCGCGGTCGACGAGTACCTGACCGGCTTCGAGAACCTGGAGATGGTCGGGCGGCTCTACCACCTGGGGCACCGCCGGGCCCGGGACCGTGCCCGTGAGCTGCTGGCCGACTTCGGCCTGACCGACGCCGCGGACCGTCCGGCCCGGACCTACTCCGGCGGGATGCGCCGCCGGCTCGACCTGGCCGGAGCGCTCGTCGCCGACCCGCCGGTGCTGCTGCTCGACGAGCCGACCACGGGGCTGGACCCGCGCAGCCGCAACGACCTGTGGGACGTGATCCGCGGGCTCGTCGCGCGCGGGACGACGCTGCTGCTCACCACCCAGTACCTGGAGGAGGCCGACGCGCTGGCCGACGAGATCGTGGTCATCGACCACGGCCGGGTCATCGCCCGCGGCACCGCGGACGAGCTCAAGTCGCAGGTCGGCGGGGAGCGCCTGGAGGTCACGACCAGCCTGGCCGACGACCTGGAGCCCACCGCCGCGCTGCTCGCCCCGCTCGGCGTGGGTGAGGCCGTGCTGGACCGGCACCGCCGCTCCCTGACGATGCCGGTCAGCGGCGGGGTCGAGGTGCTGCGCGCCGCGCTGGACCGGCTCGCCGACGCCGGCACCAAGGTCGACGACGCGGGGCTGCGCCGCCCGACGCTCGACGACGTCTTCCTCACCCTGACCGGGCGCCCCGCCGACGAGGCGGACCAGGCCGAGGAGCCGACCCCGTGAACGCCGCCGCCACCATGCTCGCCGACGCCTCCGTCGTCGCGAAGCGCAACCTGATCAAGATCAAGCGGGTACCGGACCTGCTGGTCTTCACGACCCTGTCCCCGATCATGTTCGTGCTGCTGTTCGCCTACGTCTTCGGCGGCGCGATCGACCCGACCGGCGGCGGGGCCGGGTACCGCGAGTTCCTGATGGCCGGGATCTTCGCCCAGACCGTCATCTTCGGGGCCACGAACACCGGCGCCGGGCTCGCCGAGGACGTCAAGAAGGGCATCATCGAGCGGTTCCGCTCGCTGCCGATGTCGTCGTCGGCGGTGCTGACCGGCCGGACCCTGTCCGACGTGGTGAACAACCTGATCGTGCTGGTCGTGATGTCGCTGACCGGGCTGCTGGTCGGCTGGCGCATCCACACCTCGGTCGGCGAGGCGCTCGCCGGGTTCGCGGTGCTGATCGTGTTCGCCTACGCGTTCTCGTGGGTGATGGCGTTCGTCGGGCTGCTGGTGCCGAGCCCGGAGGTCGTGAACAACGCGTCGTTCATCGTGATCTTCCCGGTGACGTTCCTGGCGAACACCTTCGTGCCGCTGAACTCGCTGCCGGGGCCGCTGCGGGTGTTCGCCGAGTGGAACCCGGTCTCGGCGGTCACCGCGGCCGCGCGGACCCTGTTCGGCAACGACGGCGCGATCCCGGCCTCGGCGTCCGCCTCGGACGCCTGGCCGCTGCAGCACCCGGTGCTCTACGTGCTGATCTGGTCGGTCGTGATCGTCGCGGTGTTCGCACCGCTGGCGAGCCGCCAGTACCGGCGGGCCGCGAGCCGCTGACCCCGCCTGCGCCGGTCCCACTACGGTCCCCCTGCGGCGGAACGGTTCCGCCGCGGAGGGGGCCGTCGTGATCGTCGCCGGGCTGGTGCTGACCGGGATCGGGGCACTGATCCACGTCTACATCTTCGTGCTGGAGTCGCTGCTCTGGACCACCGACCGGGCCCGGGCGACCTTCGGTACGGACCGCGCGGAGGCGGAGCAGACCCGGGCGCTGGCGTTCAACCAGGGCTTCTACAACCTGTTCCTCGCCGTCGCCGTGCTGCTCGGGACCGTGGTGTTCGCGACGGGCGCCCGCAGCGTCGGCGCGACGCTGGTGTTCAACGGGGCGGGCTCGATGGTCGCCGCCGGTCTGGTGCTGCTGCTGTCGGACCCGTCGAAGCGGCGGCCGGCGTCGATCCAGCTGGGGCCGCCGCTGCTGGGCATCGCGGCGCTGACGGTGGGCCTGCTGGGCTGAGGCCCGGCCGTTCAGGCGTCCGGACCTCCGGCCGAGCGGCGGCTGCCGAGCTGTCGGCCGATCCTCTCGGCGTACTGCAGCAGCAGCTCCGTGATCCGGTCACGGTGGTCGGCGTCCATCCGGTTCCGGGGCCCGACGACGCCGAGGGCCCCGACGAAGCCGCCGTCCATGCCGAAGACGGGCACGGCGACGGCACCGGCCTCCGGGCTGCGCTCCCCGTCGGAGACGTAGTACCCCTGCGTCCGGATCTGTTCGGCGTGCTCGTCGTCGCCGCCGGTGTACACGGTCAGGATCCGTCCGCCGGCGCCACGGTCGAGCGGCAGCGCCGAGCCCTCCTCGATGTGGTGCCGGGTGGGACGGTCGCTGTTGACGCGGTAGAGCACCACCCGCTGGTCGCCCTCACGCACGTAGAACGCCGCGCTCTCGCCGGTCTCGGCGCTGATCTCGGACAGCGCGGGCCGGATGTAGTCGGCGAGCCGGAACGCGCGCTGGTACTGCGAGCCCAACCGCCACAGCGTCGGTCCCAGCCGGTAGGAGCCCTCGGCGTCGCGGTGGAGGTATCCCATCCGCTGCAGTGACGCCGCGAGCCGCAGGATGGTGCTCCGGTAGTACCCGGTCCGCTTCGCCAGCTCGGCCAGCGACAGCCGGTCCGCCCCCTCGGCGAACGCCTCCAACAGCGTCAGCGCGCGCTCGACGGACTCGACCCGCTGCTCCTTCGCCTGCTCCGCCACCCCGACCCTCTCGTGGTCCGTTGTGCCGCAACCGGCTGGTCACGACGTCCGCACCATTCTGTCAGACAGAACGACATCCTCCTTGACGCGCTCCCGAGGGCTCGCCTAGTTTCTATCCAACAGACAGACATTCTGTCAGACAGAACGGAGTGCCGATGGTGGCGACGGCAGCGCGGACGTCCAGGACGTCCGAGGTGGACGTCCTGGTCAGCGAGGTCGGACCGCGGGACGGGCTGCAGAGCGTCGACCAGGTCATGCCGACCGAGGTCAAGCACCGCTGGATCGCCGCGCTCGCGGCCGCGGGCCTCCGGGAGATCGAGGTCGGTTCCTTCGTCCCCTCGGCACGGCTGCCGCAGCTGGCCGACACCGGCGAGGTCGTCGGCCGGGCCCGGTCGATCCCGGACCTGACGGTGCTCGCGCTGGTCCCGAACCTGGTGGGGGCACGTCACGCCGTCGCGGCCGGTGCCCGGTCGGTGACGATGCCGGTGTCGGTCTCCGAATCGCACAGCCGCGCGAACATCGGCATGAGCACGGACGAGGCCGTCGGGCAGGTCGCGCAGGTCTGCGCGTTGCGGGACGAGCACCCCGGGCTCGAGGTCGAGGTCGGCCTGTCCACCGCCTTCGGCTGCACCATCGAGGGCCCGGTCGACGAGGACCGCGTGATCGAGTACGCGGTCCGGGCCGCGGACGCCGGGGCGGGCTCGGTCGGGCTCTCCGACACCACCGGCTACGCCGACCCCGCCCGGGTACGGCGGCTGTTCACCCGGCTGTCCGCCGAGCTCGGGGACCGGGCCGGCGGCGCACACCTGCACAACACCCGCGGCCAGGGCCTGGCCAACGTCGTCGCCGCACTCGACGCCGGGGTCCGGACGTTCGACTCGTCGCTGGGCGGGCTGGGCGGGTGCCCGTACGCGCCGGGCGCCAGCGGCAACATCGTGACCGAGGACCTGGTCTTCCTGCTGGAGTCGATGGGCCTGCGGACCGGTGTCGACATCGCGGCGCTGGTCGCGGCGCGCGACCTGGTCCGGGAGGGACTGCCGGGCGAGGAGCTCCACGGCATGGTCCCTGAGGCCGGCCTGACCAAGGGATTCCGCTACGCGACGGTGGCGGCGTGAGCGCCGGGACCGGCCGGCTGCCGCTCGAGGGCGTGCGGGTCGTCGAGTTCTCGCACATGGTCATGGGCCCGTCGTGCGGCCTGGTCCTCGCCGACCTCGGCGCCGACGTCATCAAGATCGAACCGCCGGGCGCCGGGGACAAGACCCGCACCCTGCCCGGCTCCGGCGCCGGGTTCTTCCCGATGTTCAACCGCAACAAGCGGTCGGTGTCGGTGGACCTGCGCTCCGAGCGGGGCATCGAGTTCGTGCGACGCCTGGTCCGCACCGCGGACGTCGTCACCGAGAACTTCCGACCCGGCGGGCTCGACGCGCTCGGTCTGGGCTACGACGACCTCCGGGCCGACAACCCGGGGCTCGTCTACTGCAGCCTGAAGGGCTTCCTCGCCGGGCCCTACGAGCAGCGCGCCGCACTCGACGAGGTCGTCCAGATGATGGGCGGGCTGGCCTACATGACCGGACCGCCCGACCGTCCGCTGCGGGCCGGGGCCTCGGTCAACGACGTCATGGGCGGAATGTTCGCGGCGATGGGCGTCATGGCCGCGCTCTACGAGCGACGCGCGACCGGGCTCGGCAAGCTCGTGCGCAGCTCGCTGTTCGAGAACAACGTCTTCCTCGTCGGACAGCACATGGCCCAGTACGCCGTCACCGGGGCCGCCGCCGCGCCGATGCCCGCACGCCTCTCGGCGTGGGCCGTCTACGACGTGTTCGACACCGGCGACGGGGAGAAGGTCTTCGTCGGCGTCGTGTCCGACACCCAGTGGCAGGCCTTCTGCGCCGCGTTCGACCTGCCCGACCTGGCCGGTGACCCGGAGCTGGCGGCCAACGCCCAGCGGGTCGCCGCCCGGGACCGCGTGATCCCCCGTCTGCGCTCGACGTTCGGCGCGATGGACCGGGACGAGGTGGTCCGGCTCTGCGGGGCCGCCCGGCTGCCCTTCGCCCCGATCCAGCGGCCCGAGGACCTCTTCGACGACCCGCACCTGGCCGAGCCCGGAGCGCTGACCGAGGTCACGCTGTCCGACGGCCGCTCGGTCCGGCTCCCGTCGCTCCCGCTGGAGCTCGACGGCGCACGCCTGCCCCTGCGGCGCGACCTGCCACTGGCCGGCGAGCACACCGCGGATCTGGCGCGCGAGCTCGGCTACTCCGACGACGAGATCTCCACCGCGGGCGCGGACGGCGCCTTCGGCGGGAGCTCCGTGGCCCACCGCTGACCCGCCCGAACAGCTCACAAAGGAGTGTCTGTGAACAGGAGAGTGCTCCCGGCACTGGGCGTCGCCGCGACGCTCGTGCTGACCGGGTTCGCTGCCGTCGACGCGAGCGGGTCGGCCACCGGCGCCGACCCGCGCTCGTCGCTGACCTTGATGGCGCCCGCCGCACCGGGTGGCGGCTGGGACCTCGCCCTGCGCGAGGCCCAGCAGGTGCTGCGTGCCGAGGCGATCGTGAACAACGTCCAGGTGATCAACGTCCCCGGGGCGGGCGGCACGATCGGGCTGGCGCGCTTCGCCGACATCGGCCCCGACCCGACCCAGCTGATGATGACCGGGACGGTCATGGAGGGTGCGATCACCGTCAACGGGTCGGCGGCGACGCTGGACGACACGACCCCGATCGCCCGGCTCGCCGAGGACTACCTCGTCCTGGTCGTGCCGGCGGAGTCGCCGTTCCGGACCCTCGACGACTTCCTCGACGCCTGGCGGGCCGACCCGCACGGGCAGGCGATCGGTGGCGGTGGCCTCGGCGGCGCCGACCACCTGCTCGCCGGGCTGACCGCACGCGGCGCCGGTATCGAACCGGGCGCGATCAACTACATCGCCTACTCCGGCGGCGGGGAGGCGCTGACCGCGCTGCTGTCGGGCACCGTGGCCGTCGGGATCAGCGGGTTCCACGACTTCTCCGACCAGATCGAGGCCGGGAACCTGCGGGCGCTGGCCTACTCCGCGCCGGAGCCGGTCGAGGGCATCGACGTGCCGACGCTGACCGAGCAGGGCGTGCCGGTGACGTTGTCGAACTGGCGCGGGGTCGTGGCCCCGCCCGGGATCACCGACGACCAGCGCGCCGAGCTCACCGCCCTCATCACCGAGATGGCCGGCAGTCCCCGCTGGGCGGACACCCTCGCCCGCAACAAGTGGGAGGACTCCTTCATGACCGGCGCGGAGTTCGACCGTTTCATCGCCGCCGACCAGGCCCGCGTGGACGGGATCATCGAGGAGCTCGGACTGTGACCACCACCCCGACCACCGACCCGGTCCGACCGGCCGCGGAGGCCGGCGGAGCGGGCTTCTGGCGACGCCGGACCGGCCTGGTCGTCCCCCTCGTGCTGCTCGGCGGGGGCGTCACGCTCGCCGTCGGCACGATCACGATGGAGGTCCCCTCCACGGCGACCTCTCCCGGACCGCAGGTGTTCCCGGCCATCGCCTCGATCATCTGCACGGTGCTCGCCGTCGCCCTCGCCGTCGACGTCCTGCGCCGCCCGGAGCCGGCCGAGGTTCACCGCCCGGCCACCGGCGGCGCGACCGCGGAGCCGGGGACCGGCGGCACCGACACCGACACCGAGCCGGGGGCCGGCGGTTCCGACCCCGGTCCGGGGATCGGCGGCGGGCCCGACCCCGCGCCCACCCGCCCACGGGCCGACCGGCGCGGGCTCGCGGAGGCCGTCGGCGTCGTGGTGCTGTTCATCGCCGTCCTGCAGCCGGTCGGCTGGCTGCTGTCGGGAGCCCTGCTGTTCTGGGGCATGGCCCGTGCGCTGGGCAGCCGGCGCCCGCTGTTCGACCTGTTCCTCGCCCTCGTCGTGTCCTCGGCGGTGCAGCTCGCCTTCTCGGCCGGCCTCGGGCTCAACCTGCCTCCGGGCGTGCTCGCGGGAGTCCTCGGATGAACACCCTGACCCAGCTCGGCGACGGTTTCGCGACCGTCCTGACGCCCATGAACATGCTGTGGGTCCTCGTCGGTGCGTTGCTGGGCACCGCGGTCGGGGTGCTTCCCGGCCTGGGGTCGGCGATGGCCGTGGCCCTGCTGCTGCCGGTGACGTTCTCGCTCGACCCGATCGGCGCGTTCATCATGTTCGCCGGAGTGCTGTTCGGTGGCCTGTTCGGGGACTCGATCTCCGGGATCCTGATGAACACCCCCGGCAACTCCACCGCGATCGCGGGGTCGATCGAGGGCCACGCGATGGCCCGCAACGGACGGGCCGCCCAGGCACTGGCCGCATCGGCGATCGCCTCGTTCGTCGGCGGCGTCGTCGCCGCCGTGCTCGTGGTGTTCTTCGCCCCGTCGCTGGCCGCACTGGCCACCGTGTTCGGACCGGCCGAGTACCTCGCCCTGGCGGTGTTCGCGTTCGTCGCGATCTCGGCGGTCGTCACGGACTCGATCGTCCGGGGGCTGTCCGCGCTCGCCCTGGGCCTCGCGATCTCGGTGGTGGGCATCGACGGCATCTCGGGTGCCGCCCGCCTCACCGGAGGCCTGCCCGAGCTCTTCGACGGGATCGACATCATCGTGATCACCGTCGGCCTGCTCGCCCTGACCGAGGTGTTCCACCAGGCCGCACGGCGCGGCGTCCCGGACGACCACAGCATCCTGCGCTCCCCCGGGCGCCCGTGGCTGTCCCGCGCCGAGTTCCGCGCGGCCCTGCCCGCCTGGCTACGCGGCACCGCCACCGGGCTGCCGTTCGGGATCATCCCGGTCGGCGGCTCCGAGGTGCCGACCTTCCTGGCCTACGGCACCGAACGGCGGCTCGACGCGCGGCGTGCGAACCCGATGTTCGGCCGAGGCGCGATCCAGGGCGTCGCCGGTCCGGAGGCAGCCGGCAACGCCACCGCGGGCACCGCCATGGGTGCCCTGCTCGCGCTCGGGCTCCCGACCTCGGCGACCGCGGCGATCCTGCTGGCCGCGTTCCGCCAGTACGGCCTCCAGCCCGGTCCGCTGCTGTTCGAACGCGCACCGGACCTGGTGTGGGCCCTGCTGGCGAGCTTCTTCGTCGGGCTCGTCGTGCTGCTCATCCTGAACCTGCCGTTCGCGCCGCTGTGGGCGAAGCTGCTGCGGGTCCCCAAGCACTACCTCTACGCAGGCATCAGCGTCTTCGCGATGCTCGGGGTGTACGCGACCAGTGCGAAGATCCTCGACCTGGTGCTCGTGCTGCTGATCGGGCTGCTCGGGTTCGCGATGCGCCGGTACGGCATCCCGGTCGCCCCGATGCTGATCGCGGTGATCCTGGGCCCGCTGGCCGAGACCGAGCTGCGCCGGGCGCTCGCGGTCAGCGACGGCGACCCGGTCGCACTCGTCGACAGCCCGATCGCCGCGAGTCTGTACGGGCTGCTCCTGCTCGTGGTGCTGGCCGTCGTCGTGCGGGCCGTCCGGTCCCGTTCCCGGTCCGGCGACGGCGACCGGCTGGTCGGCGCCGGCCGCTGAGTCCCGGGCCGGGCCCGCCCGGACGTACGGAGGCCCTCCCCGGGCGTCCCCGGGGAGGGCCTCGTCGTCCGTCGGGACGCTCGTCGTGCGTGACCACTCCAGCGACTGCGCGGGCGCGTCGCTGTGGAGCGTCCCGGCGTACGGGTGGTGGGTCAGCTGTCGTTGCAGCTCACGACCGCGTAGGGACCCGAGCTGGTCGAGGAGGTGATCTCCTCGCCGTTGCGCAGGATGCGGCAGGTGATCTCGCCGTTCCCGCCGGAACCGGACTGGGCCACCAGCGACAGCGGCTGGAAGGTGAGGACACCGGAGTCGAAGGTGACCTCCTTGGTCCACGGCAGCGAGGTCCCGTTGACCTGCTCCATCCCCATCTTGTCGTCCTTGACGTAGGTGATGTTCCCGGCGGTGCCGGACCCGGTGACCTCGTAGGTGATCACGTCGCCGCCGGTGGACGCGGCGGGGGCCGAGGCGACGGCGTCGGACTCGGGTGCGGTCACGGCCGGGGCCGCGGTCGGCACGGTCGTCGGCAGGCCGGACACCGCCGCGGCGACGACCGAGGCGTAGACGACGCAGATGACCAGGCCGATCGCCGAGAGCACGGTGCCCGCGATCGCGACGCCGCGGTTGTCCGCGCGGCCCCTGCTCGCCCGGACGACACCGAGCACACCGAACAGCAGGCCCAGCAGCACCAGCGGCCAGGCGATCATCCCGATGATCGGGATGAAGGAGAACAGCAGGCCCAGGATGCCGAGCACCAGCGCGGTGACGCCGAATCCGTTGCGCGGCGCGACGGCCGGTGCGACGGCGGGGGCCGCGGTGCGCTGCTGCGGGACGCCGGCCCGCTGGGCCGCGCTCGGCCAGGGCTGCGCGCCGGCGGCCTGCTGCTGGGGGCCGCGGGCCTGCTGCTGCGGCAGCCCACCCGGGTTGGTGCGGCCGAAGGGCGGCCCGCCGAAGGGGACCTCGGGGTGGCCGTCGTAGTAGGGGTTCGGGTGCCCGCCGGAGTGCTGCGGCCGGGGCTGGTGGTGCGGCGCCCAGCCCTGCGGCGCGGCACCGCGCGGGTCCTGCGCGTACTGCTGCTGGTGGCGGCCGGGGCCCTGGGGGCCCGGGTACTGCTGCGGGACACGGTGCGGGCCGGACTGCTGCTGCGGCGGGCCGGAGAGGTCCGGGGCGCCGTGGCGGTTCTGCGGAGTGGTCACGTCACGGCTGTCGCGGCGACGGCGGCCCGCGTATCAGCCGGCCCGCCCTTATCAACAAATGTGAGGACAGGTCCGTTCGGCCGTGCGGGCACAGGACCGAACAGGTCAGCCGAGGCGGTCGAGCAGGGCCCGGGCGTCGGTCGGTGCGTGGACCTTCGCGTCGTTGTCGAAGTAGCAGACGACGTCGTGCCCGGCGTCGCGCCAGGCCCGGATGCGGGCGGCCCAGCCGTCGAGCGCCTCGGCGGTGTAGCCACCGGCGTAGAGCTCGCCCTGGCCGTGCAGCCGCAGGTAGACGAGGTCGGCGATGACCTCGTCGAACACCGGCCAGGTGCCCGCGGAGTCCGACAGCACCAGTGCGACCCCGTGCTCGCGCAGCAGCGCGGTGAACGCCGGGTCCCGGAACGACGGGTGCCGCGGCTCGACCGCGTGCCGCAGCGGACGGTCGGCGTCGGTCTCGACCAGCGCCCGGCCGTCGAGCCGCTCGTCGTGCCCGGTCGCGGCCCGGGCGGCGGCCGTGGTGCTCGCCGGCAGCAGCTCCAGGAAGCGGGCCACCCGGTCGGCGTCGAACCGCATCCGGGGCGGTAGCTGCCACAGCACCGGGCCCAGCGCCGGCCCCAGGCCGAGCACCCCGGAGGCGAGGAAGTTCGCGACCGGCACCGCGACGTCGCGCAGCTGCTTGAGGTGCGTCACGAACCGCGGGCCCTTCACCGCGAACACGAACCCGGCGGGCACCTGTTCGGCCCAGGCGCGGTAGCTCTCCGGGCGTTGCAGCGAGTAGAACGACCCGTTGATCTCGATCGAGGTGACCTGCCGGGACAGGTACTCCAGCTCGCGGCGCTGCACCAGCCCGGGCGGGTAGAACGTGCCGCGCCACGGCGGGTAGCGCCATCCCGACGTGCCGACCAGCACCGTTCCGCTCACGTGCCGCCGACCAGCCCGCGCAGCGCCGCGGCGGCCGCGACCGGGTGGGTCACCGGACCGTCGTGGCCCCCGGGCAGCTCGACCAGGCCCCGTCCGATCCCGGCCGCCAGCGCCTCGGCGCACCGGTGCTCCCAGCGCCCGCGCGACTCGTAGCCGCCGGTGGGGATCACCCGCACCCCGCTCGCGGTGACGTCGGCCGGGTCGATCCGCGCGGCCCGCACGGCCGGGACGTCGTGGCGCAGGAACCGGCGCAGCGCGGGCTCCGGGTTCCCCGACGGCGGCTCGGGCCGGTATCCGGGCTCGACCGGGTCGTCGCCGGAGGTCAGCACGGCCATCATCCGGATCGCGGCGCCGATGTCGTCACGTGCGACGAGGTCCGCGACCCGGTCCATGGCGGCCTCGCGGGCCGCGTCGCGGACCAGGCCGGGCAGCGGCGGCTCGTGCGCGACGAGCGTCGTGACCAGACCCGGGTGCCGGACGGCGAGCAGCAGCCCGATCACCGCGCCGATGCTCACCCCCACGACGGCCGCGGGTCCGGTGCCGGCCAGCAACCCGGCGGCGTCGTCGGCGTGTGCGGCGAGCGGGACCGGGCCGTCGTCGGCGGGGCTGCGCCCGATCCCGCGACGGTCGTAGGTGAGCACCCGGTGGGTCACGGCCAGCTCGTCGACGAGCATCCGCGCCGCGCCCGCCTCGGACGCGCCGCCCTGGATCAGCAGCAGCGGCGGTCCCGACCCGGTCACCTCGTGGTGCAGGGGCACGCGTCCTCCCGGGCCGGTCTCGGGGCGACCGGAGAGCCGCCCGTTTGCCAGGATGGACGCCATGCGTACCCGACCGCACCTCGCGTCGTGACCGAGCTCGCCCCGGCGGTGCGCCGGGTCCTGGACTGGCCGGTCGACCACGTGGGCGCCGCCGTCGTCGCCGCGGACGGCACGGTGCTCGCCACCGCGGGCGACACCGACCGCGAGTTCGGGCTGGCCTCGGTGACCAAGCTGCTCTCGGCCTACGCGGTGCTCGTCGCGGTCGAGGAGGGCGCCGTCGACTGGGACGACGCGGCCGGCCCGGACGGCGCGACCGTGCGACACCTGATCGCGCACACCTCGGGCCTGGCGTTCGACACCGACGAGGTCAAGGCCGCCCCCGGTGAGAAGCGGATCTACTCCAACACCGGCTTCGCGGTGCTCGCCGAGACCATCGCGGCCGCCACCGGCATCGGGTTCGCCGAGTACCTGCACGAGGCCGTCTGCACCCCGCTCGGGATGGGGCACACCCGGTTGAAGGGCTCCGCGGGCGCCGGTGCCGTGTCGACCGTCGACGACCTGGCGCGCTTCGCCGCGGAGCTGCAGGCCCCGCAGCTGCTGGACCCGCGGACCGTCGCCGAGGCGACCACGGTCGCCTACCCCGGCCTCGACGGGCTCCTGCCGGGCTACGGCCGGCAGAAGCCGAACGACTGGGGCCTCGGCCTGGAGATCCGCGACGGCAAGTCCCCGCACTGGACCGGGGAGGGCTCGTCGCCGCGGACCTTCGGGCACTTCGGCCAGTCCGGCACCTTCCTGTGGGTCGACCCGGACGCGGGCGCCGCGGCCGTCGTGCTGACCGACCGGGACTTCGGGCCGTGGGCGATCGAGGCGTGGACGCCGTGGACGGACGGGGTGCTGGCGGCGCTGCCCCACCCCTGACCTGCGACGCGAGCGCGCACGGAGAAAATCCGGGTGGCCGGGAATGATCCCGGGCCCCCCTCCGTTGGAACGACTGTCCGAGCCGGGCGAACCGAGTCCCCGGGCCGCAATAGATAACCGCCGCCGTGGAGTTCCGTTCGGCTGGAGCCGCGGTGCGCCACTCGCCGCGAGGCGACCGGCGTCCGGTTCGGACCCCATACCTCCCCTTCCCGAAATCCATTCGACGACGCCTGCGAGGCCGGTCACCATGGTCGGCGCACGCCCGGTCCCGGGCGAGCAGGCAGACTGAACGAACGATGTCCAGCGAACCCGTCCCGTCTCCGACTTCCGCACAGCCGTCGTCGCACGACCGTCCGCGCCGACCCCGCCGCCGTCCCGGCGCACGGGGCGACCACCAGCCGCGCGGCGGGAACTCCGGCACCCCGCAGGACACACCTCCACACGAGACCACCTCATCGGACCTCGCCGCAGCGCAGGCCGCCCCCGGGACGGAGGGCGCCGCGCGCGGCGTCCCGGCCCGCGATCAGCAGCGCCGCCGTGCATCGACGCAGCGCCGCCGCGGGCCTCGGGGTCGGCGCGCTGCCGTCACGGCGCCCGGCCCCGACCAGCCCGGCCGTCGCGGCCCCGACCGCGACGGCCCGGACCAGGCGGGCCCCGCCCCGGCCGGGGAGACCGACGCCGGCCGCCCGCGCCGTCGCGCCGCCGGCGACGGCCGCGACTCCGCCGAGCCGCCGCTCCCCCCGCTCGACGACGCCGAGCTCACCGCCCTGCGCGAGCGCCTCGACGCGCTCGGCCCGGCCGAGGCCGAGCGGCTGCGCGGCCGGCTGGACCGGGCCCGCGACGGGCGCGCCCAGCAGCGGGTCGCCGACGCCGTCGCGAAGGCCGAGCACCGCGTGGAACGCCGCCGCGCCGCGCTGCCGCGGATCTCCTACCCCGCGACGCTGCCGGTCTCCGCGCGCCGCGAGGAGATCGCCGACGCGATCCGCGACAACCAGGTCGTGATCGTCGCCGGGGAGACCGGATCCGGGAAGACGACGCAGCTGCCGAAGATCTGCCTCGAGCTGGGCCGCGGTGTGCACGGGATGATCGGGCACACCCAGCCGCGGCGGCTCGCCGCGCGCACCGTCGCCACCCGGATCGCCGAGGAGCTGGGCGTCGAGCTCGGCGGGGCGGTCGGTTGGAAGGTCCGGTTCACCGACGCCGTCGGCGACTCGACCATGGTCAAGCTGATGACCGACGGCATCCTGCTGGCCGAGCTGGCCGGCGACAAGGACCTGCTGGCCTACGACACGCTGATCATCGACGAGGCGCACGAGCGCAGCCTCAACATCGACTTCATCCTCGGGTACCTCACCCGGCTGCTCCCCCGCCGTCCGGACCTCAAGGTCGTCATCACCTCGGCGACGATCGACCCGGAGCGCTTCGCCCGGCACTTCGGCGCGGCCACCGACGGCGGCGACCCGACCCCGGCCCCGATCGTCGAGGTCTCGGGGCGCACGTTCCCGGTCGAGGTGCGCTACCGCCCCGTCGTCGACCCGGACGACCCGGACGCCGACCCCGACCGCGAGCTGGACGACGCGATCGGCGACGCCGTCGTCGAGCTCCAGCGCGAGGGCCCCGGCGACGTGCTGGTGTTCCTGCCCGGCGAGCGCGAGATCCGCGAGGCCACCGAGGCCCTGGAGCGGCGCAACCTGCGGAACACCGAGATCCTGCCGCTCTACGCCCGCCTCTCGACGGCCGAGCAGCAGCGCGTCTGGGCGCCGCACGCGGGCAACCGGGTCGTGCTCGCCACCAACGTCGCCGAGACCTCGCTGACCGTCCCCGGCGTCCGCTACGTCGTCGACACCGGCACCGCGCGCATCTCGCGCTACTCGCGCCGGCTCAAGGTGCAGCGGCTGCCTATCGAGAAGATCTCCCAGGCCTCGGCGAACCAGCGGTCCGGACGCTGCGGCCGTACCTCCGACGGCATCGCGATCCGGCTCTACGCCGAGGACGACTTCGACGCCCGCCCCGAGTTCACCGACCCGGAGATCCTGCGGACCAACCTGGCGTCGGTCGTGCTGCAGATGATCGCCCTGGACCTGGGCGAGATCTCGGAGTTCCCGTTCGTCGAGCCGCCGGACCGCCGCGCCGTCGCCGACGGTCTGGACCTGCTGCACGAGCTCGGCGCGCTCCGCCCGGACCGGCGCTCGCTCACCGCGGTCGGGCAGTCGCTGGCGCGGCTGCCGGTGGACCCGCGGCTGGGCCGGATGCTCGTGGAGGCGCACCGCAACGGGTGCCTGCGCGAGGTGCTGGTCATCGCCGCCGCGCTGAGCGTGCAGGACCCACGCGAGCGGCCCACCGAGCAGCGCCAGGCCGCCGACGAGCGGCACCGCCGCTTCGGTGAGGACGGCTCGGACTTCCTGGCCTACCTGCGGCTGTGGGACCACCTGAACGCCCGCCGCGACGAGCTGTCGGGCAGCCGGTTCCGCCGCGAGCTGCGCGAGGACTTCCTGCACTACCTGCGGGTCCGCGAGTGGTGGGACCTGCACGGCCAGCTCCGCCAGGCCGCCCGCAGCTCCGGCATGGATCTGAACGACCACGACCCGGAGTGGCCGCGGCACGCCGACCGGATCCACCAGTCCGTCCTCGCCGGGCTGCTGTCGCAGGTCGGCATGCAGGACCCCCTGGCGGAGAAGGGCAAGGACGGGAAGAAGGAGCGGAAGGGCCCGAAGGACTACCTCGGCGCCCGCGGCGCGAAGTTCGCGATCTGGCCCGGCTCGGGGCTGGCGCGCAAGCCCCCGCGCTGGGTGATGGCCGCCGAACTCGTCGAGACGACGAGATTGTGGGCGCGGACCGTCGCACCGGTCCAGCCGGACTGGATCGAACCCCTCGCCGGACATCTCGTCAAGAAGACATATTCGGAACCGCGCTGGTCACGCAAGCGCGCGTCCGCCGTCGCGACCGAACGGGTCACCCTGCACGGGCTGCCGCTGGTCGCCGACCGCAGCGTCGCCTACGGCCGGATCGACGCCGAGGTGAGCCGCGACCTGTTCCTGCGGCACGCCCTCGTCGAGGGCGACTGGGAGACCCGGCACCCGTTCTTCCACGCCAACCGGGAGCTGCTCGACAGCGCCGAGGAGCTGGAGCACCGGGCGCGGCGCCGCGACCTGGTCGTCGACGAGGACACCCTGTTCGCCTTCTACGACGAGCGGGTCCCCGCCGACGTCGTCTCCGGAGCGCACTTCGACCGGTGGTGGAAGAAGGAGTCGAGGCAGGCCCCGGACCGGCTGACCTACACCGAGGAGATGCTCGCGACCGAGGCCGCGAAGCAGGTCGACCGCGCCCACTACCCCGACCACGTCGAGGCGGGCGGGCTGACCCTGCCGCTGTCCTACGCGTTCGAGCCCGGCCACCACGAGGACGGCGTGACCGTCGACGTGCCGGTGGCCGCGCTGAACCAGGTCGACCCGACGCCGTTCACCTGGCAGGTGCCCGGGCTGCGCGAGGAGCTCGTCACCGCGCTGATCCGGACGCTGCCGCGGAACCTGCGGCGCAACTTCTCCCCCGCCCCGGACCACGCGAAGGCGGTGCTGGCCCGGCTGCGCGGCGAGACCGGCCGGCGCCCGCTGCTGGACGTCCTGGAGGACGAGCTCGGCCGGATGCGCGACGTGCACATCCGGCGCGAGGACTGGGAGCTGGAGCGGCTGCCCGAGCACCTGACGGTGACCTTCCGGGTGCTCGACGAGTCCGGTGCCGAGCTGGCCCGCGACACCGACCTGGACCGGCTGCGCCGCGCCCTCGCCCCGAAGGTCCGCGAGGAGCTGGCCGCCGCGGGCAGCGAGGTCGAGGCGACCGGCCTGACGTCGTGGACGATCGGCGAGCTCCCCCGCGAGCTGCCGATCCGGCGCGGCGCGCACACGGTCACCGGCTACCCGGGGCTGCGCGACCGCGGCACGAGCGCCGACGTCCGGGTGTACGCGACGGCGCCCGAGCGCGACCCCGCCCACCACCGCGGCGCCCGGCGGCTCCTGCTGCTCACCACCACCCACCCGGGGAAGCAGGTGCAACGCGGCCTGGACAACCGGGCGCGGCTGGCCCTGTCGCGCAACCCGCACGGCTCGCTCGACGCCCTGCTCGACGACTGCACCACCGCCGCGGCCGATCACCTGATGGCCCGGGGCGGCGGCGACCCGTTCGACGAGGCGCAGTACGCGCGGCTCGCGGAGCTGCTGCGGATGCGGCTGCCGTCGACGACGTTGCAGGTCTTCGACGCCGTCCGCGGCGTGCTGGAGGTCTGGCACCGGGTCGGTGCGGCGCTGGCGGACCTGCGCGGCCCCGCCACCCGCGACGGCGTCGCGGACGTGACGGCGGTCGTGGGCCGGCTGACCGCGCCGGGCTTCGTCACCGCCGCCGGGGCGACCCGGCTCGGCGACATGAAGCGCTACCTGCAGGGCTGCGAGCTGCGGCTGGAGAAGCTGCGTGCCGACCCCGCCCGCGACGCCCGGTGGACCGCCGAGATCGCGCCGGTCGAGGCCGAGTACCGCGGGCTGCTGGCCGCCCTGCCCGAGCACACGCCGCCGTCGCCCGCGCTGCGCGAGATCGGGTGGATGGTCGAGGAGCTGCGCATCTCGCTGTACGCGCATCCGATGAAGACCCGCCATCCGGTGTCGGTGCAGCGGATCGAGCGGGCGATCGACGCGCTCTGAGGCGTGACTGTCGGGGGTCGCAGGCACACTGCCGCCATGACCGATGCACCCGTTGCCAGGTTCGCACTGTTCGCGCTCGACTGCCCGGACCCGCTGGAGCTCGCCCGGTTCTACTCGGCGATCACCGGCTGGCCGGTCAAGGGGCCCACCGACACCGACCCCGACTGGGTCGAGCTCGACCCGGGCGGCGCGGGCGCGACGCTCGCGTTCCAGCAGATCTCCGAGGGGGAGTTCACCCCGCCGGAGTGGCCCGGGCAGGTGCGGCCGCAGCGCGGGCACGTCGACTTCGACGTGCCCGACCTCGATGCCGGGGAGGCCGCGGTGCTGGCGCTCGGGGCCACCAGGCACGAGGTCCAGCCCGCACCGGAGAGCTTCCGCGTCTTCCTCGACCCGATCGGGCACCCGTTCTGCCTGGTCCGGGAGTAGCCCCGGAGACCCGGAGCGGGGGTCAGCGCAGGTCGCGGAAGAACGCGCGCACGTCGTCGACCAGCAGCTCCGGCTCCTCCAGGGCGGCGAAGTGCCCGCCGCGGTCCACCTCGGTCCAGCGGGTGATGTGGTGCGCGGGCTCGGCGTAGCGCCGGATGCCGACGTCGTGCGCGAACTGGATCACCCCGGTCGGGACGCCGGAGGGCCGCTCGGGCTCGCCCCAGCTGCCGGCGTCGAGCGCGTAGCCGACGTAGGCCGACGACCCGGCCGTGCCGGTCAGCCAGTAGAGCATCACGTTCGTCAGCAGCCGGTCGCGGTCGAGGATGCGGTCGGGCAGCTCGTGCCGCGGGTGGGTCCACTCCCGGAACTTGTCCAGGACCCAGGCGAGCTGCCCGACCGGGGAGTCGGTGAGCGCGGCGCCGACGAGCTGCGGCCGGGTGGACTGGATCGCGATGTAGCCGAACTCCTCCTGCATGAAGGCACCGATCCGCCGCACGCGGTCGCGTTCGGCGTCGGTCAGCGCGGCCGTCTCGTCCTCGGTCAGGGTGTGCATCGGCGCGCCGAGGCTGCCGTTCACGTGCACGCCGACCACCCGGTCCGGTGCGACCCGGCCGACCTCGGGGGCGACGGCGGCCCCGATGTCGCCGCCCTGGGTGCCGTAGCGGTCGTACCCGAGCCGGCGCATCAGCTCGTCCCAGGCCCGGGCGATCCGGGTCGTGGTCCACCCGTCGTCGGCGACGGGGCCGGAGAAGCCGAACCCCGGCAGCGACGGGACCACCACGTGGAACGCGTCCGCCGGGTCGCCACCGTGGGCCGCGGGGTCGGTCAGCGGGCCGATGACGTCGAGGAACTCCACGACCGAGCCCGGCCACCCGTGGGTGAGCACCAGCGGCAGCGCGCCCGGTTCCGGGGAGCGGACGTGCAGGGCGTGGACGTCCTGGCCGTCGACGACCGTCCTGATCTGCGGGTACGCGTTGATCCCCGCCTCGGCGGCGCGCCAGTCGTAGTGGTCACGCCAGTGCGCCACGAGCTCGGCGAGGTAGGAGACGGGGACGCCGGTGTCCCAGCCGTCGCCCGGCAGCGGGGCGGGGAGGCGGGTCCGTGAGAGCCGGTCGGCCAGGTCGTCGAGCTGTGTCTGAGGGACGTCGATCCGGAACGGATGCACGGTCTCGTCGGTCATGGGTCCACCGAACCGGACGACCCGGACGGATCCTGTCCTCGTCGGGCCCAGCGGGATCGACGGATCGGTGTGAGGATCAGGTCTCCGTCGACGGCGAGGGGCCCGCGATCATGACCGCACCGACCACTCCGTACACCGAGCTGGGCGAGGCCCTGGGCACCGACTTCTTCTCGGTGCGCGACCAGTTCACCGACGAGCAGTGGCAGCGCTTCGCCGACACCCGCAAGTTCGTCGACGCCGAGGTCCTCCCCGGCATCAACGACTACTGGGAGCGCGCCGAGCTGCCCTGGCACCTGTTCCGGCGTCTCCCGGAGCTCGGGATCGTCGGCGAGGACATCCAGGGCTACGGGGCGGCCGGGATGAGCCCGCTCGCGCTCGGCCTCGTGCACATGGAGCTGCACCGCGGCGACGGCTCGCTCGGCACGTTCCTCGGGGTGCACGCGGGCCTGGCGATGAAGGCGATCGCGATGTGCGGCTCGGAGGAGCAGAAGCAGCGCTGGCTGCCGTCGATGTCCACCATGGACAAGTTGGGCGCGTTCGCGCTGACCGAGCCGATGCACGGATCGGACTCGGTCGCGCTGGAGACCACCGCGACCCGCGACGGCGACCACTGGGTGCTGCGCGGGTCGAAGCGCTGGATCGGCAACGGCAGCGTCGCGGACCTGGTGGTCGTGTGGGCGCGCGACACCGACTCCGGCGAGGTGCTCGGGTTCGTCGTCGAGACCCCGGCGGAGGGCTACGAGGCCACCGTCATCCCGGGGAAGGTGTCGCTGCGCGCGCTCTGGCAGGCCGACATCGAGCTCGACGGGGTCCGGGTGCCGGAGGAGAACCGGCTGGCGCAGGCGCGGACGTTCGCCGACTGCGCCGCGGTGCTGGCCACCACCCGGGGCACCTGCGCCTGGATGGCCCTGGGCCACGCGACCGCCGGCTACGACGCCGCCCTGCGCTACGCCCTGGAGCGCGAGCAGTTCGGCAAGCCGCTGGCGAGCTTCCAGATCGTGCAGCAGCGGCTCGTCGCGATGCTCGCCGACCTGACCGGCATGCAGCTCTACTGCATGCAGTCCGCCCGGCTCGCCGAGGTGGGCAAGCTGTCCCCGACCGTCGCGGGGCTGGCGAAGATGCACAACACCCGGACCGCCCGCAAGATCCTCTCCGAGGCGCGGGACCTGCTCGGCGGCAACGGGATCCTGCTGGAGCACCACGTCGTGCGGCACTGGGCCGACATCGAGGCCATCCACACCTTCGAGGGCACCGAGACGATCCAGACCCTGATCGTCGGCCGGGACGTGACCGGGATCAGCGCGTTCACCTGATCCCGGCGGGAGGGTCAGGCGGCCAGGTCGCGGGGGCCGGGCGTGTCGCGGCCGAAGCGGCGAGCCAGGTCGGCCTCGACGCGGCGGTCCGAGCGCCGTTCCAGCCACCGCCGCCCGCGCGCGGTCCGGGCGACCAACAGCGACTCGACCAGGTTGCGCAGCACCTGCGACGGCCACATCCACGCCGCGGTCACCGGCAGGTCCAGGTCGCGCAGGCCCTCGGCGCGCAGGAACACCCGCAGCAGCGACAGCAGCCGTCGTCGCTCCCAGGCGCCGCGGAGCCGGTCGGCGGGGCCACCGGTCCGCTCGCTGCGCAGCCCCTCGACGAGCGCGCCCGCGAGCAGCGGGCCTGCCGGGGTGACGTCGCCCTGGGCCAGCACGATGTGGTGGTTGAACGCGTTCTGGGCGCGCTCGGTGTCGAACAGCCAGTCGTCGTCGACGCCCATCAGCCACCCGACGTAGCGCCACAGGTGCATGATCGCGTCGCCGTCGGCGCGCGGGACGTGCCGTCCGAGCAGGCGGCAGCCGAGGACCGCGGTGCTGTTGAACAGCCCGAGCGTGGCCGCGGCGTCGGCCTGGTTGATCGGCAGCCCGTGGGTGGCGACGTCGTAGCGGTCGCCGCGCTCGAAGCGCTCCGCGACGAGCGCGTGCATGGCGCGCACGTGCAGCGTCGCCGCCCAGCCCTCCCCGCCGGGCGCCATGCCGCCGGGACGGCTGACGGCGAACGCCCACGCCTGGGTCTCCCCGAGGCGGCGCATCGCGCCGGCGCCGGTGAGCCCGCCGGTGCGGACGAGCAGCTCGGTGGGGCCGCCGTAGCGGTAGCCGCCGATCAGCGAGAGTCCCAGCAGCACGTCGTCGCGGCTGCGGCCGAGCCTGCGGTAGGCGCGGGCGCCGCACTCGAGCAGGTCCCGGTCGAGCCAGTCCGGGTCCGGGGTGACGGCGGCGAGGAAGTCCCGCAGCGCGGGCGGCGCGTCGGCCGGCGCGGTGCCCGCGGCCAGCGCGGTGTGCAGCGCCCGCATGGTCACGCGGCCGGTGTCACCGCGGGCGCGGCCCATCGCGCGGGCAAGCGCGGCGCCGGTCTCGTCGCGGGTGAACATCCGGCGGCCGATCTCGGCGAGCAGCGCGGGGTCGGGGTCGCGGACCCCGGCGACCAGGCCGAGCGGACGGGCGATCCGCGCTGCGCGCTCGGGCGCACTGCGGAAGCGTCGCGGGGCGACGGGCGGCTCTGCCAGCATGGACCGATGCTGACACGAGCGAATGCTCGCCTTCAACGCGCGTTCCGGGGCACCCGGTGAGCGGCCGCGGGGCCCGGCGGCGCGAGCCGCGCCAGGAGCGGTCCCGGGCGATGGTGGAGCGGATCGTCGCGGCGGGCCGGGACGTGCTGGTCACCCGCGGGTACGACGGCGCGTCGACGAACCGGATCGCGGCCGCCGCCGGGGTGTCGCCCGGGTCGCTCTACCAGTACTTCCCGGACAAGGACGCGGTGCTGACCGAGGTGCTGGACCGCTACCTCGACGCGATGGAGGCTCGCGTCTCGCGCGCGTTCCTCGACTCGGTCGCCGCGGCCGGGCCGGGGGCGGGCACCGCTCCGGCCGTGCGCGCGACCCTGGAGGCGCTGCTCGACACGTTCGGCGAGGAGCCGGACCTGCTGCGGGTGATCGTCGAGCAGCTGCCGCGCTCCCCCGGCGGGCGCCGGGCCGCGTTCGCCGGCCGGATCGACGACCTGGTCACCACGGTGCTGCTCACCCGCGGCGTCGAGGACACCGACGCGGCGCGGGCCGCGGCGTGGACGGTCGTGCGGACCGTCGAGCACCTGACCACCGGCTACGTGCTGGAGCGGCCCGGGTTCGCGCGGGCGGTCGTCGTCGACGAGCTGACCGCGCTGGTCGCGGGCTACCTCGACGCGCGCCTGTCCGGCGGGCGGGTGGCGTCGGACGGGCCGTCCTGACCTGCCTCGACCGGGAGTCCGGCCGCGGCCCAGGCGCGGAACCCGCCGTCGACGTCGGTGGCCCGGTGCAGCCCGATGTCCTGCAGCGACGCGGCCGCCAGGCTGGAGCTGTAGCCCTCGGAGCAGAACAGCACCCAGGCGACGTCGTGGTCGACGGCCTCGGGGACGCGGGCGTCGGAGGTCGGGTCGAGGCGCCACTCCAGGTGGTTGCGCTCGATGACCAGCGCGCCCGGGATCTGCCCCTCCTCGCGGCGCTGCCACCCGGGCCGGGTGTCGACCAGGTGCGCCCCGGCGGCGGCGAGCTCCGCGGCCCGCCGCGGGTCGGGCCGGTCGAGCCGGGCGCGGGCGGCGGCGAGCAGGTCGGCGACGGTGCGGCTCATCCGACACCCTGGCCGGGTTCGACGAGCTCGGTGCGGGTGCGGCGCAGGCGCTGGTGCCCGGTGGTGCCCGCGACCTCCTCGACGTCGTAGTACGACATCGCCGACAGCGGCGGCGAGTAGGCGTGCACGCTCACCGCGGGGGCGTCGGCGGTGTTCGCGACGTCGTGCACGTGGCCCAGCGGGAACCCGGCGCCGCGGCCGTGGCGCAGGGTGCGGGTGCGCAGCCCGGACGGGCCGCTCCAGCGGCGCTCGGTCAGCGAGCCGGACACGACGGTGAGGGCGCCGAGCGACCCGGCGTGGTCGTGCAGCTCCGCGATCTGCTCGGTGGCCCAGCTGATCAGCCAGACGTCGACGAAGCCGTCGCTGCGCAGCAGCCGGTACCAGCGGCGGTCCGGGTCGACGACGACGTCGTGCTGCCCGGAGCGCACCTCGGCGGCGATCTCGCGGGTCAGCTCCTGCAGGTCCTCGAGGCCGTACGGGGTGGGCGCGGTGACGGGCCGCGCGTGCGGGACGCGCAGGCGGGCGGGGCGGGACGCGGGCAGGGAGGCAGGCGCGGACACGGTGGTGCTCCAGGGGAAAGGTCGGGCGAGCGTGGTCGGGGGACTCAGCTCGGGCGACAGCCCTGGTCGAAGTGGTCGGCGCGACGGGTGCCCCACAGGGGTCCGAGGGTCGCTGCCTGACTCATGCCGGGAATGGCATCACAGCGGGGGCACGGTTTCAACCCGCCGTCCGGCCCGCGGGAGGGCCCCGCGGGTGTCCGGACAGGTCGGGGGGTCAGGCGCCGTCGTCGTCGGACATGCCGATGACGGTGTCGAGACCCGACAGCACCAGCGAGCGACGGGCCTGGCTGCCGGCGGGCGCGACGAGCGTGAGCGCCGCCCCGTTGGTCCGCATCCGGCGCGCGACCTCCGACAGCAGGGCCATCCCGGCGCTGCTGACGAACGCCTCCCCCGGCAGGTTCAGGGTGATCGGCAGCCCGCGGTCGACGTGCTCCATCAGCGGGGCCCGGATCGCCGAGACCCCACCGAGGTCGAGGTCCCCGACGATCCCGATCCGCACACCGTGCGCGTCCGGGACGGCACGCAGCCGGGCCCGGACGGTGCCGTCGTCGCCGTCGCCGGACGGGGTGTCGATCCGGTCGCGGTCCGGTTCGGGCTCCCCGGCGACGAACTCCACCGGCGGTCCCGCGCCCGGGGTGCCCACCTCGACCGGGATCGCGGGCAGCAGGAACCGCACGGTGGTGCCGGAGTCCGACGGGTCGATGTGCACGTCCCCGGCGAGCTCGCGGATGAGCGCGATGCCGCGGCCGCGGTAGCCGGGGTCGGGCGGCGGGGGCCGCCAGCGTCCGCCGTCGGTGACGCGCACCGCGACCGAGCCGTCCGCGGTCAGCGCCAGGTCGAGGTCGACCCCGGCGCGCCCGTCGGTGTCCTCGGGCAGGTAGGCGTGCTCGATGGAGTTGGTGGCGGCCTCGCCGACGGTCAGCTGCAGGTCGCTGACCGCGTCCGGGCCCATCCCGCACTGCGCGGCCCAGGCGGCCACCGCGCGGCGCAGCGGGGCGAGCCGTTTCGGGTCGGCCTCGATCGCGATCCGCAGGGGCGGCGGCATGAGCCGCGCGACGACGACGACCGTGTCGTCGGGGATGACCATCCCCTCGGACATGCGGTGCAGCAGCGTGTCCGCCATGTCGCGGGGCTGGGCGGCGGACAGCTCGTCGAACGCGCCGGACAGCCGGGCCAGGCCGTCGTCGATGACCTCGTTGCGGCGTTCGAACAGGCCGTCCGAGCAGAGCAGGATCGTCTCGCCGGGCTCCATCCGGTCCACGGCCTCGGGGAACGGGGGCCGCCCGGAGATCCCCAGCGGCACGCCGCGGCCCTCGGACAGGGTCCGCACCCCGTCCGGGCCCGCGACCAGCGGCGGCGGGTGGCCGGCGCTGGCGTAGCGCATCTCGCCGGTGCCGGTGTCGATCGTCGCGATGGCCACGGTGCTGGCCATCGCGCCGCGCACCCGCAGCGCGTACTGGTCGAGCTGCTCCAGCGCCCGCGCCGGGGGCTGGCCGTTGACCAGGTTCGACGCGACGGCGGACCGCAGCTGGCCCATCACCGCGGCCGCCGCCGGGCCGCGGCCGACGACGTCGCCGACGACGAGTGCCACCAGGTCGTCGCCGAGGTCCAGGACGTCGAACCAGTCGCCGCCGGCCTCGGTGCCCTGGGTGCCGGGGCGGTAGCGGGTGGCCAGCGACAGCCGTTCGATGTCGGGCAGGCGCTGGGGCAGCAGGCTGCGCTGCAGGGTGACCGCGACCTCGTGCTCGGCCTGGTGCAGCTGGGCGCGGACGATCGCCTGCGCGCACTGGTTGGCCAGGGTCAGCACGAAGCTGCGCTGCTCGGGGGTGAACACCGGCTCGACCGGGAACCGCAGCCCGATGACGCCGATCGGGCGGGCCGCGACCATCAGCGGCACCGCGGTGTGCACCGGGTAGCGCAGCACCTCGCCGTCGGCGGGCCCGCCGGCGTTCCAGATCGGCTCGCCGCTGCTGACCGCGCGGCTCAGCGGGTGCGCGCGGCCGGGGGTGCGCATCGGCGGGCCGTCGTCGGGCCAGCCGGTCTCCCGGAGCAGCGAGAGCGCGCCGCCCTCGTCGACGACGAGCACCGCGACCGCGTCGGCCCCGATCGAGATCCGGCCGTGCTCGACGACGACCTCGGCGACCGACTCCAGGTCGGTGGCCCGGGCCAGCCCGGTCGCGACCGCGCCGAGGCGTTCGGCGAGCCGGCGGGCCTCGGTCTCGGCGTCCAGCATCGAGGCCCGATCCAGCGCCTGTGCCGCGAGCTCGGCGACGGCGACGGCCGCCTCCTTGTCCGCGTCGGACAGCCGTCGCTCGGTCAGCATGGCGACGGCGAGGACCCCCAGCGAGCGCCCGCCGGCGATGAGCGGCAGGTAGCCGATGGTCTGGGCGTGGTCCGGTGCGATGCCGATGGCCGCGGGGTAGCGCGTCGCCCACTCGTGCGCGGTGGTGAACCACATCGGCTCGTGCCCGGACAGCACCTCGGTGAACGCCAGCGGCGCGTCGACCCGGATCCGGGCGGCGCGCTGCCACATGTCGCGGTCCCAGCCGTGCCCGGTGAGCGCCTGCAGCCACTCCCCGCGGATCTCCCAGAGCCCGGCGTGGTCGGCGTCGAGCAGGTCGACGATGTGGTCCGCGGCGATCGCGGCGACCTCGCCGGGGGTCGCGGCGGCCGACATCTTGGCGGTGGCGCGGTGCAGCAGGCCGAGGCGCTGGGCCGAGGCCCGTTCCTGCTCCAGCAGGCGGGCGTTGTCGACGGCCAGCCCGGCCCGGCGGCCGATCTCGGACAGGAGGTCCAGGTCGTCGTCGGTGTAGGGGTCGCCCGACTCGGTGCGGACGACGGTCAGCACGGCACTGGTGCGTCCGCGGGCGGGCAGCGGCACGACCATCGCCGAGGTCATGCGCAGCCGGGTCCAGGCCCGGCGCTGGGTGGGCGCGAGCCGGCTCAGGACCTCGTCGAGGTGGGCGGCGTCGAGGATCTCGGGGTGGCCGTCGTCGTCGGCGGGGACGAGCGGGGCCAGCCGCCACAGCGAGGGCTCCAGGGCCGAGCGCTCCGCGGAGACGGCGAGGGTGCCGGTGCCGGTGACCGCGTCGGCGTCGTGGACGACGGCGATGTCGGCGAGCCGGTCCTCGACGACGGCGCGGACGAGCTGGTCGGTGCGCCCGGTGCGGGTGATCTCCCGTTCCAGGGACTCGGCGACCTCGGAGTAGATGCGGTGCCTGCGCTGCTCACGGTGCTGGACGTCGATGTCGAGACAGCCGCCGACGTAGCCGGCGGAGCGTTCGCCGTCGCGGACGGGGGCGCCGCGGTCGAGCACCCAGCGGTAGCGGCCCGCCCGGTCCAGGAGCCGGTACTCGACCTCGAACGGCGCGTGCGCACGGGCGGCGGCGGAGGTCACCGAGCGGTAGCGCTCGCGGTCGTCGGGGTGGATGCGGCGGCGCCAGTCGTGGCCCAGCTCCTGCGCCGCGTCCTCGACACCGGTGAAGTCCAGCCAGCCCCGGTTGACGAACAACCGGTGCCCGCCCGGGTCGTCGACCCAGATCAGCGCCGGGGTGGAGTCGGCCATGGCCCGGAACTGCAGCTCGGCGGCCCGGCGGACCCGGCCGAGCTGCAGGTGGTTCGCGACCCGGGCGAGCAGCTCGCGGGCGGAGAACGGGCGGACCAGGTAGTCGTCGGCGCCGGCGGCGAAGCCCTCGACGGCGGCCTCCTCCCCGGCCCGCGACGACAGCAGCACGACCGGCACCCCGACCGTGCGGGGGTCCGACCGCAGCGCGCGCAGGAGCTCGATGCCGCCGTTGCCGGGCAGCGCCGCGTCGGCGACGACCAGGTCCGGCGGGTCGGTGCGGGCGGACTCCAGTGCGGCCGCACCGTCGGCGACGACCCGGACGGTCCAGCGTTCGACGAGCAGGTCGCGCAGGTAGCCGCGCATCTCGCGGTCGTCGTCGACGACGAGCACCCGGTCGCGGTGGTCGACCTCCAGCCCGTCGACGACCGACCCGTCCACCGATCGGCCGCGGGCGAGGACCGCCGGGGCGCCCGCGGGCTCGGGGGCGTCGGGCAGCCAGCGCAGCGCCTCCGCCACGTAGGGCGCGGCGAGCTGCGGGGCGGCGCGTGACCCGACCCGGGCCCGGACGAGGCGTTCGGGGGGCAGGTGGGCGAAGCCGAGCGGCAGCCGCACGGTGAACGTGCTGCCCGCGCCGGGGTCGCTGGTCACGCCGATGGTGCCGCCGTGCAGACGGACCAGCTGGCGGATCAGCGGCAGGCCGAGGCCGCTGCCGTCGCCGCTGCGGCCGTGCCGCCGGGTGGGCCGGTGGAAGCGGTCGAACACCGCGTCGAGCTCGCCGTCGACGATGCCGGCGCCGGTGTCGGAGACCCGCAGCACGACCTGCTCGCCGTCCTGGGCCAGGTCGACGGTGATCGTGCCCTCGCGGGTGTACTTGACCGCGTTGCTGAGCAGGTTGAGGACGACCTTCTCCCAGGCGTCGCGGTCCACCCAGACCGGCCGGACCTGCGGCGGGCAGGACACCGACAGCTCCAGCCCGGCCCGCTCGATGACGGGCGCGAACGCGTCGACGAGCGCCGCGGTGGTCTTCCCGATCTCGGTCGGGGCGAACAGGCCGTCGTGCTTGCCGGTCTGCAGGGCGGAGACGTCCAGCAGCCCGTCGACGAGCTTGAGCATCCGCTGCGCGTTGCGCTGCGCGAGCTCCACCTGGGTGCGGACGGCGGCGTCGTCGTGGTCGCGCAGCCGCTCCAGCGGTCCGAGGACGAGGGTCAGCGGGTCGCGGAACTCGTCGCCGAGGCCGGCGTAGTACTCGGCGCGGGCCTGCTCGATCAGCCCGGCGTCGTCGCGCCGGTCGCGCTCGCGGTCGCGGGCGAGCGCGGCGGTCAGCAGGCCGCCGACGGTGCCCGCGATCAGCCGCAGGAACGAGCGGTGGTCCTCGTCGAGCGGGAGCAGCGGCGGCGCCCCGAGGACGACGGCGATGCCGGCCGACCCGTCGGGGGTGTGCACCGTCGCCCGGACGACGTCGGTGACCGGGACGCCGTCCTCACCGTGGACCGCGACCGGGTCGACGGCGAGGAACTCGACGTCGGTGGCGTGGTCGGAGTCGAGGTCGTCGAAGAGCCAGTCCGCGGGCGGCGCGTCGATGCGGACGGTGGCCAGGGGGCCGGGGTCGGCGCCGACCGTCGTCACCACGGCGCAGCCGACGTCGTCGGGCAGGTCGGTCAGGACCGTGCAGAGCCGTTCGACGGCGATGTCCAGCGTCGGTGCGTCCCGGGCCACCTCGCCGAGCGCGGCCAGGAGCGCCATCCGCCGGCCGCCGACGACCTGCGGGGTGGTCTCGGCCGTGAAGACGATCAGGCCGAGGACGCCGCCGTCGGGACCGCGGACCGGGGTGGCGGAGTAGGTCCACCACGTGACCTCCGGGGTGTCCCAGCGCCGCAGCACGATCCGGTCGTCGCTGCGGTAGATGCCCTCGCTGTCCCCGGAGAGCAGCTCGTCCAGGTGGCCCCCGAGGTGCGCGGTGGTCTCCGGCCAGCCCTCCCGCAGCGGCCTGCCGAAGGACCGTGGGTGGCGCAGGCCGGAGTGCCGGGCGAACTCGTCGTTGTAGAACAGGACGAGCTCGGGTCCCCACCACGCGACGAGCGGCTGGCGGCTCTCCAGGATGAACCGGATGGTGTCCTCGAGCTCGCGGTCCCAGGTGTCGCGCACGCCGAGCGGGGTCGCCGACCAGTCGATCGTCGCCAGCAGGTCGCGGACGGGGACGTACTCGTCCTCCGTCCGCCGGTCGAACCGCTCCACCGTGCGCGCCACCCCGTTCCGCCGTACCGGCCCCAGGATCGCACCACCGGGGCGGGTCCGGCGCGGTGAGACGGGGATCGCTCGGGTCAGGTCACCTGACGGGCCGCGTCGCGGTGCCGGTCGAGCCAGTCCCGCAGGTCCGCGAGCGGGGTCGCCCGGCCCGGTTCGTGGTAGATCTCGTGCCAGAAGCCGTCGTACCAGAGCACGGTGGTGTCGGCGGACCCGGAGCGCTCGTCGAGCAGCCGGGTGCCCGCCGGATCGGTCAGCCGGTCCGCGGTCCCGTGCTGCACGAGCAGCGGGATCCGCAGCTCGGCGGCCCGGACGGGCAGCTCGGCCATCTGCCGGTAGATCTCCGCGCCCAGGGCCAGGGTGGGGCGGCCGTGGTGCACGAGCGGGTCGGCGTCGTAGTCGGCGACGACGGCCGGGTCCGAGCTGATCGCGGAGGTGTCGATCCCGACCGGGCGGACCGTGGGCAGGACCTTCGCGACGACCGACAGCAGCGGCACGAGCGCAGCCGAGACGGCGTCGGAGGCCAGTGCGGGCGCGGACAGCACGAGCCCGTCGAGGCGGTTCTGGTGGCGCAGCGCGTAGGCGAGCGCGATCTGGCCGCCGAGGCTGTGCCCGAGCAGGAACACCGGGACGCCGGGGTGACGGGCGATCGTCTCGCGGCGGAACGTCTCGAAGTCGGTGAGCAGGTCGTCGTAGCGGCGGACGTGCACCCGGGTGCCGCCGGAGCGGCCGTGGCCACGGTGGTCGAGGCCGTACACGGCCCAGCCGTCCGGGACCAGCGTGTCGACGACGGCGTCGTAGCGGCCGGAGTGCTCACCGATGCCGTGGCTGACCAGCAGGACACCGCTCGGGTCGCCCTCGGGGAGGCGGCCCTGCCAGAACAGCTCGATGCCGCCGACGCCGGGGAGCCGGCCGTGGACCTCCGTGGTGCCGGTCACGAGCCCGCCAGGTCCCGCCGCTCGTCGCCGCCGGGGACGAGGTCGACCTCCACGCCCGGGCCGTCGTCCGCGGCGAGCAGGTAGCGGCCGGGGTCGAGGTCGGCGAGGCGGTAGGTCCCGTCCGCCGCGGCGGTCGTCGAGGCGACCGGTTCGCCGTCCTGGGAGAGCACGACGCCGGTGCCCGCGGGCGCCGAGCCGTGGACGGCGGCGGCAGCGGCGAGGCGCAGGGTGGTCCCGGCGTCGTCGTCGCCGACGGTGCAGGTGGCGACGCCGGGCAGGTACCCGTCGGCGCGGGCGACGACGACGAACGCCCCGGCGCCCGGCGCCGTGACGTGCGCCGTCCCGTCGGCGTCGGTGGTGGCGGAGCCGATCGGCCCGCCGGAGCGGTCGCGCAGCGCGACCTCGGCGCCGGGCAGCGGGGCGTCGGTGGCGTCGACGACGCGGACCTCGACGTCCTGCGGTGCCGTGTCCGGCACGACCGCCGACGGCACGGGCCCGGTCCGGAGCACGGACAGGGAGACGTCCTCGGCGCGGTCGGGGCGGGTGGCGGTGGTCGGGCCGGCGTGCACGGGGGTCTCCTCGGCCTCCGGTGCGGTGGTGGGCCGCTCCGGGGTGGTGGGGTCCGGGGTCGGGGCCTCGGCCTGCGGGTCCTGCTCCTGGAGGCCCTGCTCCCGCGGGGCCTGCTCGTCCGGGGCTTGCTCCTGCGGGGCCTGCTCCTGCGGGGCCTGGCGGGGCAGGTCCGGGACCGTCGTGTCGGACGCGGCGGTCGCGGCGGCGGCGACCGGGGCGACGACCGCGGCGGCGGCGAGCGGGACGACGGTGCGGGTGGCGCCCTCGGTCGCGTCGGTACGGGCCTCATCGGTCCGGGTCTCGTCGGTCCGGGCCTCGTCGGTCCGGGCCTCGTCGGTCCGGGCCTCGTCGGTCCGGGTCGCATCGGTCCGGGTCGCATCGGTCCGGGTCGCATCGGTCCGGGTCGCATCGGTCCGGGTCGCATCGGTCCGGGTCGCATCGGAGCCGGTCACGTCTGCACCAGCCGGGTCGGTGCCGGTCGCGTCGGTCCCGGTCGCGTCGGTACCGGCGGCGTCGGTCCCGGCAGGGGCGTCGGCGGTCGGGGCGTCGGTGTCGGCGCCGCCCTCGACCACGTTCGTCCCACCGGCGTCGGCGTCCGCCGCGTCCGTCCCGGTGGTGATGCCCGGGGTCGCGTTCCCGTCGGCGTCGTCCCGGGTCGCGACGTCCCCGGTCGCGGCGTTGTCGGTCGCGACCGGGGACGTCGCAGCGGCGTCGGTCGTCCCGGCTCCGGCCGCATCGCCCGTCGGGGCCTCGCGCTCGCCGGTGTCCGGAACGGAGGCGTCGGTGTCCCCGGCCGGACCACGGACGTCGACGGCGTCGACCGCACCGGCGGTGCGGTCGATGGTCACCGTGCCGCCGGAGCCCGCGGAGGAACCGGCGTCCCCGGCCGTGCCGGACACGACGGTGTCCTCAGCAGAGGCGGTGTCCTCGTCGGGGCCGCTGTCGGTCGCGGACGTCCCGCGCAGCGACGGGGCGAGGTGCCGCGGGCCGCTCCCGGGACGCGCCGACCGCAGGACCCGCGGGGCGGGCCGGGGCGGCGGCTCGGGGTTGTCGCCGGTCTCGCGCGCCGCGCGGGCGCCGGTGGCGGCGAGCCCGATCGACGGGATCCGGCTCACCGGCGGGGTGTCACCGGCCGTCTCGGGCGCACCGGCCTGCTCGGGGACGCGGCCCGCCCAGTTGTGCGGAGTCGAGATGCGGTCCCGGGCCTCGCGGAACTCCCGCTCGGTGTCCGGGTCGGCCGGGGCGCGGACCGAGGTGCGCTCGGACGGCAGCGCCGTGACCCGCCGGACCAGGTCCGGGTCGAAGGGCGCGCGGGACTGGGTCGTGGCGGCGGGCGGGGCCTCGTCGACCGACTCGTCGGCCTCCTCCCCGGCGGGGGCGGTATCCCCGGCGGACGCGACGTCCCCGGTGACGCCGGTCGACGCGTCGGCGGGCGCCTCGGACGCGGTCGTCGTCGCATGCCCCACGACCGCGGTCCCGGAGGTGGGCGTGCTGATGTCGGGCGCCGAGCTGTCCGGGCCGGAACCGGTGGCCGCGGTCGCCTCGTCGGCGGTACGGGCAGCGGGGTCCGCGACGGGCCGTCGTCGCACGAAGGGCGTCGGGGCCGGGGTCCGCCGGGCCGGTGCCGGCTCGACGGGCTCGAGCGGCTTGCCGTCCTTGAACCCGCGCGACCAGGGCGGGCCGACCGGGCCCGCGCTCACATCGGGTGTGACCCGCGGGACCGCCGGCAGCTCGTCGGTGGGATCGGCCGCGCCGACCGCCTCGGTGATGTCGGGCGCCGACGACGACGGCCCGACGTCCGGGGCGGCGTCCTCCGCGGCGGGGGGCCGCGGGCGCTCCTCCTGCGGACGGACCGCGGCGACGGGCGTGGTCGCGGAGACCGCGTCCTCGGGATCGTCGTCCACCGCGGCGTCGGACCCGGCGACCTCACGGTCCGCGGGCGACTCCTCGTCGACCATGGGCTCCGGGGCGTCGTCGACCGGAGGCTCCGGAGAAGCCGGGGGCGCAGACGGGTCGGGCGCGGGCCTGCGCGGCCCGTCGTCGAGGCCGCGGGCGCGGCGGTCGACGAGATCGGCGACGGTGCGCGGACGGTCCCCTTCGGACGACGCGACGTCGTCCTCCCGGCCCCGCCCCCACCGCAGGAACCCGGCGATCCCGACGGCCACCAGCACCACCACCACAACCAGCCCGAGCAGGGCCCACGTCGACATCTGGAAGTCCTCCTGCCGGAGCTGCGCGAACCGTCGTCCACGACACGGTGCGGCCCGGGAGGAGGTGCCCGTCGCCGGGCCCCGCTGCCCGGCCGGCCACGGTGACCCGGTCGGCGCATCCGGCGACGCACCGTAGCACCGTGGACCCCCTGACCGGGGGTGATCGGAGGCGGCCCGCGTGTCGGTCGCGGAGGTTGCCCGTCTCACCCCGGGCGGCCGGGCCGGGCGGCCGCTCATCCGCCAGGATCGACCCATGACCAGCGACCCGGTGACCCCCGAGCTCGCCGAGATCGCCGACGCGTACGGCGTCGCGACCTCGTACCTCGACGGCAGCAGGACCGAGCAGCGGATCGACGCGGAGGTGGTCCGCACCGTCCTCGGGTTGCTGGAGGTCGACGTCGCCTCCCCCGACGCGCAACGGGTGGCGCTCGCCGGGGCCCGCGAGCGCGCCGGCGCCGGGGCGCTGCCGCCGACGATCGGGCTGCGCAGCGACCGTTCCCGCACCGTGCCGGGCCGTGGGCGCCTCACCGCCGTCGACGGCGCGCGTGGCGACGAGGGCTGGGCCCGCGACGTCGACGGCGAGCTCCCCGCCGGGCTGGAGCCGGGCCGCTACACGCTGGAGACGACGGCCGGGCGCGCCCACGTCGTCGTCGCGCCGCCCACGCTGCCCGACCCGCCCCGGACGTGGGGCTGGATGCTGCAGCTCTACGCCCTGCACTCGCGCGACTCGTGGGGCATCGGCGACCTGGGCGACCTGACCACGCTGATCCGCGGCGGGCACGGCGCGGGTGCGGTGCTGCTCAACCCGCTGCACGCGATCACCCCGGTGCCGCCGGTGCAGCCGTCGCCGTACACGCCGTCGTCGCGCCGCTACGCCACCCCGCTGAGCCTGCGGATCACCGACCTGCCGGCCTACGCCGCCGCCGACGCGGCCACCCGCGCCGAGGTCGACGCCCTGCGCCCGGAGACGACCGGCGACCGGATCGCGCACGACCGGGTCTGGGCGGCGAAGCGGTCCGCGCTGGAGGCGCTGTGGCGCGGTGCCGGGTACCCCGACGGCGCCCCGGACGCCGACCTGCGCGACTTCGCGACCTACTGCGCGCTGGCCGAGCGCTACGGCGGCCGCTGGTCGCTGTGGCCCGACGACCTGCGTCGTCCCGACGCCCCCGGCGTCGCCGCCGCCCGTGCCGAGCTGGCGCCGCGCGTCGCGTTCCACGCCTGGGTGCAGCGCCAGGCCGAGGCGCAGCTGGCCGGGGTCCGGGCCGCGGCGAAGGACGCGGGGATGCCGGTCGGCGTCATCCACGACCTCGCCGTGGGCTGCGACCCCGAGGGCGCCGACGCGTGGATGCTGCAGGACGTGCTCGCGCTCGGTGCGACGGTCGGTGCCCCGCCGGACGCGTTCAACCAGCGCGGCCAGACGTGGGGTCTGCCGCCGTGGCGCCCGGACCGTCTCGCCGACACCGGCTACGCCGCGTTCGGCGACATGACCCGCGCACTGCTGGCGCACGCCGACGGCCTGCGGATCGACCACGTCATGGGGCTGTGGCGGCTGTGGTGGGTGCCGTCGGGGCAGACGGCCGACCGCGGCACCTACGTCCACTACGACGCCGACGCGATGCTCGCGGTGCTGCTGCTGGAGGCCCACCGCGCGGGCGCGCTGGTCGTCGGCGAGGACCTGGGCACGGTGATCCCGCGGATCCGCGAGGACATGGCCGAGCGGAACCTGCTGGGTTCGACGGTGCTGTGGTTCTCCCGCGACCCCGACCCGGTGACCGGCGGCGACGACGGCCCGCTGCGCCCGCCGCGCCGCTGGCCCGAGCGGTCGGTCGCGACGATCTCCACCCACGACCTGCCGACCGCGCCCGGGTTCCTGGCCGGTGAGCAGGTGCGGGTGCGCGCCGAGCTGGGGCTCCTCGACGACCCGACGACCGAGGAGGCCAAGGCCGGCGCCGAGCGGGACGAGCTGCTGGCGCTGCTGGCCTCGGAGGGGCTGCTCGACTCCCCGGACGAGACCGACGAGGACACGATCGTCGTCGCGCTGCACGCGCTGCTGGCGTCGGCGCCGTCGCGGCTGGTCCTGGCCTCCCTCTACGACGTGCTGGGCGAGACGCGGCAGCCGAACCTGCCCGGCACCGTCGACGAGTACCCGAACTGGCGGATCCCGCTGCCGGTGTCGCTGGAGGACGCGCTCGCCGACGACCGGGTCCGCCGCGTCGCCGAGGTGCTGCGCGCCCGGACCGGCGACGACGGCTGACCCCCGGCCCTGGCAGGATGCCGCCCCGATGAGTGCCGAGAACAGCTCCGCGGGCATGGACCCGACCGCCGTCGACCTCGTGCGGGCCGACGGCACCGCCGGTGCGTTGTGGCAGGCCTGGACCACCGGCGAGCGGATCGCCGCACTGCCGGAGCTGCTGCGTCCGCGCAGCCTGGCCGAGGGCTTCGCCGCGCAGAGCAGGCTGTCGGAGCGGGCCGGGCCGTCCTACGGCTGGAAGCTCGCGGCGACCGCGCCCGCCGGGCAGGCCCACATCGGGGTGGACGCCCCGCTGCCGGGGGCGCTGTTCGAGCGGTTCCGGCACTCCCCCGGTGACGTGGTGCCGTCGGGCGACCTGCACATGGCCGTCGCCGAGGCGGAGTTCGCGTTCGTGATGGGGGCGCCGGTGGGTGCCGACGCGACCCGCGAGGAGCTGCGCGCCGCGGTCGCGGCCGTGCACGGGGCGGTGGAGCTGCCCGAGTCGCGGTTCACCGACTTCGTCGCGGCGGGGGCGCCGTCGCTGATGGCCGACGCCGCGTGCGCCGGCCGGTTCGTGCTGGGCCCGGAGCTCCCCGGCGCCCTCGACCTCGACCTCGCCGCGACCCCGACCACCCTGCAGGTCGACGACGAGCAGGCGGCCGGGTCCGGCGCGGCCGTCCTCGGGGACCCGTGGACGGCGCTGGCGTGGCTCGCCGACGTCCTGCCCGGCTACGGCCTGCGGCTCGAGGCGGGCGCGGTCGTCACCACCGGGACGACGACCGTCCCGATGCCCGTGCACCGCGGCGCCCGGGTGCGGGCGAGCTTCGGCGACGACCTCGGCGCGGTGGAGTTCACGCTCGCCCCGTGAGCACGGTGGGGGTCAGCGCACGACGTTGAGTGCCCCGGCCGCGCAGCGGACGCGGATCGCGGTGCCGCCGGTGACTTCGTCGACCTCGCCGTCGATCTGCACCGGCATCGGCCCGCACGCGGTGAACCGGAAGTCCGAGGTCGCGGGCTGGCGGCCGAGCCCGGAGAACGCCGCCCGGGCCGCCACCCACAGCTGCTTCCACTTCGGACGGTGCTCCAGCAGCACGACCTCGAACCGGCCGTCGTCGGGACGGCTGGTGGCCGACAGCTCGGCGACCTTGGCCATCTCGCCGATGTTGGCGAAGACCAGGTTGTCGATCCGGCGCCGGTCGCCGCGGGAGAACTCCACCTCGAACGGGGTGAAGGCCCAGAACGCCCGCACCGTGGTGATCACCTCGCGGATGCTGCCCTTGCCGCCTTTCTCGATCTGCAGCGCGACGACGGGGGTCAGCCCGAACCCGATGTAGGAGTGCGCGTAGTGCGGCGGGTCGTCGTCGCGGTGCATCTCGAGCAGGTCCATCGGCTCTGGGCGGCCGTCGAGGATCGCCTCGGCCAGCGGACGGCGTGCGGTGACGCGGTCGTGGTCGTTGGCGTTCCCGGCGGCGAGGACGGCGGCCGAGGCGTCGGTGCCCGGGACGTCCATGATCCCGTTGACGACCTCGTTGTAGCCGCCGTCGCCGGACGCCGACACGATGAGCGGGCGCCCGCCGGCGGACGCGGCCTCGCGGGCGATGACGCGGGCGTGCCCGGCGTACTCGGTGGGCACCAGCCGCACGGTCAGCTCGGGCCGGGCGGCGCCGAGCTCGTCGCGCAGCTGTTCGGCGAGCACGTCGGCGTCCCCCGTACTGCCCGGGTTGAAGACCACCAGCACGGAGTCGATCGGCTCAGCCACGCGCACACCGTAGACGCCTGCGGTCCCGCCACCGTTGCGGCACGGTGGGAATCATGGATCTGCAACTGAACGGGCGCCGGGCGATCGTCACCGGTGGGAGCCGCGGCATCGGGTTGGCGACGGCCAGGGCGCTCGCCGCCGAGGGCGCCCGGGTGGCGTTGTTCGCGCGCGACGCCGGCGCCCTGGAGGCCGCCGCGGCCGGACTGCGCGCCGAAGGTGCGCCGGAGGTGCTGGCCGTCGCCGTCGACACCACCGACGACGACGCGGTCCGCCGTGGCGTCGCCGCCGTCGCCGACCGGTTCGGCGGGGTGGACGTGCTGGTGAACGCCGCCGCACGGCCGGCGAGCGCGGGCCCGCCGACCGACCTGGCCTCGATCACCGACGACGCGGTGCGGGTCGAGCTGGAGACGAAGGTCCTCGGCTACCTGCGGTGCGCGCGGGCGGTCGCGCCGCTGATGCGGGCGCAGGGGTGGGGGCGGATCGTGAACGTCAGCGGCCTGAACGCGCGGAAGTCGTCGTCGCTGGTGGGGTCGGTGCGCAACGTCGCGGTGGCCTCGATGACCGCGGCGCTCGCCCAGGAGCTGGGTCCGCACGGCATCAACGTGACGGTCGTGCATCCCGGGGTCACCGAGACCGAGCGGACACCCGACGCCGTCGCCGCGCGGGCGGAGTCGGCCGGGATCACCGGGGCCGAGGCCCGCGCGGAGCTGGACGCGACGACGACGATCGGCCGCATCACGACCGCCGCGGAGGTCGCCGACGTCATCACGTTCCTGTGCTCGCCCCGGTCGGTCGCGATCACCGGCGACGCCGTCGCCGCGGGTGGGGGAACACCGGGCGTCGTGCACTACTGAGGCCCGGACCGCCCTCCCGGATGGCACGATGGTCCGATGGAGGGGACCCGCGTGGACCGGTGGCTGTGGTCGGTGCGCCTGGCCAAGACCCGTGCCGACGCCGCGACCGCCTGCCGCGGCGGGCATGTGCGGATCAACGACCGGCCCGCGAAGCCCGCGGCGACGGTGCAGGTCGGCGATCGGGTGCGGGCGCGGGTGTACGACCGGAACCGGATCGTCGAGGTCACCCGGGTGATCGAGAAGCGGGTCGGCGCCCCGATCGCGCAGGAGTGCTACATCGACCACACCCCGCCGGAGCCGAGCGCCGCGGGGCAGCCGTTGTTCGCCCACCGCGACCGCGGCGCCGGGCGCCCGACGAAGCGCGACCGCCGCATGCTCGACCAGCTGGGGCTGTCCCGCCGCACCTCCTAGGCCGGTGTGAGGATGGGGGCATGTACGACGCCCTCATGCGCCACGTGCTCCGGCACGTCCCGTCCGAGCCCGCGCACCGGATGGGGTTCGGTGTGGTCCGCACACTCGGGACCGCGCCCGTCGTGGGTGAGCGGGTCGCGGAGCGGTTCGCCCCGTCGGACCCCGTGCTGCGCACCCGGGCGCTGGGTCTGGAGTTCGCGGGCCCGCTCGGTCTCGCCGCCGGTTTCGACAAGGACGCCGAGGGTGTCCTCGCGCTCGGCAGGCTCGGGTTCGGCGCGGTCGAGATCGGCACGGTGACCGGTCGGGCGCAGCCCGGCAACCCGCGGCCCCGCCTGTTCCGGCTCGTCGACGACGCCGCGCTGGTCAACCGGATGGGCTTCAACAACTCCGGTGCCGGGACCGTCGGGCCCCGCCTCGCCGCGCTCCGCGCCCGCTCCGGGCCGGGGATGCCGGTGCTCGGGGTCAACATCGGCAAGAGCAAGGCGGTACCCGCCGAGGACGCCGCGTCGGACTACCGTGCGAGCGCCGCCGCGCTGGGCGCCTACGCCGACTACGTCGTGGTCAACGTCAGCTCCCCGAACACCCCCGGCCTGCGGGACCTGCAGCAGGTCGACGTGCTGGAGCCGCTGCTCGTCGCCGTGCGTGAGGAGCTGGACCGGGTGTCCGGGGACCGCCGTGTGCCGCTCCTGGTGAAGATCACGGTCGACCTGGCGCCGGAGGATCTCGACGCCGTCGCCGACCTGGCCCGCCGGATGCGGCTCGACGGGGTCGTCGCCACGAACACGACCGTCTCCCGCGACGGCCTGCGCACCGCACCCGACGTCGTCACCGCCACCGGTGCGGGTGGGCTGTCCGGCCGTCCGCTGACCGAGCGGGCCCGTGCGGTCGTGCGGCAGCTGCGGACCCGCCTCGACGACGACCAGGTCGTCGTCTCCGTTGGCGGGATCGCCGACGCCCAGGAGGCCTACCGCCGGATCCGTTCCGGCGCGGCGCTGGTGCAGGCCTACACCGGTTTCGTCTACGGCGGTCTGCTCTGGCCCGCCCGGGTCCACCGCGAGCTCGCGGCGCTGCTGCGCGCCGACGGCTTCTCGTGCGTCGACGACGCCGTGGGCGCCGATCTCTGACACCTGCGGTGGCCGGTCTTCCCGCCGGCCGCCCTCCGCGCACCCCACGTCGCACACGTTTCTGCGACCTCGCAGCCCCTGCAGAGGGTGCGAGGTCGCAGGAAAGCATGCGAGGTGCACCGGCCCACCGGCCCCTCCACCACGGAGCACACCCCGGACCCGACCTGGGCCCGATACGTGGCGGACCGAAAAGGGTCCGGAAATGAGAAATGCCCCGGACTCGAAAGTCCGGGGCAGATCCCATGAAGTTGAATGTCGGCGACGACCTACTCTCCCACACCCTGGCGAGTGCAGTACCATCGGCGCTGGAAGGCTTAGCTACCGGGTTCGGAATGGGACCGGGCGTTTCCCTACCGCAATGACCACCGACAACACTATCCAACTATCACCCCACCCCCAAAAACCTAGGGGTAGGGGTCGAGCACACAAGCCAACCCACCACCCCCCAACTCACCGGGGGGATGTGGATGGTTGTGGACTCAGGGTCACACAGTGGATGCGAACAACTCGTTGTGGCAAGCCCTCGGCCTATTAGTACCGGTCAACTCCACCCCTCACAGGGCTTCCATCTCCGGCCTATCAACCCAGTCATCTACTGGGAGCCTTACCCACTCGAAGGTGGTGGGAGACCTCATCTTGGAACAGGCTTCCCGCTTAGATGCCTTCAGCGGTTATCCCTCCCGAACATAGCCAACCAGCCGTGCCCCTGGCGGGACAACTGGCACACCAGAGGTTCGTCCGTCCCGGTCCTCTCGTACTAGGGACAGCCTTCCTCAAGTCTCCAACGCGCGCGGCGGATAGGGACCGAACTGTCTCACGACGTTCTAAACCCAGCTCGCGTACCGCTTTAATGGGCGAACAGCCCAACCCTTGGGACCTACTCCAGCCCCAGGATGCGACGAGCCGACATCGAGGTGCCAAACCATGCCGTCGATATGGACTCTTGGGCAAGATCAGCCTGTTATCCCCGGGGTACCTTTTATCCGTTGAGCGACACCCCTTCCACAAGGTGGTGCCGGATCACTAGTCCCGACTTTCGTCCCTGCTCGACCCGTCAGTCTCACAGTCAAGCTCCCTTGTGCACTTACACTCAACACCTGATTGCCAACCAGGCTGAGGGAACCTTTGGGCGCCTCCGTTACTCTTTGGGAGGCAACCGCCCCAGTTAAACTACCCACCAGGCACTGTCCCTGAACCAGATCATGGCCCGAGGTTAAGACACCCAATTCGACCAGAGTGGTATTTCAACAACGACTCCACCACCACTGGCGTGGCGATTTCACAGTCTCCCACCTATCCTACACAAGCCGAACCGAGCACCAATACCAAGCTATAGTAAAGGTCCCGGGGTCTTTCCGTCCTGCCGCGCGTAACGAGCATCTTTACTCGTAGTGCAATTTCGCCGAGTCTGTGGTCGAGACAGCGCCCAAGTCGTTACGCCATTCGTGCAGGTCGGAACTTACCCGACAAGGAATTTCGCTACCTTAGGATGGTTATAGTTACCACCGCCGTTTACTGGCGCTTAAATTCTCCGCTTCGCCCCGAAGAGCTAACAGGTCCTCTTAACGTTCCAGCACCGGGCAGGCGTCAGTCCGTATACATCGTCTTGCGACTTCGCACGGACCTGTGTTTTTAGTAAACAGTCGCTTGGGCCTGGTCTCTGCGACCGGCCGTCCCTAGCCCGCAAGGAGCCTCAAGACAACCGGCCCTCCTTCTCCCGAAGTTACGGAGGTATTTTGCCGAATTCCTTAACCACAGTTCGCTCGATCGCCTCGGTATTCTCTACCTGACCACCTGTGTCGGTTTGGGGTACGGGCCGCAACAGCACTCGCTAGAGGCTTTTCTCGACAGCATGGGATCACCCTCTTCGCCTCAATCGGCTACGCATCACCTCTCACCCTTTGATGAGCCCCGGATTTACCTAGGACTCGGGCTACAGGCTTACACCACGACAACCACCGCGTGGCGGAGCTACCCTCCTGCGTCACCCCATCACTTGCCTACTACCAGATCGGATCCCACGCTCCCCCACAAACACAACTCCCGAAGGAGCCGAGGTGGGTTCGGATGGTTAGCATCACCGGCCTTGGCATGGACGCACTGTCACGAGCACGGGAATATCAACCCGTTGTCCATCGACTACGCCTGACGGCCTCGCCTTAGGTCCCGGCTCACCCTGGGCGGAACAACCTGGCCCAGGAACCCTTGGTCATCCGGCGGCAGAGATTCTCACTCTGCATTCGCTACTCATGCCTGCATTCTCACTCCCACACCCTCCACCCGTAAATCACTCCCGGGCTTCACCAGATGCAGGACGCTCCCCTACCCAACAACACCTAAAGATGTCATTGCCACGGCTTCGGCGGTGCGCTTGAGCCCCGCTACATTGTCGGCGCAGGACCACTTGACCAGTGAGCTATTACGCACTCTTTCAAGGGTGGCTGCTTCTAAGCCAACCTCCTGGTTGTCCGGGCGATCCCACATCCTTTCCCACTTAGCGCACGCTTAGGGGCCTTAGCCGGTGATCTGGGCTGTTTCCCTCTCGACCACGAAGCTTATCCCCCGCAGTCTCACTGCCGCGCTCTCACTCACCGGCATTCGGAGTTTGGCTGACTTCGGTAAGCTTGTCGGCCCCCTAGGCCATCCAGTGCTCTACCTCCGGTGAGAAACACACGACGCTGCACCTAAATGCATTTCGGGGAGAACCAGCTATCACGAAGTTTGATTGGCCTTTCACCCCTACCCACAGCTCATCCCCCAGGTTTTCAACCCTGGTGGGTTCGGGCCTCCACGACGTCTTACCGACGCTTCACCCTGGCCATGGGTAGATCACTCCGCTTCGGGTCTACACCCCGCGACTACAGCGCCCTATTCGGACTCGCTTTCGCTACGGCTACCCCACACAGGTTAACCTCGCCACGAAGCATAACTCGCAGGCTCATTCTTCAAAAGGCACGCCATCACCCTGTACCACGAAAGCACTGCAGGCTCTGACGGCTTGTAAGCACACGGTTTCAGGTACTATTTCACTCCCCTCCCGGGGTACTTTTCACCTTTCCCTCACGGTACTTGTCCGCTATCGGTCATCAGGTAGTATTTAGGCTTGACGGGTGGTCCCGCCAGATTCACAGCGAATTTCACGGGCTCGCTGCTACTCGAGAACACGCCCACAACAGAACCCAGTGTTTTCGCGTACGGGGCTATCACCCACTACGGCCGACCATCCCAGAGTCGTTCCGCTAACACAGGCTCTTGCTGTCCCATCCTCGGCAGAAGATGAACGACACGTCTCACAACCCCGCACCCGCAACGCCTGCCGGCTTGACACGGACACGGTTTAGCCTCTTCCGCTTTCGCTCGCCACTACTCACGGAATCACTATTGTTTTCTCTTCCTGTGGGTACTGAGATGTTTCACTTCCCCACGTTCCCTCCACGCACCCTATGAATTCAGGTACGGGTAACGCCCCATGACGGGCGCTGGGTTTCCCCATTCGGACACCCTCGGATCACAGCTCGGTTGACAGCTCCCCGAGGCCTATCGCGGCCTCCCACGTCCTTCATCGGCTCCTGATGCCCAGGCATCCACCATGTGCTCTTAACAACTTGACCACAACAAGATGCTCGCATCCACTATGCAACACTCAACCCACAACCACACCAGACCGAGAAGAAGCCACCACACCCGAAACCAACCGGGGCGTTAGGACAACCCTCAACCTGAGCGGCCAAAGAAAACAACCCACAGGGTGTCTTCTCAGGACCCAACAGTGTGCCAAGCCGATACGGTTCGACGTGCTGCGTTCCACCCAACGCACCCAACCCACGAACGGGGCCGCTGATGCGATTCAATGAAGGAACCACAGACACCCAAAATGAGCACAACTCACTTACGAGCGTGTGGTGCCCCATCACATGATGGGACTCCTTAGAAAGGAGGTGATCCAGCCGCACCTTCCGGTACGGCTACCTTGTTACGACTTCGTCCCAATCGCCAGTCCCACCTTCGACAGCTCCCTCCACAAGGGTTGGGCCGCCGGCTTCGGGTGTTACCAACTTTCGTGACGTGACGGGCGGTGTGTACAAGGCCCGGGAACGTATTCACCGCAGCGTTGCTGATCTGCGATTACTAGCGACTCCAACTTCACGGGGTCGAGTTGCAGACCCCGATCCGAACTGAGACTCACTTTAAGGGATTCGCTCCACCTCACGGTCTCGCAGCCCTCTGTATGAGCCATTGTAGCATGTGTGAAGCCCTGGACATAAGGGGCATGATGACTTGACGTCATCCCCACCTTCCTCCGAGTTGACCCCGGCAGTCTCCCATGAGTCCCCACCATTACGTGCTGGCAACATGGAACAAGGGTTGCGCTCGTTGCGGGACTTAACCCAACATCTCACGACACGAGCTGACGACAGCCATGCACCACCTGCACACCAACCACAAGGGAAGCCCTATCTCTAGGGATGTCTGGTGCATGTCAAACCCAGGTAAGGTTCTTCGCGTTGCATCGAATTAATCCACATGCTCCGCCGCTTGTGCGGGCCCCCGTCAATTCCTTTGAGTTTTAGCCTTGCGGCCGTACTCCCCAGGCGGGGCGCTTAATGCGTTAGCTGCGGCACAGAAACCGTGGAATGGTCCCCACACCTAGCGCCCAACGTTTACGGCGTGGACTACCAGGGTATCTAATCCTGTTCGCTCCCCACGCTTTCGCTCCTCAGCGTCAGTATCGGCCCAGAGACCCGCCTTCGCCACCGGTGTTCCTCCTGATATCTGCGCATTTCACCGCTACACCAGGAATTCCAGTCTCCCCTGCCGAACTCAAGTGATGCCCGTATCGACCGCACGCTCAGAGTTAAGCCCCAAGTTTTCACGGCCGACGCGACACACCGCCTACGAGCTCTTTACGCCCAATAATTCCGGACAACGCTCGCACCCTACGTGTTACCGCGGCTGCTGGCACGTAGTTGGCCGGTGCTTCTTCTCCAGGTACCGTCAATTGCTCTTCGTCCCTGGCGAAAGAGGTTTACAACCCGAAGGCCGTCATCCCCCACGCGGCGTCGCTGCGTCAGGCTTCCGCCCATTGCGCAATATTCCCCACTGCTGCCTCCCGTAGGAGTCTGGGCCGTGTCTCAGTCCCAGTGTGGCCGGTCGCCCTCTCAGGCCGGCTACCCGTCACCGCCTTGGTAGGCCATCACCCCACCAACAAGCTGATAGGCCGCGGGCCCATCCCCCACCGAAAAAACTTTCCACCACCAACCATGCGATCAGTGGTCCTATCCGGTATTAGACCCAGTTTCCCAGGCTTATCCCAGAGTGGAGGGCAGGTCACCCACGTGTTACTCACCCGTTCGCCGCTCGTGTACCCCCGAAAGGGCCTTACCGCTCGACTTGCATGTGTTAAGCACGCCGCCAGCGTTCGTCCTGAGCCAGGATCAAACTCTCCAACAAAACCCTGACTTGCAACAAACAACTGGCCACAACACCCGACGGGATCGAATGCTGCAACCAAACAAACAATTTGGCACAAAACGCCAAACCGAATAAATAGCTCGACACACTGTTGAGTTCTCAAAAGACACCCGCACCGCAATCACCCAACCCCCTGAAAAGGAAGCGGGATCCTGAAGACGGATCGCCTTGACCCACAAAGATAACCACACCGAGAAACTCGGTGAACCACCGGGGGTCGCTGTCCGCGGGGCCTGTTGACCGGGCCTCTCAGGGCCCGTTCTGTCCGGCTCACTCGCTGACAGGAAGAAAGTTACGGCACGGTGTCCGGGGCCGTCAAACCGGGGGGTCCTCGGGGCGAACACCAGGCGTCGTCGCAGGTCATCGCCGTGGGCGGAGGCGAACTCCTGGTTACCGACACCCTCTCACCGGGCGATACGGACGATCACCGATCTGTGTGACGCCGACCACGGTCTCTTCGCGATGAGTTGTCGACGTGGTCTTCTCGGTGGTCGGGCCACCATCCGTTCAGGTCTCGAATCGGCCCGTGACCTGCGCAGTCAGGGTGCGGTCGTGGTGCGCCGCCCCGTGCTCGTCCGGTACCGCCGTGGCCCGGTTCCGGCCGTCGGCCGGGGCCCCGCCCCGCACGACGACCCGTGGTCACGGTGCAGGTGCCCGGTTCCGGCCCACCGTCGGGTCCGGCCCGTCCTCTGCCGTCGCGTGGCAGGTCGTCCACAGCGGAGCGCCGGCAGGGACGAGCTGAACGATCGCCGCAACGGTCCGCCCGCGTGCGATCCCGGGCCGGCCGCGTGGGGCTCGGCCGCGTCCCTCCGGCCCCGACGGTCCCGGGGCCGAGGGGGCTCCGTCCCGCCGTTCCGGCTCCCGGAGCCCACCACGGACGGCGGGTGTCCCCCCGGATCGGCACTCGACGGCCCGGGCCACCCACCGATTTTTTGTCACGAAGACATGACGACGACCCGTCTGACCTGCGGGGACGACCGATGGTGGTGTCCGGGCCCGCGTCGTCACCGCATCAGGGGGGTATCCGTGCCCGTTCCGGCGCGTTGGTCCGTCGAGTGCTCCTCGTCGGGTCCTGCAGCGCGTCGGGGGCGAATGCGCGACGCGATCCGACGAGGAGCACTCCCTTCTCCCCTCCCCCACGCGCGGCGACACCGGTCGGCGTCGCCGCGCGTACGGGGTCACGGAGCGGCGGGAGCGGCCGGAGCCGCGGGCGCCGCGGGAGCGGCGGACGACCCCGGAGCCGCGGGAGCAGCAGGGGCCGCGGGAGCGGCCGGAGCAGCGGCACCGCCCTGGCGCGGAGCCGTCGCACCCGGGGCCGTGGCACCCGGGGCGGCCGGGGCGGCGCCCGGAGCGGGCGGCGTCGGGGCCCCGGCGGGCGGCGCGGGCGGAGTCGCGCCGTCACGACCCGGACCACCGGCCGGACCGCAGGCACCGGGGCCACCGGGGCCACCGGGACCGGCACCGTCGGGTCCGCGGCCCGGACCACCGGCCTCACCACCGGGGCCACCGGAGCCATCGGGTCCGCCGGGACCACCGGGGCCGCGGCCGTCGGCGGCGACCGCCGTGCGGGCGGGGCCGTCGCCCGGTCCGGCGAACGCGGTCCCGACGATCAGGCCGCTCGCGGTGGCCCCGACGACCAGGCCGATCACGCCGGCCGCGACCGCGGGCAGCGCGGACCGGCGTCGCAGGGCGGCGAACCGGCGTCGTCGCGGAGGGTCACCCGCGTCGGAGGCGGCGGCCACCGTCCCCCCGCCGTGCACGCCGTCCCGGACGTGCGGGGTCGGGGTGTGGGCGGTGGGGGTCTCGTCGGCGGGGACCGGGGGCTGCCGGTCGGTGGGACGGTCGTCGTCGTCGCGGGGGGTGCGGTTCTCGTCGTTCATGGTTCTCCTCGGACAGTGCCGTGCCCGGAAGAGGGCAGCGGCGGGTCGCGGACCGCCGGACGGCGGACCGCTGGGGGTCGGGTGGGATCAGCTGGCGGGAGGCCGCGCGGCGTCGACGACGTCGCGGGCGGCGGACGTCGTCGCGGGCAGCAGCTCCGACACCGAGTCGACGATCCGGCTGCCGCCCAGGGACTGCGCGAGCGTCGTCACGGGGGCGAGCGCCTCGGCGCTCACGACCGCGGGGACCACCCACGAGACCAGCCAGATCACCAGCAGTGCGGTCACGGCACCGGTGACGGCGCCGACGATGCGGTCCAGGAAGGACAGCTTGCCGCGGGCGAGCACCCGGCTGACCAGTCCGCCGAGGAACCCGCCGACCAGCGAGCCCAGCAGCAGACCGGCGATCACCCCGACCAGGCCCCACAACCAGGCCGAGTCGGGGGTGTCGCCGTAGCGGGCCAGGTTCGAGCCCCAGGCCGCGCCGAGGCCGGCACCGACCACGAGGCCGAGCAGGCGCCCGGCCCGGGCCACGCCGCCGAGGCGGTGGAACCCGCCGATCGCGGCGGCCACCACGATGATCAGGACGATCACGTCGAGCAGGGTCATCTCTTCCTCTCCGCGCCGCGGGCCGGGCGGCCCGTCGTCTCGGTGTCTGACACGACAGTGCCCGCGGTACCTGAGACGGACCTGAAACCGGCGGGTCCTTCAGCTCCCCCTCAGCCTCGCGGCGCACCCTTGTCCCCGTGAGCACACGCCAGGACGACGACAGCCGCGGCCCCACGACCCGGGTCCTGGTGCTCGAGGACTCCGACGCCATCCGCGAGTCCGTCGTGGACGCGCTGGCCGACGCCGGGCACGTGACCGAGGGCGTCGTCGACGGCGTCGCGTTCGAGGAGCGGCTCGCCGCGTTCCGGCCGGACCTCGTCGTCCTGGACGTGATGCTGCCCGGCGGGCGCGACGGGTTCGACCTCATCGACGTCGTGCGCGGGCACGGGGACGCCGGGATCGTCATGCTCACCGCGCGCGACGCGCTGGCCGACCGGCTCCGCGGGCTCGACGCCGGCGCCGACGACTACGTCCTCAAGCCGTTCGCGCTCGACGAGCTCGTCGCCCGGGTCGCGGCGGTGCTGCGCCGCCGGGGCAGGCTGCCGTCCGCGGTGCAGGTGGGCGACCTCGTCCTCGACCCGGACGCCGCCGTCGCCTCCCGCGGGGGGACGGTGCTGGAGCTGTCCGCGACCGAGCTGCGGCTGCTCACCTACCTCGCCGAGCAGCGCGGACGCACCGTGTCCAAGGCGCAGATCCTGCGCTCGGTCTGGGGCTACGACGCCTACGACCCCAACCTCGTCGAGGTCCACGTGTCGGCGCTGCGCCGCAAGCTGGAGGCGCACGGCCCCCGGCTGCTGCACACCGTGCGGGGCCTCGGCTACTCGCTGCGCGGGCCGTCGTGAGCTCCGCCGCGCAGGCCCGCACCGCCACCCCGTCGCTGCGCCGCCGGGTCACCGCCGCGGTGCTCGGGGTGGTGGCGGTGCTGCTGGTCCTGGTGGTGGTGCTCGTCGACGTCCTGCTCGGGGCCCGCCTGGAGTCCGATCTCGACTCCCGGCTGCGGGACCGCGTGGTGCAGGCCCAGCAGCTGATCGCGGCGGGCGCCACCCCGGAGGAGCTGGTCACCGGGCTGTCCGGCCAGCAGATCCGGATCAAGGTGACCACCGCCGACGGGGAGGTGATGGGCGACCCCGGACTGAACCCGCCCGGGACCCCGCCGCCCGCCGGCCGGCCGGACCGCGGCCCCGGTGGTGACCGCACCGACGACCCGAGCAGCCCACCTGCCGCCCCGGTCCCGGGCGGACGCCCACCCGTCCCGCCGGACACCGGCAGCCGCACCGTGACCCTCGACGCCGGCGACGGTGCGAAGGTCGAGCTCGTCGCCGACGCCTCCGACGTCACCCAGGTCCGCAACGGCCTGCGCGCGGTGCTGGCCGGATCGGTGCTGGTGACCCTGCTCGTCGCGCTCGGTGCGGTGTCGTTCGTCGTGCGGACGGCGCTGCGCCCGCTGGACCGGATGACCGCGCTCGCCGGGCGGATCACCGCGGGCGAGCGCGACGCGCGGCTCCGGCCCGACCGCCCGCACACCGATCTCGGCACCGCGGCGGCGGCGATGGACGGCATGCTCGACGCCCTCACCGACGCCGAGCGGCGCTCCTGGGAGGAGGCCGAGCGGACCCGGGTGTTCCTCGCCGACGCCGCGCACGAGCTGCGGACACCGCTGTCCGGGATCACCGCCGTCGCCGAGACGCTGGAGCGGTCCGGGCCCGACGCCGACCCCGCCCGCCGTACCCGGCGCCTGGAGCTGCTGCTCGGCGAGACGCGCCGGGCCGGGCGGCTGGTCACCGACATGCTCGACCTGGCCCGCATCGACGGCGGCACCGCGGTGGCGCCACGGGAGGTCGACGTCGCCGGGATCGCCCGCGCCGAGGCCCGGCGGGCCGCGGTGCTCGCGCCCGGGCTGACCGTCGACGGCCACGGGGAGCCCGCCGCGGTGCGCGCCGACCCGCAGGCGGTGTCGCGCATCCTCGCCAACCTGCTCGACAACGCCCGCCGCCACACCCCCGACGGCGGGCGGATCGAGGTCGTCACCCGGACCGACCGGGCGGCCGGGACCGTGTCGGTCTCGGTGCGCAACACCGGCACCCCGATCGCCGACGGCGACCGCGAGCGCGTCTTCGACCGGCTCGTCCGGCTCCAGGACGCCCGCGACCGGGACAGCGGCGGCGCCGGGCTCGGCCTCGCGATCGCCCGCGGCCTGGCCCGCGCGCACGGCGGCGACCTCACCTGCCCGCCCGACGACGACGGCGCCACCTTCGTCCTCACCCTGCCCGTGACGGGCCCGGACGGCACCGGCGGACTACCGTCGTGACGTCACGCAACCGTCAGTCCGACACCGTCCGATCCGGGAGGCCGCGGTGACCGAGGAACCGCGGATCCCCCGGGGTCTGGTGATCGCGTCGAGCCTGGCCTGGCGCGGTCTGCTCGTCGCGACCGCCGTCGCCGTCGTGCTGTGGCTGATCGCGCAGCTCGCGGTGCTGGTCGTGCCGGTGGTGCTCGCGCTGATCCTGACCGCGCTGCTCGCGCCACTCGCCCGGGTCGTGAACCGGGTGCCGCTGGTGCCCCGCGGTGTGGCGACGGGTGTCGTCGTCGCGGGCGGGCTGGCGGTGGCGGTCGGGGTGCTGTGGTGGGCGGTCGCGGCGTTCCTCGACGGGCTGCCGAGCCTGTCGGCGAGCATCGGGGAGACGGTCGTCGCGCTGCGCGACCGGCTGGCCGGGCCGCCGTTCCGGCTCGACGACACCCAGCTCGCGGCCGTCTTCCAGTCGCTGCTCGACACCCTGCAGCGCAACCAGGCCGCGCTGGCGAACAACGTGATCGGCGCCCTGGGGACCGCGGGCGAGCTGGCCGCCGAGACCCTGCTCATGCTGTTCGTGCTGATCTTCCTGATCCACGACGGGGCGCGGATCTGGCGGTTCGTCCTCGGCGCGGTGCCGCAGCACGTGCGGCGGCGGGCCGACGTCGCGGGCCGGCGGGCGTTCGCGTCGCTGGTCGGCTACACCCGGGCGACGGTCGTCGTCGCCGCGGTCGACGCGGTGACCGCCGCGATCGGCCTGTGGGTGATCGGTGTCCCGCTGGTCGTCCCGCTGGCCACGCTGATCTTCTTCGGCGCGTTCGTCCCGACCATCGGCGCCGTCGTCACCGGGATCGTGGCGGTGCTCGTCGCGCTCGCGTCCGGCGGCTGGGTGGACGCGCTGCTCGTGATCGGCCTGCTCCTGATCGTGCAGAACGTCGAGGGCTACATCCTGCAGCCGCTGCTGCTGGGCCGGTCGGTACGGCTGCACCCGCTCGCGGTGGTGCTGCCGATCAGTGCCGGACTGATCGTCGGCGGGGTGCCCGGCGCCCTGCTCGCGGTGCCGCTGGTGACCCTCGCCGACGCCGGTGTCCGCTCACTGCGCCGCCCCGGCGACGGGACGCTGCGTGACGCCGGCACCGTCGACCCACTGGACCCGCGGTCGGCGCGGCCGCTGCGCGGCGAGGGCCCGGGGCCCGTCGCACTCCCCGGCCCGGTCTGATCCGCAACCCGGATCCGGGTTTCGAGACACGGCACACCTTCGCAGGTCAGCGTGGTTTGTCCGCGAAGGCGACCGGCTATCCCCGGAGTGCCTCGCTCGACGAACGGAGGACGACGTCATGTCATCGATCGGGTCCGACGCACGCCGGCTGAACGGGTTGCACCGGGTCAGCAGCCTGCTCGTCGGGATCATGCTCCTGGTGTTCGGGGTGCTGGGCTTCACGAACAACCTCGACTTCTTCTCCACCACCGGGTCCCCGGTGCTGGGGCTGTCCACGAACCTGCTGCTGTCGACCGTCTCGGTGGTCGTCGGCGCAGTGCTGGTCGGCGCCGCCGTCCGGGGCGGCCGGCTCGCCTCGACGGTCAGCGTCACCGTCGGCGTGCTGTTCCTGCTGTCCGGCGTGGTCAACGTGCTGCTCATCGGCACGCCGTACAACCTGTTGGCGTTCCGGATGCCGAACGTCGTGTTCAGCCTGCTCGTGGGCCTGGTGATGCTGGTGCTGGGCGCCTACGGCCGGTTCAGCGGGCGGCTGCCCGCGGACAGCCCCTACGCCGCCGAGCAGAAGCACGACGTCGACGCGCAGGGCGGCGACGACCGCGACCAGCGGCTGCCGCACGGCGCCGCCGACATCGCCGCGGCCCGCTCGCTGGCCGACGCCGAGCGGCTCGTCGCGAACGGCGGCGGGACCGAGGAGCAGCGCCGCATGCTCGCCGAGGTCGACACCATCCGCGACACCGGTGAGCGCCGCGACGCGTGGCGGGCCCGCACCGAGCGCGGCGGCGCACCGGCGTGACCGGCCGCCGCACGGCACCGGGCCGGGGCACCGCGCCGGTGCCGGCCGGCGTCGCGCCCGAGCCGGTCACCCCGGACCCGCCCGCACCGGTCCGGCACCCGCTGCTGCACCAGTACTGGGCCGACGTGGTGTTCCTGCACTGGCGGGCCGATCCCGCCGCGGTGGCGCCGCTGCTGCCGCCCCGGACCCGTCCCGACGTCCACGACGGCGTCACCTGGATCGGGCTCGTCCACTTCCGGATGCGACGGCTGGGCTTCGGCCCGCTGCCTGGCCTGCCCTGGCTCGGCAGCTTCGCCGAGACCAACGTCCGGCTCTACTCGGTGGACGACGAGGGCCGCCGCGGTGTGGTGTTCCGGTCGCTCGACGCCGACCGGATGCTGCCCGTGCTCGCCGCGCGGGGTGTCGCGGCGCTGCCCTACGACTGGTCGCCGTCGACGGTGTCCGGGCGGGTCGCCGAGGGCGAGGAGATCGCCTACAGCTGCACACGCCGCTTCCCCGGCCCGCGCGGTGTCTCCGCACGGACCCGGGTCCGCACCGGCGCCCCGCTGGCCGTACCCGGGGACCTCGAGCACTTCCTCACCGCACGCTGGGCGCTGCACACCCGGCGTCCGCTGGGCACGGTGCGCTGGCGCAACGACCACCCGCGCTGGCCGCTGCACCGCGCCGAGTTGCTCGACCTCGACGAGGACCTGGTCGCCGCGGCCGGTGCCGCGCCGCCGTCGGGACCGCCGGACAGTGTCCTGACCTCGCCCGGCCTGCCGGTGCGCTTCGGCGGCTGGCACCGGGTGCGCGCGGCCCGCTGAGGGCGCGCATCCGTACGCGCGCAGCGCGCCCCGGATGAGCGCAGGTCGCGTCGGGGGTACCGTGGGGCGATCAGCGCCCCGGGTCTCCCGGGCGCCGACGACCGGCCCGTCGAGGGCCAGGAGTTGATGTGACCGAACTGGAGCCGACGACCGGCGACGCGACCGTGCTTCCGGACACGCCGGCCGTGGTCGACCGGCGCTGGACCGACGCCCCCTGTGCCGCGCTCACCGTCGGCGCCGACGGCACCGTGCTGCAGGCCAACGACGCCGCACGCGCGCTGCTCCCCCGCGCCCGCACCGGGTACCCGCTGTCCCGGGTCGCCCCGTGGCTGGCCACCGCGGGTGGCGCCGACCGCGGGGTCCCCACCGCGTTCTCCGACATCGTCGACGGCCGCGCGCTGGAGGCCCAGCCCGTCCGGCACGAGGACGGCTCGGTCACCTGGTGGCTGATCGACGTCACCGACGTCCGGTCCATCCGCGACGAGCTGCACCTGGAGCAGGCCCGCGCCGCGTTCCTGTCCGAGGCCTCGGCCGCGCTCCTGGGCTCGCTGAACCTGGGCCGCTGCATGGAGGTCACCGCCCAGCTCGCCGTGAGCAGGCTGGCCGACGGGGCGCTCGTGATGACCCCGGGCACCCGCGGGCAGTTCCAGGTCGTCGACGCCGTCACCGACGGCCCCGTCCGGCACCGGGCCCTGCGCATCGACCCGGACGAGGTCCCCGGCCTGGCCGAGGCCCTGCAGGGCTTCCCGCCGGTCCCCTCGCGCTGGATCGACCCCGCCGTCGCCCCCGCCTGGGTGACGCCGGACGGGTTCGGCGAGGTCGGCTCGATCGTCGTGACCCCGCTGCCGGGGCACGGCATCCCGGCCGGCGCCATCGTGCTGCTGCGCCGCGCCGACACCGGGCCGTTCAGCGAGGGCGAGGAGGCGACCGCCCGCGAGTTCGCCGCCCGGTCCGGTCTCGCGATGTCCGCGGCTCGCATGTTCGCCCAGCAGGCCTCGATCACCGAGACCCTGATGCGCGACCTGCTGCCGCCGTCGCTGCAGCACGTCTCCGGGGTCGAGTTCGCCGGCGGCTACCGGCCCGCGCAGGACTCCGAGCGGGTCGGCGGCGACTTCTACGACGTGCACCCCGGCGCGGAGGGCTCCGACGAGACCCTCGCCGTGCTCGGGGACGTGTGCGGCAAGGGCCTGGAGGCCGCCGTGCTCACCGGTAAGATCCGCAGCGCGGTGCACGCGCTGCTGCCGATGGCCGACGACCACCTGCGGCTGCTGCACCTGCTCAACAACGCGCTGCTCTCCGACGACCACGCCCGCTTCGTGACGCTGGTGCTGGCGTCGGTGTCGCGCAGCGGGGCGGACGTGCGCGTGCGGATCACCTGCGCGGGCCACCCGCCGCCGCTGATCATCCGCGCCGACGGCCGCGTCGAGGAGGCGGCGACGCTCGGCACGCTGATCGGGGCGCTGCCCGAGATCCACGCGTCGACCTGGGAGACCCGGCTCGGGCCCGGCGAGACCTGCCTGCTGTTCACCGACGGCATCACCGAGGCCCAGGGCGGACCGCTCGGGCGCGACCAGTTCGGCGAGGAGCGCCTGCGCCGCGCGGCCGCCGAGTGCGCCGGGATGCCGGCCGAGGCGGTCGTCGAACGGGTGCAGATGCTCGCCACCGAGTGGGTGGGGCGCAACTCCCACGACGACATGGCCGTCCTCGCGATCACCGCCCCGCGCGGCCGGCACCTCACCGCGGTGGGTGGGTCGGGCCGGGGCAGGTACACCGCATGACGGCCGAGCGCTACACCGATCTGCTCTGGGACGCGGTGCTGCGCGGCGACGAGTACAGCGCGGTCGACGTCGTCGTCGACGCGCTGCGGGACGGCCTGGAGGCCGAGACCGTGCTGCTCGAGGTCATCGGCGCGGTGCAGCAGCGGGTCGGGCTCGAGTGGGCGGCCAACCGCATCTCCGTCGCCCAGGAGCACGCCGCCACCGCGATCAACGAGCGCGTGATCAGCACGCTGTCGCTGACCAGCGGCCGGCACGGCGGCGGGCAGGGCCGGGTGACCGTGGCCTGCGTCGACGGCGAGTGGCACGCGCTGCCCGCCCGGCTCCTGGCCGAGGTGCTGCGGCTGCGCGGGTTCACCGTCGACTACCTGGGCGCGCAGGTCCCCGCGGCGCACCTGATCACCCACCTGCACAGGACCGGACCGGACGCGGTGGCGCTGTCGTCGTCGATCGCGACCCGGCTGCCGACCGCGCACGCGACGATCACCGCCTGCCAGGCCGCGGGTGTCCCGGTGATCGTCGGCGGCCGGGCGTTCGGCACGGACGGCCGCTACGCCCGCCTGCTCGGCGCCGACGCCTGGGCCCCGGACGCGCGGGCCGCCGCCGAGACCCTCGCCGACGGGCTGCCCGCCCCGGCGCACCCGCACGCCCAGCCGATGGACGACCTGCCGCACCTGTCCGACCAGGAGTACACCCTGGTCACCCGCAGTGCCCCGCGGCTGGTCGCCACGGTGCTGGACCGCCTGCCCGACCGTGTCCCGGCGATGGCCGGATACGACGACGCCCAGCGCCAGCACACCGCCGAGGACGTCCGGCACATCGTCGACTTCCTGTCCGTGGCGCTCTACACCGGCGACGCCGAGCTGTTCGAGCAGTTCCTCGGCTGGACCGCCGAGGTGCTCGAGGCCCGGTCGGTGCCGGTGGCCGTCCTGCGGCCGGTCCTGGACCTGCTCGGCGACGAGCTGCGCGACTTCACCCGGGCGTCGGAGCTCCTGCGGCACGCGACGACGTCCCCGGTGCTCACCGGAGGCGCGGGCACCCCCGTCCCGGCCGGCGCCGTCGCCGAGGGCGCCGACCCCACGACCCTGCACCGAACCGGAAGGCCCGCATGAGCGACCCGCGAGAGCTGACCCTGACCTGGACCAGCCCCGCGCCGGACCTCGCGACGGTCGCGCCGGCCGGTGACCTCGACTACGCCACCTCCGACGCGCTCACCGACGCCGTCGCCGCGCTGCTGGCGGACCGGCACGGCCTGCGCGAGCTGCGGATCGACTGCGCCGGGATCGAGTACTGCGACTCCTACGGTCTGTCGTCGCTGCTGATGATCCGCAGGCGGACCCGGGCCGCGGGCGTCGAGCTGCACCTGGACAACCGGGCCGGCGCGCTGGAGCGGCTGCTGCGCGTCACCAACACCCTGGAGCACCTCACCGGGGCCGACGGACCGGCCCGCGAGCAGCGGCTCGACACCTGAGCGGACGGCCGGCGGTCACCCCCGGTCGCGCAGCGCGGGGAGGTTCGCCTCGATCGTCGCCCGGTCCGGCTCCAGCCACGGCGGCAGCTTCAGCGCGCGGCCGAGCTCGAGCAGCGGCTCGTCGACGGTGAAGCCGGGCTCGTCGGTGGCGATCTCGAACAGCACACCGCCGGGCTCGCGGAAGTAGATCGAGGTGAAGTACTGCCGGTCGAGGATCTCGGTGACCTCCAGGCCGCGGGCCACCAGCTCGGTGCGCCACTGCTCCTGGGTCGCCCGGTCCGCCACCCGGAACGCGATGTGGTGCACCGTGCCACCGGCCTGCACCCCGCGCCCGTCGACGCCGCCGAGCACGTCCACGGCCGTCGCGGTGTCCCCGGTGGTGCGGAAGCGGCTGCGGGCGCCGTCGTCGCCGGTGTGGGTCATGCCGAGGTCGGTGAGCATCCGCTGGGTCGGTTCGAGGTCCGCCTCGGACAGCGTCACCGCGTGCAGGCCGCGTACCGCGTGCTCGGCGGGCACGTCGCCGGCGCCGTCCCAGCCCGAGCGGGTGTCGCCGGGCGCGGCGACGAGGTCGATCACCAGCCCGTCGGGATCGCGCAGGGTCAGGACCTCCTCGGCACCCGACGACGCGTCCCGGGTGCGGGGGTCGTCGGCGTCGACGCCGAGCGCGGCGAGGTGGGTCTGCCACCAGCCCAGCGACTCCGGCGGCACGCCGAACGCGGTGGCGGTCGTCAGGCCGGCGCCCTGGCGGCCGGGCTCGACGTCGGGCCACGGGAAGAACGTGAGGACGGTGGCGGGGCGGCCCGCCTCGTCGCCGTAGTAGAGGTGGTGGACCTCGGGCGCGTCGAAGTTCACCGTCCGCTTCACCAGCCGCAGGCCGAGCACGGTGGTGTAGAAGTCCACGTTGCGCTGCGGGTCCCCGGCGATCGCCGTGACGTGGTGCAGCCCGTGCGGGGTGACGGTCGTTCCGGGGGTCATCGCATCGCTCCTCGGGATGGTCGCTCCCCACCGGCTACCCGTTCCCGGGGCCGCCGACGCCGGACATGAAACCCGCCCGACCGGGGTACCCGGTCGTCATGACGACGCCCGAGAAGGACCAGCGCGATCAGGACGAGCGCACGAGCCACCCGGTCCCGACCGAGCAGAGCGACACCCCGGTCGACGAGACCCCCGACGGCGACGGCGTCCACCTCGACGCCCAGCCGGTCGCGGACGACGACCCCCGCACTGCGGCGTCCTGAACCACGCACCCGTCACGGAAGGACTGCACAGAACCATGGCCACGATCCGTTACACCGTCCCCGGCCTCGAGCGCGGAGACGCCGAGCAGGTCGTCGACATCCTGCAGCACCGTCTGCACGCCCTGAACGACCTCCAGCTCACGCTCAAGCACGTGCACTGGAACGTCATCGGCCCGAACTTCATCGCGGTGCACGAGATGCTCGACCCGCAGGTGGACGCGGTCCGCGGGTTCGTCGACGACGTCGCCGAGCGCATCGCGACCCTGGGCGGCTCGCCCAACGGCACCCCCGGCGCGCTGGTCAAGGACCGCACCTGGGACGACTACTCGATCGGCCGCGACCAGGCGATCGCCCACCTCGGCGCGCTCGACGTGGTCTACACCGGGGTCATCTCCGACCACCGCACCCAGATCGAGAAGGTCGGCGCGCTCGACCCGGTGACCGAGGACATGCTCATCGCCCAGGCCGGCGAGCTGGAGCAGTACCAGTGGTTCGTCCGGGCGCACCTGGAGAACGCCGACGGTTCGCTGAACACGCAGGGCAACACGGGTGAGGCGGGCGCGGCCGACGCCGCGCGCTGACCCACCCGGCCGTTCGGCCCCCGAGGCCCGGTCCCGCCGTCGTGCGGGTCCGGGCCTTCGTCGTGCACTCGTCCGATATGACCGGAAAGCACGGATCGTGATAGGTGTCGGCGTCGCACATCCACGTCGAGGGGGAAACAGTGATCGTCCGATACCTACGGGAGCACACCAGTCCTCCCGTCTTCGTCACCTCGGCCCTGCTGGCGGTGGCGTTCGTGCTGTGGGGGGTCGTCTCCCCGGCATCGCTCGGGGCGGTCGCGGAGTCGGTGAACGCCTGGATCACCGGCACGCTCGGCTGGCTCTACATCTTCTCCGCCACCGGCTTCCTGGTCTTCGTGATCGTGCTGATGGCCTCACGGTACGGCCGGGTGAAGCTCGGCCCGTCGGACTCGACGCCGGAGTACGGCAACGTCTCCTGGTTCGCGATGCTCTTCACCGCGGGCATGGGCATCGGCCTGGTGTTCTACGCGGTGTCCGAGCCGATCTCGCACTTCACCGCCCCGCCGACCGGGGACGGCTCGTCGCCCGAGGCCGCGCGGAACGCGATGCTCTACACGTTCTTCCACTGGGGCCTGCACCCGTGGGCGATCTACATCGTGCTCGGCCTGTCGCTGGGCTACTTCGCCTTCCGCAAGGGCCTGCCGCTGCGCCCGGCGGCCGCCCTGTACCCGATCCTGAAGGACCGGATCAACGGCTGGCCCGGCTACCTCGTCGACATCATCGCGGTGTTCGGGACGCTGTTCGGCCTGGCCACCTCGCTGGGCATCGGCGCGCAGCAGGTCGCGGCCGGCCTGGACGCGGTCTTCGGCTGGGAGAACACGACCACGCTGCAGGTCGTGCTGATCGCGGTGATCACCGCCGTCGCGATCACCTCGCTGATGCTGGGGCTGGACCGGGGCATCCGGCGCCTCGCGCTGATCAACCTGTGGCTCGCGCTCGCGCTGATGCTGTTCGTGTTCTTCTTCGGCCCCACCCGCGACCTGCTCAACAGCCTCGCCTCCAACATCGGCACCTACGTCCAGGAGGTGCCCGGCCTGTCGTTCGAGACCTTCACCGACGGCGGCAACGGCACCGCGGCGGAGTGGCAGAGCTCGTGGACGCTGTTCTACTGGGGCTGGTGGATCTCGTGGTCGCCGTTCGTCGGCATGTTCCTGGCCCGGATCTCCTACGGCCGCACCATCCGCAACTTCGTCGCCGGCTGCCTGTTCGCACCGGTCGGCGCGTCGATGGTGTGGCTGACCGTCTTCGGTGACAGCGCGCTGGAGCTCGTGCAGGCCGACCCGGCCGACCCGCTCGCCGAGGCGGCACCCGAGACCGCCATCTACGTGCTGCTCGCCCAGCTGCCGGTGCCCGAGTTCGTGGTCCTGCTGGCGTCCCTGCTGACGATCTTCGTGGTCGTGCTGTTCTTCGCGACCTCGTCGGACTCCGGCTCGCTGGTGGTCGACATCCTCACCAACGGCGGCGACCCGAACCCGCGCTGGCAGCAGCGGCTGTTCTGGGCGGTGCTGGAAGGTGTGATCGCGGCGGTGCTGCTCACCGCGGGCGCGGTCGCCGGCACCGACGCGCTCTCCGCGCTGCAGACGGCGTCGATCGTGGCCGGACTGCCGCTGGGGATCGTGCTGATCCTGATGGCCGTCGGACTGACCCGGGCCCTGCGTGACGAGCGGTTCGTCGTCGCGCTGCCGGTCGAGCCGTCACCGTCCCAGGGGCTGCGCGAGAGCAGCAGGCGGAGCACGTCGCCGTCGGAGAGCGGGGAGGGGATCACCGGCTCGAACACCGAGCCCGAGACCGACGACCCGATGCTCTCGGAGACGGCGGTGGCCGAGTTCGCGACGACCCGGACCGCGCCGTCGGACTCCGGCGGGGAGCGTTCCGGCCGCGACCGGGACTGACCCGCGACGCCCGGGCGGGGCCGGCTCAGTCCGAGCCGGCCCCCTCGGCGGCGCCCACCCACAGGGCCATCGCGAGCGTCGGGCCCCACTCGTGCTCGGCCTCGCCCGGGGCGGGGCGGGTCTGCTCGCCGGAGCGGCGCAGCCGCACCACGAACGGCCCCTCGAAGGGCTTGCGGGCCAGCAGGTCCACCCGGTCGCCGAGCCGGACGTCGTGCGCGTCGAGGAAGCGGAGCACCTCGGGGTCGGTGTCGTCGACGCGCACCAGGGTGCCGCCCTCGCCGTAGCGCAGGTCCGGCAGCCGGCGGGCGTGGACCACGGGCATCGTGCCGTCACGGGCCGGGATGGGGTCGCCGTGCGGGTCGAACCGCGGGTGCCCGAGCCGGGTGTCGATCCGGTCGAGCAGCCGGTCGGAGACGGCGTGCTCGAGCGCCTCGGCCTCCTCGTGCACCTCGTCCCACGCCAGGTCCAGCTCGGTGACCAGGAACATCTCCAGCAGCCGGTGCCTGCGCACCACGGCGAGCGCGGAGACCCGCCCGGCGGCGGTGAGCGTGATCCCGGCGTAGCGGGCGTGGTCGACCAGCCCGGCGTCGACGAGCTTGCGCACCATCCCCGACGCCGACGGCGACGAGACCCGCAGCCGCTCGGCCAGCGCGGAGACCCCGACCGACCCCTCCCACCGCTCCGAGAGCAGGAAGATGGTCTTCAGGTAGTTCTCCACGGACTCCGAGAGGCGCTCGGCGCTCATGCCCACCACGGTATCCCGGCGACGGCGGCTCAGGCGTTCCCGGCCGCGCAGAGCCGGGCCAGCAGGCCGGGGTCGACCGGCGAGCCGAGCGCCCCGCTCAGGGTCAGCCCGTTGACCGCGGCGGCCAGCAGGGCGCGCCGGTCGGCGTCGTCGGGCAGGAGCCGGGCGGCGGCCGCGTCGAGCGCGACGTCCCACCGGTCCAGCTCACCGCGCAGGTCCGGGCGCCGCGCGGCCAGCAGGAACAGCTCGTACTCGGCGATCGCGGTGACCCGTTCCTGGCGGGCGCAGTCCTCGACGAGCGCGACGAGGTCGCCGGGGACGGTCACCGCGTCGAGCCGGGCGATCCAGCGGTCGTTGACCGCGATGAGCGTCGCGACCAGCAGCGCGTCGACACTGGGGTGGTAGTAGAAGACCGCGCTGGGCGGCACGCCTGCCTCCGCGGCGACCGCCCGCTGGCTGACCGCGGCGACCCCGCCCGCGCCGACCAGCCGCAGCGTGGCCTCGACCAGCTCGCGGCGGCGCCGGTCCCCGCGGCGGCGCCGGCCGTCGGCCTCGGGCGTGTCCCGTCCCGCCGCATCAGGCATGCGCGGTCGCGCCGCCCAGCTCCAGGGCGAGCACCCCGGCGATCACCAGCGCGATCCCGCCGAGCTGCACCCAGGTCAGCGACTCACCGAGGAAGAACACCCCGATCAGCGCGACGAGCGCCACCCCGGCCGCGGCCCAGGTGCCGTAGGCGATCCCGAGCGCCATCCCGCGGCCGAGCGCCTGGGACAGCGACCAGAACGCCAGCCCGTAGCCGACCACGGTGATCATCGACGGCACCAGCCTGCTGAAGCCCTGCGAGAACCGCAGCGCCACCGTTCCGGTGACCTCGGCGCCGATCGCGAGCGCGAGCCATCCCCACATCGCCGGGCTCCTCCCCCTCTGTCCGTTCCTCGCCCACATTGTAGAGCGTTCGCTCAGGTTTCCCGCCACCCGGACGACCGAGCACGAAATGGTTGTCATTGGCTTACGGTGGATCATCGTGACCACGCAGAGCAGTCGGACGACCGCGCCCGGTTTCCCCGCACCCCGCCGTCCCCGCGACGACGGCTCCGTCGCCGCCGTCGCGACCCGCCTCGTGGCCCTGCGACGACGGCTGGAGCGCACCGACCTGCGGCCCGCCCCGGACACCGACGCCGCGTTCGGCGAGCTCGTCGGACTCTGCTGCTTCCCGCCCGCCGGCTGTACCGAGGGCGTCCTGGCGCGGGTCGCCCCGCACTCGGACGCCCTGCGGACCCTCGCCGCGACCGGCGAGGGCCACATGGAGAACCACTGGGCGGGCCGGATCGCCGCCGCCCCCGACCCCCGGGCCGAGCTGGACCGGTTCCCCTACCTGGGCAACTACCACGACCTCGTCCGGCTGGAGCTCGCCGCGCTGACCGCCGTCGGGCTGCCCGCGCCGCGACGCGTCGTCGTCCTCGGGTCGGGGCCCCTGCCGCTGACCGGCCTGGTGCTGGCCACCGGGCACGGCGCGCAGGTGCTGCACGTCGACCGGGACCCGGCGGCCGCCGCCGCGGGGGACGCGGTCGCCGCCGCCCTCGGGGCGGACGGGCGGGTCCGCAGCCTGGTCGCCGACCTCGACGACCCGCAGCTGTCCCCCGCGCTCGCCGACGAGCTGGGCCGGGCCGACCTCGTGCTCGTCGGGGCCCTGGTCGGTGCGGACGCCGCCGCCAAGGCCGCGATCACCGCCCGGCTGGCCACCGCGACCGGGCCCGGCACGACCCTGCTCGTGCGGTCCGCCGCCGGGCTGCGGACCCTGCTCTACCCGGAGATCGTCCCGGCCGACCTGCCCGCGCTCGACGTGCTCCTCGAGGTGCACCCGCGCACCGACGTCGTCAACTCCGTCCTGGTGGCCCGCGCCGCCACGTGAGGTGCGTCGCTCCCGCGGTTCGGAGCGCCCCCGGCCGGGCAACCGGGCCCCGACGAGGGGCGCAGCGACGCGCCGGAGGACGACGGACCGAGGAGGTCGGGTCATGATGCGGACGACGGGCGGGTTCTCCCGGCCCTACACCCCGGTGCAGCCGGTCGCGGCGGCGTTCGCCGCGGCGTTCCTACTGGTCGGAGCCCTGGGCTTCGTGCCGGGCGTGACCTCCGGCGAGCTCGCGGTGCTGCCCGGTGCGGGCACCGCGGTGCTCGGCGGGCTGCTGCCGGTGTCGGTGCTGCAGAACGTGCTGCACCTCGTCACCGGCCTGGCCGGACTGGCCTGTGCGCGCTCCGGTGTCGCGTCGCGGGTGGTGCTCGTGGCCGGTGGCGCCGTCGCGCTGCTGAGCGCCGCCGTCGCCCTGGACGCCGTGGGCGCGGCCCTGGTGGTCGTCGCCGTCGCGATGGTCGGCTGCGCGACGCTGCTGCGCGGCCGTCCCGTGGTGCGCCCGGCCCGCCGCGGGGCCGCCGCGGCCTGAGACCTGGACGGGGCGTGACCCCCGTGGTCCGATGGCGGTGTGTCCGACACACCGTCCGCCGGGACCCCGGTCACCGGACGACACCCCGACCACGGCCACGAGGCCGAGGTCGGCGACCCGGTGTGCTGGCTGGACCGGCTCTGCCCGGACTGCGGGGCGATGCCCTCGCCCACCGAGGACGGCGGGCCGCCGCAGACCTGCTGGCGCTGCGGCGCCGCCGTCACGCACCCGTCGGGCTTGCGATCGCCTGACGATCGTGCCGGGCCCGGCGCCGGGGTCGACGGGACCGGCCCGGATCCGGTGGAATCGCCGTCATCATGAGCGAACACGGCCGGACCCGGGTGCTGCTGGTCGACGACGACGTCCGGATCGGGCGCGCGCTCGGCCTCGCCCTGGGCGACGAGGGCGTCGACGTCGACGCGGTGCACACCGGCGAACAGGCCCTGGTCAGCGCCGCCCGGCCGGGCGTCGACCTCGTGCTGCTGGACCTCATGCTGCCGGGCATCGACGGGCTCACCGTCTGCCGGCGGCTGCGCGAGACCGGTGACCTGCCGATCATCATGGTGACCGCGCGCTCCGACTCCGCCGACGTCATCGCCGGGCTGGAGGCGGGCGCCGACGACTACGTCACCAAGCCCCTGGTGGCCGGGGAGCTGGCCGCCCGCATCCGGGCGCTGCTGCGCCGCAGGCGTCCGACCCCGGCGGCACCGCGCCGGATCACCGTGGGCGACGTCGAGCTGCGCCCGGACGAGGGGACCGTGCTCCGCGACGGCGCCCCGGTGCACCTGACCCGCACCGAGTTCCGGCTGTTCGCCGAGCTCGCCGCGGCGGGCGGGCGGATCGTGACCCGCGACGAGCTGCTGTCGCGGGTGTGGGGCTACGAGTACCACGGCGACACCCGGCTGCTGGACGTCCACGTGCGACGGCTGCGGCGCAAGGTCGAGCTCGACCCGGACCGCCCGGTCCTCGTGCTGACCGTGCGCGGCGCCGGGTACAAGGTCGGCGACGCCGGACCGGACCCCGCGCTGCCGGGCGCCGCCCCCGCCTCGGGCCGCGGCGGGTGAGCGGGCGCGGCAGGATGCGGTCCGTGCTGGACCGACTGCCGCTGGGCCGGCTTCCGCTGCGTCACCGGGTCGGCGTCGCGTTCGCCGGGGTGTCGCTGGTGGTGACCGGGCTGTTCGCGACGGTCACCTGGAACCTCGCGTCGTACTACCTGGTGGAGCAGCGGGTGGAGAGCGCGACCCGGCAGCTCGCGGTGAACCTCCAGCTCGTCGAGCGGGCGATCGCCGACACCGCCGACGTCGGCGGCCTCGACGACCTGCTGACCGGCCTCGCGGGCACCCCGGACACCACGGTCGCGCTGCGCCGCGACGGCGCCTGGACGACCAGCGGCCGCGAGGTCGACCCCGGCCTACTGCCGGCGGGGGTGCTGGCGCTGGCGGAGAACGGGACCGGGGCGCGGCAGCGGGTGATGGTGGCGGGGATGCCGAGCGTCGTCGTCGCGGCGCCGATGCCGGGCGGCGACGTGTTCGTCGAGGTCTTCCCGATGCAGCGGCTCGACGCCAACCTGAAGTTCCTCAGCGTCGTGCTGTTCACCGGGGTCGCGGTGAGCGCCCTGCTCGGGCTCGCGCTGGGTCAGTGGGCCGGGCGGCGCGCGCTGCTGCCGCTCACCGCCGTGACCCGGGCCGCGGCGCGGATCGCCGGGGGCGACCTGACCGCACGGTTGCCGTCGAGCACCGACGCCGAGCTCGCCCCGCTCGTCGCGACCTTCAACCGGACCGCCGACGACCTGGAGCAGCGGGTGTCGCGCGACGCCCGGTTCGCCGCGGACGTGTCGCACGAGCTGCGGTCGCCGCTGACGACGCTGGTGAACGCGACCGCGGTGCTGACCCGGCGGCGCGACGAGCTCGCGCCGACCGCGCGGGAGGCGGTCGAGCTGCTCGACGGCGAGATCCAGCGCTTCCGCCGCATGGTCCTGGACCTGCTGGAGATCTCGCGCAGCGACACCCTGCAGCGTGAGGACGGTGAGCTCGGTGCGCTGGTCCGCGGGCTCGTCGCGGTCCGCGGCGGGGAGCACGTCCCCGAGGTCGACGCCCCGGAGCCGGTGACCGTGCGGGTCGACCGCCGTCGCCTCGACCAGGTCCTGGGCAACCTCCTGGACAACGCCGACGCGCACGGCGGCGGCGCGCTGCGGATCGGCGTCGCGCCCCGGGGCCGGTACGCCCGGATCGAGGTCGACGACGCGGGCCCCGGCATCCCGCCCGAACAGCGGCTGGCGGTGTTCGAGCGGTTCGCCCGTGGCACCCTGGCCGGCAGCCGCGGCGACGGCGGCGGCACCGGTCTCGGCCTGTCCCTGGTCGCCGCGCACGTGCGCCGGCACGACGGCCGGGTGTGGGTGGAGGAACGACCCGGCGGCGGGGCCCGGGTCGTCGTCGAGCTGCCGGGGGTGGACACGTGAGGACGCGGCTGTGCACCGCCGTGCTGGGGCTGCTGCTCGTCGCCGGGTGCGGGGTGACCCTGGAGGACGAGCCGGAGCCGCTGGACCCGGCCACCGGGACGCCGTCACCGACGCCGACGGTCACCGTGCTCCCGCCGCACTCCCCTGCCCCCGGCACCGTGCTCCCGCCGCAGCCGACTACCGGCGGCGGCGTCGGCGCGGGTCCGACGCACAGCTGATGCAGGTGTCCGCGGCGGGCAGCGCCTCCAGCCGCTCCGGGGCGATCGGACCGCCGCAGACGGTGCATCGCCCGTAGCCGCCGTCCGCCATCCGGTCGGCCGCCCGGTCGAGGTCCCCGCACTCCCGCTCCGCCGCGGCGAGCAGGCCCTGCAGCTGCGCGCGCTGCACGGCGATGGTGACGCCCTCGGGGTCGTGCTCGTCGTCGTGGCTGGTCAGGGCCTGCTGGTCGGCGAGGGCGTCCAGCTCCCGGCGCAGCGACGCCACCCACTCGCGGGCGTGGGCGCGGGCGGCGGCCAGGGCGGTGGGGTCCACGGGACCAGGATGCGCCCCGGCAGACTGTCGTGGTGCCCCTGTCGCGTCCCGTGTCCGGTGTCGGTGTCGTCCTCCAGCGCGACGACGGCGCGGTCGCCGTCGGGCACCGCGTCACCGCCGGGGAGACTCCGAGCTGGTCGTTCCCGGGCGGGCATCTGGAGGGCGGGGAGCCGGTCGTCGCGGCCGCGCTGCGGGAGCTGGCGGAGGAGACCGGCGTCGTCGCGGCGACGGGGACGCTGTTCGCGGTGTGCGTCCGGCTCGACGGCGCGGGGGTGACCTTCGCGGTGCACGTGCCCGCACCCGCCGGGGCCGGGCTGCGGGTGACCGAACCGCACGCGATCGACGCCTGGACCTGGGCGGACCCCGACGCGCTGCCCGCCCCGGTGTTCGCCCACACCGCCGCCGTGCGCCACGCCTGGCGTTCCCCGGGCGTCGCCCTCGACGGCTGGGAGCTGCACCGGGTCGCGCATTGAGCACCCACTCCCGGCCCCGCCTCCGCGCCGTCGATCAGTACATGAGCGCTGTCCCGGGCCGGTCCGACCGCGCTCATGTACTGATCGACGTGGGTATCGGGCGGTCTACTCCCCCGCGGCCCCGGTCGCGAGCTCGACGACGATGTCCAGGTGCCCCGCGTGGCGGGCGTACTCCTGCACGACGTGCAGCAACGTCCGCTCGATCGTCCCGGGCCCGGCACCGCGCCAGCGGGCGCTCGGCAGCCCCACCGCGCCGGCCCCCACCGACTCCGCGATCTCGCGGGTGCGCCTGCCCTGCGCCGCGAGCGCGTCCGCGAGCCCGTCGGCGGTGGTACCGGGCGGGAGCTGCCACCGGCCGTCGACGTGGTCGGCCCACGGGTCCGGGAGGTCGGCGTCGACGAAGCCCCACTCCAGCCATCGGCGCTCCATGCAGCGCAGGTGGTGCAGGAGCTCGGCGGGCGACCAGCCGGTCGGGAGGCGGCTGGTCGTGCGGTCGGGCCCGGGGAGCTCGGCGTACTTGGCGAGGACGCGGGCCCGGAAGAAGTCGATGTAGGTGAGCAGGAGCGCGGTCGTGGAGGGGGCCGGGTCGGTGGGCTCGGGGAGGCGGGACGGATCCCTGCGCAGGTGCAGCAGCGGGAACGGGCGCCCCCGGCCGTCGCGGTCGGACCGTCCGGTCCGGACGAACCCATGGCGCTCGTAGAAGGCCAGCGCGGACGGGTTCTGCTCGTTCACGTCCAGCTCCACCCGCGCGAGTCCGTCGGTGGCCGTCGCCAGCAGCGCGGACCCGACACCGAGACGGTGCGCCGACGGGTCGACGAACAGGGCCTCCACCCGGTCGCCGTGCACCCCGATCCAGCCGACCGGCGTGCCGTCGTCCCGCTGGGCGACGGTGACGGCGAGGGCGGGCAGCGCCGCCGTCCGGACCTCGTACTCGATCTCGTCGACGTCGGCCGGGGTGAGGAACGCGTGCGTCGCCTCGACCGCGCGACGCCAGATGCGGACGAGCTCGGGGTGGTCGGCGGGGGTGGCGGCGCGGACGGTCGGGCGGTTGTCGTCGCTCACGGGGACAGGGTGGCAGGGCTGTCGAGCGGGTTGCCGGGGCCGGAGTCGTGGAACCGCGCCGGTGACAACGACGGCTACTGCGGCGAGTGACCGGGCACGTCTGCTCGCGGGCCGAGGGCGTCGGCCAGCCGCTCCGCCGTCGCCCGGACCAGCTCGCGCAGCTCCTCCGGCCCCTCGACGACGAACGGAACCGGCAGCCCCGCCAGCAGCGCGGGCACCCAGTCCAGCGAGTCGGCGCGCAGGGTGACCCGCGCCCACCCCCCGGGATCCGCGAGGTCCTCGGCGAGGGCCAGCCCGGCGGGGAACATCGCGGTGACCTCCGCGGCCATCCCCCGCACGCGCAGCACCACCTCGTGCCGCCACGGGGTGCGGGCCAGCGATTCCAGGACGTGGGCGGCGGGGTCCAGGTCGGGCGGGGCATCGAAGGAGCCGACGAGCGCCGTGGCGTCCGTGACCCGGTCCAGCCGGAAGGTCCGCAGCTCACCGACGGCGGTGTCGGTGGCGGACAGGTACCACCGCCCCCGGTGGACGACGACGCCGTGCGGATGCACCGTGCGCCGGCTGCGGTCGCCGTCGGCGCGGGTGTAGGTCAGTGCCACCGGGCGGCGCTCCGCGGTCGCGGTGGCCGCGGTGAGCAGGACCTCGGCCGCCGGGGCGCCGACCGGCCCGGCGGGTGCCGTGACCTGCAGGTCTGCGAGAAGGGCATCGACCCGGTGGACCAGCGCGGCGGGCAGCACGCGGCGCAGCTTCGCGGCCGCGCCGTCCGCGGCGCCGCCACCCGCGACGTCGTCGGACACGGCCGGGGGCAGCAGCCCGGCCCGCCGGGCGGCCACGAGGCCCAGCATGACCGCGACGGCCTCCCCGTCGGTGAGCATCAGCGGCGGCATCCGGTAGCCGGGCGCGAGGCGGACGCCCCCGTGCCTGCCGCGCACCGACTCCACCGGCACACCCAGGTCCTGCAGGTGCGCCAGGTAGCGACGCAGGGTGCGTTCGTCGACGTCGAGGCGTTCGGCGAGGTCGCCGACCCGGCGCAGCCGCGGTCCCGCCTGCAGCAGCTCGAGCAGGGCCAGGACCCGGGCGGTGGGACGTGTCACACGTCCATCGTCCCCCATAACCGGGCGGATCCTGACCGGTTACCGTCCTAACGTCCCGGCCATGACGACATCGACGACCGCGAGCCTGGTCTCCGTCCGCTTGATCACCGACGACGTGGCCGCCCTCGCCCGGTTCTACGAGCGGGTCACCGGGACACTCGCACACTGGTCCACACCGGACTTCGCCGAGGTGGCGACGCCGGCGGGCACCCTCGCCCTCGGCAGCACCCGCACGGTCGCGCTGTTCTCGGCCGGCTCGGCGCGCCCGGCGGACAACCACACGGCGATCATCGAGTTCCTCGTCGCCGACGTCGACGCCGAGTACGAGCGGCTGCGCGCCACGGTGGACGACGTCGTCCAGGAGCCGACGACCATGCCGTGGGGCAACCGGTCGCTGCTGCTGCGCGACCCCGACGGGAACCTGGTCAACCTGTTCACACCGATCGACCCGGAGGCCAGGACGACGTTCGCGGCCGACCACACGGAATGACCGCGGCCGCGCCGGGGTTCGGACCGTCCGTACCGTCACCGGACAGTGGAGGCGAGCCCGTCGTGACCGACGCGATCCTGCAGCGCAACAAGGACAACGTCCGAGCGTTCTACGACCTCATGTTCAACCGGTGCCGACCGGCCGAGGCCCTCGACCGCTACGCCGGGCAGACCTACATCCAGCACAACGTCCACGTTGCGGACGGCAAGCAGGCCTTCGTCGACTACTTCGAGCGGATGGCCGAGGAGTACCCGGGCAAGCACGTGCGGTTCGTCCGCGCGATCGCCGAGGACGACCTGGTGGTACTGCACTGCCACCAGACGTGGCCGGGCGGTGACGACTACGCTGGCATCGACATCTTCCGCGTCGACGACGACGGCAGGGTCGTCGAGCACTGGGACGTCCTGCAGGTCGTTCCCGCCACCTCGGCGAACGACAACGGCATGTTCTGACCGGGCCCCGCAGGAGTCATGTGGTCGACGGCCGGATGCAGCAGACCGCGCCGGGCGGCCGGAACCGACGCCGACGCCCTCGTCGCGCAGAGCCTCGCGCGCCGAGACTGTCAGAGCCTCCTGCAACCATCCCGCCATGGACGACCAAAAGAGCGACCTGCTCCGTTACCTCGACGAGGCTCGCGACGCCGTCGTGTGGAAGCTCGACGGGCTCGACGAGTACACCGCCCGCCGCCCCGGAACGCCCACGGGGACGAACCTGCTCGGTCTGGTCAAGCACCTGACGAGCTGCGAACTGGTGTACTTCGCCCGTACCTTCGACCGACCGTCCGCGGACCTGTCCTACCTCGACACGTTCGACGCGTGGGAGAACGAGGACATGTGGGCCGGCGCCGACGAGGACCGCGAGGAACTCGTCGCCCGCTATCGCCGGGTCTGCGCCCACTCGAACAGCATCGTCACCGAGCTGCCGCTCGACGCCCCGGGTCGGGTACCCCACTGGCCCCAGGAGCGTGCCGAGACCACGCTGCACCATGTCGTCGTCCGCATGCTCGGGGAGACGAACCGGCACGCGGGGCAGGCGGACGTCATTCGTGAGGGCTTCGACGGGGCGGCCGGGCATCGAGAGGGTTTGTCGTCGCTACCGTCCGAGGACCGCGAATGGTGGACGCAGTACGTCGGCCGGATCGAGTCGGCCGCGCGTGAGGCGTCCCGGTAGGCGCTGGGAGCGCTTGGGGTGAGTCCCGCCCGTTGGCCGTGACCTGCAGCGCGTTCACCCAGTGACTGTGGGCCCCCGGGGGATCGAACCCCGAACCCGCGGATTAAAAGTCCGCTGCTCTGCCGATTGAGCTAGAGGCCCCTGACCGCCCCCGGACACGCCGGGTGTGGCCCACCACCGGATACCCCCGGCCGGTCGCGGCGAACCAGATCTGCACTTTACCGTCTGCAACCACCGATGCCGTCGTCGCGACGCCGTCACCGTGTCGGGTGTCGCAGAACGAGACACCATGGCCGGGGTGGATCCCCTGCCCCGGAAGGGATCCCGGCAGCCGTCGGACGCGGCACCGCCCCGGAGGCTCCGGGAGGCGGCTACCCAGGGCTCGGAAACCGACGGTAGCCACCACACGAACCGGTGGAACGTCCCGTCGCGTCCGCTTTCGCGGTGCCCACCCCGGCGCGGGCCGTGATCATCGTTCTCATGATCCACACGCGTTCCCTCGCCTCGATCGCCCTGCTCGGAGCCACCACGGTCGCCCTGACCGCCTGCGGTGGCGAGCAGTCGCGGACCGCGGTGACCGAGGTGACCGCGACCGTCGCCCGGGGCGGGGACGGGCCCGCGTTCACCTACGACCCGAAGCTCGTCCCGGTCGGGGCGACCGTCGCGGTCACCGACGCCGAGCAGGACGGCTCGACCGTCACCACCCTCCGGGTCACCGGGCTGCTGCCGAACCGGACCTATGGGGCGCACGCGCACGCGAAGCCCTGCACCGCGGCCTCCGGCGCCGACGCGGGCCCGCACTACCAGTTCTCCGAGGACCCGGTGACGCCGAGCGTCGACCCGTCCTACGCGAACCCGATGAACGAGATCTGGCTCGACGTCACCACCGACGCGAACGGCGCGGGCGAGTCGACCGCCACCGTCCCGTGGGTCTTCCCGGACGACCGGCGCGCGGAGTCCGTCGTCCTCCACCAGAAGCCGACCGCCACCCACGCCGGGCACGCCGGCACCGCGGGTGGACGCCCCGGCTGCATCACCGTCGGCTTCTGAGCGACGCCCAGGTCGGCGCCGTCACGCGGGCCTGGGACACTGGTGGGCGTGACCGTGTTGGACAGCGTCCGCGACGCGCGGACGGACACCCCCGCCCGCCGTGACCGCGTGCTGCCGCCGTTGCGCATCGGCCCGTTCGAGGTCGACACCCCCGTGGTGCTCGCGCCGATGGCCGGCATCACCAACCCCGGGTTCCGCCGCCTGTGCCGTGAGCAGGGCGCCGGCTACTACGTCTGCGAGATGATCACCGCCCGCGGGCTGGTCGAGAAGAACCCGCTGACGTTCCGCATGATCGCCTTCGACGCGGACGAGCACCCCCGCTCGATGCAGCTCTACGGCGTCGACCCGGTGTCCATGCAGCGGGCCGCGGAGATGATCGTCGAGCGGGACCTGGCCGACCACATCGACATGAACTTCGGCTGCCCGGTCCCGAAGGTCACCCGTCGTGGCGGCGGGGCGGCGCTGCCGTTCAAGCGGGAGCTGTTCCGCCGGATCGTGCGCGCCGCCGTCACCGGCGCCGGGGACCGCCCGGTCACGGTGAAGATGCGCATCGGCATCGACGACGAGCACCCGACCCACCTCGAGGCCGCGCGGATCGCCGTCGACGAGGGTGCCGTCGCCGTCGCGCTGCACGCGCGGACCGCCGCCCAGCGCTACTCCGGCACCGCGGACTGGTCCGAGATCGCCCGGCTGCGCGAGGCCGTCCCGTCGCACATCCCGGTGCTGGGCAACGGCGACATCTTCTCCGCGCAGGACGCCCTGGACATGGTCGCCCGGACCGGGTGCGACGGCGTCGTGGTCGGCCGGGGCTGCCTGGGCCGCCCGTGGCTGTTCGGGGACCTGGAGGCGGCGTTCGCCGGGCGCGAGCTGCCGGCCGCGCCGAACCTCGGTCAGGTCGCCGCGACGCTGCGCCGGCACGCCGTGCTGCTCTGCGAGCACATGGGCGACCACAAGGGCATCCGCGACGTGCGCAAGCACATCGCCTGGTACCTCAAGGGCTTCCCGGTCGGCCCGGAGCTGCGGCGCAGCCTCGGGATGGTGGAGTCGATCGATCACCTCGACGAGCTGCTGTCCGGGCTGGACCCGGACGAGCCGTTCCCGGCCGACGCCGACGGGCCGCGCGGGCGCCAGGGGTCACCCGGTCGCGTCGTGCTGCCCGAGCACTGGCTCGACGACCCGGACGACCCGTCGATCCCCTTCGGGGCGGACGTGGAGCACTCCGGAGGTTGATCACGGCGACCCCGGGGCGAACACGCGTTACCCCGACCCGGGGGAACCAGGGCGCCGAACGGGTGCCGACGCCCCGTACGCCTCAAGCGTCCCGGGGGTGTCACCGATGAACAGTCCCAGTGGCCGAACGGCTCGACGACGGGGAGGTGGACCATGACCGACACCGCATGGACGGTGCGCAGGCTCGTGCGGTCCGCACGCCGTGTCGACCCGTCGCCGCCCGTTCCCGGGCCCGACACCCCGGGCGACGACGTCGCCCCCGCCTCCCCCGCGGCCCGCGCGGCCCTGCACACCGCGGCCGCCGAGCGGCTCGCCGAGCACCGTCGCTACGAGCAGGCCTACCTGCACCTGCGCGAGGCCGTCCGGCTCCTGCACGGCCTCAGCGCGCCCAGCCCGGCCGACGAGCTCGACCGGCTCCGCCGCGAGCACGCCGAGGCCCGTGAGCAGAGCCGCCGCGACAGCCTGACGGCGTCGTACAACCGCCGGTACCTCGACGAGCGGCTGATCGACCTGCTCGCCGCGGGAACGGACCTGCCGGTCTGCCTGGCGCTGGCCGACATCGACCACTTCAAGCTGGTCAACGACACCCACGGGCACCCGTTCGGGGACCGGGTCCTGCAGCGGATGGTCCTGGAGCTGGGCCGGGCCCTGCCGCCCGGCGCGTTCTGCGCCCGCTACGGCGGCGAGGAGTTCGCGCTGGTGCTGCCCGGGCTGACGGCCGAGGAGGGCGTCGCGGCCTGCGAGACCGCCCGCGAGAACGTCGCCGCGCACGACTGGAGCGACCTGCACCCGGACCTGCGGATGACGATCAGCATCGGCGTCGCCCGGTCCCGTCCCGGCGACGACGACGTCGAGGCCCTCGTCACCGAGGCCGACGTGCTCCTCTACACGGCCAAGCAGGCGGGCCGGAACGCCGTCGCCCACCGCGACGCCGACGGCCGGGTGAGCCTCGCCGGTGCGGCAGCCGGACGCAGGTCGATCCCCCAACCGGAGCAGGGCGCGTCGCGCCCCGCGCCACCCGCGTCGGCCCGGGCCGAATAAGATCCTCCGTGCGGTCCCCGCGACCGCACGATCCCGGAAGGGCGCGCTCCCCCGACGCCGCGCCCGTCACGCGCTTCCGCTCCGGCGGTCGCGACGAGGAGGCCCGGTGCAGGACGGCGACGACGAGGTGCGCCGGTCCCGGCGTACGCGTCGGCGCCCGGACGACGCGGGCCCGCCCGCGCCCCCCGCACCGCAGAGCCCTCCCGGGGCGCAGGTCCCGCCGTCCGGAGCGCACCCGTCGGGCCCGCAGGGGCGCCCCGGCGCGCACCCGTCCGGGCCGCAGCCCCGTCCCGGCTCCGGGACCCACCCGTCCGGGCCGCAGCAGCGCCCCGCCACCGGGACCCACCCCTCCGGCCCGCAGCCGCGCCCCGCGTCCGGATCCCAGCCCGCGGGGCCGCAGCCGGAGAGCGGCGCGCACCCGTCGCAGCCGCAGCCGCGGCCCGCCGACGCCCCGCCGCCGGGGCCCGCCGACGCCCCGCCGCCGGGGCCGGTCCCCCCGACCGGTGTGCGACGCGTGCGCGGCGGCCCCGTACCCCGCCGTCCCGGTGAGCCGCCGGCACCGCAGCGTCCGCGCCCACGCGACGGTGACCCGTCGCGGACCACCCCGGTGCCGCCCGCGGGCGGCACCGCCCGTCCGGCGTCACCGGGTGGCCCCGGTGCCCGGCCCGCCCGCACCCCCGGGGAGACCCCGGCGACCGCGCGCGCCGCCACCCCGGCCACCGGAGCAGGCCCCGGCACCGGGGCCACCCCGGCGCCCCGGGGCGGCCGTACCCCCGGGACCACACCGACCACCGCTGCCCGCCCGGCCGCGGACACCGGGGCGGGCGCGGCCGCCGCAGCCCACCCGGACACCCGGGCCCCCCGGAGCACCGGCGCCACCCGGAACACAGCGGACGCCGGGAACACCGGAGCCGGCCGGAACACGGGCGACGCCGGAGCCACCCGGAGCGGTGGGACCGACGGCGACACGGAGACCGGGGCGGGCGCGGCGCCGTCGCGGCCCGACCGCCGCGGCGCCGCGGACTCCCGCGTCACCGAGGTCTTCGACGCACTGGTGCCGCGCCGCCGTCGTCGTCGCTATCGGGACGACCCGCCCGTCGAGGACACCACCACGGCCGAGGAGGTCGCGGAGCCGGAACCGGCCGACACCCCGCCACCGGCCCGGCTAGACCCCCGCGCCCGCGCGCTGCGGATCGGCGCTGCGGCGGCCGCGGTGCTCGTCCTGGCCACCACCGCGTTCGGGTTCGCCGGGCGCAGCGAGGTGCACGACGGCGTCCGCGACGTCGCCGCCCTCGCCCCGGACACCGACGCGATCCTCGACGCCGACGCCCAGGCGAGCGACCGCAACGTCCTGGTGCTGGGCCTGCAGGCCGACCGCGCGGGCACCGCGGAGTCCGCGCGCACCGACACGGCGGTGCTGGTCCACCAGCCCGCGGGCGGCGGCCCGGCCGTCACCCTGTCGATCCCCGCGACGCTGGAGGTGTCCCGGCCGCCGTGCCGGCGATTCGACGCCGCCACCGGCACCTACGGCGACACCGTGCCCGCGGAGTCCCGCACCGCCTTCGCCACCGCCTACGACGTCGGCGGCCCGGCCTGCAGCGTCGGCGTCGTCCAGCAGCTGACCGGCATGCCGATGAGCGGCTTCGTCGCGCTCGACCTGGCCGGTACCCCGCAGCTCGTGGACGCCGTCGGCGGGATCGAGGTCTGCACCGAGCGTCCGGTCGTGGACCCGGTGCTCGGCCCGGTCGTGGAGGGCTCGGGCACCGTGGAGCTCGACGGGCCCACCGCGGTCCGGTTCGCCTCCGCCGCGGGCACCGCGGACAGCTCCCCGGCCAACCGGGTCCGGCGCCAGCAGCGGGTGCTCGCCGCCGCGCTCGGCGACGCGCTCTCGACCACCTCGCTGCTGACCCCGGGTGCGCCGGGCCGCTCCGCGGCCGGGGTGTCCTCGGCGCTGTCGGCGGACGGCGTCGACGCCGGCGAGATCCTCACCCTCGCCCGCGGGCTCGCCCGGTCCGGCGCCGCGGGCGACGCCGACACCCCGGTGTTCCTGTCCGTCCCGGTCACCGAGACCCCGAACACGCGGGGCCAGCTGGAGCTGCGCCGCTCCGAGGCACGCACCCTGTTCTCCGCGCTGCGCGAGCACGAGCCGCTGCCCGAGAGCGCGACCGCGCCGGCCTCCCGGTCCGCGGCCGCCCCGGCGCCGGGCACCGTCGTGAACCTGGTCGACGCGACCGGGCGTCCCGGCGCGGCCGACCGGATCGCCGCGGACCTGCGCGAACGCGGCTACGAGATCGGCACCGTCACGCCCGGCCCGGCCGCACCCGGCGCGCAGGTCCGCTACTCCCCCGACAACACCGACGCCGCGGGCACGCTCGTGGAGGCGCTGCCCGGCGCCCGGCCCGTCCCGGACCCGACCGGGAGCCGGGTGCTGGAGCTCGTCGTCGGGGCCGGAGACGCGGCCCCGGTGCAGGCCGTCCCCTCCGACGACGCCGACTGCGGCTGAATCGCCCATATCCCCCGAACGGGGGATGTCGTCCAGCGTTCACGGCGGGTTCACCCGCTGCGGCTGAACGTTCCCGCCCGGGGGCCTAGGCTCGGGACATGCGCGACACCTATCAGGAGCAGCTGGACGAGCTGGCCTCCGGCCTGGCGGACATGTGCGACGACGTCGCACGTGCCATGGCGCGCGCCACGACAGCGCTGCTCGAGGCCGACCTCCAGCTCGCCGAGCAGGTCATCTCCGAGGACATCAAGATCGACGACGTCCGTGCCGCCGCGGAGCACCGGGCCTTCGGCCTGCTCGCCCTGCAGGCGCCGGTCGCGACCGACCTGCGGGTCGTCGTCGCCGCGATCCACGGTGCGGGCGACATCGAGCGCATGGGCGACCTCGCCCTGCACGTCGCCCAGGCCGCCCGCCGCAGGCACCCGCAGAGCGTGCTGCCCGACGAGGTGAAGTCCTACTTCGCCGAGATGGGCCGGGTCGGCGTGGAGCTCGCGGAGAAGGCCGGGCGCGTCATCCGCACCCGTGACCTGGACGCGGCGAACGAGCTCGAGGCCGACGACGACGCCGTCGACGACATCCACCAGCACATGTTCACCGTGCTGATGGACCGCAACTGGACCCACGGGGTGTCCGCCGCGGTCGACGTCGCCCTGCTCGCGCGCTTCTACGAGCGGTACGCCGACCACGCCGTCGCCGTCGCTCGCCGGATCGTGTACGTCGTCACCGGTCAGATGCCCGGTCCGCTCGCCGTCTGAGAGCGTCGTTGCCCCGTTCGACGTAGTCGATACACCCCGCTCGGCGAACGGTCGACCGATCGAGTTTGACGGTGAGACGCCGGGGGCACGTCTGCTGCATGGAACACGCGGGCTGCGTCGTCACCGAGGTCGTCGGCACCTCGGACGAGAGCGTCGAGGCTGCGATCCGGGACGGCATGAGCCGCGCCGGACACGCCCTCGAGTGGTTCGAGGTGACCGGGGTCCGGTCGACCGTCCTCGGCTCCACCGAGCGCTTCCGGGTCGGTCTGCGCGTCGGCCTGCGGGCCCGCGCCGCCTGACCCCGGCGTTCACCGAGCGTTCACCGGTCCCGGGCCGAAGCCGTCACGGACTCCGATCTAAGGTCGTCGCCATGCGCAGGGAGACGCTCGACGACAACCTGACGCAGCTCCAGTCCATGCTCGACGAGATGGGTCCGCTCGTCGCCTCCGCGTTCCGCGACGCGTCCGAGGCGCTCCTGTGCGACCGCCCCCGGCTCGCCGAGCAGGTCGTCTCCCGCGACCCCGTCATCGACGGCCACCGCGACGCGATCGAGCTGCTCGCCGTCGAGACCATGAACATCCACCAGCCGATGGTCGCGCCGCTGCGCTCGGTGATCACCGCCCTGCGGTGCGCCCAGCAGCTGGAGCGGATGGGTGACCTGGCCCGGCACGTCGCCGCCACCGTCGTGCGCAACGGGGACCGTGTGGTGCTCGCCGAGCAGGCCCGCCCGCTGTTCCGCGACTACGGCGCCCGGGTCGCGGCCATGGGGGACAAGGCCGTCGAGGTGCTCCGCACCCACAACGTCGTCCTCGCGGCCGAGCTGCGCGACGACGACGACGTCGTCGACGCCCTGCACCGCGAGGTCTTCGAGCTGATGTTCGGCCCGGAGTGGACCGCGGGGGTGCCGGCCGCCGTCGACGCCGCGCTGCTGGCCCGTTTCCACGAGCGCTACGCCGACCACTGCGTGCACCTGGCCGACCACGTCGTCTACGCCGTCACCGGCGGCACCGTGGACGAGCTGCCCGCGCTCTGAGGTTCACTCCCCGGACGGCCCGGCGACGACCACGCTCGTCCCGACCCAGGGCCCGCTCCACCACATGATCGGCCCCAGACCGGTGCGGGTGACGGTCGCCGACGGCCGTCGCACGCGGATCCGCTCGGCGTAGCGCGCGGTCCTCCCGAGGTCCGCGACGACGAGACGGCCGTCCGGACGCAGCACCCGGCACATCTCGTCGACGGCCCGGTCGCGGTCCTCGGGCCGGGGGAGGTTGTGCACGGCGAGCGAGGACACGACGAGGTCGAACGACGCGTCCGGGAACGGGAGGTCGCGCATGTCCGCGGTGTGCAGCTCCACCCGCTCGGCCACCCCCGCGGCCTCGAGGTTCGCGCGCGTCGTCGCCGGGTCGTTGCCCGACTGGTCCCCGCGCCGCCACAGGTCGACGCCGGCCACACGGCCGCGGGGCACCCGCCGGGCCACCGCGACCGTCACCGCGCCGCGACCACAGCCGACGTCGAGCACGCGGGCGTCCTCGGCGATCGCGGCGCGGTCGAGCAGCCGCTCCCAGGCCACGAACTTGCCGCGTCGCGTGGTGTGCAGGTAGATCCCGGCGCCGAGCAGGAAGAAGGCCGCAGTGATCCGCCACCACGGCCCGAACAGGACCGCCGGCACCGCGGCGACGACGGCTCCGGCCAGGTACCCGGCCGGGACGTAGGGGGCGTCGATCCCGAAGTCGGGGCGCCTCACGGCGGACCCGTCGGCACGGTCGGTCTCCACGGTCCGATCCTGGCCCCGCGGCGAAGGACGACAACGGCATGGTGATCCGCCTCACAACGACGACGGCCCCGACCCCCTCGCGGGGCCGGGGCCGTGTCGTACGGCGGAGCCGATCAGCCGAAGCGACCGGACACGTAGTCCTCGGTCGCCTTCTGCTTCGGCTGGGAGAAGATCGTCTTGGTCTCGTCGAGCTCGACCAGCTTGCCGGGCTTGCCGGTGCCCTCGATGTTGAAGAAGCCGGTGAAGTCGCTGACCCGCGCCGCCTGCTGCATGTTGTGGGTCACGATGACGATCGTGTAGTCGTTCTTCAGCTCGTTGATCAGGTCCTCGATCGCGAGCGTGGAGATCGGGTCCAGCGCCGAGCAGGGCTCGTCCATCAGCAGGACGTCCGGGCGCACCGCGATCGCGCGGGCGATGCAGAGCCGCTGCTGCTGACCACCGGAGAGGCCCGAGCCGGGCTTGTCGAGCCGGTCCTTGACCTCGTTCCAGAGGTTGGCGCCGCGCAGCGACCGCTCCACGGTGTCGTCGAACTCGGACTTCGACGCCCGCTTGTTGTTCAGCTTCATGCCCGCGATGACGTTGTCGTAGATCGACATCGTCGGGAACGGGTTGGGCCGCTGGAAGACCATGCCGATCTGGCGGCGGACGCCGACCGGGTCGACGTTGGCGCCGTAGAGGTCCTGGCCGTCGAGCTCGAGCTTCCCCTCGACGCGGGCGCCGGGGATGTTCTCGTGCATCCGGTTGATCGACCGCAGGAAGGTCGACTTGCCGCAGCCGGACGGGCCGATGAGGGCCGTCACGGTCTTCGGCTTGATCGTCATGTTGACGCCCTCGACGGCGAGGAACGACCCGTAGTAGATGTTCAGGTCCTTGGCTTCGACACTCTTGCCCATGTCGCGGATTCCTTATCGGGTCTTCGGGGCGAAAATGCGGGAGATGATGCGGGCGACGATGTTCAGCACCATGACGACGAGCATCAGGACCAGCGCGGCGGTCCAGGCCCGGTCGAGGAACGCCTCGCGCGGGATGCCGGGAACGGCGTAGGAGTAGTAGGAGAACACCGGCAGCGTGGCCATCGGCCCCGAGAACGGGTTCAGGTTGACGCCGAGCGCCAGGCCCGTGGTGACCAGCAGCGGGGCGGTCTCACCGATGACGCGGGCGACGGCGAGCATGACGCCGGTCGCGATACCGCCGGCCGTCGTGGGGATGACGACCTTGAGGATCGTCCGCCACTTCGGCACACCGAGCGCGTACGCGGCCTCGCGCAGCTCGTTCGGGACGATCTTGAGCATCTCCTCGGTGGAGCGCACCACGATCGGGATCATGAGGACCGTCAGGGCGACCGCACCGGCGAAGCCGAACCGCACCGCCGGACCGACGAACAGCGCGAACAGCGCGAACGCGAACAGACCGGCGACGATCGACGGGATACCCGTCATGACGTCGACGAAGAACGTGATCGCCCGCGCCAGCCGCGACCGGTTGCCGTACTCGACCAGGTAGATCGCGGTCAGCACACCCACCGGGATCGACATGACCGCGGCGAGCGCCGTGATGATCAGAGTGCCCTGGATGGCGTGCAGCGCACCGCCGCCGACCCCGACGACGCCGCGCATCGAGCTGTCGAAGAACGTCGGGTCGAACCGCGCCCAGCCGTTCGACACGACCGTCCACAGCACCGACACCAGCGGGACCATCGCGAGCAGGAACGCGCCCGTGACGGTCGCCGTCACCAGCCGGTCGGCGGCCTTGCGACCGCCCTCCACCGCCCGGGACACCGCGTAGGTGGCGACCAGGTACACGACCACGGTCAGGAAGACCCACAGCCCGATGGAGAAGCCACCCGCCAGGGCCGTCACACCGGCGGCCACCACGGCCGATCCGGCGACCAGGGCCCACGGGGACCAGCTCGGGAGGGAGCCCTTGCGACGCGGCAGAGCCGTCGTCGCGGCCGGGGCCTGCAGCGTGCTTCCGGTCACGGTCGCCTCGGTGTCGGTGCGGTTTCGTTCGGTCCCGGTGGACATGTCAGTTCGCTCCCGAGAACTCGCGACGGCGCTCGACGATGTAGCGAGCGATCATGTTGACCAGCAGGGTGATCAGGAAGAGCACCAGGCCGGACGCGATGAGGACGTTGACGTCGAGGCCGGACGCCTCGGGGAACTGCAGCGCGATGTTCGCGGCGATCGTCGACGGGTTGCCGGAGCCGATCAGGTTGAACGTGATCCCGCCGGAGACCGACAGGATGATCGCCACCGCCATGGTCTCGCCGAGCGCGCGGCCGAGGCCGAGCATCGCGCCCGAGACGATCCCGGAGCGGCCGAACGGCAGCACCGCGAGCCGGATCATCTCCCAGCGGGTCGCCCCCAGGGCGAGCGCGGCCTCCTCGTGCAGCTTCGGCGCCTGGAGGAAGACCTCACGGGCGACGGCGGTGATGATCGGCAGGATCATCACGGCGAGGACGAGGCCGACGACCAGCATCGTGCGGCCGGTGGCCGACGGCGGGCCGGCGAAGAAGGGCAGCCAGCCGAGGTAGGTGTTCAGCCACACCATCAGCCCGACGGTCGCCGGGGCCAGGGTGGCCATGCCCCACAGGCCGTACACGATGGACGGCACCGCGGCCAGCAGGTCGACGACGTAGCTGAGCGTCTGTGCGAGCCGGCGCGGGGCGTAGTGGCTGATGAACAGGGCGACCGCGATCGCCAGCGGCGTCGCCACGATCAGCGCGATGACCGCGCTGACGAGCGTGCCGAAGATGAGCGGCGCGATGTAGAGGGCGAGTCCGCCGTGCACCTCGGACGCAGGGGCCACGACGGCCGGGAACGCCTCGCTGACGAGGAAGGCCGCGACGCCGGCGAGGACGACGAGGATGAGGATGCCTGCACCCTTGGCCGACCCGGCGAAGATCCGGTCCCCGAGCTGGGTCACCGGCTTCGCAGGTGCGGGCGCGGGCGAGTTTTCCGTGGTGGTCACTGTGATCCCTGGGGGTGCGGAACGCGCTGGGCAGGGGACTCGAGCGGCCGGGAACCCCGGGCGGTCACCATGATGACGACCGCCCGGGGCTCCTGGCTAGATGACATCCGACTCAGACTCAGCCCTGGGCCTTGATCTGGTCGATCACCGGGTCGATCTGTCCGCGGAGCGTGTCCGACAGCGGCGCGGAGCCCGCGTTCTGGGCGGCGGTCTGCTGGCCCTCGGACGAGACCACGTACTTCAGGAACGCCTTGGTGGTGTCGGCCTGGGCGGCGTCCGGGTACTGCGGGCACGCGAGCAGGTAGGACACCAGCACGACCGGGTAGGCACCGCCGGTGGCGGTCCGGTTGAGGTCGAAGGCGAACGAGGTGTCGCCCTGGCCCTCGACGCGCTTGGACTCCTCGAGGATCTTGGCCGCGGCCTCGGCGGTCGGCTCGACCGCCTGGTCGCCCAGCTTGACCTTGGCCTTGCCGAGGTCCTTGGCCTGGCTGGCGTCGGCGTAGCCGATGGTGCCGTCGCCGCCGCCGACGGCGGTCACGACGCCGGAGGTGCCCTGCGCGGCCTCGCCACCCTGGACCGGCCAGGTCTGCGCGGCCTTGTCGGTCCACACCGACGGGGCGGCCTTGTTCAGAAAGTCGGTGAAGTTCTGGGTGGTGCCCGACTCGTCGGAGCGGTGCACCGGGGTGACGCGGGTGGCCGGGAGCTGGACGCCCGGGTTGTCCGCGGCGATCTTCGGGTCGTTCCAGGTGGTGATCTGGCCCTTGAAGAGACCGGCGATGGTGGCCGGGGACAGGGTCAGGTCGTTGACGCCGTTCAGCTTGAAGACGACGGCGATCGGCGAGACGTAGCTCGGCACCTCGATGACCGAACCGCCACAGCGCTCGCGCGCCTTGGCCAGCTCGTCGTCCTTGAGGTAGGCGTCGGTGCCGGCGAACTGGACACCGCCCTGGATGAACTGGGTGCGGCCACCGCCCGAGCCGACCGGCTGGTAGTTGACGGTCGCACCCGGGTTGGCGCCGCCGAAGCCGGCGATCCAGGCCTGCATGGCCGCCTGCTGGGAGCTCGCGCCCGCACCGGCGATCTGGCCGGTGACGCCCGAACCCTGGGCGTCCGAGCCGCCGCCCTCGTTCGCCGCACCGCAGCCGGCGACGAACAGTGCGCAGGACGTGGCGATACCGACGGCAGCCAGGCGCGCCCGGGGCGCGCGCCGCTTGGTCTTCACTGCAGTTTCCTCCGAGTCGGCGGGAGCCGGTTGCGGGACGGCGGTCTGGGGTGACCACTCGGCCGCAGACGCTAGGAGTCGACGTTGGACGCCACCCCCACGGAAGATGAACGTGGGATGAACAGGGTCGGCGACCGGGTGGACCTGCGTCACACGTTCGAACGAACCCCGTCACCGGCCGTCGAACGGTGACGGGGTCTCACCGGGCGTAGTTGACGTCCGCGGCGTGCACGGCGAACCCGAGGCGCTCGTAGACGGCCACGGCGGGGGCGTTGTCGGCCTCGACGTAGAGCAGCACCGTGTCCAGTCCGCGGTCGTGCAGGTGGTGCAGCCCGGCGAGGGTCAGGACCTTCCCGAGCCCCCGTCCGTGGGTGGCCGGGTCGACGCCGAGGACGTAGACCTCGCCCAGGGCCCGCTCGTCGCCGGTCGCGGGGTGGACCTTGGTCCAGTGGTAGCCGAGCAGGGTGCCGCCGCCGTCGACGGCGAGCAGGAACCCGTCCGGGTCGAACCAGTCCTCGGCCTCCCGCGCGGCGAGCTCGGCGCCGGTCCAGCCGCCCTGCTCGGGGTGCCAGTCGAAGGCGGCGTTGTTGACGCGCAGGAACTCGTCGTCGTCGCGGCCGGGTTCGAAGGCCCGGATCGTGACGCCGTCGGGGACGGTCAGGGCGGGCAGCGGGCCCGCCGCGGTGGTGCGGCGCATCTGCCAGAGCACGCGGTCCCGGCGGTAGCCCCGGCCCGCGGCGAGCTCCTTCGCGGCGTCGAGGTCGCCGTGCGCCCACACGTGCGGGTCGGCGGTGACCTTCTCGACCGCGGCGACGAGCGCGCCGCCGATCCCCCGCCGTCGTGCGCCGGGGTGCACCGCCAGCTCGGCGTAGGTGCCGTCGACCTGGGCGTAGCCGTCCACGGCGCCGTCGTCACCGGCGACGACGAGGTGCGTCACGCCGTCGGCGGGGGCGTCCGGGCGCAGGTGCATCAGGAACTGCTCGGAGAGCGGTTCGGCGCCGTCGGCGGCGGTCGCCGCCCTCAGCAGGTCCTGCACCGCGGAGACGGTGGCGGCGTCGAGACGGGAGTGCTCCTGCGGGTCCACGAGCGCCGACCCTAGGTCACCGCGGCACCCACGCTCCACGTCCCGGGCCGGTCGGGGGCCGGGCGCCGGGCAGGCGACGGTCCGGGACGGGCTCGGGGTCCGCGTCGTCCTGGTCGGGCGGCGCGGACAGCCCGCCGCGCGACGGGCGGACGAACTTGTAGCCGACGTTGCGCACGGTGCCGATCATCTGCTCGTGCTCGCCGCCGAGCTTGGCGCGCAGCCGCCGGACGTGGACGTCGACGGTGCGGGTGCCACCGAAGAAGTCGTAGCCCCAGACCTCCTGCAGCAGCTGGGCCCGGGTGAACACCCGTCCCGCGTGCTGCGCGAGGTACTTGAGCAGCTCGAACTCCTTGTAGGTGAGCTCCAGCAGCCGGCCCTTGAGCCGCGCCGAGTACGTCGCCTCGTCGATGACGAGCTCGCCGAGGACGAGCGCGCCACCCCCGGACGCGGACTCGGCGCCGGGGCGCGACCGCAGCAGCCGCAGCCGGGCGTCCACCTCGGCCGGGCCGGTGTCGGGGAGCAGGATCTCGTCGACCACCCACTCGCCGGACACGGCGACCAGGCCGCCCTCGTTCAGCACGGCGATCACCGGCGCGTCGGTCCCGGCGCTGCCCAGCAGCCGGCACAGGCTGCGCGCGGCGACCAGGTCGGAGCGGGCGTCCACCAGGACGGCGTCGTGCGGACCGGCGTCGAGCAGTGCCGCCACCTCGGGCGCCGCGGTCCGCACGTTGTGCGGCAGCAGCGACAGGGCGGGCAGTACGGCTGCCGCATCCGGAGCCGTGGTCAGCAGGAGCAGTTCCATGGACTCCCCCTTCTCGCGATACGCGGACGATACCGGGACGTCACCCCACGGTCAGCCGCAGAGCGACGGGTTTCACGCCCCGATCTGGATCGTTCCCGCCGGGGATCGGAACCGATCCGGGGCCCCGGGGCCGCCCACCGGACCGGCGGCGGGGCTCTCTACCCTGGTCAGGACCTATCCCGATCCTGTGGAGGCCCGGTCGTGGGACGCCCCGTCCGTCGCGTGCTCGTCGCCGTCCTGGCGGTGGCCGCCGTGCTCGTCGTGGGCGACCTCGCCACCGGGGCGGCCGTCGAGTCGGGCATCTCCCGCGCACTGCGCGACCGGCTCGACCTCCCCGAGGACCCCCACGTGCAGGTGCACGGCTTCTCGGTGCTCGCCCAGGCCGCGACCGGCCGCTACGACCACGTCGAGATGACGCTGCAGCGGGTCCCGGTCGGGCCGCTGCGCACCCCCGAGCTCCAGGTGCAGATGTACGGCCTGCGCGGGGACCTGTCCGACCTCGCCGGGCTCGGGCCCGCCCGGTTCCGCGCCGCGGCGGCCGAGGGCATCGTGCAGGTCAGCCCGAACGACATCCGCCGGATGGTCGTCGACGCCGGCGGTCCGGCCGCCGGGGTGACGCGGCTGTCGGTCGAGGCCGTCGACGCGAACGCGATCGACTCGGTGATCCGGGCCGGCGGCGACCCGACGCTGCGCGGGCTCGACCCGCGCAACGCGGCACGGTTCGTCGCGGAGATGCCGGTGGACGGCGCCGACGCGCAGGTGGCCGTGCTGGCCGTGCTCGTCGTCGACCGCGGCACGATGCGGATCGTCCCGCGCGACGTCCGGATCAACGGCTCGGACGAGCCGGTGCCGGACGCGGTCCGCACCTCGATGCTGCGCGCGCTCGCCGTGGACATCGACCCGGGTCCGCTGCCGCTGGGCGTCACCGCGACCTCGGCGAGCGTTCCGGAGTACAACGTCCTGCAGGTCGCCGGGTCCGTGCGCGACCTGAGCGTGGGCGGAGGACCGGGCACGTCCCGCTCCGCGGGCTGAGAGGGGGCGTCGGTGGACGTCACGGGTGCGGTGGTGCTGGTCGTCGTCCTGCTAATGGCGACGCTCGCCGGGCTGGTCCTGCGCCGCCGTTCGGGGCGGCTCCGGCCCTCCGGGCACGACGGCGGCGCGCCCGCCGCGGCCGGGCCGGGCTGGGAGCTGGCCGGGACCGAGCCGGACGGGCGCCGGGCGCTGCTGCTGCAGCTGTCCTCCCCGGTCTGCGCGCCGTGCCGGCAGACCGCGCGCGTCCTCGGCGACCTGGCCGCGGCGGACCCGGGCGTGGCGCACGTGGAGGTCGACGTCGCCGAGCGCGTCGACGTCGCCCGGGCGCTGGGCGTGCTGCGGACCCCGACCACGGTCGTCTTCGACGCCCGCGGTGCCGAGGTCCTACGGGTCTCCGGGGTCCCGCGCACCGACGAGCTCGTCGCCGCCCTTCCCACCGGCTGAGAACGTGTGTGTGATGTCCGGTGGGCGCCGACCACTGGGCTCGGCACGGATCGTCGGCTAGGCTCGGTCCCGTGAACTGGCCGCTGACCCGACGCCGCACGGTCGATCTGTGCCGCCTCGCCGGCTGCCTGTGTCTGGACTCCTGACCCGCGTGTCCTGAGCCCCGGCGTCCCGCGACGCCGAGGTTCCCGCCCCGGTTACTGGAGTCCCATGTCCGTCACGGACCGCGGATCCGCGCTCGTCGAGCCCCGGCTCGACCCGCGCGGGGTCCGCTTCTCCGCCGCGATCACCACCGTCGTCCTGGCGCTGGTGCTGCTGTCCGGCAGCGGCCTGCTCGTACTCGCGCAGGCCGTCGTCTTCGCCGTCGGCGCGTTCGCCGGCATGCGGTTCGCCCCCTACGGCGTCGTGTACCGGCACCTCCTCGCCCCCCGGCTGGGTCCGCCCGCCGAGCGCGAGGACGCCGCCCCGGTCCGCTTCTCGCAGACCGTCGGGCTGGTGTTCACCGTCGTCGCGGCGGCCGGCTACCTGTCCGGCCTGACCGTGCTCGGTGTCGTCGCCACGGCGGCGGCGCTCGCGGCGGCCTTCCTCAACGCGGCCTTCGGCTTCTGCCTCGGCTGCGAGATGTACGGGCTCCTCGCCCGCCTGCGCGGCACCGCCGCGCAGTCCTGACCGTTCCCACGACACACGATTCGGGAGAGATCGACATGAGCCGCGAGGACGTCCTCGTCACCGCCGACTGGGCGGAAGAGAACCTGGAGACCGACGGGGTGGTGTTCCTCGAGGTCGACGAGGACACCACCGCCTACGACGGGGGCCACATCCCCGGTGCGGTCAAGGTCAACTGGACCGACGAGCTGCAGGACGCGGTCCGTCGCGACATCCCCACCAAGGAGCAGTTCGAGCAGCTGCTCTCCGCCAAGGGCGTCTCGAACGACGACAAGGTCGTGCTCTACGGCGGCAACAACAACTGGTTCGCCGCCTACGCGTACTGGGAGTTCAAGCTCTACGGCCACGACAACGTGGTGCTGCTCGACGGCGGCCGCAAGAAGTGGGAGCTCGACGGCCGGACCCTGACCACCGACGTCAAGGACCGGCCCGCGACCTCCTACACCGCCAAGGAGGCCGACACCTCGATCCGCGCGTTCCGCGACGAGGTCGTCGAGGCCATCGACGCCAAGAACCTGGTCGACGTCCGGTCGCCCGACGAGTTCTCCGGCAAGATCCTGGCCCCGGCCCACCTCCCGCAGGAGCAGAGCCAGCGTCCGGGCCACGTGCCGAGCGCGATCAACATCCCGTGGTCGAAGGCGGCCAACGAGGACGGCACGTTCAAGTCGAACGACGAGCTCGCCTCGCTGTACAAGGAGGCCGGCTTCGACGAGGGCAAGGCGACCATCGCCTACTGCCGCATCGGCGAGCGCTCCAGCCACACCTGGGTCGTGCTGCACGAGCTCCTGGGCCACTCCGACGTCAAGAACTACGACGGCAGCTGGACCGAGTACGGCTCGCTGATCGGCGTGCCGATCGAGCTGGGAGCGAAGTGACATGTGTGCCGCACCTGACCAGAACCTGACCCTGCCCCCGAACACGGACCTCTCCAAGGAGACCGTGCTCGCCGGCCGCGTCGTCGCCGCCGGCGACCCGGTGGCCGGGGCCTTCGTACGGCTGCTCGACGGCACCGGGGAGTTCACCGCGGAGGTCGTGTCCTCGGCCTCGGGTGACTTCCGGTTCTTCGCCGCCCCGGGCACCTGGACCGTCCGGGCGCTGTCGCGCTCGGGCAACGGGCAGTCCGAGCTCGTCGCCGACGGACCCGGCCTGCACCGCGCGGAGATCGCCGTCGCCTGACCCGCTCGTTCCACCCGAACGCCGTCCCGGTCCCGCCGGGGCGGCGTTCGGCGTTCCGGCCGCCGACGGTCCGCGCGTCGGAACGGCCGGGGAGGCGCGACGGCGTGGCAGGTCAGTAGACTCGCCCGCCGTGCACTGGTTCTCCACCGGGCTGTTGATCGCCCTGTCCGCGGGAACCGCCGCCTGGGCCGGCTGGTTGCTCCGTCGCCTGTTCGTCGTCGAGCCCGTCGCCGCGCCCGGGCCGGGTCCCGATCCCGAACGGGACCCCGACGACCACCACACCGAGGAGCAGACCCCGTGACCGACCCCGAGCCCGCCGCAGCGTCCGACGAGGAGCTGCAGACCACGATCACCGGTCCGGAGAACGCGGCCCCGGACTCCCCGCAGCGCAACCGGCCGCAGTGGCCCGACCTGCCCGTCGACGACGACACCGCCAACCTGCGCCAGGGCCCCGACCTGCACGAGGCCTGCCTCGGCCTGCTGCCGCTGGTCGGTACCTGGCGCGGCACCGGCGAGGTCGTCTACCCGACGATCGAGGGCCCGTTCCACTTCGGCCAGCAGATCACCTGGGCGCACGACGGGCGTCCGTTCCTGTCCTACGAGGCCCGCTCCTGGCTCCTCGACGACGACGGCGGGATCATCCGCCAGGCCGCCCGCGAGACCGGGTTCTGGCGTCCCCAGGAGGACGGCTCGATCGAGGTCCTGATCGCGCACCACACCGGGATCGTCGAGGTCTACTACGGGCCGCGGGGCGACATGCGGTCCTGGCAGATCGAGACCGACGCCATCGCCCGGACGCCCTCGGCCAAGGAGGTCACCGCGGCGAAGCGGCTCTACGGCCTGGTCAACCAGGGCGACCTCGCCTACGTCGACGAGCGCGCGATGGTCGGGCAGCCGATGCAGCCGCACATCTCGGCCGTCCTGCACCGCGTGGTCGGCTAGTTGGTCGCGGTCCGGGTCCGCCGCTGCGGCGGGCGGGCGGTGCTGCTGGAGGTCGACGACGCCGCCGGGGTGGCGGCCGTCGTCGCCGCCGTGCGGGACGCCGCGCTGCCCGAGGTGCGGGAGCTGGTCCCGGCCGCCCGGACCGTGCTCGTCGAGGTGGCGCCCGGAGCCGCCACCGAGCGGGTCGTACAGGTCGCACGGGCCGCGGACCCGGCCGCCGGCGAGGCGGGCACGGGCACAGTCCACACGCTGCCCGTGACCTACGACGGCGAGGATCTCGCGCTCGTCGCCGAGACCGCGGGCCTGTCCGTCGACGAGGTGGTCGCGCTGCACAGCGGCGCGGAGTACCGGGTGGACTTCTGCGGGTTCGCGCCGGGCTTCGGCTACCTCTCGGGGCTCCCGGAGCCGCTGCGGCAGCCACGCCTGGAGAGCTCGCGGACCGCGGTGCCCGCCGGCTCGGTCGGGATCGCCGACGTCTACAGCTGCGTCTACCCGCGGCGCTCCCCCGGCGGCTGGCGGCTGATCGGCCGCACCGACACGGTCCTGTTCGACCCCGTCGCCGACCCGCCCGCGCTGTTCACCCCCGGCGACCGCGTCCGGTTCGAGCCCCGGTGAGCGCGCTGCTGGTGGTGCGGGCCGGGCCGCAGGCGCTGGTGACCGACCGCGGACGTCCGGGGCACGCGCACCTGGGGGTGCCGCCGTCGGGCGCGCTGGACGGGCCGGCGTACGAGCTGGGGAACCGTCTGGTCGGCAACGACGACGGCGCGGCCGGGCTGGAGCTGCTCGGCGGCGGACTGCGGGTGCGCGCCCTGGGGGGCCGGACCGTCGCCGTCACGGGGGCGCCCGCGCCGGTGTCCGTCGACGGCCGCCCGGCCGCGTCGCACCGGGCGCTGCACCTGCCCGACGGCGCCGAGCTGACGGTCGGGACGCCGGTCGGCGGGCTGCGGTGCTATCTCGCCGTCGCGGGCGGGCTGGAGGTGCCGCTCGCGCTGGGCAGCCGCAGCACCGACCTGCTGTCCGGGCTGGGACCCGACCCGGTCGCGGACGGCGACGAGCTGCCGGTCGGCCCATGGTCCGGGCCGATCCCGGTGTCCGGGCCGGTCCCGGTGTCGCTGCCCGGTGCCGTGGTCGGGCTGCGGGTGCGCCCCGGCCCCCGCGACGACTGGTTCGCCGACCCGCACGCCGCCCTCGCCGGTCCGCTGTGGACGGTGACGGCCGACGGGAACCGGATCGGGGTCCGTCTCGACGGGCCGTCCCCACAGCGGCTCCCGGAGCTGCGCGACCGGGAGCTGCCGAGCGAGGGGATGGTGACCGGCGCGGTGCAGGTCCCGCCGGACGGGCCGCCGGTGGTGTTCCTCGCCGACCGTCCGACGACCGGTGGCTACCCGGTGATCGCCGTCGTCGAGCGCGCCGACCTGCCGCTGCTCGCCCAGGCCCCACCGGGGACGGGCGTGCGGTTCACCGTGCTGCGCTGAGGCTCAGCGCTCGGCGTCCTCGCCGTCGAGGATGGTGCGGACGTCGTCGACAGCCATCCCGGACAGCCTGCCGATCTGCGCCGGGTCGAGCCCGCACTCGTGCAGGTGCCGGACGGCGCCGGCCAGGTCGTCGCGGCGGCGGCGCAGGACCTCGTCGAGCTCGGCGATGCGGTCGCGGGTGTCGTCGAGCCGTTCGGTCGCGTCGACGGCGCGGGCCGGGTCCTCCAGGAGCACCCCGAGCAGCCGGTCCTTCGCGTCGCCGGCCGCCGGGGTGCGCGCCCCCGCGGTCGGGACGACGGCGAGCGGCAGCTCCTGCTGCTCGCCACCGGGGGCGTCGGGCTGCGGATCGACGACGGCGTCGGTGGCGCGCAGGCGCGCCCGCTGCACGGCGCGGGCCGCGAGGGCCTGCTGCACGGCCCGGGAGACCGGCTCGGGGGTCGGCCGGGACGTGATCTCGGACCCGGTGGGCGGGGTCGGCGCGGGGGGCGGCGTCGCCGGGATCCCGGACGTCGCGGGGAGGTCCTCCGCGGCCGGTTCCGCGCGCTCGGCCGACCAGGGCGGCAACGGGCCGGGCGCGGTGTCCTTCCGGGCGGCCGGAGCCTGTTCCGCGGCGGGGGGCACGGTGTCGTCCCCGGTGGCCGGGGCCTGCCCGGCCGCGGCGGGCGTGACCTCCGGGCCGGGCGCGACGACGTCGGTGAGGTCGTCGACGATGCGCAGCCGCGCGACAGGCCACTCCGGGACCGGCGGCGTGGCCGGGTCGCCGGGGGTGCCCGCGGCGTCCCGGGCTGCGATGACGTCGGCCGGGACGGTGGCGTCGGCCGGGACGGTGGCGTCGGCCGGGACGGTGGCGTCGGTCCCGGTGGCGCTGTCGGTCGCGGGGGTGCTGTCGGTTCCGGCAGGGCCGTCGGTTCCGGCAGGGCCGTCGGTTCCGGCAGCGGCAGCGGCTGCGGCGAGGGGCGTGGCGGCGGCGCGGCCCGGGCCGGCGGTGTCGGCGCGGTCCGTACCGCCGCTGTCCGTCCGGGCCGGGTCCGTCCGACCGGTGGTGTCGGCGGGAGCGGTGGCGGCGTGGGGGCCCGCCGGGGTCGTCGCGGACAGGGGCTCCACGTCCGCCGTGCCGCGCGCAGTGCCGTCGCTGGCGTCGGGGCCGTCGGGGGCACGACCGGCGCGCGTGGCGGCCCCGGCGCCCCGGGCCCGTCGCAGCCCGGTCGACCGGGGGCGCGGGGTCGGCCGGGGCCGGGGCAGCGGCTCCACCGCGGCACCCGACGCCCCGGTTCCCGGCGCGGCACCCGGGACCGGCGGCGCCGCGGCGAGCGCCACGGCGGCCGTCGCCTCCGGGTCTCGCCCCCGGGCGAGGGTGGCCGCGTCGGGCTGCTCGTCGGCCGGGGCGAACAGCGCCTCCAGCGAGCCCTCGTCCCCGTCGTCGTCGGGGGCGGCGTGGCGCCCCGCACCGGAGGCGACGACCGCGCCGGCGTACGCGGGCACCCGCGGCAGCGGACCGGTGTCCGCGCCGCGCTCGGCGACCACGTCGGCGACGGTCCGTGCACGGGCCGGGCGCGGCGGGTCGGCCGGGCCACCGGCCGCCTCACCGGTCCAGTCGGCATGGGACGGCTGCGGGTCCGCGGCCGTGCGCGGGGGCTCGAGCGGCAGCGGCACGGGCGCGGGGGTGCGGCGCGCACGCCACACACCCCACAGGACCAGGACCACGAGCACGCCCGCGCCCAGCACCGCCACGAGGGGCAGGACCGGGACCGTGAACGAGCCGAGCTGCATGGGCCCGGACCTTATTGGGGTCCCGGGCCCCGCGCGGGGAACCTCAGCTGCTGCGCGTCCCCGTCGACGGCTGCGCCGCGCCCGTCCGGCCCTTGTCACCGGTGGCCGCACCGGAACCGTTGCGGGTCGCGCCGTTGCCCTTCTCGCCACCCTGCGACGACGGCTCGGACGCCGACGACGCACCGTTACGACCGTTCTGACCGTGGCCGGCCTGGCCGGAGCCGTTGCGGGCCCCCTCCGGACCGGGTCGCGCCGGGCTGCGCCCGGCGGCCGGGTTCGCGGTCGTCGGCGGGTCCGCGTCGGCCTTCGCGCCCTCGGCCGCGGTGCCCTTCTCCCCCGCCGGCGGCTTCTGCGAACCATCCGTTGGGGTGTCACCGGAACGGCGGACGGCGCCGACCGCGACCGTGCGCTCGGCGTCGCCGCCGGGCGTCGGACGCGGGTCCTGGCGCGGCACGGCCGACGTCTTCGGCTCCGCCTCGACCGGACGGGACTCCGACGCGGGCCGGAACAGCTCGGCGGGTTCGGGCTCGTCCCCGGGCCGGACGGCGGTGGTGCGCTCGGCACCGCCCTGCTGCCCGGTGGGGGCCGGCGACGGGCGCGGGCCCGGTGCGGGCCGCGGACCCGGGCGCGGGCCGGCGGCCTTGTCCCCGTCGGTACCGCCGGGACGCGGTCCCGAGGCGTCCGTCCGGGCGGGCTGCGGTGCCCCGGCCGGACGGTCGGTACCCGCCCCACCGGTGCCGGGCTTGGCCGGACCGGAGTCGGGCCGGGACTGGGACCCGGAGTCCTGGCGCGCCGGGGCGGGCCCCGGCTGCGGACGCGGACCGGGCCGCGGCGCGGGTGCCGCATCGCCCGACGGCGACGCCTGGGCGGCGGCCGGTCGGGCACCGTTCACCCCGGCGCCGTTGACACCGGCCGCGGGGGCCTGCGGGCGGCCGTTCGGGGCGCCCTGCGGACGCGCGGGGCCCTGGTCCTTCTGACCGGGACGCTGCTCGGACCCCGGGCGCTCCTCGGCGCCGGACCGGGCACCGGGACGCTGCGGCTCCGGCGCACCCGGGCGCGGCCCGGGACGACCGGACCGCTGGTCCGCGGAGTCGGGACGGGCCTGGTCGGAGCGACCCTGGTCGGGACGACCGGGCCGGGCGTCGGCCTGCCCCGGGCGCGCGGAGGCGTCTGCACCCGTGGCGGCGGCAGCGGCGGCCGGCGTGGCGCCGGCACCGGACTGCGGGGCGGGCTTGGCACCGGCACCGGACTGCGCGGCGGGCTTCAGCCCGGGGCCCGGCTGACCGGCGGGCTTGGCCGCACCGGGCTGACCCGTGCCGGGCCGGTCGCCCGCGGCGGGCTTCGCGGAGCGGTCGTCGGACGACCCGGCCTCGCCGGACGGTCCGCCGGGCTTCTGCCCCGGGCCGGGGACCGGCCGGATCTCGTGGCGGGCCTTGTCCCCGGTGGCCGGGGCCTTCCCGACCTCGGCGCGCAGCTCGTCGCGACGGCGGGTCAGCTCCCCGACCTCGGTGCGGAGCTTGTCGCCCTGCTCACGGGCCCGGTCGGCGTCGGCGCGGGCGCGGTCGACCTGCTTGCGGGCCTCGGTGACGACACGCTCGGCGTCGGCACGGGCCTTGCTGCGGATCTCCTCCGCCTCCTCCTCGGCCTTCTGCAGGATCGCCTGCATGCGGTCGGAGAAGTTGTCGACGGCACCGTGCCGGTCGGAGTCCGACGGTCCCGGGCCGGGACGCGGCCCCGGACGCGGTGCCGGGCGCGGCGGCCCGCCGGCCGGACCGGCGGCGAACCCGCCGGGCGGCGGCACCGGCATGGGCGGCGGCATCGGCCGGCTCCGCAGTGCGTCGATGTCCGCGCGCATCCGGCCCATGAGCCGCTGCATCTGGACGATGTGCTCGTCCACCTGCCGACGGTCGTAGCCGCGGAGAACGACGTCGAACCGCGGGGAACCGCCCGGGCGGTCCGCCCCGTCTGCCGTCATCGCCTCTCCTCAGGTCGTCGACATGGGTGCCCTCGGAGGGCACGTACGAGGTCGGCGGACCGACGGTTCGGCGCGACCTCGCCGGTCAGGGTAGTCACGACGACGGGGTCGCGGCGAACCACGCAGCGTGCAACGGTCGTCCGTCGGCGTGGCGGGCCCCGCGACGGACGGTTCCGTGACACGATGTGCGGTCACCGTCCTCGTGGCCCGAGCCTACCGGGCCGTACCGAATACCATCGGCGGTGTGGACAGCACACTGAAGGGCACGTTGCACCGGCGTGGGCTCCGGATGACCCCTCAACGCCAGCTCGTGCTGGACGCGGTCCGGGAGCTGGGGCACGCGACACCCGAGCAGGTGTGCAGCCGGGTCCAGGCGACGGCGCCGGCGGTGAACATCACGACGGTGTACCGGACGCTGGACCTGCTCGAGGAGCTCGGCGTCGTCCGGCACGCCCATCTCGGGCACGGTGCGCCGACCTACTCCGAGCACCAGCACCGCCACGTCCACCTCGTCTGCCACCACTGCGGCCGGGTGGACGAGGCGCCGACCGAGCTGCTCTCCGATGTGGCGAGTCGCACGCTCGCCGACCTGGGCTTCCACCTGGACGCGACGCACGTGGCCCTGTCCGGCACGTGCGTCGACTGTGCGCACGACGACGAGGACTCCGCCGACGGAGCCCCCGAGCAGGACGACACGGCGCCCCAGGAGGGCGCGGAGGGAGACCGGTGACCGTTCCCGGATCCGAGCAGGACCCCGACACCACCGACAACGCCGGGGACACGACCCCCGACCCGGACGACGTCGTCGCCGCGCACCACGGCGACCCGCCGGCCGAGCAGCGGGCGATGGCCCGCTCCGCCGCCGTCGTCGACCGCGGGCACCGCGAGGTGCTGGCGGTGACCGGCGAGGAGCGGCTGTCCTGGCTGCACCTGCTGCTCACCCAGCACGTCAGCGAGCTGCCGCCCGGCACCGGCACCGAGGCGCTGGTGCTCGACGCGCAGGGCCGGGTGCTGCACCACATGGCCGTCGCGTCGTCGGCGGACACGGTCTGGCTCGACACCGAGCCCGGCGAGGGCGCGGCACTGCTCGACTACCTGGCGAAGATGGTGTTCTGGTCGAAGGTCGAGCCGCGCGACGTCACCGCCGAGCTGGCGGTGCTGTCGGTCGTCGGCCCCGGGACCGCGGCCGTGCTCGCCGCGGCGGGGCTGCCGGTGCCCGATGCGCCGAACGGCGTCACGGCCCTGCCGGACGGCGGGTTCGTGCGACGGATGCCGTGGCCGGGCCGGGACGCGGCGGACGTCGTCGTCCCCCGCGGGACGAAGGACGCCCGCTGGGCGGACCTCACCGCGGCCGGGGCGCGGGCCGCCGGGACGATCGCGTTCGAGGCGCTGCGGGTGGAGTCGCGCGCACCGCGCCTGCACCGCGACACCGACGACCGCACCATCCCGCACGAGGTCGGCTGGATCGGCTCCGCCGTGCACCTCACCAAGGGCTGCTACCGGGGCCAGGAGACCGTCGCCCGGGTCGCGAACCTGGGGCGCCCGCCGCGGCGCACGGTGCTGCTGATGCTCGACGCCGGCGACGAGGACCTGCCGCGCACCGGCGACCCGGTGGTGCGCGACGGCCGCACGGTCGGCCGGGTGGGCACGGTCGTCCAGCACCACGAGCTGGGCCCGGTGGCGCTCGCGCTGCTCAAGCGGTCGGTCCCGGTGGACGCCGAGCTGACCGCGGGCGTCGACGACCGGGTGTCCCCCGCGACGATCGACCCGGACTCCTACGAGCCGGACCCGGACACCCCGCCGCCGGGCCGCGCGGCCCGGGAACGGACGGGTGGCGCCGCGCGTCGCGGATGACGCGCGGCCCGGCCGGACCACCGTGGGGCGACCACCGGGTGAACACCCGGGGGCCCCGCGCCGGTCCGGGGCCGGGTCCGCCTGTGACGACGGCGGTGCCGCGTCGCATGTTCCGGGGTGAGCAGGGTACGGTTGTTTTCACGACATTGATGAGACGAGAGGGGCCGCCGGGTCGTGCGCAATGACCGGCCGCCCCTTCCCTGTTGTAAGGGGGACCTGCCATGGGGCGTGGACGAGCCAAGGCCAAGCAGACGAAGGTGGCCCGTGAGCTCAAGTACAGCTCCCCTTCTATGGATCTCGACGCCTTGCAGCGGGAGATCGGTAGCGCGACGGCGGTGACTACCGACAGCCGCGAGGACGACTACGGCGAGTACGACGACCTCGCCGCCAAGTACAACGACGAGGACGACGACCCTCGCCGTTGACGGCCACCCCGGCGCCCGGCTCCCCGTCGTGACACGACGGCCCGGGCGCCGCGGCACGTGCCGACCCGGTGAGTTCGCTCGTCGGACCGGTCGTACCGGGCGGTTTCCCCCGGCCGGTCGGATAGGGCAAGATCATGACCTGTCTCCTGTGGGAGGCTTGGTCACCGATCCCGTCACGTCCGAGGTGTTCAGCAGATGCGCGGCAACCTGTTCGCGGTCGCCGTCAACCTCGTCGTGCTGACCGTGCGGTCGGACCGTCTGCACGTGCTGCTCATCGAACGGGGCGAGCCCCCGTTCCTCGGGCACTGGGCCCTGCCCGGTGGTTTCGTGCGCCCGGAGGAGGACCTCGTGCACACCGCCAGCCGGCGGTTGGGCGAGGAGACCGGGGCCGACACCGGCAGTGCCGTGTGCGGGCACCTCGAGCAGCTGGCGAGCTACGCCGCACCCGACCGCGATCCCCGCGGCCGGGTCCTGTCCGTGGGCTACCTCGCGCTGCTGCCGGACATGCCGGAGCCGACGCCGGGCGGCGGGGCCGCCGCGTCCGCGTGGTGCGCCGTCGACGACGTGCCGCCGCTGGCGTTCGACCACCAGCGCATCCTCGCCGACGGCGTGGAGCGGGCGAAGTCGAAGCTCGAGTACACGACGCTCGCCGTCTCGTTCTGCCCGGACGAGTTCACGGTGACCGACCTGCGCCGGGTCTACGAGGCCGTCTGGGAGACCTCCCTGGACCCGCGCAACTTCCAGCGCAAGGTGACCTCCACCGACGGCTTCCTCGTGCCGACGACGACGCTGGTCACCGGCGGCCGCGGGCGTCCGCCCCGATTGTTCCGCCGCGGCCCGGCGACGGCGCTGCACCCGCCGATGCTGCGCGAGCCGCACCGCGCCGGGAACCGGCAGCCGGCGTCGCACGACACGGAGTTCCACCACTCCTTCGAGTGAGAGCAGCCGGCGCGGGACCGCTTCAGAAGCGGGGGTGCTCCCCGCGCAGCTGCACCCGGGCGCCGAGCTCGCCGGAACCGGCGCCGTCGACGTCGCCGATCCGGCCGACCTCGCCCAGGATCCAGGCGGGCACGTGCCGTGCGGTGAGGACGGCGAGGGCGCGGTCGACGTCCTCGGGCGGCAGCACCGCGACCATCCCGACGCCCATGTTGAACGTCTTCTCCATCTCCGCGCGCTCGACCCGGCCGCGGGACTGGATCAGCTTGAAGATCGGGGCCGGGGTCCAGGAGCCACGCTCCACGGTGGCCGCGAGGCCCTCGGGCAGCACCCGCTCCAGGTTGCGGGCCAGCCCGCCCCCGGTGATGTGGGAGAACGTCCGCACGCCGGTCTCGGCGGTGATCGCCAGGCAGTCCTTGGCGTAGATCCGGGTCGGGACGAGCAGCTCCTCGCCGAGGGAGTGGTCGAACTCCTCCAGCTCACCGGCCAGCGGCAGCCGGGCGATGTCGAGCAGCACGTGGCGGGCCAGGGAGTAGCCGTTGGAGTGCAGCCCGGAGGAGCCGAGGGCGACCAGCACGTCGCCGGGGCGGACGCGCTCGGGCCGCAGCATCTTCTCGGCGTCGACGACACCCACACCGGTGGCGGAGAGGTCGTAGGCGCCCTCCTCCATCAGCCCGGGGTGCTCGGCGGTCTCGCCGCCGAGCAGCGCGCAGCCCGCGGTCTGGCAGCCCTCGGCGATGCCGCGCACGATCGTCGCCACCTGGTCGGGGACGATCTTGCCGATGGCGATGTAGTCCTGCAGGAACAGCGGCTCGGCCCCGCAGACGACCAGGTCGTCGACGACCATCGCGACGAGGTCCTGGCCGATGGTGTCGTGCTTGTCCATCGCCTGCGCGATCGCGACCTTGGTGCCGACGCCGTCGGTCGAGGCGGCCAGCACCGGCTCGGAGTACTTGCCGAACTTCGCCGCGAACAGACCGGCGAAACCGCCGATGCCGCCGCGCACCTCGGGCCGGGTCGCCTTCTCGGCGAACGGACGAAAACGCTCGACCGCCTGCTCCCCCGCATCGATGTCCACCCCCGCGGAGGCGTAGCTGGCGGGGCCGGGCTCGGTCGAGGGCATGCGTGGTCTCTCCAGGTCGGGACGGGGTCGTGATCGGGTGCCGCTACGGGCGGGTCAGCGCTTCCCCGGCACCGTAGCCGACGGACAACGGCCCCGGATCGCCAGAGGCGGCACCGGACGCCGTCGGCTCCGGGACGTCCTCCAGCAGGTGCTTGCCGAGCTGGGCCTCCTCCGGCAGCGGGATCGGGTACTCCCCGTCGAAGCAGGCGCAGCACAGCCGCGAGCGCGGCTGCTCGGAGGCGGCGACCATCTGCTCGACCGAGACGTAGCCGAGGCTGTCCGAGCCGATCGAGCGTCGGACGCCCTCGGTGTCGGCGCCGTTGGCGATCAGCTCGGCCCGGCTGGCGAAGTCGATGCCGTAGAAGCAGGGCCAGCGCACGGGCGGCGAGGCGATCCGCACGTGCACCTCGAGGGCGCCGGCCTCGCGCAGCATCCGCACCAGCGCGCGCTGGGTGTTGCCGCGGACGATCGAGTCGTCGACGACGACCAGGCGCTTGCCGCGGATGACGTTGCGCAGCGGGTTCAGCTTCAGCCGGATGCCGAGCTGGCGGATGGTCTGGCTGGGCTGGATGAAGGTGCGCCCGACGTAGGCGTTCTTCACCAGTCCCTGGCCGTAGGGGATGCCGGAGCCCTGGGCGTAGCCGATCGCGGCCGGGGTGCCGGACTCCGGGACCGGGATGACCAGGTCGGCCTCGACCGGGTGCTCCTCGGCGAGGCGGCGGCCGATCTCGACGCGGGTGTCGTAGACCGAACGGCCGGAGATGGTGGTGTCCGGGCGCGCCAGGTAGACGTACTCGAACACGCAGCCCTTCGGCTCCGGGGCGGCGAAGCGCTGGCTGCGGATGCCGTCGGCGTCGATCGCGATGAGCTCGCCCGGCTCGACCTCACGGACGAACGAGGCGCCGACGATGTCCAGCGCCGCCGTCTCCGACGCGACGACCCAGCCGCGCTCCAGGCGGCCCAGCACCAGCGGGCGGACGCCGTGGGAGTCGCGGGCGGCGTAGAGGGTGCTCTCGTCGGCGAAGGTCAGCGAGAACGCGCCGCGCAGCCGCGGCAGCAGCCGCATCGCGGCCTCGTAGACGCCGAGGTCCGCGGCGCCCGCGGCCAGCAGCTCGGTGAGCAGGTCGGAGTCGGTGGTCGCGCGCAGCCCGGACCGCTTGCGGTTCTCCAGCTTCGCGACGTCCTCGCGCAGCTCGGCGGTGTTGACCAGGTTGCCGTTGTGACCCAGCGCCAGGCCGGAGCCCGCGGCGGTGGTGCGGAACGTCGGCTGGGCGTTCTCCCAGGTCGTCGCGCCGGTCGTCGAGTAGCGGCAGTGGCCGACGGCGAGGTGCCCGCGCAGCGAGGACAGCGTCTGCTCGTCGAACACCTGGCTGACCAGGCCGAGGTCCTTGAACACCACGGTGCGGCGGCCGTCGGACACGGCGATGCCTGCGGCCTCCTGGCCGCGGTGCTGCAGCGCGTAGAGGCCGTAGTAGGTCATCTTCGCGACGTCCTCGCCGGGGGCCCAGACGCCGAACACACCGCACTCCTCGCGGGGTCCTTGCTCGTCGGGCTCGGGGGCAGGAAGTGCGACGGGGGTGAGGGAGAGGGTTCGTTCAGGGCTGACGTGCTCGTTCCGGACGGAACTCAACGCGGCGCTCCTCGGCTGGCGGCGTACCGGGACCAGGGGACGACTGTACGCCCCGAGATCACGTGTCCCCAGGTACGGGGACAGGGGTCACGTCGGAGTTGCACACCGCACCCGTCCGGTCACGGCGTGCGGAGCGGCAGGAACGCGGCGATCTCGCCCGCCCGCGACCCGGACGCCGACACCCGCCCGGCGGCGACGGCGTCGTCCCAGGTCAGGCGGCCGATGGCGAGCGCGATCCAGGTCCGCGGGTCGGTCTCGACGACGTTCGGCGGGGTGCCGCGGGTGTGCCGCGGCCCCTCGACGCACTGCACCGCGCCGAACGGCGGGACCCGCACCTCGACGCTGCGGCCCGGCGCGCGCCGGGCCAGCTCGTCCAGCGACGTCTTCACCGCCGACTTCCGTGTCGCCCGGTCCGGCTCGACCCCGTCGTCGACCCAGTCCAGGAGGACGTCGGACATCAGACCGAGACGGCGCCGAACCGCGCCGGGAGCGTGCCCTCCCAGGCGGCGCGCAGCTCGTCGAGCGCCAGCGTACCGAGGGCGTCACCCAGGTCGAGGACGTCGCCGCCGGTCTCGCCGAGCTGCAGCGCCGGGACACCGGCCTCGGCGGCGCGGGCGAGGAACGCCTCGGCGCCGTCGGCGGGCACGGTGACCAGCACCCGTCCGGCGGACTCGGCGAACAGCGCGGTGAACGAGTCCTCGTGCACCCCGGCCAGGTCGACGCGGGCGCCCCGGCCCCCGGCGAGCGCGGCCTCGACCAGGCCCTGGGCGAGGCCGCCGTCGGACAGGTCGTGGCTGCCGGTCAGCGCCCGGTCCGCGGCCGCGGCGGCGAGGAGCTGCGCGAGGCGCCGCTCGTGCTCCAGGTCGACGGCGGGCGGCCGTCCGCCGAGGTGCCCGTGCACCTCGTGCGCCCACTCCGACCCGCCGAACTCGGCGGCGGTCGTGCCGAGCAGGACGACCGTGTCGCCGTCGGCGCCGGCGAACCCGGACCGGACCGCGGTGGTGACGTCGTCGATCACGCCGAGCACGCCGACGACCGGGGTCGGCAGGATCGCCGTCGTCCCGGTCTGGTTGTAGAAGCTGACGTTGCCGCCGGTGACCGGGGTGCCCAGCACCGCGCAGCCGTCGGCGAGACCGCGCACGGCCTGCTCGAACTGCCACATGACGTGCGGGTCCTCCGGCGAGCCGAAGTTCAGGCAGTCGGTGACGGCGAGCGGCACGGCGCCGGAGGTCGCGACGTTGCGGTAGGCCTCGGCCAGCGCGAGCTGCGCGCCGACGTACGGGTCGAGCGCCACGAAGCGGGCGTTGCAGTCGGTGGCGACGGCGATGCCGCGGCCGGTGGACTCGTCGACCTGCACGACGCCGGAGTCGGCGCCGTGCGCGGCGACGGTGTTGCCGCGCACGTAGCGGTCGTACTGGTCGGTGACCCACGAGCGGGACGCGAGGTTCGGGGCAGCGGCCATCCGCAGGATCTCCGCGCGCAGCTCGGACGGGGTCTCCGGGCGGGGCAGCGTCTCCGGGGAGTCCGCGTTCAGCGCGTCCTGCTTCGCGTCGTCGCGGGCGACCGGGCGGGTGTAGACCGGGCCCTCGTGGGCGACCGTGCGCGGCGGCACGTCGACGACGGTCTCGCCCTGGGAGGTGATCACCAGGCGGTCGCCGTCGGTGACCTCGCCGATCACGGTGGCGATGGTGTCCCACTTGCGGCAGACGGCGAGGAAGGCCTCGACGTTCTCCGGGGTCACGACCGCGCACATCCGCTCCTGGGACTCCGAGGAGAGGATCTCGGCGGCGGTCATGCCGGTGGCGCGCAGCGGGACGGCGTCGAGGTCGACGTGCATGCCGCCGTCACCGGCGGAGGCGAGCTCGGAGGTCGCGCAGGACAGCCCGGCGCCGCCGAGGTCCTGGATGCCGACGACGAGCCCGGCCGCGAACAGCTCCAGGCAGCACTCGATGAGGACCTTCTCGGTGAACGGGTCGCCGACCTGGACGCTCGGGAGCTTCTTCCGCCCGGTGCCGCCGCTGTCGGAGTCGAAGGTCTCCGACGCCAGCACGGACACGCCGCCGATGCCGTCGAGGCCGGTCGTCGCACCGAACAGGATGATCTTGTTGCCGGTGCCGGAGGCGAACGCGAGGTGCAGGTCCTCGGTCTTCAGCGCTCCCACGCACAGGGCGTTGACCAGCGGGTTCCCCGCGTAGGACGGGTCGAAGACGACCTCGCCCGCGACGTTCGGCAGGCCGAGACAGTTTCCGTAGCCGCCGACACCGGCGACGATGCCGGGCAGCACCCGGCCGGTGTCGTCGGCGTCGAGCGGGCCGAAGCGCAGCGGGTCGCCGACGGCGATCGGGCGCGCGCCCATCGCCATGATGTCGCGGACGATGCCGCCGACACCGGTCGCCGCGCCCTGGTAGGGCTCGACGTAGGACGGGTGGTTGTGCGACTCGACCTTGAAGGTGACCGCCCAGCCGTCGCCGACGGACACGACGCCCGCGTTCTCGCCGATACCGGCGAGCATCGTCGAGCGCATCTCGTCGGTGGTGGTCTCACCGAAGTAGCGCAGGTGGACCTTGGAGGACTTGTAGGAGCAGTGCTCGCTCCACATCACCGAGTACATCGCCAGCTCGGCGTCGGTGGGCCGGCGGCCGAGGATCTCCCGGATACGGGCGTACTCGTCGTCCTTGAGCCCCAGCTCCCGGAAGGGCTGCGGCTGCTCCGGAGTGGCCTCGGCGTGCTTGACGGAATCGACCGGCACCTGGGACTGCGTCACGGGGGTCAGGGTAGACGGGGCTCCCCCGCCCGCGTCCCCGCACGGTGCCGGGGCCCACAGGCGGGGTTCCCCACAGCGGGGTGAAACGCACCCGCCGCCCGCGGAGTCCCCTCGTGCACAGGCCCACCGGGCCACGGACGAGGGGAACACCATGAGCGACTTCGACACCACCGCCACCGTCGACGACGTGCGGACCGCCGACCTGGACCACGACGGCTACCAGGAGTCGGTGCTCGCCGACACCGACGGCGACGGCGAGATCGACCTGGTCGCGAGCGACACCGACGGCGACGGCGCGGCCGACTACGGCGTGCTCGACACCGACTACGACGGCGTCGCCGACACCGAGGTCCGCGACACCGACGGCGACGGCGTGTTCGACGCCGGCCGGACCGACACCGACGGCGACGGCTACCTGGAGAGCGCCGCGGTGTTCACCGACACCGACGGCGACGGGGTCTTCGACACCACCACCGTCGCGGTCGACGGCGACGGGGACGGCAGCGCCGACGACGTCGTCTCCTCCGGCGGGACCGGCAGCGGGATCTTCTCCGTCGCATGACCCGCGGACCGCAGGTCGTGCGGACCGGGGAGCCACCCGGTCCGCACGGCCGGGGCTCAGCGCCCGAGCTCGGCCGCCAGCCGGAGCCTGCCCCGGTGGACCCAGACCCGCACGCTCGACGGGGTCGCCCCCATCAGGGCCGCGATCTGCTCGTAGGACAGGTCGCCGGCCCGCAGGAGCAGGGCCTCGCGGTGCTTCCCGGGCAGCAGGCCCAGCGCCCGCTGCACGGCGTCGACCTCGGTGACCGCCCCGGCGAACGGGTCGACGGCGCCGCCGACCGGTTCGAGGTCCTCGACCGGCTCGGGGCGGCGCGACCGGGCCCGCAGGACCGACCGGGCGGCGTTGCGCGCGATCGCCTGCACCCAGGCGGTGAACGGGCAGCGGCCGTCGAAGCGGTCGAGGTTCTGTCAGACCGCGATCTGGGTGTCCTGCAGGGCGTCGTCGGCGTCGGCCCGGTTGCCCGTCAGCCGCAGGCACAGCGCGTGGGCCTGGCGGTGGGCCGGGGCCCACAGCGCGCGGAAGGCCTGCTCGTCGCCGGCCCGGGCCCGCTCCAGCAGCTCGGCGGTGTCACCCGCGTGCAGCGGGCGGAGCAGGGTCGTCGCGCCGGTCGTGGTCGTCATCGTCGGTGCCTCTCGTCCGTGGTGTCCGCTGCACCGTCGGACCACGGGCTTGCAAGGGACTTGCAGCGGACTGTCGAGGAGGGCGAGATGGACCAGTACGACGACCGTGAGCTGCGGCGACTGCTGCTCGACACCGTCGGGCCGGACGACCCGGCGACCGGGGAGAACCGGTTCGCGACGACCTTCGCCGCCGCCCACCGGCCGGAGCTGGCGGCGCTGCTGCCGGGCGGGGCCCTGCCCGGGCCCGACGACGCGCCCCCGGGCGGTGCGGCGTGACCACCGCGACCGCGCTCGTCGACACCCGGGCGCTGCTCGGGCTGCCCGACCCGGCCGTCGTCCTCCGGACCGCGTGCCGCACCGCGGCCGGTCGGGCCCACGACCCCGGCCTGCGCGCCGAGCTGACCCGGATCGCCGACACGCTCGGCAGGCCGCTGCAGCTCGCCGTCGCCGGGGCCGTCGGCGCCGGGAAGTCGACGCTGATCAACGCGATCCTCGGCCGCCCGGTCGCCCCCGCCGACGCGGGCGAGTGCACCCGGGTCGTCACCTGGTACTCCTACGGCCCCGACGACGGGCTGGTGGTCGTCGAGCGGCGCCACGGCGCCCCGGTGCTGCGCCGGCTCGTCGACGGCCGGATGCCCGAGGACCTCGGCTGCCCGGTCGCCGAGGTGCTGCGGGTGCGCGTCCTGCTCGACGACCCGCGGCTGCGGGTGCTGACCGTGATCGACACCCCGGGCATCGACACCGTCCGTGCCGCGACCGAGGAGGCCACGCGGCGGCTGCTGTTCGGCGACGACGCCGCCGGGCACGCCCAGGCGCTCGTCTACGTGCTGCGCCACCTGCAGCGCTTCGACGCCGACGTGCTCGCCGAGTTCCGCGCGCTGTCCGGGGCCGCCGGGATGACCGCCGTCGACACCGCCGCCGTGCTCAGCCACGTCGACCGGGTCCCGGGCGGGGACCCCTGGCCCGACGCGCACCGGGTGGCCGGGCGGGCGCGGGCGGCGCTGCGCGGGGTGGCCCTGGACGTCGCGCCGGTGTCGGGCCTGCTGGCCGAGACCGCGCGCTGCCGGCTGCTGGGCCCCGCCGAGCTCACCGGTCTGCGCGCGCTGGCCGCCCTCGACGACGACCTGCTCGACGACCTCCTGCTGGACCTCGACGACTTCACCGGGCACGGCGCCGCCGACCTCGCCGCCGACCTCGCCGCCGACCTGGGCGACGGGCCCGCGGCCGCCCTCGACGCGGCCCTGCCCGCACCGGTCCGGGCTGCGCTGACCGGCCGGCTGCACCGCTACGGGATCCGGGTCGCGGTCGACCTGCTGCGCTCCCGGCCGGACGCCGGGCCCGACGCGCTGCACGCCGCGCTGCTCGCCGCCTCCGGTCACGACGACGGGCTCGGCCCGGCCGTCGACCGGTTCCGGCGGCACGCGCACCGGCTCACCGCGCACGCCGCGGTGGCCCGGATCCGCCGCCTCGCCGCACGGCCCGCGCGGCACCCGGCGGACCGGGCCGCCGTCGCCGGGCTGCACCGGGTGGTCGACGCCGACCGGCGGATCGCGACCGAGCTGCGGGCACTCGCCCTGCCCGCCGCCGGCGCCGCCGTCGCCCGCGGGGAGCTGCTCCTGGACGGACCGATGACCGACGAGCTGATGCGGATGGTCCGGGAGGACGACGTCGCCGCCCAGCTGGGGCTGCCCCCGACGGCCGGGGCCGGGGAGGTCGTGGCCCGGGCGCGGGCCGCGGCCGCGCGCTGGCGGGCGGTGGCCGACGCCGCGGGCCGGACGGTCGGGGGGCGGCGGGCCCGTGACGTGCTCGCCGTCCTGGAGTCCATCGCCGACTCCCTCGGCGGCCCCGCCGCGCCCGGCCCGGCACCGGCGCCCGGCGGCTCACCGCTGGACCGGGGCCGCCTGCTGGCGCTGGCCGCGCACCCGTCGGTGCCCCAGGACGACCGGGACGCGCTGACCCGGCTGGCCCGCTCCCGCACCGCGCACCGCGCGGTCGGGCTGCGCGGCGCGACCCCCGACGAGCGCCGGGCCGCCGCCGCGGGCCTCGCCACCCGGCTGCGACGGCTGGCCGCCGCACCCCTGCCCGGCCCCGAGCGGGCCACCCTGCACGCGGTCTGCGACCTCTACGACCGGATCGCAGGCCCCCGACCCCGGGAGACCCCGTGACCGCCGCCCCCGCCGACACCGTCACCGCGGTGCTGACCCTGGCCAACCGCGCCCACACCGAGGCCGCCGACGCCGGCCTGACCGACTGGCGCGACGCGCTCGCCGCCGCGGCCGGGCGGTGGAAGGACGACGTGCTGACCGTCGTCGTCGCGGGGGCGCAGAACCGCGGCAAGAGCAGGCTGCTCAACGCGCTGGGCGGGCACCGCGACCTGCTGCCGGTCGACGCCGACGTCGCCACCGGGACCCGGGTCCACCTGGAGTACGCCGACACCCCGGCCGTCACCGTCACCCGCCGCGACGACGCGGGCCGGCCGGTCCGCTCGGTCGTCGCGGCGGACCGGGTCGCCGCGCACGTCGCGGTGGACGGCGCCGACCGGGCCGGGGTGGTCGAGGTCGTCGTCGGCGTGCCCCGGGAGCCGCTGCGGGGCCTGCGGCTGGTCGACACCCCCGGCGTGGACAGCCTGACCCTCGGCCACCGGCACATCACCGTCTCCGCGCTGCACGCCGCGGACGGGCTGCTGCTGTGCGTCGGCGCGCAGGACCAGCCCGTGCTGCGGCACGAGCTGGAGTTCGCCGCCGAGGCCGCCGCGCGGGTGCCGTCGGTCGCCTTCGTCCTCACCAAGATCGACGACTCGGCGGCCTGGCCGGAGCTCCTGGCCGAGAACCGGGCCCGGGTCGCGACCTTCACCGCGGCCGCCGTCGCCGACGGCAGGCTCGACGCCGCGACCGCCCGCCGCCTGGAGCAGGCGCCCTGGGTGCCGGTGAGCGCCGCGCTGGCCGAGGCCGCCGACGACCTCGCCGCCCGCGGCCGCGACGCCCGGGCCGGCGCCCGCCGCGAGCGCAGCGGGCTGCCCGCGCTCACCGCGCTGCTGGGGAGCTGGTCCCGGCGACGACGCGTGGCCCGGGCCGCCGCCGTCCTCACCCTGGTCGAGGGCGTCGCCCGCGCGCTGGACGACCTCGCCCGCGACGAGGCCGCCGTCGGCTCGGGGGACGACGACGCGCTCGACCGGCGCCGCGCCGGCATCGACGACGACCTCGACCGGCTGCGCGAGCTGCGCCGGGCACGGCGCCGCAGCGGCATCGACCAGCAGTTCCTCGGGCAGGAGGCGGCCCGCCGCGCCCGGGTGCGGATGGAGGGCTACCGGCGGGCGTACGAGATCGAGATCGCCGGGCTGCACTCGCTGCGGGAGCTGCGCCGCTACCGCGACCGGCTCCCGGAGGCGCTGGAGGGCACGCTCACCGCGGCCTGGGAGGAGATCGCCGCCGACACCCGTGACCTCGCGGCCACCGGTCTGGCCGAGCACGTCCGGCGGCTCGGGCTGCCCCCGGTCGGGCTCGACACCGGGCTGCTGGACCGGCGGCCCCGCCCCGACGGCGCGGTCCGCGTCACCGACGGTCCGGCCGCGCGCGGCGTCGACGTGATCGCCGACGGGCTGCCGTCGGTGATGATGGCGAGCAGCATCAGCTTCGCCTCGGCACACCTGCTGGGTCTGGGCGTGGGGCTCGCGTTCGCCGGACCGGTGGCCGTCGGCGTCGCCGTCGCCGGGGTGTTCCTGGTCCACAAGCGACGGCTGACCGAGGCCGCGCACACCCGGACCGCGCTGACCAAGGGCGTGAACGACGTCGTCGGGGCGGCCGCGGGCGAGATGGTGCTGACCGCACAGCAGGCCGTCGCGACCTGGCGGTCCACGGTCGACCAGACCGTCGACGAGCTGCTCGACGCCCGTCGCGCCGAGCTGGAGCAGCGGCGCGCGGCCGTCGCCGAGGAGCACCGTCGCGACGCCGGACGCCGCCGTGACGCCACCGCCCGTGCGGAGCGGCGGGCCGGCGCGGTGCGGGAGCTGACCGGGCGGGTGCAGGAGCTGCGCGGCGCGCTCGACGACCGGCTCGCCGCCCCGCCGACCTGCTCCGTCCGGGTGAGGTCGGGGACGGGCGCCGTCGTCGCTGAAACGCCGGGCGCGCGGGCGGCATCCCCCTCCCCGACACGGTGACGACAGCACCGCGACGACGGCACGGGTGGAGGTGGGCACGGTGGCGGAGATGTTCGGTCACTATCGGATCGAGGGGGTCCTCGGCCGGGGCGGCATGGGGGAGGTCAGCCGGGCCTACGACACCCGCACCGAGCGCGTGGTCGCGCTGAAGCGGCTGCGCCCGGAGCTGGCCGACGAGCCGGAGTACCGGTCGCGGTTCCAGCGGGAGTCGCGGACCGCGGCACGGCTGTCGTCGCCGCACGTCATCCCGATCCACAACGTCGGCGAGATCGACGGCAGGCTGTTCATCGACATGCGGCTGGTCGCCGGGCGCGACCTCGCCGAGGCCGTCCGCGAGTCCGGCGCGCTCGACCCGCACCGGGTCGTCCGGCTGGTCGGGCAGGTCGCCGACGCGCTGCACGCCGCGCACGCCGACGGCCTGGTGCACCGCGACGTCAAGCCGTCCAACGTGCTGCTCGCCGACGGCGACCGCGACTTCGCCTATCTCGTCGACTTCGGCATCGCCAAGTCCACCGACGCCGGCACCGGGACGGCGCTGACCGGGACGGGCACCGCGATCGGGACGCTGGCCTACATGGCCCCCGAGCTGTTCCTCGGCGCGGCCGCGGACCGGCGGGTCGACGTGTACGCGCTGGCCTGCCTCACCTACGAGGCGCTGAGCGGCGCCGCCCCGTTCCGGGCCGAGGGGCCGGCGCTGATGTACCAGCACCTGAGCGCCGAGCGGCCGCGGATCTCCGCGGTGCGCCCCGAGCTCGCCGACGCCGACGACGTCCTGGTCCGCGGCATGGCCGTCGACCCGGACGAGCGGTTCGCGACGGCGCCGGAGTTCGCCGCCGCCCTGGCGCAGGCCCTGGGTGCGGACCCCGAGCGGTCGACGGCCTCCGGGCCGACCCGGGTGCTGTCCGGCATCCCGTCCCAGGCCCCGGCGCCGGGCTCCGGTCCGGTCCGGGTCGCCGCCCCGGGGTCCGGGCCGGTCCCGGTCGCCGCCGGGGCCGCGGCCGGCGCCGTCGGGGTCGCGGGCGCGGCGGGCACGGTGCCCGCTGCGGCGGGGGTCGCGGCGTCCGTGGGCACGGTCCCGGCTCCGGCCGGGACCGTGCCCGGGGCACCGGGGGGCACCGGGCCCGGCGGGACGGCCGCGCTGTGGGGGCAGCCGCCGTGGGGACAGGCGGGACACGACGGCGCGGCCCACGGCCCGTGGGCGGCACCGGCGACCCCGCCCGGCGGCCACGGCGTCCCGCCCGGCCTCGCGGCCCCGGCCGGGCTCGGCGGCCCGTACTCCGGGCCGCAGGGCCCGTGGGTCCCGCCGCAGCCGCGGCGGCGCACCCACCCGGCGCTGGTCGCGGTGACCGCGGTGCTCGCCACCGTGGTGCTGGGCTTCGGCGCGCTGATGGTCGTCGGCACCGTCCTGGAGGACCCGGCCGGCGGGACCGCTCCCCCGGCGCCCACGGCCGCGCCCGCCGCGGCACCCACCACGGCCCCCGCGGCGGCACCGGCGTCGGCGGCCCCGGCCACGACCACGCCGATCCCCAACCGGGAGGCCGACCTCGCCGTGCTGCGGCAGGTCTTCGGCTCCGCGGCCGCGCCCGCATGTGTGACCGTCCCCGCGGACGACACCGGCTACGCCTCGATCGCCTCGATCCGCTGCGAGGACACCACGAACGGAGCGACGGTGTTCTACGACATGTGGTCCGACGCGGGCGACGCCCGCGTCTTCTACGACCACGTCCGCGCGGGGGCCTCGCTGCCGCCGGGCTCGGACACCTGGAGCTCCGGCGACGACGCCACCGTGCAGGGACCGTTCTTCTCCCGCGGACCGACGCTGAGCCGCAACGCGGTCGCTGTCGCGCTCTGCGCGGACACGCGGTTCTCGATCTACGTCGTCGCGCCCACCCAGGAGCAGGCGCAGGCCGGCTTCGCCGCGACGACGACCGCCCCGGCGTCGGAGATCCCGCGCTGAACACGGGGACGGCCCGGCCGGTGGTCCGCGGGGACCACCGGCCGGGCCGTGCGTCGTCGGTGGGTCAGGCGGTGACCCGGGCCAGCACCGAGGTGAACAGGCCGAGGCCGTCCGCGGACGGGCCGGTCAGCTCGCTGGTCGCGTGCTCCGGGTGCGGCATGAGGCCGACCACGTTGCCCGCTGCGTTGGTGATTCCGGCGATGTCGCGGGTCGAGCCGTTGGGGGCGGACTCGGCGTAGCGGAACACCACGCGGCCCTCGCCCTCCAGCTCGTCGAGGGTCGCGGCGTCGGCGACGTAGCGGCCCTCCTGCGACTTCAGCGGGATCGTCAGCCGGTCCCCCGCGGTGTAGTCGCGGGTCCACGCGGTCTGCGCGTTCTCCACGGTCAGCTCGAGGTCGCGGCACAGGAAGTGCATCCCGGCGTTCGCGACGAGCGCGCCGGGGAGCAGGTGCGCCTCGCAGAGGATCTGGAAGCCGTTGCAGATGCCGAGCACCGGCAGACCGCGCCCGGCGCCCGCCACGACCTCGGTCATGATCGGCGCCAGGCTCGCGATCGCGCCGGCGCGCAGGTAGTCGCCGTAGGAGAACCCGCCCGGCACGACGACGGCGTCCACACCCTGCAGGTCGTGGTCGCCGTGCCACAGCGGGACGGCCTCGGCGCCGGCGCGGCGGACCGCGCGGGCGGCGTCGACGTCGTCCAGGGTGCCCGGGAAGGTGATCACACCGACGCGGGTGCTCACAGCCGGGTCACCGTCCAGTCCTCGATCACCGGGTTCGCCAGCAGCGAACCGGCGAGCCGGTGCAGGGTCTCGTCGTCGATGCCGTCGGAGACCTCGAGCTCGAAGTGCTTGCCCTGCCGCACCCCGCTCACGCCGGACACACCGATCCGGTCGAGCGCCCGGGTCACGGCCTGACCCTGCACGTCGAGGATCTCGGGCTTGGGCATCACGTCCACCACCACTCTGGCCACGGGGTCAGCCTACGGTGAACACACCTGCCGGCTCGACGTGCGTGCCCTCACCATCGACGCATGCGGATCCTCGTCCTGGGCGGCACGGTCTTCCTCTCCCGCGCCGTCGCCACCGCCGCGCTCGCCCTCGGACACACGGTGACCTGCGTGTCGCGGGGGGTGTCCGGAGCGCCGCCCGTCGGCGCGGAGGCCCTGACGGCGGACCGCTCCCGGTCCGGGGCGCTGGCCGCGGCGGTGCGGGGTCGGACCTTCGACGCCGTCGTGGACGTCGCGACGATGTCCGCGCCCTGGGTCCGTGAGGCCCTCGACGCGCTGGACGGCCGTTACGGGCACTGGACGTTCGTGTCCTCGGTCAACGTCTACGCCGACCTGTCGCGGCGCGGCGGGACCGTCGGCCAGGCGACCCTCGCGCCACGGCACGACGACCCCGGCGCGGCGCCGCCGTCGGAGCGGGACCCGGACGTCTACGGCGCCGCGAAGGTCGGCAGCGAACAGGCGGTGCACGAGCGGGCGGGGGACCGGGCGCACGTCGTGCGTGGCGGGCTGATGTGTGGTCACGGGGACCCGCACGACCGCTACGGCTACTGGGCGAACCGGTTCGCCCGCGGCGGCCGGGTGGTGGTGCCGGACTCGCCCGCGCAGCCGATGCAGGTCGTCGACGTCGACGACCTGGCGGCCTGGATCGTCACCCGCGCCGGGACCGGCACCACGGGCACCCACGACGGCACCGGCCCGCGATCCACGCTGGACCGGGTGCTCGCGGCGACCGCGGAGGCCGTCGGCGCCGACGACCTCGAGCTGGTCCGCGTACCCGGCGAGACCCTGCGGGCGCAGGACGTCGCGATCTGGGCGGGCCCGCGGTCGCTGCCGCTGTGGCTGCCGGAGACGCACTGGGGCATGGCCGACCGCGACGTCACCGCGACCGTCGCCGCCGGGCTGGAGACCCGCCCGCTCGCCGTCACGGCCCGGGCGGCGCTGGCGTGGGAACGCGAGCTCGGCCTCGACCGCGGGCGGGCCGCCGGGCTGACCGCCGCCGAGGAGCGGGCGGTGCTGGCGGCGCACACCGGGGGCTGACGCCGCCGGTCGGGAAGGCGGCTCGGCCGGGGCTCGTCGGCGCGGCCGCCCGGCACCGCGCCACCGCGACGCGGGATGCTGTGCCCATGCAGCTGACGCACTACGGCCACGCCTGCGTCCTGGTCGACACCGGAGCCGCACGCCTGCTGTTCGACCCCGGCGCCTTCTCCTCCGGGTTCACCGGCCTGGAGGGCCTCGACGCGATCCTCGTCACCCATCAGCACTTCGACCACGTCGACGCCGACGCGCTGCGCACCCTGTTGCGCGCCAACCCCGACGCCGCCCTGGTCACCGACGGCCAGACGGCCGGGCAGCTCGACGGCGTCGACGCCCGCACCGCCGCCCCCGGCGACGTGCTGGCCCTCGGCGGCGCCGAGGTGACCGTCGTCGGGTCCGGGGACCACGCCCAGATCCACCCGGACGTCCCGCTGGTCGCGAACAACGGCTACCTCGTCGACGGCGCGCTGCTGCACCCCGGCGACGCCTACGTCCCGCCGGGCGTCGACGAGCTGGCGACGCTGCTGCTCCCCACCGGCGCGCCCTGGCTCAAGATCTCCGAGGCCGTCGACTACCTGCGGTCGGTCGCGCCGCGGACGGTGGTGCCGATCCACGAGGGCACCCTCGCCGACCCGGCGCTCCATCACCGCTTCTTCGACCAGCTCAAGCCCGACGCCACCACGCTCCTGGTCCCCGACCGGGAGACGGCGGTCGACGTCTGATGGCCCTGCAGTGGGAGCAGGTCGTCGTCGACGCCCGGGACCCGGTCCGGCTCGGCCGCTGGTGGGCCGAGGCCCTGGACTGGACGGTCGTGAACGCCTCGGCGTCGGAGTTCGAGATCCAGCCCGCCGAGGGCGTCGTCCCGGGGCTGATCTTCGTGCCGGTCGCGGAGGGCAAGCGGACCAAGAACCGCCTGCACATCGACCTGCGGCCGGACGGCGTCCGCGACTCCGAGGTGGCCCGGCTGCTGATGCTGGGCGCCACCCGGGTCAACGTGGGCCAGCACCGGGCCCCGGCCGACGAGGTGTCGTGGACGGTGCTCGCCGACCCGGAGGGCAACGAGTTCTGCGTGCTCGGCGAGCGGCGGACCTGACACCTGTCCACAGGTGGCACCGGTTGTCCACAGGAGAGCACACACTGTGGACAACCGGGCCGATCGCCGGGGAGCTCCTAGGCGGCCGGGGCCGCGGCGGGGAACAGCGTGCGGTGCACGGCGCCGACGGCGCCCGCCCCGCGCGCCGCGTCGACGGCGGCCAGCGCGGCCTCGACGCGGTGCTCACGGCGCAGGTCCTTGGCCCGCAGCGCGAGCCGGACGAGCCCGCCGCGCTCGGCGGTGCGCACGGCCTGCTGCTCCAGCGCCCGTCCGCGACGGCGCTCCCCGGCGCGGCGCTCGCCCCGCCAGGGCTCGGACGCCCGGAAGGTCAGCACCCGCGAGCGCAGCACCGGACCGCCGGTCGCGCGGACGGTCGTCTCGTCGGCGCAGAGGCCGAAGCCGAGGTCGGCGAGCGCGTCGAGGGTGCCCTCGGAGGCGATCCAGCCGGGCGGGGCGAAGCCGTCGGTGGACAGCCCGGTCGCGAGCAGGATCCGCCGGGCACCGGTCAGCCGCAGGCCCGCCTCGTGCCGGGGCAGCGCCCCGAACTCGGTGCGGCGCCCGATCCGCGGCACGGAGCCGTTCTGCCAGGCGCCCACCGGGTCGCTCGTGTGGTCGAAACCGTGCAGGAGCAGGTCGTCCCCGGCGCGGACGCGGCCGGCGATCCAGCGGACCAGGTCGTCGCCGCGGCGCAGCGGCCCGTCGGGCCCCTTGGGCTGCACGAGGTGGGTCAGCGGCACGCCGCGCCGGTCCAGCTCCGCGGCGAACGCGGCGGCGCGGGCGCGGTCGGCGTCGTCGGAGTCGGTCAGGCCGGACAGCGAGACCAGCAGCGTGCTCATGGCCACCATCCGACCCGACCGAGGTGAACCCCGCGTGGAGCAGCCGGATCGCGCGGACGACGATCGGCGGGCGTTCTCGGCAGCCGTCCTCAGCGGGCCGTGAACCCGCCGTCGACCCTCAGCTCGGCGCCGTTGACCATCGCGGCCTCGGCCGAGGCCAGGTAGACCACGGCCGCGGCGATCTCCGACGGCTCCGCGAACCGCCGCGCCGGGATCTCGGCGCGGTGGGCGTCCCCGGCCGGGTTGTCCCACGCCGCGCGGCCCAGGTCGGTGAGCACGACCGTCGGCGACACCGCGTTGACCGTCACCCCGTGCGGCCCCCACTCGACGGCGAGGGTGCGGGTCAACCCGGTGATCCCCGCCTTGGACGCGCAGTAGGCGGCGTGCTGCTCCAGCCCGCTGCTCGCCGCCTGCGAGGCGAGGTTCACGATCCGCCCGTACCCGCGCTCCACCATCACCCGGCCCGCGGCCCGCGCCATCAGCCAGGATCCGGTGAGGTTGACGTCCAGGGTGCGGCGCCAGTCGTCGACCCCCAGCTCCAGCGCCGGGGCGAGCAGCGCGATCCCGGCCGAGTTGACCAGTACGTCGACCCGGCCGTGCCGGGCGACGACCTCGTCGACGCAGGCCTCCGCGGCGTCGGGGTCCGCGACGTCGACGACGTGCGCCGACGCGCAGACCTCCGGGACGCCGTCGGTGCGCAGGTCCGCGGCGGCGACCACGGCGCCCTGCCCGGCGAGTGCCCGGGCCGCCTCGGCGCCGATGCCCGACGCGGCCCCGGTGACCAGCGCGACCGAACCGGTGAGGTCGAACATCAGCAGTCCGTCCCGACGGTCTGCGCCCCGGCCGGGCCGCCGCGGTCGTAGGTGTCGAGCGCGGCGACCTTCTCCGCCGAGGCGCTCGCCGGGTCGAAGCGGTGGTCGAGCCAGCCGGCGACGAGCGTGCGGGCCAGCTCCAGCCCGACCACGCGCTGACCCATGCAGAGGACCTGCGCGTTGTTGGACTTCACCGAGCGCTCGACGGAGAACGGGTCGTGCGCGGTGACCGCGCGGACACCCGGCACCTTGTTCGCCGAGATCGCGACGCCCAGCCCGGTCCCGCAGATGAGCAGGCCGCGGTCGGCCTCGCCGTCGGCGATCCTGCGTGCCGCGGCGACGCCGATGTGCGGGTAGGCGGTGTGCCCGTCCGCGCCGACGCCGACGTCGACCACCTCGGCGACGCGGTCGTCGGCCTCCAGGTCGGCCTTCAGCCTCTCCTTGTACTCGTAGCCGGCGTCGTCGGCGCCGACGACGATGCGGAGCTTCCCGCTCATGTCTCCTCCTCCAGCACCTGTGCGACGGCCGTCGCGACGAGTCCCAGCGACACCGCCCCGGCGTCGGGGGTGCCGACGCTCTTGTCCGCCAGCGGGCGGGCCCGGCCGATCCGGGGCCGCAGGTCGGCGGTGTCCCGCGCCCGGGCTGTCGCGACCTCCGCCGCCGCGGCCCACGCCCCGGCGAGCGGGTCGCCGTCGCCGACCCGGCGCTCCAGCTCGTCGACGAAGGGCAGCAGCGCGTCGAGCAGGGTCTTGTCCCCCGCCCGCGCCCCGCCGAGCTGCTCGATGGTCGTCGCGAACTCGCGGATCCCTGCCGCGACGGTCGCGGCCGGGTAGCCGTCGGCGGTGTCACCGAGGTGCCGCCCGAGTGCCTCGAGCGCCGCGCCCCACAGCACCCCGGAGGTGCCGCCGGCGCGCTCGGCCCAGGCCTGCCCGGCCTGCTGGAGCACCCAGCCGCCGCCGACGTCGTCGCCGAGCTCGCCGACCCGGGCGGTGGCGGCGGTGATGCCCTTGAGCATGCCGCGGCCGTGGTCGCCGTCGCCCGCGACGGCGTCGATCCGGCCCAGCTCGTGCTCGTGGGAGCGGATCGTCGACTCCGCCGCCGCCAGCGCGGCGCGGACGGTGCCCGCGAGCTCCCGGGCCGCGTCGCTCGCCGCGGGCGCCGTGACGACGGCGTCGGCCTCGGCGAGCTCGTCGGCGGTCGGCTCGCGCAGCGCCGCCAGCGGTGCGGCGGTCTTGCGGTAGGCGGGGGTGTAGGCGTCCGCCCGCCACAGCGGCTCCAGCTCATCGTCGAGCCACATCAGGGTGAGCGAGCAGCCGCCCATGTCGAGGCTGGTCACGAGCTCGCCGACCTCGGGGTCGACGATCTCGTACCCGGCGTCGCGCAGCCGCGGCGCGACGTGGCGCCACAGCAGGAACAGCTCCTCGTACTTCGTGGTGCCCAGCCCGTTGAGGATCGCCCCGACCCGGCCGGGCGCTCCCGTGGGCGCGTGCTTCAGCACGTCGTCGACCAGCAGCTCCGCCAGCTCGCGGGCGGGCAGCATCGGGACGTCGCGGATGCCGGGCTCGCCGTGGATGCCCAGGCCGAGCCCGAGGTGTCCCTCGGGCACCGAGAACAGCGGCTCGTCCTCGCCGGGCATCGTGCAGCCGGTGAACGCGACGCCGAGGCTGCGGGTGGCCGCGTTGGCGGCCCGGCCGAGCCGCTCGACCTCGTCGATGTCCGCGCCGCGCGCGGCGGCGGCGCCCATCGCCTTGAACACGGTGAAGTCGCCGGCGATCCCGCGGCGCCGCGACTCCTCCTCGGCGGACGCGACGTCGTCGGTGACGACCACGATGCGGGTGTCGATCCCCTCCTCGCGCAGCCGGTCGGCCGCGATCCCGAAGTTGATCGTGTCGCCGGCGTAGTTGCCGAAGCTGAAGACCACACCGCGGCCCTGGTCGGCGGCCTTCGCGACCGAGTACGCCTGGGCCGCCGACGGCGAGGTGAAAATGTTGCCGACGACGGCGCCGTGCGCCATCCCCGGCCCGACCGTCCCGCAGAACGCCGGGTAGTGGCCCGAGCCGCCCCCGATGACGACGGCGACCTGCGGGCCGCCGTCGCCACGGTGGGCGACCACGCCGCCGTGCACCCCTCGGACACGGTCGGCGTAGAGGTCGAGGAAGCCGTCGAGCTGGTCGTCGGCGAACGTGGCGGGGTCGTCGTAGATCCTGGTCACGAGGTCTCCTTCACCGGGGTCGCGACGGCGGCGCGCGGCTCGGGGGCGTCCTGCGGGACGTTCAGGAACGAGACCATCACGAAGGCGGCCGCGTAGAGGGCGACGAAGGCCCACACGACGCCGACGTTCCCGGCCCCGACCCCCAGCATCAGCGCGACGACGCCGGACCCGAGGAACGCGGCACCGCCCGCGGCGGTCGTGTACATGGCCATCGCGGCGCCCTTGTGGTCGGGTGCGAGCGCGGGCATGATCGCGCCCATCGGGACGAACCCGGCGAGCAGGCAGCCGAAGATGCAGCCCGCGGCGACCGAGACCCAGAAGCCCCAGGTCGATCCGGCCGGGACGGCGTGCGGCACGTACCACCACAGCAGCAGGCCCACGGCCGAGCCGAACACACCGAACCACTGCACGGTGCGCCGCCAGCCCCAGCGGTCCCCGACCGCGCCGAACACCGCGTTGACCAGGATGTTCGTCGCGTAGACGAACACGGTCATGGTCAGCCAGCGGCTCTGGCCCCAGCCGAGGTCCACCGCGATGACCGTCGGCAGGATGATGAACATGCCGTACTGCGGCGCGGTGTTGATCAGCCGGACCAGGAAGCCCATGAGGATCTTCGGGTTCGACGCGGTGAGCCGCAGCCCGGCGGTGAGCACCTGGGCGGTGGTCTCCCCGGCCGGGGCGAGGCGCCGGGTGGCGTGCGGCTCGCGCACCCCGAAACGGGCGATCAGGAACCCGGCGACGACGAGCACGGTCGAGCCGACCATCGCGGCGGTCTCGCCGCCGGTGCCCCCGCCGAAGGCCGGGATCATGCCGAGCGCGAACAGCGAGCCCAGCGTGGGCAGGCCGCCGGTGAACATGACGTAGAACCAGCCGACCGCGACGCCGTTGCGCGAGTACGGCGTGACGACGTTGATCCACACCAGGAACGCGAACGCGAAGAGCGGGTAGCCGAGGCCGCGCAGGAAGTAGGTGGCCGCGACCAGGCCGATGCTGCCGAGCTGCAGGCTCAGCAGGAACAGCACCTCGAACACGACCCAGACGACGACGCCGAGGGTCATCACCCGGCGCGGCCCCCACAGGTCGGCCAGCGCACCGGACAGGTAGCTGGCGACGAGCACGGCCAGGCTGTAGCCGGCGATGATCGTGGCGACGGTCGCCTCGGGCGAGCCGAGGACCGCCTCGATGTGCGGGGAGATGAAGTTCGACTCGGTCCCGTTGCCGGTCATGAAGACGAGCACGCCGAGGAAGCCCCAGCGCAGGGAGTGCGGGATGCCGATGCGGTCGAGGAAGGTCTCGCGCGGTGTCGTCGTCGACATGGCGGCCCTCACGCGTTCGGGAGGATCGAGACCTTGACCGACGACCCGGACGTGTCGCCGACGAGGTCGAGGGCCTTCTGGAACTCCGCGAGCGGCACCTGGTGGGTGCAGATGTCGGAGATCGGGAGCTTGCCGTCCTCCAGCATCTTGATCGCGGCGGGCCAGCAGTGCGGGCCGAGGTGGGCGCCGCGGACGTCGAGCTCCTTGTCGTCGGAGATGATCGACCAGTCGACGGTGACGTCGGACCCGAACACCGAGTACTCGACGTAGGTGCCGAGCTTGCGCAGCAGGTTGAGTCCCTGGGCGACGGCCGGGACGGCGCCTGAGCCCTCCAGGTAGACGTCGGCGCCGTAGCCCTCGGTGAGCTCCCGGACCCGGGCGACGGCGTCCTCGCGGGAGATGTTGATCGTGAGGTCGGCGCCGGTGCGGCGGCCGAGCTCCAGCTTCTCGTCGTCGAGGTCGAGCGCGATCAGCAGCCGCGGGTTCTTCGCGCGGGCGCCGGCGATCAGGCCGAGGCCGATCGGGCCGCATCCGGCGACGACCACGACGTCGTCGAAGGTGATGGTGGCGCGCTCGACGGCGTGCAGCGCGCAGGACAGCGGCTCGGCGAACGCGGCGTGGTGCGGCTCCAGGTCCGGCGAGACCCGGTGCACCCGGGCACGGGTCGGGACCAGCATGTACTGGGCCATCGCGCCGTCGAAGTTGCGGAAGCCGAACATGTCGTGCGGCCCGCACATCCAGTACTGGCCGCGCAGGCAGTAGCGGCACTGCTCGCACGGGACGATCTGCTCGCAGGCGACGCGGTCGCCGACGGACACGCCGTGCAGGGCGAGGCCCTCGTCGTCGCCGGAGACGATCCGGCCGACGAACTCGTGGCCGGGCGTGACGCCGGTCTGGGCCCAGGCGGGGCGGTTCTCGTCGCCCCAGAACTTCGCGGCGCCGTGGTAGCACTTCAGGTCGCTCGCGCACACGCCCACGGCCTCGACCTGCATCAGCAGCTCGCCGGGGCCGGGAGCCGGGACGTCGACCTCCTCCAGGCGGTAGTCCTCGGGGCCGTGTACGACGACGGCCTGCATCCGGGTCGGGATCTGGTCTGCCACGACGGAACCTCCATTGGTGCCATGCGGGGTGCTGCATGCGACTGGTTCTGAGCATGCGTTCCGGCGTGAACATTCGTCAACACATCCGTTCCTGATTGAACAAACGTGCAGTAGGCTTGACTGGTACCGGTCCGACACGGCGGAGGAGGTGGCGATGGCGCCGCACGACGTCTCCCGGCGCGACCTGGGGCTCATGCACCGGGCCGCACGGCTGTACTACGTCGACGAGCTCAACCAGGCCGCGATCGCCGACCGGCTCACCGTGTCGCGTCCGACCGTCTCCCGGCTGCTCGCCGAGGCCCGCCGGGTCGGGATCGTGCAGATCACCGTGCACGACCCGGACTCGCTGCACACCGGCGGCGACGACGCGCCCCGGCTCGCCGCCGCGCTCGGGCTGGACTGGGTGTGGCTGGCCCCGCGCCCCGCCACCGACCTCGGTCAGTCGCTCGCCGAGCCGGTCGGCGAGGCACTGCGGGAGGCCGGGCTGCGCGCGGGCGACGTCCTGCTCGTCTCCTCCGGGCGCACCGTGTGGGAGCTCAGCCACACCGCGCTGCCCGCGCTGGCCGGCTGCGAGATCGTGCCGACCGTCGGCGGGGTCGCCGAGCCCGAGGCGTGGCACCAGACCAACGAGATCGTCCGGTCGGTCGCCGAACGCGGGCACGGGCGCCCGCACTTCCTGTTCACCCAGGCCATGCCGTCACCGGCGATGAGCCGCACGCTCGCCGAGGACCCGGAGTTCCGGCGGGTCACCGGGTTCTGGGCGCGCGCGCAGGCCGCGCTGGTCGGTGTCGGCGCCCCGCCCGCGGGCCGCGCGTCGATCTCGACCTCGGTCCCGCTCGACGACGAGGGCCTCCAGGACGGCGTCGGCGACGTCTGCCTGAACTTCTACCGCGCCGACGGCCGCCCGATCGCCTTCCCCGGCAGCGACCGGATGGTGCGGATCTCCCCGGAGCAGCTGCGACGGGTGCCGCGGACGATCGCCGTCGCCGTCGGGGAGGAGAAGGTGCCGAGCATCGTCGGCGGGGCGCGGGCGGGCCTGTTCAACCGCCTGGTCACCGACGCCCCGACCGCCCAGGCCCTCCTCGACGCCCTACCCCCGACCTGACCCCCACCCCTCGCCGCCCCGTGGCGACCGCCGGGCGCGGGGTCAGGACGCGAGGTCAGGCGGTGGGTGAGGTCCAGGGGGTGCCGGTGATGCGGCGGTAGACCTCGGCGTAGCGGTCGTGGACGACCTTCACGACCTCGTCGGGGACCTCGGGGCCGGGGGCGGTGCGGTCCCAGTCCAGCCCGGCGGACCAGTCGCGGACGTACTGCTTGTCGAAGGAGAACTGGACCCGGCCGGGCTCGTAGGAGTCAGCGGGCCAGAACCGCGACGAGTCCGGGGTGAGCACCTCGTCACCGAGGACGATCTCGCCGGAGGTGTCCCGGCCGAACTCCAGCTTGGTGTCGGCGACGATGATCCCGCCCTCGGCCGCGGACTCGGCGCCGCGCCGGTAGACCTCCAGGGTCAGGTCCCGCAGCCGGGTCGCGGTGTCGGCGCCCAGCTGCGCCACGACGTCGTCGAAGGTCATGAACTCGTCGTGCTCACCGACCGGCGCCTTGGTGGTCGGGGTGAAGATCGGCTCGGGGAGCTTCGAGCCCTCGACCAGGCCGGCGGGCAACGTGACGCCGGAGACGGCGCCGGTGCGCTGATACTCCTTCAGCCCGAGCCCGGTGAGGTAGCCGCGAGCGATGCACTCGACCGGCAGCATCTCCAGCGGGCGGCAGCGGACGGCGCGCCCGGCGGACTCGGCGGGGATGTCGTCGGTCCCGATGACGTGGTTGGGCACGAGGTCGCCGGTGCGCTCGAACCAGTACAGCGACAGCGCGGTGAGGATCGCGCCCTTGTCCGGGACGGGCGTCGGGAGCACGACGTCGTAGATCGACAGCCGGTCCGAGGCCACGAGCAGCAGCTGGGCCGGGTCGCGGGACTCGTCGAGGTAGAGCTCGCGGACCTTGCCGGAGTGGACGAGCCTCACAGGATGCCTCCGGGGGTGTAGGCGGCGGCCTCGGGGTGCTTCGCGGTGATCGCGGCGATCTTCTCCGTCACCGTGGTGACCTGTGCGGACGCAGCGCCGGTGAACCGCAGCGGGTCCTCCAGCAGCCGGTCCAGCGTGCCGGCGGGCAGGCCGAGCCGGTCGTCACCGGCGAGGCGCTGGAGCAGGTCGTTGTCGGCCTGGCCCTGCTCGCGCATCGCCAGTGCGACGGCGACCGCGTGCTCCTTGATGACCTCGTGCGCGGTCTCCCGGCCGACCCCGGCGCGGACGGCGGCCATCAGCACCGCGGTCGTGGTGAGGAAGGGCAGGTAGCGGTCCAGCTCGCGGGCGATCACGGCCGGGTAGGCACCGAACTCGTCGAGCACGGTCAGCGTGGTCTCGTAGAGGCCGTCGAGGGCGAAGAACGCGTCCGGCAGCGCGACGCGGCGCACCACCGAGCAGGACACGTCGCCCTCGTTCCACTGGGAGCCGGCGAGGTCGGCGGTCATGACCGACAGGCCGCGCAGGATCACCATGAGGCCGTTGATGCGTTCCGCGGAACGCGCGTTCATCTTGTGCGGCATGGCGCTGGACCCGACCTGGCCGGGGGCGAAGCCCTCCGTGGCGAGCTCGGCGCCCGCCATCAGCCGGATCGTCGTGGCCAGCGACGACGGCGCGGCGGCCAGCTGCACCAACGCGGTGACGACGTCGTGGTCGAGCGAGCGCGGGTAGACCTGCCCGACGCTGGTGAACGCCTCGGCGAACCCGAGGTGGGTGGCGACGCGCTGCTCCAGCTCGTCGAGCTTGGCGGCGTCGCCGTCGAGGAGATCCAGCATGTCCTGGCTGGTGCCCATCGGGCCCTTGATCCCGCGCAGCGGGTAGCGCGAGCGCAGGTCCTCCAGCCGGGCGTGCGCGACGAGCAGCTCGTCCGCGGCGGAGGCGAACCGCTTGCCCAGGGTGGTGGTCTGCGCGGCGACGTTGTGGCTGCGCCCGGCCATGACCAGCTCGGCGTACTCCGACGCGCGACGCCCGAGCCGCGCCAGGACCGCGACGGTCCGGTCGGCGACGAGCTCCAGCGACAGCCGGATCTGCAGCTGCTCCACGTTCTCGGTGAGGTCGCGGCTGGTCATGCCCTTGTGCACGTGCTCGTGGCCGGCGAGGGCGTTGAACTCCTCGATGCGGGCCTTCACGTCGTGCCGGGTGACGCGCTCGCGGGCGGCGATCGAGCCCAGGTCGACCTGCTCGACGACGGCCTCGTAGTCGTCGATGACCGACGGCGGCACCTCGATGCCGAGGTCGCGCTGGGCGCGGAGCACCGCGATCCACAGCCGTCGCTCCAGCTGGATCTTGTACTCCGGAGACCAGAGGCGGACCAGCTCGGGGCTCGCGTAGCGCGCGGCCAGCACGTTGGGAATCACGTGGCGCGATGATAATGGCTGGTGGGGGCCCTGTGACCGGCGGGAGCGCGGCCTCACACCCTGGGCAGGGACTCCAGCACCTCGTGCAGCGCCTCCCGGCCGACCGCACGCGGGTCGGGGTCGGCCTCGATCAGCGCGGTGAGCACGACGCCGTCGACGAGCGCGGTGAGCCTGCGGACCTCCCCCGGCCCCGGGCGACGGCCGGTCGCGCGGGTGAGCGCCTCGTCGAGCAGGGCGTCGAACTCGACGCGCTGGGCGCGCAGCAGCCCGGCCAGGAACGGGCGCCGGCCGGACCCGATCAGCCGCTCGAACCGGGCCAGGACGGCGTCGAGGCCGTCGGTGCGCGACCGCGGGCCGAGCAGCAGGTCGAGCACGATCTCGGCCGGGTCGTCGCGGCGGGCCAGGCAGGCGTGCGCGTCGGCCAGCTCGGCGTGCGCCAGCCGGTCCAGCGCGGCGCAGACCAGGTCCTCCAGCGAGGAGAAGTAGTAGGTCGTGGCCGCCAGCGGCACCCCGGCCCGTTCGGCGACGGCGCGGTGCCGGATCGCGTCGAACCCGCTCTCGGCGAGCAGGTCCGCGGCCGCCGCGACGAGCAGGGCGCGGCGCCGCTCACCCTTCTCGGTCTGCTTCGGGGCCGCCATCGCCACATAGTGCCAAGACAGGACCCGTCCGGACGAGTGAGATACCGGACTCGACGCCCAGGTCGGACGGGGTGACCGTGACCGTTTCGTGACCCTGCCGTTCTCACCGCCGCGGGGATGGAACACACTGGTGGTGTGCGCCCGTCACCCAGAAGCCGCTGGTCACCGCGCGGTGGTGCGCGCGGGGCGGCGGCCGCCCCGGCCCCCGGCGAGCCCGTCGACCTGCGATCGGACACCGTCACGCTGCCGACCGAGGCGATGCGCCGGGCGATGGCCGAGGCCGAGGTCGGCGACGACGTGCTCGACGGCGACCCCACCATGCGCGAGCTGGAGGAACGGGTCGCGGGCCTGCTCGGCGCCGCCGACGCGCTGTGGACGCCCACCGGCTCGATGGCGAACCTGATCGCGCTGATGAGCCGGCTCGGCCGCGGCGACTCCTTCCTCGCCCCCCAGGGCGCGCACGTGCTCGACTTCGAGCTGGGCACGGCCGCGTGGCTGGCCGGCGGGATGCCGCGGCCCCTGCCGCACGACGCGGGCCCCGGCAAGGTCACCGCGGCCGCCGTGCGCCGGGCCGCCGCCGACGACGGCTTCTACGCCTCACTGCGCCCGGTGCTGCTGTGCCTGGAGAACACCCACAACTCCGCGGGCGGCACCGTGACCGCACCGGAGGAGCACGCCTCCGTCGCCGCCGCGGCGCGGGCCGCCCGGCTCTCGGTGCACCTCGACGGCGCCCGGCTGTGGAACGCCGCGGTCGCGCTCGGGGTCCCGCCGGGCGCGCTGACCGTCGGCGCCGACACGGTCGCGGTCTGCCTGTCCAAGGGGCTCGGCGCGCCGGTCGGGTCGGTCGTCGCGGGGTCGGCGGAGTTCGTCGAGCACGCCCGGCGACTGCGCAAGATGCTCGGCGGCGGCGTCCGGCAGGGCGGGGTGCTGGCCGCGGCCGGGCTCGTCGCGCTGGAGGACATCGACCGGCTCGCCGAGGACCACGACCTCGCGACGCGGCTCGCCGCCGGGCTGCGCGAGCGCGGCTGGCGGGTCCGCGAGCCGCAGACCAACATCGTGCTGGTGGACGTGGCCGACGTGCGCGGCACGATCGCCGCGTTCGCCGAGGCCGGGGTCCGCGCCGGCGCCATCGCGGGCAAGCTGCGGCTGATGACCCACCGCGACGTCGGCGGCAAGCACATCAAGGCGGCGCTGGACCGGATCGGCGAGGTCGGCCCGTCCAGCACCGGCTCCCCCGGCGGCCCCGCGCCGCTGCCCCGCACCGCCCTCGGCGGCTGAGCCCCCGGGGCCCCGCCCCGCGCCGCCCTCCGCCGGCGCTCCGGGTCGCCTCCGGCCCCGGCGCCGGACGTGCCCGCGGCACCCCGGGCCGGGCGCTCCGGGCGCCCCTCGTCGCCGCCGTCACAGTGTCGCGCCGGGTCAACTCACTGTCGTCCGAGGTCAAGTCGGCCCGCACGATCGGGTCCACACTGGGCGACGGCCGGACGCCGGAGCAGGCGTCGGCCTAGGCTTCCGCCGCCGTCGCGCCCGTGCGTACGCACCACCGGGCGCCGGTGGCTCCGACCCACGACCGGTGCCGGTGAGCTGCGCGGACCCGCGATCGCCGGGTGTCGTGCGGCCCGGGGCGCCCAGGACAGCAGGACCGTCATGACCAGCTCCGCCCCCTCACCCGCCCCCGATCCCGAGGCCGCCCCTGATCCCGAGGCCGCCCCTGATCCCGAGGCCGCACCCGGCCCCGAGGCGGCGCTCGTCGCCGAGGGCGTCGCCGTCGACGGCACCCACGGGGTGCTGCTCGCGCCGACCTCGCTGCGCGCCGTCCCCGGCTCGGTGCTGCTGGTCGCGGGCACCCCCGGCTCCGGGCACACCGCGCTGGCGCTGGCGCTGGCCGGGCGGATGCGGCCCGACCACGGCACCGTGACCCTCGACGGCGACGACGACCCGCGCCGCCTGCGCCGCGCCGTCGCCGTCGTCGACACGCCCGGGGTCAGCGAGCCGGAGCCGGTGCTGCCGCTGCGGACCGTCGTCGGCGAGGAGCTGGCGATGGCCGGGCGCGGCACCACCCCGCGGGCGGTGACCGAGTGGCTGGGCGCGCGGGGCGCGCAGAGCTGGGTGCGCTCGCGGTTCGAGGACGTGCCCGCACCCGTGCGGATCGGGCTGATGACCGCACTCGCCGCGTCCCGCCCCGGGGTACGGGTGCTCGTGCTGACCGCGCCGGACCGGCACGGCGGCACCCCGGTGACCTGGTGGCAGGTGGCCTCCGAGCACGCCCGCGCCGGGTTCGCCGTCGTCGTGACCTGCACCGAGGGGTCGGCGGCGCTGCTGGGCGTGCCCGCGGTGCGGCTCGGCGGTGGCGACGCCGGCGCGCTGCCGGAGCCGCCCGGGCGGCACAGCAGGCCCGAGGACCCGACGGGGCCGCTGACCGTCGTCGCGCCGCAGGGGGCCGACGACCTGCCGCAGAGCTGGACCCGGCGGCTGCTGCGCCGCCGCCTCGCCGGGGCCGCGGACGCTCCGCCCCCCGGCACGGCGGAGCCCCCGCAGGACGCGGGCACGGCGATCCTGCCCGGGCCGGACCCCACCCCCGGGACCACCGACGGCGACGAGAGCACGGAGCGGACCTCATGAGCGCGATCAGGATGGCGATCAGCGAGCTGCGGCGGATCACCGCCGGGCGGCTGCCGGTCCTGGCCGTGCTCGCGCTGCTGATGATCCCGATGCTCTACGCGGGCTTCTACCTCTACGCCAACGGCGACCCCTACTCCCGCCTGGACCAGGTGCCCGCCGCACTCGTCGTCGACGACGCGGGCGGCACCGACCCCGACGGGAAGGCGCAGAACGTCGGCCAGGACGTCGCGAAGGAGCTGACCGACTCCGGCTCGTTCGACTTCCACCGGGTCTCCGCCGCCGAGGCCGACCGCGGTGTCCGCGACAACGTCTACACCTTCGCCGTGACGATCCCGCGCGACTTCACCGCGGCCCTGCAGTCCTCCGGCGAGTTCACCCCGCGCCAGGGGATCCTCGTGCTCACCACCAACGACGCCAACAACTACCTGGCCCGCACGATCGCCGACACCCTCACCACCCGGGTCCGCGAGTCGGTCGCCAAGGAGGTCGGGACGCAGGCCGCGGACCGGTTCCTCACCGGCTTCTCCACCATCCACACCAAGACCCAGGAGGCCGCGGACGGCGCCGGGAAGCTCGCCGACGGCGCGGCCACCGCCCACGACGGGGCCGGCCGGCTGGCGTCCGGCGCCGGTGAGCTGGCGACCGGGCAGCGCAAGCTCCTCGACGGCGCCCAGCAGCTCTCCGGCGGCGCGGGCGAGCTCGCGACCGGGGCCGGGACCCTCGCCACCGGGGCGGGCACCGCCGCGTCCGGCGCGGACCGGCTGTCCTCGGGCGCCGGAGAGCTCGCGACCGGGCTGGGCACCCTGCGTCAGGCCACCGCCGACCTGCCCGCGCAGTCGCGGCAGCTGGCCGACGGCGCCCGCCAGGTCGCCGACGGCAACGCGCAGCTGGCCGCGGCCGGGGACCGGGTCGCGCAGGAGAGCGCCCGGCTGGCCGACCAGCTCGACGCCGCCGACGGCACGATCGCGGCGGGCCTGCGCGAGCGCGGGTTCACCGAGGAACAGGTGCAGCAGGCCCTGGCCGCGCTGGCGACCGCGAAGCAGCCGCTGGTCGACGGCAACGCCCGCGTCCAGCAGGTGTCCGGGCAGCTCGACCGCCTCGGTTCCGGCGCGGGGCAGGTCGCCGACGGCGCCGAGCAGCTCGCCGCGTCGGCCCCGCAGCTCAGCCGCGGCATCGCGAGCGCCGCCGACGGCGCCGGGACCCTGCGCGACGGCGCGACCGAGCTGTCCGGCGGCGTCCGGAAGCTCTCCGACGGCGCCACGCAGCTGTCCACCGGCGCCACCGCGCTGCGGACCGGGGCGGACCAGCTCGTCGCCGGGGAGCGCACCGCCGTCGACGGGACCGACCGGCTCGCCGACGGGGCGCGCCGGCTCGACTCGGGTACCGGAGAGCTCGCCACCGGCGCGACGCAGCTGCACGACGGCCTGGCCTCGGGCCTGGACGACATCCCGAACCCGGCCCCGGGCGTCCGGGAGGCGACCGCCGCGAACATCGGCGACCCCGTCGCCACCCGCGACGTCGCCTACTCCCAGGCCGACACCTACGGCGCCGGGCTGGCCCCGTTCTTCATGGCGCTCGCCACCTGGATCGGCGGCTACGTGCTGTTCCTGCTGGTCCAGCCCCTGTCCCGACGGGCGATCGCGGCCGGGCAGAGCCCGCTGCGGATCGCGCTGGGCGGCTGGATCCCGGCCGGACTGCTGGGAGTCGTGCAGGTGACCGGCATGTACGCGGTGGTGTCGCTGCTGCTGGGGATCACCCCGGTGCACCCGTTCGCGACGCTGGCGCTGCTGTGGCTGACCTCGATGACGTTCACCGCGATCGTGCACGCCCTCAACGCCCTGCTCGGCGCGGTCGGGCAGTTCCTCGGGCTGGTCCTGATGGTGCTGCAGCTCGTCTCGGCGGGCGGCACGTTCCCGTGGCAGACCATCCCCGGGCCGCTCTACCCGGTGCACCACGTGATGCCGATGGGTTACGCCGTCGACGCGCTGCGCCACCTGATGTACGGCGGTGAGCTGGCCGGGGTGGTCGGGACGGCGGTGCCGGTGCTGCTGGCCTGGTTCGTCGGGGCGCTGGCGCTGGCGACGTTCGCGGCGTACCGCAAGCGGGTGTGGACGGCGACGGCAGTGAAGCCCGAGCTGGTGCTCTGAGGCCCGCTCAGACCCAGGCCCGCAGCCGCTCCAGCGCCTCGGTGATGCCCTCGGGCGTCCCGGCGCCGGAGAAGCGGATGTAGGCGCCGCCGTCGACCGGGTCGAAGTCCTGCCCCGGTGCGACGGCGATGCCGGTCTCGGCGAGCAGCCGGTAGGTCAGCCCCATCGAGTCCTCGCCCGCGCGCAGCAGGTGCGCGATGTCGGCGTAGACGTAGAACGCGCCGTCGGCGGGGGCGAGCCGGGTGATCCCGAGCCCGCGCAGGCCGTCGAGCAGCAGGTCCCGGTTGCGGCCGTAGCGCACGACGTGGGAGTCGGCCTCGGCGTAGCTCGCCTCGTCGAACGCGGCGAGCGCCGCGTGCTGGGGCAGCGCGGGCGGGCAGACGGTGAAGTTGCCGGCCAGCCCCTCCACGGTGCGGCGCAGCCGCGGCGGGCACACCAGCCAGCCGAGCCGCCAGCCGGTCATCGAGAAGTACTTCGAGAACGAGTTGACCAGCACGGCCTCCCGCGAGGTCTCCCAGGCGCTGCTCGTCGCGGGGCTGCCCGGGAACGTGATGCCGTGGTAGATCTCGTCGCTGACGAGCTGGATGCCGCGCTCCTCGCAGTACGACGCGAGCGCCGCCAGCTCGGCGGGGTCGAGGACGGTGCCGGTGGGGTTCGCCGGGCTGGCCACGATCAGGCCCTTCACCGGCTCGTCGAGCGCCTCGAGCATCTCCACGGTGGGCTGGAACCGGGTCGCCGGACCGCACGGCAGCTCGACGACCTCGCAGCCCAGCGCGGCGAGGATGTTGCGGTAGCAGGGGTAGCCGGGGCGGGCCATGGCGACGCGGTCGCCCGCGTCGAACGCGGCGAGGAAGGCGAGCAGGAACCCGCCGGAGGACCCGGTGGTGAGCACGACGTCGCCCGGGTCGACCTCCAGGTCCCGGGTGCGCCGGTAGTGCCCGGCGACGGCCTCGCGCAGCTCCGCGATGCCGGGGGCGACGGTGTAGCCGAGTACCTGCTCGTTCAGGGCGGCGACGGCGGCCGCGCGCACCGGTTCCGGCGCCGGGGTCGACGGCTGCCCAGCCGAGAGGTTGATCAGGTCGCCGTGGGTGCGGGCCCGTTCGGCGGCGGCCGCCCAGACGTGCATGACGTGGAACGGGGCGACGGCGGCACGGGCGGCGACGGTCAGGCGGGTCACGCCGCCGAGCCTAGGCGGCGGCCCCGCACGGGACCGGACCGCGCGCCCGGGCGGGAGCCCGCTCCCGGGCGCGCGGTCGTTCACGAACCGGGGCGGGCGCGGGGCCCGCCCGGTGTCACTCGGCCTCGAAGCCCAGGGCGTCGACGACGGCGCCGATCTGCGCGTCGGTGTCGGCGACGGTGTCGTCGAGGTACTCGGCGACCGGGGTCAGCTCGGCCGCCTGCGCGGTGCCGGTGAGCGCCAGGGCGGCGAGCGGCGCGGCGACGACGCCACCCACGAGGGCGAGGGCGCGACGACGACGGGCCTGCTGGGGAGCGTGGGCCATGGTGATCCTCCTGTGGTTCAGGGACACCGGCTGTGCCCCTGTGCCACAGGACGATTCCTCGACGAACCGGTGGAGATCAAACCCTGGTGTCCGGTTTTACCGGCTCTTCATGATCATCGAACAACCGGATACGGAGGCCCAGGTCAAGCCATTCGGACTATTGGCGTTGCGCCATGCGGCGGTAACACCCGCGCAACATCAGGCCTGCGCGACGGGCACGCTGACCTCTCCGCGCTCGGCCTTCAGACCGATGTCGGTGCGGTGGTGCGAGCCCGCAAGGCGGACCGGCTCCAGGCGGGCGTAGGCCTCGGCCCGGGCGGCGGCGAGGTCGGAGCCGGTGCCCACGACCGACAGGACGCGCCCGCCGGAGGAGACGACCGCGCCGTCGTCGCGGCGACGGGTGCCGGCGTGCAGCACGCCCTCCCCCTCGGCGCCGGTGATGACGTCACCGAGCCGCGGGGTGGCCGGATAGCCCTCCGCGGCGACGACGACCGTCACCGCCGACCCGTCGGCCCACTCGATCGCGGGCTGCTCGGCGAGGGTGCCGGTCGCGGTGGCGAGCAGCAGCTGCGACAGCGGGGTGCGCAGCAGCGCCAGCACGGCCTGGGTCTCCGGGTCCCCGAAGCGGCAGTTGAACTCGATGACCGCCGGGCCCTGCGAGGTCAGCGCGAGACCGGCGTAGAGCAGCCCGGTGAACGGGGTGCCGCGGCGCACCATCTCCTCGGCGACCGGCGCGACGACCCCGGCGACCAGCTCCTCGGCGAGGTCCTCGCCCGCCCAGGGCAGCGGGCAGTAGGCGCCCATGCCGCCGGTGTTGGGGCCGGAGTCGTCGTCGCCGACGCGCTTGAAGTCCTGCGCGGGCAGCAGCGGCACCACGGTGGCGCCGTCGACGAGGCAGAACAGCGACGCCTCGGGGCCGTCGAGGAAGGACTCCAGCAGCGCCGGGTGGCCGGCGTCGAGCAGCCCGAGGGCGTGCGCGCGGGCCACCTCGATGTCGCCGGACACGACGACGCCCTTGCCCGCGGCCAGCCCGTCGTCCTTGACGACGTAGGGCGGGGTGAACACCGACAGCGCGGTGTCGAGGTGCGCCGGGTTGTCGACGACGACCGACGAGGCCGTCGGTACCCCGGCCGCGCTCATGACGGCCTTCGCGAACGCCTTGGACCCCTCGATCCGGGCCGCCTCGGCGCTCGGGCCGAAGCAGGGGATGCCGGCCTCGCGCACCGCGTCGGCCGCACCGTTGACCAGCGGGCCCTCCGGCCCGACGACCACGAGGTCCGCCTGCCAGGTCCGCGCCACGTCGACGACGGCGCCGTTGTCGGTGACGTCGAGCCCGAGCTGCTCGGACACCGCGGCCGTCCCCGCGTTGCCGGGGGCGACAGCGAGCGCCGTCACCTCCGGGTCCTGCGCCAGAGCCACGGCGATGGCGTGCTCACGCGCACCGCTTCCCACGATCAGGATCCGCACGGTGGCCGAGCGTATCCGTGCACGTCGGACGACGGGGAACCGGTGTCCGCTCAGCCGTCGCAGCGTTGCAGGTGGGCCCCGATCAGCGCGGTGACGTGGGTGGGGTGCTCCTGCTGCGGGAAGTGCCCGGTGGCCGGGAGCGTGTGGTGGGTCAGCCCGGCACCGGCGAACCGCTCGTCGCCGCGCATGGTGGTGTCGAGCACGCACGGGTCGTCGGCGCCGTGCACCTGCAGCACCGGCACCCCGACCGGCCGGGAGAGCTCGCGGGCGAAGCGGCGGCCGTCGGGGCGCACCTGGGAGCGCATCGACCAGCGGTAGTATTCGAGGCTGCAGTGGGCGACGGTGGAGATCCGCATCGCCTCCGCGTTGCGGGCGACGGCGTCGGCGAAGTCGGTGGTGGCGGCCCACTCCGGACCCGCCCACGCCCGCATGATCCGCCCGACCCGGGCGCCGCCGTCGGCACGCAGGGAACGCTCCGGCAGCCGCGGCAGCTGGAACCCGGCCATGTAGCGGCTCGCGCGGCCCTGCCCGAGCGGGTCGCGCAGCACCGCGTCGCGCATGACGACCGGGTGCGGCGCCCCGAGCCCGGTGAGCGAGACGACCAGCCGCGGGTGCAGCGTGGCGACCGTCCAGCCGATCGCGGCACCCCAGTCGTGCCCGACGACGTGGGCACGCGGCTCCCCGAGCGCCCGGATCAGCCCGGCGCAGTCACCGGCGAGGGTCCACAGGTCGTAGCCGCGGGGCGTCTTGTCGGTGTCGCCGTAGCCGCGCAGGTCGGGCGCGACGACCCGGTAGCCGGCGTCGCCGAGGGCGAGGAGCTGGTGGCGCCAGGTCCACCAGAACTCCGGGAAGCCGTGCAGCAGCACGACCAGCGGGCCGGTCGGCGGGCCGTACTCGGCGAGGTGGATGCGGATGCCGTTGGCCGACACCGCGCGGTGCGTCCACGGACCGGGCACCCGGACGACCGAGGGGTCGGGCGGGGTACCGGTCGCTGCGGACACGCCGGATCAGCCCGCGGCGGCGTGCCGCCCGGAGGTGCCGTCGGCGATCTCGCGGACGTTGTCGCGGTCACCGCGGTGGCCGCGCTGGGCGAGCACCTGGGCGGAGTCCTTGAGCGAGTCGATGGTGCGCTCGGGCTTGCGGATCTTGCGGACCCGCAGGTAGCCGAGGAAGCCGAACAGGCCGGCGACGAGCAGCATGAACAGGAACGTGATCCCGAAGCCCGCGGCGCGGTTGAGCCACAGCGAGAGGAACTCGGCGAGGGTGAAGAACAGGTAGAACAGGCTGAACAGCCCGATCACCGCGGCGATCACGAAGAAGACGCTGCCCTGCACGCCCTTCTTCACCTCGGCCGTGACCTCGGCCTTGGCGAGCTCCACCTCCGACCGGACCAGGGTGGAGAGGTGGGTGGTGACGTCCTTCGCGAGGGCACCGAGGGACGCGTCGCGCGGCCCCGGCTCGTTCGTGAGCGGGATCGAGGGCAGGACCGGCGGAACCTCCGCGTTGCCCGACTGGCTGTTGCTGGCCACCGTCTTCCCTCCTGCTGGTGCACTCGCCTACCCGGGGCGCTGGGGATCCCCCGGACGGCCGTCGTTCGGTGAGCCGCCATCGTGCCACGGGGTCCGGCGACCCGCTCGGCTACGCCACGCCGGGGACACGGCCTCACTCGTCCGGGCGGCCGCGCAGTTTCTTGATCTGTCCGCGCCGGTTCTTGGCGTCGAGCCTGCGACGCTGCGACCCGCGCGTCGGACGGGTCGGGCGACGGGTGCGCGGGCCCGCCGCGGTCGCCTCGCCGAGCAGGGTCGCGAGCCGCCCGCGGGCGGCCTCGCGGTTGCGGAGCTGGCTGCGGTGCTCGGAGGCGACGACGGTCAGCACGCCGTCGACGAGCCGGTTCGCCAGCCGTGACAGGGCGCGGTCGCGCAGGTCCTCCGGCACGCTCGGCGACGCCGCGAGGTCGAAGGACAGCTCCACCCGCGAGTCGGTGGTGTTGACGCCCTGCCCGCCGGGGCCCGAGGCGCGGGAGAACCGCCAGTGCAGCTCGCGGGCGGGCACGACGAAGCCCCGCCGCACCTCGATCGGCTCGTCCACGCCGACCAGTGTCGCCGATCGGCCCCGGGTCCCGTGCGGTGTGCACGGGCCCGGGGCCGCCGGGACCGGAGGGTCAGTCCTCCTTGGACTCGCTCATGCCGGACGAGATCAGGTCCATCACCGACGAGTCGGCGAGGGTCGAGACGTCGCCGACGTCCCGGTTCTCGGCGACGTCGCGCAGCAGGCGGCGCATGATCTTGCCGGAGCGGGTCTTCGGCAGCTCCTCCACGACGAGGATCTGGCGCGGCTTGGCGATCGGGCCGATCTCCTTGGAGACGTGGTCGCGGAGCGCCTTGATGGCCTCCTCGCCCTTCGCCTCGTCCTTCGACGCGCTCCCGCGCAGGATGACGAACGCGACGATCCCCTGGCCGGTGGTCTCGTCCGAGGCGCCCACGACCGCGGCCTCGGCGACGGTCGGGTGGCTGACCAGCGCCGACTCCACCTCGGTGGTCGAGATGCGGTGCCCGGAGATGTTCATGACGTCGTCGACGCGGCCGAGCAGCCAGATGGCGCCGTCGTCGTCGTACTTGGCGCCGTCACCGGCGAAGTAGTAGCCCTGCTCGGCGAAGCGGGACCAGTAGGTGTCCTTGTAGCGCTCGGTGTCGCCCCAGATGCCGCGCAGCATCGACGGCCACGGCTTGTCGAGGACCAGGTAGCCGCCCTCGCCGTTGCCGACCGGGGTGCCGGTGTCGTCGACGACGGTGGCGGAGATGCCCGGCAGCGCGCGCATGGCCGAGCCCGGCTTGGTCGCGGTGACGCCCGGGAGCGGCGCGATCATCTGCGAGCCGGTCTCGGTCTGCCACCAGGTGTCGACGATCGGGCAGTTCTCCTTGCCGATCTTCTCCCGGAACCACATCCAGGCCTCGGGGTTGATCGGCTCGCCGACCGTGCCGAGCACCTTCAGCGAGGACAGGTCGTACTTCGCGGGGATGTCCTCGCCCCACTTCATGAACGTGCGGATCAGCGTCGGGGCGGTGTAGTAGATCGAGACCTTGTACTTGTCGACGATCTCCCAGTGCCGGCCCTCGTGCGGGGTGTTCGGCGTGCCCTCGTAGATCACCTGCGTGGCGCCGTTCGCGAGCGGCCCGTAGACGATGTAGGTGTGCCCGGTGACCCAGCCGATGTCGGCGGTGCACCAGTAGACGCTCTCGCCCGGCTTGTGGTCGAACACCACGTGGTGGGTGTAGGCGGACTGCGTGAGGTAGCCGCCGGAGGTGTGCAGGATGCCCTTCGGCTTCCCGGTGGTGCCCGAGGTGTAGAGGATGAACAGCGGGTGCTCGGAGTCGAAGGACTCCGGGGTGTGCTGGTCGGAGGCACCGTCGACGACGTCGTGCCACCACACGTCGCGGCCGTCGGTCCACGGCACGTCGGTCTCGGTCCGCTTGACGACGAGGACCTTCTCGATCGAGGTGCCCTCGACGGCCTCGTCGGTGTTCTCCTTCATCGGAGCCGGCTTGCCGCGGCGGTACTGGCCGTCGCTGGTGATCAGCACCTTGGCCTCGGCGTCCTCGATGCGCGCCTTGAGCGCGCCCGGGGAGAACCCGCCGAACACGACGCTGTGCAGCGCGCCCAGGCGGGCGCAGGCCAGCATCGAGAACACGGCCTCGGGGATCATCGGCAGCTGGATGGCGACGCGGTCGCCCTTGCCGACGCCCAGCTCGCTCAGCGCGTTCGCGGTCTTGGAGACCTCGCGCTGCAGGTCGGCGTAGGTGATGGTGCGGGAGTCGCCGGGCTCGCCCTCCCAGTGGATGGCGACGCGGTCGCCGTTGCCCGCCTCGACGTGCCGGTCGGCGCAGTTGTAGGCGACGTTCAGCTCACCGCCGACGAACCACTTCGCGAACGGGGGCTGCCAGTCCAGGACGGTGTCCCACTTCTTCGTCCAGTGCAGCCGGTCGGCCTGCTCGGCCCAGAACCCCTCGCGGTCGGAGTCGGCGCGCTCGTACCAGTCGGCGGTGGCGTTCGCCTGCGACGCGAACTCCTCCGACGGCGGGAACGACCTGCTCTCGGTGGAGAGTGCGCTGAGCGCAGAACTCTTCTCGGACTCGGCCATGTCCTCGTGTCCTCCTCGACGCGGCGGGTCACTTCGGGCCGGCGTGGCGGCCTCGGGCGCACTCGGTGTGCGCGCACGTGTGCTGTCCGACGCTAGTGAAACGTCGTGGCCCGTGCACCGTCTGTCGGGACAGGTACGGACGGGACACAAGGGCCACACCTGACCGTCCGCGCAGGTCGGGGGCCACTCCCGGGTGCGTCACGGGGTTCGCGAGACCATCGACGGCGGACGGACGGACGTCCGGCGGTCGGTGGATCACCACGACCGGTCGCCGAGCGGTCCACACCGCAGGGGTACTACCCGACGGTAACCCACGGGTTGGGACGATGACGCCCATGGCCCGCCCCGCAGCAGCCGATCCGCTCGCCCCGCTCGCCGCCCTCCCCGGCGTCGCCGAGGCGGTCTCCCGCGCCCGCGACGCGGCCACCGAGGTGCACAACCAGCCGGTCAACCGGCGCGGCTGGCCCGCGACGGCCGCCGAGGCCGCCCTGCGCGCGGCCCGCTCCTCCGCCGCGGTCGACGGGGCCCCGCTGCGGCCGGTCACCGCCGACCACGTCTCGGACCCGGTCCTCGCGGGCGCCGTCCGGATCGCCGACGAGCGCGCGAAGCTCCTCGACACCTGGGGTCGCGCGCCGCTGCAGGGGCTCGCCCGGCTGCACGTGCTGGCCGCGGGCGACCTCGTGCCCGCCGCCGAGCACGAGCAGGTGCTGGGCAGGCCGCGCCCGGCGACGTCGGGACGGCTCGCGGCGCTGGCCGACCTGATCGGCGGGGGCACCTCCGTGCCGGCACCGGTGCTGGTCGCCGTCGTGCACGGCGAGCTGCTGACCCTGGCCCCGTTCGGCACCGCCGACGGCGTCGTGGCCCGGGCCGCGGCCCGGCTGACCGCGATGTCGACCGGGCTGGACCCGCGCGGTCTGTCGGTGCCCGAAGTGGGGTTCCTGCGCCGCACCGCGGAGTACCGGGAGGCCGCGGCGGCGTTCGCGTCCGGGACGCCCGACGGTCTGGCCCGCTGGATCGTCCACACCTGCGCGGAGTGGGAGGCGGGCGGCCGGGAGGGCCTGTCGATCGCCGCGGCGCAGTCCGGCTGAGGCCACGCACTCGGCACGGACCTCCCGCCCCGGCCGGGCTCGGACACGACCTCGGACATGACAGAGCCGGGTGGTGCCCCGAGGGGCGCCACCCGGCCCGACGTGGGAACCGGCGTCCTGGCGTGCACTACGTGTCGTGTTGTGCGGCCTCGGCGCCCGGCGTCCCGGTTCGCAGGCCCACGACGACATGCCTCCCGCGGCGTGCTCGGCGTGGACGTGATCCGGTTCCCACGTACGGAGCCCGGTCAGGGGAGACGCCTCTTCTCCTCCGAGACGCCCCTGGCCCGGCCGGGGTCCGTGACTCCTTCGTAGACCCGGAACGTGATGTGGGCAACCCTCGCACCGGGATGCACCGGTTCAGCAGCACAGGGTGACCGTCGACGGCCGCCGGGTGGGTGGACGACGACGCCCGGACGGCGGTCGCGCCCGGCATCCGGGCCGCATTCCGGCCCGACACGGTCCGCACCGGTCGTCGGCCGCCCCGCTGTCCGCACCGGCACGGCGGCCCCACCACCCGCACCGGTCGCCGGTCGCTCCCTGCCCGCTCCGGTCGCCCCACTACCGGCACCGGCACGGCCGCCGCGGTACCCGCATCGGCACCGCCGGCCACGCCGTCCGCTTCGGCACGCCTGCCGCGCTACCCACATCAGCACGACCGGCCCACTCCCCGCACCGGCACGGCCGCCCCCTTGCCCGCACCGGCACGGCCGACCCGCTGCCCGCACCGGCACAGCCGGCCACGCCGCACCACGCCCGCCACACCGGCCCGCGAGGCTCCGTCGATCAGTGCATCAGCGCTGTTTGCCGGCGGCCGAGCAGCATTCATGTACTGATCGACGGTCGCCCCGGGGTGCACCGCACCGTCCCGCGCTCCGCCACCCGGCAGTCCGCTCACCGCGTGTCGATCAGTACATGAGCGTGGTCGCGGGATACCCGGACAGCACCGACGTACTGATCGACGGGCGCGCCGCGGTCGAGGGCGCGGCAGCCGCGGTGAGGACGGGCGCGGGCCGCTCGGCGAGGCCGGCAGCGCCCCGCCCGCAGGCCGGCCATCACCTCAGCGGCCACCGCGGGCGGACCGGGTGCCGGCCGCCCCCGCCACCAGCGCCGCGAGCACCCCGCCGACCGCGGCCGCACCGAGCAGCGCCGGATCCCGCCACGGTTCGCCCGCACCGACCCCGCCGGTCTCCTCGCCGGTCCCATCGGCCGCCGGGCCGGCGTGAGCACCACCCCGGGCCCCGGCCGCGAACCGGTCGGACAGCCGGTCGCGCAGCCGGAACAGCCGGTCCCGGCGGGAGGCGGCGCGCACGAACGCGAGCACCGGCCACCCCCGCTCACGGGCGATCGCCCGCAGCTCCCGGTCCGGGTTCACGACGGACGGCTGCCCGACCGCCTCCAGCAGCGGCAGGTCGGTGATCGAGTCGGTGTAGGCGGCACACCGCGCGAGGTCGAGCCCCAGCTCCTCGGCGATCTCCCGGGCCGCGACGGCCTTGCCCTCGCCGTAGCAGTAGAACGCGATCTCCCCGGCGTAGCGGCCGTCCTCGATGTGCATCCGGGTCGCCCGGAAGCGCGTGATCCCGACCAGCTCGGCGATCGGCTCGACGACTTCCAGCCCCGACGCCGACAGCAGCACGATCTCCGCCCCCTGCGCGCGGTGGTGCTCGATCAGCCGGACCGCCTCGGGGTAGACGAGCGGACCCACGATCTCCTGCAGCGTCTCGGCGACGATCGCACGGACCCGCGCGACCTCCCAGCCCTGGCAGATCAGCACCATCCGCCGGCGCAGGGTGTCCATCGTGGACGCGTCCGCCCCGGCGAGCACGAGCAGCAGCTGGGCCCACGCCCCGCGCAGGACGGTCGCGCGGTCGATCAGGCCGGCGCGGGCGAACGGACGCGCGAACGCCAGCGCGCTCGACCCGGCGATGATCGTGTTGTCGAGGTCGAGGAACACCGCCTGGGGAACGGCGGCACCGGCGGTCCGGTCCGGGGCGACGGGGGCTGTGGAGGACTCGGGCACGCCGTCCAGCCTGCCCGAACCGGGACGCGCCCCGTCCCCGGTCCCCGACTCCGTCCACACCCCGCCGACCGTCGGCCCCACGGTGGGCGCCGCCCGTCCTCGCACCGCCCGGCCGGGGGTACGAGCAGGCCGATGACCAGCAGCGGAGAGTAATCGGCCGTACGCGACCGGTCGCCCGGACGCGCTCACCGGTCAGTGGTGCAGTTCACCCCGCCGGGGTCAAGAGCGACATCGTCGCCGGTACCGGTCGGCGCAGCCCACGGCCGGAGTATGGGCGCGACCGGCATGTTCCGGCTACAGTTGACCGAGCTCGGACGTGGTCCGAGCGGGTTCAGCTCGACCCCCCGGGGCTGAACCGCCCGACGGCCCCCGCCAATCCCCCCTGGCGGGGGTCGTCCTGCGTCCGGGGTCGGGACGACACGGTCGTGTCGGTCGCCCGCCTCCCCGGTGTGCTCCTCGCCGCTCCGGTGCTGCTCCTCCATGGCGCGCCCGCGAGGGCCCTCCCCCGTGCTCCATCCTCCCGCACGACACCGACGGAACCGGTGGGTTGTCCACAGGTCGAGCCGTTTCCACGAAGTTGTCCACAGGCCCGCGATCGGGGCCGGCGAGGCCCTCCCGGGACCGCACGCTCGACACCGGGGCCCGCACCGGCGGGCCGGTGTGGAGGACGACGCGATGGACCGGCGCTGCCTGATCGTGGCCGACGATCCCGAGCTGCTCGACGCGCTGCTGCGGCTCGCCGCGGCCGCCGACATGGACGCCCAGCGCGCGGTCGACGCGGCCGACGCCCGCCGTGCCTGGGCTCGCGCACCGGTCGTGCTGCTCGACCGGGCCGGGGCCCGGCGCTGCGGCGAGGCCGGTTTCCCCCGCCGCGACGGCGTCGTGATCACCGTCCCCGGCGAGCCCGCCGCGGAGGACTGGCGGATCGCGGTCGCCCTCGGCGCGGACCGGGTCGTGCAGCTCCCCCAGGGCGAGGCCGGGCTGGCCGGCATCCTCGCCGACGCCCGGGAGCGCGCAGCGGGCGACGGGCGGGCCGGCCGGGTGCTGGCCGTGGTCGGCGGCAGCGGTGGGGCGGGCGCCTCGGTGCTCGCCACCGCCGTCGCGCTGACCTCCGCACGGGCCGGGGAGTCCGCGCTGCTGGTCGACTGCGACCCGCTCGGCGGCGGCCTCGACCTGATGGTCGGGCTGGAGCAGGAGGCCGGGCTGCGCTGGCCGGAGCTGTCGGTCGGCGACGGCCGGGTGCGCGCCGCGTCGCTGCACGCCGCGCTGCCGCGGGCCGGGTCCGGGCGCACCGCGTTGTCGGTGCTGTCCTGCGCGCGCTCCCCGCACGGCCCCGAGCCGGCCGCGGTCACCGCGGTCCTCGACGCCGGGCGTCGCGCGGGCGGCACCGTCGTGTGCGACCTGCCCCGCTACCCCACCGACGCCGCACTCACCGCTCTCGGCACCGCCGATCTGACCGTCCTGGTGGTCCCCGCCGGGCTGCGGTCCTGTGCCGCGGCCGCCCGGGTCGCCGACGTGCTCGCCGAGCACGCCCGGGCGGTGGAGCTGGTCGTGCGCGGGCCGTCCCCCGGCGGCATCACCCCCGACGAGGTGGTCGCCTCCCTCGGCCTGTCGTTGCTCACGACCATGCGCCCGGAGCGGGACCTCGCCGGTGCCCTCGAACGGGGGCGGACCCCCGGCTCGGGGCGGGGCCCGCTCGCCACCGCGGCCCGGGCCGTGCACGAGCGCCTCTCCGGCACGGCCGCCTCCAGGCGGGCGGCGTCGTGAACCCGCTGGTCGACCGGGTGCGGGCCCGGCTGGCCGACGCCGGCGGCGAGACCGGGCCGGCCGCCGTCGCCGCGGCGGTGCGGGCCGAGTCCGGTGGGGTCGCGTCCGATCTGGACGTCCTCGCCGCGCTCCGCACCCTGCGCCAGGAGTTCACCGGAGCAGGCCCTCTCGACGCGCTGCTGCGCGACCCGGCGACCACCGACGTGCTGGTCACCGCGCCCGACGCCGTCTGGGTCGACCGCGGCGACGGGCTGCGCCGCACCGGCATCACCTTCGCCGACGAGGCCGCGGTCCGGCGCCTCGCCCAGCGCCTGGCGCTCGCCGCGGGCCGCCGCCTCGATGACGCGAGTCCCTGCGTCGACGGCAGGCTCCCCGACGCCGGGGTCCGGCTGCACGCCGTCCTCCCACCGGTGGCGGCCGCCGGGACCGCGATCTCGCTGCGGGTGCTGCGCCCCGCCGGACACGACCTGGCCGCGCTCCGGCGGACCGGCACCCTCGACGCGACCGGCGAGGCCCTGCTGCGCGCGATCGTCACCGCCCGGCTGGCCGTGCTCGTGGCCGGTGGGACGGGCAGTGGCAAGACCACGCTGCTCAACGCGCTGCTGGGCGCGGTCGACCCGGGCGAGCGACTGATCACCGTCGAGGACGCCGAGGAGCTCTCCCCGCGCCATCCGCACGTCGTGCGGCTGGTCGCCCGGCCGCCGAACATCGAGGGCTCGGGTGGGGTGCCGCTGCGTGAGCTGGTGCGTCAGGCGTTGCGGATGCGTCCGGACCGGCTGGTCGTCGGCGAGGTCCGCGGCGCCGAGGTGTGCGACCTGCTGGCCGCCATGAACACCGGTCACGACGGCGGCGGCTGCACCGTGCACGCCAACTCGGTCCGCGAGATCCCGGCCCGGATGCGCGCGCTGGCCGGGCTCGGCGGGATGTCCCCCGCCGCGCTCGACGGGCAGCTGACCGCCGCCGTCCAGGTCGTGCTGCACATGCGACGCCGCCCCGGCGCCGGCCGGACGCTCGACGAGATCGGCGTGCTGGGCCGCGCCGACGACGGCACCCCCCGCGTCACGGCCGCCTGGAGCCGCGGCAGCGGGGCCGGACCGGGCCGCGACGAGCTCGCCACGCTGCTGCGCGAGCGCGGGGTCGGTGTGCCGTGCTGAGCACACTGCCCGGGACTCCGCAGGGCGTCGCGGTCCCCGCCCTGCTCGCGCTGGCGGTGCTGACACTGCCCGCGGCGCCGGGCCGGTCCCGGTGGCGGGCCCTGACCGGCACCGCGATCGGCCTCCCGACGGCCCGGCTGCTCGCTCCGCCGTTGCCCCTGCTCGCCGCGCCGCTGGGGTGGCTGCTCCTGGGCCCCGCCGGTGCGGTGTGCGCAGCAGGGGTGGCGTGGGGGGTGCGGCGCCGGGTCGCCGCACGCCGCGCCGCGGAACGGGCCGGGTCGACGGCGGCCGAGCTCGCCGACGCGCTCGCCCGGATCACCGACGAGCTGCGCACCGGGGCGCACCCCGCGGCCGCGCTGGCCGGGCACGTGCACGACGGGCCGCTCGCCCGCGCGCTGCTCGAGCCGGCGGCGGTCGCCGCGCGGATCGGTGAGCCGGTACCGGAGGCACTGCGCCGGACGGCGCGGGGTCCCGCCCGGCGCGACGTCGAGCGGGTCGCCTCGGCCTGGGAGCTCGCCGACACCCACGGCGCCCCGCTCGCCGACCTGCTCACCGGGCTGCTCGACGACATCCGCTGGCGGATCGCGCACGGCGCCCGGGTGCGGGCCCAGCTCGCCGGACCCCGGGCGACGGCGTCGGTGCTGACCGGGTTGCCGTTGGCCGGGATCGGTCTCGGGCAGCTCATGGGTATCGCGCCGCTGACCGTGCTGCGCACCGGCCTGCACGGGCCGGCGCTGCTGCTGACCGGGGTCGTCCTCACGGTCGCCGGGGCGGCGTGGGCCGACCGGATCCTGCGTGCGGCGGTGCCGAAGTGACCGCGGCCGCGCTCGGGCTCGCCGCGCTCGCCCTGGCCGTCGGCGGCGGGCGTCCCGGGCCGGGACGGCTGCGCGGGCTGCGGGCCGTCGTCGGCACGGCTGCGGCCGCGGCGCCGCCCCGCACCGCGGTCCTCGCGGTGCTGGTCCCCGCCGGGGCCGCGCTCGGCGGAGCCCTCGGTGGGGCGGGTGGCGCGGTCGTCGGCGCGGCGGCGGGCGGCGGGCTGTTGTGGCTCGCCCGGCGGGCGGCCCGCGGGCCGGCCGCGCGGGTGGACTCCGCGGACCTGGCCGCCGCCTGGGACCTCCTGGCGACCTGTCTGGCCGCCGGTCTCGCCGTCGCGGACGCCGTCGGAGCCGCGGCCCGGCGGCTCGACGGCCCGGCCGGGGAGGCGTTGCGCCGGGTCGCGGGTCTGCTCGCCCTGGGCGCCGACCCCGACGACGCCTGGGCCGCCGCCGGCCCGGTCCCCGAGCTCGCCGGGTTCGCCCGCGCGGCGGGCCGGTCGGCCCGTACCGGTGCCGCTCTCGGACGCTCCGCCGCGGCCGAGGCGGCTCGCCTGCGCGCCGGTCTGGCGGACCTCGCCGAGGAGCGGGCGCAGCGCGCCGCGGTCCGCATCACCGCCCCGCTGGGGCTCTGCTTCCTGCCCGCCTTCCTGGTCCTCGGCATCGTGCCGGTCGTGATCGGGCTGGCCGGGGAGGCGTTCGCGCGGTGGTGACCACACCGCCGCGCGGCGACCGGGTCCGCACCCCGCGGGCCCCCGACGAAGGAGACACCGATGACCCCCACCCGTTCCCTGCTGCACCGCCGGCTGCGCGCACTCGCCTCCGACGACGACGGGATGTCCACCGTCGAGTACGCCGTCGGCACCGTCGCGGCTGCGGCGTTCGCCGCGCTCCTCTACGCGATCGTCAGCGGCGGCGACGTCCTCGCGGCCCTCACCGGGATCGTGCAACGTGCGCTGTCCACGACGCTCTGACCCCCACCGCACCGGCCACGGCCGCGGTGACCGCCGCACCACCGGCCGAGGTGCGATCGGCACCACGAACGGCCCGGCGAGTTCCCCGGCGGACGACGACGGCGCGGTCACCGTCGAGGCGGCGCTGGCGCTCGGCACCCTGGTCGCGGTCACCGCGGCGGCGGTCGGAGCCGTCGCCGCGGTGGCGGCCGGGGTCCGCTGCACCGACGCCGCCCGCGAGCTGGCCCGCCAGGCCGCACGCGGCGACACCGAACGGGGCCGGGCCGTGGCCGCGCAGCTGGCCCCGGCGGGGGCCGAACCGGAGCTGCGCCTCGACGGCGATCTCGTCGTCGTGACGGTGCGGGTCCGGCCGGTCGGACTGCTCCCGGTCACGATCAGCGGCACCGCGACCGCCGCGGTCGAACCCGGCGTCACGACCGGCGCGGACCGGTCCGGGGCCCAGGCGGCCCGGCGCGGCCTGACAGCCGGATCGGCCCCACCCGGCGACGCGTCATGAGCCGCCCGGCCCCTCCGCGCCGGGGAGACGACGCGGGCGTCGCCTCGGTCTGGGCCGCGACGGCGGCGGCGGTGCTGCTGCTCGTCGGCATCGTCGGCGTCGACCTGGCCGCCGCCACCCGCGCCCGGCACGTCGCCTCCGCCGCCGCGGACCTGTCCGCGCTCGCGGCCGCCGGCCGGTCGGTGGACGGCACGGCCGCCGCCTGCGCCCGTGCCGCCGACCTGGCCGCCCGCAACGGCGCCGAGCTCATGACCTGCCGCCTCGACGGCTGGGACGCCCTGGTCGAGACCCGGGTCGCCTGGTCGGGGCTGCTCCCGCTGCGCGGTCCCGCGCGGGCGAGGGCGCGTGCAGGCCCGGCTCCCGTGGACACCGGCCCGCCCCCGGCGAGCGGGACCGTGGACGGTTCCGGCCCCACCGCGGAGCCGTCGTGAACGCCCCCGGACGTGATCACGATCTCGGTGAGCGGTCCACGCCCCCGGATGAACGGACGGCGAACCCCGGAGCACGCCGTCATCACGATTGCTTACGACGAACGTCCCAGCGCGACCGCGTTTCGTCGTGGGCGCCTGACCGATCACCGACGTCGCGCGGCCCACATCTGGTCACCGTCGCGACACTCGGGCCTACTGGGAGTCGCAGGGACGGGCAGGGTCCGGTCCGCCCCCGCCACGAAGACCACGCTCCCCAGACAGCGACGACGTCGGAGCGCCCCTGGCGCCCCCGTCCGATGTCGTCGCACGTGGTTGCCACCGGCCCGCCCCCGCCCCCGACGGGCGGGCCGGTGGTACCCCGTCCGGTTCCGCGATCACCGCGAACCGGTCGGGGCACCGCCTTCCAGCGCGGCGAGGACCAGGTCCAGCACCTGCACCGCCCCCGTCTTGTCCAGCGGGTTGTTGCCGTTGCCGCACTTCGGGGACTGCACGCAGGACGGGCAGCCCGTGCGGCACTCACAGTCCCGGACCGCGGCGCGGGTGGCCGCCAGCCACCGCCCCAGCACCTCGTGGCCGCGTTCGGCCAGGCCCGCGCCGCCGGGGTGCCCGTCGTGCACGAACACCGTCGGGAGCCCGGTGTCGGGGTGCAGCGCGGTCGACAGGCCGCCGATGTCCCAGCGGTCGCAGATCGCGAACAGCGGGAGCAGACCGATCGCGGCGTGCTCGGCGGCGTGCAGTGCGCCGGGGAGACGTGCCTCGTCGATGCCGGCGTCGGCGAGCGCGTCGGGGTCGATCGTGTACCAGACCGAGCGGGTGTCCAGGCTCTGCGGCGGCAGATCCAGCGCCGTCTGGTCGAGCACCGTGCCGTCCGGGGTGCGTCGCCGGTAGGCGACGACCTGGCTGGTCACCGTGGTCGCACCGAAGCAGACCTGCACCGGCCCGTACCGGCGGTGCTCCAGCACCTCCAGCACGGTGACGTCGGAGACCGACTGGGCCTCGGTGCGCCAGTCCGGGTCCTCGGCGTGGACGAGCGCGACGCCGTCATCGAGGTCGAGCTCGTCGACGACGAAGCTGTCGCCGCGGTGCAGGTACACCGCACCGGAGTGGATCGTGCCCGGGGCCGAGCCGCCGTCGACGGTGCCGAGCATCCGCCCGGTGGCCGCCTCCACCACGGCGACCTGCCCGAGCCCGGAGCCCCGGATGTCGACGTGCGCGGCGGGTGCGTCGCCGGTGTCGGGCCAGAACCAGCCGTGCGGTCGTCGGCGCAGCACGCCCTCGTCGACCAGGGCGTCGAGGACCTCCACCGCGGGGGCTCCCCCGAAGATCTCCTCGACGTCGACCGTGGTCAGTGGCATCTCCGCGGCCGCGCACGCCAGCTGCGGCGCGAGCACGTACGGGTTGACCGGGTTGAGCACGCAGCTCTCCACGGGCGCCCCGATCAGCGAGCGCGGGTGGTGCACGAGGTAGGTGTCGAGCGGGTCGTCGCGGGCTACGAGCACGACGAGCGCCTCGTCGGCGGCCCGTCCGGCGCGCCCGGCCTGCTGCCAGAACGACGCGCGGGTGCCCGGGAACCCGGCCTGCACCACGGCGTCGAGCCCCGAGATGTCGACGCCGAGCTCCAGCGCGTTGGTGGTCGCGACCCCGAGCAGCTCGCCCGACATCAGGTCGGCCTCCAGCGCACGGCGCTCCTCGGGCAGGTAGCCGCCGCGGTAGGCGGCCACCCGCGCGGCCAGCTCCGGAGCGATCTCCGCGACCTGGCGCTTCGCACCGAGCGCGGTGAGCTCGGCGGCACGCCGGGACCGGACGAACGCCAGGGTGCGGGCGTCGGTCAGGACGAGGTCGGCGAGCATCCGGGCGACCTCGGCCCCGGCGGAGCGGCGGACCGGCGCCCCGTTCTCCCCGGTGATCTCGGCGAGCAGCGGCGGCTCCCAGAACGCGACGGTGCGCCCGGCGTGCGGGGACCCGTCCTCGGTGACGGCGACGACGCCGCGTCCGGTCAGCCGGGACGCGAACTCCTCCGGGCGCGCCACCGTCGCCGAGGCGAGCACGATCACGGGGCGCGCGCCGTAGCGGGCGGCGAGACGCAGCAGCCGGCGCAGCAGCAGCGCCACGTGCGAGCCGAACACCCCCCGGTAGGTGTGGCACTCGTCGACCACGACGTAGCGCAGCCGGCGGAGGAAGGTCGTCCAGCGCCCATGCCGGGGAAGGATCGACCGGTGCAGCATGTCCGGGTTGGAGAACACCCACCGGCAGTGCCTGCGGACCCAGTCGCGCTGGTCCATGGGGGTGTCGCCGTCGAACGCGGCGGGCCGGACACCGTCCGGGGCGAGCCCGTCGAGGGACCTCAGCTGGTCGGCGGCGAGTGCCTTGGTCGGGGCGAGGTACAGCGCCGTGGCCCGCGGGTCCTCGGCCAGACCGGCGAGCACCGGCAGCTGGTAGACCAGCGACTTCCCCGACGCCGTCCCCGTCGCGACGACGACGTCGGCGCCGGAGTGCACCAGCTCCGCACCGTGCGCCTGGTGCGACCACGGGCGGGTCACGCCGCGGGCCGCCCAGGCCGCGCGCAGCGGCTCGGGCGCCCAGCCCGGCCAGTCGACCGGGTGGCCGGCCCGCGCCGGGATCCGCACGACGTGCCGCAACGGGTCCTCGACGACGTCGATCCCGTCGGAGCCGCCGCTGCCGTCGGAGCCGTGAGAGCGGTCGGAGTCGGCAGACCCGTGGGAGCCGGCAGAGCCGAAGGAATCGCCGGAGTCGCGCGAATCGCGAGAACGGTCGGAACCGCGGAGACCGTCAGGACCGTCGAAGCCGTCCTGCGCAGCGAACACCCCGGCACCCGGCCCCGGCCCCGGCCGGGTTCCCGCTCCCGGCCCCGGCCCGTCCGTGTCGGCGGCACCGGACGTCCACGTGGTGTCGGCGCGGGCCGGGTCGAGTCCCGAGCCCGCCAGCACGCGACGCAGCAGCTCCACCCCGCGCTGCGACCCGTCCGGGCCCTGCGTGCTCTCCGCCGTCGCTCCCACGACCGACCACGATGGCACAGATGTTCGAACGATCCGCCGTCGCTCCCGGTGGCCGTCCCGAGCCGGCGGCCCGCGGCCGGACGGATCACGGAAGACGTTGCACCGCAGTTGATCTGCAGGTTCCCGGATTGCGTTGCAACATCGTGTGGGATTGATCACTTTTGCCAGTTCGTTACGTCTTGTGATCCCAATCGCACTGAGGGATGCACCACACTCCTAGACTGCACCAGCCCGGTCACCGGTGGACGCCGCCCGGGCCCAGTCGACGCCGACGAGGCCGTCGCCGCCCGGCCGGGTCGAGCCACAGTGACCCGTCCCGGCCGCCGGGGACCTCGCCGGCCGGATCCTTTCCACCGGGAGGACACGGATGTCCCAGCCCACCTACCTCGCCCAGGGCCTCGAGCTCGGCGGCGGGGACCTCGCCATCGTCGGCGTGGTCGCGGTGGTCGCCCTCGTCGCCCTGGTCGTCGGCGGTCTCCTGATGCGGGAGGTGCTCTCCTACGACGAGGGCACCCCCAACATGAGGGAGATCGGCCGCGCGGTCCAGGAAGGCGCCACGGCGTACCTCAACCGCCAGTTCCGCACACTGCTGATCTTCGCCGTCGTCGTCGTGTTCCTGCTCCTCGCGCTCCCCGCCGAGGACAACTTCGAACGCATCGGCCGATCGATCGCCTTCGTGTTCGGAGCCGCGTTCTCCGCCGCCATCGGCTACCTGGGCATGTGGCTCGCGACGCGCGCGAACATCCGCGTCGCCGCGGCCTCGCGCGAGCCGGGCGGCCGGGAGAAGGCGACCCGTATCGCGTTCCGCACCGGCGGCGTCGTCGGCATGTTCACCGTCGGCCTCGGCCTGTTCGGCGCCTCGCTCGTCGTGCTCGTCTACGCCGGCCAGGCGCCCCGCGTCCTGGAGGGCTTCGGCTTCGGCGCGGCACTGCTCGCGATGTTCATGCGGGTCGGCGGCGGCATCTTCACCAAGGCCGCCGACGTCGGCGCCGACCTGGTCGGCAAGGTCGAGCAGGGCATCCCCGAGGACGACCCCCGCAACGCGGCCACCATCGCCGACAACGTGGGCGACAACGTCGGCGACTGCGCCGGCATGGCCGCCGACCTGTTCGAGTCCTACGCGGTGACCCTGGTCGCCGCGCTGATCCTCGGCACCGCGGCGTTCGGCCTGCAGGGCCTGCTGTTCCCGCTGATCGTCCCGGCGATCGGCGTGATCACCGCGATCCTCGGCGTCTACCTGACCAAGGCCCGCGCCGGGGAGAACACCCTGCGCGCGATCAACCGCAGCTTCTACCTCTCGGCCCTGTTCGCCGGGGTGCTGTCGATCGTCGCCGCCTACGTCTACCTCCCGGGCACCTTCGGCGAGCTGCTGAACCCGACCGACACCAGCGTCGTCGGCCTCGCCGGCGACCCGCGCCTGATCGCCTCGGTCGCCGTGGTCATCGGCATCGTGCTGGCCGCGGTCATCCTCAAGCTGACCGGCTACTACACCGGCACCGAGGACCGTCCGGTCAAGGACGTCGGCGAGTCGTCGCTGACCGGTGCGGCCACCGTGATCCTGTCCGGCATCTCGATCGGCTTCGAGTCCGCCGTCTACACCGCGCTCGTCATCTCCGCGGCCGTCTACGGCGCGTTTCTGCTGTCCGGCTCGATCGTCGTGTCGCTGTTCGCGGTCGCACTGGCCGGTACCGGCCTGCTGACCACGGTCGGCGTCATCGTCGCGATGGACACCTTCGGCCCGGTCTCGGACAACGCCCAGGGCATCGCGGAGATGTCCGGCGACGTCGAGGGCGAGGGCGTCGACATCCTCACCGAGCTCGACGCGGTCGGGAACACCACCAAGGCGATCACCAAGGGCATCGCGATCGCCACCGCGGTGCTCGCGGCGACGGCACTGTTCGGCTCCTACCGCGACGCGATCAGCCAGGCGCTCGCCGGGGTCAACATCGCCGCGCAGGACGCCGGGACCGCCTTCGCCTACGAGGTGTTCAGCCCGAACACCCTGGTCGGCGTGATCATCGGTGCCTCGGTGGTCTTCATGTTCTCCGGCCTCGCGGTCAACGCGGTGACCCGCGCCGCGGGCGCCGTCGTCTACGAGGTGCGCCGCCAGTTCCGCGAGCACCCCGGGATCATGGACCGCACCGAGCGCCCGGAGTACGGCCGCGTCGTCGACATCTGCACCCGGGACTCGCTGCGCGAGCTGGCCACCCCCGGTCTGCTCGCCATCTTCGCCCCGATCGCGGTCGGGTTCGGTCTCGGCGTCGGCCCGTTGGCCGGCTACCTGGCCGGTGCCATCGCGACCGGTGTCCTCATGGCGATCTTCCTGGCCAACTCGGGCGGCGCCTGGGACAACGCCAAGAAGCTCGTCGAGGACGGCAACCACGGCGGCAAGGGCTCCGACGCCCACGAGGCGACGATCATCGGCGACACCGTCGGCGACCCGTTCAAGGACACCGCGGGCCCGGCGATCAACCCGCTGATCAAGGTCATGAACCTGGTCTCGGTGCTGATCGCCCCGGCGGTCGTGGTGCTGTCCACCCCGGACGCCAACCCGGTGATCCGGATCGTCATCGCGATCGTCGCAGTGGTGATCATCGCGGCCGCGGTGGTGGTCTCGAAGCGCCGCACCTCGGCGATCACCGACGCCCCGGCCGAGAGCTCGGTCGGCTGACCGACACCTCGCAGGACCACGGCGGCCGCTCGTCCCATCGGGACGGGCGGCCGTCCTGCGTCACGGGACGATTCGGATACTCTCCGCCGGACGGCAGTGATCACCCCGACGGAGGAGCGATGCGGACATCGCGAGGTCTCGCCGGACTCCTCGTCGCCCCGGCCGTCCTGCTGGCGGGCTGCGGCCCCTCCGGGCCGACCGTCGAGCAGTGGACCGAGTCGATGTGCGCGGCCGTGCTGCCCTTCGTCCGCACCGCCGTGGACACCCCCGGCGAGACCCCGGACCCCGCGCAGCGGCTGCGGGCCCTCTCGGACTACCTGACCCGCACCACCCAGGCCGCCGACGGCGCGCTGGGCGACCTGGACCGGCTCGGCCCGGCCCCCGTCGACGACGGCGAGGCCCTCTCCGCACGGCTCCAGGGCGGGCTCGGCGAGATCCGCTCGGCGTTCTCCGGGGCGCGCTCGCGGGTCGACGCCATCGACCCGGCCGACCCGGCCGCGGTGCAGCGCGACCTGCCCGCCGCGCTGGAGCCGCTCGCCCGCCTCGGCGGCACCACCGGCCCCCTCGACGAGGTCACCGGCAACCCGGCGATCGCCTCGGCGTTCCGGGCCTCGACGACCTGCACGGATCTCACCCGGTCGGCGGAGCAGGCCCGCGCGACACCCCCGCCCGGCGCACCCGTTGCTGATCCGAACGGGTTAACCGGGGAGGGTGGAAGCAGCTGACCGGCGACGGCGTCCTACCGTCGACCACTGTCCGTGCCCCGGGCCCCGACGGGCCCCGACCCTGGAGCCCGACGATGGCCACCCCCCGCCCGGCGCGAACCGCCCGGGTCCTGCTCCCCACCCTGCTCGCCGCGCTCCTGGCCGGCGGCTGCGCGTCGAGCGTGGCCGGCACCCCCGCGGCGGACCCGGCCCCGCGGCCGACCGCGGGCGTCGGCGCCGACCCGGTCGCCTGGGGCGACAAGGTCTGCGGCGCGACCCTGGCCTACTACCAGCCGCTCAACACCCCGCCGAACTACGACGGCGCCGACCTCGCCGGCATCAAGACGCGCCTGTCCGAGTACCTCGGCAAGGTCGCGGCCGGCATCGACACCGGCAAGAAGCAGCTGACCGCGGCCGGCGAGTCCCCGGTCAGCGGCGGCGACGCGTGGGCGACCGCGGTGCGCGACATGCTCGACCGGTCCGGCACGACGATCGCCCAGGCCAAGAAGGACGTCGACGCGATCGACCCGAACGACGTCCAGGGTTTCAAGGGCAAGCTCGACGGCGCCCAGCAGAAGCTGCGGACGATCTCCGGCGCCCAGGGCCTGGACAAGATCGGCCCCACCCCGCGGCTGGACAAGGCGTTCGCGACCGCGCCGAAGTGCGTCGCCCTCAAGAAGATCAACGGCCCCGCCTGACCCGCGGCGTCACCCGTCCGGCGCTCCCTGCTGGGCAAGCTCGAACATGCGTTCTATGCTTCGCGGGTGCCGCAGATGTCGCTGTTCTCCGCGGAGGCCCGGCCGGCCGGGCTGACCGACCTGGCCGGGCTGCTCTGCGGGCCCGGGCGGATCGAGCGGTTCGGCGCCGGTGACACGGCCCGGTTCGACGTCCCGCTGCCGATCGAGGGGCGCGAGACCGCGCTGGCCGCGCTCGCGGCGGCCCGCGGCGTCACCCTCGCCCCCGGCGCGTCCGGGATGCGCAGCGCGTTCCGGCGCGACCTGGTCCCGCTGGCCCGCGCCTGGTGCACGCCGGACGGTCGCAAGCGGATCCCGCCGGACTTCCAGCTCGACGGCGCCACGCTCCGGCTGTGGGCGCTCTCCGCGGGCACTCCCGACCTGCGGGGCGGGCACCTGCTGCTGCTCGACCCGCAGGCCCCGTGGACACACGGCCCACTGATCGCCGCCGCCACCCGGGCCGGCCTGCCCCCGGCACGGCTCGCCCCGGGGGAACACGGCGCACCCGGCCCGGCGTTACGCCTGCACGGAGCGCGCCGACTGGCCCGACTGGTGGAACTGGTGGGCCCCGCGCCGCGGATGACGAACCCGACCGAGTGGCCCCGGCACCACGGCCGACCGGCCGCCTGACCTGCCGAACCACGGCCGGGTCTACGCTGGCGACTCGCCCGCTCCCAGTGGCACGAGCCACGACACGGAGCGACGACGGTGTGAGATCGTGCGATCGTCGACCCCGAAGAAGACGCTCAGCGCAACCGTCCCGGCACGCTCCGGGACCGCACGGTGTAACAGTGCGGGGTCGGGAAACGGCTACGACGTCGCAGGGACCGCGACGCAGCCGAGGAGATGAGGTAGGACCACGTGGCAGCAGCGACAACGGGAACGACGGGTTCGGCACGCACGTCGGGGGGCAGCACGCGCAAGCCGACCTCGACGGCGAACGCATCCGGCCGCCCGACGCGCCGCCTGGTGATCGTCGAGTCCCCCAGCAAGGCGAAGAAGATCCAGCCCTACCTGGGCAACGACTACGTCGTCGAGTCCTCGGTCGGTCACATCCGTGACCTGCCGCGCGGCGCGGCGGACGTCCCCGCCAAGTACAAGGGCGAGTCCTGGGCGCGGCTCGGCGTCGACGTCGACAACCAGTTCAGCCCGCTCTACATCGTCACGCCGGAGAAGCGCAGCACCGTCTCGGAGCTGCGCGAGGCGTTGAAGACCGTCGACGAGCTCCTGCTCGCGACGGACCCCGACCGTGAGGGCGAGGCCATCGCCTGGCACCTGCTGGAGACCCTCCAGCCGAAGGTCCCGGTCCGGCGGATGGTCTTCCACGAGATCACCGAGTCGGCGATCCGCGCGGCCGCGGAGAACACCCGCGAGCTCGACCAGCACCTCGTCGACGCGCAGGAGACCCGCCGCATCCTGGACCGTCTCTACGGCTACGAGGTCTCCCCCGTGCTGTGGAAGAAGGTCATGCCGAAGCTGTCGGCGGGCCGCGTCCAGTCGGTCGCGACCCGGCTGATCGTGCAGCGCGAGCGGGACCGCATCGCGTTCCGCTCCGCGGAGTACTGGGACATCGCCGCGACCCTCGACGCCGGGGAGAAGGCCACCCCGCGCTCGTTCGGTGCGCGGCTGCTGCAGGTCGACGACAAGCGCGTCGCCACCGGCCGCGACTTCGACTCGCTCGGGCAGCTGAAGAAGGGCTCCGCGGAGGTCGTCACCCTGAACGAGGCCGAGGCGCGCCGCCTCGCCGAGGGGCTGCAGGACCGTCCGATGGAGGTCGCCTCCGTCGACTCCAAGCCCTACACCCGCAAGCCGTACCCGCCGTTCATGACCTCGACGCTGCAGCAGGAGGCGGGCCGCAAGCTGCGGTTCTCCTCCGAGCGCACGATGCGCAGCGCGCAGCGTCTGTACGAGAACGGCTACATCACCTACATGCGTACGGACTCGACGACGCTGTCGGCGACGGCCATCGAGGCCGCCCGCTCGCAGGCCCGTGAGCTGTACGGCGACGCCTACGTCGCGGACTCGCCGCGCCAGTACACGCGCAAGGTGAAGAACGCCCAGGAGGCCCACGAGGCCATCCGTCCCGCCGGCGAGACCTTCCGGACCCCGGGTGCCATCGCCCGCGAGGTCGACGGTGACGACTTCCGTCTCTACGAGATGATCTGGCAGCGGACCATCGCCTCGCAGATGAACGACGCCCGCGGGACCACCGTGAGCGTCCGGATCGCGGGCACCGCGGGGACCGGCGAGAAGGTCGTGTTCGCGTCCTCCGGCCGCACGATCACCTTCCCCGGCTTCCTGAAGGCCTACGTCGAGACCCTCGACGACGAGGCCTCGGGCCAGCAGGCCGACGACGCCGAGTCCCGGCTGCCCGAGCTGACCGAGGGCCAGCCGCTGACCGCGACCGAGCTGGTGCCCGACGGGCACTCGACCAGCCCGCCGTCGCGGTTCACCGAGCCCGCGCTGGTCAAGGCGATGGAGGAGATGGGGATCGGCCGGCCGTCGACGTACGCGTCGACGATCAAGACGATCCTCGACCGCGGCTACGTCTGGAAGAAGGGCTCCGCGCTCGTCCCGTCGTGGGTGGCGTTCGCCGTCGTCGGGCTGATGGAGCAGCACTTCGGCCAGCTCGTCGACTACGACTTCACCGCCGCCATGGAGGACGACCTCGACTCCATCGCCTCCGGTGACGACTCCCGCGTGCACTGGCTGTCCGGGTTCTACTTCGGCACCGACGGCGCGAGCAGCGGCTCGGAGATCGCCCGGGCCGGTGGGCTGAAGAAGCTCGTCGGGTCGAACCTGGAGGAGATCGACGCCCGCACGGTGAACTCGATCCCGATGTTCGCCGACGCGGCGGGCAACGACGTCGTCGTCCGGGTGGGGCGCTACGGCCCGTACCTGGAGCGGATCGTCGACGGCGAGTCCCAGCGCGCGAACCTGCCCGACGACCTGGCCCCGGACGAGCTGTCCGAGGAGATCGCCGAGAAGCTGTTCTCGGTGCCGCAGGAGGGCCGCAAGCTGGGCACCGACCCGGTCACCGGACACGAGATCGTGGCGAAGGAGGGCCGCTTCGGCCCCTACGTCACCGAGCTCCTGCCCGAGCCGGAGGTGCCCGAGGGCGCCAAGAAGAAGCCGGCCAAGCCGAAGCCGCGCACCGGCTCGCTGTTCAAGTCGATGACGGTCGACACCATCACCCTCGAGGACGCGCTGCGGCTGCTGTCGCTGCCCCGGATCGTCGGCACGGACCCGGACTCCGGTGACGAGATCACCGCGCAGAACGGCCGCTACGGCCCGTACCTGAAGAAGGGCACGGACTCGCGGTCGCTCTCGGGCGAGGAGCAGCTCTTCACGGTCACCATCGAGGAGGCCCTGGAGATCTACAAGCAGCCCAAGCAGCGGGGCCGCGCCGCCGCGGCGCCGCCGCTGCGTGAGCTGGGCGAGGACGCCTCGACGAAGAAGAAGATGGTGATCAAGGACGGCCGGTTCGGCCCCTACGTCACCGACGGCGAGACCAACGCCAGCCTGCGCAAGGGCGACTCGGTCGAGGAGATCACCGACGAGCGGGCGTCCGAGCTGCTCGCCGAGCGGCGGGCGAAGGCCCCGGCGAAGAAGACGACGACCCGCAAGCCCGCGGCGTCGAAGAGCACCGCCGCGGCGAAGAAGACGACCACACGCAGCACCGCGGCCAAGAGCACCACGGCCAAAAGCACCACGGCCCGGAGCACGGCGAGCAAGAGCACCACGACGAAGTCGACCGGGACGCGCACCCGCAAGACCCCCACGACCTGAGTCGACGACGACGGGCCCCGCTCCGGAGCGATCCGGTACGGGGCCCGTCGTCGTCGGTGGGTGCGGTCAGCCCGCGGCGAGGGCCTTCTTCACGGCGGCGGCGACGCGGCCGCCCTCGGCGCGGCCGGCCGCGGCGGCGTTCGCCTTCTTCATGACCTGGCCCATCTGCTTCATGCCGGGCTTCTCCCCTGTCTCGGACTCCACCTCGGCGACGGCGGCGGTCGCCAGGGCGGCCACCTCGTCGTCGTCGAGCTGGATCGGCAGGTACCGGGCGAGGACCTCGCCCTCGGCGCGCTCACGGTCGGCGGACTCGGGGCGGCCGCCGTCGGCGAAGGCCTGGGCGGACTCGGCGCGCCGCTTGGTCTCCTTGGTGATGACCGCGCGGACCTCGTCGTCGGAGAGCTCCCGGGCGGTGTCACCGGCCACCTCGGCGTTGCCGATCGAGGTCAGGACGGATCGCAGGGTCGTCCGGACCAGCTCGTCCCTGGCCTTCATCGCGGTGGTCAGGTCGGCCCGCAGCTGCTCCTTGAGGGTGCTCACGGGTCGCCACGATAGTCCCGCGACGTAGGCTGGATCGCGTGAGTATCGCCGGGACCCTCGCACGTACCGCCGCCGGAGCCGCCCTGCTCGGAGCGTCGGGCATCGGGTACGCGGCGGGGATCGAGCGGCGGCACTGGACGCTGCGCCGGGTCGAGCTGCCCGTCCTCGACGAGGGTGCGCGGCCGCTGCGGATCCTGCACCTGTCGGACTTCCACCTCACACCGGGCCAGCGCAGCAAGATCCGGTGGATCGCGGCGCTGGACGAGCTCGACCCGCACCTGGTGATCGACACCGGGGACAACCTGGCACACCCCGACGCCGTCCCGGGCGTGCTGACCGCGCTGGGGAGGCTGCTGGAGCGGCCGGGCGCGTTCGTGTTCGGCAGCAACGACTACTACGGCCCCACCCCGAAGAACCCGGCCCGCTACCTGCGCCGCGGGGACACGAAGCGGGTGCACGGGGCGGACCTGCCCTGGACCGACCTGCGCGCCGCGTTCCGCGAGCACGGCTGGGTCGACGCCACCCACGCCCGGCACGTGCTCGAGGTCGACGGCCGGACGGTCCGGATCGCGGGCGTCGACGACCCGCACCTGAACCTGGACCGCTACCCGCGCATCGCCGGCCACGACGCCGACACCGACCTGCGCATCGGGCTGACCCACTCCCCCGAGCCGCGGGTGCTCGACGGCTTCGCCGCCGACGGCTACGACCTCGTCCTCGCCGGGCACACCCACGGCGGCCAGCTGCGCCTGCCCGGCTACGGCGCGCTCGTCACCAACTGCGGGATCGACCGGTCCCGGGCCCGCGGGGCGAGCCGCTGGGGCAGCCGGATGCGGCTGCACGTGTCGGCCGGGCTGGGCACCTCGCCGTACGCGCCGGTGCGCTTCGCGTGCCCGCCGGAGGCCTCGCTGCTGACCCTCGTCCCCCGCACGACCGGCCCCGATGCGCGGACGGGAACCCCCGCGCAGGCCTCGGAGGGCATCGGGTAGAGTTCTCAACGGCTCACGGGGAGACCCGAGTGCCAATCGGGGTGTGGCGCAGCTTGGTAGCGCGCTTCGTTCGGGACGAAGAGGTCGCAGGTTCAAATCCTGTCACCCCGACAACACGAAGGCCCAGGTCCGGCGGACCTGGGCCTTCGTCGTGTTCCACGGCCTCTCACCGGAGGGCCGGGCCGAGCAGCAGGCCGCCGTCGCTCACGTACTCCGAGCCCGTCACGAAGGACGCCGCCGGGGACGCGAGGAACAGCACCAGCGCCGAGATGTCCGCCGGTTCCCCCAGCCGCGGCACCGCGAAGGGGTCGGGCGAGTAGAAGTCGGCGATGGGGGCGGCGGCTCCGGCGGCGGGCTCGGTGATGAACGGCGTCGCGATGACCCCCGGGTGGACGACGTTGACCCGGATCCCGTCGCGGCCCAGCTCGAGCGCGGCGGTCCTGGTCAGGCCGCGCAGCGCCCACTTGGCGGCGACGTACGGCGCGTAGTGGGCGGTCCCTCCGGTCCCCATGACGGACCCGATGTTGGTGATGGACCCGCCGCCCGCACGGCGCAGGGCCGGCGTCACCGCCTTGATGCCGAAGAACGCACCGGTCAGGTCGATGTCGAGGACACGCTGCCACGTGGACGCCTCGGTCGTCTCGATCGGTGCGGGCGGGTTCTGGACGCCGGCGTTGTTGACCAGGACGGTCAGCCGGCCGAACCGGTGCTCGGCCTCGGCGACGGCCGCGCTCCACGACGCCTCGTCGGCGACGTCGAGCTGCACGACGCAGCACCGGTCGCCGAGCTCCTCGGCGAGCCGGTCCCCGCGCTCGCGTCGGGTGGTGCCGATGACGACGTTCGCGCCCTCGGCGTGGAACGCGCGGACGTGGCCGGCGCCCTGTCCCCCGGTGCCGCCGGTGACGAGGACGGTCTGTCGGTCGAAACGAGCCATGGGGTTCTCCCGGATTCCGAGTCGCAGTGGTGAGTCGATCCACTCACCTCGTGACCGAAGGTAGGAGCCGTGGAGAGGTGAGTCAAGTGACTCACCTCGGTACGATACGACGATGGATGCCCCCGTGCCGACGTACCACCGGCGTATGGCGGAGGAGAAGCGCGCCCTGATCGTGCAGGCGGCCACGAGGCTCTTCCTCGCGTCCGGCTACGACCGCACGTCGCTCGCGAGGGTCGCGGACGAGGCGGGGGTCTCGCGGGCGACGCTGTTCAAGCAGTTCCCGACGAAGGCCGCACTGTTCGAGGCCATGATCACCGCGACCTGGGACGAGGGCGACAGCGGCGCGGACGTCCCGACCGGCGACCTCACCGCCGGCCTCCTCGCACTCGGCCACCGGTACGCGGCGCTGCTGGGACGGCAGGAGATGCAGGATCTGTTCCGCATCGTCATCGCCGAGCTCCCCCGGTTCCCGGAGCTGGCACGGGCACAGTTCTCGCTCGGCAAGCTGCCCTACTTCGAGACGGTCCGCCGCCATCTCGCCGCCGCGCACGAGGCCGGGACCGCCCGGATCGACGATCCCGAGCTCGCGACGACCCAGTTCCTCGGGATGATCTCCAACGCCCTGTTCTGGCCCGCGCTCCTCCTGCCCGACTGGAGCGTCGACGCGGACCGGGTCTCCCGCGTCGTCGAGGAGGGGGTGCGCACCACGACGGCGCGGTACGCGGTCCGGGCCGCCGACCCCGGGCCGTGACGACGATCGCGCAGTTCGTGGCGCGGACGGCGGACGGCCGCCGGGTGCACGATGGACCCGTGATCGGTGACCGCTGGGGCGTGAGCGACGCCGAGACCACCCGCCCCTACCCGTGCGACGAGCTCGTCCCGGCTCCCACGCTGCAGGCGTGGCGGGGCGTCTCCGTCGCCGCGCCGGCCGCCGCCGTCTGGCCGTGGGTCGCCCAGATCCGGCTCGCCCCGTACTCCTACGACTGGGTCGACAACCTCGGACGCCGGTCCCCGCAGGAGCTCGTGGGACTCCCGGAACCGCAGGTCGGGGACACCTTCACCGCGACCGGCGGACGGCGGCTCGGCCGGATCCTCTCGGTCGACCCCGGGGTGCAGCTCACCGGCAGCGTCCTGGGCGCCGTCATGTCCTACGTCCTCGTGCCGCAGGGGGCGGACACGACCCGCCTGTTGCTCAAGGTCGTCATGGGCGGCACCCGCGTGCTCGCGCCGCTGGTGTCGGTCGGCGACCTCGTGATGGCCCGGCGGCAGCTGCTGAACCTGGGACGGCTCGCCGAGGGCCACAGCCGACTACGGCGCCGTTGACGACCCGCCGGGCGTGGTGGGGTGCGACGACGGGGTGTGATGCGCGATCCTGACGGGATGAGTGAGAACCCGGTAGCGCTCGATCTCGACGACGCGGGACTGGCCGGTGGCCTCCCCCGCCCGGCGCACCAGCTCGACGGGATCCAGGACGTACCGTTCCGCCCGGTCCAGTTCCGCGACAACGACCTCCCGACCGCACTGGAGCGCGCCGCGCAGTGGCTGCGGGAGACCCAGTCCTGGCTGGGTGAGCCGGTCGACGTGATCGCCATCCACCTCGACTACAACGAGGCGTCCGAGGCGGCGTACTACGAGCTCAAGCTGCTGTGCAACGAGGAGGACCTGGCCGGGGCACCCATCGCGGTGCGCCAGCGGGCCGCGGCCGACGCCTGACCACACGACGACGGGTCGTCGCCCCGGCACCGACCGTGCCGGGGTGGCGACCGCCGAGTGATCAGAGTCACGCCGAGCGTGACGATCGGCAGGTCGTGACCCTCCGGACGGCCCGCCGGAGCACCGCGGGGTGAACAATTGTTTGGTCGACACCGCGCCCTGCGGTAGCGTCGTCCTCGGTCACCGTAGTTCTGAGTTTCGTGTCTCAAGCGCGCTCGCAGAATGATGATGCGGGCGGATTCGCTGTCTTTGGTGTAGCTGAAGCTGGCTGCCGTCTGGGAATTCCTCTGACCCGGGCAGCCGCACGACGTGGTTGTTCCGTCCGAATGCTGCATTACAAGGAGTCACCATGACCAACGGCACCGTGAAGTGGTTCAACGCCGAGAAGGGCTTCGGCTTCATCGCCCCCGAGGACGGCGGCGCCGACGTGTTCGTCCACTACTCGGCGATCGACGGCTCGGGCTTCAAGGAGCTCCAGGAGAACCAGGCCGTGTCCTACGAGGTCACCCAGGGCGCCAAGGGCCCGCAGGCCTCCTCGGTGACCGTCCGCTAAGGACGCACCCGCCCGGCCGACGTGCCGGGCCCTGTTCTTCCGTCCGATGGCGGCATCCCCCACGCGGGGATGCCGCCATCGGCGTCTCCGGGGCCGCTACCGTGGCGGCGTGCCGCTGTCCGCCCGCCAGGCCGCGCTGCTCGAGAGCCGGCTGCCCGGGCACGAGGTCGTCGCCGACCACGGCTGGGGTCTGGTCGGGACCACCGTGCTGCGGGTCCGTCACGACGGCGCCGACCTCATCGTGAAGGCCGGCGACGACGCCGACACCCACATCGCCCGCGAGCTGCGCGCCCACCGCGAGTGGCTGGCCCCGCTCGTCGCCCGGGGTCGCGCGCCGGAGCTCCGCCACGCCGACGCCGACGCGAAGCTGCTGGTCACCCGCTACCTGCCCGGGACCCTGGTGCAGGACACGCCCGCCGAGCACGAGCCCTCGACCTACCGCGGGGCCGGGGAGCTGCTGGCGCTGCTGCACGACCGGCCCGCCGTCGTCGACGAGGGGTACGGCGCCCGGCTGCGCGACACCGTCCTGACCAGGCTCGGGCGTCCGCACCGCATCGCCCCCGGGCTGCTCGCGCGGCTGCGGGCGGAGGTGGCCGGCTGGCCGACCCCGCCGGCCCGGCTCGTCCCGACCCACGGCGACTGGCACCCACGCAACTGGCTGGTGCACGACGGGGCCGTCGCCGTGATCGACCTGGGCCGGGCGGCGCTGCGCCCGGCGCCCACCGACCTGGTGCGTCTGGCCGCCCGCCAGTTCCGGTGGGACCCGGCGCTAGAGACCGCCCACCACGACGGCTACGGCGGCGACCCGCGCGAGCCCGGCCCGTGGCGCCGGGAGTGGATCGCCGAGGCCGTCGGCACCGCGACCTGGGCCCTGAAGGTCGGCGACGGGCCGTTCGAGGCCCACGGACACCGGATGCTCGCCGAGGCGTTCCCCGACTAGCCTGTGCCGGTGCCCCTCGTCGTCGGTCCGGCCACCTCGTTCGAGGACCTCGCGACCCTGCTGGGCCCGAAGCGCGACCCCGACGCATCGGTCTGCTGGTGTCTCTCGCACCGCCTGCCCGCGGCGACGCACCGCGCCCTGACCGGCCGGGCCCGGGGCGAGTACGTCCGGGAGCTGACGACCCGCGCGGTCGCCCCCGGCGTCGTCGCCCACGACGACGGCGAACCCATCGGCTGGGCCGCCGTCGCCCCGCGCGCAGAGCTGCCGTTCGCCCGCTCCCGCACCATCCCGCACGTCGACGACCTCCCGGTCTGGTCGGTGTGGTGCTTCCGGGTGCGCGCCGGGCACCGGGGCCGCGGCATCGCGCGTGCCCTGCTCGCCGGAGCCGTCGCGTACGCCCGGGACCAGGGGGCGCCGGCCGTCGAGGGCTACCCGGTGGACAACCGGGGCGCCCGGGTCGACCTGACGATGGCCTACGTCGGCACCCGCGCGTTGTTCGAGGCGGGCGGGTTCACGTTCGCCGCGGAGACCACCGGGGTGTCCGGTGGGTTCCCGCGGGTGGTCATGCGCCGCGCCCTCACCGGCTGACCCGGCCCCGCCCCGGATCGCGCAGATCCGTGACGGCGGACCGCTCCCGTTCCCGGCAGGCTCGCCCACGTCCTGACAAGCCTCCGGCCGACGCCGGAGGAGCACCGAGACGGAGGAGCGATGATCGTGATCATCGTCGTGGTCGGCATCTTCTTCCTGCTCATGGGCGGGTACGCGCTGGCCGCGCCGGCCGCGCTGGTCCGGCCGTTCGGGCTGGTGGCCGACGGCCCGGAGAGCAGGTCGGAGGTGCGCGCCGTCTACGGCGGGTTCGGCCTGGCGATCGCGGCCGTGCTCGGGCTGGCCCTCGCCGTCCCCGGGCTCCGCATCGGTGTGGTGCTCACCGTCGCCTTCGCGCTCGGCGGGATGGCCGTCGGACGCGTGCTGTCCCGGCTGGTCGACCGGCCCACCGCGTTCTACCCGATCTGGTTCTACGGCCTGGTCGAGACGGTCACGGCCGGGGCGCTGGTCGTCGTCGCCGCGACCTGACCGGGCACGACCCGGATGTCGAGCCCCGACCGGAAGAGCCGTCCGGGCGGCAGGCCGAACATCCGGCGGAACGCCAGCCCGAGGTGCGACGGCGTCGCGAAACCGGCGTCGGCCGCGGCCCGGGTGAGGTCCCCGCCGTCGCGCACGACGCCCGCGACGATCCGCATCCGCGCCCACCTGCGGTAGGCCCGCAGACCGGCCCCCGTCTGCCGGGTGAACAGGCGCGCGAAGTGGCCCGGCGACAGCCCGGCCGCCGCCGCGAGGTCACCGGTCGGCAGGTCCGGGCCGCCGGGCCGGTGCAGGGCCGCGATCGCCCGCGCGATGCGGGCGTCGGGCTCGGCGCGGGCGTCCGGCGCCGTACCGCTGTCGACCAGGATCCGCCGCAGCCCCGGCCCGTCGCCGTCGACCGCGCAGGCGACGAGGTCGGGCTCGGCCGGGTGCCCGGTCACGATCCCGGCGGGCCCGCGACCGGGCTCGAGGAACACGAAGGCCGCCCGGTGCGCGCCGCCGGTGATCCGGTGGCGCAGTCCGGCCGGGACCAGCAGTGTCCGCGCCGTGCGGTCCGGGGCGCCGTCGACCCGCACGGTCAGGTCGTCGTCGACACCGACCGCGAGGCACGCCACCGCACCCCGGTGGGCGTCGAGTCCGAGCATCGGCCCCAGGTGGACGGCCCAGCAGGGCCCCACCCACAGCCGCGCCGGGCCCGCCGCCGCGGTCACCGGACGCCCGCCCGCAGGCGTCGCCATCCGAACCCGGCGGCCGCCGCGAGCAGCCCGGCGAGCGCCAGACCGTGCTCGAACCACGCCCCCCAGCGGGTCGCGAACGTCAGGCCGGTGCGCAGCGGCACCTGCTCGACCAGGGTGTCCGCGGTGTACAGCCCGGTCTCGGCGACGACGGAGCCGTCGGGCCGGATCACCGCGCTCGCCCCGGACAGTGCCGCGACGACCGCGGCCCGCCCGTGCTCGACGGCCCGCAGCCGCGACATCGCGAGGTGCTGCCAGGTCATCTCGCTCCGCCCGTACCAGGCGTTGTTCGTCGGGATGACCAGCAGCGAACCGCCGTCGGCGACGCCGTCGCGCAGCACGTGGTCGTAGGCGGTCTCGTAGCAGATCGCCGTCGCGACCCGGGTGCCCGCGACGGGCAGCACCGCGGGCGCCGTACCGGGGGTGAAGTCGGCCAGCGCGACGAACGGGGTCAGGTACTGCGTGACCGCCCGCAGCGGGATGCGCTCGCCGAACGGCACGAGCTCCTGCTTGGCGTAGCGCTCCCCCATCCCGGTCCCCGGGTTCCAGACGGCCACCGCGTTCTCGGTGTCGGTCGCGCTCGCCTCGTAGTTGGTACCGATCAGGAACGGCACGCCGAGCGCGTCGACGACCCGGTCGACCGCCGGGTCGACGCCGTCGGTCGACAGCGAGCTCTCCGGCCACACGACGAGGTCGGGCCGCGGGACCGCGCCGGACCGGACCCGGTCGATCAGCACGGAGGTCTCGGCGAGGCTGTTCGCGCGCAGGGTCCGACCGGCGTTGAACAGGCCGAGCCCGATGTCGGGGGCGTCGCCCTGCACGATCGCGACGGTGCGGGTGCCGTCCTGCGCGTCGACGGGCGGGGTCGGCACCGCGAGCAGCACGAGCACGACCGCCACGACCGGGACGAGGCCGACGACCCGGCGGGGACGCTGCAGGAACGCCGCCACGCAGAACCCGGCCGCGACCACCGCGACCGACACCAGCGGGGCCCCACCGATCGCGGCCAGCGGCAGGAACGGCCCGTCGACCTGCCCGAACGCGACCCGGCCCCAGGGGAAGCCGTTGAGGGGGAACCGGCTCTGCAGCCACTCCTGCGCGGTGAACGCGAGCGCCCCCCACACCGGTGCGGCGGGCAGCCGGGCGGCGAGGGCGACGAGCGCGCCGCCGAGCGCCGGGAACCCCGCCATCACCAGCGACAGCCCCACCCAGGGGAACGGGCCGTAGTCGCGGCCGAGGAAGTCCTGGATCCACATCAGGTGCGCGAGGTAGAAGGCGAACCCGAACAGCGCCCCGAGCAGCGCGGCGCGGCGCACCCGAACCCCGGACAGCGCCCACCAGAGCAGCGCGAACGCCACGATCGCGGTCCACCACACGGTGCGCGGCGGGAACGCCAGGTGCAGCAGCACCCCGCCGACGACGACCGCCGCGATCCGCAGCGCGAGTGCCTTCACCACACGGTCAGCATGATCCGGCCGCGGCGCGGGCCCGCGCGCGGGTCCGGGCGGCCACCGCCCCCACCACCGCGACGACGAGCAGCGCGCCCGCGTAGGCGACGACGAGCTGCATCGGCCGCCCGGAGAAGTCCCCCGCGAGCGGCGGCACCAGCACCGCGAACAGCGCCACGACGCCCGTCAGCGCCGCCCGCGGCCGCGGCGGGAGCGGCACGCAGGCCAGCGGGGTCAGGGCCCACAGCAGGTACCACGGGTGCAGCACCGGCCCGAGCACGACGACGGCGCCGAGCACCAGGCCGAGCGCCGTCGTCGCACCGGTCCGGCCGCGGGCCTGCGCGACGAGCACCCCGGCGGCGAGCAGCGCGGCGAGCACCGTCCCGGCGGTCCGCGTCGCCGTCAGGGCCGTGGCCGGGTCGGCGCCGAGCACGCCCGCGAGCGCCGCGGCCCAGTTGGTGGGCGCCATCCAGCTGAACAGCTGCCCGGGCGCGGACACCGCGCCGAGCCAGCTACCCCCGCCGGCGTCGACGGCCGACACCGCGAGCGCGGCCGCCGCGGCCACCCCCGCGACCAGCGCGACCGCCCCCCACCGGTGGGTACGGCCGGGCGCGGACCGGGCCGCGGCGACCGCCAGGACCACGAGCCCGGCCGCCGCGGGGGCCTTCACCAACGCCCCCAGTGCGACGAGCGCGGCGCCCGCGGCGAGCGCCGCCCACGGCCCGCGCAGCCCGACGGCGAGGCCCACGAGCAGCAGCGCGAGCATCGGGCCGTCGTTGTGCATCCCGCCGACGACGTGCCAGAGCACCAGCGGGTTCGCGACCCCCCACGCCAGCGCCGTCCCCGGTGGGATCCCGTGGGCACGGGCCAGGCGGACCACCGCCCACCCGATCCCCACCACCGCGACGACGGCGAGCAGCCGGTACGCCGCCACCCCGGCGACCACCCCGTCCCCGGCGACGGCGGCGACCGCCTTCTGCCACAGGTCGGTCACCGGCCCGTACGGCGACGGCGTCTCCCGCCAGTAGCCGTCGACCCGCGCGAGGACGGGCGACCCGGCGGGCAGCCCGGCCGCCGGACCGGTCCGGTGCGGATCGGCGCCGCCGAGCGCGACCATCCCCTGGGCGAGGTAGCTGTACACGTCGCGGGAGAACAGCGGCGGTGCGACGAGCAGTGGCGTGGCCCAGGCGAGCAGCGCCCGCACCGCCTGCGCCGGGACCACCGGTGCGCGCACCAGCAGCAGCCAGGCGACGACGACGAGCCCGGCCCCGGCGACGGCGGCGCCGAGCGCGACCGTCGAGCCGGGCCAGCGGACCACCGCCCAGGCCCCGCCGGTGAGCAGGACGGACCCGGCCGCACCGAGCGCGGTCGGCACCGCGACCCGACCCACGGGCGGGGTCAGCCGGTGGGGGCCGGGCCGTCGGAGGCCTGCAGCGCCGCACCGGCGGGGAGCCGGTCGGCCCCCCAGCTGCGTTCGATGTAGCCGACGATCGTGGCGATGTCCTCCGCGGGCACGCGCTCGGGCTCCCCGTGCTCCAGCGGGTCGCCGTGGAAGATGTAGAGCCGCGACGCGAACTGGTCGAACGGCAGCGACGCCTCGCCGAAGCGTTCCCCGTTGCCCGCCGTCGAGACGACGACGCCGTCGCCCCAGTCCTGCCCGCTGTCGTTGTTCGGGTTGTAGAAGTACACCCGCATCACGTCGTTCGGGTCCGGCGCGACCCGCAGGATCGCGATGGCGTGCCAGCCGACGTAGCGGGCGGCGCTGTCGGTGACCGCGATGCCCGCGGGCTGCGGGTGGATCAGCGGCTGGCCGCCGTTGTACCCGGGGTGGTAGCCGGCGTGGAACTGGCGCAGGAAGGCGTCGAGGTCGGTGAGGTTGCCGGTCCCGACGTCGACGTTGATGTGGAAGCCGCGCGCCGCCCACCAGCCGTGGAACTCCGGGTTGACCCAGCGGTGCGGGTCCCCGGGCCGGTCGGAGCAGCGGCGGCCCATCTCGGCGTAGATCCGGTCCAGGTGCGGGACGACGACCAGCGACACCGGGTCGAGGTCGATCGGCAGCTTCTCCGCGACCCCGGCTCCGCTCTCCTTCGACGAGATCCGCTGTCCCTCGAAGTGCATGACGATCTCGTCGTCGCGGGCCGCCCAGACGACCATCTGCAGCAGGTAGTCCGGGTCGTTGTAGGCCCACATCGACAGGGCGCGCGCGGACTGGCAGGTGGGGTTGTCGCCCTGCCCGACGCCGAGCGGCTGGCCCAGCATCGACAGCACGCCGGCCAGCAGCCGCACCTCGGGCTCGGGCTGCTCGCCGAACGCGGCGACCAGGCGCTGGCGGGCGGCCGGGCCGATCTCCAGCGCGATCTGGCGCCACAGCCCGGGCACGACCGGCGGCTCGTAGAGGATGCCGCGGTCGAGCAGCAGCGCCAGGCCGTAGATGCACTGCGCGGTGTGCGGGGTGACGGCCTCCTCGATCAGCCGGTGCACCAGGTCCCGGAAGCGCAGCAGGCAGTTCTTGCCGGTGTCGGACAGCCCGAGCGCCTCGGCGAGCAGGTAGTCGCTCTCGTGGCGCAGGAACTGCAGCAGCTCCGCGTGGTACGGCGACACGAGCCCGGTGTCGTGCATGGCCCGGGCGAACCCGGCGGCCTCGTACTGCAGGCCTCCGGTGTCCATCGCCTCCAGCCGGGAGCGGAAGACGTCGATCCCCGGGTCCTCGCGGCTCGCCTCGGTGGTCCCGAACAGCGCGGTGATCAGCCGGTCGAGTCCCTGCCCGGAGGACAGGTCGACGCTCGGGTCGCCGCGCCACACCGAAAGCCGGGTGATCAGCGACGACACCTGGTCGACCTGGATCGGGCGCTGGCGCAGGATCCGCCAGATCTCGGCGACCAGCTTGTCGAGGACGCTGTCGTAGCCGATGCCCTCGGCGATGTGACGGAACAGGTCGCGGATCATCTGGGCCGTCCGGCCCTCGTGGACCCGCTCCGCCTCGGTCGGCGGTGTGAACAGCAGCTCGAGGTTCATCGCCAGCACCTGGGACAGGAACTGGCGGGCCTCGTCGGCCGAGATCGCGGGGTGGTCGTACTCCCCGAGGGCGACCGCGAGCATCCGCAGCTCGCTGGTCGCCTCCATCACCACCGTGTCGGCGACGCCGCTGTGCAGCCCCGCCCCGACGAACGCCGGGACCAGGATGTCCGGCTGGGCCCAGTCGGTGCCGGCGAACACGCCGGCCTCCTCCAGGTCCCGGGCTCGGGCCTGCACGGCGGCGGGGCCCCCGTCCTGCAGCAGGACGCGGCGGAGCTGCTCCAGAACCCTGCGGATCTTCGTCGTCTTGCCGAAGTCCGGGGTCCGGGCCAGGTCCCGGGTGGCGTCGTCGAGCGAGACCAGGCGCCTGTCCAGCACCGAGGTCCCACTCGCGACGTCGACGGTCGGTTTCACACGGCTTCCCTCGTTCGGGCTCCACGGCCGTGGGCGGGTACCCGCCCTCAGACGTAGAAGTCGAGTTCTTCCTGCTTCTTCAACAGATCGCGCATCCGGTAGGGGTCGTCCCCGAAGAAGTAGAGCAGACCCCAGTGCGTGCCGAACGCGGTCCTCTTCGTCACGGTCTCCTCGACCGGCGACGTGAGGTCGTGCGACTCGTAGTAGTCGTCGTCCTCGGTCTCCTCGGGGATCCGCAGGCTGCTGACGACGCGGCGGCGCGGGTAGACCCCGAAGCAGCCGGCCACGCCGGAAGCCCCCTCGACCTCCTTCGGGAAGAAGGCGTCGATCTCCTCCTCGGTGGTCTTCGGGTCGAACGCCAGCACGAGGCCCTGGTAGGCGTTGAAGCCGTAGGAGCGCTCCAGCAGCTCGAAGACCTTGAAGCCCGGCGGCCGGTAGGCGACCTCGCCGAAGTACATCTCGCCGTCGGAGGTGACGAAGTACTCCGGGTGGACGAAGCCGAACTCGATGTCGAAGGTCTTGATCAGCTTCTCGATCTGCGCGGTGATCGCGGGCCGGTACTTCTCCAGCTCCGGGGTCGCCGGCACGAACACCGAGTAACCGAGGGTGACGTACTCGGAGATGTTGAGGAACTTGATCTTCCCGTTGTGCACCCACGCCTCGACGGCGAACTCCCACCCGTCGAGGTGGGACTCCATCAGGAGCGGGAACTCCTCGTCCGGGATGTTGTCGATGTCCTCATAGGTGCGCACCACGCGGTGCCCGAGGCAGCCCGCCTTGTCGAACGCCTTGATGTGGATCGGGTCGTTCGGGTCACCGTCGAGCTTCAGCAGGGTCTGGTTGACGCGCTTGAGGAAACGGACGATGTCGTCACGGTCGTGGGCCTCCTCGAAGATGCCCACCCGGATTCCGCCGAGCTGTGCGCGACGCTTCATCAGCGCCTTGTCCCGGAGCAGCATCGCCTGCCCGAACAGCCGCGGGTTGTCGAGCAGCACGGAATTGATTGCGCCGGCCCATTCCACGGTTTCCTCGAACAGCGGGATGGCGACGTCGACGCCCATCTCCTGCAAGGTCTCCGCGATCTCCATCGAGCGGTCGTTCAGCCGCTCGAAGTTCCACGGGACGTACGGGATCTCGTGTTCCTTGCAGTATTCCTCGGCCCAGTCCGGGGCGACGACGACGTACCGGCGGTCGAAGCGGTCGATCGCCTCCACCGCATTGAGACTCCACCCGAGAAGTGCGACGTATCCCTTTTCTGGATTTTTGGTGGCTGAGTCGGACCGAGGCATGGAAAAGCAACCTCCCGATTTCGACGAATTAAGGCGGCGAATGCTTGAGTCCACACCGTACCCCGAGTACGCCGGAGGGGCGGATCGTGGCGGCGGGACTCAGTCGTCGTCGGGTCCGGCCACACCGGAGAGCCGGACCAGCCTGCGCAGCCGCCCGGCGACGGTGTCCTTCGTCAGCGGCGGGTCGGCGAGACGGCCGAGCTCCGCCAGCGACAGCGACGGGTGCTCCAGACGCAGCAGTGCGGTCTCCCGCAGATGGGGGGCGACGTCGTCGCCGAGCGCGCGCAGCGCCACCCGGACCCGCTCGGTCGTCGCGGCGGCGGCCGTCGCGGCCCGGCGGGCGTTCACCGTCTGCAGCGACCCGTCCGCGGTGGTCGCGCCCCGCGGGGCGACCGGGACCCGGCTCAGCACCTCGGCCACGCCCGGCGCGCCGACACTGCGCAGCAGGGCCTCGGCGCTCTCCGGGTCCCGCACGACGACGCGGTGCTCGCTCACCGTCTCCTGCGGCGCGGCCAGCACCCCGAGCCCGCGGGCCGCCCCGACCAGGGCGAGCACGACGGCCGGGCCCGGGCAGGTGACGACCAGGCGGACCCGCCCGGCCGGCCGCACGACCCGGCCCCGCGCGATCAGCGCCCCACGCCAGACCCCGGCGGCCACGGCGGGCCCCGCCGCGACGACGGCGGGTGGCAGCCCGAGCACCGGCCGTCCGGTCCGGTCGACCAGACCCGTCGCCCGGGCCAGGTCGGTCCCTGGCGCCGTGACCCGCACCTGGTAGCGCAGGGTCGCGCCGCCGCCGGTCACGACCTCGGCCCGCAGCCCGCCGCGACCGTGCAGCGCCCCGAGCTCGGAGCGCATGCGCAGCGCGGGGGCCGGGGCGTCGAACTCGGCGTGGATCGTCGTCCTGCCGTCGCGGACGCCGACCTCCCCCGCCAGGCGCAGCTGGGTGACGAGCCCGGCGTGCCGGACACCGGGGCGCTCCTCGCGGACCGCCCCGAGCTCACGGTGCAGCTCGGCGGTCACGCGCTCCAGGTCGAACACGATCGTCTCCTGCGGATGGGAAGCGGCAGGGCGGGGACACATCCCCCGAGGTGCACCCCGCCCTGCCCGGAAGGGCGGAGCGCCGGAGGCGCCCCACCGTGGCGGGATTCAGTCCTCGGACGGGTCGGCGTGCATCGGGCAGCGCGGATCGATGCAGGGCCTGCTCTCGGCCCCGGCCCGGAACGCCGCGTTCGCGAGCACCGAACACAGGCAGCCCTGGGCCTTCGCCCGCGGCCCACCCGGTGCCAGATCGTCGACCGGCACCGGTTTCGGACCCGGCCGACCCCCGCCGTTCGCCCCCTCGGACATGGCTCCCCCTCCGCACGACTGCGCGCCCGGAGTTCCCCGTCGACGGGGCCCGTGCGCAGATACATCCGGCGGTCGCCACGAGGGTCCGAGACCTGCCGGGACGACCGGCTCGCGACGGTACCCTATACGCGGAGTAACGCCTATTTCGGCTCAACCCTCACGGGGAGTAGTGATTCGGGACTCAGAGTCAACCCCCGCCGCCGGGCCATGCCCTCGATCTGCGCCCAGATCAGGTCCGTCAGGTGGAGGGTGACGACGTCGCGGCCCGGCGCGTCCCCGGTCGTCCGGCCACGCAGCCACCACTCCGCGGTCGCCTGCACCGCACCGACCATCGACTGCGACCACACCCGGACCAGATCGGGCTCGTGGACGTCGAGCATCTCGGCGTAGGACCCGAGCAGGCCGGTCAGCGCGGACGCGATGAACTCCCGGCCCGCGTCGACGACCTCGCCCCGCTGGCCGGGGAGGCGGCGGCGGAACAGCAGGTCGACGCCCGGCGAGTCGTCGAGGAAGCCCATGACCGCGTCGATCGAGTCGTGGATGCGCGTCCACGCCGCGCTCTCCCGGTAGATGGCGGGCATGAGCCGTTCCATCAGGCGGTCGGTCGCCCGCTCGGCCATCGCGTCGAGCAGCGCGGCCCGGTCGCCGAAGTGCCGGTAGATCACCGGCTTGGTCACGCCGGCCTCGTGCGCCACCTGGTCCAGGCCGAAGTCCTGCCCGTCGCGGCCCAGCACGGCCAGCGCCGCGTCGACCACCTGTTCCCGACGGCGCGCGCGGTGCGCGTCCCAGCGCGTACTGCGGCCGTCGGACCGGAGGTCGTCCGCGGCCCCGGGTTCCGTGCGGTCGGACGACACGCCCACCATGCTCCTCCCTCGGCGGGCCCGGTGGGAGGAAGGCCGGGCCCCGGGCGACAGTGGATCACGAAGGCCGCCGGTCGACCCGGCGCGGCGCGGTTCATGACCGCGGCCACACCGACGATCACCGCCGGGCACCCGCGTGCGAGGCTCGCCCACGGACGCAGTGGGCGACGCGAGGAGGCGTGGTGCGACGGGTGGTCTGCCGGGAGTTCGCCGATCCGGAGCGGTTCGAGCTGGTGGAGGAGCCGGCCCCGGAGCCGGGACCGGGTGCGGTGCTCGTCGCCGTCGAGGCCGCCGCGGTCAGCTTCGTCGACGGGCTGATCGCCCGCGGCGGCTACCAGCTGCGACCGCCGCTGCCGTTCACACCCGGCACCGCGGTCGCCGGGACGACCCCGGACGGCAGGCGGGTCGCCGCCCTGCTCACGAGCTTCGGCGGGTTCGCCAGCCACGTCGTCGTCCCGGAGGACCGCCTGGTCCCGGTGCCCGACGGGGTCGACGCGGGCGTCGCGGCCAGCTCGATGGAGAGCCACGGGACGATCGCCTTCGCCTTCCGGGACCGGGTCACCGTCCGCCCGGGCGAGTGGGTCGTCGTGCTCGGGGCGAGCGGGGGGATCGGGCAGGCCGCGGTGGACCACGCCCGCGCCGCCGGGGCGCGGGTGCTCGCCGTCGCGTCCACACCGGACAAGCGCGCGGCCGCGCTCGCCGCCGGGGCCGAGGCCGCCGTCGGCTACGACGCCCTCAAGGACACGATCCGCGAACACACCGGCGGGGGCGCGGACGTCGTGATCGACCCGGTCGGCGGCGACGCCGCGGAGGCCGCGCTGCGGGCGCTGGGCTCCGGCGGCCGGTTCTGCGTGCTGGGCTTCACCTCCGGCGCGATCCCGAAGCTGCCCGCGAACGTCGTGCTGCTGCGGAACCGGACCGTCGTCGGCGTCGACTGGGGCGACTGGTCGCGCACCGACCCCGCCGCGTCGCGGGACCTGGCCGAGGACGTGCTGCGCCGGATCGGTGCCGGGGAGCTGAACCCGGCCCGCCCGCGGACCCTGCCCCTGGCCGACGCGGCGACCGCGACCCGCGCGTACGCCGAGCGCTCCGCGGTCGGGAAGCTCGTGCTCACGCCCTGACCCGGCGTGGTCGGCGCCGTCATCAACGCTGATGACAGGCGGTAATGGCCGCGTCACACCTCTCGATAGGCCGTTCGTCGGAGCGGGAGCAGCTCCGGTCGGGCCACCACGAGAGGACCTCCCATGACCGCCACCCAGCCCTGGGCCACCGTCGCCGAGCCGGTTCCGGCGCACCGCGGGAACACCCCCGCGACCGCGGGCTTCTGGCTGTCGGTGCTGGGCATGGTGGTCGGGTTCGTGCCGGTGTTCGGCCTGCTGGTCACGGTGCCCGCCGCACTGCTGTCGCACACCGGCCGCGCCCGGTTCCGGGCCGGCGGGGCGTCGACGCCGGGCCGCTCGACGGTCGGGATCGTGCTCGGCTGGACGGCCACCGCGCTCTGCGTGCTCATGACCGTCATCGGGATCGTCGGCGCGGCCACCGCTCCGGTGCGACCGCTCGCGGCGGCCCCGGCCGCTCCCGCCGCCCCGGCGGCGCCGGTGCTGCTGACGGTGCCCAACGTCGTCGGGATGACCGACGTGCAGGCGCGGGACACGCTCCGTGCCGCCGGGTTCACCCAGGTCGTCCTCGGCCCGTCGACCGGCTCGGTCGCCGGGGTCGCCGCCGGGACCGTCACCACCCAGCTGCCCGGCCCCGCGGCGCTCGCCTCCGCCGGTGACCCGATCACGATCGGCGAGGCAGCCGCCCCGCCCGTCCCGCCCGCTCCGGTCGTCGTGCCGCAGAGCGCCCCGGTCGCCGAGTCCGCCTCGCCGGCTGCGCCGCTGGTCGCCGACACCGACGTCGACCGGCCCTACGTCCCGGCCGCGCCGCAGCCCCTGGTCTCCTCCGGCTCGTCGTCCTCCGGCTCGTCCGGCGGCGGCTCGGCCTACTACAAGAACTGCGCCGCGGCCCGCGCCGCCGGGGCGGCCCCGCTGAGCAGCGGCGACCCGGGCTACCGCTCGGGCCTCGACCGCGACGGCGACGGCATCGCCTGCGAGTGAGCCGACCCACGTGACACGGTGCCCGGCGGGGCGGTCCCGCCGGGCACCGGCCCGGTTTCAGGCCGGCCGGCCCGTCACCCCGGCCCCGCCGTCGCCGGACACCGGAACCGTGTCCCATCCGTGCCGGCGCAGCCCCGCTGCAACGGCCGCGGGCGGAGCGCCCTCGTAGAGCACGTGCAGCACCCCTCCCGGAGCGAGCAGCGCGCGCAGCACCTCCAGCTCGGGGCCGGGGTCACGGGTCCAGAACAGGTTCACGTTCACCGTGAGCGCGACGTCGACCGTGCCGTCCTCGATCCGCAGCCCGGCCAGGTCGGACCGCACGACGGTGAGCACGCCGGCGTCGACGAAGGCCGCGCAGCGTTCGGCGGTCCGCGCGACGGCGACGGCCGAGCGGTCCACCGCGAGCATCCCGCCGCCCGCGACCGGGTCGAGCCGCGGGCAGACCAACGACGCCACCGCCCCCGGTCCGCAGCCCACCTCCAGCACACGGGTGCCGGGCCGCGCCCCGACGACGGCGGCCGCGAACCGCGCCCGAGCCGGGACCACCCGCGTCGCCACACCGGCGATCGTGGCACGGACCCGGCGCGGACAGGCATCATCGAGGAGGTGGACGAGGTGGTGGGACCCGAGCAGATCCGTATCTCCGACGCCGAACGCCAGGCCGTCGCCGACCGGCTGCGCGCCGCCCACGCCGAGGGCTACCTCGACCTCACCGAGTACGACGAGCGCCTGACCGAGGTCTGGCGGATGCGCACCCGCGGCGACCTGGGCCGGGTCACCCGGGACCTGCCCGCCTCCTCGGCCCCGTCCCGGCGCGACGGTGTGGTGTTCTCCGCGACGGCCGGGGGCGTCGCGATGCGGGTCCTGACGGTGATCTGGCTGTGCATCACCGCCGCGGCCGCCGCCGGGACCTCGGTGCTGGCGTTGCTGACCGACCTGAGCCCGTGGTGGTTCCTGGTCTTCTCCGCGCCGTCCGGTGCGGTGCTGCTGACGTTGTGGGTCGCGGGCGCGGGACGCCCGCGGCGCGGCGGCCGGTAGCCGCCGCGCCGGAGCCCGTCAGCTGCCCGCCTTCTCCTGCTCGTAGCGCTTGGTCATGGTGTCGACGGCGTCGAGCTGGGTCTGCGCGTGCTTCTCGCGCGTGGAGCTGGCCCGGTCCTTGGCCGCCAGGGTGCCCGCGGCCTGCCCCTGGAACTCGGGCACGACGTACTGGGCGATGAGCTCCCAGGACCGCTTCGTCGCCTCCGGGTTGGCCCACTCGTGGCCGAGCAGCAGCATCGCGCCGAACCCGCCGGACTGGTCGACGAGCTTCTGCACCTGGGCCTTCGCGTCCTCGACGGTGCCGATCGCGCCGATCCCGGCGTCGTTGATGAAGTCGATCATCTCCTTGGCGTCGCCGCCCTCGACCGCCATCTGCGGGAAGGCCGCGACCTTCTGGAAGTAGCGGAACCAGTGCTCGATGCCGTACTCGACCTCGCGGTAGGCCTGTTCCCGGGTCTCGGCGACGTGCATGAGGCCGACCAGGCGCCACTTGCTGCGGTCCGGCGCGGGCTGCCCGTGGTGGGCGGCGCGCTCCTCGACGACGCTCCAGTGGTGGGCCAGCGCGTCGAAGCCGTCCTGGGTGAGGGTGGCGCCGATGGACAGCAGGCCGATCCCGTGCTGCCCCGCCATTCGCGGCCCGGTCGGGGACGCGACGGCGGCGACCGCGATGTCGAAGCACGGGTCGCTGTAGGGCGCGAGCTGCAGCTGGGCGTCGATCAGGTTGTGGGTCCTGGTCTCGGCGTTCACGACCTCGCCGCGCAGCAGCCGCATGATGATGTCGAGGTTCACCTCGAGCAGCTCACGGGTGTCGGTGGGGTTCAGGCCGATCATCGACGAGTCGGTGGGCAGCGAGCCGGGCCCGCAGCCGAGCATCGTGCGTCCGCGGGTGAGGTGGTCGAGCATCACCATGCGGTCGGCCACCCACAGCGGGTTGTGGTAGCTGATGGAGGTGACGCCGGTCCCGAGCCTGATGTTCCGGGTCCGCTCCGCCGCCGCGGCGATGAAGATCTCGGGCGAGGCGATGATCTCCGAGCCCGCGGAGTGGTGTTCGCCGATCCACGCCTCGTCGAAGCCGAGCCGGTCGAGGTGTTCGACGAGCTCGAGGTCGCGCTGCAGCGCGAGGGTGGGGTTCTGACCGGGCTGGTGGAACGGGGCCAGGAAGGTGCCGAATCGCAGTCTGCTCACGGTGACTCCTCGTCGGTCCGGTGCCCACTCCGTCGAGGACACCGCCACGACAGTCCCTACCCGCCGTGACCGGCGTCACGCAAGCGTTGCACGACAGTGGCAGACCGGGTGAACGGCCGGTGTACGGACGTCCGTGACGACCCGATAGGTTCCGCGATCATGGGACACCGCGAGGAGCTTCTGGACGGGGCCGCGCAGTGCCTCTACGAGAAGGGGTTCGGCCGCACGACCGCACGGGACGTGGTGGCCGCTTCCGGGACGAACCTGGCCTCCATCGGCTACCACTTCGGTTCCAAGGACGCCCTGCTCACCGAGGCCCTGCTGCGGGCGACGACGGCCTGGGGCGAGGAGCTCGACCGGGCGCTCGCCGAACCCGCGGGCGGGACCACCGACCCGCAGCGCCGGGTCGAGGAGACCTGGAGCCGGGTGGTCGGCCTGTTCTCCACCCAGCGACGCCTGTGGGCCACCCACGTCGAGGCGCTCGCCCAGGCCGAGCGGCTGCCGGAGCTGCGCGCGAAGCTCGCCGAGGCCCAGCGGGAGGTCCGTGAGGGCCTGGCCCTGACCTTCCACACGCTGCCCGACGACCCGGCCGCCGCGGACCGCCGCGTGCACGTGCTCGGCTCCGTCTACCAGGCGCTGCTCACCGGGCTCATGGTCCAGTGGATGCTCGACCCCGACACCGCGCCGTCGGGTGTGGACATCGCCGAGGGCCTGCGCGCCATCGCCGACCGGGCCGACGCCTTCGCCTGATCCCCGGCGGGTCAGTGCCAGGGCTCGACCCGGCCGATGATCGTCCCGCCGCGGACCGCGCCGGGCTCGGCCACCCGCACGGTGAACGTCCCCAGCGCGAGGAAGCGCAGGGTGACCGTGCCCCCGGCGCTGACGTCGACGGCGCGGCCCTGCTCCGGCACCAGCACCCGGCGCGCGACGTCGCTGCCGACGGTGAGCACCACCGTCGTCCCGCGGCGCACCCGCACCGTCGGGACGGCGGGCTCCGGATGCGTCGCGGAGTGGTCGAACCGGACGGCGGTGAGGCCGTGCGAGTCGGCCTGGGCGGTGACCGTCGGGCCACTCGCGACGGTGCCGGCGGTCGATCCGACCGCACCGCAGCCCGCAGCGGCCGGGGAGAGGACGAGCACCCCGGCGAGCAGCAGCCGGGCCGGTCTCCGCATGCCTCCATGCTGCCGGATGCGCGGCCGACGACCCCGCCCGGTGCACCCGTTCGTGGCGTTCGGCACGATCGGGTCGTGAGCCCGCACCCCAGCGCCCCCGTTCCCCCGACGCTCTTCGACGACGAGCGCGAGCAGCGCTGGCGGTCCCGGTTCACCGCGGCGCGCATGTCGCGCCCCGGCTGGGCCCGCGACGCACCGGCCCGCTCGGTCTACGTCTCCAACGCGACCGGCACCTTCGAGATCCACGCCTGGGACCGCGACTCCGGGGAGCACCGCCAGGTCACCGACCGGCGCAACGGCACCACCTCGGCCGTGCTGCCGCCGGACGGCGGGCACGTCTGGTGGTTCGCCGACACCGACGGCGACGAGTTCGGCCACTGGGTCGCCCAGCCGTGGTCCTCCGGTGCGGGCACCGACACCGTGCCCGCCGTCCCCGGCGCGGGCGACGGCTACCCGGCGGGCCTGGAGATCGGCCGCCGGGTCACCGCGATCGGGGTGTCCACCGACGACGGCACCGTCCTGTCGGTGCACGAGCGCGGCTCCGGCACCGACGCCCGGGAGATCTACCGGCACACCGAGGACGCGGGCGTCGGCGCGCTGTCGGAGGACGAGACGCTGCTGGCGATCTCGCACTCCGAGCACGGCGACTCCCGCCACCCGTCGCTGCGGGTGCTCGACGTCGCCACCGGGGACACCGTCGCCGAGCTGCACGACGGGCCCGGCCGCGGCCTCGCCGCGCTGGAGTTCTCCCCCCTCGCGGGCGACCAGCGGCTGCTCGTCGGCCACGAGCGCCGCGGACGCGACGAGCTTCTGGTCTGGGACCCGACCACCGGTGAGGTCACCGAGCTCGCGGTCGACCTGCCCGGCGAGCTGGTCGGCGGGTTCGTCCCGGACGCCTCGGCGCTGCTCGTCGCGCACACCCACGCCGCCCGCACCCGGCTGTTCCGCTACGTCCTGGCCTCCGGCGAGCTGACCGAGCTGCCCACCGCGCCCGGCTGCGTCGGGTCCGCCGAGGTCCGCGACGACGGCACCGTGGAGTACTCCGCCTCGTCGGCGGCCACCCCGTCGCAGATCCGGGGGCTGCGCCCGGACGGCACCGACGACGTCCTGGTCGCCCCGCCCGGCGAGCGCCCGCCCGGCTCGGTCGCCGTCCGCGACGTGTGGACCGGGGTCCCGGCCGGGCAGGTGCACAGCCTGGTCGCCGAGGCGCCGCGCGTCGACGGCCGTCCGGCGCCCGCGGTGTTCGTGCTGCACGGCGGCCCGCACGCCGCCGACGAGGACCGTTTCGACGCCGGCCGCGCGACCTGGGTCGAGGCCGGGTTCACCGTCGTCGAGGTCAACTACCGGGGCTCCACCGGCTACGGCTCGGCCTGGCGGGACGCGATCGAGGGCAGGCCGGGGCTGACCGAGCTGGAGGACGTCGCCGCCGTCCAGGACGCGCTGGTCGCCGACGGCACCGTCGACCCGGACCGCTGCGCCGTCGACGGCTGGTCCTGGGGCGGGTACCTGTCGCTGCTCGCCGCCGGGACGCAGCCGCAGCGGTGGGCCGCGGCCGTCGCCGGGGTGCCGGTGGCCGACTACGTCGCCGCCTACGCCGACGAGATGGAGCAGCTGCGCGCGTTCGACCGGGCGCTGTTCGGCGGCTCCCCCGACGAGCTGCCCGACCTCTACCGGGAGGCCTCGCCGCTGACCTACGTCGACGAGGTCCGCGTACCGGTCCTGGTGCTGGCCGGGGAGAACGACCCGCGCTGCCCGATCCGGCAGATCGACAACTACCTCGACGCGCTGGCCGGACGCGGGGACGTGACCTACGAGGTCAGCCGGTTCGACGCCGGGCACGGCTCGCTGGTGGTGTCCGACCAGCTGGACCTGATCGCGACCGAGGTCGACTTCGTGCGGCGGGCGCTGGGCTAGTCGCCGAGCAGGCCCAGCACGTTCTCCGGCGGCCGGCCGACGACGGCCCGGTCGCCGTCGATCACCACGGGCCGCTCGATCAGCTTCGGCTCGGCGGCCAGCGCGTCGAGCAGGGTGTCCCGGTCGGCGCCGGCGAGGCCCTGCTCGCGGAACGCGGGCTCGCCGGTGCGGGTGATCGCGAGCGGGTCCTCGGTGCCGAGCGCGGCCAGGGCCCGCTCCAGCTCGGCGCGGGTCGGCGGGTCGTCGAGGTAGCGCCGCACCGTCGGTTCGACGCCGCGGTCGGTCAGCAGCGCGAGGGCGGCGCGGCTCTTCGAGCAGCGCGGGTTGTGCCAGATCTCCACCTGCCGAGCCTAGGACGCACAACGGCCCCGGGGTGTCCCCCGGGGCCGTCGCCGTGCCGAGCGGTCAGCCGCCGTTGCGGACGGCCTGCTCGATCCGGTCGCCGATGTCCTTGTCGACGTTGCGCCAGTACTCGAAGGCGCGCTGCAGGACGGGCTCGGTCACGCCGTCGAGCAGGTGCCCGGCGACGTTGCCGACGAACCGTTCGCGGGCGGCGTCGTCGAAGACCTCGCGGACCATGATCCCGGCCTGGCCCCAGTCGTCGTCCTCCTCGCGGAGGGAGTACGCACTGCGGACCATGTCGCCGTCGGCGTACCAGAGGGCCTCGGAGACCCGCTTCGGGTCGGCCGCCGGGCCGCCGTAGGAGTTCGGCGCGTAGATCGGGTCACGGGTGTTCGTGATCCGCATGGCGCCGTCCTTCTGGTAGTTGTTCACCTCGCTGCGGGGCGCGTTGACCGGGATCTGCTTGTAGTTGACACCGAGCCGGGCGCGGTGGGCGTCGGCGTAGGAGAACCCGCGGGCGAGCAGCATCTTGTCCGGCGACAGCCCGGTGCCGGGCACCAGGTTGTTCGGCTCGAACGCGGCCTGCTCCATCTCGGCGTGGTAGTCCTCGACGTTCCGGTCCAGCGTCAGCTTCCCGACCTTGATCAGCGGGTAGTCGCTGTGCGGCCACACCTTGGTCAGGTCGAACGGGTTGTACCGGTAGGTCTTCGCGTCGGCGAACGGCATGACCTGCACGTACAGCGTCCAGGACGGGTGGTTGCCCGCCTCGATCTCGTTGTAGAGGTCGGCCTGGTGGTAGTCGGGGTCCGAGCCGGCGAGGGTGTCGGCCTCGTCCTGGGTCAGGCACTCCACGCCCTGGTCGGACTTGAAGTGGTACTTCACCCAGACCATCTCGCCGGCCTCGTTGATCCAGCTGTAGGTGTGGCTGGAGTAGCCGTTCATCTGCCGCCAGGTCTTCGGGATGCCCCGGTCACCCATGAGCCAGGTGACCTGGTGCGCCGACTCCGGCGACAGCGTCCAGAAGTCCCACTGCATGTCGTGGTCGCGCAGGTTGTTCGCGACGCGCCGCTTCTGGCTGCGGATGAAGTGCTGGAACTTCATGGGGTCGCGGACGAAGAAGACCGGCGTGTTGTTGCCGACCATGTCCCAGTTGCCCTCGGTCGTCCACAGCTTCAGCGAGAAACCGCGCGGGTCGCGCCAGGTGTCGGGGCTGCCGCGCTCACCGGCGACGGTCGAGAAACGGATCACGCCACGGGACTCGACGCCGGGCTGGAGGAACGCGGCCTTGGTGTACTGCGAGACGTCCTCGGTGGTCTCGAACCGCGCGAACGCCCCACCGCCCTTCGCGTGCGGCTGACGCTCCGGGATGCGCTCCCGGTTGAAGTTCGCCATCTGCTCGATGAGGTAGTGGTCGTTGAGCAGGAGCGGGCCGTCGGGGCCGATCGTCAGCGAGTGCTCGTCGCTGGCGACCGGGCTGCCGGAGTCCGTGGTGGTGGGCTTGGGCTGGTGCGACGTGGTCACGGCCGAGCCTCCTCGTGCGCGTGGTGGGTGGGGCGGGCGGGCGGTGCCCCGCCGGGGCGACCGGGACGCTCCCGCGGCTGCGCGGCCGCGTCGCGGTCGGCGGTGTCCGTTCCCCCAGGGACTTCCCGTGCGGTCCCGGCCGAAACCCGAAACCGGTGCGCGACGACGACCGGGCGCGGGTCAGGATGGGGTCGTGCCCGACACCGCCGCCACCGCACCCCGCGCCGGCCTGGGCGCGTTCGCCGACGTGCTGCGCCTGCCCGGGGTCGGTGCGATCACCGCGATCGGCATGGCCGCACGCATCCCCGCGACGGCCGTCGGCGTCACCCTGACCCTGCACACCGTCACCACGCTCGGCTACGGCTTCGGCGCCGCCGGGCTCGTCGCCGCCGCGGTCCCGACCGGGATGGCGATCGGCGCCCCGCTGCTCGGCACGGTGGTCGACCGGCACGGGCTGCGCCCGGTCCTGGCGCTGACGATGACCGCGGGCCTGCTGTTCTGGTCGGTCGCGCCGCTGCTGGGCTACGCCGGTCTGCTCGGCGCCGCCTTCGTCGCCGGCATCCTGACCCTCCCGGTGTTCTCCCTGGTCCGGCAGGTCATCGCGGCCGCCGTCCCGGCCGGACGACGCCGCCCCGCGTTCGCGCTGGACTCGATGACCGTCGAGATCTCCTACATGACCGGGCCCGCCGTCGGGTCGCTGCTGACGGTGTGGCTGGGCTCGGCGACGACGATGCGCGTGATCGGCGCCGGGTTCGTCCTGGCCGGGATCGCGCTGTGGCGGCTCGACCCACCGGTCCGCGCCGACGGCGAGGGGGCCGCCCGCACCGGCCCCCGCCCTCCGCTGCGCAGCTGGCTGACCCGGCCGCTGGTCGGCGCGCTGCTGGCGGTGACCGCCGCGGTGATCGCGATCATGGGCACCGAGTTCGCGTTCATCGCCGCCCTCACCTCCTCCGGGCAGGCGTGGGCGATCGCGCTGGTCAACGCCGTGTGGTGCCTGGCGTCGCTGGTCGGCGGGTTCCTCTACGGCAGCGCCCGCCGCGGCCTGCCGCTGCCGCTGCTGCTCGCCGCGCTCGGGCTGGCGACGCTCCCGGCGGCACTGGCCTGGTCGTGGTGGAGCCTGCTGTTCCTGCTGCTCCCCGCGGGTCTGGCGACCGCGTCGACGCTCGCGGCGGGCAGTGCCGCGATCGGCGACCTCGCCCCGGACCGGGTGCGTGGCCTGGTCACCGGCCTGCAGGGCTCCGCGACGACGCTCGGCATCGCCATCGCGACCCCGCTGGCGGGGGTGCTGGTCGACACCGCCTCTCCCGGCGTGGCGATGCTGGTCTGCGGGTCGGTCGCGGTCGTCGCCGCCGGGGTGGCGGCGCCGCTGCTGCGCGCCCGGGCCTGACCGGCCGGGGCTGCACGGCCGTCGGCGTCACCGAGACGGTCGACGAGCGGTCGCGCAAGTCGGACACTGAGAGAGTCCACAGACGATCGGCGCAGCGCACCGTCCGGACGCGGCGGGCAGGTGTGCCCCTCGGGCAGACTGGACCGAGTGAGCGCACCGCCCCACCCCGACTCCGAGACCCAGCCCATCCCGAGTGGGCGGCCCCGTCGTCGGGGAGGTCGGGTGCGCTGGGGGTTCGCGCTGTTCCTCGGTGCCGCCGCCGCGCTCGCGACGCTGCCCGACCTCGTCGGTCTCGACGCGCACTCGCCGTTCGCGCAGGTCATCGCCTTCCGGCCGCTGATGGTCGCCGCGCTCGGCGTGCTGGTCGTGATCGGCCTCCTGATCACCCTGGCCGCCCGCCGGTTCTGGCCGGTCCCGGTCGTCCTCGCGCTGGTCGCGCTGGTCGGCGCCGCGCTGGTGCTCCCCCGCACCGTGGCGGGCCCCGCGCCCACCGGCGGGACCCCGCTGAAGGTGCTGGCGCTCAACGTCTACGAGGGCAACGCCGACACGCAGTCGCTCGCCGCGCTCGTCGCCGCGGAGAACCCCGACGTCGTCTCGATCCCGGAGGCGGGCGGCCGCTACGAGAGCGAGATCGCGCCGCTGCTGGAGCCGCTGGGCTACCGGACGGCGTCCAGCGTCGACCGCTGGGACCGCGACGTCACCGGCAACACCGTGGCCTGGTCGAACCGGCTCGGCGACGTCCGCACCCGGATCGGCAAGGACGTCCGCTTCGACTACATCGAGATCACCGGCGGCGGCCTGGGGAACCTGCGCTTCGTCGCGTTCCACTCCGTCGCCCCGGTCCCGCGCTCGGTCGGGCAGTGGCGCTCGGACCTGGAGACCGTCGCGAAGTGGTGTTCCGGGACGAGCCCGGCGATCGTCGCCGGCGACTTCAACGCGAGCCTCGACCACTCGGTGTTCCGCAACGCGATCCAGGGCTGCGGCGACGCGGGCTCGCAGACCGGCAACGGGCTGGCCGGGACCTGGCCGACCTGGGCGCCGTCGTGGCTGGGGCCGCAGATCGACCACATCGTCTACAACGGCGGGATCGCCGCCGAGTCGTTCGGGACGCGGCTGGTGCCCGGCACCGACCACCGCGCGATCGTGGCGACGCTGCGCCTGCCCTAGACCCGCACACGACGACGGCCGCCGCCCCGGGCTCCGGGACGGCGGCCGTCGTAGGTACGGAGGAGGTCAGCCGGCCGCGGCGACCGTCTCCGCCACCTCGTAGGTGTTCAGGGCTGCACCCTTGCGCAGGTTGTCCCCGCACACGAACAGCTCCAGGGTGTTCGGGAAGTCCAGCGACTGCCGGATCCGGCCCACCACGGTCGGGTCCCCGCCGACGGCGTCGGCCGGGGTCGGCCACTCGCCGGCGGCCGGGTCGTCCTTGACGACGATCGTCGGCTGCGCGCCGAGCACCTTGCGGGCGGCGTCCACCGAGACCTCCGAGGAGAAGGTCGCGTGGATCGCCAGCGCGTGCGTGGTGACGACCGGGACGCGCACGCAGGTCGCGGAGACCTTGAGCTCCTGGATCCCGAGGATCTTGCGGGACTCGTTGCGGACCTTCAGCTCCTCCGACGACCAGCCGTCGTCCTTGAGGGAGCCGGCCCACGGCACGACGTTGAGCACCAGCGGAGCCGGGAACGGCGAGTCGCCGCCGACCGGGATCCCGGCCTCGGTCAGGACGGCCGCGACGTCGCCGGCGGCCTTCCCGAGGTCCTTGCCGGCGACCGCGGACAGCTCGGCCTGCAGCTGGTCGATGCCGGGCTGACCGGCACCCGACGCGGCCTGGTACGACGACACGACCAGCGCCTCGAGCCCGAACTCGCGGTGCAGCGCACCCATCGCCGCCATCATCGACAGCGTCGTGCAGTTCGGGTTGGCGATGATGCTCTTGGGCCGCTCGGTCACCTTCTCCGGGTTGACCTCGGGCACGACGAGCGGGACCTCGGGGTCCATCCGGAACGCGCCGGAGTTGTCGACGGCGATCGCGCCGCGGGAGGCGGCGATCGGCGCCCACTCGGCGGAGACCTCGTCCGGCACGTCGAACATCGCGATGTCGACGCCGTCGAAGACCTCGGGCTTGAGCTCCAGGACGGTGATGTCCTGGCCGCGGACCGTCAGCACCTTGCCGGCGCTGCGCGCCGAGGCGATCAGGCGGATCTCGCCCCACGGCACCGACTCGCGGGAGTCGATGATCTCGATCATGGTGGTGCCGACGGCACCGGTCGCGCCGACGAGCGCGAGGACGGGCTTGTCCATGGCCATCTCAGCTCACCGGCCCGTTCCGGCGGCGACCACCGCGTCGTCCTCGGCGCCGAGCTCGAACGCCTCGTGCAGCGCCTGCACCGCGTCGTCCAGCTGGTCGGAGCGGCAGATCACCGAGATCCGGATCTCCGAGGTGTTCATGGTCTCGATGTTGATCCCGGCGTCGGAGAGCGCCTCGCAGAACTTCGCGGTGACGCCGGGGTGGTTGCGCATGCCCGCGCCGACCAGGGACACCTTGCCGATGTCGTTGTCGTAGATCAGCTCGGCGAACCCGATCTCGGCCTTCGCGCGCTCCAGCGCCGCGACGGCGGTGTCACCGTCGGTGCGGGGCAGCGAGAAGGTGATGTCGGTCTTCTTGTCCGCCACGTTGGAGATGTTCTGCAGGACCATGTCGATGTTGATCTCCGCGTCGGCGACCGTGCGGAAGATCTTCGCGGCCATGCCGGGGGTGTCCGGCACACCGGTGACGGTGATCTTGCCTTCGGACCGGTCGTGGGCGACGCCGGTGATGATCGGATTCTCCAACGGGATCTCCTCGATCGAGCCGGAGACCAGGGTGCCCGGCTTGTCGTTGTAGGAACTGCGCACCCGCAGCGGGACGCCGTAGCGGCGGGCGTACTCGACGGCGCGCAGGTGCAGCACCTTGGCGCCGGACGCGGCGAGCTCGAGCATCTCCTCGTAGGTCACCGTCTCGAGCAGGCTCGCCTTGGAGACGATCCGCGGGTCGGCGGTGTAGACGCCGTCGACGTCGGAGTAGATCTCGCAGACGTCGGCGTTCAGCGCGGCCGCGAGCGCGACGGCGGTGGTGTCCGAGCCGCCGCGGCCCAGCGTGGTGATGTCGCGGGAGTCCGCGCTCATGCCCTGGAAGCCGGCGACGAGCACGATGTGCCCCTCGTCGAGGGCCTCACGCAGGCGCCACGGGTTCACCTCGGTGATGCGGGCGTCACCGTGCTTCGAGGTGGTGAGCATGCCCGCCTGCGAGCCGGTGAACGACCGGGCCTCCGCGCCGAGGGCGTGGATCGCCATCGCGACGAGTGCGTTCGAGATCCGCTCACCGGAGGTGAGCAGCATGTCCATCTCCCGCAGCGGGGGCTTCGGGGAGATCTGCTCGGCGAGATCGGTCAGCTCGTCGGTGGTGTCCCCCATGGCGGACACGACGACGACGACATCGTGGCCCTCCTTGCGGGTACGGACGATGCGCTCGGCGACCTTCTTGATCCGCTCCGCGTTCTCGACCGACGAACCGCCGTACTTCTGCACGACGAGGGCCACGCCGACCTCCAATCCTGGCTCCGCGGTGGAGCCGTCGGGTGCTCTCTCTTCGACCGCCGGGATGCGCAGGTGACGCATCGGCGGCGCTGGTCGGAACGGAACAGTACCGGCGAGCGCCGTCCGTTTTCAGGATCTGGACGGTCACCGATGACCCAGACCACACGGGCTCGCCCGCGGACCCCGCGCTCGGGTATGCGCGCGGGCCGCACGGCACCGGACCGGGGGCTCAGGCCCGGACGGGCTGCTGCCTGCCGCGGTGCCGGCGGACCGCGTCGGTGTTGCCGCAGCGTGCGCTGCAGTAGCGCTGCCTGCCGTTGCGGGAGACATCGGCGTAGACGCGGGTGCAGCCCTCGGCGGCGCACCGGCCGAGCCGGTCCATCCCCCGGGTCGCCAGGTGGGTGGCGGTGCCGGTCGCGAGCAGGGCGCGCAGCACACCGGCCAGGCCCAGACCGTCGTCGCGGTGGTGCAGGTGCCAGTGGCCGTCGTGGTCGGTGAGGCGTGGCGGCCCGGTCGACTCGGCGAGCAGGGCGTTGAGCAGCCGTGCCCGTTCCGCGCCCGGCTCGGCGTCGACGACCCCCTCCCACCGGCGCAGGAAGTCGAGCACCGCCGGCAGGTCGGCGCCGACCGGGTCCCAGTCGCGCGTCACCCCGGCGGCGAGGCAGCGCGCGACGAGCTCCCCGGTCGACGACGGCGGCGCGTTCACCAGGTCGGCGGCGAGGAGCGCCGGATCACGTCCGTAAGGGTTGATGTGCACTGACCCATTACAGCAACGTCGTCGTCGTGAGTACACCCCTGGACCACGAGTGGGAGACGACGTCGCGGCACCGCACCGCCGACGGCGTCGTGAGCTACCAGCGCTGCCGGTGCGGGGCCTGGCGGATCCGGCTCGCCGCGCCCCGCACCGCGACCGTCGCGGCGAGCGCCGGACGCGCCCGCGGGCTCAGGTGAGCAGCTTCTTCTGGACCTTGCCCATCGGGTTGCGGGGCAGGCCGTCGAGGAAGACGACCTCGCGGGGGCGTTTGTGCCAGGACAGCTGTGCGGCGACGTGGTCGATCAGCGCCTGGGCGTCGTGTCCGTCGCCGACGACGTAGGCGACGATCTTCTGGCCGAGGTCGGGGTCGGGGGCGCCGACGACGGCGACCTCGGACACGGCGGGGTGGTCGAGCAGGACGGCCTCGATCTCGCCGGACCCGATCCGGTAGCCGCCGGACTTGATGAGGTCGGTGGACTCGCGGCCGACGATGCGGTGGAACCCGCCCGCGTCGCGGACGGCGAGGTCACCGGTGCGGAACCAGCCCTCGCCGGCCCAGCACTCGTCGTTCGCGTCCGGGCGGTTCAGGTAGCCGTCGAACAGCATCGGGCCGCGGACCTCGAGGCGCCCGACGGTCTCGCCGTCGTCGGGGACGTCCTCGGGTGCCTCGTCGGACGCGGGGAGCAGCCGGGTCTCGGCGCCCGGGAGGGGCAGTCCGACCCAGCCGGCGCGGCGTTCCCCGGAGGCGTGTGCGGACAGGGTGATCATGGTTTCGGTCATGCCGTAGCGCTCCACCGGTGCCTGCCCGGTGAGGGCGGCGATCCGGTCGAACAGTGATGCGGGCAGGGGTGCGCTGCCGGAGACGAGGAGCCGGGCCCGGCCGAGTGCGCGGGCGGCGTCGGGTTCGTCGACGATCCGGTTCCACACCGTCGGCACCCCGAAGTACATCGACGCGTCGACCGCGGCGTAGCGGGCGGGTTGCGGCTTCACGGTGTGCACGACGCGGGAGCCGCGGCGCAGTGATCCGAGGACGCCGAGGATCAGGCCGTGGACGTGGAACAGGGGCAGGCCGTGGGCGACGGTGTCGTCGGGGGTCCAGTCCCAGACCTCGTACAGGGCGTCGAGGCCGGCGGCGATCGCGGCGCCGGAGAGCTGGGCGCCCTTGGGGCGTCCGGTGGTGCCGGAGGTGTAGAGCAGCATCGCGGTGGCGGCGGGGTCGACCGGGCGCGGGCCGATCGGCTGCGCCCCCGGGACGACGACCGGCAGGTCGACCCCTTCGGGCAGCTCCCCGGCCCAGGCCGTCGCACCCGAGTCGGAGAGCACGTGGCCGCGCTCGGCGGGCCCGGAGTCCGGCGGGACGGGCACGACCGGGACGCCGGCGAGGATGGCGGCGGTGATGGCGACGACGGTGTCGATCGAGGCGGTCGCGTGGACGGCGAGGGGGCCGTGGTCGGGGATGCCGGCGGCGAGGCGGCCGGCCCGGTCGAGGAGCTCGGCGCGGGACAGCACGTCGTCGCCGACGGTGACGGCACGCTCCAGGTCCCGGGGATCGGTCAGCGAGGTGAGCAGCAAGGTCGGTCTCCCGGTCGTGGGGGTCGGTACGAGATCGGTGGAGGGTGGGTGCCCGCGGCGCGCGGGATCTCCTCCGCGAGCGCGGCCCGCATCCGGGCGACGAACGCGGCGGGCTCGTCGGCGGCGTCCGGACACTCGTCGACGATCCGGTCCACCGCCCCGAGCGCCAGCAGGTCGGCGCTGCGCACCCGCTGCGCGGCGACGGTCTCCGGTGCCCGGTCCGGTGTGCCGTGCACGATGACCGAGGCCCCCTCCGGCGGGAGCGGGGTCAGCCACGCGTGCCGGGCCGCGAGGACCCGGTCGGCGGGCAGCAGCGCCAGGGCCGCACCGCCGCCGCCCTGCCCGAGCAGCACCGACACGACGGGACCCCCCGGCCCGCCGGGCCCGGCCAGGCAGCGCGCGATCTCCCCGGCCAGCGCTCCCTGCTCGGCAGCGGGTGACAGCTCGGCACCGGCGGTGTCGACGACCGTCACCAGGGGCAGGCCCAGCTCCCCGGCGAGCCGGGCACCCCGGCGGGCCACCCGCAGGTCGGCGGGCCCGACCGGACGGGTGGCGGTCCGGTCCTGCCCGACCAGGACGCACGGCGACGTCCCGAACCGGGTCAGGCACAGCACGGTCGCCGCGGCCGTCTCCCCCGCGCCGGTGCCGTGCAGCAGCACGGTGTCCGGGTCGGTGAGCAGGTCGCGCACGCCCGGCCGGTCCGGGCGCCGCGTCGCGGTGACCGAGGTCCACGCGTCGGGCACCGGTCCCGGCGCCGGGCCGGGCTCCGGCGCCGGGGGCACCGGCGTCGGGGCGTGGCGGGTGAGCGCGACGACCCGGCGCAGGAACCCCGCGAACCCGGCGGTGTCGAGCACGGCGTCGACGACACCGTGCCGGTACAGGTTCTCCGCGGTCTGCACCCCGTCCGGGAACGCGGACCCGGTCAGCCCCCGGAACACCTTCGGCCCGAGGAACCCGACGAGCGCCCCGGGCTCGGCGACGGTGACCGACCCGAGCGACCCCCAGGACGCGAGCGACCCGCCGGTCGTGGGGTGCCGCAGGTGCACGACGACCGGCAGCCCGGCCCGGCGGTGCGCGGCGACGGCCCGGGCGATCCCCGACATCGCGAGGAACGCCGCGGCCCCGTCCTGCATCCGCGTCCCGCCGGAGGCCGGTGCCAGCACCAGCGGGAGCCGGGCCGTCGTCGCCCGCCCGGCCGCCGCGACGATCCGGGCGGCCGCGACGGTGCCGACCGACCCGGCGAGGAAGCCGAACTCGCTGCAGACCACCGCCACCCGGAGCCCGCCGGCCCGGCCCTCGCCGGTCACGACGGACTCGTCGGTCCCGGCGCGGGCACGGGCCCGGTCGAGCTCGGCGCGGTACCCGGTGGACGCCCCGGGCGGGGGTCCCGCCGGGGTGTCCCAGGACCGGAAGGAGCCGGGGTCGAGCACCGCGTCCAGGTAGCGGGACGACGCCGGACGGACGGGCTCGGGGACCGTCACCGCTGCCCCGCCACTCAGCCCAGGTCGACGATGGCGGCGACCGGGCCGCCGCCCTCGGGACCCTGGTGGGCTGCGGACACCGACACGAACACCGCCGGGTCGCCGGTCACGGCCGCGGTGACCCCGCCGACGCAGGACTTGATCTGCCGGTGCCAGTGCACGTCGGAGTCGTCGAGCATCGCGTTGCGCCGGCCGCGGACGGTGCCGTCCTGCGACGCCTCGCACTTGAGGAACACGTTGACCAGGCGGCCGTCCAGGTCGGAGGTGTGCGGCCGCTCGGGCAGGTCCAGGCCCGCGTCGCGGATCGCGTTCCAGATGCCGTCGGCGTCGAGCGCGTCGGTCATGACCGAGTGCCCGATCCGGTAGCGGCCACCGACCCCGGTCGCGTTCCCGACCACGACGACCTGCGCCCGGTCCAGCTCGACGCCCGACGAGCAGGACGCCACCGCGGAGTAGAGGTCGCGGTCGTGCATGACGTCGGCGTCGGTCGGCATCTCGATCTCGCCGAGCGCGACGGCGACGCCGAGCGCGGTGCACCCGTTGGACAGGTCCATCGACTCGTGGGTGTGCTCGGTCCACACGGTCTTCCCGCGGGACTTGGCGTCGCGGATGGTGTGGATGGTCAGCAGCGGGGTCTTGGTCTGGACGTAGTGCACGTCGGCGGGGTCGGTGATGCCGGCCTTCTTCATCGCGGCCTGCACCGCGTCGGCCACCTTGGTGATCATCGGCGTGCGGCCGATGTCCTCCGGGGCCAGCTGCTCGCTCATCGCGAAACCGACGGTCAGACGGGGCTCGTCGGAGGGGACGACGTCCTCCGGCGGGACGGTCGCGAAGATCGTCGCGTGCGGGCTGATGACGCCGTCGGTGCCGCCGGACCAGACGATCGGGACCTCCCGGACCTGCTCGGCCGGGGCGCCCTTCCCGATCAGCACCTCGCGGAAGGCGCGGTCGGCGATGATGCGGGTGTAGTCGTTGACCCCGCCGTTCCCCTCGGTCTTGCCGATGATCGCGACGACCCGGCCGGCCTGCAGGACCCCGTCGTCGATCAGCGTCGCGAGCTCGCTCGCGTCGGCCACGGAGTGGATCGGGACCTTGCGCACCTCGATGGCGTCGGGCATGACGGACTCTCCTTCTCCAGCGGTCTCAGGACGGGACGACGACGGTTCCGGCGCCGCCGGTGACGGCCTCGGTGATGTGGGTGAGGTCGGTGATCACGGCGCGGGTGCCGCCGTTCTCGACGAAGCGGCAGGCCGCGTCGACCTTGGGGCCCATCGAGCCGCCGGCGAAGTGCCCGTCGGCGGCGTGCGCGCGCAGCTTCTCGACACCGATCGTGCCGAGGGCCTCGGCGGCCGGGGTCCCGAAGCGGAGCACCGCGTGGGGCACGTCGGTGCCGATGACGAGCACGTCGGCGCCGACGGTGCGGGCGAGCAGCGCGGCACCGAGGTCCTTGTCGATGACGGCCTCGACGCCGGCCAGCTCGCCGGTGGGCCGTCGCACGACCGGGATCCCGCCGCCGCCGTTGCCGACGACGACGAACCCGGCGTCGACCAGGGCACGGATCGCCGGCCCGTCGACGATCTCCAGCGGCTCGGGCGAGCCGACCACCCGGCGCCAGCCCCGCTCGCCCCGGTCCTGCCAGGTCTGGCCGTGCTCGACCAGGACGGCGGCCTCGTCGGCGGGCAGGTAGCGCCCGACCGGCTTCGACGGCCGGAGCAGGCCCGGGTCGTCGGCCGAGACCCGGGTGCGGGTCACCACGGCGGCGGTGCGCCGGTCGACCCCGGCCGCGGCCAGCGCCGCGTCCAGCGCCGTGGTCAGGACGAAGCCGAGCGTCCCCTGGGTCTGCGCGCCGCACCAGTCCAGCCCGACCGGCGGGACGACGGCGGCCGCCAGCTCGTTCTTGACCAGCAGGTTCCCGACCTGCGGGCCGTTGCCGTGGGTGATGACGACGTCGTGGTCGCGGGCCAGCAGCCCGGCCACCGCCCCGGCGGCGACCCGCGCCGCGGCGATCTGGTCCTCCGGCCGCGCGCTGCCGTCGGCGGCGGTCATGGCGTTGCCGCCCAGTGCCAGCAGGACTCTCACGACGACGAACCTAGGAGCAGGGTGGCCGTCGTCTCACCGTCGTGGGCGACGGAAACCGCGCCGGTTCGATGGCAGGAGTTGCCGAAGGTCACGGGTGGTCCTTCCCGAGGAGGTGGGCGAGCGGACGGGTGCCGACGGGCAGGCCGTGGCGGTCGTAGTAGGCGAACATCGCGTCGAGGACCGGGCCGAGACCGGACGGTCCGGGGACCCGCTCGGCGGTCGTGCCCGCCTCCGCCGCCAGCTCGGCGACGGTGGCGGTGCGCGACGCGAGCTCGTAGGTGGCGCCCTCGTGGCCGGGTTCGGTCAGGACGATCGCGGCGGCCGCCCCGACCTCGTCGAGGTCGGCGAACCCGAAGACGGCGTGCACGTCGTAGGGCACCCGGACCGGCCCGGTCAGGTCCAGGTTCTGCAGGTAGGCGCCGGGCTGCAGGACCGTCCAGCGCAGCCCGGACCGGCGGACGACGTCCTCGGTCCGGGCCTTGCCCAGGTGGTGGGGCATGTCGGGGGCGTACGGCGCGGCCACCGAGTGGTAGCCGACCCGGGTGACGCCCGCGGTGCGCAGCCCGTCGAGCCAGCCCGCGACCAGCGCCGGCTCGTCCGGGTGCAGGTTCGGGGCGATCAGGTAGGCGGCGTCGGCGCCGGCCGCGGCCCCGACGACGGCGTCCGCCCGCCCCAGCGGGACGGCGGTGGCGCCCCGCGCCCGCAGCGCGGCCGCCACCGCCCGTCCGGTCTTGCCGTTGCCCCCGCAGATCACGACCCGCACGGCGGGCCTCAGAGCCGGTCGACGTCGGCGTGCGTGGCGCCCCCGGCCAGGGACGCGTAGCCGGGGCCGCGGTCGAAGAACGCGTCGTCGTCGCGGGACCACGCGGCCCGGCCCGCCCGCTCGGCCGTGGTGGCCGCCGCGTCGAAGCCGAGGGTGTCGTCGTCGAGGTCCCCGGTCAGGACGACGCCGTAGTCGGCCAGGGCCGCCGCGGCGGACACCTTGCGCCACACCACGTCGCGCACGACGGCCGCCGGGTCGCGGCGCAGCGGGTCGCCCCAGCCGCCACCGCCGGTCGTCCGCACCCGGATCACCTCACCGGCGCGGACCGGCTCGGCGTCGGCCAGCGCGTCGACCTCCCGCTCGTTCGGCCCGCCCGGGTCGATGACGACCTCGAACGGCCGCCCGGCCTTCCCGCCGCGCACCCCCCAGCAGGCCAGGATCGACCGGTCCGCGATCGACATGAAGTGCGCGTCCTTCAGCATCCGGACGTGCTTCTCGTAGCCGAGGCCGCCGCGGAACTCCCCGGCGCCGCCGGAGTCGGTGGCCAGCGACAGCGACTCGACGCGGAACGGGAAGCGGGCCTCGGTGAACTCGGTGGGCAGGTTCCGCGAGTCGGGGACGACGTGGATGGTGTCCTCGCCGTCGGCGTAGTAGCGGCCGCCGGAGCCGCCGCCGAGCACCTCGCGCATGAGGTAGGGGCGGCCCTCCAGGTCCTCGCCGTAGACGCCGGTGTAGCGGATCGTCTCCTGGTCGGCGGGCATCCGGCCGTCGACTGCCTTGGCGACGACACCGGCGAGCACCCCGAGCAGCCGCAGGATGACGAAGGTGCGCGCGTTGGTCGGCGCCGGGAACACCGGGGTCAGCAGCGTCCCGGGCGGCGGGAACCGCATCTCGATCAGCGGGACGATGCCCTCGTTGACGTCGAGCTCGGCCATCCGCTCCGGGGAGTCGGCGAGGTTGCGCAGGATCGGCGCGAGCCACTTCTTGAGGAAGACGCCGTCGGAGTAGTCGCCGCAGTGGTTGATCGGCCCCTTGGCCTGCGGGGAGGTGCCGGCGAAGTCCAGGATCAGCCGCTCGCCGTCGGGGTCGTCGGGGCCGGTCCGGGTGAGCGTGATCCGCTGGGCGTGCAGCCGGGGCTCCTCGACGCCGTCGTGCTCGGCGTAGTCCTCCCAGGTCCAGGTCCCGACCGGGATCCGGCCGACGATCTCGCGGCGGTAGGTCTCGGTGGTGCGGGAGATGATCGCGTCGAAGCAGGACTCGACGGTCTCGATGCCGTAGCGGTCGAACAGCTCGCCGAGGCGCCGGGCGCCCATCAGGCAGGCCGAGCACTCGGCGTCGAGGTCGGCGGCCAGCGAGTCGGGCATCCGCGAGTTGCGGGTCATGATCGCCAGGGCGGCCCGGTTGGGGACACCCGCGTCCCACAGCCGGATCGGCGGGACCATCAGTCCCTCCTCGAACACGCTGGTGGCGTTCGAGGGCATCGAGCCGGGGACCGCGCCGCCGATGTCGTCGTGGTGGCCGAAGGCCTGCACGAACGCGACGACGCGCCGGTCGCCGGCCGGCCCGGCGAAGACCGGGACGGTCACGCACAGGTCGGGCAGGTGCCCGATGCCGCCCTCGGAGCGGTAGACGTCGTTGTGGAAGAAGACGTCGCCCTCGCGCATCTGGTCCAGCGGGAACTCGCGGGCGATCGGGTGCACCAGCGCGGAGTAGGACCGGCCGGTGAGCTTGCGCAGCCGCCGGTCGTGGATGCCGGCGCGGAAGTCGTGCGCGTCGCGGATCATCGGGCTGCGGCTGGTGCGGGCGATGGCGGTCTCGACCTCCATCTCCACGCTGGCCAGCGAGCCCTGCACGATCTCGACGAGGACCGGGTCGGCGCTCGCCCCGGCGTCGTCGGTCAGCGGGCCGAAGGGGAACGCGGTGGGGGCGCGGCGCGAGCCGGTGTCGGCCGGGCGGTCGGTCGCCGTCGTCGCTGTGGTCACTGGTCGGCCTTCCGGGTCACGATGATGTTCAGGCGGGTGTCGACGCGGGCGGTGAAGCCCGGGTGCAGCGGGACGGTGGAGCCGAACTCCTCGACGATCGCCGGCCCGTCGACGACCGCGCCGGGGACGAGGTCGGCCCGCCGGTACACCGGGGTGTCGACGAAGCCCTGCGCGGCGTCGAAGCAGACCGGGCGCCGGCCCGCCTCGGCGACGACCGGGTCGGCGACGAGGTCGTGGGTGGCGATCTCCGGGCGGCGGATCGGGCCGATGCCCGAGACCCGCAGGTTGACCCACTCGACCTGCTGGCCGGGGTCGCCGGCGAAGTCGTAGCCGTAGAGGGCCCGGTGCGCGGCGTGGAAGGCGTCGGCGACCGTGACCAGGGCGTCCGGGGTGACCGGCCCGTCCGGCACCGGCACGCGGACCTCGAAGGCCTGCCCGAAGTAGCGCAGGTCGGCGGTGCGGACGAAGCCGTGCTGCGCGGCCGGGAAGCCCTCCCGGTCCAGCGCGGCGGCGGCCTGCGCGGTGAGGTCGTCGACGATGCGGGACACGTCGGCCGGGTCGAGCCCGTCGGCCAGCGCGACGTGGGTCTGCACGTAGTCGTTCTTCACGTCCACGGTGAGCAGCCCGAACGCGGAGACGTTGCCGGGGTTCGGCGGGACCAGGACGGTCGGGACGCCGAGCACGTCGACGAGCCGGCACAGCAGCAGGGAGCCCGAGCCGCCGAAGGTGGTGAGGGCGAAGTCGCGGACGTCGAGGCCCCGCTTGACGGTGACCTGGCGCAGCGCGTTGGCCTGGTTCCAGGCCGAGATCTCCAGGACGCCGGTGGCGCACGCCTCCGGGGTCAGGTCGAGCTCCTTGGCCAGGGCCTCGATCCCGGCGCGGGCGGCGTCGACGTCGAGCGGGATCTCCCCGCCGAGCAGGTGCGGGGGGATGCGGCCGAGGAAGACGTGCGCGTCGGTGATGGTCACCTCGGTGCCACCCTTGCCGTAGCAGAGCGGGCCGGGGTCGGCGCCGGCCGAGTGCGGGCCGACCTTGAGGGTGCCCTCCGGGGAGATCCAGGCGACCGAGCCACCGCCGGCGCCGACGGTCACGACGTCGATCATCGGGATCTTGGACGGGAACTGCCCGACCGAGCCCTCGGTGGTGAGCGTCGGCTCGCCGCCGACGACGACGCTGACGTCGGTGGAGGTGCCGCCGCCGTCGGAGGTGAGGACCCGGTCGTAGCCGGCCTCCTGGGCGATCAGCGCGGCACCGAGCGCACCGGCCGCGGGCCCGGACAGGACGGTCGTGATCGGCTGGTGGACGACCTCGTCGGCGGACAGGACACCGCCGTTGGACTTCATGACGTAGAACGGGATCTCGCGGCCGTCGTAGGCGGTCAGCCGGTTCTTGATGTTGGAGACGTAGGCCGACAGCCGCGGCTTCACGGCGGCGTCGACCAGGACCGTGGTGGCCCGCTCGAACTCGCGGTACTCACGCAGGACCTCGCTGGACAGCGACACGACGGCGGCCGGGTGCTCCTCGGCGAGGATCTCCCGCATCCGCTCCTCGTGGGTGGGGTCGGCGTAGGCGTGCAGGAAGCAGACGCCCAGGGTGTCGACGCCGTGGTCGCGGAACCAGCGGGCGGTCGCGCGGGCCCCGGCCTCGTCGAACGGGCGGACCTCGGCGCCGGTGAAGTCGAGCCGGCCCTCCACGCCGCGGACCAGGTCGCGGGGCACGATCCGGTTCGGCTTGACCCAGAAGTAGGAGTTGCCGTAGCCGTCCGGGACGGACTGGCGGGCGATCTCCAGCATGGCCTCGTAGCCCGCGGTGGTCACGAAGCCGAGCCGGTCGACCTTGCCCTCGAGCAGCTGGTTGGTGGCGACGGTCGTCCCGTGGCTGACGGCCTCGATGTCCGCCCCGGTCGCGCCCAGCAGCTCCAGGACCTTGTCGATGCCGGCGAGGAAGCCGTCGGCCGGGTTGGCCGGGGTGGAGGGCGTCTTGGTCGTGACGAGCTCGCCCGCCCGTTCGTCGAAGGCGACGACGTCGGTGAACGTGCCACCGGTGTCGATGCCGATCCGGATGCGCCGGGTCATCGGGGGTCCTTCCTGCCTGGGGTCGGTGAGTTCGATTGAACTCACCGACCGAGCCGGAGGACATGGCGACTTTTGCCGTCAAACTGCCATTCGACTGGCACTCTTCGCCAGTGTCTCGACGGCGGCCGCGACCTCCAGGAGGTAGCGGTCGGCGCCGTGGCGGGCCACGATCTGCACACCCACCGGGAGCCCGTCCGGGGTGGTCCCGAACGGCACCGAGACGGCCGGGCAGCCGGTCACGGTGATCAGGTAGGCCGAGCGCATCCAGTCCAAGTAGGAGTCCATCGGCATCCCGTCGACGGTGTCCGGGAACTCCCGGTCGGCCGGGAACGGCGGGACCTGCGACACCGGCAGCACCAGCACGTCGTGGTCGGTGAAGTACTCCCGCATCCGCTGCGCCAACGTGGTGCGCCGCTGGAACGCGACGGCGACGTCCGCGCCGGTCAGCGACTCCCCCGCCCGGATGTTCGCGGCCAGCGAGGACTTGAACTCCGTCGGGTGCACGGCCAGCTGCAGGCCGAACCGGGCCTGGAAGTGCCACGCGCGCAGGGTGCGGAAGCACTCGTCGGCGCCGGTGAGGTCCGGGACCGTGCCGGTCACCGCCGCACCCGCCCCCGCCAGTGCCGCCCCGGCCGCCTCGACGACCGCCCGGACCTCGCGGTCCACGACGAACGCGCCGTCGAGGTCGGCGGACAGCCCGACCCGCAGACCGGCGAGGGGCGCCGGGACGACCGGCGCCCCGAACGCGGAGCCGGGGTCACCGAGCGCCTGCGGCGCCCGCGGGTCCGGCCCGGCGAGCACCGACAGCAGCAGCGCCAGGTCGTCGACGGTGCGGGCCATCGGGCCGCCGGTCGAGGTGGTCTCCCACATGTTCGCCGTCGGCCACTCCGGCACCCGCCCCCACGACGGCCGCAGTCCGACCACCCCGCAGAACGACGCCGGGTTGCGCAGCGAGCCGCCCATGTCCGAGCCCTCGGCCAGCGGCACCATCCCGGCCGCCAGCGCGCACGCCGCCCCGCCCGAGGACCCCCCGGCCGACCGGGTCGGGTCGTGCGGGTTGAGCGTGGTGCCGAAGACCCGGTTGAAGGTGTGCGAGCCGGCCGCGAACTCGGGGACGTTGGTCTTGCCGATCGTCACCGCACCGGCCGCCCGTACCCGCTCCACCAGCAGCTCGTCGGCGTCCGGGACGTGCTCGGCGAACAGCGGGGAGCCGTAGGTGGTGCGCCAGCCGGCGACGGCGTGGGTGTCCTTGAACGCGAACGGCAGGCCGTGCAGCGGGCCGGGCTCGGCCCCGGCGGCCAGCGCCCGGTCGGCGGCCTCGGCCCCGGCGCGGGCGCGTTCCTCGTCGAGGGAGACGATCGCGTTGAGCCGGGGGTTGCGCAGCGCGATCCGCTCCAGGTGCAGGTCGAGCAGCTCGCGCGCGGAGATCTCCTTGGCCCGGACCGCGGCGGCCTGTTCGCGGGCCGGGGTCGCGACGGTGATGTCGGCGGTCACCGGCGACGCCCGATCACGGCGCCGACCAGCACGCCGAGCAGCGCGACCGCCGCGCCGATCCCGATGCCCCGGGTGAGTTCCCCCGCGTCACCGCCCCCGGCGGCGGACGCGGTCGTGAACACCCCCGCGCCCGTCACCGGCTCGGCGTAGGCCGGGGCGCCGACGAGCGGTGCGCCCGGCTCCGTCACGGCGGCGGCCGGCCCGGCGGCGACGGGCACCGCGCCCACCCCGCCCGCGCCGATCGTCGCGCCGACGGCGTCGAAGAACTGGCCCGCCATCCGCTTGGACACGCTGGCGAGCATCCGTTGGCCGACACCGCCGACCATGCCGCCGACCGTCGCGTCGGCGGTGTAGCCGATCCGGGTGCCGCCCGCGCCGAGGTCGTCGAAGGTGACGTCGACGACGGCGTCGACCGTGCCCGGTCCGCCCGCCCCGTTCAGGGTCATGACCAGCGACTCGTGCGGCTCCAGCTTCGACAGCGCGCAGCTGCCGGTGTAGGTGCCCTTGATCGCGGCGACCCCGGCGGTCACGGTCATCGCGTAGGCGTTCTCGCCGGTGGACTCCAGCCGTTCGCAGCCGGGGATGGTCGCGACCAGCACCCGCGGGTCGAGCAGCGCCTCCCAGACCCGCTCGACCGGGTGCTCGACGACGTTGCTGCCACTGATCTTCACGAGCGGTGCTCCTCACGCAGGCTGAACAGGTCCGACGGGGAGATCGGCATCGCGGTGACGGGGAAGCCCTCGGCGTCCTCCACCGCGGCGGCGATCACCGCCGACACCGGGATGACACCGGCCTCGCCCGCCCCCTTGATACCGAGGGGGTTGAGCGGCGACGGCGTCTCCAGGTGGTCGATCTCGATCCCGTCGGGGACCTCGGACACATAGGGCATCAGGAAGTCCATGAAGGACGCGTTGAGCAGCTGGCCGGACTCGTCGTAGGCCATCCGCTCGTACAGCGCGCCGCCGACGCCCTGGGCGACGCCGCCGTGGATCTGCCCCTCGACGACCATCGGGTTGATCAGGTGCCCGCAGTCGTGGACGACGGCGTAGCGCAGGATCCGGATCTCGGCGGTGTCCGGGTCGGTCTCGACGATCGCGGCGTGCATCCCGGAGGCGTAGGTCGCCCGCGGCGGGCTGTGGAAGTCGGTGCCCTCCAGGCCCGGCTGCTCCCCCTCGGGGACCGGCAGCGCGTCGGTGTCCCCGACCGAGAACTGGGTGGCGGCCTTCGACGCCTCGTCGAAGGCGTAGCGCAGCGGGTTGGACAGCACCGACAGCGTGCCCAGCGGGATCGACCGCTCGGTGCCCCGCACCCCCACCACGCCGTCGACGATCTCCAGGTCCGCGACGTCGGCCTCGAGCGCGTCGGCGGCCAGCCGCAGCGCCTTCTCCTTCGTCCTCCGCGCGGCCTTGAGGATCGCCGAACCGGACATGACCGCGGCCCGGGAGGCGAACGTGCCGACCGCGTAGGGCATCCGGCGGGTGTCGCCGGTGACGACCTCGACGTCGGAGAACCGCACACCCAGCTCGTCGGCGACGATCTGGGCGAACGCGGTCTCGTGGCTCTGGCCCTGGGTGGTGAGCCCGGTCGCGACCTTGACCTCGCCGGTGGTCTCGACGTGCACGTGCGCACCCTCGTAGGGGCCGACGCCGGTGCCCTCGACGTAGCAGGCCAGGCCGATCCCGACGGTCCGGCCCTGCTCGGCGCACTCGCGGCGGAAGGACGCGAACCCGTCCCAGTCGATCAGCTTGCGCAGCTTCTCCAGCGACGCCGGGTAGTCGCCCGAGTCGTACTCCAGCGGCCTGCCGTCCTGGAAGATCAGGCCGTGGTCGTAGGGGAACTCGTGCGGCTGGATGAAGTTCGCCGCGCGGACCTCGGTGCGGTCGCGGCCCAGGTACGCCGCGATCGCGTCCATCGTGCGCTCCATGGCGTAGCAGCCCTGGGGGCGCCCGGCGCCGCGGTAGGGCGTCACGATCACGGTGTTGGTGTAGAGCGAGGAGAAGACCACCCGGTAGGCGCCCGGCTTGTACGGGCCGAGCAGCTGGGTCGAGGTGATGATCGGGACGATCAGGCCGTACGGGGTGTAGGCGCCGTGGTCGTGCCAGAACTCGACGTCGAGGCCGAGCAGCCGGCCGTCGTCGTCGAAGCCGACCTCGACGTGCTGGACCTGGCCGCGCTCGTGTGCGGAGGAGACGAAGTGCTCGCGCCGGTCCTCCACGAACTTCACCGGCCTGCCCAGTGCGCGGGCGGCCATCGGGACCAGCAGCTCCTCCGGCCACGGGTGGACGATCTTGACGCCGAAGCCGCCGCCGACGTCCGGGGTGATGACGTCGACCCGGCCGATGTCCAGGCCCAGCTTCGCCGCGACGGCGGCGCGGACCCCGGTCGAGCTCTGGGTGGAGGTCCACAGGACCAGCCGGCCGGTGGCGGGGTCCCAGCGGGCGACGGTGCCGCGGCCCTCCATCGGCATGCACGCGCTGCGCTCGATCTCCAGGTCCAGCTCCAGGCGGTGCGGCGCCGCGGCGATCGCGGCCGGGGCGTCGCCGACGGCCTGCTCCATCCGGGCGCCGACGTTGCCGGGCACGTCGTCGTGCACGAGCCGCGCGGCCGCGCGCGACGCCTCGATCCCGACGACGGCGGGCAGCACCTCGTAGTCGACGACGATCCGGTCGACGGCGTCCTCGGCGACGTAGCGGTCCTCGGCGACGACGAACGCGATCGCCTCCCCGACGTGGTTCACCTCGTCGCGGGCCAGCGCGAACTGGGTCCGGCCGTGGGTCAGTGCGGGGTGCGGGATGAGCACGGGCAGCGGCTCGGCCATCGGGCCGGTCAGGTCGTCGTGGGTGTAGACGGCGTGCACGCCCGGCACGTCGAGGACGCCGGACACGTCGATGTCGCGGATGCGGGCGTGTGCGTGCGGGGAGCGCAGCACCGCCGCGTGCAGCACGCCGGGGCCCGGGTCGATGTCGTCGACGTAGCGTCCGCCGCCGCGCAGGAACCGCTGGTCCTCGACCCGCTGGACGCGCTGGCCCATGAGCTTGGTGGTCACCGGGCGGCCCCGATCTCCGCGCTGATCTCGGCGGCCCGCTCGACCGCCGTGACGATGTTCTGGTAGCCGGTGCAGCGGCAGAGGTTCCCGCCGATCATGTCGCGGGCCCGCTCCCGAGTGGGGCAGGGGTCGCGGCGTAGCCCGGCGGTGATCGTCGTCAGGAAGCCCGGGGTGCAGAAGCCGCACTGCAGGCCGTGGCACTCGGCGAAGGCCTGCTGCACCGGGGACAGCGACCCGTCCGGCTCGGTCAGGCCCTCGACGGTGGTGATCGCGCAGGACTGCGCGGCGACGGCGAGCATCAGGCAGGCCCGCGCGGGCTCGCCGTCGACCAGGATCGTGCAGGCCCCGCAGACCCCGTGCTCGCAACCGACGTGGGTGCCGGTCAGGCCGAGGTCGTGACGCAGCGCGTCGGACAGCAGCCGTCGCGCCGGTACCCGCAGGTCGTGGACGACGTCGTTCACCGTCAGCCGGATGTCGTGGAGCGTCTCGCTCATCGCCCGCCTCCCTGCGCGGTCGCGTTCCCGGTCGCCGCGGCCACGACCCGGTCGGTCAGGACCCGCACCAGCTGCCGCCGGTAGGCCGCGGTGGCGTGGATGTCGGTGGACGGGTCCAGGTGTTCGAGTGCGGCGTCGGCCCGGTCGGCCGGGGCGACACCGGTCAGGTCGACGACCACCGGGACGTCGCTCACCGACAGGTAGCCGACCCGGATCCGGTCGCCGTCGACGACCGCCGCCGCACCGACCAGGGCGTAGTCGCCGTGTCGGCGGGCGACCTCGTCGAAGGCGACGCCCGCGCCCGGCGGCAGGCCGGGGAAGAACGCCGACACGGCGATCTCGTCGGGCCCTACCGCCGACTCCAGCGGGCCGACGAACAGGTCCCGCGCCGGGATCGTCCGGCGCCCGGCGGGCCCCTCGACGTCGAGCGAGCCCTCCAGCAGCCGCAGCACGACCGGCATCTCGGCGGCGGCGTCGGCGTGTACGAGGGACCCGACGGTCGTGCCGCGGTTGCGGATCGTGGGGTGCGCGACGTGGGCCAGCGCGGCGGGCACCAGCGGCTGGACCCTGGCGAGCAGCGGTGACTCCAGGACCGCGGTGTGCCGGGCCAGCGCGCCGACCCGGACACCCCCGTCGACCTCGGTGATCGTGTCCAGGCCGGGTACGCCGTTGATGTCGACGACCAGGGACGGTGCGGCCAGCCGCATGGACAGCAGCGGCACGAGGCTCTGTCCGCCGGCCATCACCTTCCCGTCCGGCGCCGCGAGCGCGGCGACGGCCCCGGCCAGGTCGGTCGGGCGGACGTAGTCGAAGGGTGCGGGTTTCACGAGCTCTCCTTCGCCTCCCCGTCGTCGACGCGGGTCACCATCGTCCCGGCGGGCGTCCCGGACGGGCCGGGTGTCGCGGACCGCCGGTCGCGCAGCGCGACGGCGTGGAAGTAGATGATCACCAGGATCGTGCCGAGCGCGATGCCGCCCAGCTCGAACCCGTTGTCCAGGTCCAGCGCGACGCCGCCGATGCCGGCGACCATGCCCGCCGCGAGGCCGACGAGGTTGCGGGGCTCGCCGAAGTCGACCCCGTTCTCCACCCAGATCTTGGCGCCGACCAGCGCGATCATCCCGTAGAGCACGAGCGTGATGCCGCCGAGCACGCCGCCCGGGATCGCCGCGACCAGCACGCCGAACTTGGGGCACAGGCCGAGGAGGATCGCCACGGCGGCCGCGACGTAGTAGGCCGCGGTGGAGTACACCCGGGTGGCGCTCATGACGCCGATGTTCTCGGCGTAGGTCGTCGTCGGGGACCCGCCGAACAGGCTGGCCAGCGCGGTGGCGGCGCCGTCCGCGCCGAGCGCGCGGCCCATGTAGGGGTCGAGGTCGTCGCCGGTCATCTCGGCGACCGCCTTGACGTGGCCCAGGTTCTCGGCGACCAGCGCGATGACACCGGGGAGCACGAGCAGCACGAACATCAGCGAGAAGCTGGGCGCGTGCACGACGGCCACGCCGTCCTTCAGGGTGCCGCTCGGCAGGCCGAACCAGGCGGCGTCGGCCAGGCCGTCGAAGGACACGCGGGAGTGCGGCTCCGGGGTGCAGTCCGCGCCGCCGCAGGAGGTGATCGGCCCGCTCAGGAGGTCGAGCAGCCAGGACAGCACGAACCCGAAGACGAGCGCGAGGAACACCGCGATCCGTCCCCAGAACCCGCGGAACAGCACCGCGGCGCAGACCAGGAACGTCGCGGTGAGCAGCGCGGTCCACTGGTCCACCGGCCAGTACACCGACGCGACGACCGGGGCCAGGTTGAAGCCGATCAGCATGACGACCGCGCCGGTCACCGCGGGCGGGAGCACCCGGTGCACGAGCCGGGCCCCGGCGAAGTGCACGAACACACCGATCGCGAGCAGCACCAGGCCGGAGACCATGATCGCGCCGGTCACGGCGGCGGAGTCACCGCCGGCCGCCCGGATCGCCGCGACACCGCCGACGAAGGCGGCGCTGGTGCCGAGGTAGCTCGGTACCAGGTTCTTGCAGACGACCAGGAACAGGATCGTGCACAGCCCGGAGAACAGGATCGCGAGGTTGGGGTCCAGCCCCATGACCACGGGGAACACGAAGGTCGCCCCGAACATCGCGACGACGTGCTGCACCCCCAGCCCGACCGTCTTCCCCCACGGGAGCCGCTGACGGGGCGCGACCGCCTCTCCCGGACCGGGATCGACCACTTCCCACCTGAACATCGACATGGCGATCCCTTCACTTCAGCGACCGGAGACCCGACTCAAGCTAATGAGACCCAGGTCGCACCTCGACGGCTACTACTGCCGATTGACCGGTCGATCCACTGGCACGAATTGATGACGCCAGCACGATGCATGCATGCGTCGGCGCTCCGGTTTCCGCCGGATGTCGGTCGCGTTCCCGCCCGGTCAGCCGCCGATGCGCAGCGCCTGCAGCGCCACCGCGACGTCGAGTCGCAGGTTAGGGTCCGTCGACAGCGGACCGAGCAGCCGTTCCAGCTTGGAGACCCGGTACCGCATCGTGTTGTAGTGGAAGAACTGCACCCGCGCCGCCTCGGCCACGTTGAAGTTCGTGTCCAGCAGGACCTGCAGGGTCTCCCGCAGCTCGGCGGCCTCGGTGGTGGCCTCGGCCAGCGGGCCCAGCGCGTCGCGGACGAACGAGTCCAGCTCCGCCGGGTCCGGCACGAGCGCGAGCAGCCGGTGCAGGCCGAGCTGGTCGAAGAAGGTCGTGCTGCCGCCGCCGGAGATGCGGCGGCCCACCTCGACCGCCCGCCGCGCCTGGGCGTAGGCGCCGGGCAGGGCGTCGAGGTCGGGCACCGGGCGGCTGACCCCGGCCGAGAACTGCCGCCGTCCGCCGCCCTTGTCCCCGGCGACGGCGGTGACGGCCCGCCGCACGATGTCGCGCCCGGGGGGTGACCCGGGGTCGGCATCGACCGGCAGCAGGGTCACGACCTCGGAGGAGAAGTCGACGGTGGGGATGCCGTCCCCCAGCCCGGAGCAGACCTGGCGCCACCCCGCCGAGAACCGCTTCTGCCAGGCGCGCCACTGCTCGGCGGGGACCCGTGCGTCGATCGGGTCGAGCTCGGCGGTCAGCACCACCATGGGGCGGCGCAGGTTCCAGCCGAAGGTGTCCGCGTGCTCGGCGACGTAGGCGGGGTCGGCGGTACGGCGCAGCAGCAGGTCCCGCAGGAAGTCGCCCTGGTACTTGGTCTCGACGGCGGTGACCGCCTCCTCACGGGTGATCAGCAGCGCGGCCACCGCGGCGGCGCGCTCCAGCGCCTGCACGTCGTCCGGGGCGAGCCGGGCGGCCAGGCGCACGCAGACCAGCCGGGCGAGGTTCTGCCCGCCGGCCGCGACCCGCAGGGTGCGGGCCTCCCCGCCCGCGACCCGGACGCCGTCGATCCCCATCCGCTCCACGCGCAGCCGGCCCGTCGGGTCGACGAGCTCGTGCTCGGTCAGCATCCGGAGCTGGTCCTCCGACAGCGCCGACGCCCGCTCCCGGCCGTCGGTGGAGGTGACCGCGACGCCCACGTCGAGCACCCGCCCGACCTCGGCCGCGATCCCCGCGAGGTCCCCGCCCTCCAGCGCGATCCGGGTGAGCCCGGTGTGCAGCGCATCGAGCCGGGCCAGCGCCTCACGCGCCGGGATCTCCGGGTCCCCGCTCTCGTCCGTCAGCAACTGTTGCCGTCCCTTCGGGTGGAAGGTGGCACAAGTTAACATCGGTCGGCGCGCCTGCCCAGGCTAGTTTCGGATCCGTGATCGGAGTCAGCGCACCCGTCCGGGTCCGCGACCTGCTGCGGCGGGCCGCGGACGGACCGGTCCGGGTCGTGCACCGCGGGCCCGATGCCGTCTACCTCGCCGTCCACGACGACGACGGCCGCGAGGCCTGCGTCGGCGTCCTCGGCGCGGACGCGGTGGCAGTGCCCTGCGGCCTGCGGTCCCGGCTCCCCGTGCTCGCCGTCGGCACGGCCGCCGTGCGCGGCGGGGTCCTGCACCTCGACGCCGAGCCGGTCGCCGTCCGGCGGCTGGTCGACACCCGGGTCCCCGCGCGGTCCCCGCTGCGCCGCACCGGGCTCCGGCCGGCCCCCGGCCTGCCGGCCGCGGTGACACCGGCCGCCGTCGCCGGGCTCGTCGGACGCGGCGAGGGCCTCACCCCGCTCGGAGACGACGTCCTGTGCGGCTGGCTCGCCCTGCACCGGGCCGCCGGCGCCCCCACCCCGGGGGTGGACGCCGCCGTCCGGGCCCACCTGCACCGCACCACGCTGCTGTCCGCCGAGCTCCTGCGGTGCGCACTGCGCGGTGAGGTCGTACCCCAGTTCGCCGCGCTGGTCACCGCCCTCGGCACGCCGGCCGAGCCCGCGGCGCTGGCCGCGCTCACCGCCGTCGGGCACACCTCCGGGGCCGCGATGGTCCACGGCGCCGCGCTCGCCCTGTCCGCCCTGCACACCGAAGGAGTCGCCGCATGACGACGACACACGTCGAGGTCCGGCCCGGCGCCTACGCCGACTCGGTCACCCTGCTCCGGGTCAGCCGCACCGCCCAGCAGCTCGACGGGGTGGTCGCCGCGCAGGTCGCCATGGCCACCCCGCTCAACATCGAGGTCCTGACCGGCATGGGGTTCACCGTCCCCGCCGGGACCGGCGCCAACGACCTGGTCGTCGCCCTGCGGCTGACCGGCGACGACGCGCTGTCCGCCGCCGTGGCCGGTGTCGACCGGGCCCTCGCCGAGGCGAACCGCCCGGCGCCGGGCGGCGGGGAGGGCGGCACCGTCGCACCGCCGCGCACCACCGCCACCGCGCTGGACCGGGCACCGGGCTCGGTCGTGCTCGTCTCGGTGCCCGGGCCCCACGCCACCGTCGAGGCGATGGACGCCCTCGACGCAGGCAGCGACGTCATGATCTTCAGCGACAACGTGCCGGTGGAGCAGGAGGTCGCGCTCAAGCGGGCCGCCGCCGAGCGGTCCCTGCTGGTCATGGGCCCGGACTGCGGGACGGCCGTGCTGGACGGGCTCGGCCTGGGGTTCGCGAACACCGTGGAGCCCGGCCCGGTGGGGATCGTCGCCGCGTCCGGGACCGGGTGCCAGCAGGTGATGGCGCTGCTCGACCACGCCGGGGTCGGCGTGCACGCCGCGCTCGGCGTCGGCGGACGGGACCTGTCCGCGGCGGTCGGCGGCCTCGCCACCCGGGAGGCCCTGCGCCGCCTCGACGCCGACCCGGCCGTCGAGCTGATCGTGCTGGTGTCCAAGCCGCCCGCGGCCGAGGTCGCCGAGGAGATCGACCGGGTGGTCGCGACGCTCGCGACACCGGTCGAGTACGCGCTGCTCGGGCCGGGCAGGCCCGACCTGACCGCGGCGACCGAGGCCGTCCTGGCCCGGCTGGGCCGCCCCGTCCCGGACTGGCCGGTGCACGGCACCGCGCGCCCGGCGAACGGGGGTCACCTGCTGCGCGGGCTGTTCGTCGGCGGCACCCTCGCGACCGAGGCCGCCCAGGTCGCGGGCGCGGAGGCGGCCGGGGCCGGGCACACCTTCGTCGACTTCGGCGACGACGACTGGACCCGCGGCCGCGCCCACCCGATGATCGACCCGACGGTGCGCCTGGAGCACCTCGCGGCGGCGCTGGCCGACCCGGGGACCGCCGTCGTCCTGCTCGACCTGGTGCTGGGACACGGCGCCGAGCCGGACCCGGTCTCCGTGCTGGCCCCCGCGATCGCCGGGGCCCGGGTACCGGTCGTGGTCTCCGTCGTCGGGACCGCCGCCGACCCGCAGGGCCTGTCCGCCCAGATCGACGCGCTGGTCGACGCCGGTGCCGAGGTCCACCTCTCGCACGCCCGCGCCACCCGCCGGGCACTCGCACTCCTCCCCGCCGACGCGACGATCGGAGCCGCTCGATGACCGTCCCCCCGCTGGTGAGCACCGGCACCGACCTGCTCGCCGACGCCGCCGCCGACCAGGCCGTCCCGGTCACCCGGGTCGACTGGCGCCCGCCGATGGACGGCACCGCGGCCGATCTCGCGACCGTCGCCACCGACCCGCTGCGCCGGACGGCGAACGAGCGCGCACTGGCCGCGATGCTCGACGTCACCGCGACGCTCGTCGACGTGGCCCCGGCCTCGGAGGTCCTCGGCCTCGCCCCGGGCGAGTTCCTGCACGCCGGGCCGCCGATCACCTGGGAACGTGCGTCCGGCCCGCTCCGCGGTGCCCTGATGGGCGGCGCGGCGCTGGAGGGCCTGGTCACCGACCCGGAGGACGCGGAGGCGCTGTTCGCGTCCGGCTCCTCGGTGTCGCTGGAGCCGTGCCACCACCGGGGGACGGTCGGCCCGATGGCCGGCGTCGTCACCCCGGGCATGTGGATGTTCGTGCTGGAGGACGCGGCCACCGGCCGTCGCACCCACTGCTCGCTCAACGAGGGCCTGGGCAAGGTCCTGCGCTACGGCGCGTACGGCCCGGAGGTCATCCGGCGGCTGCGCTGGATGGGCGACGTGCTGGGCCCACTGCTGCGTGGTGCCGTCCGGGCCCGGCGGGACGCGGGCGAGCCGGTCGACGTGACCGGGGTGCTCACCCAGATGCTGCAGATGGGCGACGAGGCGCACAACCGCAACCGGGCGGGGACCCTGATGCTCCTGCGGGACCTGGGCCCGGACCTCGTCGCGACGGCGGCCGCCGCGGGTGTCCCGAGCACCGACGTCGCGGAGGCGCTGCGGTTCGTCGGCGGCAACGACCACTTCTTCCTGAACCTCGCCATGCCCGCGTGCAAGCTGGCCCTGGACGCCGCCCGGGACGTCGAGGGCTCCACCATGGTGGTGGCGATGGCGCGCAACGGGACCGACTTCGGGATCCAGGTCTCCGGCACCGGCGACGAGTGGTTCACCGGCCCGGCCCAGCTGGCCGACGGCCTGTTCCTGGGCGACTACGGCCCGGCCGACGCCAACCCCGACATCGGCGACTCGGCCATCACCGAGACGGCCGGGATCGGGGGCTTCGCCATGGCCACCGCCCCGGCGATCGTGCGGTTCGTCGGCGGGACCGTGCCGGACGCACTGGCGACCACCCGCCGGATGCGCGAGATCACGCTCGGGGAGAGCCGGCGGTGGACCGTCCCGGTGCTGGAGTTCGCCGGGGTCCCCAGCGGCATCGACGTCACCCGGGTCTGCCGGACGGGCATCCTCCCGCAGATCAACACCGGGATGGCCGGGCGCGTCGCGGGCGTCGGGCAGGTCGGGGCGGGGCTCGTCACCCCGCCGGCCGGGATCTTCCCGAAGGCGCTCGCCCGGCTGGCGGAGCGGACGGTCCTCAGACGCGGCGCAGCAGCCTGACCACGACCGTGGTGATGATCAGCCACAGGATCGCCGCGACGCCGTAGTTGAGCGTGACGGCCATCTTCGGCTGGGCCGGGGTGAACAGGTCACCGAGCCCGAGGTTCAGCTGGGCCGCCCAGGAGGACACGAACTCGGTGAGGAAGTTCGCCGGGTTGGCGTCGAGCAGGGTCAGCACGATGTGCGCGACCAGGATGGCCACGATCACCAGGCCCACGATCCGCACGATCGTCGCGATGATCCCCATGCCCTGCCGCACGGTCGTACCCACGGTTGCCGCCATCACAAACCCCTTCGTCACGGACGGCGTCATGGTTGCACCGCCGCACCCTCACTGCCCTTCCAACGAGGGGAAACGCCCCTGGTTGTGATCACTTCGTTGCGAGCCGGGGCTCGGGGGCCGGGTTCGACCGTGCGGGTGGCGACTTGCCGCGCAACGGGGGTTCGGGTCTACGGTAGGAGGCATGGCGCGCCTGCTCCTTCGCCGCCGCGGCGGGGTCTGAACCGACCGGCCCCTCGTCGCGGGGTTTCGCGTGTCCGCCGGTCGCCACGACGGCACGACGACGGAGCATTCCCGTGACCACCTCTCCCGACGCCTACGAAGCCCGCGCCCGCAGCAACGTCCGCACCCCCGAGGGCGCGCCGCACGCGGCCCAGCCCGCCTGGAACCGCCAGCGCGGCTCGCAGATGCCGGTCCACCGGTACAAGCCCTTCCATCAGCTGGTCGAGCCGGTCTCGCTGCCCGACCGCACCTGGCCGGACAAGGTCATCGACACCGCGCCGCTGTGGTGCGCGGTCGACCTGCGTGACGGCAACCAGGCGCTGATCGACCCGATGAGCCCGCTGCGCAAGCGGCGCATGTTCGACCTGCTGGTACGCATGGGCTACAAGCAGATCGAGGTCGGCTTCCCGGCGGCGAGCCAGACCGACTTCGACTTCGTCCGCGAGATCATCGAGCAGGGCGCGATCCCGGAGGACGTGCAGATCCAGGTCCTGACCCAGGCCCGCCCGGAGCTGATCCAGCGGACCTTCGAGGCCTGCGAGGGCGCGCACTCGGCGATCGTCCACCTCTACAACTCGACGTCGATCCTGCAGCGCCGGGTCGTCTTCCGCTCCGACCGCGCGGGCATCACCAAGATCGCCACCGACGGCGCGGAGGAGGTCAGCAAGTTCGCCGAGAAGTACCCGGCGACCGACTGGACCTTCCAGTACTCGCCGGAGTCCTACACCGGCACCGAGCTGGAGTACGCCGTCGAGATCACCAACGCGGTGAGCGCGATCTGGCAGCCGACGCCCGAGCACCCGATGATCGTCAACCTGCCGGCGACGGTCGAGATGGCGACGCCGAACGTCTACGCGGACTCCATCGAGTGGATGCACCGCAACCTGGCCCGCCGCGACTCGCTGGTGCTGTCGCTGCACCCGCACAACGACCGCGGCACCGGCATCGCCGCCGCCGAGCTGGGCTACCAGGCCGGTGCCGACCGGATCGAGGGCTGCCTGTTCGGCAACGGCGAGCGCACCGGCAACGTCGACCTGGTCGCGCTGGGCATGAACATGTTCACCCAGGGCATCGACCCGCAGATCGACTTCTCCGACATCGACGAGGTCCGGCGCACCGTCGAGTACTGCAACCAGCTGCCGGTGCACGAGCGCCACCCGTGGGGCGGCGACCTGGTCTACACCGCGTTCTCCGGCTCCCACCAGGACGCGATCAACAAGGGCTTCGCCGCGATGGAGGCCGACGCCGCGGAGGCCGGGCACCCGGTCGCCGACCACACCTGGGAGGTCCCGTACCTGCCGGTGGACCCGAAGGACATCGGCCGCACCTACGAGGCCGTCATCCGGGTCAACAGCCAGTCCGGCAAGGGCGGCATCGCCTACATCATGAAGACCGAGCACCAGCTCGACCTGCCGCGCCGGCTGCAGATCGAGTTCAGCCACGTCATCCAGGCCTTCACCGACACCGAGGGCGGCGAGGTCGAGCCCAAGGCCATGCGCGACGCGTTCGACGTCGAGTACCTGGGCCGCGAGACCCCGCTCAAGCTGGTGCGCCACCGCATCCACAGCGACGGCGAGGGCCGCGACGAGATCGTCGCGACCGTGCGCGTCGAGTCCGACCTCCACGAGATCGCCGGCTCTGGCAACGGGCCGATCGCGGCGTTCGTCGACGCGCTGGCCGGGATCGGGTTCGACGTGCGGGTACTCGACTACCACGAGCACGCGATGGGCGGCGGTGACGACGCCCGCGCCGCGGCCTACGTCGAGTGCGCCGTCGAGGAGAAAGTGTTCTGGGGCGTCGGGATCGACAGCTCGATCACCAGCGCCAGCCTCAAGGGCGTCGTGAGCGCGATCAACCGCGCCCTGCGCTGACCGCTCCGGCCCGGCCCGCCCGCGTCGTGCGGGCGGGCCGGGGACCGGGTCAGCGGCCGATCGCGTCGCCGAGGGTGATCTGCTGGTCGGGGACCTCCGGGCCGCTGCCCGGGCCGACGGCGGCGTCGGCCTCCTCCGCGGTCACCTCGTGCGGGGTGATCCGCCCGTCGCGGACGGCCTCGGCGTGGTGGCAGGCGACCCGGTGCCCCGAGGTGTCGCCGTCGAGCACGCGCAGCTGCGGGCGCTCGGTGGAGCACCGGTCGTCCTGGCGCCACGGGCAGCGGGTGTGGAAGCGGCACCCGGACGGCGGCGCGGCGGGCGAGGGCAGGTCCCCGGACAGCAGGATCCGCTCGCGGGTGTCCTCCACGGTCGGGTCCGGCTGGGGCACCGCCGAGAGCAGGGCCCGGGTGTAGGGGTGCAGCGGACCGTCGTAGAGCGCGCGGGCGGGCGCCTCCTCCACGATCGACCCGAGGTACATCACCCCGACCCGGTCCGAGACGTGCCGCACGACGGCCAGGTCGTGCGCGATCACCAGGTAGGTCAGGCCGAGCTCGCGCTGCAGCGAGCGCAGCAGGTTGAGCACCTGGGCCTGCACCGACACGTCCAGCGCCGAGACCGGCTCGTCGGCGACGACGAGGTCGGGCTCCACGCACAGCGCCCGGGCGATCCCGATGCGCTGACGCTGCCCGCCGGAGAACTCGTGCGGGTAGCGGCGCAGCGCGGACTCCGGCAGCCCGACCGCGCGCATGAGCTCGGCGAGCCGGTCCGGACCGGCCTCGATCCCGTGCGCGGCCAGGCCCTCGCGCAGCAGCGACCCGACCGACTGCCGCGGGTCCAGGCTGGACATCGGGTCCTGGAACACCATCTGGAACCGTCGGCGCATCCGGCGCAGCGGCTCCCCCTTCAGCGCGGCGACGTCGGTGCCGTCGAAGGACACCGTGCCCGCGGTCGGCTCGGTGAGCTTGAGGATCGCCCGCCCGAGGGTCGACTTGCCGCAGCCGGACTCGCCGACCAGGCCGTAGGTCTCGCCGCGCTCGATCCGCAGCGAGACGCCGTCGACGGCCCGGACGTGCCCGACGGTGCGCTGCACCAGCACACCCCGGGTGATCGGGAAGTGGACCTGCAGGTCCTCGACCTCCAGCAGGGGGCTCATGCCGTCGCTCCGATCGGCTCGGGGTTGTGGCAGCGCAGCAGCCGACCCGCCTCGTCGTCGGCCACCGGGGTGACCGAGGTGCAGGTCTCCAGCGCCCGCGGGCAGCGCGGCGCGAACGCGCAGGCGTGGTCCCAGGGCAGGTTGTCCGACACCGACCCGGTGATCGCGGGCAGCTCCGCGGCGGGGTCGGAGTCCAGCCGGGGGATCGACCGGATGAGTCCCGAGGTGTACGGGTGGCGCGGGCCCCCGAACAGGGCGTGCCGCTCCGCGCGTTCCACGACCCGGCCGCCGTAGAGGACGTTGACCCGGTCGCAGAGCCCCGCGACGACGCCCAGGTCGTGCGTGATCATGATCAGTGCCGTTCCCGTCTCGGCGACGAGCTCGCGCAGCAGCTCCAGGATCTGGGCCTGGATGGTGACGTCGAGGGCGGTGGTCGGCTCGTCGGCGATGAGCAGCTTCGGCCGGCAGGCGAGCGCGATCGCGATCAGCGCACGCTGGCGCATCCCGCCCGACATCTGGTGCGGGTAGGCCGACACGCGTCGTGCCGGGTCGGGGATGCCGACCCGCTCCAGCAGGGAGACGGCCTCCGTGCGGGCCTCGTCCTTGCTCATCCCGCGGTGCCGGGTGAGCGCCTCGGTGATCTGGACACCCACCGGGACGACCGGGTTCAGCGACGAGAGCGGGTCCTGGAAGACCATCCCGATGTCGCGGCCGCGCCGCTCGCGCAGCTCGGCGTCGGACAGGGTGAGCAGGTCGACGGACTCGTCCCCGGAGGAGAACAGCACCGAGCCGCCCACCCGGGGGGTGCGGCCCGGCAGCAGCCCCATGATCGCCAGGGAGGTCACGGACTTGCCGCAGCCGGACTCGCCGACCAGGCCGACGACCTCGCCGGGGCGGACGTCGAACGACACCCCGTCGACGGCGACGACGTCGGCCTCACCCCGCCGCACGAAGCGCACGGACAGGTCCTGGACCTGCAACAACGGGTTCATCGGAGGTGTGGTCATCGCCGGCCTTTCGGGTCGATGGCCTCGCGCAGCGACTCGCCGAGCAGCGTGAACCCGAGCGCGACGACGATGATCGCGATCGCCGGGTAGACCGCCAGCCCGGGCCGGACGTCGAGGTAGGGCTGCGCGGAGGCGAGCATCAGGCCCCACTCGGCGCGGGCCGGGTCGGCGTCGCCGAGGCCGAGGAAGGACAGCGCGGCCGCGTCGAGGATCGCCGTCGCCAGAGTCAGCGTGGCCTGCACGATCACCGGGCCGATCGCGTTGGGCAGCATGTGCCGCAGCACGACCGCCCGTCGCCTCACGCCGAGCGCGGTGGCCGCGAGGACGTGGTCGGAGTCGCGCTGGGCGAGCATCGACCCGCGCAGCAGCCGCGCGAAGATCGGCACGTTCACCAGCGCGACGGCGATGATGACCGTCGTCTGGCTGGGCCGGGCGGCCAGCGCCGCGACCGAGATCGCGAGCAGCAGCGACGGGATCGACAGCAGCACGTCGGTGACGCGCATGAGGACGGTGTCGATCCAGCCGCCGAACGCGCCGGCGAGCACACCGATGACCAGGCCAGCCGCGAGCCCGAACACAGTCGCGAGCACGCCGACGAGCAGGGTCTGGCGCGACGCCAGGATCATCCGGGAGAACTCGTCGCGGCCGTTCTGGTCGCTGCCGAGCAGGAAGCCGGGCTGCGGCCCGGGGATCGAGCCGGGGCGCAGCTGGTCGAGCAGCTGCGGGAACGCCTGGGCCGGGTCGTGCGGGGCCAGCAGCGGCGCGAACACCGAGACCAGCACGAACAGCCCGATGATCACCGCCCCGACGATCGCGGTGGGGCTGCGGCGCAGCCGGCGCAGCGCGTCCGCGGACAGGCTGCGGCCGGCGGTGTCGTCGATCCGGTCCTTCCGCCGCTGCGCCCAGGTGGTCGGTGCGCTCATCGCAGCCTCACCCTCGGGTCGATCACGGCGTAGGACAGGTCGACGAGCAGGTTGACCAGCACGTAGATCAGCGCGCCGAGCAGCACCACGGCCTGCAGCCGCGGGTAGTCGCGGCGCTCGATGCCCTCGGCGATCAGGGTGCCGATGCCGGGCCGGTTGAACACCTTCTCGGTCAGCACCGCGCCGGCGAGGAGCAGGCCGGTCTGCAGGCCGATCGTCGTGGAGACCGGCAGCAGCGCGTTGCGCAGGACGTGCCGGCCGCGGACGGTGCCCGGCGCGAGGCCCTTGGCGTTGGCGGTGCGGACGAAGTCGGACTCCAGCACGTCGAGCACCGACGCCCGGGTGATCCGCACGATGACGGCGAGCGGGATCGTCGCCAGCGTGACGGCCGGCAGCACGAGGTGCAGCAGCGAGTCCCAGCTGGCGTCGAACTCGCGGGTCAGCAGGCCGTCGAGGGTGGGGAAGCCGGTGACCGAGGTGGCGTCGATGCCGGTCGACTGCAGCCCGGACGGCGGGAACAGGCCGAGGTCGACGGCCAGGAACTGCTTGAGCACGTAGCCGAGGAAGAACACCGGTACGGCGACGCCGACCAGCGTCCCGACGATGGTCAGGTTGTCCCAGATCCCGCCGCGGTGGCGGGCGGCGAGGTAGCCGAGCGGGATCCCGAGGGCGACGGCGAGCAGCAGCGCCGACAGGGACAGCTCGATCGTCCCCGGCAGCGCCCGGCCGAGCTCGGTGATCACCGGGTCGCCGGTGACGAGGGAGGCGCCGAAGTCGCCGGTCAGCGCCCGGCCGAGGTAGTGCAGGTACTGGATCGGGATGGGCTGGTCCAGGCCCAGTGTCTTGTTCAGTGCCGCGATCGACTCCGGGGTCGCCTTGTCTCCGAGCAGCGCACCGGCCGGTCCGCCGGGCAGCGACCGCAGCCAGGCGAACAACAGGACGGACAGGATGAGCAGCGTCGGGACGACCTGGAGCAGGCGGCGCGCGACGAAGCGCAGCATGCGTGGATGTCCTCAGTGGTGGGAGGCGGGACACGCGACCGGGCGCCGCGGGATCTCCGCGGCGCCCGGGGCACGGTCAGTTCTTGCTGACGGAGACGAAGCGCTCGTCGGTCAGCGGCGACGGGATCACGCCCTGCACGTTCGGTCCGACGACGATCGCCGGGCCGGTGGTCAGGATCGGCACGGCCGGCAGGTACTTGGCCATGATGTCCTTGTTCGCCTGCTGGTACGCGGCGGCGTGACCGGCCGGGTCCGGGATGGCGTCGGCCTTGGCCAGCTCGGCGAACATCGCCGGGTCCTGCGCCCCGAACTCGGCCTTCTCCCGGCCGAAGAACGTGCCGACGAAGTTGCCGGCGTCGTTGTAGTCACCGGTCCAGCCGAGCATGTGCAGGTCGTGCTTGCCGGCCTTCTGGACGTCGTCCTTGTAGCCGCCGTTCCACGGCCGCGCGACCGGGTTGACCGTGATGCCGACGGCCTTCAGGTTCGCCGACATCGCCGAGAACAGGTCCGCCGGGTTCGGCATGTAGGGCCGGGTGATCTCGGTCGGGTAGTAGAAGTTCAGCGTCAGGTTCTGCGCGCCGGCCTCGGCGAGCAGCTGCTTGGCCTTCTCCGGGTCGTACGGGTACTGGGTGACGTCGTCGGCGTAGCCCGCGACGGTCGGCGGCACGAACTCCTTCGCGACGGCGGAGCCCTCCGGCATCTTGGTGCGGACCAGCGACTCGCGGTCGATCGCGTAGGCGAGCGCCTGGCGGACCCGCAGGTCCTTGAGCTTCGGGTTGTTCTTGGTGTTGATGCCCATGTAGAGCAGCGAGAACGGCTGGCGGATCAGCACCTGGTCGCCCTGGTCCTTCAGGGTCTGGTAGTCCGCCGGGGACGGGTAGTCGTAGCCGTCGATGGTGCCGGCGGCCAGCTCCTGCTTGCGGGCGTTCTCGTCCGGGATGATCTTGAAGATGAGCCGGTCGAGCTTGGCCTTCTCGCCCCAGTACTGGTCGTTGCGGACCAGGGTGATCGTGTTGTTCGCCTTGTCGAAGCTCTCGAACTTGAACGGCCCGGTGCCCGTCGGGTGCTCGTTCGCGTAGGCGGGGTAGGTGAAGGAGTCACCGCTCTGGGTGACGGCGTCGGCGTCGTACTGCTTGAGCGCCGCCGGGCTGGAGATCGAGAACGACGTGAGGCCGAAGGCGGCCGGGAACGCGCCCTTGAACTTGTTCAGCGCCAGGACGGCGGTGTTCGGGCTCTGCGCCGTGCAGGACTTGTAGAGCGGGGTACCCGAGGCGTCGCCCTCGTTCTTGGCGAAGCCCTCGAAGACGTCGCCGTAGTAGATCATCTGGCTCTGCGCCGCGGCGCCCTTCATGGTGAACCAGCGGTCGAAGTTCGCGCAGACCGCGGTCGCGTCGAGCGGCGTGCCGTCGTGGAACGTGACGCCCTCGCGGAGGGTGAACGTCCAGGTCTTGCCGTCCGGGGTGGACTTCCACTCGGTGGCCAGGCCGGGCTCGAGCTCGGTGGTCCCGGGCTTGTAGGTGATCAGCGTGTCGAACATCTGCCGGGCCGGGCGGAAGCTCTCGCCGTCGTCGTTGAAGATCGGGTCGAAGTTCTTCGGCGCACCCGCGGCGCCGAACACGAACGTCCCCCCGGCGGCGTCGCCACCCGCTCCGCGCTCCGAGCTCGCGCAGGCGGTCATGCCCACTGCGAGCACGCCCGCCATGACCGCCGTCATCCACCGTCTGCGCATTCCGGTCCCCTCGTCGGCAGAGGCGTCCACCCGATGTGTGCGTGAGGACACCTGATGACGGGGAAACCTATAGCGGTCCGTTACCAACCGGTAGACCCTTGCGTCACGATAGTGCTACGAACTGGTACGCACGTCCCGTTCGTCCGGGCCGTCGTCGACGGCCGACCGGTGCGCGTCCCGGTGGGCCGACACCGCGGCCCGCGAGGCGTCCTCGTCGAGCGCGGCGGCCCGGACCTCGTCGAAGACCTCGCGGTAGGTGCGCAGGTCGGCGGGCGACTCCAGGAACGACTCCCCCGCGTGCCCCTCGGTGTGGACGACGTCGGGGCCGAGCTCGTCGGGGACGGTCAGGATCGCGAAGCGGCCGGCGTGCGCCCGCTGCGGCCCGGCGCCGAACGGGAGCACGCGCAGCGTCACGTCGGGCAGGCCCGACAGCGTGAGCAGCCGGTCGAGCTGCTCGGCCATCACCGCGGGGCCGCCGGTCGCGCGGGTAAGTACGGCCTCGTCGACGACGGCGTCGAGCACCAGCGGCGGCGTCGCGGTGAGCGCCTCGTGGCGACGTCCGCGCAGCCGCACGAGCTGGTCGATCTCCCAGTCCGGGCGCCCCGGGAGCCGGGCACGCAGCGCGGCGTGCGCGTAGGCGGGCGTCTGGAGCAGCCCGTGCAGCACGGTCAGGTCGAACGCGGCGACGGCGGTCGCGTCGGACTCGGCGGCGGCGTAGCGCCCCGGCGACGGCAGGAAGTGCGGGTCGCTGCGCAGGCCCTCGGTGAACGGCTCCCACCAGCCGCGGGTGCGGCTCTCGGTGACCAGCCGCTCGAGCATCTCCGCCTCGACCCCGGCGACCCCGCCGTAGACCTCGACCAGCGCGGCGACGTCGGCCGGGCGCGGCACCCCCTTGCCGTTCTCCAGCCTGCTGATCTTCGACGTCGAGCAGCCCACGCCGCCCGCGGCGTCCTCCAGCTTCAGACCGGCGTTGACGCGCAGCCTGCGCAGCTCGGCACCCAGCCGTCGTCGCGCGCCGGTCGGCTCCTGCTCCACCTCGCGCCCCCTCCGTGGCCCCGCCGTGCAATCTACAGTTCTGTGCAATTCCCTGTGCCTGCAATTGCACGGAGGCGCATCGTCGTGCATCCTGGAGTCACCCGGACGTGACGGCAGACACACCGACCGTGGCGACCGGGGACCACGGACCGACCGCGACACACGAAGGGAGATTGACATGATCCGCAGGACGCAGGTGCCGCACACAGGCACGCACCACAGCGCCCGTACCGGGCGGTGGTCGCCGTGATCGCGCTGGTGGCGGTGGCCCTGGCGGGGCTGGCCACGCTGGTCGTCTCGGCGATCGTGATCGGGGTGACCGACCGGCGCCAGAGCGAGGCGTGGCGCAGGATCGCCGAGCAGCGACGCCGGGAGTGGGAGCGCAGGCAGCGCCAGCTCCACGGCCGGCCGCACCACGTGGACGCGTGGGGCGACGAGGATTCCGACTGACACCACTGTCGGGACCCACCAGGAAGGACGGCGCAGCGGCGGGGGGTTGCTGCGCCGGGTGGCCGGTCACGACCGGGGCGACGCGCCCGGGGCGGACCGGCCCGTTCTGTGTCCGGGGCCTAGAGGGCCCGCCGGCCGGCGAGCGCGCGGCCGAGGGTCATCTCGTCGGCGAACTCCAGGTCGCCGCCCATCGGCAGGCCGGACGCGAGCCGCGTGACGCTCAGGCCCGGGAAGTCGCGCAGCAGCCGGACCAGGTAGGTCGCGGTCGCCTCGCCCTCGGTGTTGGGGTCGGTCGCGATGATGACCTCGGAGATCTCGGTCTCGTCGGTCGCCGGACCGGTGCCGCCGAGGCGGGCGAGCAGCTCGCGGATCCGCAGCGTGTCCGGGCCGATCCCGGCCAGCGGGTCGAGCGCGCCGCCGAGCACGTGGTAGCGCCCCTTGAACTCCCGGGTCCGCTCGACGGCCAGGACGTCCTTGGGCTCCTCGACCACGCACACCAGCGTCGGGTCGCGTCGCGCGTCGGAGCAGTAGCGGCAGCGGGTGTCCGACGCGACGTTGCCGCACACGTCGCAGAACGCGACGCCCTGCTTGACCGTCTGCAGGACCTCCTGGAGCCGGTTGATGTCGGCCGGGTCCGCGGCGAGCAGGTGGAACGCGATGCGCTGGGCGCTCTTCGGACCGACCCCGGGCAGGCGTCCCAGCTCGTCGATCAGGTCCTGGACCGGTCCTTCGAACACCTCAGGCGCCCGGGAGGCCCAGGCCGCCCATGTCGAGACCGCCGGCGAGCGGACCCATCTTCTCCTGCTGCAGCTCCTGCGCACGGCGGACTGCGTCGGCGAGCGCGCCGGCGACGAGGTCCTGCAGGGTCTCGACGTCCTCCGGGTCCACGACCTTCGGGTCGATCCGCACCGAGCGCGGCTCCAGCCCCGCGGTGACGGTGACCTCGACCAGCCCGTTCCCGGCCTGGCCGGTGACCTCGGCGGTCGCGAGCTCGGCCTGGGCCTGCTGGAGCTGCTGCTGCATCTTCTGGGCCTGCTGCAGGATCATCTGCATGTCGGGCTGACCGGGTTGCACGCGTACCCCTCGCTGTCGGGTCCGGCTCGCGCGATCGGGGGCTTCCCCGGCGCGACCGGCGCGGACGTGTCCTTCTCCCAGGGTAGACGTGTCAGGCTGACCGACCGTGCGCGCCCTGATCCGTTCCGCCACAGCCGTCCTCCCGGCCGTCGTCGCGCTGCTGTGCGCCGGCTGCGGCGCAGCGGCACCGGCCCCGCCCTCGGTCGACGCGACCCCGGTGCCGGCCGCGACGACCCGCTCGCTGCCCACCACCCCGGCGCCGGTCCCCGCCCCCGTCGTGCTGCTCGACCCCGGGCACAACGGCGGCAACGCCGCGGACCCGGCCGCGGTGAACCGGCCGGTCCCCGACGGGCGCGGCGGGACCAAACCGTGCAACACGACCGGCACGTCCACGAACGCCGGCTACGCCGAGCACACCTTCACCTGGGACCTGGCCGGGCGGCTGCGGTCCCGGCTGGAGGCCGCCGGTGTGCGGGTGGTGCTCACCCGCCCCGGCGACGACGGCGTCGGCCCCTGCGTCGACGCCCGCGGGGCGGCGGGCGGCCGGGCCGGTGCGGCGCTGGCCGTGTCGCTGCACGCGGACGGCGCGGCGGCCTCGGCCCGAGGGTTCCACGTCGCCTACGCCGAGCCCGCGGTGCACGGGACCGGACCGGCGTCGCTGCGCCTGGCCACCGGGCTGCGGGACGCGCTGCGCTCGGCCGGGTTCGCCCCGGCCGGCTACATCGGCCGCGACGGGCTCGACGGCCGCGAGGACCTGGCCGGCCTGAACACCTCGACCGTGCCGACCGCGCTGGTGGAGGCGGGCAACATGCGCAACGCCGGCGACGCCGCCGTGCTCACCGACCCAGCCGGGCGGGACCGGATCGCGGCGGCGGTGGCCACGGCGGTGCTGGCGCAGCTGCGCCGCTGACCACCCGCGACCCGGCCACCCCGCCCGGGCCGGGAGTCAGCGCGGGTCGATCGCGCGTGCCCCCAGGTGCGAGGTGAGGATCTCCAGCGCGGCGGCCTCGGGGTCGCGACGGGCACCCGGTGACGCCGCCTCGGCCGCGGCCTCGGCGAGCATGTCCTCCTCCTCGGCGGCCTGGTTCCGTACCGGGGCGGGTCGTGCACCCGGACCGTCGCCCCCCTGCGGTCCGGCCTCACGAGGGTCCGGCGGTGCGTCCTCCGGCGGCGGCTCCGGCGGCAGCGGGACGTCGGAGTCCCCCGCGGGACGGCGGGTGGGCCGCCCGCCCTGCTCGCGCTGCGGGGCGTCGCGCTGGGAGGGGCGCTGCGGCACCGCCCGCTGCGCGCGTTCCGGTGTGGCGGCGCGACGCGCGGTCGCGGCCTCCCCGGTGTCGCAGTGGACCCGCCACTGGACCCCGAGGACGGCGCGCAGCGCATCGGCGATCACGTCGGTGTTGCGCGCCTCGGACAGCCGGCGGGCCAGCGGCGGGGCGCCGATCGCGAGGACCAGGGTGTCGCCGTCGACCGCCCGGACGGTGGCGTTGACCAGCAGCGCCTCGGTGCTGCGGCTGCGCTGGCGGACGGCGGCGAGGATCTCCGGCCAGACCCGGCGGACCGCCGTCGCGTCCAGCGACGACGCCGACGACACCGGCTGCGCCGACTCCGGCGGTACGGCGTCGGTGGGGGCGCCGTCGCGGGGCGGGGCGGGGCGACGGGGTGGGGCCTCCTGCGCGGCGGGCTCCTCGGCCCCGCCCGCTCCCGGCCCGTCCGCCGGTCGACCGTCCGCCGCCGGACCGTCCTCCCCGCTTCCGTCCGCCCGACGACCGCCCGCGCCCGGGCCGTCCTCCGGGGCCGGGCCGGCGGTCGCCGGAGCGCGTTCCGCGGAACGCTCCGCACCGGACTCCGTACCGGCGGAGGGAGCAGCGGGCCTGCCCGGGGACGCCGCCTCCGTCGCGGGCCCGCCCGGTCCGCATGGTCCGGTCGCCTCCTCGGCGTGGGGTGCCGGGGCGCCCGCCGGACGGTTTGACGCGGGGCCACGCCCGGAGGCCTCACCGCCCCGGTCCTGGGCGTCGCCGTCCCCGTCCTGGGGGCCGCCGCCCTGGTGCGCGCCGGGGGCTGCGGCCGGGGCGGTGGCCGTGGCCCGGCCGTCGTCGTCGCGTTCCGCGGAACGCGCCGCGCCCGCCTCCGACCGGGTCTGCTCGGGCTCCGGGGCGGCGGGTGCCGGGGCGGGCACGGCCATCGGGGCCCCGGCCTCGCGTTCCGCGGAACGCGACGGGGCACCGCCGGTCGGCTCCGAGCCGGCCGGGCGCTCGCTGGGCCGGACGAACCGCTTGGCGGCGGCGCCGTCGTCGGCCGGGCCGGCGGGGTCGGGCGCGATCGCGTTGCGCCGCTCGATGCGCTCCAGACGTTCGAGCAGCCCGCCGTCGGAGGTCGTGGCCGCCGGGAGCAGCATCCGCGAGACCAGGAGCTCCAGGAGCAGCCGCGGGGCGGTCGCCCCGCGCATCTCGATCAGGCCCTGGTGCAGGATCTCGCCGTAGCGGGTGAGGGTGGCCGGTCCGAGCCGGGCGGCCTGGTCGGCCATCCGGGACAGCTCGTCCGCGGCGCCGTCGACCAGCCCCTGCTCCGCGGCGTCCGGCACGGCCTGCACGAGCATCAGGTCGCGGAAGCGCTGCAGCAGGTCCGAGGCGAAGCGGCGGGGGTCGTGCCCGGCCTCGACGAGCCGGTCCACCGCGCCGTAGACGGCCGCGCCGTCGGCCGCGGCGAGCGCGTCGACGGTGTCGTCGATCAGGCCGGAGTCGGTCACCCCGAGCAGCGCGACCGCGCGCTCGTAGGTCACGCCCTGCGGCCCGGCGCCGGCGAGCAGCTGGTCCAGCACCGACAGCGTGTCCCGGGCCGAGCCGCCACCGGCCCGGATGACCAGCGGGAACACCGGCGGCGCGACGGTCACCTGCTCCTCGCCGCAGATCTTCTCCAGCAGCGCGCGCATCGTGCCGGGCGGGATCAGCCGGAACGGGTAGTGGTGGGTCCGCGACCGGATCGTCGGGAGCACCTTCTCCGGCTCCGTCGTCGCGAAGACGAAGACCAGGTGTTCCGGGGGCTCCTCAACGATCTTGAGCAGCGCGTTGAAGCCCTGGGTGGTGACCATGTGCGCCTCGTCGACGACGAACACGCGGTAGCGCGACTCGGCGGGCGCGTAGAACGCGCGGTCACGCAGCTCGCGCGCGTCCTCGACACCACCGTGGGACGCCGCGTCGAGCTCGACGACGTCGATGCTGCCCGACCCCTCCGGGGCGAGCGCGATGCACGAGTTGCAGACGCCGCACGGGTCCGGGGTCGGCCCCTGCTCGCAGTTCAACGAGCGCGCCAGGATGCGGGCCGAGGACGTCTTGCCGCAGCCCCGCGGCCCCGAGAACAGGTACGCGTGGTTGATCCGCCCCGCGGTGAGGGCGGTGGCCAGGGGCTCGGTGACGTGCTCCTGCCCCACGACGTCGGCCAGCTTGGCCGGGCGGTACTTGCGGTACAGAGCCAGAGCCACGAGGGGAAGGCTACCCAGGGGGTCCGACACTTCGGGGACCCGCTCGGAGACAGAAGGGGACCCCGCGCACCCGCCAGAGCCTGTTGACCCTTGCTGCCTTCCGGCCCTGGGGGAGTTCACAGGATGGACGCCGCACGGGGTCCACGGACAGTGTGCCACGGACGGCGCCGTCGGGCGGCGAGGGGGCCGCGTCGGATCGCCGAGGGCGTCGCGTAACCTCGTTCGCGGAGGATTCGCCTAGTGGCCTAGGGCGCACGCTTGGAAAGCGTGTTGGGAGCAATCCCTCACGGGTTCAAATCCCGTATCCTCCGCCAGCCTGAACAGGCAGAACGCCGGGCGGCTCCCACGCGGAGCCCCCGGCGTTCGGCCGGGGCCCGATGGCGCTCGTTCAGCCGGCGGCGCGGAGCAGGCGTAGCAGTCCGAGCTCGGCGACGTTCTTCGTCAGCTCGGTGTTCACCCAGGTCAGCGTGTCACCGACGGCCATGTCCGCACCCTCCTCCCACGGGAACGTCGCCCCGGCGGCGAGGTCGTCGTCGGTCAGGCCGTCCAGCACCGCCTTCCAGCCGTCGTGCAGCTCGCGCATCCAGGAGACCGTCGACGCGGCGTCGCCGGGCCACACCACCTCGGCGCGCTCCCGCGGCTGCCTGCCCCGGAGGTGGTCCGTCGTGACGGACCACCACCAGCCGATGTGCCAGGTGACCCAGGCGATCGTCGGCACGGGGACCGGGTCGGGCTCCGGCTCCGCCCAGTCCGGGAGCCACGTGCCGTCCTCGGACCGGCGCACGGTCCGGCACAGGCGTACCGGCTCCCAGAGGAGGTCGTCGTCGCCCAGCCGCTCGAGGTGGTGGTCGAACAGGGCCCAGATCAGGTCGAACTGGCGGTGCAGGAGATCGGTGCGGGTCCGCTGCATCGTCCGACCATCGCACCGGCGCACGCCGCGGTCACCCGGATTCGTGTGGCGTGCGGAAACCGGTCCGGCCTTCGACGCACCGTTCGTTCCGGTGCCGGACGACCGATGGCCCCTCCCCCACCGGACCGACCGGCAGCCGTCGCGCCCGGCCGAAAGTACGACCGCCGACGGTCGGAACGGGCCCGCAGGCCGATCCGCACACCCCGGACATCCGCCACGCTGCACAGATGCACCGAACAGACGTCCGCGCTCCCGCGCACCCGGAGGCCGTCGGCCCCGACCGGGTCGACGCCCTCGACGCGCTGCGCGGGCTGGCCCTGTGCGGGATCCTGCTGGTCAACATCCCGCCGCTCGCCGACATGCCGCCCGCGTCGGGTGCCTGGCACGGGTCCCTCCCCCAATGGCTGGAGCTCACGGCGCACCAGCGCTTCTTCCCCCTGTTCTCCTTCCTGTTCGGGCTCGGTACGGCCCTGTTCCTGGACGGCGCCGCCCGCCGGACCGCCCGTCCACGGCTCGTGCTGCTGCGCCGGCTGCTCGTACTCGGCGTGCTCGGTGCCGCCCATCAGCTCCTGCAGCCCGGTGAGGCACTGCTCCCGTACGCGATCGTCGGTCTCGTCGTGCTGCTGCCGGCCACCTGGCTGCCGCGGCCGGTCATCGCTCTCGGCGGGGCGGTGGCGACAGCCCTGGCACTCACGTTCACCAGTGGCGGGCTCCTGCTGGTCCCCGGCCTGTTCCTGCTGGGTCTCGCCGCCGCCCGCTACGGCCTGCACCGCCGGATGGCGGCACCGGACCGGGCCGTGTGGGCCGCCGTTCTCGCCGGGGCGGTCGTCGTCGCGGTGCCGCTGCTGAGCATCCAGGTCGACACGATCGGGAGCAGCGGATTCGACCAGGTGTCCGCCGTGACGGGCCTCGTGATGGCCGTCGGCTACGCCGCGGCGCTCGTCCTGCTGACCGGCTCCCCGGTCGGGCCGTGGGTCTCGTCGGTCCTCGCCCCGCTCGGGCGGCTCGCGCTGACCAACTACCTGTCGGCGACGCTGCTGGTCCTGCTGCTGACCGCGGTCCCGGCGTTCTCCGGCCCGGACGGGTACCGCGCCCTGCTGCCGGTCAGCGCGGCGATCCTGATGCTCCAGGTGGCCGGGAGCCGCTGGTGGGTGCGCCGCTTCCGGTACGGACCGGTGGAGTGGTTGTGGCGCAGCATCTCCTGGTGGTCACCCGCACGGATGACGTAGCCCCGCCGTCGTCACCCGGCGGGGGGAACTCTCCGCCGGGACCGGGCACGGGGGTCATGATCGGACACCCGCGGGGCGGGCGGACCTCGGACGCACGGCTACCACGACAGGAGTGACGGGTGACGAGACAGGACCATCTGCGCGAGGTCGACGGCCGCTGGAGACGTGCCTCGCTGGCGACCGTCGTCACCGTCGTCGCGTTGTTCGCGGGCCAGTTCCTCTGGCTGATGCTGGGCCCCCCGGCGGACCACACCTGGCTGTGGCGCAGTGTGGGTCTGGTCGTCCCGTTCGGCGTGTCGCTGATCCTGCTCGCGCTGTGGCTGCGGCTGCGTGAGAAGCGGGGGCTGTCGAGCCTCGGCGTCCCGGTGCGGAGGCCCGTCCCGGCGGTTCTGGGAGCAGGGGCGCTCGCCCTGGTGCTGCTCGTGATCGGCTCCGTCGTCGGATCCGTCGTGGGCGGCACAAGCGACGGCGCAGCGGACACCGGAGGGGATCCGGTGTCCCAGGGAGTGCTCGCGGTGGCCGTGATCCTGGTCGCCACCGCGTTGCAGTCGTCGACCGAGGAACTGCTGTTCCGTGGCTACCTGCTCGGTGCGGTGCGGACCGGCTTCGGCAGCGGCGTCGCGGTCGCCTTCAGCTCGCTCGTCTTCGGCCTGTGCCACTCGTTCAACGCCGACATCTCCGTCGTCTACGTCACGTCGACCGTCGCCCTGGGGGCGTTGCTGGGCATCATCTCGCTGGGCAGGGGAGGACTGTGGGCGGCGTGTGGCTTCCACACCGTCTGGAACCTGGTGCAGAACCTCGTCGCCGACCCGTCCGCCGGGTCCGACACCACCGGCTCGTCGTCGGCCGGCATCGCCGTCCTCCTCGTCCTCGTGTGCTGCGTCGGGATTGCGGCGTGGTTCCGTGTCCGTCACCCGGGCCCGGATCTGCCGACGACGGCCTGATGACGGCGGCGGGTGTCCTGTTCGGGCTCGCGGCGGTGTCGGCGGCCCTCTGCGTCGTCGGGATGCTCGTCGAACGACGGCGGTTCCGCAACGCCGTGCTCGGCGGGACTGCGGTAGCCCTCCTGCTGGCAGGGACGGTCGCCGGGCTCACCCGGCTCGACATGGCCGTCGTCGACGTCGCCACAGCGCTGCTGGCGACGCTGTTGATCGTCTGCGTACTGATCCTCACCGGATTTCTGCTCGTCAACGGCGTCGTGATGATGCGGCGGGAAGGACGTCGGCCGGGGAACCTGTTGTCGCTGCTCGCGGGGCTCGCCTGTCTCGCGATCGTCGTCCTCGTCCCCCTCACCGTGGTCGTCGACAACCGGTTCCTGACGACGCTGACCTACGTGGCGCTGCTGCTCGCGGCCTGGTTCGGGTTCCTGCTGTGCAGCCTGGTCGCCTACGCGTTCGTGTACGGACGGGTGGGTGTCCGTCCCGGGGTCGACTTCGTCGTCGTGCTCGGGTCGGGGCTCGTCCGCGGTGCAGTGCCACCGCTGCTCGCCGCCCGCCTGGACCGCGCGGTCGCCCTGTGGGAACGGGAGCGGGAACGGGGCGGGGCCCCGATGCTGGTGACCTCCGGTGGGCGCGGTCCCGACGAGCCGGTCGCCGAGGCCGTCGCGATGGCCGACTACCTCGTGGACCGCGGCGTGCCGTCGGAGAGGATCCTGCGGGAGGACCGGTCGAGGACGACGCGGGAGAACCTCGTGTTCAGCAGGGCGCTCATGACCGAGCGGCTGCCCGGCCACCGGTGCGTCGTCGTCACCAACAACTTCCACGCCTTCCGCGCCGCGCTCACCGCCCGCCGGGCCGGGGTGAACGGTCAGGTCGTCGGTTCCCCGACCGCCCGCTACTACCGGCCCAGCGCCACGCTGCGCGAGTTCGTCGCGATCCTGGCCGAGCATCCGGTCCTGAACGGCGCGATCTGTCTCGCGCTGGTGATGCTCGGGGTCACGGTCGGCCTCGACCGGTAGCCGGCGGCTACTGCGACGACCCCGTCACCGCCACCCCGACGCCGAGCCCGATCATCGCGAGCCCACCGGCACCGCCGACGGCCGCGATCCGTCTCGGCGAGGAGGCGAACCAGGCCCGGGCCGAACCGGCGGCGAGGGCCCACACGCTGTCGAGCACCAGGCCGATGGCGACGAAGAACGCCCCCAGCAGCAGGATCTGCGTGACGACCGGCCCGCGGGCGTCGACGAACTGGGGCAGGAACGCGACGAAGAAGACGACGGACTTCGGGTTCAGCAGGCCGACCACCAGCCCGTCGGCGACGCTGCGGGCCGGACCCACCCGCCGGGCGTCACCGGCGGAGCGCTGCATCGCGCGGACGACGTCGTGCCGGTGCCGGAACGCCGCGATCCCCAGGTACACCAGGTAGGCGGCGCCCACCAGCTTCAGGACGGTGAACGCCACAGCGGACCGGGCGACGAGGTGCCCGAGGCCCACCGCCACCGCGACCACCTGCAGGAAGACGCCGACGGCGTTGCCGACGACCGTCGCCAGGGCGGCGGACCGGCCGGCCGCGAGCGCGCGGCCGACGGTGAACACGACGCTGGGTCCGGGGATGACGATGACGACCGCCGCGGCGGCGGCGAACGCGAGGAGTCGATGGTCCACGGCGGAAGCGTCCGCCGACCCGCCTACGGTGTCGAGCCCGTATCGGGCGCCGCCGCCGTGCGCAGGTCGGCCATGTCGTCCCGGTGCGAGGCCTCGGCGCGCAGGGCCCGGGCCACCGACGGGCCGGCGACCATGTCGAGCTCGGTGGTGACGCCGAACAGCAGCGCCTGCTCCGGGCTGCCCGGGAAGACGTGGGTGTGGGCGTCGATCAGGCCCGGGAGCAGTGTCGCCCCCGCACCCTCGACGACCTGCTCGTCCGGTCCCGGCCCGAGGCCCTCGCCCACCTCGGTGATCAGTCCGTTCGCGACACGGACCGAGTCGGCGGCGACGACGGCCCGGCCGTCGAACACGCGGACGTCGCGGATCAGGGTTCCGGGTTCCGTCACCGTCAGCACCTCGTCCTGTCCGGGCGGACGCGTCGACGACCGCCCGTCGTCCACACCGGTCACGGCCGCCGGTCCCCACCGTCGACGACGCAGAACCGGTTGCCCTCGGGGTCCTGCATGATCACGTAGTCGGCGTCGGCCGGCCGGTTGCCCCAGGGGACCTCCTGCGCGCCGAGGGCGACCAGGCGCCGGACCTCGGCCTGCTGGTCGTCGGCGTAGAGGTCCAGGTGGATGCGCGGCGGCAGGACCCGCTCGGACGGGGCGACGTCGAGCGAGACGTTCGGGCCGGGGCGGCCGTCGCCCGGGCGGAGGAGCACGAAGTCGTCGTCCGCGGGGGTGCGCGCCTCGTAGCCGAGCGCCTCGGTCCAGAACCGGACCTGTCGTGCGAGGTCGGTGACGCGCAGGACGATCGAGCCGACGACCAGCATGCGACGACGGTAGCGGGATCGATGCGGCTCGAGCCTCAGCGCAGCCGGGAGATCAGCCGGAACACCAGCCACAGCAGCGCCGCTCCCCCGCAGACCAGGCCGATGCCGACCAGCACCGCTCCCAGGATCGGCCAGGTCAGGTCCGGACCGGGCGGGTCGGGGGCGCCGGGCGGGAGGTAGTACACGTACGGCTGGTCGTCCGGATCGGGCAGCACCCGGTCCAGCCAGGACGGCAGCAGCACCATCCCGCCGGTGAACAGGCACGACCCCGCGACGACGGCGAGCAGGCGCACCCGAGAAGGGTAGGCGGCGGTCCGACCGGTCACCATCACTCGACCCGGGCCCGGCGGTCCGCCATGCTGGTACCGGACCGCCCACCCGGCGGCTCCCCGGACGAGACGCGCCGTACCCGGAACGCCAAGACGACGCATCCCTTCCGGGAGGAGCTCGTCATGGCATGGATCTACCTCGTGGTCTCCGGTGTGCTGGAGACGGTGTGGGCCGCGGCGCTGTCGCGGAGCCGCGGGTTCAGCAGGCTCGGTCCGTCGCTGCTGTTCGCGGGCGCGCTCGCCCTGAGCATGAGCGGGCTGGCCCTGGCGTTGCGCGACCTGCCGGTCGGCACCGCGTACGCCGTGTGGGTCGGCATCGGCGCGGTCGGCACCGCGCTCTACGGCATGGCCGCCCTCGGCGAGCCGGCGACGACGGCGCGGCTGTTGTGCCTGCTCGCGATCGTCGCGGGTGTGGTGGGGCTGAAGGTCCTGCACTGAGTCCCGGTACGACGACGGGGCCGGCACCCCCGTGAGGAGCGCCGGCCCCGCCGTCTGGGAGCCCCTTACTCGAAGGGTCCGTCCTTCACCAGCCCGCCGGCCGGACCCTCGACGAAGCGCGGGTCAGGCTGCGGGATCTCGGTGTCGGTGCCGTTGACGCCGTCGGGCCGGTTGCTCGGCGAGAACGTGTCGGCGGCGTCGAGGAAGCTCGCCCCGAAGGTCCCGACGGTGGCTCCCACCGCGTCGAGGCCCTGGGTGGGGCTCTGTGTGCTGGGGTAGCCGTGACCCTCGTCGGTGTCGGCGGCGGCGATCCCGGCCAGCGGGAACGCCACGGCCGCGAGGGCGCCGACGGCGATCAGCGAGCGTCGCATCCGGTTCTTCATCGAATCCGTCCTTCGGTAGCGGGGAGCAGACCGTTCACACTAACGGCCCAGTGAGATGCGGCATACGGAGCACGCCGCACCCGGCTCACATGTTGTCGGCGCCGGCCTTGATGGCCTCGCGGATGCGGTTGTAGGTGCCGCACCGGCAGATGTTGCGGATCTCGTCCAGGGCCTCGTCGTCGATGGAGCGCCCCTCGGCCGCGCACCGCTTGACCAGGTCGATCGCCGCCATGATCTGGCCGGGCTGGCAGTAGCCGCACTGGGCGACGTCGTTGTCGATCCAGGCCTGCTGCATCGGGTGCAGCTCCTCGCCCTTCGCGATCCCCTCGATGGTGGTGATCTCGTCGGACTCGGAGATGGCGCCGACCGGCACCGAGCAGGGGTTGAACGCCTTGCCGTTGATGTGGCTGGTGCAGGCCTTGCAGACGTTGATCCCGCAGCCGTACTTCGGACCGGTCACCCCGAGCATGTCGCGCAGGACCCAGAGCACGCGGACGTCGTCCTCGACGTCGACGGTGACCTTCTCGCCGTTGACCGTGAAGGTGTGGGAAGGCATGTCAGTCCTCTCAGCGGGCGACGTCGAGGCCGTTGGTCGGCGACGGCGGGATCGGCGGGACGGTCGGGTACGGCTCGAACGGCAGCGGCTCGTTGTGCAGGATCGGGAACTCGGTCGGGACCTTCCCGGTCGCGCGGGCGTAGGCGCAGGCGATCGCGCCGCAGGTCGCGGCCACGCCGAACTCGCCGGCTCCGCCGGGCTCGGGGGACTCGGAATCCTCGATGAGGACGATGTTCATCTCCGGCGGGGTGTTCCACTGCCGGGTGTAGAAGTAGTTGTCCCAGCTGGCCTCGATGAAGTGCCCGTCGTCGAGGTGCAGGCCCGACGTCAGCGTCATCGCGATGCCGTCGTTGATGCCGCCCATCATCTGGGCCTCGTAGCCACGCGGGTTGATGATCAAGCCGGCGTCGACGACGTAGGTCACCTTCGTGACGCGCGGACCGGTGCGCGCGGAACGGATCTTCCGGTCCACGGTCTCGGGGCGGCAGTCGAGCTCGACGACGGCGCAGGCGACGCCCTTGTACTCGACGTGCATCGCGATGCCCTGGGCGGTGCCCTTCGGCATCGACTTGCCCCAGTCCGCCTCCTGGGCGGCCCGGTCGACGACGTTCTTCCAGCGGGTCAGCTTGGTGTAGGCGGACCGGAACTCGTACGGGTCCTTGCCCATCTTCTCCGCGACCCGGTCCACCATCAGCTCCCGCGCAGTCGCCGTGTCGGGCGAGTAGATGTTGCGCATCGAGCTGGTGTTGAACCGCATGTCGACCTCGTTGAGCAGCGAGGTCGCGACGCCGACGTTGTACGGGTTGGTCTGGGTGAGCACGTAGAGGCTCTGCGAGACCGTGTAGTTGCCGCCCGGGGCCTTCTGCGCCGCCGCGGTGATCGCCTCGCCGAGACCGGGGTTGCCCTCGGTGGCCACGCTGGTGTGACGGATCTCGAAGCTCGTGACGGTGTCCCCGCTGACCTGGGCCCGCACCCGGCTGGTGGCCATCGGGTGCACCCGGCCCTGACGGGAGTCGTCGGCGCGGGTCCACATCAGCTTGACCGGCTTGCCCATCAGCTGGGAGACCTCGGCGGCCTCCTCCGCGGCGTCGAAGAAGAGCTTGCGGCCGAAGGAACCGCCGCCCTGGGTGACGTGGAAGGTGACGGCGTTCTGCGGGATGCCGAGCTTCTTCGCGATCTCGGCCTGGGCCGCGATCGGGTTCTTCGCCGGGCCCCAGATCTCGGCGGTGCCGCCGCGGACGTCGGCGATCGCGCAGTTGGTCTCCAGCGAGGAGTTGCTGCGGAAGTAGAACGTGAAGTCGCCCTCGATCGTCTCACCGGGGACCTGGGGGACGGCCAGCGGCAGCTCGCCCTGGCGCAGCTTCTCCAGGACCGAGCGGTCGTTCTCGCCCTCGACGGTGCCACCGTCCCAGGAGACGTCGAGCGCGTTCACGGCGTCGATCGCCTGGCCGAAGGTCTTCGCCCGCACCGCGACGCCGGTCGTCATCTCGACGACGTCGGTGACGCCCGGCATCCCACGGACCTCGTCGAGGTTGTTGGCGCCCTGCGGGGCCGAGTTCAGGTTCGGGCCGCGGCAGATCACGGTCGGCAGGGCGTCGGGGATCTGCAGGTCGGTGGCGAACTGCTTCTTGCCGGTGACCATGGCGCGCGCATCGGACTTGGTCCGCGACGTCCCGATGACGGTGAACTGCTCGCGGTCCTTCAGCACGACGTCGACGGCCTCGTTCGCCGCGCTCGACGCCAGCTCGGTGAGCTCGCCGAACGGCAGCTCCTCACCGTTGTTGCCGGTGATGAGGCCCTGGCGGCTGCGCAGCACGTTCACGTCCTGGCGCAGCTCGTTCGCCGCGGCGTCGAGCAGGCGCTTCTGCGCCAGCGCGGCGGCCACCCGGATCGGGGTGTAGGTGGAGAAGGTCGTGCTCGACCCGGCGGTGAGCTGGTTGAACACCAGCTCGGGGCGCGCGTCGGCCTGGGTGACGATGACCTGGTCGGGGTCCAGGTTCATCTCCTCGGCGATGATCATCTGCGTCGAGGTGATGATGCCCTGACCGTTGTCGGACCGGGGCAGGGCGAAGGAGACGGTGCCGTCGCGGTTGACCTCGATGCGGATGAGGTTCGCGGTCGGGCGCATGGAGTCGCGCAGCGCGTCGAGCAGGTCGTACAGCTCGGCGGGCAGTGGCGGCGACGGAACCGCGGCCGCGTTGGCCTGCGGGACTCCGGGGAACCAGGTCTGGCGCCCGATCTCGGCCGCGACGACCAGCGTGGGGGCGGCGACCAGGTAGCCGAGGAACCGCCGGCGGCTGACGTTCTTGCGGCCGTCGCCGGACGCCGGGCGCTCGGGGGCGGTGGCGCTGTGAGCGGGCATCGTTGTCCTCTCCGAATGTGCTGCGGTGCACGACCCGATGCGACGTCCGGTGCGGGGAGCGGGGGACGGCTGCGGGGCATTCGGGCGATCAACGACGTGCCTGATTCGACGGATACGCGTCGGTACGCGCGCTACGTGTCATGGGAAATCCGCTGCCGGACCGTCGGAGATACCTTGATTGGCAGGTCAACGAGTTGGCGCTCAGGGTCCCCTTACCCGCAGATGCGGATGACTCGCCGCCGCAAAGTCCGCAGGATGAGGTTGCTCTACTGGGAGGGACACCACTCGTACGGGTGATCAGGTCGAGCCCGGCAGGCCCGGGACGGGTGCGCCACCGAGGGGAGTGCGCCCGCCGCCCGGACCCGTGCGGCGGGCGCTCGCCCTCACATCTTGTCGGCGCCGGCCTTGATCGCCTCGCGGATGCGGTTGTAGGTGCCGCACCGGCAGATGTTGCGGATCTCGTCCAGGGCCTCGTCGTCGATCGAGCGGCCCTCGGCCGAGCAGCGCTTCACCAGATCCACCGCGGCCATGATCTGGCCGGGCTGGCAGTACCCGCACTGGGCCACGTCGTTGTCGATCCAGGCCTGCTGCATCGGGTGCAGCTCCTCGCCCTTGGCCAGGCCCTCGATCGTCGTGATCTCGTCCGACTCCGACAGGGCACCCACCGGCACCGAGCACGGGTTGAACGCCTTGCCGTTGATGTGGCTCGTGCACGCCTTGCAGACGTTGATCCCGCAGCCGTACTTCGGACCGGTCACGCCCAGCAGGTCACGCAGGACCCAGAGCACCCGGACGTCGTCCTCGACGTCGACGGTGACCTTCTCGCCGTTGACCGTGAAGGTGTGGGAAGACATGTCGGGCTCCTCAGCGGGCGAAGTCGAGACCGTTGGTCGGCGACGGCGGGATCGGCGGGACGGTCGGGTACGGCTCGAACGGCAGCGGCTCGTGGTGCAGGATCGGGAAGTGGTCCGGCACCCGGCCGGTGGCCCGGGCGTAGGCGTTCGCGATGGCCCCGCAGGTCGGGGCGACGCCGAACTCACCGGCCCCGCCGGGCTCCGGCCGGCCGTTGTCGACCAGGTGGACCTGCAGGTCGAGCGGGGTGTTCCACTGCCGGGTGTAGAAGTAGTTGTCCCAGCTCGCCTCGACGAAGTGCCCGTCGACCAGGTGCAGGCCCGCGGTCAGCGTCATCGCGATCGCGTCGTTGATCCCGCCCATGATCTGGGCCTTGAAACCGAGCGGGTTGATGACCAGACCGCCGTCGACGGCGAAGACCGCCTTGGTCACGCGCGGACCGGTCCTCGCCTGGCGGACCTTCCGGTCCACGGTCTGCGGGCGGCAGTCGATCTCGACCAGGCAGGCGGCGAAGCCCTTGTACTCGACGTGGAACCCGATCCCCTGCGCGGTGCCGTCGGGCATCGACCGACCCCAGTCGCCCTCCTCCGCGACCCTGTCGAGCACGGCGCGCATGGCGTCGTTGCGGAGGAACTCGCGGCGGAACTCGTAGGAGTCCTTGCCCATCTTCTCGGCGATGCGGTCGACGATCAGGTCACGGGCGGTGCAGACGTCGGGCGAGTACACGTTGCGCATCGAGCCGGTGTTGAACCGCATGTCGACCTCGCTGAGCACCCGGGTCTGGGCACCGAAGTCGTACGGCGTGGCCTGGGTCAGCTCCCAGATCGACTCCGCGACCGAGAGCTGGCCGAGCGGGGCCTTCGCGGCGGCCGCGGTGACGGCGTCGCCGAAGCCGTGCCCGAAGTCGCAGGTGACGCCGGTGTGGCGCTGCTCGAAGCTGACGACGGACTCGCCGGAGACGACCGCCCGGATCCGGGAGGTGGCCATCGGGTGCACCCGGCCCTGGCGGGAGTCGTCGGCGCGCGACCAGATCAGCTTGACCGGCTTGCCGAGCTTCTGCGAGATCTCGGCGGCCTCCTTGGCCGCGTCGCCGAACAGCCGGCGGCCGAAGGAGCCGCCGCCCGGGACGATGTGGATGGTGACCGCGTTGACCGGCAGCCCGAGCTGCTCGGCGATGTCGTGCTGCACGGTGATCGGGATCTTCAGCGAGGTCCAGATCTCGCACCGGCCGTCCCGGACGTCGGCGATCGCGGTGTTGGTCTCCAGCGCCGAGCTGCTGCGGAAGTAGAAGGTGAAGTCGCCCTCGACGGTCTCCCCCGCCACCGACGGGACCGCCAGCGGCAGCTCGGCCGCCCGCACCTTCTGCAGCACCGACTCGTCGTTCTCGCCCTCGACGGTGCCGGCGTCCCACCGCACGCGCAGCGCGTTCACGCCGTCGACGGCCTGGCCGTAGGTGTGCGCGCGCACGGCGACGCCGGTGGCGCACTCGACGACGTCGGTGACGCCCGGCATGGAGCGCACCTCGTCGACGTTGGCGACCGACACCGGGGCGCAGTTCAGGTTCGGGCCGCGGCAGATCACCGTCGGCAGCGCGTCGGGGATCCTCAGGTCGGCGATGAACTGCTTGCGGCCGGTGACGATGTCGTGGGCCTGGGCGTTGCGCCGGTCGGTCCCGATGACCGTGAACTCCTCGCGCGGCTTGAGCACGACCTCGACCGAGCGGGTGGCGTCGACGGCCGCGGCCTCGGTGAGCTCGCCGACCGGGATCGCGCTGCCCCCGGCGCCGGTGATGAGCCCGGCGCGGCTGGTGAGGGTGTTCGCGTCCTGCTGGAGGAGGGCGGCGGCCGCGTCCAGCAGCCGGCCCTTGGCGATCGCCGCGGCGACCCGGATCGGGGTGTAGGTCGAGAACGTCGTGCTGGAGCCGCCGGTGAGCTGGTTGAACACCAGCTCCGGGCGCGAGTCGGCCAGGGTGACCTTCACCTGGTCCGGGTCGAGGTCCATCTCCTCGGCGATGATCATCGCGGTCGAGGTGATGATCCCCTGCCCGTTGTCCGACCGCGGCAGCTGGAACGACACCGTGCCGTCCCGGTTCACCTCCACCCGGATCAGGGCCGAGGTCGGCCGGGAGGTGTCCCGGATCGCGTCGAGCAGGTCGTAGGTGTCGGCGAGCTGGGGCGGCGACGGGATGGCCGCGGCCGAGGCCCCCGGCGGGGCGAACAGCTGCTGGCGGCCGACCTCGGCGGCGACGACGAGGGTGGGGGCCGCGACCAGGTAGCCGAGGAATCGGCGACGGCTGACGTCACGGCGTCCGGTGCGTGCACGAGTCGGGGCAGACATCGTTGTCCTCTCCTTCGCTCCGGGGCCCTGGGGAGCGGCCGACGGAGTCCGTTGGAGAGCGGAACGAGAGGGCGGCCGTCGTGATGCGCCCGCCGATGTGACGTACGGAACCCGGCGAGATCCGCACGACGTCGACGATCGGCAGGGACGTGTCCGCAGATGCGGGTCCGGTGTGTCTCACAGGTCCGAATCAGGAGGTTGCGTGCCGGATATTCCGTTCACCTGTTCGAGCGAGCATCACTACCAACTTCAGTGGGTACGGCGGCCGGCGCGCAGCAGCTTGACGAAGGTCCAGGGCAGCACGACCAGCGCACCCAGGACACCGGCGATCCCGGCGACGATGATCGCCCAGTGCCCGGCGCCCGGCTCCGGGGTCGCCGCGAGGCCCGCGATCAGCACCAGCGCCGGGACGGCGACGATCCCCGGCCACACCAGCGTGCCGAGCCACTTCTCCCCGACCGTCCAGGAGCGCCCGGTCCACAGCATCACGACACCGGCGAGCCAGCCGACGACGGGCAGCACGAAGCCGCCGAGCATCAGCATCAGGACGGTGAGGACGGGGTACGCGTCCGGGTCGCCGGGGCGGGCGGGCTCCGGGGTGCCGTGGCCGTGCGGGGTGGTGGTCATCGTGGTCATCTCCAGCTCCTCGTATCGGGGTGTGCACCCACTGTCGCGCCGGAGGGGGGTCGGCCACATCGGAGCCGGGAATGATCCACGGCGTAGGACCACGGTCGGAGACGACCGGAGACCGCTCCGCCCGTCACCGGCCGCCCGGCCCACCCGGCGCGACGTCCCGCGGTGCGCCGTCGGCTACACGAGCCGGGCAGCGCCGGGGCCGGTGAGCGCCTCCCCGGGGACACGTCGTCCGCAGACCGCGGCGAGCAGGTACGCCGCCCGGCCGCGTACCTCGGCACCGTCGCCGCGTACCGGGCCGGTGTCGGTCGCGACCAGTCGCAACCCGTCGATCGTCGTCCCGAACGAGCGCAGGTGCTCCGGGCGCATCGAGGCCAGCACGGTCGTCGCACGTTCAGGGGAGACGTGCTCGAGGCGCCCCAGTGCGAGCGCGACGTCCAGGCCGTGGATCACGTCGTGTGAGAGCGCGCCGACCGGGCCACCACCGGGTGGTGACCACGGGTCCTCGACGTGCGCGTCGAGACAGGCCACCAGCTCGCCCGGGGTGAGTGCCGCCGCGTCGTCGCGCGCGGCGCGGTCGGCGAACCGGTCGAAGGACCCCCGCGCCCGCACCACACCGAGCAGCAACCGCGGGACCGACCAGCGGAACGGCATCGTCGTGTGGGCCAGGACGTCCCGCACCCGCCAGCCGGTGCAGAGCGACGGCACGTCCCACTCGTCGTCGGACAGGCCGGAGTAGAGGGTGACCTGGGCGCGGCGTTCGTCCGCCGCCATGGGGTGCACGGTTCGCATGCCGGTAGCGACCCGGCCCGGCCGCCGATCTCATCGGTGGGCCCCGGCGGCCCGGCTGCCACCGTCACCGCCACCGACGACAGAGGGCCGGACCCCCGACTCGGGGGTCCGGCCCTCTGACCAGCGGTAGCGGTGGGATTTGAACCCACGGAGGCGTGAACCTCACGCGCTTTCGAGGCGCGCTCCTTCGGCCGCTCGGACACGCTACCGCCGACTAGGTTACAAGAAGCTCAGTCGCGGTCGGCGCACGGGGTCCGGCCGAAGAACTCGCGCATCAGGGCGGCCGCCTCACCTGCGCGGACCCCGCCGACGACCTCGGGACGGTGCGCGAGCCGCCGGTCGCGCAGCACGTCCCACAGCGAGCCCGCGGCGCCGGTCTTGGGCTCCCACGCCCCGAACACGACGCGCTCGACCCGGGCCAGCCCGATCGCGCCGGCGCACATGGTGCACGGCTCGACGGTCACGGCGAGGGTCGTCCCGGTCAGCCGCCACTCCCCCACGACGGCCGCGGCGGCGCGCAGGGCGAGCACCTCGGCGTGCGCGGTCGGGTCACCGGTGGCCTCGCGGGCGTTGCAGGCCGCGGCGAGCTCGGTGCCGTCGGCGGCGAACACGACCGCACCGATCGGGATGTCCCCGGTCGCCGCGGCACCGCGCGCGACGTCGAGGGCACGGCCCAGCGCGAGCCGGTCGGCCGGGCGGAACAACTCAGGAGCCGACGAGCTCGTCCAGCTGGACGGCGAACCCGCAGCGGCGGGCGATGGTGTCCAGCTGCTCGTCGGGGTAGAGCTCGAGGTCGGAGACGAGGATCTCCAGCTCGTCGGCGGGCAGGCCGAGGTCGGCCAGGATGCCGAGGTCGCCCTCCGGCCAGGCGTCGTCGAGGGCGTCGTCGTCCGGGGGGAGCTCGACGCGGAGCAGGTCGAGCACGTCCGCGGCGATGTCGTAGTCCAGCGCGGCGACGGCGTCGGAGATCAGCAGCCGCACCCCGCCCGCGGACGGGCGGAGGAGGACGAAGAACTCGTCGTCGACGTCGAGGAGGCCGAGCACCGCACCGGTGGAGCGCTGCGCGCGCAACGCGGTGATCGCCGCGTCGAGGTCCACGAGCGCCTCGGAATCCAGCCGGACACAGCGCCAACGGCCCTCCTCCCGGATCGCGGCGACCGCGAATCCGGGCAGGGCGGCGCCACGGGTGTCCGGGGCTGCCTCGACGCTCTGTGTGGCCACGCGCCAACGGTACGTCGCTCCGGGCTTGTGAGTCACGCCACGACCAGGTACGCGTGGTCACACCGGGCCCGCGGGCGCCGGACGGGCTCCGGTCAGCGACGATCGGTCCATGCCCATCACGCCCGCCTCGGTCGCGGGGCTCCCCGGCGGCCTGCTCGAGGCCGCCCGCGTCCTGCAGCCGCGGACGGTCGCGCTGCGCCGGGAGCTGCACCGGGCACCGGAGCTCGGACTGCACCTGCCCCGCACCCGGGACGCGGTCCTGCGGGCCCTCGACGGGCTGCCGCTGCGGATCCGCACGGGCGGGTCCTGCACCTCGGTGACCGCCGTCCTCGACGGCGACCGTCCCGGGCCGACGGTGCTCCTGCGGGGCGACATGGACGCGCTGCCGCTGTCCGAGGACACCGGACTGGACTTCGCCTCGGGCACCGCCGGCGCCATGCACGCCTGCGGGCACGACACCCACACCGCCATGCTCGCCTCGGCCGCGCGGCTGCTCGCGGACCGGCGGGACCGGATCGCCGGCCGGGTGGTGTTCATGTTCCAGCCGGGCGAGGAGGGGTTCCACGGCGCCCGGCACATGATCGACGAGGGCGTGCTCGACGAGGACCCCGAGCTGGCCTACGCCCTGCACATCACCTCGACGGTGCCGACGGGGCAGCTCCACCACCGGCCGGGCCCGATCATGGCGGCCGCGGACGTGCTGCGGGTCCGGGTGACCGGCCGCGGCGGGCACGCCTCGGCCCCGCAGGACGCCTGCGACCCGGTCCCCGCCGCCGCGGCGATGGTCGGCGGCCTGCAGACCCTGCTGACCCGCCGGGTCGGGCCGCAGGAGTCCGCGGTCGTCACGGTGTCCCGCATCGAGGCGGGCACCACCGACAACGTCATCCCGGAGACCGCGGAGCTGACCGGGACCCTGCGGACGTTGTCACAGCCGGTGCGCACGCTGCTGCACCGGGCGGTCACCGAGCACTGCCGGCACACCGCGCTGGCCTACGGCTGCACGGCCGAGGCGGAGATCGTCCCGGGCTACCCCGTCACCCGCAACGACGACCGCGCGACCGCCGGGCTGGTGCGCGTCGCGGAGAAGGTGCTCGGCCGCGGCGCCTGCGTCGCCATGCCGGACCCGCTGATGGGCTCGGAGGACTTCTCCTACGTGCTGGACCGGGTGCCGGGCTCGCTGGCCTTCCTGGGGGCGCGGCCGCCGTCGGTCGACCCGGCCCTCGCCCCGCCGAACCACTCGAACCGGGTGGTGTTCGACGAGGCCGCGTTCCCGGCGGGGGTCGCCGTCCACGCGGGTCTGGCGCTGGCCGCGACCGGCTGAGCCCCGCCCGGTACGCGACGGCGCCGCACCCCGTTGCGGGATGCGGTGCCGGGAGCGCGGACGCTCAGACGGTCTCCTCGACCTGCACGGCCGGGGCCACGCGGCCGTAGCCCTTCCAGTTGCGCTGGGCGTAGGCGGCCAGCGCGGAGGTGACCGCCAGGCCCACCCCCGTGCTCGCGATGATCGACAGGAAAACGGCGCTCGACACAGCCATGACGGCTCCTCCTCACACGGGCACGCGCCGGGTCCGGTGACCGGGTCCGGATGACCCGGGCGGAGTCGCGACGCTTGCGAGTCCCACGGGCGCTACCTGCGCCCGTCCCCTACGGTGCCACGCCCGAAAACTGCTGTCCTGCCTGCAGGAAGGCGAATCGCGATGATTCCTCTCACAGACTCGCCCACGTCACATCGAGCAACCCGGCCCGCTCCTCGTTAACGTTTCTCAGAACCACTCAACGAAACGGACACATCGTCACGGATCGACATTTACCCGACGAAAGGGTTGCCGTGGCGTGCGGTGTCGCCAGGGGGAACAACGTGGACGACACGACAGAAGGGACGGTCGACGGCGTCACCGTCACCGATCCCGCGACCATGCGGCGTGCTGTTGCGGCGGCCGCGGTCGGCAACATCACCGAATGGTTCGACTTCGGTGTCTACGGTTATCTGGCCACGACCATCGAGGCCGAATTCTTCCCACCCGGGCCGCTGTCCCAGGTGGCGGTGTTCGCGACGTTCGCGATCGCGTTCTTCTTCCGTCCGCTGGGCGGGCTGTTCTTCGGCCCGCTGGGCGACCGCATCGGCCGGACCAAGGTCCTGTCGATCACGGTCATCCTGATGGCGCTGGGCACGTTCCTGATCGGGCTCATCCCGTCGTACGCCTCGATCGGGCTGGCCGCACCGATCCTGCTCGTGGCCGCCCGCGTCCTGCAGGGCTTCTCCACCGGCGGTGAGTACGCCGGCGCCATGACCTTCATCGCCGAGTACGCCCCCGACCGTCGTCGCGGGTACTTCGGCAGCTTCCTGGAGCTCGGCACGTTCGTCGGCTACGCGCTCGGCGCCACCATCGCCTCGGTACTGCCGCTGGTCCTCAGCTCCGAGTCCATGTCGAGCTGGGGCTGGCGCATCCCGTTCTTCGTCGCGCTGCCGCTGGGCATCGTCGGGGTGTACCTGCGGGTGAAGCTGGAGGAGACCCCGGCCTTCCAGACCCTGCTCTCGGAGTCCGAGGAGCGCGAGGGCACCCAGGTGAAGGACGGCCTCAAGCTGATCTTCACGAAGTACCTGCCGACCTTCGTGATGGTCGGTGGCGTCGTCGTCGCCTGGAACGTCACGAACTACATGCTGACCAGCTACATGCCGACCTACCTGGAGACGACGGTCGACCAGCACGGCGGCACCTCGATCGACTCCACGACGTCGTCGTGGCTGCAGATCGCGGTGCTGTGGCTGGCGGTGTTCATCATCCCGCTGCTCGGGCGGCTGTCCGACCGCACCGGGCGCAAGCCGATCATGTGGGTCGGTGCGGGCGGGCTGATCGTGCTCGGCATCCCGATGATCCTGCTGATGCAGAACGGGTCGGTGCCCGCGGTGTTCCTCGGCCTGCTGGTCATGGGGCTGCTGCTGATCTGCTTCTCGGCCACCGGACCGTCGACGCTGCCGGCGCTGTTCCCGACACAGATCCGCTACGGCGGACTGTCGATCGCGTTCAACATCTTCGTGTCGGCGTTCGCCGGGACCGTGTCGCTGGTGATGTCGGCGCTCGTCCTGTCCACGGGCGACCTGCTGTGGCCCGGCTACTACCTGATCGCGGCGGGGGTCATCGGCGTCGTGACGCTGCTGTTCCTCCCCGAGACGGCGAACCGGCCGCTGCGGGACTCGCAGCCGTCGGCGGGGTCGGTGGAAGAGGCGCGCGAGATCGCGGCGACGATGCACGCCGCGCGCTGACCACCGGTTGTCGGAGTCGGGGAGCGACGGCACGCTGAGCGCGTGCTGCCGCTCCCCGATCTGTTGCGGGCCCTCGACTCCGGGGAGCTCTCCCCCTCCGAGCACGTCGACGACGTGCTGTCCCGGCTGGAGTCCGACACGACCGGCTGCGTGGTCGCCCTCGACGCCGACCGGGCCCACGAACGGGCCGCCGAGCTGACCGCGCTGTCCGCCGCCGGACGACGGCTGGGCCCGCTGCACGGTGTCGCCGTCGGGATCAAGGACCTGGTCGACGTCACCGGGCTCCCGACCCGGTGCGGCTCGCGGCTGCTGGCCGACGCCGCCCCCGCGACCGCCGACGCACCGGTGGTGACGATGCTGCGGGCCGCGGGGGCCGTGGTCGTCGCGAAGCTGCACACCCACGAGTTCGCCTACGGCCCCACCGGCGACGTCGCCGCCACCGGCCCGGCCCGCAACCCGCACGACCCGGCCCGGATCACGGGCGGCTCGTCGTCCGGGTCCGCCGCGGCCGTCGCCGCCGGGCACCTCGCGCTGGCCGTCGGGACCGACACCGGGGCGAGCGTGCGGACCCCGGCCGCGCTGTGCGGCGTCGCCGGGCTGAAGCCGCGGCGCGGGGCCATCCCGGGTGAGCGGGTGTTCCCGCTGGCCGAGTCGTTCGACACGGTCGGGCTGCTGGCCGCCGACGCCGCCTCGCTCGCCGTCGCCCGGACCGCGCTCGGGGAGCCCGGCGCGTCGGCCGCGGCGGTGCTGCCCCGGATCGGCGTCGCCGACGACGACTGGTGGCGCCCGCACGACCCGGTGATCGCCGACGCCGTCCGGGCCGCGGCCGACGCGCTCACCGCGCTCGGCGCACCCGTCGCCGCCCAGGACACCCCCGGCGTCGCCGAGCTCGCCGCCACCTACCCGGTGATCACCGGCGCGGAGGCCTACGCGACCCACCGGCGCTGGTTCGCCGAGCGCCGCGACGAGTACCAGCCCGCGACGGCCGCCCGGCTCGCCCCGCACGCCGAGGCGCCGGCGCACCTCTACGTCGACGCCCGGCGCGAGCGCCGCCGGGTCGGGCGCGCCCTGCTCGACCGGCTCGGGGCCTCCTGCGACGTGCTGCTCTGCCCCACCACCCGGCTGCGGGCCACGCCGATCGGCGCGACCGAGCACGGCGGGGTGCCGGTGCTGCCGTCGATGCTGCAGCTGACCTCGCCGTTCAACCTGCTCGACCGGCCCGTCGTCGCGCTGCCGGTCCCGGTGCCGGGGCTGCCCGCGGGGGTGCAGCTGGTGGGGATCACCGTCAGCGAGGACGTGCTGCTGGGCCTGGCGCGGGCGCTGGAGCGCGCGCTGCGGTGACGGCCGCGCCGCCCACCCGTCCATGATCACCGGTTGTGGAGTCCGGAGTGCGGTTTCCGTACCTCTGCGCTCCACAACCGGTGATCACCGGGTCGGGCGGTGCGACGAGCGGAGTCCGCGCGGGGCCGGGAACCGCGGTCTCTACCCTCGTGACGCATGCGAGCGGTGTGCGTGCTGGGGACCGGACTGATCGGCGGGTCGCTGCTGCGGGCCGCGGCCCGCGCCGGGCGTGAGGTGTGGGGCACCGCCGCGTCCGAGCCGACCGCGGCCGCCGCCGTCGCCGACGGGTTCGACGTCACCACCGACACCGACGCCGCGCTGGCCCGGGCCGCCGAGGCCGACGCGCTGGTCGTCGTGTGCGTCCCGCTGACCGCGCTGGAAGCGGTGCTGCGCCGCGTCGACGCGGTCGCCCCCACCTGCCGGCTCACCGACGCGGTCAGCGTGAAGGTGCCGGTCGCCGACGCGGTCGCCCAGTTCGCGCCCCGCACCCGGTTCGTCGGCGGGCACCCGATGGCCGGCACCGCCGAGTCCGGCTGGCCCGCCGGGTCCGCGGCCCTGTTCACCGACGCCGCCTGGGTGGTCGCCGCCGACGACGGTCTCGACGTCGAGGTGTGGCGCGACGTCGCCGAGCTGGCCTGGGACTGCGGGTCCCGGGTGGTGCCCGCGGCCGTCGACGAGCACGACGTCGCCGTCGCCCGGATCTCGCACCTGCCGCACCTGTTCGCCGCGGTGCTCGCCTCCGTCGGCGCCGGTGAGCAGGGCGACGACCTCGCCCTCGCCCTGTCGGCGAGCTCGTTCGCCGACGGCACCCGGGTCGCCGGGACCCGTCCCGAGCTGGTCCTGGCGATGTGCGAGGGCAACCGGGGCGCGCTGCTCGCCGCCGTCGACGACGCGCTGGGCAGGCTCGGCGCGATGCGCGGGGCGCTGGCCTCCACCGGTGGGCTGGCCGCGACCGTGCGCTCCGGGCACGAGGCGCGGATGCGGTGGGCCTCGACCCGCGAGCCGCTGGAGGTGCCGGTCGACCTCGGCGCGCCGGACGTGTTCGCCGAGCTGCGCGAGCTCGGCCGCCGCGGCGACGTCGTCGAGCCGGTGAAGCGCTAGAGCGTCACCCGGGACGCGATGCCCGGGTAGTCGAGGACGAAGCCGTCGTCGTCGACGGTCATGTCGGCGGCGAACGAGCCCGCGGCGAAGCCGACGACCGCGGGCGTGCCGGGCGACCCGGCCGTCACGGTGCGGTAGGTCTGCTCGGTGTTCTCGACGGTCAGCGTCGGGAGGTCGACGAACACCATCGGCAGCACGTGCTCGGCGGGCTCGCGGTGCAGGGCGAGGCGCCGGACCGGGAGCGCGTTGAACACCGGGCTGAAGGCGAGGTCCACGTCGCGGGCGCCGCCGAAGTGGCCGCGGCTGCCGCCGGAGCCGTCGTCGACCAGCCAGACGCCGTCGGTGCTGCGCGACAGCGTGAGCTGCTGCTCCCCCTCGGCGGTGGCGACGTCGACGGCGAGCCGCGACAGCGTCCCGTCGCCGGCGACGACGAGCCGGTAGGACGCGGTGAGCACCCCGCCCGCCCCGCCGCGGATGATCCGGCCGACGGCACGGAAGCCGCCGCCGTTGGTCGTGATGCGCGCCGACTCCATGCCCGCGGCGCCGTCGGTCTCGGGGTCGGACCGCCAGGTCAGCATGACCGCCACGCGCGTCACCTCCGGGTCGTCGATGTCGGGCACACCGAACCACATCGCCGCACGGACCACGCGAACGGGTGATGATCGGGCGCCCTCAGCGGGGCTCCCGGCGGACGTCGGCGGCGTCGACGTCGTCGCGGATCCCGCGGAAGACCGGCTGCCGCAGCCGGCCGGCCGCCGTCCACCCGAGGTGGGCGACCTCGGCGACGACCGTCGGGGAGCACCAGCGCGCGCCCGCGGCGTCGACCCGGGGCAGGACCTGCGCGAACGGCGACTCCGGTGCCCCGGTCAGCCGGGCGGTGAGCAGCTCCTGCACCGCCGCCCCGGCCAGCCCGGACCCGACCCGGCCGGCGAACTCCAGCCCGTCCGGCCCGGGGACACCGAGCAGCAGCGCCCCGATCCGCCCCGCACCACCGGACCTCTCGGGCTTCCAGCCGCCCACCACACACGACTGCGAGTGCCGGTGGGCGATCTTCACCCAGTCCGCGCTGCGCCGGCCCGGCCGGTACCGCGAGTCCTCCCGCTTGGCGACGACGCCCTCCAGCCCCCGCGACGCCGTCACCTCCAGCAGGGCGGCCCCGTCCGGGTAGAGCGGCGAGGTCTCGACGTGCGGGGTCGCGGACAGGTCGAGCCGTTCCAGGGTGGCCCGGCGCTCGGCCAGCGGGCGGTCGAGCAGCGGCACCCCGTAGAGGCGCAGCACGTCGAACACCATGAACGTGACCGGGCGGCCGCCCGCGGGGCCGTGGATCCGGTGGGCGAGCGCGGCGAAGCTGGGGACACCACCGTCGAGCAGCACCACCTCGCCGTCGAGGAGCACGTCGGGGGCCAGGTCCACCAGACCGGCGAGCTCGGGGAAGTTCGCGGTGACATCGCGTCCGGAACGGGTACGCAGGCGCAGTGCCGGGTCGCCACCGCCGTCGGTGACCTCGGCCAGCACGCGCATGCCGTCCCACTTGACCTCGAACGACCAGCCGGCCCCGGTCGGCAGGGGTCCGGGGGTGGCGAGCATGGGCTGCACACCGTCATGCTGTCACTCCGGACGGCACGCGAGGGGGGACCGCATGCGCGCGATCTGGAGCGGGGCCGTGTCCTTCGGGCTGGTCAGTGTGCCGATCAAGGTCTATTCGGCGACGTCCAACCACGACGTCCGGTTCCACCAGGTGCACGGTGAGGACGGCGGCCGCATCCGCTACAAGCGGACCTGCGAGGTGTGCGGCGAGGAGGTCACCTACGCCGACATCGTGAAGGGCTTCGAGACCCCCGACGGCGAGCTGATCACCCTCGACGACTCCGACCTCGCGTCGCTGCCCGTGAAGACGGGGCACGAGATCGACGTCATCGAGTTCGTGCCGAACGACCAGATCGACCCGATGCTGTTCGACAAGAGCTACTACCTGGAGCCGGAGACCAAGGCCGCCAAGCCCTACGCGCTGCTGCGCGAGGCGCTCGAGGAGACCGACCGCACCGCCGTGGTGAAGGTGGCGCTGCGCCAGCGCGAGACCCTCGCGCTGCTGCGGGTGCGCGGCAAGGCGATCGTGCTCCAGACCCTCATCTGGCAGGACGAGATCCGCGAGCCGGAGTTCGACATCCTCGACAACGAGGTCGACCTCAAGCCGCAGGAACTGAAGATGGCGTCGTCGCTGGTCGAGAGCATGGGCGCGGACTTCGACCCGTCGGAGTTCCACGACGAGTACCGCGACGCGATGGCCGACCTCATCGAGGCGAAGCGCTCCGACGGCGACGCCCGCCCGGCGCCCGCCGCGGAGGCCGCCGACGACGGCGGGGACTCGATGAGCGACCTGCTGTCGGCACTGCAGGCCAGTGTGGACGCGGCCCGGTCGACGAAGTCGGATGCCGGGTCGGGTTCCGGGTCGACGGAGAAGAAGGCCCCGGCCCGGCGGTCGTCCTCCCGGTCGACGAAGACCGAGGAGCCGGAGAAGACCGGGGAGAAGGACACCGGGACCGACGACGCGAAGCCCTCGAAGCCGGCCACCACACGTCGGCGGTCGACGAAGAAGACCGCCTGACCGGCGCCCCTCAGGGGCCGAAGCTGGACTCCGGCGGCGCCTGGTCGTTCTGCAGGGCGCCGAACAGCGCCTGGGCCCGGGTGCGGTCCCAGCGCAGGTTCGACCCGCCCGCGCTGCCGCCGATCGGGACGGTCGTCTGCACGCCGTCGCCGCCGGAGACGCCCTTCATGCCCCAGGCCAGGCCGGCGAGGTTCCAGATGTGGTCGGAGTCGTCGACGGTGATGGTGCCGGTCACCGCGGACGCCAGCGGGACCATCCGGAACGGGTTGATCAGGGTGAGCGGGCTGGTGGCCTTGCCGAGCAGCGCGGAGAGGAACTCGCGCTGCCGCTTGACGCGGTCGAAGTCCGAGCCGGGCGTCGCGCGGGTGCGGACGTAGCCGAGCGCGGTCGTCCCGTCGAGCTCCTGGCAGCCGGCCTGGATGTCGAGCCCGGCCTTCGGGTCGTCGATGGCGCGGGGGACGCACATGTCCACCCCGCCGACGGCGTCGACGGCGCCGACGAACCCGCCGAAGCCGACCTCGACGTAGTGGTCGATGCGCAGGCCGGTGGCACCCTCGACGGTCTCGACGAGCAGCTCCGGGCCGCCGAACGCGAACGCCGCGTTGACCTTGTTGCTGCCCTTCCCGGGGATCGGGAGGTAGGAGTCACGGGGGATGGAGACGAGCACGCTGCCGGAGCTGCCGGTGTGCAGCAGCATGATCGTGTCGGTGCGCTGGCCCGCCGCGTCGCCGGTGGCGAGGCGTTCCTCGTCCTCGGCGGAGAGTCCCTCGCGGCTGTCCGAGCCCACGATCAGGTAGTTCGTCCCCGACGACGACGCCTGGGAGTCCGCGGGCAGCGCCTGCACCCGGGTCATGTTCTGGTCGAGGTAGACGCCGAACCCGACGAACGCGACCAGCAGCAGGATCAGCACGGCCTTCCAGCGACCGCGGGTGGCACGGCGGACGCGGCGCCAGTCCGGCATCGACGGGCCGCGGGTGACCCGGCCGTCGCGGGGGGCCTGCGACGCGGGATGCACCCCGGCGCCCGCGCCCCCGGCCCCGGCTCCGGCGGGACGCGGCATGACCGGGCCACGCGTCGGCGCGGCGGCCCGGGTCGGTGGCGGCGCCCCGGCGGCGCGGCCGGGCGGCGGCTTGCGCAGCGGTCCGCGGCCCCCGCGCGACGGCGGGGCCCCGGGCGGCTGCTGCGGCGGGGACGGCGGCGGGAGCGGACGGCCCCCGTGTCCGGGGAGCGGGTTGCGGGGCTGGTTCGTCCAGCCGGGACTGCCGGGCCGCGCGGGACGGCCGCCGCGCGGCGGCTCGCCCTGCGGCGGGCGCCCGCCCGCGGGGGGCGGGCCGCGGAAGTCTCCGGCCATGCCTGTGCCACCCTCCGATCGGCCCGGATCCTGGGCATTCGTGGCCGACGATACTGCGCGCCGTCGTCCCCGGGACGCCGGGCGAGAGGGTCACCCCGCCCACCTGCGGTGTTCCACCCGACCGGGTGCGCGGGGGATGATCGTCGACGATGGACCTCCCCCTGCACGAGGACGACCTGGACGCCGAGGGCGTGATCCGGGCGTCGGCGATCACCCCGCACCGCCCGGACATGCCGGCCGCGGCGGTGCTGTGCTGGTTCCCCGAGGTCGTCGAGGACGTCGGGACCCGCTCCGAGGCGGTGACCGTGCTGCGCAGCGAGCTCGGCCGCAGCCCGGTGTGGCGCACGACCGGGCCCGGCGGGACACCGGTCGCGGTACTGCACCCGGGCGTCGGCGCGCCGCTGGCGGCGATGTTCCTGGAGCACCTCGCGGCGCTGGGCGTCCGCACCGTCGTCGGGGTCGGCGGGGCCGGGGCGCTGCGACACGAGCTGACGCTGGGGCACGCCGTCGTCCTGGGCAGCGCGCTGCGCGACGAGGGCACCTCGTTCCACTACCAGCCGCCGTCGCGGACGATCGACGCCGACCCGGACGGCGTCGACGCGGTGGTCCGGTTGCTCGACGAGGCCGGGGTGCCGCACGTCGTCGGGCGGTGCTGGACCACCGACGCCGTGTTCCGGGAGACCCCGGCGCGGGTCGCGCGGCGCCGCGACGAGGGCTGCGCGGTGGTCGACATGGAGGCGTCCGCGCTGGTCGCGGCCGCGCGCCGGATCGGGGTCGGCTACGGCCAGGTGTTCCTCGCCGCGGACTCGCTCGCCGGGCCGGAGTGGGAGCACCGCGGCTGGACCAGCGCCCGCGAGGCCCGGGCGGGGCTGTTCGGCCTGGCGCTGGCCGCCGCCGAGACCTGGGACGCGGGTCGGGCGGGCACCGGGCCGGAGGCGCACCCGGCGGGCGGGACCGGCACGCCCTAGCGTCTGCGGGCATGCGCGTCCTCGTCACCGGCGGTGCCGGATTCATCGGGTCCCACGTCGCCGACCGCTTCGTCGCGGACGGCCACGAGGTCGTCCTGCTCGACGCGCTGCTGCCGCAGGCGCACGGCGGGGAGGCCCCGGAGCTGGACCACGAGCTGGTCCGCGGCGACGTGCGCGACGCCGACACCCTGTCCCGGCTCCTGCCGGGGGTGGACGCGGTCTGCCACCAGGCCGCCATGGTCGGGCACGGTGTCTCCCCCGCCGACGCCCCCGACTACGCCTCCCACAACGACCTCGGCACCGCGGTGCTGCTGGCGCAGATGCACGCCGCGAAGGTGGACCGGCTCGTGCTGGCCGGGTCGATGGTCGTCTACGGGGAGGGCCGCTACGACTGCCCCGACCACGGCGTCGTCCGGCCCGGGCCGCGTGCGCTCGACGACATCGAGGCCGGCCGCTACGAGCCCCGCTGCCCGGAGTGCGGCAAGGACCTGGAGTCCGGCCTCGTCCCGGAGTCCGCGCCGGTCGACCCGCGCAGCACCTACGCCGCCACCAAGCTCGCCCAGGAGCACCTCGCGAGCGCCTGGGCCCGCCAGACCGGCGGGACGGTGTGGTCGCTGCGCTACCACAACGTCTACGGCCCGCGGATGCCCCGCGACACCCCCTACGCGGGCGTCGCGTCGATCTTCCGGTCCTCGCTGGAGCGCGGTGAGGCGCCGCGGGTGATGGAGGACGGCCGGCAGCGCCGGGACTTCGTGCACGTCACCGACGTCGCCGCCGCCAACGCCGCCGCACTCGTCGCCGACCCGGAGCCGACCGGCTTCGGCGCCGCGAACGTCTGCTCCGGCGAGCCGCACACCATCGGCGACCTCGCCGCCGAGCTGGCCCGCGCGATGGACGGCCCCGAGCCCGTGATCGTCGGCGGTGCCCGGCCCGGCGACGTGCGCCACGTCGTCGCCGATCCGGCCTACGCCGCGGCCCGGCTGGGCTTCCGCGCCCGGACCACCTTCACCGACGGGGTGACGGCGTTCGCGACCGACCCACTCCGTTCACCGATCACCACGAACCGCTGAGGGGCGCCGTTCGAACCTCCTGCGGGACCCTCCCGCATTCGGCGGGCGGTGGCCCGGCGGAGAGGTGAAGATCGCGACGTGCACCCGGAGATCGTGCTGCCGTGCCTCGACGAGGCGGAGGCGCTGCCCTACGTCCTGAAGCGGATGCCCGACGACTGGCCGGTGATCGTCGTCGACAACGGGTCGACCGACGACACCGCGGCGGTCGCGCGCGGGCACGGGGCGCGGGTGGTCGTCGAACCGCGTCGCGGCTACGGCGCGGCCGTGCACGCCGGGCTGGAGGCGGCCACCGGTGAACTCGTGGCCTTCCTCGACGGCGACGGCTCCCTCGACGCCGACGTGCTGCCCGGCATGGCCGAGACCGTCGCGTCCGGCCGCGCCGACATCGCCGTCGGACGGCGCGTGCCGGACACGGTCGGGGTGTGGCCCTGGCACGCCCGTGCGGCGAACGCGGTGATCGCCGGGATGCTGCGGACCCGAGGGGTCCCGGTGCACGACATCGCCCCGATCCGGGTCGCACGCCGGCAGGCGCTGCTGGACCTGCGGGTCGAGGACCGGGCGTTCGGCTACCCGCTGGAGCTGCTGCTGCGGGCGGGCCGGGCGGGCTGGCGGTTCGACGAGATCCCGGTCGCCTACTCCCGGCGGGCCGGCGGGCGGTCCAAGGTCTCCGGCTCGGTCACGGGCACCGTCCGGGCCGGGCGCGACATGATCCGGCTGCTGCGATGACCGGCCCCGTCACCACCGTCGTCCTCGCGAAGGCGCCCGAGCCGGGCCGGGTCAAGACGCGGCTGTGTCCGCCCGCGACGCCGGAGCTCGCCGCGGCGATCGCCTCGGCGGCGCTGCTCGACACCCTCGAGGCCACCGCCGGGGTGGCCGGCGACACCGTCGTCGCGATGACCGGGGACCGGGCCGCCGCCGTCGGCGCGGCCGAGCTGGCCGCCGCGCTGGACGGGCTCGCCGTCGTCGCGCAGCGCGGGGAGGGACTGGCCGCGCGGATCGCCGCCGCGCACGCCGACGCCGCCGCGCTGCACCCGGGCCGCCCGACCCTGCAGGTCGGGATGGACACCCCGCAGGCCACGGCCGGGCTGCTGTCCCACTGTGCGGACCGGCTCGCCGAACCGGGTGTGGACGCCGTCCTCGGCCCCGCGACCGACGGCGGCTGGTGGGTGCTGGGCCTGCGCGACCCGCTCGCCGCCACCGCGCTGCACGGCGTGCCGATGTCGACCGCCGAGACCGGCGGCCGGACGCTGGACGCGCTGCGGGCCGCCGGCCTGCGGGTGGCCCTCGCCGAGCCGCTGACCGACGTCGACACGGCCGCGGAGGCCGTCGCCGTCGCCGCGCAGGTCCCGGGGAGCCGCTTCGCCCGCGCCGTCGCCGAGCTGAGGCTGCGATGTCCGGAGGTGTCGGTGTGACCGTGACCGCCGAGGGCTTCGACATGCCGCTGTCCGGCGCCCCCTCCCGCCTGCTCTGTGACGACGGCACCGAGATCGCGCTGGACGTCGACCGCTGGGCCGACGCCGCCGGTGGCTGCGACGACTGGTTGCTGCGCCACTGCGCGGGCCCCACCGTCGATCTCGGCTGCGGACCGGGCCGGCTGCTCGTCGCGCTCGCCGCGCGCGGGATCGCCGCCCTCGGTGTCGACGGTTCCGCCGTCTCCCGGGTGCTGTGCCACCGCCGCAGCGTCGCGATGGTCCAGGCCGACCTGTTCGGCCCGCTGCCCGGCGAGGGCAGCTGGTCCCATGTGCTGCTCGCCGACGGCAACATCGGCATCGGCGGCGACCCGGTCGCCCTGCTCGCCCGCGCCGTCCGGCTGCTCGCCCACGGCGGGACGGTGCTGGTGGAGGCCGACCCGCGCCCCGAGCACACCTGGCGCGGTACCGCCCGGGTGCTGTGCGGCAGCGGTGCGGGCGAGCCGATCCCGTGGGCCGCGCAGGGCGCGGTGCCGCTCGCCGTGACGGCCGGGCGGGCCGGTCTGCGGGTGACCGACGTGCACCTCGGCGCCCGGGTGTTCCTGGAGCTGACCGGACCGTGAAGCGCGTGATGCGGTGGCGGAGCCCGATCCGGGGACCCTGGCTGACCTCGATGTTCGCCCTCCCGCTGCTGGTGGGGCTGCCGATCGTGGCGTTCACCGGGCTGCTCGACCGGCTCGCCTACGGCCGGGAGCAGGCCATCCCGGCCGCCGACGCCGTCGGCGGGCTGCAGCTGCCCTGGGTGGACTGGCCGGTGTCGCCGGCCTGGCTGTTCCGGCTCACCGAGGGCCTGCACGTCGGGCTCGGGATCGTGCTGGTGCCGCTGGTCCTGGCGAAGCTGTGGTCGGTCATCCCGAAGCTGTTCACCGCGCCCGAACGCAACCCGGTGACGCTGCTGGAGCGGCTGTCGCTGGTGCTGCTGGTCGGCTCGATCCTGTTCCTGATCGTCACCGGCCTGCTGAACGTCCAGTACGACTACGTCTTCGGCTTCTCCTTCTACGACGGCCACTACGCCGCGGCCTGGGTGTTCCTGGCCTCGTTCGCGCTGCACGTGGTCACGAAGCTCCCGACGATGGTCCGCTCGCTGCGGGGCCGCTCGCTGCGCTCCGAGCTGGCCACGCCGCTCGCGGCCACCCGGTCCGAGCCGGCGCACCCGCTGGTCGCGCCGGACCCGGACCCGCCGACGATGTCGCGGCGCGGCGCGATCGCCCTGGTCGGCGGCGGGATGCTGTTCGTCGCGGCGCTGACCGTCGGGCAGTTCACCGACCGGCTCCGGTCGACGGCGCTGCTGCTGCCCCGGGGCCGGACGACGGCGCCCGACAGCACCGAGCGGGGCGGGCCGAACGACTTCCCGGTCAACCGCACGTTCGTCGCGTCCGGGATCGCCCCGGCCGCGGTCGGGAGCGCCTGGACGCTGACCCTGACCGGCGGCACGGCACCGGTGGTGCTCGACCGGGCGGCGCTGGCCGCGCTGCCGCAGCACACCGCGGAGCTGCCGATCGCCTGCGTCGAGGGCTGGTCGACCTCGCAGGTGTGGACGGGTGTGCGGCTGACCGACCTGGCCCGCGCCGCGGGCGTCACCGATCCGGCGACGGCCGAGGTGCGGTCGGTCGAGGTGGGGAGCCCGTTCGCCCGGTCGCTGCTCAACCGCGCCCAGACGCTGTCGCCGGACTCGCTGCTCGCGCTGCGGGTCAACGGCGCCGAGCTGTCGCCCGACCACGGGTACCCGGCGCGGCTGATCGTCCCGGCGCTGCCCGGGGTGCACAACACCAAGTGGGTCGCGACGATCGGGTTCTCCCGTGCTGCTCCTCGGTAGCCGCCTGCTCGCCGCCCTCGGCTGCTTCGCGCTCGCCGGGTGGGCGGCGTACGCGATCGTCGGCGGGTCCCCCGACCTGGTCACGATGGCCTGGTGGTTCGCCGGCGCGGTCCTGCTGCACGACCTCGTGCTGTTCCCGCTCTACGCCGCCGGGGACCGGCTGCTGCTGCTCGCGCTGCCCCGCACCCGGGTGCCGCTGGTCAACCACGTGCGGATCCCGGTGCTCGGCTCCGGGCTCGCGCTGCTGATGTTCCTGCCCGGGATCATCCGGCAGGGCGCGCTGAGCACGCTGAACGCGACCGGGCTGGACCAGGAGCCGTACCGGATGCGGTGGGTGTGGCTGACCGTCGTGCTGTTCGCCGTCTCCGCGCTGGTCTGGACGGTGCGGACGCTGCTCGCCCGCCGGGCAGTATCGGAGCCATGAGCGAACCCGTCTTCGACAAGCGCGACCAGCTCGACAAGGTCGCCGCCGGCCTGCTGGAGGGCGAGCGGATCATCGCCGTCTACGACGCGATCGGCGCCGGCACCGGCTTCCTCGGCCTCACCGACCTGCGGGCGGTCCTGCAGGACAACTCCTTCGTCGGCAAGCGCACCGCGATCACCTCGATCCCCTACGGCCGGATCTCCTCGGTCTCGTTCGTCGCCGACCGGAACCTGCTGGGCCGGTTCGCGAGCTCCAGCCAGATCGCGATCACCGTCGGGGCGGCCGTGCACGAGGTGGCCTTTCGCGGCGACGACAAGGCCCGCCACGCCCACGACGTGATCCTCTGGCACCTGACCCGGTCGTGACCGGCGCTCACGCGTCGCGCAGGGCCGCCAGGAACGCGAGCAGGTCGGCAGGGCCCTGAGAGGCGATGGCGTGGACCCGGCGCAGGTCGAGCTCGCCGTAGGCGTGGACCAGCAGGTTGCGGAACGCAGCGGCCCTGGCCAGCCGGTTCGCCAGTCCGGTCTCGACGACGCCGTGCCTCCCGAGCAGGCGGAACGCGTCACCGTAGGTGGGCGGGGAGCCCAGCCCCGATGTCACGCAGGCCGACACCGCCGTGTCGATGACGACCTGGATGGCCTGCCACAGGTGCAGGACGACGGCGTCGGTCGCGTCGGTCATCGGGGCCAGCCCGTCCGGGTCCGACGGCAGCCGGTCCCGCACACGATCGAGGTGCCGGCGGACTGTCGCCGCGCGCTCGGCGAGCAGTTCCGGCCGGATCGCCCCGCTCACCGCCCGAGCCCCGCGAGGACGTCCTGCTGCGCACGCCGGATCACGGGACCGGCGTCGCACCAGAAGCGGGTGGCCTCCAGCACGAAGTCGCGATACGCGTCGCCGGTCGTGTGCAGGGCGACGCCGTCACGGGCGGCCTCGTACCGGAGCAGCGCGGTGGCCCGGTCGAGGTCCACGAGGTCGACGGCGTCCGTACCCAGCGCCGACGCGACCGCGTCGAGCAGCGTGGCCGGGTCGGCGTCGCCGCGATAGCCCAGGTCCCAGTCCGACCCGGCATGCTCCTGACCGCGGCTGCGCGACCCGTGCAGGAGCAGGAGCGTCAGCCCCGGTACCCGGGCCGCCACCGCCCGGACGGCGTCGAGCCGGGCCGGGTCCTGTGTCTGCGGTCCGGTCACGGGTGCCACGGTAGCGGCCCCGGTCGTGACCGGGGGCACGCTCGGCGGCGGTCGCCCGGCCGGGTTGCGACACTGGGGTCATGAGCACCGGCCCCGTCCCGCCCGCCACCACTCCGGACTCCACCGACGTGCTCGTCGTCGGGGCGGGACCGGCCGGGTCGGCGGCGGCGGCGTGGGCGGCGCGGCACGGGCTCGACGTCGTCCTCGCCGACTCCGCGACCTTCCCCCGGGACAAGGCCTGCGGTGACGGGCTGACCCCGCGCGCGATCGCCGAGCTGGGGCACCTGGGCCTCGGTGGCTGGGTCGACTCGCACGGCACCAACCAGGGACTGCGCGCGCACGGGTTCGGGCAGGTCCTGGAGCTGCCGTGGCCGGGCGGGTCGCTGCCGGCGCACGGCTCGGCGATCCCGCGCACCGAGCTCGACGCGGGCATCCGCCGTGTCGCCCTGGAGGCCGGCGCGACCCCGATGGAGGGCGCCAAGGCCGTCGACGTGACCTTCGCCGGGGGCCGGGTCGACGCCGTGCTGTTCGACGACGGCCGCTCCGTCCGGTGCCGCAGGCTCGTCGTCGCCGACGGGGCGCGCTCCACGCTCGGGCGGGTGCTGGGCCGGGAGTGGCACCAGGACACCGCCTACGGCGTCGCCGCCCGCGGCTACGTCACCTCCGGCCGGCACGACGACCCGTGGATCAGCTCGCACCTGGAGCTGCGCGGCGAGGCCGACGAGGTCCTGGCCGGGTACGGCTGGCTGTTCCCGCTGAACGACGGCCGGGTCAACATCGGCGTCGGCACCCTGGCCACCGACCGGCGCCCGGCCAACATCAAGCTGCGCGGCCTGATCGAGCACTACGCGAACGCCCGCCGCGCCGAGTGGGAGCTGGGCCCGAAGGTCGAGCTGGTGAGGTCCGCGCTGCTGCCGATGGGCGGCGCCGTCTCCGGGGTCGCGGGCCCGAACTGGGCGCTGATCGGCGACGCGGCGGGCTGCGTGAACCCGCTCAACGGCGAGGGCATCGACTACGGCCTGGAGACCGGCCGGCTGGTCGCGGAGCTGCTCGCGTCGGGCGCCGACCTGGACCGCGCCTGGCCCGCGACCCTGCGCTCGCACTACGGCCTGGCGTTCTCGATCGCCCGCAGGCTCGCCGGGCTGATCACGATCCCCCGGCTGCTGCCGCTGGCCGGGCCGGTCGGGATGCGGTCGCGGGCACTGATGACCGTCGCGCTGCGGGTGATGGGCAACCTCGTGACCGACGAGGACCGCGACCTCACCGCCCGTGCCTGGCGGGCCGCCGGGAAGCTGTCGGTCCGCCTCGACGACCGGCCCCCCTTCCCCGCCGCCGACCTGCGCACACCGGTCGCGGCGCGCTGAGGGCTCCGGGGCGGGAGGATCACCGGGTGGTGGCAGCGCGCCGTCCACCGGGGTGACCGGTTCCGGACGGTACGGTCGCCGCCAGGAGGTCCGCCACGACGGCGGACGGCCGGTGCGCGCGCCCGCGGCCCGGCTGCACCAGCAGACCGGGAGGGCCCGTGACCCGCGGCGACGATCCGGAGCGCACCCGCAGGGATGCGTCCGACCCGTGGCGGACGGGGAACCGCCGGCAGCGGCCGCCGGGCGGTCCCGCGCCCGACCCGACCCGTCGCGTCGGCGGGGCCCGGCCCGCGCCGCGGCGCGCCGACGACGACCCGGCGACCCGCAGCAACGCGCCGGACGCCACCCGCCGGGTCGGCCCGCCCCCCGGCCCCGGCCGCCCGGGCCCCGGTGGGCCCGGTGCCCCCGCGGACGGCACCCGGCGCCTCGGGCCCGGCGAGGCCCCGACCCACCACCTCGGCGCCCCGCCGACCGCCGCCTACCGCGCGCCGCGCCCGTCGCGCCCGGACGCGACCCGGATGATGCCCGCACCCATCACCGAGCCCGAGCTGCTCGGCGGCCGGTACCGGCTGGAGGGGCTGCTCGGCCAGGGCGGGATGTCCGACGTGCACCGGGCCACCGACACCCGGCTCAACCGGCCGGTCGCCGTGAAGATCTTCGGTGCGGCCGACGACCCGAGCGCCGACCAGCGCTTCGAGCAGGAGGCGCAGGTCATGGCGAACCTGCGCCACCCGGGTCTGGTCGCGGTGCACGACTTCGCCGTCGAGGCCGACCGCGCCTACCTGGTCATGGAGCTCGTCGACGGGCCCACGCTCAAGGACGTCATCGCCCGCGAGGACCTGCCGCCCGAGGACATCCGCCGGATCGGTACCGAGGTCGCCCAGACCCTGGCCTACGTCCATTCGCAGGGCGTCACGCACCGCGACATCAAGCCGTCGAACATCCTCGTCGACTCCGACGGCCGGGCCCGGCTCGCCGACTTCGGCATCGCCGCCCTGCTCGGCGCCGACGGCCACACCGCGGCCGGCGAGATCATCGGGACGCCGGCGTACCTGTCGCCGGAGCAGGTCCAGGGCCGACCGGTCGGGCCGCCGACCGACGTGTACGCGCTCGGCCTCGTGCTGCTGGAGGCCTGGACCGGGCGGCAGGAGTACCAGGGCCAGGGGCTGCAGGGCGCCGCCGAGCGCGTGAACCGCGCCCCGGTGGTGCCCGCGGACGTGCCCGAGCCGGTGCGGACGGCGATCGCCCAGTCCACCGCGACCGACCCGCAGCGACGCCCGGACGCCCGCCGCGTCGCCGAGATCCTCTCGGAGCCGGCCGCCGTCGCTCCGCCGGTCGTCGCACCGGAGCCGGAGCCCGAGCCGCGTGACCTCGGCTCGTCGGGGATCGGGAAGTGGATCGCGATCGGCGCGCTCGTCGTCGCGCTGCTGGTGCTGCTGCTCGGGTTCCTGCTGTTCGGCAACGGCGACTCCGACACCCAGGCCCCGCCGACCACCGAGACCAGCGCACCGCCCACCACCGAGACGACGACCGAGGCCCCGACCAGCGAGAACGACGGCGGCATCCAGCTGCCGAGCAACATCCCGGGTCTGCCGTCGGGTCTGCCCTCGCTCCCGTCGAACCTGCCGTCGCTGCCGAGCGAGCTGCCGTCGCTGCCGTCGAACCTGCCCGACCCCGGCCAGATCGGTCAGGACGCGCAGGGTTTCTGGGAGTCGATCCAGCGCTGGTGGTCCGGGATCACCGGCAACTGAGTGACCCGTCCGACCCGGTGCGGCGCGCGCCGGGCCGGACGGGGACCATCGGGGGTGACACGGGCGCGGTACGTGCCCGGTGACCACCTGCGGAGGGGTTCTCGGTGAGCGCGAGCACGGAGCAGGCGACGACCGACGCGGCCGGTGGTGCGCCGCCCGCACCGGCGGTGCCGGCGCGGCGCGACCGCCGTGGGCTCCTGACCGCGCTCACGGTCGCCGTGGTGCTGCTGTGCGCCGGCCTCGCGGTCGCCGTCTCGATCGGCGACGACGGCTTCTGGCGGCAGAGCGGGCTGCCGGTGCCCGCGCCGGGCCTGAAGGCCGCGACGGTCGTCGCGAAGGTCCTGGCCGTCGCCGCGACCGCGCTCGCCGCCGGGTCGCTGCTGGTCGGCGGCCTGGTCGCGGCGCCGCAGGGGTCCGGGACGGTCGACGTCCACGGCTACCGCGCGCTGCGCCGGGGCACCCTGGCCGCCACCGTCGCCGGGGTGTCGGCGATCGCCGCGGGCTGGCTGTCGGTGGCCGACATGACCGGCAACTCCCCCGGCGTCCTGGCGTCGGTGGGCCCGTTCGGGTGGCTCGGCGCCGCCGCGACCATCGAGGAGCCGCTGGGCTGGGCGCTCGCCGGGGCGCTGCTGCTGCTCGTCGCCCTCGGGTCGGCGTTCTCGCTGAGCTGGAAGGCCGCCGCCGCGCTCGGGCTGGTCGCCGCGTGCGGGATGGCGGTGCCCGCAGCGGTCCACCCGGCCGCGACCGGGGCCGGGCACGACTGGAGCGGGGACGCGAACGTGCTGCGCGCCGTCGCCGGGACCGCCTGGCTCGGGCTGGTCGCCGCGCTGGTCGCGTTCCGCGCGCACGGCGGCGTGATCGAGGGACGGACGGCGGGCCGGGTCCGCGGGCTGCTCGCCGTCGGCGGGGTCGTGTACCTGACCGGTGAGATCATCTTCCAGCTGGTGGTGACCGACGCCGGGCCGCTCGGCGGGTCGGCCTACGTGCGGGTCGCCGTGGTCGTCGCGGTGCTGCTCGCAGCCCTGGTCCCGCTGACCGCGCTGCTGGTCCGCGGGCTCGTCGCCGCCCCGGCCGGGCCGGTGCCGGGCCGGCTGCTGCCGGTGGTCGCGGTGCTGGGGGCGGCGGTGGCGACGCTGGGCGTCGCGAGCATCCGGCTGGTGCCGCCGCGGTTCGTCGTCGCCGACGACTCGGCGCTGCAGACCCTGATCGGCTGGGACATCGTCCGGCCGTTCTCCGCGCTCGCGGTGCTGACCGACTGGCGCTGGAACCTGCTGTTCGGCACCGGTGCGCTGGTGCTGGCCGGGCTGTACCTGGTGGCCGTGCGCCGGCTCGCGGCCCGCGGGGTGGTGTGGCCGGTCGGGCGCACCGTCGCCTGGCTGCTGGGCTGCGCGACGCTGCTGCTGGCGACGTCGTCGGGGCTGGGCTTCTACTCCCCGTCCATGTTCAGCGTCCACATGATCAGCCACATGACGCTGAACATGCTCGCGCCGATCCTGCTGAGCCTCGGCGGCGCGGTCACGCTCGCGCTGCGGGTGCTACGCCCGGCGGGCCGCGGCAACCCGCCCGGCCCGCGCGAGTGGCTGCTCGCGGCGGTGCACTCGCGCGTCGCGAAGGTCATGACCCACCCGGCGTTCGCGGCGGTGCTGTTCGTCGGCTCGTTCTACGTCCTGTACTTCACCCCGCTGTTCGACGGGGCGCTGCGGTTCCACTGGACCCACCAGCTGATGAACCTGCACTTCGTGCTCGTCGGCTACCTGTTCTTCTGGCCGCTGATCGGCGTCGACGCCGCCCCGCACCGGCTGCCGCACCTGGGGCGGCTCGCGGTCATGCTCGCGACGATGCCGTTCCACGCGTTCTTCGGCGTCGCGGTGATGAGCTCCTCGACGGTGCTCGGGGAGAACTTCTACCGCCAGGTCGGGCTGCCGTGGCTGGACCTGCTCGACGACCAGCGCACCGGCGGCGGCATCGCCTGGGCGACGGGCGAGATCCCGATGCTGCTGGTGATGGTCACGCTGGTGGTGCAGTGGTCGCGCGACGACTCCCGGGAGGCGACCCGCAAGGACCGGCAGGCCGACCGGGACGACGACGCGGAGCTGAAGGCCTACAACGCGATGCTGGAGCAGATGCGCCGGGGCGGCTGAGCCTGCTCAGCCCGGCAGCGCGGTCCCGTCCGGCTCGGCGGCGTGCACCGTCACACCCTGCTCGCGCAGCCGCGCGGCCGCGCCCGCGGGCAGCCCGGCGTCGGTGACGACGGCGTCGAAGTCGGTGAGCCCGGCGACCCGGAAGGTGCTCACGGCGCCGTACTTGTCGGAGCCGGAGACCAGGTAGGAGCGCTCGGCCGACGCCATCGCGGCCCGCTTGACCGGCACCTTCGCCTCGACCGGGGTGGTGCTGCCGCGGGCGTCGTCCCAGGAGCTCGACGAGATCAGCGCGACGTCGATGTTCAGCTCGCGGACGGCGCGGGCGGTCAGCTCGCCGACGGTGGACCGGTTGCCGCGGTCGACCCGGCCCCCGACGTGGTACAGCTCCAGGCCGGGGTGGTCGCTGAGCAGCACGGCCGTCGTCAGGTCGTTGGTGACGACCGTCAGCCCGGTGTGCCCCCACAGCAGGGCCGCGACCTGCCCGATCGTCGTGCCCGCGTCGAGGTAGACGACCTGGTCGTCGCCGATCAGCCGGACCGCCTCGCGGGCGATGGCGCGCTTCTCCGCGGGCCGGACCGACACCTTGGCGCGGTAGGTCGGCTCGCTGTGCAGCTTCTCCACCGACCGGACGCCGCCGGGGACCGAGGAGACCCGGCCCTCGGCCTCCAGCGAGGCGATGTCCCGGCGCACCGTCATGTGCGAGACGCCCAGCAGCTCGACGAGCTCGCGGACGGACAGCACGCCCGCTCCGCGGAGCTCGGTGAGCAGCCGCTCGCGGCGCTGGTCGGGGATCACTGGACGGCCTCCGGACACCTGCGGTCGAACTCGCCGACGGACCTGCGGACGATAGCGCATGTGCCGCTACGTGAAGAATATTGACTCTCGTGTGAACTGCTGTGCTAGCGTCCGCCGCGCCGCCGGGCGGTCGTCGACAACGCCGTGCTGTCGCCACCGGCGTTCGAGGAGGTCGCATGCCCCCGTCCGGAGCACCACCGGTGCGCTACGCGCTGACCGGCGCACGGGGCGGCTTCGGCCGGACCCTGCTCGCCCAGACCCGGCACACCCCGCGGGTCGTCCCGGACGCGCTGTGCGACCTCGACGTCGACGGCACCGTCACGATGTGCCGCGAGCTCGGCTTCCGCGCCGACGAGCTGGCCGTGTGCCGCACCGCCGACGAGGTCGCCGCCCGCCCGGCGGGCACCGTCGCCGTCGTCCCGGACCTGGCGCTGCTGACCGGGGCCGGGCACGACGTCCTGGTCGAGGCCACCGGCAGCCCCGCCGCGGGGTACCGCGCCGCCGTCGACGCGCTGGAGCACGACCGGCACGTGGTGATGGTGTCCAAGGAGGTCGAGACGGTCGTCGGCACCGACCTCGCCCGGCGCGCCGCCGACCGCGGCCTCGGCTACGTGCCCGGCGCCGGGGACCAGCCGGCGAACCTCGTCGAGTGGTACGCCCGCACCCGCGAACTCGGCCTGGAGGTCGTCGCGGCCGGCAAGTCCGGCGAGTACGACCTGGTGCTCGACCCGTCGACCGGCCGGCTGCGCCACCTCGACCAGGAGATCGACGTCGCCGACCCGGAGCGGCTGCTCGCCCCGCCGGAGCCGGGCGGCGTCCGCGGCACGCTGGACGCGCGCGCCGACGCAGTCGCCACGATCCGGCGCAGCGCGGCCGCGGACCTGTGCGAGATGGCCGTCGTCGCCGACGCCACCGGGCTGGTCCCCGACGTCGAGACCCTGCACTACCCGGTGGCCCGCGTCGCCGAGCTCGCCGACGTCTACGCCCTCGCCGGGGACGGCGGCGTGACCGGGCGGCCGGGCGTGGTCGACGTGTTCACCGTGCTGCGCCGCCCGGACGAGGCGAGCTTCGCCGGCGGGGTGTTCGTCGTCGTGCGCACCCACGACCCGGTGACCTGGGAGACGCTGTCCGGCAAGGGCCACGTCGTGAGCCGCGACGGGCGCTACGCCTGCCTCTACCTGCCCTACCACCTCATGGGCGTCGAGACGCCGCTGTCGGTCCTCGCCGTCGCCGAGCGCGGCCCCGCCGCGGCACCCCCGGACCGCGGTCGCCACGTCGTGCTCGCCGGGCGCGCCCGGACCGGCCTCGCCACCGGCCGCACCCTGGCCATGGGCGGGCACCACCACGACGTCGACGGCGTCGCCCCGGTGCTGTTCGCCGCGGCGGAGGCGCCCGACGACGTCGCACCCCTCTACCTGGCCGCGCACACCACGCTCGCCCGGGACGTACCGGCCGGTGCCCCGGTGCGGATCGGCGACCTCGCCGACCCCGACCCCCACCTGCTCGCGGCCTGGCGCACCGGCGCGACCGGCTGACCCCGCCCTCCCCTTCCCCGATCGGATACATCGTCGTGTCGGACATCTACGTCCTCAGCGCGTTCCTGCTCGCGCTCGTCGTCCTCGTCCTGTTCATCGCCCGCTTCAAGGTCCACCCCGTCGCGACGCTGTTCGTCGTGGTCGTCGCGCTCGGCCTCGCGCTGGGCATGGGCGGGACCGGGACGATCGACCTGGTCACCGAGGGCTTCGGCAACACCCTCGCCAGCGTCGGCCTGCTGGTCATCTTCGGCTGCGTGCTCGGGAAGATGCTCGAGCTCTCCGGCGCCGCCGAGGCCATCACCGAACGGTGCCTGCGGCTGTTCTCCGGGCGGAAGGTCCCCTGGGCCGTCGCGCTCGCGTCGTCGGTGGTGGGGATCCCGCTGATCGCGGACTCCGTCGTCGTCATGCTGATCCCGATCGTCTCGGCGCTCGCGGCCCGCACCGGGATCTCGATGATGAAGCTGGGCCCGATCCTCTACATCGGCGCCTACGTGATGACCTCGGTCGTGCCGCCCGGACCGGGCCCGCTGGCCTCCGCCGCGCTGCTCGGGGTCCCGACCGGCCAGGCGATCCTGCTCGGCCTCGCCGTCGGCGTGCCGGGCATCCTCGCCGCGACCCTCTACCTCACGACCATCCGCACCCACGTCGACCCGAAGCCCGAGTTCGTCGAGCACCTGGCCACCGGCGGGAGCGGACCCTCCGGCGACACCGCCGTGACCGAGCGGACCGCCGTCCGCGGGCCGTCGCTGCTCGCCTGCCTGACCCCGATCGTCGCGCCGATCGTGCTGATCAGCGGCGCCTCGCTGCTCGGGCCGCTGATGGCCGAGGACAACCCCGTGCGCGGGGCGCTGGAGTTCGTCGGCGAGCCCACGATGGCGCTGTTCCTGGCCTGCGTGCTGTCCCTGCCGCTGTTCCGCGGTCGCTGGCGGGACAAGGAGACCCTGACCGACCTGTTCGAGAGCGGCCTGCGGATCGCCGCGATGCCGCTCGCGCTGACCGGTGTCGGCGGGGCGCTGGCGGCCACGATCCGGGAGACCGGGGTGGCCGAGAGCGTGGCCGAGGGCGTCCAGCAGATCGGCATCTCGCCGATCATCATCCCGTTCCTCGTGGCGGCCGCGGTCTGCACCATCACCGGGTCGAACATCCTCGGTGTCATGACCGCCGCGGCGATCATGCAGCCGCTGGTGGACGTGCTCGGGCTCGCGCCGATCGCGATCTACCTGGCCTGCGCCACCGGCGCCCAGATCATGAAGCACGCCAACTCGTCGGGCTGGTGGGTCACCACCACGCTGTCCAACATGACCGTCGGCCAGGGGATCCGCTCGATCGGCGTCGCCTCGGTGATCTCCGGCGTGACCGGCTTCGCGGTGCTCAACGTCCTGATCGCCGTCGGTGTCGTGTGACGACCCCCGTACCGCCCCCCACCCCAGGAGGACGACCGTGACCACGATCGGCGCCATCGCCGACGACCTGACCGGCGCGACCGACCTCGCGATCGTGCTGACCGCCGCCGGGTTCCGCACCGCCGTCGTCCCCGGCGAGGCCGTGTCCGGTGGGCTGCCCCCGGCCGCCGACGGCACCGACGCGGTGGTCGTCGCCCTCAAGAGCCGGACCGCGCCGCCCGCCGAGGCCGTCGCGGGCTCGCTGGCCGCGCTGTCGGCGCTGCGCGCCCACGGCTGCGACCGGATCCTGTTCAAGTACTGCTCGACGTTCGACTCCACCCCCGGGGGCAACATCGGGCCGGTCGCCGACGCCCTGCTCGACGCGCTCGGCGCCCCGTGGACGGTGGTCGCGCCCGCGTTCCCCGCGAACGGGCGCACGGTCTACCGCGGCCACCTGTTCGTCGGCGACGACCCGCTCGACGAGTCGCCGATGCGCGACCACCCGCTGACCCCGATGCACGACTCCAGCCTGCCCCGGCTGCTCGCCCCGCAGGTCCGCGGCGGCGCCGGGGCCGTGGGCCTGGTCCCGCTCCCCGCGGTGACGGCCGGACCGGCCGCCCTGCGTGCGGCGCTGGACGGGCAGGCCGCCGCCGGGGCGCGGCACGTCGTCGTCGACGCCGTGTGCGACGCCGACCTGGTCACCCTGGTCGAGGCCACCGCCGACCTGCCGCTGCTCACCGGGGGCAGCGCCGTCGCCCAGGGGCTCGCCGGACCGCACGCGGCCGCGGAGGCCGCGATCCCCGCCGCGGGCGACGGGCCCCGGGTGGTGCTGTCGGGCAGCGCTTCGCAGGCCACCCGGGCCCAGGTCCGGGCCGGTGCCGCCGCGGGCCGCGGGATCCGGCTCGACCCCGCCGCGCTGCGCCGGGACCCGGCGGGCACCCACCGCGCCGTCGCCGAGGAGGCGCTCGCCTGCTCCCCCGCCGACGGCCCGGTCGTGGTCTACGCGACCGGCGACGACGGCGACCTGTCCGGTCCCGAGGCCGCGCCGCTGTTCGAGGAGGCGCTCGGCGCCGTCGCCCGGCTGCTGGTCGAGCGTGGGGTGCGGCGCCTGGTCGTGGCCGGGGGTGAGACCTCCGGGGCCGTCGTCGCGGCGCTCGGGGTCCGCGGCCTCGTGGTCGGGCCACGGCTCGACCCGGGCGTGGCCTGGGCCCGGGCCGAGCGCGGCGCCGGCGAGGAGCCGCTCGGGCTGGTCCTCAAGTCGGGCAACTTCGGCGGTGCGGACCTGTTCGTGCGGGCCTGGGACGCGGCACCGGACGGGGCACGGTGACCGGGCCGCTTCCCGGGCACCTGCTCGCGGCCGCGGACCGCGTCTGCGCGGCCGGACGGCAGGTCGTCGCGGCCGGGCTGAGCCCCGGCGCCTCGGGGAACCTGTCCGAGCGGGTCGGGGACCTGGTCGTCGTCACCCCGACCGGGCTCGGGCTCGGGGAGCTGGAGCCCGACCGGCTCGCCGTCGTCGACACCACCGGGGCGCCGGTGACCGGGGCGCGGCCGTCCAAGGAGGTCCCGCTGCACCTGGCGCTGTACCGCAGCGAGCCCGGGGTCGCGGCGGTGGTCCACCTGCACTCGCCGTACGCGGTCGCCGCGTCCTGCCTGCCCCCCTGGTCACCGGCCTCGGCGCTGCCGCCGGTCACCCCGTACTTCGTCATGCGGGTCGGCCGCACCCCGCTGGCGCCCTACGCCCCGCCGGGCTCCCAGGAGCTGGCCGCGAGCCTCGACGGGCTGCCCGGGCGGTTCACCGCCGCCCTGCTCGGCAACCACGGCTCGCTGACGGGTGGTGCCGACCTGGACCGCGCCGTCGACGCCGCTGTGGAGCTGGAGGAGGCCGCGCGGGTGACCGTGCTGCTGGGCGGGCGCGAGGCCCGGTGGCTCGACGACGGGCAGGCCCGCGAGCTGGCCGAGCGGTACGGCACGCACTGGGGCTGAGCGCCGCTCACCCCGTGCCGGCGGCCGTCGCCAGCCGGGCCAGGCCCTTCTGCAGGTCCCCGCCGAGCAGCCGGTCCATCGGCACGATCCGGCCGACCAGCGCGGCCACCCCGGACTGCTCACCCGTCATCCGCCAGACGACCTCGGTGCCGGCACCGGCCGGGGCCAGCAGGAACGCGGAGGTGCTGGTCGAACGGAACGGCTTCTCGAAGCGCACGAGGACCTCGATGCGCTCCGGGGTGTCGTCGACGACCTCCATCGTGCCGCGGCCTGCCTTGCGGTTCCCCGACCAGGAGTAGCGGGCGCCGGTGCCACGCTCGGCGCCGTCGTAGCGGCGTTCCAGGGCCGGGTCGAGGTCCTCCCACGGCGACCAGGACCGCCAGGCGTGGAGGTCGGCGACCAGGTCGTGGATCCGGTCCGCGGGGGCGTCGACGACGGTCCGGCGCTCGACGACGTAGCTGCTCACGGCGGCGACCGTAGCGGGATCCGGACGCTCGGTCTGCTCCGCCGGACGATCCGATGGGCCGAGGACCGTTCCGTAGCGAAACCTGGGGGCATGACCGACACCCTCGTACCGACGACCCGCCCCGAACGCACCGCCTGGGGCGCGGTCGCCGTGATGGCGCTGACGAGCTTCGTGCTCGTCCTCGCCGAGTTCCTCCCGCCCGGCCTGCTGACCCCGATGGCCGCCGCGCTCGGGATCACCGAGGGCCAGGCCGGGCAGGCCGTGTCGGCGACGGCGTTCGTCGGGCTCCTCGTCGCCCCCACGATCGGGGTGCTGCTGCCCCGGCTCGACCGCCGGGCCCTGCTGACCGCGCTGGCCGTGGCCGCCGCGGCGTCCAACCTGGCGGTCGCGGTGGCGCCGAACTTCGTCGTGCTGCTGCTGGCGCGGCTGCTCCTCGGGGCCGCGATCGGCGGGTTCTGGGCGATGTCGCTGGCCGTCGCGGCCCGGCTGAGCACGCCCGGGCGGCTCGGCCGCGCGGTGATGCTCGTGAACACCGGGACGACCGTCGCGACGGTGGCGGGGGTGCCGCTGGCCGTCCTGCTCGGGTCGGTGGCCGGGTGGCGGGCCGTGTTCGTCGGCGTCGCCGTGCTGTCCGCGGCCACCGCGGTCGCGATCCGGTCGGCGCTCCCGACCGTGGCCCCGGACGCCTCGGACGGTCTCCGTCCGCTGCTCGACACCCTGCGGGCGCCCGGCATCGGGCGCGGGCTCACCGGCCACGTGCTCACCGTCCTGGGGCACTTCGCCGCGTTCACCTACATCCGCCCGGCGCTCGGGACCGTCCCGGGTCTCGACGCCGGCGGGGTGGCCGTGCTGCTGGCGGTGTTCGGTGCGGGCGGCGTGGTGGGGAACGTCGTCGTCGGGCTGGTCGTCGACCGCCACCTGCGGGTCGTGCGCTTCGCGGTCCCGGCGACGCTCGCGGCCGGCGTCGCCGCGGTGGCCGCGTTCCCGGCGGTGCTGCCGGTGGTCGTCGCCGGCGTGGCCGTCTGGGGGCTGTCGTTCGGGGCGTGGCTGACGGTGGTCACGACCTGGATCGCCCGGGTCGCGCCGACCCGCATGGAGGCCGGGGGCGGCCTGCTCGTCGCCGGGTTCCAGCTCGCCATCACGATCGGGGCCGCCGCCGGCGGGCTCCTCGTGGACGGCCTCGGGGTGCGCGCGACCCTCGCCGGTGCGGCCGTCGCGGCCGCGGTCGGCGGTCTGACCTTCGGCTCCGCCCCGCAGGACCCGCCCTACGACGCGGGCGAGGACCGGACCGACGAGCGCCACCGGGACGGCGACATCCCGGACTCGCGGCGGAACGCCCGGGCGAACCCGAGCTCGGAGCGGTAGCCGACCCGGTGGGCGACCTCGGCGACCGTGGCGCTGCCGTCGGCCAGCAGCGCCCGGCCGGCGTCGACCCGGGTGGCGGCCAGGTAGTCCGCCGGGGTCCGGCCGACGACCTCGGCGAAGCGGGCCGCGAAGACCGCCCGCGACATGGTCGCCTCCCGGGCCATGTCGGCGACCGTCCAGGGGCGGGCCGGGTCGGTGTGGATGGCGTGCAGGGCGCGGGCGATCCGGGGGTCGAGCGCCGAGGCGAGCCACCGGTCGGTACCGGCCGGCTGCTGCTCGACCCACATCCGCACCGCGGTCACGGCGATCGTGGTGGCGATCCGGCTGCAGATCACGGTGTCGCCGCTGCGGACCCGCCCGCCGACGGTGCTCCACCCGCACTCCATCCCGCGCACGAGCGTCGCCATGCCGGGCTCGGCGGGCCCGAACGCGCGGGCGACGAGTGCGGTCGGGAGCGTGCCGTCGTCGCGGGGGCGGGCCGGGGCCCCGGCGAACACGACGGCGGTGAGGTCCGCCCCGTCCTCGCCGCGGACCGTCAGGTCCCCCGGCCGCGGGACGAGGACGAGGTCGCCCGCCGCGACGGTCGTCCAGCAGCCGGTCGTCGTGCGGACCGAGGCGCGGCCCTCGTGCAGGAAGACGAACCCAGCGGCGTCGCGGAGCACCGTGGCCGTCGCGCCGTCGGTCACCCGGGAGCGGCGGGACCGTTGCAGCTCCCACTCCATGCCGGCCAGCATCCGGTCGAGACGGGTGTCGATCGCATCGGGAAGGGGCGCGGTCACCCCTGGATCAGCCGCGGGACGGGCCGCCGTATTCCGGCGACCACGCCCGTCCGGTCAGGGGGTGCGGACCGTGGGCTCCACGTAGTCGGTCGACTCCTCGCCGACCGGGGTGCGTGTCCCGCCGAGGGTGCCGTCGGCCCAGCTCGCCGCCTTCCGCAGCCGCAGGCTGTTGGTGACCACCAGGAACGACGACAGCGCCATCGCGGCCCCGGCGAGCAGGGGGTTCAGCAGGCCCGCCATCGCGATGGGGATCGCCGCGGTGTTGTAGCCGAACGCCCACCACAGGTTCCCGCGGATGGTGCCCATCGTGGCGCGGGCGAGCTCGACGGTCGCCGGGAGCACGCGCAGGTCGTCGCGCACGAGCACGACGTCGGCGGCCTCCAGCGCGACGTCGGTGCCCGAGCCGACGGCGATACCCAGGTCGGCCGCGGCGAGCGCGGCGGCGTCGTTCACCCCGTCGCCGACCATGGCGACGGTGCGGCCCTGCGCCTGCAGCGCACGGACGTGGTCGACCTTGCCGTCGGGCAGCGCCCCGGCGACGACCTCGGTGATCCCGCAGGCCCGGGCGACGGCGTGCGCGGCGGCGGGCCGGTCACCGGTCAGCAGCACCAGGCGCAGCCCCATCGCGACGAGCTCGGCCACCGCGACCGGCGCGGACTCCTTCACCGGGTCGGCCAGCGCGACCAGCCCGGCGAGGGCGTCGTCGACGTGCACGGCGACGACGGTGTGCCCGGCCGCCTCCCACTCCGCGAGCCGCGGCGCGAGCGCGCCCGCGTCCTCCGGGGGGCGCCCGACGGAGACGGTGCGGCCGTCGACGGTGCCGCGGGCGCCGAGCCCGGGCAGCGCGACGAAGTCCTCCACCGCCGGGACGTCCGGTCCGGCGTGGGCACGGATCGCGGCGGCGATGGCGTGCTCGGACCCGCTCTCGACGGCGGCGGCGCGGGCCAGCACCTGCGCCGCGTCCGCACCCGGGAGGGCGGCGACCTCGACCACGGCCATCCGCCCGGTCGTCAGCGTGCCGGTCTTGTCGAGGACGACGGTGTCGGCGGCCCGGGTGGTCTCCAGCGCCCGGTGCCCCTTCACGAAGATGCCCAGCTCGGCGCCGCGGCCGGTCGCGACCATCAGCGCGGTCGGCGTCGCCAGCCCCAGCGCGCAGGGGCAGGCGATGATCACCACGGCGATCGCGGGCGCCAGCGCGCCGGCCCAGCCCGCGCCGGCCAGCAACCAGCCCCCGAGGGTGAGCAGCGCCAGCGCCAGCACCACCGGCACGAACACCGACGACACCCGGTCGACCAGCCGCTGCGTCGCGGACTTCTCGGTCTGCGCCCGCTCGACGGCCGCGATCATCCGCGCGAGCCGGGTGTCCGCGCCGACCTGCTCGGCGACGACGACCAGCCGCCCGCCCGAGGCGATCGTGCCGCCGGTGACGGCGTCGCCCGGCCCGACCTCGACCGGGACCGGTTCGCCGGTCATCGCACTCGTGTCGACGGCGGCCCGCCCGGTCTCGACGACGCCGTCGGCGGCGACCCGCTCGCCCGGCCGCACCAGGAAGCGGTCGCCGACCCGCAGCCGTCGCACGGGGACGCGGGACTCCGTCCCCCCGGACAGGACCGTGACCTCGTCGGTCTCCAGCGCGGCGAGCGAGCGCATGACACGCCCGGCGGTACGGCGGGCGCGGGCCTCGAAGTACCGCCCGGCCAGCACGAACGTCGTGACCCCGGCGGCGACCTCGAGGTAGAGCGGGCCGGACGGGTGCAGCACCGCGTCCCACCCGGTGAGGGTCTGCCGGGTGTCGAGGAACGCCATCTCGCCCAGCGACCAGGCCGACGCCGAGATCACGCCGAGCGAGACGAGGGTGTCCATCGACGTCGTCCCGTGGCGCAGGTTCAGCACGGCGGTGCGGTGGAACGGCCACGCCGCCCAGCCGACGACGGGCAGCGCCAGCGCGACGACCACCCACTGCCAGTACGGGAAGCGCAGCGACGGGACCAGCGACATCGCCAGCGACAGGTCGGCCAGCGGGATGAACAGGATGAGCGCGACGGCCATCCGGGTCCGCAGCCGCCGCAGCGCGGTGTCGTCGGAGGTGGCCTCGTCGCCGGTGTCGGTCGGGCGGATCTCGGTGGCGCCGTAGCCGGCCTTGCGGACCGTCTCGACCAGGGTCGCGACCGGGGTCGCCGACGGGTACCGGACCAGCGCGCGCTCGGTGGCGAGGTTGACGGTCGCGTCGACGCCGTCGAGCTTGCCGAGCTTGCGCTCGACCCGTCCGACGCAGGCCGCGCAGGTCATGCCGTCGATCTTGAGCTCGACCGTACGGACGTCCGTCTCCCCTACGGCCCGGTCCACGGCGCTGTCGGTACTCACGACCCCATGGTTCTACACGCGATCGAAGATCCGCCACCCGGGCCCCTGACCTGCGGCGGACCGGCGCCCCGCCGAACCGTTGCGGGGCGACAGGGCGTACAACTGGTCGTCGGGAGTGGGGGCACGCGGACGTCCGAGGAGGAACCCTGATGGCCACCGGGAAGCGGAAGGCGGCGGCGAAGAACCCGCTCACCGCGAGGAAGGGACCGTCGCAGTTCACGGTGATCGCGCTGATCGTCGTGGTGGCCTTCGCCGCGGTCGTCGGTGTCGGCGTCTACTGGAAGAACTCCGGCGGCGGGATCGCGGTACCGGCGAACGCGTCCGCGCAGGGCGTGACCGTCGGCAACGAGGCGGCCCCGAAGACGATCGACATCTACCTCGACTTCCAGTGCCCGATCTGCAAGCAGTTCGAGGCACAGTCCGGGCAGACGCTCGACCAGATCGTGTCCTCCGGCCAGGCGAAGATCGTCTACCACCCGATCGCCATCCTGGACCGGGCGTCGTCGACCCGGTACTCGACCCGTGCGGGCGCCGCGGCCGGATGCGCCGCCGCGGCCGGGGTGTTCCCACAGTTCGAGAAGGAGCTCTACGACAACCAGCCCGCCGAGGGCGGCGCCGGGCTCCCGAACGAGCAGCTGGTCGCGCTCGGGCAGAAGGCCGGCGCGGGCGGCGACTTCGCCCAGTGCGTCGACGACCAGCGCTACGCGCCGTGGGTCACCCAGATCACCCAGCAGTCGCTGCGCGACGGCGTGTCCGGCACCCCGACCGTGAAGGTCGACGGCACCCAGATCGACGCGACCCCGCAGGCCCTCCAGCAGGCGGTCGCCGCGGGCTGAGGCCCCGAACCTGGGGTGGCGCGGCCCGGATCGCCGCGCCACCCCAGCGCCGCGCTGCCGCGGTCATCCCGTGGCCCGTGGGAACCGTCAGGGTGCGATGTCGCCCGTCGCACGCCACCGGCGGACGGCGTCGGTCACCGCGGGGCCGAGCGACCGCGTGAGGTCCCTGCCCCGGTACGGCGAACGGCTGTCGCGCAGCACCGGAGCGCTCGCGTTGATGTCCTCGGCGAGGCGGTCGAGGTAGGCGTGCCCGCCCTCCTCGTGTGCACGGCGCTCGCCGTCGTCGAGCTCGACGAGCATCGCGTAGCCGATGAAGCTGTGCTCGCAGTTCACATCGAGGTACAGCCGGTCGCCGTCGCGGAGCAGGAACCACCAGTGCGGCTCGTGGTCGACGACCTCCATCACGCCCCGCAGCCTAGGCGGGCAGACTCGGGCCGTGGAGAGGTTGCGGCGCTGCCCCGACGGGTTCGAGGTCATCGTGCACGGCGGCCCGGAGCGGGACCGGGTGGCGGACGCGCTGCTCGCCGACCGCGCGCAGGTCGTCGCCGTCGCGCTGGACATGCTGGGCCGCTACCTCGCGCCCCGGTTCGCGCGGGAGGCGTTCCACCCGGAGTTCGCCGAGGTGCACCCCGAGCCCCTCCCCGAGCGGGGCGACGTGACACTCGGGCTCACCGTGACCCCCGACGACGACCCGCACGCCGAGGGCTACACCCGTTTCGACGTCCACCTGCGCCTCGACGACGACCGGTGGCACGCCGTCCGGTTCGCCGTCGGGTTCTGGTGAGCGCCGGGCGTCCGGCACGTCGGCGGACCGCTCAGCCGGGCCGACGCAACGGGCAGTCCAGCCGGGGGCAGCTGCGGAGGAGCAGCTGCCGTTCCTCCCAGCGGTCCCGGCGTTCGCGGGCGACCCGCTTCCACTGGCGCCGCTGGGTCTCGGTGTCCATCGACATGCCGATGAGCACGGAGAACCAGATGAGGGCGAGGACTCCGCCGACGAGGATCAGCGAGGTGGTCATGGTGTGCCACCTCCGCTCTGGTGCGGCGGGGTGGGGATCTCGGGACTGTGTGTGGTGCCGTCATGGTCGTGCATGGCGCACCCCCTTCAGCGGTGGTGACCGCTGTCCAGGATCTGGGAGCTGAGTATGCGGTGCGAACGCCGGCTGCACCAGACTGAAAGCAATATCCGGTCTGCAATTGCATCCGCGATAGCATCGCCGGGGACCATCCGCAGCAATCACCGGAGGACGTGTGGTCATGACCGCGGCACACGGCCCACTCGTCATCCGCAAACGTCTGGGCTGGGCCCTGAAGCAGCTCCGTGTGGCGCGCCATCGGCAGCTCTCGGAGATCGCGAAACTCCTCGAGGTCTCGGCCTCGAAGTTGTCCCGCATCGAGACGGGGCAGGTGGAACCGAAGTTCCGTGACGTCCGCGATCTGCTGGAGATCTACGAGGCCTCAGATACCGAACGCGATCGCATTCTCGGATGGGCGAACGATGCGAAGGCTCCGGGCTGGTGGGAACCGTTGGGTCCCGCTCCGTCCGGGGTGGACCTGAACATGCTCATCTCGTTGGAGGCGGAGTCTCGCGCCAAGAGCACCTTCAGCATTCCGATATCCGGACTGCTACAGACCGAGGATTACGCCCGTCTGCTGCTGACCGAGGTGTTCGCCGGCCAAGATCACGTCGAGATCGAACGCATGATGGAGATCCGGATGGGTCGTCAGAATGTGATCGAACCGGACCGGGCAGAGGCCCCACCCCTCGAACTGCACGTCCTGCTCGACGAGGTCGCCCTGCACCGGTGCGCCGACGAGGAGGTGCTGCGGGCGCAGATCGGCGAGCTGATCCGCCGCGGCGACCAGCCCAACGTCACGCTGCAGATCCTGCCGTTCCGCGCCGGCTGGACCAGCGCGACCAGCACGTTCTCCGTCTTCACGCCTCGCCATCCCGAGACGGATTGGCCGATGGTCAACGTCGAGGGCACGGAGAACGACGTCTTCATCGACACTCCGCAGGCCGTCGCCGACTACCGGCAGATCTGGCAGCGGCTCCTCGACCAGGCCATGTCCCCGGACGACAGCCGGAGGATGCTGGACCGGAGATTCGCGGGACGGTCCTAACCGCGCAGGCGGTCGAGGTCGAACTCGCCGTTCTTGACCCCACGGACGAAGGCCGACCACTCGTCGTCGGTGAATCCGACGACGACCGCCTCCGCGGTCGTCGACCGGACGCGCACACCGGTCGCGTCAGCCGCGACGGCCACGCATTCACCCTTCGCACAGAAGGAACTGGTGACGAACTGACCGTCGGACACTCTCGACCTCGGCTTCGCATCTCGCCGGTCGGGGCCGGCAGCACTGTCGGCGAGGGGGAGCGACACCGACGTCTCGCACAACGAGTGGGGGCCGGGCGAGATGTTCACTCGTTCGTTCCGGACGCTCGGTCCGTTAGCGGCATTACGCAGCCGTCGCCCGCCCGTGACGCACGGCCGAGAGCGGCAGTCGGAAGACAAGGGGTTCAACCCTGGGTGGCGATCTCACTCGGCGTCGCCGCGACCCGGTTCTCCGCCCGTCGGATCAGCACGATCCCCCCGAGGATCAGCACCCCACCACCCACCTGGACCAGGGTCGGCACCTGCGCGATCAGCACCCAGGCCGCCAGCACCCCGAACATCACCTCGGACAGCCCCACGAACGACGCGACGCGCGTGTCGAGCCGCCGGATGGCGATGATCCCCGTGAGGTACGGCAGCGCCGTCGCGAGCACGACGAGCATCCCCAGCAGCACCGGCCAGGGCACGTCGACGCCCGCCAGCCGGCCGCTGGACTCCCCCACCCGCCACGGCGTGATGCCCAGCAGACCGGTCACGGTGAGCGTGACCGCGCCGACGACCATCGCCCCGGAGATCATCAGCAACGGCGGGACGCCGCCCTCGTCGTCGCCGCCGGGCAGCAGGAAGTAGACGCAGACGCACACCGCCGCGCCGAGGCCCCACAGGATTCCCGTCAGGTCGACGCGCTGGGGCCCGAACGGGTCGACGACCAGCACGAGTCCGGCGAGCGAGACCAGGCAGCCGACGAGCGTCACCGCGGCCGGGGTGCGCCGGGTCCGCGCCCAGGTCCAGCCGACGAGCAGCACGGGCGCGAGGAACTCCAGCAGCAGCGCGACGCCCACCGACAGGTGCTGCAGCGCCTGGAAGAAGCACAGCTGGACACCGGCGACGGCGGCCAGGCCGTAGAGCAGGACCTTGCGGGCGTTCGGCGCGCTGAGCGGGTGCCGGCGCAGCATCACGACCGTGACCGGGAGCAGCAGGACGGCGGCGCCCGCGATGCGCAGCAGCGTCGTGAGCCCGGGCGACCAGCCCGCCTCCAGGAACGCCGCGCCGAGCGGTCCGGAGAAGCCGTACGCGGCGGCCGAGACCAGCGCCCACATCAGCCCGCGGACCATGTGATCCCGTGTCACGACCGAAGCACCCATAGACTCCTGACACTAGGAACCGACCATGTCAGGGGTCAACATGGAATTCGCCCATGACACCCAGGTGCTGCTCGCGGCGGCCGCGGCGCTGGTGAACACCCGTCGGGCCGAGCCGGACCCGCTCGACGACGTGCCGGGCTTCGCGGCGTGGCTGGCCGAGCAGCCGTACTCGGGGCGCCGCTCCGGCTCCGACGACGAGCGCCGGGCCGTCCGTGCGCTCCGCGAGCGGCTGGCCGGGCTGTGGCCCGCCCACGGCGACGACGACGGCCCCCACCGCGACGGCACCGTCACGCTGGTCAACGCGATCCTCGCCGAGACCGACGCGCGCCCGCACCTCGCGCGGCACGACGGCTGGGACTGGCACCTGCACGTCACGCCCCAGGACGCGCCGCTCGCGGACCGGATGGGCGCCGAGATCGCGATGTCGGTCGTCGACCTGGTGCGCGGCGACGACCTGTCCCGGCTGCGCCGCTGCGCCGCCGAGGACTGCGACGCCGTGCTGGTCGATCTGTCCCGCAACCGGTCCAAGCGGTTCTGCGACACCGGCAACTGTGCGAACCGGGCGCACGTCGCCGCCTATCGCGCCCGCCGCGCCACCCGAACCCCCTGACACCCCGTCCCCGCCGTGTCGATCAGTACCCGAGCGCGGTGCGCCCCGGTCGGGACCGCGCTCGGGTACTGATCGACGTCAGCTGCCGGGCAGGTGCTCGGCGAGCAGGGCGTTGACCTCGTCGGGGCGCTCGTAGTTCAGCAGGTGGGCCGAGTCGGCGACCTCGGCGTAGCGGGCGCCGGGGATCGCGTCGGCGATCTCGTGCAGCGCCGACGGCGGCGTCGCCGGGTCGTCCGCCCCCGCGACGACGAGCGCCGGCACCGACACCGCACCCAGCTCGGCGCGGATGTCGAAGGCGCCGATGGCGGCGCAGCAGGCGGCGTAGCTCTCGTCGTCGGCGGCGCGCAGCATGTCCAGCAGCCGCTGCTCTCCGGCCGGGTCGCGCTGCGCCCAGGTCTCGACGTACCAGGTCCCGGGCCGGGAGCCGACCATCGCGGCCGTGCCGTCGGCCCGCACGGTCGCCGCGCGCTGCGGCCACGAGTCCGGGTTCGGGAAGCGCGCCGCCGTCGCCAGGACCGCGATGCTGCGCACCCGCTCCCCGCCGTGCACGCCGAGCCACTGGCCGATCGCCCCGCCGATCGAGACGCCGACGTAGTGGAAGTCCCCGATCCCGGCGGCGTCGGCGGCGGCGAGCGCGCCGCGGCCGAGCTCGGAGATCGTGAGGTCACCGGTGACGGGGGCCGAGTCGCCGTGGCCGGGCAGGTCGAACCGGACGCAGCGGAAGCGGTCGGACAGGGCCGCCACCTGGGCGTCGAACAGGTGCAGGTCGGTCCCCAGCGACGGGCCGAACAGCACGGCCGGTGCGTCGGCCGGACCGTCCACGACGTGGTGCAGAGCGAGTGCCATGTGCCCATCCTGCACCGGCTGCGGATCGTGGCCCGGGTTCGTAGGGTCACCGGCGAGGACGTGCGCCACCGGAGCCGCTGGAGAGAGGACCGTCCATGGCCGAGCTCGAGACCTTCAGGATGCTGATCGGCGGGAAGCCGTCCGACGCGGCGTCCGGCCGCACCTTCGAGACGCAGAACCCGTTCACCGGAGCGCCGTGGGCGACCGTGCCGGACTGCGGCCCCGACGACGTCGACACCGCCGTCGCCGCCGCCCGCACCGCACTCGACGGCGAGTGGGGCGCGATGACCCCGTTCGCCCGCGCCGCCTGCCTGCGCCGGCTGGGCGACCTGATCACCGAGAACGCCGAGGCGCTGGCCCGGACCGAGGTCAACGACTCCGGGAAGCTGTACCGGGAGATGATCGGCCAGCTCAGCGGGCTCGGCGGCTGGTACCACTACTACGCCGGGATCGCCCCGACGATCGAGGGCCGCCAGATCCCCGCGCCGAACCCGAACTACCTGGTCTACACGCGCAAGGAGCCGGTCGGCGTCGTCGCGGCGATCACGCCGTGGAACTCCCCGCTGCTGCTGATGACCTGGAAGGTCGCGCCCGCGCTGGCCGCGGGCTGCACGATCGTCGTGAAGCCGTCGGAGCACTCGCCCGCCTCGACGCTGAAGTGGGCCGAGCTGATCGAGAAGGCCGGGATCCCGGCCGGCGTGGTCAACGTCGTCACCACGAACGACCGGGACACCGCCGCGCACCTGGCCGGGCACCCGGGCGTCGACAAGGTCGCGTTCACCGGCTCCACCGCGACCGGGCGGTCGATCGCGAAGGCCGCCGCGGAGAACCTGAACAAGGTCACCCTGGAGCTGGGCGGCAAGTCCCCGCAGGTCGTGTTCGCCGACGCCGACCTGGAGTCGGCCGCGAACGGGATCATCGCCGGCGTGTTCGCCGCGACCGGCCAGACCTGCATGGCGGGGTCGCGGCTGATCGTGCACGCCGACGTCCACGACGAGCTCGTCCGGCTCATCGCCGAGCGCGCGGCGACGATCACGCTCGGCGACCCGAACGCCGAGGACACCGAGATGGGTCCGGTCGCGAACGGGCCGCAGTACGAGAAGGTCCTCGGCTACCTGGAGACGGCGAAGGCGGAGGGCAACACCGTCGCCTACGGCGGGGCCGCGGAGTCCGGGCTGGGCGGCTACTTCGTGCAGCCGACCGTGATCACCGGGGTGACGCCCGAGTCCACGGTCTACCGGGAGGAGGTGTTCGGCCCGGTGCTCGCGGCGCTCACCTTCACCGACGAGGACGAGGCCGTGAAGCTGGCCAACGACACCCCGTACGGCCTGGCCGGCGCGGTGTGGACGAAGGACGTGCACCGGGCGCACCGCGTCGCCGGACGGATCCGGGCCGGCACGGTGTGGATCAACGCCTACCGGGTGGTGGCGCCGAGCGTCCCGTTCGGCGGGTTCGGGCACTCCGGGCTCGGCCGGGAGAACGGCGTCGCGGCCGTCGAGGAGTACCTGGAGAACAAGTCGGTGTGGGTGGAGCTGTCCGGCGGCACCCGCGACCCGTTCACCCTCGGCTGACCCGGGACCCCCGGTCCGGGGACTCCTCCCAGCCCAGCCGCTCGGTCCAGCGCTCGCCGCGGTCGGCACGACGCGGGGCGGGCACGCGGGCGGCGGGGGTGTCGGTACGGGTCTCGGACGTGCTCATGGGGGCCTTCCGTCGGCGGTGTGCACCGCCGTGCCCGGGGTCGAGGTCCCGGGCACGGCGGTCCTCCGGCACCGCGGCCAGGACGCGCGGGTCCGGCGACGGGGAGCGTCGCCGGATCCGGCGGCACGTCGCGCGGCGCGGAAGTCGGGGAGCGACCACGGAACCGGTGCGGACCACACGCTACGGACCGGTGGGGGCCGCTGTTCGCGAGCTGAGACCCCGACCGGTGGACGGACCCGCGAGCGCGACGGATGGGAATGCGTTCAGCCGTCCGGACCAGCCGAGCCCGTCGTTCGCGCGCAGGGTTCTCAGCGGTCGCCGAGCAGCCCGCTCTCGTGGGCGAAGACGATCGCCCGGGCGCGGTCGCGCAGGCCGAGCTTGTCGAGCACCCGTCCGAGGTGGGTCTTCACCGTCGTCTCGCCCAGGTGCAGGGCGGCGGCGACCTCGGCGTTCGACAGGCCCCGCCCGACCTCGCGCAGCACGTCGGTCTCCCGCGGGGTCAGCCGGGACAGCTCCTCGGCCCGGGCCGACGGGGCGGGGGCCTCGGCGTAGCGGGCGATCACCCGCGGCACGACGGCCGGGTCGAGCTGTCCCCCGCCGGCGGCGATCCGGCGTACCGCGTCGAGCAGCTGCTCCGGCGGGGAGGTCTTGAGCAGGAACCCGGCCACCCGCGCGCGCAGTGCCGCGTCGACGACGGCGTCGTCGTCGAAGGTGGTGAGCACCAGTACCCGGGCGGTCGAGCCGGCCGCGGCGAGCTCCGCGGCGGCGGCGAGCCCGCCCCCGCCGGGCATCCGGACGTCCATCAGCACGACGTCCGGGTCGAGGGCCCGCACCGCCCGGACCGCGGAGGCGGTGTCGTCGGCCTCCCCGACGACGTCGACGTCGGTCTCACCGTCGAGCAGCATCCGCAGGCCCGCGCGGACCAGCGCCTCGTCGTCGCAGAGCACGACCCGGATCACGGTGTCCCCCGTTCCAGCGGGAAGCGGGCGTGCACGGCGAACCCGCCGCCCGGGCGCGGCCCGGCCGCCAGCTCGCCGCCGAACAGCTCGACCCGCTCCCGCATCCCGACCAGCCCGTACCCGGCCCGGTCCGGTCCAGGGGCGCCGGTGCCGTCGTCGTGGACGGAGACGACGAGCGTGCCGTCGGAGTGGTCGACGACGACGTGCGCGGTCGCCGTCCCCGCGTGCCGGACGGTGTTGCTGAGTGCCTCCTGCACGATCCGGTACGCCGACCGGTCCAGGTCGTCGGGCAGGTCCCGCAGCCGCCCGCGGACGTCGACGACGACCGGGGTCCCGGCCGCCCGCACGTCGGCGGCGAGCTCCTCGAGCCGGGCCAGCGACGGCGCGGGCTCGGCCGCACCGGGCGTCTCCTCGCGCAGCAGCCCGACGACGCGGCGCAGCTCGTCGACCGACCGGCGGCCCAGCTGCTCCACCGACTCGAGCGCGGTGCGCTCGGCCGACCCGTCGGGCATCCGCCGGCGCACCACCCCGGCCTGCAGGGTCATCACCGACACGGTGTGGGCGACGGCGTCGTGCAGCTCCCGGGAGATCCGCACCCGTTCCTGGGCGACGGCGGCCTCGGCCAGCGCGTCGCGCTGCGCGGCGAGCTCGGCGGTCATCGCCCGCAGCTGCCCCGACCGCAGCTCCTCGCGCCGCAGCAGCACCCCCATCGCCGTGGCCGCGCCGAGGACGAACGGGTAGAACGCGATCTCCCAGGGCGAGCCGAGCCAGATGCCGACGTAGAGCCCGGCGGATCCGGCGGTGGCGGCGTAGACGCCCAGCGCGACCCGCCCGGTGCACCGGTAGCCGAGGTGGCCCAGCAGCAGCATCAGCGCGATCAGCTGTGCACCGCCCGCGCCGCCACCGAACAGCGGCGGCCACGCGAACGGCACCAGCATCAGCGGCGGCCCGGCGACCGGGACGCGGGCGGCCAGCAGGAACACCGCGGCGACGAACGCGGCCAGCCCCCACGTCGACGGCACCAGCCCCACGCCCTCGGGGTCGCCGCCGGCCTCGGCCAGCACGGCCGCCGCGCACAGCCCGGCCGCGGGCACGGCGAACGCCCACGGCATCGAGGGCTTCGGCAGGCGCACGCCCGCGACGCTAGCGGCGATCCGGGCCCTGCGGATCCTCTCCACGGAGGACCCCGGGGCCGCCCGGGTCCTCTCCGGGGCCCGCCGGGTCGGCCGACCGGGACGATCCGCCGGGGCGGGGTCCGGCGGCATCGTCGTCGCTGCTCAGGGCGCCGCGACCGGCGGGCCCGCCGAGGACGGGGAGTCCACCGATGTCCACCACCACGCCCGCCACCGCCGTTCCGGCCGACGCCGCCGCCGACCGGGCCGCGGCCTCCGTGTGGCCGCTCCGGATCGCGGGCGGCCTGCTCGTGCTCACCCCGCTGCTCGTGGCGGGCGGGTTCGCGACCTCACCGCCGCAGGCGAGCAACTCCGGGTCCGACTACGCCGCCTCGCTCGGCGCGGACCCGGTGGTCACCGGGATCTCCGCGGCCTTCCTGCACTACGGGTGGGTCGCCCTCGTGTTCGGGGCGTTCGCCGCGGTCGCGATGGTGCGGGGTCGCCGGGGCCGGGGCCTGACGACCCTCGGTGCGGCGGCGACGGCGTTCGGCGCGGTGCAGATGTCCGGGCTCCTGCTGAGCGACCACTACCTGGCGTCGATGTCGAACCGGGTCGGACCCGACGTCGCCGGTGCGGTGCTGGAGAGCCTCGACGCGGGCGTCCCGTGGGTGCAGGTCTGGCTGCTCACCGGGAAGGTGTTCGGCCTGCTGGGGCCGGCCGTGCTGATGGCCGGGCTGGCGCGGGCGGGCGTCATCGGCTGGTGGGCGGTGCCGGGCTGGCTCGCGATGTGGTTCCTCGGGCCGATGCTGGGCTCGATGGTCGGCGTCGTCGCGACGGCCGCGCTGACCGTGCTGTGCGGCGCGCCGCTGATGGTGCTCGGCGTGCGGATGATCCGCCGCGGGTCCCCGGACGTCGTCGCGGCGGGCCGGGTGGCCTGACCGCATCCGACGGCGGGCCCGCGCACCGGGGGGTGTGCGGGCCCACCGTCACGTCGGCGGCGTCACGTCGGGACCGTCAGGCCAGGACCACCTGCCCGCCCTCGACCCGCACCGGTCGCGAGGTGAGCGGGGCCTTGGCGGGGCCGTCGAGCGGGGCCCCGTCGGAGACGGCGAACAGGCTGCCGTGGCAGGGGCAGGAGATGCCGGACCGGGAGACCTGGTCGACGAGGCAGCCCTGGTGCGGGCAGGTCGCGTCGAACGCCAGGACGGTGTTCGCGTCCGGGCGGGTCACGACGAGCTTCTGCTCGGCGAAGACCCGGCCGCCGCCGACCGGGACGTCGTCGACGGCGGCGATGCCGGCGGGCGCCGCGGCGGCGCTGCTGCTCGGGGCGGCCGCCGCGGGGGCGGGGGTGGTCGGCGCGGGCGCGGCGGGTGCCGTGTCGCGCGGGGTTCCGTAGGTGGCGCAGCCCGCGGCGCAGCAGGCCACGGCGGCACCGGCGCCGGCGAGGAGCCGGCGGCGCGGGATCGGGGACACGGGGGACCTCCGGGGGACGGTGGGAGCGGTCGGGGGGGGTCAGAACGACAGGCCGTGGCCGGCGAAGAACCACAGCGCCGAGGTCAGCCAGACCCCGGCGAGGACGGCGAGCAGCACCCCGCCCGCGACGGCGAGCAGCCACCCGGGCACGCCGGGGCGGCGCAGGAGCAGCATCTTGGTGACGAACGCGCCGTAGAACAGGCAGCCGAGCGCCGAGTGCAGCAGCGCCGACGTCGTCGCGCCGGACCAGCCGAACGCGTAGAGGCACTGCACGGCGACGGGCACGGTCACCAGCACCGCGGCGCGGCCCGACCAGCGGTGCGCGACCGCGGTGACCGGGTCGGCGTAGCCGCGCATCATCATCCGGCCGGTGACGCCCTGGACGATCGCGAGGACCAGGGCGGCCGAACCGAGCCACGCCTTGGCCGCGGCGCCGCTGGAGAACCCGGCGAGGTTGACCGCGACGCCGGTGCCGACGTGCTGGCGGGCCCAGACGCCGAGCGCGACCGCGACCAGCGACCCGATGACGACGGGGAGGGCGACGACCCGCCACGACAGGCCCTCCGCCGGGAGCGCGACGTCGTGGGCCGCCTCGGCGGCGGGGAGGCGACGGGCGCGTGCCGGGTCGGGTGCCGTCGCGCGGGACCGTCGACGGCCGGGGCCGCGCCGACCGGGCCGGCGGCCGGGGCCGTCGTCGCCGTCGGCCCGGTCGCGGACGGCGGGGCGTGCGGGGCGTTCGCGGTACGCGGCGGCCGGGTCCTCGGCCGGGGCGCCGGCATCGGCCCCGTCGGCCGTCCAGTCGCCCGTCCGGTCGTAGCGGCCGGGTTCGGCGTAGCCGGCGAGCGGTTCGTAGGCGTCGGGGTGGTCGGCCGTGCCGGCCGGCCGGCCGCGGTGGTCGACGTCGTCGGACCAGTGCAGCCGGTCCGCGCCGGCGGGCCGGGAGCGGCCGGGGGTGCTCCCGGACCAGGCCGTGTCGTCGGCGCCCTCAGCCCATCCGGAGGGCGGGAGGTCACCGGCGGCCCGGCGCGGGCGGCCGGGACCCGCGGTCCCGGCGTCCCGCGCCGGGCGGCGCGGCGTGGTGACCCCGTGGGCGCCCGAACCGCCGCCCGGGGGCGGGGTGAGCGGGCCGGTCGGGGTGAACAGGTCCCCCGCGACGGCGTCGCGGCGACGGTCGGCGGTGCCCGCCCACCGGTCCGCGCCGCCGTCGGGGTCGTGGTCGGGCGCCCAGGACGGCTCCGGGACGGCGGCCCAGCCGCCGCTGTGCTCGGGGCCGCGGGGGGTCGGGATGTCCGCGGAGACCGGGGCGAACCCGACCGGGTCGGTGAGCTCGCGGTCCGCGTGCCGCGCGCGGGGGGACATCAGTACCCCCCGCCGTAGCCGCTGCCGCCGGTGGACGGAGCCGGCGCCTCGGCCGGGGCCGGGGCCTCGGCGGGTGCGGGGGCCGGCGTCGCAGCCGGGGCCGGGTCGGACGCGTCGGTCCGGGCCGCGGTGAAGTCCCAGGACCTCCCGTCGGCGCGGGCGGTGCCGGTGGCGACGCCGTCGGCGACGGTGTACTCGACCTCCGCGCCGTCCTTGCCGGTCAGGCGGGTGGTGCCGCCGGGGGTGGCGGTGCCCTTGGTCCAGGACTCGATGCCGCGGTTGTCGCAGACGTAGGCCTTCACGGCGCCGTCGGTGACCCAGATGTCGACGGTGACCTTCCCGTTCGTCGACCGGCCCTTGTAGACGACCTTGCCGGTCGCGGCCGGTGCCGGGGCGGCCGTCGGAGCGGGCGCCGCCGGGAGGGCGAGCGAGCCCGCGGCCTGTTCGACGGCGGCGGGGGCCGCCGCGGGCAGCGGTTCGGGTTCCGCGGTGAGCACGACGTTGGCCGTCGCGGCCCCGGCGGCGACCGCGCCGACGGCGACCATGGTCAGGAGGGGTCCGGAGAGTCGCATGTCAGCCCACCTCGATCCGGACCGAGTCGAACGCGGGCGTCTGGTTGGCCCGCTGCATCATCGGGGTGCGGTGCGACCCGTCCCCCGCCCACGACGAGCACTGCAGCTCGCCGGTCTGCTCGACCCCGGGCACGTCGATCGTGACGCTGTCCGGCCGTGCCCCTCCGCCGCCGTCCTCGGTGGCCTGGAAGAACAGCGGATCGGGCGACGAGTCCGGTGCCTCGCCCGGGTCGGGCAGGATCCGGCAGGCGGTGTGGAAGTGGCCGCGCTGGAGCCCCTGGCCGTTGAGCAGGGACGCCTCGGCGTAGTAGCCGCCCTGGGCCGCGGGGAGGAACCGGTCGCGGACGAGGTTCCGGGTGCTGACGGTCAGGCGGAACGCCTCCCCGAGCCGGACCTTCGTCGGGGCCTGGGTGATGAGCAGCGACGGGCTGCGGTCGGCGTCGGCGACCTCGCCGAACGCGGTGGACACGCAGCGGGGCGCCTTCTGGAAGCCGTCGTGGGCGGTGAGCCGGCTGCCGGAGCAGTCGACGGCGAGGATGTCGAGCGCCGACTGCGCGCCCTTCTTCTCCCCGTCCTTGCCCGCGTCGGGCTTGTCCCCCGCGCCGCCGGAACCCTGGTCGGCGGAGCCGCCGCCGGCCCCGGCCCCGGCGCCGTCACCGGACCCGTCACCGGAGCCCGACGAGCCGGAGCCCGACGAGCCGGAGCCCGTGTGCCCGGAGTGGTCGTGCCCCCCGCCCCCGGACGAACCGCCGCTCCCGGAGGACCCCGCGGACCCGGAGGCGCCGTCGGACGAGCCGGACGAGCCGGTCGAGTCGGACGGCCCGGAGGCGACGTTCGCCGGCCGGTCGCTCCGGTCGGCGGAGGCGGCCCCGGCGGCATAGGCGGCGGGCCCGGCGACGAGCAGGCCCAGGGCGAGCGCGGTGACCGCGATCGTCCTGCTGCGGCTGGTGGTGGATCTCATCGGTATCGGCTCCTCGGGGCGGTGCGGTGCGCTCCGGTGGTGCGGGAGGGCGGCGCTCCGGTGTCGGTGTCCAGGTCGAGGTCGTGGGGGGTGGCGTCGGTGAGGCCGGGCTCGGGATCGGGCCGCGGCCGGACGGGCGGTACGTGCGCCAGCTCGTCCCAGGGGTCGGGCGGGCCGACCGGCAGGGCCCGCCGGGCGCCGTCGCGGGGGTGGCGTGGGGCGGGGACGAGGGCGGCGGCCGGGCCGGGGGCCGGGCGGCCGCGCCGGTGCAGGGTCATGAGCAGCCCGCCCGCGGCGAGCAGCGCGACCCCGACCACCAGCGCCGGCACGACGACGTCGGACGCGGTGCGGGTCCCGGTCGGCACCGGGTCGGGCGGGGCGGGCAGCGCCGCGTAGTCGACCAGCCCGGTCGACTCCAGGTAGCCGATGTGCCGGGTGACGTACGCCGACGCCTCGTTCGCGAACTGCCGCATGAGCTCGTTGCGGGTGCCGACCTTGACGTCGGTGATCACCGGCAGGACCGAGCCGTGCGCGGCGCGCAGGATCTGCACGAACTGGCGGTCGTAGTCGGTCCCGGTGCGGGCGGTCAGGTCGTTCATCCAGCCGATCTGCTGGTCGTTGGGCCTGCTGGGCAGCAGGACCCCGAGCTGTTCGGCGGTGGAGCGGACCAGCTCGTCGAGGTCGTGGTGCTCGACGCCGAGCTTGCGGGCGACCTCGCGGACGGCGGGCGAGGTCGCCTGCTGCTCGCCCTGCTGCCCGGTCGGGGCCTCCCAGAGACCGGCGAGGCGCACCTTCTGCAGCAGGTCGCGGTCGGCGGGGCCGAGCGGACCCCACCGGGTCTGCGTCCACCCCTGCTGCTGGTCGGTGGCGGCCGACGTCGCCACCCAGTACTGGGCGAGCACGACGGCGGCGACCGCGGCCAGTGCGGCGAGCACCGACCAGCGGAGCGGGCCGGGGATCCGGCGGGACATGGGTTCTCCTCCCCTTCTCAGACCTGGGCGAACTGCTCGGTGTGCACCCGGTCGTCCGGGACACCGAGCGCGGTGAGGGTGGCGAGGACGTCGCCGACGAGCTGCGGTCGGCCGCAGACGAAGTAGTCGAGCCGGCGGGCCGGGTCGTCGAGGTCGGTCAGGACGGCGGCGAGCAGCGCGGTGTCGATCGGCCCGGTCGCCCCGGACCAGTCCGCCGACGGGCGGCGCAGCACCTCGGTGACCTGCAGGTCGATCAGCGTGCGCAGGTGCGCGAGCTCGGCCCGGAACAGCAGGTCGGCGCGGTCGCGGGCGTGCACGACCAGCCGGTACGGCCGCCGGTCGCCGCGGTCGGCGGCGGTGCGCAGCATGCTCATCATCGGAGTGATCCCGACGCCGCCCGCGATCAGCACGAGCCCGGTGGACGGCACCGAGTCCGGAGTGAACGAGCCGTACGGTCCGTCCACCCAGACCGGGTCGCCGCGGCGCAGCTCGCGCAGCCGCCCGGCGAAGTCGCCGGTGTGCCGCACGGTGAACTCGACCCGCCCGCGGTCGGACGCCGACGACGCGATGGTGAACGGGTGCTCCTCCACCGACATCCGCTCCAGCCGCAGCCAGGCGAACTGGCCGGGCCGGAACCACGGTCCGGCGTGCCGGCCGGGCCGGGCGAGGACGAGCGTCGACACGGTGGGGCTCTCCGGGCGCACGACGTGCACCCGGAACTCGCCGGTCGCCGCGCGGGCGCCCCAGCGGAGCACCAGCACCGCGACCAGCAGCAGGCCGAGCCCGCCCAGCACGGGCCCCATGACGGCGTCGCCGACCAGGTTGTTCAGCCACAGCACGTGCAGCGACGACGCGCCGACGACGACCGCGGCCAGGCTCAGGTGCAGCCAGCGCCACACCTCGTGCGAGCCGGACCGGACACCGCGCAGCGCGAGCACCAGCAGCACGACGACCGCGATCGTCGCGAGGGTGGCGGCCTGGCCGCGGGCCGGTGCGGCGAGCGGCACGAGCAGCCCGACACGTTCCGGGTGGTCGGCCACCACGCAGGCGAGGTGCAGCGCGACCAGCACCCCGGCGAGCACGCCGAGCCTGCGGTGCAGGCCGAGCAGGGTCTCCAGGCCGAGGGCGCCGGAGAGCCCGCGCACCCGGGACGGCAGCACCGCGACGATCACCATCGCCGACAGCGCGAGCAGCCCGGTCAGCACCGAGAGCTGGTGCAGCAGCGGCTGCGGTCCGGAACGGAGCATCCAGATCAACGACGGGCCGACGAGGACCGTGACCAGCACGGATCCCCACACCGTGCGGGCGCGGCGGTGCGCCAGCCAGGCGTCGGCGGGCGGCGGGGTGTCCCGCCGCAGGGGTGCGGTGACCGGATGCGGAACCGGGCGGGTCACCGGTCGCCGGGCGTGCGCCCGGCCGGTGAGGGTGCCCGCAGCGGGCGGGGGTGGTGGGTGCGCGAGCGGTGGACCGTCACGGACCGGCCTCGGGCCGGTCGCGGGTGCGACGCTACGGTCGGGCGGACGCCGGGGGCGCGTCCGCGCAGGGCGGGGCGGGTCATCGGATCACTCCGGTTCGTGGAACCGGCCGGGTGGGGAGCCCCGGCCACCGCCGCGGCATCCAGGGGGAGCGGGCCGCGGTGCGGTGACACGAACATAGGAACCCCGCCGGGACGGGGTTGCGTTCCTGAGAACGCGCACCGCCGTCCGGTCGCCGGCGTCCGGCGGGCGGGGACCGATCGCTCCGGTCGGAGTACGGACGTACGACCAACCGGCGCGATGACTCTCAGGAACATCACGTTCACCGCGCGCGACCACCGCTGGTCCCGCACAGTCGGCCTCCGGCGGCGCGGGCGGGCACGCCGGCACGGCCGGAGCCCGGACCCCCGGGCGCTCCGGAGACCGGTGGGGCCGCTCCGGACGACCGGGACGATCGGCGGGTGGACGGTCGGGAGCGGCGACCCGGCGGCTGCCGACGACCTCCGGACGCACGACGGCCGCGCCCGCCCACGGGGACGGACGCGGCCGGTGGAGGGGTCAGGCGGAGACGCGCTCCGCGGCGCGGACGCCCTCGGCGAGCTCGCGGGCAAGCGACTCGACCGCGGACGGCCCGCCGGACTCCAGCGCCTGCACGAACGCCGTCCCGACGATGACGCCGTCGGCGTAGGAGGCGACGTCGGCCGCCTGCTCCGCGGTCCGCACACCCAGGCCGACGCACACCGGCAGGGTCGCGACCTCGCGCGCGCGGGCGACCAGGTCACGGGCCTCGACGCCGACCGAGCGGACGCCGGTGACACCCATCAGCGACGCGGCGTAGAGGAAGCCACGGCTGGACTCGACGGTCATCCGCATGCGCTCCGGGGTGGTGGTCTGCGCGACCAGGAAGATCCGGTCCAGGTCGTGCTTCTCCGACGCGGCCAGCCAGTCGTCGCAGTCGTCGGGCAGCAGGTCCGGGGTGATCAGACCGGACCCGCCGGCCTCGGCCAGGTCCGCGGCGAACCGCTCGACGCCATAGCGGTCGATCAGGTTCCAGTAGGTCATGACGACGGCCGGGGCGCCGGCGTCGACGACCCCGCGGACGGCGGTGAACGCGTCGCGGGAGCGGGCGCCGTTGTCCAGCGCCTGCTGGGTGGCGCGCTGGATGACCGGCCCGTCCATCAGCGGGTCGGAGTAGGGCAGCCCGACCTCGACGACGTCGACGCCGCCGGCGACCATGGCCCGCATCGCCTCGACCGAGCCCTCGACGGTCGGGTAGCCGACCGGCAGGTACCCGACCAGCGCGGCACGGCCCTCGGCCCGGACCGCCTCGATCCGCTGCTGCACGCTGCCCATCAGACCGCTCCGTCCGTCACGGCGTTGCCCTCGTCGTCGATCAGCTGGAAGTACTTCGCGGCGGTGTCGACGTCCTTGTCGCCGCGGCCGGACAGGTTGACCAGCACGACCTTGCCCTCGCCCAGGCGCTTCGCCTCGCGCAGCGCACCGGCCAGCGCGTGCGCGCTCTCGATGGCCGGGATGATGCCCTCGGTGCGGCAGAGCAGGCGGAAGGCCTCCATCGCCTCGGCGTCGGTGACCGACTCGTAGCGGGCGCGCTTCAGGTCGTGCAGCCAGGAGTGCTCCGGGCCGACGCCCGGGTAGTCCAGGCCCGCGGAGATGGAGTGCGAGTCGCGGGTCTGGCCGTCCTCGTCCTGGAGGATGAAGCTGCGCGAGCCGTGCAGGACGCCGACGTCGCCGCCGCCGATCGACGACGCGTGCCGCGGGGTGTCGACGCCGTCGCCGCCGGCCTCGAAGCCGACCAGCTCGACGGAGGTGTCGTCGAGGAACGCGTGGAAGATGCCCATCGCGTTGGAGCCGCCGCCGACGCAGGCGCAGACCAGGTCGGGCAGGGCACCGGTGAGGTCCTGGACCTGCTGCCGCGCCTCGACGCCGATGATCCGCTGGAAGTCGCGCACCATCGCCGGGAACGGGTGCGGCCCGGCGACCGAGCCGATGAGGTAGTGCGTGTCGGCCACGTTGGTGACCCAGTCGCGCATGGCCTCGTTCATCGCGTCCTTGAGGGTCCGCGTGCCCGAGGTGACCGGGCGGACCTCCGCGCCGAGCATGCGCATCCGGGCGACGTTGAGCGCCTGGCGCCGGGTGTCGACCTCGCCCATGTAGACGACGCACTCCAGGCCCATCAGGGCGGCGGCCGTGGCCGAGGCGACGCCGTGCTGGCCCGCGCCGGTCTCGGCGATGACCCGGGTCTTGCCCATGCGCTTGGTGAGCAGCGCCTGACCCAGCACATTGTTGATCTTGTGCGAGCCGGTGTGGTTCAGGTCCTCGCGCTTGAGCAGGATGCGCGCGCCACCGGCGTGCGCGGCGAACCGCGGCGCCTCGGTGACCAGGCTCGGGCGGCCCGAGTAGGTGCGGTGCAGCTCGGCGAGCTCGGCCTGGAAGGCCTCGTCGGTCATGGCCGCGTGGTAGGCCTGCTCGAGCTCGTCCAGCGCGGCGACCAGCGCCTCCGGGACGTAGCGGCCGCCGAAGCGGCCGAAGTACGGGCCGGTCTGGTCGACCAGCCGCGCCGTGTCCCCGGCCGGGGGAAGGGCGGTGTCGGTCACGAGTACTCCCTGACGGATCGAGGACCCCGATCTCGGGCCGCCGCCGGGCGGGGATGCGCCGGGAGATCGGGCGGTCACGACGGTACACCGGGCCCACGACGCCGGACGCGGCACCGGGGGCTCTCATATATCAGCGGCCCGGCGCCGCGCGGGCGGGCCTCAGACGTAGCGCGGGCGTCCCGCGACCCAGCCCAGCACCATCTCGGCGACGATCACCGCGCCGAGCAGCACCAGCGACGGCGTCCAGGACCCGGTGAGCCCGTGCAGGATCCCGAACAGGAACGGGCCGGTCGCGCCGATGAGGTAGCCGAAGCCCTGCGCCATCGCCGACAGGTCGGTGGTCTCGGCGGCCTCCCGGGTGCGCAGCGCGATCACGCCGAGCCCCAGCGGGAAGACCGCCATGCCGACGCCGAGCAGGACCGTCCACAGCCAGGGCGCGGCGGCCGGGGCGATCGCGAGCCCGGCGACGGCGGCCAGCGAGCAGCAGGCGAGCCCGACGATCCAGCCCGACTGCGACGCCCGGTTCAGCGCGATCGGCGGGATGACGAAGCTGAGCGGGATGCCGATCAGGTTGATCAGGGCGAGCATCAGCCCGGCGTCGGTACGGGTGACCCCGACCGAGACGAACAGCTCCGAGAGCCACCCCATCGCGACGTAGGCGACGCAGGCCTGGAGCCCGAAGAACGCGGTGACCACCCAGGCCAGCGGGCGGCGCACCATCGGGCGCCGCTCCCCCGCGTCGGCGGCGCGCACGACCGGCTCCGGCTCACCGTGCCGGGCCCCGATCGTCCAGACGACCAGCGCGGCCAGCGACAGCAGCGCCCACGCCCCGACCGCGCCGCGCCAGCCGCCGAGCAGCGGCTCCAGCGGCGGCGTGAACGCGGCGCCGATCCCACCGCCCGCGGCCAGCGCGGCGGTGTAGATGCCGGTGACCCGGCCGACGGCGTGCGGGAAGGACTGCTTCACCACGACCGGGATCAGCACGTTGCCGATCGCGATGCCCGCCGCGGCGACGAAGGTGCCGCCGAGCACGACCCACGGGCCGTCGACGACGCGCAGCACGAGCCCGGCGGTCAGCACCGCCATCGCGAGGCCGATCGCGCGGGCCATGCCGAGCCGGCGGGAGAGCAGCGGCGCGGCGATCGCGGCGAGGCCGAAGCAGATGGTGGGCACCGCGGTGAGCACACTGGTCCAGACCGCGGAGGCGCCGAGGCCGTCACGGACCTCGCCGAGCACCGAGGACATCGAGGTCACGGCCGGGCGGAGGTTCGAGGCGGCGAGTGCCACCCCCACGACGAGCAGCGGGGTCCCGACGAGCGCACCGCGGCGCGACGGCCCGGTCTCCTCGGCCCGTCCGGTAGCGATGGTCTCCTCCGCGCGTGTCTCCTGCTCAGCAATGCTCACGAAACAGTATTGTTACAGACGTAGGATGTTCGGATGGAAGGATGATCCGGTGCCTCTCGTCACAGCGCGCCGCGGTGGCCTGGTCGACCAGGTCATCGACCAGCTCCGTTCCGCCATCACCGGCGGTGAGTGGCCGGTCGGTGCCCGGATACCGCCGGAGTCGGAGCTGGCGTCGTCGTTAGAGGTCGGCCGCAACACCGTCCGCGAGGCCGTCCGCGCCCTCGCCCACGGCGGCCTGCTGGAGGTGCGCCAGGGCGACGGCACCTACGTGCGGGCCACCACCGAGCTGTCCGGGGCGCTGCGCACGCTGTGCGGCCCGGAGCTGCGCGAGGTGCTGGAGGTTCGCCGCACCCTGGAGGTCGAGGCGGCCCGGATGGCGGCCGCCCGGCGGACCGACGCCGACCTGACCGTCCTGCGGGCGGCGCTGGCCGAGCGCGACCGGGCCGTCGCGGCCGTCGCGGCGTACGGCCGTCGCGGGGAGGAGCCGGACACCGCGGACCTGGAGCGTGCGGCCCGTGCGGACACCGACTTCCACGTGGCCGTCGTCCGGTGTGCGGGCAACAGCCTGCTCGTCGAGCTCTACCGGGGCGTGGTGGAGGCGGTCGCGGACAGCGTGAAGACCACGATGCCCGGCACCGCGGGCACCGAGGACGACATCTCCCACACCGGGATCGTCGAGGCCATCGCCGACGGCGACGTGGACCGTGCCGCCCGCGAGGCCGGGGACTTCCTGGACCGGCTCATCGCCGCCCGCCCGGTCACCCCCCAGAGCCCCGCCGGGGCCGGCCCCACCGCCTGACCCGCGACCCCGCACCCGGGCCGCCCGTCGACCGGCGCGTCCCGTCCGCCGCGCCGGGCCGCACGGTGCGGGCGCAGGCCCGGCACGGAGGTCACGGTCCGGTTACCCTCCTTCGCCGGACCCACCCCCCGCCCCCGACCCGATCTCGAGGAGTGCTCCGGCGTGCTGAAGGGCTTCAAGGAATTCCTGCTGCGTGGCAACGTGATCGACCTGGCGGTCGCCGTCGTCATCGGTGCGGCGTTCACGGCCGTGGTCACCGCCTTCACGAAGGCGTTCCTGGAGCCGCTGCTCCGGCTGTTCTCCGGCGGGGAGAACGCCGTGCCCCCGGGCACGATCCCGCTGACCGACGAGGTGCAGCTCGACTACGCGAGCTTCCTCAACGCCGTCATCACCTTCCTGATCACCGCCGCGGTCATCTACTTCCTGGTCGTCTTCCCGATGAAGTGGCTCCAGGAGCGCCGCAAGCGCGACTCCGAGGACCCGGCCCTGGAGACCGACCTCGACCTGCTGAAGGAGATCCGCGACCTGCTCCGCGACCAGGCCGAGCGGGACCGCGAGCGGGCCCTCGCCCCGGCACCCCGCGCCGTCGGACAGCCGCCGGTGCCGGCGCCGCCGATGCCGCCCGGCCCGCCGCCGGGCCGTCCGGTGCCGCCGCCGCACGCGTCGCAGCCGCCGCAGCCCGGCCCGGTCGACGACGGCTTCCCCGAGCCCTACCCGGACACCCCGCGCCGGTCCCGGCACCGCGGCTGAGCCCCGCTCACTCCGGGTCGTTGCCCGACGGCCCGCCTACCCGGTACGGCGTGGTCACGCCCTCGTACATGAGGTGCGCCATCAGCCCCTCCGACGGGTGCGTCAGGTTGTGGCAGTGGTCCATCCACACCCCGGGGTTGTCGGCGACGAAGGCGATCTCGTAGCTGTCGCCGTCCGCGACGTCGAGCGAGTCGATCCACCAGGGACTGCCCGTCGCGGGCACCCCGTTGCGGGACAGCACGACGGCGTGGTGCCCGTGCAGGTGCATGGGGTGCACCTCGCCGCTGCCGTTGGCGATCCGCATCCGCACCACGTCGCCGCGGGCGACCATGAACATCGGCACGTCCGGCCACATGTGCCCGTTGACCGTCCACCACAGACCGGGCACGCCGTCGACGAAGCCGGGGCGGCGGCCGATGTCGTAGTCGAAGCGGCGGTCCGCGGCGGCCGGGTCGAACCCGAGCGGCGCGGGCATGCCGTAGACCAGCGGGTCGAGCACGCGGTCCGGGCGCGGTGCCGCCGCCGGGCCGGGGCCGTCGCCGAGGACGACCGCGGCGTTGCCGCCGATCTCCACCCGGGCCCCGCCGGGCGGCACGGTCACCTCCAGGTCCAGCCGCCCGCCCGCGGTGAGCAGCACCGACTCCCCCGTCACCGGGGGCGGGTCGTGCACCTCGGCCCCGTCGATCGCGACGAGGCGGTACGGCGCCCCGGTCACCCACGCCGAGGTCGGGCCGTTGTCGGTGTTGACCATCCGGACCCGGACCCGGGTGCCGGGCGCGGCGGGGACGGGCAGCACGGCGCGGCGGCCGTCGAGCAGGCGTGCGCCCTCGTAGACGTGGGCAGCGGCGACCACGTCCGGGCCGGTGGGGCCGTCGCGCGGCTCGACGACCAGCACCCCGTACAGGCCGCGCTGCACCTGGGTGTTCGCGACCTGGTGCGAGTGGTACCAGTAGGTCCCCGCGTCGCGGGCGACGAAGCGGTAGACGAACTCGCCACCCGGCCCGACGGCGTCCTGGGTGACGCCGGCGGTGCCGTCGTCGCCGTTCGGGACGTCGACGCCGTGCCAGTGCAGCGTGATGCCGTCCGGCACGTCGGCGTTGACCAGCCGCACCTGCAGCACGTCGCCCTGCCGGATCCGGATCAGCGGGCCGGGCGACGTCCCGTTGAGGGTGTAGCCGTCGAGGGTGCGGCCCGAGGGCAGCGGGATCGCCTGCCTGCGGGCGGTGAGCGTCAGCGACACGGCGGGGGCGGCCGTCGAGGTCTCGCGCAGGGTGTCGACGCCCGCCCCGTGGTGGTCGTGCATCTCCGGGACCGGGGCACCGCCGCCGGTGTCGACGTAGCCCATGTCGGTCACCGCGTACGGGGCCGGCAGCAGGCTCCCCCACCACAGCCAGCCGATCGGGGCCAGCAGGGCGAGCGTCGCGAGCACCGCCACCACCACCCGGCGACGCCCGGGCCGCGGCGGTGCGGGCGGGCCGTCCGGCGGTCCGGGCGGCAGCTCCACCAGCGGACCGAGCGGCGCTCCGGGCTCCGGCGGTGCCGTGGAGGCGGAGCCGGGCCCCGGCGGCGCCGTGCCGACGGGCTGCCGCGGAGCCGGTACACCCACGCCGGCCCCCGGACGCGAGTCCGGGGGCCGCGGTGCGGGGTCGGCGGTGATGGCGGAGCTCCCGGGCTCAGGCGACCCGCTCGCCGGCCGTCGCGGCGGCACCGGACCGCGCACCGGCCCGGTACCCCGCCACGACCGCGCCGGCGAACAGCGCGAGCGCGCAGAGCCCGTGCAGAGCCCCGAGCCCGGTCACCGAGTGCCCGAGGATGCCGAGCAGCACCTGCAGCGCGACCAGCCCGACGACGATCCCCGCCCATCGCACCCCACCCGGGACGCGCGCGAAGAACGCGACGACCAGCAGTGCCAGCGCCAGCACCGGGACGACGATCTGCCCGTTGATGCCGTGCAGCGCGAACCCGCCGACCCCGGTGAAGTCGGTCGTCTCGCTCTCCATCCCGGCCTTGTCGAGGACCCCGCCGCCCTCGATCCAGGTGGACAGACCGAACACGGCGTAGGCGATCGCGGCGGCCTGGATCAGGACCTCCAGCGCGACGAGATAGGCGATCACTCGGTAGGCGGTACGCACGGCGACCTCCGGCTCCTGCGACGAGCGGACGCCGGACAGTGAACGCCACGTGAGCGGGGTCACACATGCTCAATCCAGATGAAACACTCCACCCTTTCGACTCGACACGGCACGAACCCCCCACCAGGCTGTGCCGGTCGCGGGCGGCACGGGCCGCCGCGGAGGGGAGCGCACCACGATGGCGGACGTCACGACGTCGACGGCGGAGGACGGGCCCGCACTGAAGCGGGTCATGGGGCCCAAGCTCCTGCTGCTGTTCATCATCGGCGACATCCTGGGCACGGGCATCTACGCCCTGGTCGGCCAGGTCGCCGAGGAGGTCGGCGGGGCGGCGTGGGTGCCGTTCCTGGTCGCCTTCGCCATCGCCATGATCACCGCGTTCTCCTACCTGGAGCTCGTCACCAAGTACCCGCAGGCGGCGGGCGCGGCGCTCTACACGCACAAGGCGTTCGGCATCCACTTCCTGACGTTCATGGTCACCTTCGTGGTGATGAGCTCGGGGATCACCTCGGCGTCGACGGCGTCGCGGGCGTTCGCGGCGAACCTGAACGAGGGCTTCGGGCTGGACCTGGGCAACGGCGGGATCGTCCTGATCGCGCTCGGCTTCATGCTGCTGGTCGCGGTGGTGAACTTCCGCGGCGTCGGCGAGAGCGTGAAGCTCAACGTGGTGCTCACCCTGGTCGAGCTGTCCGGGCTGCTGCTGGTGATCCTGATCGGGATCTACGCCATCGCCGGCGGCGACGCCGACTGGTCGCGCGTCGTCGCCTTCGACACCCCCGAGGACAAGGGAGTGTTCCTCGCGGTCACCTCGGCGACCTCGCTGGCGTTCTTCGCGATGGTCGGCTTCGAGGACTCGGTGAACATGGCCGAGGAGTGCCACGAGCCGCGCCGCATCTTCCCCAAGATCATGATCACCGGCCTGACCGTCACCGGGGTCATCTACGTGCTCGTCGCCATCTGCTCGGTGGCGCTGGTCCCGGTCGGCCCGCTGGCCGGGAGCGAGACACCGCTGGTCGAGGTCGTCCGCGCCGGCGCCCCCGGGATCCCGGCCGACGTCGTGCTGCCGTTCATCTCGATGTTCGCCGTCGCCAACTCGGCGCTGATCAACATGCTGATGGCCTCGCGGCTGCTCTACGGCATGGCCAACCAGGCCGTGCTGCCCAAGCCGCTGGCCCGGGTGCACCCGTTCCGCCGCACCCCGTGGGTGGCGATCATCTTCACGACGCTGATCTCGTTCGCGCTGATCAGCTACGTGTCGCTGGACTCTGACTCCGACGTCGTCTCCGCGCTCGGCGGCACCACGTCGCTGCTGCTGCTCGCGGTCTTCACCATCGTCAACATCGCGGTGCTGGTGCTGCGCCGCGACCGGATCGCCGAGGACCACTTCCGGGCCCCGCCCGGGCTGCCGGTCGTCGGCGCCGTCGCCAGCCTGTACCTGGTCCTGCCGTTCTCCGGGCGGGACACGATCCAGTACGAGCTGGCCGGGCTGCTGCTCCTACTCGGCCTGGTGCTCTACGCGATCACCCTGCTGCTCAACCGCAGGCTCGGGGTGAAGAACGCGGCGCTGGACCCGTCGAAGCTGGACGGCTGACGAGGGGTCCCGTTCGTCCCGGGGTGTCCGGCGGCGCGGTGTCCGTACCCGGGAATCCGGAGGTCACCGGGGCCCGCCGGTGCCACCATCGACGGGCATGAGCAGCGACATCGTCCTCGTGAGCATGCCCGCCGCCGGGCACGTCCTGCCGACGCTGCCCCTGGTCGCCGAGCTCGTCCGGCGCGGCCACCGGGTCCGCTACGCGACCGGCGCGACGATGGTCGATGCGGTCCGCGCGGCCGGCGCGGAGCCGCTGGAGGTCCCGTTCGTGCTCCCCGGACCGCCGGGGCCGGACGGGAACCACCTCGGCTTCTTCGCGGGTTCGCTGGAGGCCGTGCACCCGGTCCTGACCGCCGCGATCGGGCGGGACCGGCCGGACGTCGTCTGCGGGGACGCGCTGATCCCGGTCGGCTCGCTCGCCGCGCAGGCCTGTGACCTGCCGTTCGTCTGTCTGCGGCCGTCGATGGCGAGCAACGCGCACTTCTCGATGCGCGACCTGGTGCCGCCCGACGACCCGACGAACCGTGCCATGATGGCGGCCTTCGCCGCCAACCACGAGCGGATGGCCGCCTTCGCCCGCTCCCACGGGCTGGAGCCCGTCCCGTTCGGCTCGCCGGCGGAGCTGTCGCTGGTGTTCGTGCCCCGGGAGTTCCAGATCGCCGGGGACACCTTCGACGAGTCGTTCGTCTTCTGCGGTCCCTGTCTGGGCGAGCGCGCCCACCAGCGGTGGGACGGACCCGAGCTCGCCGACCCGCTGCTGCTGGTGTCGCTGGGCACCGCGTTCAACGACCGGGCCGAGTTCTTCCGGACCTGCGCCGAGGCCTTCGACGACGGCGCCTGGCAGGTCGTCATGGCCGTCGGCGAGCGGATCGACCCGGCCGCGCTGGGGCCGCTCCCGCGCTCGGTCGTCGTACGCCCGCACGTGCCGCAGATCGCGCTGCTCCGCCGGGCCCGGGCCTTCGTCACGCACAACGGCATGGGGTCGACGCTGGAGGCGCTGCTGTTCGGGGTCCCGCAGGTCGGGGTGCCGCAGATGGTCGAGCAGTGGGTCAACGCGGGCCGGGTGCAGGAGCTCGGCCTGGGCCGCCGCCTCGACGACCGCACCCCCGACGCCGCGACGCTGCGCCGCGCCGTCGACGAGGTGGCGGGCGACCCGGCCATCCGGTCCGCCGCCGCGGCCCTCGGCGCGCGGATGCGCGAGGTCGACGGCCCCGCCCTCGGCGCCGACGCCCTGGAACGGTTCACCGGGCGCTGAGCCCGGATCAGGGCCGCAGGACGATCTTCCCGACCTGGGCGTTGGACTCCAGGTGCTCGTGCGCGGCGACGACCTGGTCGAGGCCGTCGAACACCCGGTCCACCTGCGGGGCGAAGTCCCCGCCGCGCATCCCCGCGGCGACGAACGCGGCCGCCCGGCGCAGGCGTTCGGCGTCGCGGGTCATCGCGAACAGGGTGAACGAGCGGACGACGAGGTCGGGCAGCGTCGCCGTCGGGAAGATCGTCGGTTCGCCCGAGAGCCTGCCGTGGATGACGATCGTGCCGTCCGGGCGGACCGCGTCGGCCATCGTCTCGACGGCGGGTCCGGCGACGGCGTCGAACACGACGTCCAGGCCCCGCCCGCCGGTGATCTCCCGGCAGCGCGCGACGAGGTCCTCCTCCCCGGTGGCGACGACGTGTGCGGCGCCGGCGTCGAGCAGCGCCTGCGCCTTGGCGCGGCTGCGGCTGGTGGCGATCGGGACGGCGCCGATCCGGTTCGCGGTCGCGATCGCCGCCAGCCCCACGCTCGACGACGCCGCCGTGACCAGCACGTGGTCGCCCGGCTGCAGGACGCGCGGTTCGAGCAACCCGGCGTAGGCGACGAGGAACGGCATCCAGGTCGCGGCCCCGGTCACCGCGTCCACCGGCCGCGGGACCAGGGCCCGGGCCGGGACGAGGGCGTGGTCGCCGTAGACGGTGTGGTCGTTCATCGAGAACGCCGGGACGATGCTCACCGGGTCCCCCGCCGACCAGCGGTCCACGCCCGCGCCGACGGCGGCGACGGTGCCCGCGGCCTCGTAGCCCAGACCGGCCGGGAGCCGGGTCGGCTCGATGTACTCACCGCGCCGGAACATCGACTCGGCCCGGTTCAGCCCGATCGCCTCGACGGCGACGACGGCCTCCCCCGGCCCCGGCTGCGGCACGGGCTCCTCGACGACCGTGAGCACCTCGGGCCCGCCGAGCTCGGTGAAGCGAACGACCCTGTTCATGCCCTCCACCCTGCCGGTCGGCCCGGCCCGTGCACCCCGTCCGACCGGAGGGGCCGGACCGGCCGTGATCCACGATCGGGCACCGTTCGCGTCGCCCGGCGACCCGTCCGGTGCCCGATCCGTGATCACCGGCCGGGCAGGTCGTGCAGGCGCCCGGCGAGTTCCTTCTCGTAGAAGGTGAAGAACTCCTCGACGTCCGGTCCGGCGCTGATCAGCGCGAGCCGGTCGTAGCCCGCGTCGGCGAAGCCCTTCACCGTCGCGACGTGGGTCTCGACGTCCGGGCCCGCCCCGAACGCGTCGGCCATGTCCTCCCTGCGGACGAAGGCCGTCGCGGCCTCGAAGTTGCGCACGTTCGGCAGCTCGGCCTGGATCTTCCAGCCGGTCGGGCCGAACCGGAACAGCCGGTGCGCGGACTCCAGCGCCGCGTCGACGGTACCGGCGTAGGCCAGCGGGACCTCGGCCCAGCGGGAGCCGGTGCCACCGGCCGCGGTGTAGGCGTCGATCAGGTCGGTGCGGGGCTCGGTGGCGAACAGGCCGTCGCCCAGCTCACCGGCGATCCGGGCCGCCTTCGGCCCACCCGCGGCGACGACGATGTCCGGCAGCGTCTCCGGCAGGTCGAACACCCGCGCGTCGGAGATGGACAGGTGGGTGCCGCGGTAGGTGCGGTAGCCGCCGCTCCACAGCAGACGGATGATCTCCAGCGCCTCGCGGAGCATCGCGTGCCGCACCCCGACGACCGGCCACGGGTGTCCGGTGACGTGCTCGGACAGCTGCTCGCCGGAGCCGACACCGAGGGTGAACCGGCCGTCGGACAGCAGCGCGGTCGTCGCCGCGGCCTGGGCGATGATCGCCGGGTGGTAGCGGATCGTCGGGCAGGTCACCCCGGTGGCCAGGCCGATCCGCTCGGTCCGCATCGCGATCGCGGCGAGGATCGACCAGGCGAACCCGGAGTGCCCGTGGCTCTCCAGCCACGGGTGGTAGTGGTCGGAGATCTCGACGAAGTCGAAACCGGCCTCCTCCGCCCGGACGGCCTGGCGGACCATCTCCTGCGGCGTGTGGGCCTCGGCGAAGAGCTTGAAGCCGATCTGCACGACGGGTGTCCTCTCCTCGGGGGTGCCCCGGCGGGATTCCCGGCAGGCGTCGGATCACTCCTGCGGCAGCAGGACGATCTTCCCCGCGGTGTGCCGCTTCTCCAGCTCGGTGTAGGCCTCGCGGACCCCGTCGAGCGGGTACCGGGCCGCGATCGCGACCTGCAGGGCCCCGTCGGCGACGAGCGCGCCGAGCGCGGCGAGGTCGTCGCGGCCCGCGGCGTCGGCGGTGCCCCGGGTGGCGGCGCCGTGGGCCTGCGCACCCTCGAAGTCGATGATCGTGTTGATCCGCTCCGGGGCGACGCCGAGCTCGCGGGCGAGCGCGACGTAGCCGCCGCCGTACAGGTCGACGACAGCGTGCACCCGGTCCGGCGTCGCGGCGCGCAGGTTCGCGAGCGTCTCCTCGGGCGAGGACCCGTAGGCGACCGGGGTCACGGCCAGCTCGCGCAGCCGGTCGTGGTTGCGCTCCGAGGCGATCCCGACGACCTCCACGTCGCGCAGTGTCAGCAGCTGCACCGCGATCTGCCCCACCCCGCCCGCGGCACCGGCGACGACGACCGTCTCCCCCGGCTGCGGGTCCACCGACGCGACCGACGCGGCCGCGGCCGTCCCGGCGATGTAGAGCACGCCGGCCGTCGCGGCGTCGAGACCGGCCGGGCGGCGCAGGACCTGTTCGGCGGGCACGTCGACGTGGGTGGCCTGGGAGGCGCGGTCGTCGGTCCAGCCGAAGACGTCGTCGCCGGGCTCGACGTCGGTGACGCCCTCCCCGACCGCCGCGACGACCCCGGCCCAGTCGCTGCCCTGCCCGCTGGGGAACGTGCTGGGCCAGGCGTCGGCGAACACGCCCTCGCGCAGCGCGGCCTCACCCGGGTTGATCCCGGCCGCGTGCACCTCTACCAGGACGCGGCCCGGACCGGGGTCCTCGAACCCGACACCGGTCACGTACAGCTCGTCGACGCCGCCGTAGCGGTCGTACCGCACGGCCCTGCCCTCACGTGTGCTCATGTCGGGCAGCGTTCCCGCTCCGCGACGGCCTGCACCGATGAGCCGGGTCACACCGGGGGGTGCAGCTCCACGGCCGCGCCGGAGACGGTCCGACGGCCGCCCTTCAGCACCCAGCGGACCGGTGCGACGGCGGCGACCGCCGTGCCCGGGTCGGGTGCGTCGAGGCAGACCAGGTCGGCCGGGGCACCCGCGATGACCCCGGTGGCGGCGGCCGGGGTGCCGAGCACCCGGGCGGCGCGCGGGCCGACCAGGTCAAGGCAGGCCGCCAGCTGCTCCGGCGACGCCTGGTGGGTCAGGTTGGCGTAGAGGTTCGCCATCCGGACCAGGGAGCCGTCGCCGTAGGGGGTGAAGGCGTTGCGCACGTTGTTCGTGGCCACCGCGGCCGCGGCGTCGCGCTCGACGAGCCGGTCCAGCACGACGACCCCGCGCGGCGCCCCGGCGCCGGTCTCCCGGCCGGTGAGGAACAGGTCCGTCGACGGCAGGGAGACCACGCCGACCCCCGTCCCGGCGCACCGGTCCAGCACCGCCGCGCGCCGGTCCGGCTCCAGGAACGACCACGCCGTGCCGTGGCCCGCGGTGACCCGGCCGCCGAGCCCGGCGCGCTCGGTCAGGTCGCACAGCGTGCCGATCAGCGCGCCCTCGGCGGTGCCGTCGAACAGGTCCAGGTGCAGGTCGACGTCGGCGTCGTGGTCCGCGGCCAGCCCGAACACGCGGTCCAGCTGGCCCGCGGGGTCGTCGTCGGCGTAGGGGGCGCCGCCCACGACCGCGCGCCGGCCCGCCGCGCGGGCCCCGCCGAGCGCCTCGTCGAGCAGCCGGGCCGTCTCCGGCGAGCCGGTCAGGCCGTCCTGGGCGAACACGCAGACCTCGACGTCGACGGCCCAGGCCCAGTCCGCCGCGGCCGCCAGCACGCCCTCCAGCCCGCGCCGCCCGACGGTCGGGTCGAGCTCGACGTGGGTCCGCACCCGGGTGGTGCCGTGCGCGACGCAGGACGCCAGGACGGCCCCGGCGCGGGCGGCGACGTCCTCGACGGTGAAGTCCGCCTTCATCGCCGCGGTCTCGGCCATCGCGTCGTCGACGGTGCCGCCGGACCACGAGCAGCGGTCCGCGGTGAGCGCCTTGTCCAGGTGCAGGTGCGCGTCGACGAGACCGCCGACGACGAGCCGGTCCCCCGCGTCGGTACCGGGTGCCCCGGCGGGGGCCGGGGCACCCACCGACCGGATCCTGCCGCCGGACATCACGATGTCGACGGCGCCGTCGTGGCCGGGGACGCGGGCGCGCCGCACGACGGTCACGGCGCCGTCGTCGGCCGGGTCCGGGGGGCGCGGTGATGCGGAGGTGGTCACCCGGTGAAGACTCTCTCCCCGGCCGGGATCCCGCAGGTCGACCGGTGGACAACGGCCCGGGGCCCGGTACGGTGAACCCATCGGAAACTCGGCCGTACGTCCCCGGACACGCGGCCCCGCACCATCCGGCAGGCGGGGTCGTGGGCGAGGCGTGCCCCGAGCCGGGCGGCCGTCGTGACGTCCGCCGAGCCCGGCCGCCGGCGGCTCGGCCACACGGGAAGCTGGCCGGAGCCGCACTCCCGGGTGAGCCTGCGCGAGCACACCCCGGCGCCCGGTGTGACCGTCCTCGAGGTGATCGGTGACGTCGACCTCGCCGAGGCCGAGGCGATCCGGGCCCGGATGTCGGAGATGCTCCACCAGACGCGACCGGCGCGGGCCCTGCTGGACCTGTCCGGCGTCGGGTTCCTCGGGTCGCACGGTCTGACCGCGGTGGTCCGGTCCTCCCGGGCGGCCGGTGAGGCCGGGGTCCGTCTCGACGGGGTCACCGGCCCGGGCAACCGTGCGGTGATCCGGCCGGTGCGGATGACCGGGCTGGACCAGGTCATCACCTGGTACCCGGACCTCGACACGGCCCTGGGGGCCTGAGCCTGCACCCCGACGATCTCGTCCGCCGCGCGCCGCGCCTGTTCCACACCACGCCCGCCGCGTCGTGGCCCGGGATCGCCACGCACGGACTGCTGCCGGTCGCGGGGCTGCTCGACCTGTTCGGGGTGACCGGCGACGAGCGGGAACGGCTGCTGACCACGCGTCGCCCGCGGGCGGTGCGGCTGCACCACCCCGAACACGGCACCGCCTGGCTGCGTGACCAGCGCCCGCTCAACCCCGCCGCCCTGGGACGGATGCTCGACCCGGGGTCCGGCTTCGGTGTGGCCGACTACCTGCGCCGGATCAACGGCTGCGCGTTCCTGTGGGCGGACCCCGCCCGCCTGCGCCGGCTGCACGCGCTGCCCCGCTACGCCGACACCGAGCACGTCGTCCTCACCGTCGACACCGCGTCGCTCCTGGCCGCGCACGGCGACCGGGTGCTCGTGACCCGGATCAACTCCGGCGCCGCGCTGTTCGCGCAGGGGCGGCGCGGGCCGGACACCTTCCTGCCGGTGGAGCGGGTGCCGTCGTCGTGGCGGCCGGTGGAGGTGGCCGTGCCCGGCGGCGTCCCGGACCTGCTCGCGCACCTGGTGGACGCCCCGGCCGTACCGGAGCGCTCCGGATGAGCCGGCCGGTCGCCGTCGTGTTCGCCGACGCCTGGACCCGGCCGTCGGCCGAGGACCACACCGACGACACCGAGGCCGTCGCCGACCTGCTGCGCCGCAGCGGTCACGGGTTCGACGTCCGGACCGCGGGCCCGGCGGGCGACCGTCCACTGCGCGAGGCGCTCTCCGACCCGGACACCATGCTGTTCGCCCACCCCGGTGCCTCCGGCGACGACGAGGCCGCGTTCCGGCGGCTGCGCGCGGACAAGGGCGCGATCCGCCGGTTCGTCCACCGGGGCGGGTGCTACCTGGGCGTCTGCATGGGCGCGTTCCTGGTGGAGCACGGCTTCCTCAACCTCGTCGGCCTCGCCGTCGACGAGTACTGGTCCCGCCCGGGGGCCGATCCGTCCACCCCGGACCCGGCCCTGGTCACGGTCCGGTGGCGTGGAGCCGAACGGCGGATGTACTTCCAGGACGGGGGCGTGATCCGGCCGACACGCCGGGCGCTCGCAGAGACCGAGATCCTCGCCACATACACCGACGGCACGGTGGCCGCCTGCGTGACCCGATGCGGTGACGGCGCGGTCGGAGTCGTCGGCCCGCACCCCGAGGCCCCGCCCTCGTGGTTCCACGACCACGGTGTCGACCTCCCGGCCGACCATGATCATGACCTGGGGATCGACCTCGTCGACACGCTGGTCAGGACGGTCCACGGGTCGTCGTCGCCGTCCTGACGACGGCGGACCCCTCGTCTGGCTACGCACTCCACCCGACCGGGGTTCACCGGTTTGCGAGTGATGATCGCCACGCCCGACCTGCACTTTTCGTCCCCTCGGGAAGGGGTAGGCCGGAGTCATGTCCGACGTGTCCAACCGGTCGGCCCTCACCGGTGGGGTCGACGGCGGCGACAGCCGCAACACACAGCCGGGACAGCCCCAGGTGATCCGCCGGGACCTCCCCTACCGCCCGTCGCCGACCAAACGACCGGTGCCGACCCCGCGTCCCCGGACACTCGACGACCGTGTGCTCGTCCCCGGGGCGACCCTGGAGGCCTCGCGGGCCCGGCCCGGCGAGCAGCTCGCCGAGGTGTTCGAGGAGGCCGTCGACCACCACCCGGACGCCGTCGCCGTCGACACCGGCGACGCCACGCTGACCTACCGCGACCTCGACGGGCGCACCAACCGTCTCGCCCGGCACCTGCGCGGGCGCGGCACCGGCCCCGGCGACGTCGTCGGGCTGCTGCTCGACGACCCGGTGGAGAGCTACACCGCCATGCTCGCGGTGCTCAAGACCGGGGCCGCCTTCGTCCCGATGGACGCGGGCTTCCCCGCGGACCGCGTGGCGTTCATCCTGTCCGACTCCGCGGCCGGACTGCTGCTGGTCACCGACAGCGCGCTGGCGAAGGTCGGTGACCCGGTCGAGGGCGACGTCGAGATCCTCTCGGTCACCGGTGCGGCGGCCGCCGACATCGCCGCCTGCTCCGACGAGCGGCTCGGGCCGGACAGCCGTCGCACACCGGGCCGCGAGCACCCCGCCTACCTGATCTACACCTCCGGCTCCACCGGCCGGCCCAAGGGCGTCGTGATCGGACACCCGGCGATCTGCAACTTCGTGCGGGTCGCCGCCGACGAGTACGGCGTCCGCGCCGACGACCGCATGTACCAGGGCCTGACCCTGGCCTTCGACTTCTCCGTCGAGGAGATCTGGACCTCGTTCCTGACCGGCGCCACGCTCGTCCCCAAGCCGGCCGGGGTGTCGCTGGTCGGCGAGGACCTGCACGACTTCCTGGTCGAGCGCCGCGTCACCGCGATGTGCGTGGTGCCGACGCTGCTCGCCACCGTCGAGGCCGACCTCGACGACCTGCGCTTCCTGCTCGTGTCCGGCGAGGCCTGCCCGCAGGACCTCATCCGTCGCTGGTGGACCCCGCGGCGCCGCTTCCTCAACGTCTACGGCCCCACCGAGGCCACCGTCACCGCGACGATGGCGCAGGTCCACCCGGACCGTCCGGTGACGATCGGGCGGCCGCTGCCGACCTACGCCGCCCTCGTCCTGGACACCACCGACCCGACCCGGGTGCTGCCGTTCGGCGAGACCGGGGAGCTGGCCGTCGCGGGGGTGGGGCTGGCCGACGGCTACCTCAACCGCGACGAGAAGACCGCCGAGGTGTTCGTCCCGGCCCCGGTCGACCTGCCGAACAACCCGTCCGGGCTGATCTACCGCACCGGTGACCTCACGCGGATCAACGCCGACGGCGAGATCGAGTACCGGGGCCGCATCGACCTGCAGGTCAAGATCCGCGGCTACCGCATCGAGCTCTCCGAGATCGAGGCCGTGCTGCAGGACCACCCGTCGGTCGCGATGGCCGTGGTGGACACCTACGAGCCGACGCCCGGAACGAAGGAGCTCGTCGGCTACTACAGCCTGGTCCGCGGTGCCGAACCGCCGACCGACCTGCGGTCCCGCCTGCAGGACCGCCTGCCGTCCTACATGGTGCCCGCCTACCTCGAGCACCTCGAGCTCATCCCGATGACGACCAGCGACAAGGCGGACCGCAGGAACCTGCCCGCGCCGACCGGCAGCCGCGTGGCCGCGACCGGCCCGGTCGTGGGCCCGGCGACCGACGTCGAGCGCGGCCTGGTCGCCGAGCTCGCCACCGCGCTGCGGGTCGAACCCGCCGAGATCTCGGTCGAGGCCGACTTCTTCGACGAGCTCGGCGCCACCTCGCTGCTGCTGGCCGGGTTCGCCGCCGCCGTGCGCCGTCGCGACGACCTGCCGTCGGTGTCCGCACGCGACGTCTACCGCCACCCCACCGTGCGCCGGCTCGCCGCCGCGCTCGGCGACGTCGTGCCCACCGTGGCCGCGGAGCCGGTCGAGCCGGTGCGCGCCCGCCCGGTGGCGCACGCGCTGACCGGCGTCGCGCAGCTGCTGTTCCTGCTCGCGTCCGGGTTCGCCGTCGCCGCGGTGCTGGTCCTCGGCTACCGCTGGGTCTCCGCCGCGCCCGACGCGGTGTCGCTCACCGGCCGGGCCGCGCTGTGGACCGCGGGGGTGCTCGTCGCCGTCGTGCTGCTGCCGGTGCTCGCGAAGTGGACGCTCGTCGGCCGCTTCCGCGAACGGACCGTGCCCCTGTGGGGCGCCGCCCACCTGCGGTTCTGGGTCGTCTCGACGCTGATCCGGACCAACCCGATGGCGCTGGCCGTCGGCACCCCGCTGTACACCGGCTGGCTGCGGCTGCTCGGCGCGCGGATCGGTCGCGGCAGCGCCCTGTTCGGGGCCGTCCCGGTCGCCACCGACCTCGTCCGGGTCGGTGCCCGCACGATCGTGCACCCGGAGGCGTCGTTGCAGGCCTACCGGGCCGTGCCCGGCGCGCTGGAGTTCGGCCCGGTCGACGTCGGCGACGACTGCGTGGTCGGCGAGGCCGCCGTGCTCGACGTCCGCACCCGGATGCAGGACGGGTCGCAGCTGGGCCACGCCTCGGCCCTGCGGCCGGGTGTCACCGTGCCCGCCGGGGAGGTCTGGCACGGCTCCCCCGCCGGTCCGTCCGACTCGGACTACCGCGGGCCCGACGCCGTCGGTGCGGGGCGGCTGCGCCGGGTCGTCTACTCGGCGGTGTTCGCCGGGCTGTCCTGGGCCGTCGCGACGGCGGTGTTCGCGCTGCTCGTCGGCCTGTTCGCCCGTTTCGCGCCGCAGGTGGCCGGGCTGATCGGCCTGACCGGTGCCGACATGGGCACGCACTGGTGGTTCTTCCTGATCGGCGCGATCGCGGTGGTGACGCTGGTCGTGCTCGCCCTGCTGGTGGGCGTGCTCGCCGTGCTGACGCTGCCGCGGCTGGCCGCGCTGTTCGTGCCGGTCGACCGCACCTTCCCGCTCTACGGCGTGCGCCACGTCGCGCAGCAGATCGTGACCGGTGTGTCGAACGCGCGGTTCCTGGTGCTGCTGCTCGGCGACAGCTCGTTCATCACCGGCTACCTGAAGGGCCTCGGCTACGACCTGGACGACCTGCGTCAGACCGGGTCGAACTTCGGCACCCAGCTCCGCCAGGAGTCGCCGCGGCACGCCCGCGTCGGCGCCGGGACGATGGTGTCCGACGGGCTGCGGATGATGAACACCGAGCTGTCGCACGACTCGTTCCGGATCCGCCCGGTGCGGCTGGGCCGGGACAACTTCGTCGGCAACGACGTGCACCTGCCGCCGGACGCCCGGATCGGCGACGACGTGCTGCTCGCGACCAAGGTCATGGTCCCGGTCGACGGGCCGGTGCGGACCGGGGTGGGCCTGCTCGGCTCGCCGCCGATGGAGATCCCGCGCACCGGCGCGGGGCCGCACCCGAACCACCCGGCCACCGACGAGGAGCTGGCCCGCCGGCTGCGCTCGAAGAACCGCTACAACGCCTCGACCGTGGTCGTCACGGTGCTGCTACGGGCGCTCGGCGTCGCGGTCGCGCTGGTCCCGCTCGGGATCTCGGTGGCGCTCTGGCCGGCGTGGGGCCTGTGGGCCCTCGGCCCGGCCGTGTTCCTCGGCCCGCTGCTGCTCATGGTGTGGTCGGCGCTGCTGGAGCGCGCGACGCTCGGCTTCCGTGGCCTGCAGCCGCGCACCGCGTCCATCTACGACCGCTACTTCTGGTTCCACGAGCGGCTCTGGAAGCTCTACGTCCGGCCGGTGCTGGCCGGGACCCCGCTGCTCGTGTGGCGCAACCGCCTGGCCGGTCTGAGCGCCGGGAGGCGCGTCTTCGACGACGGTGCCGCCATGCCGGAGAAGAGCCTGGTCTCCCTCGGCGACGACGTGGTGCTCAACTCCGGGTCGGTCCTGCAGTGCCACTCGCTGGAGGACGGCCGGTTCGAGTCCGGCCGGATCCGGGTCGGCGACGGCGTGTCCGTCGGCGTGCGGGCGTTCGTGCACTACTCCACCGACATCGGCGACGGCGCGACGCTGGCCGCCGACTCGTTCCTGATGAAGGGCGAGCAGGTGGCCCCGGGTGAGCGCTGGGGCGGCAACCCGGCCGAGCCGGAGGCGGACGGCGCCCCGGTGCCCGACCACCGGGCGTCGGCGCCGGCGGAGCCCGCGGTCCCGGTGTCGGTCGTGCCCGTTCTGACGCAGCCGTTCACCGAGGAGGTGTTCCTGTCCCGGGTGCAGCAGTACCTGGAGCTGCACGACGTCGCCTGGGCCACCAACGCCTCGGTCGCGGTGCTCGACACCCTGGCCCGCAGCCTCGGCGCGGACGCCCGTGACGACCTGGCCCGACACCTGCCGTCCGGGCTGCGGGCCCAGGTCCCGTCGCTGACCGGCTACGGCCGGCGCCGCAGTCAGCACGCCGTCGACGACTGACCCGACGCCCCGAGATCGGTTGTGCACTATTGACGAGACCCCCTCCGCAAGGGACCGTGATCCGGTCCCGACAACGGAGTTGGAGCGACGTCATGCCCGAACAGCAGTCCCTGTACGACCGCCTCGGCGGCATCTACGCGATCGCCGGGGCGGTCGACGTTCTCGTCGACCGGCTCTTCGCGAACGCCTCGGTCAACGCGAACGAGGGGGTGCACGCCCACCACGGCGAGCCCGCCAACGCCCCCGGCTACAAGTTCCTGGTCACGGCCTGGTCGGTGCAGGCCGCGGGCGGCCCGCCCTGCTACCCCGGTCTGGACATGGTCGCGGCCCACGAGACCCTGGCGATCACCGACGAGCAGTTCGACGCGGTGGCCCTGGAGATCGCGTCCACGCTGAGCTTCTGCGGGGTGCCGACGGCCGAGCACACCGAGTTCATGGAGATCATCGAGCGCTACCGGCCCGAGGTGGTGCGACAGCAGCCCTCGGCCGCCTGACCGGCCGGTCCCGGGGCGTGGCCGCCGCCCCCCCGGGACCGGTCAGCGGCGGGCCGCGAGACGCACCAGGACCAGCGCGGGACCGGACGGCGCGCGGCCCCGCCGCCACGCGGCGCGCAGGCGTCGCTGCAGGTCGGCGCCGCGCACCGGGACCGTCCGCAGCGTCCCGGCCGCCACCTCGGCCGCCACGGCCAGACCGCTGATCACCGCGGGGCCCGCGCCGCCCGCGACCGCGTTCTTGATCGCCGTCGTCGAGCCGAGCTCCAGCACCGGCGACGCGACGGTCCCGAGCGCGCGCTCCAGGAACTCCCGGGTGCCCGACCCGGGCTCGCGGGCCACCAGCGGCGTCGTCGCGAGCCGCGCCGCGTCGACCGCGCGGCGCCGGGCCCACGGGTGGTCCGGCGCGACGACGAGCACCAGCCGGTCCCGCCCGACGACCTGCCCGTCGAGGTCCGCGGGCAGGTCCGGGCCCTCGACGAACCCCAGGTCGGCGTCGCCGGAGCGGACGTCGTCGACCACCTCGGCGGTGTTGTGCGAGGTCAGCGTGACCGCGGTGCCGGGCAGCTCGGCCCGCAGCGCCACCAGCCAGCGGGGCAGCAGGTACTCCGCGACGGTGAAGCTGGCGGCCACCCGCAGCCGGGCCGCCCGGTCGGTGCGCAGCGCGGCGACGCCCTCGTCCAGGGCGTGCGCGGCGTCCAGCACGGCCCGCGCCCGCTCGACGACGAGCGCCCCGTCCGGGGTGAGCCGGGTGCCCCGCGGCGACCGTTCCAGCAGGGTCAGCCCGAGTGCCGCCTCCAGGGTCCTGACCCGGGCGCTGACCGCCGCCTGGGAGATGCCGTGGGCCGCCGCGGCCCTGCCCATGCTCCCCAGGGTGGCGACCGAGACCAGCAGGTCGTAGGGCACGAGGTCGGCGACGCGCGGGGACAGGGTCACAACCTCTGATTATGACTCCGCAACCTCGCGACGGGTACCGCCGAGCCGCCGAGCGGCCGACCGTGAAGGCATGACGACGCACCTCAGCCCCCCGGCCGCGGCCGCCCCGCCGGCGCCGCACGCGTTCGCCCGCCTCGGGCTGCTGCGCGAGCTCGGCACCCCGGGCGACGCGGTCCGGTCGTTCGGGCCGAACTGGTTCGCCGCGGTGATGGGCACCGGGATCGTCGGCGGGGCGGCCGCGACGCTGCCGTTCCGCTCCCCGTGGCTGACCGCGTGGGCGACCGGGGTGTGGGGCCTGGCCTCGGCGCTGCTGGTGGTGCTCGTGGCCGCGACGGTGGCGCACCGGGTGCGGTTCCCCGAGCGGGCCCGCGCACACGCCGCGGACCCGGTGGCCGTGCAGTCCTACGGCGCCGTCGCGATGGCCCTCATGACGGTCGGCGCGGGCGCGGTCCAGTTCGGCCCGGCCGTGCTCGGCACCCCGGCCGCGCTCGCGACGAGCGGGGCACTGTGGCTGACCGGGACGGCGTTCGGGCTGGTCACCGCGGTCGGCGTGCCGTACCTGATGATCACCCGGCACACGATCGGGCCGGACGCGGTGTCCCCCGCCTGGCTGCTGCCGGTGGTGCCGCCGATGGTGTCGGCCGCGGACGGGGCGCTGCTCGTCGTCCACCTCGCGCCGGGCACGGGCCGCACCACGCTGCTGCTCGCCTGCGTCGCGCTGTTCGGGATGAGCCTGTTCGCGACGCTGGCCCTGCTCCCGCAGATCTGGAACCGGCTCGTCGTGCACGGGACCGGACCGGCGGCGGCCGTCCCGACCCTGTGGATCGTGCTCGGCCCGCTCGGCCAGTCGGTCACCGCGGCCGGGCTCCTGGCGAACGCCGCGCCGGGCAGCCTGCCCGAGCCGTACGCGGGCGCCGCGGCGGTGGTCGCGGTGGTCTACGGCGTCCCGGTCTGGGGGTTCGCGATGCTGTGGCTGGCGCTCGCGGCCGCGGTGACCCTGCGGACCGTCCGGCGGGGGCTGCCGTTCACGCTGACCTGGTGGAGCTTCACCTTCCCGGTGGGGACCTGCGTGACCGGCACGAACCTGCTGGTGGCGCGGCTGGGGACGCCGGCGCTCACCGTCGTCGCGACGGCGCTGTACGTGCTGCTGGTGGCGGCCTGGCTCGTCGTCGGGGCCCGGACCGTGCACGGTGCGCTCGTCCGCTCCGAACCTGCTCGACCCCGCGTGAGGCGCCCTCAGCGGCGCGGGTCGCTCCGGTCGGGGGACCCGAGCAGGTCGAGCTGGTAGCCGTCGCGGGTGGAGAAGTCGGCCCGCAGCACGAAGCGGTCGCCGCGCACCAGCGTGCGGCGCCACTCGACGGGGCGGCCCTTCGCGCTGCCGAGCCGCGACACCGAGAACGCGGCGGTCGACGGGCTCCCGCCCAGCAGCCGGTGCTCGGCGGGGGTCGGCAGGATCGGCGCGATGGTCTCCTCGCCGCCGGTGAGCACCACGTCGCACAGCTCGGCGTAGCGCTGGTAGAGGGCGACCCCGGTGAAGTCGGCGTGCAGCAGCGGGGCGGCCAGGTCGTACGGGAGCCACACCCGGTCCAGCGCGAGCGGCTCACCACCGGCGAGCCGCAGCCGTTCCAGGTGCACCAGCGGCGTCGACTCCTCCAGCCCGAGCCGCGCCGCGACGACACCGTCGGCGCGCACGTCCAGGGCCCGCACGACGCTGCGCTGCTCCAGGCCCATGGCCCGCACGGACTCGTGGATGCTGTAGAGCGCACCCAGGCGCTGGGCGGTCTCGACCGGTGCCGCCTGCCGCGACGGCCGGCCCCGCGTCCCGACGACGCGGCCCTCGTCGCGCAGCACCTTCACCGCCTGACGGACGGTGTGCCTGCTGACGCCGTACTCCCGGCCCAGGGCGAGCTCGCCGGGGAAGCCGTGGGTGAACGCGTCGGAGTCCAGGCGGCGGCGCAGGTCCTCGAGCAGCTGCTCCCAGAGCAGCCGTCCCGGCTCGCGGCGGAGCACGGCGGGTCCGGGGACCGGTCCGGCCTCGGCGTCACGCACCCTGGTGAATGTACGGACCGGACCGTCGCGGCCCCCCGGGCAGGCGACCCGGGCCGGTGGGTCAGCGGACCGACCAGGTGCAGGCGCCGGTGAAGACGACCGCCTCGCCGTCGAGGATCCGGGCGGCGGCCGGGCCGTGCAGGACCCCGCGGGACACCTCGGCGCCGTCCGGCCCGGTGCGGGTGTAGACGCACTCCCGGCCCGGGGCGGGCCCGTCGGTGCTCCAGGTGCCGGGCGCGAGGTCGAGACCGGCCCGGTACACGCCCTCGGCCGCCTCCCGCACCGGGACGGGTGCGGCCTGGTGGACGGCGGTCGCCTCGGCACGGTCGTCGCCGTGCACGAACACCCCGACCAGCACCACCGGCACGACCAGTGCCAGCAGCACCCACGGCCAGAGCACGGTGCGCTGACCTGCTGCGGCGCGCTCCGCGTAGTACCGCCCGTACGGTCCGGTGCCGTCCATCCACCCGCCTCACGTCCGACGTCACTCTGGTGATCGAAGCGGATACCCGTGAGTGTTACGTCCCGTCCCACGATGTGAGCGGACGTGCCGGATCGGCGGTCGTCAGATCGCGGGGTTCGCCAGCATCCCGGAGCCGAGCGCGATCGACAGCAACGCGAGCATCACGAACAGCACCCCCATGAGCAGCCACGCCTCGCCGAGCCCCTGCCGCCGGGCCCGCCGCGCGAGCGCCGCCTGCTCGGCCGCGGAGGCCACCGGCAGCGACGCCCGCACGCCGAACCGGGCGTCCAGGTCGGCGGCGGTGGTGATCCCGCCGAGCACCTCCTCGACCGGGCCGTCGGCGACGATCCGGCCGCCGAGCAGGAGCGCGACCCGGTCGCCCAGGTCGCGGGCCAGGTCCAGGTCGTGGGTGACGACGAGTGCCGTCGCGTCCGCGGCGCGCCGGCGCACGGCGCGCACGACCTGCTCGCGGTTGTGCAGGTCCATGGCCGGCCCGGGGTCGTCGAGCACCAGCAGCTGCGGCGCGCCGACCAGTGCCCTGGCGAGCGCGGCCCGCCGGCGCTGCCCCGCCGACACCGCCGACGGCAGCGCGGTGGCGTGGTCGGCCAGGTCGAACTCGTGCAGGATCCGCCAGGTCGCGGCGTCGGCGTCGGGTGCCCCGGCCGCCCGCAGCGGGTAGGCGACGTTGTCGAACAGCGTCAGCGACGCGAACAGCGACGCATCGTAGACCGAGGACCCGCCGAGCAGGACCCCCATCCGGCGGCGCAGCCCGGCCAGCTCGGCGTCGCGCAGACCGGCGACGACGTGGCCGTCCACCAGGGTCTCGCCCGACTCGGGCGTGTAGAGCCCGAGCAGGATCCGCACCAGCGTCGTCTTGCCGACGCCGGACGGACCGAGCAGGACGGTCGTGCGGCCGGGTGGCAGCTCCAGGTCGATCCCCTCGAGCACGGGCTCGGAGTCGAAGGACATCCGGACCGCGCGGAACGAGACCGCCGGTGCCGTCGGGACCAGTACGTCGTCGATCATCGTCACCCCCTCGGGTGACGAACCATAGGGTCGGGTGGAGCAGCGTGTACAGACATCCGCTGTGCGGCCGGGGGCTACCCTGCCCCGCATGGTCTCCCCCGCGGACGAACCGCGTCCGCCCCGGCCCCGCCGCACGCAGGGCGAACGCCGGGCCAGCAGCCGGGCGATCATCCTCGCCGCCGCCCTCGAGGAGCTGTTCGAGAACGGCTACGCGCACTCCACGACCGTGACCGTGCAGCGGCGCGCCGGGGTGTCGCGCGGGCGGCTGCTGCACCACTTCCCCAGCCGCGAGTCGCTGCTCATCGCCGCCGCTCAGTACCTGGTCGTCGAGCGGATCGCCGACATGGAGCAGTGGGTGCTGGGCTCGGAGTACGGGCGCACCACCGGCCCCGCGCGCTGCGACCGGGCCGTGGAGCTGCTGTGGGACACGTTCCTGCAGCCGTACTTCTGGGCGTCGATGGAGCTGTGGGCCGCCGCCCGTACCAATGCCGACATCCGGGCCGAGCTGCTCCCCGCGGAGCGCCGGCTGGGCATCGCGCTGACCCACGTGGTCGCGACGATGTTCGGGCCGGTGCTGTCCAGCCACCCCGACTTCGACGAGTGCCGCGACCTGCTGTTCACCAGCATGCGGGGGGTCGCGATGACCTACGCGATCCACCCCCGCGACCCGGTGACCGAGCCGCACCTCCCGAGCTGGAAGCGCCTGGCCCGCCGAATGCTCGACGTTCCCGACGAGGACCCGGCGGGCGGCGCCGACGGCTAGGAGACGCCGGCGAACTCCAGCGCCTCGGCCCAGCTCGCGCGCTTCGAGATCAGCCGCTTGTACTTCATGATCTGGGTGGGCCGGTCGATCGTGATCGTCCCGACGAGCCGGTCGCCGCGCCGGTAGAGCGCGAGGAACCGGTCGTCGCCCAGCTCGGAGGACACGACCCGGATCTCGTCGGCGGCCGGGCGGCCGACGAACTGGATCCGGCTGGAGTACCAGTCCGACCAGAAGTACGGCACGGTCCCGAGCTCGGTGGCGTTCTCCGGGTCGAGCGCGTTCTTCGCGGCCAGCGCGCCCTGCTCCGCGGCCGTCGTCCAGTGCTCCAGGCGCATGACCTCGCCGTCGAACAGGTGGTTCGGGAAGTGCACGACGTCGCCCGCGGCATACACGCCGTCGGCGGCGCGCAGGGTGGCGTCGGCGACGACGCCCCGGTCCCGCTCGTGCAGCTCGACGCCGGAGCCCTCCAGCCAATCCGTGCAGGGCGACACGCCGATGCCGACGACCACCAGGTCCGCCGGGACCACCTCGCCCGAGCCCAGCCGGACGCCGGTGACGGCGCCGTCGGCGGAGGACTCCAGCCCGTCGACCGTCTCGCCGCAGCGCAGGTCGGTGCCGTGCTCGCGGTGCAGGTCCGCGCAGGCCTTGCCCATGTCCTCGCCGACCGAGCGGACCAGCGGGACCGGCAGCGTCTCGACGATCGTGGCGGACAGGCCGCGCTTGCGCGCCGAGCTCGCCACCTCCGAGCCGATGAACCCGGCACCGATCACGACGGTGCGGGCGCCCGCGTCCAATGCGGACCGCACGGCGAGCGCGTCGTCCCAGGTCCGCAGGGCGTGCACACCGGACAGCTGCCCGGTGCCGGGCAGCATCCGGGCCGCTCCCCCGGTGGCGACGACGAGCGCGTCGTAGGACAGCTCGGAGCCGTCGCCGATCCCGATCAGCTTCCCGTCCGTGTCCAGCGACGAGGCCGGGCTCCCCAGGCGCAGCTCCACCCCCAGTTCCTCACGCAGGTGCTCCTCGGTCCGGTACCGCGGGTCGGCGGGCTCCTCGCCGGTGTCGTCCAGGAACGCCTTGGACAGCGGGGGCCGGTCGTAGGGCAGGTGGCGCTCGGCACCGACCAGCGTGATCCGGCCGGTGTGGCCGGCCCGGCGGGCGGACTCGACGGCACGGATCCCGGCGAGCGACGCCCCGACGACGACGAGGTGCTCCACGGTGGTCCTCCTCGGGAACGAGCAGACGCCGGGGGTGGCGGCCCCCGGCGTCTGCGGTGTGGTGTGACGGGGTGGGGTCAGCTCTCGACGAGGCGCAGGGCCTCGGTCGGGCAGGAGGCGATCGCCGCCTCGCAGGCCGCGCGGTGCTCGTCGGACGGGGTGGCGTCGAGGATGTCGAGCGACCCGTCGTCACGCACCTCGAACAGCTCCGGCGCCTCGGCCTCGCAGAGGCCGAGCCCGCTGCACTTGCTCTCGTCCAGCTCGATACGAAGACCCATCACTTCTCCAGGGAGAATCGGAACGGCATGCGCTTCACCCCGCGCATGAAGTTGGTGCCCAGCAGCTCGGGCTCACCGACCTCGAACTGCGGGATGCGGAACAGCAGCTCACGGAACAGCGCCTTCAGCATGGACTTGGCGAGCTGGTTGCCCAGGCAGAAGTGGACACCGCCGCCGCCGAACCCGGTGTGCGCCTTCGCGTTCTCGCGCGACAGGTCGAACTTCTCCGGGTTGTCGAAGACCTTCTCGTCCATGCAGCCCGACGGGTAGAACATGACGACCTTGTCGCCGGGGACGATCTTCTTGCCGCCCAGCTCGGTCTCGACGACCGCGGTGCGACGGAAGGTCATCACCGGGCAGGCGTACCGGACGAACTCCTCGATGGCGTTGTTGATCCGGCCGTCGTAGTCCTCCATGAGCCACTGCTTCTGCTCGGGGAAGTGGGTGAAGGCGCGGACGGTGAACGACGAGGTGTGCCGGGTGGTGTCGGTGCCGGCGACGGCCATGAGCACGAAGAACGAGCCGATCTCGAACTCGTCGAGCTTCTGCCCGTCGACCTCGGCGTTGATCAGCGAGGTGATCAGGTCGTCGGAGGGCTCGGCGGTCTTGAGCTCGATCAGCTCGGTGGCGATGTCGTGCAGGTTCGTCGCGGCCTGCACCTGCACCTCGTCGGCCTGGCGGCCGGCGAGCACCTCGTCGTCGGCCCAGGCGACGATGTCCGCCGCGTTCTTCTCGGTGGCCTCGCGCAGGTGCTCCGGGATGCCCATGATGTCGCAGAAGATCCGGGTGGGCAGGACCTTCGCGACGCTGGTGACGAAGTCGATCTCGCCCGAGGTCTCGGCGACGACGCCGTCGACGACCTCCTTCGCGGCGAGCGCGATCTTGTCGTCGATCAGCTTGATCTGCTTGGGCGTGAACGCCGAGGCGACCAGCTTGCGCAGCCGGTCGTGCTTCGGGTTGTCCATCGCCAGGAAGGACTGGGTCAGCTCGAGGAAGATCGGCGGGAGCAGGTCGAACAGCACGCCCTGGCCGGAGACGTAGGTGTCGTTGTCCCGGCTCACGGCGACGATGTCGGCGTGGCTGACCACGGCCCAGTAGCCCGGATCGTCGGGGTCGGGGGTGACGGCGTCGTCGACCGGACGCTGCCAGGAGACCGGCTGCTCGGCGCGGAGGACCTTGAAGGTCTCCTCACGCTGCTCGGAGGTCTGGTTCCAGAACGCCTTGGTGGAGATGTCGACCGGGTAGTGCTCGGGCTTGCCCTCGCTGGTGGCCGGGATCATGTTCACGGCGTCCGGGTCGTACATCTCCGACTCGAAGTCGGTGGCGTCGAAGGTGGCGGTCATCGGATCTCCTCCGAGCCCTGCGGTCTGCTCCGCGGGCGGAAAGCTGGCGACACACGGTCGGGGAACAGTGTGCGGAGACGGGTGGGGGGCGGGCGTCACCCCGGGAGGGCGACGTCGTACCCCCAACGGGAGAGGGAGGGGCCCTCCCCGGCACGGGCGGTTGCCGGGGAGGGCCCGGGAGGGTGCTCAGTCCTCGGCGTGGCTGAGCAGCACGTCGTACGGACGGGCGTCGCGGGTGCCGGACAGGTCGAGGTGGACGTTCTTCTCCTCGACGTAGGGGTCCAGCGCGCGCGGGCCGAGCTCGCGGCCCACACCGGACTGCTTGTACCCGCCGAAGGGCACCTCGCAGTTGATCTGGTGTGCGTCGTTGATCCAGACCGAGCCGGCCTTGATCTTCTCGGCGACGTCCAGGGCACGGGAGTTGTCGCGGCTCCACACCGACGACGCGAGCCCGTACTGGGTGTCGTTGGCCAGGGCGACGCCCTCGGCCTCGGAGCCGTAGCGGATGACCGACAGCACCGGGCCGAAGATCTCCTCGCGGGCGATCCGCATGTCGTTGCGGACTCCGGTGAAGATGGTCGGCTGGATCCAGTGGCCGCCCTCGTAGCCCTCGACGTGGGCCTCTCCGCCGCCCAGGACGGCGGTGGCGCCCTCGTCCTTGCCGGACCGGATCAGCTCGAGGATGCGGTCCTTCTGCTTCGCCGAGACGACCGGGCCCATGTCGGTCTCCCAGTCCCGGGTGTCCCCGAGCTGGATGGTGGAGGCCCGGGCGACCATGCGCTCCACGAACTCGTCGTGCAGCGAGTCCGGCAGCAGCAGCCGGGTCATCGACTCGCAGACCTGGCCGGAGTAGAGCATGCAGCCGTACAGCACGCCGTCGACGGCGATGTCCAGGTCGGCGTCGTCGAGGACCAGCGCCGGCGACTTGCCGCCGAGCTCCAGGGTCACCGCCTTCACCGTGCCCGAGGCCAGGCGCATGATCTCGCGCCCGACGTCGGTGGACCCGGTGAAGCCGATCTTGCCCACGCCCGGGTGCGACGCCAGGCGGGCACCCGCGTCCGGGCCGGGGCCCGGGACGACGTTGAACACACCCGGCGGCAGCCCGCACTCCTCGGCGATCCGGGCGAACTCCAGCGCCGACAGCGGCGTCTTCTCGTCCGGCTTGAGGATCACCGAGTTGCCGACGGCCAGGGCCGGCGCGAACTTCCACAGCGACAGCAGCAGCGGGAAGTTCCACGGTGCGATCGCGCCGACCACGCCGATCGGCTCCTTGCGGAGCGTCGACTGGCCGAGCACCGGGAACGTCGCCCGCGGCATGGGCGTCTCGAACTCGTAGCGCTCCGCCAGGCCCGCGAAGTACTCCAGGTGCGGGGCGCAGTAGCCGACGTGGAAACCGGTGGCCTGCCGCACGGTGGCGCCGTTGGCCATGATCTCCAGCTCGACCATCTCGTCGAGCCGCTCGCCGAGCCGGTCCGCGATCGCCCGCATCACCGACGCGCGGTGTGCGGGGGTGGCGCGGGACCAGCCGCCGTCGTCGAAGGCCGCCTGGGCCGCGTCGACGGCGGAGTCGATGACCGCCGCCCCGCCCGACGCCGCGGTGGCGACGAGCTCGCCGTTCTGCGGGTCGCGGATCTCCAGGTGGTCGTTCGAGTCCACGTCCTTGCCACCGATCCGCATCGGGAAGTGGCGGACGGTCGTCCCGGCGGTCATGCGGTGGGGTCCAGGACGATCTTGGTGGCCTCGCGCTCCTCGAACATCCGGTACGCCTCCGTCGCCTGCGACATCGGCATCCGGTGCGAGATGAACCGGCTCGGGTCGAGCTTGCCGGCGGCGATCAGCGCGAGCGTCTCGTCCATGTAGTTGGTGATGTTGGCGACGCCCTGGGAGATGGTGACGCCCTTGAGGTAGAGGTCGCCGAAGGGCAGCTCGATCGAGTCCTCGGTGTAGACGCCGGGGATCGAGATGGCGCCGCCGGAGCGCACCAGGGAGCAGGCCGAGAGCAGCGCCGACGGGTGGCCGACGGCGTCGATCACGACGTCCGCGCCGCGCCAGTCGGTGAGGTCCTGCACGGCGTCGGCCGGGTCGGTCTCGTCGGCGTTGACCGGGATCGCGCCGATGGCCTCCGCCTCCTTGAGCCGGGAGGCGACCTTGTCCACGACGACGGTCTGGGACGCGCCGAGCACGTTCGCGGCCATCGCGGCGCAGAGCCCGACCGGGCCCGCGCCGACCACGGCGACGGTGTCACCGGGCTGGATGAACTTGCGGACGGCCTCGTAGCCGGTGGCCATGATGTCGCCGACGAAGAGCTTGTCCTCGTCGTTGCCCTTGCCCTCGTCGGTGAGCTTGCGCAGCGTGCGGTCGGCGTTCGGCACGATCACGTACTCGGCCTGGCCGCCGGACAGGCTGCCGAAGGTCACGCCGAGACCGAAGATCATCGTGCCGAAGCACTGGCCGGGACGGTTGCGGCGGCAGTTGTAGCAGCTCCCGCAGCTCACGACGCACGACGCGACGGCCCGGTCGCCCTCGGAGATCAGGTTGACCCCGGACCCGACCGCCTCGACGGTGCCGAGGAACTCGTGGCCCAGGACGACGTCGTCCTCGATCACGATCCGGCCCTCGTAGGGGTGCAGGTCGGTACCGCAGATCGCGGTGAGGTCGACGCGCATCAGCACGTCACCGGGGTCGGTGATCTCCGGCTTGGGGACCTCCATGACCTCGATCTTGTGCGGCTCGCGGAGCACGACCGCCTTCATGGTCGCCATCTCGTCGGCGTCCCTTCCTGTGTCGTCGGGTGGGTCAGGCGTTCGCGGAGGCGTCCTTCTCGGCGACCAGCTCGCGGTACATCGGGAACAGCGGCTTGGTCAGCGGGACCAGCTTCAGGATCTTGTTGACCGGGCCCTTGGCCTTGACCTCGCCCTTGGCCAGCCCGACGGCGAGGTTGTACTCACCGCGCCAGAACTTGTCGCCGGTGTCGGCGCGCATCATCAGGGTGATGTCGGCCTTGTCCTCGTCGGCGCCGGTGTGCACGTCCAGGGCCGGCTCGTGCATCTTGACCCACATCTCGGTGTCGGGGTCGGTGTAGAGCACCCGCAGGTTGATGTCCGCGGCGCGCATCTTCGGGCCCGACTCCGGGTGGTCGTTGGCCGCGCGGAAGACGCCGCCGATGTACTTGTCGACCTCGTTGCTGTCGGCGAAGAAGCCCATCTCGATCTCCTCGTTGAGTGCTGGTGCCGACACCCGGAAGTGGGCGCCGTCGGTGGTACGAATGCTGTCCGGGAGCGAGGGGGGTCACATCGCTCCCGGGGGGTGGTTCCGTGCTCCCTACGGATGCACGGTGCGTGACGGACGGTTCCGCGCGGTGACCGTCGCGGCGCGTCCGTCAGGCGGGGGCGACCTCGGTGTACTGCTTGCGCAGCTCGCCCTTGACGAGCTTCCCGGTGGCGCTGCGGGGCAGCTCCGCGGCGAAGTCGACGCTGCGCGGGGCCTTGTAGTGCGCGATCCGCTCGCGGACGAACTCCAGCAGCTCGGCCTCGAGCTCCGGGGAGCCCTCGACGCCCTCGGGGGTCTGCACGACGGCCTTGACCTGCTCGCCCATCTCCGGGTCGGGCACGCCGATCACGGCGACGTCGTAGACCTTCGGGTGCAGGGTGAGGACGTCCTCGACCTCCTGCGGGTAGATGTTCACCCCGCCGGAGATGATCATGAAGGCCTTGCGGTCGGTGAGGAACAGGTAGCCGTCGTCGTCGACGTAGCCGACGTCGCCGGTGGTGGACCAGTTCTCGTGCTCGGGGTGGCGCGCGTCGCGGGTCCGCTCGGGGTCGTTGTGGTACTCGAACGGCGGGACGTCGCGTTCGAAGTAGACGGTGCCGACCTCGCCGGTCGGGAGCTCCTTGCCGTCGTCGTCGCACACCCGGATGACGCCGAGGCCCGCCTTGCCGACGCTGCCGGGCTTCTCCGCCCAGGCCGCCGAGTCGATGAAGGTGACGCCGTTGCCCTCGGTCGAGGAGTAGTACTCGTGCAGGACCGGGCCCCACCAGTCGATCATCTTCTGCTTGACGTCGACCGGGCACGGCGCGGCCGCGTGCACGGCCACCCGCAGCGACGAGACGTCGTAGGAGTTCCGGACCTCGTCGTCGAGCTTGAGCATGCGCACGAACATCGTCGGCACGAACTGTCCATGCGTGACCTGGTAGCGCTGGAGGTGCTCCAGGGTGTCCTCGGCCCGGAACCTCTGCGCCATGACGACGGTGCCGCCGAGGGCGTGCACGATGCCGCCGAACCGCAGCGGCGCGGCGTGGTAGACCGGCGCCGGGGAGTAGTAGACGGTGTCCTCGCCGAACTTGTACATCGGGCCGAACACCGCGGTGTAGAGGTCACCGGGCTCGTCGACCTGGATGGTCGGCAGCGCGGGCTTGATGCCCTTCGGCCGGCCGGTGGTGCCCGAGGAGTAGAGCATGTCCGCACCGCGGGGCTGCTCGGGCAGCGGCTCGTCGGGGGCGAGCTCCATGGCCGCGCCGAGGGCCTCGTAGCCCTCGACCGCTCCCCCGAAGGCGAAGCGGCGCTCGACGCCGGGCGTCCGGTCCACGAGCGCCTCGGCCAGCTCGCGCTTGGCGGCCGAGGCGAACAGGACCCGCGCGCCGCAGTCGGTGACGATGTAGGCGGCCTCGTCCGGGGACAGGTGGTGGTTGATCCCGGTGACGTAGAGGCCCGAGCGCAGCGCGGCCCAGTAGATCTCGAAGACCTCGGGGGCGTTGTCGGAGACGAACGCGACGTGGTCGCCGCGGCGCAGTCCGGCGTCGCGCAGGACGTGGGCGATCCGGCGCGAACGGTCGTCGAGCTCGGCGTAGGTCGTGGTACGGCCGGTCTCGGGCTGGACGACCGCCGGGTGGTCGGGCCGGGTGCGCGCATGGGTCCCTGGGAACACGGGCTGCTCTCCCCTTCGAGAGTGGGTCGGAACGGCGCCGGGGCGAGGCACCGCCGTCGCAGCCCGCATCGTGTCGGCACACCGGGTGACCCGGCATCCCTCCCGAGGGGGTGGTTCCTCCCCCGCTCGGGAACGCGGCCCGGTCAGGCGGGGCGGCGGTCCCGGTTCCGGCCCGCGAGGTGCCCGGCGATCGCGCCCATGACCACCGCGGTGAGCAGGGTGAGGACCAGCTGCGTCGGGTCGAGGCCCCCGGTGCCGAGGACGACCAGCGGCAGCACGAGCAGGTACCCCGCGACGGCCGCGCCGGCGCCGTGCACCCGCGGGTCGACGGCGTCGCCGATCCGGTAGCCGGCCAGCACGAACGCGACGACCGCGGTGATGATCAGCCAGGCCGGGCCGACCACCGGGATCTGCGAGCCCAGCGGCGCGGCGAGGCCGCCGATCACCAGCACGCTGAACGCCAGCGAGGCGCCGCGGACCAGGCTGACCCAGTCCACGCGGTCGGAGAACCAGTCGAACCCCGGGACGGCCACGAGGTCTCCCTTCGGTCGGCTCAGCGCAGGTGTCGCAGCGCGGAGGGTGTCAGCAGCGGGACGGTCCCCACCACAAGCAGCACCATCGCCGGGACGGTCTCCCAGCGCCCCGCCGAGGCGAGGAGCACCACCGACACAACGGACAGGACGACCGCGGGGTAACGGGCCGCGCGGCGGCGCAGCGCCAGGCCGGCGCCCGCTGCGACGAGCAGCACCGCGAGCAGGAGCAGCAGCCACGCCGGGTACGGCGCGGTCGTCCCGACCTCGACGACGGGGGCGCCCTGCCCGGCCAGCGTGCTCGCGGTGTCCTCGTCGACCGTCGACTCGGGCCGCAACCCCGCCCACGCGACGGCCAGCAGCACCGCGGTCAGCATCCACGCGGCGGCCGACACCACCAGTGCCCACGGCATCGTGGACCGGCTCCGCACCTGCTCGCTCATGGCCGCAGGCTAGAGCGCCCGTCCGGCCGTACGGACCCCTCCACGCGCAGGGACACCCACTACGGGAGAGGGAGTCACCACCCCCGGGAGACGAGCGGCCCGCCGCGACGGCGTCCACTGGTGCGATGACGGGACCCGTGTCCGGCGAGTCCCCCCGCGGGCCCGCGATCGACTTCACCGACGTCACGACGATGATCGACGACACCCCGGTGCTGTTCCGGCTCGGCCTGCACCTGGCGCCCGGCACCGTCACCGTCCTGATGGGACCGTCCGGCTCGGGCAAGACCACCCTGGTCCGTCACCTCGCCGGGCTCGTCGCCCCCGGCCGGGGCACCGTCACGGTCGACGGCGTCGACGTGCACGCGGCGGGCGAGGCCCAGCTGCGACGGCTGCGGCGCGGCATGAGCGTGCTGTTCGGCGGGCCGTCGGTGTTCGAGTCGTCGCTGTTCGGGTCGCTGTCGGCCTACGACAACCTCACCTACGCCCTCGACGGCCGCGGCCTGTCCCCGGAGCGGGTCGAGCGGGTCGCGATGCACCGGCTGCGCGAGATGCGGCTGCACGACCGGGCCGACGCGCTGCCCGCCGAGCTGCCCGCGCACGGGCGCAAGCGGCTGGCGATCGCCCGCACGCTCGCCGTCGAGGCCCCGGTGCTCGTCCTGGACGAGCTGGAGACCGGGCTGGACGCCGCGCACGCGGGCACGCTCGTCGCGGCCGTCCGGGAGCAGCACGAGCGCACGGGGGCGACGGTGCTGGTCACCACGCACGACATCGCGCTGGCCCGGGAGCTGGCCGACACCGTCGCGATCCTGTGCCACGGCCGGATCGTGGCCTGCGGGCCGCCGTCGGAGCTGCTGCACGGCGTCACCGACTCCGACGACTTCGACCGCCGCTTCCGCATCTCGGACTTCCTCGGCCCGCCCGACCCGGACGCGACCCGCGCCGAGCTGGACGGACCACGCCGCGGCTCCCGCACGATCGAGCTGGACCCGCGGCTGCTGGTGCCGGCACTCGTGGTGCTGGCGCTGGTCACCTCGTACTGCCTTTTCCTGCTGCTCACCCGCTGAGCCCCAGCCCACCGACCCCCACCGTCCGGAGGAACCGTGCCCACCCCGTCCCGCCACCGTGCCGCCCTGCTCCTCGCCGCGGCCGCCCTCACCCTCGGCGCCTGTTCGTCCCCCGGGCCCGCGGCCCCCGAGGAGCGGTTCACCCTCGCCGGCGGCGACACGACCGTCGACGTCGTCACCTCGGCGGCCGGCGCGGTGCTCGCCGACGGGCAGGGCCGGGTGCTGTACGCCCGCGTCCCGGCCGGGGACTGCACCGGTGACTGCCTCGCGCAGTGGCCGGCCTACGTCGCCGAGGGCGTACCGCACCCCGCCGACGCGGCGCTGAACCCGCTGCGCACCGACGTGCTGGGCACCACCCCGACGGCCGGCGGCGAGCAGGTCGTGACCTACGCCGGGCACCTCCTGCACCGCTTCGCGGGCGACGCGGCCCCGGGTGCGGTGACCGGCCAGGGCGTCGAGGCCTTCGGCGGGACCTGGATGCCGCTGAACCCGAACGGCGACCCGGTCCCGGCGGCGACCGTCCGCTGACCCGCACGGGAGAGCCCCGGCCGGATCCCGGCCGGGGCTCTCCCGTGTCGGCGGTGCCGTGACGGCCTCACAGCAGCGGTGCCAGCACCCCGATCACGACGAACGCGACGCCGACCACCAGGCAGGCCGTCGCGCCGCGGCGGATGACGGCGACCCGGTGCTGCTGCAGCTCGGCGGGCATCCCCGGGACGGCGCCGAGGCCCGCCGCGTGCCGGCGTCCCGCCCACCCCATCAGGGCGAGCAGGACGCCGAGACCCGCGAAGGTCAGGACGGTCCAGGCAGGACTCACCCGCCACCGCCCGGCGCGGGCGGGACCGTCTGCGGCGTGCCCGACGGCAGGCCCGGGCTCGCGCCGGTGGGGGCGGTGTCCGGGTCGGCGGGGCGGTAGTCGTCGGCGTAGCGGACGTCGCCGTTCGCCAGCGAGTCGGTCATCCACTGTCCCCAGAGGCTGATCCGGCGGTCGAACAGCACCAGCTCGCGGAGCCGGTCCTTGACCTGGTCGAAGTTCGCCGGGACGCCCGGGGTCACCGCGCCGGACCGGCCGACGTTCCAGCCGAACTGGTTCTGCACCGGGCCGAACACCTGGCCGGCCGGGGCGCCGAAGGCGGCCTTCGCGTAGTCGGGCTGGAGCTGGTCGGCGCTGATCGGGCCCAGTGCGCCGCCGTTCGCGCGGGTGGCGTTGTCGATGGTGCTGGCCCGCGCGACGGTCGCGAAGTCGGCGCCGCCCCGCAGGTCGGCCGCGATCTTCTCGGCGGCCTCCTTGCTGGCGACGACGATGTTGGACAGGTCGCGCTTCTCCGGGGTCCCGAGCCGCTCGGCGTACTTCGGGAACTCGGCGCGCAGGTCGTCGTCGGTGACGGTCACGTCCTTGGTGACCCGGTCGAACAGCTCGCCGACCACCATCTGCTGGCGGACCTCGGTCATCACCTTGTCCTCGGTGGTGCCGACGTTGCCGAGGACCTTGATGAAGTCGTCGCGCGCGCCGGGGCCGTTGCCGAGCTGCTGGGTGATGTACTGGTCGAGGGTCTGGCGGACCTTCGCGTCGGCGATGCCGACGCCCATCTCGGTCGCCCGGTCCTCCAGCACCATGCTCAGCGCGACGGCCTTGGCGGCGTCCCGGCGGAAGCCGTCCATCTTCACCGGGTCCTCGACCGGGGGCTGGACGCCGTAGAGCGCCCGCAGGGTCTGCACCCGGTCGTCGAGGTCGGTGACGGTCACGACCCGGTCGCCGACGGCCAGCGCCGCGCCGTCGGGGACCTGCTGCATCTTCCACCAGACCCCGCCGCCGATCCCGGCGACGAGGGCGAGGACGAGGACGCCCGCCACGATCCGGCCGGTCCAGGTGGTCCGGATCCGGTCGAGGGCGGCGCCGGCGATCCACGCCAGTGTGGACTTCACTCGCATCACATCACTCCAACGAGCTTCTCCCGGGCGGGGGTACTCCGGGAGGGTCCGGCCGTGCCGTGCGCGGGCGGGAACGCCCGCACGACGAGCCGCGCGGCCAGGTAGGACAGCAGTACGGACAGCGCCAGCAGCAGCCCGAACTCGCGCATGAGGGCGAGGTCGGACAGCGCCAGCACGGCGAACCCGGTGCCCGAGGTGAGGGCGGCCAGGGTCACCGCGGTCCGCAGGCGCGGGTCGCGCGAGCGGACGGCGTCGCAGGTCATGACGGTGAACTCGCAGCCGACCGCGGCGGTCAGGGACCCGAGCGCGACGGTGAGCGGGTTCAGCGGGATGCCGAACGCCCAGAGGATGAACAGGTTGGCGCCCGTCGCGAGCACGGCGGCCAGTGCGGCGCGCAGCGCGTCGCGGCGGTGCCGCAGCCCGACGGCGAGCACCAGCGCCGCCGCGACCAGACCGGCGGTGCCGGCGAGGTAGCGGTCGGCCGAGACGAGCTCGTAGCCCTGCACCGCGACGGCGGGCAGCCCGGACACCTCGGCGACGAAGCCGGGCGGGGCCGGGGGGAGCTCGGCGGTGATGGCGTCGGTCAGCCGGCGGAGCCGGTCGAGGTCGTCGAGCCGGACACCGAACGACAGCACCGCGACCTCGCCGTCGGGCCGCAGCACGGCCCCGGTGAGGTACGGCGGCAGCAGCCGGACCCCGGCGCGGATCTGCTCCTGGTCCGGGGTGGGGCCGAGGAACGACAGCAGCGACGGCGCCGACAGCGCGGGCCGGGCCTCGTCGCCGTGCAGCCGCACGATCTGCTGCTGGGCCGTGGTCATCCACTCCCAGGCCTGCGGGGTGAGCACGTCGCCCGTCCCGTCGGTGGAGCGCAGGACGACGGCGAGCTCGCCGCCGGAGCCGAGGACCTGCTCGACCCGGGTGGCGTCGTCGACGGCGGGCAGGCCCGCCGAGAGCGCGTCGACGCTGGTCTGCAGGGGCAGGAAGGGCAGCGTGGCCCAGCCGCCGACCGCGACCAGCCCGGCCAGGACGACCGCGACCAGCCGCGACCGGCCCGGGCGGGTGACCGGCCCGGGCCCGTCCGGCGCCGCCGCGTCGTCGCCGGCGGGTGCACCGGCGTCGGCCGGGTCGGCGTCGGGGGCGGCCGGGTCCGTGTCGGCCGTGTCGGCCGGGTCGGCCGGGTCGGCGGCGGCATCGGGTGCGGGGTCGGTCGCGGGGTCGGCCTGCGCGTCGGACGCGGGCCGGTCCGGGCCGGCCCAGCCTCCGGGCCGGTAGACGAACCAGCCGAGGGCCACCGCGAACGCGACACCCAGGGCCAGGGTCGACCCGAGGTCGCGCACGAACGGCAGCGGCGAGAGGAGCAGCGCGCCGAACCCGGCCGCCGTGCCCGCCGCGACGACCACGACCGTCCGCGGCCGCGCCCCGCGGGCGAAGTAGGTCGGGTAGTAGCTGCCGAGCCCGACCAGCACCGGCAGGAACGCGACGACCCCGAGCGAGACCGGGCGCCCGGCCCAGCCGAGCACGGCCAGCGTCGCGGCCGTCGCGGCGAGGGTCACCGCCAGCGGGATCAGCCGCCGTCGCCGCCGGGTCCACGGGACCAGGAACAGACAGAGGCCGATCGCGACGACCGCGACGGCACCGAGGACCGGGGCTTCCCGGTCCACCGCGACACCGAGCGAGGCGGTGATCGCGGGGACGCCGGAGACGGTCGCCTCGGCGGGCAGCTGGGCCTGCGCGACGGTGTCGTTCACCGCGGCGACGAGCTGCTCGGTCCCGGCCTGGTCGAGTCCCTCACGGGGGCGGACCAGGATCGCCAGCGACCGGTCGTCGGGGACGACGTAGCGCCACTGCGGCCGCGGCTCACCGCCCGATCCCATGATCGAGTGGTCGATGAAGCGCTGGTTGCGCAGCGTCGGCAGCCCGACGGGCAGGCCCTGCACGATCAGCGGGCCGTAGCGGGCGTCGAAGGCGGCGACGGCCGCGTTGCCGGCCGCCACCGGGTCCTCGCCGCGCTGCTCGGCGGTGATCGCCGCGGCGCGCTGCAGCCCGTCGCGGCGGCCGGTGAGCTCGGCGAGCAGCTTCTGCGACTGCGACGCCAGCTGGTTCAGCGTGGTCGCCGGGCCGTAGACCGACGCGACGTCCGGCAGCTGCGACAGCCTGCCCTCGACGCCGAGCACCTGCGGCAGCACGTCCCGGTCGAGCAGGCCGGGGGCCTGCGGGGCCCGCAGCAGCACGACGATCGGGTCACCGCCGAAGGAACGGGCGAGCTCGGCGTAGCGCTGCACCGACGGGTCCGACGAGGGCAGGAACGACTCGACGCCGGTCTCGACCTTCACCCGGGACACGCCCACCGCGGTCAGCGCCGCCAGGACCAGCACCATGATCAGGACGAGGCCGGAACGCCCCGAAGGGCGCAGCGCCGCGGATGCGGCGCTACGCCCTTCGAGGGTCGTGCGGAGGCGGCGGATCATCCGCCCAGCCCGAACAGTCCACCACCGGACGGCTCCGGCTCCGGTGCCGGCCGGCTGCCCCGGGCGGCGTCGCCCTCGGACTGCGGCCCGACCGTGGGAGCCGGTCCGGGTGGCGGCGACTGGTTCGCCGGTCCGGGGTCGGCCACCTGCGGCGGGGGCGCGTCGTCCTCCGGGCTGTTCTGGGTGCCCGGCCGCGGGTACGGGTTGTTGTCGTCCAGCGGCGGGATCTCGTTCAGCGGGACGGGGTTCCCCGCGAACGACTGCGCGTGGAACACCAGCATCACGCGCAGGAGCGTGCCGTTGGCGTCGCCGCGCGACACCGTCTCACCGAAGTTGGTGAAGAACTGGTAGATGTCGCCGCCGTAGGGCTTCAGGTACTCCAGCATCGGGTTGAGCTGGAGCAGGGCGCGGTCGGCCTCGGGCAGCAGGGCACGCAGGTCGTCGGAGAACTGCGGGACCTTGTCCAGGGTGACCGGGGCCTTGCCCAGGGTCGCGTCGAGCGAGGGCAGCAGCCCCCGCAGGTCGCGGGTGGTGGCCGGGAGCTCGTTGAGCGCGGCGTTGAGCGCCGGTGCCGCCCGGTCCAGGTTCGCCGCGACCGGGCCGAGCCCGCCGGCGAGCCGGGACAGGTCGTCGCTGGCGTCGTCGGCCGCCTTCAGCGTCGGCGGCAGCTCCCGGATGGTGTTCTCCAGGTCGGTGCGGCTGTTCGCGGTGACCTCGGTGACCAGGTTGGCGTCGGTCACCAGGTCGGCGATGCGGCCGCGCTGGATGTCCAGCGCGGCGAGCACCGCGGCGGTGTTCTGCGACAGCTGCTCCAGGTCCTTCGACTGCGCGGCGAGCGCGTCGAGGGCGGTGCCGCCCTCGCGGCCCAGCTGGCCGAGGCCGGCCAGGGCACCGTCGACGCCGGCCTGGGAGTCCTTCGTGGCCGCACCCAGCGACTGCAGGGTGGAGGCCAGCGCGACGCGGCGGTCCTCGGGCAGGGTCCGGATCAGGTCGTCGAGCAGCACCGCCGACTGGACGGCGCCGTCCGGGAGCCGGCTGCCGTCGGGCAGCTCGGCACCGCGGCCGTCGACGAGGGACACGTAGGTCTCCTCGACCAGGGTCTTCGAGTTGATCCGGCCGGTGACGCCCTCGTGCAGCGGGATGGCGTCGGCGTCGGTCATGTTGACGAGCACGTCGGCGCGCCCGTCCGGGGTCGCCTCGACGGTCAGGACCTTGCCGACCTTCACCCCGTTGAGGGTGACGTCGGACTGCGGGACCAGGTTGTTGACCTTGTCGACGTGGAACGCCGTCGTGTACTGCTTCTGGGTGTATCCGGGCACGTAGCCGCCGACCGAGGTCCAGAAGAACAGGAACACGAACGCCGACGCCGCGGTGAAGGCGAGCAGGATCGTCGTCCTGATCGCGGGGAGCGCGGAGTGGGGGATCTTCATCCGGGGGTCACCTCCTTACCGGGGCGTCTGGGTGAGCTCGTCGGCGCCGGGCGCCGGGATGGTGGTCGGGCCGAACTGGAGCAGACCGCGCAGGATGCCGCCGTTGGCGTCGCGCAGGCTGGTGACCGACGACGTCTGGTAGACGAAGGCGTTCAGGTCCGGCAGGTACTGCTGGAGACCCGCGGTGACCGGGTCGAGCCGGCCGGAGATCTCCTTCAGCGCGGGCAGCGTCCCGTTCAGGTCGTTCACGAACGGGCGCAGGTCCGCCGCGACCGGCTTCAGCTTCTGCGCGACCGGGCGGGCCTTGTCGACGGTGGTGTCGAGCGTGTCGACGGTGTCGGTCAGCCGGTCCAGGGCGTCCGGCAGCTGCTCCGAGGCGGCCCGGACGTTGTCCAGGGTCGGGTCGAGCTGGTCGGACAGCTGCTGGACGTTGCCGGTGGCCGCACCCAGGTTGTCGACGACGCCGGGCAGCTGGTTCAGCGAGTCGCGCAGGGCCTGGCTCTGCGCGGACACCGTCTTCAGCGTGGTCGACAGCGAGTTCGCCAGGGTGGTGAGGCGCTTCTCGTCGCCGCCGACGGCGGTGGACAGCTGACCGATCGAGGTGACCAGGCGGGCGAGGTTGTCGCGGCGCCGGTCGAGCTGGTCGACGACCGGCTTGAGCCGGTTGACCACCTCGGTGGTGGCGCGCACGCCCTGCGGGAGGTCCTGCGGCGCCGTCGCCAGCGCGACGTCCGAGGCCTCCAGCAGCGACTGCACCGCGGCCAGCGCGTTCTGGTCCAGGTGGGCCAGTGCCGCGTCGATCTGCACCGGCGGCTTGGCGTTGGCGACGGGCAGCACGCCGTAGTCGTCGAGGACCTTGCCGGCCGGGGTGCCGGGGTCCATCTCGATGTACATCTCGTTCAGCGGGCTCTTCGGCCGCAGGACCACGGTGGCGTTGTCGTAGACGGGGCCGTCGTAGTCGTTGCGGTCTATCGCCAGCAGCACCCGGGCGGTGCCCTCCGGCGTCAGCTCCGAGGAGCGGATGTCGCCGACCGGGACGCCGGACATCCGGACCTCCTGGCCGCGGCCCGGAGCGAGCGCCGGGGTCTCGGAGAAGGTCGCGTAGACCATCTTCTCGTTCGCCCACGGAGCGACGAACCGCTGCTGGGACAGGATGTAGCCCCCGCAGACGAGCCCGAGCACCATCACCACGCCGAGCGCGATGACGTTGCGGCCCAGCCCCGGCTCGTTCCGGACGCGGTCCAGACCGGACCGCACCCGGGCGCCGAGGCCCCGCGGGGCCTCCGGTGCAGGTGTGGGAGTTGCCGTCATCATCGACCACCCGTCCCGTGGAAGATCTGCTGGAACATGTTCTCCAGGCTCACCGAGCCCAGGCCGGGCACGGTGCCGAGCCCGGGACCGGGGTGGAAGGACACCGCGTGCCCGTTGGGGTCGACGTAGGCGCCGGTCTTGTTCAGGTTCGAGAACATGTGGCCGACCTCGTCCTTGAGCGGGACACCGCGGTTGTCGACCGCGGAGTAGGGGCCCTCCCCGACGAACGGGGTGTTCAGCGAGTCCAGGACCGGACCGTTGAGCCGCTCGAGCGGAGCGGGCAGGTCGTCGAAGACCCTGGTGGCGCCCTCGCTGGCCGGGATGAGGCCCTCGACCAGCGGCCGGGTGTCGACCAGCGCGCCGCGCAGGTCGGACACCAGCGGGCGGGCGTTGGCGAGCACCGGCTCGGCGCGCCCCAGGAACCCGTCGAGCTCCTGGACGGTCGGCCGGGCCGGGCCCGCGGTGTCGCGCAGCTTGTCCAGCGACACGTCGAGCCGCTTGAGGCCGGCGTCGGTGGTGTCGAGGACGCCGGGCAGCTTGTTGATCGCGTCCGCGACCGGCCCGGAGGTCTCGGCCATGACCTGCGTGGTGTCCTGCAGGTTCGCGACGATGCCGTCCAGCTGACCGGGCTCGCGGTTGAGCGTGCCGGTGGTCCGCTGCAGGCCCCGGACGACCTCGGTCAGGTCCTTCTCCGGCTGGGTGCCGCGCAGGGACTCGATGACCCCGGCGCCCGGGCCGAGGGTCCCCGGTGCCGCGGCGAGGAGCTCGTGCAGCGCCTCGTTGCCGCCGGCGTTGCCGAGGGTCTCGTCGAACTGGGTGACCGCGACCTTCGCGCCCTCCAGGGCGTCGGGCTGCAGGCGCTCGGCGACGTCGTCGACCTCGGTGGGCAGCCGGGTGCGGTCCACCGGGATCTGCTGGGTCCACTCCGCGGTGCGGTCACCGCCGGGGACGATGTCGATGTAGAACAGGCCGGACAGCAGGGTCGTGGGCCGCAGGCGCGCCGACGGCTGGTCGCCGACGGTGTTCACGACCTTCGGGTCGACCACGACGGTCACGATCGCGCCGCCGTCGGGGGCCGGGTCGACCGAGCTGACGACACCGGAGTCGACACCGGCGACCTTCGCCTTCGACGCGTCCTCGAACAGGAACTGGTTCGCGGCGAAGTGGATGGTGCGGGTCTCGGACCCGGTCAGCTTCATCAGCAGCGTCGTGACCTGCGGCTTGAACAGCCCGAGGACCAGCGACAGCAGCATCAGGCCGATGACGGCGAGCGCGGCCACCCAGAGCGGGAGGCGGCGCCGCAGCCGCGGCGTGGCGGTGGTGCCCTGTGCGGGGGCGCTCATCAGTTACCTCCGAGAAGGCCGCCGCCGGCGGCGCTGTCGCCCTGGCCGGGCTGCTCCTGGGGGGTCCGGTTGGACGGGCCCGGGGCGGGCAGCAGGCCGAGCGAGGCGTCGTTCGGTGCCTGGCCGGGGGCCGGGTAGGGGTCGCCCGCCCGCGTCGGGTCGGGCAGACCCGCCGCACCGGCGAAGGACTCCGGCCGGACCATCAGCGTGAACCGCAGGTGGTGGCCGGCGGCGTCACCGTCGGACAGCGCGAAGCTGGCGTTGGTGAACCACTGCGCGATCTCCGGCGAGTAGGGCGCCAGCACCTGCAGCGGGGTGTTCGCGAAGCCGACTCCCTGGGTCACCTTCGGCGCGACGGGGCGCGCGTCGGCGACGGCGGGGGTCAGCGAGCCGAGCGCGGGCTCGGCCGAGTCGGAGACACCGGGCAGCTTGTCCAGCGGCTGCGGGGCCTCGACCAGCACGCCCCGCAGGTCCGGGGTGGCGTCGCCGAGCGAGCGGGCACCGGTCTGCAGCTGCGTCATCGCCGAGTTCGTCGACGCGAGCGGCTGCTGCAGGTCCTCCAGGGCCTTGCGGGCGGCCGGCAGCGCCTCGGGGGCGATGTCGAGGGTGTCCCCGAGCGCCTTGCCCTTGTCCGCGTTGATCGCCGCGAACGTGGTGTCGAGCTGGCCGACCAGCGAGGAGATCTCCTGTTCGCGGCCCTGGAAGCGGGACGACAGGCTCTCCAGGGACTGGAGCATGCCGGTCAGGTCGCGGCCGCCGTCGACCGACAGCGACCGGGCGGTCGTGCCGAGCGAGGGCAGGATCTGCGGACCGGCCTTCGCCACGTCCTGCAGGTCCTGGCCGTGTCCGGCGGCGCCGTTGCCGAGCTGCTGGAGGGCACCGCGGGTGGCGTCCTGGGTGGCCGGGTCGAAGACCTTGGCCAGGTCCAGCAGCTGCACCGCACCGCGGGAGCGCTGGACCGGCAGGACGTCGTCCTCGCCGAGGAGGCCGGCCTGCTCGTGCCCGATGTCGAGGTCCAGGTACTGCTGGCCGAGACCGGACCGGCCGGTCACCGCGGCCGAGCCGTCCTTGAAGACCTCGGTCGCGGCGTCGTCGAGCTGCATCCGGACCTGCGGGACGCCGTCGGCGACGGTGATGTCGTCGACGCGCCCGACGCGGACCTGGCCGACCCGGACGTCGTTGCCGACGGCGAGGTCACCGGTGTCCGACACCGCGGCGGTGCGGAACTCGTGCTGGGCGAAGGGCAGCCCCTTCTGGGCGTTCAGCGCGACGTAGAGGAAGAACCCGGCCGCGACGAACATCAGCAGGCCGATCAGGCCGGACCGGAAGCGCGCGCCGCGCTTGGGCTTGGCACTCGCCATCACTGGCCTCCCAGCAGTGTTCCGAGCGCGCCCTGCTCCTGCTCGGGGCTGAGCCCGGTGGCGCTGCTCTCGGGGGTGGGCTGGCTCTGCAGCAGGGTGTTGGAGTCCTGACCCGGCTGGGCCGCGGTCCCCGGTCCCGGCTGGGACGGGGCGGGCTCGTTCACCTGCTGGTTCGGGGTGGCGTCCGGGGCGGGCGCGGGCGCCATGTCCGGCAGCCCGCCCGGCACGAAGCCGGTGACCGGGTCGCCGTTGAGCACGTAGCTGGCCCGGAAGTAGTGGGACAGCCCGTCCTTCTCGTTGGTGGTCAGCGCCCAGTTCCGGATGAAGCCGAGGACGTTGCCGAGGTTGCCGTTGAGGTCACGGACGATCGGCTCGGCGCCGGTGACGGTGCGCTGCAGGTCCGGGCCCGCGGCCCGGAGCTCCGCGGCGACCGGCTGCGCCTGGTCGAGCAGCTCGCTCGCCCGGTCCAGGACCGGGTCGGCCGAGGCCAGCGCCGGGTCCGCCGAGTCGGCGAAGCGCTGCAGCTCGCGGCTGATGTCCACCAGGTTGTCGGTGGTCGGCCGCAGGTTGCCCAGGGTGACCGCGGTGGACTGCGCCGTGCCGGCGAGCTCGCCGAGGGTGGCGCGGGCCGCGGCCAGGGTGCCGGGGAGCTCCTGCAGGGTGCCGCGCAGCTGCGCGTCGCGGGCGGCGGTGGTGTCGAGCAGCGACGTGGTCGAGGCGACCAGGCCGTCGAGCCGCCTGCCCTGGTCGACGGCGAGTGCGCCGGTGACCGGCTCGACCTGGTCGATGACCCGGCCGAGCAGCTCGTTCTGGTCGGACAGGACGCCGACGAGCTGGTTGGTGTCCTTCATGGCCGGGGCGAGCGCGGCGAGGGTCTTCTGGATGTTCTCGCCGTTGTTCTGCGTGCCCTGGCCGAGCGTGGTGACCAGCGCGGCCAGCGCGCCGGCCGTCGGGTCGTCCAGGGTGTCGAGGATGTTCTGCAGGTCGGCCTCCTGGCCGGTCCGCTCGACACCGATCGGCGTGTTCATCGGCAGCTCGGGCGAGCCCGGGGTGCCGGTGTTCAGGTTGAGGAAGCGCTCACCGAGCAGCGAGACCGGGGCGACGGTCACCTTCGCGTCGGAGTGGATCGGCAGGGCACGCGCGTCGACGCGCAGCGGGACCTCGGCGACCTTGCGCTGCGGGTCGAACTGCAGCTGGCCCACCTCGCCGACCGTGACGCCGTTGATCTTGACCTGCTGGCCCGCGAGGATCGGGCTGACGTCGGTGAACTCCGCGATCACGATCCGGCCGGACTCGGCGTTCGAGATGCCGGCCGCGGCGCCGGTGCCCGCGAGGAGCGCGACGAGGCCGACGGCCAGGATCCGCCAGCGGGAGAAGCCCAGGGTCGAGCTCATCGCGGGCCCTCCCCGCTGGCGTCACCGAGCTGCGGCAGGAGCGGCGCGCCCGGGTTCTGCTTGCCGTTGCCGGAGGTCTCGTCGGCCGAGCCGGGGGCCGGGTTCAGGTTGGGGACGATCCCCGGCGGCGTGACGCCCGGCGGGTAGATGACCGGCGTGGCGGGGCCGGCCTGCGCGAAGATCCGCATGTAACGGCCGTTCGAGTCGAAGTTCTGGGCGGCGGAGCCCCACGTGGAGAGGAACCCGACGACCTCGGGGGTGTAGGGGCGCAACGCCTCGAGCACCGGCGCGTAGCCGCCCGCGGTCTCGGCGAGCCCCGGCAGCGCGCGGTTCGAGGAGTCGAGCAGGCCCGGGGTGCGGTCCAGCAGCGCCGACGCCGCCTCGAGGGTGGGCTTGAGGTCGGCGACCAGCGGCCGCAGGTCCTGCAGCAGCGGGGCGAGCTGCTCGGACACGCCGGGCAGCTTCTCCGTCGCCGGACGCAGGTCCTCCAGCAGCGGCAGGGCCTCGTCAGTGACGCCGGGGACCTTGTTCAGGGTGCCCTGCGCGGTGCGCAGCGTCGGGGGCAGCTTGGCCAGCGCGGCGCGCAGCTGCTCGCGCTGGGCGGCCGTCGCGCGGGTGCTGGTGCCCAGCTCGTCGACGACGGCGCCGAGGTCCTGCTGGCGCTGGGCCAGGGTGTCGACGGTGCCGTTCAGGTCCGTGACCAGCTTGGAGATCGCGGGACCGTCGGTGCCGATGCCGCGCAGCACGTTGCCGACCGCGGCGAGCGCGGGTCCGGCGGTGTTGACGGTGGCGTTGAGGTCCTGCTCGTGCCCGGTGACGGTGTTCTGCAGGGTCCCGACCAGGCTGGTCAGGCGCGCCCGGGTGGGCTCGTCGAGGGCGGCGAGCACGTCGGCGACCTCGGTCGGCTTCGGGAAGTCGCCCTGCACCATGCCGCCGCTGGGGATCTCGGCGTAGTCCTTGGGGCCGTCCTGCACGAACAGCAGGCGCTCACCGACGACGGCCTTCCACTGGACGTGGACGAACGCGCCGGCGTGCAGCGGGGCGAGGCCGTCGTCGACGGTGAACTCGACGACCGCGTGGCCCTCCTCGGGCCGGACGGAGGAGATCTTCCCGGCCTGGAAGCCGTCGATGTAGATCGGCGCACCGGGGATGAGGTTCGGGTTGCCCGCCGGCAGGACGGCGCTGACCGTGTAGGGCTGCGTCCCGCCGACGGCGACGAACACACCCCCGATCACGAGCAGCGCCACCACACCGGCGGCGAGCTTGCCCAGGATTCCGCTCATCGCTCAGTCCATCCCGAGGGGTCCGGCGGACTGCCCCGCGAGGAACTGCTTGACGAACGGGTCCTGGTGCTCGAACGCCTCGTGCGCCGGTCCGTAGTGGACGACCTCGCCCTTCCAGATCAGGCCGACGTAGTCGCTGACCTTGCGGGCGGTCTTGATGTCGTGCGTGACCAGCAGGTACGTGCCGCCGTGCTGGTTGTGGACGTCCATGATGATGTCGCAGAGCAGCGAGGTGCGGACCGGGTCGAGACCGGAGTCCGGCTCGTCGAACAGCACGATGTCGGGGTTCATCACCAGCGCGCGGGCGAAGCCGGCGCGCTTCTTCATGCCGCCGGAGACCTCGTTCGGCGCCTTGTGCGCGGCCTTGGCCAGACCGACCTCGTCGAGCGCGGTCATGACCGTCTTCTCGACCTCCTTCTCCGACATCCGCGTGTGCTTGCGGAGCGGGAAGGCGACGTTGTCGTAGAGGTTCATCGAGCCGAACAGCGCGCCGTCCTGCCAGCAGACGCCGAACCGGGTCCGCATGTCGTAGCGCTCGTTCTCGCTCATCGACCAGATGTCGACGCCGCCCACGTAGACCGCGCCGCGGTCCGGGGCGAGCAGGCCGACCAGGTGCTTGATCAGCACCGACTTACCGGTACCGGACGGGCCCAGCACGGTGGTGATGGCGTCGTGCTGGAAGTTGAAGTTGATGTTCTTCAGGATCTGGGTGCTGCCGAACGACTTGGCGAGCCCCTCGACCTGCAGGATCGGGTCGGTCCCGTACCGGAACTCCCGGGTCTCGGTCGACCAGCCGGGGCCACGGGTGGCCGTGGCCTGGGTCCCCCCGTCGTGGACGGGTGGAATCTGCTGGGTGGGGTACTCGGAGCCCGATGGCGTGTGCCGCGGCTGGTTCGGCGAGGTCACTGATCCTCCTGGACGACCTGGCGCGTGCCGGCGCGGGGGAGCCGGCACGCGGATCACGTGCTGCGGGAGCGGTCCCCGGAGGCTTCCGGGGGACCGTGGACGCGGCGTCCGCGTCCTGCGGTGGTGCGGGGAACGGGCACTGCGATCCGGGGAGCGGGCGCGGTGCGATGGACCGGGCGGCGGGGAGCGACGTCCGGTCCGTGGCCGGCTGGGGAGGGCCGGGCCGTGGCGGGGGGAGTCTTCGTCGGGGGCGGGGGATGTCGTCGGGGTGCGGGGCTCCGGGGCCCGGCCGCAGGGGATGTGGCGGCGCGGGCCCCGGAGGGACTCAGTTGGCGATCGGGGAGTTCGTCTCGAGCCCCCAGAAGGCCAGCGTGCCGATGGTCCCGATGACCGAGATCAGCACCAGGTTGATGATCATCGACTTCGCGGTGGCCCGGCCGACGCCGACCGGTCCCCCGCTGGCGTTGTAGCCGTAGTACAGACCCACGCCGACGATCACGATGGACTCGGTCATGATCTTGACCATCACCGCGAACATGTCGTACGGGCTCTGGTACAGCCAGAACAGGTAGAGGAACCCGCCGGGTGAGACACCGCCGAGGTTCACCACCGTGACCAGGTACATCGCCACGTAGAGGATGGCCAGGCCGACGAAGTACATGAACGGCACGGCGATCACGGTGGCCGCGATCCGGGTGCCGACCAGGAAGGACTTGGACTTGATGCCCATGACCTCCATGGCGTCGATCTCGTCGGAGATCCGCATCGAGCCGATCTCGGCGACGTAGCCGCACCCGACCTTGGCCGCGAGGATCCAGCCCCACATGTAGACCGAGAGCTCGCGCAGGCCGCAGTAGGCGTCGAACACCGCCGAGTAGAGCGGGGCGCCGATCTGCTTGAGCGTGTAGCTGGCCTCCAGGCCGCACTGCCCGCCCATGATGAACATCATGAACCAGATGATCAGAGCGGAGCTGAAGATCAGGATGCCCGCCTGGCGGAACACCTCGGGCACGTAGCGGCGGAACATGTCCGGGAAGTCCCGGACGACGTCGGCGGTGAAGCGGCCGATGTCGCCGGCCTCGGTGAGACCGGTCTTGAGCTTGCCGGTGATCGAGCCGAGGCTGACGTCCACGCCCTCCTTGGCAGGTGCCCGGAGTTCGGTGCGGTCGGGGTCGCCCTGGGGCCCCCGGTCGTCGAGCTGCGTCATGTCCGTGACACCTCCCTTACTTGTAGACGCTCATCTGCGGGTTCAGGCCGAGCATGGTCAGCGTGAACACGAAGTTGATGACCCAGATGCCGGCGAAGGAGATGACGACGGCCTGGTTGACCGCCTTCCCCACGCCGATCGGGCCGCCCTTGGCGTTGAGCCCGACGTAGCAGCAGACGACGCCGATGATCAGGCCGTAGATCGCGCACTTCACGACGCTGCCCCAGAGGTCGACCGTGTTGAGCAGGTCGAACAGGGAGCCGTAGTAGCCGGCGTAGCTGGCGTCGAAGATCGGGCCGGCCGCGACGTAGCCGCTGACCAGGCCGACGACCAGCGCCAGGATGTCCAGGACGGCGGTCATGATCGTGCAGGCCAGCACCCGCGGCAGCACCAGCGTCCGGATCGGGTCGACGCCGAGGACCTCCATGGCGTCGATCTCGTCGCGGATGCGGCGGGCGCCGAGGTCGGCGGTGATCGCCGTACCGACGACACCCGCGACGACCATCCCGTTGATGAACGGGGCGAACTCGCGGACCGACGCGAACTCGAAGAACGCGCCGAGCCGGTACGGGATGCCGAAGGTGTAGAAGATCGCCCCACCGGTCAGGCCGGGGGCACCGAACCCGAACCCGAACGCCGCGAGGGACATCGGGAGCCAGGTGAGCTTGAGGATGTCGAAGCACTGGTCTCGGGTGTCGGCCCAGAAGCCGACGGGCTTGCGGACGGCAAGGACGAACACCTTGACCATCAGCTGCCACATCTCGCCGGCCGTGACGAACGGGTCGGCGACCTTCCTGAGCACGCCCGACCCGCCGGAACCCGCCGTCCTGCGCGGTACCTCGACGGTCTCGTCGGGCGTCTGGGTGAGGGTCCCAGGCGTGGTCATAACTCTCCTTCGAGTGCGGGGCCGGAAACAGTCCGGGTCCACCGATCGGAAGTGTCGCTCCGCGGGAGAGGGGGTCACACCTCCCGTGGGGGGCGGATCACCCTCCCCCTGGGGGGGTATCGGTGGTACCGGCGACCGGCTCTGCGGCGTGCTCCGTACGGAGTGCCCTGCGCTGGGCCCGACGCTGGATCAACAGCACCGCACCGAGGACGAGCGCGGCCGACAGGGCTCCCGCCCCGAGGCCGCCGAGCAGTGCCCCGGCGACCGGGTGGATCCCGGTCAGCAGGGGCAGTGCGACGGCGCCGGCCACCACCAGGACGGTGGCGGTCAGCGCGTCGCGGACCGGCCAGGTCGGCGCACGCCAGACCCGGACCAGCCCGATCAGCCCGGTCACCCCCGCGGTCAGCAGGGAACAGCCGAGCAGGTGCACCACCACGGGGTCGCGGAGTACCGGGGAGGTACCCCCCGCGGGGGTGGGAACGAGGGCCTCGGGCGGGCCGAGGCGGTCGAGGGCGCGGACGAGCCGGTCCTCGGTCGGTGCGGGACCGGCGGTGCGTGCCACCTCGGTCCAGACGTGCGAGCGCAGGTCCTGGCGGGCGGTGAACGACAGGTGCCGGGCGGCGACGTCGAGCCGGTGCAGGTACTCCCGCAGGGGGGTGGGCAGCGCGCCCCGCGACACCCGGGCGCCGGCGGTCACCGGTACCCGGCCGGACCGGCGGCGGCCCGCCCGGAGCGGTCGTGCTCGGCCCGCAGCCAGTGCGAGACGGCCTCGGCCCGGTTGGCCGCGCCGAGCTTGCGCAGGATGTGCTTGACGTGCGACTTCACCGTGCCCTCGGAGATCACCAGGCGGCTGGCGATGCGGGCGTTGGTGTCGCCGGTGGCCATCAGCCGCAGGACCTCGACCTCGCGGCGGGTGAGCGACGGGTCGACCGGCGCGGAGCGCAGGAAGCCGTCGACGACGCTGCGCTGCGGGCCGGTGTGCGTGACCGGGGCGCCCTCAGTGATCCGGCCGTTCTCGCCGTGGCCCCACCAGCCGTCGCCGAGGTCGCCCTCGCGGGCGTCGGTGACGCGGCGGGCGAGCCGGTCGACATCGGCCCGGATCTGGTCCATCTCGTCGAGGACCATCGTGCGGGACAGGGCCTGGCCGAGCCCCTGGGCGTAGAGGGTGAGCAGCTGACGGTCGAGCGGGTCGACGTTGCGCTGCTGGTAGTAGCAGTCGGCGTGGACGAACCCGGCGACGACGCCGTGCACCACGATCGGCGCGGCGCAGTAGCTGCGCGACATCGAGGCGTCGGCGATGGGCCGGTTGACCCCGGGGCGCTCCTGCACCTCGTCGACCAGCAGCGACGTGCGGCGCCGGACCATCTCGGTCTCGACGATCCGGCCGTCGAGGGTCTGCGGATGGGTGCGGCCCATCGCGAGGATCTCCTCGGCCCAGGCCGGGTCGCGCTCCACGTGCACGCGCTCGGGGATCCAGAGGGAGTCCGCGACGCGCGAGACGATCGAGCGGTCGAAGCCGAGGCCGCAGGCGGTCGAGGCGGCGGTGTCGAGCAGGGCGGTGCTGGTGCGGGCCTCGCCGAGCTGGGCGAGCGCGGCGCGGACGCGCTGCAGCGCGCGGTCCTGGTGGGCGAGCTGGTCGAGCAGGAGCTGCTCGTCGATCTCCTTGACCTCGCCGAGCATGCTCACCAGCTCCGGCGACGGGGCCGAGCCGGAGCCGAGCGAGGACATGGCCTCGGCCCACACCGACCGCAGCACCGCGCGGGCCGACCCGAGGTCGACGACGTGCTCGGGGTGCGGGAGGCGGCCGTCGTCGAGGAGGCGGCGGGCGGCCAGCAGGAGGTCCACCACGCGCGACGACTGGGCCCGCGGCATCCGGCGTCCCTGTCCGGGCCAACGGTCGCCGGAGTCACAGCGGCGCATGTAGGCCACGCGGCTCGTGCTCTCGCCCATACCGTTCCTCCTCCTCGTCGAGGTGGCATCGACCGGACGTCGCCGTCGGGTGCGTTGCTCACCCGTGCAACGAGACGGCAACGGCCTGGATGCGACCGTCCGCACCCGTACGCCGACCCACTTCCGGTCACGCATGACGGTTTCAGGATGCGACGCGGGTCACGTGTATGGCAAATCTCCGCGGCCGTCACCACCCGAACACGCTGGTGAATGCCCCTCTCGGCCGCATCATCCGGTCACGGCGGGTGGAGAAACCAAACGCCCGGACTGTTTCTCGGAGCGTCGTGCGCCACGCCGGTCGCGCACGGCAGGTTCACCCGGTCGGGGTAGACGGGGTGGGGCCGCACACGGGCCGTCCCCGTCCGGCCGCCGCACCGGGGAGCCCGGGGGGGTGCGGCCCGCCCGTGCTGGAATGGCGGTGTGAGCACCGGCCGGACCTACGCGGGCGCGTCCGCGTCGGACCGCGCCGAGGACCGTCGCCGCCGCCTGCTCGACGCGGGACTGCAGGTGCTGGGGACCGACGGCTACCGAGCGACCACCGTGCGCCGGATCTGCCGGGAGGCACGCGTCGCCGACCGGTACTTCTACGAGTGCTTCGACGGCACCGAGGCGCTGCTGCTCGCCGTCTACGCCGGGTGCACCGCCCGCCTCCGCGACGCGGTGCCCCCCGCACTGGCCGCGGCGCCCGGCACCGACCCGCTCACGCTGGCCCGGACCGGCCTCGACGCGTTCCTGCGCGTGGTGGAGGACGACCCGCGGCTCGCCCGGGTGGTCTGGTTCGAGGTGCTCGGGGTGAGCCCCGAGGTCGAGCGCACCTCGCTGGAGACCATGTCCGGCTTCGGGCGGCTGCTCCTGGCGCTCACCGCGGACCACGCCGCCCCCTCCCCCGCCGACGCCACCGCCACCCGGCTGCGCGCCGACGCGGTCATCGGCGGGATCAGCCACGTCGTCATGACCTGGACGGTGAGCGGGTTCGACCCGCCCCGGGACCGGGTCACGGACGCGCTCGCCCTCTTCCTCGTGGGCGGCACCGGCCTGGGATGACGCCGGTCACCCCGCCATGTGGAATCACGCGTCATCAGATTAGGGTCGCCCACCACACCCGCTCGTGAGGAGCCGACGATGAAGTCCTTCACCGGTCGTACCGCCGCGATCACCGGAGCCGGATCCGGCATCGGGCGCGCACTGGCCCTGCGCCTCGCGGGCGACGGCTGCCACCTCGCCCTGGCCGACCGGGACGCCGCGGGCCTCGCCGAGACCGCCGCGCTCGCCGGGCCGCAGGTGCGGGTCACCACCGCCGAGCTGGACGTCTCCGACGAGAAGGCCGTCTACGGCTGGGCCGACGCCGTCGTCGCCGACCACGGCGCCGTCCACATGATCGTCAACAACGCCGGCGTCGCGCTGTCGGGCACCACCGGGGCGCTGTCCCTGGAGGACTACCGCTGGATCATGGACATCAACTTCTGGGGCGTGGTCTACGGGACCAAGGCGTTCCTGCCGCACATGGAGGCCGCGGGCGCCGGCCACGTGGTCAACCTGTCGAGCATCTTCGGCGTCGCCGCGCAGCCCCTGATGAGCGGCTACAACGCGAGCAAGTACGCGGTCCGCGGCTTCACCGAGTCGCTGCGCCAGGACCTCGAGCTCACCGGGTCCCCGGTGTCCGCGACCTGCGTGCACCCCGGCGGGATCCGCACCAACATCGCGAAGGCCGCCCGGGTCGACGACAGCGTCGCCGCCGCCACCGGCCGCCCGGCCGCCGACGCCACCGCCGAGTTCGAGCGGATGCTCACCACCACCCCGGACCGGGCCGCGAAGACCATCCTGGACGGCGTGCGGCGCAACCAGCGCCGTGTCCTCATCGGACCGGACGCGTGGGCCATCGACTCGATGGTGCGGCTGCTGCCGACCACCTACCAGCGGATCGTCACCGGCGTCGTGCGCTCGCGGCGCAGAAAGGGCTGATCCGGGGCGGGGGTCCTGGATAGGGTCGCGGGGCCGGGTGATCCCCGGCACACGACCCGAGGAGCCCACCCATGAGCCCCGAGCAGCCACCCGTCACCGCCTTCGGCCCGGACTTCCCCTTCCCCTACGACGACTGGCTGGCCCACCCGGCCGGTCTCGGCCGGGTCCCACCGGACCGGCTGGGGGCCGAGGTCGTGGTCGTCGGGGCCGGGATCGCCGGGCTCGTCGCCGCCTACGAGCTGATGCGCATCGGGCTGCGGCCGGTCGTGTACGAGTCCTCCCACCTGGGCGGACGACTGCGCTCGCAGCCCTTCGAGGGTGCCGACGGGATCGTCGCCGAGCTGGGCGGGATGCGCTTCCCCCGCTCCTCGACGGCGTTCCACCACTACGTCGACCTGCTCGGGCTGCCCACCGCGCCGTTCCCGAACCCGCTGACGGAGGCGGCCGGCAGCACGGTGATCGACCTGCACGGACGGACGTACTACGGCCGGACCCTGGCCGACCTGCCCCCGTTCTTCACCGAGGTCGCCGACGCCTGGGCGAGCGCGCTGGAGGAGGGAGCGGGCTTCACCGACCTGCAGCAGGCGATCCGCGAGCGCGACGTCCCGCGCATCCGGGCGCTGTGGGCGGAGCTCGTCGAGGTCTGGGACGACCGCACCTTCTACGACTTCGTGTCCACCTCGAAGGCGTTCTCCGACCTGTCCTTCGCCCACCGCGAGGCGTTCGGCCAGGTCGGCTTCGGGACCGGTGGCTGGGACTCGGACTTCCCGAACTCGATGCTGGAGATCCTGCGGGTGGTGCTGACCGGCTGCGACGACGACCAGCTGCTCGTCGTCGGCGGGGTGGAGCAGGTGCCGCAGGGACTGTGGACGCGCACCCCCGACGACCTGGTGCACTGGCCCGCCGGGACCAGCCTGTCGTCGCTGCACGGGGGCGGGACCCGCCCGGGAGTCGCGCGGCTGCACCGCCTCGACGCGGACACGATCCGCGTCACCGACGTCTACGGCGGCACCCGCGACGTGTCCGTGGTGCTCACCACCTGCCAGAGCTGGCTGCTGTCCACCCAGATCGACACCGACGAGTCGCTGTTCGGCCAGGAGGTGTGGATGGCCCTGGACCGCACCCGCTACATGCAGTCGACCAAGACGTTCGTGATGGTGGACCGGCCGTTCTGGCGCGACGTCGACCCGGCGACCGGGCGCGAGGTCATGTCCACGACGCTGACCGACCGGCTCACCCGCAGCACGTACCTGTTCGACAACGGGCCGGACCGGCCCGGGGTGATCTGCCTGTCGTACTCGTGGATGAGCGACTCGCTGAAGATGCTGCCGTACCCGGTCGAGAAGCGGGTCGAGCTGGCGCTGGGCGCGCTGCGCAAGATCTACCCGACCGTCGACGTCGGGGCGCACGTCATCGGCGACCCGATCACCGTGACCTGGGAGTCCGACCCGCACAGCCTCGGTGCGTTCAAGGGCGCCCTGCCCGGGCACTACCGCTACAACCGGCGGATGTACTGCCACTTCGTGCAGGACGACCTGCCCGTCGCCGAGCGCGGGATCTTCATGGCGGGCGACGACGTGTCGTGGACCCCGGCCTGGGCGGAGGGCGCGGTGCAGACCGCGCTGAACGCGGTCTGGGGGATCGTCGCGCATCTGGGCGGGTCCACCCCGCCGGACAACCCCGGTCCCGGGGACCGGTTCGCCGAGCTCGCGCCGCCCGCGCTGCCGGACTGATGCGCGTCGCGCTGCTGCAGACCGTCTCCCGGCCGCGCGACGTGGCCGGGAACCTCGCCCGGCTCGCCGAGGCGTGCGCCGCCGCGGACGCGGACCTGCTCGTCACCCCGGAGATGTTCCTGACCGGCTACGACATCGGCGCGGATGCGGTGGCCGAGCTCGCCGAGCCGGCGGACGGGCCGTCGGCGGACGCGGTCGCGGCGATCGCCAGGGCGTCGGGGACGGCGGTGCTCTACGGCTACCCGGAGCGCCACGGCGGACGGGTCGCCAACGCCGTCGCGCTGGTCGGGCCGGACGGGACCCGGCTCGCCGGGTACCGCAAGACGCACCTGTTCGGCGCGCTCGACCGGGCCTGCTTCACCGCCTCGGACACCCCGCCCGCCGTCGTGACCTGGAACGGCTGGGGCCTGGGCCTGCTGGTCTGCTACGACGTCGAGTTCCCCGAGACCGTCCGCGCGCTGGCGCTGGCCGGCGCCGACGCCGTGCTGGTCCCGACCGCCAACATGCTCCCCTACGACCACGTACCGCAGGTGCTCGTCCCGGCCAGGGCGTGGGAGAACCAGGTGTACGTGGCCTACGCCAACTGGTGCGGCACCGAGGGGTCGCTGACCTACGGCGGGCTGTCCTGCGTCGCCGGGCCGAACGGCGCCGTGGTGCGGGCGGGCCGCGACCCCGAGCTGCTGGTGGCCGACCTGGACCGGTCCGCGCTGGCGGTGTCACGACGGGCGAACCCCTACCTGGCCGACCGCCGCCCCGACCTCTACGGCTGAGGGTCCGGCCGGGGCCCCGCCAGCAGGATCCACTCCAGGCACCCGCCGGGCCCGGGGGCGAGCACCTCGACCCGGTGGGCGTGCCCGCCCGCCACGTGCACGACCTCGTCCGCGGCGAGCTCCACCGACGGCCCGCCGGCCGCGACGCCCACCCGGGCCCGGCCGGCGAGGACGACGAGCAGCCGGTCGCACGGCGCGGCCGGGGCGTGCCACGCCCCGGCACCGGGGGCGAGCGCGAACCGCTCCAGGGCGAGGTCGCCGTAGCCGTCGTCGCGGCCGACGAGCAGCTGGCGCGACACCGGGGCCGGTTCCGGCGCCGGGTGGTGCGCGGCTGCCGGGGTCGTGCCGATCGTCGCGGTCATGGCGTGCCTCCACTCATCTGAGCGGTCCGAACACCGTCGAGTACACGGCCGCGGGCACGGAAGGTCAACATCACCGGACGATGCGCGCGCTACGGTGCTCAGATGAGCGGTGACGACGACGCACCCGCCTGGGGCCCGGCCCGCCGGGTGCTCGCGGCCGAGGTGGCCGAGCAGGTGCTGCTGCACGGGCGGTCCCGGATCGCGGTCGGCACCGAGCTGGGGCTCAGCCGGTTCCAGGTGGCCCGGCTGCTCGACGCCGCCCGCGAGCGCGGGCTGGTCCGGGTCGCGATCGACCCCGGCGGGGACGTCGACGCGGCGCGCTCGGCGGCGGTCCGCGCCGCCTACGGGCTGCGCCGCGCCCTGGTCGCCCGCGACGACGACACCCACCCGGACGGCGGCGGGGTGCCCGCGCTCGCCGCCGCGCTGCTCGCCGAGACCGTCGGCACGGGTGACGTCCTGGGCCTGGCCTGGTCCCGGACGGTCAACGACGTCGTCGGGCTCCTCCCCCGGCTCGCGCGCTGCACCGTCGTTCAGCTGTGCGGCGCCTACTCGCTGCCGTGGCGGCGCGACGGCTCGGCCACCGCGGTGTTCCGGGCCGCCGCACTGTGCGGCGGCGACGCCTACCCGGTCTACGCGCCCCTGCTGCTGCCCGACGCCGACACCGCCCGCGCGGTGCGGGCCCAGCCGGGCGTCGCCGACGCGCTGGCCCGCTGCGCCGCGCTGGACACCGCCGTCGTCGGGATCGGGGCGTGGCGGGCCGGGCACTCCACCGTGCACGACGTGCTGACCGCCCCCGAGCGGCGACGGCTGGCCGAGGGCGGTGCCGTCGGCGAGGTCGTCGGGCTGCTGGTCGACCGCACCGGCCGGGTCCTCGACAGCGGGCCGGCGCACCAGCTCGTCGCGGCCGGGGAGGCGGACCTGCGGGCCGCGGGCGACGTGATCGCGCTGGTCAGGGACCCGGAGCGGGCCGACGCCACCCGCGCCGTACTGCGCTCGGGCCTGGTCCACACCCTGGTCTGCGACGCGGCGACCGCCGACGCCCTGCGCGTGGCGGGCGACGGGCGACACCCTCCGACCGCGACGACGTCGTGACGCTCACCAGGCGCCGGGCTCGACCTCCGCGGTCATGTCCCGCCACGCCACCGGCTCGGCGCAGTGCGCGCAGGTGAGCCGGGGCTCGGCGGGGTGGCCGCAGCCGCGGTGCACCAGCCGGACCGGCGGGACGTCGACGGCGTACCGGTCGCCCCAGTTCATCAGCGCCACCAGCACGGGGTAGAGGTCGGCGCCCTTCGGCGTGAGCCGGTACTCGTGCCGGACCGGACGCTCCTGGTAGGGCACGCGGTCGAGCACGCCCTCCTCCACCAGCACGCGCAGCCGGTCGTTGAGGACGTTGCTGCCGAGACCGAGCTTGTCGCGGAAGTGGTCGTAGCGGCGCTCGCCGCGGAAGCACTCGCGCAGGATCATCATCGTCCACCGCTCGCCGAGGACCGCCCAGGTGCGGGCCACCGAGCAGTACGCGGCGCCGAGCTCGTCGTGCTTCACAGCGCCCGATACTAGGACACTTTTCGAGTCCTTCGAGCTTGCGGGGCCACAGGTGCCCCGTTATCGTCGAACTCGATTCGAGTCCCACCACGGAGGTCGACGATGCCCTACTACCGCTTCACCGTCCCCACCGGGAACGCGACGCTGGCCCACCGCGCCGAGGTCGCCGCGGCGGTGACGAGGGTCCACAGCGAGGTCACCGGTGCCCCCGCCCGCTACGTGCACTGCACCTTCACCGAGGTCCCGCCGGGCAGTGTCTTCGTGGCCGGGGAGCCGGTGGAGGGCCCGCGGATGGTCGGGCTGATCCGCGACGGCCGCTCCCCCGAGGTCCGGGCCCGGCTGCTGCACGGGATCGCCGACGCGTGGTGCGCGGTCACCGGGGACGCGAAGACCGACGTGGCGATCTTCCTGCACGAAGTGCCGGGCGCGAACGTGCTGGAGGACGGCGAGATCCTGCCCGAGGCCGCCGACGACCCGGTCGCCGCGCACGCCTGAGCACGGGAGCGGGCCGGTCCCCGTCGCGCCGGGGACCGGCCCGGGGCGGTCAGGAGCCGGTGGCGAGCCGGTTCTCGGCCGAGGCCAGCGGGTCGTAGCTCGGCTCCATCAGCATCTCGTGCAGGTGCCGTCGCCGGACGCCCATGTTGCCGCCGTCGTAGACGGGGAAGCAGAGGACGTCCTGCATGATCCCCGCGATCGGCGTCTCGGTCGTGTAGGCGTCCACCCCGACCAGACGCATCGCGTCGTAGACGACGTCGACCGACCGCTCCGAGGCGTAGATCTTGGTGATGTTCGCGAGCTCGCGGTCCTTGCCGCCGGTCCGGTCGAAGTGGTCGGCGGCCTTCCAGGCCAGGTAGCGGGTGGCCTCGATGCGGATCTTGATGTCGGCGAGCATGTAGCCGGCGTTCTGGTACTCGATCACCGGGTGCGGGCCGGAGCGGTTGTCGGTCCGCGCGAACTCGTAGGCGTAGTCGAAGGCCGCCCGCATCCGCCCGACGCAGGCCGCGCCGATGGGCGCGCAGGTCCAGGTGAACGCACTCTTCACGATCTCCATGCCGTCACCGGGCCCGCCGATCATGTTGGCGAGCGGCACGCGGACGTCGTGGAACTCCACCCGCGGCGAGTTGGTGGCGCGGTGCCCGATGGTGTCGAGCATCCCGGTGATCTCCACCCCGGGCGTGCCCCGCTCGACGACGACGATCGCCAGCGACTCCTGCGGCGGCAGTGCCGGGTCGGTGCGGCAGACGACCGAGATGAGGTCGGCTCCGCCGCCGTCCCAGCCGGAGCCGTTGGTGGTGTAGTGCTTGGCCCCGTTGAGGACGATCTCGTCGCCCTCGATCCGGGCGAAGGTCTGGATGCCGACCTTCGGGTCGGGCGAGTCGTAGTTGGCGCCGCCGGTGACCTCGGTGTAGGCGATCGCGGCGAGCTTCGGCTCGGACCCGCAGAACGCCGGCAGCCACCGCTGCTTCTGCTCCTCGGAGCCGAAGTGCACGATCGGGTACAGCCCGAGGCCGGTCCCGAGGATGGCGGAGGCGACGTTGACGTCGACCCGGGCGATCTCCTCGACGGCGAGCACGAACTGCAGCGAGGTGAACCTCCCCCCGCCGTACTCGGCCGGGACGAGCGCCTTCACGAACCCGGCGTCGACCATCTGCCGGTAGAACGGCTCGATGGCGGAGAACCGCTGGGCGGGCTCCGGGAACGGAGCGATCGCCGCCTCCACACCGGAGAGGACGCTGTCGGCGAACTGCCGGGCCTGCTCACGCAGGCCCAGCTGCGCCTCGTCGAGGGTGAAGTCCAGTGTCATCGTCGGATGCCTTCCGCTCGGGCCCCGACGCGACCGGTGTCAGGGGCTCGGATGGAGCGTGGCCGGGACGCCGGGCCCGAGGATCGAACCGGCGCGCACGCCGGCCGGTACCGGTGTGCACGATCCGGCCGGGCCGCGGTCGCGGAACTCCGAGGGCAGGCAGCCGTGCCGGGCGCGGAAGACCCGGTTGAGGTGGGACAGGTCGGCGAAACCCCACCGCGCCGCGAGCTCGGTGAGGGTGCCGGTCGGGCCCGGCGCGCCGAGCTCGCGGGTGCAGCCGTCGACCCGCAGGGCCATGACGGTGCGGGCGAAGCTCCGGCCGGTGCCCTCGTAGAGCTGGTGCAGCTTGCGGACCGAGATGCCGAAGCGCGCCGCGACCGCCGCCGCCGAGGTGTCGCCGGTCCGCAGGTGCGCGGCCAGGTGCCGGTTGACGGCCGCGCGCAGGCCGGCGTCGAGGTGCTCCCGCCCGGTGTCGCGCAGCTCCTCGGAGCCGCCGGTCGCGGCCGCGAGGAGGGTGGTGAACGCGGTCTCGGCCGCGGCGGCCGCGGCCGGGTCGAAGGTGTCGACGGCGTTCCAGGTGGCGAGCATGATCGAGGCGACGACGCGGGCGATCCCCGGCGCGGCGCCGTCGTGGGTCACCGCCGTGGCGCCGTCGAGGTCGGCGACCAGCGGCACCAGCTGCGCGCGGGGCACCCGGAACGACACGCACCGCCAGTCCTGGGTGTCGTCGTCGGCGACGAACTCGAGGCCGTACTCGCGGGTCGTGTCGAACAGGGCGAAGCCCCCCGGTTCGACGACGCAGCGGCGGCCGGCCTGTGTCCCCACGCAGTGCCCGCTGACCTGCAGGTTCACGAAGACGTGGTCGGTCGTGGTGCGGCGGATCTCGTCGCGGCCGTGGGTGATGAGCTGGGTCGCCGAGGACACCTCGGCGCAGTTCGTGGCGGTCAGCCGGGTCGCCCGCACCCAGCTCCGGATCGCCCCCGGGTCGGCCGGGCCCGCGTGCCGGACCCGGGGCCGTTCGGCGGCGAGCGGGGTGAACGCCTCGCAGATCACCTCGCGCCAGTAGCTGAACTGCTCGCGGGCCGGTCGGTCGTCGGTGGTCCAGTAGCGCACCCCGGCCTCCTCGACGTGTCGACCCGGCTGCACGGCGCCGTCGTCGTGACCCAGGACACTATCGCGACGACGGGGCGCGGCCCAGGGCCCGACGCCCGGGCCACCGGGGTGGGACGAGCATGACCGGGCCCGGGTACGACGACGTGTCCGCCGGTGAACACCAGGTCACGGCCGTGGGCCCGGTCAGCAGGGGCGCACGCCCGTCGCCACCGGGGACGGCCCGGTGACCGGGCGCAGGTAGGCGTCGCCACCGGTCCGTGCGAGCGCGGCGCAGGCGTCGCCGCGGTCGTCGAACGGGCCCAGGTAGGTGACGTAGATCGGGTTCCCCTCCGCGGTGCGCGACCGGAAGGGCACGCAGCTGTCCCCGGCGAGCAGGTAGTTCGCCCCGGGGTGGGCGCGCAGCTGCTCGGCGACGTCCTCGCGGTGCCGCGCCGGGTCGACCGCCGCGCCGACGACCACGAGGTCCGCCGGACGCGCGCACGACACCGGCGCGATCGGCCGCCAGAGCCGGAGGTCGCCGTCGGCGAGGGTGGTCGTGGCCTCGGCCGGCTGCACCGTGCCGGTTGCCGGCGGGTCCGCCGGCCCGGTCAGCAGCATCCACGTGGCCCCGAGCGCGACCGCCGCCCCGGTGACGCAGGCCCCGATCAGCACCGGCAGGCGTCGCGACCGGACCCGGGGCGCCGCGCCGGCCGCGGCCGGGAACCCGGCGCCGGTCGGGGCCGGGTACGCGGGTCGGGGCGCGGCGGCGAGCCCGGGGCCGGTCACGGCCGGGAACGCGGGTCCGGGCCCGGGGGTGGTCGCGGGCCGGATCGGCGCGGGGGTCTCCGGCGCCGGGGGCGGCCCGAGCAGGCGCTGCACCGCGGCGGCGAGCGCACCGGCCGTCGCGAACCGGGCGGCGGGGTCCTTCGCCATCCCGCGGGCGACGACGTCGTCCCAGCCGGGGTCGAGCCCGGGCCGGAGCACGGACACCCGGGGCGGCGGCGTCATCAGGTGCGCGGCGAGCACGGCCGCCGGGTCCGCCTCGGGGAACGGGGGCCGCCCCGTGAGCATCTCGACGAGCACGCAGGTCAGCGCGTAGACGTCGGCCCGGCCGTCGACCGTACCGGTGCCCGACAGGCGTTCCGGGGCGAGGTAGGCCAGCGTGCCGACGGTCGCGCCGGTCTCGGTGAGCGCGGTGTCCGGGTCCGGGCCGACGGCGCGGGCGATGCCGAAGTCGGTGAGCGCGGTGAAGTCGTCGCGGCTCTCGACGACGAGCAGGTTCGCCGGCTTCACGTCCCGGTGCACCAGACCGGCGGCGTGCGCGGCGTCGAGGGCGTGCGCGGCCTGGCGCAGGATGCCGGCGGCCCGGCGGGGCTCCAGCGGCGCCCGGCGGGCGAGGATCCGGGCCAGGTCCTCGCCGTCGACCAGGCGCATCGACAGGTAGAGCCTGCCGTCGACCTCGCCGAACCCGTGGACCGGGACGACGTGCGGGTCACGCAGCTCGAACGCGGCACGGGCCTCCCGCCGGAACCGCTCGACGACGACCGGGTCCCCGGCCAGGTGCGCGGGCAGCACCTTCAGCGCGACCTCGCCGCCGTGGCGGCGGTCGTGGGCCCGCAGCACCACGCCCATGCCCCCGGCGCCGAGCCGCCCGCGGATCTCGAAGTCGCCCAGCACCGACCCGACGACCAGCTCCCCGTCCATGTCCCGCACCCCTCCCGTGTCCGCCCGGTGCCTTCCTACCGCCGGGCGCGGCGACGCCGGATCCGCAGGGATACGCAGAACGCGTTTCCCCTGCCGCTGCGGAGGTACCCGGTCCTGTGCGACGGCGTCGATCCGGCGGTCGTCGCGGTGTGTCACCAGCCGAGGAGGAACCCATGGCAGCGGACGACAAGGTCGCGAACAAGACCGAGGAGCTCACGGGCAAGGCCAAGGAGACCGTCGGCAAGGCGACCGACGACGAGAAGCTCGAGGCCGAGGGCAAGGGCGACCAGGCCAAGGGCAACCTCAAGCAGGCGGGCGAGAAGGTCAAGGACGCCTTCAAGAAGGACTGACCGCGCTCCTGCCCCGGCCCCGGCCACTGTTGTGGCCGGGGCCGAGGTGCGGCCACCCCCGCGCGGCCGGGTCCCGGCTACGGGCCGTGCCCCGCGTCCGGTCCGGTCCCGTCGACCGGCTCCGGGACCGTCGCGGCGTAGGCCGTGCAGTCCTCGCACCGGGTGAGCAGGTCGTGCGTGCAGTCGACGACGTGTTCGAGAAACCTCTCCGCGTCCCCCAGCCGGGCACGCTGCTCCCGGATCCAGCGCAGCTTCCCCTCGATGACCCGGGTGCGTTCTGCGTAGCCGCGGTGGAGCACGAGCCGGATCTCCGCGAGGCTCATGCCGACATTCCGGCATGCCTGGACGACGCGGAGGCGGCGGACGTGCTCCTCGGAGTACTCCCGATGGCCCGAGGCAGCACGATCGGGAACCACGACCCGCTCGTCGTTCCAGTGCCGCAGGACGTGCACCTCGACGCCGACCCTCCGGGCGGCCTCGCCGATCTTCAACCCCCCACGTCCTTCCGGCTTGACCTCAGGTCGACCTGAGGTTTTAGCGTCGCCCCATGCTGACACACGAGCCGCTGCTGCCCGACCCGATCCCGGTCGCCGTCGGCGGAGCCACGGTCGCCACCCGGGTCCTGGAGCCCACGGAGCAGGCTCGGGGAGACGTCGTCCTGTGTCACGGCACTCCGTGGTCCTCGCAGGTCTGGGGTCGCGTCGCCCGTGAGCTGGGTCGCGACCACCGCGTGTTCCTCTGGGACATGCCGGGCTACGGGGAATCGGAGAAGGGTCCGACGGTTGCGACGGACCTGCGCACCCAGGCGGAGCGTCTGGTCTCCCTCCTCGGCGTCTGGGACCTCCGCCGCCCGCATGTGGTCGCCCACGACATCGGCGGTGCGGTCGCGCTGGGAGCCCACCTGCTGCACGGGGCCGACTACGCCGATCTGTTCCTCTGGGACATCGTCACGCTCGACCCGTGGGGTTCGCCCTTCTTCCGGCTGGTGGCCGAGAACACCGACGTGTTCGCGCGGCTCCCCCCGGACCTGCACTCCGCACTGGTGAGGGGGTACGTCACCGGTGCGCTCTCGCGGGAGCTGCCGGACCGGGACGTCGACGCACTCGTGTCCCCGTGGACGGCTCCTGGCGGGCAGGCCGCGTTCTACCTCCAGATCGCCGCACTGAGCGCTGCCGACACGTGTGCGGTGGCGGAGAAGCTGGGTGCCACGCGGTGTCCGACGCGCATCGGCTGGGGCCGTGACGACCCCTGGATCCCGCTCCGACAGGCCTACGAGCTCCGGTCCAGGCTGCCCGACCACCCCGATGTCGTCGTGCTCGACGACGTGGGGCACCTGACGCCCTACGAGAACCCCGCCGCCGTGGCCACGGCGCTGCGCGCCTGGCTGATCGATCCGTAGTGGGCGCGTTGCAAGCCGGCTCCCGGAGCACACCACGCCCGGACGTCGGCGCTCAGCCGGTCAGGTCGAGGACCGTCTTGCCCGTCGAGTGGCCGCTCTCCACGCTCGCCAGGGCCTGCGCCGCCTCGTCGAGGGTGTGGACGGCGGTGATGTGCGGATCGAGGACCCCCTGCACCATCAGGTCGGCCACCCGCTCCAGGGTGGGGCGGTCGGTGTGGCGCTCGACCATGGCGCCGCCGATCTCGACCACCGTGGGGTCTCCGACCGAGACCACCGTCGTCGCCGCGGCGGCCAGCGGTGCCACGGCGCGCAACGAGGCCCCGCCGACGAGGTCGACGATGCCGTCGAACCCGTCGGGCGCGAACGCGCGCAGGTCGGCCTCGGCCGTGGCGGTGGTGTAGTCGACGAAGGCTGCACCGGTGGCGGTGACGGTCGCCCGCTTGGTTCCACCGGCGGTGCCGACGACGCGGAGTCCGCGGGCGCGGGCGAGCTGGGCGGTGGCGATACCGACCCCGCCGCCGATCCCGTTGACGAGCAGACGCGCGCCGGGCGGGAGGCCGAGCTGGTCGAGCGCGTCGAGTGCCGTGGTCCCCGCGACGGGGATCGTGGCCGCCCACCGGTCCGACAGCCCGTCGGGGGTGCGGGCCGTGGCGGACCCGAGGAGGACGGTCGTGCGGGCGTAGGTCCCCGCCCCGGTGAGCGCGAACCCGAACACGCGGTCACCCACCTCCAGTCCCCGGACCTCGGGCCCGACGGCGGTGACCACGCCCGCCGCCTCCATGCCGAGGACCTGCGGGAACGGCACGGCACCGTTCAGCCCGGGCATGAGGCCGGCACGCAGCACGTGGTCGAGGGGGTTGACCCCGGCGACGGCGACGGCGACGGCCACCTCGTGGGCGGCCGGGACGGGGTCGGGACGGTCGAGGAACTCCTGGACCTCGGGTCCCCCGAAGGTGCGGTACCCATATGCGTTGATCACGTCGCCGACGCTAGGACCTGACATCAGTGTCAGGTGCCAGCGATCGTGACCCGGGTCATCGCGGTGGGCGGACGTTCAGGCGGTGCGTCGTGTCGATGCGAGCGTGGCCCGGTGCTCGGAGTTGCAGGCGATGAGGCCGTCCAGGGCGTCCCGCGCGGTCGCCAGCGTCGCCATCGCGGCACTGAGCCGGTCCCGCTCACGGCGCATCGTCGCGTAGGCCTCGTCGGCGGTCTGCGGACCCGGCGTGTCCACGCACGGCAACAGGCTCGCGATGGTGCGACTCGACAGCCCGGCCGCGAACAGCGTGCGCAGCAGCTCGACCCGCTCGGGCCCGTGGGGGCCGTACAGGCGCTGACCACCGGTGCTGCGGGTGGAGGCCAGAAGGCCCTGCTGCTCGTAGTACCGCAGCATCCGGACGCTGACGCCGGTGCGTTCCGCCAGCTCACCGATCTTCATCTGCTCGCCCACCTTCTCGGGCCACGGGTCCCGGCCGCCATCATGACCGAGGCCTGGCCGGCCGTGGGGCCGGAAAAGAAAGCGGCCCTGACCATCACTGCTGGTCAGGGCCGGATCTCGATGTGTGCGCCCGAAGGGATTCGAACCCCTAACCTTCTGATCCGTAGTCAGATGCTCTATCCGTTGAGCTACGGGCGCGTTGCTGTCTCCAGCGTAGCAATCTTCAGTTGTCGGCCGGCGACCGGTGTCCCCACCGCCGTGCCGGTGCGGAGGCTCCGGGATTTGAACCCGGGATGGGGGGTTACCCCAAACCGCATTAGCAGTGCGGCGCCATAGACCAGACTAGGCGAAGCCTCCCCGGTGCCTGACGGCCACCAGCGAAGGCAACACTACACGGGCATTCCGGCCGCCCGGAACCGGGGTCCCCCTGGCCGGGGGACCCCGGTCCGGCGCAGGTCAGGAACCTGCGAGGGCCACGAACGGGGTCAGCGCGTCGGGGTTCTGGAGGGCGCCGGCCGACACCGCCTTCTCCGGCGCGGTGCCCGCGAGGATCTTCTTCACCGGCACCTCGCACTTCTTGCCGTTCAGGGTGCGCGGCACCGCGTCGACGACGACGAACCGGTCCGGCACGTGCCGCGGCGAGAGCTCCTTGCGCAGCAGCGAGCGCAGGGTCGGCTCGACGTCGTCGAGCGCGACACCGTCGTCGAGGACGAGGAAGCAGAGCAGGGCCCCCTCCTCGCGCTCGCCGAGCGCGGTCGTGTCGATCACCAGGGAGTCCGCGACCCCGTCGACGTTCTCGACGACGGCGTAGAAGTCCGCGGTGCCCATCCGGACCCCGCCACGGTTGAGTGTGGAGTCCGAGCGGCCGTAGATGACGTAGGAGCCGCGCGGGGTGCGGCGCACCCAGTCGCCGTGCCGCCAGTTGCCGGGGAAGTCCTCGTAGTAGGACTCCCGCAGACGGGTGCCGTCCGGGTCGTTCCAGAACATGACCGGCATCGACGGGGTCGGCGTGGTGATGATCAGCTCGCCGACGTCGTCGAGCAGGTCGGTGCCGTCCTCGGCCCAGGACCGGACGTCGGCGCCGAGCGCCGCGCAGGACAGCTCACCCAGCCACACCGGCACCGTGGGGGCACTGGTGAGGAAGGCCGCGCAGACGTCGGTACCGCCGGAGACCGAGCAGATCTGGATGTGCGACCCGGCCGCCTCCCCGATCCAGCGGAACCCGTCGACCGACAGCGGCGCGCCGGTGGAGCCGAGGGCGCGCACCGAGGACAGGTCGTGGTCGTCGCCGGGGCGCAGACCGGCCTTCATGCAGGACTGCACGTAGGGGGCGGAGACGCCGAACAGCGACACCCGGTGCTTCGCCGCCAGCGCCCACAGCGCGCCGAGGTCGGGGTGGCCGGGGCTGCCGTCGAACATCACGATCGTCGCGCCCACGAGCAGGCCGCCGACCAGGAAGTTCCACATCATCCAGCCGGTGGTGGTGAACCAGAAGAACCGCTCCCCCGGCCCGAGCCCGTGCTGCAGGCGCATCGCCTTCAGGTGCTCCACGACGATGCCGCCGTGACCGTGCACGATGCCCTTGGGCAGGCCGGTGGTGCCCGAGGAGTAGAGCACCCACAGGGGGTGGTCGAACGGGACCGCGGTGAACTCCAGCGGGCCGGACCCGGCGGTGAACTCGGCCCAGGTCGTCGTGCCGTCGAGGGTCGCGTCGGGGTCGAGGTAGGGCACGAGGACGGTCGCGCGCAGCGTGGGCAGCTGTCCGCGCAGGTCGGCGACCTTGTCACGGATGTCGAAGCCCTTGCCGTTGTAGCGGTAGCCGTCGACGGCGACGAGCACGGCGGGCTCGATCTGGGCGAAGCGGTCGTGCACGGCGCGGGCTCCGAAGTCCGGCGAGCACGACGACCAGATCGCGCCGAGGCTCGCCGCGGCCAGGAACGCGACGAGGGTCTCGACGCTGTTCGGGGCGAGCGCGACGACGCGGTCCCCCTGCCCGACGCCGGCCCGGACCAGCCCGGCGCGGGCGCGGGCGACCTGGTCGCGCAGCTCGGCGTGGGTGACGGTGCGCTCGAGGCCGTCCTCGCGCACGAACTCGACCGCGACGTCGTCGTCGGCGCGGCCCGGGCCCGGGGTCAGGGCGTGCTCGGCGTAGTTGAGGGTCGCGCCGGGGAACCACTGCGCGCCGGGCATGTCGCGGGAGCCGAGCGTCGCCGTCGGCTTCTCGTGGAACAGCACGCCGGAGTACTCGGCGACGGCCGACCAGAAGCCCTCCAGGTCGGTCACCGACCAGGTGTGCAGCTCGGCGTAGTCGGTGACGTCGGACAGCGGGGCGCCCCGCTCGTCGCGTGCCCAGGTCGCGAACCGGACGATCTCGGTGTCCGCCACCCGGTCCGGGTCCGGGCTCCACAGGAGCTCGGGGGTGTCCGGATCGGTGACGGTCTGCGGCGACGACACGGGCGGCATGCCCCGAGCATCCCCGACGGCCCCGGCCGCGCACCAGTGGCCGGACCCCACTCCGGCCCCCACGGGACAGGGGGCCCGTCACACGGGGACGGTCAGGCCGGGGCGCCGACGAGCGGCGGCGCGAGCCGGGCGAAGGCCTCCTGCCGCTCGTACGGGAAGTACGGGTACGGCGCAGGACGGTGCGAGACCGCGTCCAGACGGGCGACCTGGTCGTCGTCGAGACGCCAGCCGACCGCGCCGAGGTTGTCCTCCAGCTGACCGAGGTCACGCGCGCCGACGATCACCGAACTGACGGTCGGGCGGGTCGTGAGCCAGTTGAGCGCGATCTGCGGCACCGTGCGGCCGGTCTCGGCGGCGATCGCGTCGAGCACGTCGACGACGTCGAACAGCAGGTCGTCAGGGACGGGCGGGCCCGCCTCGGCGGTGGTGTGCAGCCGGCTGCCCGCGGGCAGCGGGGCGCCCCGCCGGACCCGGCCGGTGAGCCGTCCCCAGCCCAGCGGGCTCCAGACCAGGGCGCCGACGCCCTCCTCGTGGCCCAGCGGCATGAGGTCCCACTCGTAGTCGCGGCCGACCAGCGAGTAGTACACCTGGTGCGCGACGGGCCGCGGCCAGCCGTGCCGGTCGGCCAGGTCCAGGGTCCGCACCAGCCGTCGCCCGGGGTGGTTGGAGACGCCGGTGTAGCGCACCTTGCCCGACCGGACGAGCACGTCCAGGGTCGCGAGCACCTCCTCGGGCGGGGTGCCCGCGTCGTAGGCGTGCAGCAGGAACAGGTCGATCCGGTCGGTGCCGAGCCGGCGCAGGGCGTCCTCGACGGCGCGCACAAGGCGGGAGCGCCCGGTGCCGGCGTCGTTCGGGCCGGGGCCGGCCGGCAGGCCGGCCTTGGTCGAGATCAGGACCTCGTCGCGGCGGTGCCGCAGCGCCGCCCCGAGGACCTCCTCCGACCCGCCGTCGGAGTAGACGTCGGCGGTGTCGAACAGGGTCACCCCCGCGTCGAGGCACCGGTCCACCGTCCGGCGCGCGCCGGCGACGTCGACCGACCCCCACGCCCCGAACAGCGCGCCGCGCCCGGCGAACGTGCCGGCGCCGAAGCTCAGGACCGGGACCTGCAACCCGCTGCGGCCCAACCGTCGGTACTCCATGCCCACTCCTCATTAACGAAACCCTGGTTCCTTTTGAAGCTAACCCACGGACACGCCAAACGGAACCCCGGTCCCGTCAAAAGCTAGGGTGGGGGTCGTGGCACCGGAGATGAGCAGGCCGGGGGGCCGGACCGCGCGGGTCCGTTCCGCCGTGCTGTCCGCGGCGGGCGACGCCCTGATCGAGCTCGGGCTGCCGGGCCTGGACCTCGCGGAGCTGGCGCGCCGGGCCGGCGTCGGCAAGACGACGGTCTACCGGCGCTGGGGCAGTGTCCCCGCGGTGCTGGCCGACCTCGTGTCGGACATGGTCGAGACCTCCGCGCCGCGGGCGGACACCGGGACGCTGGACGGCGACCTCCTGGCCAACGCCGAGCTGGTCCGCTCCACCCTGGCCGACCCACGGCAGGGACGGCTGCTCACCGCGCTGATCTGCGCCGCCGTCGACGACGCCGGGACCGCACGGGCGCTGCGCGGCTTCTACGACGCCCGGACCGCGGTCTGGGAGCCGTGTGTCACCGACGCGGTGGCGCGCGGCGAGCTACCGGCGGGCACCGACGCGGCCGCCGTCGTCCGGGCGGTCTCCGCCCCGCTCTACCACCAGCTCCTCACCCGGGGGGCGCAGCCGGACACCGCGGACGCCCACCGCGCGGCCGCCGTGGCCGCAGCCGCCGCGCGGGCCGGGGCGTTCGTCAGCGCAGGTGGGCGTCGAACCAGTTGAGGACCCGCTGCCACGCCTCGGCGGCCGACTCCGGGTCGTCGTCGAAGCGGTAGCCGGTGCTCGGGTAGATCACGACGTCGGTCGCCTTCCCCGAGGACGCCGCGGCGTCGCGCAGGCGGGCGACGGCGTCGGTGTCGGAGGCCTCCGAGTAGATGCCCAGCCAGGGGCAGGTCAGCTCGGGTGCGGTCTCGACCAGGGCAGGCAGGCTGGACCACGGCGACGACTCGATCCCGCCACCCGCGACCGTGATCGCCGCGCCGAGGGTGCGGTTGGCCGCGACGTGCAGCGCGACCGTGCCCCCGAGGTCGAACCCGAGCACGCCCATCCGGTCGGCCTCGATGCCCACGTCGCCCAGCCAGCCGAACGCGGTGTCGCAGTCGTCCATGACCTGGCGCGGCTCGAGGCTGCCGACGTGCTCGGCGACCTCGGCGTCGGAGCCGTCGGCGAGGTCGCCGCCCGCGCCGGCGTCGCGGTAGAGGTGCGGGGCGACGGCGAGCCAGCCGTCCGCGGCGAGGCCGGTGACGAGCAGCCGGATCGAGTCGGTGACCCCCCGTGCCTCCTGCAGGACGACGACACCGCCGCGGACCGGACCGTCGGGTTCGGCCACGGTCAGGCGCAGCTCGCCCCCGTCGGTCAGCGGCACGCCCTCGGTCCGGACAGCGGTCGTCGTCATGACGTCACTCAACCAGAGCACGGGCCCGGGTTCGACCCCCGGCGGATACCGTTGCCGTCATGACGCTGATCCGTCCCGATCTGGACACCCTGCCCGCCTACGTGCCGGGTCGCACCGTCCCCGGGGCGATCAAGCTCGCGAGCAACGAGGTCGCCGCGCCGCCCGCTCCCGCGGTGCTGGAGGCCATCGCCCGCGCCGCCGCAGGTGGCAACCGGTATCCGGACCTCGGCGTCGTCGAGCTGACCGGACGCATCGCGGACCTGTACGCCCTGGCCCCCGAGCGGGTCGCGGTCGGCTGCGGCTCGGTGACGCTGTGCCAGCAGCTCGTGCAGATCGGCTGCCTGGGCCCCGGCGACGAGGTGCTGTTCGCCTGGCGCTCGTTCGAGGCGTACCCGATCGTGACCCAGATCGGCGGGGCGGAGATCCGCACCGTGCCGCTGGACCCCGACTTCCGCCACGACCTCGTCGCGATGGCCGCCGCCGTCACCGAGCGGACCCGGGTGGTGTTCGTGTGCAGCCCGAACAACCCGACCGGCCCGGCCGTGCACCGCGACGAGTTCGTCCGGTTCCTGGGCGCCGTGCCGTCGGACGTGCTGGTGGTGCTCGACGAGGCCTACGCCGAGTTCGTCACCGACCCCGACGCCGTCAGCGGCCGGCCGCTGCTCGACGACCACCCGAACCTGGTCGTGCTGCGCACCTTCTCCAAGGCCTACCGGCTGGCGGGACTGCGGGTCGGCTACGCCCTGACCTCCGAGGAGATCGCGACCGCGCTGCGCAAGGTGGCGCCGCCGTTCGGGGTCAGCTCGGTCGCCCAGGCGGGTGCCGTCGCCGCGCTGGAGCACCGGGAGGAGATCCTCGCCGACTGCGCCGCCGTCGTCGCCGAGCGGGACCGGGTGGCCGCCGGGCTGCGCGGGTCCGGGTTCACCGTGCCGGAGACCCAGGCGAACTTCGTGTGGCTGCCGCTCGGGGACCGGACCGCTGCGTTCGCGACGCACTGCGGCGAGCGGAAGGTGATCGTGCGCCCGTTCGCCACCGACGGGGTGCGGGTCACCGTGTCCACGCCGGAGGAGAACGACCTGCTGCTCGACGTCGCGTCGTCCTTCGGATCCTGAGAGCCCCGACTCAGCCGTCCAGCTGGTAGCCCAGCCCCCGGATGGTCCTGATCCGCTCGGGACCGATCTTGCGCCGCAGGTAGGACACGTAGACCTGCACCAGGTTGGCCGACACCGGTTCGGTCCAGGCCCGGCGGCCCAGGTCGTCGAGCGCGACCGGCTCGCCCGCCTGCTCGGCCAGCGCGAGCAGCAGCGCGTACTCGGTCGGGGACAGCGCGACCCGGCGGCCGTCGACGAACACCTGGCCGGCGTCGACGTCGACGGACAGGCCGCCGTGCCCGAGCACCGTCGGTGCGGGCAGCCCCGCGGCGGCACGCAGCCGGAGCCGGATCCGGGACGCGAGCTCGTCCGGGACGAACGGCCGGATCAGGAAGTCGTCGCGGTCGCCGCGCAGCATGCCGATCACCCCGGCCCGCCGTTCGCGCGGCACGACGGTGATCACCGGGGTCGGCGGGGACTCGGACTGCACGGCCCCGAGCAGCACCGACGGCTCGGGGCCCGGCAGCTCCATGTCGAGCACGAGCAGGTCGGCGCCGCGGGAGCGCAGGGTGTCCAGCAGCTCGATGCCGTCGGCGACGACGACGAGGTCCACGCCCTCGGCGGCGAGGTCCTGGCGCAGCCCGCGGCCGAGCGAGGCGGTGCCCGCCGACGGCGGCAGGGCCAGCAGCACGCTGAGCGCGCGCATCTCGGCACGGGGCGCGGGGATCGGGAGGGACGGCGAGACGGGGGGAGCGTGATCGTTCACAGATCCTGCGGAGGTCGGGGAGCGGGGAGCTCGGGAGGTCGTGCGGGGAGCACCGGGGAGGCACGGCCACTGTTCCTCGACCGGCAGCCCGTCACAATCGGCTAACGGTGCGACGTACCGTGACCGCTTAGCCCGAACGAGTGATCCTGAGAGTCTCGTTGCTCTGTTCGGCCCAGCATTACTGCCGAAATGGCGGGATCTTGCTCTTCGGCGCTCTCCGTCGACCTGTCGGCGCGGAGACGCAACCACCCTTCTCAGCGAGGGTGTTCACACTCGGTCACCCTACCTAGAGTCCCTCCTCATGCGACGGAAGAGTTCCGCTGCGGCTGATCAGGTCGACCCCCGCGACCTGATCGCGCGACTCGCCGCCGAGCACAGCTCCCCCTCTGTGCCGTCTCCCCGGGGCAGGCATGCCGTGTCCTCCGCCCCGGCGGACGACGCGGCCCGATCCGCCGTGCCCGCGGCCACCCTGCTCGAGGACAGGGTGAGCGCCTCCGGGCGGCACCGCGTCCTCGACGCCGGGTACGACGACACCGACCCCGACACCCCCGACGACACCGGTGCCGCCGTCACGGCGGACTCCCCCACCGGTGCCACGACGGCGGACGCCGGGCGGATCACCTGGGCCGACACGGCCGACCCCGGCCCGTGGGCGCCGGGCGGCGGCGCGACCGGCAGCGGCTCCCACGCCGCCGCCGGGGACACCGCGGTGACCGGGACGGGCGCGCACGCCGTGCCCACCGCCCGGACCCCGGGCCGTCGGGCGCGGCGGTCCGCGCCGTCGTCGGCGGCCGGGCTGTCCGGTGTGGAGCTGTTCGGCGGGTCGTCCCCGGCCGAGGAGCCCGCGGCCCCGCAGGCCGAGGTGCCCGCGCCGCGCAACGAGGTCACCGGCGGGGCCATCGCCGGCCTGCACGAACCCGAGGTGTCGGGGACGGGCTCGGTCGTCGCGGTCGACCGGTCACGCCCCGCCCGCTCCCGTGTCCGCCGGTTCGCCCCGCTGGGCGTCGGCGCCGCCGCGGTGCTCGCCGCGACGATGGTGCTGACGCTGCTGCAGCCCGGCACCGAGGACCCGTCGCTGTCCGCGGCGATGGTGAACGACTCGTCGCGCCGGTCGGCGTCGGACACCGCGCTGTCCGCCGGCCCGGTGCTGGCCAACGGGGGCGGCTCCGCACTCGGCGACGCCGCGCAGGGTGCGTCCGGTCAGATCGGCCAGGCCCTCGCCGCGCAGGAGGCCGCCGAGCGTCGCGCCGAGGAGCGCCGCCGCGAGGCCGCCGAGCGGGCACGGGCCGCCGCGAGCTCCGGTGGTTCCGGGAGCTCCGGGAACTCGGGCGGGGCCCCCGCCGCCGGTCCGGTCGGTGGCGCCGTCCAGGTCGCCGGCGACGGCATCCAGGCCGCGCTCAAGATGGGCTGGCAGGCCATCGGTGGCGACGAGTTCCTCGGGTCCACCCTCGGGAGCAACTGGTCGCCGTACAACGGCGCCGGCCACGACGGCCAGGGCCGCCGCACCTCCGACGCGATCTCGGTGGAGAACGGCAACCTCGTCATCCGCGGCGACTCGCAGGGCAACACCGGCGGCATGGCCTGGGGCACCTCCCAGAAGTACGGCAAGTGGGAGATGCGCGCCCAGTTCCCCAAGGGCGACAAGCAGTACCACCCGGTGCTGCTGCTGTGGCCGAGCGAGGTGTCCTGGCCGGAGGGCGGCGAGATCGACTTCGCCGAGACCACCAGCGCCAGCGACGACGTGTCCTTCTTCCTGCACTACGGCAGCTCGAACTCGCAGAAGGACGCCAAGAAGCAGCTCGACATCACCCAGTGGCACAACTACGCCGTGGAGTGGACCCCGGACGCGATCGTCGGCTACGTCGACGGCGTCGAGTGGTTCCGCTCCGAGGACCCGAACACGTTCCCCCCGGGTCCGATGCACGCCACGATCCAGCTCGACTACTTCCCCGACGGCGGCTCGCCGGAGCCGTCGGAGATGCGGGTCGCCTGGATGCGCCAGTACAAGTAGCACTCCGCACCACGACCGCCCGCCGCCCGGCGCTCCCCACCGGACGGCGGGCGGTCGTGTGTACCGGGTCAGCCGGCCAGACCGCGCCGCGCCAGCAGCGGCGCGATCTCCGGGTCACGGCCGCGGAACGCGCGGTAGGCCTCCATCGCGTCCACGGCACCGCCGCGGGACAGCACCTCGCGGCGGAACCGGTCGCCGTTCTCCCGGCGCAGGCCGCCGTGCTCGCCGAACCAGGCGACGGTGTCGGCGTCGAGCACCTCGGCCCAGATGTAGGAGTAGTACGCCGCCGCGTACCCGCTGCCGCCGAACACGTGGTTGAAGTAGGTGCTGCGGTAGCGCGGCGGGACCAGCGGGTGCGCGGCCCCGGCCGCCTCCAGCGCCTGCTGCTCGAACGCGAGCACGTCGGTGATCCCGGCGGCCTCGGCCGGGGACAGCCGGTGCCACGCCTGGTCCAGCAGCGACGCGGCCAGGTACTCCGTCGTCGCGAAGCCCTCGCCGTACCCGCGGGCGGACTGCGACGCGGCCAGCAGCTCGTCGGGCAGCGGCTCGCCGGTCACGTGGTGGCGGGCGAACGAGGTGAGGACCTGCGGGTCCTCCAGCCACATCTCGTTGACCTGGCTGGGGAACTCGACGAAGTCGCGCGGCACCGACGTCCCGGAGAACGTCGGGTACTCCACCTCGGAGAACAGCCCGTGCAGGGCGTGCCCGAACTCGTGGAACAGCGTGCGGACCTCGTCGAGGGTGAGCAGCGCGGGCTCCCCGGCCGGAGGCTTGTTCAGGTTCAGCGTGTTCAGCACGACCGGGCGCGTCCCGAGCAGCGACGACTGATCGACCAGCGAGTTCATCCACGCCCCGCCGCGCTTCGACGGCCGCGCCCACAGGTCGGCGCCGAACAGCCCGAGCGGCTCGCCGTCGCTGTCACGGACCTCCCACCAGCGCACGTCCGGGTGGTAGGCGGGCAGGTCGGTGCGCTCGGTGAAGGTGATCCCGTACAGCCCGGACGCGGCGCGGAACACGCCGTCGGTGATCACCCGGTCGAGCTCCAGGTACGGGCGCAGCGCGGCGTCGTCGACGGCGTAGCGCTCGCGGCGCACCCGCTCCGCCTCGAACGCCCAGTCCCACGGCTCCAGGTCGCCCTCGACACCGCCGGCCAGCTCCGCGGCCTCCCGGTCGGCGTTGGCGACGGCGGCGGGGACCAGCGACTCCAGCATCGCGACGGCGGCCTCCGCCGTCCCCGCGGTCGCGTCGTCGATCACGTACGACGCGTGGTCGGGGTACCCGAGCAGCGCGGCCCGTTCGGCGCGCAGCCGCACGATCGCGAGGACGGTGTCACGGGTGTCGTGCTCGCCGCCCTGCCCACGCCCGGTGGACGCACGGAACAGCTCCTCGCGCAGCGACCGGTCGGTGAGCACCGCCAGTGCGGGCTGCGCGGTCGGCAGGACCAGGGTGATCAGCCAGCCGTCGTCGTGGCCGCGTTCGGCCGCGGCGGTCGCGGCGGCGGCGACCGCGTCGTCGGACAGGCCACCGAGCCGGTCGCGGTCGGTGACGTGCACGGCCGCGGCGTTCGCCCCGGCCAGCAGCGCCGCACCGAACCGGGTGGTCAGCCCGGACAGCTCCGCGTTCAGTTCCCGCAGCCGGGCCTGCTCGTCGGGACCGAGCCGGGCCCCGGCACGCACCATGTCGCGGTGGTGGCGCTCGAGCAGCCGCAGCGACTCGGCGTCGAGACCGAGGTCGTGGCGACGGGCGTGCAGCGCGTCGATCCGGGCGAACAGGCCCGGGTCCAGCGCGATCGCGTCGGCGTGGGCGGCGAGCATCGGCGCGACCTGCGCCTCGATCTCGCGCACCGCGGGCGAGGAGTCCGCCGAGACGCGCGTGTAGAACAGCCGCGCCACCCGGTCCAGCGTGGCACCGGAGCGCTCCAGGGCGACGACGGTGTCGTCGAAGGTCGGCCCGCCCTCCCCCGCGACGATCGCCGCCACCTCGGCGCGCTGCTCGGCCGTCCCGGCCTCGAACGCGGGCAGGTAGTGCTCGTCGGTGATCCGGGAGGTGTCGGGCAGCCCCCACGGCAGCGCGCTCGGGGCGAGGAACGGGTTGCTCATGGGCCCGACCCTACGGCCGGGGACCGTCAGGAACCGGCCAGTTCACGGCGCATCGCGAGCCGCGGCCACACGTCGAGACCGCGCGCGGCCTCGTGCTCCCGGATCGCGCGCAGCCCCGGGCCGGGCGCGATCAGCTCACGGAAGCCGAGCCGCACCCAGTGCGGGCCGTTCCACGGCACGTCCCGGTAGGTGGTGAGGGTCAGCGCGGGCAGCCCGCGGTCCCGGGCCCAGCCGGCGAGGTGCTCGACCAGGCCCTCCCCGATCCGCCGTCCGCGCTGCGACGGCAGCACCGACACCTGCTCGACGTGCGCACAGCCGTCGACGAGGTCGGCGATCAGGTACCCGACGAGCCCGGCGCCTGCGCTCCTCTCGTCCACCCACGCCCGCCCCGCCACGACGTACGCGGCCAGCACCGCGGCCGGTGGCGGCTCCTCGTCGGCGACGACGTCGAGCCCGATCTCCCGGAACGGCTCGCCCGCGGCGCGCTCGATCTCACGCAGGGCGGGGACGTCGGCGACGCGGGCGGGACGGATCACACCGCGGGATCCTCCACCACCGCGCGGATGCGTTCCAGGGTCGTCCGCATCCCCTCGCGGTTGGTGCGCCCGCGGGCCCACCCCAGCAGTGCCCAGTAGAGCCGGGTGCCGGCCGAGGGCTCCAGCCGGAAGGACTCGGTGACGTCGGTGCCGTCGGTACCGTCCGGAGCGGCGGCCGGGGTGAAGCGGTAGTGCCAGTGGTTGATCGGCCGCCCGGCCACGAGCACGACGAAGCCGAACTCCGAGCCCGGCTCGCAGGCGGTGATCCGGCACTCCGACCAGTAGGTCGGGCCGCGTCCGTTGCGGACGACCTTGCCGCGGAACCGGACACCGACGGCCGGGCCGGTCGCGCCGCCCAGCCACTCGGCGTCGACGGTCTCGGGTGAGAACCGGCCGGTGTTGCGGATGTCGGAGACCAGCTCCCAGATCCGCTCGGCCGGCGCCGCCATGTGGACGGTGACCTCGTCATGCACGGTGTTCCCCCTCGATGCCGCACACCAGGTCGGCGGCGCGCTCCCCGATCATGATCGCGGTCGCGGCCGGTCCGCGCCGCGGCGCGCGGGGCAGGACCGAGGTGTCCGCCACCCGGAGCCCGGTCAGGCCGTGCACCCGCAGGCCGGCGTCGACGACGGCGTCCGGCCCGGTGCCCATCGCGGCGCTGCCGGACAGGTGCACCGAGGTCGTCAGGTGGTCGCGGATCCAGCCGTCGAGCCGGGTGTCGTTGCCGAGCTCCCAGCCGGCGGGGCCGCCGTCGTCGGGGCCCGCGCGGTCCCAGCCCGCGGCGCGCAGGATCTCCGCGGCGATCCGCACCGCGGCCCGCATCCGGTGCCGGTCGGAGGTGGTGAGGAGGTAGCGGAAGTCCAGCCGGGGCGGGTCGTCGTGGTCCGGGGAGGTGATGGCGAGCATCCCGAGGCTGTCCGGGCGCTGCACCGCGCACATCAGGTGCGCCGGCCCGCCGGGTGCGAACGGGTGCGCGAACAGCAGGATCTCCAGGTCACCGGCCGGGTCGGTCCCGGAGTCGAGGTTGAGCGCGGCCTGCGCAGCGACGGCGTCGGCGGGCGGGTCCGGCAGCCCGCTGCGCAACGGCAGGAACACCGCGGGGTGGTCCGACCAGCCACGCCCGACCCCGGGCAGCTCGTGCGCCACCGCGACGCCCGCGGCCCGCAGGGTGTCCTCCGGCCCGATCCCGGAGCGCTGCAGCAGCGCCGGGGTCCCGACCGCGCCCGCGGTCACGACGGTCTCGGCCGCGTGCAGGGTGCGCCCGCCGACGCGCACGCCGATGACCCGGTCGCCGTCGAGTACCAGGGTCTCGACCGGGGTCCCGCCGAACACGGTCAGCGCGTCCTTCCACTCCGCGTTCCCCCACGGCGGCGGCAGGTAGGCGGTGGCGGCGCTGACCCGGCGCCCGTCGACGGCGTTGGTCGGGATCGGACCCGCACCGGGTGGGCCACCGGCGTTCTTGTCCGGCTCCTCGGGGTAGCCGAGCGCGAGGCAGGCGGCCAGGAACGGGTCGGTCGTCGCGGCCCGCAGCCGGCCCGAGGGCCGCGAGATGCGCAGCGGACCGGCGTCGCCGTGCCGGTCGGAGGTGCAGAAGTCGAGGTCGCGCTCCAGCCGCCGGTAGAACGGCAGGACGTCGTCGTAGGACCAGCCCGGGACGCCCCAGTCCGCGAAGTCGGCCGGGACGGCCCGCACGAAGTAGCCGCCGTTGATCGCGCCGGAACCGCCCAGTACGCGTCCACGCGGCACGGTGCACTCCCGGCCCTGGCACAGCGTCGCCCGGTAGGCCCAGTTCAGGACGTGGCCGGGGGCGGTCGCGGCGAGCGAGGCGATCGGCGTCGAGTCCGGTGGGACGACGACGTCACCCGCCTCGACCAGCGCCGTCCGCAGCCCGCGCCCGGCGAGCCTGCCCGCGAGCGTGCACCCGGCGGACCCGGCACCCACCACCACCACGTCGAAGCTCTCGGTCATTGCTGCCAGGATGCCCCACGTGACCGACGCTGCACGTGACCTCGCCTCGTTCCTCACCGCGAGCCCGTCGCCGTACCACGCGGTGGCCGAGGCCGTCCGCCGGTTGTCCGCGGCGGGCTTCACCGAGCAGCGCGAGGACGAGCCGTGGGCCGACGGTCCCGGCGGCCGCTACCTGGTCCGCGACGGCACGGTCCTGGCCTGGTGGCAGCCCGCGTCCGGTCCGGGCGCCCCGCTGCGGATCTTCGCCGCGCACACCGACTCGCCCGGGTTCAAGGTCAAGCCGAACCCCGACGGCGGCGTGGCCGGGTGGCGCCAGGTCGGGGTGGAGGTCTACGGCGGTGCGCTGTGGAACTCGTGGCTGGACCGCGACCTCGGCCTCGCCGGGCGCCTCGCCCTCTACGACGGCCGGGTCGTCCCGGTCCGGGTGGACCGGCCGCTGCTGCGCATCCCGCAGCTGGCGATCCACCTCGACCGCGGCGTGAACCAGGGACTGACCCTGGACCCGCAGCGGCACCTGCTCCCGATCTGGGGTCTCGGCGACCCGGACGGCGGCGACCTGGTCGAGTTCCTCGCCGTGCGCGTCGGCGAGGACCCCGAGGACGTCGCGGCGCACGACCTGTTCACCTACGACCTGACCCCGCCGGCCACCCTCGGCCGCGACGACGAGCTGCTCGCCGCCCCGCGGCTGGACAACCTGGCCTCGGTGCACGCCGGGATCAGCGCGCTGCTCACCGCGGTCGAGCGCGACCCGGGCACCGTCCCGGTGTTCGTCGGGTTCGACCACGAGGAGATCGGCTCGGCCAGCGCGACCGGCGCCGCCGGGCCGCTGCTGGAGACGGTGCTGACCCGGCTGGCCGGCGGGTTCGACGAGCGGCACGCGGTGTTCTCCCGGTCGCGCTGCCTGTCGGTGGACGTCACGCACGCCGCGCACCCCAACCACCTGGACAAGCACGACCCGGACCACCTGTCGGTGCCGAACCGGGGGCCGTCGCTGAAGGTCAACGCGGTGCAGCGCTACGCCACCGACGCGCCGGGCGCGGCCGCCTGGAAGCGGGCCTGCCGCACCGCGGACGTGCCGAACCAGGTGTTCGTCTCGAAGAACACGGTGCCGTGCGGGTCCACCGTCGGGCCGATCATGGCGACCCGGCTGGGCATCCGGACGGTCGACGTCGGCATCCCGGTGCTGTCGATGCACTCGGCGCGCGAGCTGTGCGGGGTGCACGACCCGGGCCTGCTGGCCCGGGCGGGTGTGGAGTTCCTGACCGACGCCGGCTGAGGCCCGCGGTCAGCGCAGCACGGGCTGCCCCGGCATGTAGGTGTCGCTGTCCACGATCCGCGACCCCAGCGGCAGCAGCGAGACCGGGATGAGCTTCAGGTTCGCCCAGGCCAGCGGCAGCCCGATGATCGTGACGGCGAGCGCGAGGGCGGTGGCGATGTGCCCGATCACCAGCCACCAGCCGAACAGCACGATCCACAGCACGTTGCCGATGGTCGACGCGGCCCCCGCGGTGGGGAGGCGCACGACGTCGCGGCCGAACGGCCACAGCGCGTAGAGCCCGATCCGGAACGAGGCGATGCCGAACGGGATGGTCACGACCAGCACGCAGGCGACGATCCCGGCGGCCGTGTAGGCGAGGAACAGCCAGAAGCCGGAGAGGACCAGCCAGACCACGTTCAGGATGAGGCGGAGCATGGTTCCAGCATGCCCGAGCCGGCCGGTTCCCCCTCCGGGATGTCCCGGAGGCCGACCCCGGGTCCGGTGATCGACGTGCGCTCCCGCTCCGCGCGGGGTGTCCTGGAGCACATGGTGGATCACGGTCTGTTCGGCCCCCGCTCGGTGACCTGGCGGGTGCACCTCGAACCCGTGATGTGGGTCGCCGGGATGCGCGCGCTGCTGCTGCAGTCGCTGGACCCGCGGGTGATGCGCGGGACGTACCAGAACTCGGCGCTGTTCGACCCGAAGAAGTCCTACGCACGGTTCCAGCGGACCGTCGAGTTCGTCGGAACCCGCACGTTCGGACCGCTGGCCGACGTCGACCGGGCCGGCGCCCGCGTCCGGCGACTGCACGCCGGGCTGCGCGGGCACGACCCCGACAGCGGGGAGAGCTACCGGATCGACGCCCCGGAGGGCCTGCTCTGGGTGCACGCCGCGGAGATCGAGTCCTACCTGGACGTCGCCCGCCGGTCGGGTCTGCTCGACGACGACTCGGCGGACGCCTACGTCGCCGAGAGCGTCCGGGCCGCCGAGGTGGTCGGCATCGACCCGGCGACCGTGCCGTCGTCGGTGGCCGAGATGGCCGAGTACATGGCCGCGGTGCGCCCCCGGCTGCGGATGACCGACGAGGCCCGCCGCGCGGCCGGGAACCTGTTCGCGCCGCAGGGCGCGGCGCCGCTGCAGGTGCGGCTCGGGATCGCGGGCCTGTCCACCCTCGCCCTGGCCACGCTGCCGCGCTGGGCCCGGCGCCTCTACGGGCTGCCCGGCCTGCCGACGACCGACTGGTCCACGACGCTCACGCTGCGCGGGCTCCGCACCGCCACCGGGGTGCTGCCGGCCGTGCCGGGGCCGCCGGAGATCGAGGAGGCGCGACGGCTGGTGCGGAGCAGCCGTGCGGCCGCGGAATCCGGGTGACCGACGGTCCCTCGTCCCGCCCGGCCGGGTGAGCAGGACGGCGTCGCGTTCCGCGGAACGCGGCCGACCCCGCAGGACGACGGCCCGTCCGGGGCCCACCGCAGCTCGCTCACCCTCACGTTCGACCCGTGATCTCCTCGACGACGCTCTCCCCGGTGCCCGGCCGCGACTCCCAGGCCCAGGTCTCATAGGAACGCAGCCGGCCGTCGTCGAGGACCTCGAGGCGGGCCTCGCAGCGACCCGAGCTGGAGGTTCCGTCGGTGGAGACGTGCACGTAGCGGAAGCGCAGGACGTCGCCGTCGCGGGTACCGGCCAGCCGGCCCAGCCGGACGGCGCCACCGGCGTACTCGGCCCAGATCAGGCCGTCGGCCTCGTGGTAGTCGAAGACGGTGGTCCGCCCGACCTCACCGTCCCCGGAGTTGCTCACGCCGGCGAACCGGCGGCCGTCCACGCTGGGTGCGCTGCTCACCCGGACACCCTGTCACGGAGGATGACGACCGTGGAGTTCCCCGAGACGCGTCGTACGCCGCTGGTCCGGACGTGCACCGACACCGGCGAGGGCCTGTGGAACGAGCTGCTCGGGATCCTGCTGGCGACCGGCACGTCGTTCGACGTCGTCATGGAGGACATGTTCACCGACTGGTCGGTGGAGCGGGTGGTGACGTTCGCGCTGGAGGACGGGCTGCCCGTGCGGCACCCGTTGCTGCTCGTCGTCGACGAGCGGGCGCTGGCCGACCACGACTTCCCCGTCGTCGTCGCCGACCTGCGGGGTGAGCCGGGTCGGACGTTCCGGATCGCCGCCGCGGTGCTCTCCGGCTTCCCGTCGCCCCGCGCCGGGTTCGCCGACCACGCCGACCACGCGGAGCTGCAGCCCGACCGGACGTTCCGCGGGTTCTGCTGAGGGCGCGTTCCGCGGAACGCGGCCGGGCGGTCTCAGACGCCGGTGCTCCCGTCGATCCGCTCGCGGACCAGGTCGGCGTGGCCGACGTGGCGGGCGTACTCGGCGATGACGTGGGTGAGGATCCAGACCACCGACACCGCGTTCCCACCGAGGGAACCGGTGCCGTCCGGCCCCGCCGCCTCGACGACCTCGCGGGCCCGGCCGACCTCCTCCTCCCAGGCGGCGCGGGCCTCGACGATGCCCGCGCTCCCGAGCTCGAACCCGCCGTCGTGGCCGGTCCCGGGCTCGCGCGGGTGCAGCGGCGGCACGTCCTCGCCGCCCAGGACCTGCCGGAACCAGTTCCGTTCGACGGCGGCCAGGTGCTGCACCAGCCCCAGCAGCGTCAGCGACGACGGCGGCACCGACGCCGTCCGCAGCTGCTCGTCGGTCAGGTCGTCGCACTTCCCGACCAGGGTGGCGCGGTAGAAGTCGAGCCAGGCCGTGAGCGTGGTGAGGGCGTCGGCCTGCATCGGGGGGTGGGCGCGGTCGGTCATGCCCGTGATCGTGACAGCGGGGTCCGACATCTTCCGCTCCCGGCCGGGCGGTGGTGCACTGCGGTCGTGACCGACACTCCGCCGACCGTGGTGCGCAGCAGCCGGGAGATCGACGCCGCGCCCGAAACGATCTTCGAACTGATCGCCGACCCCGCCCGCCAGCCCGAGTGGGACGGCAACGACAACCTCGCCGAGGCCGCACCCGGCCAGCGGGTCCGCGCCGTCGGCGACGTCTTCTCGATGCTGCTGACGCAGGGCACCGTGCGGGAGAACCGGGTCGTCGAGTTCACCGAGGGACGCCTGGTGGCCTGGCTGCCGTCGGTGCCGGACAGCCCGCCGCCGGGGCACCTGTGGCGGTGGGAGCTGGAGCCGCTCAACGCCGGCCGGACCCGTGTGACCTGCACCTACGACTGGAGCGGGCTCGACCCGGAGGACACGTTCCGGCAGAAGCGGGCCCGCGACACCACCGCCGACCGGCTGCGCGCGTCGCTCGACCGGCTCGCCGTAGCCGCCGAGAAGATGTGATCCGCGACACTTCCGGCGGACAAACGATCATGGAAAGGTGCTGACCTGGCGGCATGGATGCCGAGCAGGTGATCACCGTTCTGGCCGGGTTCCCCGGCACACGGATCGTCGAGGGCAACGGGGACGCGTTCGCGATCCACGACCCGGACCACGACTACGAGCAGCGCCCCCGGCAGGGCTGGGCGACCGTGGTGCGGTCCGACGTGAACGACACCGCGTCCGACCTCGACCGCCCGGGAGCGTTCCGGCTCAACATCGGGCTGCCCACCGCGCGCTACCGGGAGCTGTTCCCGACCGATCCGGGCATCGACCCGACGACCCGTGACGTGCTGTTCCCGCACCCCGTCTACGCCGCCCACCACTGGGTGGCGGTGGTGGAGCCGGAGACGACCTGGCCGCGGGTGCGGGAGCTGCTCGACGACGCGTACGACTTCGCCGTCCGCAAGCACGGGAACGCGGTCCGGCGGAGAGCCTAGGCTGAGCTGGTGAAACGCCGGTTGATCACGATGCGTGTCGCCCAGGACGATCTCGCGCTGTCGCCCGGCAGAGCCACTGAGCTGGAGCTGGGCGACCCGCTCGACTCGTTCGGCCAGGAGTGGCTGATGGCATCGCACACGGTGACCCTGCTCGACGACGGGACGGCGCTGCTGACCTTCGTGCTGGAGCGGCGAGGCTGGTAGTGCGAGCGGAATGATCGGTGCGTGGACGACACCCCCCGGCTGCACCCGCTGCTGTCCCGGCGCTTCAGCCCGCTCCTGTTCGACGAGGACCACCAGGTGTCCGACGACGAGGTGGCGCTATTGATCGAGGCCGCCCGCTGGGCCCCGTCCGCCGGGAACTCGCAGCCCTGGTCCTTCGTCGCCGGACGCCGCGGCGACGACACGCACCGCCGCATCGTCCGGCACGTACTCGGAGCCTCGCGCGACTGGGCACCGACGGCGGCGGTCCTCGTCGTCAACCTCTGTCACGTTCTCGTCGAGGAGACCGACTGGGAGTACTCGGAGTTCGCGCTCTACGACCTGGGCCAGGCCGTGGCCCACATGACGGTCCAGGCCGCGGCGCTCGGGTTGGCGACCCGCCAGTTCCGGGCGTTCGACCGGGACGGCCTCGCAGCTGAGTTCGACGTGCCCGGGCACTGGCAGGTCACGACCGTGTCGGCGTTCGGGCGCGGTGCCGGCCGACGACCGGAGCGGGAACGTCGCGCGAGCGCGGAACTGCGGTGGAGCGACCGTCATCTCAGGATCGAGCCCCGTGGCTAACCTCCGGGAACGCTGTAGTAGACGACGACTGTGCGTTCGCGGTCTTGATCACCCTGGACAGGATGATCGCTCCCTCATGCGTCAGTCCACCCCCGGCGCGGTGCGGGATAGTGGTCAACAGACCCGCTTTCCGGGCCGCGACCAAGTGCGCTTTGACGGTGCCGGGAGACCGACCCGTGAGTTCTGCCAGGACTCCGCTGGGGTTGTGAACGTTCGTGGTGCACGAGTACGCCATGGCCAACACCGACAGGTACTCCGGAGTCGAGGGGCCGAACGCGGCTGCCGCGTACTTCAGGAGGACGTGGGCCCGCTCCTGCTGATCGCTCGGTTCCGTCGGCGGAGTGAAGACGACCTGACGGAGCACGGTAGAGCTGATCCCCCCGGCCGTGGCGTACCAGTCGGCTCCCTCCGCAGGCTCGATCACCAATCGCGCCGGCCCACGGCTACTGACCTGGTCGTCGTACATCGCTGTGATCGACCATCCGTCGACCACCTGGTTCGTCTTCCGTGTGCCCACGCGCACAATATACACGGCTTGACTTGCCGTATCGGCCTAACGGATTGACATACCGTGTTAATACGAGAGTGCCCCGAGAGACAGGGCATGAGCCAGGGGGTGACCGGACCGCTGCTGAGGTTCAGGACGAGGTCACCCGCTGTCGGAGCGACGGCCGGACACCGTACGACACACCGGAGTCCGAGCCCTGGTCCGCGAGCACCGGGCAATGGGGCAGAGGCCTGGCGCATCAGATGCTCCGTCGTCGACCGTGCGGAAGCAGTCGCAGAGCGGTCGAGTGAGCACGGTCCTACCGGGACCGGCGGAGAGCACGCCTGCAGGCGGTCGTCATCCCGGGTCCGGTGGAACCGCCGAGTGCCACTATGCGGACCGAACCAGGCCCGTGACCTGGCGGTCTGGCGGAAGCGGGGGGATTCGAACCCCCGGTCCTTTCGGACGCCCGCTTTCAAGGCGGGTGCATTCGGCCGCTCTGCCACGCTTCCGCACGGGAGGGTAACGGGACCGCTCAGCGCTCCGCGCGGTAGTAGGTGACCGGCCCCATCCTGGTCGTCCCGTGCCCGACCACCGTCGCGTCGGTGAACCCCGCGGCCGTGAGCAGCTCCGGCACCGGCTGCGCCCCGTGACCGTGCCCGTGGCCGTGCCCGTGACCGCTTTGACCGCCGTGGCCGTGGTCGCCGCGACCGCCGTGCCGGGAGCGGCGGTGGGCCGGGTCGAGGCGGGCCAGCAGCGACAGCGCCTTGTTCACGGTGCGCATCCGTCCGCCGGTGCGCGGGTCGTGGTCGAGGTCGACCAGGTGCAGGCTCCCGCCCGGCGCCAGGACGCGGTGCGCCTCCCGCAGCGCCGCGACCTGGGCGTCGGCGGCGATGTGGTGCAGCATCAGCGGGGAGAGGACCCGGTCGACGCTGCCGTCGTCGAGGGGCAGGTCCTCGGCCACACCGACCTGCAGCTCCAGCTCGACGCCGGCCTCGGCGGCCTTGCGGCGGGCCATGGCGACCGCCTCCGGGTCGGGGTCGACACCGCGCACGGTGGCCGTCGGCACGGCCTCCTTGGCACGCAGCAGGACGTTCCCGGTCCCGCAGCCGATCTCCAGCACCCGGTCCCGCGGGCCGATGCCGGCCTGGGCCAGCAGCCGCCAGTACATCGGGACGGCGCCGCTGAGCCGGGCCACGGTGTCGTAGCCGGGCAGCAGCCGCGAGCTGACGAGCGCGGGCGTGTGGGCGTGCGTGGTCATCGGATCCCCTCGGACGAACTTCGTGTTCTCCATCGACTCTCCCTGGCCTCCGAGCAGGTAACAAGGCACTATCCGTGGCCGTGATGGGACGAAGTTCGGACATCCCGCTGATCGGCTTCGCACACACGCCGGTACCGATCGCGGCGTACCGCGTCGACGGGCCGGTGCAGCTCCCGCGGGTGCAGGGGCCGCACGCGCACGACTTCCTCACCCTCGTGCACGTCGTGCGCGGCACCTGCACCTACCAGGTCGACGGGCAGGTCTGGCGGCTCGCCGAGGGCGATGCGTTCGTCATCGCACCCGGAGCCGTGGTCGACCACGCCGCGGAGACCTCGGCGCCACCCGGCGAGCTGTGGTCGGTCGTCTTCCCCGCGGAGGCGGTCGCACCCGCGTCCTGGCAGGACCATCCGCTGCTCGCGCCGTTCGTCGGGCGCCACCGTGGTGGCGGGCAGCGGATCGGCGTCCCACCGGCGGACCGGGCGACCTGGCGGGCCCGCCTCGTCGACCTCGACGACGAGCTGACCCGCCGCCGCGACGGTCACGCCGAGGCCGCCCGCGCCCACCTCACCCTGCTGCTGGTGGCGCTCGGCCGGCTCATCGACGACGTACCCGCCGAGTCGGGCGACCCGCTGCTCGCGGCGGTGTTCGCCGTCGTCGAGGAGCGGTTCGCCGGGCAGCTGTCGCTGCGCGACGTCGCCGCGGCCGTCGGGCTCACCCCCGGGCACCTGACGACCGTCGTCCGGCGCGGGACCGGGCGGACCGTCCAGCAGTGGATCACCGAGCGCCGGATGCGGGAGGCACGGCGGCTGCTCGCCTCCACCGACCTCCCGGTCGCCGAGGTGGGCGCCCGGGTCGGCTACCCCGACCCCGGCTACTTCGCCCGCCGCTTCCGGGCCGCGCACGGCGTCACCGCCGCGACCTGGCGGGCCGGCTCCGGAACCCCCTGACGGGTGGCGGGGGACGTCCGCGCCGGTGCGGTCCGGCGCGGTGTGGTGGGATTCCCCCGGTCTCATCTCGGGAGGACGACGTGCGGTTCGACGAGAACGCCCGGCTCGACACGTCCGGTGTGGACGACCTGCGCGGATCCGGCAGTGGCCGGGGCGGCGGGGTCGGCGGCCGGGTGGCAGGCGCGGGCGGCGGCCTGGGCCTCGTCGGCGTCATCCTGTACCTGCTGCTGTCGAACTTCGCGGGCGTCGACATGTCCGGCATGGGCGCGGGCGGCGGCTACCCGGGGCTCGACCAGGTCGGCTCCGGCCAGACCGCGGACAACTCGTCGCTGCAGCAGAACTGCGCCACCGGCGCCTCGGCGAACACCTCGACGGACTGCCGCGTCGTCGCCGTCGTCAACTCCCTCGACGACTTCTGGGCCACCCAGTTCTCCTCCGGCTTCACGAAACCCCGGACGAACTTCTTCTCCGGTGGGGTGAGCACCGACGGCTGCGGCTCGGCATCGTCGGACAGCGGGCCGTTCTACTGCCCGGCCGACTCCGAGATCTACATCGACCTCACCTTCTTCCAGGAGCTGCAGACCCGCTTCGGCGCGCAGGGCGGACCGTTCTCGCAGGCCTACGTGATGGCCCACGAGTACGGCCACCACATCCAGAACCTGCTCGGCACCAACCGCAAGGCCGGCAACGACACCGGCCCCACCTCCGGCTCGGTGCGTCTGGAGCTTCAGGCCGACTGCTACGCGGGCGTCTGGACGAACCACGCGACGACGACGCCCGGCCCGTCGGGGCGGCCGCTGATCAGCGAGCTGAACCAGTCCGACATCGACGCCGCCCTCGACACCGCGTCCCGGATCGGCGACGACTACATCCAGTCCAACCTGGGTGGCGGCCGGGTCGACGAGTCGCAGTTCTCCCACGGCAGCTCCGCGCAGCGCGAGAAGTGGTTCACCACCGGCCTGCAGAGCGGCAACCCCGACTCCTGCGACACCTTCGCCGCGCGCAGCCTCGGCTAGGGCCGCAGCCGCCCGAGCTGGTGGTCCAGCACGGCGAGCGCACCGGCACCGTCGGCGTCGCCGAGCAGGACGGACTCCGCGAGGCCACCGGCCAGCGCGAGCAGCACGGTCGCCTCCCGGGCCGGGTCGAGCCCGGTGAGCTCACCGGCGTCGCGGGCCGCGGTGAGCCGCTCGGCGACGGCCGTGTGGACCAGGCGGTTGCCCGTCCGGTAGGTCTCGCGCAGCCGGTCGTCGCCGAGCGCCCGGATGAGGAAGGCGGAGCCGACGCGGGCATCGGTGCGGGCGTCGTCGTCGAGCGGGAGCAGCGCGGTAAGCAGGGCGCGGACCTCCCCCAGCGGCGACGACGGCGCGGCCGCCGCCATCCGGGCGCGCACCCGTCCGTCCACCCGCAGCTGCAGCTGCTGCGCGGCGAAGTCCAGCAGCTCGTCGCGCGAGGCGAAGTAGTGCTGGACCCGGCCCTTCGAGACCCCCGCCTCCTCCGCGACCCGGGCCAGGCTGACCGCCTCCAGCCCCTCGGCCGCGGCGACCCGCCACAGCGCCTCCGCGATCTCCCCACGGCGCTGCCCGTGGTCGACCACCCTCGGCATCTCCACCTCGTTCCGGTCCGATCGGCTTGCAAAAAGCTCCGTCCGCTTTTACAGTCCGATCGTATCGCGAAACGGGGGGACGATGCGCACCGGACACTTCACCGACACCGCGGCCCGGGACCGCTTCCGCGCGCTCCACGACGACGCGGTCGCCGCCCTGGGGCCGACGAGCAGCCGTGACATCACCACCACGCACGGCGTCGTCCGCGTCCTGACCTGCGACGGGCCACCCGAGACACCGTTCGTCCTGCTGCCCGGGGCGGGCTCGCCGGGGGTGGGCTGGGCGCCGAACGTGCCCGCGCTGCGCCGCCGGGCGACCGTGCACCTCGTCGACCCGCTCGGCGGCCCCGGGGCGAGCACCCAGGACGTGCCGCTCCGGTCGGTCGGCGACCAGGTCCGCTGGCTGCGCGGGGTGCTCGACGCGCTCGGCCCGTGCCACCTCGTCGGGACCTCGATGGGTGGGCGTCTGGCGTTCGAGGTCGCCCTCCGCTCCCCGGCCGGGATCCGCACGCTCACCCTGCTCGACCCGGCCCTGACCTTCACACGCATCCCGGCCGGCACGGTGGCCGCCTCGCTCGGTGCGCTGCCGGGTGCCCCGTCGTGGCTGCGCCGCCGGTTCGTCGCCCGGCTGGGTGGCGGCGCCGACGTCGCCGACGACCCGGTCGCCCGGCTGATCGAGGCGGGCCTGTCCGGCTACGCCTCCGCGGTCCCGCTGCCACCGCTGCCCGGCGCCCGGGACGTGGCAGCGGTCGGGGTCCGCAGCCTGGTGCTGCTCGGCGGGCGCAGCACGATGCTCGACGCCGGCCGGGCCCGTGCGCGGGCCGCGCTGTTGCCGCGCGGCACCGTCGAGGTGTGGCCGGACGCCACGCACGCGCTGCCCGGCGAGTTCCCGGAGCGCGTCGCCGAGCGGCTGTCGTCGCTGGTGGCGGCGTCGTGAGGCGCCGGGAGCTCGTGACCACCGTCGTCGGCGACGTCGTGGCGCCGCTGGTGCTGTTCTACGGCCTGCGGGCGGTCGGCGTCGCGGCCGGGCCGGCGCTGCTCGCCGGGGCCGCGGTCCCGGCGGCACGGGCGCTGTGGGGGCTCGTGCGGCACCGGCGCGTCGAGTGGTTCGCGGTGCTCGTGCTCGTCCTGTGCGTGGCGAGCGCGACGACCGCGCTGCTCGGCGGCGGCGACCGCGTCCTGCTCGCCCGCGAGGCCCTGGTGACCGCGGCCCTGGGCGTGGTGATGCTCGCGAGCGTGCCCTCGGCCCGGCCGGTGCTGTTCACGATCGGCAGGCTCACGCTCACCGAGGCCGGCCACAGCCCCGACGACTGGGACCGCCGCTGGGCCTCCTCCGCGCGGTTCCGCGGGATCTGGCGGTGGCTGACGGCCGGCTGGGCCACGGGCCTGTTCCTCGACGCCGCGCTGCGGGTGCTGATCGCGTACACGTTGCCGGTCGACGTGGTGCCCGCGGTGCACGCCGTGCAGTGGTTCGCCGTGCTGGCGGTGCTGCTCGTCGGCGGGCAGGTGTGGCTGCGACTGCCCCGCCACCGCGAGCTGATCTTCAGCTGACCGGCGGGTCGGCAGCGAGGAACCCCGCCAGGTCGGCGGTGTATCCGTCGACGCCGAGCCGCCACCCGGGCCGCACGAACGCCTCCCGCGTGAGCAGCACCCGGTACTCGGTGACCCGGGCGTCGCCGTGGTCGATCGTGGCGGTGCCGTCGTCGCGGTACCCGAGCCGGGCCGACACGGCCGCGGACCTCGGGTTGCCCTCGACGTACTCCGAGCGCGCCGCCAGCGCGCCGAGATAGTCGAAGGCGAAGGCCAGCACCGCGGCCCGCATCTCGGTGCCGTAGCCGCGCCCCTGCGCCCGTCGCACCAGGTACGAGCCGGTCGCGACCTCGCGACGCACGCCGAACCGGTCCCCCACGACGTCCTGCAGGCCGACCACCCGGCCCTCGGCGCGCACGACGAACTGCAGCGTCCACCAGTCCGGTGACGCCTTCGCGCGGTTCGACCAGACGTACTGCGCGATCCCGCGCCCCAGGTGCCGCGGGTCGGCGCGGGTCCACGGGACGCGGAACGGCATCTCCGACGACGGGTGGATCCCGCTCTCGTGCACGGCCGCGACCAGCTCCCGGACCGACGCGTCGTCCTCGACGCGCAGCTCCAGGCGCGGGGTCCGCAGGGTCAGCCCGGACATCGGCCACGGGTCGGGCACCGGGTCGATCGGCGCGGGGAGCACGTCCATCGGTCGACCGTGCCGGATCGCCGACGGGCGCGCCACGGAATACCGTCGGCTCCCATGTGGGCGATCACCCTGACCGAGTACGGCGGACCCGAGCAGATGACGTGGGCGGAGGTGCCCGACCCCGAGCCCGGCCCGGGCGAGGTCGTGCTCGACGTCGTCTCCTCGGCCGTCAACCGGGCCGACCTCCTGCAGGTCCAGGGGAACTACCCGGTCCCGCCCGGCGCGTCGGAGATCCTCGGCCTGGAGTGCGCGGGCCGGATCGCCGCGCTCGGTGACGGCGTGACCGGCTGGTCGGTCGGCGACGAGGTGTGCGCCCTGCTCGCCGGCGGCGGCTACGCGACGAAGGTCGCCGTCCCGGCCCCGCAGCTGCTCCCGGTCCCCGAGGGCGTCTCCCTGACCGACGCCGGCGGGCTGCCCGAGGTCGCCTGCACCGTCTGGTCGAACGTGTTCCTGGAGGGCCGGCTCGCCGAGGGCGAGACGTTCCTGGTCCAGGGCGGCTCGTCGGGCATCGGAACGCACGCGATCCAGGTCGCGAAGGCGTTCGGCGCGCGCGTCGCCGCCACCGCGGGCCACGCCGACCGGATGCGGTTCTGCCGCGACCTGGGCGCCGACATCGTCATCGACTACCACGACGACATCGCCGAGGAGCTGAAGAAGGCCACCGACGGCCACGGCGCCGACGTCATCCTCGACAACATGGGCGCCAAGGGCCTGGCGAACAACCTGTCCGCGCTGGCCCGCGACGGCCGGCTGATGATCATCGGGATGCAGGGCGGAGTGAAGGCCGAGCTCAACATCGGCGCGCTGCTGGCCAAGCGCGGCCACGTCTCGGCGATGGGCCTGCGCGGCCGCCCGGTCGACGGTCCGCACTCGAAGGCCGAGATCGTCGACGGCGTCCGGGAGAACGTCTGGCCGCTGTTCGCCGACGGCCGGGTGAAGCCGGTGATCTTCGAGCGGTTCGCGATGTCCGACGCCGCCGACGCGCACCGCAGGCTGGACGCCGGTGGTGTGACCGGCAAGCTCCTCCTCGTGAACTCCTGAGCGGGCGGGTCCAGAATGGCGGGCATGAGCGACGAGCAGGAGACCCCCGAGGACCGGGTCGTGGTGGTCGGCGCCGACGGGCGTCCGGTGGGCATGGCCTCGGTTCCGCAGGACGACGAGGGGCAGAGCCCCGCGTCGATGGTGGAGCAGCCCGCGAAGGTCATGCGGATCGGCACCATGATCAAGCAGCTGCTCGAGGAGGTGAAGGCCGCGCCGCTGGACGAGGCGTCCCGCGAGCGGCTCAAGGAGATCCACGAGAACTCCGTCAAGGAGCTCGAGGAGGGCCTCGCGCCGGAGCTGCGCGAGGAGCTGCAGCGGCTCAGCCTGCCGTTCACGGCGGACAAGATCCCGTCGGAGGGTGAGCTGCGGATCGCCCAGGCCCAGCTGGTCGGCTGGCTGGAGGGCCTGTTCCACGGAATCCAGACCGCGTTGTTCGCCCAGCAGATGGCCGCCCGTGCCCAGCTCGAGCAGATGCGTCGCGGGCTGCCCCCGGGCGTCGGCGGTGGGCCGGAGCAGGGCGGCGTCCCCGAGGGCATGGGCCGGGGAACCGGGCAGTACCTCTGACGCACGTCGACGACCTGCGGTTTCGCGGTGTCCCGGCCGGGGCCTCCCCTGCCGGGCCCGCGGACGGCGTCTGAGTACCCTCACCGGGTGGCCGTGACCGTGACCGACGAGCCGGGTGACGTCGTCGACCCGTCCGAGGTGTCGAGCCCGCGCAGCTGGCGGCGGGCCTTCGCGGACCTCGCCCAGGGCTGGCGGCAACGGCCGCTGTGGGGCTACCTCGGCTGGCAGGACATCAAGCAGCGCTACCGCCGCTCCGTCCTGGGACCGCTGTGGATCTCCATCAGCATGGGCGTCATCGCCCTCGGCCTGGGGATCCTCTACTCGGCGCTGTTCCAGATCTCGCTGGCGACGTTCCTGCCGCACGTCGCCGTCGGGCTGCTGATCTGGAACTTCGTGTCCGGCTGCATCCTCGAGGGCAGCGAGGTCTTCATCGCCAACGAGGGCCTGATCAAGTTCCTGCCCGCGCCGCTGAGCCTGCACATCTACCGGCTCGTGTGGCGGCAGACGCTGTTCTTCCTGCACAACCTGGTCGTCTGGGTCGTGCTGATGATCGTGTTCCCGCATCCGCTGGGGCTGTCGACGCTGCTGGCGATCCCGGCGTTCGTGCTGCTGGCGATCAACGGCGCCTGGGTCGCGATCCTCGCCGGGATCCTCGCGACCCGGTTCCGGGACATCCCCCCGATCATCGCCAGCGTCACCCAGCTGGTCTTCTACCTGACCCCGATCGTCTGGTCGGTCGACATCCTCAGCGACAACCCGGCCGCGCGCGAGCGCGCCCAGCTGGTCGAGCTGAACCCGGTCTTCCACTTCGTCGAGATCGTGCGCCAGCCGCTGCTCGGCCAGGAGATCGTCGGCCGGTACTGGCTGGTCACGGGCGTGATCACGATCGTCGGCTGGGCCGCGGCCCTGATCTGCCTGCGCAACTACCGCTCCCGCGTCGCGTACTGGGTGTGAACCTCTGTGACTGAACCCCGCATCCGGATCGACCGCGCCGCCGTCGACTTCCCGATCTTCGACGCCAAGACGCGGTCGCTGAAGAAGGCCGTCCTCGGCAAGGCGGGCGGCCGGATCGGCACCGACGCCAAGGTGCCGATCATCGAGGCGCTGCGCGACATCACCGTCAGCCTGGACAAGGGCGCCCGCGTCGCGCTCGTCGGGCACAACGGCGCCGGCAAGTCCACGCTGCTGCGGCTGATGGCCGGCATCTACGAGCCCACCCGCGGCCGCTCGCTGGTCCGCGGGAAGGTCGCGCCCGTCTTCGACCTCGCCGTCGGGATGGACCCGGAGATCTCCGGCTACGAGAACATCCTGATCCGCGGCCTGTTCCTGGGCATGACGCGCAAGCAGATGGAGGCGCGGATCGACGACATCGCCGCCTTCACCGAGCTGGGCGACTACCTGGAGATGCCGCTGCGGGCGTACTCGACGGGCATGCGGGTGCGGCTCGCGCTCGGCGTCGTCACCTCGATCGACCCCGAGATCCTGCTGCTCGACGAGGGCATCGGCGCCGTCGACGCGGAGTTCCTGAACAAGGCCCGCGACCGGCTCCACGAGCTCGTCGACCGCTCCGGGATCCTGGTCTTCGCCTCGCACTCCGACGAGTTCCTCGCCGACCTGTGCGACACCGCGCTGTGGATGGAGCACGGGACGATCAAGGAGTACGGCCCACTGCACGACGTCCTCGACCACTACAAGGGGCGGACCCCGTCGTGACCGGACCGCTCCCGCCCGGCTCGGTCGCCGGCGTCATCGTCACGCGGCACCGGGCCGAGCTGCTCGTCGACTCGCTCGCGGCGATGGCGAAGCAGACCCACCCGCTGGCGCACCTGATCGTCGTCGACAACGGGCCGGACCTGCCCGCGCGCGACGCCGTCGAGGCCTGCCCGCTGCCGACGACGTGGCTCCCCTCGTGGTCCAACCTCGGCGGCGCGGGCGGCTTCGCCCTGGGGATGCTGCACGCACTCGCCATGGGCGCGGACTGGATCTTCCTGGCCGACGACGACGGCCACGCCGCCGACGAGTCCACCCTCGCCACGCTGCTCGACGTCGCGTCGCGGCACGGGCTCGCCGCGGTGTCCCCGGTGGTCGCCGACAAGGCCGACCCGGACCGCCTCGCCTTCCCCCTGCGCCGCGGCGTCACCTGGCACCGGTCCCGCTCGGCGCTGGGCCCCGACGACCTGCTCCCCGGGATCGCCTCGTTCTTCAACGGCGCCCTCTTCCGGGCCTCCACGCTGGAGGTCATCGGGGTGCCGGACCTGCGCCTGTTCGTCCGCGGCGACGAGGTGGAGATGCACCGCCGGATGGTCCGGTCCGGGCTGCCCTTCGGCACCGCGCTGCAGGCCACCTACCTGCACCCCTACGGCTCCGACGAGTTCAAGCCGATGCTCGGGGGGCGGCTGCACGCCCAGGACCCGGGCGACGAGGTCAAGCGCTACTACACCTACCGCAACCGGGGCTACCTGATGTCCCAGCCCGGGATGCGCAGGATCGGCCTCCTGGAGCTGCCGCGGTTTGCCTGGTACTTCCTGGTCACGAAACGCGACCCCCGAGGGTTCCGCGACTGGCTCACCCTCCTGAGACAGGGCCGCCGGGAACAGTTCCACCGCGCCCCCTGACCGTCGCCCCCACAGCCCACGATCTGGCGTGGCGACCGGTGACGTCGTGCGGCGACCACCGCGGCGGGTGCCGCGGGATGTGACGGGTCGCCACGAACCTGTCCACAACCGGCAGGTTCATCCACAGGGCGGTGGGGATGTCGGTGGCCGGTGTCGGGCGGCGGCAGTGTCGGGGGCATGGATCGCCTCGACCACCTGCCTCCGGATCCGGCCGGGCTCCTGCACCGGTCGGCGTTGCTGGGCGCGGGCCTCGCCGTCGACGAGATCGACCGCCTCGTCCGCGCCCGCGTGCTCGTCCCGGTCCGGCGGGGCTCCTACCGGCTCGGTGACGACCAACCGCGCTCGCCGGTGCAGGCCCACCTGCTCCGAGCCCGGGCCACCGCGCCGCACCTCGCTCCCGGCTCGGTCCTCGGCCATGTCACCGCGGCCCTCGTCCTCGGGCTCCCGGTCTGGAACCTGCCTCTCGACCGGGTGCACGCCGTACGGGAACGCAGCACCGGTGGCGGCCGGAACCGCCATGGCACCTCCGTGCACCGGGCTCCGCTACCGGCCGACGACGTCCGCGAGCTCGACGGCCTGCTGGTCACCTCGCCGGCCCGGACACTCGTCGACCTGGCTCGGACGGTACCCGCCGAGCAGACGCTGGTGACGGTCGATGCGGCCCTGCACCAGCACGTCCGGCCGCGACCGCGGTCCGAGCCCCGGCCGGCCGGCGCGACCACGGTCGACGAGCTGTCCGAGGTGCTCTCCCGGTTCGGCGGACGCGTCGGCACGCCCGCGGCACGGCGTGTCATCGCGCTGGCGCACGCCCGCTCCGAGAGCCCCGGTGAATCGCGTAGCCGGTTCCGGATGCACCTCGCGAGCCTCCCGGCCCCGGCGACCCAGTGGGAGGTCCCCGGTCTGCCGTTCCGCACCGACTTCGCCTGGCCGGAGCACGGAGTGGTCGGGGAGTTCGACGGCCGGGTCAAGTACGGCCGCTCGCTGCGGTCCGGTCAGGATCTCGGTGAGGTGCTCTGGGAGGAGAAGCGGCGGGAGGACCTCATCCGTTCCGCGGGCCTGACCGCCGTGCGATGGGTCTGGTCCGACCTCGCCGACGGCAGCATGGTCGCCCGCCTCGCCCACCGTCTCGGGACCACACGGCACCCCGTCACGTCGCGTGGCACCCCGCGCGGCGGTCGCCGCGCGACGTGACCGGTCGCCACGCTCGATGCGGGGTCAGTTCTTGAAGATGACCCAGCGCAGCATGACGAAGTTGATCGCGGTGGCGGTGCCCTGCGCGACCAGCCAGGCGAGGCTGGTGTCGTAGGTCAGCGGCGGCAGCAGGTGCAGGACCAGGGAGTTCACGCCGACGTTCACGGCGAAGGTCGTGCCGTAGAGGGCCACGAAGCCGGCGAACCTCGCGCGGCCGCCGGTGTTCGCGCCGGTGAAGGTGAAGCGCTTGTTGAGCAGGTACGCCGTCGTCGTACCGAGGATGAAGCTGATGCCCTTGGCGAACGGCACCCACAGGCCCGCGTTCAGGAGCAGGTGGTAGACGCCGAAGTCGACGATCGCGGAGAGCACACCGATCGCGACGAAGCTGCCCAGCTGGCGGACGAGGCCGAGGCGCGGGGCCGGGGCGTCGGCCGGACCGGTGGCCGGGGGCTCGGCCCGGGTGGGCTCGGTGGCGGTCACCCATCGAGGGTAGCGGCGCGCGCCGCAACGACGGCGTCGACCCACCGGAGCGCAGGTCGTACCCCTCCGACCTGCCGATCCGTACGCGGCCGTGGACAACACAGTGCACTTTGCCGTACAAAGTTGATGACAGAGCAAACCAGTTGGCAGTGGGGGAAGCATGCAGGACCGGACGGACACCGACGTCGACGACCAGCCGCCGCGCTCACCGGCCGACGCGCTCGCGATCATCGAACGCGAACAGGCCCGGCAGATCCCGCCGTACTGGATCTTCTATCTGATCTGGGGCGCGGCCTGGGCGGTCATCGGGCTCGCCTGGTTCGCTAACGGGACCGGCGCGGTCACCGCGACCACCGCGGGCGTCCTCACGGGGCTGGCGATCGCCGGGGGGTCGATCGGCAGCGGTCTGGTCGGCGCCCGGATGGGACGCGGCGTCACCGGGCCGAGCCAGCTCCACGGCGCCCTCTACGGCTGGGTGTGGCCGGTGGCGATGATCGGCGTCGTCGCACTGACGGTCGGCCTGGGCCGGCTCGGGGCGCCGGTCGGGTTCGCCATGCCCGCGCTGTTCGTGTTCGTCACCGGCGGTCTGTTCGCGGTCGGGGCCGCGGTCTGGCGCAACATCCCCGACTACGCGCTCGGGCTCGGCCTGCTGGTGCTCGGCGCGGCGCTGCCGTTCGTCCCGGCGCCGTGGCACGCGCTGGCACTGGCCGTCGTCGGCGGGGGCGCACTGGTCGCCACCGGGCTGTGGACGCGGGCGCGGGCGGTCCGGTGACCGAGCTCGACCCCGTCATCCACGCCCAGGCCCGGCTGCGGGTCACCGCCACCCTCGCCGCCCTCGACGACGGCGACCGCATGACCTTCCCGCGCCTGCAGGAGCTGCTCGGCATGACCGCGGGCAACCTGTCCACCCACCTGCGCAAGCTGGAGGACGCGGGCTACGTCGCGATCACCAAGACCCACCAGCGGCGCACCCCGGTGACCTTCGTCGAGCTGACGAGAACGGGCAGGCGGGCCTTCGAGGACTACACGGCCGCGCTGCGGACGCTGCTCGACCCGGCCGCCGACCCGTCGGAGGTGCCGTCGTGACCGCACCGGTGGAGCTGCACGGGGTGACCCGCCGCTACGGCGACACCGTCGCCCTCGACGACGTCGACCTCGTCCTGGAGCCCGGCAGTCTGACCGGCCTGCTCGGACCGAACGGGGCGGGCAAGTCGACGCTGGTCAACCTCGTGTCCGGGCTGCGCCGACCGGACACCGGCACGGTGCGGCTGTTCGGCGGGGACCCGCGCGACGCGGCGAACCGGGTCGCGCTGGGCACCACCCCGCAGCAGACCGGGCTGCCGGACACACTGCGCGTCGGGGAGATCGTCCGGTTCGTCGGCGCCCACTTCCCCGACCCGGTCGGGGCCGGTGAGCTGCTGGAGCGCTTCGGCCTCGACGGGCTGGAACGACGCCAGGCGGGCGGGCTGTCCGGCGGCCAGAAGCGCCGCCTCGCACTCGCGCTCGCGTTCATCGGCCGCCCCCGGCTGGTGCTGCTCGACGAGCCGACGACCGGCCTGGACGTCGAGGGCCGCCGTGCCCTGTGGGACACCGTGCGCGCGTTCCACGCCGGCGGCGGGACGGTCCTGTTGACCACCCACTACCTGGACGAGATCGAGTCGCTGGCCGAGCGCGTCGTCGTCCTGGCGGGTGGCCGGATCCGCGCCGACGGCGACGTCGACGCCGTCCGCGGGGCCGTCCGGGTCGGGCGGGTGTCCTTCCGTGCGGCGGCCCTCCCCGACCTGCCCGGCGTCGAGCGGACCGAGCGCGACGGCGACCACGTCACCCTGCACACCGCCGACGCCGACGAGCTGGTCCGCACCCTCGTCCGGCACGACGTGCCCTTCACCGGCCTGTCGGTGTCCCGGGCGTCGCTGGAGGACGCGTTCCTGACCCTGACCGGAGGCCCGTCGTGAGCATCGCCGCAGCGCACGCCCGCTACCTGATCCTGGAGCAGCTGCGGATCCCGGTCGCGGTGCTGTCCACCGCGCTGTTCCCGGCCCTGACCCTGTGCTTCTTCGTGCTGCCGTTCGACTGGGGCGACGACCCGGCCGCGGCGACCCGCGCGGTCGCCCAGCTCGCGTTGTTCGGCGTGCTCAGCGGGTTCCTGTTCACCTTCGGCGTGGGCGTGGCCGACGACCGGGAGAAGCCGTGGGACCCGTACCTGCGGACGCTGCCGGCGCCGCCGTCGGCCCGGGTCCTGGGGCGGCTCGCGGTCGGGGCGCTGTTCGCGCTGCTCGGGATGCTGCCGGTGGTCGTGCTGGGGGCGCTGCTCACGCCGGCGTACGTGGAACCGGTGCGGCTGCCGCTCGCGTTCGTGACGCTGCTGGTGGCCGGGCTGCCGTTCCTGTTCGGCGGGCTCGCGATCGGCTACTCGCTGCCGACCAAGGCCGCGCTGCCGGTGACCCAGCTGGCGTTCTTCCCGATGGCCTTCGGTGGCGGGCTGCTGCTGCCGCCGGAGCTGTTCCCCGGCTGGCTGGCCCGCGCGACCGAGGTGCTGCCCACCCGCGGGGCCCGTGACCTGCTGCTCTGGTCGCTCGGCGGACCGGTCCCGAGCGGTCTGGCGCTGGGCGCGTTCGCGGTGTGGACGGTCGGGCTGGCGCTGCTGGTGGGCTGGGCGTACCGCCGCGACGAGGGGCGCCGCTTCCGATGAGCCCGGCGCTCAGAAGTGGCGGCCGGCGAAGGTGTAGCGGGGCCGCACCGTGACCGAGCCGGCGGCCGTCCGGCCGTAGACGCGGAAGTGCGGGCGGCCGTGGACGGCGCGGCTGGGCATCTTCGAGCGGACCGAGCCGTACTGGGAGACGAGGCCGTCGACGTCGGCGGTGGCGTTCTCCGGGACCAGCAGCCGGGCCGACCCGGCGCCGAGCTCCAGCTCCACCTCGACGACGGGCATGGGCAGCTGCGCGTCGCAGAAGTCCAGCAGGACCGCGCCGAGCGAGGTCTGCACCCGCAGCCGGGCCGGGACCGCCCAGTCGCCGCGGCGCTTGACCCCGCCGACGCCGCCGCGCAGCACGGTCGGTGGGCCGACGGGGGTGGCGAGAACGTCCGCCGAGAGGTTCAACGGGTCGCCGGGCAGGTCGGACAGCACCGGCACGAGATCGGAGCCGAACCGGGCTCCGTAGACGACCGACAGCCGCTCCTGCAGCTCGTCGACCGAGATGCGGCCCTCGGCCATCGCGCGGTTGAGCCGCTCGGCGACGCGTTCGCGGTCGGCGTCGGAGATCCTGATCTCGTGGCTCCCCGGACCGGTCACCCGTCCAGCCTAGATCGGTCAGCCGACCGGGGCCGTGCCGGGCAACCGGAACAGCCACACCCCGCCGTCGAACCGGCCGGGGTCGCCGGTGACCCGCCGGGTCCAGTCCAGCGCACGGGCCTCGTCGCCGCCGGCGTACCCGGGGACGAACACGACGGCGGTGATCCCCAGGTCGCGCAGCTCGCGGTGGGCGGCGGCGGTGTAGTCGTCGCTGGGGTCGTTCTTGCCGTCGGCGACCCACTGCGCGCCGATCTGGTAGCGGTTCCAGCGGGACTGGATCGCGACGTCGTCCTGCGGGTCGGAGGCGATGAAGTAGCCGCCGCGGATGCGGAACGCGGGGCCGGAGGCGGCCTGCCAGCGCAGGCCCTGCGCGCCGTCGTCCCAGGCCGCGGTGATCCGCGGGTAGATCTCGACGACGTCGGCCGGGCCCAGCGGCGCCGCCCCGGCCGCGAAGAAGGCGGGCACCGGCGCGGGCCGGACCTCCTGGGCGTCGGCGGGCAGCCAGGACACCACCGCCAGCGCGGTCAGGGCGACGGCACCGACAGCCGTCGCCGGGGTGTCGAGCGGCATCCGGTCCACCCACAGCGCGACGACGACGGCCACGCACAGCGCCGTCACCACCTGGATGCGGACCGGCTCGACCTCCGACAGCAGCGGCACCTCGGCGAACCCGAGCCAGGGCAGCGGGATCCCCGTGTAGTCGCCCAGCAGCACCACGCTCGTGCCGAGCGAGGCGACCCAGGACAGGAACCCCACCGCGGCGACGACCCGCAGCGTCGTCGACCGGACGACCAGCACCGCGACGACGACCAGCGCCAGCACGGCGAGACCGACGTAGCCGCCCTGCTCGCCGATGTGGCCGCCGAGCTCGGTGTCGACGCCGTCGGGCGTCGTCCGCACGGCGGTCAGCCGGGTCGGGACGAGCAGGTTCGCCAGGTCCGCGCCGGTGGCGTGCACGTTGCGGATCGCGCCGCGCGGGCGGTTCGGCCCGGCCAGCACCAGATACAGCGGGTACGCGCCGAGCACCACGAACACCCCGACGCAGGCCAGCCCGGCCCGGACCAGCCCCGGCAGCTGCGCGCGGACCCGGCGCGGGAACCGCAGCGCGAGCACCACCGCGGTGACGACCAGGAAGATCACGCCGATGGCGAGGGTCTGGGTGTAGAGGACGAGCTGCCCGACCAGGGCGAGCCCGGCCAGCGCGCCGACCCGCCACGGCCGGCGCAGCGGCCCGCGCGCGAACAGGTGGTGGGCGAGCAGCAGGAGCAGCGGCGGCAGCACCGACCACGTGAGGTTGAGGTGCCCGGCGATCGCGTGCGCGAGGTGGAACGGGGAGAAGGCGTACAGCGCACCGGCGATCCCGCGGGCGGCCCAGCCGCGGCCGGTCCGGCCCACGTACGGGCCGAGCGCGGCGACCAGGACCAGGCCGGAGACGACCGGACCGAGGACCAGGCCGACGTTGAACGCGGTCACCGAGCCCGCGACCAGGGTCACCGGGGCGAGCGCCAGCGCCAGCAGCGGCACCGCGGTGTTCCACAGCGCGTTGAGCCCGTACGGCCAGTGCATCCAGTCGGTGACCAGCGGGTTCTCCCCGTGCGTCACGGCGAACGGGAACCAGTGGAGCCACCAGGCGAACATGTCGGCGTCGGCGGTGACGTGCCCGATCAGCAGGCCGCCCGGGTCGGCGAGCACCCGGCGCTGCAGCCACAGCGAGACCAGCAGGTAGCCGAGCCCGAGCAGCACGTACAGCCCCGCGGTCGCGCCCCGGCGCCGTGCCGGGGGCAGCGGGAGGCGGACCTGCCGCTCGTCGAGCACCCGCCCAGGGTCGCACCCGTCGTCGTCGGCGGCCCTCGCTACCCTGGCGACGATGACGGACACGACCGTTCCCAGCAGCACCAGGACCGACGCCCCGGCGCGACGGACCGCCTCCCTGCACGGCTGGGGACGGACCGCACCGACGATCGCCCAGCTCGTCACCCCGCGCGACGCCGAGGACGTGGCCGAGGCCGTCCGCACGGCGGGCGAGCGCGGCGTGATCGCCCGCGGGCTCGGCCGGTCCTACGGCGACCCGGCGCAGAACGCGGGCGGTGTCGTCCTCGACATGCCGGGCCTGAGCCGGATCCACGCCATCGACCCGGACACCGGCGTCGCGGACGTGGACGCGGGCGTCAGCCTGGACCAGCTCATGCGGGCCGCGCTGCCGCTCGGGCTGTGGGTCCCGGTGCTGCCGGGCACCCGCCAGGTCACGATCGGCGGGGCGATCGGCGCCGACGTGCACGGCAAGAACCACCACACCAAGGGCAGCTTCGGCAACCACGTCGAGTGGCTGCAGCTGGTGACCGCGGACGGCTCGGTCCGCGAGCTGACCCCGTCCGGGCCGGACTCGGAGCTGTTCTGGGCGACCGTCGGCGGGATGGGCCTGACCGGCGTCATCGTGCGGGCGAAGGTGCGGCTGCACCGGACCGAGTCGGCGTACTTCGTGGTCGACACCGACCGCACCGACGACCTCGACGGCCTGCTGGAGCTGCTCACCGACGGCTCCGACGACACCTACGGCTACTCGGCCGCCTGGTTCGACACCACCGCGACCGGCGCCCGGATGGGCCGGTCGGTGCTGACCCGCGGCTCGCTCGCGACCGTCGACCAGCTCCCCGCGAAGCTGCGCTCCGAGCCGCTGAAGTTCGACGCGCCGCAGCTGCTGACCTTCCCGGACGTCTTCCCGAACGGGCTGGCCAACAAGCTGTCGCTGACCGCGTTCTCCGAGCTGTGGTTCCGCAAGGCCCCGAAGCGCCAGCGCGGCTCGGTGCAGAACATCACGGCCTTCTACCAGGTGCTCGACGTGTTCGGGGACTGGAACCGGGTCTACGGCTCGAAGGGCTTCCTGCAGTACCAGTTCGTCGTCCCGATGGGGGCGGAGACCGAGCTGCGCCGGATCCTGGAGAAGATCGCGGCGTCGCCGCACAAGTCCGGGCTGAACGTGTTCAAGCGCTTCGGCGCGGGCAACGACGCACCGCTGTCGTTCCCGACGAAGGGCTGGACGATCACCGTCGACTTCCCGATCGCGAACGGGCTGTCCCGGTTCTGCACGGAGCTCGACGAGATGGTGCTGGCCGCCGGCGGGCGGCTGTACCTGGCGAAGGAGTCGCGCACGTCGCCGGAGGCCTTCGCCGCCGGCTACCCGCGGTTCGCCGAGTGGAAGGCGATCCGCGACGGCGTCGACCCGGCCGGCGTCTTCGCCTCCGACATGTCCCGCCGCCTCGCACTGACCCTCTGACGTCCGGAGCCAGCACCATCATGATCGACGCAGTCGGCAACCCGCAGAGCATCCTGCTCCTCGGCGGCACCTCCGAGATCGGCCTGGCCACCGTGCGCGCGTTCGCCGCGGACCGCCCGTTGCGGGTCGTGCTCGCCGCCCGCCCCGGCCCCCGGCTCGACGCCGCCCGCGCCGAGCTCGAGGCGCTCGGGTGCGGCGTGGAGACCGTCGAGTTCGACGCCAAGCGCATCGAGACCCACCCCGAGGTCGTGAAGAAGGCCTTCGCGGGCGGGGACATCGACGTCGCCGTCGTCGCGTTCGGGCTGCTCGGCGACAACGAGAAGGCCTGGACCGACGTCGACCACGCCGTCGAGCTGGCGCAGGTCAACTACACCGCGACCGTCTCCACCGGGGTCGCGCTGGCCGAGCGGTTCCGCGAGCAGGGCCACGGCTCGCTCGTCGCGATCTCCTCGGTCGCCGGGGAGCGGGCCCGCCGCTCGAACTTCGTCTACGGCTCCACCAAGGCCGGGATGGACGCGTTCTACACCGGGCTGACCGAGGCGCTGCGCGAGTTCGGCGTGACCGTGACGATCGTCCGGCCCGGCTTCGTGCACTCGAAGATGACCGAGGGCCTCGACGCCGCACCGCTCGCGACGACCCCGCAGGCCGTCGCCGACGTCATCGTCGACGCGGTGCGGACGGGCAAGGAGCTGGTCTGGGCACCGGCGCCGATGCGCTTCGTGATGAGCGCCCTGCGCCACGTGCCCCGGCCGATCTTCCGCAAGCTCCCGATCTGATCCGCGGGGCGGCCTACCAGCCGTCGACGTGCAGGACGGTGTCGAGCGGCTGGCGCTTCGCGGGCTTGAACGTGTCGCCGGTGTAGTACGCGACCGGCAGCAGGACGCCCTGCCGCACGTTCTCCGGGATGCCCAGCAGCTCGGCGATCTCCTTCTCGTACTGCAGGTGGAGCGTCGTCCAGGCGCTGCCCAGGCCGCGGGCGCGCAGCGCGAGCTGCAGGCTCCACGCGGCCGGCAGGAGCGACCCCCACATCCCGGCCTGGTTCGACGCCGGCAGCTCGGCCTTCGCGTTCATCGCGCCGATGACCAGCACCGGGACCTCCCCCATCCGGTCCGCGAGGTACTGCGCGCTGTCCGCGACGCGGAGCTGGGTGGCGTCGCGGTCGGCATCGCCGTGGGAGCGGGTCGTCGGGTACTGCGAGGAGTTCCGGTAGGCGGTGAACGCCTTCCGGTAGTACTCGCCGACGGCCCTGCGCTTCTCGGCGTCGGTGAGCACCAGCCAGTGCCAGCCCTGCTGGTTGGAGCCGCTCGGGGCCTGCAGCGCGACCTCGAGGCTCTCCCGGACCACCTCCAGCGGGACCGGACGCTCCAGGTCCAGGCGCTTGCGGACCGATCGGGTGGTGGTGAGCAGCTCGTCGGGCCCGAGGGGCAGCACATCGCTCATGCCCTGCACGCTACGGCGCCGCCGGTCTCCTCGCGATGATCACCGCGCGCTCCCCCGCGCCCGCCTCGCACGTGAGGCGCCCCGCGGACCGCTGCGCACGGGTCGCGGCCAGACGCGGGTCGGCCCAGGTGGGGACACCGCCGTAGGGACCGCGGGTCAGCCCGTCGGAGCCCTCCCGGACGATCTCGAACCCGGCGTCGACGAGGATCTCCCGGATCCGCAGGTGCCCGCGCGGGACGCGGGGCGGCACCCAGCGGGCACCGGCCAGCTCACGGCCGCGGCCCTCGGCGTCGGCGGCGACGACGAGTGCGTGCCCGCCCGGTTCGAGCGCCCGGAACCAGCCGCCCGGCCCGAGGTCACCGGCGAGCGCGGGGTCCGGGAGCCGGTCGAGCACCTCCACCGCGGTCAGCGACGCGACCGGACCAGGCAGCGCGTCGAGGCTCAGGTGCACGGGGCAGCCCGGCGCGCCCGCGCGCATCGCCCCGGCCTCGGCCTCCGAGCCGGCCAGCCCGGAGACCGGGCCGAGCCGGGCCAGCCCGGCGAGCAGGGCGCCACCGGCGCCCGCGACGTCGAGGTAGGGGCCACGGCCCAGGTGGTGGCGGGCCAGGCGCAGGTACCAGTGCAGCGCGGCCCGCTCCGGCGGTGCGGCACCGGCGGGCTCGGGCAGGTCGGCGAGGGGCGGGGTCGTGGGGATCATCGGTCCATCGCGTCGGTGGGCGGGGCCCGTCCTGGTCGCGACGGGCGGGCCCGTCCATTGTCACCGACGCGGCGCACCGCCGTGCCCGGGTACCGGCATCGCACCGCGGTCGCCGGGACCGCGTGCCCGGTCCGCCGCAGCCGGCGGACCCGGACGGAGGCGCGCCACGGCGGACACGACCGTGCCCCCGGACCACGACGGTGGTCCGGGGGCACGCCCGGTGTTCCCCGCTCCCCAGCGGCGTCTCAGGCCCCGTGTGCCGGCTTCTTCCGGCGGCGACGGGCCGCGGCCGCACCCGAGGCGGCGACGATCGGTGTCGCGGCGCTGGCGTGGGCGTCGTCGCGACGACGGCCGGCCCGCCCGCAGTTCTCGGCGCCGGTCCGCGTGCCGGGCAGCGCCGACGCGGAGCGGATCGCCCGCGGCGCCGGGACGACACCGCGGTCGTCGGCGAGCCCGCGGGCCGCGATGTGCAGCGACCGCAGCCGCTCCATCCGGTCGACGCCGGTGGTGGTGCCGGTGCCCTCGACGACCGGGGTGAACAGGTCCCCGCCGGTGCCGGCGCCGCCGCTGCGCATCCGGGCGACGGCGACCAGGTCGGCGGACAGGTCGCTGTGCCCGGCGCCGTCGAAGTCGGCGGCACGGGCCGCGGCCAGGCGCTCCAGCACCCAGCGGGCCGAACCGGCCGGGGCCGGGACGTGGATCTCGGCCGCGGCGGGCACGTCGGCGGGGTCGGCCTCGGGGCGTCGCGGTGCCCGGGTGGGCAGCGCGGGCGCCGGGACGACGATCGGGTCGGCCGGGGCCGGCTCGGACGCCAGGGCGGTGGGCTCGGGCTCGGCGACCGGCGCGGCCGGGGCCGCGACGGGCCGGACGACCGGCATGGCGGCGGTCAGCGCGTCGTCGGCGGGGGCCTGCTCCGGCGCCGTGGTGGGGGTCCAGCCCGAGGTCGTGGCGACGGCGGGGCCCGCCGGGCGGCGGCGGACCACGGGCAGCGCCTCGGTCACCGAGGGCACGTCGCCCTCCTGCATCGGCGCGAACGGCTGCGACGGCTGCGACGGCTGCGACGGCTGCGACGGCTGCGACGGCACGGACCGCGGCGCCACCCGCCGGGCGGGCACGGCCGGAGCCGCTGCGGCGGGATCGGCGGCCGGGGCGGCGGACACGACCGGCAGCACCGAGGTCACCGGCTCGTCGGTGATCATCGGCAGCACGGAGGTCTCCGGGTCACGGCGCGCCTCGTCGTTGTCGACGACGCGGCGGGCGGCCGGGACCGGGTCGGGGGCGACGACCGCCTCGACGGCCTCGGGGGCGGGCCGGGTCCGGCCCCGCATCCACCGGCGCGCGGGACGTTCGACGAGCGAGTACAGCAGGTGTGCCACGGGCAGAGTCCCCACGAAGACGGTGAGCGCGATCAGGTGCCCCGTCTCCCCGCCGCGGGGGAGGACACCGGAGTCGCTCAGGAACCAGAAGATCTCGAACATCGGGATGTGGACCAGGTAGAGGGCGTAGGAGATCCGCCCTCCGTGCACCATCGGGCCACGGGTCAGCAGGTGGTGCACCGGTCCGCGGTCGGCGAGCGCGATGGCTCCGACCAGGATCGGGAAGGCGACGACGGCCAGGCCGTGCAGCCCGCCGCCGACGACGGACCCCGCCAGCAGGACGAACGGCACCGTGGCGACGGTGAACGTCGCCGTCGCCGAGGCCGCGGAGCGGACCCGCTCGGTGGCGCGCAGCCGCCGCACGGCCAGCATCGCCAGGACACCGGCGGAGAACCCGCCGAGGATCCGGACCAGCCAGCTGTACGGGTAGTACGGCGACCCGACCACGAGGAACGCGGCCGCCATCGGCGCGGTGCACAGCAGCGACCCCGCCGCCAGCACCGCGAACGGCAGGTTCCGCAGCCGGAAGAACCCGAGCGCCAGCAGCGGGAACAGCAGGTAGGCCAGCCACTCGGCACTGATCGACCACGTCGGGCCGACCCAGGACGCGCCGTCGAGGTACTGCTCGTCCCACATCTGCACGAGGAACAGCTGCTCGAGCCACGCGCCGACGCCGAACGACGGCTGCACCGCCTGGTAGGCGACGTCGGTCGTCGACCCGAACACCAGCCGCGCCACCAGCCACACGCCGAAGAGGTGGAACACCACCGCGTAGGCGGGCCACATCCGCGCCGCGCGGGCCCACACGAACCCGCCCGCGTCCCGCAGCCGCAGCCGCGGGCCGAGCTGGTCGAGGTAGGTCCAGGCGATGACGAAGCCGCTCAGGACGAAGAACAGGTCGACGCCGAGCGCACCCTGTGTGATCAGCGGTCCGAGCCAGCCGTTCACCGTCTCCACACCCGCCATCGGGGTGAAGTGGAAGTGGAACGCGACGACCCAGAGCGCGGCGACGATCCGCAGACCGGTCAGCGCGAACACCTCACCGCCACCGTTGCCTCCACATCGGACGGACGAACCCCCCTGTTCCGGGGTGGTGCCGCCGGCGGCGGACGCGGCGGTGGCCGGGTCGTCGGCCGTCGCTCGCGAATCGGTGCAGATGCTCACACCGGGGCCAACGAGGCGAGATCACCACCGTCACCGGTGACACCCGAACAGTGCCCGAATGTCGCAGCTGGTCACACACGGTGATTGAAACCCGGAGTGACCGACCTTGAGACCTCGGGTGGGTGGACTACGCCGGACGGGTGGACGGTCGGGGGTCACGGGGGGATCACAGTTGATCACCGGGTGGCGTCTAGCCTCGGTCGTGTGCTGACCGCCGACACGGAGGCGGATCCCCGTCCGGGATCCGGCCCCACCGACCGCCGGTCGCGTCCGACCGACCGCCTGCTCGCCGCCGCGCTGGGCCTGCTCTCGGCGGTGCTGGCGCTGGCGATCCCGTTCCTGCCGGTCGTGCAGAACACGGCGACCGTCAGCTGGCCGAACGCCACGACCGGCACCGCGCCGCTGAACGCCCCCCTGGTCGCGTATCGGCCGGAGAGCCTGACCGCGACGATCGGCTGCGACGCGATCCGCAGCCTCGACGACCGCGAACCCGGCCGCGCGACCGTGCTGTCCACGACGCCCACCGGCGCCCCGGACGGCGACACGGTCGGGCTGCGCATCGCCGTCGCCGACGGGGTGGTCACCCTCGACAACCGCGGTCAGCGCATCGTCACCGCGCCGCTGCCCCCGCCGGGCGCGCCCTGCGCGCTCACGTTCACCTCGGACTTCGACGCGACGACGGCGACCCTGGGCGGGGCCACGCTCTACGAGTTCGCCGGCGACGGCCGTCCGCAGCTCACCGGGATCTACTCCGACCTCGACGCGGCCCGCGACCCGATGGGCGGCACGAGCGTCCGGTTCGACACCGACAACCGTTACGACACCGACGCCTCGACGCTCAAGCTCGGCGCGGGCGGTGTCGCGATCGTCGCGCTGTTCGGCTCGCTGTTCTTCCTGCGCCGGATCGACGACGCCGACGCCCGCCGCGTCGTGCACGGCCGCCGGCTGGCGCGCCGGCTGCGCGGGCAGGACGACCTGCGCGACGCCGTCGTCGTCGGCGTACTGGTCGTGTGGGCCCTCATCGGGTCGATGACCAGCGACGACGGCTACATCCTCGACATCTCCCGGGGCAACGACACCGCCGGCTACATCGGCAACTACCACCGCTGGTTCGACGTCCCCGAGGCGCCGTTCGGCTGGTTCTACCAGCTGTACTCGCTGTGGAGCGGGGTCTCGGAGTCCGTGCTGTGGCTGCGCATCCCGGCGCTGGCGATGGGCGTCGCGTCCTGGTTCCTGATCAGCCGGGCGCTGCTGCCGCGCCTCGGCACCCGGGTCCGGCGCAGCCGCTCCGCGAGCTGGGCCGCGGCCGGGGTGTTCCTGTGCTTCTGGCTGCCGTTCAACAACGGGCTCCGCCCGGAGACCGTCGTCGTGATCGCGGCGCTGGTGTCGTTCGTGATGCTGGAGCGCGCCCTGGCCACCCGGCGGCTGCTGCCGGTCGCGGGGGCACTCGTCGCGGGGGCGTTCGCCGTCGCGGCGACGCCGACCGGTCTCATCGCGCTGGCCCCGTTCCTGGCCGCGGCCCGGCCGCTGCTGCGGCTGTTCACCGAGCGGATCCGCACCACCGGGTGGACGGCCACCCTCGGGCCGCTGCTCGCGGCCGGGCTGATCGTGCTCACCGCCGTCTTCGGCGACCAGACCCTCGCCACCGTCGCCGAGGCCACCCGGGTCCGCCAGGACATCGGCCCGAACCTGCCCTGGTACCAGGAGCTCGCCCGCTACGACCTGCTGTTCAGCGACAGCCGCGACGGCTCGCTGCAGCGCCGCTTCCCGGTCCTGCTGCTGTGGCTGTGCATGATCGTCTCGACGATCGTGCTGCTGCGCCGCGGCCGCATCCCGGGCGCCGCGCTCGGGTTCTCCCGGCGGCTGCTCACGAGCACCGCGCTGTCGTTCGCGGTGCTGGCACTGACCCCCACGAAGTGGACGCACCACTTCGGCGCGTTCGCCGCGCTCGCCTCGGGCGTCGCGGCGCTGGCCGCGCTGGCGACGAGCACCGGTGTGCTGCGCTCGCGGCGCAACCAGGCGCTGTTCCTCGGCGCGGTGCTCGCGGTGACCGGTCTGGCGTTCCGCGGCCCGAACACCTGGTGGTACGTCTCGAACTGGGGCGTGCCGTGGTTCGACAAGCCGGTGTCGGTGAGCGGGATCCAGGCGACGACGGTGCTGCTGGTCCTGGCGTTCCTGTCGCTCGTCGTCGCCGGGGTGGAGCACCTGCGCTCGACCTCCGGGGTGCCGCGCCCGGTCCGGCGGACCCTCGGGCGTCGGCGCGGCCGGATCGGCACCGCCCAGGCCGTCCGGCTCGGGTCGGCGCCGATCGCGGTGATCTGCGCGTTCATGGTGCTGTTCCAGGTCGCCTCGATGGCCAAGGGCATGGAGAAGCAGGAGGGCTCCTACTCCCTGGGCGCCGACATCCTCACCGACCCGACCGGGTCGCGCTGCGGGCTCGCCGGGCGCATCCAGGTCGAGACCGACCCGGCCGCGAACGTGCTGCCTGTCGCGCCGGAACCGGCCGGCGTCCCCGATCCCGGTCCGCTGGCCGAGGGCTTCACGCCGGACGGCCTGCCCCCGACCGGGCCGGGGTCGCTGCGCGACAACTCCGGCGACGGCGACGACCGGCCCGGCGTCACCGGCACCGGCCCGCTGGGTGGGCCGGTCATGGGCAGCTGGTCGCCGAACCCGGAGAACGTCGGCGACTACCGCTCGGTGTGGCACGCGCTGCCCGCCGCGGCCCGCGACGGCTCCGCGCCGCTGGTGCTCGGCGTCGCCGGGACGATCGGCGGCGGCAACACGGTCACGCTGCAGTTCGCCCGCGACGGCGCCGTCGTCGACGAGTTCGAGCCCGGCGGGGCCGTCACCAGCACCTCGGACTACTCCGGCGGAGCCTCGGGCGGCCAGGGGTGGCGGGACCTGCGCGTCGACCTGGCGGGCCGTCCGGCCGCCGACGCCGACCGGGTGCGGGTGGTCGTGTCCGACCGCGGCATCGGGGCCGGGTCGTGGGTCGCCGTCGCCCAGCCCCGGGTCCCGCGGCTGACCCCGCTGACCACGATCGCCGCCCGCGGCACCGCGTACCTGGACTGGGCGACGTCGTTCGTGCACCCCTGTGTGAAGCGCTTCGGCGTGCACCGGGGCATCGCCGACGTACCGGTGTTCCGGATGCTCGCCGACCCGCAGCAGCGCACCGTCGCCGACGAGTGGGGCCGCAGCCGGTTCGGCGGCCCCCAGGGCTGGCTGCTCCGGACCGCCGCCCAGCGCTACGTCCCGACCTACCTTCCCGGGGCCTGGGACTTCGACTGGGGCCAGATCCGGCTCGTCGAGCCCTACGACCCGCGGGCGGTCCCGGCCCCGGTGCAGGAGGGCGACCGGACCCTGTGGGGCTGGCAGCAGGTCGGGCAGGCCGGGGCCCCGTCGCCGGACCCGACGCCGCTGCCGGGCTGAGGCCCCGGCAGACTCCGTGATGTCCGATCCGAGAAGTGAGGCGAGAGCGAGAGCCATGCTGGACACCGCCCGGCCCCTCCGCGGGGGCGAGCCCGCCCCGGCCGACGACCCCGCCGGCGGGACCCGCCCCGGACGGCTGGTCGTGCAGCGTGGCCCCTTCACCGGGCCGACGCACCTGGTGCCCGAGGACCTCTACGCCGAGGTCCTGCGCGGCGCCGCCCGCCGCGAGCGGGACCTGATCGAGCTGGTCCCGGCCACCCACGTCACCACCAACACCTACTGGGGGCGGCTGCACGCCACCTACTGGCAGCGCTGGACCGCGGTGCCCGAGGTCCGGGTGACGCTGCGCGCCGCGGGCCGCGGCCGGGTGTGGCTGATGGCCTCGGACACCAACAAGGTCGCCCGTGCCGTCGCCACCACCGGGGTCGACGCCACCGGGAGCACCACCGTCGAGCTGACCGGGGCGATCGACCGCTTCGTCGACGGCGGTGGGCTCTGGCTGGAGTTCGCGACCGACACCGGCACGCTGACCGTGTCCGACGTCGAGTGGACCGTCGCGGTGCCCCGCCCGCCGCGGCCCACCTCGATCACGATCTGCACCCACAACCGCGTCGAGGACTGCCTGGACACGCTGCAGGCGCTGCTCGACGACCCGGCCGCACTGGCCCGCGTCGCGATCGTCCGCGTGGTCGACCAGGGCAGCGACCCGCTGGAGTCGCGCGACCGGTTCGCGCCGCTGGCGGCCGCGTTCGGCGACCGGCTCGCCTACCAGCGCCAGCCCAACCTGGGCGGCGCGGGCGGCTTCACCCGCGGCCTGTACGAGGCGACCGCGGGCGACCCGGCCGACGACCACGACGTCCTGCTCATGGACGACGACGTGCTCCTCGACCCGGAGATCGTCGTCCGGCTGACCGGGTTCGCCGCCTGCACCACCGCGCCGACGATCGTCGGCGGGCAGATGCTGAACCTGCTGCACCCGGGCCACGTCCACATCACCGCCGAGTACGCCGAGCCCGAGAAGCTCCGCGTCGGCAAGCCCGTCCCCGGTGCCCTGGAGGAGGGCTTCCTCCTCGGCCGCGACGAGCGGCTGCTGCCGATCGTGCAGGAGCAGCGGGTCGACACCGAGTACAACGGCTGGTGGTCCTGCCTGATCCCCGCGCCGATCGTGCGGGCCGTCGGCTACCCGCTGCCGCTGTTCTTCCAGTGGGACGACGTCGAGTTCGGCTACCGCGCCCGCGAGCGCGGCTTCGCCACGGTGTCGCTGCCCGGGGCCGGCGTGTGGCACGCCGACTTCGGCTGGAAGGACTGGGACGAGTGGCACCGCTACTTCAACCAGCGCAACGGCCTGATCACCGCCGCCCTGCGGACCGGCTTCGACCGGCGCACGGTGTCCGCGACGGTCGTCGAGCTGCTGGCCCAGTACCTGGTCGCGATGCAGTACGGGCTGGCCGCGACGCTGCTGACGGCGGTGGAGGACTTCCTGCGCGGCCCGTCGGTGCTCGACGACGGCTCCGCCTCCGCGGCGGCGGAGATCCGCCGGATCCGCGCCGCCTACCCCGAGACGACGGCCGTGCCGCTGGCGGAGGCCGGGCTCGACGTGCGCGAGTCCGTGGTGCACCTCGCCGGGGGCAAGCCGTCGAAGATCGTGCGGACCTGGGTGAAGCGCGCCCTGCTGCAGGCAACCGGGCGGGTGCCGTTCCGTTCCGGGATGGTCCCGGCCGGTGAGGCGCACTGGTGGCACGTGTCGCTGTTCGAGCGCGCGATCGTCACCGACATGGCCGAGAACGGCGTCCGCATCCGGACCCGCGACCAGGAGCGGCTGCGCGAGCTCACCACCCGCGGGGTGCACACGGTGCGCCGGCTGTGGAACGAGGGGCCGCAGGTCGCCCGGGAGTGGAAGGCCGCGGAGCCGCGGCTCACCTCGCGGGAGACCTGGGCGCGGCTCTACGACGCGGGCTGACCGGCCCGGGGCGGCGGCTCACGGCGTGATCCCGACGGCCTCGGCGGTACGCCGGTGGACGAGCTCGGCGAGTGCCGCGTCCCGCGCCGTCCGCGACGGCGTCGCGGGACGCGAGGATGCGAAGTACCCTTCGCCGGCCGCCGGTGCCGGCCGGGAGGTGGCCAGCATGAGGGGGGTCGCGACGCCCTCCTCCACAGTGCGCGCGAACAGCCGCGTCAGCGGTGCGACCAGCGCCATCGCCCCGCCGGCCGTGCCGGTGAACCCGGTCCGGACCATGCCGGGGTCGGCGTTGTAGACCCGCAGGCCCGGTGCCGACCGGGAGAACCCGTTCATGGCCAGCAGGGCGAGCAGCTTGCTCGTCGCGTAGACCCGGTTCTGGGACCACCGACGCCCGGCCCACGACGTGCCCCGCACATCCGGATCGGTCGGGGCGACCCGCCCCTGCTTCTCCATGAAGCTCGACATCGTGATCACCCGTGCCTCCGGGACCAGCACACCGTTCGCGGCGAGGGCGTGGCTGAGCAGGACGGGTGCGTGCAGGTTGAGGGCGTGGGTCCGTTCGACCCCGTCCGGGGTGAGGGCGTAGCGGTCGAAGGCGGCCCCTGCGTTGTTGACCAGCACGTCGACGCGGTGGCCGTCGGCCGCCAGGGCGACGGCGAGCCCACGGACCTCGGCGTGCCGGGACAGGTCCGCCTCGTAGCGGCCCACCACGCGATGCCCGCCCAGCTCGTCGGCGGTGCGGCGGACGCGGCGCGCGTCGCGTCCGACGACGATCACGTCTGCTCCGCGCCCGACCAGGTCCCGTGCCATCGCACGTCCCATCCCCGACGTCGCCCCGGTGACGACCACCGTGACGCCGTCCATCCCACCGGTCACCGCCGGTCACCGCCGCCTGCGGCTCGCCCGGTCCCGGCCGGATCCAGAACCCGGTTCAGCAGATCCGCCAGCGTCCTCCGATCGGCGGGCGGGAGGGCCGCGACCGACGACGCGTCACGGCACCAGGCGTCCGCCCGATCACGCAGCTCGCACCCCGTCGGGGTGAGCTGCACGAGCTTCGCACGGCGGTCCCGGGGATGCGGCGAGCGAACGACGACCCCGTGGCGTTCCAGGCGGTCCACCAACGAGGTCACGGTGGAGGCATCGCAACCGAGCCGATCGGCCAGGGCCCGGCTGGTGAGTCCGTCCGGCTCGCGGGCGAGGCGCCACAGGAGACCGATCTGGGCATCGGTGAGGTCGAGGCCGTCGCACACCGTCCGCAGGTCGTCGCGGATCCGGTCACCCGCGGCGAGTATCCGGTCGATCAGCTCACGCGCTCCGTCGTCGTCCACGGCTCGAATATACATGGATCATCCAGTAGTCGGAGTGTCCAAGTAATCGGTCGGTGACCGGTCTCAGCCCAGGAAGTCCCGTCCGGTGTAGTCCTTGTCGGCCAGGGTCGGCAGCCGCTCCCAGCCCCACCGTCGCTGCGTGCCGACGGTGAGGTCCCAGCCGTCGGTCGGGTGCTCGTAGCGCACCCGCTCGACGTGCGCGGGCGCGAACATCGCGCGCCCGCCGGGCGGGTCGAGCCGCGAGGGCAGCTCGTCGAAGGTCGCGGTGCGGCCGATCCCGGCGAGCGTCCCGCCGTTCGCCGGGAAGAACGCGGTGGCCTCGGTCGCGCCCTCCAGGTCGTCGCCGGTGCGCAGCCGCCACTGCGGGGCCTGCGCGATGCCGTGGCGCACCGCGATCTGGTCCTGGCAGGGCCACAGCACCGCCGAGGCCTGGTCGGCGAACACCGGGGCGTCGCCGAGCACCGTGCGGGCGGGCAGGTCGCGGGCGGGCTGCGGGGCGCCGACGGCGAGCCAGGTGTCGGGGCCGTCGGTCCGGTCGTCGACGACGAGCCGGACCCGGTCGGCGGGCGCGGGCAGGGTGACCACCACGTCCCGCCAGTCGCCGGTCCGCTCCCCCGGCAGGTCGACCGTGACGGTGCCCGCGCCGGTGTAGACCCGGACGGTCTGGTCGCTCCGCAGGTCCCCGGTCAGCGGCAGGAGCAGCCGGGTGGTCCCGGCCGGGACGGGGAACCAGCCGGCGTCGAGGGTGCCGGTGCCGGCGTCCTCGGTGTGCCAGACGGGGCCGGGGATCGACGGGCGGTCGGGCGGCGGGCCGTCCCGCATCACCCCGGTGAGGCGGGGCGGGTCGCTGGGGAGCGCGGGCGTCGCGTCACCGGGGACGGTGACGGTCAGCGCGTCGGCCAGCCCGCAGCCGTCGCCGGTCAGCATGGCGAGGTTCATCGAGGCCACCGACGCGCCGGGGGCCTGGTGTACCGGGGCGACGACGAACACCGCGAGCATCAGCGCGACGCCGCCCGCCGTGGCGACGCGCAGCACCGCCCGGTCCGGCCGGGGCGTGCTCCCCCGCCGCCGGGCCCACCACAGCGCGGCGGCGACCACGAGCAGCCACAGCAGCGGGCTGCGCAGGTACAGCGGTCCGAGGTGCGGTGCGAGGACCTGCTGGTGGATCGGGGCGTCGACGACCGAGTGGTTCCCGAACGGCTGGCCCCAGTCGGAGAACGGGCGCCACAGGTTCGGGCCGGCGTAGATCACCGCGGCGACGACGCCGAGCACGGCCGTCCCCACCGCGACGAGCCGGGCCGGGGCGCGGCGCGGCAGCGGGCCGCGGGCGAGCGCGATGCCGAGCAGCAGCGTCGCGGGGGCGGCGACGGCGCCGAAGTGGTTGACCCACTTCGTCGGGCTGACGGCGACGGCGACGAGGCCGAGCGCGGTCGCGGCGAGCGCGAACCCGAGCGCCGAGCCGAGTGGGCCGCCGGTGCCGCGGCGCGTCGCGAGCCGCACCGCGCCCAGCGCGACGACGGCGACGGTCAGCAGGACCGGCAGGCGTCGTCCCCAGGTGCCCTGGTCGTCGGGGCCGAGGAGGTTGGCGTAGTGGACGTACTCCTGCCACCACTGGTACTGGAAGTAGTACCAGCGGTGCACGGCGAAGGACTCCCGTACGTCGGCGAGGGTCTGGTCGGCCAGCCCGAGCGGCACGGCCGCGCTCGCGGCGGCGAACGCGACGGCGGCCGTCGCGAGCCGGGTGGCCCACGGCGCGTGCGCGAGGTGCCACCACACCAGCGGCAGCGCGAGCAGCAGCGGCATCGCGGCGACCAGCGCGGTCGGCGCGGTCGTCACCCCCACCACCGCGACGACGACGGCCGGCGCGAGCAGCCCGACCGCCCCGGTGCGGCGGGCGGCGGCGACGAGCAGCAGCACCCCGGCGGCGGCCGCGGTCCCGGCGGGCTCGGGGCGCAGCGCGATGCCGTAGGGCAGGAACCAGGCCAGGTGCGCGACGGCGAGCGCGGCGACCACCCCGGGCCGGACGCCGGCCCGGCCCGCGAGCGCGGCGAGGGCGTACCGCAGCAGCACCCAGGTCAGCAGGCCCAGCACGACCGGCACCACACGCAGCGGCCCGAGGCCCCAACCGACGAGGCTCCCCCACCACTGCAGCAGGTACTGGCTGGTCGTGAACGGTGCCTCGGTGACGTCGAGCTGGTAGATCGCGTTGCCGATGGTCCCGGTCCGCGCGCCCTGGCGGGCCATCAGCGCGTACCAGGAGTCGTCGATGTTGAGCGGACCGAGCACCGCCCAGGCGCAGCTCACGACCAGCACCACGAGGTCGGCCGGGCCGGGGCGGACGGGCGCGTCGAACACCCGGCGGGTGCCGGTCCAGGTCCGTACGGCGACGGCGAGGGTGGCGGCCAGCGCGAGCAGGTGCGTGAGGAGCAGCGCGACCTTCAGCGGCGACGGCGACGACGCGTAGCGCGCGTCGGTGTGCAGGGTGACCGCGAGCCCGGCCGCGGCGGGCCCGGTGACGTCGGTGGCGAGCTCGGCGACCTGCGGCGGTGCGATGTCGAGGCGCTCGGCGAGGATCGCGCCGTCGCGGGCGACGACGGTGCCCCCGTCCGCGGAGGTCACCTCGAACACGCAGCCCGACCCGGCGGGCGCGGTGGCGAGCACCCGGTCGCCGGTGCGCAGCGTGAGCGTCCCGCCGGCCACGCTCGCGACGAAGCCCGGTGCGGTCACCGGGTTCTCCTCGGCGGCGGGCATCGTCCGGAGCACGTCGCCCTCGCCCAGGGCGGCCGCCGCGGCGCACGGGACGGTCGCGGAGAACTCCAGCGGCCGGTACGGCGAGAGCGGCAGCACCGTGCTCGCCGGTGCCTGTCCCGCCCGGGGCCAGGTCACGACCGGGTCCTCGACGTCGACGGGGGCGAGCGCGGCGGCCAGGCCGAGCAGGCAGGTGACGACGCCGAGCAGGAGCAGCAGCGGCCCCCGGCGGGCGGGACTCACTCGAAGATCTGCTTCCAACCGTCCTTGCCGGTCAGCACGGGCGCCGCCGCCCGGTAGCGGGCACGCAGGCCGTCCCAGTCCGCGGCGACGGCGCGGTGCAGCCGGAACGACTCCGCGACCATCTCCTTGAACATCGCCGGGTCACGACGGCGGAAGGTCACCCCGCGGCCGTCCGGGGTGGACACCGTCGCGGAGTCCAGGCCGGCCAGGACGAACCACTGGGCGTTCTTCCACGGCACGTTGCGCTGCGGGCGCTCGCGCAGCGCCGGGTCCGGGGTGCGCAGGTTGCGCAGCACCCCGCGGGCGAGTCCGACCGCGGCCTTCGCCCGGCCCACCGGGGGCTTCGGGAACAGCTGGGCGCCCAGCGCGTCGAGGTCGGCGAGCGGCACCTCGGTCGCGGAGTCGAGCGGGCGGCCGTCGTCGTACTGCGCCCGCAGGGCCCGGATCTCGTCGAGCACCACGGGCAGCTTCGGGAACAACGCCTCGGGGCCCGCCAGGAAGTCGGTGAAGCCCTTGATCTGCAGCGCGACCGCCGAGTACTCCATGAGCATCAGGTGGCGCAGGGTGCGCTTGAAGGTCTCCTTCAGCATCGCGCGCGGGTCGTCGGGGCCGTGCAGGGCCGCGGCGACGAGCCGGTTGCGGTAGTGGAAGTAGGCCTGCCAGTCCGAGGAGTCGTCCTTCTCGATGAAGGACATGTGCCAGATCGCGACGCCCGGGACGGTCGCCGTGCGGAACCCGGCGGCGCGGGCACGCAGGCCGTACTCGGCGTCGTCCCACTTGATGAACAGCGGCAGCGGCAGCCCGAGCTGCTCCGCGGCGCGGCGCGGGATGAGGCACATCCACCAGGCGTTGTAGTCGACGTCGACGCGGCGGTGCAGCCAGCGGGTCTGGCGCAGGGTGCGGGCGGCGAGGTCGTGATGGGCCTCGGTGTCCGGGGCGGGGCGCCACAGGAACTGGTTGCGGTCGACGACCTCGCCCATGGTGGACAGCTGCGAGCGCGCCTGCAGCGACAGCATCTGCCCGCCGACGAGCATCGGCTCGCGGGAGAACCGGCTGAACGCGATCGCGCGGAGCACCGACTCGGGCTCAAGCAGGATGTCGTCGTCCATGTAGAGGACCTGCTCGCAGTCGATCCCGCCCGCGTGCGGGCCGGTGCCGTGCAGGACCTCGTACATGATCCGGGCGTAGCCGCCGGAGCCGCCCAGGTTGGGCTGGTCGATGATCCGCAGCCGGTCCCCGAGCGCGGCCGCGGCCTGCTCGTAGCCGGCCTCGTCGCGGACCTTGCGCGTGCCCTGGTCGGGGAGGATCACCGCGGTGATCGCCTCGAGCACCTGCGGGTCGGAGCCGAGCGCGGTGAGGGTGGCGACGCAGTCGGCGGGCCGGTTGAACGTCGGCATCCCGACGACGACGGCCGCGCGGCCGGGCGCGTCGTGCGGGGCGTGCCAGCCGCCGCCGTGCAGGGTCAGGTCGGCGTCGTCGGTGGACAGGTCGAACCAGTACCAGCCGCCGTCCTCGAAGGGGCGCAGGTCCAGTTCCAGGGTGACCCGGCGGCGGCCCTCGACGACCTCACCGGCGACGACGATCTGCGACCCGTCGGCCTTGGTGCGGTAGACGTCGACGCGGCCCGAGCCCTCCAGGTCCAGGCGCAGCTCGATGCTGGTGAGCGTGGACCAGGCCCGCCAGTAGCCGGCGGCGAAGGCGTTGAAGTAGGCGCCGAAGGAGACCTCGGTGGCCGCGGGGACGGTGGCGCTGGTGCGGTCCAGGATGCGGGTGCGGCGGCCGCCGATGGTCGACACGGTCAGCGAGAGCGGGCGCGCGTCCTCGTCGGCGAGCGGCTCGACCGGGGCGAGCGTGGTGCCGGGGCGCTCGTCGAGGTAGAGCGCGCGGACGGCGGTGGGGTCGGCGGGCCGGGGCAGGACCACCCGCTGCAGCAGCGTCTCGCCGCTGGTCGTGGCCGGGGTGGTGGGGGACACCTGACCTCGCTGGTCCGTCGTGGTCATCGCAGGAGCTGCCTCTGTCGTCGCGGGGGCGCGGGGGTCCCGGGCGGCGGCGCTGCCGGTCCGCCCGGGTCCGGGTGGAGTCGTGCGCGAGCGTAGCCGCGCGCGGTGCGGGAGCCGGGAGGCGGGCGGGCGCGGCGGGGAAGCGGTGTGGATCGTCCGGTTCTCCGCCGCGCCGCGTGCCAGACTGACGACATGGACGAACCGGCCCGGCGGGCGGAGGTCGCAGCGGTGCTGCGCGGCGCCGGGGCGCGGTTCGCGTTCGTCCACGGCAGCCGGGCGGCCGGTGGCCGCCCGCGGGCGGCCTCCGACCTCGACGTGGCGGCCTGGTGGCGGGACTCCGCCCCGGCGTCGTTCGAGGTCGACCTCCCCGACGACGTGGACCTGCTCGTCCTGAACTCCGCGCCCCTGGAGCTCGCCGGCCGGGTGGCGATGGACGGCGAGCTGCTCCTCGACGACGACCCGCCCGCACGGGTGCGCTGGGTCGCGACCACCCGCAAGATCTACGCCGACGAGCTGCCCCGGATCACCCGCGCGCACCGGGAGTTCCTCGACGCCGTGCGGGGCGGGCATGGTCGATGAGGCGCGGGTGGCCCGGCTGCTCCGGTCGGTCACCGACGACCTCGCCGTCCTGCGGGCGGAGTCGGCCGCGGACCGCGACCGGCGGGCCGACCGGCTGTGGCTCAGCGGGGTCAAGTACCTGTTCGTGACGGCGATCGAGGGCTGCGTCGACGTCGCCCAGCACGTGTGCTCGTCCGAGGGGTGGGGCCCACCCGCGACGAACGCCGACGCGGTGCGGCTGCTCGGCCGGCACGGTTTCGTCGACGACGACGTCGCACAGCAGGTCGCCCGGGCGGTCGGCTTCCGCAACGTGCTCGTGCACGACTACGTGGACGTCGACGACGACATCGTCGTCGCCCGGCTCGCGGACCTGTCGGACCTCGACGCGTTCGTCGCCGCGGTCGCCGCCCGGCTCTGAGCCGCTACCAGGCGGCGTCGAGGATCTCCCGCACGTCGTCCTCGGTGGGAGTGCGCGGCGCGTTGGCCGTCACCGGGTCGACGACGGCCGCGGCCGCCAGCACCGGCAGCAGCTCCCGGTCCACGCCGAGCTCGTGCAGCGGGCGCCGGACGCGGATGCCCTCGACGAGCGCGGCGATCCCGGCGACGGCGTCGGCGGTCCCCAGCGCGGCCCCGGCGCGGGCGTACGCCTCCGCCGCCGCGTCGGCGCTCCAGCGCATGACCTGCTCGTTCACCGAGGCGAGCGCGACCCCGTGCGGGGTGCCCGTGTGCGCGGTGACCGCGTGCGCGATGCCGTGGACCAGGCCGAGCCCGGACACGGTCAGCGCCTGGCCCGCCAGGTGCGCGCCGAGCAGCAGCTGTGCGCGGGCCTCGAGGTCGGTGCCGTCGTCGACGGCGACCGGCAGCCACCGGCCCACCAGCGCGACGGCCTGGGCCGCGGCGGCCTCGGAGATCGGGTTCGCGCCGCGGGAGGCGAGCGACTCGACGCCGTGGACGAGCGCGTCGAAGCCGGTCGCGGCCGTCGCCGCGGGCAGCAGGCCGACGGTGAGCTCGGGGTCGAGGACGGCGACGCGCGGCCGGACCGAGGCGTGGCCCAGGTAGACCTTGCGCTTGGCGCAGGTGTCCTCGACGACGCCGAACCCGTTGGTCTCCGCGCCCGTCCCGGCGGTGGTGGGGACCGCGATCAGCGGCAGCCCCGCGACGGGTGAGGACCACAGGTCGTCGGTCGCGCGGGCGCCGTGGTGGGTGGCGAGCAGCGCGATGCCCTTGGCCGCGTCGAGGACCGAGCCGCCGCCGATCGCGACGACGACGCAGGAGCCGAACGCGCGCAGCGCCGTCGCGCCGTGCTCGACGGCCGTCGTCGACGGGTTGGGGCCGATGCCGTCGAACACCTCGGTCCACAGCCCGGCCGCGCTGAGGTCGCCGACGACCCGGTCGACGATGCCGGTGGCGCGCAGCCCGGCGTCGGTGACGACGAACGCCGCCGCCCCGCCGAGGCCGTCGACCAGCGCGGGGACCCGGGCGACCGCGCCGGGACCGAACTCCAGGGCGCAGGTCGCCTCGACCGTGAACCCGTTCACCGGACCCGCCACCGTGCGATCGCCTCCTCGTCGAGGGTGAACCCGAGGCCGGGGGCGCTCGGGACCGCCAGCATGCCGTCGTCGCCGACGGTCAGGGGTTCGGCCAGCGGGAAGTCGCGACGCGCCGGGGTCCAGTCCGGCGGGTCGTAGGGGAACTCGAAGTACGGTCCGCCGCCGACGCCGGCACAGACGTGCAGGTTCGCGAGCACGCCGATGCCGTTAGTCCAGCTGTGCGGGGTGAAGGCGCGGTGGCGCAGCAGCGCGAGCTCGGCGAGCGTGCGGACCCGGCTCATCCCGGCGGCCAGGACGACGTCGGGCTGGTGGACGTCGAGCGCGTCGCCGTCGAGCAGGCGCAGCAGCTCGCCGAACGAGCGCTGCATCTCCCCCGCCGCGATCCGCAGGCCCGGGTTGTCGGCACGCAGGGTGCGCATGCCGTCGGCGTCGGCGTAGGGCAGGGGCTCCTCGACCCAGAACACGTCCAGGTCGGCGAGCCGCCGGACGAGGCGCCGGGTCGCGGCGAGGTCGGTGGCGGGGGCGACGTCGCCGGCCATCCGCCACGCCTGGTTGAGGTCCACCATGATCGCGAAGTCCGGGCCGAGGGCCTCCCGCACCGCGGCGACGGCGGCGACGCCCTCGTCGGCCCGGTCCCGGTCGACCCGGATCTTGACCGCGCGGAAGCCCTCCTCCGCGACCCGGTGCGCCACCTCGGCGCGCTCGGCAGGCGGGCGCAGCACGCAGAACGACGCATAGGCGGGCACGGCGTCGTAGGTGCCGCCGAACAGGGTCGCGACGGGCAGGCCTGCGACCTTGCCCGCGAGGTCCCACAGCGCCGCCTCCAGCGGCCAGTAGTGGCCGCCGTGCAGCGCGCAGGTCTCGATCGCGCGGACGTGCCGGGCGATCGCGAGCGGGTCGGTGCCGACGAACAGGTGCCGGTAGGCGTCGAAGCCGTCCATGGTGTCGCCGGAGCCGATGCCGACGACGCCGTCGTCGGTGTGGACGCGGACGACCGTCGCGTCGAACACGGTGCGGGGGTCGGGGTCCCAGGCGGCGCGCAGCGGCGGGTCCAGCGGGAGCCGCACCCGGTCCAGCGTGATGTCGGTGATCTTCATCGGTCCGGGATCGTGTCGGGAGCTGGTTCCGGCTCGGGGCGCGATCGGGGGCGGTGCGCCCCGAGCCGGTTGAGCGCAGAATCTAAGGAAGTCCGCGCGGCCACGGCCAGGTCCGGACGGGAATCGAGATCATGGTTGCGCTCAGGGCAACCGGGACTAGCGTGGCCGGGGTGCGCAACGGCTACGGTCTCGGCCGCGACATCGGGCTGCTGGAGGCGCTCGCGTCGGACGAGGCCGTGCGCACCGACGGGCTGGGCGTCACCGCCGTCGCCCGGCTGACCGGGCGGGAGAAGAGCCAGGTCTCGCGCGCGCTGCGGACCCTCGCCGACGCCGGTCTGGTCGAGCGGGACGAGGACACGCTCGTCTACCGGCTCGGGTGGCGGCTGTTCTCGCTGGCCGCGCGGGGCACCGACAGCCGGCTGACGGCCGTCGCCGAGCCGGTGCTGCACCGGCTGGCCGCCGAGACCGAGGAGACCGTGCACCTGTGCGTGCTCCGCGACGACGCGCTGCTGACCGCGCGGACGGTGTCCGGGCACTCGTTCCGCACGACCGGCTGGGAGGGCAGGCGCGCGCCGCTGCCGTGCACGTCGGCGGGCCGGGTGCTGCTCTCCGACGCGACGCCCGACGAGCTGTTCGTGCGCTTCGGCGCCGTCGAGGACCTCGTCCCGGACTACCCGGACTCGTCGGTGCGGACGGTGCCGCAGCTGTGGCGGGCGATCCACGAGGCCGCCGAACGCGGCTGGGCCGAGTCGCGCGACGAGTTCGAGCCCGGGGTGTCGGGGGTGTCGTCGGCGGTGCGCGACTTCCGCGGCCGGGTCGTCGCGGCGCTCAACGTCTCGGGGCCGACCGCCCGGCTGGACGGCCGGTTCGACGAGACGGGCCGGGCGACGGCGGCCGCCGCGGCCGCGGTGTCGGCGGAGCTGGGGTGGACGCCGGGGCGTTCCGCCCCATGATCACCGGTTGTGGAGCGGGCGGCCCGCCTCGCGGACGCTGCGCTCCACAACCGGTGATCATGGACGGGGCGTGATCAGTCCTCGGCCTCGGTGCCCGACAGCGGGCGCCCCTCGGTGAAGTGCGGGACGAGCCGGTTCTCGTACATCGTCAGCGCCGACCCGATGGCCATGTGCATGTCGAGGTACTTGTAGGTCCCCAGCCGCCCGCCGAACAGCACGCCCCGGTTCGCGGTCTCCTTGCGGGCCAGCTCGCGGTAGCGGTCCAGCTTCGCCCGGTCGTCGGGGGTGTTGATCGGGTAGTACGGCTCGTCCCCGGACTCGGCGAAGCGCGAGTACTCCCGCACGATCACCGTCCGGTCCTTCGGGTAGTCCCGCTCGGGGTGCATGTGGCGGAACTCGAGGATCCGGGTGAAGGGGACCTCGGCGTCGTTGTAGTTGATCACCGAGGTGCCCTGGAAGTCGCCGGTCGGCTCGACCGACATCTCGAAGTCCAGGGTGCGCCAGCCCAGCTCGCCCTCGGCGTGGTCGAAGTAGCGGTCCAGCGGGCCGGTGTAGACGACCGGCACGTCGGCGGGCAGCTGCTCGCGCACCGCGAAGTAGTCGGTGTCGAGGACGACGTCGATGTCGTCGTGGTCCGCCATCCGCTCCAGCCACGCGGTGTAGCCGTCGGTCGGCAGGCCCTCGTGGGTGTCGTTGAAGTAGCGGTTGTCGTAGGTGTAGCGGACCGGGAGCCGGGTGATGATCGAGGCGTCCAGCTCGGTGGGGTCGGTCTGCCACTGCTTGGCGGTGTAACCCTTGACGAAGGCCTCGTAGAGCGGGCGCCCGACCAGCGAGATCGCCTTCTCCTCGAGGTTCGCGGCCTGCCCGGTCTCGACCTCCGCGGACTGCTCGGCGATCAGCGAGCGCGCCTCGTCGGGGGTGTGGGCCTTCCCGAAGAACTGGTTGATGAGCGCGAGGTTCATCGGGAACGCGTAGACCTGCTCGCCGACCCGGGCGAACACGCGGTGCTGGTAGTTCGTGAAGCTCGTGAACCGGTTGACGTAGGCCCACACGCGCTCGTTCGAGGTGTGGAACAGGTGCGCGCCGTACCGGTGGATCTCGATCCCGGTCTCCGGCTCGGCCTCGGAGTAGGCGTTGCCGCCGATGTGGTTCCGGCGCTCCAGGACCAGGACGCGCTTCCCGAGGCCGTCGGCCACGCGCTCGGCCACGGTGAGTCCGAAGAACCCGGACCCGACGACGATCAGGTCGTAGCTGCTCAGGTCGTAACCGTTCAGGTCGGCACTGTCGTCGCTCACGGCCATCGAGGGTAGGGCAGGCGTGATCCGGGGCACCCGGCGGCTTCGGTACCCTCGCAGACAGGTCGGAGAAGCGGACGTATCCGGCACCGTCGTGGCCCGAGGAGAAGATGGCGTGAGCTGGCTGTCCGCCGTCCCCCTCGTGGTGCTGGCCGCTGCCTGGGTCACGCTCCCGGGACTGGTCGTCGGCCTCGCCGCCGGCCTGCGCGGGATCGCCGTCTGGGGCGCCGCCCCGATGCTGTCGGTCGGCGTGATCGCCGGGTCCGCCGTCGGCGCGAGCATGCTCGGTGTGCCCTGGAGCGGGGCCGCACCGGCCACCGCGGCGGCCGCGTTCGCGCTGCTCGTGGTGGGTGTGCGACGGCTGGTGCTGCGCCGCCCGCTGCTGCCGCGGCCCACCGTGGTGCGGGCCGCCGTCGGGGAGTCGGTCCGGACGCTGCTCCGCGGCGGACCCGACCGGCGCTGGACCGGGCTCGCCGCGCTCGGCGGGCTGACGATCGCCGCGGTGCTGGGCCTGCGGGCCGTGCTGCGCGGGATGGACCGGCCCGACGCGCTGTCCCAGACCTTCGACGCGAACTTCCACTACAACGCCGTCGCCCGGATCCTCGGGACGCACGACGCGTCGTCGCTCACCGTCGGCGGCCTGGTCAACTCCCCCGGCTTCTACCCCGCGGCCTGGCACGACGTCGTCTCGCTGGTGGCGCCGCTGGCCACCGGGCCGGGCGGGATCGTCGTCGCGTCGAACGTGGTCGCGCTGGTCACCACGCTGCTGGTGTGGCCGCTGTCGGTGCTCTTCCTGGTCCGCACCCTGGTCGGGCGCTCGGCCGGTGCCGCGCTGGCCGCGCCGGTGCTCGCGCTCGGGTTCGTCGCGTTCCCGTGGACGCTGGTCACCTACGGCGCGCTGTGGCCGAACCTGCTGGGCGTCTCGCTGGTGCCGGCCGCGCTGGCCAGCGTGGCGGCGGCAGCCCGGCCCGGCAGCGGCACCGTCGCGCTCGCCGCGCGGCCGGGTCTCGGCCCGGACCCGGTGTCGCCCGCCCGGCCGGGCCCGTACCCCCCGGGACGGGTGGCGCGCTGGTTCCCGGCGGGGGCCGCCGTCGTCGCGCTGGGGTTCGCGCACCCGAACGCGCTGTTCGGCGCCGTGGTCGTCGCGGTGCCGCCGATCCTGTGGGGCCTCGCGGGCGCGGTGCGCCGCGGGCTGCGCGGCGGCGTGTGGCCCACCGTGCGCGCGGTCGTCGCGGTACCGGTCGTGCTCGCCGCGCTCGGCGGTGTCGGCTGGTTCATGTTCGTCTCCCCCGCCCTCGACGGGATCCGCGGCTACTACTGGGAGCCGGAGGTCTCGGTCACCGACGCCGTGTGGAACGCGGTGCTGCACAACCCCGAGGACAACGCCCCGGCCTGGTCGATCGCGGTGCTCACGGTGGCCGGTGCGGTGTGGGCGCTGCGCCGGGCCCGGACGTCCTGGCTGGTCCCGGCGCACCTGCTGGTCTGCACGCTCTACGTCGTCGGCGCCACCACGTGGTCCTCGGTGTGGACCGGTGTCTGGTACAACGACTCGCCCCGGATCGCCGCGCTCGTCCCGGTGACCGCGGCCCCGCTGGCCGCGCTCGGCCTGGTGGCGCTGTGCTCGCTGGCCCGCACCCTCGCCTGCCTGGTCCGCGACCGTCTCACCCGGGCCGCGCCCGCCGTCGCCGGGCTGCCCCGGCCCCGGGCCGCGGTGCTCGTCGCGATCGGGGTGATCGCCGTCGTCGTCACCTCGGGCGGGCTCTACCAGCGCTCGCACATCGACTCGCTCGCCGCGATCTACCAGACGCCGGAGGAGGTGCTGGTCGGCCCGGAGCAGGCCCGGTTCCTGCGCGAGGCGGGTGACCTGCTGCCCTCGGACGCGGTGGTGGCCCAGAACCCGTGGGCCGGCACCGCGATGCTGTGGCCGCTCACCGACCGACAGGTGCTGTTCCCGCACCTCACCGGGGTGTGGTCGCCGGACCAGCGGATCATCGCCGAGCGGCTGCGCGACGCGTCGAACGACCCGGCGGTGTGCGCGGCGGTCGCCGAGACCGGGACCGGGTACGTGATCACCGCCCCGCCGACGTTCTGGCAGCCGGACCCGCTGGCCGCGCAGTGGCCCGGTCTCGACGCCCTCGCCGACGCCGACGGGTTCGAGCTGCTCGCCCGCGACGGCGACAACGCGTTGTGGCGCATCACCGCCTGCGACGCCGGCCGGGTCGTCGGGTCCTGATCACCCGGTCGGGCACGGGACCGGCGGGGCCGTACGACCGCCGGTAGTCTCCGAGACCGGCCAGCGCCGGGGAATCGGGTCCGGTGGGTCGTCGACGGCTCCGGGTTCGGCGCCGGGAGAGGAGCCGCGACCTCGATGGCCGGACCCACCTGGCTGTCCGCGCTGCCCACCGCACTCGTCGCGGTGTTCTGGGTGGTCGGGCCCGGTCTGCTCGTGCTGCGGGCGTGCGGGGTCCGCGGGATCACCGCCTGGGGCCTGTCCCCGCTGGTGTCGACCGCGATCGTCTCGTCCTCGGCCGTGCTCGCACAGCTCGTGGGGGTGCGCTGGGGACCGTGGGTGCCGCTGGGCGTCGCGGTCGTGCTCGCGCTGTTCGGCGGGCTGTTCCGGGCCTTCGTCGCCCGCCGCCCGGCCGGCAGCGCGCTGCACCGGGGTTGGCGGACGGCGCTGCGGTCGTGGACCCCGGGCCGGCGGATCCGGGCCTCCCTGGCCCGTCTCCGCACCCCGAAGGGCCGGTTCGCGAAGCGCCCCGAACCGATGACGACCGCGATGCCCCAGGTGTGGCGGACCTCCGCCCAGCGGGCGGGCACCGACGGCCGCCGGGCCGGGGTGGCCGCCGCGGCCGGCGTCGTCGTCGCCGCCGGGCTGGCGTGGTGGACGGTGGTGCTGGGGTTCGGCCCGGTCGACGCCCTGTCCTCGACCTACGACGGCGTCTTCCACTACAACGCCGTCGCCCACATCCTGCAGTCCGGCGACGCGTCGTCGCTGACGCTGGGCTCTCTGACGAACCCGTCGTCGGCGGTGGCGCTGTACCCGGCGGGCTGGCACGACCTCGTGTCGCTGGTCGCGATGCTGTCCGGCAGCGGGGTCCCGGTCGCCACCAACCTGACGGCCTGGGTCGTGGCGGGCGTGGTGTTCCCGCTGTCCGTGGCGGCGCTGAGCCGCCAGGTCATGGGCCCGTCGCCCGGTGCCGCCCTGGTCGCGCCGGTGCTGGCCACCGGGTTCACCGCCCTGCCGTGGGCGCTCATGTCGTTCGGGGTGCTGTGGCCGAACCTGCTCGGGGTGGCGCTGCTGCCCGGGTACCTGACGTTGCTGCTGGCCGTCGTCGGGGTGGCCGAGCGCAGCGTCATCGGCGCGGCCGGCGCGGCGACCACCCTGGTCCTGACGCTGCCCGCGCTCGGTCTCGCCCACCCGAACGCGCTGTTCAGCCTCGCGGTGCTCGGCCTGTTCCCGGTGCTGTGGGGGATCGGCGTGCTGGCCCGGCGACGGCTGCTCACCCGCCGGTTCTGGCAGCCGGTGCTGGCCACGGTCGGCGTCGCCGGGATCGTCGCCGCCGTCCTGTGGTTCATGACGGCCTCGCCGCTGACCGCCGGTGTCCGCAGCTTCGACTGGCCCGCGTTCACCGACGTGCCGACGGCGATCCTGCAGGTGCTGTTCAACTCCTCCAACGGCCGTCCCGACCTCGTCGTGCTGTCGGTGCTGGTCGTGATCGGCGCGGTGGCCGCGCTGCGGCACGTCGCGACGTCGTGGCTGGTGCCCGCGCACGTCGCCTCCGGCGCGCTGTACGTGCTGGCCGCGGCCGACGACGGCACGACCTCCGCCGCCCTCACCGGTGCCTGGTACAACGACTCCTACCGGCTGGCGGCGATGGTGCCCGTCACCGGGGCCGTGCTGGCCGTGGTCGGGCTGTGCGCCGTCGCGTCGGTCGTGCGCCACGTGCTGCTGCGGATCCCGCCGACCGCGGCCCTGGCCCGTCGGCGGGTGGTCGCGCCCGCGCTCGCGGCGGTGCTGCTCGCGGTCGTCGTCGCCACGACCGGCGGGATGTCGGTGGCGACGCACGCCGACGTCCTGGCCGGGCCGTACCAGCGGCCGTCGGACGCGATCCTCGAACCGGGGCAGCGCGAGTTCCTCGACGAGGTCGGCCGGATCGTCGGCCCCGACGACGTCGTGGCCGCGGACCCGTTCACCGGCAACTCCCTGCTGTTCCCGCTGACCGGCCGCCGGGTGCTGTTCCCGCACCTCATCGGCAACTGGACCCCGGAGCAGACGCTGCTGGCGACCCGGTTCCGCGACGTCGGGACCGACCCGGCGATCTGCACCGCGGCCGCCGACCTGGGCGTCGACTGGCTGCTGACGGGGCCGATCACGTTCTGGCCGAACCACGGCGGCGCCCGCTGGTACCCGGGGCTGCACGACATCGCGCCGGTGCCCGGCTTCCAGCTCGTCGCGACGGGCGGGGGCCAGGAGCTGTGGCGGCTGACGGCCTGCACGCCGGGCGCGCCGGCCGCCCCGGATGCCCAGGCGTTCGCCCCGCCCGGTCCCGGCGCCGTGGCCCCGTCCCCGTACGGTGGGTGACCCCCCGACGCCCTCGACGGAGCCCACGTGACCGAACTCCCCGAGTACGAACGCTCCCTGCGGATGGTCGAGCGCCGCAGGCTCGCGACCGGCTTCGCGAAGCAGATCGCGATCACCACCGAACCCGCCCTCGACGTGCCGTTCCGTGACGCACGGGTGGTCGATCTCGGCTGCGGCTACGGCTACACCGCACTCGAGCTCGCGGGCCTGTGCCGGGAGGTCGTCGGCATCGAGCCGAACGGTGCGCTGGCCGCCGAGGCGACCCGGCTGGCCGCCGAGGGCGGCCGGGACAACTTCACGTTCCGTGTCCAGGGCATCGGCGACTTCGGCCACGGCGACGACGCCGGCGCCTTCGACGTGGCCGTGCTCGACAACGTCCTGGAGCACCTCGACGACCAGCCCGACGCGCTGGAGCGGATCGCGTCCTGCCTGCGGCCCGGCGGCGTCGCCTACATCCTGGTGCCGAACCGGTGGTGGCCGATCGAGGCGCACTACTCGCTGCCGTTCCTGGCGTGGCTGCCGCTGCCGCTGGCGACCCGCTACCTGCGCTGGTCGGGGCGCGGCAGCGACTACACCGACGCCAGCTACGCGCCCGGCTACCTGCGGATGCGCCGGCTCCTCGCGCGGCGCCCCGACCTCGACGCCCGGTTCACCGTGCCCGGCGACGTCAGCCTCGCCGAGGGCGGCGGGTCGCGGCTGTACTCGCTGGGGGTGGCGGCGCTGCGCCGGTTCCCGCCGCTGTGGGCGATCTCGAAGGCGTTCCTCGTCGTCGCCGTGAAGAAGCAGACCTGACCGTGACGCGACGGCTACTCGCCGCGGCCGACCTGGTCGTCGGCCCGGTCGTCGCCGTCGGGGTCGTCGCCGCGGGGCTGCTGCTCGCGGACCGGATCACGGTCCCGGCCGGGTCGAACGTCGGGCTGGCGCTCACCGCGACCGGTGGCGCGCTCGTCGCCGCGGTGCTGGCCGCCGCCGCGTGGAGCCGGTCGCCGCTCGTCGCCGCGCCGCTGGCGTGGGTGGGGCTGGCGGCGCTGCCCGCGCTGCCGCTCACGCTGTTCCTGGCGAACACCCCGCACTACCTGTTCGGGGTCGGCGGCGACCAGCAGTTCCGGGTCGCGTTCCTGACCCGGTTCGCGGACTCGGCGCGGCTGGCGGACTTCGCCTACGCGGACATGCCGCCGTACTACCCGGCCGCGTGGTTCTGGCTCGGTGGGCGGGCCGCGGCGCTGCTGGGTGTCGACGCCTGGGCGTTCCACAAGCCGTTCTCGATCGCGACGCTGGCGGTCACCGCCGTCCTGACCTACGCGCTGTGGGCGCTGGTGACGTCCCGCCCGCGGGCGGTCGGGGCGGCCGTGGCCACCACTCTCGCCGGGTTCGTGACGCTGGCCGCGTACTCGCCGTACTCGTGGCTGACCGCGGCGCTCGTCCCGCCGCTGGCGGTGCTCGGGCTGCGGCTGGTGCGCCGGACCGGCGGCTCGTGGGTCCGGACGGCCCTGCTCGCCGGTCTCGTCCTCGGGCTGGCCGCGGTCACCCACACCCAGATCCTGGTGTTCGCCGGGTTCGTGCTCACGATGCTGGCCGTCGACGGCCTGGTGACGCGGACGGCCCGGCCCGCGACGCTCGCGGTGACCGTCGGCGTGGTCGTCGCCGCGGCGCTGCCGCTGACCCTGGTGCACTGGCTGCCGTACCTGCTGGCCTCGGCCGGGCAGCCCACCTACAGCGCGGGCCAGCACTTCCTCGCCGAGGCGGGGTCGCGCTGGCCGCTGCCGATGCTGGAGGCGACCCCGGCCGGGGCGCTGTGCCTGCTGGGCACGGTGTGGATCGTGGCGCGGTTCCGCACGGACCCGGTCGCCCGCGGCCTCGGGGTCACCGTGGCCTGCGGCTACGCCTGGTACCTGCTGTCGACGGCGGCGCTGGCGTTCGGGAGCACGCTGCTCGCGTTCCGCATCCAGCCGATCCTCACCGCGGCGCTGGCCTGCGGGGCGGTGTGGGCGATCGTCCCACTGGCCGGCGTCCTGCGCGACCGGGGCGTGCGCGCCGGGGCCTGCGCGGCCGTGGTGACGGTGCTGGCCGCGGCGGTCGTCGTCGGGCAGGTGCAGTCGGTGCCGCAGGACTACGCGTGGACCGGGACGGCGCAGGACTACCGGCCCGACGGGACGCGGCCCGACGGCTCGCGGGACCCGGCGGACGCGAACGCCTGGCTCGGGGACCTGCGCACGACGATCGACGGCCTGACCGGCCGCCCGCCGCGGGAGGTCGTCGTCGCGAGCGCGAACGCGACCCTGCTCAGCTACGTGCCGTACTTCGCGTTCCAGGCGTCGCAGCCGCAGTACGCGAACCCGCTCGCGGACTACCCCGCCCGCACCGACGAGGCCCGCCGCTGGGCGGCCGCGGCCGACCCGGGCCGGCTGCTCGACGCGCTGGACCGCGGCCCGGTGCGGGCGCCCTCGGTGTTCGTGCTGGAGCGGGCCGCCGACGGGACCCTGCGGCTGCCGCTGGCGCAGGACCGGTTCCCCGACCCCCGCCAGGGCGCCGACCCGGCGGTGTTCGCGCCGCAGCTGTTCGACGACCCGGCCTGGCAGCGGCGTGACGTCGGCCCGTACGCGGTGCTGGTGCGGGCCGACGTCCCCCCGGTGCCCTGACGGCTCAGACCTCGACGACGGTGATCACGTTGCCGTCCGGGTCGCGCAGCATGAACAGCCGCGGGACGCCGGGGGTGTCGTCGGTGGGCAGCGGCTCCAGGTCGGCGACGCCGAGCTCGGTCAGCCGGGCGTGCTCGGCGGCCAGGTCGGAGGTCTCGACGCCGATCGCGCTGCCGCCGGGCTCGTCGAACATCGGGGGGTTGAGCGCCAGCCGCGCGGTCGAGCCGGGCGGGGCGACCTCGAGCCACCGGTACTCGTCGTTCTCGCCGAACCGGGTGTCGCCGCGGACCTCGAACCCGAGCACGCGGGTGTAGAAGTCCAGGGCGGCGTCCTGGTCGGCGACGGTGAACATGACGACGCCGATGTTGTTCAGGGTGGTGGGGCGCCGGGTGGGTGTGCTCATGCCCGGTACGACCGCGGCGCGGGACGGAACTCATCGGTGCGCGAGAATCGCGCACATGTCGACCGCGACCGACGACCGCGACACCGCGGACCCCCCGGACGAGGGGTGGCCGACGGGGCGCCGTCGCGACCCGGTCAGGCGCACCCGCCGGTGGGCGACCGACCGGCCGGCGCTGCTCGCCGCCGCGCTCGCCGCGCTCGCGGTCGGGGTGTGGGCGTGCTGGTCGGTGACCGTCGACGACGCCTACATCACCTACCGCTACAGCGCGAACCTCGCGCACGGCTTCGGCCCGACCTGGAACCCCGGCCAGGACCCGGTGGAGGGGTTCACGAACTTCACCTGGATGGTGTGGCACGCGCCGTGGGTGTGGCTCGGTGTGCCGCTGCCGGTGGTGTCGAAGCTGACCGCGGCCGCCTGTGCGGCGGCGATCGTGTGGGTGCTCGTCACCGAGCCGCGGACCCGCTCGGGCGCGGTGCTCGCGGCCGGGTCGTTCGTGCTGTTCCTGCCGACCTGGGTGCACGTCGACTCCGGCCTGGAGACCGCGCCGTTCGCGCTGGTCGTGCTACGCGCGACGGTCCTCGCGTCCCGGTTGCTGCGCGACCGGGACGCGGCGGTGCGGAGCTGGGAGATCCCGGCCCTGCTGCTGCTCGCGGGGACGCTGCGCCCGGACGGCGTGCTCGGCGCGCTGCCCGCCCTGGCCGTGCTCCTGTGGGTGCGGCGCACCGACCGGTCGGTGTGGGTCGCGACCGCGGGGGCCGCGGTGGCCGGCGGTGTCTACCTGGCCGCACGCTGGGCGTACTTCGGTCACCTGCTGCCGAACACGTTCTACGTGAAGGTCGGGGTGGAGGCCGCCACCGACGGCCGCTGGATCCAGACGACGGCGGCCACCCTGCTGCCGCTGCTGGCGCTCGCCGTCGCCGCGCTGCTGCGGCCGCGCACCGCCGCCCCGGCCGCGCTGGTGCTGGCGAGCTGCACCGCGCTGTGGATCATCCCGGCGCTGTCGGCTCCCGCCATGGACTACCTGTCCCGGTTCGCCTGGCACGGGTTCCCGATGTTGTGCCTGGCCGCGGCGTGGGCGCTGGACACCGTCGAGGTGCGGCGGGTCGCGGCCGGTGCCGCCGCGGTCGGGGTCGTGTGGACGGCGGCGGCGGGCGTGCTCGCCCCGGACGCCCGGACCCTGGTCAACTACGGCGACGACCTGCGCCGCTCCCACATCGCGATCGGTCTCGCGCTCGCCGACACCGACCTCCCGGCCGGCGAGCGGACCCTGGCAGTGACCGACGCCGGCGCGATGCCGTACTTCTCCGGCTGGCGGACCACGGACTACATCGGCCTGAACGACGAGCGGATCGCGCACGGCGCGAACCCCACCGATGTGCTGCTGGCCGACGACCCGCAGGTCGTGGTGGTCACCAGCTCCTCGCCGGTGCCGCCGCCGGGGTCGTGGCGGACCGACCTGCCGCGGGTCCTCGCGGGCCGCGAGCTCGTCGGCGTCGCGCAGATGCGCCCGGAGTACTTCCAGCTTGTGTTCGCGAAGCCGGACGTCGCCCCGCAGGTCCGGGCGGCGCTGGACCGGCGCCTCGCCGAGGGCCGCGCGGTCACCGACGCCCGCCTCGACCCCGGCTACTCCCGCTGGCTGGAGCGGATCCTCGGGCTCAGCTGAGACCGAGGGCGTGCCCGGCCAGGGCGCGCAGCGCGGCGGCGTCGCGGCGCAGCACCGCCCCGGGCAGCTGGACGGCGGCGTTGAGCCGCGACGACACGTGCGCCCGGGCGGCGCGGGCGGCCCGGGGCAGCCCCCGGGCGTCCATCCGGTCCGCCTCCGCCGCGAAGTAGCGGCGCTCCTCGGCGAACCGGTTCCCGGCGACGGCGCCCGACCCCGAGTCGCTGGAGCGGTGCCGCCGGTAGCGGAAGCAGACGTGGTCGTCGACGACCATCGTGCCGCCGTCGGCGATCACCGCGACCGGCAGCGCCAGGTCGAACACGTCCGCGGACTCCGGCATCGCGACCCGCTTGAGCGCGTCGGTCCGCCAGCACAGCGACGGGTTGTACAGCCAGTTCCCCCGCAGCAGGCTCACCAGCAGGTCCTCGCCGCCGACCGGGCGCGGGCCCGACCCGGACGGCGCCAGCAGCGCCTTGACCCGGTCGGCGAGCGGACGGACCGGACGGTCGTCGGCGTCCATCACGGCGACGCCCGGCTGCACCACCGCGGCGTCCGGCCAGCGCTCGTGCAGCGCGAGGACGGTGTCGAGGTAGTCGGGCTCCATCAGGTCGTCGGCGCCCATCATCACGAAGTACGGCAGCTCGACCGCCTCGATGCAGTACCGGTTGTTCGGCTGCGCGCCGAGCCGCTCGGGGTTGCGGCGGTACCGGATCCGGTCGTCGCCCAGGCCCGCGAACCAGGGGCCGATCGAGTCGTCGGGGTAGCCGTCGTCGACGACGGTGAGCCGCCAGTCGGTGCGGCGCTGCTCCTGCACGCTGCGGACCGCGCGGCGCAGGAGCTCCGGGTCGCCGTAGAAGGGGAGCATCACGTCGACGGGCACGCACCCGACGGTAGCGAGCCGCCCCCTGGCTAGGATCACCCGGCCTCACCAGCGACGACCCGGAGCACGGCGATGGACATCCAGAACCACTACTACGGCCACTCGGCCGTCCTCGCCGCCTACGCCGGACTGTCCCGGCCCCGGCACATCGCCGGTCTGCTGCAGCACGGCTGGACCGCGGTCTCGCCCGTCGCCGCGCACTTCGCGGACTTCCCGAAGGTCGGCACCGACCCCCGGCAGCGACGTCTGCTGGTGTGGTCGCACGGCTGCCGCGGCTGGTCCCCCGCCGACGAGGACCGCGCGACCACCCCGGTCGGGGCGCCGGTGCTCTACCTGGAGGCGCTGCTGCGCTCGCAGGGCTGGACGCCGTCCGACCGGCTCGGGCCGGTCTTCGTCCCGTTCCACGGCACCCGGCTCGTCCGCGTGACCGGCGCGCACGCCGATCTCGCCCGCCAGGTCGCCAAGGTCGACGGCCCGTCGACGGTGTGCCTGCACCACGAGGACATGACCGACCCGGAGATCACCACGGCCTGGCGCGACGCCGGGCACACGCTGGTCACCGCCGGGCGGCGCGACGACCCGCACTTCCTGCTGCGGATCATGCACCTGGTCGGGAACGCGAGCCGGGTCTCGTCGAACCGGCTGTCGACGGCCGTGCTGTACGCGGCCGCCGTCGGCACCCCCGCCGCGGTGTGGGGGGACCCGCTGACGTTCGGGGCCCAGTCGTCGTCGGCGGTGGACGAGCTGCGCGCGACCTGGCCGGAGTTCCACACGGTGGACCCCACCGACGGGGCCCGCCCGGAGGTGGGCGCCGCGGAGGCCGACGCCGCCGCGACCGCGCTCGCCCGCCGCGAGCTCGGCGCCGAGCACCTGCTCGCCCCCGACGCACTGCGCGCCGCGCTCGGCTGGGGCCGCACCCCGAGCGTCGGGCCCGGCCTGCAGTACTACGCGGCGTCGCCGCTGGCGAAGGCCGCGATGGTGCTCGGGCTGACGAAGCGCTCCGAGGCCAGCACCCAGGCGATGTTGGCGGGCAGCTCGAACCCGCTGCTGTGGCTGCGCCACCCGCTGGCCGCGCTGCCGAAGCCGCTGCCGCGCGGTCTGCCCACACCGGTCACGACCGAGGAGCCCCTCGACGCCTGACCAGGGCGGTCATGACGGTCGGAAGATCCGGCGCACCAGCACCAGCAGCGCCACCCCGAGCAGCGCGGCCAGCACGAACCGCACCGACAGCCACAGCACGCCCTCGGACGGCAGCAGCACGCCGGCCCCGCACACGACGACACCGACGGCCAGCGGCCCGGCCAGCACCGCCTCCCGCCAGCGGGTCGGCGACACCCGGCGGCGCAGCAGCGACGTCCCGGCCGCCAGGGCCAGGTAGATCAGCGGGAACCCGGCGGCAACGGCGGTCAGCGACCCGGTCCGGGCGAGCAGCACCGCCGCGACCACCCCGAGCACCAGGCTGACCGGGCTCGCGAAGGCCAGCCCGCCGCTGCGCCCGGACGCGAAGACCAGGTGCACGTTGGCCAGGTAGACGACGCTGACCACGGCTCCGAGCGTCGCGACCGCGGTGACCGGCACCAGCTGTTCGGGGGCGAACGAGGCCGGGGCGAGGATGCGCAGCAGGAACGGCGCGAGCAGCGCGACCCCACCGGCCAGGGCGGCGGTGACGACGCCGACGTCGCGGGCGGTGCGCTCCAGGGCGGCGCCGCGGGCCTCGGGCGGCGTCCGGTAGATCACCGGAGCCCAGGCGTTGTTCAGCGCCGAGACGATCATGGCGGGGGCGGAGCCGAGCAGCAGCGCGATCTGCATGCGGCCGCCGTCGGCGACCCCGAAGTACCGGTTCACGATCAGCACGAGCGCGTTCTGCACCAGCAGCAGCGCGACCAGGTGCGGGACGGCGGGGAGCCCGATCCGAAGCGCCCGGCCGAAGTCACCCCGCGCGGTGCGCGGACGGCCACCGCGCAGGGCCAGCACCAGCCCGATCACCGCGGCGGCGAGGTAGCCGAGCAGCAGGCCGAACAGGTAGTCGTCGGCGTCGCTGGCCCGCCACGCGACGAGGGCGAGCCCGGCGAGCGGGCCGCCGAGCGTCGCCACCCCGGACATGACCACGAACGGCACCGGCCGGTCCTGCACCCGCAGGAACGCCTGGGCGTTGAGCAGCACGACGAAGCCGGCGGCGGCGAGCCCGGCGCAGACGAGCCCGACCCGCCACGGCACCGACAGCACCGGGACGCTCCACCACGGCCCGGCCAGTACCGCGACGACGACCACCGCCAGGGACAGCGCGCTGCCCTGCAGCACCAGCGCCCGCGCGCCGTCGGCGCCGGAGCTCTCCAGGATCCCGTGCCGAGTGATCGACGACGCCAGGCCGAACCCGACGACCATCGCGCCGACCTGCACCAGGATCAGCCCGACGGCGACGACGCCGTACTCGGCGTCGCCCAGCAGCCGGGTGACGAACGGCGTGACGACGACGTTCGCGAGGATCGGGGCGACGCTACCCAGGGTGTAGAGCGAGCCGCGCCCGAGTACCTCCCGGCTGGCGTCCACGCTCACGTCTCCCTCACGCGGAGTGCCCGAAGAACTCCCGGACCAGGGCGGCGACCCGGTCCACGTCGGTGTCGGTGAGATCGGGGAACAGCGGCAGCGAGAGCTGCTGGGAGTAGTACTCCTCGGCGTTCGGGCACAGGCCGCGGCGGTAGCCGAGGTCGGCGAACACCGGGTGCCAGTAGGCGGGGATGTAGTTGACCTGCACCCCGATGCCCCGCTCGCGCAGGTACTCGAACAGCGCGCGGCGGCGGCCGTCGAGCACGCGCAGCGGGTAGAGGTGCCAGGCGGGCTCGGCGCCGTCGCGGCGGACCGGGGTGCGGACCTCGGGCACGTCGGCGAACGCGGCGTCGTAGCGGGCGTGGATCTCCCTGCGCCGCGCGGTGAACGCGGCCAGCCGCGTGAGCTGGGAGGATCCGAGCGCGGCGAGCAGGTCGGGCAGCCGGTAGTTCAGCCCGAACGCGTGCACCTCCTGGTGCCACGGCCCCTCGTCGGGGAAGCGCTGCTCGGCCTTGTCGCGGACGAGGCCGTGGTTGCGGAACGACCGGGCGCCCGCGACGAGATCCGCCCGCGGGGACACGACCGCGCCGCCCTCGGCGGTGGTGAGGTTCTTGGTCGGGAAGAAGCTCAGCGTCGTCAGATCGGCCAGGTCACCGACCGGGCGGCCGTGCCAGGTGCCGCCCACGGAGTGCGCGGCGTCCTCCAGCAGCAGGGCCCCGGCCTCGTGGGCCAGCGACCGGAGCGGTTCCGCGTCGATCGGGTGGCCCGCGTAGTCGACCCCGGCCACGACGGTGGTGTCCGGGGTGAGCGCGGCCTTCGCCGCGTCCGGGTCGAGGTTGCCGGTGTCGGGGCTGACATCGGCGAACACGACGTTCGCGCCGAGCAGCGCCGCGGCGCTCGCCGTCGCCACGAACGTCAGCGGGGTGACCACGACGTCCTGGCCGGGGCCGACCCCGGCCGCGGCGTAGGCGACGTGCAGCGCCGCGGTCCCGCTGGTCACGGCCACCGCGGGGTTCCCGCAGACCGCGGCGAGGTCGTCCTCGAACCGGGTCACGGCCGGGCCGGTGGTCAACCAGTCGGTCCCGAGGACCGCCGTGACCGCCTCGACGTCGGACGACGAGATCGACTGTCGGCCGTAGGGGAGCATCAGTCGAGCGCCTCGACCATCGCGCGCAGCTGCTCGGGCGAGAGCCACAGGTCGTTGGTGTCCGACCGGTACGCCTGCCCGTCCGGGACCGGCTCGCCGTCGGCCGGGGAGGTGTAGCCCCAGCCGGCGATGTAGGGCTCGACGACGTAGCGGTCGGCCAGCTTGAGGGTCCGCCGCGAGTCGTCGGCGGCGATCATCTCCTCGTGCAGCTTCTCCCCCGGCCGGATCCCGATCTCGTGGGTCGCGGCGCCGGGGGCGATGGCCTCGGCGAGGTCGGTCATCCGCATCGACGGGATCCGCGGCACGTAGAGCTCGCCGCCCTGCATCGCGTCGAAGGAGTCGATGACGAACTGCACCGCGTCCGGCAGGGTGATCCAGAACCGGGTCATCCGCTTGTCGGTGATCGGCAGCGACCGGCCCTCGGCGGCCAGAGCCTTGAACAGCGGCACCACCGAGCCGCGGCTGCCGAGCACGTTGCCGTAGCGGACCACGGCGAACCGGGTCTCGTAGGCGGCGGCGTAGTGGTTCGCGCTCACGAACAGCCGGTCGGCGCACAGCTTGGTGGCGCCGTAGAGGTTGATCGGGCTCGACGCCTTGTCCGTCGACAGCGCGACGACCTTCTTCACCCCGGCGTCGATCGCGGCCTCGACGACGTTCTGCGAGCCCTCGACGTTGGTCCGGATGAACTCGAACGGGTTGTACTCGGCGGTGTCCACCTGCTTGAGCGCGGCGGCGTGCACGACGTAGTCGACGCCGTGCATCGCGCGGCGCAGGCGCGGCTGGTCCCGGACGTCACCGAGGAACCAGCGCAGCCGCGGGTCGTCGCCGAACAGCGACCGGCATTCGTACTGCTTGAGCTCGTCGCGCGACAGGATCACCAGCCGGCGCGGCTCGTAGCGGTCGAGCAGGGTGCGGACGAAGGCCTTCCCGAAGGACCCCGTCCCGCCCGTGACCAGGACCGACGAGCCCTTGAGTACCGACATCACGCCTCCAGATCTGCGGAATTTCTTCCGCCCGGCATGATGGCACGCGATCGATCGGACGAATCGAAGCAGGTACGGGTGCGGGTCAACGCGGTCATCCAGGCGCGGACGGGGTCGACGCGGCTCCCGGGCAAGGTGCTCACCGACCTCGGCGGCACACCGGTGCTCGACCGGGTGGTCGCGGCCGCCCGCGCCGCCGAGGGTGTCGACCGCGTGGTGGTCGCGACCTCGACCGCCCCGGGCGACGACGCGGTGGCCGAGCGCGCCGCGGCGATCGGCGTCCCGGTGGTGCGCGGCTCCGAGGACGACGTGCTGGCCCGCTTCGTCCAGGCCGTCGACGAGCACCCCTGCGACGCCGTGGTGCGCCTGACCGCGGACTGCCCGCTGCTCGACCCGGCGCTGGTGTCGCTGGTCGCCGCGACCTGGCGGGACGCCCCCGGCCACGACTACGTCGCGACCACCCTGGTGCGCACCCTGCCCCGCGGCCTCGACGTCGAGCTGGCCCGCACCGGCGCGCTGCGCGAGCTGGCCGGCACCGCGACCGGCCACGACCGGATCCACGTGACGTCGGGCCTCTACGGCGACCCGGAGCGGTTCCGCTGCCTCGGGCTCGTCGTCGCCCCGGCGGCCGACGACCTGCGCGTCACCCTCGACACCGCCGACGACCTGCACGCCCTGCAGGGCCTGGTGGAGGCACTGGGCGGCCGGAGCGACTGGCGGTCGGTGGTGGCGGTGCTGCGGTCGCGACCCGACCTGGTGGAGCGCAACGCGCACGTCCGCCAGAAGTCCCTCACCGAGGGCTGACCGTGCGTCTGCTGCTGCGTTGCGACGCCGGGCCGTCGACGGGGGTGGGGCATGCCGTGCGGTGTGCCGCGGTCGCCGAGGCCGCGCTGCTGTCCGGGCACGAGGTGTCCTGGTCGGGACGGCTCGACGGGCTGGACTGGCTGTGGTCCGGGCTGGTCCGGGAGCCCGGACCCGTCCTGCCCCCGGCCGACACCGCGGGCGGGCTCGCCGCGCTGGCCCGTGAGCACCGGATCGACGCCGTGCACGTCGACCACTACCTGCTCGGCGACGACCTGCGTCCGGCCCTGTACGACGCCGGGGTCGTGCTGTCCACGGTGGAGGACTTCGCGACCGGCCGGCGTCCCGGCGACGTCGTGGTCGACCCCAACATGGGCGCCGGGGACCACCCCCGCCCCGACGACGGCTCCCCCGTCCTGCTCCGCGGCCCCGGCTACGCCCCGCTGCGGCTGGCGGCCCGCCGTGCCCGCACCCGGCGGGCCCTGCGCACCGCCGACGGCCCCGGCACCGGGCCGCCCCGCGTGCTGGTCGTCATGGGCGGGACCGACGCTGCCGGGCTGCTGCCCCGGGTGGTCGCCGCCCTCGCCGCCGCGGACGCCCCCGCCGCGGTCGACGTCGTCGTCCCCGGCGGGCGGCCCCTCGACCTGCCCGCCGGCGGGCCCGCCACGTTCCGCGCGGTCCCGCCGCTGTCCGATCTGCCCGCCGCGATGGCCGAGGCCGACCTCGTCGTCAGCGCGGCCGGGACGACGGTGTGGGAGCTGTGCTGCGTGGGCGTCCCGATGGCGCTGGTCCGGGCCGCGGACAACCAGACCGAGGGCTACCGGACCGTCGTCGACGCCGGTGCCGCCGCCGGGCTGGGCGGCACCGGGGACCTCACCGACCCGGCCGGAGCCGCGGCCGTGCTGCGCGCCCTGCTGACCGGCCCGGACGCCCGCGCCGCGCTCGCCGGGCGGGCCGCGACCGTCGTCGACGGCGAGGGCGCGGGCCGGGTCGTCGACGCCCTGGCCACCGCGGTGGGCACCTCCTCCGGCCGGGAGGCACGCGTCGCCGCCGAGGAGCGGGTGCTCGCCGGGGTGCTCCGCGCCCGCCGCGCCCGGACCGACGACGCCGAGCTGCTCCTGGCCTGGCGCAACGACCCCGACACCCGTCGCTGGTCGCGCAGCCACGACGAGGTCGGCCTCGCCGCCCACCGCCGCTGGCTCAGCGGCTCGCTGGAGCGCGACGACCGGCTGCTCCTCGTCGTCGACGACGTCCGCGGCCCGGTCGGCACCGTCCGCTGGGACCGCGACGGCAGCGGCTGGGAGGTCTCGATCACCGTCGCCCCGCAGCGCCGCGGCGCGGGGCTGGCCGGGCCGCTGCTGCGCGCCGGGGAGGACGCCCTGCGGGCCCGGACCGGCGCCGGGACCGCGGTGACCGCCGTCGTGCACACCGGGAACGACGCCTCGGCACGGCTGTTCGCCCGGGCGGGCTACGCCGATCCCACTCCGCCCGACGACGACGGCTTCCGGACACTCCACCGCACGCTGTGAGCCCGCGCGGCCCGGTCAGCCGCCCGCGGTCGCGGCCCGCGGGGTCTCCGGTCGGTTGACCGGGTAGGCCGGTGGCCGTCCGGTGAGGACGTCGATGACGTTCTGCGTGGTCTTGGTGCGGATCTCGGCCTCCGAGTCGACCGAGTACCACGCGCAGTGCGGGCTCAGCAGGACCGAGTCCAGCCCCCGCAGCAGGTGGTCGGCGGCGAGCGGCTCGCTCTCGAAGACGTCGAGCCCGGCGCCGGCGATCCGGCCGGTGCGCAGTGCCTCCACCAGGGCGGCCTCGTCGACGACCGGGCCCCGCGCGGTGTTGACCAGGTAGGTGGTCGGCTTCATCGCCGCGAACGCCGCGGCGTCCACCATGCCGCTGGTCTCCGGGGTGAGGGGGGCGTGCACGGACACCACGTCCGCCCGGCGGTAGAGCTCCCCGGGTGCCACGAGCTCGACCCCGGCGGCCGCGGCGGCGGACGCGTCCGCGTGCGGGTCGGTGGCCAGCACACGCATCCCGAACGCCTGCATCTTGACCGCCAGCCGCTGCGGGATCCGGCCGAACCCGACCAGGCCGAGCACGCGGTCGCGCAGCCGGTACAGCGGTCCCGAGGCCGCGTAGTCCCAGCCACCCGCCCGCATCGACCGGTCCTGGCGGCCCAGCCCGCGGGCGAGACCGAGGATCATCGCCGCGGCGTGGTCGGAGACGTCGTCGAGCGAGCCGTCGGGCACGTTCGCGACCAGGATGCCGGCCTGTGTCGCCGCGTCGACGTCGATCGTGTTCAGCCCGATCCCGTAGCGGGAGATGACCCGGGTCCGGGGCAGCCGGGCGATCACGTCGGCGGTGAGCTGGGCGTACTGGTTGATGATGCCGTCCGCACCGGCGCAGGCGGCCACGATCTCGTCCGGGGTGCGGGTACGGGCGGCGACGAACCGCAGCCCGGCATCCTCCACGAGGGTCCGTTCCAGCTCGAGGTCGGGGAACTCGTAGTCGGTGACGACGACGGTGGGCACAGCGGTCACGCTCCGAAGGAGTGGTCGAGGTCCTGGTGGTGGGCGAGGTCGACGACGCGGGTGAACTCGTCGTAGGTGTGACGGGCCGGACCGCCGGCGAGCGATCCGGTGGCGGCGATGCCCGCGAGCGCGTCCGCGGCGGCGCGGGTGGCGGCGAACAGCGTGGTCACCGCGAAGAGCGCCAGGTCGAAGCCCAGCTCCTGCAGGTCCGGCGCCGTGAGCCGGGCGGCGTCGGTCCCGTCGACGAGCGAGACGACCTTCGGCCCGGGGACCCCGGCGGCGATCTTCTCGACCTCCGCGACGGTCTTCACCCCGTCGACGAAGACGAGGTCGACCCCGGCGTCGGCGTAGCGGGCGGCCCGCTGCAGCGCCTCGTCGACACCGGCGGACTGCAGCGCGTCGGTACGGCCGATGATCACCAGGTCGTGCTCGCCGCGGGCCCGGACGGCGCAGCGCAGCCGCGCCGCGTTCTCCTCCGCGTCGATCAGCCGGACGCCGGCCATCTGGCCGCACCGCTTCGGCGCGACCTGGTCCTCCAGGTGGATGGCCGCCACGCCGGCCTGCAGGTGCTCGTGGACGGTGCGCTCGATGTTCGACGGACCGCCGTAGCCGGTGTCGGCGTCGGCCACCACCGGGATCCCGACCGCCCGGGTCATGTTGCGGGCGTGCTCGGTCATCTCGGTCTGGCTGAGCAGGCCGATGTCGGGGGTGCCCAGGCGGCTGGCGGTCGCGCCGAAGCCGGTCAGGTAGACGGCGGGGAAGCTGGCGGCCTGCACCAGGCGGGCGGTCACCGAGTCCGCCGCGCCGGGGGCGAGCACGATGTCCGGCCCGGCGAGCAGCCGGCGCAGCGCGGCGGCGGGGCTGGGAAGCATGATGTCTCTCTCCGTTTCCGGGTGGGTCAGGCAACCGTGGCGGCGGTGGGCGTCGTCGCGGCCGCGGGGCGCTCGATGCGCCAGGCCAGGACGGCCGAGACGAGGCAGCTGAGGAGGAGGTAGGCGGCGACCAGGTACCAGGAGCCCCCGGTCGCGACGACCAGCGCCGCGGCGATGAAGGGGGTGAACCCACCGGCGATCGCGCTGGCGACCTGGTAGCCGACCCCGGCGCCGCTGTAGCGGAACTCCGCACCGAACATCTCGGTGAACAGCGGCTGCTGCACGCTCACCGCCATGTCGTGCGCGATGTTGAACAGGATGACCGCGAGCAGCGCGACGGCGATCTGCGAACCGCTCTCGATCGCCAGGAAGAACGGCACCGCCGCGAGCACGCCGACGACCGACCCGGTCAGGTAGATGCGGCGACGGCCGAACCGGTCCGACAGCCAGGCGAACGTGGGGATCGACACGATCCCCAGGGCGCCGACCAGCAGACCGACGTTGAGCATGAAGTCCTTCGAGAACCCGTGCTCGTCGGAGGCGTAGCTGACCGCGAACGTGATCACGATGTAGCCGGAGACCAGCTCGACCAGGCGGAGCCCGAAGATCCGGCCGAAGGCGCCGGGGTGGCTGCGCAGCGCCTCCAGCAGCGGGACCCGGCGGCCGCCCGCGACCCGCTCGGCCTGCTCCACCCGCTCGGCGACCTCCTCGGAGTCCTGGACCCGGGCCCGGACGACGAGTCCGACCAGGACGAGCAGGACGCTGGCCACGAACGGCACCCGCCAGCCCCACGCCAGGAACTGCTCGTCGGTGGTGACCGCACGCATGAGCAGGATCAGGCCGGTGGCGATGATCAGGCCGACGGAGTAGCCGACCTGCACCCCGCTGCTGTAGAGCGCCCGCCGCTTCGGCGGGGCGTTCTCCACGGCCATGAGGGCCGCGCCGCCCCACTCGCCACCGACCGCGAAGCCCTGCACGGCCCGCAGCACGACGAGCAGGAAGGGAGCCCACCAGCCGATCGAGTCGTAGGTCGGCAACAGACCGATCAACGTGGTGGCCGAGCCCATCAGGATCATGGTCAGGACCAGCATCTGCTTCCGGCCGATCCGGTCACCGAAGTGCCCGAAGACCACGCCGCCGAGCGGGCGGAAGAGGAAGCCCACCCCGAAGGTCGCGAACGCGGCCAGGGTGCCGGCCACTGGGCTGATCCCGGGGAAGAACTGGGAGTTGAACACGAGGGCGGCGACCAGGCCGTACAGGATGAAGTCGTACCAGTCGATCACCGCCCCGGCGAAGCTGCCGAAGGCGGCCCTGCGGGCCCGGCGGTTGTCCTCGGGACTGAAGGTTGCGGCGTCCATGCCCCATCCGTTCCTACAGCCACGCCGTCGTCGGCGGGCGGATCGTCGTCGTGCACCCGGGCCCGGTGCTGCTCGACGGCGACACGGACGACGGGATCATCCCGCCGGGCAACTGAGACCCTAGATAGGAGAAAACTAGGATGCAAGTAGTGATGCGATGATGGGGCCGAGATCCGGCACCGCGGTCACCGCGGTCGAGCAAGGGACACCAGCGATGCCAGCGCGACGCCCCGACGGTTCCGGATCGCTGGCCGCCGACGTCGCCGCCCGGCTCCGGACCGCGATCATGGACGGGGCCTTCGAGCTGGGTGAGGCCCTGTCCGAGGACCTCGTCTCGTCCGCGTTCGGGGTCTCCCGGACCCCGGTCCGCGAGGCACTCAAGACGCTGCGCACCCAGGGGCTCGTCGAGATCGTGCCGAAGTCGGGGACCTACATCTTCCGGCCGAGCGTCGAGCAGCTCCACGAGCTGTGCGAGTGCCGCCTGCGACTGGAGTGCGCGGCGATCGAGCTCGCCCTCGAGACCGATCCCGAGCGGCTGCGGTCCACTCTGGACGAGCTGCTGGCCCCGATGCGCGAGGCGCTCGACGCCGCCGACTTCCTGCGCTACAACCAGCTCGATGCACAGTTCCACCTGGCGTTCCTGGACTGCTGCGGCAACCGCTACCTGCGCAGCGCCTACGACCTGATCTACGCACAGATCTCGGCGATCCGGGTGCACCTGTCGGTCCGGACCGCGGGCGCCTTCGACGAGTCGATGCGCGAGCACCACACCGTGGTCGAGCTGGTGGCCGGCCGTGATGTCACCGGTCTCGTCACCGTGCTGGGACACCACATCGACCGGGCGAAGCAGGTCTACGCGACCTCGCTGCAGGAGCGGGAGCGGAGTTCCCGGCTCAGCCGCGGGCAGCGGATCCGGAACAAGCTCTCGCTGTGACCCGGTGCCGACCGGTGCCGCCCGGCCGTCACCCGGCCCGGGGTGATGCCGCGCGCAACACCTGCCTGGGGCCGGTACCGGTGGCCTACCCTTCGCGCGTGTCCGGATCCCGTCCCGCGCTCCCCGCGGCCGACCTCGCCCGCGTGGTCGTGTTCGCCGCGTTCATCGCCGTCCTCGGGCTGTTCCCCGGCTTCGCCGGCGTCGCCGGGGTCCCGATCGTCCTGCAGAACGTCGGCCCGATCCTGGCCGGTGTGATCCTCGGGTGGCGGCTCGGCACGGCCTCGGTCGCGCTGCTGCTGGTGCTCACCGCGGTCGGGCTGCCGCTGCTGTCCGGTGGCCGCAACGGCGCCGCGTTCTTCGGCCCCAGCGGCGGCTTCCTCGTCGGCTGGCTGCTGTCCGCGCTGGTCGCGGGCCTGGTCGTGCAGCGCTTCCGGTCGCGGTCGCTGCCCGTGCTGCTGCTCGCCTGCCTGGCCGGGCTGCTCGCCGACTACGTGGTCGGCATGCCGTGGCTGGGCGTCTACATCGGCGACGTCACCGGCGGGATCGTGCAGTCCCTGGTCTTCGTGCCCGGTGACCTGATCAAGATCGTGCTGGCCGCGCTGATCGCGTCGCTGGTGCACCGGGCCCTGCCGGACCTGCTGCCGGTCCGCTCCGCGTCGTCCGAGCCCCGGGTCCGGTGAGCGGGGCGGAACGCGAGACCGCCGACGACGCGGCCGCGCCCGTCGTCCCCGCCCCCTGGCTCCCGCGCGGGCTCGCCGACGCCGTCGCCGCGGCCGGGGAGCGGCTCGCCCGGCTCGGGGTGCGGGCCGGGGAACGCGTCGTGCTCGACACCCCCACCCGGGCCCGCTGGGCGGTGCTGCCCTATCTGCTCGCCGCGGACCGGCTGGGCGCGGCGTCGCTGCCGGCCGACGCCGGCTGGACCGGCCGCGAACGCGACGCGGTGCTCGCCGACGCCGCGCCGCACCACGTCGTCGGCACCGACGGCCGGACCGCGACCGCCGACGGCGGAGCGCGGACACCCGGGCTGTTCCTGCTCCCGACGACCTCGGGCAGCACCGGCGTCCCCACCGTGCTGGCCCGCGACCGGCGCTCCTGGCGGATCGGGTTCGACATCCTCGGTGCGCTGCCCGGACCGGTTCTCGTGCCGGGGCCGCCGTCCTCGACGCTGTACCTGTTCGGGGCGCTGCACGCGCTGCACCACGGCCTTGGCCTGGTCACCCGCGGCCGGCTCGACCCGACCGACCTGCCCGACGGCGGCTCGGTCCACCTCGTCCCCGCCCAGCTCACCGCCCTGCTCGACGAGCGCGAGCGCCGCCCGGGCGGCCCCGCACCACGGGTCGTGGTGTGCGGTGGCGCGCACGTCGCGCCCGGGATGCGGGAGCGGGTCGCGCGGCTGCTGCCCGGCACCACGCTGCTCGAGTACTACGGCTCGGCCGAGCACTCGCTGATCGCCACCCGCCGCGACGCCGGCCCGCTGCGCCCCGTCGAGGGCGTGCACCTCACCGTGCGCGACGACGTGCTGTGGGTGGACAGCCCGCAGTCGGTGCGCGGCCGGTTCACCCGCGGCGGGCTCGTCCCGTCCGGTCCCGGTCCGACGACCGTCGGGGACCGCGCCGAGCTCACCGGCGACGGCGGTCTGACCGTCCTCGGCCGCGCCGCCACCACCATCTCCTCCGGCGGCACGCTGGTCGCCGCCGAGGAGGTCGAGCAGGTACTGCGCGGCGTCGCGGGCGTCGGTGACGTCGTCGTCGCCGGGACCCCGCACGCGTCGCTGGGGATGGTGGTCACGGCGGTCGTCGAGGCCCGCGACGGTGTCCCGGACCGGCGGGCGCTGCGCGCCGCGGCGCGGGCCGGGCTGTCCCCGGCGAAGCGGCCGCGCCGCTGGCTGGTCACCCGGGCGTTGCCGCGGCTGGGCTCGGGCAAGCCCGCCCGCGCCGCCGTCGACGCCGCACTGCGCGACGGGACCCTCGACGCGGTCCCGCTCGGGGGCCCAGAGTGACCGGCCCCGGCGACGACACCCCGGTCGTCGTCGCCGCGCGGCGCACCCCGATCGGCACCGCGGGCGGCGCGCTGCGCGCGGTGACCGTCGACGCGCTCGCCGCGCCCGTCCTCGCCGCGCTGGCCGGGACCCTCGGCGCCCCGGTCGACGACGTGCTGCTCGGCAACGTCTTCGGCCCCGGCGGCAACCCGGCCCGGGTCGCGGCGCTCGCCGCCGGGCTCGGCGACGACGTGCCCGGCATGACCGTGGACCGGCAGTGCGCGAGCGGGCTGGCCGCGATCCTCACCGCCGCCGCGGGCATCCGCGCCGGGGACGGCGCCGGCTACCTCGCCGGGGGCGCCGAGTCGCCGTCGACCGCGCCCACGCGGACCCGGGCCGACGGCACCGTCTACACCCGCGCGCCGTTCGCCCCGGCCGGCGACCCCGACCCGGACATGGGGCCCGCCGCCGACGACGTCGCCGCCCGGGCGGGCCTGTCCCGCGCGCGGCTCGACGCCTTCGCCGCCCGCAGCCACGCCCGCGCCGTCGACGCGCAGCGCTCCGGCCGCTTCGACGACGAGCTGGTCCCGGTCGGTGCGGTGCTCGCCGACGAGCGTCCCCGCGACCGCTTCACCCCCGAGCGGCTCGCCCGGTTCCGGCCCGCGTTCACCCCCGGCGGTGTGCACACGGCCGCGAACTCCTGCGGGGTGAACGACGGTGCCGCCGCCGTCGCGCTGGTGCCGGAGTGGCGACGCCGGGAGCTGGGCGTCCCCGGCCTCGCGCTGGTCTCGGCCGCCACCCGCGGCTGCCCCCCGGCCGACCTCGGGCTCGGCGCCGTCCCCGCGCTCGCCGCGCTCCGCGACCGACCGGCGGCCCCGGACGCCGTCGAGTTCACCGAGGCGTTCGCCGGGCAGGCGCTGGCCTGCCTCGACGCGGCCGGGATCGACGAGCACCGGGTGAGCCCGGACGGCGGTGCGATCGCGCTCGGCCACCCCTGGGGCGCCTCCGGCGCGGTGCTGGTCGTGCGGCTGTTCCACCGGCTCGTCGTGCAGGGCCGCGGCGAGACCGGGATCGCGGCGCTGTCCTCCGGCGGCGGCCTCGGCGTCGCGACGAGCTGGCGGGTGGTCCGGTGATCGAGTTCGAGGCGGTCGGGCACCACTACGGCGAGCGCACCGTCCTCGACGGCGTCACCCTCACCCTCGCCGAGCCCCGGGTCGCGCTGGTCGGGGCGAACGGCTCCGGCAAGTCCACCCTGGCCCGGACCGTGAACGGGCTCGTCGCACCGAGCTCGGGCAGCGTCCGCGTCGACGGCCGCGACCCCGCCCGCGACGGCGCCGCCGTCCGCCGCCGGGTCGGGTTCGTCTTCAGCGACCCGGACTCCCAGATCGTCATGCCGACCGCCGGGGAGGACGTCGCGTTCTCGCTGCGCCGGACCGTGCGCGACCGGGCCGAACGCGCCCGGCTCGCCGCGGAGACCCTCGCCGGGTTCGGGCTGGGCGACCACGTCGAGCACCCCGCGCACCAGCTCTCCGGCGGTCAGAAGCAGCTGCTCGCGCTGGCCGCGGTGCTCGTGCTGGACCCGGACGTGCTGGTCTGCGACGAGCCGACCACCCTGCTCGACCTGCGCAACAAGCACGCCTTCGCCGACCGGCTCGCCGGGCTGCGCCAGCAGGTCCTGCTCGCCACGCACGACCTGGACCTGCTGAGGAGCTTCGACCGCGTCGTCGTCCTCGACGGCGGGCGGGTCGTCGCCGACGACGAGCCCGGTCCGGCCGTCGCGTACTACCGCAGGCTCTGCGGCTCGTGACCCCGCTGGGGCTCTACGCGCCCGGTGACAGCCTGCTGCACCGGGCGCCCGCCGGGCCGTCGCTGCTCGTGGTGCTGGCCCTCGCGGTCGGGGCGGTGCTCACCGAGGACCCGCGGGTGCTCGGCGGGCTGTGCCTGGCCGTCGCCGCCGGGTACGTGGTCGCCCGGATCCCGTGGCACCGGGTCCGGCCGGTGCTGCGCACGCTGGTGCTGCTGGCGGTGCTCCTCGGGGCGGTCCAGTGGTGGCTGCTCGGGCCGGAACGGACGCTGGTGATCGTGCTCCGACTGGTCGCCGCGATGGGCGCGGCGACCCTGTTCACCCTCACCACCCGGGTGGACGACCTGGTCAGCGCGGTGGAGCGGGGGCTCGGCCCGCTGCGCCGGTTCGGTCTCGCACCCGAGCGCCTCGGCCTTCTCGTCGGACTGACGGTGCAGTCGATCGGGACGCTGTCCGGCATCGCCGGGCAGGTCCGGGCCGCGGCGAAGGCGCGCGGGGCGGACCGGTCCCCGACGGCGTTCGCCGTGCCGTTCCTGGTGCGGACACTGCGGCACGCGGACGCGCTCGGGGAGGCACTGGCCGCGCGCGGGTGGGGCGACGACGACTCTGTGCAGTGATTGCTGCAAAGACTGTAAGGTCGGGTCCGTGGGCCCCACCGAACGGGAACTGGACCTCGTCGACGAGATCGCCGCGGCGTTCGAACGGGAGGGCCTGCCGCTCATCACCGGCCGGGTGATCGGCTGGCTGCTCGTCAGCGACCCACCGGAGCAGAGCGCCGCCCGGCTGGCCGAGGCTCTCGGAGTCAGCCGCAGCTCGATCAGCACGGCGACACGGATGCTCACCCCCGGTGGGCTCGTCGAGCGGGTACGCACCCGCGACTCGCGGGTGGAGCTGTTCCGGATCACCCCGGACGGCTGGAGCCGGATGCTCGCCGCCCGCTACGGCCGCACGACGGCGTTCCGGCAGGTACTGGAACACGGACTCGACGTGCTCGCCGACGCCCCCGCGGAGCGGCGGGAGCGGCTCCTGCGGGTCCACGAGCTCTACGCCTTCCTGGAGGCCGAGCTCCCGGCCCTCTGGGACCGCTGGGAGGCACACCGGAACGGGAGGCACCGATGACGGCCCTGCGCGACCACGTGATCCCCCGCCCCGAGGGCGACCTGCACGTCCACCTCGCGGGCGACACCGGCCCCCCGGTACTGCTGCTCTCCGGCGCCGGCCTCGACAACGCGCTGCTCAGCTGGCACCACCTGATCCCTGACCTCGCCCGCGACCACCGCGTCATCGCCCCCGACTGGCCGAAGCAGGGGCGCAGCCGCCCGTGGCGGGGCCGGGCCGGCCACGACGTGCTGCTCCGGACGGTCGTCGACGTGCTGGACGACCTCGGCGTCGAGCGGGCCGCGGTCGTCGGGCTCTCCCAGGGCGGCGCCCTCGCGCTGGCCACGGCGATCGAGCACCCGGAGCGGGTGGAGCGCGTCGTGGCGCTCGCACCGGCCGGGACGCTGAGCTTCCCGCCGGGGCTGCACCAGCTGCTGTGGCTGACCGCGCGGGTGCCGCTGCTCTCGCGGACCCTGCCGAACCTGGCGTTCCGGAGCCGGGCGGCGGTCACCGCGTTCACCCGGCGCGCGCTCTTCGGCGACGCCGGCCGCGTGGCCGACCTCGACGGGATCGTCGATCAGATCCTGGCCGAGGCCCGGGCCGGGAACGCGGGCAGCTCCGACTGGCAGAACGACTCGATCGGGTTCCGCAGGATGCGGGTCGACCTGCGTCCCCGGCTCACGGAGATCCGCTGCCCCGCCCTGTTCGTGCAGGGCGACCGGGACGCGGGCGTCCCCGTCGCGACGACGCGCGCGGCGGCCGCGGCCGTCCCGGGCGCCCGGTTCGTGGTGCTGCCCGGCCGTGGCCACTGGTCCAACCGGGAGTCCCCGGACGAGGTGAACGCCCTGGTCAGGGAGTTCCTCGACGGCTAGGTCGCCGCACGGTCCAGGCCCCGCATCTCGCGCAGCGCGTCGGCGAGGGTCCGGTACCCCAGCGACTGCAGCACCGCCCCCTCCACCTCGGCGGTCAGCCGGGCGAAGTACTCCGCGGCGTTCGTCGTCACCGGGCAGACGTGCTCGCCCTCCGGGCGGCACGCCCAGAGCGGCTTCTCGCCCACCGCGCAGCGGTAGACCTCGGCCAGGGTGATCTCCGCGGCCGGCCGGGCGAGCCGGGCGCCCCCGCTGCGCCCCCTGCTGGACTCGACGAGACCGTGCACGCCGAGCGGCACCAGCAGCTTGCGCACGACGCTGGCGTTCGTCCCGAGGGCCTCGGCGAGACGTCCGGAGCTGACCGTCGGACTGTCGCCCTCGGCCGCGGCGGCGAGGTACAGCATCGCCTGCAGGGCACTGGAGAACCGGATGTCCAGCACGACCTCACCTCCCGTCCCGGGCCGCCAGCGTACCCGTCGCGGCCGAAAAGGTGGTGGTCACTGTTGCAGTTCGCGGGGCCATATGTATCTTTGATCAGAACCATTTGACGCCTCCGCCCGGACCCGCCGACGTGCCTGGACGGCCTCACCCCAGGAGTGACCCGTGTCCACACGTGCCGCACGGCTTCTCGGCCGTCCCTACGCCCTCGGCTCCGCGCAGCTGCCCAACCGGATCGTCATGGCCCCGATGACCCGGGCGTTCTCACCCGGCGGCGTCCCCGGCGCCGACGTCGCGGCCTACTACGGCCGGCGCGCCGCCGCCGGCACCGGCCTGATCATCACCGAGGGCACCTACATCGACGACCCGTCCGCGGGCGACGTGCCGACCGTGCCGTTCTTCCACGGCGAGGCGTCGCTGGCGGGCTGGGCGGACGTCGTCGCCGCCGTGCACGGGGCGGGCGGCCGGATCATGCCGCAGCTCTGGCACGTCGGGATCACCCGCGAGGCCGGCAAGGCGCCCTTCCCGGAGGCCCCGTCGGTCGGCCCGTCCGGCGTCGCGCTGGACGGCACCGAGGGCGCGGGTGAGGCGCTGACCGCGGCCGGGCTGGACCGGATCATCGGCGCGTTCGCCGAGGCGACACGGCAGGCCGAGCGGATCGGCTTCGACGGCGTCGAGCTGCACGGCGCGCACGGCTACCTGATCGACGAGTTCCTGTGGGACCGCACCAACCGCCGCACCGACGGCTACGCGGGCGGCCCGGCCGAGCGGGCCCGGTTCGCCGCCGAGATCGTCGCCGCGGTGCGCGAGCAGGTCTCGCCGGACTTCCCCGTCGTGTTCCGGTTCTCGCAGTGGAAGGGCGGGAACTACGACGCGAAGCTGGCCCACACCCCCGACGAGCTGGGCACCGTCCTCACCCCGCTGGCCGACGCCGGGGTCACCGCGTTCCACGCGTCCGGGCGCCGCTACTGGGAGCCGGAGTTCCCGGAGTGGGACGCCGAGCTCAACATCGCCGGCTGGGCCCGCAAGGTGACCGGCCTGCCGACGATCACCGTCGGCTCGGTCGGCCTGGACCAGGTCTTCGCCCCGGAGATGTTCGCCGGCGGCGACGCGCACGCCGGGGTCAGCGGCGTCGAGAAGCTCCTCGACCGGCTGGAGGACGACGAGTTCGACCTCGTCGCCGTCGGCCGCGCGCTGCTGGCGGACCCGGAGTGGGCGCGGAAGGTGCTCGAGGGCCGCGAGTCCGAGCTGGTGCCGTTCAGCAAGGCCGCACTGGGCACCCTGCACTGACCGTCAGGCGGTCCCGGTCCCGATCATGCCCTGCAGCGTGACGCGGACCGGGGTCGCCGGTCGGCCCAGCAGCGTCGCGAGGAAGGGATCGGCCGTGGCGAACTCGCCCCGCCGAGCGGCGAGGTAGCTGCCCAGCAGCGCCCTCGCCATGGCCTCCGGGACCCCCGCCGCGACCCGCCGGGCGACGAAGTCCTCGTCGTCGAGCACCACCCGGCGGACGGTGCGTCCCGTCAGCTCCGACAGGGTCCGTGCGACCTGCTCCAGGTCGACCGCCTCGGACGCGGTCAGCGGCGGGGTCGGCCCGTCGACGACGTCCGTCCCGACGAGCAGGGCGGCGGCCGCCTCCGCGAGGTCGTCGTGCGTCGTCCAGGCCACCGGTCCGTCGGCCGGTGCGAGGAGCTCACCGGTCGAGGCCGCGTCGCCGAGATGGAACAGCAGGCTCGTCGCGTAGTACCCGTTCCGCAACGACGTCCAGGCCCGTCCGGTCGAGGCCAGACGGGCCTCGACCGCGGCGTGGTCGCGAGCGGGCGCGAACAGCGAGTCCGGAGCCGCGGCCTGGTGGCCGGTGTAGAGCACCCGCTCGGCGCCGGCCCGGTACGCGGCGTCGACGGCGGCGACGCTGCGGGCGACGCCGTCGGGACCGAGCACGTCGGGGGACACGACCAGAACCCGGTCGGCACCCTCGAAGGCGCGGTCGAGGGTGGCCGGCTCCGAGAAGTCGCCGCGACGCACCCGGACGCCCCTGTCCGCCAGCTCCCGCGCCCGCTCGGGGTCGCGGACGCTGACTCCGACCCGTCCGGCAGGGACCCGGGCCAGGACGTGCTCGACGATCTGCGCCCCGAGACTGCCGGTCGCACCCGTAATGATGATCATGAACTCTCCTCGGTCGGTTCCGGCACGGTCATCAGGGGGAGCAGGACGTCGTCGGCGAGGTGCACCAGGAAGTCCTCGTCGCAGGGCTCGCCGACGACGAGTGTCCGGTGCACGATCACCGCCGGGGCGATCTGCGCGAACAGCTCCCGCGCGCCCGGCCCGGAGGTCTCACCGGGCGCCGCGGCGCCGAACACCGTGTCGGCCATGGCGGCCACGTCGCGATCCAGCACGCGGCGCATCACCGCCGCGAGGGCCGGCTCGGTGCGCATGGCCGAAAGCATCGCCCCCACCAGACCCCCGTCCTGCCCCGCGACACCGTCGGCCAGCCACCGCAGCACCTCCAGCAGCGCCCCGCGCAGGTCGCGCGCACGCAGCGCCGGGAGTCCGGCTCCCGCCCCGGCCTCGACCGCCGCGGCCACCAGCTCGGGCTTCCCGGGGAAACGGCGGTAGACCGTCGTCTTCCCGACCCCGGCCCGTGCCGCGACCGCCTCGATCGAGAGCCGGTCGTAGCCCAGCTCGACCAGCAGCCCTCGGGTCGCCCCGAGGATGGCCTCGCCCCGGGTCGTGTCCCTGGGCCGTCCCGGTCCGACGCGTCCCACCACGACTCCCCTTCCGATACGAGTCTGTATCGTATCGTAATTGGGTCCGACCGGCACCCGGCCGGGACGGCCGGGCCGGTCAGGTCAGATCAGGTCCCAGGTCAGCGGCGTGCCGCGGGCGACGTCGCGGGTGAAGGTCCGGCCCAGGACGGTGCCGATCGTGTCGGTGTGCAGACCGCCCGCCGGGCGGATCGACCGCACGTTGTCCGCGGTCACCTGCTCCCCCGCGGCGACGTCGGCGACCACCCACAGCGAGCGGCGCAGCGCGAGGGTGTCGCGCTCGGACTCGCGCGGGCCGAACCGGGCCGGGCCCATCGCGCGTCGCGCCACGTCGGTCTCGGTGACCAGCGACGCCAGCTCGGCGGGCTCCAGGGAGAAGTCGGAGTCGACGCCGCCGTCGGCGCGCTGCAGCGTCACGTGCTTCTCGATCGCGACCGCGCCGAGCGCGACCGCGGCGACCGGCACCCCGATGCCCGGGGTGTGGTCGGACAGCCCGATCGGGACGCCGAACGCCTCGCGCAGCGCGGGGATCGTCTGCAGGTTCGCGTCGACCGGGTCCGCCGGGTAGGAGGCGGTGCAGGCCAGCAGCACGATCCGCGTCGCACCGCCCTCCCGGGCGGCGGCGACGGCGGCGTCGATCTCGGCCAGCGTCGCCATCCCGGTGGAGATCACCATCGGCTTGCCGGTCGCGGCCATCGCCCGGATCAGCGGCAGGTCGACCAGCTCCGCCGAGGCCACCTTGTACGCCGGCGCGTCGAGGGACTCGAGCAGCTCGATCGCCGTCGGGTCGAACGGCGAGGAGAACGGCACGAGCCCGTGCTCGCGGGCCCGGGCGAACAGCGGCTCGTGCCACTCCCAGGGCGTGTGCGCCTGCTCGTAGAGCTGGTAGAGGTTCCGCCCGCCCCACAGGCCGTGGTCGTCGCGGATCCGGAAGGCCGGGCCGTCGGCGTCGATGGTGATCGTGTCGGCCCGGTAGGTCTGGAACTTCACCGCCTGCGCCCCGGTGCCGGCGATCGCGTCGACGATCTCCAGTGCCCGGTCCAGCGAGCCGTTGTGGTTGCCGGAGACCTCCGCGATGACGAACGGTCGCTCGCCGGGGCCCACGCGGTGGCCGCCGATCTCGATCGGGTCCGGGGTGCGCATGCGCGCCACCCTACGAGCGCCGCGCGAGCACCATCACCTCGGACACCGTGCCCTCGGAGTCCTGGCCGTAGAGCCCGGCGTCGGAGTCGACGAGCTCGAACCGGTCGAACATCTCCAGGTAGCGGTGGCGCAGCATGGGCTCGCGGACGTTCGGCTTGCCGGTCGGGGAGTTGCGCAGCAGCAGCCAGCGGGCGCCCAGGTCGGTGACCAGGCTCGCGTAGTTCGCGACGACGTCGGGCTCCATCTCCTGGAAGGAGATGAAGTTGGCGAACAGGTCGACGGTCCCGGTGAGCCGGGGCAGCTGCCAGGAGCAGAGCACCGTCGCCGGCTGCTCCAGCTCCTCGATCACGATCTTCTCGCGCTCGCGGGTGGCGGCGTAGTCCAGGACCTTCTCCGGCCCGAGCGCCTCGCGCAGGTAGTGCGTGGCGACGGCGGCGACCGGCGGGATGTCGACGTCGATGTAGCGCAGCCCGGGGTTGCCCGACAGCAGGATCTCGCCGAGCGTGCCGAACCCGCCGCCGATCTCCAGGACCGTCGAGACGTCGAGGTCCGGCACGGCGCGCTTGAGCATGACCAGCCCGCGCAGGTAGTTCAGCGACGACCGGCTGAACCGGCGGCCGTCGAACACCAGCTGCTCGGCCGGGGCGCCGGCGGCCGACTCGCTGAACCCGGCGAGCGACGGCGACCGGTCGGCCGGGTCGAGCGCGGTCACCGTGGCGTGGTGGGCCCGGGCGACGGGCACCTGGTCGATCCGCTCGCGCAGCAGCGTCCCGGGGCCGCCCGCCAGACCGAAGGCCCGCGACAGGGCGGCCGCCGGGCGGGACACCGGTGCGTACTGCGGGGCGTAGAAGAACGTCGCCGAGGGGTGCCTGCGGAACTCCGCGAACCCGCGTTCCCGCAGGTCGGCGACCACCTTCTCCAGGCCGGTCTTCCAGAAGTCCGTCGGCCGGTACAGCTCCGGCGCGCTGTCCAGGTCGGCCAGCATCAGCTCGAGCAGCGTCCTCGGGTCCATGTGACGAACGGTACGGAACATCACCTTCGCCCCGATCGTGACCCACCGTCGCACGGCCCGGGTCCCCGGACCGATAGCCTCTGCGGTGCGGCTGTGGACGGCCGCCGGTCAGTGACGAGGGAGTGGGACGTGGTCGCCGACACCGGCACCTGGGTGGTGGTCCCCGTGTACAACGAGGACACCGTCATCGCCGACGTCGTCGCGGAGATCCGCACGAGCTTCCCGAACGTCGTGTGCGTCGACGACGGCAGCCGGGACTCCTCCGCCGAACGCATCGCCGGCACCGAGGCGCACCTGGTGCGGCATCCGATCAACCTCGGGCAGGGCGCGTCGCTGCAGACCGGGATCGACTACGCGCTCCTGAACGGCGCCGAGCGGATCGTCACCTTCGACGCCGACGGTCAGCACGACGTCGCCGACGCCGTCCGGATGGCCGCGATCCTGCGCAGCGGCGAGGCCGACGTCGTCCTCGGGTCGCGCTTCCTGGAGTCGACCGAGCCGGTCCCGCCGCTCAAGCGGCTGGTGCTGCGCACCGTCGCGGCGCTGTCCCCGGCCAGCCGCAAGCTCAAGCTCACCGACGCCCACAACGGGCTGCGGGCCATGAACCGGGCGGTCGCGGAGGACCTGCGGATCACCATGAACGGGATGGCGCACGCGTCGGAGATCGTCGCGTCGCTGGCCCGGTCGTCGTGGCGGATCCGCGAGGTCCCGGTCACGATCCGCTACACCGAGTACTCACGATCCAAGGGCCAGTCGCTGTTCAACGGGGTGAACATCCTGTTCGACCTGTCGGTACGGCAGCGATGACCCAGGAGGCGAACACCGTGATCCTGCAGATCCTGCTCCTGGCCGCCGCGGTCGGAGCGCTCGTCTACTTCGTGCGCAGCGGCCAGAGCGTCGGCGTGCGGGCGAGCAAGCGGATCGCCTTCGGCGCGTTCATCGTGCTGAACATCTACGCGGTCCTGCGCCCCGACGACCTGACCTATCTGGCCCGGGCGGTGGGCATCGGCCGCGGCACGGACCTGCTGGTCTACCTGCTCGTCGTCTCGTTCGTGTTCGGCATGCTGAACACCTACCTGCGGGACCGCGAGATCAGCCAGCACCTGACGAACCTGGCCCGTCAGATCGCCGTCCGGGACGCGGAGCTGACCCGGCGGGAGAACGACCTGGAGCAGCGGCTGACCGCGCTGGAGCAGCAGGCGACGACGAACGGCCACCGGCCCGCCACCACCGAGCCCGCCGCGACCGCATCCGCCGACGAGGTGGGGACGGCCCGCTCCACCGGGAGCTGAGCGGCGATCCGCGCGGGTCACGATCCGGTCGCAGACGGTGACACGTCGGCCGCGCGTGCCGGTCTGCGGCACGACGCTCGTAGGGTGCGCCGGATGCGGCTGCCGATCGACGACGCGCGGAGCCGGGGATGACGTGGGCCCAGGCCGTCCCCGTGGCACTGGTGACCGCGGCGTGGTGCGTACTGCCCGGGGCACTCGTCGCCCGCGCCGCGGGACTGCGCGGGGCGGTCTGCTGGGGCGCCGGGCCGCTGGTGTCGGTCGCGCTGATCGCGACCACCGCGGTGCTGGCCGGCCGGGCCGGGGTGCCGTGGGGACCGTGGCCGGTGCTGGGCGCCACCGCCGTGCTCGCGCTGGTCTGCGCCGCGGTGACCGCCGCCGTCCGGCGGGTGCGCCGGGACCGGGCCGAGCCCGGCGGGGACCCCGGCGACCGTCCGCCGTTCCTGCTGCGCGCGGGACCCGACGGCCCCCTCGGCGGGATCGCGCTGGCGATCGGGACGGCCGTCACCGTCGCGATCGGCTGGCTGACCGTGATGCTCGCGTTCGGGCCCGTCGACGCGATCTCACCGACCTACGATGCGATCTACCACTACAGCGCGGTCGCCCGGATCCTGCAGACCGGCGACGCCTCGTCGCTGACGCTGGGTGAGCTGAACAGCCCCGGGCGGCCCTCGGCCTACCCCGCCGCCTGGCACGACGTCGTCTCGCTCGTCGTGGCGAGCACCGGCACGTCGATCCCGGCCGCGTCGAACCTCGCCGCGTTCGCCGCGGCGGCCGTCGTGTGGCCGCTGTCGTGCACGCTGCTCGTCCGCCAGGTCGTCGGGCGCCGGGCCGGGGCGCTGCTCGTCACCCCGGTGCTCGCGACGGCCTTCACCGCGATGCCGTGGCTGCTGCTGAACTGGGGCGTCCTGTGGCCCAACCTGCTCGGGCTGGCGCTGGTGCCCGCCGGGCTGGCCGCCGTCGTCACCGTGCTGGGGCTGACCCGCGACAGCGTGGTCGGCCGGTTCCGGGCGCTGCTGCTCGGGGCCGCGGCCGTCCCCGCGCTGGCGCTGGCGCACCCCAACGCCGCGGTCAGCCTGCTCGTGCTGGGCCTGTCCCCCGTGGTGGTCGCGGCCGCGACCACCACGGTCCGGCACGTCCGCGAGCGCCGCTTCGCCACCGCGGCCCTCGCCCCCGCGGGCGCGCTGGCCGCGGTCGCCGCCGTCGTCTGGCTGCTGGCGTGGTCGCCCTACCTCGACGGCGTGCGGGCGTTCGACTGGCAGGCCTCGATGGGGGCGCGCGAGGCGCTGACCGGCGTGCTGTGGAACGGGATGAACAAGCGGCCCGAGCTGGTCGTGGTGTCGGTGCTGGTCGTGGTCGGCGCCGTCCTGGCGCTGCGGCACGCGCGCACCGCGTGGCTGGTGCCGGCGCACCTGACCTCGGCGCTGCTCTACACCCTCGCCGTCGCCCGCGAGGGCGACCTGGTCACCGCACTGACCGGGGCGTGGTACAACGACTCGCACCGGCTCGCCGCGATGGTCCCGATCACCGGGGTGCCGCTGGCGACGCTGGGCGTGCTCGGCGCGGCCGGCCTGGCGGTCCGGGCGGTGACCGCGCTGCGGCGGACGGAGACCACCCCGGAGCGACGACGGCTGCTGGCCGTCCCGGCCGTCGCCGTCCTCGCCGCGGCGCTGGTCCTACTCACCGACGGGTTCCGCATCGGGGTGCACGCCGCCGTGATCGCCGACGCCTACCGCTACGAGACCGGCCGGGTGCTGCAGCCCGGCCAGCGGGAGTTCCTGGAGGCGGCGGGCCGGGCGACCGCACCGGGTGCCGTCGTCGCGGCGAACCCGTGGACCGGCAACGGGCTGCTCTACCCGCTGACCGGGCGCCAGGTGCTGTTCCCGCACCTGTCCGGGACCTGGACGCCCGACCAGGAGCTGGTCCGGATGCGGCTGCACGACGTCGCCCGCGACCCCGTCGTCTGTCCCGCCCTGCGGGCCACCGGCGTCGGCTACGTCATCGACGGCCCGGTCACCTGGTGGCCGTGGGACCCGCGGGCCGACACCTACCCCGGGCTGTCCGAGATCGACCGCGCACCGGGGTTCGAGCCCGTCCTCTCCGGGGGCGGCAGCACGCTCTACCGGATCACCGCCTGCGGCGCGGACCCCGCCCGCTCCACCGGCTGAGGCGCCCCGGACACCCGCGGTTACCGTGTGCGCGCAGCCGGGTGCACACACCGTCCGCCCCGGAGGAAGGCAGGTATGCGCGCGCTCGTCACCGGCGGAGCCGGCTTCATCGGCTCCACCCTGGTCGAGTCCCTGCTCACCCGCGGCGACGACGTCCTCGTCGTCGACGACCTCTCCGCCGGGACCCGGGACAACCTCGCCCCGGGCGTCACGGTGGCCGAGCTCGACATCCGCGACACCGCCGCGCTCACCGCGCTGGCCGCGGAGTACCGCCCGGACGAGGTGTTCCACCTGGCCGCCCAGATCGACGTGCGCCGCTCGATGGAGGACCCGGTGCACGACGCCTCGGTCAACGTCCTCGGCACACTGAGCGTGCTGCAGGCGGCCCGGGACGCGGGCGCGGGCGCGGGCGCGGTCGTCGTCTGCTCCACCGGCGGCGCCATCTACGGCGACGGCGCGCCCCTGCCGACGACCGAGGCGGAGCCGGCCGAGCCGGAGTCGCCGTACGGGATGAGCAAGCTCGCCGCGGAGCGCTACACCCGGTTCTTCGTGCGGGCGCACGGCCTCCCGGCGCTGGTGCTGCGCTTCGCGAACGTCTACGGGCCGCGCCAGCACCCGGCGGGCGGGGCCGGGGTGGTCTCGCTGTTCTGCGACCGGGCCCGCACCGGGCTGCGGCCGACCGTGTTCGGCGACGGCGGCCAGACCCGCGACTTCCTCTACGTCGGCGACGTCGCCCGGGCGGCGCTCGCCTCGGCCGACCGGCTGGCGGCCGGGGAGCTGGCCGGCGAGGTGTTCAACGTCGGCACCGGCACCGAGTCCACGGTCGTCGAGCTGGCCGCGACGATCGGGGAGATCGCCGGGCTCGCCCCGGAGGCGTTCGCGCCGGAGTTCCTCCCGGCCCGGGCCGGGGAGCTGCGCCGCAGCTGCCTCGACCCGTCGCGCGGGATCGCCGCGCTCGGCCTGCCCGCGCCGACCCCGCTCACCGAGGGCCTCGCGCACACCTGGGCCTGGCACACCGGGCGCTGACACACCGGGCACCGACACACCGCGGGCCCGGCCCCCTGTGCGGGGAACCGGGCCCGGGCAGCGGCCGGCGTCAGCTGTAGACGGCCAGGGTGAGCATCGCGATCCAGGCCAGCGCCAGGACCTGCAGCGCCCGGTCGCCGAGCGCGATCTCCTCGGGCTCTCCGCCGGTGCCCCGGTCGACGTCCACCGAGTAGCGCAGCACCGCGATCACGAACGGCACGATCGACAGCACCGACCACACCGAGTTGTGGTCCTCGCGGATCTCGAACGCCCACAGCCCGTACATGACGATCATGACGGTGGCCGAGAGCGACCAGATGTAGCGCAGGTAGGACGCCGTGTAGTTCTCCAGCGACTTGCGGATCTTGGCCCCGGTGCGCTCGGCGAGGTTGATCTCGGCGTAGCGCTTGCCGGCGACCATGAACAGCGAGCCGAACCCGGTGACCAGCAGGAACCACTGCGACAGCGGGATGCCGGTGGCCACACCACCGGCGATGGAGCGCATCAGGAAGCCGGAGGCGACGATGCAGATGTCGAGCACCGGCTGGTGCTTGAGCCACAGGCAGTAGGACAGCTGCACCGCCACGTAGACGGCGAGCACGATGATCAGCTGCCAGGTCACCGCGAACGACAGCGCGATCGACCCGGCGAACAGCACGCCCGCCGCGACGAAGGCCAGCGGCACCGGGACGATGCCGGACGCGATCGGGCGGCGGCGCTTGGTCGGGTGCGCCCGGTCGGCCTCGACGTCGAGCGCGTCGTTGACCAGGTACACGCCGGACGCGGCCAGCGAGAACGCGACGAACGCGATCACGCAGTCGATCAGGACCGGCACGTCGAACAGCTGGCCGCTGACGAACGGCGCGGCGAAGACCAGGACGTTCTTCACCCACTGGCGGGGGCGCATCGTCTTGAGCAGACCGCGGGCGACCATCGTGGTGGTGCGCTCGGACGGGTCCATCGGCACGTGCGGGGCGTGCTCGGCGGCGACGGCGGCCGGGGCCGCGTCGGCCTCGTGGCCCTCGGGGGCGCCCGCGTCGTCGGGGGCGTCCGGGACGACGGGGGTCTGCGGGTCGGCGGCCCGGGCGACCTTCTCCTTCTCGGAGTCGTCGCGGTCGACCTTCGTGGGGTCGGTGCTGGTCATGCGCTCACCCTCCGGTGGTGGGGTTGCGTGAGATCACGCGACGCGCGGTACCGGCGACGGCCGCGCCGAGCGCGGTGCCGGTGGCGACGTCGGTCGGGTAGTGCACGCCGAGGACCAGGCGCGACAGCGCCATCAGGCCCACACCCGCCGCGGCCACCGGGCGGGAGCGCCTGCCCAGCAGGCCGCCGTAGAGCACGGCGGCGGCGGTGGTGGACGTGGCGTGCGAGGACGGGAAGCTCAGCCGGCTCGGGGTGCCCACCAGGACCCGGACCGCGGGGTGGTCGGGGCGGCGGCGCCGGACGACGCGCTTGATGCCGATCGAGGCGCCGTGCGCGAACGCGACGGCCGCGGCGGAGCCGAGCCACTCGCGACGGCGGGGGCGGTCCAGCGCGGCACCCACGACGCCGATCGCCAGCCAGCCCGCGGCGTGCTCGCCGAACAGCGACATCCCGCGGGCGACCCGCACGGTGCTGTCGTTCGCGAGAGCGCCCTGCACGGACGCCAGCACGGCGACCTCGCCGGTGGGCGGGACGTCGGCGGGCGGTTGCGGACCGGAACGGTCCAGGGTGTCTGCCGTGTCAGCCACGGGTGGGGGCCTCCTGGCGCGGGCGCTGGCACCCGGCTCGCGGGCGATGACAGCCGGTGATGGTACGCGCGGGCGGGGTCGTGGGCCGGGTCGGGGCGGCCCGTGGGACCGGGCATGACCGCTCGTCGACGGGCAGGTGAACGGCGCCGGGTGCGCTCAGAACCAGCGCTCCAGGATCTCGGCGAGCCCGTCGTGGGTGTGCGGTGCCGTCACCTCGTCGGCGAGCCCGACCAGGTCCGGGTGGGCGTTGCCCATCGCGACGCCGAGCCCGGCCCAGCGCAGCATCTCCCGGTCGTTGGGCATGTCGCCGAACGCCACGGTGTCCGCCGCGGTCACGCCGAGCCGGCGGGCGACCTCGGCCAGGCCGGTCGCCTTGGTGACCCCGGGGGCGGAGGCCTCCAGCAGCCCCGACGAGTGCGAGAACGTCAGGTCGGCCAGCCCGCCCGCCTTCGGTGCGAGCGCGTCCATCATCTGCTCGCTGGTCAGCTCCGGGGAGCGGATCAGCACCTTCGTCGCCGGGCGGCCGAGCAGGTCCTCGCGGCTGGTGGAGCCGCCGTCGTGCTCGCCCCAGGCGTGCACGTAGCCGGGGTCGGTGAGGAACTCGTCGACGACGCCCCGCACGCCGTCGTCGCCCTCGGCGTTCCCGACGCGCTCGACGCCGAACCCGCAGCCGGGGAACAGCTCCGCGGCGAGGCCGGCGAGCTCCCGGATCGTGGCGGGCTCCAGGGTGTGCGCGCCGAGCACGACGTCGTCGGCGGCGTCGTAGAGCACCGCGCCGTTCGCGCACACGCACAGCCGCACCAGGCCCTCGGGCAGCCGCGCGAGCACCGGCGGGATCCAGCGTGGCGGGCGGCCGGTGACCAGCACGAAGCCGGCGCCGGCGGCGACCGCCCGCTCCAGCACGGCGACGGTGCGCGGGGTGACCGCGCCGCCGTCGTCGAGGAGGGTCCCGTCGACGTCGGTGGCGACGAGCCGGGGCGCGTTCTCGACGATCACACCCAGAGCGTACGGAACCGCGCGGAGACCGCCCCCGGACGACCGCGTGGCGGTTACCCTCGAACGGTGCGCGTTCTGGTGGTGGCGGCCCCGCTGTCGGGACACCTGACACCGCTGTTGCCGCTCGCCCACGCGCTCTGGGACTCCGGGCACGAGGTGCTGCTCGCCGGCGGCGGCGACGCGCACCCGCTCCCCGGGACGGACCCGCTGCCGTTCATCGACGTCGCCCGCAGCCTGCGGGTGGGCAGGCTGGCCGCGCGCTCGCTCGTCGCGCACCCGGTGACCGCGCGGGCCGAGCTGGCCGGGCGCGGCGGCGACGCCGGGGTGCGCTCGCTGTTCGGCCCGGTGAACGAGGAGCTGACCGACGCGCTGGTGACCGTCGCCGAGCAGTGGCGGCCCGACGTCGTGGTGTACGAGCCCCTCGCGGTCGCGGGGGCACTCGCGGCCGCCCGGCACGACGTCCCGGCGGTCCTGCACGAGAACGGCCTGCTCGACGGGTTCGCGCTGGTCCGCACGCTGCTGGACTCCCGCCCGCTGCAGCGTGCCCGGCTGCGGCACGGGCTGCGCGGGGTCCCGCCACCGGCGATCGCGCTGACCATCGCCCCGTCGAGCCTGGTCGGGGCGCGCGACGCGCTGGCCGTGCGGCCGGGCCGGGCCCGCGGCTCCGGCCGGTCCTCGCTGCCCGCCTGGCTGAGCGGCCCCTCGGTCCGCCCCCGGGTGCTGGTGCTGCGCGGCGGCGGACCGGTGCGCGGGGACCTGCAGTCCTCCGCGGTGCGCGCGCTGCAGGGCGTCCGCGCCGACGGCCCGGACTGCGAGCTCGTGCTCGTCCGTCCCCCGGCGCGGCTGCTGCGCCACCACGGGCCGGGGGTGCGCACCGTCGGGCGGGTCCCGCTGGACGAGCTGCTGCCGGCCTGCGCGGCGGTGCTGCACGACGGCAGCGCCGCGCACGTGCTGGCCGCGCTCGCCGCGGGCGTCCCGCAGCTCGCGCTGCCCGGGCCCGGCGACCGGCGGCACAACGCCGAGCTGGTCGCCGCCCGCGGCGCCGGGCTGGGCGGCCCGTTCACCGCCGACACCCTGCGCAGGCTGCTGGACGACGGCGAGCTCGCGGCCGCCGCCCGCGACGTCCGCGCCGAGATCGCCGCGATGCCGACGCCGCAGGCCAGGGTCGAGGTGCTGACCGCCCTGGCCTGAGCGGCGCCGGGACCGGGGTCTAGAAGACGGCGACCGCGACGATCAGGCCGAGCGCGACGTGCGCGGCCGCGACGACCTTCGCCACCGCCCGCGGCTCGTCGGACTGGATGACCTCGCCGATGTCGATGCCGGTCACCCACTCCAGCAGCCGCACCGCGGCGACCTGGGCGATGATCCCGATCAGGCCGAACACCAGCGACGACACGACGCCCTGCAGCAGCGAGCCGTACGAGCCGTAGATCGCGGTGACGATGATGAACGCCATCGACACCATGCCGGCCGAGGTGATCGTGACCGCGTTCGGCAGGCCGCCGCGGACCATCGCCGGGAGCTTGCCGGGCGTGGTGAGGTCGATGGCCCAGAAGCCGACCAGCATGAGCAGGGTGCCGATCACGGCGTAGAGCAGGATCGCGCCGACACCGCGGCCGAGGAAGCCCCAGTACGTGGCGTCGAACGCCTGGGCGAGGATCACGGGAGGTACCTCCGGGGAGCGGGGGTGTGCAGGAACTGGTGCGGGAACGGGGGTCAGGACTCGGGGATGCGGTGCGGCACGAAGGCCGCGCCGTCGTCGGTGATCAGGCCGGCGGTCTCGCGGATGCCGAGCCCGGCGGCGGTGTCACCGACCAGCCAGGCGCCCAGGCAGGGACGGAACCCGTCGAACTCGGGCAGCGGGTCGAACATCTGGTAGACGAAGCCCTCGTCGCCGTAGACGCCGCCGGTGGCGGTCTCGTAGCCGGGGGCGACGATCTGGATGTTGGCGCCCTCGCGGCCCAGCAGGGGCTTGCGGACGTACTCGGTGAGGATCCCGGGGTTGCCGAGCGAGGCGGGCAGCAGGTTCGGGTGCCCGGGGTACATCTCCCAGAGCACCGCGAGCAGCGCCTTGTTCGACAGCAGGGTCTTCCACAGCGGCTCGAGCCACAGCGTCTCGGGGAGGCTGCGGGTGACGTGCTTGCCGAACTCGTCCGACAGCATCCACTCCCACGGGTAGAGCTTGAACACCGTCGACATCGGAGCTTCCTCGAGGTCGACGAAGCGGTCCAGTGCGGAGTCCCAGCCGATGTCCTCGATGGACAGTCCGACGGTGTCGAGGCCCGCCTCGGCGGCGGTCTCCTGGAGGTAGCCGACGGTGATGTGGTCCTCGCCGGTGGACTCGGCGCCGGACCAGGTGACGTGCACCTCCGACGACGGCAGCAGCCCCTTCAGCTCGCCCCAGCGTTCGACGAGCTTCTCGTGCAGGGAGTTCCACTGGTCGTCGCCGGGGTGGACGTCCTGCAGCCAGTGCCACTGCAGGATCGAGGCCTCCAGCAGCGAGGTGGGGGTGTCCGCGTTGTACTCGAGCAGCTTGGCCGGGCCGGAGCCGTCGTAGCGCAGGTCGAAGCGGCCGTAGAGGTGCGGGTCGGAGCGGCGCCAGGACTGCGCGACCTGCTCCCAGCACCACTCGGGCAGCGCGAAGTCCTTGAACCGCTCGGTGGTGACCACGTGGTCGACCGCCGACAGGCACATGGACTGGAGCACCTCGACGTCGGCCTCGAGGGACAGGACCTCGTCCATCTCGAAGACGTAGTGCACCGACTCGTCCCAGTAGGGCCGCTCGTTGCCCGAGCCGTCCCGGCCGGGGGTGCCGAAGGCGAGCCCCTGCTCGGCGACGGTGCGCTGCCAGTCCGGACGGGGGGTGCCGCGTTCGCGTCGCACGCCTCAGCTCCCGCTGGACGAGCCGGACCCGCCCGAGGACGACGACGACCCGCCGCCGACGCCGAGACCGCCCCGGGAGATCGTGCCGCTGCGGTTCGCCGAGCCGATGGTCGAGCCGGTCGTGCCGCTGCGGACCGTGGTGCCGCTCGGCGGCGGGGACACGTTCCCGCCGGTCGCGACCTGGCCGACACCGCCGGTGCCGCCGTAGTTGTAGTGGTACTGGCGGCCGCCGCCACCCAGGAAGATCGGGACGAAGGCGAAGCCGCCGCCCCCGTTGGAGACCTGGCCCTGGCTCTCCGGCCCGCTGCAGTTGTCGTCCGGCACGACGACGCCCTGGTCGTCGACGCAGCGCGCCTCGACCGACTCGCTGCCGCCACCGGACCCGGCGTAGACGGCCGCGATCAGGGCGACGACGCCGACGGTCGCGCCGGCACCGATCAGCACCCGCTTGGTGGTCTTGGAGCGGGCCTCCTTGAGCCGCACCGCCTCGCGGTCCGCGCGCAGCTTCTGCTCGCGGGCACGCTTCTCGGCGAGCGTGGGCTCGCGCGGCGCGGTGCTGCCGTCCTGCTGCCGGATCCGGCCGCGCGGCGCCTCGGCGGGCTGCTCGGCGGGCGCGTTCGCCCACGGCGCCGTCGCCGGTCCGTCGGTCTGCGGTGTCGGCGTCGTCGACTGCGGCTCCGGCGGCTGCGGTGTCGCGCCGCCCGGTGTCGCCCTCGGCGTACCGGCGGGCGGCGTGCTGTCGTCCGGGCCGCCGCCGGCGCGCGGTCCGTCGGTCATCGCTGGTCCCCCATCGTCACTCTCGTCCCCCGCGCGCACCGTACCGGGACCGGCCGACGACCACCGGCCGTTCCCGGATGACGATTCGGCTGCGTTTCACCCACGCCCGCCCGGACGAGTGGTCGCGGCACCCCGTCGCACCGGGCGGACCTGCACGTTCACAGCATCCGGCCGACCGACCGCCGCGCCGGGGCACCGGCCGGGTGAAGCCGGGCCGACCCCGGCTGCATGATGGGGACGTCATGGATTCCCGCTCCCCCGCCGGCTCCGACCGGCCCGACGCGACCGGCCGCACCGCCGTCCACGGCGGGCAGGGCACGACCTCGGTGCTGTCCCGGCCGTCGGCCACCCCGGTGGTCCCGACCCGTCGGCGACGGTCGTCGGAGGCCTCCGGAGGGGCGGGCGCAGGGCGGGGCGGGCTCCTCGGGGCCCGCCGGGTCGGCATCGGGATCCTCGTCGGCGCGCTGCTGATGCTGACCGTCGCGTCGGTGGACTCGCTGCTCGGCGCCGAGGTGCCGGTGCTGGGCTCGTTCGCGTCCTCCGGGGTGCCGAAGGTGGAGGAGCCCCCGCCGCTGCCGCCCCCGCCGGACACCGCGGGCACCTGCCTGAACTGGACCCGCTCCGACGCGACCGACACCGCCGCCGTCGACTGCGCCCGGCCCCACCTGTTCGAGCAAGCGGGGCGGGTCGCGCTGACCGACCAGCCGACGTTCCCGGCCGACGGGGCCTGGCAGAAGCTCGTCGCCGACCGCTGCACCCCGGTGGTCACGAAGTACCTGGACGGCAAGTTCGACCCGGACGGGAAGTTCCGCGTGGGCGCGCTCAAGCCGTCGCAGCAGCGCTGGGACGGCGGCGACAAGGGCATGCGCTGCGGCCTGCAGATGGCCTCGCGCAGCGGGGAGATGTTCCCGATCACCGGCAAGGTCGCCGCGCAGGACCAGTCCGCGGTGCAGCCGGTGGGCACCTGCCTGGGCATCGACGGCCGCACCGTCGGCGACCCGACCGACTGCGCCGGGCCGCACGCCGTCGAGGCGGTCGGGCTGGTCGACCTGGGCACCGAGTTCAAGGAGGACTGGCCGGCCGTCGAGGACCAGGACAAGTTCCTCCAGCCCGCCTGCACCGACGCCGCCAACACGTTCGCCGGCAACGACCAGGTGATCGGTGCCAAGGGACTCACCGTCTACTGGGGCAACCTCTCCGAGGAGTCCTGGAAGGCCGGCAGCCGCAAGGTCAACTGCAACATCGGCACCCTGCTGCCGGACAACAGCGGCTTCGCCTCGATCACCGGCTCGGTGAAGGGCAACCTCGTGGTCTCCGGGCAGCCCGCGGCCCCGGCGCCGTCCGCGCCCGGTGCCCCCGCCGGACCGGACGGCGCCCCGGCAGACGGTGCGGCCACCCCGGCGCCGGGCTCGCAGGCCCCGGTCGAGCAGCCCGACGCCGAGCAGCCCGCCGCACCCGACAGCGGCGCCGGGCAGCCGAACCTCGACATCCCGCCCGGCCTGCCCGGGCTGTCGGGCAACTGACGTGCCGGTGGCGATGCCCGCCGACCGATTCGACGAGCTGGTCGGCGAGGCGCTCGACCTCGTACCCGCCGAGCTCGCCGCAGCGATGGACAACGTCGTCGTGCTGGTCGAGCCGCGCCACCCCGACGAGCCGGACCTGCTCGGGCTCTACGAGGGCGTCGCGCTGACCGAGCGCACGGCGGACTACGCGGGCGAGCTCCCGGACCGGATCACCGTCTTCCGGGACGCCGTCCTCGACTTCTGCGACGACGAGGAGGAGGTCATCGACGAGGTCGCGATCACCGTCGTCCACGAGATCGCGCACCACTTCGGCATCTCCGAGGAGAAGCTGCACGAGCTCGGCTGGGGCTGACCCCCTACCGGTGGGTGGCGCGCCGCCCGCCGGGCATCGCGTCCCACAGCTCCGGGACCCAGCCGCCGCGGTCCCGACGCAGCACGACCCGGCCGGTGTTGGGGACCGGGCGCTCGCGGCCGTAGGTGACCTCGCCGTGGCCGGCGCCGGAGCCGTCGTGCCCGCCGAGCAGCGCCAGCGACAGGATCCGGATCGCCGCCCCGTGGCTGACGACGACGACCGCCCCGTCCGCCACCCCGGAGGTCACCGCAGCGAGGTCGGGCAGCGCCCGGTCCCACACGTCGCGGGCGGACTCGCCGCCGGGCATGGCGCGGTCGACGTCGCCGTCCCACCAGGCCTCGAAGACCTCGTCGAACGCGGCGCGGGCGTCGTCGCCCTCCTGGCCCTCGAGGTCCCCGACGAACACCTCGTGCAGGCCCTGGAGCAGCTCCACCTCGCGTCCGAGCGCGCGGCCGATCGGGGCGGCGGTCTCCTGCGCCCGGGTCGCCCGTGACGCGTACAGGCCCCGGACGGGCCACCCGGCGAGCAGCCCGGCGACCTCCTCGGCCTGTGCGTGACCCAGCTCGTCCAGCCCGGGGCCGGGCAGCGCGGTGTCGAGGCGGTGCCGCACGTTCGACGGGGTGCGGCCGTGCCGGACCAGCACGAGCCGCAGCGCGCCGTCGTCCGGCGGGACCTGTGCGGTCCGGGTGCCGGTGCCGACGGCCGCGAAGGAGGCGGCGCCGTCGTGCTCGTCGTCGGTCTGGTGGCTCACGTGTCGGCTCCCCGTCGGACCGCGGCGAGCCAGCGCTCGGACGCGGCGTAGTCGTCGGCGGTGGCGACGCCGAGCGCCGCCACCGGGCTCCCCACCCCGGCCGCCGGGGCGTCCGGTGCGGGATCGGATCGCGGGAACGACCCGAGGTAGATCAGCCGGTCGCAGCGACGGTGCAGCGCGGCCAGGGCCTCCCCCATCGCCGGGTCGGCGACGTGACCCGAGCAGTCGAGGTGGAACCAGTACTCGGCGTGGCGGTCCTTCACCGGGCGGGACTCGATCCGGGTCAGGTCGATGCCGCGGACGGCGATCTCGGTGAGCAGGCCGAGCAGGGTGCCGGGGCGGTTCGTCGTCGTCGCGACGAGGGTGGTGCGGTCCCAGCCGGTCGGCGCCGGTGGCGGGCCGGGGCGGGTCAGCAGCACGAAGCGGGTGACGGCGCCCGCGTTGTCGGCGATGTCGTCGGCCAGCACCTCCAGCCCGTGCTGCGTGGCCGCGAGCGGGGCGGCGACGGCGGCGTCGACCTCGCCCCGGGCGGCCTGGGCCGCGGCCTCCGCGGTGGAGGAGCTGACCCGGATCTCGGCGGCGGGCAGGTGCTCGGCGAGCCAGCCGCGGGTCTGGGCGATGCCGTGGCCGTGGGAGGCGACCGAGCGGATCGCGTCACGCGTGGTGCCCGGACGGCCCATCAGGCAGAACCGGACCGCGATCCGGGCCTCACGGGCGATCACCAGCGGCGGGTCGGCGACGAGCCCGTCGAGCACCGGCGGGACGGCGCCCTCGACGGTGTTCTCGATCGGCACGCAGCCGGCGTCGACGGAGCCGTCGCGGACGGCCGCCAGCACCGCGGGGGCGCCGGGCAGCGGCACGAGCTCGGCGCCACGCGACTCGGGCAGGGTCAGCAGGGCCTGCTCGGTGAACGTGGCGTGCGGCCCCAGGAATCCGATCCGCATCCGATCCGTCCTGATCAGTCCAGCAGCCCGAGGGCGACGAGGTCGGCGATCGGGACCGGCTCCGGGTCGACGCCGCAGCGCGGCAGGACGGTGCGGACCTGCTCGACGGCGGCCTCGGGCAGCTCGTCGAGCTCCCGGGCGAGCTTCTCGCCGTCGGTGCAGGCCAGGGCCTCCTCGGCCGGGTCGGGCGAGGCGCTGACCCCGGTCATCCGCGCGACGGCGGCGATCAGGTTCAGCAGGCCGTGGCGGCCGCGGGGCGTCGACGCGGACGAGTCCTCGCGGACGATCCGGTCGATGCCCTGGGCCGAGATCCCGCCGGTGCCGCTCTCCAGGCCGGCCAGCAGGAACTTGTGCACGTCGACGATCTCCGGCACGTCGGAGGCGCGCGGCCCGCCGAGGCGGATCTTCGGGGTGCAGCCGTGCTCGGCGACCTTGCGGACGGCGGCGAGCCAGGCGAGCGTGCCCTCCTCGTCACCCTCGACGGGGCGGCGCGGCTCCACGACCGGGGTCACCTCGTCCGGCACGAACTCCGAGACGCGCTCGAGCCAGATGCCGTCGACGTCCGGCGGTGCGGCGCACTCGACGGTGCTCGGGGTGAGCAGGCTGGAGCGGGAGAACACGGTCGACAACGCCTTCGGCACCGCACCCAGCCCGGTGTCGACTACGAGGGCCAGCTCCGCCGGCCGACTCGGCGCGGAACGGGCGAGCTCGGTGACGACGGCGGGCAGCTGCGACGCGGGGCAGACCAGCCGTCCGACGAGGCCTCCGTAGTGGCCGTCGCGGGCGGCGAGATAGCGCGACACGACGGCGTCGACGCCCGGTGCGACGGTCCTCGGCTGCAGCAGGCTGGTGTCGTCGACCAGCGCGGCGAGCAGCGGACGGATCGGCCACGGGTCGGCTGAGGAACCCGAGGGCACGGTCATCACGTCGACAGACGCTAACGGTCGGGTCACGGCGACCCATCAACGGGGGTTGCCCCCCTGTGTCCACAGCCACTGGACAGGCGATACTTCCTACTGATTAGGTAAGGGTTACCTAATCGGAGGTGAGAGTGGGAACGACCCGAGTGCGCCGCCCCCCGACGCCCGCCGTCGCCGAGCGAGCCCGCAGCCTCGTCACCCGTGGTGGCCGCGCGGCACTCGTCGGCACCGGCGAGCCGGAACCGTGTGCGCCGCTGATGCACCACACCTGGCCGGACGGCACGACCGACCTGCTGCTGCCCGACGACCACGTGCTCCGCGAGCGCGCCCGGCTCACCCTCGACGGGCTCCCGGTGATGCTCGAGCTGACCGGCAGCACGCCGGTGCCGCTCGACGAGCCGGTCCGGGAGCTGCTGTGGCTGGTCGGGACCCTGCAGGAGCCGGACCCGACGACCGGCCGGGAACGGGCGCTGCGGCTCGCCGAGAAGGCCCCGCACCCCAACCTCCTCGACGCCGGGCGCGGCGCCACGCTGCTGCGGCTGCACCCGTCGTCGGCGGTCTACTCCGACGCCGAGGGCTGCGCGCCGGTCTCGCCGACCGAGCTCGCCGCGGCCGAGCCGGACCCGTTCTGCCGGGTCGAGCAGGTGTGGCTGGAGCACCTGGACCGGGCGCACCCGGAGATGCTGTGCGCGCTGCGCCGCCACCTGCCCGACGGGCTGGGGTTCACCGGCGGCCGGGTCCGCCCGGTCGGCGTGGACCGCTTCGGGCTCCGCGTGCGGGTGCCCACCGCGACCGGCACCCAGGACGTGCGGCTGGCGTTCTCCGCGCCCGCGGACACGCCCGAGGAGCTGCAGCGCCGGTTCGCCGAGCTGGTGGGCTGCCCGGCGGCCGGGGGCCGCTGAGCCGGGCTCAGGGACCGGCGGGTGCCAGGTGCTCGGCCTGCACCTTCCGGGTCACCTTGCGCTCGGCGACGAACGACGCGACCGGGATGGTTCCCGCAGCCAGGATGACCACGGCGAACACCGGCTTCCACCGGCAGCGCTCGGCCAGGATCAGCGTGCACACGATGTAGATCATGTACAGGAAGCCGTGCACCATCCCGATCAGCGCGACCGGCCGCGGGTCGTCGAACAGGTACTTCGCCGGCATCGCGTAGAAGGTCAGCAGCAGCAGGCCGACGCCGGTGACCCACGCGGAGATCCGGTAGGCCTTCAGAGCGGTCGCGACGGTCACGGGGTGGACTCCTCCCGGTGCCGGGCCGCAAGGCGGGCCAGCTCCTCGTTGTAGGCCCGCAGCTGCGGGTCGGTGCTGCGGGGCGGGGCGGCGTTCGCCGGGCGGGACGTGAACGGCGACGGCCCGGCCGGGGGTGCCGGGACGGCGGGCTCGGTGGCCGGCGTCGAGACCGACGCAGCTGCCTCCTTCGAGGCCGCCCTCGTGGCCGCCTTCGTCGCCGACGCAGTGGCCGGCGTCGGGGCCGCGGAGGGGGCGGTCCCGGCGACGGGTGCCTCCGCGGCCGACGGCGCCCTGTCCGGCGTCCCCGCGGTCCCGCCGGGTCCGTCCGCGGCCGCCCGCAGGTCGGCGATCTCCATGCTCAGGAAGCGCCACCACATGACGCCGAAGAAGACGGCGAACAGCGGCCACTGCAAGCCGTAGCCCACGTTGAGGGCCGAGCCCATCGCCGATCCCGCACGTCCCCACTGCCAGATGGCCAGCCAGGTGCAGGCGACCATCGCGCCGAGTGTGAGGACGTGCCAGACCATCCACCTCGGGGACAGCAGCAGCCGCATCACGCCGACCAGGGTACGCACCCCGGCGTGGCCACGGCCGGGCCCCGACGAGCGCTCGGTCACGCCGGCCCGGGCGCCGTGGTGCGCAGACGGGCTCGTGGTCGCCCCGCCGCTCCCCGCCCGCCCCGTGACCCGCGACCCGCAACGCCGATCCGTCACCCACGCCGCGATCCGTCGCCCACGCGGTGGTCCGGTCCGTCGCCCGTCCGGCGGCCCGTCGCCCGACCGGGTGGTCCCCCGCTCGCCCGGCGGCCCCTCGCTCGCCCGGTGGTCCCCCGCCCGGTGGTTCCCTGCTCGCCCTGTGGTTCCCTGCTCGCCCTGTGGTTCCCCGCTCGCCCGGTGGTCCCTCGCCCGCCCGGTGGTCTCACCCCTCCGGCGGGCTCGCCCGCACGGTGGGCTCCCGCGCGCGGTGATCCGCAGTCCGCGCGGTGATCCGCGGACCGCGTGCGTCCGGACGCACGCGAACGACGAAACTGCGCGCGCCATGTGGATCACCGGCCGATGCGCACGCCGGGGCCCCGCAGTCCGCCGCCCGTTACCCCCGCCAGCGCGGCCATGCATCACCGGCGCGGTGGTGCCCCACCCGCGCGGTGATCCGCGGCTCGCGCGTGTCCGGACGCGCGCGAGCCGCGGATCAGCGCGCGCGGTGCCGATCAGGCCGCGATGCCGATCAGCCGCGGTGTGGATCACCCTGCCCACGCCCCCGCCTGCACCCCCGCGACGCGGCCCGCGGAGCCCCCCGGCACCCGGTGCAATGATCGCCCCATGACGAGCGGACCGGTCCCGGCACGACCGCGTGGGGCCCTGCGGGACTGGCTGAGCCCGGCGCCCCCGTCCTTCCCGGGCGTCGCCACCGACCCCCGCGAGCGACGGCTGATCGGCCTGGAGATCGCCGTCGTCCTGACCGTGACGCTGGGCCTGTCCGCGGTACGCAGCGCGCTGTCGCTGCTCGAGGCCCTGCTGAACCCCGCCCCGCTGGCCGACCAGCAGGTCACCCTGAACGCGCCCGCGTCCACCGACGCCTGGATCGACCTCGCGTTCCAGCTCGTCCGCGCGCTGCAGCTGGCCGGATGGGGCGCGCTGGCCGCGTACCTGCTGCTGCGGGCGGGCATCGCGCTGCGCCGGGTCGGGCTCGACGGGCGGCGGCCGTGGCGCGACGCGGCGCACTCCGCGGGCCTGGCCGCGCTGATCGGCCTCCCCGGGCTGGGGCTCTACCTGGTCGGACGGCTCGCCGGGATCACTCCGGACGTTGCACCCAGCACGCTGACCGACCAGTGGTGGCGGATCCCGGTGCTGGTGCTGTCCGCGGCGGCGAACTCCTGGGCGGAGGAGGTCGTCATGATCGGCTACCTGCTCACCCGGCTGCGGCGGCTCGGCTGGTCGGAGAACCGGTCGGCGTTCGCGGCCGCCGTCCTGCGCGGGTGCTACCACCTCTACCAGGGGATCGGCGCGTTCGTCGGCAACCTCGTCATGGGCCTGGTGTTCGCCCGCTACTGGCAGCGGACGAACCGGCTGTGGCCGCTCGTCGGCGCCCATCTGCTGATCGACGTCGTGGCGTTCGTGGGGTACGCACTGCTCGGTGGCGTGCTCCCGTTCTGACCCGGGAAAGCGGCCCTCACCAGCGGAAAGGTGACCCTGTCCAACTGAGACGGACACCCTTTCTGGAGCCGTTCCAGGAAGAGCCGCCAGTCGCTAACCTGGATGACATGACCGACGAGTCGAAGTTCCACGCCCTGCTCCGCGACCAGGTCCGGAGCGAGTTCACCGCCGCCCAGCAGTACCTCGCGATCGCCGTCTGGCTCGACGACGCCGACCTCCCGCAGCTGGCCGCGCACTTCTACGCGCAGGCCGTCGAGGAGCGCAACCACGCGATGATGATGGTCCAGTACCAGCTGGACAACGACCTCACGGCGACCATCCCCTCGGTCGGCGAGGTGCAGAACGACTTCGCCTCGGTCGAGGAGCTCGTGCAGCTCGCGCTGACCCAGGAGAAGCAGGTCACCGAGCAGATCACCACGCTGGCCCGCACCGCCCGCGACGAGGACGACTACCTCGGCGAGCAGTTCCTGCAGTGGTTCCTGAAGGAGCAGGTGGAGGAGGTCGCCTCGATGACGACGCTGCTCACCATCGTCCGCCGCGCCGGCGACGACCTGTTCCACGTCGAGGACTTCGTGGCCCGCGAGCTCGCGCGCGGCGACGCCGCCGACGCGACCGCCCCGGCCGCCGCGGGCGGCGCCCTGTAGGAACCCTCGTCGGTCCGACCCGGGTCCCGGCGCTCCTCGCAGGAGCGCCGGGGCTCGCGGCCGTCTAGCGCAGGGTGATCTGCTTGCCCGCGAGCACGTCGCGCGCCCGGTGCTCGGACTCGGTCAGCGGCGTGGCGTCCAGCCCGGCCACCGCCTCGTCGAGCCGCTTCGCGAACTCCGCGGCGGGACCCGCCCACTCCGAGGAGTGCATCTCCCGGTCGACGTCCCAGACCGGCACGAGCAGCCCGTGCGCCCGGAACGACCCGGCGTAGCGGGAACCCTCGCCCAGCTCCAGGCCGCCCTGGCCGGACAGCCGCGCCAGCGCCGCCATCAGCGTCGTCTCGTCCTCGGTCCGCACCCAGCGCACGTGCGCCTTGGACCCGGTGTCGACCCAGTACGCGCCGCGCACGCCGTCGGCGGTGACCGCCTCGGTCGGCATGATCACCGAGTTGGCGCGCTCCAGCATCGCCTGCGCCTCGGGGTCCGGGCTCTCCGACGGCAGCCACCACGCGAAGTCGGCGTGCACCGTCGGCTCCAGCGGCGTGCCGGGCTCCAGCACGTCCTGCAGCCGCTCACCGGTGTGGCGCCCGGCGCCGACGACCGGCAGCGACGATCCCGGCTCGGCCGAGCGCGCCCAGGCGAGCGCCCCGGCCAGGTCGGCCGAGAGGTCCCCGGAGCGGGTCTGGACCTGCATGCCGAGCAGGACCTCGCCGTTGTCGCGCACGATCGCGGCGGACGCGCCCGGCAGCACCGAGGCCAGCGTGACCGGCCCGCCGGAGCGGACCGGGAGGGCCGCCGTCGCCGACGGGAGGAACTCCCGCATGGCGACGAGGTCGGGCTCCGCCGCGAGGCCCTCGAACGGCCGGATGACGATCACGTCGTCACCGGCGCCGTGGCAGGCCTTGTACCGCTTGCCGGAGCCGCAGGGGCACGGCCGGCGCGGGTTGTCCCCCGCGTCGGCGGTGCTGGCACGGTTGCGCGTCTTCTTACCCATCGCCGGGCAAGGTAGCGGGTCGTGCATGTCTTCGATCCGGCCGACCCCGGTTTCCTCGCCGACCCCTACCCCGCCTACGCGGCCCTGCGCGCCGCCGGGCCGGTCCACGACCACCCCGGTCTGGGCGTCCCGGTCGCGGTGACGCACGCGGCCTGCTCAGCCGTGCTGCGCGATCGCGGCCTGGGCCGCATCTGGTCCGACGCCGAGCCCGCGGCCGAGCTGGCCGCGTTCAACCTGCTGCACCGCAACTCGCTGCTGGAGCGCGAGGGCGAGCCGCACACCCGGCTGCGACGCCTGGTGGCCTCGGCGTTCGCCCGTGGCCACACCGAGCGGCTGGCCCCGCTGGTGCGGGCGCGGGCCGGGGCCCTGGTCGACGACCTGGTGGCCCGCATCCGCGACGGCGCCCCCGCCGACCTGGTGGAGCTCGTCGCCGCACCGCTGCCGGTCGCCGTGATCGCCGACCTGCTCGGGGTGCCGGAGGACCGCCGGGCGCCGCTGCGGGACTGGTCCGACGCGATCGTGCGGATGTACGAGCCCGCCCCCGGCGACGACGGCCGTCGCGCGGCCGAGCAGGCGTCGGCCGACTTCACGGCGCTGCTGCGGGAGCTGGTCGACGAGCGCCGGTCCGGCCGCGCCGCCCCCGCCACGGACACCGGCGCGGGACCGGACCTGATCACCGACCTGCTCGCCGTCCGGGACGCCGACTCGCCGTCCGTCCGGCTCGACGAGGACGAGCTCGTCGGCACCGCGGTGCTGCTCCTGATGGCCGGGCACGAGGCGACGGTCAACGTCGTCGGGAACGGCGTGCACGCCCTGCTCCGGCACCCGGACCAGTGGCAGCGGCTGCTTGACGACCCCGGACTGGTCGGAACGGCCGTCGAGGAGCTGATCCGCTTCGACGCCCCGCTGCAGCTGTTCGAGCGGACCGCCGTCGTCGACACCACGGTGGCCGGCCACCCGGTCCCGGCGGGCACCCGGATCGCGACGCTGCTCGGCGCGGCCGGGCGCGACCCGTCCGTCTTCGGCGACGACGCCGACCGCCTCGACGTCGGCCGCTCCCCCAACCCCCACCTGGGCTTCGGGGCCGGAGTGCACTACTGCCTGGGCGCCCCGCTGGCCCGGCTGGAGATCGCCGAGGTGCTGCGCGCGCTGCTGGGACGCCTGCCCGACGCCGTCGTCGACGGCGCGCCGGTCCGGCGTCCACGGTTCGTCATGCGCGGCTGGGCGGAGCTGCGACTGGCCGCCCACACCGTCCGATGAACCGAATGCCGCAATGATCCAAGAGCCGAACGGTCCATTCCCGGGAGCCGTCGGCGAATTGTCGATGGCGCCGCGCAATCACCGACGAAAAAGGGGCGTCGGGAACGACCGGAACCGACGTCGACGACCATCGGACGACGTGGTGGAATCGACAGCGATGGAATCGTGGTCGGAACTGCTGCGGACCGTTCTCGGCGTGCCGGGGACGGGGTACGCCTGCGTCGCCGATCCCGCCACCGGCGAGCTCGTCGCGGACGCCGGCGGGCGTGCCGTGCCCGGCCTCGCCGAGGTGCTCGGCTGGGGCGCCGCGCAGGTCGTCGCCGAGGGACCGGGGCCGGTGTTCGAGGATGCGGTGATCACCACCCGGGAGGGCGACCACCACCTCCTGCGGGCGCTGCCCCGCGACGGCGCGGCCCCGCTGCTCGCCTACGCCCACCTCGACCGGTCCGGCAGCCCCGTCGCGCTCCTCCGGCGGGCGCTGCGTCCACCCGGCAGGACCCCGGTACGGACGGATCCGCAGGTCACAACGCCGCCCGTCGCGCCGGCCGCGGCCCCGGCACGTCCGGTGATGCGGGTCCGCCCGGCCGCGCCCGCGGTGTCGCCGCCCGGGCCCGCGGACCCCCCACCGGCGACGGTCGCGGTGCCGAGGCCGTCGCCGGTGCCGGACGCCGAGCGCACCCCGGCACCGGCCGTCCCGCTCCCCCGGCGGGCGCCCGGCCCCGCCGAGCCGTCCGAACCGGCCCAGCCCCCTGCCGCGGCCGACGGTGACGACGCGCACGCCGGAGCCGTCCCGGAGGGCGGCCGGTGGGCCGACGACCTCGGCACCATGGCCCGGATCCTCGCCGCGCTGCGCCGTCTGGACCCGTCGTCGACCACCGGGTGACGACAGGGTGTTGACGCTCCGGAATTGCGCGTTATCGTTGTCCGCCCCGGCGCCGGAAAGAACTGAGATCATTTTCCGCGGAATGCGGAACAGGATCGCGGCGCGGGCTCCCCGAGATCGTCGCGGCGGTTGCTGCGCGGAAGGCACCTGAGATGAACAACATCGATCGTTCCCTGGACATGGCCGCCAACATCAAGGGCGCGTTCGCGGTCGCGATCGTCGACTTCGACAGCGGCATGACCCTGGGGTCGCGCGGGGGAAGCCCCGAGTTCGACCTCGACGTCGCCGCGCCCGGCAACTCCGACGTCGTCCGGACCAAGCTCGAGGTCATGCAGAAGCTGGGGCTGCGCGAGAACATCGAGGACATCCTGATCACCCTCGACACCCAGTACCACCTGATCCGGATCATCCGCGGCACCGACGAGCAGCTGTTCTTCTACCTCGTGCTCAACCGCGCCCAGGCCAACCTGGCGATGGCCCGCCGCGACCTGCGCGTCATCGAGCAGCAGTTCGCGATGACCTCGCCGCAGGCCGGTGCGCCGCAGCAGCAGGGCCAGGCGTTCTTCCCCGCCCAGCAGCGCTGAGGCCCCCGCGACCCACACGACCGATGGGACGTCACCGGCACGCCGTCGCCGTGCGCACCGACGGGCTGGCCGCCGTACTCGGGCCGCTGTTCTTCGACCCGCGGATCCGTTCGGCGGCCCTGCTCGACGTCGACAGCGGGATGGTGCTCGACGTCTGCGGGCCCGACACCGCCGTCGGGCGGACGGGCCGGGGGGTCCCCTCGGCCCACGACCACCGCGACGAGGTCCGCGGCGCGGCGCACGCCGAGCTCGTCCGGATCGCGCTGGCCCTCGCCCCGAACGCGGGCGGGCGGCTCGGGCTCGTCCTGGAGGCGGGCCCGGACCGGCACGTGCTGCGCACCGTCGCCGACCCGCACGGCGGGCGGCTGGCCCTGTCGGTGGTCGTGCGCGGCCCCGACCGGGCCGTGCGGCGGGTCCGCAAGCTGCTGGAGGAGGTCTCCGACGCCGCGCTGACCGCCGGCCCGTCGACGGCGGTCCGCCCCGGCTCGGCGGGCTGGGCGGCCACGCCCGTCACCCCCGCGCCGCCGCCGGCTCACCCGACACCCGCACCCATACCGGCACCGGCACCGGCATCCCCACCGGTGGTGCGGCCGGACACCGCCCGGGTGCCCAGCCCGCCCGGGTTCAGCCCGCCGGGTCCGCTGCCGTGGTCGGGACCGGTGCCGCCGTCGGCGCTTCCCGCGGGGCCGCCGCTCCCACCGGCACCGCCGGCTCCGCGCCGGCCGTACCCGCCGTCGCCGACACCAGCAGCTGCCGGGGACCCTGCGCCCGCGTCCCCAGCAGAGCGGTGAGCAGGCGGACGACCCGGATCGTGCGCCACGCCGTGACCGCGGCGAGCACGTCGGCCCAGGCGTGCAGGACGACCCCGTCGGCCAGCGCCTGCGTACCGGTGCGGAACCGCCAGACCAGGACGACCACGCCGAGGACCACACACGCCCCCCACAGCGCCCACCAGACCAGCAGCTCCCGCGACGGCGACGGCCGCCGTTCCGGCGGCAGGTCCAGCGCGGCATGCTCGGTCTCGGCCAGCAGCGAACCGGGCGCGACCAGGTTCCAGCCGGGCACCACCCAGCCCGCGACGACCCAGCGGCGGCTCCGCCAGGCGCGCGTCCCCGCGCGGTCCGCGGCGGCCCGGTAGGTCCACAGGCTCCACGAGATCATCAGCACCCCGGCGGCGATCGTCGCCACCACCGAGGACCAGCCGCCGAACCACACCAGCGCGTCGGAGACGCCGACGGCCTCCGGGGACAACGCGTCGGACCGGCTGAACAGCAGCAGCACGTACCGCCACACCTCGGCGACGGCGGCGACCCCCGACACGACGACGACCACCCACAGCACGGGCACGAGCTGCGCGGCCAGCGCGCGGGCCCGGTCGACCGGCCGGAGCGGGCCCTCACCGGGGACCGGCGTGATCCGCCAGGGCCCCACCGGGAGACCCCAGCGCGGGACGGCGCGGTAGCGGGGCGGGCCGGCGTAGCGGTCCCGCCGGGCCGTGGGCTCGGCGGCCGGCCCACCGGGCGTCGTCGCCACCCAGTCCAGGGCGGCCAGGTACCGGCCGCACCACGGGCAGAACGCACCCCCGCCGGGGGGCGCCGTCCGGCCGCAGCGCGGGCACGGCGGGCCCGGCCGTCGGGACGCCGGCGCGGACACGGGTCAGGCGATCCGGGGGGCGCTGCCGTCGTCGGTCACGACCGTGCGGCCCTGGGCGGCCCAGTCCTGCATGCCGCCCTCGACGTTCACCGCCGGGAAGCCCTGCTGGGCCAGGTAGGCGACGACCCGGGCCGACCGGCCACCGGAGCGGCAGACGACGTAGAGCGGGTCGTCGGTGGGGACCTCGCCCATCCGGCCGGCCAGCTCGGACATCGGCAGGTGACGGGCGTGCGGGGCGTGCCCTGCGGTCCACTCGTCGAGCTCGCGGACGTCCAGCATCGGGGCGTCGGCGGGGAGATCGGACACGCTCACGGCGGGAACCGGGTCGGACATGGCGCCATCCTGCCACGCCGCCCCGTCAACCCGCCGTGAGCGGCGCGGGTCAGCGGCCGTCGTCGCGGTAGAGCGACCCGTGCGGGATCGTCACCTCGTTCGGGTTCAGCGGCGGCTGGACGGCCCGGTACCCGCCGGTGGCCTGCGCGGGGCGGTACCCGCCGGTGCCCTGCGGCCCGGGCCTGCGCCCCGTCCCGAACCGGTCCGGACGCCCGTCGGCCCCGACCGCGGGCTGGGTGCCGGTCAGCCCGGTGTTGCCGAACAGCTCACCGGCCTGGCGGCTGGTCTGCGGCCGCTGCGGCCCCGGGTTCGGCCGGGGCTGCGGATGCGGCTGCGAGCGGTGCCGGCCGGAACCCTCGGCCTCGCGCCGGGGGATCCCGATGAGGTCCTCGGCGGGCACGGCGGTCGGCTTCGGCGCCTCCTTCGGCGCGGTGGTCGCGCGCACCGCACCGGCACCGGTGAGCGAGCGGACCTCCATCTCGGCGTAGCGGGCGGCGTTGAACCGCTCGCGGCCGCCGAGGAAGGTGCCGATGATGCCCAGCGCGAACGACACCGGGATCGACACCAGGCCGGGGTTGGACAGCGGGAAGAACGCGAAGTCCACGTTCGGCACCATCGAGGTCGGGGACCCGGACACCGCCGGGGAGATCACGATGAGGCCCACGCAGACGATCACGCCGCCGTAGATGCTGCACAGCGCGCCGGTCGTGTTGAACCGCTTCCAGAACAGCGAGAACAGGATCGTCGGCAGGTTCGCCGACGCGGCGACCGCGAACGCCAGCGCCACCAGGAAGGCGACGTTCTGGCCGTTGGCGACGATCCCGCCGCCGATCGCGACCAGGCCGATGACCAGCGCGGTCGTGCGGGCGACCTTGACCTCGGCGTCCGGCGTGGCGGTGCCGCGGCGGAGCACGTTGGCGTAGACGTCGTGGGCGAACGAGGCCGACGCGGTGATCGTCAGACCGGCGACGACCGCGAGGATCGTCGCGAACGCCACCGCCGAGATGAGGCCGAGCATGATCTCGCCGCCGAGGGCGTAGGCCAGCAGCGGCGCGGCGTCGTTCTGGTTGGCGCGGGTGATCGTCCCCGGCGGCAGCAGCGCCGTGGCGCCGTAGCCGAGCACCAGCGTGAACAGGTAGAAGATGCCGATCAGCCAGATCGCCCAGACCACCGAGCGCCGGGCCTCCTTGGCCGAGGGCACGGTGTAGAAGCGCATCAGGATGTGCGGCAGACCCGCCGTGCCGAGCACCAGTGCGAGGCCCAGCGAGATGAAGTCGATCTTGTTCGTGTACTGCAGGCCCGGGTTGAGGATCGCCTCGCCGTGCTCGGAGTTCCGGGTGGCCTGCTCCAGCACCGCGGACAGGTTGAACCCGTAGCGGCCGAGCACCCAGGTGGTGAGCACGGCGGCACCGGTGAGCAGCAGACCGGCCTTGATGATCTGCACCCAGGTGGTGCCCTTCATGCCGCCGAACAGCACGTAGAAGACCATCAGGCCGCCGACGACGACGATCACCAGCGCCTGCGCCAGCTTGTCGGTCTTCGGGATCTGCAGCATCAGCGAGATCAGCCCGCCGGCCCCGGCCATCTGCGCGATCAGGTAGAAGAGCGAGACGACCAGCGTCGAGGTCGCGGCGGCCGCGCGGACCGGGCGCTGGCGCATCCGGAACGCCAGGACGTCGCCCATCGTGAAGCGGCCGGTGTTGCGCAGCAGCTCCGCGACGAGCAGGAGCGCCATCAGCCAGCCGACGAGGAAGCCGATGGAGTAGAGGAAGCCGTCGTAGCCGTAGAGCGCGATGGCCCCGGCGATGCCGAGGAACGAGGCCGCGGACAGGAAGTCACCGGCGATCGCGGTGCCGTTCTGCGGGCCGGTGAACGCGTGGCCACCGGTGTAGTAGTCGGCACGCGTGGCGTTCGTGCGGCTGACCCGCAGCACGATCATCAGGGTCACGATCACGAACAGCAGGAAGAACCCGAGGTTCGCGGTGACCGAGCCGACCGACTCGGCCTGGGCCAGTACCGACGTGGTCATGCGCGCACCTCCGCCTGCTCGACCCGGGCGCGCAGCTCGGCGGTCGGGCCGTCGATCTCACGCTCGGCGAACCGGACGTACAGGGTCGTGATCAGGAAGGTGGAGACGAACTGGCCGAGGCCGACGAGCAGCCCGACCGTGATCGTCCCGACGACCCGGGTGGACATGAACTCGGGGGCGTAGCTGGCGAGACCGACGTACGCGAGATACCAGGCGAGGAAGATCGCGGTCATCGGGAACACGTAGCGCCGGAGACGGCTGCGGTACGCCCGGAACTCGGGACTCGCCTGGACCTGCTGGTAGATCGTGCCGGCCGAGCGCTCTGCGGGGCTGCTCATGGCGCCGGTTCCTTTCGGGTCGTGCTGCGGGGAGCCGGGCCGCGTCGTGGCCGGGGGACCGCGGCGCGCCCCCGGGGGACACACTTCACCCGGAACAACGACGGGGTATCGCATCGGGGAACGTCGTTGCGTGCCGTTACCGACGAAGAACCCCGGTCCGGACGAACCGACCCGTCCGAACGGTGACGCTGTGTAGACCCGTTCGGGGGAGAGCGGTCAGGCCCTGTCGTCCAATCGGTCCCGCATGAGACCCAGTCGTTCGGGTGCGTGCAGGCGCAGGAGCACCTGGCCGGCATCGGCGGGGCGGCGCGCCCGGGTGAACCAGGAGACCAGCGCCATCGTCGCGAACGCCAGCGGCACGCTGACGATCGCCGGCCGGTACAGCAGGACCCCGATCCAGCCGGCCGACGGGCCGAGCCCGGAGACGTCGGCGCCGGCCAGCGCGGCGACGACCGCCCCGGCCGACACCACCCCGCCGACGACGACCCCGGCGATCGCGCCGACGTCGGTCAGCCCACGCCACCAGATGCCCAGCACCAGCAGCGGGCAGAACGTGGACGCGGCGACGGCGAACACGAGCGCGACGGCCTCGGCGAAGTTCAGGCCCGTCGGCACGAGCGCGACGATCGTCGGCGGCACCCCGGCGAGCACCGTCGCCAGCGGGAAGCGCCGGGTCATCCGGCCGTGGCGGGGCAGCACGTCGGTGGACACGACGCTGGCCAGGCTGACCAGCAGGCCCGACGCCGTCGAGAGGAACGCGGCCCACGCCCCCGCGGCGACGAGGCCGCCCACCAGCGCACCGAGCAGCCCGCTGCCCAGGATCGCGGTCGGGAGCAGCAGCACCGCGGCGTCGGTGCGGCCGGTGACCAGCAGCTGCGGGGTGTAGACCCGCGACAGCACGCCGAGCAGGGTCACCAGCACGTAGAAGCCGCCCAGCATCGCCAGGACGAGCACGGCGCTACGCCGGGCCGCCCGGCCGTCGGAGTTGGTGTAGAAGCGGCCGAGCACGTGCGGCAGGCCCATGGTCCCCAGGAACGTGGCGAGGATCAGCGAGTAGGTCGCGAGGAGCTGGTGCTGCTCGGAGCCGGTGAACGGGCGCAGCCAGCTCTCGTCGTCGGTGGGGGCGCCGCGGGTGACCGGTACCGGGTCGCCCGCCGCGAAGCGCAGCTCGGTCCCGGCGGTGACCTCGTGGGTGGACCCGGCGACCCAGCGCAGCGGGCCGTCGACGGCCTGACCGTCGACGGTGCCGCGGGCGACGACGTCGACGGCCAGCCGCGCCTCCAGCGTCACCGGCGTCGCGACCGAGACGGTCGTGGGCTCGCGGAACTCCGGCGGCTCGTCACGGGCGAAGGTGTGGCCGTCGCCGAGCCACACGGCCAGGCCGATCACGGCGGGCACGGCGAGCGCGGTCAGCTTGAACCAGTACTGGAACGCCTGCACGAACGTCACGGACCGCATCCCGCCGAGCGCGACGGTGGCGACCACGATCACCCCGGCCGCGCCGGAGCCGATCCAGTCGGGCAGACCGGTGACGATGCCGACGGTCAGCCCGGCGCCCTGCAGCTGCGGCAGCAGGTAGAGCCAGCAGATGACGATGACGACGGCCGCGCACACCTTGCGCAGCATCGGCGAGGCGAGCCGGGCGTCGGCGAAGTCGGGGACGGTGTAGGCACCCGACCGGCGCAGCGGCGCGGCGACGAACAGCAGCAGGAACAGGTAGCCGGCGGTGTAGCCGACGGCGTACCAGAGCGCGTCGACGCCCTGGACGAGGATCAGGCCCGCGATGCCGAGGAACGACGCCGCGGACAGGTACTCGCCGGAGATCGCGCCGGCGTTGAGCCGTGACGGCACCGACCGGGACGCGACGAGGAAGTCCGAGGTCAGCCGGGTCCGGTGGGCGACGGAGCCGATCACGGCGGACGCGACCGCCACCAGGACGATCGCGACCAGCGACAGGATCGCGGTCAGGCTCATCGATCGGCCACGTCGTCGGCGAAGTCTTGTTCCGCCGCCTCCGCGGAGCTCACGTACCACCAGCCCAGGCCCAGCAGGAACGGGTAGACGAGCACGCCGAGCAGCAGCCAGGGCAGCCGGATGCCGAGCACCTCGACCTGGCCGATCACCGGGACCGCGATGAACAGCGCGGGCAGCACGCCCAGCCCGATCAGCGCGACGACGCTGACCCGCAGCGCGAGCAGCAGCTGGGTGCGGACCAGGGAGTTGCGCAGCAGGGTGCCGACGGCGCCGGGGTCCTGCACGTCGGACAGCCCGCGCGAGGACTGCGCGGTCGAGCGGCGTTCGGAGAGCACGACGCGGACGCGTCCGGCGCCGGGCCCCTCGCCGTCGGCGTCGTCGAGCTCCTCGACGGCGGCGGGCGGGTCGGTCGGCTCCGCGGAGAACGGGCGCGGGCGGGCCCCGGTGTAGGGCGCCGCGGCGGCCGGGGCGAACGGCTCCGGCCCGGGCTCGACCGACGGCTCGGGAGCCGGGGCGACGACGTCGACCTCGGGGGCGCGCCAGATGACCTCGGTGCGTTCGAGGGGGCCGCCGCGCAGCTCGTCGAGCTCCTCGTCGAGCTCGTCCTCGTCGGGGAGGTCGTCGTCCAGCTCGTCGTCGGCACGGTCGGCGGCGGCGTCCTCGACGCCGAAGTGGTCGTCGGAGTCCGCGGGGCGGTACGGCATCGGTGCGACGGGGCCGCGCCGTCCCGCCGCGGACCAGCGGGTGGGGACCGGACGGGTCTCGGGGGACTCCTCGGGACGCAGCCGGTCGTCCGGTGCGACGACGGTCGTGTCCCCGGTCCCGGTACGGGCCCGGATCGCGGTGCCGTCCGTGCCGTGGGTGTCGGCCGTGTCCGGGCCGCGGGCCGTGTCGGCGCCGGCCGTGCTGTCCGTGGCGTCGGCCGTGCCGGTCGCGCCCCCGGTCCCGGGGGCGCCGGTCGTGTCGGTGGTGCCCGCCAGGAGCGCGCTGCGGTCGGGGGACCAGGTGTTCGACCACGACGTCGCGCCCGGGACGCGCTGGGGCAGGCCGGAGCCGCCGCTCGAGGGGGGCCACTGCTTCCCGCTGTCGGCGACGCCCGGTGCCGGGGTCACGCCCGGGGCGGACGGCCAGCCGTCGCCGGGGCGCACACCCTCCGGGGCGTAGGGGTCCGGCACGAGGTTCGTGCGGGTCCGGGCCGGGCGGGAGCGGGTGGGGTGGACGGGCCGGGCGTAGGTCTCGCGCGCGTCGGGGTCGTCGGAGTCGCGGGCATCCGGGTCGCCGACGTCGGGGGTGCGGACGTCGGGGGTGCGGACGCCGTCGTGCGGGGCGTCGTCCTGCGGGGTGCCGTCGTGCCGGGCGTCGTCGTGCCGGGCGTCGTCCTGCGGGCGTGGGTCGGCCGGGGCGGGCGCGACGGGCGACGACGCGGCGGCCGCACCGGTCCCGGCGGTTCCGGCGGTTCCGGCCGGGTTCGCGACGCCACGGGCGGCCGCACCGCGGGGCGGGTCGGCGTGGTCGACATCGGGGGCCGGAGCGTCGTGGTGGTCGGGCTGCCCGCCGTCCCGCGGTCGCGGCCCGGCCGGGTCGACGCGGGCGTGCCGGCCGGTCCCCCCGGCCCGGTCCGCGACGCGACGGGCGATCTCGGCCTGGAGCCAGCCGGCGCCGCTGTCGTCGGCGGGTTCCTCGACCGCGCGGCGGGCCCGGCGGGCGGCGCGGCCCCCGGTCGCTGCGGTCGCGTCCCGGTCACCGACGGCCCGGTCGCCGGAGCCCGGGTCGCCGGGCCCCTGGCTGCCCGGTCCCTGGCTGCCCGGTCCCTGGCTGCCCGGTCCCTGGGTGCCGGGCGCCCGGGTGCCGGTATCCGGGCGGCCGTGGACGCGGTTGCCGGGGGCGGAAGCGGAGGCGGTGTCACCGGGCGCGGCGCTGTCGGGCGTCGGGCCGCCGGGGACGGGGCCAATGGCGGGTGCGGGCGCGGCGGGTGCGGGCGCAGCCGGAGCAGCACCGGCAGCGCGCGCGACGGCCCCCTCGGGCCCCGGTCCGGCGGTCGGTCCCGGACCGGCGGTCGATTCCGGACCGGCGGTCGATTCCAGGCGGGGGGTCGGTTCCGGGCGGGGGGTCGGTTCCGGGCGGGGTGTCGGCCGGGGGCCGGGGCTCGGCACGGAGCCGCCACCGGCGCGGCCGGACCCGGACCGCTCGGGGCCGGACGCACCGGCGACCGGCCGGGCCGAGCCGGACCGGCCGGAGGAGGACCCCGGAGCAGAACGGTCGGACGGGGTGCCACCGGCGTCCGGCCGGGCCGGTGCGGGCCGTCCACGGTCGTCGGGCGCACCGGACCCCGGCACCGGGCCGTGCGGCAGCGCGGCGGACGGGCCGGCGGACCCGGGCGCGCCGTACCCGCCGGCCGGCCGCGGGTGCGGACCGGACGCGAACGAGCCACGCGGCTGGGCCGGGATGGCGTTCCCGGACGGCTCCGGCGCGAGGGCGACGCGGCGGTTGCGGTGCTCGAGCGCCGGGTTCCAGGCGTCGAGTCCGGCGACGGCGCCGTCGGGGTACGGGCGCGACCGTGCGGGGTCCGGACGCTCCTCGGGCGCGGCGGAGCCCTGGTCCGCACGGGACCCGGCGACCGTCGCGTCGGGCTCGGTGCCGGGCCGGTCGGACCCGTCGAGATCGTCCGCGGCCCGGTCGGACTGCGGACGCACCGACGGCGAGACGCCGCCGGTGGACCTGCTCACCTCTGGCTCCACGCCTGCTTGGTCGCGCGGACGAGGCGGTCCTTCAGTTCACGGGTGTGCCGACGGCTGACCGGCAGCTCCGCGGTCTCCGGGCCGGATCCGATGCGCACGACGTAGCCGGACCCGGCCAGCCGCAGCTCGGTGACCAGCGGCAGCGCCACCAGGAACGAGCGGTGGATGCGCACGAAGCCGGCGTCGCGCCAGCGGTCCTCGAGCACCGACAGCGGGATCCGGACGAGGTGGCTGCCCTCGGTGGTGTGCAGCCGGGCGTAGTCGCCCTGCGCCTCGACGTAGCGCACGGCGGACCGCGGTACCAGCTTCGTGGTGCCGGCCAGCTCGACGGGGATGACCTCGTCGTCGCCGCCGGTCTCCTCGCGCACGGTCTCGACCGGCCCGCTGCGCCGGGTCGACAGGATCCGGTCGAGTGCGGCGGAGAGGCGCTCGGTGCGCAGCGGCTTGAGGAGGTAGTCGATGGCACCGACGTCGTAGGCGTCGACCGCGCGGTCGTCGTGCGCGGTGACGAAGACGATCGCGGGCTGCACGGCCATGTTCTGCAGCACCCGGGCCAGCTCCAGGCCGTCGAGACCGGGCATGCGGATGTCGAGGAACACGGCGTCGATGTCGGTCTGCTCGGCGACGTCCGCGCCGCCCCCCGCGCCGGCTCCCGCGGCCGCCCCGGCCCGGCGGCCGTTCAGGATGCGCAGGGCCTCGGTGGACTCGCCGGCCTTGAGGACCGTCGCGACGCGCGGGTCCTCGTCGAGCAGGTAGGCCATCTCCTCGAGCGCGGGCTGCTCGTCGTCCACCGCGAGAACGACCAGTCCGCGAGTGGTGTCGTTGCTGTCCACGATCTCCTCATCCTGCTTCCGGGCCTGCGCCGGGAAGCCCATCCGCTCGATGATCGCCCGGCGCCGCGACCATGGTGACGTGCCGACGCGCGTGATGCCAGGGCACGAACCGGATCGGTGACCGTCCGGACACGGGGTGCAGCTCGGCCGTGGTACGCACGGTCACCGGTGTCACAGCCCGTAACGGGCCCACGCCGCCCGCGTCTCGAGGGCGGAGAGCAGCTCGTGCCCGGCCCCGGCGATACCGCCGGAGAGGCCGGCCTGGGCCGCGGACCCGCCCGCGCCGAGGCGGGCGAGCAGCGGCCTGCGCTGCTCCACCGGGCGCTGCTCGGCGTCGGGGAAGCGTTCGGTCAGGACGTCGTGGGCGCTGCCGATGCCGTCCACCAGGCCCAGCTCGCGGGCCCGCTCGCCCAGCCACACCTCGCCGTCGAACAGCTCGGTGCCGGTCGCGAGCCGGTCGCCGCGCCGCTCGCGCACCCATCCGGTGAACCGGTCGTGCAGCTGTTCCTGCAGGCCGGTGAGCCAGGCGACGTCCTCGGACCGCTCGGGAAGGAACGGGTCCAGCCTCGACTTCGACCCGCCCGCGGTGTGCAGCCGCCGGGAGACGCCCCACCGCTCGATCAGGCCGTCGAGCCCGAACCCGGCGCTGATCACGCCGATCGAGCCGACGATCGAGGTGGAGCAGGCGTAGATCTCGTCGGCGGCGCAGGCCAGCCAGTAGCCACCGGACGCGGCGACGTCCTCGCAGAACGCGAGCACCGGCACGTCCTTCTCCGCCGCCAGCGAGCGGATGCGGTCCCCGATCAGCTGGGACTGGGTCGGCGAGCCGCCCGGGGAGTTGATCACCAGTGCGACGGCGGCGAGCCGCTCGGTCGCGAACGCCCGTTCCAGCACCTTCTCCATCGAGGAGATGCTCAGCGCCTGGCGCGGTACCGGCGCGGCCTGGGCGCTGATGACGCCCTGCATCCGCACGACCGACACCACCGGAGGGCCGACCGACTCACCCAGCCTGCCGGGCAGACGGGAGCTCACCGCCGCGGGAATACGCAGGACGTCCATGCCGTCCCACCGTACGCGCGAGCACAGGGTGACGTGGTGTGACCGGATCGGCACAGCTCGCGACCACCCAGGTCACCCGTACGGCCCATCGGATCGCCGGAGGGTCCCACGGATGCCCGCCGGTCAGGCCCGGATGCCCGCCCGAAACTTCGGCACCCGCAGCGTGATCTTCATACCGGCGCCGATGTTGGTGTCGACGACGAGGCCGAAGTTGTCGCCGAAGGCGGAACGCATGCGGTCGTCGACGTTGCCGAGGCCGACGTGCGCGCCGGAGAGGTGGGCGTCGTCGAGGTCCTCGTTGAGCCGGGCCGGGTCCATGCCGACGCCGTCGTCCTCGACGACGATCACGCACTCCGACCCGGCGTTCTCCGCCCGGATGGTGACGGTGCCGCCGTTGGGCTTGCCGGACAACCCGTGGCGGACCGCGTTCTCCACCAGCGGCTGCAGCGCGAGGAAGGGCAGGACGACGTTCTGCACCTCCTGGTCGATCTGGAGCTTGATGTTGAGCCGGTTCCCGAAGCGGGCCTTCTCCAGCCGGACGTAGCGCTCGATGTTGTTCAGCTCGTCGAGCAGCGTCGTGTACTCACCGGCCGAGCGGAACGAGTACCGGGTGAAGTCGGCGAACTCGATGAGCAGCTCACGGGCCCGCGCCGGGTCGGTGCGGATGAACGAGGCGATCGTGGTGAGCGCGTTGTAGACGAAGTGCGGCGAGATCTGGGCGCGCAGGGCGCGGACCTCGGCGCGGTTGAGCCGGGCCCGGTAGTCGTCGAGCTCGGCGAGCTCCAGCTGGCTGGACACGTAGCGCGCGACCTCGCCGGTGGCCCGCAGCACCGGGGGACCCGCCGTCGACGGGGTGAGCGCGGCGAGCGTGCCGATGATGTTGCCGTCGCTCTCCAGCGGGACGACGACGATCCCCCGCACCTCGCAGCCGGGCTGGTTGCACTTGATAGAGGTGTGGCTCATCAGCTCCATCCGGCCGGTCCGGACGACCGTGTCGGCGAGCGTCTGCACGTCCTGCTGGTGCTGGTCGGCGGTGCCGTCCCAGCCCAGGACCGTCCCGCGGGAGTCGGTCATCGCCATCGCCGTGGTCTCCAGCAGCTGGCGCAGGTACGGCAGCGCCTGCGACGCCGAGCGCGACGACAGCCCCTCGCGCAGCACCGGCGCGGCCAGCGCGACCGTGTGCAGCGCGGAGAACGTGGCCTTGGCCAGCGGCGAGACCATCGTGTTGCGCCGGTTGCGCTGCCACAGGAAGAAGAACACCGCGACCACGCCGACGACGACCGCCACCACGAGCAGCAGCGCCATGGACGGGGTGAGCGTGGTGGATCCGTCCACGACTGCGAGCACCCCCGTTCCCGCGCCCGCCACTAGCGCACCAACCGGGACAGGCGGCGGTCGGCGAGCGGTTTACCCCCGGTCTGGCAGGTCGGACAGTACTGGAACGATCTCTCCGCGAACGACACCTCGCGCACGGTGTCGCCGCAGACCGGGCAGGGCAGCCCGGTGCGGGCGTGCACCCGCAGCCCGGAGCGCTTCTCCCCCTTGAGCTCGGCGGCGCCCTGGCCGACCGAGCGGGCCACCGCGTCGGACAGCACGGCGTGCAGCGACTCGAACAGGGTGTCCCGGGCGGCTGCGTCGAGCCGGGACGCGGTGGCGTAGGGCGACAGGCGCGCGGTGTGCAGGATCTCGTCGGAGTAGGCGTTGCCGATGCCGGCGAGCGTGGACTGGTCGGCCAGCAGCGTCTTGAGCCTGCGGTTGTCGCCGTCGAGCAGCTCGTCGAGGCCGGCCCGGCCCAGCTCCAGTGCGTCCGGCCCCAGCTTCGCGATGCCCGGGACCTGCGCCGGGTCGTCCACCAGGTAGACGGCGAGCCGCTTCTGGGTGCCCTGCTCGGTGAGGTCGAAGCCCGGCCCGCCGACCTGGTCGAGGTGCACCCGCAGCTGCAACGGGCCGCGGCCCGGTTTGGGCGGGGTGACGCCCGCGGTGGTGTGCCAGCGCAGCCAGCCGGCCCGGGACAGGTGCGTCACCAGGTGCAGCGGGCCGGTGTCGGGGCGGTCGTCGAAGTCGACCGACAGGAACTTCCCGAACCGCGACGCCCCGGTCACCACCCGGCCCACCAGCGCCGACATCGGCGGATCGAACGTCTTCAGCGCGCTCATCGAGGCCAGGTCCACCCGGGCCACCGGGCGGTACACGGCGTGCTCACGCAGGTGGTGGGCCAGGGCCTCCACCTCGGGCAGTTCGGGCACCGCGACTCCTAGTTGATCGGCTGCAGCGGGCTGTCCGCGTGGCCGGGCGTCGAGCGGTTCTTGAGGCTGCGCACGACCACCTTGGTCTCCTCGCGTGCGGTGGCGAGCCCGCGCACCATGCCCGTCCACTTCTCCGGGGGCAGGTCGTAGCCGCCCTGGGTCTTCGCGGTGATCGTGAACGGCCTGCGCAGCAGCCAGCGGAACGGGAAGAAGCCCAGTCCGACGATGACGACGAGCCAGTAGAACCAGGGGAAGACCACCCCGCTGGGCACCCAGACGATGAGGACCAGCCAGAAGAACGCCAGCGTGCTGAGGACCAGCACGACCGCGCCGTTACCCGCATCGACGTCGTGCTCGAACTCGTCACCGACCGCCGGCGTGGTCCACTCGATCCGCCGGCTCACCTGCCATTCGCGGTAGTCCGCCGCGATGACCGTCTTCGTCGTCAAGGTGTCCGCTCCCCTGCCCCGGTACCGCCCACGATGTTCCCACAGGGGGCCGACAGAACCGAGTATCCGCGCGCGGGCCACCCGGCGGTGCGAGGACGTGCGGGGCCACCCGGCGGTGCGGGGACGGGCAAGGGCCTCAGCAGGCGGGCTCGGCGGGCTCGCGTTCCGGGGCGCCGGGGGCCAGCAGCTCCGAGCGGGTCAGCACGACCGGGTCCGGGCCGTCGTTGCGCAGCTCGTTGGGCCTGCCGTCCTCCAGGAAGAACGCCTCCCCCGGGCCGAACGGGCGCGGCTCGCAGGAGTCGGCACGCTGCACGGTCACCGTGCCGGACCGCACGACGGAGATCACCGTGCCGGGATGGCGGACCCAGCCGCTCGCCTGGCCCGGCTGCAGCACCTCGGTGCGCACGAGCAGCTCGGCGGGGCCGGGCGTGGAGATGTCGACCGGGCGGTCGAGGCGCCCCTGGGCGTCGGAGCCCGCCTGTGTGACCGGCACGTCCGGGACGCCGGGGACCGCGGGCTCCGTGGTCGGCGCGGGGGCGGCGGACGCCGACGGGGCGGCCTCGCCCTCGTGGCCGAGCTGCCCCGGCTGGGCGCACCCCGCGAGCAGGGCGGCGGTCGCGACCAGCAGGGCCGGTCCGAGAAGGTGACGGGCGAGCGGCACGGGCGGTGTCCCTCCGGGCGCGATGCGTGATCGCACCGCACGCTAGTGGCCGATCACCACGCGAGCGGCAGCCGGGTCGTCCCGTTGATGAAGTTGGAGGTCAGACGGCGCACCTCGCCGTCGAGCCGGGCCGGGGGCAGGCGCAGGAACGCGGTGAGGAAGGCCCGCATCTGCATCCGGGCGAAGTGCGCGCCCAGGCACAGGTGCGGCCCCTGCCCGAACGCCAGGTGCTCGTTCGGGGTGCGGGTGATGTCGAAGGTGTCCGGGTCGGCGAAGCGGCGCTCGTCGCGGTGCGCCGAGCAGTGGTAGACGACGACCTTGTCCCCCGCCGCGATCTCCGCCCCGTTCAGGACGTGGTCGCGGGTGGCGGTCCGGCGGAACGTCAGCACCGGCGGGTGCCAGCGCAGGATCTCCTCGACCGCCGACGGCAGCAGCTCCGGTTCCGCGCGCAGCCGGGCGTAGGCGTCGGGGTGCCCGACGAGCGCGAGCACCCCGCCCGGCAGTGCGCTGCGCACCGTGTCGTTGCCCGCGATGACCAGCAGGAAGAAGAACATGTGCAGCTCGGGGCCGGTGAGCGCGCGGCCGTCGACCTCGGCGTGCACCAGCGCGGTCATGACGTCGTCGCCGGGCTCGGCGCGTTTGCGCTCGGCGAGGGCGTCGGCGTAGCCGAACATGTCGGCCAGCGCGGCCGGGGAGCGCGGGTTCACCGGCGGGCCCTCGGCCGCGTGGTCCGGGTCCTGGTAGCCGATCACCCGGTTCGTCCAGTGCAGCAGCATCGGGCGGTCCTCGACCGGCACGCCGAGCAGGTCGGACAGGTTCTGCAGCGGGAACTCGTCGGTGACCTGCCCGACGAGCTCGCAGCCGCCGCCGACGCGCACGGCGTCCAGGAGCGCGTCGGCGCGGCGCTGCACCGCGGCGGCGAACCCCTCCAGCCGCCGACGCGTGAACGCCCCGGTGACCAGCGTCCGCAGCCGGACCTGCTCCGGCGGGTCCATGTTGAGCACCATCCGGCGCAGGAACGGCAGATCGCCCGGGTCGGGGTCGCGGATCTGCGTCGCCCCGAGCGACGACGAGTAGTCGGCCGGGCTGCGCAGGACGTGCCGGACGTCGTCGTAGCGGGTGACGGCCCAGAACCCGGGTCCGGCCGGCCACGGGCCGACGGCGTGCTCGTCCTGCCAGGAGACGGGCACGGTGTCGCGCAGCAGCCGCAGCGCGTCGTGCGGCACCCCGCGGGCGAACACACGCGGGTCGAACACGTCGGTGTCGATCCCGTCCGGGTCGACCCCATCGGGGCCGCTCACCGGTTCGCCACCTCGATCAGCGTGTCCGCGTGGCAGGGCACGTCCTCGGCGCACCAGCAGCACAGGTCCTTGCCCGCGAGCTCGGTCCGGGCCCGTTCGACCAGGTCGGGGCGCTCGTCGAGCAGCCAGCGGCGGTGCGCGGCGATGGCCGGCGCCCGCCCCATCTCGCGCACGTCGAAGGGGTTGCCCCACGGTCCGGGCCGGGTGACGAGCACCGCGCCGTCGGGTTTGCGCCACCCCTTCGTGCGACGCAGCCGGATCCGCTGTGGAGTGCTCACGATCCGCACCGTAATCAGGTGGCGCAGCTCACGGCCAATCGCTTTGCATTGCGCAACGCACCGGCGCATGCTTGCGCGAGTCAACTAGTTGCGTGATACATGCACTACCGAGAGGGGGTCCGCGATGAGCACCGCACAGGCTGCCACCGCCGAGCCCGCCGACGCCGACCTGGAGCTCGCCGACTCGATCGTCCGGGAGCTGTTCCTACTGGTCCGCCAGGTGAAGCGGTCCGGTGAACGGCACCGACCCGAGATGATCGTCGACATGGCCGGCTACCACGTGCTGGCCCACCTCCACTTCGGCGGCCCGCAACGGGCCGGCGAGGTCGCCGCCACCTTCCACTCCGACCCCTCCACGATCAGCCGGCAGGTGTCCGGCCTGGTCAAGGCGGGTCTCATCGAGCGGCGCGCCGACCCCGGCGACGGGCGCGCCTCCCTTCTCGCCGCGACGGACGAGGGCGTCCGCGTGATCGAGACCGAGCGACGCCGTCGCGCGCACGTCATCGCCACCGTGCTGGCCTCGTGGAGCCCCGACGACCGGCAGGCCCTCACCGGCCTGCTCGGCCGTTTCCTCGACGACTACCAGACCTTCGAAGCACAGGAGTCCTGAGAATGTCCACCGCTGCCGCCAGTGCGCAGCGCCCCGTCGCCACCTCCGGCGACGGCGAGCTGACGCACCGGCAGATCCTGACCGTCCTGGGTGGACTGATGCTGGGCATGTTCCTGGCCGCCCTGGACCAGACGGTCGTCTCGACCGCGATCCGCACCATCGCCGACGACCTGTCGGGCCTCAACCTGCAGGCGTGGGCGACGACGGCCTTCCTCATCACCAGCACCATCACCACGCCGCTGTACGGCAAGCTCTCCGACATCTTCGGCCGCAAGCCGCTGTTCATGACCGCGATCACGATCTTCCTGATCGGGTCCGTGGCCTGCACCCTGGCCTGGTCGATGTACTCCCTGGCCGCGTTCCGCGCGCTGCAGGGCCTCGGCGCCGGCGGCCTGATGTCGCTGGCGCTGACCATCCTCGGCGACATCGTGCCGCCGCGTGAGCGTGCCCGCTACCAGGGCTTCTTCCTGGCCGTGTTCGGCACCTCGAGCGTGATCGGCCCGGTCATCGGCGGCCTGCTGTCCGGCGTCGACACCATCGCCGGCATCGACGGGTGGCGCTGGATCTTCCTGGTCAACGTGCCCATCGGGCTCGTCGCGCTGGTCGTCGTCTACCGGGTGCTGAACATCCCGCACGTCCCGCGACCCGCCCGGATCGACTGGCCCGGCGCGCTGGCGCTGGCGCTGTGCCTGGTGCCGCTGCTGATCATCGCCGAGCAGGGCCGCGAGTGGGGCTGGGGCTCCACGTCGGCGGTGGTCTGCTACGTCATCGGCGGTGTCGGCCTGCTGCTGTTCCTGCTGGCCGAGCGTGCCTACGGCGACGCCGCGCTGCTCCCGCTGCGGCTGTTCCGCACCGGCATCTTCTCGCTGTCCTCGGTGCTCAACCTGCTCATCGGTATGGCGATGTTCGGCGGCATCGCGCTGCTGCCGCAGTTCCTGCAGATCGTGCACGGCGCGACGCCCATCGAGGCCGGCTTCATGATGCTGCCGCTGGTCGGCGGGATCATGGTCGCGTCGATCCTCTCCGGCCAGCTGACCTCGCGCACCGGCCGCTACAAGATCTTCCCGGTGATCGGCACCGCGTTCATCACGATCGCGATGGTGCTGCTGTGGCAGACCGTCACGCCGTCGATCCCGATCTGGCAGCTCGACCTGACCATGGCCCTGCTGGGTCTCGGCCTGGGTCTGTGCATGCAGACCCTCGTGCTCGCCGTGCAGAACGCGATGCCCGCCCGCGACATGGGTGTCACCACCTCCTCGGTGACGTTCTTCCGGCAGATGGGCGGCACGCTGGGCACCGCGATCTTCCTGTCGGTGGTGTTCTCCACCGCCGGCGACAAGATCGCCGACGCCATCCGCGCCGCGCTCGGCACGAGCTCGTTCCGGGCCGCGCTGACCGACCCCGCCGTCGCGGCCGACCCGGCCAACGCGCAGGTCGTCGGGGCGCTGCAGTCCGGTCAGGCCGGCGGCCTGTCCACCTCGGTGCTGGCCGACTCCTCGTTCCTGCAGCGGATCGACCCGCGGCTGGCCGCACCGTTCCAGGAGGGCTTCACCAGCGCGATGACGCTGGCGTTCCTCATCGCGGCCTGCGTGATCGCGGTGGCCTTCGTCCTGGTGCTGTTCATCAAGGAGCTGCCGCTGCGCACCATGTCCGGTGCGCAGGCCGCCCGGGCCGAGGCCGCGGGCGAGGGTGGCGCCGCCGCGTCGGTCCCGACCGAGGCGCTCGCGACGGTCGCCCCGGCCCCCGCCCCGGCCGGCCGGGTCGACGGCGGTGGGCGCGGAGCGGACATCGCGCCGCCCACCACGCCGCTGCCCGTCGTCGCCCGGCAGGAGCCGCCGCACCCGGCGCCCCAGCCGCAGCCCCAGCCGCGTCCGCACAACGGCACCGTCGGTGACGCCGCCGCGGCCGCGGGCCTGGACCACCTGCACTCCCGCAACGGCGACGGCCCGGCCGTCACCGGACGGGTCCAGGGCGGCACCGGCGCACCGGTCCCCGGGGCGGTCGTCACCGTCACCCGGCTGTCCGGCGACCAGGTCGGTCGCACCACGACCGACGGCGACGGCCACTACCGCATCGCCGTCGACCAGCCCGGACGCTTCCTGGTGGTGGCGGCCTCGGCGGCGCTGCCGCCGCACGCCGCCACGGTCTCGGTCGGCACCGAGCCGGTCCGCCACGACGTGCGGCTGTCGGTCAGCAGTGGCATCCGCGGCACCGTGCTCGACGCCGCGGGCACCCCGCTGCCCGGGGTCACCGTCTCGCTGATCGACCACGGCGGCGACGTCGCCGCGGCAGGCCGGTCCGGTGAGGGCGGCCGCTGGGCGCTCGACGGCGTCCCGGCCGGTCGCTACACGCTCACCGCGGCCGGCGAGGGCGTCGACCCGGTGGCGGTCGGCGTCGAGGTGCCCGGCTCCGGCACGGCGGTCCAGGACCTGCGGCTGCCGCAGCGCTCCCGGCTCACCGGCCGGGTCACCGCGGCGCCCGACGGGCACCCGGTGGCGCACGCACTGGCCACGCTGATCGACGCCGAGGGCGCCGTCGTCGGGTCGCGGCTGTCCGGCCCGGACGGGACCTTCGCGTTCGAGGGCCTGCCCGCGGGCAGCTACACCCTCGCGACCAGCGGCTACGCCCCGGTCGCGACGGTGGTCGCGCTGGAGCCGGGCCGGGTGACCCACTCCGACGTGGAGTTCCCGCTCCCGCTCGACGGACAGGCGTCCACGAACGGCAACGGGTCCGCGTCGAGCAACGGCAACGGCAACGGGCTGCAGAACGGCCGGCACGTCCGGGAGGGCGAGCAGGGTCTGCGCGGCGAGGCGCACCGCTGACCCACCCGTCCGTGTTCCACGTGGAACGCCCCGTTCCTCCCGTCGCGGGAGGGGCGGGGCGTTCCGCCGTCTACAGCGCGATCGCCGCGCCCACCCCGGACCGGGGGTCGACCGCGGCGTGCAGCGTCCCGGGCCCGCCGCCCCCGGGGACGGCGGCGCCGGTCCCGACCGCGCACATCCGGCCCAGCGCCCAGGCGCCCGCGTCGTCCACGACGTGCCCGCGGCGGGTCAGCCCGGCGAGGGTGCCGGCCCCGAGCCGGGACTCGACGACGAGCACGTGCGGCTCCCAGCCGCGCGGCGCGAAGGACGCGGGGAACGCCGTCGAGTGCCAGGTCGGTGCGTCGATCGCGGCCTGCAGGTCCAGTCCGCCGTGCATCAGCGCGAGCAGGAAGGCGAGCTGCCACTGGTCCTGCTGGTCCCCACCCGGCGTCCCGAACGCGAGCGCGGGCTCGCCGTCGCGCAGCGCCAGCGACGGCGACAGCGTCGTGCGCGGCATCCGCCCGGGCGCCAGCGTGCTCGCGAGCCCCTCCTCCAGCCAGAACATCTGGCCGCGGGTGCCGAGGCAGAAGCCCAGCGCCGGGATCGTCGGCGACGACTGCAGCCAGCCCCCCGACGGCGTCACCGAGATCATGTTCCCGGCGGCGTCGACGACGTCGACGTGCACCGTGTCCCCGCGGGCGACGCCGTCCCGCGACACCGTCGGCTCGCCGGTGCCCGGCCCGTCCGTCCCGGAGCCGCGCCCGGCGCCCGGGGTCGCCGCGTAGTCCCCGATCCGGGGGGTGCGCCCGCCCGGCGAGCCGGGTCGCAGCCCGCCGTCCGAAGCCGGGCCGATCAGGCCCCGCCGGTCGTCGGTGTAGGCGTCGGAGAGCAGGTCGGCGAGCAGGTCGGGGGTCGCGCCGTCGCCGTACCAGGCCTCCCGGTCGGCGAAGGCGAGCTTCGCGGCCTCGGCGGCGGCGTGCACCGTGTCGAGGGTCGCGACGCCGCCGGGCAGCTCCAGGTCCAGGCCCGCCAGCAGCCGCAGCTGCTGCAGCAGGACCGGCCCCTGCGACCACGGGCCGCACTTCGCGACCGACCAGCCGGACCCGGCGTCGGCGACGAGCGCGTCCTCGTAGTGCGCCGACCAGCCGGCCAGGTCGTCGGCGGTGAGCAGGCCGGTGTGGTCGCGGCCGGTCTCGTCCCGGACCGGGGTCGCGGCGAACCGGCCGATCTCCTCGGCGACGAACCCGCGGTACCAGGCGTCGCGGGCGGCGTCGATGCGCGCCTCCCGGCTCGGGCCGACGGCCTCGTCGAGCAGCCGGCGCCAGGTCGCGGCGAGCGCGGGCAGCCGCACCAGCTCTCCCGCGGCGGGGACCCGGCCGTCGGGCAGCCAGGTCGCCGCCGACGACGGCCAGTGCGTACGGAAGTGGTCGGCCACCGTGCCGATGGCCGCGGGCACCCGCGGGACCAGCGGGAACCCGCCCGCGGCGTAGCCGAGCGCCGGTGCGAGGACGTCGGCGAGCTCCCAGGTGCCGTGGTCGCGGAGCAGGGTCAGCCAGCCCTCCCAGGCCCCGGGGACCGTCGCCGGGAGCAGGCCGGTGCCGGGGACGATCGTGCAGCCCAGTGCGCGCAGCCGGTCTGCCGTCGCGGCGGCCGGTGCCACGCCCTGGGCGCACAGCACCCGCGGGACCGGGTCGGTCGCGGTGACGAACACGGCGGGCAGCTCACCTCCCGGCCCGCACAGGTGCGGCTCGACCACCTGCAGCACGAACCCGCAGGCGACGGCGGCGTCGAAGGCGTTCCCGCCCCGCGCCAGCACCGTGGCCGCGGCGACGGTGCCGAGATGGTGGGTGCTGCTGACCGCGCCGTGCGGCCCGATCCGGTCGTGTCCTCTGGCTGCCACGACCCGGATCCTCACACGCTCGCGCGTCCCCCGCGGACCTCAGGCGGGGTCGCGCAGCTCGCTCACCAGCGGAACCTCCAGCACCCGGTCCGAGGACATCCACTCGCGCAGCGCGTGGGTGGCCAGCACGTCGTCGGTGTTGTAGCCGAGCAGCCGCTCCCGCTGGACCGGGTCGGGCTCGCCGCCGTCGAGCGCGACGGCGTCGCGGTACCAGCGCATGGAGTTCTCCCCACCCGCCTCCGGGTCCCGCCAGGAGAACCCGGCGGCGGGAGCGATCTTCTTCAGCCCCTTGCCCTGCGAGCACAGGAACCAGGTGGAGACCACGCCGTAGAGGTCCACCCAGCACGGGTCCGCGACGAACGCGCGCACCTCGGCCTCGGTCGGCACCCCGGGCATCCCGGCGAACCGCTGCGCCGAGGCGATCATCCAGCGGTTCTCGGCCTGCTCGTTGTAGCAGTAGGCGGCGAACGTGCGCCCGGACGCGAGCGTGGCGGCGCGCAGACCCGCGAACCACGTCCAGAACTCCCCGAACGAGCGCCCCTCGTCGCGGGTGGGCAGCGGGTCCCAGGTCGCGAACGCCCGGTAGCCGGGCTCCGGGTCCCCGTCACGGGCACCGCCGGGCAGCGTCAGCAGCGCGCCCCACAGGTAGGCGCCGGACTCGCCGAAGCTCTCCATGTCGACGTCGACCTCGACGTCGGCGCGGGTGACCGGCACCCGCGGCACCCGGCGGGCGACGGCGAGGCCCTGCCCGCGCGCACGGGCCAGCGCCACGAGGTCGGTGAACGGCGGCCCGGGCAGCGGGCCGGTCAGCTCGGCGGGCGGGTCCGCCGGGTCCAGCGCGGCCAGCCCCGCGACGGTCGCGACGCCCGACTCCCGCAGCAGCCGCGCCGTCTCGCCGTGGGCGACCAGGCTGACGTCGTCGACCTGCTCCAGCTCGGCCTCGCACGTCGGCCACCAGGGGCAGCGGCGGCACTCGGTGATCCGCGACGGCGCCGCGAGCGCGGGTCCGCCGGTCGCCGCCGCCCGGGCGACGGCGGCCCGGTCGGTGAACCGCGCGTCGTACTCCTCCAGCGTGGACCGGCCGCCGGGCCAGTGCCCGGACCGCAGGTCGTGCCAGACGACCACGTCGGCGTCGAGCCCGATCACCCCGCCGAGCCGCGGGGCCGACTCCGGCGGCGCCCAGCCCGCGGCCTCCAGCAGACGGGTCAGCTGGGCCAGGGCCAGCAGGTCGCGCGGCTGGGAGCGGACCTTGCGGTCCGGGTCGTGCCGGGCGCGCTGCGGCCACGGGTCGGTGACGGCGGTGGTGCGTGCGCCCTCACCCGGATCGGTGATCCGGCGGCGCACGACGAGCAGCGGGACGTAGCCCCCGGTGGGTGTGCGCACGAGCAGCTCCGCGGTGCCGCGCCGGTCGCCGTCGACGGGCAGGACCGCGCCCCAGACCAGCGGCGCACCGGCCGCGACGAGCTCGGCCGTACGCTCCGCCCGGGCCGCCCGCGGACCGGCGGCGGTCCCGGACGGCCCGGCCGCGCCGTCCGGCCAGGTGCTCGCCCAGTCCGCACCCCAGGTGCGCGCGAGGAGCTCTCCGATCCGCACCCGGTGCGCGCCCGCGTCGGCCCGGCGCTGCTCGATCGCCGGGTCCGGCAGCGCCCGCGGCCGCTCCGCCGCCGACGGGTCGTGGTCCAGGTGCACCCGGCGGCGGCACCCGCTCAGCGCCGCCGCGTCCAGCAGGACACGGGGTGCGGTACGCGGTCCGGTCGAGGTGCTCACGGCTCCCGAGGGTAGAGACCACCCCCGACAGGACCGGATCCGCGTGACGCCCCGTTCCCCCACCCGGGTGGTGTCGGTCCTGCGCGTGCGGTGTGCGGGGCCCTAGGCTGCGTCGACACGGCGATCATCTGCCGAGCCGACCCGGGAGGACACGACATGGGACTGCTGCGCAGGAAGCCGAGCGCGGGCGAGCGCGCCGCGGCGGCGACCAGGGAGGCGGCGGTCGACGCGTCGGAACGGGTGCAGTCGGCCACGGTCCAGACCCTCGAGTACACCCGCGAGACCGCCGACAAGGCCGCCGAGAAGCTGCACCAGCGCGCGGTGAAGGCCCGGAAGAAGGCCGAGACGGCGTCCCGGCGGGCGGAGAAGGCCGGCCGCCGGGCGGCGCGCAGCACGCGTCGCGCCGTCGGTGAGGGCACCGCCACCGCGAACAGCCTGCTGAGCTCGGCCGATCTCAAGGCCCGCTCGGCCGACCGGAAGGTCGCCAAGGCGGCCGCGAAGGCCGACGCCGGGGCCCGGAAGGCCGAGGCGAAGGCCGCGCGCGCCACGGAGAAGGGCAGGCTCAAGAGCGAGAACCTGGCCGCCAAGCAGGCCGAGCGGGACCGCGCCGCCCGTGAGTGGAACGCCAAGAAGGTGCAGCGGTACCTGGGCGTGGCGAAGATCGTCGCGCCGCTGCTGGCGCCGTACGCGATGGCCGCGGCCGGGTCGCTGCGGCACCGCCTCGACGACCACCGCTCCCGGCGCCTCGGTGTGTCCCCGGACGAGCTGGGCGGCTACTCCGGCCCCGGCGGCCGGCTGCACGCACGGCTGTCCCGGATCGCGCGCACCATCTCCGAGCTGCGCGAGGACGGGACCGTCGAGCGCGACCAGGCCGCGAAGCGGTTCGCCGACGAGACCGAGCCGCGGCTGCACGACCTCGCCGCCGCCGTCCGGGCCGCGGAGAACATGCCGGCCGCCCGGCGCAAGGCCGCGTACCGCACGGTGTCGGCCGACCTGGACCGCATCGAGGTCCGCCTGCTCGACCACCTGGGCGTCCGCTCCTGAGACCGCCGCTCCTGTGGGCCCGGCCGACACCCGGGCCCACAGGACGACCTCATCCGGCGCGGTAGGTCTCCAGCAGCCGCAGCCACACCTCGCTGATCGTGGGGAACGCGGGCACGGCGTGCCACAGCCGGGCGAGCGGCACCTCGCCGACCACGGCGACCGTCGCCGCGTGCAGCAGCTCGGCCACCCCGGGGCCGACGAACGTGACCCCGAGCAGCACCTCGCGCTGCGGGTCGACGACGGCGACCACCCGGCCGGACCAGTCGTCCGCGGTGAGCGAGGACCCGGCGACGGCGATGTCCATGTCGACCACCCGCACGTCGAGCCCCTCGGCGCGGGCGGCCGCAGCGGTCCGGCCCACCCAGGCGACCTCCGGGTCGGTGAACACGACCTGGGGCACGGCGTGGTGGTCGGCGGTCGCCGCGTCCTCGCCCCAGGCCGCGTCGTCGAGCGGGCGGCCCGCGGCGCGTGCGGCGATCGCGTGCGCGGCGATCCGGGCCTGGTACTTGCCCTGGTGGGTGAGCGGGGCGCGCCCGTTGACGTCGCCGACGGCGTAGAGCCAGTCCCCCGCGGCCAGCCCCGAGTCGTCGACGACGATCTCGCCGCGCCGCCCGAGGCCGACCCCGGCGGAGTCCAGGTCCAGCCCGTCGGTGGCCGGGCGGCGCCCGGTCGCGACGAGCAGCCGGTCCACCTCGACCTCGTCCCCGCCGCCGCGCAGCACCGTCGCGTCCCCGTTCCGGCGCACCTCGTCCAGGCCGGTGCCCAGCCGCAGGTCGACGCCGGTCTCCCGCAGCCCGGCCGCGACCCGCTCGGAGGCCTGCGGCTCCGCGCCCGGCAGCACCCGGTCACCGTGGTTGAACAGCGTGACCTGCGCGCCCAGCCGGGCGTGGGCCAGCGCCATCTCGCAGCCGACGACGCCGCCGCCGAGCACGCCGAGCCGGCGCGAGATCTCCGTCGCCGAGGTCGCCTCGCGCGAGCCCCAGTACTCGACCGTGTCCAGCCCCGCGACGTGCGGGACGACCGGCACGCTGCCGGTCGCGACGACGACGGCGTGGCGCGCGGTCACCACGGTCTCGGTGCCGTCGGCCGCGGTCACGACGACGCGCTTCTCCCCCGCCAGCCGGCCCCGGCCGCGCAGCACCGCGGCACCGGCGCCCTCGGCCCACCGCACCTGGCCGCTGTCGTCCCAGTCGGAGGTGAACGTCGTGCGGCGTTCGAGAACCTTCGCCGGGTCGAACTCGGCCCGCACACCGGGCAGCCGCCGGGCTTCGGCGACGGCCTGCGGGGTGCGAAGCAGCGCCTTCGACGGGATGCACGCCCAGTACGAGCACTCCCCGCCGAGGAGCTCGGCCTCCACCAGCACCGCGGACAGGCCGGCGTCCACCGCGTAGCCCGCGGCGTTCTCACCGACCGGGCCCGCCCCGATCACGACGACGTCGTAGCTCTGCTCGCTCATGGGGGCGACCCTTCCGCACTCACCCCAGGGCCGCGACCGCGTCACCCAGCTCGGTGTCGCCGCCGCGCAGCTCCAGCGTCGTGCCCGCGGTGCCCGGCGCGGTCAGCAGCGCGGCGACGGCCGCGGCGGAGTCGTCGCGGGTCACCTCGCCGTACTCCACCGGCGGCGGGGCCAGGGTGACGCGCCCGGTGCCCGGGTCGTTCGTGAGCTTCCCGGGCCGCAGGATCGTCGCGTCGAGGCGCGTGTCGGCGCGGATCGCGTCCTCGGCGGCCTTCTTCGCGCGGAGGTAGGCGGCCCACACCTCGCCGCGCTCGGGGTCGGGCTCGGCGTCCACCCCGGGTGAGGAGACCAGCAGGTAGCGGCGGACGCCCGCCCCGGCGGCCGCGTCGGCGAGCAGGGTGGCGCCGTCCCGGTCGACGGTTTCCTTGCGCTCCACACCGCTGTCCGGCCCGGCCCCCGCTGCGAAGACGACGGCGTCGGCGCCGGTCAGGTGCCCCGCGAGGTCCGCCGCGGAGATCTTCTCCAGGTCCGCCACGACCGGGCTCGCCCCGGTGGCCGCCACGTCGTCGGTGTGGTCGGGGTTGCGCACGATCGAGCGCACCGTGTGTCCCTGCCCCGTGAGCAGTGTGGACAGTCGCAGCGCGATCTGTCCGTGTCCTCCGGCGATCACCACGTCCATGCGGCCACGCTAGGCCGGACGGACGCTCACCGCCTGTTCGGCTTGAGCGTCCAGACGATCGTCATGGCCCCGGTCTGCACACCCTGGGCGTCGGTGATGGTGACGTCGACGGCGAACTCCGGGCGCGTCCCGGCGTCGAGCTCGGCGAGCACCTCACCGGCCGGACGGGTCAGCACCGCCTCGGCGCGGAGGTCGCCCTTGGCGAGCTTGAGGTAGCGGATCTCGGACCGGACGACCAGCGGCACGGCCCGGTCCCCGGCCGAGGCGAACGCGGCCAGGCCGACCGCACCGGAGGCGGTCTCGCCCAGTCCGAACATCACCGCGGCGTGCGGTCCGCCGACGTGGTTGTGCTGGTCGGACCGGTCGGGGAGGAACGCCTCGACCCGGTCGGTCGTGATCGACCCGAAGGTGATCCCGGCGGTGCCCACCCACGGCACCGCCTGCGTCATCGCGTCGGCCACCCAGCTCGCGTCATCAGCCATGACCCGACCCTACTCGTCGGTAACCTCCGGCGAAAGCGACGCCCGGTTCCTCACGATTCTCGCTGCGCGAGAACGAACCCCCTTGTCCGTCGTGCACAACGGGGTTGAGATCGGTGTGACAGCAGGCACACCAAGTCCCACCACCACGATGCGCAACGCCGCGCGTCCGAGGCTCGGAGGTACCGCCAGTGAAGGCCGTGCGGGTGCACGCGTACAAGCAGGACCCCCAGATCGACGACATCCCGGAACCGACGATCCAGGGTCCGCTCGACGTCATCGTCAAGATCGGCGGTGCCGGCGTGTGCCGCACCGACCTCCACATCATCGACGGGGACTGGGCCGACATCCAGAACCCCGACCTGCCGTACGTGATCGGCCACGAGAACGCGGGCTGGGTGCACGCGATCGGCGACGGCGTCACCAACGTCAAGGTCGGCGACACCGTCATCCTGCACCCGCAGCCTTCGTGCGGGCTGTGCACCATGTGCCGCTACGGGCGCGACATGCAGTGCACCGGGGACGCGTTCTTCCCCGGCCTGTCGAACAACGACGGCGGCATGGCCGAGTACCTGCGCACCACCGCGCGGTCCTGCGTGAAGCTGAACCCGGACACCAACCCGGCCGACGTCGCCGCGCTCGCCGACGCGGGCATCACCGCCTACCACGCGGTCCGCAAGGCGGTCCCGTTCCTGTACCCGGGCACCACCGCGGTCGTGCAGGGTGCGGGCGGGCTCGGCCACATCGGCATCCAGGCGCTCGCCGCGCTCACCGCCACCAAGATCATCGTCGTCGACAAGAACCCGGCCGCGCTCGAGCTGGCGAAGCAGATCGGCGCCGAGGAGACCGTCGTCGCCGACGGGAACCAGGTCGAGGCCGTCCAGGAGCTCACCGGCGGCGGCGCCACGGTGGTCTTCGACTTCGTCGCCGAGCAGGGCGCGGAGAACGACGCCTGGGCGATGACCGGCCCGGCCGGCTACAACTTCGTCCTCGGCTACGGCGGCAACCTCTCCGCCCCCACGCTGGACTTCGTCGCCGGCGAGAAGAACATCATCGGCAACATCGTCGGCACCTACAACGACCTCGCCGAGCTCATGGTCCTGGCCCAGGCCGGGAAGGTCACCCTGCACACCGTCCAGTACAAGCTCGACCAGGCACTGGAGGCCCTGCACGACCTGGACGCGGGCAAGGTCCGCGGCCGGGCGATCCTCGTTCCGTAACTCAGTCATACGTACGTACAGGACGAACGTTCTTTCCCTGACCCACCACCGATCAGCAGAGCTGCTGACGCAGGAGGAACCACATGTACGAGAAGGACGGCGAGAAGTACTTCATCGTCGACTCCCACAGCCACTTCTGGGACGCCTCCCGGGAGAACTGGGTCGAGGGTCGCGAGCAGTACGCCAAGGGCTGGATCGACTGCTTCTACGGCTACCACCAGCTCGGCCCGCCCGAGACCCACTGGGACTGGGAGCACTACCTCAAGGTCTCGCAGGACGACTTCGAGCGCGACGTCTTCATCGAGGGCCACGTCGACCACGTGGTCTTCCAGTCGACGTACCTCAAGGAGTGGTACAAGAACGGCTTCAACACCGCCGACCAGAACGCGGCGCTGCTGGAGAAGTGGGGCGACCGGATCATCGTCAACGGGCGCTTCGACCCGCGTGACGGCGACGAGGGCATGAAGCAGTTCGAGGCGGACTGCGCGAAGTACAAGCACAAGGGCGTGAAGCTCTACACCGCGGAGTGGAACGGCAGCTCCCGCGGCTTCAAGCTCACCGACCCGGAGTGCTACCGCTTCCTGGAGCGGGCCCAGGAGCTGGGCATCAAGAACGTCCACGTCCACAAGGGCCCGACGATCTGGCCGCTGGACAAGGACGCGTTCGACGTCGCCGACGTCGACCACGCGGCCACCGACTTCCAGGGCCTGAACTTCATCGTCGAGCACGTCGGCCTGCCGCGCATCGAGGACTTCTGCTTCATGGCGGTGCAGGAGCCCAACGTCTACGCCGGCCTGTCGGTCGTCGTCGGCGGTCTGATGCACGCCCGTCCGAAGTTCTTCGCCAAGGTGATGGGCGAGCTGCTGTTCTGGGTCGGCGAGGACAAGATGACCTTCGGCAGCGACTACAACATCTGGACGCCGAAGTGGCAGGTCGAGGGCCTGGTCGACTGGCAGATGCCCGACGACGACCAGTTCGCCGACTACCCGCGCCTCACCACCGCGTCGAAGAAGAAGATCCTCGGCCTCAACGCGGCGAAGCTCTACGACCTCGAGGTCCCGGCCGAGTGCCGGCTGCCCGACACCACGGCCGACGAGGCCATGGCCCCGGGTGAGGAGCTCGTCGACAACAAGGCGGGGGCGCAGGCGTGACCCCGCGGCCTGCTGAGAGCCCGCTCCGGCAGGCCGTGTGGTCCGCGCTGGGGACGGTGCTCGACCCGGAGCTGGACGAGCCGATCACCGAGCTCGACTTCGTCGAGTCGTGGTCGGTCTCGCCCGCCGGTGAGGTCGTCGTCGGGCTCCGGCTGCCGACGTTCTTCTGCGCTCCGAACTTCTCGTTCCTGATGGTCGCCGACGCCTACGACGCGGTGACCGCGGTACCGGGAGTGACGAGGGCGGAGGTGACGCTGGCCGACCACCACGCCTCCGACGAGATCAACGGTGGGGTCGCGGCGCACGCCGGGTTCGTCAAGTCCTTCGAGGGCTCGATCAACGGGCAGGCCGCGGCCGAGCTCGACGAGCTGCGGCACACGTTCCTGGCCAAGGCCGCGCTGGCCGGCCAGGACCGGGTGGCCCGCCCGCTCGTCGACGCCGGCCGGGGACCCGACGAGCTGGCCGGGCTGACGCTCGGCGAGCTGGTCGGGACCGAGGCCGACACCGAGGAGCTGACCCGGATGCGGACCCGCCGCAGGGCGATCGGCCTGCCCGCCGGCGACGACGCACCGCTGCTGGTCCACTCCGACGGCACCGCGGTGACCGTCGAGCAGGTCCCGCTGCACCTGCGTCGCGCGCGGTTGCAGCGGGTCGGGATCGAGACCAACGGGGAGTACTGCAAGGGCCTGTTGAAGATCCGCTACGGCGACAAGGCACCCGCCGCGGCCGCCGGACACTGACACCGCACCACCACGACACGGGCCGCGTCCTCCACCGGGGGACGCGGCCCGTCCGCGTCCGCGGTGGTCACCGGCGGGGAGCGGATCAGCGCGCGGGCGGGGCGGCGTCCAGGACCCGGACGGTGTCGGTGAGGCGGTAGCCGTCCCCGTGCACGAAGGGGGCCAGGGCGTCGAGCAGGGCGGCGCGGACGGCGGCGGGACCGGCGTGGCGTGCCGCGTGCCGCCCCGGCCCGGACGCGAGCACCCCGGCGACGAGGTCGTCCGGGTCGGGGTGCACCACCGGCACCCGGACGACGGCGACCTCCCGCACCACGAGCCCGGCCAGCTCCGCCAGCCGGGTCAGCCGCCGCGGGTCGGTCAGCGGGGGCGCGCCGACGCCGCTGCGGTCCGGCCCGGGGTTGTTCTGCGGCGGCGCGGGCGCGGCCCCGGTGAGCGGGGCGAGCGCCGCGCCGATGACGGCGGCGTCGCACTCGTCGGGGGTGCCCCAGACCGTGGCCCGCACCGCGCCGCCCGGCGCGCACACCCGGCCCGCCCCGCGCAGCGCGAGCACCGGGTTCGTGAGGTGCTCCAGCACCTGCACCAGCGTGACCAGGTCGAACGCGTCGTCGGCGAAGGGCAGCTCGTGGGCGTCGGCGACCCGCAGGTCCGCCCCGGGCGCGGCCCGCTCCGCCGCGGCGAGCGCGCGGGGTTCGGTGTCGACGCCGGTGACGGCCAGCCCGGCGGCGGCCGCGTCGGCGAGCAGCCGCCCCGCCCCGCAGCCGACGTCGAGCAGCCGCGAGCCCGGGCCGGCGCCCGCCAGGACACGGTCGAACAGCGGGGACGCGGCAGCGGTGCTCACGGCTCCGACGCTAGTCCGGCCCGGCGCCGCGGTCACCGCTTCGGCGGGAGCGTCTCCACGACCGCGACCGCCTCGGCGACCCAGCCGGCGAGCTCCGGGCCGTCGAGGTCGTCGACGTCGGGCTCGCCGGTCACCCACAGCCAGCCGGCCATCTCGCGGCCGCCCATCACCGTCCGCTCGGCCCGCGGGCGCTCCAGCAGCTCCGCGGAGCGGTCCGCGGCCACCCGCACGAGCAGCCCGCCGCGCCCGCTCGCGGCGACGGCCATGTGCCCGTCGAGCAGGAACGCGAGCCCGCCGAACATCTTCTTCTCGGTCACCGGCCGCCCCGCGAGCAGGCTGCGGAGGCGGGCGGCGAGACCCTCGTCGTAGGCCACCCGGGCGAGTATGGCCCCCTCAGCGGCCCCAGACGTCCTCGGCGACCGAGACGATCAGCTCCAGCTTGCGCTTCTGGTCGTCGACGGTGAGCTCGTTGCCCTCGACGGTGGAGGAGAACCCGCACTGCGGCGACAGGCACAGCTGGTCCAGCGGCACGTACCGCGCCGCCTCGTCGATCCGGCGCTTGAGCGCGTCCGGGTCCTCCAGCGCCCCGGACTTGGTCGTGACCAGCCCGAGGACCACCTGCTTGCCCTTCGGGACGAACCGCAGCGGGACGAACCCACCGGAGCGCTCGTCGTCGAACTCACAGAAGAAGCCGTCGACGCCCAGCGTGCCGAACAGCGCCTCGGCGACGTGGTCGTAGCCGCCCTCCGCCGCCCACGACGACCGGTAGTTGCCCCGGCACATGTGGGTCGTGACGTACATGTCCGACGGCCGGTCGGCGATCGCGGCGTTGATCTGACGGATGTAGCGCAGGTGCTGGGTCTCCGGGTCGTCACCCTTCTCGGCCAGCTGCGCGCGGTGCGCCGGGTCGTTCAGGTAGGCCAGCGCGGTGTCGTCGAGCTGCAGGTAGCGGCAGCCGCGGTCGTACATCGCGCGGAGCTGGTCGGCGTACGCGGCCGACAGGTCGGACCAGAACTCCTCGACGTCGGGGTAGACCTCGGTGGAGATGACCGACCGGCCGCCGCGGGCGTAGACCATGCTCGGCGAGGGGATCGTGAGCTTCGGGGTCGCCGTGGTGACCTGCGCGGCGAGGTACTCGAACGCCGAGGCGAAGACGGGTTCGTCGAGGTGCACCCGGCTGTCGACGGCCATCCCGGCGGAGGTGAAGTTGTTCTGGCCCGCCGCGTTGCGCATCGCGACCTCGACCCGGCCGGAGGTCTTCGTGACGCCGCCGAGGGCGTAGATGAAGTCCATGTGCCAGGAGGTGCGGCGGAACTCGCCGTCGGTGGCCGAGCGCAGGCCGACCGACTCCTGCAGCGCGACGACGTCGGTGATCGCGGCGTCCTCGGCCGCGCGCAGGCCCGCGTCGTCGAGCTCGCCCGCGGCGTGCCGCTCCCGGGCGGCGAGCAGGGCGGGCGGGCGCAGCAGCGAGCCGACGTGGTCGGCCCGGAACGGCGGGACGGTGCGGACGAGCGACTCCACTGTCTTCTCCGGCATCGGGCGAACGTATCGCCGTGTCCGCATGTCCGCCGACGTCACTTCCGGAGAATGGAAGGTCTATCGCGCACGCCAGTGCGGGGGCCGCTTCTCCCGGGCCGCGGCGGCACCCTCCGCCGCGTCCTCGGTGGCCGCGACGACCTTCCGCAGCGTCTCGCCGAAGCGGATCGCCTCGGTGGTGCCCATCTCCGGGCCGCGCACCGCCATCTCCTTGATCGCACGCTGGGCCAGCGGCGCCCCCGCGGTGAGCCGCCGGGCGAGGTCGCGGGCGGCGTCACCCAGCTCCTCGTGCGGCACGACCCACCCGGCGAGGCCGATCTCGTGCGCCCGCCGCGCGTCGATCGTCTCGCCGGTGAGCAGCAGCTCCATCGCGTACTGCCGGTCGATCATCCGGGGCAGCCGCAGGGCACCGACGATCGTCGGGACGCCCAGCCGGGCCTCCGGGAAGGAGAAGGTGGCGCGGTCCGAGGCGATCACGAAGTCGCACCAGGTCAGCAGCGTGACGCCGTAGCCGACGGCCGGCCCGTTCACCGCGGCGACGATCGGCTTGAAGATCTCCCAGCCGCTCTCCAGCGAGTTCACCGTCGGCCGCTCGAAGAAGCTGCCCGGGAAGTCGCCCGCCGGGTTGCCGGTGGTCGAGCGCATGTCCGCCCCGGCGCAGAACGCCGGCCCCTCGCCGGTCACGATCGCGACCCACGCCTCGTCGTCGGTGCGGAAGCGGTCCCAGGCGGCGTTGATCGCGCGCCGCATGTCCCCGTCGATCGCGTTGCGCTTCTCCGGGCGGTCGTAGGTGATCGTCGCGACGTGCCCGTCGCGTTCGTAGCGCACCCCGTCGGCCATCGGACCATCCTGGCGGGCTCAGCCGGACGCGGCGACCCCCGGCGCCGCGGCCAGGTGCCGGGCCAGCGGCACCGCGGCCTCGCGCACCGCGCGTTCGAGCTCCCAGCGGCGCCCGGTGAAGTCCGCCCGGCTGACGACGACCGACAGCGCGGCCCCGCCGCCCGGGTGCGGCACCGCGACCGCGAGCCCGGCCCGGCCGCGGGCGTGCTCCTCCACCTCCACCGCGACCCCCGCCGAGCGGACCCGCAGCAGGTCGCGGTCGAGCAGCCGCCGGTCGGTGAGGGTGTGCGGGGTCAGCGGCGCCAGCGGCCCGTGCCCGACGCCGAGGACGTCGGCCAGCCGTCCGGCGTCGAGCCCGGCGAGCAGTGCCTTGCCCGGTGCGGTCGCGTGCGCGGGCAGCGGCTCCCCGGTCACCGCGCCCGGGCCGGGGTGCGCCGCACAGGTCTCGGTGTGGGCGACGACGACGTCGTCGGACCGCAGCACGGTCAGCACCACCGCCGCGCGGGCCGTGGTGTGCAGCTCGGCGAGCACCTCCCGGGCCGGGGCGGGCGGCACGATCGGGTCGGTCATCCCCCGGTACAGCCCGACGACGCGGTAGCCGAGCCCGTACCCGCGCTCGGCGTGCAGGCGGACCAGGTAGCCCTCCTCGACGAGCGTCCCCAGCAACCGGTACGCCGTCGGCAACGGCAGCTCCAGCCGGCGGGCGAGCGCCTTGGCGCTGACCCCGTCGCCCGCCTCGGCGACCGCCTCGAGGACCCGCAGCGCTCGGCGCAGCACCGCTCCCGCGCCGTCGCCGACCATCCGCCTAGTGTCGCTGCGGGACCGAGGGCACGCCAGGACCGGGAGGACGACATGGCAGGGGCGTTCCGGCCCGTCGACCGGGCGGGGCTCGCGGCGCACCTGGCCGAACGCGCCGGGGAGCCGTCGGGGCGGGTGCGCGTGCTCGTCGACGGCGCCCCGCCCGCGGCCCCGCTGGAGCTGGCCCGGGCGGTCGCGGAGCGGCTGCGCTCCGGCGGCCGACCGGCCCTGGCGGTGGACGCCGACGACTTCCTGCGACCGGCGTCGGTCCGACTGGAGCTCGGCCGCACCGACCCGGACATGTTCCTCGACGGCTGGCTCGACGAGCCCGCGCTGCGCCGCGAGGTCCTCGCCCCGATGGGCCCCGACGGCAGCGGGCTGGTGCTGCCCCGGCTGCGCGACACGGTGCGCGACCGTGCCTACCGCGACGAGCCGGTGCCGCTCGGGCCGGACGGGGTGGTGCTGCTCGCCGGCGGGCGGCTGCTGGGCCGGGGCCTGGCCGCCGAGCTGACCGTGCACCTGCGCGTCGGCGGGGCCGCGCTGCGCCGCCTGCTGCCCCCCCGACGACGCCTGGACGGCCGCCGCGTACGCCCGCTACGAGAGCGAGGGCGACCCCGGTTCGTTCGCCGATGTGCTCGTGATGGCCGATCATCCCGACCGCCCGGCGCTGCGGGACGCCTGATCGGCGCACGGCGTCCGGGCACGGAGCGTGGCCGGAACCCGGGAAAACGAGAAGCGAGACCGGATCGGGCTACACCCGGAACCGATCTCGCGATGGCGGTGGTGACCGCCGGAGGGGGAGAATCCCCGATGAGGGGAGGTGGTGGGCGAGGAGGGAGTTGAACCCTCACGTCCTTTCGGACACACGGACCTGAACCGTGCGCGTCTGCCATTCCGCCACTCGCCCGAGCGACACGAGAAAGTTAGCACCCCGCTCGGCAGCCGTTCGCAGGGGGGTCCCCTGCCCGTCGATCACCAGCTGGAGGGGGTCACGGCGGGCGGGACACCGGGATGCGCCGCGGCTCCGGGCCGGGTAGATCGGAGGGGAGCACGTCGGTGGCACTGCGGGGCCGGTCGCCCGCTCGTGCCGGGCCCCGCCGTGCCCGGCGGATAACACAGATACGATCGGTCGCACATCACCGACACGCCGATGCGGATGGAGGAGATCTTTTGGGCCGCGTGGACCGCTTCGAGCGCCGACTTCAGGGGTTCGTGGGCGACGCCTTCGCGCGGGTCTTCGGGGGCAGTGTCGTCCCACAGGAAGTCGCACAGGCACTGCTGAGGGAAGCCGAGGACAACGTCGAGCAGCTCGCCGGAGGTCGCCAGCTGGCGCCCAACCGGTACACCGTTCTGCTCAGCCCCAGCGATCTCGACCGGATGGCGGGCGACGAGGACGGGGTCGTCCGATCCCTCTCGTCGCACGTGGCGAAGGAACTCACCGACCAGGGCTGGGACACCTACGGTGAGGTCGTAGTCTTTCTGGAGCGCTCCGAGGCGCTGCACACGGGACAATTCCGCACCCGCTCCGCTGTCGACCCCGACGCTTCCCGTCGGGCCGCCAACCGAGCACGCACCGCAGGAGAAGCACCCATGAGCCAGCAACCGGGCCACCCCGAGGAGAACGGGCAGTACGGATACGACCGGGGCGCACCCGGCGGGTACGGCCAGCAGACCTACGCGCCTCAGGGGTACGACCAGGAGCAGCAGGGCGGCTACGGCCAGCAGCAGCAGGGCGGGTACGACCAGTACGGGCAGCAGCAGGGCGGCTACGGCCAGCCCGGCTACGACCAGTACGGCCAGCCCCAGCAGGGCTACGGCCAGCAGCAGCCCGGGTACGACCAGCAGCAGCAGCCCGGCTACGACCAGTACGGCCAGCAGCAGGGCTACGGCCAGCAGGGCGGCTACGGCCAGCCCCAGCAGGGCGGGTACGACCAGTACGGCCAGCAGGGCTACGGCCAGCCCCAGCAGGGTGGCTACCCCCAGCAGGGCTACGAGCAGGGCTACGACGGCTACGGCCAGCCCCAGCAGGGTGGCTACGGCCAGCCCCAGGGCTACGCCCAGCCCGGCTACCCGCAGCAGGGTGGCTACGAGCAGGGCTACGACGGCGGCTACGGCCAGCAGCAGGGCTACGCCCAGCCGGGCTACCAGCAGGGCGGCTATGACCAGGGCTACGACGGCCAGGGTTACGGCGGCCAGGGCGGCTGGGGCGCTCCGGCGCAGCTGACCGCGATGCTGATCCTGGACGACGGGTCGAACCGCAACTACCAGCTGGCCGAGGGCACCCACGTCATCGGCCGCGGTCAGGACTCCCAGTTCCGGCTCCCGGACACCGGCGTGTCCCGCCGGCACCTGGAGGTCACCTGGGACGGCCAGGTCGCGACGCTGAACGACCTGGGCTCGACCAACGGCACCACGGTGAACAACTCCCCGGTGCAGTCCTGCCAGCTGACCGACGGCGACGTGATCCGCGTGGGTCACTCCAGCCTGGTGTTCCGCACCCAGGGCTGAGCCACACCCGCGGAGCGGAGTCCGCGCAGCGACAGCGGTGCGTCCCCGCCCGCCCGGTGATCCACCGGGCGGGCGGAGCGTGCAGGAACACGAGAAGGGCGAGTAGGACGACGTGCCGGAACTGGTACTGCAACTGACCCGGGGCGGCTTCCTTGCCCTCCTGTGGCTGTTCGTCCTGCTCGCGCTCCAGGTGGTCCGCTCCGACCTCTACGCCGCGTCCGGTCTCCGGACGACCGCACCCGGCCGTGCCGGCGGGGGCCGGGCCGCCAGGGTCCGCGGCGGTGGCCGCGGCAAGGTGGCCCGCCAGCTGCTCGTCACCCAGGGCCCGCTGGCCGGCAGCCGCATCACGCTCGACTCCCGGCCGATCCTGATCGGCCGCGCCGACGACTCCACCCTCAAGCTCGACGACGACTACGCCTCCACCCGGCACGCACGCATCTCGCAGCAGGGCGACGACTGGTACGTCGAGGATCTCGGGTCGACGAACGGCACCTATCTGGAACGTAATAAGGTCACCGGGCCCACCCGGGTCCCGCTGGGGACACCGGTCCGCATCGGCAAGACGGTGATCGAGCTGCGATCGTGACGGACACGGACCGACCATGAGGTACCGACCGTGAGCCCGGCGCGACCGACCGCTCCCCCGGTGCCGCGGCCGTCCGACCGGTCCCGCGGCGCGGGATCCGCCCGACGTGCCCCGACCGAAGCCGGAGCCGCCCCGTGACACTGGTGCTGCGCTACTCGGCCCGCAGTGACCGCGGACTGGTCCGGCAGAACAACCAGGACGCCGTCTATGCGGGCCCCCGCCTACTCGCCCTCGCCGACGGCATGGGCGGCCACGCCGCGGGCGAGGTCGCCTCGTCCCTGGTGATCTCCGCACTGGCCCCGCTCGACGACGACGTACCCGGCGACGACCTGCTCGCCGAGCTCCGCGAGGCGACCCACGACGGCAACGAGGCGATCTCCCGCCACGTCGCCGAGGCCCCCGACCTCGAGGGCATGGGCACCACGCTGACCGCGATCCTGTTCGCGGGCTCGCGCCTGGGCATGGTCCACGTCGGCGACTCGCGCTGCTACCTGCTGCGCGACGGCGAGTTCGCCCAGATCACGAAGGACGACACGTTCGTCCAGTCGCTGATCGACGAGGGCCGGATCACCGAGGAGGAGGCGCACACGCATCCGCAGCGGTCGCTGCTGCTGCGCGCCATCACCGGGCAGGACGTCGACCCGTCGCTGTCGATCCGCGAGGCCCGCGCCGGGGACCGCTTCCTGCTGTGCTCCGACGGCCTTTCCGGCCCGGTCAGCGACGAGACGCTGCACGACACGCTGACCGACTACGCCGACCCGCGCGAGTGCGCCGACCGCATGATCGAGCTGGCGCTGCGCGGCGGCGGGCCGGACAACATCACCTGCATCGTCGCCGACGTGGTGGACGTCGACTACGCCGACGACGCCCCGATCATCGGCGGCTCGGCGGGCCGCAACCCGCGCGCCGGCGACGGCGACTACCGCCACGACGAGCGGACCCCGCACTCCTCGGCGCAGCGCGCCGCGGCCACCACGCTGCCCCGCACCGAGCCGGTGCGGCTGGAGCCCGCCGCCGCGGAGGAGCCGCGGCGCCGGCGCGGCCTGCGCCCGGTGCTCGCCCTGCTGGGCGTGCTCGTGGTGCTCGTGGCGGGCGTGTTCGTCGCCCGGGCGCTGGTGCTGCAGCAGTACTACGTGGCCGTCGACCAGAACCAGGTCGCGATCTACCAGGGTGTGCGCGGCAACGTGCTCGGTGTCCCGTTGCAGCGGGTGGCCGAGTCCACCGACATCGGCCTCGACGACCTGCCGCAGGCGGTCCGCAGCCAGGTCACCGACGGCATCGTCTCCGACGAGGGCGAGACCGGTGCCCGCGAGACCGTCGACCGGCTGCGGGAGCGCATGCTCCCGCTCTGCTCCACGCTGAACCCGCCGCAGCCGCCCGCGGTCGTCCAGGTGCCCGGCGCCCCGCCGGTGACGACGACCCCGCTGCCGACCGCGACCCCCGAGCCGGGCCGGAACTGCCGGCTCGACGGCTGATGGCCACGGGCAGCTCCGCTGCGGAGCAGACCACGCCCACCGGCCGCGGCATCGAGCTGTTGATGCTGGGCCTGGCCGCCGTGCTCACCACCGGTGCGCTGGTGCTGGTGGAGGCGAACCAGGAGCAGTCGCTGACGACCGACCTGCTGTGGGTGGGTCTGGCGTACCTCGTGCTGTTCGCGGGTGCGCACGTGGCGGTGCGCTTCCTGGCGCCCTACGCCGACCCGCTGATCCTGCCGTCGGTCGCCCTGCTCAACGGCATCGGCCTGGTGATGATCCACCGGCTCGACCTGGCCAAGGCCGCCCGCGCGGAGGCCACCGGGAGCCCGGTGCCGAGCGGGCTGATCGGCGCCCAGATCACCTGGACCGTCGCCGGCCTGGCGTTGTTCGCGCTGGTGCTGTTCTTCGTCCGGGACCACCGCACACTGGCCCGCTACGGCTACACCGCGGGCTTCGTCGGCCTGGTCTTCCTGGCGATCCCGGCGTTCCTGCCGTCGTCGATCTCCGAGGTCAACGGGGCCAAGCTGTGGATCCGCATCCCGGGCGGCCCCGGCATCCAGCCCGGCGAGTTCTCCAAGATCCTGCTGATCATCTTCTTCGCGGCCTACCTGGTCCAGAAGCGCAACCTGCTCTCCACCGCGGGCCGCCGCTTCCTGGGCATGGAGCTGCCCCGCGCCCGTGACCTGGCGCCGCTGCTCGTCGCCTGGGGGCTGTCGGTCGGCGTGCTCGTGCTCCAGCGCGACCTCGGCAGCTCGTTGCTGATCTTCGGCCTGGTCCTGGTCCTGCTCTACACCGCGACCGAACGCGTGTCGTGGATGGTGATCGGGCTGCTGGCGTTCTCCGGCGGTGCCGTCGTCGCCTACAACCTGTTCGACCACGTCCAGACCCGCGTGCGGATCTGGCTGGACCCGTTCGCCGACTTCAGCGGCGGCGGCTACCAGCTCGCGCAGGCGCTGTTCGGGCTCGGCACCGGCGGCGTCGGCGGGACCGGGCTGGGTGCCGGACGGCCGGACATCGTGCCCTTCGCCGAGTCCGACTTCATCTTCTCCTCGCTCGGCGAGGAGCTCGGGCTGATCGGGCTGGCCGCGATCCTGCTGGTCTACCTGGTGCTCATCACCCGTGGACTGCGCTCGGCGCTGGCCGTGCGCGACTCCTACGGCAAGCTGCTCGCGACGGGGCTGTCGTTCTCGGTGGCACTGCAGATCTTCGTCGTCATCGGCGGGGTCACGAAGCTGATCCCGCTGACCGGTCTGACGCTGCCGTTCCTGTCCTACGGCGGCTCGTCGCTGCTGGCGAACTACGTGCTGGTGGCCATCCTGCTGCGGATCTCGCACGTGGCCCGGGCACCGCTGCCCGTCCGGCCCGCGAAGCCGCGGGCGCCGATCGCCGAGGCCAGCACCGAGCTCGTCCAGCGTCCCGGGACGGGCCGTTCCGACACCCGTGACGACAACCGCGCCGACACCGCCGCCCAGAGGAGCGAGACGTGAACCGCCCGGTCCGCCGCGTGGCGCTCGCCGTGATGGTGATGATCGTGGTCCTGCTCGGCAACATCACCTACGTGCAGGTGGTCATGGCCGGCCAGTACCGGGACGACTCCCGCAATCAGCGCTCGCAGATCGACGAGTACTCGCGTCAGCGCGGCCAGATCGTCGCCGGCGGGCAGGTCCTCGCGCAGAGCGTCGAGAGCGACGGCCGGCTGCGGTTCGCCCGCCAGTACCCGCAGGGCGAGATGTTCGCGCCGATCACGGGCTTCCTGTCGACCGTGTACGGCAAGACCGCGCTCGAGCGGTCCACCGACGAGGTGCTCAACGGCACCGACGACCGGCTGTTCGTGCGCAGGCTGTCGGACCTCATCACCGGCCGGGACCCGGCGGGCGGCAACGTGGTGACCACCATCGACCCCGAGGTGCAGCGCGCCGCCTACGACGGGCTGGCCTCCCGCGGGTACACCGGCGCCGTCGTCGCGCTGGTGCCGCAGACCGGGGAGATCCTGGCGATGGCCTCGACGCCGTCGTTCGACCCGAACCCGCTGGCCTCGCCGGACCCGGCGCAGCAGCAGGAGGCGTGGAAGCGCTACGGCGCCGACGACCCGGACCCGATGACCAACCGGGCGATCAACGAGATCGAGCCGCCCGGCTCGACGTTCAAGCTCGTCACCACCGCGGCCGCCCTGCAGAACGGCTACACCCCGGACAGCCAGCTCACGGCCGCCCGCAACATCCAGCTGGCCGACTCCACGACCACCCTGGAGAACTACAACGGCTCGGCCTGCGGCGGCGGGGCGACGGCGTCGCTGCGCGAGGCGCTGGCGCGCTCCTGCAACACCGCGTTCGCCCAGCTCGGCGGTGAGCTCGGCCCGGACAAGCTCCGGGCCCAGGCCGAGGCGTTCGGCATCGGCCGCACCGACCTGCAGATCCCGATGCCCGTCACGGCGTCGCAGGTCGGCCCGATGTCCGACACCCCCTCGACCCAGCAGTCCGCGATCGGGCAGCGCGACGTCCGGCTGACCCCGATGCAGCTCGCGATGATCGGCGCCTCGATCGCCAACGGCGGCCAGACGATGGCCCCGCACCTGGTCAAGGAGATCCAGAGCCAGACCCTGGACGTCGTCGACACCACCGACCCGGACCGGATGTCGCGGTCGATGCCGGCCGACGTGGCCCGCACGATGACCGACCTGATGGTCGGCTCGGAGGACCGGACCTCGGGCGGCGGCAAGATCACCGGCGTCCAGATCGCGTCGAAGACCGGTACCGCCGAGCACGGCACCGACCCGAAGAACACCCCGCCGCACGCCTGGTACGTGGCGTTCGCCCCGGCCGACAACCCCAAGGTCGCGGTGGCGGTGCTCGTCGAGAACGGCGGCGACCGGGCGCTGGAGGCGACCGGTGGCTCGGTCGCGGCCCCGATCGGGCGGGCCGTGATCGCCGAGGCGCTGCGGGACGCCCAGTGAGCCCGCGGGACACGGCCCGGCGCAGGTCCCCGGCGGCCCCGTGAGCGCCCTGTCGGCCGGGCAGCTGATCTCCGAGCGCTACCAGCTGGACCGGCGGATCGCGGTCGGCGGGATGGGCGAGGTCTGGGAGGCCTCGGACACCCGGCTCGGGCGCAGCGTCGCGGTGAAGGTCCTCAAGGCGGAGCTCTCCGACGACCCGGAGTTCCTGCACCGGTTCCGCATCGAGGCCCGCACCGTCGCCTCGCTCGACCACGCCGGGATCGCCGCCGTGCACGACTACGGCGAGGACGACAGCCCCACCGGCGGCGGGCGCACCGCCTACCTGGTGATGGAGCTCGTCCGGGGTGAGCCGCTGTCGTCGCGGATCGGGCGTGGGCCCATCCCCGCCGACGAGGCGCTCGACATCCTCGAGCAGGCGGGCCGGGCGCTGTTCGCCGCGCACGAGCGCGGGTTCGTCCACCGCGACGTCAAGCCCGGCAACATCCTGCTGCGCACCGACGGCGTCGTGAAGCTGACCGACTTCGGCATCGCCAAGGCCGCCGACGCGGTCCCGGTGACCCGGTCCGGGATGGTCATGGGCACCGCCCACTACATCGCCCCGGAGCAGGCCTCCGGCGAGGAGGCCGGGCCGTCCGGCGACGTCTACTCGCTCGGCATCGTCGGCTACGAGTGCCTGGCCGGGGTGCGGCCGTTCCGCGCCGAGAGCGCGGTCGCGGTGGCGATGATGCAGGTCCGCGACGACCCGCCGCCGCTGCCGGACGAGATCCCCGAGCGGGTCCGCGAGCTGGTCTCCTCGGTGCTGGTCAAGGACCCCGAGCAGCGCTACGCCGACGGCGCCGAGTTCGCCGACGCCGTCGCCGCGGTCCGGCGCGGGCACCGGCCGCCGCCGCCCGGCATCCCCGCCCCCGGCGGGTACGCCCCCGACTTCCGCGGCGACGACGGCACCGGCTCGCGGCACGCCCTGCAGGAGACCGGGCCGGGGACCGGCGACGACGGCCCGTCGGCGGGCGGTCCCGACACCGCCGACCGCGGTCCGCGCACCGGTGACCTCGGCCCCGACGGCGCCCGCCGCACCGGACCGGACCAGGGTGTGTCCCGCCCGGTCACCGGTCCGTACCCCGGTGGCGCGCCGGGCCGGCCGCAGGGACCGCGCACCCCGGGCGGCACGCCGTCCTGGTCCGGGCCGGTCCCGGTGCCCCCGGGCTCGCCGCCCTACGGTGCCCCGCTGCGGCCGCCGCACACCGGGCCGCACAGCGGCGGTCTCCCGGGCGGCCGTCGTCCGGGCGGGCCACCCACCGGCCCCGGGGTCCCGGGGCAGCAGCGATCGGCGCCGACGCGTCCGCCGGTGCGCCGCAACGCCTCCGCCGACCGGATGCCCGAGCAGCACCCGTCCGGCCCGCTCGATCTCGGCCCGCAGCGCTCCGGACGGTCGAAGGCGTGGCTGGCCGTGCTGTTCGTGATCCTCACGCTCGCCGCCGTGCTCCTGGCCGTGATGATCTTGAGGGGCGCCTCGCCCGACGACATGCGGCCCGGATCGCTGGGGGTCGCGCCCGGTACCGTGGCGACCGCGGCCGGCCCCTCGGCCGGGTCCACGGGACCGGCGGTCCCGGCGGAGCCGTTCGCCGTCCCCCGTGCCCAAGATCGACCGGAGGTGCCCGGTGATGTCCCGGTGATCCCACCGAACGGTCGCTCCGGCGCACATGTCGCCCGTACGGGACCGGCAGTGAGCGCCGACCGGCATGATGAGCACGCCTCCGACGGACTCGATGAGTACGGGAATCTGAACCGATGACGACACCGCGACTGCTCTCCGAGCGCTACGAGCTGGGCGACCCGCTCGGCTACGGCGGCATGTCCGAGGTCCACCGCGGCCTCGACACCCGGCTCGGCCGGGACGTGGCGGTCAAGGTGCTGCGCGCCGACCTGGCCCGCGACCCCCAGTTCCAGCTGCGCTTCCGCCGCGAGGCGCAGAACTCGGCGTCGCTGAACCACCCGGCGATCGTCGCGGTGTACGACACCGGCGAGGTCGAGTCCGAGTTCGGGCCGCTGCCCTACATCGTCATGGAGTTCGTCGACGGGCAGACGCTGCGCGAGATCGTCAAGACGACCGGCCCGATGACCCAGCAGCGGGTCGTCGAGGTGATGGCCGACGTCTGCGCCGCGCTCGACTTCTCGCACCGGCACAACATCATCCACCGCGACGTGAAGCCCGCGAACGTGATGATCAACGGCGTCGGCGCGGTCAAGGTCATGGACTTCGGCATCGCCCGTGCGCTGGGCGAGGGCCAGAACGTCACCCAGACCGCCGCCGTCATCGGCACGGCGCAGTACCTGTCCCCCGAGCAGGCGCGCGGCGAGGCCGTGGACGCCCGCTCGGACGTCTACGCCGCGGGCTGTGTGCTGTTCGAGCTCCTGACCGGCGAGCCGCCGTTCACCGGGGACACCCCGGTCGCGGTCGCCTACCAGCACGTGCGGGAGGACCCCCGGGCCCCGTCCGAGCTGAACCCGTCGGTGCCCCCGGCGCTCGACGCGGTAGTGCTCAAGGCGCTCAGCAAGAACCCGGCCAACCGCTACCAGTCGGCCGCCGAGATGCGGGCGGACCTGGTCCGCGTGCGCAACGGCGAGCCGGTGCACGCGCCGCTGGTCATGAGCGAGCACGAGCGCACGCACATGATGGCCCACGACGGCGCGACCCAGGCCATGGCGACGCGCCGGCTCGACGCGGGCGGCCCGCCCACCGGCCGGCACACGATGCCGCCGCACCACCCCGACTACGCCGACGACGAGGGCCGCGGGGGACGGCGCAAGGCCCTGCTGTGGGTCGCCGCGCTCGCGGTCATCGGCCTGCTCGGCTTCGTCGGCTTCCAGCTGTTCTCCTCCTCGGGCCCGGACCAGGTGTCGGTGCCCGACGTGCTCGGCCAGTCCCCGGACCAGGCCCGGCAGACCATCACCCAGGCCGGGCTGCTGTTCTCCCAGCAGGACCAGCCGTCGGACGTCGCACAGGTCGGCAAGGTCGTCCGGACCGACCCCGGCGGCGGCAACCAGGTCGCCGAGAACAGCCGGGTGACGGTCTACGTCGGCAGCGGGCCCGCGCAGGTCACGGTGCCGAGCGTGGAAGGCCTGTCCCCGGACGAGGCCGAGGCCAAGCTCCGGGAAGCCGGCCTGCAGGTCGGCGGCCGCACCGAGCGCGACACGAGTGACTCCAGCCAGGTCGGCAAGGTCATCACCTCCGACCCGGGGCCAGGCCAGCAGGTCTCGGGCAACACCGCGGTGTCGCTGGTGGTGGGCCGCAAGCAGCAGACCGTCGCCGTGCCGGACGTGGCGGGCCAGTCGGCCGACGCCGCCCGGGCGACGCTGCAGAACGCCGGCTTCCGGTCGATCTCCACGACCGAGGTCGACAGCAGCGGGTCGGCGGGCCAGGTGGTCGGCACGAACCCGTCGGCCGGGACCCGGGTCGCGCCCGACCAGACCATCACGATCCAGATCAGTCGTGGGAACCAGAACCAGGTGCCCAACGTCGTCGGTCAGCGCGTCGACAGCGCGATCAGCACGCTGCAGGAGGCGGGGCTGAGCCCGTCGATCCGCCAGGTCGACGTCTCGGACTCCTCGCAGAACGGCGTCGTGCTGCAGCAGAGCCCGTCCGGCGGGTCCGAGGCCTCGAGCGGCCAGACCGTCACCCTCACCGTCGGCAGCTACTCCGGTGGCAGCAGCAGCGACGGAGAGAACGGCAGCAACGGCTTCCCGTTCAACTGACGATTTCCCGGGAGGGACCGTGCGCGTACTCGTCGTCGACAACTACGACAGCTTCGTCTACAACCTGGTCCAGTACCTGGCCCAGCTCGGTGCCGACCCGGTGGTCCGGCGCAACGACGAGGTCGAGCTCGACGAGCTCGACGAGGTCGGCGCCGTCCTGGTCAGCCCCGGTCCGGGGACCCCGGAGCGGGCCGGTCGCAGCGTCGAGGTCATCCGCCGCGCCGCGGAGCGCGGCACACCCCTGCTGGGCGTGTGCCTCGGCCACCAGGCGCTGGCCACCGCCTGGGGCGGGGTCGTGGAGCGCGCGCCCGAGCTGCTGCACGGCAAGACCTCGGAGGTCTTCCACGACGGCACCGGTGTGCTCGCCGGGCTGCCGTCGCCGTTCACGGCCACCCGCTACCACTCGCTGACGATCGCGCCCGACGGTCTGCCGTCGGAGCTGGAGGCGACCGGCCACACCGAGACCGGCCTGATCATGGCCGTGCGGCACCGGGAGCTCCCGATCTCCGGCGTGCAGTTCCACCCGGAGTCCGTGCTGACCGAGGGCGGGCACCGGATGCTGGCGAACTGGCTGCGCCAGGCCGGCTACGACGTGCCGGAGGACCTGGTCGTACGGCTGTCCGACGAGATGGCCGGGCTGGTCGCCGGGGTCTGATCCCCGCCCGCACCACCCGACGTCCCCGTGACGTGTGACGCCTGTGTCGCCGGTGTGACCCGGACGGCGACGCGGTCGCGCTACCGTGGTGGCGGATCTGTCCGGGTCGCCACGTCCCCCGACCACGGTGCCCCGTCGCAGGTCCCGCCCCCGGCCGGCGCACCGGCCGGACCCGTGTCCGACTCCGACAGGCGATGAGGTCAGATGCCGAAGTCGAAGGTCCGCAAGAAGGCGGCCTACACCCCGCCCCCGGTCAGCCGCACCCCGCAGAAGGTCGCGGGACCGACACACCCGGCCTACATCGCCGTCATGGTCGCGATGTGGGTCCTCGGCCTGGCCTGGCTGGTGATCAACTATCTGGCCGGTCCGTCCATCCCGTTCATGCTGGCGCTGGGCAACTGGAACTTCATCATCGGGTTCTCACTCATCGTGATCGGCCTGTTGATGACGATGCGGTGGCGCTGACCAGCAGAAATACACGGATGTGAGTTGTCCACCATGTGGATGGAGCCTGTGGACAACTTCACATGACCACACAGGGTGATCGACTTCGGTGGTCGACGCCGGTGGGCGCGGTCGTCGTGCTCTGGGTGCTGGCGGTCGCCGCGACCGGCTGGTCGGTCACGGTGCTCGTCTCCGGCGCGGACGCGGCGGGCGCGCTCGTCGCGGGCGTCGCGGCGCTCGGTCTCACCCTGGCCGCGGCCTCGGGGACCCGTGCCCGGCCCCGGCTGGAGGCCGGCCCCGAGGGGCTGACGGTCCGCAGGCTGACCTGGACCCGGCACGTGCCCTGGGGGCGGGTGGACGACCTGCGGCTGCTGCGGACCCGCAGGCTGGGCCGCGAGTCGGTGCTGCTGGAGCTGGAGCTGCGCGACGTCGACGACCGCGAGCGGCTCGTGATCCTCGGCCGGGCCGAGCTGGGCACGGACCCGGTCGACGTGTTCGACGACCTCGCCGCCCTGCGCCCGGGCCACCGCCCCGGCGACGCGGGCCCACCCGGGCACTGACCCGCCACCCGCACCTCGGCGAGCACCGGATCCGGCCCCCGACGGCCCGGGTCGGCGGGCAGCCCGAACGACGGAGACCCACCGGCGAGCGGGGGTACGGGCGGCGCGACGCCTCAGACGCCGGCGGCCGCGAGCAGCCCCGCGGCGCGTACCCCGATCAGTACCAGCGCGAGCACGGCCAGCCCGGAGACCGCCAGCAGCTGGGTCCGCCTGCGCTGCGGGGACCCCGTCCCGAGGTGGACCAGCGCCGCGGTGACCGCGGCGCCGAAGACGAGCCCGCCGAGGTGCCCCTGCCAGGAGATCCCCTGGATGCTGAGGCTGATCACGGCGTTGATCGCGATGACGGCGACGACCTGCCCGGTCGGCAGCTTCAGCCGCCGCAACAGGACGAACAGTGCCCCCATCAGCCCGAACACCGCACCGGAGGCGCCCGCGGTCGCCCCGACCGGGGAGCTGAAGAGCATGACCGCGGCCGCACCGCCGAGCATGGAGACGCCGTAGACGGCGACGAACCGGGCCCGGCCCAGGACCGTCTCGACCTCGCGGCCGATGATCCACAGGGCGTACATGTTGAACGCCAGGTGCAGCGGGCCGATGTGCAGGAAGCCCGAGGTGATGATCCGCCAGTACTCGCCGTCGGCGACCAGGAGCGGGACGAGCCCCCCGGCGTCGAACAGGGGCGAGCGGAAGTTGGACATCACGCTGCCCGCCGTGACCGCGGTGAGCACGTAGACCACCACGTTGGCGACGATCAGCCCGGGGACGATCACCGGCTTCCCGGTGCGGCTCGCACCGGCGACGTTGCGCCAGCGCGGAGTCGTCCGCGCGCCCTCGGCGAGGCAGTCCACGCAGTGCTGACCGACCGGGGCCGGCCGCAGGCAGTCGGGGCAGGCGGGCCGGTCGCAGCGCGAGCAGGCCAGCCCGGTGGGCCGGTCGGGGTGCCGGACGCAGACCGCACCGGCACCGGGCCCGGGGACCCCACCGGGCGGTGGACCACCGTGCGGCATGCCGTGCGTGGCACCGCCGTCCGGGGCCCCGCCGTACGCCGCGCCGGAGCCGGCCCAGGGCGGACCGCCCGGCGCGCCCGGCGGCGGCCACTGGGGCTGCGGGTAGCCGGGCGGCGCCGGGTAGTACGGCGTGCCCGCGGGGCCGGGGGAACCCGGCCCGCCCTCGGGCTCGCCGGGTGTCCCGGATCCGCTGCTGTCGGGTCGTCCGTTCACCACGGCCCGTCCACTCGGTGGTCGGAGACCTGCGGGGTCAGGACCGCTCGATCTCGATCTTCTCGATGACCACGTCGGTCAGCGGCCGGTCGGCCTGGCCGGTGGTGGTCTGGGCGATGGCGTCCACGACGGCCCGCGACTCGGCGTCGGCGACCTCACCGAAGATGGTGTGGCGCCGGTTCAGGTGCGGGGTGTTGCCCACCGTGATGAAGAACTGCGAGCCGTTGGTGCCCGGCCCGGCGTTGGCCATGGCCAGCAGGTAGGGCTTGTCGAACTTGAGGTCCGGGTGGAACTCGTCGCCGAACTGGTAGCCCGGGCCACCGCGACCGGTACCGGTCGGGTCGCCGCCCTGGATCATGAAGCCGCTGATCACCCGGTGGAAGATCGAACCGTCGTAGAACGGCCCGGAGTCGCCGCCGCTCGCGTTCGGGCCCGTGTAGTCCTTGCTGCCCTCCGCGAGGCCGACGAAGTTCGCGACCGTCTTCGGCGCGTGGTCGCCGAACAGCACAATGCGGACGACGCCCTCGGAGGTGTGCAGGACGGCCGTCGTGTTGGCGTTTCCTGGTTCCGTCACGGCTACCATCGTGCCAGTAAGCAGCCGCATCCGTGGGAAGCAGGTCCGGAACATGAGTGCCGAGAGGACGCGGGCCCGTGCCCGCAAGGATGCGGCCGAGGCCGTGCACACCTTCGCCGACGCCGGCCGGATCGCCGGTGGCGCGGTCGCCGACGCCGTGGCGGGAGGGGTCTCGTCCCGCCTGTCCGGCCTGTCCGACGTGGTGTCCGGCTCGGTGCACGACGCCCGCCACGCGCTGGCCGAGGTCGTCGAGCCGACCCCGGCGCGGGTGCGCCGGGCCCCGTGGATCGTGGCCGTCCTGCTGCTGACCGCGGCCGCGGTGTGGGGCTGGGCGACGGTCCTGCAGCGCGAGCGCGAGGTGGACCCGGGGACCCCGGTGCCGACGACCCCGCCGACCGACGACCAGATCCACGGCAAGCCGATCGGCCAGGGCCGGTCGCAGACGAGCGGTCACTGACCCCCGGGCCCGTCCCGGAGCGGGCGGGTCAGGCCGGCCGCAGGGTCCGCAGGAAGCCGGTCACGGCGGCCTCGTAGCCGTCGGGATCGGCGTTCCAGCTGCCGGTGTGCTCGGTACCGGAGAACTCCCGGTAGGTGACCGGCCAGCCGTGCTCGGGGGCGGTCGCGGCGAGGTCCCGGCTCAGCGTGACCGGCACGGCGGTGTCGGCGTCGCTGTGCAGGACGAGCGTCGGCGGGCGGACCGCGGGCGGGCGCCGGACCAGGTCGAACCGGTCGAGGTCGATCCCGATCCGGCGCGCGGTGAACCGGGCCGCGACCCCGGCGAGGGTCGGCGGGAGACCCCGGTTGCGGGCCTGCCTGCGCAGCGTGCGACGCCAGTCGAGCAGCGGCGCGTCCCAGACCACGGCGTCGACGAGGTCGGCGTGCGGGGACCGGTCGAGGAACGCCCCGCCCACCGCGGCCCCCATCGACCAGCCGACCAGCACCAGCCGGCGCGCGCCGTGGACCAGTGCGTAGGCCGCGGCGGCGTCGATGTCGCGCCACTCGGTGTCGCCGAGGTGCGAACGCCCGTCCGGTGACTCCGGGGCGGTCCCGTCCCCGTGGTAGCTGACGACGAGCTGGGTCAGCCCGGCCGCGTGCAGCGCGGGCAGGATCCGCAGTGCCTCGCGCCGGGTCCCGCCACGGCCGTGCACGCACAGCGCCCAGGTGTCCGGGTCACCGCCGTCCGGGGCGGGGATGCGCCAGGCCGGGGCGAGGCCGAGGTCGGTGGGCACCCGGACGTCGTCGAAGGGCAGCCCGCGCGCGGACGGGTCCGGGTCGAACGGGCCGGCGTCGAGCACCGCGGGGCCGGTCGCCGGGACCGGGCCGGCACGCAGCTCCCGGACGACGGTGCGGCGCCCGCGGTCCAGGACCGGACCGACGACGGCGAGCCCGGCCGGGCCCCGCAGCCCCCACACACCCGGCTGCGCGGACAGCCGGGTCCGCGCCAGCTCGACGGTGCCGTCCCCGGTGGCGACGACCCGCTCGGGCAGCCCCGGGTGCGGCGACGGGTGCAGCAGGATCGTCGAGTAGTGCCAGCCGATCGCGGCCGCGGCGGCGCCCCCCGCCCCGCCCAGGGCCCCGGCCAGCGCACCCGCGACGGGCGCCGAACGACGGACGGAGTGGCGGACGGAGGAGCTCGGCGCGCGCACACACTCATCCTGCTCCCCCGCGTACGGGTGCCGCGAGCGGACCACCTGATGCCTGCTGGAGTGACGAGAAGGGGCCGTACGTGCGAGCCCCCTCTCAGGTTGCCACTCGTACGGGTGAAGATCGCTATCGGATGACTGCGGAACGCAACTGACCGATGTGGATCTCGTTGTCCCCCGGCGAGGGGCGCCCGTCGCCCCTCCGCTCCCCGATCCCCTTGGAAGGACGTGCGCATGACCCCGCTCGCCCGTACCGCCCTGCGGCTGTCCCTCGCCGGCGCCGGCATCGCCGCCCTCGGCGCCGGCGTCGTCGGCCAGGCCTCGGCCGCCGAACTGCCCGAGGCACCCGACGCCCCGGACACCTCCGCTCTGGACACCTCCGCCCTGCCGTCCTACGAGGACGGCACCCTGTCGAACGACGCGAACAGCGTCTCCTTCGGCGAGCTGCAGACCCCGCACGGCGAGACCTCCGGTCTGCCGGAGCTGCCCTCGGCCGACGCGCTCCCCGGCCTGCCGGGCGCCGACTCGCTCCCCTCCGCGGACTCGCTCCCGTCGGCCGACTCGCTGCCGGGCACGGACTCGCGGCCGGACACCGCGTCGCTGCAGTCCTCCGACGACGCGCCGGAGCTGCCCTCGGCCGACGACGCCCCCGAGCTGCCGTCCGCGGACGACGCCCCCGAGCTCCCGTCGGCGGACGACGCCGACCTCCCGTCGGCCGACGACGCGGGCGCGCTTCCCGTGTTCGAGGTCCCGGGCGTGATGTACATCGAGGCCCCGACCGTCTCCTGACGGCGGACCGACGAGCGCCGGACCCCCGACCGGCGCTCGCGACGTCGCCCGTCCGGTGTCCCCCACGACCGGGGAACCGGGCGGGCGGCCGCGTACGCGGACGGGCTCAGGGCCGGCCGTGCCGCGGACGCGGCGGCGGCGCGGGCACCACCGGCGCGCGGACGAGGAGCTCGTAGCGGTCGAAGGACCCCTCGTCGTCGACGACGTGGCGCAGGAACCGGAACCCGGCCCGTCGCGCGACACCGACCGATGCGGTGTTCTGCGGGTCGACGTCGATCGAGATCCACCGCACGTCGCCCCGTTCGCCCAGGTAGCGGGCCGCGAGCCGGACCGCGCGCGTCGCGAGGCCGCGACGGCGGTACGCCGCGTAGACGCCGTAGGACAGACCTGCCCGGTCCCCCGCCGGATCGAGGTCGACGTCGATGGTCCCGGCGAGGACGGCGCCGCCGTCGACCCGGATGCCGAAGCTCAGCTTCGGCCCGTCGTCGGCCCAGCGTTCGATCGCACGGCGGACGTGGGCGCGGGCGGTCGCCGGGGTCGCGGGTGCGCCACCGAGCCAGCGGACGATCTCGGCGTCCTCACCCGCGAGGTGGGCCGTCACGTCGTCCCAGCCGAGCGGACTGAGGACGACGACGCCGTCCGCCAGCATGTTCGAGGGACGCGACACACGACCATCCTGCCCCAGACGTCGCCGTGCGTGATCGGGACCTCCCCCTCCGGGGTTCCCCGTCAGGACGACGGCGCCGCGCGCACCCGGTAGCGCATGAGGAGCGTGTCGTCCCCCGTGACGACGCTGACCAGCTCGAGACGCGCGGGGTCCATGCCCGCGCCGCGGGCGATCCGCCCGGCCTCGCCGGAGACCAGGAACGGCGCGAGGGTCAGCCGCAGCTCGTCGACCAGGCCCGCCTCGGCCAGGCTGCCGAACAGCGCGGGTCCGCCCATGCAGTTGATCCGGCGCAGCCCGCGCTCCCCCAGCGCGGCGACGGCGACGGCGAGGTCGACCGACTCGTCGCCGGTGAGCACGACCTCGGCGCCGGCGTCGGTCCACCGGCCGCGCAGGTCCGCGGGGACCGACTCGCAGGTGAGCACGATCGTGGGGACCACGGTGTCGGTCAGCACCGGCGCCGACGGGTCGAGCGACTTTCCCGACGAGGTGACGACCGCCGTCGACGGCAGCTCCGACATCCCGAAGCGGCGGCGCCGGTCGTCCATCCGGTCGTTGTGCTTGACGCCCGTGAACCCCTCGGCGGTGGCCGTCCCGGCCGCGACGAGCACGACGTCGGCCAGGTCGGTCCCCAGGTCCAGCACCGCGCGGTCGGGCGGGGTGGACAGCCCGGCCGAGCTGCCCTCGACCTCGACGGCGCCGTCGGCGCTGGACACGAAGTTGACCGACAGCCGGAGGCGGTCGTCCGGGTAGGCGTAGAGCCGTTCGAGCTGCTCGGTCGACAGCGGTCCGGCGTCGGCCGCCGGGAAGATCTGGTGGATCATGCTCACGCGAGCAGTCTCACCGCCCGCGACGGGTTCCGCTCGCCACGGACGGTGGCGACCATCTCGCAGGTCTCCCGGGTGGCCCGGGCCTGGTGGGCGCGCACCATGGCGACGCCGCGGTCCGCGGCCAGCGCCGTCGCGGCGAGGGTGCCGGTCAGCCGCTCCTCCAGCGGCACGGCCAGGGACTCCCCGACGACGGTCTTGTTCGACATCGCCAGCAGCACCGGCCAGCCGGTCGCGACCATCTCCTCGATGCCGCGCAGGACCTGGAGGCTGTGCAGCGTGTTCTTGGAGAAGTCGATCGCCGGGTCGATGAGGATCCCCCCAGCGGGCACGCCCGCGGCGACGGCCTTCTCGGCGAGCGCGACGGTCTGGTCGATGACGCTGCGGAGCACATCGGCGTAGCGGGGCCGGTGCGGCTCGGTGCGCGGGGTGACGTGGTCGGTGTGGGCGCTGACGTAGCCGGCGCCGTACCGGGCGGCGACGTCGAGGATCGCCCCGTCGGCGGCGGCCCAGTTGTCGTTGACCAGGTCGGCCCCGGCGGCGCAGACGGCGTCGGCGGGCCCGGCGCGGAAGGTGTCGACCGAGATCGCGACGTCGGGGAACGTGTGGCGCGCCCACTCCACGGTCGGCACGACCCGGTCGATCTCCTCCTGCTCGGAGACCTCGGTGCCGGGACTGGCCGGGACGCCGCCGATGTCGATGACGTCGGCACCCTCCCGGACGACCGCGGTGATCCGGTCCCGGGCGGCCTGCTCGGCGAAGGTGACGCCGTGGTCGTAGAACGAGTCGGGGGTCCGGTTCACGATCGCCATGACCATCGCCCGGTCCCGGTTCCAGGTACGTCCACGGAACGTCACGCTCGGCACGTGGTCTCCTCACAGCACGGGCGGGCCCGCTGCAGGACCCGGTTGGATCTCCATCCTCCCCGGGGCCCGGCGTGCGCGCCCACCCCGCCGGTCGTCAGCCGCGCGCGTACTCCCGCAGCGGCGGCTCGGCGGCCACCCGCGGCTCGGTCGCGATGCTGGTCGCGACCTGCCCCAGCAGCCGCGCCTCGTTCACCGGGAGCTGCGTCCGGTCGACGGCGGGCATGACGTCGGCCAGGCAGACGGCGCGGTCGATCCGGCCCGCGTCGGCGGGGCCGTCGTGGTCCAGCGCGTCGGCGACGACGGCGTAGCCGACCGGGTCCGTGCTGCCCATGGTCAGGTGCTCGGCGACGTGCACCGGGCAGATCGACTGGACGGGGATGTTCGCGAGCCGGCCCGCGCCGTCACGGCGCAGCTCCGAGCTCGCCGCGGGCGGCAGGTTCGGGACCACGACCTCGTCGGTCACCGTGTAGACCACGGTGTAGTCGATCCCGGCGAACGTCTCCGGCCCGTCGTTCAGGGCCGTCAGGAACCGCGAGCCGGTCCGCTGCTGCCAGAACGCGGGGACGCAGCCGGGGCCGCAGACCGGGTACGCGTCGAGCGTGCCGTGGTTCGACGGGTCGATCCCGATCATGTCGGTGACCATGCCGCGGGTGTCCGGCCAGTACTTCAGGGCCCAGCGCGGGACCATGCCGCCCTGGCTGAACCCGACGACCGAGATCCGGCCGCCCGCCTCGTCGTGCATGGTGCGGATCGCGTGGACGACGTGCTCGGCCGCGATCTGGATGTCCCCGGTCGCGTGCGCCGGCAGCTGCACCCAGCAGTAGGCCCGCCCCTCGCCGGCGAAGGCACGGGCGTAGTTCCAGTCGAAGTTCACGTCCGGGTCCAGCGTCGTCCCGGGCACCAGCAGGACGGGGGTACCCGCGGAACCGGCGGGGTCGCCGTGGCAGGTGAGGCTCTCGTCCAGGCCGGGCGCGGTGAGCGCGGGCCCGGGGTCGGCGGCGCGCTCCGGGGAGGCCGCCGCCACCCCCGCGACGCCGGTCAGGCAGGCCGCGGTGACGGCCAGCGCGAGCAGGGTGGACCTCGTCGTCCGAGCCATGTGTTCCCCCGTTGTCGATCTTCCTGATCGGTGAACGAGGGCGGCGGCCTGCGGTGACGCGTTCTCGTCGCTCCGACGACGACCGGGTGCGCCTCAGGCGGCCGGGCTGCGGTGCGCCGTGGTCACCAGATCCCGCGCCAGGTCGGTGTTGTCGGCGTACCCGGGACCCGAGAACCAGGTCTCGTCGGCCTCCGGGTGCGCCCCGACCAGCCCGATCCGGCCGCGCCCGACGGTCTGCGCGAGCGCCGCGACCGAGCCGTCGGTGTAGGTCGCGAGCACCTCGGCCGTGCTCCCGGACGGCAGGTCGAAGGCGGCCCCGTCCTGGAAGTACAGCCGTCGCGACGTCCCGCGCCAGTTCACGGTGACGGTCTCGCCCTCGGCCCCGGCGCCGTCGGCGGGCCGGACGGTGCCGTCGAACAGACCGAAGCCCGAGCGACGGCCGGCGAGATAGGCGCCGAGGCAGAACCCCAGGTACGTGCCGCCACCCCGGACGAAGTCCGCGACGGCGCCGGTGTGGCGCTCCAGCACCGGCCACGCCTCGTCGACGGTCCCGCCGCCGGGCTGCACGTAGAGCGCGGCCCGGGACAGTGCCTCCGGGGAGAGGTCGGCGTCCTCACCGGACCCGACGAACTCGGTGCGGAACCCGAGCGGCGCGGCGGCGAGCAGCCGCTGCAGCGTCTCGGGTGAGCCCGGCGCGGTGACCGACGGCCCGCGGTGGATCAGGGCGAGCGGCGCGTCGCCCGCGGCGGAGGCCACGCCCCGCCCGGCGAGGCCGGCCGCCACGGTGAGGGCTCCGACGGTCAGGAACGTCCTGCGGTCCACGTGTCGTCCTCCGGGGTCGGGGGGAACCCGGCGGAACGTCACGAGGGGGAGCGGACGGCGCCACCGGACCGGATGCCACGACCCTGACACGGACGGCACCCGGACGGGCCCGGACGGGCGACAGCGCTGCCGGACGGTCGGCCGTCCGCTGTGGGCGGGCGGGACCTCCGGCAGCGGTACGACCGGCCGGGCGAGGCCGGTCCGCTGATCGTCGCAGCGGACCGGCCCGCCGGGGTCACGCCAGGTGCTTCCCGGAGATCGCGCGGGCGATGACGAGCTGCTGGATCTGCTCGGTGCCCTCGAAGATGTCGTAGATCTTCGAGTCGCGGTGCATCCGCTCCACCGGGTGCTCGCGCGAGTAGCCCGCACCGCCGAGGATCTGGATGGCGCGCTCGGTGGTCCACACCGCGACCCGGCCGGCCTTGAGCTTGGACATCGACCCCTCGCCGGCGGTGAACGGGACGTTGTTGCGGCCCATCCACGCGGCCCGGTGCACGAGCAGCCGGGCGGCGTCGATCTCGGTCTTCATGTCCGCGAGGGTGAAGGAGATCGACTGGTTCTCGATGATCGGGCGGCCGAAGGCGACCCGGTCCTTGGCGTACTCCAGGGCGTACTCGTAGGCGGCGCGGGCGATGCCGATCGCCTGCGAGCCGACCGTCGGACGGGACAGCTCGAAGGTCTGCATCGCGGCCGAGCCCTTCGACTTCTCCCCCGACCGGGCGCGGGCGAGCCGCTCGTCGAGCTTCTCCTTGCCGCCGAGCAGGCAGGAGCCGGGGAGCTTCACGTCGTCGAGGAAGACGTCCGCGGTGTGCGACGCGCGCAGACCCATTTTCTTGATCTTGCGGGTGGACTCCAGGCCGGGGGTGTTCGGCGGGACGACGAACGCGGCCTGCCCCTTGCTCCCCAGGCCTGCGTCGACGACGGCCTGCACCACGTGGATGTTCGCGATGCCGCCGTTGGTGGCCCAGGCCTTCTGGCCGGTCAGGGTCCACTCGTCCTTCGCCTCGTCGTAGACGGCGCGGGTGCGCATCGCCGAGACGTCGGAGCCGGCCTCGGGCTCGGACGAGCAGAACGCGCCGACCTGCGGCTCGGAGGCGTCGCCGTAGCACTGCGGGATGAACTCGACCATCTGCTCGGGCGTGCCGGAGGCGAAGATGCCGGCCACCGCGAGGGTGGTGCCGAAGATCGCCATGCCGATGCCGCCGTCGCCCCAGAAGAGCTCCTCGTTGACCAGCGGCATGGACAGGCCGGTCTCGTCACCCCAGAAGGAGGCGAGGGTCTCGAAGTTGTAGAGCTCGATCTTCGCAGCCTCCTGCAGGATCGGCCACGGGGTCTCCTCGCGCTCGTCCCACTCGGCGGCGGCCGGGCGTACGACGTCGGCGGCGAAGCCGTGCACCCACTCCTGCAGCTCGCGGTGCTCCTCGGACAGTTCGAAGGAAGTCATCTCAGCTCTCCGCTGGTCGGTCGCGGTTCTCGTCAGGCGGACGGGATCTGGAACATCTTCTGCAGGGCGGTCGCGAAGCCGACGTCGCCGGAGACCTTGAGCTTGCGCGTCATGAACAGGGTCACCGGGTTGGCGTTGTTCGTGGCGACCTTGAGGAACTCGGTGCCCGGCATGGTCAGCGAGGTCCGGGCGTCCTCGTCGGTGCCCTCGGTGACGGTGCAGGTCCCGTTCTGCATCACGGTCTGGAAGCTGTCGGTGGTCGAGCCGTCCTTGATGTGCCAGTGCACGACCTGCCGGTTTCCGGAGGCACCCTTCGACGAGTAGAACTCGCTCATCCGGCCGAAGATCGCCTCCAGCACCGGCCGGCGGACCTCGGACGACATCACGGTCGCCAGCTGCTGCTTCGACGCGGTCTTGACCAGGCGGGCGAACAGCGACGGGTCGACGTCCTTCGCGTTCCCGTCACGCAGGGCCGTGCCGAGGGTGGAGATCAGCTGCTCGTCGGACAGGGACTTCGGGTCGACGCTGCGACCCAGCTCGTTGATGTCGACCGTGTCGGCCATCGCTCGCTCCACCTCGCCGTGGTTCACACAAGTGTCCGGTACTCACCGTACCGGCTCGGACGGGGCGTACTTTACGCAGCAGTAGCTAAGCTGTCGAGATGGCACCCCCACCCCGCCGCAGGCTCCCGCCCGCACAGCGCGAGAAGCAGGTCCTCGACGCGGCGGTGCGCGTGTTCTCCCGGGACGGGTTCCACGACGCGTCGATGGACGCCGTCGCCGACGAGGCGGGGCTGTCGAAGCCGATGGTCTACACGCACGGCGGGGGCTCGAAGGAGGAGCTGCTGCGCCGCTGCATCCGCCGCGAGTCCGACCGGCTGCTGGAGTCGGTCTCCGGCGCCGCCGCCGGGCCACCGGCCGACGCCGAGGTGCGCCTGCACCGCGGCCTCCGGGCGTTCTTCGCCAGCGTGACCACCCACCGCGACGGCTGGTCGGTGCTCTACCGCCAGGCCCGCACCGGGGCGCTCGCGGACGAGGTGCACGCGGCGCGCACCCGCATCGTCGACCGGGTGGCACAGCTGCTGGCCGCCGAGCTGGCCGTCCCCGAGGGGGTCGACCCGGCGACGGTCACCACCCCGATCGCGGCGGCGCTGGCGGGTGCGGCCGAGGGGCTGGCCGACTGGGCCGGCGACGGCGGGGACCCCGACGACCTCGCCTCGACGCTGATGGCCCTGGTCTGGCCGGGACTGGAACGCCTGCGCGGGTGACCCGGGCCCGTCCTGCGGGTCCGGGGTGCCGGTAACGCATTCCCGCGCGGGTCTGATGGAACGGACAGACGGACCACCCGTACAGGAGGAGCTCATGTCCGCCACGCGATCGAAGTGGGCCACGACCGTCCTCCCGACGGTGCTGGAACGGGACGGCACCCGCAGGGTGCACGACCCCCTCGTCCTCGGCGGGCCGGGCCGGAAGCTGAACACCTCCGGCGGCGTCGACCTCCCCGGTTCCGGCGCCGGGGCCGTCGTGCTGCTCCTGGTGGTCGTGGCGGCGGCCGTCCTCGTGCCGCTGTTGCTGGCCACCGGGGTGCTGTCGGCGGTGCTCTGGGGCGCGGGCGCCGCTGCGGTGGCGGTGGTCGCCGGCTCGCTGGTCTACACCTCGGTGTTCCCGGACCCCGTCGCGCGGTACCGGAAGGAGCGCGGCGGCGACCCGTTCCTGGACGTCGGGGACGGCACGGACCAGGCCCGCCTGTGCGACCTGGCGACGGCCGTCGCCACCTCGTCCGCCTGGCAGCAGGCCCGTGTCGATCCGGACCGGTTGTTGCCCGCGACCCTCTGGAACGCCGTGAAGCTGGCCGAGCACGTCGGGAACCAGTCCGCCGACCTCGCGCGGGACCGCGCGGCGGGCCGCGCCGAGCACGTCCTGGCCCCGACCGTCGACGACCTGGCGGCGGCCACCGGCGAGCTGGCACGGGTGGAGACCAACCTGCGCACGCTCGGTGCGCTCGCCCGGGACCTCGACGGGCGTGCCGCGGCTCCCGAACGGGCGGCGATGACGATGACCTCGGCGCCGGTCGCGGAGCTCGGGCTCGCAGCCGCGGCCTCGGAGGCGATGCTCGACCACGCCCGGACGGTGCACCGGCTGCAGTGAGCCGGTCGCCCCGCCCGGCCGCCCTCAGCTCTCCGTGGCCGGACGCGTCACGAGGCGCCGGGTGCGGTCCGGGAGCCGGTCGACGATGCGGCCGATCCGCTCGGTGGTGCCCTGCAGCGGCGCGAGCGCGTCGGCCAGCACCCCGATCTGCCGGTCGAGCGCGTCGATCCGGGCCGCGACCGACCGCAGGTCCGGGGCGACGGCGGTCAGCTGGCTCGCGGCCTGCGCGAGGTTGACGTCCAGCGCGGCCAGCCGCGGGGTCCCGTCCACGTCGGCGTCCGCGACGGCCGCGGCGATCCGCCGGACGGCGCCCTCGTCGCCGGTGGCGGCGGCCAGCGTCGCGAGGTCCTCGCGCACGGTGGCGAGCACCCGCAGCGGCTCCACCGCGCCCGCGAGGGCGGCGAGGTCGCCGGGGGTGCGGGCCAGCTCCTGCAGCGGTCCGACCGCCTCGGCGAGCCGCGCGAGGTCGGCCCGGGTCGCGGCCAGCTCGTGCACCGCGGGCACGGCGCCGGTGAGGCTCTCCAGGTGCTCCCGGGCCGAGGCCAGCTCCCGCAGCGGCTCGACGGCGCCGGCGAGCTGCGCCAGGTCGGCGCGGGTGGCGGCGAGCTCCTGGAGCGGGGCGACGGCGTCGGCAAGGCGCTGCAGCGAGGTGACGGCACCGGCGAGCGCGGCGAGGTCGCCCGCGGCCGGGGCCAGCTCCCGCAGCGGCGCCGCGGCACCGGCCAGCTCGTGCAGGTCCCCGCGCACCGCGGCCAGCTCGGACAACGGCCCGACGGCGGCGCTGAGCTCCCGCAGCGACTCCACGGCCCCCGCCAGCTCCGACAGCGGACCCACGGCCGAGCTGAGCTCGGTCAACGGCCCGACGGCCGTGCTCAGCTCGGACAACGGCCCGACGGCCGTGCTCAGCTCGCGCAACGGGCCCACCGCGGTGCTGAGCTCGGTCAGCGGGCCGACGGCCGTACCCAGCTCGCGCAGGGGCTCCACCGCCGTACCCAGCGCCCGCAGCGGCTCCACCGCCGTGCCCAGCTCGGTCAGCGGCCCGACGGCGGTCGCGAGCTCACGCAACGCCTCGACCGCACCCGCCAGCTCCGACAGCGGACCCACTGCCGCGGCCAGCTCCTGCAACGACGCGACCGCCCCGGCCAGCTCCGACAGCGGGCCCACCGCGGCGCCGAGCTCCCGCAGCGCCTCCACCGCACCCGCCAGCTCCGACAGCGGACCCACGGCCCCCGCCAGCTCCTGCAGCGACGCCACCGCCCCGCCCAGCTCCCGCAGCGGCCCGACCGCGGCGGCGAGCTCGTGCAGGTCACCCCGCACCGCGGCCAGCTCCCGCAGGTCCTCCCGCATCCCCGCCAACTCGTGCAGGTCACCACGCACCGCGGCCAGCTCGTGCAGGTCCTCCCGGACCCCGGCCAGCTCGTGCAGGTCGTCGCGCACGCCGGCCAGGTGGTGCAGGTCCTCGCGCAGCCCGGCGAGCTGGTGCAGGTCGTCGCGGGCACCGGCCAGCTCGCGCAGTGGTCCGGCGGCCCCGGCCAGCTCGACCACGGCCGCGGTCAGCCGGTCGATCCGCTCGACGGTCACCGGGTCGTCCCACAACGTCACGACCCGGCCGAGCACATCGTCGAGCACCGGGGCGAGGCCGGTCAGGGCGGCGTCGACACCGGCGATGCGCCGCGGCAGCGCGGCGACGTCGGCCGCGACCGACGGCATCGCCTCGACCGCACGCGGGGCCTCGGCCAGCCAGCCGGGCAGCCGGCGGCCGATCTCCACGGCCGCGCCGACCGTGCCGAGGGCGGCGCCGATCAGGGTCCCGGTGACGCCCGCGGGCGACCAGGAGCTCGGGAGGGGCTGCTTCGCCATCGGTCTCCTCCGGGGCTCACGGGAACGTGCTCGGGTCAGCTTCGCAGATCCGGCGGCCCGGTGTACCGCTCGGTAGCCCCGTCAGTACGACGCGTCGTCCACCCGGGCCGTCGCGTCGCCGCCGGCGTCACGGGCCGCGGCGTCATCGAGGATCGTGGCCGTACCGCTGGTGCCGAAGCGGGTGACGCCCGCGGCGTGGAAGGCCAGCACGGTGTCGAGGTCCCGGACCCCGCCGGAGGCCTTGACCTGCACCTGCGGTCCGACGGTGGCGCGCATGAGCGCGAGGTGCTCGGGCGTGGCGCCGCCGCCGGCGAAGCCGGTGGAGGTCTTCACGAAGGCCGCGCCCGCCGACTCGGCGGCCCGGCAGCCGGCGACCACGTCGTCGTCGGACAGCAGCGCGGTCTCCAGGATCACCTTCACGACGCGGCCGTCGGCGGCCCCGACGACGGCCGCGATGTCGGCCTCGACGTCGTCGGTCAGGCCGCTCCGCAGCCGGCCGATGTTCAGCACCATGTCCAGCTCGGCGGCGCCGTCGGCGATCGCCTGCCGCGCCTCGGCGACCTTGGCCGCGGTGCTGGTCGTGCCGTGCGGGAAGCCGATCACGGTGCCGACGGCGACGCCGGTCCCCGCGAGCCGGGCGGCGGCGTGCGCGACGTCGGACGGGCGCACGCACACGCTGAAGATGCGGTAGCGCGCGGCGAGGTCGAGCTGGGCGTCGACCTCGGTGCGGGTCAGCTCGGGCTTGAGGATCGCGTGGTCGATCATCCCGGCGATCGCGGCGGCGGAGAGGGTCGTAGCGCTCACGGTGGTCCTTCGGGTCCCGGCGGGAGGATCGCCCCCGCGGGTGGTCGGCGGTCGGGTGCGAAGGCTACGCGCCCGGGGCGCCGCCGATCAGCACATGCGGTGACGGCCACCCGCTGCGATGCTGGTCGGACGTACCGGAGATCCCGGTGGCGGAAGGGGGCCCGACCATGGCGGACGACGACCGCTCCGCTCCGGACGCCGCGCACGCCGCCGTTCCCGGACCGACGCTGCGCTTCGAGCAGTCCAGCCACCCGGCGGGCGCCACCGTGCTGCACGCGATCGGCGCCATCGACGACGACACCTCGCCCGATCTCTGGGTCGAGATGGGCATCTGGTCCGAGGCGGGCCCCGAGCTCATCCTCGACCTGACCCGCGTGGACTTCCTGGGGACGGCGGGGCTGAACTCACTGCTCCAGTCGCGCGACATGATGGGCTCCGAGGGCAAGCGGCTGCGGGTGTACTGCGGGTCGAGCCGGCCCGCACGGCGCGCGCTCCAGGTGACCGGCGCGATGGACCTGTTCGACGTCGTCGACCGGATCCCCGAGGAGCCGGCGTCGTCGCGGAACATGCTGTTCGGCGTGCCGGACCCGGACGTCCGCCTGAACGGTCAGCGCCGCTCGAACGACGAGTAGCCCGCGGCGGCCTCGTCGTCGCAGGCCCGCAGCACGCCCGCGACCCCGCCGGGCACCGCGTACGGCGCGACCGGCTCCGCCGGGCACGACAGCGCCTCGATCGTCGACAGGCCGTCGGCGTCGAGGTCGCCGATCGCCCGGTCGACCCACTCGACCTGTCCCTGCAGGCAGGCCGCGTCGTTGCCGTACCCGAGGGTCGGCGCCAGCGGCGCGAACAGGTTCGGGAAGCCGGGGTGCGCCATCCCGAGCAGGCCCGGCCCGGTGCCGAGCAGCCGCCCGTCGCGGCCGACGACGTCGATCCCGGCCCGGGTCGCGCCCGGGTCGAACCCGGTGGCCAGCACGATCGCGTCCAGACCGACGACGGTCCCGTCGGCCAGCCCGACCCCCTCCGGCCGGATCCGCGTGACCGGGTTCCGGGCGAGGGGGAGCACCTCGACGTCGTCGCGGTGGAAGCTCTCCAGCCAGCCCTGGTCGGTCGCGACGGGGCGCAGGCCGTAGTCGTCGCCGTCCGGGACCAGGGCCGCCGCGAGGCGGTCGTCGCCCAGCCGCGCCCGCATCCGGTCACGGACGACCGCGGCCGCCGCGGCCCGCAGTGCCGGGTCGGACGCGAGCCCGGCGAGCCGGGCCGGGTGCAGCGCCAGCGGGTCCTCGTCGTAGACCGTCCCCAGACTGTGGAGTCCTCTGTGGACAGACGGATGTCCGGTGCCGGACGGTGTGGACCGGACCGCCTCGCGCATCGCGGGCAGCCGGTCGCGGTAGGCCGCGCGCTCCGGCCAGCCGAACATCGGGTTGGCCGCGGGCAGCACGAAACGCGGGGTCCGGGCCAGGACGGTGAGCCGGCCGACCCGCCCGGCCAGGGCCGGGACCAGCTGGACCGCGCTCGGCCCGCAGCCGACGACGCCGACACGCAGCCCGTCGAGCTCGGGTCCCCCGGCGGGCCACGCTCCGGTGTGGACGACCGGCCCGGTGAAGTCCGACCGGCCGGGGACGGCGTCGGTACGGGGTGCGGTGAACGCCCCCGTGCAGCGGACCAGGAACCGGGCCGACAGCTCGTCGTCGCCGGTGCGGACCCGCCAGCGGCCGCCGTCCCAGCGGGCGGCGGTGACCGGTGTGGACAGGCGCAGGTCGCGGTGCAGATCGAGGCGGTCGGCAACGAACCGCAGCCAGCGCAGCACCTCGTAGCCGGCCGGGAAGCGCTCGCTCCAGCCCCAGTCGTGGTACAGCTCGTCGGAGAACAGGTACTGGTACGCGGCGCCCTCGGTGTCGATACGGGCACCCGGGAACCGCTGGTGGTGCCACACCCCGCCGGGCTCGGGCGCGGCGTCGACGCAGATCACCCGCAGACCGCGCCGGCGCAGCAGGTGCAGCGCGTACAACCCCGCGACCCCCGCGCCGACGACCACGACGTCGTGCTCGTCCTCCACCGGCCCAGCGTGGCCGATCCGGGACGTCGCCGGACCGACCTGTCTCAGATCGACACGCGGCGCCCGGTGGGCGAGGCTGGGTCCGTGGTTTCCGGCGGGGCGCGGTAGCGCCGGTGGACGCGGTCCTCCTCGGGGTCGGCGGTCTCGTGCTGCTGCTCGTCGGCGCCGAGCTGCTGGTCCGGTCCGGCAGCAGGCTCGCCACCCGGCTGGGTCTGTCCCCGATGGTCATCGGGCTGACCGTCGTCTCGGTCGGCACGAGCCTGCCCGAGCTGGCGATCGGCATCGACGCGGCGCGCTCGGGCAGCCCGGGCATCGCCACCGGCAACATCGTCGGCACCAACCTGGCGAACCTGCTGCTCGTGCTCGGTCTGGGCGCGCTGCTGCGGCCGGTCGCGTTCGACCGGCGCACACTGCGCTACGACCTGCCTGCGATGATCGCCGCCGCGCTGCTGCTGTTCGCCCTGTCACGCGACGGGTCGGTCGGCCCGGCCGGCGGGGTCGTGCTGCTGCTCGCCGCCGTCGGCTACGTCGTGCTGGTGCTGCGCACCTCCCCGCGCGAGGACGTCGCCGCCGAGGCCGACGCCGACGCCGGGCGCGGCGGCCCGCTGGTGCAGCTGCTGGTGCTGGTGGTCTCGCTGGCGCTGGTCGTGCTCGGCGCGGAGTGGCTGGTCGACGGCGCGGTGCAGGGCGCGCTGGTGCTCGGCGTCGACGAGGCGGTGATCGGGCTGACGGTCGTCGCGCTCGGCACGTCGGCACCCGAGCTGGTGACGATGCTGGTCGCCGTCGCACGGCGGGAGACCGGGCTCGCCGTCGGGAACCTGGTCGGGTCCAGCGTCCTGAACATCGCGCTCGTGCTGGGGGCGACGGTGCTCGCCGCACCCGGCGCGACGGTCGCGGTCCCGCCGGACGTCGTCGAGGCCGACCTGGTGCTGCTCGTCGTCGCGACCCTGGGGACGGGGCTGGCGATGCGGACCGGGTCCCGGCTGTCGCGGCCCGAGGGCGGGCTGCTGGTGCTGGCCTACGCGGCCTATCTGACCTGGTTGGTCCTCACCCGGGTGTGAGCAGGTGTCGCACACTGGGTGCATGACCGCTTCCGACGACGCATGGTCCTGGCCCGACGCGACGACCGCGGCGCACGACCTCGCCGCGCACCTGGAGGACGCCGCCCGCGCCCTGCGCGACGGCCGCGCCGAGGTCCGCCGGTCCGCGACCGGCACCGCCTCCGACGGCCACCGGCAGCTGGAGGTCGACCTGACCTGGCGCGAGGACGCGTCCTAGGGCGGGGTCAGCGCGCGGCGAGCTCGGCCCACACCCGCTTGCCGCGGCCCCGGGTGTCACAGCCCCAGGCCTGTGCGACGGCGTCGACGAGCTGCAGGCCGCGCCCGCGCACCGCCCGCAGGTCGAGCGGCTGGAGCAGCGGGCTGCCCGTACCCTCGTCGTCGACCTCGATCCGCAGGGCGTCCCGGCCCCGGACCAGGGTCAGGCGGAACGCTGTGCGGGCGTGGTCGACGACGTTCGCGACGAGCTCCTCGATGACCAGCATCGCGTCGGCGAGGGTGCCGGGGGCGAGGTCCCAGCCGACGAGGACGCGTTCCGCGGAACGCCGCGTCTCCCGGCCGACCCCGGCGTGCGGGACGTGCTCGGTGACGACCCGGTCGGCGTCGCCGGTGCCGGGCTCCTCGACCTGCACGACGACCACCCCGGCATCGTCGCTGAGGTGACCGCCGCAGTGCGCGAGGGCGGCGTCGGTGAGGGCGCGCGCGATCGTGTCGGCGTCGGCACCCGGGTCGAGCGAGGCCAGCGTGCGCCGGGCGCCCTCCTCCCCCAGCTGCTCCCAGTGCCCGCGCACGTGCGCCTCGGTGATGCCGTCGGTGTAGAGCACCAGGCTGTCGCCCGCGGCGAGGGTGACGGCCTCGTCGGCCACCATCGGGGTGGTGCCGATGCCGAGGACCAGCCCGCCGCCGCCGTGGAACTCGGCGGAGCCGTCGGCCCGTCGCACGAGGGCGGGCGGGTGACCGGCCGAGGCGAGGTCGGCGTGCCAGGTGTCGGAGGGACCGCGGCGCAGCGACGCGAGCGCGGCGGTGACGAAGCTGATACGGCCGTCGAACCAGACGTGCAGGACGTCGTTGACGGTGCGGAGCACGGCGGCCGGGTCGTTCTCGAAGTGCGCGGCGGTGCGGGTGGCCGACCGGGCCAGCGCGGTCGTCCGGGCGGCGGCGGCGCCCTTGCCCTGGACGTCGCCGATCACCACGGCGACGCCGTCCGGGGTGGGGACCGCGTCGTAGAAGTCGCCCATGACCTCCACGCCGGAGCCGCCGGGCAGGAAGCGGGCCGCGATGTCGACCCCGGGCAGCCGCGGGGGCTGCGCGGGCAGCAGCGACTCCTGCAGCGTCCGGGCCAGCGTCTCGGTCTCGGCGGCGTTGCGGGCGGCGGCGAACGCCTGCCGCTCGGTCTCGCGCAGGGCCAGGCGCAGCGCGATCTCGCCCTCGACGGCGTCGGCCAGGGTGCGGATCGTCTCGCGGTGCAGCGGGGTCCACTCGCGGACGACGACGTCCATCGCGCAGAGGTTGCCCACGACCTGGCCCGCGGGGTCGCGCACCGGCACGCCGAGCCAGGCGGCCGCACCGAAGTCGGTCATCAGCGAGAGGTCACGCAGCCGCGGGTCGGCCCGCACGTCACCGGCGCAGATCTCCCCGCCCGACTCGACGACGACCTTGCACCCGCTGTCCTCGACGGGCGCCGACCAGACGCCGTCCGGCCCGACGATCTGCGCGGGCTCGGGGGTGCCCTTGAGGAAGGTCCGGACCTCGTCGACGACGGTCAGCATGACCGCCGGGGTGCCGAGGACCACCGAGACCAGCCGGGTCAGGCGGTTGAACGCCTCCTCCGGCCCGGTGTCCAGCAGGTGCGTGGCCTGGACCGCGGCCAGCCGTGCCGGCGACTCCAGCGGCGACGGTGCCGCGACCGCAACGGGATCCGACACCAGGCTCATTCGCGTGATCCTTGCACCGCGGCGCGCCGGCGTCCTGTCGGTGTACCGCGGAGGCCGGGTGATCGTCAATTGTGACGATGCGGTTCAGCCCGCCGATCCGGTGTGGAGACGGGCGGCACACCGGGTCAGGTGGTCCCGTTCGGCCGTGGAGGACGCCAGTGCCGCGGCCTCGGCGTAGAGACGCGCGGCCGTGGCCCGCTCCCCCGCCCGTTCGTGCAGGTGGGCGCTGACCGCGGTCCAGCGGGGCAGCGCCGGGTCGAGATCGGCGAGAGCCGCCAGTCCGGCCCGTGGTCCGTCGGCCTCCCCGACGGCGACGGCCCGGTTCAGCCGGGCGACCGGGCTGCCGGTGAGCCGGACCAGCTCGTCGTACCACTCGACGATCTGGGGCCAGTCGGTCTCCCCGGCGGCCGGCGCGTCGGCGTGCAGGGCGGCGACGGCCGCCTGGGCCTGGAACTCCCCCAGCCGGTCGCGGGCCAGCGCGGCCTGCAGCACCGCCACCCCCTCGGTGATCAGCGCGGTGTCCCAGCGGCCGCGGTCCTGCTCGGCCAGCGGCACCAGCTCGCCGGCCGGGCCGGTCCGGGCGGCGCGGCGGGCGTGGTGCAGCAGCATCAGCGCGAGCAGGCCCGCGACCTCGGGATGGTCGACCGACGCCGCGAGACGCCGGGTCAGCCGGATCGCCTCGGCGGCGAGGTCGACGTCGCCGGAGTAGCCCTCGTTGAACACCAGGTAGAGCACCCGCAGGACGGTCGCGACGTCGCCGGGGCGGTCGAACCGCTCCCCCGCGACGGTGCGTTTGGCGCGGCTGATCCGCTGCGCCATCGTCGCCTCGGGCACCAGGTAGGCCGCGGCGATCTGCCGGGTGGTGAGCCCGCCGACCGCGCGCAGGGTGAGCGCGACCGCCGACGACGGCGACAGCGACGGGTGCGCGCACAGGAAGTACAGCTCGAGCGCGTCGTCGTGGTCCGGCGCCGGGCCGGGCGCCGGCTCGGCCTCGGCCCGTTCCTCCCGGCCACGACGCGCGGTCTCCGACCGGGTGGCGTCGAGGAAGCGGCGCCAGGCCACCGTCACGAGCCAGCCCTTCGGGTCCCGCGGCGGGTCGGCGGGCCAGGTCCGCAGGGCCTCGACCAGCGCGTCCTGCACGGCGTCCTCGGCCGCCGCGAAGCCCGCCCCGCGACGGCCGAGGATCCCCAGGACCTCCGGTACGAGACCGCGCAGCAGCGCGGCGTCGGTACCGACCACCTCGCTGCTCACTCCGTGACGGTCGGCGGGGCCTCGAGGAACGGGCGCAGCTCGATCCACTCGTGGATCGGCTCCCCACCGGCGCCGGGGGCCGCCGACAGCCCACCGGTCAGCTCGACGGCACGCTCATAGCTGTCGACGTCGATGATCATCCAGCCGGCGACGAGGTCCTTGGTCTCCGCGAACGGACCGTCGGTGACCGGCGGGCGGCCCGCGCCGTCGTAGCGGACGAAGGTGCCCTCCGGCGCCAGCGCCTGGGCGTCGACGAACTCGCCGGTCTCCTTCAGGGACTCGGCGAAGTCCTGCATGAAGCGGATGTGCGCGGTGACCTCCTCGGGAGCCCAGCGGTCCATCGGCACGTCGTTCTTCGGGGCCGGGGCGCCGCGGTAGTGCTTGAGCAGCAGGTACTTGGCCATGGTGGGTCTCCTCGGTGCTCGTCGCGGCCCATCCTGGCCGCGTTCACCCCGGGGACGGAACCGGACGCGCGTTCTCGACACGTCCGCTCGATTTTTCTTCTACCCGTCAGTAGGTTCCGCACATGATCAGAGCGACGTCCGTCCGCACCGTGTCCGCGACACCCGATGCGGTGTGGTCGGTGCTGTCCGACCACGAGGGCATGTCGGCGTGGGCCCCGGGCCTGAAGGTGGCGGTGACGCGGGCCGGGACGCCGGAGCCCAACGGTGTCGGCACCGTCCGCAAGGTCGGTATCGGCTCACCCGGTCCGATCGTCGAGGAGGTCACCGCGTTCGAGCCGGGGCGACGCCTCGGCTACCGGGCGCTGGCCGGTGTGCCGCTGAAGAACTACCGCGGCGAGGTCACGCTGCGCCCGGTCGGCACCGGTACCGAGATCACCTACGCGGTCGAGGCCGACAAGCGGCTGCCGGCGGGCGAGGCGCTGCTCGCGAAGGGGCTGTCGAAGGTGCTGCTGTCCGGCCTGGTCCGCGGGGTCGGCGCCGGTCCGCGCTGACCGGCCCTCCCCCTCGGGTCACGTCTCGTCCGGCCGCGGGCCGACCGGTTCGCCGTGCCGGTGCCAGGCGGCGGACGGTGCCCCGATGACCGAGAGCAGCTGCAGCTTCTCGTGGGTCTCGCTGCCCGGGACGGCGGTGTAGACCAGCAGCAGCTGGGACTGCTCGGGGTCGAGCAGCGTCTGGCAGTGCAGCTCCAGTGCGCCGACCTCGGGATGGAGGAGGCGCTTGACGTCGTCGATCCGGACGCCGACCTCGTGGCTGTCCCACAGCGCGCGGAACTCCTCGTTCTCCGGGTACAGGAGATCGGCGAGGTGGGCCGCGCGGGACCCCGGCCCGCGCCGGGCCGCGACCGCACGCAGGCCGGAGACGTAGCGCCGCGACAGGAACGCGTGGTCCTCCTGCGGGTAGAGCAGACGGGCGCCGGGCTCGGTGAACCAGCGGTAGCCGATGCTCCGCGACGGGCCGGTGAAACCGGTGGTGTCGCCGGTCAGCGCGACCCCCAGTGAGGTCTGGCGCAACGTCTCCCCGAGCTCGGTGACGATCTCGGCGGGGGTGTCGACGAGGCGGTCGAGGATGCGCAGCAGGCCGGGGCCGATGTGCTCGCTGGTCGCGCCGCGGGCGGGCGGGTGCTGCCCGGCGAGGCGGAACAGGTGGTCGCGCTCGTCGAGCGAGAGGTGCAGCCCCTGGGCGATCGCGGCGATCATCTGCTCCGACGGCCGCGGGCCACGCTCCCGTTCGAGGCGCGCGTAGTAGTCGGTCGACATGTGGCACAGCGCCGCGGCCTCCTCACGGCGCAACCCGCTGGTACGTCGGCGCTGCCCCCGCGGCAGCCCCACGTCCTCCGGTTGCAGTACCTCACGGCGCCGCCGCAGGAACTGGGCCAGGCCCACCCGGTCGATCATCTGTACCGCCTCTCGGTCGCTCCTGGCTCGTTCCTACCGGGTCGCGCAGCACGCAGCCACGGACTGTCGATCCGCCCCGGCGGCCCGGGGGGCGGACCGCTCAGCCTCGGATCGTCAGGCCGTGGTTGCCGGTGCCGCGGGGGTCGAACGTGGTCGGCACACGGCCACCGACCCGAGGAGCTCACCGTGCCGAACGAACTCTTCCCGCTCGACCCGACCACCACCGTGCCGCCGGGCCGCCCGGAGGAGCACCGCACCGGCGAGCCGGCTCCGGCCTCGACACTCTCCGCGGCGATGCGGACCAGCCTGGACCGCTCCGGCGGCGCCGTCGGGATCCTCCTCGCCGCCACGCCCGCCGTCGCCTTCGTGGCCGCCGACGCTGCGGGTGGTCTGACCTGGGCGTTCATCGCGCTCGCCGTCGCCGCGCCGGTGACGTTCGGGGTGCGCCTGGCCCGCCGGGAGTCCCTGCGTGCCGCCGTCGTCGGTCTGGCGGTGGCCGGCGTGGGCGCCGCCGTCGCCGCGTTCTCCGGGGAGGCCCGGGCGTTCTTCCTGCTCCCCACCCTGATCCCGGCCGCGCTCGGCGTGCTGTTCCTCGGCTCGGTCCTCGTCCGCCGCCCGGTGACCGGGACCCTGTTCAACCGGCTGGTCGGCGGCCCCGAGGACTGGCGCGGGCACCCCCGGCTGATGCGCGTCTACACCGTCAGCACGCTGGCCGGCGTCGTGCTCCACGCACTCAACCTCACCCTGCGCGCCGTGGCCTACCTCGCGGACCAGCCCGCCGTCCTGGCCGCGCTCGGCGTCGCCGCCGTACCGGCCTTCGCCGCACTCGCCGCGGGCACCCTCGTCGCCGCCCGCCGCGCGATCGGCCCCCGCGTCGCCACCGCCGTCGCCACCGCCGCCTGACCACCGCCCGACCTCGAACACCGCACCCACCAGGGAGACATCATGTCCAGCACCCGCGACATCACCATCGGCGACCTCACCGGCCGGCTCGCCGTCGTCACCGGCGCCAGCGACGGCATCGGGCTCGGCATCGCCACCCGGCTCGCCGCCGCAGGAGCCGAGATCGTGCTGCCCGTCCGCAACCGGCGCAAGGGCGAGGCCGCGGTCGACGCGATCCGCACGCAGGCCCCCGGCGCGACCGTGTCCCTGCGCGAGGTCGACCTGTCGTCCCTCGGCTCCGTCGCCGCGCTCGGCGCCACGCTGCGGGGCGAGGGCCGCCCGATCCACATCCTGGTCAACAACGCCGGCGTCATGACCCCGCCCCGGCGGGTGACGACGGTGGACGGGTTCGAGCTGCAGTTCGGCACCAACCACCTCGGTCACGTCGCCCTCGTCGCGCACCTGCTGCCCCTGCTGCGTGCGGGCCGGGCACGGGTGACCTCCCAGCTCAGCGTCGCCGCCCGCCGCGGACGGATCGCCTGGGACGACCTGCAGGCGCAGGTCGGCTACGGCAACGGGATGGCCGCGTACGCCCAGTCGAAGGTGGCGTTCGGGCTGTTCGCCCTCGAGCTCGACCGCCGCAGCCGCGCCGGGCACTGGGGCATCACCAGCAACGTGTCCCACCCCGGGATCGCCCCGACCAGCCTGCTCGCCGCGCGTGCCGAGGTCGGTCGCGAGCAGCCCGCGCGGGGCCGACGGGTGATCGGCGCGCTCTCGGCCCGCGGCATCCTCGTCGGGACCGCTCAGAGCGCCGGGCTGCCCGCGCTGTACGCCGCGACCTCCCCGGACGCGCACGGTGGGCGGTTCTACGGGCCCGACGGGTTCGGGGGTCTGGGTGGTGCGCCCGCCGAGCTGAGCCTCTACCGGCCCCTGCGCAGCACCGACGACGCCGAGCGCATCTGGCGGGTCTCGCAGGAGCTCACCGGGGTCTCGTTCGACGGTGGTGACACCGTCGCGAGCGAGGACACGGTCGTCCTGCGCCGCCACGTCGGGTGAGGACGGGGGAGTCCGGCCCGGCGTCCGCGTACTGCGCCACCTCGTCGTCTGTGCGTGAGCACCGGACGACGGCGCCGGCTCCTCAATCCTGGGTACAACGGGTGCCGACCCGCAACGCGTCCGTCCGGCCGAACGACAGTCCCGCCAGACGGACACACGGAGGGCGACCAGTGGCGATCTCGATGATGCGGGCGGCGCGGCTGACCCGGGAGAACCGGACCAGGGCCCGACAGCTCGCGGACAGACACCGGCGACTCGTCACCGACGTCGAGATCGAGCGTGACGCCCACGGTCTTCGGCGGATGAACCTCTACTACACGACCCTCGTGCCGTTCTGCGTCGCCTTCCTCCGACTGAAGAACGTCGACCTCGGCGTCCTCGAGGAGATCACCCTCCCGAGTCCGACGACGTTCTCGCCCGCTGAATCCGCCGGTCCGACCCGGACGACGGCGGCGGTACACGGACTCGCTGCGACTGTCGGAGGAGCGGTACTGGGCGCCGGAGCAGGGTCCGCGGCCTTCGCCGGGGTGGGTGCCTTCGCGGCGGCATCGACCGGAACCCCGATCTCGTCGCTCGCCGGTGCCGCTGCCACCAACGCGACCCTCGCGTGGCTGGGGGGCGGTTCGCTCGCCACCGGTGGTGGGGGCGTCGCCGCCGGATCAGCAGTGCTGACGGGAGTCACCGCCACCCCCGTACTCGTCGTCGGGGCCGCGTTCATCGAGTGGAAGGGACGTCGGGACCTCCGCGACCAACGCGAGGTCGAGGAGCAGCTGTCGACCCGGGAATCGGCGATGGCGGCCGACGAGCAGCGGTACGCGGAGATCATCGAAGGGAGCCGCCGGTTGCGCATGGTCCTCTCGGAGCTGCAGGACCAGATCGCGGGCAGGCTCGACGAGTTCGTGTCGTCGGTGCAGCGGAACGACGACTTCACCTCCTACTCCACCGAGGAGCAGACGGCGGTGATGACGATCGTCCGACTGGTCTCCACCGCATCGCGGACCATGTCGGCACGGCTGACGGACGACACGGGTTCGGTCAGCTACGACTCCGTTCGGATCATCGACCGGGCCCGGGAGGTCCTCGACGCCGTACGGACCACGGGCGGCGACACGACGGCCATGGGGTCGGCGGCGTGAGCGAGCAGCGGAAGCCGCGGACCGACGACGCAGGACGTGACGCGATGTGGCAGGCGGTGGTCGATACGATCACCCGCAGGGCAAGAGCCCACACCCTGGAGGCGTTCTCCACGCGCGACGAGGCCGCCGCCCTGGCTGTCAGGTTCGACGGTCACCGCGTCGAACATCGCGCCGGCCATCTCTTCGAGCTGTGGCACAAGCACAGCTTCAACACCGACGCCATCACGAAGAACGCGACCGCACGTGCACGTGTCACCGCGTCCGACGGCGAGCCGACTGCCGCCGCAGATCTGCGCATTCTCGACGGCGGGCGCGTCGTAGGCGAGGTCCAGGCCAAGCTGTACGGACGCGCGTCCGCTGCCGCCCGTGCGCTGGCGCACCCCCGGTACACGGGGATGCAGCGCCTCGTCGCGGCGGACAAGCGCGAGCAGGTCGAGAATCTCCTCGACAAGGCGCTGCGGCGCGACGCCGACGGCATCTATCAGGACGACTACTCGGACACGCGTGCCCACCTGGCGGAGATCGTGTCGCACGGCGATGTCACGAGCACCCCGGTCGACACGGGAGACGTCCACCGCGCCGCGGAGAACATCGCCCGCTGGGGCGACGGACTGGCGCTCCGAGCGGCGGGGCGGGAGATCGTTTCGGCTGCGGCCGCCGGCGCGGCAGTGAACGGAGGTCTGGCCGGGGCGACGGCGGCGGTCCGTGAGGTCGCCCGCGTGCGTTCCGGTGAGACGACAGCCGTCGGGGCCGCCTGTTCTGCAGCCGGTGCCGCCGCCAGGGCCGCGGCCCGAGCTGGCCTCCTCTCAGGTCTGGGTGCCGGCGCGAAGGTCGCCATGACGGCGCTGAAAGCCCCCGCCCCGGTTGTCGCGAACGGTCTACCGGGAGCCGTCGCATCGGCGGTCTTCGGTGTCGCCGACGCGGCGGTCGCATTCGCGTGCGGCGACATCGACCGTGGGGAGTTCGCCGCCACCACCGGGGAGGTCACCTTCCAGGCCGGGATGGCGTGGGCAGGCGGAGCAGTGGGCCAGGCGGTGTTCCCTGTCCCGGTTCTGGGAGCTCTCGTCGGAGGCTTCGTCGGCCAGGTGTCCGCCACGGTGGTCGCACAAGGCATTCAGATGGCGATGGAGGTGCTCCGTTCGCAGGGACAGAGTGACTCGACGCTGTCGCTGCTCGACGCCGAGGCGGATGCGGCCGTGGAGATGGCGCTTCTCCTGAGCGAGGCCGAGCGGGCGCTGGGAGCCGAGAACTCCGCTCGCATCGGTGTCGCCGTCGTTCCTCAGCTCGAGCATGCTCTGAGGCTGGGAATCGCAGCAGGCCCGCAGACTGGCGTCGCAGAGCTGCTCGGTATCGCCCGTCGTACCGACGGCGAGTCACTGTTCGAGCAGATCGACGACTTCGGCCCGTGGATGGCGGACCCGACGACATCGTTGTCCCTGTCCACCGTCTAGAACAGGCCGACCACCGCGTGCTCACCTCGTCCTGACCGCCACAGCGGAGAGCTGACGTCGGCGGTCGGAGCGACCGGCGTTCACACCGGTCGGAACTGTGGAGACAAGGGGAATCGAACCCCTAACCCCCGCCTTGCAAAGGCGGTGCTCTGCCAATTGAGCTATGTCCCCTGGTGGGTCCCGATCACGGTACCCCGGGAGGCGGGGTCAGCGGGTGGTGGCCTCGTGCCACAGGTCGTCGGACCCGACGCCGCGGAAGCGGGACCAGCCGAAGTACGCAGCACCGGCGGCGACGGCCAGCACGAACAGCTTCTTCATCGGAGGTCTCCTCGCGAGTGACTGTCGGAGGGGGAAGGTGTGGGCCTAGCTGGATTTGAACCAGCGACCTCATCGTTATCAGCGATGCGCTCTAACCAACTGAGCTATAGGCCCGTGCAACAGGAGAAACACTACCGCACGGGGTCGAGCGGGTTACGAGGGGGTCCCCCTCCGCCCGGCCCCGTGCGGGGTGCGCGACGACGCTCCGGTCAGTCCCGCTCGGAGAGCGTGACCTCGATGCCGCCGACCAGGTCGGCGGCCACGTTGTAGACGAACGCGACCACGGTGATGGCCACCGCGAACAGCAGGCTGTTCACCGCGCCGACGACGGCGGCGAGCCCGAAGACCCGGCCGACGCTGATCAGCGAGCCCCCGGTCTCTTGCTGCGAGGTGACCAGGTCGGCGTAGGTGCCGTTGAGCCGGTCCCAGACGCCCATCCCGCCGAGCACGCCGTAGAGGACGCCCGCGGCGACCATCCACACCAGCCACAGCACGACAGCCAGCGCCAGGGCCATCTTCAGCACCGACCACGGGTCGAGCCGCTTGAGCTGCAGCAGCGCCTGGCGCGGGGGCCGGTTGCGGACCGACGCGCGCGGCGTGTCCGCCGGGGCCGTGCCGTTCTCGCGCTGCTCCGGGTCGCGGACGGCGGTCGTCGCGCCGGCCGCACCGGCGCCGGGGGCGGTCATGAACGCGGTCGGGGCCTCGCTCAGCAGCGAGTCCGCGACCGAGCCGCCGTCGCGGTCGTCGTGGGTGTCGGGTACCCGGCGCCACGGGGGCGGCGAGGCCGCAGCCGGGTCGGCCGCGGGCTCGGCGTCGTCGCGCGGGCCGGGGACGTGGTCGGCCGGGGCCGCCGCCGTCGTCGACGGGTCGTGGTCGGCGTCGGTGGCGACGGTGCGGGCCTCGTCCTGCGACGGGGTGCGGTCGTCGGTGCTCACGAGTGGGAGCTCTCCTCGCTGGTCGTCGCTCGGTACTGCTCCGGTCCCACGGCGTGTACCGGGTGGCCGGCCCTGCGGACCGGCCACCCGACGTGCACTACGCCTGCTGGCCCGGGTCCTCCTCGGTCTCCTCCGCGTTGCGGGCGACGGCCAGCAGCGTGGAGCTCTCGCCCAGGTTCATCAGGCGGACTCCCTTCGTCTGCCGGCCGGCCTTCCGCACCTCGCGGGCGGAGGTCCGGATGACCCCGCCGGTGGAGGTGATCGCGTACAGCTCGTCGTCGATACCGACGATGAGCGCACCGACCAGCGTGCCACGCCGACGGTCGTACTGGAGGGTCAACACTCCCTTCCCGCCACGGCCCTGAACGGGGTAGTCCTCGATCGGGGTGCGCTTCGCGTAGCCACCGGTGGTGGCGACGAGCAGGTAGGTGTCGGAGCGGATCACGCCGAGGGCCAGCAGCTTGTCGCCCTCGTTGAACCGCATCCCGAGCACGCCGGAGGTGGCGCGGCCCATCGGGCGCAGCGCGTCGTCGGACGCGGTGAACCGGATGGACTGGCCCTCGGCGGACACGAGGAGCAGATCGTCATCACCCGAACAGAGGACGGCGCCGACCAGCTCGTCGTCGTCGCGCAGGTTGATGCCGATGAGGCCGCCGGCCCGGTTGGAGTCGAAGTCGGTCAGGCGCGACTTCTTCACCAGGCCGTTGCGGGTGGCCAGGACCAGGTACGGCCGTGCCGAGTAGTCCTTGATCTGCATGACCTGGGCGATCTCCTCCTCCGGCTGCAGGGCCAGGAGGTTCGCCAGGTGCTGGCCGCGCGCGGTGCGGTTCGCCTCGGGCAGCTCGTAGGCCTTGAGCCGGTAGACCCGCCCGCGGTTGGTGAAGAACAGCATCCAGTCGTGCGTGGAGCACACGAAGAAGTGGTTGACGATGTCGTCCTGCTTCAGCTGCGCCCCCTGCACGCCCTTCCCGCCGCGCTTCTGGGCGCGGTACAGGTCGGTCTTCGTGCGCTTGGCGTAGCCGGTGCGGGTGATCGTGACGACGACGTCCTCGACCGCGATCAGGTCCTCGTCGGTGACGTCGCCGTCGTAGCCGACGATCCGGGTGCGACGGTCGTCGCCGTGGGCCTCGACCAGCTCGGCGAGCTCGTCGCGGACGATCTCCCGCTGACGCTCCGGACGGGCCAGGATGTCCTGGTAGTCCGCGATCTCGCGCTCGATCTCGGCGAGCTCGTCGATGATCTTCTGGCGCTCCAGCGCGGCGAGGCGCCGCAGCTGCATGTCCAGGATCGCCTGGGCCTGGATGTCGTCGACGTCGAGCAGGTCGATCAGGCCGGCCCGGGCGACGTCGACCGTGGCCGACGCCCGGATCAGGGCGATGACCTCGTCGAGCGCGTCCAGCGCCTTGACCAGACCACGCAGGATGTGGGCCCGCTCCTCGGCCTTGCGGAGCCGGTAGCGGGTCCGCCGGACGATGACCTCGATCTGGTGCCGCACGTAGTGCCGCACGATCTGGTCGAGGCGCAGCGTGCGCGGGACGCCGTCGACGATCGACAGCATGTTCGCGCCGAAGCTGTGCTGCAGCTGCGTGTGCTTGTAGAGGTTGTTCAGCACGACCTTGGCGACCGCGTCGCGCTTGAGCGTGACGACGATCCGCATGCCGATGCGGTCCGAGGACTCGTCGACGATCTCGGAGATCCCGGCGATCCTGCCGTCGCGGACCATGCCCGCGATCGACTCGATCAGGTTGTCCGGGTTGACCATGTAGGGCAGCTCGGTGACCACCAGGGTGGTGCGGCCCTTGGCGTCCTCCTCGACCTCGACGACGGCCCGCATCCGGATCGAGCCGCGCCCGGTCCGGTAGGCGGACTCGATGCCGTCGCGCCCGACGATGAGGCCGTGGGTCGGGAAGTCCGGCCCCTTGATGCGCTCCATGAGCGCTTCGAGCAGCTCGTCGTCGGTGGCGTCGGGGTTCTCCAGGCACCAGGCGACGCCGGCGCCGACCTCGCGCAGGTTGTGCGGCGGGATGTTCGTCGCCATGCCGACCGCGATGCCGGAGCTGCCGTTGATGAGCAGGTTCGGTACCCGCGACGGCAGGACGACCGGTTCCTGGGTCTTGCCGTCGTAGTTGTCCAGGAAGTCGACGGTCTCCTCGTCGATGTCCTGGAGCATCGCCATCGCCAGCGGCGAGAGCCGGCACTCGGTGTACCGCATGGCCGCGGCCGGGTCGTTGCCGCGCGAGCCGAAGTTGCCCTGCCCTTGGATCAGCGGGTAGCGCATCGACCAGGGCTGGGCCAGCCGCACGAGGGCGTCGTAGATCGCCGAGTCGCCGTGCGGGTGGTAGTTGCCCATGACGTCGCCGACGACGCGGGCGCACTTGACCGGGGCGCGGTCGGGCCGGAAGCCGTTCTCCCCCATCGAGTAGAGGACGCGGCGGTGGACCGGCTTGAGACCGTCCTCCACCAGCGGCAGCGCCCGCCCGACGATCACGCTCATCGCGTAGTCGATGTACGAGCGCTGCATCTCCTGCTGGATGTCGACCGGTTCGACCCGGCCCCCACCCTCTCCGCCGCCTGCCGCGGGGGCGGCGGGGTCGATCGTGTCCGTCACGAAGTCTCCTCGTGCGTGTTCATACGTGCGTCTGGATCAGATGTGTGGATCAGACGTCCAGGAAGCGCACGTCCTTGGCGTTGCGGGTGATGAAGGACCGGCGGGACTCGACGTCCTCACCCATCAGCACCGAGAACAGCTCGTCGGCGGTGGCGGCGTCGTCCAGGCTCACCTGCAGCAGCAGCCGGTTCGTCGGGTCCATCGTGGTCTCCCACAGTTCCTTGGCATCCATCTCGCCGAGACCCTTGTAGCGCTGCACGCCCTGGTCCTTGGGGAGCTTCTTGCCCGCGGCCCGACCGGCCTCGATCAGGCCGTCGCGCTCGCGGTCGGAGTAGGCGTACTCCGGCTCGGCCCCGCGACCGGACCACTTGAGCTTGTACAGCGGCGGCTGCGCCAGGAACACGTGCCCGTTCTCGATCAGCGGGCGCATGAAGCGGAACAGCAGCGTGAGCAGCAGCGTCCGGATGTGCTGGCCGTCGACGTCGGCGTCGGCCATCAGTACCAGCTTGTGGTACCGCAGCTTGGCCAGGTCGAAGTCGTCGTGGATGCCGGTGCCCATCGCGGTGATGATCGACTGGACCTCGGTGTTCTTGAGGACGCGGTCGATCCGGGCCTTCTCGACGTTGATGATCTTGCCGCGGATCGGCAGGATCGCCTGGTGCATCGAGTCGCGGCCGGCCTTCGCCGAGCCGCCCGCGGAGTCACCCTCGACGATGTAGAGCTCGCAGCTCTCCGGGTCGCGCGAGCGGCAGTCCGACAGCTTGCCGGGCAGACCGCCGATGTCGCCGGCGCTCTTGCGGCGCACGAGCTCGCGGGCGCGGCGTGCGGCCAGGCGGGCCTGGGCCGAGGAGACCGCCTTGGTGACGATCGTCTTCGCCTCGGTGGGGTTGCGCTCGAACCAGTCGGCGAGCCACTCGTTCGACACGCGCTGGACGAACGACTTGACCTCGGTGTTGCCGAGCTTGGTCTTGGTCTGGCCCTCGAACTGCGGCTCGGAGACCTTGACCGAGACGATCGCGGCGAGGCCCTCGCGGATGTCGTCCCCGGACAGCGCCGGGTCCTTCTCCTTGATGAGCTTCTTGTCGCGCGCGTACTTGTTGACCGTCGCGGTCAGCGCGTGGCGGAAGCCCTCCTCGTGGGTGCCGCCCTCGTGCGTGTTGATCGTGTTCGCGAAGGTGTAGACCGACTCGGAGTAGCCCGAGTTCCACTGCATCGCGACCTCGACCTGGTGGCCCGGGCCCTCGCCGGTGTAGCTGACGATCTTGCGGTGGATCGGGTCCTTCGACTTGTTCAGGTGCGCGACGAAGTCCTCCAGCCCGTTCGGGTAGTGGAAGACGTACTCCTTGGGCTTGGCCACGTAGCCCTCGGCGTCGGGCTCGGAGTCCGCGTCGATCTCCGGGACGGGCGCCTCGATCGGGTTGCCGTCCTCGTCGACCGCGTCCGACGACGGGACGCCCGCCGGCTTCTCCGGCCGCCGCTCGTCGCGCAGGACCATGGTGAGGCCCTTGTTCAGGAACGTCTGCTCCTGCAGCCGGCGACGGATCGTCTCCAGCGTGTAGCTGGTCGTCTCGAAGATCTTCGGGTCGGCCCAGTAGGTGATCGTGGTGCCGGTGTCGGCCTTCTTCGTGGTGCCGGCCTCGACGAGCTCGCCGGGCACGGCGTACTCGTAGTGCTGGCGCCAGATCTGGCCGTCGCGGCGGACCTCGACGTCGAGCGCGGTGGACAGCGCGTTCACGACCGAGACGCCGACACCGTGCAGACCACCGGACACGGCGTAGGACTTGTCGTCGAACTTGCCGCCGGCGTGCAGGCTGGTGAGGACGACCTCGAGGGTCGGCTTCTTCTCCACCGGGTGCATCTCGACGGGGATGCCGCGACCGTCGTCCTCGACGCGGATGCCGCCGTCGGACTGCAGGGTCACGACGACCTTCGTGGCGTGACCGGCCATCGCCTCGTCGACCGAGTTGTCCACCACCTCCCAGATCAGGTGGTGCAGGCCCCGCTCACCGGTCGAGCCGATGTACATGCCGGGCCGCTTGCGGACCGCCTCCAGGCCCTTGAGGACCGTGATGGACGACGCGCCGTAGGCGTTGTTCGCTGCCTTGTCGGAAGCCACGGGTAGCTGCTTCTCCTCGCCACGTGAACCGCCCGCGCGACGCGCGCACCACCGGTGCGACGACGACGGAGCGGTTCCACCGACCGGGCGCTCTGGTCATGTCTTGGGGAGCCACCCGGGAAACACCTGTCGATCCTACCCGTCGGGACCGACGGAAAGGCGGGAAGGACCCACCCAGAAGCGCCACAGACGGGCGAACGGCGTCCGGTGCGGGATCGGACGTGCCCCTGCGGGGCCGAGCGGACCGGCGGCCGTGTCATCCCGCGCTCACCGCCGACGAGAGCGGCGCGTGCGCCCCCGCGCAGCTCCCCACCCGATCCGGGCCCCCACACGCGTCCGTGGCGCCGTGACGCGTCCGCAACGTGAGCGGCCCGGTTCGCACCGCCCGGTCGGCGGTCGATGTCCGGGCGGAACGGGGGCTCAGCCGTAGGTGTCGCGGGGGCCGCGGCCGCGGACGTGCCGGGGACCGTGCCGCCAGCTCGGCCCGCTCGGCCCGACGACCCGGATCCGGCGCACGACGTCCGGCCCGACCGCGGCGGCGAGCCGGGTCAGCAGCTGACGCTGCAGGGTCCGCAGCTGGGTGGCCCACGCCGTCGACTCGGCCTGCAGGGTCAGCTCGCCGTCGCGCAGCGAGACCGGTGTGCAGTGGTCGGCGACGTCCGGCCCGACCAGCTGCGGCCACCGGCCGAGCACGGTCGCGTCGGTCAGCCGGTTCGACCAGCCGCGGTCCACCGACACCCGCGACACCAGACGTCCGAACGGCTGCGGGTCCCGGTCGTCGGGCCCCGCCCCCGACCAGCGACGGCGGCGCCCCCGCCCGGAGACCACGCGCAGCTTGGGCCGGTCGGCCTGGGCCCGCTCCTCGGCCTTGCGGGCCGACGCCTCACGGGCCGCGCGCAACGCCTCGCGCGCGAGGTCGGCCCCGCGCAGGTTCGCGCGGTCGCCGGCGAGCAGGTCGCCCTGCTCCCCCGGGACGCCGCCGCCCGGTACGTCCCCGCCCGTGACCGCGTCGTGACCGGGTTCGGTGTCGCGTCCGTCCCCAGGCGCCGCGCCGTCGGTGCCCGGTCCCCGGCGTCCTGTCCTCCGGTTTCCGGTTCCGGAACGGCGTCCGTCCCCCGGCGCTCCTGAGTTATCCACAGTATCCACAGCCTTGTCCCCAGAATGCCGTGACACGTTCGAGACCTGCCGGGGTGATCACGCGGGCACCTCGCCGTCGCGGCTCACCGTCCGGTCGCCGACGGCGAACCGGACCCCGTCGAGCTCCGCGGGCACGTCCTCGGCCACCGCGGCGGTCACCAGGACCTGCTCCGCGTCGGCCACCAGCCCGGTCAGCGCGCGGCGGCGGGCCGAGTCCAGCTCGGCGAAGACGTCGTCCAGCACGAGGACCGGCTCGACGTCGTCGGCGTGCAGCAGGCGGTAGGACGCCAGCCGCAGCGCCAGCGCGAACGCCCATGACTCGCCGTGGCTGGCGTAGCCCTTCGCCGGTCCCTCGCCCAGGGCGAGGTCCAGCTCGTCGCGGTGCGGGCCGACCAGGCAGACCCCGCGTTCGACCTCCTGGGACCGCACTTCGGCCAGCCGGTCGAGCAGCAGCGTCTCCAGGTCCCCGGTCGACGACGGCAGCTCCGCGACCCCCGCCGTCCCGAGGCTGGACCGGTAGTCCAGGCCGATCGGGTCCGACGACGGCGCGATCGCCGCGAACGCCTCGCGGGCGTAGGGCGCCAGCGCGACGACGAGCTCGCGCCGCCCGGCCAGCAGCGCCGCGCCGGTACGGGCGAGGTGCCCGTCCCAGACCTCCAGCGTCGCCAGGTCGTCGGGCAGCTCCGGGTCCGCGGCCACCGGCGCCCGGGACCGGCCGCGGGCCCCGCGCAGTGCCGGCTTCGCGGACTTCAGCAGGGCCGAGCGCTGGCGCAGGACCTTGTCGTAGTCGGCGCGGACGCCGGCGTAGCGCGGGAACCGCGCGACGAGCAGCTCGTCGAGGAAACGCCGGCGCTCCGACGGGTCGCCCCGCACGAGCGCCAGGTCCTCCGGCGCGAACAGCACGCTGCGCAGGATCCCCAGGATGTCGCGCGGCCGCGAGACCGGTGAGCGGTTGACCCGCGCCCGGTTCTGCTTCCCGTTGTTGATCTCCAGCTCGACGCCGAGCTTCCGGCCGTGGTGGTGCACCTCGCCGCGGACGACGGCCTGCTCGGCCCCGCGCCGGATCAGCGGCGCGTCGGAGGAGACCCGGTGCGAGCCGAGGGTGGCGAGGTAGCCGATCCCCTCGACCAGGTTGGTCTTGCCGACGCCGTTGGACCCGACCAGCACGGTCACGCCGGGGTCGAGCTCCAGCTCGGCCTCCGGCCAGGACCGGAAGTCGGTGACCGAGAACCGCCTGAGGTACACCGCCTGGTCACCCTTCCCGTCCGGCTCGGCGCCGGGTCACTGCTGCGTCGAACCGCCGCCGGACGACGGTCCCGCCTTGTCGCCCGGGGCACCGGCCGGCCCGGACTTCTTCACCGCGTGCCCGCCGAACTGCTGGCGCAGCGCGGCGACGGCCTTCATCGCGGGCGACTCGGCCTGCCGGGAGGAGAACCGGGCGAACAGCGCCGCGGAGATGACCGGCAGCGGCACCGCGTGCGCGATGGCCTCCTCGATCGTCCAGCGACCCTCGCCGGAGTCGTCCACCCAGCCCTCGAGCTGGTCGAGACGGGGGTCCTCCTTGAGCGCGTCGACCAGCAGGTCGAGCAGCCAGGAGCGGACGACGGTGCCGCGCGACCAGGCCTGGATCACCCCGGGCACGTCGGTGATCAGCTCGCTGGCCTCCATCAGCTCGAAGCCCTCGGCGTAGGCCTGCATGAGGCCGTACTCGATGCCGTTGTGGACCATCTTCGCGAAGTGGCCCGCGCCCACCGGCCCGGCGTGCGCGAACCCCTCCTCGCGCGCGCCCTCGGGGCGCAGCGCGTCGAAGATCGGCATGGCGCGCTCGATGTGCCCGGGCTCGCCGCCCGCCATCAGGCCGTAGCCGTTGTCCTTGCCCCAGATCCCGCCGGAGACGCCGCAGTCGACGTAGCCGATGCCGTGCGCGTCGAGCAGCGCGGCGTTGGGCTGGTCGTCGGTGTAGCGGGAGTTGCCGCCGTCGATGACCAGGTCACCGGGCTCCAGCGTGGTCGCCAGCGTGGCGACGGTGTTCCGGGTCGGCTCGCCGGAGGGCACCATGACCCACACGACGCGCGGCGCGGCCAGCGCACCCGCGAGCTCCGCGAGCGAGGCCACGTCGCTGACCTCCGGGCGGGGGTCGTAGCCGACCACCTCGTGCCCGGCGGCCCGCAGCCGCTCCCGCATGTTGCCGCCCATGCGGCCGAGTCCGATCATGCCGATCTGCACGGCAGTGGCCCCCTTCGCGTCCGTGCCGCCGGCATGCCCCGCAGGGCACCGGTGGCCCTCGTCGATCACACCGGGGACGAGTCTTCCCCCTCGCCGGGACGCCCGCCCGGCGGGGGTCAGCCCGGCAGCCGCACCGGCATCAGCAGGTGCAGGTAGCCGGACTTCTCCGGCGACGGCGCCTCGCCGGCGTCGTCGGTGGCGGGCTTGGGCACCGGACGGACCAGCGCGGGCCGGTTCGGCGTGGTGAACGTCAGCTGGGCGCGGTCGGTGTGCAGCGCGCCGAGCGCGTCGAGCAGGTAGCCCGGGTTGAACGCGATCGTCAGCGGGCTGCCGTCGAGCGCGCAGGGCAGCTCCTCCTCGGCGGACCCGACGTCGTCGCCGCCGGCGGCCAGGCGCAGCCCGTCCTCGCCGAACTCCATCCGGATCTGGGCGACCCGGTCCGCGACGAGCGAGACACGCTTGATCGCCTCGACCAGCAGCGCCACGTCGAGCTCGACGGCGGTGGTGTGCTCGGCCGGGATCAGCTGGCGGAAGCGCGGGAACTCGGCGTCGAGCAGCCGGCTGGTGGAGCGGCGGCCGCCACCGGTGAGGCCGAGCATCCCGTCCCCGGCCGACAGCGCGATCTCCACGGTGCCGGGCCCGGCGAGGGTCTTGGCGACCTCGGCCAGGGTCTTGGCCGGGATCAGCACCGCGGTCGAGATCGAGGCGTCCTCCGGGGACCACTCGAGCTCGCGGACGGCGAGCCGGAACCGGTCGGTGGCCGCGAGCGTGAGCTGCGAGCCCTCGATCTCGAGCCGGATGCCGGTCAGCATCGGCAGCGTGTCGTCCCGCCCGGACGCGACGGCGACCTGGGCGACGGCGGCGGCGAGCGCGTCGGCGGCGACCGACCCGGCGCGCTGCGGCATGTCGGGCAGCTGCGGGTAGTCCTCGACCGGCATCGTCGGGAGGCTGAACCGGGAGTTGCCGCAGTTGATCGTGGCGCGGGAGCCGTCGACGGTCAGGTCGACCGGCTTGGACGGGAGCGCGCGGGTGATGTCGGCCAGCAGCCGCCCGGAGACGAGCGTGCGGCCCGGCTCCCCGACCGTCGCGTCGAGCTCGACGCGCGCCGAGGTCTCGTAGTCGAAGCCGGAGACGGTCAGCTTCTCGCCGGACTCGCCGTCGGACTGGATGAGGACCCCGCCGAGCACGGGCACCGGCGGACGAGCCGGGAGGCTGCGCGCCACCCAGGCGGCCGCGTCCGCGAGGACGTCGCGTTCGACCCGGAACTTCATCTGGAGACCTTCCCCGGTAGCGCCCGGCTCGGACCACGGCGCGGGGCCGGGTCGTCGACGGGACGGCGGTGCGGCGGCGGACCGGTTCGTCCTCCGGGTCTGGCCGGCGCCGTGGCCCGGAGGGGGCTGCGGAGCGGAGTGGCCGGAACGGGATCGGAAGCCGGGGTTCGCCGGGACGCTCACGGTAGAGCCTCGCCCCGACAGTTTCCACGCCACCCCGGTGCCCGTTCGGTGTCCCCGTCCGTGACCCCCGTCCGGGGGTCGGTCCACACAGGTGTTCTTAGGAAGAAGAGATAGAGAGAGATAAACCGTCGTAGTACTAAGTCCTGTGCACAGTGTGGATGGAGCGCATCCCCGCTGGTCAGCAGGCCGCGTCGGCTGGGGATACGGCGGTGGGGGCACCCGTTGACAGGTCTGTGGAGCGGTGGACCGACGGCGTCGACCCCCATCCGTCCCCGGTTCATCCCGGGTTCACCACAGAGTTGTCCACGGATCCCGGGCGATCCGTCCACGGGGCTGCGACGATCCATCCACAGAGTTGTCCCCAGATGTGGGTGGAAACGTGGTGGATCGTGGACCCAGGGTGATGGCGAGCACAGACCGTTCGGCACTCCCGCGTTGCACGATGAACCCACAGACGTCCCACCCGTCACAGGAATATCGACGGAGCGTGACCGGCGGGTGAGCGCAAGCGATCACCGGGACGAGTGGCGAAGCGCCGAGTGCCCACTACCGGACGACGAACGGGAGTGGTGGGACCGACACGCGGGTGACGCCACGCCGGACCCGATCGGTACCGCGCCGGACGGACCCGGTGTCCCGGGCGTCCGCGGCGGCGGGGGTGCCGATCGCCCGGGGACGGCCCGGAACGCGCCGCAGCGGCGATCTGGGGGCCGTGGTCCCTGTGGGTTGCACGGGATCGGTCCCGGTGCGCGCGGTGACCGCTGAGAACGCGTCCTGCCTGGTCACGGCGGGGCCGGCCGGGGCTGTGGAGAAGCGGTGCGACCGGTGGACAACCCGCCTCGGCGGGCCACCGGCCGAGGTCAGTGCCGGGCGCGCAGCTTGATCCGCGCGGTCAGCTCCTGCACCTGTTCGAAGGTCTTCCGCCGGAGCGAGATCTCGTTGCGGATCTTCTTGTCGGCGTGCATGACGGTCGTGTGGTCCCGGCCGCCGAAGGTCTGCCCGATGCGCGGCAGCGACAGGTCGGTCAGCTCGCGGCACAGGTACATGGCGATCTGGCGGGCCTGGGCGAGCGCCTTCGTCTTGCCGGGCCCGGACAGCTCGTCGAGTGTGAGCCCGAAGAACTCCGCGGTGACCGCCATGATCGTCGGTGCGGTGATCTCCGAGGCCGCGGAGTCCGGGATCAGGTCGCGCAGCACGATCTCGGCGAGCTGGGTGTCGACGGCCTGCCGGTTCAGCGACGCGAACGCCGTGACCCGGATCAGCGCGCCCTCGAGCTCGCGGATGTTGCGCTCGATCCGCTCCGCGATGAACTCCAGGACCTCACCGGGGACGGCGAGCCGGTCCTGCGCGGCCTTCTTCCGCAGGATCGCGATCCGCGTCTCCAGCTCGGGCGGCTGGATGTCGGTGATCAGACCCCACTCGAACCGCGTGCGCATCCGGTCCTCGAGGGTCTCGAGGCGCTTGGGCGGCCGGTCGGAGGAGACGACGATCTGCTTGTTCGCGTTGTGGAGGGTGTTGAAGGTGTGGAAGAACTCCTCCTGCGTCCCCTCCTTGCCCTCCAGGAACTGGATGTCGTCGACCAGCAGCACGTCGACGTCCCGGTAGCGGCGCTGGAAGGCGACCTTGCGGTCGTCGCGCAGGGAGTTGATGAAGTCGTTCGTGAACTCCTCGGTACTGACGTACCGGACCCGCATCCCGGGGAACAGCCGCTGGGCGTAGTGCCCGACGGCGTGCAGCAGGTGGGTCTTGCCCAGCCCGGACTCGCCCCAGATGAACAGCGGGTTGTACGCCCGCGCCGGCGCCTCGGCCACCGCGACGGCGGCGGCGTGGCTGAACCGGTTCGAGGCACCGATGACGAAGGTGTCGAAGGTGTAGCGCTCGTTGAGCCGGGTCTGCGACCGCGGCGCGACCGGGTCGCCCGCCTGCGGTGCGGTGTAGGCAGGCCACGAGGTCTGGCCCTCGCGCGAGCCCGGCTCCGGGCGCCCGGTGGGCTGCGGCGCCCATCCCCCGGACGACGACGGAGCCGGCTCGGCCGACCAGCCGCGGTCGGTGCCGGAGGGGCCGCCGTCGTCACGGCGGGACCCGCCGGCGAAGCCGTTGCCGAACCCGCCGTCGACGGCGGGCTGCGGCCCGGTGTCCGGACCGGCGCCGTCGGCGGGGGCGTGCTCGCGCGCGGGGCGGTCGTGTGCGGGACGGGCGCCGTGGTCCCCGTCGGTCGCCGCGGCCGGGTCGTCGCCGGCCCGGTCACCGGTGCCGGTGTCGCGGACGCTGTCCCCCGCGGTGACGCCGCGGTGCATGCCGAACCCGGGCGGGTCGGGGACCTCGGTGCCGCCGGACGCCGCGGAGGCGTCGACGACGACGGCGAGGTTGACCGCCACACCGAGGTGGCGGCCGAGGGCGTCGCTGATCGGCCTGCGCAGGATCCGCTCGATGGCGTCCTTCGCGAACTCGCTCGGCGCGGCGAGCAGTGCGGTGCCGTCGAGCAGGCCGAGGGGACGGGTCAGGCGCAGGAACGCGCGCTGCTGCGGGGAGAGGGCGGGTGTGCCGGACTCGGCCGACGCGCCGGAGAGATCGGCGATGACCCGGTTCCAGACCGCGCCGAGATCGCCCGGCTGGTCGGTCATCCGCGTTTCCCCCTCCCGATCGACCGCCGTCGGCGGTCTGCTCCCCCCGGAGCACTGGCGATGAGCCGTCCGGACACGAGGACTCGGCCTCAGGGGCGATGTATCCCCAGAGTTGTCCACACTTGTGCGTAAAGGTACGCAGCAGGTCCCGGCCGGTGCGCATCGGGGCGCCGGCCGTCGGTCGTGTGGAGGTCTCGGTCGGGGTGCGGGCGGTCGTTACTCCCGCGCCGGTCCCGGGCGGGGTCGGCGACGCTAGCAGCAGCCGTCGTGGCGGCCGTCCGGCGGGGTCGCGGCGCCCGGTGGGGGCGGTTTGACCCCCTCGAAACGCGCTGCGTACCCTTGACGACCGGACACCTGGTCGGATGGGCGTGTCGCGCCCGTCGAACGCGGCTCCCCGCATCTGTTGCGGAGTGCCGTGTGGCCGGTGGCCCGCGAACCCGAGCCAGTGACCGTAGACATCTCGGCGTCGCAGGACGCCTGCGAACCGCCGACCAGGAGCCGACCGTGAGCAAGCGTACTTTCCAGCCGAACAACCGCCGCCGGGCCAAGACGCACGGCTTCCGGCTGCGCATGCGCACCCGCGCCGGCCGCGCGATCCTCGCCGCGCGCCGTCGCAAGGGGCGCGGCAACCTCTCGGCCTGACGGCCGGCGCCCCCACCGGCCCGCGCCGTGCTGCCGGCACACGCCCGGCTCACCCGCCGGCCCGAGTTCGCCTCGACGATCAGGCGCGGACGACGTGCCGGCCGGTCGAGGCTGGTGGTGCATCTCGACCTGACCCGCCCCGGCGGCGTGCCCGAGCACGCCTCGCCGAGGGCGGGTTTCGTCGTGAGCAAGGCCGTCGGCAACGCCGTGGTCCGGCACCGGGTCTCCCGGCGGCTGCGGCACCTGGTCGCGGACCGGCTGACGGCGCTGCCCGCCGGCGCCGCACTCGTCGTCCGTGCGTTGCCGCCCGCCGGTGACGCCTCGTCCGCCGAGCTGGCGGCCGACCTCGACTCCGCACTGCGCGCGGCGCAGCGGCCGCGCCGTCCGCGCCCGGCCGCGGACGGCCCGCGATGAGCACGGCACACGACGCGGCCCCGACGGGTGAGGAGGCTCCGATGGACGACGGAGGGACCCCCGGCGCCCGGCCCGGTGTCGGCGCGCGGGCCGCGATGGCCGCGGTGCGCTGGTACCAGGTGTGGATCTCCCCGAACCTGATGCCGAGCTGCCGGTTCCACCCGAGCTGCAGCGCGTACTCGGTCGAGGCGTTCCGCGAGCACGGCTTCGTGCGCGGTCTCGGCCTCACCGTGTGGCGGTTGCTGAAGTGTGCCCCGTGGCACCCTGGCGGGTGGGACCCGGTGCCGCCGCGCCGGCGGCGCAGCGACGGGGTCCCGCGCAGCGGCACCGAACCCGATCCCGGGCCGGAGCAGACGTCCACCGACCCGCCCCGGACCGAAGGCCTCTCACGCGGTACGGACCGCTGACCCGCGGGCCCCGCCCGAGACCACGAGGAGCAACGCAGCAGTGCTGGACTTCATCTACTACCCCGTCAGCTGGATCATGTGGGTCTGGCACAAGGTCTTCGGCTTCGTCCTCGGCGACGACAACGGGTTCGCCTGGGCGCTGTCGGTCGTCTTCCTCGTCTTCACGCTGCGCGTCATCCTCTACAAGCCGTTCGTCGTGCAGGTCCGCTCCATGCGCAAGATGCAGGAGATGGCCCCGGAGATGCAGAAGCTCCGGAAGAAGTACGCGAACGACCGCCAGAAGCTCGCCACCGAGATGCAGAAGCTCCAGCAGCAGAACGGCGCCAACCCGCTCATGGGCTGCCTGCCGATCCTGGTGCAGATCCCGGTGTTCATCGGTCTGTTCCACGTGCTGCGCGAGTTCAAGCCGGGCAAGACCGAGAACTACGTCTTCAACGCGGCCGAGAACGCCTCGTTCGTCGACTCGAGTCTGTTCGGCGCGAAGCTGGGCTCGGCCGTGTGGCCGCTGCAGAACACCGCCTCGGTCGCTGAGCTCGGCGGCAACCTGGTCTCGCAGTGGATCGTGATGATCCCGCTGATGATCGCGGCCGGCATCTTCACCCACATCACCGCGCGCCACTCGGTCGCCCGCCAGCAGGCGCAGATCGCCGCCGGCACCGTCGCGGCGAACCCGCAGGCCGAGATCATGCAGAAGCTGATGCTCTACGTGTTCCCGATCGGTGTCGTCGTCGGTGCGCCGTTCCTGCCGCTCGCGGTCCTCTTCTACTGGGTCGCCAACAACCTGTGGACCCTCGGCCAGCAGTACGTCGTCTACCGCAAGATCGACGCCGAGGAGACGGACAAGGCCGAGAAGGCCACCGAGTCCGCCAAGGCCCGCGCCCCGCGCCCCGGCCAGAAGCCGCTCCGCGACGTCCGTCGCGGCACCGCCGAGGACGTCCGCGAGATCGCCGACGAGCCGATCCAGCCGGCCGAGGAGGAGGCCGCCGAGGCGGCGTCCGAGGCCCGCGCCACCGGATCCGACGGCGCCTCCGCCGACACCGGCACGACCCCCGACGGGCAGCGCAACGGCACGGCCCGCAACGGCAACGGCAACGGCTCCGGCAACGGCTCCGGCAACGGCCAGAAGAAGCCCGGGGCGAAGCCGGTGCAGAAGCGTCCGGGGGCGAAGGCCCGGCGCGGCAAGCGTCGCTGACCGTCCCACCGCACCACCCCGACAGACCCCGGCGCGCCCCGCCGGCCCCGGCGGACCCCACCGCCGCGCGGGCCCGGGCGCGACGGACCGCGAACCGTTGACGAGAGGAGTTGCGCGTGCCCACCACCGCCAAGGAGCCCGCCGAGGGTCCGGACGTGCAGGACAAGCCGTCCGGCGAGAGCCTGCTGATCCAGGAGGGCGACGTCGCAGGTGACTACCTGGAGCGCCTGCTGGACATCCTGGACTACGACGGCGACATCGACCTCGACGTCGAGGGCGGCCGCGCCATCGTCAGCATCGAGGGTGCCGAGGACGACGCCGAACTGCAGAAGCTCGTCGGCGACAAGGGCTCGGTGCTGGAGAGCCTGCAGGAGCTGGCCCGCCTGGCCGTCCAGCAGCAGCTGGGCAGCCGCAGCCGGCTGATGCTCGACATCGCGGGCTGGCGGCGACACCGTCGCGACGAGCTCACCGAGCTCGGTCTGGAGACCGCCCAGGAGGTCAAGGCCAGCGGCGAGTCCGCACGGCTGCGACCGATGACGCCGTTCGAGCGCAAGGTCGTGCACGACGCCGTCGCCACCGTGAAGGGCGTCGTCTCCGAGAGCGAAGGCGAGGAGCCGCGTCGCCAGGTCGTGGTCCACAAGAAGTGACCACCTCCCCCATCCCGACCCCGGAGGTCGCGGAGAAGGTCTTCGGCGACCGGACCGGGCTGGCCGTCCGCTACGTCGAGCACCTCGCGACCTCCGGGATCGAGCGCGGGCTGATCGGCCCGCGTGAGCGGGACCGGCTGTGGGACCGGCACGTGCTGAACTGCGCGGTCCTCGGTGAGGTCGTGCCCGCCGACGCCCGGGTCGCCGACGTCGGCTCCGGCGCCGGGCTCCCCGGGATCCCGCTCGCCCTGGCCCGGCCGGACCTGCGGATCGTGCTGATCGAGCCGCTGGCCCGCCGGGTGGAGTGGCTGGACGAGGTGCTGGGCGACCTCGGCCTGGACATCGTCGTCGAACGGGGGCGTGCCGAGGAGAAGCCCGTTCTGCGACGATGGGAGGGGGCCGACGTCGTCACCGCCCGGGCCGTCGGACCGCTGGCCCGGCTCGCGGGCATCTGCCTGCCCCTGCTGCGGCAAGGGGGTGCGATGCTGGTGCTGAAGGGCGCCTCCGCCCCGGACGAGATCGCCCGCGACGCCGCGGCGGTCCGTGTGCTCGGAGGGGGCGAGCCCCGGATCCACGAGACCGGAGCCGGTGTGGTCGATCCGCTGACCACGGTGGTCGAGATCCCGCGGACCGGCGCGCCCCGCCGCAACCGGAGGAAGGAACGGCGATGATGGGTGCCGGAGCGCCGTTTCACGTGAAACACCGACCGGGCACGAACCGTCCAGGAAGCGAGGGTCGCGCATGAGTGCCGGATGGACCCCCATCGCGGACGAGGCCGAGCGGGCCGCACGCGTCCTGCACCCCGACCGGCACGGCATGCCCCGCCCGGCCGCGCGCCGCATCATGGGCGTCGCGAACCAGAAGGGCGGGGTCGGGAAGACGACCAGCACGGTCAACCTCGCCGCGGGCCTGGCCCTGCACGGCATCCGGGTACTGGTGATCGACCTCGACCCGCAGGGCAACGCCTCCACCGCACTCGGCGTCGAGCACCGCACCGGCACGCCGTCGGTGTACGAGGTGATGCTCGGCGAGATCCCCCTCGAGGAGGCCGTCGCGGTCAGCACCGCGTCGCCGAACCTGCTCTGCCTGCCCGCCACGATCGACCTGGCCGGCGCCGAGATCGAGCTCGTCAGCATGGTCGCCCGGGAGTCCCGGCTGGCCCAGGCGCTGAACGACGAGACGCTGTCCCGGCTCGACGTCGACTACGTGCTCATCGACTGCCCGCCGTCGCTGGGGCTGCTGACGGTCAACGCGCTCGTCGCGGCGTCCGAGGTGCTCATCCCGATCCAGTGCGAGTACTACGCGCTGGAGGGGCTCGGGCAGCTGCTGTCCAACATCGACCTCGTCCGGTCGCACCTGAACACCTCGCTGCACGTGTCGACCATCCTGCTGACCATGTACGACGGCCGCACCAAGCTCGCCGACCAGGTCACCTCCGAGGTCCGCCAGCACTTCGGCCCGACGGCGCTGCGCACGGTCATCCCGCGCAGCGTGAAGGTCTCCGAGGCCCCCGGCTACAGCCAGACCGTGCTCGCCTACGACCCCGGCTCCCGCGGCGCGATGAGCTACATCGACGCGGCCCGGGAGATCGCCGAGCACGGGGCGAGCGGCGCCTACCGCCCGGACGGTCGCTGAGATGGCCGAGCGCAAGGGTGGACTGGGCCGCGGTCTCGCCGCGCTCATCCCCACCGGCCCGTCGGAGTCCGGTGACCGGCCCGGGAACAACGGACCCGGCGCACCCCTGCACCGCCCGGCCCCGGCCGTCCGGCGCGACGACCACGACCCCGAGACCCCGGTCGTCGACGGCGGCGCGGAGTACCGCGAGATCCCGCTGCGGCGGATCGTGCCCAACCCCAAGCAGCCGCGGACCCAGTTCGACGACGACCAGCTCGCCGAGCTGGAGCACTCGATCCGTGAGTTCGGGCTGCTGCAGCCGATCGTGGTCCGACGGGCCGGTGTCGACTACGAGCTGATCATGGGCGAGCGCCGGTGGCGCGCGGCCCAGCGCGCCGGGCTGGAGACGCTGCCCGCGATCGTCCGGCACACCGCCGACGACGTGATGCTCCGCGACGCGCTCCTGGAGAACATCCACCGCGTCCAGCTCAACCCCCTCGAGGAGGCGGCCGCCTACGAGCAGCTGCTCGCCGAGTTCGGCGTCACGCACTCCGAGCTCGCCGACCGGCTCGGCCGCAGCCGGCCCGTCGTCACCAACATGATCCGGCTGCTGAAGCTTCCGGTGTCGGTGCAGCGCCGGGTCGCCGCAGGCGTGCTGTCCGCCGGGCACGCGCGCGCCCTGCTCGGCCTCGAGGACGCCGGGCAGCAGGAGGACCTCGCCACCCGGATCGTCGCGGAGGGCATGTCGGTCCGCGCGACCGAGGAGGCCGTCGTGCTCGCGCGGCAGGAGGGTCCGCCGCGGGAACGCAGGGTCCGCCGTCGCGGCGATCAGCGCCCGGAGTTCGTCGAGCGCGCCGACCGGCTGGCCGACATGTTCGACACCCGGGTGAAGGTCGAGATGGGTCAGCGCAAGGGCCGCATCGTCGTCGAGTTCGGATCGGTCGAGGACCTCGACCGGATCACCGGGCTGATGGGGATCAGCGAGCGCGACTGACCGGACACCACTCCCCTTCACCGACGGCCGTCGTCCCCGTGGACGGCGGCCGTCGGTCTGTCCGGCACCCGGGGTGGCTGCGGGGTGTGGCGCAGTGGAAGGCTTCTGAGGGCGCCCTGAGACGGCCTCTGAGGTCTCCGGTACCGGCTCGGTTGATGGGGAGGCCGGGGTGGGTCTCAGGAGGCGTGTGAGGCTACTGAGCCGGTTGGACTGCCCGATTCGTCGCCTTTGTTGGCTCTTCGGTCTCTGTCGGGTGCGGACTGGTCAGGATACGGCCTGATCAGTCGTACGTCCGTCTGAACGCGGCGGCGTCGATGGTGGTCGCGCGTGGTTCGGCTCGTGGTGGATCCCCGGTGACGGTCGTGCGGAGTGGTCATCGATCGGGCTCGGCCGGTGAGTGGGACGGGAGCGTCCTGCCCCGGGGTTCTGCGGTCCGTGTGGGGCCGGGGTTCGCGGCTTCTCTCCCGGTGTCGGTCCGGGGCGTGGTCCGGACGGCGTCGCTGTTTCACGTGGAACATCGTCGGGAGGCCGTGTCGGGCGCCGGAGTGCTCCGGGTCGAGGGTCGGACTCGGTCGTGGCTGAGGCGGCCTGCGGGAGGCTCAGGGTCCGGTGGGAGATCCGGGGTGCTGTGTCTCGGTACTGCTGTCCCCTCGCGACCTGGGGTCCGGTCTGCAGGTGCGAGTCGGTTCGCAGGCTTCGTCCCGGTCCCGGTCCCGGTCCCGGTCCCGGTCCCGGTCCCGGTCTCCGGACGCGGGGTAGCGGTGTACGCAGCTCGACCTGGTGGCACCGTCCGGCCCGGGGAGACGACTCGGCTCGGTGGCGCGGTCCGGTCCGGTGGTGCTGCTCGGCCGGGTGGCGCGGCTCGGTTCGGTGGCATGGCTCGGCCTGGCGGCACTGTCCGGCCCGGTGGCACTGTCCGGCTCTGATGGCGCGTCCGGTCTGTCGGTGCCGATCGGAGGGTGCGGTCCTCCCCCGCGCTGTACGGGCCCAGCCCCGGGACGGGGGTCGCAACCCCTGGGTGGTCCGCCCACGCTGCGGACCGCCGCGCCGCGACCCGGTACGTGCCGCACGGACACGACGACCGGGTCGACGACTCATCCCGCCGACGGTGTCGGGGACGGCCGCCCCGGGCGCGTCGACCCGGTGTGCGGCGGTCGACATCCGGGACGATCGCGCGTGCCGTTGCGTTGAACCCAGACACCGGCGTCCGGCCCACCTACGCCGGGCTGCCCGATGTCCGGACCGCCGGCGTTCGGCCCGGAGCGTCCAACCCGAGAGTTCCCGGCGGCCTGGGAGTGCTCGGCCGGTCGGCACAACTCCGGAGGCGCGAGACCGGGTCGCGGACCGGACAGTGCAGGACCGGACAGGGCTGGACCGGGCGGTGCAGGACCGGGCGAGGCAGGGCAGGACAAGGCGACCCACTGCGACAGACCCGGGCGCACACCGAGCAGCTCCGCCCCCGCCGACCCGACCGATCCGGGCCCGGCGTCGCGTGCGTGTGTTTCACGTGGAACACCGCGATGCCCCAGGATGGCCCGGTGCTCACCGACGCCGAGCTCGCCGCTCGCACCGACCGCGCCGTCGACACCGCGGTGTCCGCCGCGCGGGACCACGGCTACCGCCCCGGCACGCCCCGCGTCCTGCACGACCTGTTCTCGGTCGTCGTCGCGCTGGAGCCGGAGCCGGTCGTGGTGCGTGTCCCCACCGTCCTCCCGCCCGGCCTCGACCCGGCGGCGCAGGCGGCGCAGCAGCGGCGCGAGATCGCGGTCTGCCGGTGGGCGTCGGACGCGGGACACCCCGTGGTCCGGCCCGCGCGCCCGGAGCGACCCGTCGCCGCCGGGGACCTGTCCCTCACCTTCTGGGAGCGCCTGACCGTCGTCCCGGACGGCCCGCCCGACGCCGGTGCGAGCGGCGCGACGGTCGCCCGGCTGCACGCCGCGCTGCGACCGTGTCCGGTCGAGCTGGACTGGATGCACCCACTCGACGACTCCGTCGCGGCGATGCTCGACGCGCTGCGGCACGACACCACCCACGTCTCCCCCACCGACTGCGCCCGCGCGCTGCGGGAGTGGGCGACGATCCTCCCGGTGCTCGGCGACGAGGCGGGCTGCGCCGACCGGTTCCCCGGCACACGACCGCAGCCGGTGCACGGGGACTCGCCGGCGTACAACGTACTGCGGACCCCGGACGGTCCGTACGACGCCGACCTCGAGCACGTCTGCGTCGGACCGGTCGAGTGGGACCTGACCTTCGCCGGTCCCGAGGTCGTCGCCGCGTACGAGCGGGCGGCCGACCGCCCCGTCGACGCCGAGCTGCTCGCCCTCTGCGAGGCGGCCCGGCTCGTGCAGCTCGTCGCCTGCTTCGCGATGGTCCCGCAGCAGCCAGGTCTCGGGGACGGGATGAGCCCGCTCCTGGAGCTGTGGCGGGCGTCCGAGCCGTGCGGCGGCGTGCTCGGCTGATGTTCCACGTGGAACCACACCGCTGTGGTTCCACGTGGAACATCGCTCAGCCCTGTCGGGCCGCCGCGCGCTCGACGAGCGCCAGGTAGACCGTCGCGAGGTCGGAACCGTCCGCGGCCACCGCGGTCGGGAGCAGCGAGGTGTCGGTCAGGCCCGGCGACACGTTCATCTCCAGGACGTGCACGTGACCGTCGGCGTCGACGATCGCGTCGGTGCGCGACACGTCGCGCATCCCCAGCAGCCGGTGTGCGGCCAGGGCGGTGTCGGCCAGCGCGTCCAGCACGTCCGACGGCAGCCGCGCCGGGCAGTGGAACGTGGCCGCACCTGGCGTGTAGCGGGACGTGTAGTCGTAGAACCCGGACGGCACCTCCACCTCCACCGGCGGCAGCGCGCGGGGCTCCTCGCCGTCGTGGACGACCGACACCGCGACCTCGGTCCCGGCGACGAACCGCTCGACGAGGACCGTCTCGGCGTAGGCGAAGCAGCTGACCATCGCGGCCGGCAGGTCCGCCGCGTTCCGGACCACCTGCACACCGAGCGCCGAGCCGCCCTGGTCCGGCTTCAGTACCAGCGGCAGGCCCAGGCGCTCGACGATCGCACCGAGCACGCCCTGTGCGCCCAGCTCACGGAAGGTCGAGTGCGGCAGCGCGACCCAGTCCGGCGTCGACAGGCCCGCGCGGACGAGCTCGGTCTTCACGCTCGGCTTGTCCCACGCCCGCCGGCACGCCCCGGACGGCGTCCCGACGAACGGGATGCCCAGCAGCTCCAGCACCTGCTGCACGGCACCGTTCTCCCCCTCGCCCCCGTGCAGCGCGACGGCGACCGCGTCCGGCCGGTCGGTCGAGAGCCGCTCCAGCAGGCGCGCGTCGACGTCCCACTCGCGGACGTCGACACCGTTCGCGCGCAGCGCACCCGCCAGTCGACGACCGGATCGCAGGGACACCTCACGCTCGTGGGACAGGCCTCCGGCCAGCACGGCCACCGTTCGATCGCTCACGCGGGCATTCTGCGCCATGAACGGGAACGCCCCGGACCGGGAGCCGGTCCGGGGCGTTCCACGTGAAACATCGCCGTCGTCGGACGGCGTCAGGTCGTGTCCGGTGACGGGCTCTGGGTGCCCCGGGTCAGCTCGGGGCGGACCGGTGTCCCGAACGTCCGCACGACCTCCATCTCGGCCTCCAGCACCGCCGCCAGCCGCCGCACGCCCTCGGTGATGCGCTCGGGCGTCGGGAAGCAGAACGACAGCCGCAGCTGCCGACTGCCGAACCCGTCGGCGTAGAAGCCGGTACCGGACGCGTACGCGACCCGCGCGGTGACCGCGCGGGGCAGCATCGCCTTCGTGTCGACGCCCTCCGGCACGGTCAGCCACACGAAGAACCCGCCGTCGGGGACGTTCCAGGTGCAGCCCTCGGGCAGGTAGGTCTCCAGCGCGGCGAGCATCGCGTCGCGACGCTCGCGGTAGTTCTCGCTGAACGTCTTGATCTGGCTGCGCCAGTCGTGGTGCGACAGGTAGCGCGACACCAGCATCTGCGTGAACGACGGCGGGCACAGCGTCGCCGACTCCGCGGCCAGCACCAGCCGGTCCCGCACCAGCGGCGGCACCAGCGCCCAGCCGACCCGCAGCCCCGATGCGAACGTCTTCGAGAACGACCCCAGGTACAGCACGTCCGGGTCGTACGAGCGCAGCGCCGGGTGCACCTCGCCGTCGAACCCGAGCATCCCGTAGGGGTTGTCCTCGACGACCATCACGCCGTAGCGACGGCACAGCTCCAGGATCCGCGGGCGCCGCTCGTGCGCCAGCGTCACGCCGGCCGGGTTGTGGAAGTTCGGGATCGTGTACAGGAACTTCGGGACGATCCCCTGCCGCGCCAGCGACTCCAGCGCCTCGTGCAGCAGCTCCGGGACCAGCCCGTGCTCGTCCATCGCGACGTGCACGACCCGCGCCTGGTAGGCGGCGAAGCTGCCCAGCGCGCCGACGTAGGACGGTCCCTCGGCCAGGACGACATCGCCCGGGTCGACGAAGATCCGGGTCAGCAGGTCGAGGGCCATCTGCGAGCCGACGGTGACGACGACGTCGTTCGGGTCGGCCTCGATGCCCTCCTCCCGCATGACCTCGCAGATCTGCTCGCGCAGCTGCGGGACACCCTGGGCGGAGCCGTACTGCAGCGCGGACATGCCGTCCACGTCGACGAGCTCGGCCACCTCACGGGCGAGGGACTGCAGCGGCAGCGCCGCCAGGTTCGGCATGCCACCGGCCAGCGAGACGACCTCGGGACGGCTCGCGACGGCGAACAGCGCCCGGATCTCCGACGCCGTCATCCCGGCGGTGCGGGTCGCGAAGCGCTCGGTGGGGGCGAGCGGGACCACGGCCCCCTCCCCTGCCGCCGCTGCCTGCGCGGCCGCCGCGGCCGCGGAACGGCGGACGTCGGGCTGCTGCGGGCGGTCGGGCAGGGTCATCGCGTGCTCCTCTGCGAGGGGAAAAGGCTCGCCGAGTGTAACCGCGACGGGTGATCGGCCCGCCCTTCGTCGTGACGTTCGTACCGGTGGGCCCTCTCGGGGTGACGGGATCGCGAAAATCCACCTAGTCTCGGGCTGCGCGGGGTCACCGGACCCGGGGGCGGCCAGGGGGACGGCTGCTCCGGCGCCGGGGTCGGGACCACGCCCCGGACGGGCCGGGCCGCGCAGCAGCGCGTGCATCGCGCGACGACGACATCCGGAGGTCGGATTCCGTGTCCTGGCACGTTGCCGCGCTCAACCTCGACAACCTCGGCGATCTGCCGAAGCGGTGTCGGAACTGCGTCTACTGGGAGCTCTCGCCCCAGCTCGCCGACCAGGCCGAGGGGTACGGCACGACCGACCTGGAGAAGGAGGCCTGGCTGTCCGAGGTGCTCCTCGAGTGGGGCTCCTGCGGCCGGGTCGTCTACGTCGGCGGTGCCCCCGCGGGGTACGTGCTGTTCGCGCCGCCGGCGTCGGTCCCCCGTGCCACCGAGATGCCGACCGGACCGGTCAGCGCCGACGCCGTCCTGCTGACCACGATGCAGGTGGCCCCGGAGTTCGCCGGCGAGGGACTGGGCCGGGCGCTCGCCCAGGCCGTCGTGAAGGACCTGACCCGGCGCGGGGTGAAGGCCGTCGAGGCGTTCGGCGACGCGCGCCCCGGCACCGAGTCCGACTGCGTCGTCCCGGCGGACTTCCTCCGCTCGGTCGGTTTCAAGACCGTCCGCCCGCACCACCGCTGGCCGCGGCTGCGGATGGAGCTGCGCTCGGGGCTGGAGTGGAAGTCCGACGTCGAGGCCGCGCTCGAACAGCTGTTCAACACGGTGACCATCCCGATGCAGACCGCGGCGCCGCGCCCGACGGCGACACCGGCCCGCGCGGGGTCCTGCCAGCTCTCGTTCGTGCCGCCCGCAGGGACGATCTGAGGGCGCTCTGAGCGGGCCGTGGACGGCCTCGGTGGCCCGGCCCCGGGTGAGGGGGCCGGGCGGGGCACTGCGGGTCGTGACGGGCCTCAGACGGCCCGGATCTCGTCCCTCGCGTACTCGCGGGCCAGCACGTCGTTGAAGGTGAACGTGCCGGTGGGCTGGTCGTCCTGTCCGAGCAGGTACAGCCGCTTGACGGCGACGAGAATGCCCTCGGCGACGACGTCGCGGAAGCCCGGGTCGAGCAGCTTGCGGCGGTCCCCGAGGTGGGTCAGGTACCCGACCTCGACGCGGACGGCCGGCATCCGGGTCCGGCGCACGAGCTCCCAGGTGCACGTCTGGCTGCGGCAGTCGAGCATCGAGGTCCGGGTGAGCAGCTCGCGCTGGATCAGCCCGGCGAGCGCCTCGCCGACGTTCGACGTGGTGCCCGACCCGTTGCCGAAGTAGTAGGTCGCCAGACCCTGCGCGTGCGGGCTGAAGCTCGCGTCGGTGTGCAGCGACACGACCATGTCGGCGCCGACGTCGTTGGCGAACTGTGCGCGCTCGGTGTCCGGCGGGTTGCCGTTCTCCGGGCGGGAGAGCAGGGCCTCCATGCCGGTGGCCGACATGCGGCCGACGACCCGGCGGGCGAGGTCCCACATCAGGTCGGCCTCGGTGACCCCGCCGACGTCGACACCGCGGTCGTGCCCGCCGTGCCCCGGGTCGATGACGATGCGCTTGCCGCGCATCCGCGGGCCGGCCCGGCGCAGCAGCTCCTGCTCGCGCATGAGGTGCGGACGCCCGCCGGTGACCTTGCGGCCGAGCTGGCGCAGCGCGCGCAGCGTCTCCGGGCCGCAGACACCGTCGGGGGTCATGCCGTAGTCACGCTGGAAGCGGATCAGGGCCTGCTCGGTCTGCTGGTCGAACAGCCCGCTCGGCCGGCCCGGGTTGTACCCGAGCTCGAGCAGGCGTTCCTGCAGGTGGGCGACGTCGTCGCCGGTGGTGGGGGTGGAGAGCGTGAACGACAGCATCCGGTCGCCCAGGCTCCAGCCCGCCTCCCGCAGCGCACGGGCGGTGTCCGGGCCGACGATGCCGTCGGTGATCAGGCCACGGCCCTGCTGGAACATGCGGACGGCGCGGTCCACGCCGTCGTCGAACATGTCCTGGGCGCGCGAGCCCGGCGGAACCGCCGGGAGCAGACCGAGCTGTCCCAGCGTCGTCCGGATCTCGCGTACGGCCGGACCGCAGTCCCCGCGCCGGAGCAGCTGCATGCACCCCTCGCTCGCAGTCGTGAGGCGCCGTGCGACGCCCGTGATCGGTCGGTTTCGCCCGGTGACCGGACGCGTGCCGGACTCATTGTGCCCTGCCCCGCCCCCGGAGGAGTGCAGCGGGGCGGATACGCGCGTGTCCCGGTTGTGATCAACCGGGACACGCAGCGTTATCTCCGTGCGCTATGCAGCGCACGGACAGTGATCAGATGTGGTCGGCAAGATCGGCGAGGAGCGCCGCCTTCGGCTTCGCGCCCACGATCTGCTTTACCGGCTTGCCGCCGGAGAACAGGATCATCGTGGGGACCGACATGACCTGGTAGTCGCGGGCGACCTCCGGGTTGGCGTCGATGTCGAGCTTGGCGACGGTCAGCTTCTCGGAGTTCTCGCCGGCGATCTCGTCGAGCACCGGGGCGACCATCTTGCACGGGCCGCACCAGGTGGCCCAGAAGTCGACCAGGACGGGCTTGTCGCTCTTCAGGACGTCCTGGTCGAACGAGCTGCTGGTGACGTCGACGGTGTTGTTGCCCATGGGGTTCTCCTTCGGTCGCGGATGCGGGTCTGTCGGGTGCCGGTGGGCGGTCAGTGCGCGGCGTCGGCGACGGCGGCCGCCGGGGCGGTCTCCTCCGAGCCGTAGCCGCCGCCGGCCAGCTCGGAGCTGACCTCGTGGCCGGCCAGCCAGCGCTCGGCGTCGATCGCGGCCGAGCAGCCGGAGCCCGCGGCGGTGATCGCCTGGCGGTAGGTGTGGTCGACGAGGTCGCCACAGGCGAAGACGCCCGGGACGTTCGTGTAGGTGGTACGTCCGTCCACCTGCACGTAGCCCTCGTCGTCGACGTCGACCTGGCCCGCCACCAGCGCGCTGCGCGGGTCGTGGCCGATCGCGACGAACATGCCGGTCACGTCGAGCGTGCTGGTCTCACCGGTCACGGTGTCGCGCAGCTGCAGCTGCTTCACCGAGCCCTCGCCGGTCACCTCGGTGACCTCGGAGTTGGTGCGCCAGCGCATCTTCGGGTCGTTCTGCGCCCGCTCGTACATGATCTTCGAGGCGCGGAACTCGTCGCGACGGTGGATGACCGTGACGGTCTCGGCGAAGCGGGTGAGGAACGTGGCCTCCTCCATAGCCGAGTCGCCGCCGCCGATGACGGCGATGTTCTGGTCGCGGAAGAAGAAGCCGTCGCAGGTGGCGCACGAGCTGACGCCGCGGCCGAGGAGCTCCTGCTCGCCGGGGACGTGCAGGTAGCGCGGGGCGGCACCCATCGCGAGGATCACGGCGCGGGCCCGGAAGGTCTCCTTGCCGACCCGCACCTCCTTGACGTCGCCGTCGAGCTTCACCTCGTCGACGTCCTGCGGGCGCAGGTCCGCGCCGAAGCGCTCCGCCTGGCCACGCATCTGCTGCATGAGCTCGGGGCCCATGATCCCCTCGGTGAAGCCCGGGTAGTTCTCCACCTCGGTCGTGGTCATCAGGGCGCCGCCGAACTGGCTGCCCTCGAACACGAGCGGGGCGAGCTGGGCCCGCGCGGCGTACACCGCAGCGGTGTAGCCGGCCGGCCCGGACCCGATGATGATCAGGTTGTGCACCGTGTCGTCGGTGGTCACCGGTACCGATCCCTCCTGGCGCGCCCGGGCGACGGGCGCGATGACGGGGCCTGCGGGTGCCGGCCCGGGTGGCCGGCTCCTGCGTCGTGGCTGCCGTATGGCTCGAACGCGATCCTAGACAGGGGCATTCCCGCTCGTCGGTGCCGTCGGACGTGGGCCGCGTGACCCGGGCGTCGCCGGTGCCCGGCCGGGTCAGCCGGTGGTGGTCTCGGCGAGCACCCGTGCGATGCCCGGCCCGCAGTCCGGCGGTACGACGACGAGCCGGTAGCGGCCCCGTTCCGGCCCGCCGAGGACGAGCAGGACCGCCGGGCGGCCGTCGACGGAGTGCGGGCGGGCCCTCAGGAACGGAGCATCCGGTCGCGGGTCGCCGGCCGCGCTGAGGCAGGCGCGGACCCGGGCGGGGTCGTCGAGCGCGCCGACGGGGACGTCCGCGCCGGCGGCGGCGGACCGGAGCTCCTCCGGGGCGGTCCCGGCGACCGGGACGACGACCGGTGCGGTGGGCGCGAGGGCCACCGCACCGACCCCGGCGACGACGAGGGCCGCCGCGGCGAGGGCGAGCGCGCGCCAGGGACGCCGGCGGAGGCCGGACCGGCCGCGGCGCGCGGAGGTGCCCCGGCCGGGGTCCGGCACCCCGGTGTCCCCCGGTGGGACGAGGGCCGCCACCTCGACCCGGTCCGGCCCGTGAGCCCCTCGCGCCACCTCCGCGGCGAGCCGCGCCCGCATCCGCGCCGCCACGTCGTCCGGCATCGCCACCGGACCGAGCTCCCGGGCCACTCGCGCCCCGACCTCGGTGAACCGTTCCTCGTCGAGATGACATGAAGCAGGTGTGCGGGGTTTGTCGTCGTTCCGACGAGTTATGCTGAATGAATTGTCGTCGGATACATGAGAACTGCTCATCCCTCGTCCTCCCGAAGTACGGGGGCCAGCCGGGCCCGCGCACGGGCCCGGCGGCTCTTCACCGTCCCCGGCGCCACCGCCAGCATCTCCGCCGCCTCCGCGACGCCGTAGCCGAGCCCGTCCACGAGCACCAGCGCGGCCCGCTGGTCCACCGGCAGCAGGGCCAGCGCGTCGGAGACGGCGAGCCGCACCACGAGCCCGCCCGCGTGGTCCCGGGCCGCGACGACCGTCTCCAGGGCCCGCAGCCGGTCCCGTCGCCGCCCGGCCGCGCGGAGCCGGTCGACGCAGTCGTTCACGAGGATCCGGTGCAGCCACGTCCCCGTCGCGGCGTCACCGCGGAACCCGGGCGAGCGGAGCGCGGACAGGAACGCCTCCTGCACCGCGTCCTCGGCCTCGATCCGGTCGCCGAGCATCCGCAGGGCCACCGACCAGAGCCGGTCGGCGTACCTTCGGAACATCTCGTCCAGGTCGGGCGGGGCCCGGTCCGGGATCCGGTCGACGGTCGTCACCCGCGCACGGTAGGCAGCGCCGGGGGGTGCTCACGGGCGTTGCCGGGCCGATCCGTCGCGATCGCGAACGGGGCGGCTCAGGGTGCGGTGCGGCGGAACCCGATGTCGTCGATCTGGGTCTGGTTGTTCGGCCCGAGGTTCGTGATCCACAGGAGCACGTGCTGGGTGGGGCGGCCCGGGTCGAGCCCGACCGTCGTCCGTCCCGAGGACAGGGTGACGGTGTCGAGCAGCGTCGTCTCCGCCAGCGTCGGCTCGGCCGACGGGGCCGAGCGGACCTCGACCACCGCGCCCGCGGTCGGCGAGTCGATGGTGAGCCCGGTGAGCGGCTCGGCGGCGTCGAACGAGGCCAGCACGCCGATCCCGGGCTTGAGCGCCGGGAAGGGCTGGAAGTAGCGGCTCGTCGTCCACACGGTGGAGGGGTCGCCGTCGACGACGTTGCCGACGGTGCCGGCGTTGTCCGCGTCGCCGACCGGGTCGAACACCGTCGCCGACACGTCCGGCACCGCGGCACCCGTCCCGGACGACGCGGCCGGGGCCTGCGCGGCGGGTACCTGCTGCTGCACCGGGGCACTCGCCGCGGGCGGGACGACCACCGGCGGGGCGCCGCCGCCACCGAACAGCATGCCCAGCTGCACGGCGACGTACCCGAGCACGATCAGCACACCGACGGCGAGCACCCCGAGACCGATCCGCAGGTTGCGGCGGCGCCGGGGGTCGTTGCGGGTGTCGGGCAGCCGGTCGGAGTCCTGCCACACGTCGTCGGGCTCGGCGGGGGCGCCGTCGTGCACCGGCGGGAAGAAGGCCTGGTCGGCGTCCTCGGCGACGACGTCGGCCAGCATCCGGTGCATCGCCGCGGCGGTGTGCACCCGGCTGACGCCGTCGCCCTGGCCGAGCGCGCCGCTGCACAGCGTGTCCAGCTCCAGCGGCACACCGGGCCGCAGCTGCGACGCGGGCCGCAGCCGGCCCGCGGGCGTGCGGTCGGCGGCGACGAGCCCGGCGCGGGCGGCGTCGGACACCGACAGCGGCCAGCGCCGGGTGAGCAGGCAGTAGAGGATCCCGCCGAGCCCGCGGACGTCGTCGGCGGCGGACACCGACGGGCGCGGGAGCAGGAAGGCGAGCATGGCGCGGCCGTCCGGGGTGATCCGGACGCGCTGCGGGTGGTCGCAGCCGAGCACCAGGCCCTGCTGGTGGGCCTCGGTGGCGGCGGCCGACAGGGTCTCGACGGCCTTGGCGGCCCGCTGCGCGCGGACCGGGCCCTCGGCGACGGTCTCGGCCAGCGAACGTCCGGGCACCCACTCGGCGACGGCGGCGCCCAGCACGTCGGCCGGCAGGCCGTGCGTGCCCGGGGCCAGTACGTCGAGCAGCCGGGCGCTGCCGGAGTGCTCGAAGCAGCCCGAGCGCAGGGCACGCACGATCATCTCGCCGGCGCGCGCGGTGCCCTCCGGGTCGTCGGACCGGTCGTCGGCGGGGAGCCTGCGCAGCAGCGTGACGCCGACCGGGCGGCGCAGCACGGTGTCCTCGGCGCGCCAGAACTCCGCCCCGGCGGCCGGGTCGGACCCGATCCGCTGGCGGAGCACGTAGCGCTCGGTGAGCGGCGAGCCCGCGGTGGTGCCCGCGGTCTCGCGGACGGGCGGGATGCGCTCGGTGGGCCGGGCCTGGGCCGGCACCGCGGGCACGGCGGCCGTCGGCTGCTCGTCGGCGGGTACCCCGGCGGTCCCGGGCGCGTCGGCGGTCGCCGTGGCGTCGGTGGGGTCGAGCGACGGGTGCGGACGGGGGGCCGCGTCGTCCTCGACGGGGTGGGGGCCGGTCCGGGCAGTGCGCTCGCCGATCTGCCCGCTCAACGGCCTCGCCCTCCCCTGGCGCTCGGTGTCGTGTCCGGCGTCAGCCTACGGCACTCGGTCGGATGTGGACGAGCCGAGAACACGCCCCCGGACCCGTCTCCCCTGTCTTCGGAGACGGGGGTCGATCGGTTTGCCTCCCGGTCCTCCGGATTCGCCGGGAAGCACCTGTGATGCGACGAGCGGTCAATACCGGACGGCGAACGACGGCGGTGTTCCTTGTCTCCCCCGATCGCTCCCCGGGCCTCAGGAGCCGTGGGCGCGTCCGGACGGCGCCGGTCCCGGTGGCACGGGGACGTCCGGGGGCGTGTCGGGCCCGGGACCGGGGCCACCGGACGGGCCGGGTGCGGCGGCCGGACGCAGCCGGCGCAGCACCCGCCGGACCACCAGGACCACGAGGACGCCGCCGGCGATCGCGGTCAGCCAGACCGTGACCGTCCCGTAGACCGTCGACCGCACCCGTAGCCGGGTGTCCGGGCCGAGCGCGACGCCGTCGGGGGTGAGCAGGCCCGCGTCGACGCTGAACACCCCGGAGCGGGTGACCTGGGCGCTGACCCGCACCTGGACGCGGCCGCGCGGCGGGACCGCCTGCACCTCGATCGGGGCGACCCGCAGCCCGGTGGTGCTCGACAGCACCACCCGCACGTTCATCGTCACCGGCAGTCCGTTGGCGACGGTGATCAGCAGCGGTGCGTCGCTGGTCCCGAGCGAGTACGGGCTGGGCGGCTCCACCACACGCACCGACGCGCGGATCTCGGCGATCCGGTCGGCGACGACGGTCTCCTCCCGCTCGGCGCGGGCCGGGTCGCCCCGCCACCACGACGACACCGCCCGCAGCGTGCCGGTCACCAGCGGGTCGAACACGTCGGCGGGGCTGGCCCCGACCCCGGTGCGGGCCTCGGCCGCGGCCCGCAGCGCCTCGATCGTCCGGACCTGGTCGGCCACCCCGGACACGACCGTCCCCGGGATCTCCGCGCCGCCGGCCTGCGGCGGGTAGAACAGCTGTGTCCCGCCCGCCTGCACGTCGCCGCCGATGAGGGTGGACAGGCCGGTCGGGGCGATCCGGCCGTCGTCGATCAGCGAGGTCAGGGCGGTCAGCACCCCGGCGGCGGCCGGCCCGTCCGCGGCCCAGCGGTGCGGCGGCGCGACGACCAGCGGGCCGCCGGCGTCCCCGGCCCGGAACGCGAGCGCCCCGGCGAGGTCCTGGCCGGCGAGCCCGCCCACGTCCCCCTGCTGCACCTCGACGCCCGCGGGTCCGCTCGCGGCCTCGGTGAGCAGCGGGTCGGTGAGCAGCGCGGAGTCGTCGCCGTCGCGGCCGGTGCCGTCGGAGCCGCCCACGCGCACCCGGCCGGAGGCCGCCGTGCCGGTCACCCCGTCGGCGGAGAGCAGCAGCCGGGTCCCGCCACCGAGGGCGTCCAGCGTCGCCTCGTCGACGACGCCGTCGGCGGGCCACACGACGCCGTCGAGGACCGTGGTCCCCAGCTCGGTGGACAGGGTCCGGCGGCCGCGGTCCAGCGCGGTCCGGGCGAGGTCGGCCTGGCCACCGCGGACCAGGGCGACCAGGTCGGCGTCCGACTGCGGCAGCGCGATCACACAGGTCCCGCGCGCGGCGGCGGTCAGCGCCGCGAGCCACTGGCCCGCCGCCTCCGCGCCGCGGCCGGGCACGGACTCGTCGGGGCCGGTGACGACGCCGTAGCCGTCGCGCATGGCGGCCGCGGTGGCGACGAGCTCGGGGTCGATCGCCAGGCAGAGCGCGGCCCGGGTCGGGGACCCGGCGGGCGCGGCCGAGCCGAGCGCCTCGACCAGGCCGCGCAGCCGGCCGCCGTCGGCGAAGGAGGTCGCGAGGTCGTCGTCGGTCAGCAGCGGCTGCTCGCCGGGCAGCGGCGGGATCCGGCGCGGGGCGTCGGTGATCGGGTACAGCATCGTCACCGGCGTGGCGGCGACCGGCGACGACGGCGGCGCGGTCCCCGGCAGCGACGACACCGGCAGCATCGTGCGGACCCCGGCCAGCCGCGACGGCGTGCCGTCGACGGTCCCGTTGAGGTTCACCAGCAGCGGGTAGGTGCCCGGGCCGGGCAGCGCCAGCGTCGACTGCGGGGGCCCGGTGAGCGGGACGGCGTAGCGGAACGGGACCGACGCGCCCGGCGCGAGCGGACCGAGGTCGGCGAACGGCGGCGTCGCGTCGTCGACCGCGGCCTCCCCGGCCAGCGCGGTCCGCAGCCCCGCCTCGCCGGCGAGCAACGGCCCGCGCTGCACCCGGACGGCCAGGTCGTCGACGATCCCCGGGCCGGTGTTGGTGACGGTCCCGGTGACGACCAGCTCGCCCGGCCCCGCCGACGTCACCACCCGCGGGGTCATCGTGCCGACGTCGAGCCGGACCGGGGCGACGGGCTGCTGGGCCGGTTGCTGCGCCGGGCGGTCCCGGGCGGCGGCCTGCGGGGCGCCCGCCGGGAACGCCGCGGGCAGGAACAGCGCCACCACCGCGGTGAGCACGATCGCGACCAGGGCCGCGACCCGGCTCACGCCGTCTCCTCCAGCAGGTTGGCCGCATGCCGGATCAGCCGGCGCTCGTCGGCGTAGGCGAGACGGCCCTCGAGCTCGTCGAGCGGCACCCAAGCCACCTCGGAGACCTCGACGTCCTCGTCGCAGAGCTCGCCGCCGAGCGCGCGCATCAGGTAGTGGTGGACCGTCTTGTGGACGCGCCGGTCCTCGGCGACGAACCAGAAGTCGATGGTGCCCAGGGGAGCCAGCACCTCACCGATGATGCCGGTCTCCTCCTGCACCTCGCGCACCGCGGCCTGCTCCGCGGTCTCACCGGCCTCGATGTGGCCCTTGGGCAGTGACCACAGCAGCCGGCCCCGGCGGTCCAGCCGGCCGATCAGCGCGGCGGCGCCGGTCTCGGGGTGCACGACGAGCCCACCGGCGGACGTCTCGTCCACCGTGCGCAGCCGGCGACGGCGGTCCGGGGACCGGTCGGCGCGCCCGGCACGGCCGGCGCGTGCGCTCCGGCCCTCACGGCCGGGTTCCGCGCCGCGCCCTGCCGAGGAGCGGCCGCGGGAGGTGGACATGTGGCGATGGTAACGAGGAGGTGGCTCGAAGGGGGGTCGACGAGCCGTCCTCGGCCGTGGCGTCACCCGGTCGCCCCGCCGTCGATCAGCGGTCGAGCGGTACGGAGCGACCGGAGGACCCGTGCCCACCGGCCGGGCGCGTTGCCTAGACTGGCCCGTCGTGTCCTCGTCGTCCCCGTCCTCCACCGCCCGACAGGTGACCCGGCCGACCCGACCTCCGGCCGGATCCGCCCCGGACCCGGACGAGCTGCAGCGAGCACAGGAGAACGCCGTGGTCGCACTGCTCGACGTCCCGGCCGTCGCCGACGAGCTGGCCGCCCGTTTCGCCGCCCGCGGTCACCTGCTCTACCTCGTCGGCGGCAGCGTCCGTGACGCGGTGCTGCGCGGCACCGGCGCGTCGACCCGGGACTCCGGGGACCTCGACTTCACCACCGACGCCCGCCCCGAGCAGATCCTCGCGATCGTGCGCGGCTGGGCCGAGGCGGTCTGGGACACCGGGATCGCGTTCGGGACCGTCGGGCTGCGCCGCGACGGGCAGACCCTCGAGGTGACGACCTTCCGTGCCGACACCTACGACGGCACCTCCCGCAACCCCGAGGTCCGCTTCGGCGACACCGTCGAGGGCGACCTGGTGCGCCGCGACTTCACGGTCAACGCGATGGCGGTCGAGCTGACCGGGTCGCACCGGCGCTTCGTCGACCCGCACGGCGGGTTCGCCGCGCTGGCCCAGGGCGTCCTGGACACCCCGGACACCCCGGAGCGCTCCTTCTCCGACGACCCGCTGCGGATGCTGCGCGCCGCCCGGTTCGTCTCCCAGCTCGGGTTCACCCCCGCCGCGCGGGTCACCGCCGCGATGACGGCGATGGCCGACGAGCTGACCCGGATCACCGCCGAGCGGGTGCAGGCCGAGTTCACCAAGCTGATGATCGGCGACCACCCGCGGCGCGGCCTGGAGCTGCTCTGCGACACCGGCCTGGCCCGGCACGTCGTCCCCGAGGTCCCGGCGATGCAGCTGGAGACCGACGAGCACATGCAGCACAAGGACGTCTACACCCACTCGCTCGTCGTGATGGAGCAGGCGATCGAGCGCGAGACCGACGGGCCGGACCTCACGCTGCGCCTGGCCGCGCTGCTGCACGACATCGGCAAGCCGGCGACCCGGCGCAAGGAGCCGGACGGGCGGGTCTCGTTCCACCACCACGAGGTGGTCGGGGCGAAGATGACCCGCAAGCGGCTGCGGGCGCTCAAGTACTCGAAGGCCCTGGTCGACGACGTGTGCCAGCTCGTCTACCTGCACCTGCGGTTCCACGGCTATGGCAAGGGCGAGTGGACCGACTCGGCCGTGCGCCGCTACGTCGCCGACGCCGGCCCGCTGCTGGAGCGCCTGCACCGGCTGGTGCGCTCGGACTGCACCACCCGCAACCGGCGCCGGGCCTCGGCCCTGCAGCGCAACTACGACGGCCTGGAGGACCGGATCGCCGAGCTGCGCAAGCAGGAGGAGCTCGACGCGATCCGCCCCGACCTCGACGGCAACCGGATCATGGAGCTGCTGGGCATCCCGCCGGGTCCGGCCGTCGGGAAGGCCTACCGGCACATGCTGGCGCTGCGGATGGAGCAGGGGCCGATGGACGCCGAGCAGGCCGAGGTCGCCCTGCGGGCCTGGGCGGCCGAGAACCTCTGATCCGGACGTGCGTCCCGTACGGACGTACACATCGATGAACGTTCGTATTACACGAACGTATGGACGATCATGTCCGGTGTACGACGTTGCGGCGAACGGGTGGCGGCATCGCGTCCGCGCCGGAGGTGCGACCATGGACACGTGCGGGAACACCGCGCCACGCGAGGCGCCGCTCTTCCCCCGGTCACGCCGGGGAGTCTGCTCGTCGCCGCCCCCGGTCTGGGCGACCCGAACTTCTCGCGGACGGTCGTCTACATGATCGAGCACCGTCCGCAGGGCAGCCTCGGGGTCGTGCTCAACCGGCCGGGCCAGGCGGCCGTACGGGACGTGCTCCCGCGGTGGGCCGGGCTCACCAGCGACCCCGGGACCATGTTCGTCGGCGGTCCGGTGGAGGCGCGCACCGCGCTCTGCCTGGCCGCCCTGCGGACCGGGGAGACCGGCCGCGGGCTCGGCGGGCTGATGCCGGTCCGGCCGCCGGTGCAGCTGGTCGACCTCGACTCCGACCCGGCTCCGCTCGCGCAGCGGCTGCGCGGCCTGCGGATCTTCGCCGGGTACTCCGGCTGGGACGCGGGCCAGCTGGGCGGCGAGATCGCCCGGGGCGACTGGTACGTCGTCCCCGGACTGCCCGACGACCTGCTGACCACCGTCTACGACCAGCTGTGGGAACGGGTGCTCCGTCGCCAGGGCGTCCCACTGGCGCTGCTCGCCACGTTCCCGCGTGATCCCGCCTGGAACTGAGTCCCCGCGAGCGGTGCGTGGCCTATGGTGAGCCTACCCTTATCCAGGAGGTTCCCGTGGTCGTCGTCCCCCGCACCGTCCCGTCCGCGTCCCGCGGCGCCGTCGACCGGCGCACGCTGCTCGGCGGGGCCCTGCTCGGCGGCCTCGGCCTGCTGACCGGCTGCTCCCCCGTCACCGGCGGCGGACCGGCCGGGACGGCCACCCGCACGCTGCGGACCGCCTACGGCGAGGTCGCGGTGCCCGCGGACCCCGCGCGGGTCGCGTGCGTCGGCTACTACACGCCGTTCCAGATGCAGGCCCTCGGGAAGCGCCCGGTCGCCGTCGCGGACTACACCCCCAGCAGCGCGGCGCTGACCGCGGACCAGAAGACGTTCCTGGAGGGGCTGCCCACCGTCGGGACGGTCGTGACCCCGGAGCCGGAGCGGATCGCCGCGGCGCGCCCGGACGTCATCCTCGGCGAGGCCGACTACGCCGACGAGGACCTGTGGCGCGTCCTGTCCGGGATCGCGCCGACCGCGCTGTTCGCACCCCTGGACAACGGCGACTGGCTGACCGTCGCCGAGCAGGTGGCCGTCGCGGTCGGCGCCGGGGACACCCTCGTCGACGCCCGGGCCCGCTACGCCGCCGGCGTCGACGAGCTCCGCACCCGGCACGCCGCCGCACTGGCCGGGCGCCGGATCGCCCCGATCACCTTCGGCGGGACGGTCGGCGAGTTCTCGGTGCTGCACGCCGACAACCCGTACTGCTCGATCCTGACCGCGTTCGGGGTCCGGCTGGCCGACTTCCCGTCCGCGCCGGGCGACGGCTCGTTCACCACCATCGGGATCGAGGCGCTCGGCAGGCTCGGCGACGCGACCGACATCCTCCACCCGGTCCGCCCGGACGGGGGCACCTTCCCCGCGGTCGACGCGGTGCTGGCCCACCCGCTGTTCACCCGGCTCCCCGCCGCCCGCGCCGGACGTGTCTTCCCGGTCGTCGGCTACGACGTGTTCGACCACGCCACGGCCGGTGTCGCGCAGCGCGAGTTCGCCGCGACCGTGCTCGGGGACCGCTGACCGGCCTACCGTGGGGGTCGTGCTGTTCGACCGTCGTCCCCAGCCCGATCCCGTCGGCCCCGGGCAGGAGTCGGTGTGGGACTACCCGCGCCCGCCCCGGGCCGAGCGGGTGCCCCGGCACGCGGAGCTGTGGCACGGCGGGACGCTCGTCGCCGCGTCGGACGACCTGGTCCGGGTGCTGGAGACCAGCCACCCGCCGACCTGGTACCTGCCCCGCACCGCCTTCACCGACGGCGTGCTGGTGCCCGGTGAGCAGCGCACGTTCTGCGAGTGGAAGGGCGTCGCCCACTACTGCGACGTGCGCGTCCCCGGCGTGCCGCCGCTGACCGACGTCGCCTGGTGGTACCCGCGGCCGGACGCGCGCTACCCGGAGCTGACCGACCGGGTCGCGGTCTACGTGGCGCCGTTCGAGCGGATCACCCTCGACGGGGAGACGGTCCGCCCGCAGCCCGGCGGGTTCTACGGCGGCTGGGTCACCGACGAGGTCGTCGGCCCGTTCAAGGGCGGGCCGGGCTCCCGCGGCTGGTAGCCCGCCCGGGGTCGGGTCCCGGGGATCAGGCCCCGCAGGTCGGGCCTCGCAGGTCAGGCCTCGCGGGCGAGCCCGGTGCGGGCCCCGGGCTCCGAGCCCGGCTCGGTGCCGGTCGCGTCGCGGCAGCCCGCGACCAGGTCGCAGCCGGCGCAGACCCCGCCGCAGCTCGGGGCCGCGGCCTGCGCGGCGATCGCCGCCGCCGCGGCCCGCGCCCCGACCGCGCCACCGAGACCGGCGAGCACGACCGTCCCGACCAGCGCGATCGCACCCAGCACCCACGGGGCGGCGCCGGTCCGGTCCAGGAACAGCAGCACCGTCCCGCCGACCAGGGCGATAGCCCCCGCGGCCCCGACCGGCGGCGCGGCCACCCGGTTGGCGATCGCGAACGCGTCGGCGGTCCGCAGGCTGTCCGCGGTGCGGACGCCGACGAAGCGGTTGCGCGGCAGCCGGCCGGTCGCCCCCAGCACGGCGAGGACGACGAGGACCACCCCGGCCAGCAGGAGCAGGGCGGCGAGGAGCAGGCGGAGCGTCGTGGGCACGTGACCAGGGTAGAACCCGGGGGAACGGGGATGCCCGCCCCGGCTACCCTGGTCACATGTGCACGGCCCGCCGACTTCCCGGCGCGGCGTCGTAGCCACAACACGGCGCCGCGACGGCCCCTCCTGCGTGATGCGCACGAGGGGCCGCGACGTGTTCCGGGCCCCGAGTCGGGCCGTCACGACAGGCATCCCCGAGGTGAGACGGACATGAGCACCGAGACCACGACCGCGTCCGAGCAGCGCGCGGACCGACCGGCGTACCGCTACGACGCCGAGATGGCCGCCCGGATCGAGCGGAAGTGGCAGGACTTCTGGGAGACCGAGCAGACCTTCCACGCCCCCGACCCGGGGCAGCCCGGCTCGGAGAAGCCGAAGGTCTACCTGATGGACATGTTCCCCTACCCCTCCGGGGCGGGGCTGCACGTCGGGCACCCGCTGGGCTTCATCGGCACCGACGTGCTGGGCCGCTACCTGCGGATGAACGGCCACAACGTGCTGCACCCGATGGGCTTCGACGCCTTCGGGCTGCCCGCCGAGCAGTACGCCGTCCAGACCGGGACGCACCCGCGGACGACGACCGAGGCCAACATCGCCCGCTACCGGCAGCAGCTGCGCCAGCTGGGCCTGGGCCACGACCCGCGCCGCTCGGTGTCCACCACCGACATCGGGTTCTACCGCTGGACCCAGTGGATCTTCCGCGAGATCTTCGAGTCCTGGTACGACGCCGCGGCCGACCGCGCCCGTCCGATCACCGAGCTGCGCGCCTCCTTCGAGGACGGCAGTCGCGCCACTCCGGACGGCCGTCCGTGGGCGGAGCTGTCCGAGGGTGAGCGGCGCGCGGTGGTCGACGGCCACCGGCTGGCCTACATCTCCGAGGCCCCGGTCAACTGGTGCCCCGGCCTGGGCACCGTGCTGGCGAACGAGGAGGTCACCCCCGAGGGACGCTCCGAGCGCGGCAATTTCCCCGTCTTCCGCCGCAACCTGAAGCAGTGGATGATGCGGATCACCGCCTACGCCGACCGGCTGGCCGACGACCTGGACCGGGTCGACTGGCCGGAGTCGGTCAAGGCGATGCAGCGCAACTGGATCGGCCGCTCCGAGGGCGCCAGGGTCCGGTTCCCGGTGCAGTCCGGCGCCGACGCGATCGAGGTCTTCACGACCCGCCCGGACACCCTGTTCGGCGCCACCTACATGGTGCTCGCGCCCGAGCACCCGCTGGTGTCCTCCCTGGCCCCCGGGCAGTGGCCCGACGGCACCGACCCGCGCTGGACCGGTGGCGCCGCGACGCCCGCCGAGGCCGTCGCCGCGTACCGCGCCGAGGCCGCCCGCAAGTCGGAGCTGGACCGGCAGGAGAACAAGGAGAAGACCGGCGTCTTCACCGGCGCGTACGCGACCAACCCGGTCACCGGCTCCCCGGTGCCGGTGTTCGTCGCCGACTACGTGCTGATGGGCTACGGCACCGGCGCGATCATGGCGGTGCCCGCCGAGGACACCCGCGACTGGGACTTCGCGGCCGCGTTCGGGCTGCCGCACGTGCGCACGGTGCAGCCGCCGTCGGACTGGGACGGCGGCGCGTACACCGGCGACGGCCCGACCATCAACTCCGCGAACGACGAGATCAGCCTGGACGGGCTGGGCGTCGACGAGGCCAAGCGCACGATCATCGACTGGCTGGCCGCGAAGGGCGCCGGCGAGGGCGTCGTGCAGTACAAGCTGCGCGACTGGCTGTTCTCCCGGCAGCGCTACTGGGGCGAGCCGTTCCCGGTCGTCTGGGACGAGCACGGCCCGATCGCGCTGCCCGAGGACCAGCTGCCCGTCGTCCTGCCCGACGTCGACGACTACTCGCCCAAGACCTACGCCCCGGACGACGCGAACTCCGAGCCGGAGCCGCCGCTGTCCCGGGCGCACGAGTGGGTGGCCGTCGAGCTGGACCTGGGTGACGGCCCGAAGCAGTACCGCCGCGAGACCAACACGATGCCGCAGTGGGCCGGGTCGTGCTGGTACTACCTGCGCTACCTGGACCCGGAGAACACCGAGCGGTTCGTCTCCGCCGAGGCCGAGAAGTACTGGATCGGCAAGGACGCGGCCCGGTCGGTCGCCGACCCGGGCGGTGTCGACCTGTACGTCGGCGGTGTCGAGCACGCCGTGCTGCACCTGCTGTACTCGCGGTTCTGGCACAAGGTCCTGTTCGACCTGGGCCACGTGAGCAGCGAGGAGCCGTTCCGGAAGCTGTTCAACCAGGGCTACATCCAGGCCTGGGCCTACACCGACGCCCGCGGGACCTACGTGCCCGCGGAGGAGGTCGTCGAGGTCGTCGGCGAGGACGGCACGAGCGCCGGTTTCACGTGGAACGGGCAGCCCGTCACCCGGGAGTACGGGAAGATGGGCAAGTCGCTGAAGAACGTCGTGACGCCCGACGACATGTGCGACCGCTACGGCGCGGACACCTTCCGGCTGTACGAGATGTACACCGGCCCGATGGACGCCTCGCGGCCGTGGTCGACGCGGGACGTGGTCGGCCCGCAGCGGTTCCTGCAGCGGGTGTGGCGCAACCTGGTCGACGAGGGCACCGGAGCGGTGACCGTCGTCGAGGACGCGCCGTCGGAGGAGATCCTGCGGTCGCTGCACAAGGCGATCGCCGGTGTGCGCGAGGACTTCCCGGCGCTGCACTACAACACCGCCGCCGCGAAGCTGATCGAGCTGAACAACGCGCTGACCAAGCGCGGGGCGCCGGTGGAGCGCGAGGTCGCGGAGGCGCTGGTGCTGATGCTGGCGCCGCTGGCCCCGCACATCGCCGAGGAGCTGTGGCAGAAGCTCGGTCACGAGGACACGCTGACCTACGCGTCGTTCCCGGTCGCCGACGAGCGCTACCTGGTGGCGGACACCGTCGAGTACCCGATCCAGGTCAACGGCAAGGTCCGCTCGCGGGTCACCGTCGCCGCCGACGCCGGCCAGGACGAGATCCGGGCGGCCGCGCTGGCCGACGAGAAGGTCGTCACCGCGCTGGACGGGGCCGAGCCGAAGAAGGTCATCGTCGTGCCGGGGCGCCTGGTCAACGTCGTCCGGTAGGGAACGCAGGCGACCTCCTGCCCGTTGAGCGGGCAGGAGGTCCGTCATGAGCGCAGTCCTGACCCTGATCGTCGTCCTGGCCGTCGTCGCGGCCGTCGTCTGGCTGGTGCGTCGGCACAACGCGGACAAGGCCGCCGCTCTGGCCGACGCCCAGGCCGAGTCCCGGCGCTGGGTGGAACGCCTCGGCGGCCAGGTCCTGGCCCTGACCGGGACCGACGACCCGAGCCGTCAGGCGCTGGCCGACGCCGCCGAGCGCTACACCGCCGCGGGCTCGCAGATGGAGCAGGCGCGCACGGCCGCGCAGTGCCGGCAGGTCACCGAGACCGCCTACGAGGGTCTCTACTACGTCCGCGCCGCCCGCACGGCGATGGGCATGGACCCCGGGCCCGAGCTGCCGCCGCTGCCGGGCCAGTCCCGCGCCGGTGAGGTCACCGAGGACCGCGAGGTCGAGGTGGAGGGCCGCAGCCTGGGCGCGTCGCCGCGGCCGACCGACCGGAACAGCCACTACTACCCCGGCGGGACCGTCGCCGGGCGTCCGGTGCCGCGCGGCTGGTACTCCGAGCCGTGGTGGAAGCCCGCACTCGTCGCCGGGGCCTGGGGTGTCGGTTCGGCGCTGCTGTTCACCTCGCTGTTCAGCGGGATGGCCGGCGCCGACCCGGCCGCCTACGCCGACGGGTTCGCCGACGGCGCCGCCCTCGACGACCCGGGCTTCGACGGCGGTGCCGACGGCGGCTTCGACGGCGCCGACCAGGGCGGCTTCGACGGCGGGGGCCTGTTCGACAACGACTCCGACTTCGGCGGGGACTTCTTCTGACCCGCGCGCTGTAACGGCCGGCCCCCGGGCGGCATCCCCTCGTCCGAGCGACCAGCCCGTGGTCGCACGGCGAGAGGGGCCACGTCATGACGTACTACCTGCAGGCGATGCGCGGGTTCTCCGACTTCCGGGGGCGCGCCCGGCGGGCCGAGTACTGGATGTTCGCCCTGGTCTACCTGGGGATCTACCTCGTCGCCGGGACCCTGGACGTGGTCCTGGGGACGACGCAGCTGCTCGGCGCCCCGGTGCTGGCGACCGTGGTCGCACTCGTCCACCTGGTGCCCGCGATCGCGCTCCTGGTGCGGCGGCTGCACGACACCGGCCGCAGCGGGTGGTGGTACTTCATCGGCCTCGTCCCGCTGGTCGGGGTGGTGCTGCTGATCGTGTGGCTGGCGGCCGACGGCGAGCACCGTCAGAACGCCTGGGGTGACGACCCGAAGCGCGCCGAGCGTGCTCCCGCGCAGTTCGTCGCGCCGCAGGCCGGGCCGTACGGGGTCCCGCCGCAGTTCCGCTGAGGCAGCGGGCCGGACCCGGCCGGTCAGGCGCGGGACCCGCGCCGGACCGGCTTCTCCGGCCGCCGGGTCGCCCCGTTCCCCGGGTCCGGCGGCCCGGACAGGGCCGGCTCGGCGAGCCAGGCCTCCACGGCGTCGAGCACGAACGCGGCGTCGTCGAGGGCCGCCCGCGCCTCCGCCGCCGGAGCGGTCACGTCCGAGTGGTCGGCCAGCGCCCGCCGGTTGTAGAGCGACCGCAGCAGCCGCCCGGCCCGCGGGTCCAGCGACCGTTCCCGCACCACCCGGCGCACGAACGCGCTGACCACCTCGGAGTGCTCGGCGCGGGTCTCCCCCAGCACCAGCAGCGCGGTCTCGGCGGCCCGGAACGCGGCGTGGAACGCGCGGGAGACCGCGGCGTCGCCGAAGCCGTTCTCGGCCAGCACCCGGGCCCCGCCCAGCTCGACCCGGGCCCGCGCGATCCCGCCGTGCACCCGCCGGGTCACCGGACCCGCACCGCCTCGGCGCGGGCACGCACGACCGTCGGGTCGGCGGCGCGGACGAGCTCGCCCTGGCCGACCGGCAGCACGCTGATCGTCAGCCCGGTCCGCCGGGTGTGCTGCCACAGCACGTCGTCCATCGCGCGTACCTCCTCCCAGGGCAGGATCGGGAACCCGTCGTCGTCGAGCACCACGAGCAGGTCGATCGCGGACTCGACCGAGCCCTCCCCGCTGGCCCAGGACCCGAACAGCAGCACCTGGCGCAGCCGGGGGCCGTAGAGCAGGGCCAGGTCGTCGGCGACGGCGGCGGGCACGTCGTCGTTGGACGGGTCCGGGTCGGGGTGGCGTGCCCGGAGCCGCTCGCCGTCGTCGGCGCCGATCAGGCCGGCCGCGACCAGCCAGTCCGCCGCGCGCCGGCGGGAACGGGCGTCGCGGAAGCGGTACCACTGGTCGCGGACCTCGGGGAACTCGAACAACGTGTTCTTGAACCGGCGGAACGCGCCCCGGCCGTCGATCGCGCGGTCCAGCAGCGCCGCGGCCCGGCGGTGCTGCACGCCCGCGGTGAAGTCGGACATGTCCCGGTAGGACTCCCGGCTGGTCACCGGCCGGATCTCCACCCAGTCCGGACCGGGCCGGTCGTCGCCGGACACGCCGTGCACCTCGGCGTCGGCCGGGTCGAGGTACCAGGTGACCTCCGGCGTGCGGTCCTCGAGCGCGTCCGCGAGCGCGGACAGGTCGAGGCGGGCGGGGTCGAGCACGGGGCGACTCTATGCCCGGTCCGGTGCGCGTGGCAGCCGCCGCGGGCCCCTCAGTCGTCCTCCTTCTCCCCGGAGCCGAAGAAGAAGTGCGCCACGAGGACCGCCCCCCAGATCCCGATCGGGAAGATCGGCCAGAAGAACGGGAGGCCCTCCCCGCCGGAGGACGAGGCGAACGCGGTGACGACCCAGATGCCGGTCAGGATGACCGAGGTGCCGGCCCACGAGCGCCACTCGGTGAGGTGCTCACGCCTCGCTTCGGCCTTCTCCACCTGCGCCGTCTCGGCACGCACCGACGGCAACGTCGTGCGTTCCACCGCGGGCAGGTCGGTGACCAGCCGGTCGAGGTCCGCGCGGACGGTCGCCGCGTAGGCCTGCTGCAACCGCTCGTCGTACTCGGTCAGTGACAGCCGGCCCTCGTCGTGCGCCAGCTTCAGCCGTTCCGCGGTCTCGCTGCGGTCGGCGTCCGACACCCGCATCACGGACCGCTCGTCGTCCCTGGACTCCCCCATGCCCGTCGAGCGTAGCGACGGGGAGGGCCACGGGGGTCTGTCGTTCGGACGATCCCCGCCCCCGGGGCGGGGCCGAACGGGTGGCGACGGCGACGCCGACGAGGCACAGCAGACCGCCGGCGAGCGCGGCCGGTGCGGGTACCTCCCCGAGCAGCGCCCAGGACAGCCCGACCACCAGCGGCGGGATCGCGTACGTGGTGGCGGCCAGCCGGCCCGCGGTCGTGCGGGTCAGGGCGTACCCCCAGGTCAGGAACGCGACACCGGTCGGGAACACCCCCAGGTAGACGACGCCGGCGACGGCCGTCGGCGGCGCGGTGGCGAGCTCGGCGACCAGCGACGGCAGGAACGGCAGCAGCGCGACGGCCCCGGCGACGGCGCCCGTCCAGGTCATCGTCAGGGCGTCGACCCGGGGCAGCAGCCGCTTCTGTGCGACGGCCGCGCCCGCGTAGACCAGTGCGGCGAGCAGCCCCAGCAGCACCCCGGACAGGTCGGCGCCCCCGGCGGAGGAGGCCGCCGCGATCAGGGCCACCCCGGCGAACGCGACGCCCATCCCGGCCAGCAGCCGCGCGGGGAAGCCCTCCCCGAGCAGCAGCCCGGCCAGGACGGCGACGACCACCGGCGCCACGTTCACCAGCAGCGCGGTGGTGCCGGCGTCGAGGTGCCGCTCGGCCGCGTTCAGCGCGAGGTTGTAGACGCCGAACCAGGCCGCACCCCAGATCGCCACCGCCGCCAGCAGGCGTCCGCGCGGTGCCGGCGGGGCCGGGGCGCGTCGCCGCGCCCGCACCACGGTGAGGATCGCGGTCAGGGTGAGCGCCCCGACCAGCATCCGGCCCGCGGCGAGCGTGCCCGGGGAGAGGTCGTGCCCGACGGCACGGATGCCGACGAAGGCCGACGCCCACAACACCACGGTGACCGACGCGGCGAGCGCCGGGAGAGCACGGGTCGAGCGGTTCATGGGGACCAGCCTGGCGCTCCGGATACTTCAGCACCAGCGATGATTCCTTCTCCTGGATTCAGTGCCGCTGTACTGTCGAATCGTGCTCGACACCCACCGCCTGCGCGTGTTCCGGTCCGTCGTCGCCAGCGGCTCGGTCCAGGCCGCGGCCGCGAACCTGGGCTACACGCCGTCGGCGGTCAGCCAGCACGTCACCACCCTCGCGCGGGAGACCGGGCTGACCCTGTTCGAACGGGCCGGGCGCGGCCTGCGGGCCACCGCGGCCGGGGTCCGGCTGGCCGAGCAGGCGGATCTGGTCCTGGCCCGGATCGGGGAGGCCGAGGCGGTCGTCGCCGACCTGCGGGCCGGGCGGACCGGCACCCTGTCGGTGGCCTACTTCGCCTCGGTGGGCTCGGCCTGGCTGCCCCGCGTGGTGCGCCGGCTGACCGGCGACTTCCCGGGCGTCCGGCTGGACCTGCGGCTGCGGGAGTGGCTGCCCGACGACCCGGCCGACCGTGCCGACGTGCAGATCGCCGTCGAACGGCCGGACTTCGCGGCCTGGCCCGGCTTCTCGGTGACCCCGCTGCTCTCCGACCCCTACGTGGCGGTCCTGCCCGTGGGGCACCCGCTCGCCGGCCGGGACGAGGTCGAGCTCGCCGAGCTGGCCTGCGAGCGCTGGGTGGACAACGACTTCGCCCGCGGCTGGTGCCGCCGCAACCTCGTCGAGGCGTGCACGGCGGCGGGGTTCCGGCCGCCGTTCCACGTCGAGGCGCACGACTACCCGACCGCGCTCGCCTTCGTCGCCGCCGGGATCGGGCTCACCGTGCTGCCGCGCCTCGGGGCCGCCCACCTCCCCGCCGGGACGTGTGCGGTGCCGGTCGTGCGGCCGACCCCGGTGCGGTCGATCCTGGCCGTCGTCCGCGACGCCGTCGCCGCCGCACCGCCGGTGGAGGCGGCCCTGGCGGAGCTGCACGCCGCGGTGGCGGCGGGACCGGCCCCGGTGTGATCCCGGCGCAGGTCAGCCCTGGGGGCGGACCACGATGTCGGTGAGGTGGGCGTCGCGGGTCGCGGTCAGCGCGGCCAGGATCGCGGCACCGACCGACTCCGGGCGCAGGAACCGCGAGCCGTCGTACTCCCCGCCCTCGTGGGCGACGACCCGCTCCTGCATCGCGGTGTCCACCCGGCCCGGGTGCACGGAGGTGACCCGGATGCCGTGCCCGGACTCCTCGGCGCGCAGGGCGTCGCCGAACGCGCGCAGCGCGAACTTGCTCGCCGCGTAGGACCCCCAGCCCGCGCGGGCGGTGAGCCCGGAGCCGGAGTTGACGAGCACGACGTCGGCGCCGGTGTCGGCACCCGCCGCGCGCAGTGCGGGCAGCAGCAGCCGGGTCGCCTCGGCGACCGCGACGACGTTGACGTCGAACTGGTGGCGCCAGGTCTGCGCGGTGGTCTCCGCGACGGTGCCCAGCTCCCCGACCCCGGCCGAGTGGACCAGCGCGTCGAGCCGGTCGATGCCGTCGAGGGCCGTGGCCAGCGCGTCGTCGTCGGTGAGCTCCACCGCCACGGTGCGGACCGCGACCGGGCCCGCCTCGGTCAGCTCGCCGGCCAGGGTCTCCAGCCGCTTCTCGTCCCGGCCACCCAGGACCAGGTCGTAGCGCGGCGCGAGCAGCCGGGCGGTGGCGGCGCCGATGCCCTGGGAGGCACCGGTGATCAGGGCGAGCGGGCGGCGGGGAGCGGTCACCCGGTGAACCTACGACGACCGGCCCCGTCCTGCGCGAGGACGGGGCCGGTCGCACCGGGGAGCGTGCGCGCTCAGAGCTGAGCTTCGTTCCGCAAGCTTCTCTCAGACCCGGCGGGCCGAGTTGAACGGCATCCGGTCGATGTCGGAGATCTTCACCGGCTGGCCGCTGGTGGAGGCGTGCACGATCTGGCCACCGCCGATGTAGATGCCGACGTGGCTGACCGGGCTGTAGAAGAAGACCAGGTCACCGGGCTTCAGGTTCGACTTCGACACCGGGGTTCCCACCTGGGCCTGGGCCCGGCTGGTGCGGGGCAGGTCCTTGCCGGCCTTGGCGAAGGCGTAGCGGACCAGGCCGGAGCAGTCGAATGCGCTCGGGCCGGTGGCGCCCCAGCGGTAGGGCTTGCCGAGCTGGGCCATCGCGGTCGACATCGCGCCGCTGCGCGCGGCGGCGGCCTGCGCGGCCGGGGCCGCGGCCTGCGCCGCGGAGGAGACCGACAGCGCGGCCGGGTTCGCGCCCAGCGCCGGCAGGACGTTCGCGGCCGGGGCGACGTCACGGGTCACGGTCTCCGCGGCGGGTGCCGCGGAGGCGGCGTCCGTGGGGGCCGCGGTGGCGGCGGGGAGCACGGACAGAACTGCGGCCGCGGCGGCGGTGGTGGCCACGACGGCGACGCGGAGCGCCGGAGCGGAATGACGCTGGGGCACGGTGGGGTCCTCGGGATGTTGCACCACCGGAGGAGCGGTCGGGGCGGGACCCGTGGGCGCCGGTACGAAGGGGGAGTTCCGGTGGGGACCGGACGGCACTCACGACCCGCCCGCGTCGTCGCCCGGCGGTGACCCTGCACCCCTCACCCCGGATGGGCGGTGGTCGCACAAGGCCGGACCGCACATTACGAACAGATATCGCTCGGATAAATGACGCAGAGCACATTCATTGCATGACTGCGCTCACGACGAATAACGAGAACATTCCGGATCGGTAATGTCGTCTTCCGGAACGTCTCCGGTACGGCAACGGCCCGGGGATGACCTGCGCGGTCGTCCCCGGGCCGTTGTACCGAGAAACGGATCAGTTGTCGATCTCGCCCCGGATGAACGCCTCGACCTTGTCGCGCGCCTCGGAGTCGCGGTACTGCTCCGGCGGCGACTTCATGAAGTAGCTCGACGCCGACAGGATCGGTCCGCCGATGCCGCGGTCCTTGGCGATCTTGGCCGCCCGCACCGCGTCGATGATGATGCCCGCGGAGTTCGGGGAGTCCCAGACCTCGAGCTTGTACTCCAGGTTCAGCGGGACGTCACCGAACGCGCGGCCCTCGAGCCGGACGTAGGCCCACTTGCGGTCGTCCAGCCAGGACACGTAGTCCGACGGGCCGATGTGCACGTTGCCCTTGCCCATGTCCCGGTCCACCTGCGAGGTGACGGCCTGGGTCTTGGAGACCTTCTTGGACTCCAGCCGCTCGAGCTCCTTCATGTTCAGGAAGTCCATGTTCCCGCCCACGTTGAGCTGCATCGTGCGGTCCAGCTGCACGCCGCGGTCCTCGAACAGCTTCGCCAGCACCCGGTGGGTGATGGTCGCGCCGACCTGGGACTTGATGTCGTCGCCGACGATCGGGACGCCGGCGGCGCGGAACTTCTCCGCCCACTCCGGGTCCGAGGCGATGAAGACCGGCAGCGCGTTGACGAACGCGACGCCCGCGTCCAGCGCGGCCTGCGCGTAGAACCGGTCGGCGTCCTCGCTGCCCACCGGCAGGTAGGACACCAGCACGTCGGCCCCGGTGTCGCGCAGCACCTGCACGACGTCGACGGGCTCGCCGTCGGCCTCGGTGATGGTCTCCCGGTAGAAGCGGCCGAGACCGTCGAGGGTCGGACCGCGCTGCACGGTCACCCCGAGCGGCGGCACGTCCGCGATCTTGACCGTGTTGTTCTCGCTGGCCGAGATCGCGTCGGCGAGATCCTGACCGACCTTCTTCGCGTCGACGTCGAACGCGGCCACGAAGGTCACGTCCCGGACGTGGTACCCGCCGAAGTCGACGTGCATCAGGCCGGGGACCTGGGCCGACGGATCGGCGTCCGCGTAGTAGTGAACCCCCTGGACCAGCGACGCCGCGCAGTTGCCCACGCCGACGACCGCCACCCGAACCTGGCTCATGTCAGGCTCCTCCTGTTGTCTCGTCCTGTCGTACCCCGCCGGTCGCGGGCCGGGATGGCCCGCCGCCGGGGAAGGTCCTCTCGTCGCGGCCGTCCGCGGCGCCCTGCTCGGCCCGTTCGGTCGCGATCAGCTCGTTCAGCCAGCACACCTCGCGCTCGGAGCACTCCAGCCCGAGCCGGTGCAGCTCGCGGGTGTAGCGGTCGACCCCCTCGCAGGGCCTGCCGAGCGCGGTGCGCAGACCGTCCCGGCGTTCCTCGACGGCCCGTCTGCGGCCCTCCAGGATCCGGATCCTGGTCTCCGCCGGTGTCCGCGCGAAGAACGCCAGGTGCACGTCGAAGCTTCCGTCCTCCCACGCCTGGGGGCCGGCCTCGGCGAGCATGGCCGCGAACCGGTCCCGGCCCGCCGGGGTGATGCGGTAGACCCGCCTGCCCCGTCGCAGCCGTCCCGGAGCGCGTCCGTACTGATCACCCGCCTCGTCGGTGGTCTCGGCGATCGACCCGGCCCGGAGCAGCCGGCGCAGGGCCGGGTACAACGAGCCGTAGGAGAACGCGCGGAAGCCGCCGAGCCTGCGGCCGAGCTGCTTGCGCAGCTCGTACCCGTGCAGCGGACCGTCCTGGAGCAGGCCGAGGACCGCGAAGTCCAGCATCGCGACCTCCTCCGTGCGGACCGCCGACCGGTCATCCTATCGGTCCGATACATCGATCCGTTCCCTCCATGATCGTCATCACAGGCGGTCACGGACCGGACGAGTGCCCCGACCAGGCACGGAACGGTCGTGCCCGCAGGGGCCCGTGCGGGACGGCGATGGGTCCGCGGGTCCGTCCCGCGTACCCTGGTCGGGTGCTCAGCCCGCGACAGGTGGTGGACTACGCCCTGCAGCGCCGTGCTCTGCTGGCCGATGTCCGGGCCGGCCGGGTCGGCCGTGAGGAGGTGTGCGATGCGGGTGCCTACCTGCTCCGCGCCGCGCGCTTCCACGGCACGGCCGCCGGTCGGGCCTGTCCGGTCTGCCGGCACGACGAGCTCGCCCAGGTCTCGTGGGTGTTCGGCGAGAGCCTGCGCCACGTCTCCGGCTCGGCCCGCTCCGCGGCGGACCTCGAGCAGCTCGCGGCGCAGGTCGCCGACTTCTCCGTGCACGTCGTCGAGGTGTGCACCGAGTGCCGCTGGAATCACCTGGTCCGCTCGTTCGTCCTCGGCACCGGCCGCCCCCGCCGCGGCCGGCGGAGTGCGGGTGGCTGAGTCCGATGGCGCCCTGCCCGACGAGCACGACCACCCGGACCGCGCGCACCGCGCCGGTCCGCTGCCGGATCCCCTCCGCCCCGGGCACCCCCGGCCCGGGCCACTGCGGATCCGGTCCACCGCATCCCACGGAGCCGCCCGGTGAACGACGAGCGTGACCCCCGGCGCACCCCGCCGCCGCCCCCGCCCCCCGGTCCTCCGCGGTCCCGTCCCCCGATGCCCCCGCCGGCCCCCCAACCGGGCGTGGGCCCCCGTCCCCCGATGCCCCCGCCCCCCGGTCGTCCACCGGTGGGCGGCCGTCCCGCACCCGCGGGGCCGCCGCCGCGCCCGGTCCCCCAGTCCCCTCCGCCGCTGCTGACCCACGACGACTCCGGGGTCGGCCATTTCGACCCCGTCGTCCGGCCCGCCCAGGCCGGTCCGCGCACGGCCGCCCCGCAGCGCACCGGCCGTCCGCCGGCCCGCGGTGCCGCGGCGGCCGCGGCGGCACCGGCCACGGCCGCCCGTCGTGGCGGCGGTGGCGGCCGCCCGCCCGGCCCGCCCGGTCGTCCCGACGGTCGCGGTCCCGGGGACGGCGGTGACGGGCGGAAGAAGCCCGGCCGTCGCCGGCTCCGGCGCTGGGTGATCGGGCTCGCCGCGTTCGCGGTGATCGGCCCGCTGGTCGCGTTCGCGATCGGCTGGCTGGTGTTCCCGGTCCCCAAGGCCGACGACATCGCCGTCACCCAGGTCGCGACCTTCACCTACACCGACGGCGCCCCGCTGGCGACCGTCCGGCCGGACAACGTCAACCGGACCAGCGTCGACCTGTCCCAGGTGCCGGTGCCGGTCCAGCAGGCCGTGCTGTCCGCCGAGGACCGCACGTTCTTCTCCAACCCCGGCTTCGACATCACCGGCATCGCGCGGGCGGTGATCAACCAGCTGTCCGGCGGGATCGGCGGCGGCTCGACGATCACCCAGCAGTACATCAAGGTGACCACCGGCAACGACCAGTACTCGCTGTTCCGCAAGTTCCGCGAGGTCGTGCTGGCCGCGAAGATGTCCAAGGAGATGACCAAGGAGCAGATCCTCGGCAACTACCTGAACGCGATCTACCTGGGTCGCGGCGCCTACGGCATCCAGGCCGCCAGCCAGGCGTACTTCGGGAAGAACGTCCAGGACCTGAACGCCTCCGAGGGCGCGATGATCGCCGGGCTGATCCAGTCGCCGTCGCGCTGGGACCCGGCGAAGAACCTTGAGATGTCCCAGCAGCGGTGGAACTTCGTGCTCGACGGCATGGTCGCCCAGGGCTGGATGACCCAGGCCGACCGGGCGCAGCAGAAGTTCCCGCAGTGGCGCGAGGCCTCCGCGGCCGAGGGCGGCGGCATCCCCGGCGACGACAAGGGCCACATCTACAACGCGGCCCGCGCCGAGCTGGAGAAGCTCGGGATCTCCGAGACCGAGATCAACACCCAGGGTCTGACGGTCACCACGACGATCGACCCGAAGGCCCAGGAGGACGCGGCGACGGCCGTCCAGAAGGTCATGGACGGCCAGCCCGGCAACCTGCGGTCCTCGCTGGTGTCGGTGAACCCGAAGACCGGCGCGATCATTGCCTACTTCGGCGGGGAGAACGGCGTCGGCCTCGACTACGCCTCGGTGCTCAAGCAGCCCGGCTCGTCGTTCAAGCCGTTCGTGCTCGCGGCGGCGCTGCAGGCGAACCCGCCGGTCGGCCTCGGCACGATCTACGACGGCTCCTCCCCCCAGGAGCTCGCCGGCACCACGGTCACCAACTCCGAGGGCGTGAGCTGCGGCCAGTGCTCGGTGAAGGAGGCCATGACCAAGTCGATCAACACGGTCTTCTACCGGATGGGTCTCGACGTCGGCCCGCAGCGGGTCGCCGACGCCGCGCACCAGGCCGGCATCCCCGCCGACCTGCTGCCGAACCCCACCGGCGGCATCTCGCTGGGTGACCGCGAGGTCCACCCCGAGGACATGGCCGCCGCCTACGGCACGTTCGCGGCCGACGGCATGAAGCGCGACCCGTTCCTGATCGCGAAGGTCACCGCCAGCGACGGCCGGGTCATCTACGACCGCGGCAGCACCGACAACGGCCAGCAGGTGATGCCGGCCGAGGTCGCCCGCAACGTCACCGAGTCCATGACCGACGTCGCGAGCTCCTCGCGGATCGGGCTGGACGGGCGTCCGGTCGCCGCGAAGACCGGCACCGTGCAGAGCAGCGTCCAGGGCCAGAACAACGACGCCTGGACCGTCGGCTACACCCCGTCGGTGTCCACCGCGGTGTGGGTCGGCACCGACGACAACACCCCGATCAAGAACTCCGCGGGCCGCCCCGTCTACGGGCGGATGCTGCCCGGCTCGATCTGGCAGTCGTTCATGAACGACGTGCTGCAGGGGACGCCGGTGGAGCAGTTCTCCGACTTCGAGCCGATCGGCCAGGCCCCGGCCCGGGCCGTCTCGAACGACTCGGGGCAGGGCGACGACCAGCAGCCGACCACCACCCAGGAGCCCGGCGACAGCCGCGACAACGGCGACCGCGGGGACCGGGGCGACCGCGGGAACCGCGGCGACCGGGGTGACTCCTCGGGCGACGGCTCCGGTGACGGATCCGGCGACGGCAGCAGCGGCGACCCCGGCAACGACGGCAACAGTGACGGTCCGCCCGGCTCCGACGCGGGCCGGGACCGTCCGGGCCGCGGGGGCGACAACTGACCGCAGGCGGCCGGCCCGGAGCCGCACCGCCCGCCCCCCGCGACGCGCCGGGGGCGGGCGTCCGGGACCGGGAGATCCCGACCTGGACCGAGCCGCTGGCGCGCGCCGCCAGCCGGGTCGTCGGCGGCCCGCTGGGCCGGCACGCACTCGTCGGACGGTCGCGCTGGTGGACCCCGCTGCGGGTGGTGCTGCTGCTCGCCGTCGTCGTGCTGGCGCTGGGCTGGCTGGGCAAGGCGGCCTGCCTGCAGCAGTACCGCACCCCCGACGGTGCGCTCGCGCTGGACTGGCGCAACGACCGTCAGTACGTCGCGATGTGCTACTCCGACACCGTCCCGCTCTACGGGCTGGAAGGTCTCGCCGACGACGCCGTCCCCTACCGCGACGCCTGGTTCGAGACCGCCGCCGACGGCTCCCGCACCGCCCGGTACATGGAGTACCCGGTGGTCACCGGGATGTTCCAGTACCTCAACGCGCAGCTGACCGACGGCTGGCAGTGGCTGGCCGAGCGGCTGCCGCTGCCGACCGCGCTCGACGTCGTCGTCTACTTCGACGTCACCGCGATCTGGCTGGCCATGGCCTGGCTGGTGGTGGTGTGGGCGGTGCTGATGCTCCGCCCGGAACGTCCGTGGGACGCCGCGCTGGTCGCGCTGTCCCCGCTGGTGGCGGTGCACGCGTTCACCAACTTCGACACGCTCACCGTCGCGCTCGCGACCGGGGCGCTGCTCGCGCTGCGCCGAGACCGTCCGGTCTGGGCCGGGGTGCTGCTCGGGATCGGCGGCGCGGCGAAGCTCTACCCGCTGCTGTTCCTGCTGCCGGTGCTGCTCGTCGGCTGGCGACGCCGCGCCGACGGCGGCCTCCCGCGAGCCGCGTGGACGATCGGCGCCACGGTCCTCGCCTGGGTGGCGGTGAACCTCCCGGTCGCGCTGGCCTGGCCGCGCGGCTGGGTCGAGTTCTTCCTGCTCAACCGCACGCGCCCGGCCGACCCGGACTCGATCTGGTACTCGCTGTACTGGTTCACCGGCTGGTCCGGCTTCGACGGCCCGCTCGGCGACGGGCAGTCCCCCACCGTGCTCAACACCGTCACCGCGGTCCTCATGGTGCTGGCGTTCGCCGCGATCGCCTGGCTCGCGCTGCGCGCGCCGCGCCCGCCCGCGGTCGCCGAGCTGGCGTTCCTGACGGTCTCGGCGTTCCTGCTGGTCAACAAGGTGTGGAGCCCGCAGTACTCGCTGTGGCTGGTCCCGCTCGCGGTGCTCGCCCTGCCACGCTGGCGGCTGCTGCTGGCGTGGATGGTCGTCGACGCGCTGGTCTGGGTGCCGCGGATGTTCCAGTACCTGGGTGTCGCGAACAAGGGACTGCCGCCGGAGCCGTTCCTGGTGACCGTGCTGGTCCGCGACGCCGTGGTGGTCGCGCTGTGCGTGCTCGTCGTCCGGCAGATCCTGCGGCCCGGCACCGACCCCGGCCGGGACCCGGAGCCCGTGTGGCCGGTCGGCCCGCGGGTCTCCCGGTCCCGCGTTCCCGCCGTGCCCGCCGCTGCGGCGTCCGCCGTGGCGGTGCCCGCACGGGGCGGGCGGCGTCGGCGAGGGGACGGCGGCGGTTCCGGCGCCACCGGTTCCGTCGGGGCGTCCCGGTCCGGTGGCGCGACTCGGTCCGGCGGCGTGACCCGGTCCGGCGGTGCGACTCGGTCCGGCGGGACGTCCCCGTCCGGTGGCGCGGCCGGTTCCGCGGGCTCCGGCCGCTCCGGCCGCGCGGCGGCACCCGAGCCGTGGCCGTCCCGGGCGGCCCGCCCCCGGCGCGACCCCGCGGACTGAACCGCGGCTGCTCCTCGCGTCGCCGCACCCGTTGTGCGGTGGCCGCGCCCGGGCAGTTGTTGCGCCCTTGCGGTCGCCGCACCTGTCGTGCCGGTCGCTGCACCCCCGGCGGTCGCCGCACCTGTCGTGCGGTCGCCGCACCCCCTCGCGGTCGGGGCACTCTCCCGCGGTCGCCGTTCCCCGACGCTCGTCGCACCCCTGGTGACGTCGACGCACCGCTCGTGCGGTCGCCGCACCCTCTGCGGCGGGTGCGGCGACCTCGCCCGGGGTGCGACGGCAGGCGTCGTGGTCGTCCCGGCCGGCGCGCACCGGGGCCTGTGCGGCGCGCACCGGCGCGACGGCGGCGTGCCGCCTACCGCCCGTGCCGCCTACCGCCCGTGCCGCCTACCGCCCGTGCCGCCTACCGCCCGTGCCGCCTACCGCCCGTGCCGCCTACCGCCCGTGCCTCTCGCCGCCCGTGCCGTCGGGCGCCGACCGTAGGGCCGGGCGCCGACCGCGTGCGCCGGGTGCCGGGCGCCGCACAGGGTGTGGTGGCGCCGCACAGGGTGTGACGTGTGTGGCGGCGACGGAACCTGTGCGGCGCCCGGGCGGGTGCGACGATCGGTGCATGGCCGACGACGTGGTGGTCCCGGAACCGGTGCAGCGCCAGCTGCGGGAGCGTGTCGAGGCGGCGCTGACGACGCTCCCCCCGGCCGAGCGCCGGGCCGCGTCGGAGGCGGACCGGGCGGGGAAGCGGGCCGCCGCCGTCACGCTGACGCTGCTGCCGGTCCCCGGTGCCACCGGCGACGGCCGTCTCGCCGACGAGGTCGCGTTCGTCCTGACCCGGCGCGCCCGGTCGCTGCGGGCGCACTCCGGGCAGTGGGCCCTTCCGGGCGGGCGGCTCGACCCGGGTGAGACCGCCGAGCAGGCGGGGCGCCGCGAGGTGTCCGAGGAGATCGGGCTCGAGCTCGGACCGGACCGCGTGCTCGGCCTGCTCGACGACTACCCGACCCGTTCCGGCTACGTCATCACCCCGGTCGTGCTGTGGGCCGGCGGCGCGGGCGAGCCGACGCCCAACCCGGACGAGGTCGCCGAGCTGCACCGTCCGCCGCTGGCCGAGATCGACCACGAGCCCCGGTTCCTCACGATCCCCGAGTCCGACGCCCCGGTGATCCAGGTGCCGCTGTTCGACCGCTACGTCCACGCCCCCACCGGCGCGGTGCTCCACCAGTTCCGCGAGGTCGTCCTGCACGGGCGCGCGACGCGGGTCGCGCACCTGGAGCAGCCGGTGTTCGCCTGGCGCTGAGGAACCCGACCGACGTCCCGGGGCGCGGCCGGGCGGTGCCCGTCGCCGGTCGGGACGGCGCGGTCACCCACGGCGGGGCCGGCGTCGCCGAGCGGCCGGCCGACCTCGGCGGTGCCACGGACGGGGCGCTCCCGTTCCGCTGCTCGGGCCGATCCGGGCGGCCCGCTCACCGCCAGGGTCCTACCGCCTGAGCCCGCCTCAGGTGTGCTCCCGCAGGAACGCGATGTCGCGGGCCTGCCCCTCGGCCGGGGTCTCCACCACGACCGGCGCCCCCGCCGCCGCGACGACGGCGGCCAGCTCGTCCGGCGGGATCGTCCCGTCGTCGATGTTGGCGTGCCGGTCGCGGGCGGAGTCGAACGCGTCGCGCGAGTTGTTCAGGTGGATCAGGTCGATCCGCCCGGTGATCCCCCGGACCCGCTCGACGATCCCGGCCAGCTCCTCGCCGCCGGCGAAGGCGTGGCAGGTGTCCAGGCAGAACCCGACGCCGAACTCGCCCACCGCGTCCCACAGCCGGCCCAGTGCGTCGAACCGGCGGGCCATGGCGTTGTCCCCGCCCGCGGTGTTCTCGATCAGGACGGGCACGTCGAAGCCGTGCTCCCCGGCCTGGCGCTCGACGAACTTGCGCCAGTTGTCGATCCCGACGGCCGGGTCGTCGTCCTTCGTGACGTGCCCGCCGTGCACGACCAGGCCGAACGCACCGACCTCGGCGGCCCCGGCCAGGTGCTGCTGCACGATCTTGCGGCTGGGGATGCGGATCCGGTTGTTCGTGGACGCGACGTTCGCGGTGTAGGGCGCGTGCACCACCACCGCGACGTCCGACGCGGCCAGCTCCGCCGCCCGTGGGTGCGGCGGCGGCTTCTTCCAGCCCTGCGGGTCGGACAGGAACAGCTGGATCACCTCGGCGCCGACCTCGGCGGCCGCGGCCAGGGGGTCCTCGGCGTCGCGGACGTGTGCTCCGATCTGCATACGGGCACGGTAGCGAGGACCCCCGACAGCCGTCGGCCGCCGGTCAGGCGTCGGCGATCGAGAAGTTCACCAGGCCGCCCTCCACCGAGGTCACGGTCACCCGGGCCGGCAGCTGCTCGCCGCCGACGGTAAGGGTGCAGGTCTGCACGGCGCCGGGGCGCGGGGCCAGCTCGCCGTCGCAGGTCGTGGTCTCGACCGGCCGGCCCATGGATGCGGTGACCTGCTCACCGACGGTCCTCGCCAGCACCTCCGGCGACACCGGCCGGGCCTCGGTGGTGATGTCGAAGTTCACCGTGCCGCCGTCGACGGCGCTGACCGCGGCCACGGCGTCGACCGGCTGGCCGCCGGTGGTGAACTCGCAGCGCAGGGTCCGCCCGACCTCGGCGGCCAGGTCGGACGGGCAGGTCACGGTGCCGGCGTCGATCGCCACGCCCTGCCCGCCCAGCTGGGTCGCGATGGTCGAGGCGACCTGGTCGCGCGGCACCGACGAGGAGCAGCCCGCCGCCGCCAGCAGCCCCGCGGCCGCCACGAGCGCGGCGAGGACCCGCGGCGCGCTCACGCCGCACCGCCGGTCAGCAGCGCCCGCCAGGACTTCCCCGCGGTGCGCCCGGTGGCGATGTCGTGCACCGCCCGGCTCGCGACGAACGCCTCGCCCACGGCGGTGTCGAACAGGGCCGCGGTCGCGGTGTCGGCGCCGTTCGGGCGGACCAGCGCGATCCGCCGCCGCTGCCCGGCGACGGTGGCGCGGAAGCCCCCGCCGAACTCGTACCAGGGGAAACGGACGTCGGTGACGGCGTCGAGCGGCTCGTCGAAGACGGGGCCGGTGTCGGCGACGAACGACAGCCGTCCGTCGGCCAGGACCAGGATCCCCGGTGTGTTCATGAGCCCGGACAGGATCCAGGCGTGGCTGCGGAAGTGGGTGGTGCCGGACACGAGCTCTCCCCCGTGGTCGTCGGCGCCCGCGGACCGGGCACCCGTACGACGACCAGCGTCTCCGCGGGCACGGCCCGAACCCATCCCAGCGATCTGGGGAACCGCGTACCCGCAGGTCGGGGCCGGAACGGCCGTTGCTAGGCTGTACCGGCATCCCCGCAGCTCCCGCGCATCCGCCGGAAACTGTCGGGGTGCACTGAGAACCTCCTGTCACGGCCGTCCGGGCCGTGACCGTTTCGAGTCCATAGGAGGTGAGTGGTTCTCATGCGTCATTACGAGGTCATGGTCATCCTCGACGGCGGCCTGGACGAGCGCACTGTGCAGCCGTCCCTGGAGCAGTTCCTCACCGTCGTGAAGAACGACGGCGGATCGGTCGAGAAGATCGAGGTCTGGGGCAAGCGCCGCCTGGCCTACGAGATCAAGAAGCAGGGCGAGGCCATCTACGCGGTCCTCGACATCACCGCTGAGCCGGCCACCGTCACCGAGCTGGACCGCCAGCTGGGTCTGAACGAGTCCGTGCTGCGCACCAAGGTCCTGCGCAAGGACGTCACCCGCACGCCGGCGCCCGCCGCCGGCTGATTGGAGCCGTCATGGCCGGCGAGACCGTCATCACCGTCGTGGGCAACCTGACGGCGGATCCCGAGCTGCGGTTCACCCCGTCCGGCGCCGCGGTCGCCAACTTCACCGTGGCGTCCACCCCGCGCACCTTCGACCGCCAGTCCGGCGAGTGGAAGGACGGCGAGGCGCTCTTCCTGCGCTGCAACATCTGGCGCCAGGCGGCGGAGAACGTCGCCGAGTCCTTGACCCGCGGCGCGCGCGTCGTGGTCCAGGGTCGTCTGCGCCAGCGGTCGTTCGAGACCAAGGAAGGCGAGAAGCGCACCGTCGTGGAGATGGAGGTCGACGAGGTCGGCCCGTCCCTGCGCTACGCGACCGCCAAGGTCAACAAGGTCAACCGGGGCGGAGGCTCCGGTGGCTTCGGTGGCGGCGGCGGTGGCTACGACGGTGGCGGCGGCGGTGGCGCCCGACAGGGCGGCGGTTCCGGCGGTGGAGGCAACTCCGGCGGCGGCTATGACGACCCCTGGGGTTCGGCCCCGCCCGCGGGCAGTGGCGCCGCGTCCGACGACGAGCCCCCCTTCTGATCCACGTACCTCTCCGCCCGTGACGGGCGGAGGACGATCTCCAGGAGCACCACCATGGCCAAGGCCATCGTGCGCAAGCCGAAGAAGAAGGTCTGCGCTTTCTGCAAGGACAAGGCCCAGCTGATCGACTACAAGGACACCGGTCTGCTGCGGAAGTTCATCTCCGACCGCGGCAAGATCCGTGCCCGTCGGGTCACCGGCAACTGCCGGCAGCACCAGCGGGACGTCGCCGTCGCGGTGAAGAACTCCCGTGAGGTCGCCCTGCTGCCGTACACCTCGACCGCTCGCTGAGGAAGGGGAGACACATGAAGCTCATCCTCAACGCCGACGTCCCGAACCTGGGTGCCCCGGGTGACATCGTCGAGGTCAAGGACGGCTACGGCCGCAACTACCTGCTCCCGCGCAAGCTCGCGGTCGTCGCCACCCGTGGCGCCGAGAAGCAGGTGGAGCAGATCCGCCGGGCCCAGAAGACCCGCGAGATCCGCGACCTGGGCCACGCCCAGCAGGTCGACTCGCAGCTGCGCAACATCAACGTGACCGTCCCGGCCAAGGCCGGCGACACCGGCCGTCTGTTCGGCTCGATCACGCCGGCCCAGGTCGTCGACGCCGTCAAGGCGGCCGGCGGCCCGCTGCTGGACAAGCGCAGCATCGACGTCCCGGGTCACCTCAAGACCCTGGGCAAGCACCAGGTGCAGGTCCGCCTGCACCCGGAGGTCACCACCGAGCTGCCGATCGCGGTCGTCGCGAGCTGAGCGGTCCGGTGGTCGTACGACCACCGAGCGTGAACAGGGCGGTGTCCGGAGCCATGTGCTCCGGGCGCCGCCCTTTCGCGTGTCCGGGGCCGGCCGGAGGGGCGTCGTGCACACGGTGCGCAGTCCCGGATGGACGATCGACACCGATCGGACGACCCCACACCGGATGCCTTGTCACGCAGCCGACACGCCGTGCGGTGACGACCCACTCGTCGGGCGGGCCTGTGGACGCGCCGGGCGGTGAGCGGTCCGCCGGGCGCTCCGACACGCCCGTACGCGGCGTGCGACGACACGCCAGAGCAAAGTTGTCCACAGCTGTGAGTATGCCTCTGACCTGCGCAGACGGCCCATTCCGCTGCGCTGTCCCCAGGTTGTCCCCAGCACGGTCCCGGGACGGGCGGCATCCGTGCACAGTTCATCCCCAGTTCGATCACCAGGCCGGTTCGCCACGGGCGGTACGGCCGACCTAGTGTCGGCCGTACCGGTACGCGAGCGCCTTGCTCCCCGGGCCGCGCCCGCCGCGGTCCGTCGGGCACCGCGCCGGCCGGCAGATCACCGACGACGGTCGCGGGTGGGCAGCACGTACCACTCGCGCGTCGAACGTGCGTTCGGTACTGTGTCCACCGGGGGTGACGCTGCGTATGGCTCTGACGGACGATCGTCCCGGCAACAAGCCCCGTGCGGTCCGTGACGGCGAGAAGGCCTCCGGACCCGGCGAGGGCGCCACGTTCGACCGTCAGCCCCCGCAGGACCTCACGGCCGAGCAGTCGGTGCTCGGCGGCATGCTGCTGAGCAAGGACGCGATCGCCGACGTCGTGGAGGTCCTGCAGCCGGAGGACTTCTACCGGCCCGCCCACCAGACCGTCTACGAGACGATCCTGGACCTCTACAGCCGTGGCGAGCCCGCGGACGCGGTGACCGTCTCGGCGGAGCTGCAGCGGCGCGGTGAGCTCGTCCGCCTCGGCGGCGCGCCCTACCTGCACACCCTCATCGCGACCGTGCCCACCGCGGCGAACGCGGCGTACTACGCCGAGATCGTCGGCGAGAAGGCGGTCCTGCGGCGGCTGGTCGAGGCCGGCACCCGGATCGTGCAGCTCGGCTACCACGGTGCCGACGGCGGCGACGTCGACGACGCGGTGGACCGGGCCCAGGCCGCGGTCTACGAGGTCACCGAGCGCACCACCACCGAGGACTACACGGTGCTGGAGGAGCTCCTCCAGCCCACGATGGACGAGATCGACGCGATCGCCTCCCGGGGCGGCCAGTCCACGGGTGTGCCGACCGGCTTCGCCGACCTCGACCAGGTCACCAACGGTCTGCACCCGGGCCAGATGGTCGTCGTCGCGGCCCGGCCGGGTCTGGGCAAGTCGACCCTGGGTCTGGACTTCGCCCGCTCCTGCTCCATCAAGAACGGCATGACCAGCGCGTTCTTCTCGCTGGAGATGAGCAAGTCCGAGATCGTCATGCGTCTGCTGTCCGCGGAGGCCCGGATCCGGCTGGCCGACATGCGCGCCGGCCGGATGTCGGACGAGGACTGGACGCGGATGGCGCGGCGGATGTCGGAGATCTCCGAGGCGCCGCTCTACATCGACGACTCGCCGAACCTGACGCTGATGGAGATCCGGGCCAAGGCGCGCCGGATGAAGCAGCGCTACGACCTGAAGCTGATCATCCTGGACTACCTGCAGCTGATGACCTCGGGCCGCAAGGTCGAGTCCCGTCAGCAGGAGGTCTCGGAGTTCTCCCGGCAGATCAAGCTGCTGGCCAAGGAGCTCGAGGTCCCGGTGGTGGCCATGAGCCAGCTGAACCGTGGTCCCGAGCAGCGCACCGACAAGCGGCCGATGCTGTCGGACCTGCGTGAGTCCGGCTCGATCGAGCAGGACGCGGACATGGTGGTGCTGCTGCACCGCCCCGACGCGTTCGAGCAGGACGACCCGCGTGCCGGTGAGGCCGACCTGATCCTGGCCAAGCACCGTAACGGCCCGACCACGACGATCACCGTCGCCCACCAGCTGCACTACAGCCGGTTCTCCGACCTCGCCCACGGCTGAGGCCGCCGGTCGCGCGACCGCGCGCCACGGCCACCCCGTCCGTCCGGGGAGGCACCGGTCACTGCGCGGTTCCGCCGGGGAGGCACCGCGCGGTGCGCGGTGCGGGGGTGCCGGGTCAGGCGGTCCCGGGGTGCGCCTGCGGCCCGGTGGTGGCCGCGACGGCCAGGGCGAGGCCGGCCACGAGGATCCCCGCGACGACGACCGGCACGCTCACCAGCACGGCACCGAGCAGCAGCACGACCAGCGCGATCCCCAGCAGCATCGTCGGGAACGGGCCCGAGCCGTGCACGGTGCGCCGGTCGCGGGCGAACCCGGCGAGCAGCCGTCCGCCGTGGCGGGCCGGGGCGTGCAGTGCGGCGTTCAGTGCGGAGAACCGGCGGACCAGTCGCGGGTCGGTCAGTCGCAGCTGCACCTCGATCTCGTGCAGTCGACGGTTCTCGCGCTCGCTCAGCACCTCGGAAACCCCTCGTGTCCACGTCCCGGCAGACACGGTCGTGCCGCCGTCCGGCGCGGGGCGTCGTCGATCCGGCCTGGTACCGACGTTACGTGACCGATTCGTGATCTCGCCGACCGGGCCGCCCGGCTCACATGCGCCCGTCCTCACACCGGGGACGGGGCCCGGGGTCACCAGAGGGAGACGCGGTCCCGGCGGGGGCCCGCGGGGGCCCCGAGGCGGGCGATCAGCGCGGCCCACGAGCGTGCCGTCCCCGGTGTCCGGGACGGCCGGGGGCGGAGCCAGCGGACCGCGAGGTCCGGGTCGTCCGGGTCGACGTCGAAGCGTTCCCGGCGCGGGAGCCGGGTGGCGCTGCGCAGCTCGACGACGGTCCCGCTCGCGACGGACTGGACGCCGTAGAGGCAGCCCGGCGGGACGAGCAGCCGCTGCGGGCCCTCGAGCAGGGCGACGGCGAGCCGGCCGAAGGTGTCGGCGTCCGGCCGGGCGTCGATGACGACGGCGTAGCCGCTGCCGCGGGGGACGCCGAGCAGCACCGCGTCGCCGGGATGGCCGAACAGGCCGAGCACGGCGTCGCGGGCCGGGCGGCGCCGTCGTCGCACGGTGAAGGCGGTGAGGTCCGGGCCGGACGCGTCGGCGGCGGTCGGGTCGAGCAGCAGCGCGCCGGGCACCACGGTCCGTACGACGTCCACTCGACCTCCCTCGGGTCCGGTCACCGCGTGCGACGGGCGCGCGATGGGCTGCGGTTGGGGTACCGGAGACGACAACGAGCGGCCTCGGCCCCGGTGACGCTGCGCGAGTCCACGTTGCTCCGATCGGGTTCACAGCGGGCTTTCAGCCCCCGTATCTACTATCGGAGCTAGTACTGCTGCGACGAAGGGGTGGCGCATGACCGACGACCCGACGCCGGGTACCCGGTGCCGTGCCTGTGGCGGTGCCGCGGGCGCGGTCGTGCTCGACCTGGGCGAGCAGCCGCCGTGGGACCGGATGCCCGCGCGGGACGCCCCGCTGCCCGACCCGGCCGCCCCGCTGCGCATGTGGCTGTGCGCCGGCTGCGGTCTCGCCCAGCTGCAGACCGACGCCGCGGTGGCCGAGGAGCTGCACGGCGTCGAACCGCGGGCGATGGCCGAGCAGAGCGACCGCTCGGTCGGTCGGCTCGCCCGCGCCGGCCTGGTCCGCCCGGGCGGCCGGGTCGTGGAGTTCGGCAGCCCGCACGGCGGGTCGTGGCTGCCGCGGCTGACCGGGCGCGGCATGACCGCGCTCGATCCGGGCGCGGTGTCCGCGGCCGGGCGGGCCGACCTCGTCGTCGACTTCTACGGGCTGCTGCACGAGCCCGACCAGGCCGATGCGCTCGCCCGGCGCGTCGCGCTGCTCGCCCCCGGCGGGACGCTCGCGCTCCAGTTGCTGTCGCTGGGCACCGTGCTGCGCGACGGCCAGTGGTTCGACCTGCGCCACGGCCACTACGGCTACTGGTCGCTGCCCGCCCTGGACACCGCACTGCGCCGGCACGGCCTGGGCGTGCACCGGGCGTGGTGGTACCCGCTGGCCGGCGGGACCGTGCTGGTCACCGCCCGGGCCGGGGCCGAGCCCGACGCCGAGACCCGCCGCCTCGTCGACGAGGAGCGCGCCCTCGCCGTCACCGAGCCGTCCGGGTTCACCCGGCTGCAGGCGGCCGCCGACGACACCCACCTGCTGCGCGACTGGCTGGTCGCCGAGCGGGCGGCGGGACGCACCGTCGCCGCCTACGGCGCGGCGTCCCGCGCGGTGCCGCTGGTGTGCCGCGCCGGGCTGGACGCGTCGCTGCTGGCCGCCGTCGGGGACGCCTCGCCGGCCAAGCAGGGCCACCGCATGCCGGGCAGCGACGTGCCCGTCGTGTCCCCCGCCGAGCTCGCCGGCCTGCGCCCGGACCGTGTCCTGCTGTTCCTGCCCGAGCTCCTCGACGAGGTCCGCGCCGCGCTGCCGCAGGTGGAGGCGGCGGGTGGTCGCTGGGTCGTGCTCGGCCCGGGACCCCGTGCGGTGGGGCCCGTGCACGCGCTGTCCGGCTGCTGAACCGGCGGCCCACCGACCGGGGGAGCATGGGGGGTTGCGGTTACCCTCGGACCCGGGAGGCAACATGCGTGGTCGACTCGGCGAGCTCGAGGGCGCCGTGATGGACGTGCTGTGGGGCGACGCGGGTCCCTGCCGGGTGCGCGACGTCCGCGCCCGCCTGGCCCCGGCCCGTCCGCTGGCGTACACGACCGTCATGACGGTGCTCGACAACCTGCACCGCAAGGGCTGGGTGCAGCGCGAGCTGGACGGCCGCGCCTACCTCTACACGCCGGCCGCGAGCCGCGAGGAGGAGACCGCGCGCGCCCTGCGCGACCTGCTCGACGGCCCCGGCGACACCGAGGCCGTGCTCCTGCACTTCGCGCGCTCGGTGTCCGAGCGCGAGTCCGCCGTGCTGCTCGCCGCCCTCTCGGGCCCCGACCGCGGCTGACGCCGCCGCCCGGAGCCGACCGGGCCACCGTCGTCGGGAGAGCGCCGACCGGAGGCGGTCAGGCCGCCCGGTCGCGGTGCGGACGGGACCGCAGCCAGGCCGGACGGCGGCCGGCCGTGGCGGGGACGTCGCCGTCGCGCTCGGCGGTGCGGGTGATGTTGCGGACCATCCCGCCGAAGACGATCCCGTGGAACGGCGCGACCGACCACCAGTACAGGTAGCCGGGCAGGCCGTGCGGGATGAACACCGCCCGCTGGTGGTAGGTCGACCCGCCCGGACGCGGGCGCACCGACATCTCCAGCCAGGCCCGGCCGGGCACCTTCATCTCCGCGCGCAGCCGCAGCAGCCCCTCCTCGGGGTCGCGGTCGCTGCCGGCCGGGCGGGCCCCGCCGGGCTCGATCATCCGCTCCACCCGCCACCAGTCCAGCGCGTCGCCGGTGCGCAGGTCGTGCGGGTCGCGACGACCGCGGGACAGCCCGACACCGCCGACCGCGCGGTCCATCCAGCCGCGCACCGACCAGGCCAGCGGGAACGAGTACCAGCCGCGCTCGCCGCCGATGCCCTCGACGACCGTCCACAGCCGTTCCGGGGTGGCGGTGCAGGCCTGCTCGCGCTCGTCGAGGTAGACGTCGCCGCCGGCCCACTCCGGGTCGCTGGGCAGCGGGTCCGACGGCACGTTGGCCACGGTCGCGCCCGACCAGCGGGTCTCGACCTCGCCGTCGGTGATGCGGGACAGGGCCAGCTCGACGGCGCGGTCGTAGCCGATCAGCCCGCCCGGCGGGTCGGGGATGCGGGCCTTGATGTCGTCCTCGGAGCAGACGACCTCGTGCACCAGGGACTCGATCAGCGGCTTCGCGATCGACTTCGGGACGGGGGTGACGACGTTGATCCAGTGCGCGGACAGCGACGGCGACAGCACCGGCACCGGCAGCACCCGGCGCCGGGACAGGCCGGCGACGCGGGCGTAGCGCTGCATCATCTCGTAGTAGGTGAGGACCTCGGGGCCGCCGATGTCGAAGGTCCGGTTCAGCTCGGCGGCCGGCGCGTCGATCTCCGCGACCCGGATCAGGTAGCGCAGCACGTCGCGCACCGCGATCGGCTGGATCCGGTTGTGCACCCAGCGCGGGGTGACCATCAGCGGGAGCCGCTGGGTCAGGTAGCGCAGCATCTCGAAGCTGGCCGAGCCGGAGCCGAGGATCACCGCGGCCTGCAGCACGACCGTCGGCACCCCGGAGCGCAGCAGGGTCTCCCCCACCTCCACCCGCGACGCCAGGTGGGCCGAGAGCTTCCCCGCTCCGGTGTCCGGGTGCAGCCCACCCAGGTAGACGATCCGCTTCACCCCGGCCGCGCGCGCCGCCTCACCGAGGATCAGCGCGGCCCGCCGGTCGGTGGCGGCGAAGTCGGAGTCCGACAGCGAGTGCACGAGGAAGTAGACGACGTCGACGTCCTCGCAGGCCGCGCGGACGCTGTCCGGGTCCAGCAGGTCGCCCTGCACGATCTCGGCGTCGGCGGCCCACGGTACGTCGGCGAGCTTGTCCGGGTTGCGGACCAGGCAGCGCACGTGGACCGGGCCCGCGGACGGGTCCGGGACGAGGTCGGGCTCGGGACCGTGGCCCAGCAGCCGGGGCGCGAGCCGCCCACCGATGTAGCCGGTCGCACCCGTCACGAGATAACGCACGTCGCGATCGTCCCACCGCAGGCCCTGCGCGGCAGGGCGTGCGCTCAGCCCGGCAGGGCGGGCGGCGGGTTCGCCTCGCGCGGGCGCAGCGGGTCCACCGCCCGCGGCGCGACCTCGCGCGACGCGACCAGGGACCGCACCGCGGCGGTCAGCACGGCCAGCAGCGGGACGGCGAGCAGCGCACCGGCGATCCCGGCGACGACCACCCCGACCGCGACGCCGAGCGCGACCGCCAGCGGGTGCAGCCGGACCGCCCGGCCCATCAGCACCGGCTGGAGCACGTGGCTCTCCAGCTGCTGCACGGCCAGCACGACACCGAGCACGATCAGCGCGGTCACCGGTCCCTCGGTGGCCAGCGCGACCAGCACCGCGACGGCGCCGGTCAGCACCGCCCCGATGACCGGCACGAACGCACCGAGGAACACCAGCGCGGCCAGCGGCAGCACGAACGGCACACCCGTTGCCCACAGGCCCAGGCCGATCCCGAGGGCGTCGACGATCGCGACCAGCACCGTCGCCCGCACGTAGCCGACGAGCGAGGCGAACGCCCGGCGGGCGGCGACGTCGACCCGCGAGCGCCGGGCCCGCGGGGCGAGCAGCCGGACGAAGCCCCAGATGCGGCGGCCGTCGTAGAGCATGAAGATCAGCGCGAACAGGCAGAGCGCGAACCCGGCGAGGATCTCCCCGACGGTCGCGGCGGTCGTCACCGCGCCGGAGGTCAGCGTCTGCTGGTTGTCGCGCACCGCCTGCAGCACCTGGTCGCCGAGCACACCGACGTCGATCCGGAACGGCGTCGCGTCGGCGAGCCCCTGCAGCGAGCCGACGTTGTCGGTGACCTCCGCGACCACCTGGGACGTGCCGTCGACCAGGGTGCTGACGACGGCGGTCAGCAGCCCCCCGAGCGCGGCCAGACCGCCGACCATCACCAGCGCCGTCGCGATGCCGCGGGGCACCCGCCGCTCGTGCAGCCAGCGGACCAGCGGGGCGAGCAGCGCGGACAGCAGCACCGCGATCGCCACCGGGACGACCACGACCCGCAGCTCGATCACGAGGAAGACGAGCAGCGCGAACCCGGCGGCGATGACGAGCATCCGGGCACAGGCCTCGGAGGCGATCCGCAGCGGGCGCGGGATCTCCGCCCGCGGCGACGGGCGGGGGCGCGCCCCGGCGGCCCGCGCCACGGGGTCCGCGATGTGCGGCCCGGTCCGCCCGCCGGAGGTGGCGGCGCGGTGGTGGTGGTCGGCGGTGTCGTCGACGAGGGGCTCGCTGTCGTCGTGCGGGGCCGGGGTGGCCCGGTGGGCGCCGGGCTCGGGATCGGCGGGCCGGGGGGCGACCACACGTGCGTGCCCGGCGCCGGGGTCCTCGTCCGCGGCGTGCGCCGGGTGCGCGTGGTGTCCGTCCGCGGGCGCGCGCCCACGAGGGGCAGGGTCGTCGTCGTGCCGTGGGTGCGGGATGCCGCCCCCGGCAGGAGCGGCGGGCCGCCCGGTCCGCTCCGTCATGACACGACGGTACGGCGGATCGGCCGGGGTGGCGCGGTGCACGCAACGGTGACGGCCCGGCCCCCGAGCACGGCACCCCGGACGGCCCAGCGCCGGAACGGACGGAGCAGTACCGGCGGCCGTTCGTGACGCTCCGTCGAACTACACTCGTGTAGTCGACACCCCGTGGGCCGGACCGGCACGAAGGGGTGGTGACGTGGTCACGCACCGCCGCATGGTGGCCGCGACGTGCCGGATCTTGGTCGCCGGAGTCGATGCGAGGGTCTGTCGCCGAGGGCTTCCGACGCGCCGGACTCCGGGCCGAGGTCACCGACTGCTCCAGGAGGAGTCCGGATGAACACGCTCCGTAGACAACACGGAGAGTCCCGGACCGGTCACGCCACTCGTACGAGGGGACCTCGGAACCAGAACTGTCACCCCCGTTTCCCCTCTCGGGTGTCACCCGTTGACCGGGTGAGTGGGCCGAACGGCGGTACGAGATGTACGCGATACGGACCAGGCCGTGGGTCCCCACATGTCAGGCGAGCAGGAGGTACGGCGGGTGTACGAGTTCGACAGCGCTGCGGGTGGCCTCGAGTCGTCGATCCGGGCGCGACGCGCCGCGCAGGAGAGCTGGCCGTTCCCCGGCCGGCACGAGTCGCACGACGAGATCCAGGAGGAGACGCCGATCTTCCACGCCCTCACCGTCGGGGGCTGGCGGGACGGCCGGCGGAGCGGGAGCGCCGGCAACGCCGTGCGCCGCGTCCACCGCGGCACCGTCCGCACGACCCGCCGCGGTGGCGCGGTCCGGCCGACCGGGGACACGGTCGCCGCGTTCCACGCCGAGGTCGCACCGGTCCCGGCGCAGCCGCTCGGCCACGCGCCGCAGGAGCAGGGCGACGACGCCTGGAACGCACCGGGCGACGCCGCCATGGTGATGCTGCGCCGCCGTCGCGACGCCGAGCGCGCCGCGGACCGGGCCGCGATCGCCCACCTGCTGGGCGGTGCCGGGCGGCACCGGCTGACCCGCACGGCCTGAGCGGCGTCCGAGCGACCGGACGGGCATCCGGCCCGGTCGCTCCGCCGGCACGGGCAGCGCGGTACGGCCGTTCGGCGCCCTTTCGGGACCGGATCGGCACGCGAGGCAACCACGACACCCCCGGAGCGTCCCGGGGAGTAGCCGCACGCCACAGGCGTACGGCCGCACGGCAGGACCGGTGGGGACCGGGAGCGCCGAGGACGCACCAGAACATCCCGCGGACACACCTTGGGACCGCGGGATGAGGTGACGACCGGCTGGGGAGCTGGGTCGTCAGCACGCAAGGCGAGGGCCGGGGCGATGGTCGGAGGGAGCCGACCACCGCACCCGGCCCTCGCGCGTGCGGAGGCCACCGGCGTGGCGCGCGCGACGCCGGTGACGCCGTCGGAGCCGACCGGAGCCGTGGGGAGCGCGGTTCCGGGCAGTACGACGGGGCCGAGTGCGGGACACCCTCGTCCCGGACTCGCGTGGCGACATGATCGCCACGGAGTGTGACCGTATCGGGCGGCCGTCCGGGTCACAAGAGGGCATTCGACGCAGCTTGCGCCGTCCCGTCCGGCACACCCGTCACCACGTTCACCGCTGTCCCACCGGACGGCCGTACGACGCGCCGCGACGCGTGCTCGAATCGTTCCGCACGGTGACCCACGGCGTTCTACCCTGCGAGGGATGAGCACCGATCCCGCCGCGACCGGCCCCCGGCGCACCGACCGCCCGCTCGACGAGGCCGGCGTCGTGACGGCCGTGCGACGGGCCGCGGAACGGGGCGCCACCGTCCGCCCCACCGGCGCCGGTGGCCGCGCCCCGGGACCCCTCGTCCGGACCGAGGACGTACTGCTCGACGTGTCCGCGCTGACCGGCGTCGTCGAGATCGGCGAGGACACCGTGCGGGTGCGGGCCGGGGAGACCGTCGCGGACCTCTGCGTCGCCCTCGCCGCCGCCGGCCGGGCGCTGGCCACCGTGCCCGACGCGCCCCGCGCCACCATCGGCGGCGCCACCGGGCTGGGCATGTACGGCGGCGCCCCCGCGGAGGGCTCGCTGTCCGACCAGGTCCGCGCCGTCCGGCTGGTCGACGGCCGCGGCACCGTCCGCGACGTCACCGGACCCGACCTCGACGCCGCCCGCTGCGGGCTCGGCGCACTGGGCATCGCGACCGCGCTGGAGCTCCGCACCGTCCCGCTCACCCGGCTGCAGGTGCACGAGCGCGCCGTCGGCATCGACGAGGTGCTCGGCGAGGACCTGCTCGGCGAGCACGCCTGGACCGAGTGCGACATCGCGGTCGGCCCGTCGGTGCACGCCGGGTCCGCGGTGCTGCGCTGGGCCGAGCCGGAGCCCGAGGCGACCGGTCCGGTCGAGCGCGCCGGCTGGGGGCAGGCGGTGTCGCGGCTGGCGTCGTCGTGGTGGTCCTCCGGGGTGGGGCTGCGGTCCGGGTGGCCGCCGCCGCAGCGCTGGGCGCCCGGGACGGCCGGGCCGCCGCACGAGGTCCTGCCGGACCCGCAGCCGTGGGACCCGGACCTGTCCGAGTGGGCCGTGCCGCGTGCCGCGCTCGGAACGGTCCTGCGTGAGCTGGGGGCCGCCGTCGCCGCGCGGGGGCGGGAGCTGCGTCCCGTGCGGGTGCGCACCGGACGGGCCGAGACCGGTCTGCTGCACCCGGCGTCCGGCCGGGACACCGCCTACCTGCGGCTGCGGACCCGCGGACCGGCCGAGGAGCCGGTCCGCCGGCTCGCGGGCGCGGTCTGCGAGGACGCCGACGGACGGCCCTGCTGGACCACCCGGCACGCCTGGGGGCCGGACGAGCTCGCCGTCGCCTACCCGGGGTGGGAGGCGTTCCGCGCCGTCCGCGACCGGTTCGACCCCGACCGCCGCTTCACCGACCCGCACCTCGCGGCCGTACTCGGCCGCTGACGGGGCGCGGGACCGCTCAGACCTGCCCGCGCAGCCGCGCCGAGATCGACCGCACCGCGGCGAGCGACGCCCGGCGGTCGGCCCGGGTCGGCTCGCCGGCGTCGATGACCTGCTCGCCGCCCACCCACACGTCGTGGACCAGGCGGGAGCCGCCCGCCCACACCAGGTTCGACACGAGTTGCGCGTCGTCCGACGGCGCGACGAACGCGGAGTCGTCGGTGTCGACGTGCACGACGTCCGCCCGCCGCCCGGCCTCCAGCGCGCCGAGGTCGTCGCGGCCGATCGCGTGCGCGGCGTCCGCGGTGCCCATGAGCAGCACGTCGGCGGCGGTGAGGGCGGCTGCGTCGTCGGCCCCGACCCGCGCCATCAGCCCGGCCAGCCGCGCCTGGTGCCAGAGGTCCAGGTCGTCGCAGGAGGCGGGACCGTCGGTGCCCAGTCCCACCCGGACCCCGGCCCGGCGCAGGTCCAGCAGCCGGGCGGTGCCCGCCGCGAGCTTCGCGTTCGAGCCGGGACAGTGCGCGACGGCGACGCCGTGCCGGGCGTAGACGGCGATGTCGTCGTCGGACAGGTGCACCGAGTGCGCGGCCAGCACCCGCCCGCCGAGCGCGCCGCCGGCGTCGAGCATCGCCGGGACGGAGCCGTGGGCCTCGCGCACGTGGGTGTCCTCGCCGCGGGACTCCGCGACGTGGGTGTGCACCAGCGCGCCGCGCTCGCGGGCGGCCGCGGCGACCGACTCCAGGGCGCCGGGCGGCAGTGTGTAGGCCGAGTGCGGGCCGTAGCCGAGCTCGATGCGGCCGTCGTCGTCGGGGATCACGCCGCGGGCGTCGATCCGGGCGGAGACGTCGTCGCGCATCTGCTCCCAGGTCCCGAGCCGGTCCCAGCCGGGCGCGGCGATGATCCCCGGGGTGAGCACGGCCCGCGAGCCCGCGGTGCGGACGGCGTCGGCCAGGGCGTCGGTGAAGAAGTACATCTCGACGCTGGTGGTGCAGCCGGTCCGCAGCAGGTCCAGGCACCCCGCGAGCATCCCGGTGTGCACGTCCTGTTCGGTCAGCAGGCCCTCCGCGGGCCACATGACCTCGGTCAGCCACGGCATCAGCGGCAGGTCGCCGCCCATCCCGCGCAGCAGCGACATGGGGGTGTGGCAGTGCGTGTTGACCATGCCGGGCATGAGCAGCCCGGGCAGCGGCCGCACCACGGCGTCGGTCGCCGGCGCGTCGGAGGCCGTGCCGAAGAACGCGATCCGGCCGGTGTCGTCGACGTCGAGGACCGCGTCGCGCACGACCGGGAAGCCGGGCGTGCAGGGCAGCGCGACCGGGGCGGTGAGCCGCTGGAGGACCGTCATGTCAGCGGCGGTCGAGCAGCGAGCGCAGCGACCGGAACGGCGGCAGCCAGGCGCCCTCGTCGGGCAGGGTCTCCAGGGAGACGCGCGGCAGCGGCTCGCGGAACACGCCGTCGATGTCCTCGAGGTCGAGGAACGACAGCGTCTCCGAGGCCAGCGCGAACCCGGCGTACTCGCGGAAGCCGATCACCGTGACGTCGGTGCCGACCTCGATGAGCTTCTCCAGCGGCTCCCGGAACGCCCGCCCGTCCCCCGAGGCGACGACGACGTGGCGCAGCCTGCCCTCGGCCGAGCGCATGCCGATGTGGGCGAGCATGTCGTCGTCGACGTCGGAGTCCTCGCTGGTCTTCGGCTTGGCGAAGACGGCGAAACCCACGTTGCGCAGGGCCTCGACCCAGGGCCGGACGATGTCGATGCTGCCCGGGGCGACGTTGGTGAACACACAGGCCTCGGCCTCGGCCTCGGGGCCGGCGAGGTCGAGCAGCCAGCGGCCGACGGCGTCGAACCGCGGGCGGTAGGCCGAGGTGGGGCGGGCACCGAGCAGCGAACCGAGGCTCATGTCCATGTTGGGCGCGTCCCACACCAGCAGCACGCGCTCCTGCGGGCCCGTCGGAACGCCGCGTCCGTGTTGCCCCGTCCCGCTGCTCATGCCGGGGAGCCTAGCCGCCGTCGCCCCGCCCGCCCGGCCCGGCGCCCACGCGGGTGAGACTGTCCCCATGGAGAACCCACCGGCCGCGCCGGACCAGGTCGCCGCCCGGACCGCCGCGATCATGCGCGACGGCGACCGGGCGAGCCGTGCGGCGGGCGTCGACGTCGTCGCGGTCGCCCCCGGACGGGCGACGGCGACGATGACCGTCCGCCCCGACCAGGTCAACGGGCACGGGGTCTGCCACGGCGGCTACCTGTTCCTGCTCGCTGACACCGCGATGGCCTACGCCTGCAACTCCCACGGCGTCTCCGCGCTGGCCAGCGGCGCCGACATCGCGTTCCTGCGCCCGGCCCGCGAGGGCGACGTCCTCACCGCCGAGGCCGTCGAGCGCGCCGCGAGCGGCCGGTCCGGGCTCTACGACGTGACCGTCCGCACCGCCGACGGGACGGTCGCCGCCGAGTTCCGGGGACGCACCCGGCAGGTGCCGGGCCTGAGCCCGGTCGCCGCCCGGCCCTGAACGGCCCTCAGCCCTGGTCGTCGCGGGGCCGCAGGCCGTGCGGCTCCAGGAACGCCGGCCGCAGCTCAGGGTCGGGCTCGTCGTAGTAGCGGTGGAAGACCGGGGTCTGCGAGCCCGACATCGGCGGCACGATCCAGCTCCAGTCGGCCGGGCAGCGCCGTCCCGCGGCCTCCTCCTTCGCCAGGAAGGTCATGAACCGCTCGGCCTCGCTGTGGTGGTCGGCCATGGTGACGCCGTCGGCGTCGAAGGAGTAGGTGACCGCGCGGACCAGCTCGACCATCGCCCGGTCCCGCCACATCGTGCGCACCGACCGGGTGTCGAGCCCGAGCCGCTTCGCGATCTCGGGCAGCAGGTCGTAGCGGTCGGTGTCGGCGAGGTTGCGGGCGCCGACCTCGGTGTCGAGGTACCAGCCGTTGAACGGGGCGGCCGGGTACACGACCCCGCCGATCTCCAGTGGCATGTTGCTGATGGCGGGCACCGAGTGCCAGCGCAGCCCGAGCCGGGCGAACCACGGGTGCTCGGGGTGGCGCAGCGGGACCTCGTGCACGGCGTCCGGCGGGACGTCGAACAGCCGGGACCGCCCGTCCGGGCCGGTGATCAGCAGCGGCAGCACGTCGAACCGGCCCGCCGGCTGTGGCCGCGGCCACCCCATCCCGACGACGTGGTCGGTGAAGTCGGCCTGCCCCGGGTCCCCGGTGACGGTGCCGTCGGGGTTGCGGTGCCCGGCGTAGCGGACGAGCTGGTCGTTGCGGATCCGCGGGCCGGGACGCCCCGGGGCGTCCGGCGCGAACACCGTCATCGTCGAGCGGATCTTCCCGCCGCGGGTGGCGGCGCGCAGGTGCCCGACGCTCTCCTGCGCGATGTCGGCCGGGTCGTGCAGGTGGCGCAGGTCGCGGACCTGCAGCGACTGCCAGTACAGGCGCCCGATGCAGCGCGCGGAGTTCCGCCACGCCACCCGGGTGCCGAAGACCAGCTCGTGCGTGGTGTGGGTGTAGGTGCCGACGCGGTCGATCTCGGCGCGGACCTGGCGCAGCCGCTCCGGCAGCGGGACGCCCGGCTCGGTCTCGGCGTACACCTGGCGCAGGAACTCCTCGGCCACGGCCGGGTCGACCGGGGCGGGGTCCCGCTCGTCGGCGACGCCGGGGGGCGGCGGGTGTCCGCCGGAGCGTCCGTGCCCGGTGACCGGGCAGCCACCGGTGCCCTCGGCCGGGGGCGCGACACGGCTCCCGGTCGACGGCGCGCTACGGCCCTCCACCGGCGGTGCGGTGCGGCCCTCCACCGGCGGTGCGGTGCGGTTCTCCCCCGGGGGCGCGACGCGGACGACCGTGGTCGCGGCGCCCGGGCCGTCGACCCGGGTGAGGAGGTGCTCGCGGCTGCCGGCGGCCGGGCGCTGCGATCCCGGGGCCGGGGTGGTGCCGGAGCCGGGGGTGGCTCCGGGGGCCTGGGCCGTTCCCGGGACCGGGGTCGCGACGGTCGCGCGCTCCGGCAGCGGCGTCGCGACCGTGGCCCGCTCGGCCGGGGCCTGCGGGTCCCGCAGCGGCCCGGACCCGCCCGGCCCCTGCTCCCGCGGCTGCCCCTGCTCCCGTGGCGGAGCCTGCCGCACCCGCGACCGGTCGACGACCGTCGTCGCCTCCACCCCGGGTCGCGCCACGGCGGTGGTGGCCTGCACGGGGCCTTCGACCGGACCGACGAGCGGGACCATCGACACCGACCGGCCGGACCGCTCCGCGCCGGACTCCCCGGACACCGGGCCGGGACCCTGACCCGGACCCGACGGGGCGCCCGGCGGCGGGCCCGTCATCGGGCGGGGCGTCGGGCTCGGCCGGAAGCCGGGCGGTCGGTCGACCGGCCGCTTCGGTGCCGCGGGAGCGGGGTGCGAGTTCTTGCCGTGCTCCACCGTCGTCACGGGCGTCCTTCGGGGGTCACTCGGGTGGGGATCCGGGTCGGGGATGCTCCCGACCGTAGTCGGTCACTCTCCGTGTGTCACCGGTGCCGGGGGCGTGGTCGGCGACGTACAGCAGGTCACGAACCGGTCGTCCCTCCAGCCGGGCCCGGTCCTCGAACTTGGTGACCGGACGCCACGACGGACGGTCCTGCCAGCCGTCCGGACGGAGCGGGAAGCGGTCGTCTGGGCGCAGCGACGGCTCCGCGGAGACCACCCGGCGCATCTGCTCGGCGTAGTGCGGCCAGTCGGTGGCCAGGTGCAGCAGCCCGCCCGGGCGCAGCCGTGACGCGGCCAGCGCGGCGAACTCCGGCTGGATCAACCGGCGCTTGTGGTGCCGCCGCTTGGGCCACGGGTCGGGGAAGAAGATGCGCAGCCCGTCCAGCGACGCGGGCGGGACGACCCGGGTCAGGAGCTCCACGGCGTCGCCGCGCAGCAGCCGCTGGTTGGACAGATCGCCCTGCTCGATCCGCATGAGCAGCTGGGCCAGGCCGGGCTCGAAGACCTCGACGGCCACGTGGTCGACCCCCGGCTCGGCCGTCGCGAGCGACGCCGTCGTCTCGCCCATGCCGGACCCGATCTCCAGCACGAGCGGCGCGGTCCGGCCGAACGTCGCCGCCGGGTCCCACACCCCGGACGCCACGACGTCGTCGACCTCGGAACCCCACGTCGACCACAGCCGGTCCCAGGCGGACTGCTGGCCCTCGGAGAGCCGGACACGCTGGTGGACGTAGGAGCGGATCCGGGTGTCGTGCGGGTGCGGGGTCTCCGGGGCGGTGGCCCGGTCAGGCACCGGTGTTCCGGCCCGCGGGCAGCCGCACGTGGGCGGTCGCGCCGGGCAGCCGGCCGCGGACGTAGCCGGCGGCGGTGACGCCGAAGCAGGCGACGATCGCGGCGGCGGAGGCGGCGTTGCGCTCCTTCGCCTCGCGGATCACGCCCGCGGGCAGCACCTTCATCGTGTAGCTGCTCTCGGTGGACAGCGAGTCCCCGGTCCCGACGACCTTGGACACGGCGGCCTTGGAGATCCCCTCGGCCCAGCCGCGGCGCAGCAGGTAGCGCCAGGAGACGCGGTCGTCGGACACCCGGTGGTCGACGGCGGCGCGCGGCTCGAACAGGATGCGCGGGTTCCGGCCGTCGGCGACGTAGGCCTGCCGGGCCCGGATGCAGAGCTCGGTCTCCTCGCAGCCCAGCGGGTTCTTGCCGATCCGGCCCATGTCCTCGGCGAACCCGCCGACGCGGGTGAACACCTCGGCGCGCAGGGACATGTTGCAGCCCATGAGGTTGCGCATCTCGGCGCGCTCGGTGGGCTGGCCGGTGTAGGTGCAGCCGACCACCCAGTCGAGCTCACCGGTGGCGTTCGGGTCCCCGGGGGCGGCACCGGGCAGCGTCCGCGGACGCCCGTCGGGCCACTTCGGGTGCGCGACCCCGCCGACGCCGATGACGTCCGGGTCCTCGTACGGGGCGAGGAGCGCCTGCAGCCAGCCGGGGCGGGCCGCGGCGTCGTCGTCGAGGAAGACGACGACCTCACCGGAGGCCAGCTCGACCGCGGTGTTGCGGGCGCCCGACAGGCCCTGCTTCTTGTCGTTCGCGACGACGACCACCCCGAGCGGCCCGAACTCGCGTTCGGCCCGCTCGCGCAGGCGTTCGTTGTGGTCGACGACGACGATCGTCTCCAGCGGGGTCACGTCCTGGTCGAGGACCGAGTCGACGGCGGCCTTGATGTCGAACCAGCGCTTCTCGGTGTAGACGCAGACGACCACGGTGGCGGTCGGCAGGGCGCTCACGGCGTTCGGGCTCCTCATGCTGCGGGATCCGGCGGGGGCGGCCGGAACGGGCGGCGCCGTGGGGCCTAGCGGGCGTACCCCGAGGCCTTGCGACGCTGCTCCATGCGACGGTGCTCGGCCATCAGGGTACGCAGCACGCGCGTGCCGTCGGCGAAGGTCCGCAGGTTGGTCTCGCCGAACATGCGCTCGCGCTCGACCGACGGCACCTCGGTGATCGTCAGGTCGGCGGCCGCGACGCGGCAGTTGAGCACGGTCTCGATCTCGAAACCGTCGCCCCAGAGCATCGAGCCGTCCTCGGGCTGCGGCGCCGCCGGGTCCGGGAGCTCGAGCTGCGGGAGCAGGTCGGCCCAGAAGGCGTTGTAGCCGTAGCAGAGGTCGGAGTACCGGGTGCCGAACAGCCGGTTCGCGACGGTGTTCAGGCCGGCGTTGCCGGACTTGCGCAGCAGCGTGATGTCGTCCGAGCCGCCGCCCTTGCAGAACCGGCTGCCCTTGGCGAAGTCGGCGCCCTTGACCAGCGCGTTCACGAAGGCCGGGATCTCGTTCGGGTCGGCCGAGCCGTCGGCGTCGAACATGACGATGACGTCACCGGTCGCGGCGGTGAAGCCGCAGGCCATCGCGTTGCCCTTGCCCTTGCGGGTCTGGGTGATGACGCGCGCCCAGGGCAGCGTGCGCCGTGCGACGGCGACCGTGTTGTCGGTCGAGTTGCCGTCGACGACGATGACCTCGTGCACGGCCGGGCGCACCGCGGCGATGGCCGGCAGCACGATCTCCAGGTTCCGGGCCTCGTTGCGGGTCGGCACGATCACCGACACCGCCGGGTTCGCGCTGCGGCGCGGAGCCGGGCGGGGCCGCGGGCGACGGAAGCCCTCGGGTCCCTCCGGCTGCGGCGCCAGCGGAGCGCGCCCGCCGGGTCGGGCAGGGCTCGCCGGGAACGGCGACTGTCCGGCACCGGCACCGTTCTGACGCCCGGGGCGCGCGGGGGCGCTCGCATCGGGCGTGACGGTCGGGCGGGCGGGCGTAACGGCGCTCACACTTCCTCCATACAGGTCCGCTTACTCGTCCAACGACGCGATCACGGTCCGGTTGCGGTTCTGGTGTCGGGCGTCTTCGGTATTGCCCGATCAGTGGACGTCCCTGGAGCCCGTGGGGTTGCCCCGGTCGGCTGATTCGTCCGTGTCCACGCTGCGGTTCAGCCTTGCCCATGAGAAGGGACGACGATCACCCGGGTCCGCTGCGCAGTCCTACGGATCCGTCCCGGACCGGTCCCTCCGACACTGTCCGGCATGGACCGGGAACCGCTGTCGGGCAGCATCGGACCGCCGCTGCGCACCGCGCTCGACCAGGCCCGCGCCGATCTTCTGGCGACGTTGTCGGTGCAGGTCGACGGCCTGGCGGCGGACGCGGCCCGGCGCGCGGGGCGGGCCGGCGACGTCCGGTGGTGGACGGCCGCGCTCGACGGTCCCGCCCGCACCCTCGACGACGCCTGGGCGCGCCGCAGCGGACCGGTCCTGCGCCGCCGTGCGGCCGCGGCCGCGCTACGACATCAGGGCGCACACGTGACGCATGTCACTCACGGTCCGTCACCGTCGTGTGGCGGGGCTCTCGTCGCCGCGGCGGCCCGGGCGCTCGCCGTCGCGCCGGGCCGGGAACGCGGGGCGTGGTCCGGGGCGGTCCTGTCCGGATCGGCGGTGTCGGTGCTGTCGCTCCTCGTGGCCGGCGCGCGGCTGCTCCCGGCCGCGGGCCCCGGGGTGCTGCCCGCCCTCGCCGGGCTCGTCCTGCTGGTGGGCGCGCTCGTCGCGGCCCGGGTGCGGACGGTCCGCTCCACCCGGGACCGTGCGCTGGCCCGGCGGGTGCGCGACGCGGTGCTCGTCGCCGCGGACCGCGAGCTGCTGCGGTGGATCTCGGACGCGGAGCGGTCGCCGACGGGGTGGGCCCTGCCGCAGCGGGCGCCGCACCCCATGCGCCCCACGGAGGAGCGCCCCACCGGGGAGCCGGCCCGTGCGTGCTGAGCCGCCGGTACCGGTCGGGAGCACGGTCCTGGCGGGCGCGGTGGTCGCGGCGGCGCTGCCCGTGCCCTGGTGGATGCGGGTGCCGCGGGCCCGCTCCGGCGTCGTGGGGTCGGTCCCGGTGTCCGGGCCCGCCGCCCGCGACGCCGACGGCGACGGCGTGGCGGAGACGCTCGTCGTCGACACGGTGCGAGGTCCGGAGTTCTGGACCGACCTCGACGGCGACGGTCTCGCCGACGCGGTGACCGGTCTTCCCGGCGACCCCGGTTGAGTCCCGGGGTCAGTCCTCGGGCTGGTCGGCCGGGGCGCGGCCCTCGCCGTCGGTGCTCGCGCCGCGCCGGAACCGGCCGACGCCGCGGCGCTGCTCGGCGATGGAGCGGTCGATGTCCGCGGACACCTTCTGCTGGCGGCGCCGCTCGCGGATGCGCAGCAGCACGAGCATCGAGACGCCGTAGGCGATCCCGACGATCAGCAGCACGGCGCCGATCTTGAACACGATCTGCTGCACGCCGGTGATGCTGTCGATGTCGATCACCGAGATCATGCCGAGGACGCCGAGGGTCAGCAGGTGGAACAGCACCACCAGCAGCCGGTTGATGGAGTGCGACGTCTCCGTGTTCTGGAAGACGTCCTCCAGGAACGGCTGCCCGGTGCGCAGCAGGATCTGGCCCACGACCACCGTGATCGCCACTCCGACCACGACCAGTGCGAGATAGCCGCCGGTTCCCTCCACAGTGGGCCCCTCCCCGTGCGTGTGCAGGGTTGGAGACTACCCCGCGCGACCGGTTCGACGCGCTCTGCGCGCGAGGTGTTCATCCGTTTCAGGAGCGGGCGGCGAGCAGCTCCCGCAGTGTGTCGAGCAGCTCGTCGGTCGACACCCCGCCGGTGAGCGGCGCGCCGGTCAGCGTGCGCAGGTAGAGGCCGTCCCCGACGAGCTGCACCAGCCAGGCCACGACCGGGTCGTGGATCTCTTCGCCGAGCGCGGCGAGCCCGTCGGCGTCGACGTCGGCCAGCGCGCTCCGTGCGGCCTCCCCGGAGGTGGTGCCGTCGGCGATGCGCAGGGTCGCGAGGTAGGTGCGGGTCAGCCCGACCGGCGAGGTGTTGCCCGGCATCGAGGTGCGCAGGTAGTAGGCCACGGTGCCCGCCGCGTCCGAGCGCATGAGCTCCGCGTCCCGGGCGCTGCGTTCGCGCAGCCGCTCCAGCAGGCCGCCGACCAGCGACTCCTTGGAGTTGAAGTGGTATAGCAGCCCGCCCTTGGACACCTCGGCCGCCGCCGCCACCGCGTCGAGGGTGGCGCCACCGGGCCCCTGCTCGATCAGCAGCGTCTCGTACGCGTCGAGGACCCGGTCGCGGGCCGAGCCCGGTCCCCGTGTCCCCGCGTTCCGTCGTTCGGAGTGGGACGCCATGGGCGAAGCCTAGTGCCCGTGCCCCGCCTCACAGTCCTGGCCGGGAATGGACTGTACCGTCTGGACGGTATAAAGATGTACCGTCCGGACGGTAAAGCTGCGTCCGGATCAGGGCACCACGGGACGACGAGTACGAGGGAGAACGGCGATGTCACGGCCGGAGGTCGGCGCAGGGGACGCGGCGATGGACAGGGGCGGGCCGGACGTGGCGCCGCGACCCGGGCCGCGCGCCTGGCTCGCGCTCGCGGTGCTCGCCATCCCCACGCTGCTGGTGTCGATCGACAACACGGTGCTCGGCGTGGCGCTGCCGGAGCTCTCGGCCGCGCTCCGCCCGGACGCGGCGACGCTGCTGTGGGTCGTCGACATCTACCCGCTGGTGCTCGCCGGCCTGCTGGTCACCATGGGCACCCTCGGCGACCGGATCGGCCGCCGCAGGCTGCTGATGATCGGCGTCGCCGGCTTCGGTGCGGTCTCGCTGCTCGCCGCGTTCGCCACCTCGGCCGCCCAGCTCGTCGCGGCGCGCGCCCTGCTCGGCGTGTTCGGCGCGATGCTGATGCCCTCCACGCTGGCGCTGCTGCGGTCGGTGTTCCTCGACCGGACCCACCGCAGGCTCGCGCTGGCGATCTGGGCGACCGGGTTCGCCGCGGGCGCGGCGCTCGGCCCGATCGTCGGCGGGCTGCTGCTCGAGCACTTCTGGTGGGGCTCGATCTTCGTGATGAGCGTGCCGCCGATGGCGCTGCTGCTCGTCGTCGCGCCGCTGGTGGTGCCCGAGTCGCGGGAGACCGAGCCGGGCCGGCTCGACCTGGTCGGTGTGGTGCTGTCGCTGCTGACGATGGGACCGCTGGTCCTGGCCCTCAAGCTGGCCGGGTCCGCGGGCGGGGTGACGCCCGCCGTCGTCGCGTCGGTGCTGGTGGGTGTCGGCTCCGGGGCCGCGTTCGTCGCCCACTACCGGCGACGCGTGCGGCGCGGCCTGGACCCGCTGATCGACCTGGAGCTGTTCGCCCGCCCCGTGCTCCGGCACAGCGCGCTGGCCAACGCCACCACCATGTTCGGGCTCACCGGGCTGCTGTTCTTCTCCGCCCAGTACCTCCAGCTGGTCGTCGGGTACTCGCCGCTGCAGGCGGGCCTGCTCCTGCTGCCGGGCTTCGTGGTGACGGTCGTGGCCGGGCTCGCCGCCGCGCGGCTGGCCCGCCGGTTCGCGTTGCACCAGCTCGTCGCGACCGGGCTCGCGCTCGTCCTGACCGGCTACGTGGTCTGTCTGTTCCTGCAGGTGGACTCGGCGGTCGTGCTGCTGATGACGGCCGCGGTGCTGATCGGCGCGGGGATCGGGCTGTCCGAGACCGTCACCAACGACGCGATCCTCGCCGCCGCCCCGCCGGAGAAGGCCGGCGCCGCGGCCGCGGTCTCCGAGACCGCCTACGAGGTCGGCGCGGTGCTCGGCACCGCGCTGGTCGGCGGGGTGCTGTCCGCGGTGTACCGGGCGGGTGTCGTGCTCCCCGACGGGACGCCGTCCTCGGCCGGGGAGACCCTCGGCGGGGCGGCGGACGTCGCGACGACGATGCCCGCCGACACCGCGGCGGCCCTGCTGGCCTCCGCGCGGGAGGCGTTCGTGCACGGGGTGGACGTCGCGTCCGGGGTGGCGGCGGTCGCCGTCGCGGTGGTGCTGGTGACGGCCGGGCTCGGTCTGCGCCGCGCGCACCGGGACGTCCTGGCGGCCGGTGCCTCCGCAGTGGACGCCGACGCCGGGCACGCGGTCGCGCGCCGCTGACCGCTCGTCGCGGGGTGTGAGCATCGGGTGACCACCCGTGACGGTCACGGGTGACCGTCCGGCCGCCCGGACGGGTGGTTCCGGCGACGCGCGGCCCCGTCGGACGCTCGTTCGGCGGATCCGGTGTGCCCCGGCTGGTTCACTACGGCTCGTCCGCGGCGACCGGTGCCGGTTGCCGGTGCCGACTCCACACGGGAGACAGCCGTGCCGTACGAGGTGGTCAGCGCCTACACCCTGGTGCTCGGGGAGCACCCCGGTGACTCCGTGGACCGCGACGCCGGGGATCCCGGCACCGAGGACCACGACGCCGTCCCGGCCCGCCCGGAGGTCTCGGTCCACACCACCGCCGAGGACGCCTGGCGTGCGCTCGACGCCGGCGTCCGTGAGCGCTGCGGGATGCGGCCCCGGCCGCGCCGGCGGATCGACCCGGACGCCGTCGTCCGGCTCGCCGACGCCTGGCGGGCCGGTGATCCCGGCACGCGCTACTGGCAGGTGACCGCGCACCGGCTGCCGATCATGGTCCCGGAGCTCGCGCGCGCCGTCGCCTCCGTGCGCTGACCACTTCCGTTCCTGAAAGCCCTAAGTGGGTTCCGGGAATGCGTTGAAACGGTCGCTTCCGGCCTGCGGGTGAATTTCCGCGACGCTTCTCCCGGAATGTGCGTGCCGATGTCACGGATCGTCGCCGAATCGGTCACCGGGAACAGGTTGCGTTCGTGTGACATGCCTGTCACCTGGGCGGACATTGCCGTCCTCCGTCGGCTACTGGATCGATTTACATGATCGGTGCTGTGCCTGACCTCTCAACTCCACCCATGGGTGGCGCACTATTTCGCAGGTAGCCTCGGAAACCACCTTTTCCCGTCTGGGCCCGTTGCCGACTCCGGTCGCGGGCCCGTCGTAGTTCCCCCGGTGACGGGCCGGGGCCGGCGAGGAGAACAGGACGACATGACTGCAGCGACCGTTCCGGGCACCGACAAGGCACCGACCACCAACCAGGGCGTCGCGGCCTGGGTCCAGGAGATCGCCGAGCTGACCGCCCCGGACCGCGTCGTGTGGTGCGACGGTTCGGACGAGGAGTGGACCCGGCTCACCGACCAGCTGGTCGAGCAGGGCACCATCGTGCGGCTCGACCCGGAGAAGAAGCCGAACTCCTTCTACGCCGCGTCCGACGCCGGCGACGTCGCCCGCGTCGAGGAGCGGACCTTCATCTGTACCGAGACCGAGCGCGGTGCCGGGCCGACCAACAACTGGGTCGCGCCCGCCGAGATGAAGCGGACGATGACCGAGCTGTACCGCGGCAGCATGAAGGGCCGGACCCTCTACGTGGTCCCGTTCTGCATGGGCCCGACCGACGCCGAGGACCCGAAGCTGGGCGTCGAGATCACCGACTCCGAGTACGTCGTGATCTCCATGAAGATCATGACCCGGATGGGCGCGCACATCCTGCCGCTGCTCGACGAGGCCGGTGACCGCTGGGTCAAGGCCCTGCACTCGATCGGCGCCCCCCTGGCCGAGGGTCAGGCGGACGTCCCGTGGCCGCACAACGAGGACAAGTACATCAGCCACTTCCCGGAGACCCGGGAGATCTGGAGCTACGGCTCCGGCTACGGCGGCAACGCCCTGCTGGGCAAGAAGTGCTACGCGCTGCGCATCGCCTCGGCCATGGCGCACGACGAGGGCTGGCTCGCCGAGCACATGCTGATCCTCAAGCTGATCAGCCCGGAGGAGAAGGCCTACTACGTCGCCGCCGCCTTCCCGAGCGCCTGCGGCAAGACCAACCTCGCGATGCTGCAGCCGACCGTGCCCGGCTGGCGCGCCGAGACCGTCGGCGACGACATCGCCTGGATGAAGTTCGGCGAGGACGGCCGGCTCTACGCCACCAACCCCGAGTTCGGGTTCTTCGGCGTCGCGCCGGGCACCAACTGGAAGACCAACCCGAACGCGATGCGCACCATCGAGGCCGGGAACGCGCTGTTCACCAACGTCGCGCTGACCGACGACGGCGACGTGTGGTGGGAGGACCTCGAGGGCGACCCCCAGCACCTGACGGACTGGAAGGGCAACGACTGGACGCCCGACTCGGACGCCAAGGCCGCGCACCCCAACTCCCGCTACACCGTGCCGATCGACCAGTGCCCGGTCGTCGCGCCGGAGTGGAACGACCCGAAGGGCGTGCCGATCTCGGCGATCCTGTTCGGTGGCCGTCGCAAGACCACGGTCCCGCTGGTCACCGAGGCCCGCAGCTGGCAGCACGGCACCTTCATGGGCGCGACGATGTCCTCGGAGAAGACCGCGGCCGCCGCCGGCACGGTCGGTGAGGTCCGCCGCGACCCGATGGCGATGTTGCCGTTCCTCGGCTACAACGTCGGCGACTACTTCGCGCACTGGGTCAACACCGGCAAGGGCGCGGACGCGGACAAGCTGCCGAAGATCTTCTACGTCAACTGGTTCCGCCGCGGCGAGGACGGCCGCTTCCTGTGGCCCGGTTTCGGTGAGAACAGCCGCGTCCTGAAGTGGTGCATCGAGCGACTGGAGGGCAAGGCCGCCGCCGTCGACACCCCCATCGGGTTCGTGCCGACCGCCGACCAGCTCGACCTCGACGGTGTCGACGCCGAGCGCGCCGACGTCGAGGCCTCGCTGGCCGTCGACGTCGAGGAGTGGAAGGCCGAGATCCCGCTGATCGAGGAGTGGTTCGCCAAGATCGGCGACGACAACCTCCCGACCTCGATCCGCGACGAGTTCGAGGCACTGAAGCAGCGCCTCGGCGCCTGACCCACCGCGGCCCCGGCCGCGCGAGACCCACGGAGCCCCCGCACGCCGTCCGGTGTGCGGGGGCTCCGTGCTGCGTGCCGACCACACCGGCGTCGTCAACGAAAGTGTTGATTCGTGCGCTGCGGTGTGGTTTGTTCGTCGCGTCCGTTTCCGGAGCCCGCGGGTGGCTCCGACCGGCTCGACCACAAAGGAGTGGCACGGCATGGACGGGACCCCTGCCCCGGGCGCGACGACGCTCGGCACGCAGCCCTCGGGCACCGCCACCTCGACGCGCGCCGCCGCAGGTAGCTTCATCGGCGGCGTCGTCGAGTGGTACGACTTCTTCATCTACGGCACCGCCGCGGCGCTGGTGCTCAACGACGTCTTCTTCCCCGACGCCGACCCGGCCGCGGGGACCCTGCTGGCGCTCGCGACGTTCGGGATCGCCTACCTCGCACGACCCGTCGGCGGCATCGTCTTCGGTCACATCGGCGACCGGATGGGCCGGCGGGCGGCCCTCGTGGCAACACTGATGTTGATGGGCGTCGCGACGTTCCTCATCGGTGTGCTCCCGACCCATGCGGCGATCGGGGTGTGGGCGCCCGCGATCCTCGTCGTGCTGCGGCTGGCCCAGGGCCTGGCCGCCGGCGGCGAGCTCGGCGGTGCGTCGGCGCTGGCCGTCGAGCACGCGCCGCCCGGGCGTCGCGGGTTCTTCGGGGCGTTCGCGATGTCCGGCTCCTCGGCCGGGATCGCGCTGGGCTCCGGGGTGTTCGCCCTGGTGCTGACCCTGCCCGAGGACCAGTTCCTCGCCTGGGGCTGGCGGGTGCCGTTCCTGCTCAGCGCGCTCGTCGTGGTGGTCGGGTTCGTCATCCGGCGCAAGGTGCCCGAGCCCGAGGTCTTCGTCGACGCCGTCGCCGACCCCGCCGCGGGCCCCGCGGCCACGGCGCCGGTGCAGGCCCGCCTGCCGCTGCTCGGCGTCCTGCGCACCTACGCCCGGCCCGCGCTGGTCGCGGTGGTCGTCTACTCGGCCCAGGTCATCGCGTTCTACCTGGTCACCGTGTACTCGGTCTCCTACGCCCGGGCGAACCTGGACGTGTCGGTGCCCGCGCTCGTCGTCTCCGCGGTCACGCTGACCACGCTCGCCAACATCGCCATGAACCTGGTGTGGGGCGCGCTCTCGGACCGGGTCGGCCGCCGTCCGGTGCTCATCGGCGGGGCGATCGTCCAGGCCGTCTTCCTGTTCGCGTTCTTCGCGGTGCTGCCGAGCGGGAACTTCCTGCTGATCCTGGCCGCGATGCTCGGGACGCTGTCGTTCGGGCAGGCCGCGATCGTCGGGGTCGTGCCGGCCTACTTCTCCGAGATGTTCGGCACGACGGTGCGGGTCACCGGGATCGGGCTCGGGGTGGGGGTCGCGTCGATCGTCGGCGGGTTCACCCCGCTGGTCGCCGCGGCCGTCGCCGGTGCCGGGGGTGGCTGGGTGCTGATGTCGTCCATCGCGGCCGGGGTCTGCGTCGCGGCCTGCGGCGCCGTACTGCTCCTGCGGGAGACTCGCGACCTCGACATCACCCGGATCGGGGAGGACTCCCGGGGCTGAGCGGCGCACCACGTCACGGGGTCCCGTCCGCCGTCCCCCGCGGACGGGACCCGGGTCGAGACTCGGTAACGGCGTTCCCACGACCGGTGACAGCGAACGTTGCTCGACGTAACGTGCCCGACCGGGCCGGCTCCACGACGGCGTCGGTCGCGCACGGTGCACGAGCAGGGGGCGGCATGGTCACGATGGAGCGACCGGGAGAGCCAGGGGCCGGGGGGACGGGCACGGCCCGTCGTCGCGACCCGAAGCAGATCGCGATCTGGGTCGCGGTGGCGGTGGTGGGGGCGATCGCCTGGTCGATCGTCGCGTTCACCCGCGGCGAGCAGATCTCCGCGGCCTGGCTGGTGTTCGCCGCGGTCGCCTCCTACGCGATCGCCTACCGCTTCTACTCCCGCTTCATCGCCCATCGCGCGCTGCGCGTGGACGACACCCGGGCCACCCCGGCCGAGCGTCTCGACGACGGGCAGGACTTCCAGCCCACCGACCGCCGGGTGCTGTTCGGCCACCACTTCGCGGCCATCGCCGGCGCCGGCCCGCTGGTCGGCCCGGTGCTCGCGGCGCAGATGGGCTACCTGCCCGGCACGATCTGGATCATCGTCGGTGTCGTGTTCGCGGGCGCGGTCCAGGACATGGTCACGCTGTTCTTCTCCACCCGCCGCAGCGGGCGCAGCCTCGGCCAGATGGCCCGCGAGGAGATCGGGCCGGTCGGCGGGACGGCGGCCATCGTCGCCGTCCTCGCGATCATGGTGATCCTGCTGGCGGTGCTGGCGCTGGTCGTCGTGCAGGCCCTGGCAGACTCGCCGTGGGGCACGTTCTCGCTCGCGATGACGATCCCGATCGCCCTGTTCATGGGCTTCTACCTGCGCTACCTGCGACCGGGGAAGATCATCGAGGTCTCGGTGGTCGGCGTCGCGCTGATGCTGCTGGCCATCGTCGGCGGCGGCTGGGTGCAGAACTCGTCGTGGGGCGAGGTCTTCCACTTGACCGCGAACCAGCTGACCCTCGCGCTGGTGGTCTACGGCTTCGCCGCCTCGGTGCTGCCGGTCTGGATGCTGCTCGCGCCGCGCGACTACCTGTCGTCGTTCATGAAGGTCGGCGTGGTCGTGCTGCTGGCCGCCTCGATCCTGCTGGCCTGGCCGTCGCTGCAGATGGACGCGCTGACCCGGTTCGCCTCCGACGGGCAGGGCCCGGTCGCGGCGGGCTCGCTGTTCCCGTTCGTCTTCATCACCATCGCCTGCGGTGCGCTGTCCGGGTTCCACGCCCTGGTCGCCTCGGGCACGACGCCGAAGCTGATCCAGAAGGAGTCCCAGATCCGGGTCATCGGCTACGGCGCGATGCTCACCGAGTCCTTCGTCGCGATCATGGCGCTGGCCGCGGCCTGCATCCTCGACCCCGGCCTGTACTTCGCGATGAACATGCCCGCGACGGTGCTCGGGCCGACCGTCGAGACCGCCTCCGCCGCGGTGCAGCAGATCGGATTCACCATCTCCCCCGCCGACCTGACCGCGGCCGCGCAGGCCGTGGAGGAGCAGACCCTGGTCGGGCGCTCCGGCGGGGCTCCGACGCTCGCCGTCGGGCTGTCGACGGTGTTCTCCCAGGTCTTCGGCGGCGATGCGATGCGCGCGTTCTGGTACCACTTCGCGATCATGTTCGAGGCGCTGTTCATCCTCACCACGGTGGACGCCGGCACCCGCGTCGGGCGCTTCATCCTGCAGGACACGATCGGCAACGTCTGGCCGCGCTTCCGCGACACGAGCTGGCGGCCGGGCGCCTGGATCTGCAGCGCGGTCATCGTCGGGGCCTGGGGCTACCTGCTCTACGCCGGCGTCAACGACCCGCTGGGCGGGATCTACCAGCTCTTCCCGCTGTTCGGCATCGCGAACCAGCTGCTCGCGGCGGTCGCGCTGGCCGTCTGCACGACGCTGCTGATCCGCACCGGCCGGGCCCGCTACGCCTGGATCACGCTGGTGCCGCTGGTGTTCGACGCCGTGGTCACGCTGACCGCGAGCTACCAGAAGATCTTCTCCGACAACCCCAAGCTCGGGTTCTGGGCCCAGCGCGACCAGTACCAGGCCGCCCTCGACGCCGGGAAGACGAGCCTGGGGACCGCCAAGACCGTCGAGGCGATGCAGAAGGTCGTCGTGAACACGACCGTCGACACCGTGCTCACCGCCCTGTTCGCGGTGCTCATCGTGATCGTGCTGGCCGACTCGGTCCGGGTGTGGGTCGCCGCGCTGCGCGGACGCCCGCTGCCCGGCGGCTCCGAGGACCCGTACGTCGAGTCCCGGATCCAGGCGCCGGCCGGGCTCATCGCCACCCGCGAGGAGCGCGAGCTCGCGCGGACCGGGGGCTCCGGATGAGCCGGGTCCGGGCGTTCTGGACGTTCCTGCGCGAGCTCGCCGGGGAGCGCGACTACGAGCGGTACCTGGCCCATCGGGCGGCCCACCATCCGGGTGCGCCGGTGCTGGGCGAGCGCGAGTTCTGGCGGGAGCGGACCGACCGTCAGGACCGCGTCCCGTCCGCCCGCTGCTGCTGACCCGGGTATTTCACTCCGATGGAGCAGTGCCCGGACGGACTCGGTCACCCACTGTGGACGGCGGAGGGTGCCGAAGGGGGCGTCGTTGCACGGTGTCGACGAGATCGGCCCAGCGTGGCGCCCCAGCAGGTAGCCTCTCGCGGGAACCGGGGACGTCCGAGTGGACGAACCCGCACCCGTCGTGTGCCCCGAACGGGACCCGGCTCCGTCGCTCGTCGTGACGGTGGCCGACCGGTCCCGGCCGGAAAGTCGCGGCGGAGGCGGAACACCGGGCCGTCCACGGCGATACACACCGTGAACGTCGTCCCCGGGGCGACGACACAGGTACGGCGGAGGTGTGAGGCGAGATGCTGGACGTCCGGGTGTCCGAGGACACGGACATCGACGCGCTCGTCGCGTTCGTCGAACGGCTGGCGTCGGCCGGCCGCGGCGGCGCGGCACCGCGGACGGCGGCGGCGCGGATCACCGGCGACGTGCGCGCCGGCCGGGTGCCCGCCGGTCTGCGGACCCTGTCGACCGCGCTGGGGGCCGCGGCCCCGCCGCGCCCCGAGGAGGACCCCGCCCACCCGTCGACGCTGCTCGGCGTGGTGGCCGAGGAGCCGCTCGTCGTGCTCTCCGACACCAGCCCCGGCGAGCTCGCCAGGGCGCTGGCCGAGCTGACCGGCTACGGCATGCGCGTCCTGCTGACCGGTGCGCCCGCCGAGCGCGTCGCCGCGGTGCACGACGCGCTGCCGGCGAGCGTCGCGGGCCGCGTCGCCACGTCGTTCCCGGAGCTGCCGGTCCCCGAGCTGCAGCGGCTGCGCCGCCTGCTCGCCCGGGTCGGCGCCGACCGCGCCGCCCGGCGCGGCCAGCAGCTCCCCGACGCCGACGGCATGCCCGACCCGGCCGACGTCGCGGGCTGCTGCGAGCGGGCCGGACGGGTCGTGGCCGGAGCCGAGACCGGTGAGGCCCGGATCGTCCCCGGCCTGCTGCGCGACCTCGACGCCGACCGGCGCGGGGCCGTCACCCAGGTCGCCCGCTGCGTGCTGCGCTCGCTGGAGTCCATCGCCGCGGCCCCGGACGCCGACCGGCTGCGCGAGGTCGTCGGCCGCCTGGTCCACCAGGGTCTGCGCGCCGAGTTCGAGGCGCTCCAGGGCCACTCAGCCCGGCAGCGCGACGACCGCGCCCGCTACGCCGCGGGCCCCACGGTCGAGATCGTGGAGCCGCTGCCCCAGGGCGGCGCCGACGTGGTCCGCCGCTACCTGGACTTCCTCGACTCCGGCGGCCGGACCCGGTCCTACTTCCGCCCGCAGGAGCAGAAGGACGCCGAGCCGCACCTGCGCCGCTTCCGCGTCGCCGGTGAGGCCCCGCAGAACTACGACCACGTGGTCGCGATCGTCCACCACCTCGACCTGGCCCGCCGCGACGACGAGATCGCACGGCTGTGCTCGGTGCTGGGGCTGCCGATCCCGCGGGACCCCTCCGAGCTGCCCGCGCTCACCGACACCCTGGACCGGGTGGCGGCGACCGCACGGTCGGTCGGCGCGCTCCGCCACGACGTGCTGTTCCTGCAGCAGGACTCCCCGGTCTCGGTGCCGGACCTGGCCGCCGCGGAGCGGGTCGCCCGCGCGATCGTCGACTACGACGAGCACGGCGACCCCGCCGAGGCCGCCGACGAGCTGGAGCGCCTGGCCGCCACCTGCGCCGACCGGGTGCCCGACGGGGCACGGGCCCCGGAGCACGAGGCCGTCGTCGCGGCGCTGCGGGCGCACGACCCGCAGGCCTACACCGACGCGTGCGAGGAGCTCGACCGCGCCCGGCGCGAGGTCGCCGACCGCGACGAGCTGGACCGGCTGCTCGGCGAGCTCGCCGGGACCCATCCGCAGCTCGCCGAGACCTGGGCGGCCGACGCGGGCCGCGGCGTCCCGGGCTTCGGCCTGGTCGTCGCCGAGCCCGTCGACGACGTCCTCGGCACGCTGCCCCCGGCGGACACCGCCGACCTGGTGGTCGTGCTGGGTGCGGGTGCGATGCAGGCCGACGGGCTGCTGCTGACCGCGGCGGCGCCGCGGATGCTCGCCGTCGTCGGGGACGAGCCGCGGGCCGCCTCGTCCGGGACGACCCTGCTCGAGGTGCTGAACCAGGCATCGGCGCGGTTCCTGCGCGGCACCGGGGACCGCACCGCCGCCGTGCGGCCGGACCCCGCGGTCCCGGTCGTCCCGCCGCTGTCGTCGGTGCCCGCCGCCCGTACGGCCGCGGAGGCACCGGAGGTCCCGGTCGCCGTCCCGGCGCAGGCCGGACCGGTCACCGCCCGCGAGGCGGTCGAGACGCCGGTGCCCGCACCGCGCCCGGCCCCGCGCGGGTCGGACACGGCGCCGCGTGACGACGCGCCGTCCCGCCCGTCGACGCCGTCGGCGATGGCCCCGGGCCCGCGCCCGGCCGTCACGGGCGGCCGGGAGGACTGAGCGTCAGCTGCTCGCGCGGATCCCGTCGGCGACCTGCGCGAGCAGCACGAACGGGTCGGTGTCCGGCGGCCCCGCCGGCTGCCAGCGCTGCCCCGAGCCGGGGTCGGCGACGCGGTACAGCGTCCAGCTGCCCGGCCCGGGGTCGTCGGCCCGCAGCTGCGCCAGCGCCGTCGACGACCACGCCGCACCCAGCTCCGGGAACGCGGGCGGCCGCCGGTCGAGGATCGTGACGGTGCTGCCGGCCGTGGTGTAGGCGATCCGGCGCCGGTCGCTCTCGCCGTCGGGTACCTGCTCGGTGCACCAGGTCGCGAGCTGCGTGCGGACCTGCTCCGGGACTCCCATGGCGCGACATGGTCCCCGATCGGGCCTCGCGCGGGGAAGGGCGGCCTCCGTCGGAGGTCGTAGGCCGCAGTGCCGACCTGCGCCCGATGTGCCGGGGACCCGTTCCGGCGAGGCTCGACGGCATGATCACCGCACGCCGGACCGGCGGCCCGCCCCGCCGCGGCCCCGCCGCCATCGCCCTGCTCGTCGTGCTGGTCGCGGCCCTGGTCGGCGGCTGCACGGCCCCGGCCGCGCCGGCCCCCGACCCGGCCCCGCGGCCGGCCGTCCCGACCGCCCCGCTCACCCCCGCCGACGTCGACGCCTGGCTGGACGGCCTCGTCCCCGCCGCGCTCGACCGGACCGGGATCGCCGGGGCCGCGGTCACCGTCGTCCGCGACGGGCAGGTCCTCACCACCCGCGGCTACGGCTCGGCCGGACCGGGCAGGCCGGTCGACCCCGACCGGACGCTGTTCCGGGTCGGGTCGGTGTCGAAGGTGGCCACCGCGGTCGCCGTGCTGCAGCTCGCCGACCGCGGCCTGGTCGACCTCGACGCCGACGTCCGCCGCTACCTCGACATCGACGTGCCGATGCCCCGCGGCCCGGTGACCCTGCGGAACCTGCTGAGCCACACCGCGGGCTTCGAGGAGCAGATCCGCGGCCTCATCCGCACCGCGCCGGGTGGTCCGTCGCTGCGGGAGTTCCTCGCCACCGACCCGCCCGAGCAGGTCGGCACCCCCGGCACCGTGCCGTCGTACTCCAACTACGGCTACGGCCTGGCCGGGCACGTCGTCGAGCGGGTCACCGGGGAGCCCTTCGAGCGCTACGTGCAGCGCGAGGTGCTCGACCGTGCCGGCATGACGACCGCGACCTTCGACCAGCCGCTGCCCGCGGCCGCCGCCGGGGCGATGTCGGAGGGCTACACCAGTGTCGACGCCCCGCCGGCGCCGTTCGAGATCGTCAGCCCGGCCCCGGCCGGGTCGCTCAGCGCGTCGGCCACCGACATGGGCCGGTTCGCCTCCGCCCTGCTCGGCGCGCCGGGCTCGACCCCGCTGCTCTCCCCCGCCGCGTGGGCGCTGATGCAGCGCCCGGCGCTGGGCCCGGACACCCTCGGCGCGCTCGCCGACGGCCCGCGGATGACACCCGGCCTGTTCGACGAGAGCCGCAACGGCCACCTCGTCCTCGGCCACGGCGGCGACACCCAGTGGTTCCACTCGCACCTGCAGCTCTACCCGGCCGAGCGGATCGGCGTGTTCGTCACGACGAACAGCAGCGGTCGCGGCGGCGCGGACACCCTGGAGCTGCGGCGCGCGGTGACCGAGGGGTTCACCGACCGCTACCTGCCCGGCACGGCGGGCCCGGCGCCCGCCCCGGACGCCGGCACCCCGGCCCGGGCGGCCGCGATCGCGGGCACCTACGAGTCGGCCCGCCGGTCGGCGAGCACCTTCATGGGGGCGATGAACCTGTTGGGGCAGATGCGGGTGGCGGCCCGCCCGGACGGCACGCTGCTGGTCTCGCCCGCCCCGAACGACGTCCGCCCGGCCGCCTACGCCGAGGTCCGGCCCGGGCTGTGGCGGGAGGTCGGTGGCCAGCGGCTGCTGACCGTGCGCACCGACGCCGACGGCCGGGTCACCGCGCTGGGCCACGACGCGGCGTTCACCGAGCTGCCGGTCGGCCCGCTGCGCGACGCGGCGCTGCTCGGCACGGTGCTGGCCGGCTCGGTCGTGGTGCTGCTCGGCGCGCTGGTCGCCTGGCCCGCGGGGGCGCTGTGGCGGCGCCGGTACGGCGTGGTCGTCGCGGCGCGGCCGCGGACCGACCGGGTCCTGCACGGCCTCACCCGGGCCGCGGCGGCGGCCGCGCTCGTCGCCCTCACGGGCTGGGTGGTCTCGGTGCTCGCGATCGCGTCGCTGGGCGACGTGCCGCTCCCGGTGCTGCGCGGGCTCCAGGTGCTCCAGTGGATCGGGCTGGCGGGCGTGCCCGTCGCGGCGGCCGGGGTGGTCACCGCGCTGCGCGCCCGGGCCGGCGCATGGCCGGTGACCGGCCGGGTGCTGCTGCTGGTCGCGCTGGCCGGCGTCGCGGTGGTGGCGGTCGTGGCGGGCCTGCTGCTGCCGAGCCTCACCTACTGAGCCCTACGATCACCCCACCCGAGGCCGGAGACCCCATGCACCCGCACCCCGAACCGCCGCCCCGCACGGGCGCGGAACGGCTCGACGCCCGGCTCACCGCGCTCGGCCTGGCCGGACCGCGACGCCGCGACGCCGCCCTGGCCGTGCTCGTCGCGGCCGGGACGCTCGCGGTGGTCGCCCCGGTGGTGCTGGCACCGGGACCGGCCGCGGAGCTGGGCCTCGCGCCGGGCACGGCGGCGCTGGCACTGGGGGTGGTGACCGTGCAGAACCTGCTGCTGGCGCTGCGCCGCACCGCCCCGGCGGCCTGCCTGGCGCTGACGGTCGGGCTGGAGCTGGTGAACGTCGTCCTGCTGCCGGTGGGCGCGGCACTGCGCGGCCCCGCGACGGCGGTCGCCGCCGGCACCTGCGGGTCCCGGCTCCCGACGTGGCGGGCCGGGGTGCTGGTCGGGGTCGCGGCGGTCGTCGAGACGGCCGTGGTGCTCACCGGGATCGCGGTCCGCCCGTCCGGCGACGCGCTGTTCGGCGCGACCGGGCTGGTCGTCGCCCAGGTGCTGTCGGCGGTCCTGGTCTACGGCGGCCCGCTGCTGCTGGGCGTGTACCTGCGGACCCGGCGTCGCTACGCCGAGCTCGACCGGGTGCACACCGCCGGTGTCGTCGCGGCGTACCGGGAACGGGCGGACGCCGCCGTCGCCCGGGAGCGGGCCCGGATGGCCCGCGAGCTGCACGACGTCGCCGCCCACCACCTGTCGGCGATGGTGGTGCAGGCCGCGGTGGTCGAGCGGCTGGTGGACCGGGACCCGGACGAGGCGCGCCGGACGGCGTCCCGGCTGCGGGAGCAGGGTCGCCGCACCCTGCACGACCTGCGTCTGGTGGTCGGGGCGCTGCGGGAGCCGGGCGCGGGCGGTGCCGAGGCCGACGCCCCGGTCCCCGGTCTCGCCGAGCTCGACGGGCTCGTGGAACAGGCCCGGGAGCTGGGCGGGCCGGTGGAGCTGGTCCGGCGCGGGGACCCGGGCGAGCCGTCCCCGGTCGCCGACGTCACCTGCTACCGGGTGGCGCAGGAGGCACTGGCCAACGCCCGTGAGCACGCCCCCGGCGCCCCGGTCCGGGTGACCGTGACCCACGCCGACGGCCGGGTCGCCGTCGAGGTGGTGAACGGGCCCGCACGCGGCACCCCGGCACCGTCCGCGGGTGCCCCGGGTACCCGCGGGTTCGGGCTGGCCGGGATGCGCGAGCGGGCGCAGCTGGTCGGCGGGACGTTCGAGGCGGGCCGGACCGGCGACGACGGCTGGCGGGTCCGCCTGGTCGTCCCGCACGATCCCGGCCCGGAGACCGGAGGGGGACGCGCGTGATCAGGGTGGTGCTGGCCGACGACCAGGCGGTGGTCCGGGCCGGGTTCCGGATGTTCCTGGAGCTGGCCGGTGACGTCGAGGTCGTCGGCGAGGCGTCGAGCGGGCCGGAGGCCGTCGCGCTGGTGCGCGCGCACCGGCCCGACGTGGTCTGCATGGACGTCCGGATGCCCGGCGGCAACGGGCTCGTCGCGACCCGGGAGATCACCGGCCTCGACGACCTGGTCCCGGCGGTCCTCGTCGTCACCACCTTCGACCTCGACGACTACGTGTTCGGCGCGCTGGAGGCGGGCGCGAGCGGGTTCGTCCTGAAGGACACCCACCCCGACGACCTCGTGGACGCCGTCCGCCGCCTCGCCCGCGGCGACGGGCTGATCGACCAGACCGTCACCCGCCGGGTGATCGCCGAGTTCGCGCGTCGCCGCCCGGCCCCGGACGCCGCACCGGACGGCGGGGTCGCCCCGCTGACACCGCGCGAGACCGAGATCGTGCGGATGCTGGCCCGCGGGCTGTCCAACGCCGAGATCGCCGACGAGCTGGTCGTCGAGACGTCCACGGTCAAGTCGCACCTGGGCCGGGCGATGGCGAAGATCGGGACGCGGGACCGGCTGCAGACCGTGGTGTGGGCCTACCGGACCGGCGTCGCCGCTCCCGGTTGACGGCCCGGACGGCTAGCGTCCGCGTCATGGCACAGCACGAGGTGAGCAGGTTCGGGCACGTCGACCCCGACGGGCTCCCGCCGGACCTGGCGGAGCGGATCGGCGCGATCGCGGAGCGGTCGGGGTTCGTCCCGAACGTGTTCCGCGCACTGGGGCGGCGCCCGCGGGAGCTGCGGGCGTTCCTGGACTACCACGACGCGCTGATGGACTCCGACGACGGACTGTCCAAGGCCGAGCGCGAGCTGGTCGTCGTCGCCACCTCGGGGGCGAACAACTGCACCTACTGCGTCGTCGCGCACGGCGCGATCCTCCGGGTCCGCTACAAGGACCCGGAGATCGCCGAGCGCGTCGCGACCAACCCCTACGCCGTCGAGCTGTCGGAGCGCGAGCGCGCGATCGTCGACCTGGCCCTGCTGGTCGCCCGGAACTCCGAGGCGCTCACCGAGGCCGACCTCGACGACGCCCGCGCCGCGGGGCTGTCCGAGGACGAGATCTGGGACGTCGGCGCGATCACCGCGCTGTTCGCGATGTCGAACCGGCTCGCGCACCTGACCGCGCTGCGCCCGAACCCGGAGTTCTTCCTGATGGGGCGCATCCCCCGCAGCTGAGGGCCCGGTCCGCCGCCGCGGCCGGTGTTCCCGGAACGCCCTGCCCGGGTTCCGGGAACGACGGCCCGGCGGCCGGGGACCGGCCTAGGGTCCGGCGCGGCGGACCGCGTGGGCGGCTGCCGGAGGGAGGACGACGGTGTCCCACGGGATCCTGACCCGCGAGCAGCTCGGCCACCTGCGGCACTGGGACAACCTGTCCCGGCAGCTGCCCAACGACTGGTCGCTGATGCACGGCAAGGGCGTCAGCCAGGACGACTTCGGCGGCTACCGCTTCCAGCTCGCCTACATGGTCTACGGGCTCGCCCTCACCCACCGGCACCGGCTGCCCGCGGCGCCCGGCCTGTTCGCCCCCACGATCCGCCGGCTGGTCGAGAAGCTGCTCGAGCCCGAGGTGTGGCTCTACTGGCGCGACGTCTCGCGCGGCGGCTCGGTGTTCAACGCCCACCTCTCCGACGGCTACACCGAGCAGTGGGACCCGGTGGTCCGGGACAACATCATGTACTCGGCGTACGTGCAGTCCTGCGCCACGCTGCACGACCAGCTCTTCGGCTCGGACCACTTCGCCGCCCCCGGCTCGCTCACCTTCCGGCACTGGTCGTTCTTCTGGGGCGGGGAGGAGAAGCGGTTCGCCTACGACCGGGACTCGCTGACCGAGCACCTGTACTGGCAGATGGTCGAGACCGGCTACCTCGGCGTCGCGTGCGAGCCGAACTGCGTGTTCCAGATCTGCAACCAGCCCGCGATCCTCGGGTTCCGGCTGCACGACCAGATCACCGGCGGCACCCGCGCCGACGAGGTCGTGGCCGGCTACGAGAAGGCGTGGGCCGACTTCGGCCGTCTCGACGAGGGCGGCCACTACGCCATGATGATCTCCGAGGACACCCGTGAGGTGCGGCCCAACGACCTCCCCTCGCCCTGGGCCGACGCGTGGTGCGGCGCGCTGATGAACACCTGGAACGGCGACTTCGTGCGCCGGCACTACCGGCGGCAGGTCGCCGACTTCCTCGAACCCGGTCCCGACGGCACGTTCTCGGTGCCCTCCGCGCCCGCCCGTCAGGTCATGGGACAGGAGATCGTGTCCGACACCTGCGACTTCGGCTGGGTCGCGGCCTGGGCCTCGGAGATGGGCGACCGGGAGACCCTCGACGGCCTGCTCGCCCACGCCGACCGGTTCATGGCCCCGACCGAGCGCGACGGCGGCCTGTACTACCCGCGCAACGACACACCCCACGACGCCGACGGGCGGCGCACCGAGATCGAGCCGATGACCGGCAACGTCCTGCTCGGCTACGCGCGGCTCAACGTCGAGGACGGCCTGCGGGGCCTCTACCGCGACCCCTGGCCGGCCGGGCACCACGACGCGCCCCGGCTCGCCGAGGTGGACCGCGACGTCGAGGTCAGCCGGGCCGAGGTCGTCGACGGCGTGCTGCACGCCCGCCTGCGCCGCGACCGGAGCGTCCCCGGCGGGGGCACCGTGACCCTCGCCGGCCTCGCACCCGGGACCCGGCTGCGCCTGGACGGCACCGAGGTCACCCCGCGCACCCCGTCGGTGCTGGCGGTGCCGGACGGCGCGGCGGTCGACCTGGTGGCCGCGCCGTGACCGCGCCGCCGATCCGCGCGACCTACTCGCTGGTGGACCACCACGGCGTCCCGGTCACCGAGGCGACCTACCGTGGGCGCTGGCAGCTGGTCCGGTTCGGGTTCACCGCGTGCCGGGTGGTCTGCCCCCGCGCACTCGACCTGCTCGACGACGTGCTCGACCGGCTGGGCGCGGCGGCCGCCGAGCTGGTCCCGCTGTACGTGACCGTCGACCCCGGCCGGGACACCCCGGACCGGCTGCGGAGCCACCTCGCGGCCACCCACCCCCGGTTCACCGGACTCACCGGGACCGCGGAGCAGACCGGCGACGCGGCGGCGGCCTTCCGCGTCTTCACCCGCCGCCGCGACACCCCGGACGGCTACGACGTGCAGCACACCGCGATGACCTACCTGCTCGACCCCGCCGCCGTCCCGGCCCGGTTCTGGCCGGACACCCGGGACGCGGCGTCGATCGCCGCCGACCTGGCGGCCGTACTCACGGCCGCGGGGACCCGACCTGCCGGTCGGACGCCCCCGGACGGCCCCACGCCCCCGGGGTGACCCCGTAGCGGCGCCGGAAGGCCCGGGTGAACGTGGTCGTGTCGGCGAACCCGCACCGCGCGGCGACGGCGGCGACCGTCGGGCGGTGCTCCCCGTCGAGCAGCCGGACGGCCCGCCGCAGACGCTCCTCGCGCAGGAACGTGGCGGGTGGCGGCCGGCCCGCGTCGGCGAACACCCGTGTCACGTAGCGGCCGGAGACCCCGAACCGCCGGGCGACGGCGTCGACGGACAGGCCGGGGTCGGTGAGGTGGTCCAGGACGAACCGTTGCATCGTCGCGGCGAGGGCGACCGGGCCGGTCGGGAGCGCCTCGGTGCCGTCGAGCGAGCCGAGCAGGGCGTCGAGCATCTGCAGCACCGCCGACGACATCCGGGCGGCCGGCACCGGGTCCAGGCCGTCGGCGGTCTGCTCGAGCGTGGCGAGGGTGGCGGCCAGTACGCGCAGTGCCGGTGTCGAGGCCGGGATCGTGCGCGCGAGTGCCGCGGCGACGGCCGCCCCGTCGAGCTCCGCGCACTCCTCCGTCACCTGGAGGGTGAGGCAGGTGGTCGGCTGCTCGCACACCAGCGACAGCCGGTCGCGGCTGCGGTACAGCACGGCCTCCCCGGCGACGGCCCGGGCGACCCGCCCCGCCTGCGACACGCGTACCGAGCCGCTGCCCTGGATCGAGAGGAACAGCGTGTCCGGCGCGTCGTCGAGCGACCCGGAGCGGGTCATGCGGCACGGGTCGGCGGTGATCCGGGAGACGTCCAGGCGGGCGTCGAGCCCGCGCCCGACGAGCTCGCCGCGGAAGGCCGCGGGCCGCCCGCCCGGTGGCTGCACCCGGAGTGGGACGAAGCCGGTCTCGGCGATCGCGCTCCACTCGTCGAAGGAGGAGGCCGTCGCGGAGTACATCCCGCGATGCTAACTCCGCGACGCCCCCCCGGACCGTCGCCTCAGAGCACCTTCGACAGGAACGCGCGGGTGCGCTCCTCCTGCGGGTCGGAGAGCACCGCGCGCGGGTCGCCGGACTCGACGATCCGGCCGTCGTCCATGAACACCAGCGCGTCGCCGACCTCGCGGGCGAAGCCCATCTCGTGGGTCACGACGATCATCGTCATGCCCTCGCGGGCCAGCTCGCGCATCACGTCGAGCACCTCGCCGACCAGCTCCGGGTCGAGCGCCGAGGTCGGCTCGTCGAACAGCATCAGCTTCGGCTGCATGGCCAGTGCCCTGGCGATCGCCACGCGCTGCTGCTGCCCGCCGGACAGCTGCGCCGGGTAGGCGTCGGCCCGGTCGGCCAGCCCGACCCGGCCGAGCAGCTCCACGGCCCGCTTCCGTGCGGTCGCGCGGGACTCCCGGCGGACGACGACCGGCGCCTCCATCACGTTCTCCGCCGCGGTGCGGTGCGGGAACAGGTTGAAGCGCTGGAACACCATGCCGATCTCGCGGCGCTGCCTGCCGAGCGCGGAGTCGCGCAGCCGGTACAGCTTCCCGTTCTCCTCGCGCAGCCCCATGAGCTCGCCGCCCACCCACAGCCGCCCGGTGTCGATCGTCTCGAGGTGGTTGATGCAGCGCAGCAGCGTGGACTTGCCCGAGCCCGACGGCCCGATCACGCAGCAGACCTGCCCGGGCTCGACGACGAGGTCGACGCCGCGGAGCACCTCGACGTCGCCGAAGCTCTTGCCGACCGTCTCGGCCCGGACCATCGGGGTCACGAGGTCTTCCCTCCCGTCCGGAACGAGAACAGCCGCACCAGCGGGGTCGCCTCGGTGACGGCACCGGCGACACCGCGGCCGTAGCGGCGTTCGATGACCCGCTGACCGGCGGTGAGCAGCGAGGTCAGCAGCAGGTACCAGGCCGCGGCCACGATCAGCAGCGGGATGGTCTGGAAGTTCGTCGAGTAGATCCGCTGCACCGAGGTGAGCAGCTCGGTGTAGCCGATGACGACGACCAGCGACGTCGTCTTCAGCATGCCGATGGTCTCGTTGCCGGTCGGCGGGATGATCACCCGCATCGCCTGCGGGAGCACCACCCGACGCAGCGTCTGCGCGCGGGTCATGCCGAGCGCCCCGGCGGCCTCGCTCTGGCCCTGGTCGACCGACTGGATGCCGCCGCGCACGATCTCGGCCATGTAGGCGGCCTCGTTCAGCCCGAGGCCCAGCAGGCACGCCAGGAACGGCGTGATCAGCGAGTTCGTGTCGAACACGACGAACTCCGGGCCGAACGGGACGCCCAGCGACAGGTTCGGGTAGAGCGCCGACAGGAAGCTCCAGAACAGCAGCTGCGCGATCAGCGGGGTGCCGCGGAACAGCCACAGGTACACCCCGGCCACCCCGGAGAGCACCGGGTTCGGCGACAGCCGCATGACGGCCAGTCCGACGCCGCCGACGATGCCGATCAGCATCGACAGCACGGTCAGCACCAGGGTGTTGGCGAGCCCGTTGAGCACCGGTGCGGAGAACAGGTACTGCGCGACGACCGGCCAGCCGAAGTTCTCGTTGGTCAGCAGCGTGTTGACCAGCATCGCGCCGAGGACCGCGAGCACCGCGATCGCGACCCACCGTCCGGGGTGCCGGACGGCGACCGCGTCGCGGGGCTCGGGTCGGGCGCCGGTGGTCGCCGGCTCAGCCACCGTTGATCGAGGACGTGGCGATGGCGCCGTTGGCGACGTTCCACTTGTCGAGGATCTTCTTGTAGGTGCCGTCGTCGATCAGCGACTGGACGGCGCCCTGCACGGCCTGGGCGTACTGGCCGTCGTTCTTCTTCAGCGCGACGCCGTACGGGGCGGTGTCGTAGGGCTGCCCGACGACCTCGACGGCGCCGTTCGTGGTGGTCTGTGCGTAGGCCGCGACCGGGGAGTCGGCGAGCATCGCGACGATCCGGTTCGAGTTCAGCGCGAGCGTCACGTCGGTCTGGGCCTGCAGCTCGGTCACCTGGATGGCCGGCTTGCCCTCGTCGGTGCACTTCTTGGTGCGGGCCTGCACGTCCTCGACCTGCACGGTGCCCTGCTGGACGCCGACGGCCTTGCCGCAGAGGTCGTTCGGGTCGATCCCGTCCGGGTTGCCCTTGCGGGTGGCGAGGCTGGTGCCCGCGGAGAAGTAGCCGACCATGTCGAGCACCTTGGTGCGCTCGTCGTTGATGGTGAACGACGAGATGCCGGCCTCGTAGCGGCCGCCGGTGATGCCCGGGATGATCCCGGAGAACTGGCTCTGCTCGAACTTCGCGGTCAGCCCCAGCTTCTGGGCGATGGCGTTGCCGAGGTCGACCTCCATCCCGATGATCGTGGTGCCGTCGGGCGCGGTGAACTCGTTCGGCGGGTAGGTCGGGTCGGTGCCGACGACCCACGTGCCGTCCTGCCGCACCTCGGCCGGCACCATCGCCGCGAGCCGGTCGTCCTTGGCGACGGCCGGGATCGGCGCGTCGGTGCCGGTGGCCTCGGCGGAGCCGCCTCCCCCGCTGCCGTCGCCGCCGGCCCCACAGCCGGTCAGGACCAGTGCGGTCAGTGCGGACAGTGCGATCCCGGTCAGGGAGCGGACGCTGCGGGTCCTCGCGGTCGTCATGCGGTTGCCTTCCAGGTGAGGCGGGGTCGAACGGCGGGGATCCTGCCACTTACCGGCGGGTCACCGCCGCACGCACGACCGATCCGTTACGTGCTCGTCGCACGCCGGTGGAACGCCGCGCCGGTCCGTGCCCGTTCGCCTACTGTTGGTGCGACGACCGAGTGCCGCGGGATCGACGCGGTGCCGCACCGTCACGGAGGTCCTCGAAGATGTCGCTGTTCCGCAGACTCACCGTCCTGGCAGGAGCGGTCGAGGCCGCCCGCCGCTACGCCCGGTCCAACCCGGACAAGGCGGGCAAGGCCCTCGACTCCGCCGCCCAGTTCGTCGACAAGCAGACCAAGGGCAAGTACACGAACCAGATCGCCGGGGCCGCCCGCAAGGCGAAGGACGTCGCGGGCATCCCGCAGCCCGGCTACGGCTACGGCGCGCCGGGCACCACTCCGCCCGCCCCGGGCCGCCCGGCCGCCGGGAACCCGCCGTACCCGGCGGGCGGTGCGGACGCGCCGACGCAGCGCACCCCGCAGCAGCCCCCGGCGTTCCCGCCGCCGAACCCGGAGCGTCCGCACGGCGCCTGACCCGCTCCCGCGGCGGTCCCGGCCGGGTGCCGGGACCGTCGTATGTGGACGTCCGACGGTCCGTCGTCCACCCGTCGACCTGCGGGGCACCGGTTCTCCTCGGGGCCGGTGACGTGCCAGGATCGGTGGTGACGCGCCTGCGCGTCCCGGGTCCGCACCACCCGCACGGGCCCGGAGCCGACGCTCCCGGGCGTGACCCCGCCCGGTGCGACCGAGGAGGTCTGCCGTGGACGTACCCCAGGCGTGGATACCGACCGATCCGCGGTCGCGGCCCAGCCACGACCAGGTCGTCGCCGGGCTGAAGGGCGTCGACGAGGGCGGGCCGGAGCTCGTCCAGCTGCTCACCCCCGAGGGCGAGCGGGTGCCCGACGAGCGTTTCGACCGCTACGCCGCCGACATCACCGCCGAGGACCTGCAGTCGCTCTACCGCGACCTCGTCCTGGTCCGGCGGGCCGACCGCGAGGGCAACTCCCTGCAGCGTCAGGGCGAGCTCGGCCTCTGGGTGCCGCTGCTCGGCCAGGAGGCCGCGCAGGTCGGCTCCGGCCGCGCGCTCGCGCCCGAGGACATGTGCTTCCCCAGCTACCGCGAGCACGGCGTCGCCTGGTGCCGCGGGGTCGACCCGACCGAGCTGCTCGGCATCTTCCGCGGCACCGACCACGGCACCTGGGACCCGGTCGCGACCCGGTTCCACCCGTACACGATCGTCATCGGCAACCAGTGCCTCAACGCCGCCGGCTACGCGATGGGCCAGCGCTTCGAGTCGAAGGTCGGCGACCGGGACACCGGTGAGGCCACCATCTGCTATTTCGGCGACGGCGCCACCAGCCAGGGCGACGTCCACGAGGGCTTCGTCTGGGCCGCCGCCTACGACGCGCCGCTGGTCTTCTTCTGCCAGAACAACCAGTGGGCGATCTCGGTGCCGGCCGAGCGCCAGACCCGGGTGCCGCTCTACCAGCGCGCCCGCGGCTACGGCTTCCCCGGCGTCCGGGTGGACGGCAACGACGTCCTCGCCTGCCTCGCCGTCACCCGCTGGGCGCTCGACGAGTGCCGCACCGGCAACGGCCCGGTGCTGATCGAGGCGTTCACCTACCGGATGGACTCCCACACCACCTCCGACGACGCGACCCGCTACCGGCTCGCCGACGAGGTCGAGCTGTGGAAGCTCAAGGACCCGATCGAGCGGGTCCGGGTGCACCTGGCCCGGCGGCACGGCGTCGGCGCCGACTTCTTCGACGCCGTCGAGGCCGAGGCGGACGCGCTGGGCGAACGGATGCGGGCGTTCTGCCGGGCGATGCCCCAGCCCGGCCCGGAGCGGATGTTCTCCCAGGTCTACGCCGAGGCGTCGCCGACGGTGGAGCGCCAGCGCGAGGAGTTCCTGGCCTACCACGCGTCGTTCGCGGACGAGGAGGGCTGAGCCGTGCCGACCACGATGGCGAAGGCGCTCAACGACGGCCTGCGTGCCGCGATGGAGCGCGACCCCAAGGTGCTGGTCATGGGTGAGGACGTCGGCCGGCTCGGCGGCGTCTTCCGCATCACCGACGGGCTGCAGAAGGACTTCGGCGAGCAGCGCGTGCTCGACACCCCGCTGTCGGAGTCCGGGATCATCGGCGCCGCGATCGGGCTCGCGGTGCGCGGGTTCCGCCCGGTCTGCGAGATCCAGTTCGACGGGTTCGTCTTCCCCGGCTACGACCAGATCGTGTCCCAGCTGGCGAAGCTGCGGTACCGGACGCAGGGCCGGGTTCCGGTGCCGGTCGTCGTCCGGATCCCCTACGGCGGCGGGATCGGTGCCGTCGAGCACCACTCCGAGTCGCCCGAGTCGCTGTTCGCGCACGTCGCGGGCCTGAAGGTGGTCACCTGCTCGACCCCGTCGGACGCGCACTGGATGATCCAGCAGGCGATCCTCTCCGACGACCCGGTGATCTTCTTCGAGCCGAAGCGCCGGTACTGGGAGAAGGGCGAGCTCGACGGCGCCGACCTGGCGTCGGCGTACCCGCTGCACGCGTCGCGGGTGGTGCGGCCGGGCTCGACGCTGACCGTCGCCACCTACGGGCCGATGGTGCGGACCTGCCTCGACGCGGCCGCAGCGGCCGCCGAGGAGGGCCGCGAGCTCGAGGTGGTCGACCTGCGGTCGCTGTCCCCGCTCGACCTCGGCCCGGTCGCGGACTCGGTGCGACGCACCGGACGGCTGGTCGTGGTGTCCGAGGCGCCCGCGGAGTCGTCGGTGACCTCCGAGGTCGCCGCCCGGATCCAGCAGGAGTGCTTCTTCTCGCTGGAGGCGCCGGTGCTGCGCGTGACCGGTTTCGACACGCCCTACCCGCCGTCGCGGCTGGAGGACGAGTACCTGCCGGACCTGGACCGGGTGCTCGACGCCGTCGACCGTTCCCTGGCCTGGTGAGGACCGCACATGCGTGAGCACTTCAAGCTGCCCGACGTCGGCGAGGGGCTGACCGAGGCCGAGATCGTCACCTGGCGGGTGGCGCCCGGGGACACGGTCGCGGTGAACGACGTGATCGTGGAGATCGAGACGGCGAAGGCGGCCGTGGAGCTGCCCTCGCCGTGGGCCGGGACGGTCGGGGAGCTTCTGGCCGAGCCGGGCGCGACCGTCGCCGTCGGGACGCCGATCATCGCGATCGACACCGGTGGGGCAGCGCCCGACGCCGACGCCGTCGCCGACACCGGCGCGAAGATCGGTGAGGCGGGCAAGGACGGACGGATCGCGACGCTCGTCGGGTACGGGCCGCGGCAGGGCTCCGCCCGGCGACGGCCCCGGCGTGAGCCCACCGCCTCCGCTGCGCCCGCCGCCCCGTCCGGGTCGTTCGCGGCGGGGCACCCCGGCGCCGGTGGCTCCGGGGGCCCGGATTCACCGGGGCCGGGCGCGGCCCCCGTCCCGTCGCCCCAGCAGTCGCTCGGGTCGCCCGAGCAGGCCGCTCCCGGGACGTCCACCGGGGCCGACCCGGGGGCCGGGGGCTCCGACGGGCAGGCCGGGGGTTCCGACGGGCGGGCCGGGGGCGACGCGGTCGGACCGCGGGCCGCGCAGGTCCCGCTCGCCCCGCCGCCGGTCCGCCTGCTCGCACGGGAGCTGGGCGTCGACCTGCGGGCGGTGACGGGGACCGGGCGGGACGGCCGGATCACCCGGGAGGACGTGCACGCCGCCGCGTCGGGGGCCGGGGGTGCGGGCGCCGGACTCACGGGCGCCGGGCTCGCGGGGGCCGGGAACGGCGCTGCGGCCGACGGCCGGGGCGCCGGAGCGGGCGCTGCCGGGACGTCCGCTGCCGGGTCGCCGGTCGCCGGGGGCCTCGCCGCGGCGGGTGCCGCTGCCGGGGGGCTCGCCGGCGCCGCGACCTCGGGTGCCGCGCCGGACGACTCGGGCCCCGGCGATCCGGGGCCCGCCGCCGGGCGGGGCACCGCCGCCGCCCAGGGCGCGGCCGCCGGACCGGGTACCGCCGCGGGTCAGGGTGGGGCCGCCGGGCCTGGCTCCGCCGCCGGGCCGGGCACCGCCGCGGGTCAGGGTGCGGCCGCTGGACAGGGCGCTGCCGCTGGTCAGGGCACCGGGGCCGCCGGGGCTCCGGCCGGATCGGCCGTCGCCGCCGTGGCGGGCACGACCACCGCCCGGCCCACCGAGGACCGGCGCGAGCCCATCCGCGGCGTCCGCAGGGCCACCGCCGCGGCGATGGTCGCGAGCGCGTTCACCGCGCCGCACGTCACCGAGTTCCTCGACGTCGACGTCACCGAGATGATGGCCCTGCGCGACCGGCTGCGGGCCTCGCGCGAGTTCGCCGGGGTCAAGCTGACCCCGCTGGCGTTCGTCGCGAAGGCCGCCTGCCTCGCCGCCGCGCGGACCCCTGCGGTCAACGCCAGCTGGGACGAGCGCGCCGGCGAGATCGTCTACTACGCCCGCGTCCAGCTCGGCATCGCCGCCGCGACGCCGCGCGGGCTCGTCGTCCCCAAGATCCGCGACGCGGACACCCTCACTCTGCGCGGCATGGCCGACGCGCTCACGACGCTCACCGACACCGCCCGGGCGGGCCGGACCGCCCCGGCCGACCTGGTCGGGGGCACGTTCACGATCACCAACGTCGGCGTGCTCGGCGTCGACACCGGGACGCCGATCATCAACCCCGGCGAGGCCGCGATCCTCGCGGTCGGGTCGATCAAGCCCGCCCCCTGGGTCGTCGACGGCGAGCTGGCCGTGCGCACCGTGTGCCGGCTGGCGCTGTCGTTCGACCACCGCCTCGTCGACGGGGCCGAGGGCTCGCGGTTCCTCGCCGACGTCGGCGCGCTGCTGCACGACCCCGGGGTCGCCTTCACCTGGTGACCTGGGGAGATCATCCGAGGGCCCCGGGAGATCGATCCGGGGAATTCGGGCGATCCGGGAGCAGAACGGCGTGCCCGTGCGTTGTACGGGCATGCCGTTCGTGCTGCTCTACGTCGTGCTCGAGATCGTCGCGCTCGCCGGGCTGATCGCGTGGATCGGACTGGGCTGGACCCTGCTGGTCCTGCTCGCCGGGTCCGTGGTCGGACTCCTGCTCGCCCGCCGGGAGGGCGTCCGCGCCGCCCGCGCGCTCGCCACCGCGGTGCAGCGCGGGAAGCTGGCGCACGAGGAGGCGACCGACGGGCTGCTCGTCGCCGCCGGTGGCATCCTCATCTTCCTGCCGGGCCTGATCACCGACGTGCTCGGTCTCGCCCTGGTGTTCCCCCCGACGCGGGCCCTGGTCCAGCGTCGCATGGTGAACGCCGCCGAGCGGGCCGCACCGAGCCTGCGCACCGCGCGGATCCGCTACGGCGCCACCGTGGTCGAGGGCGAGACCGTCACCGAGCCGCGCACGGCGACCGCGTACCCGCGCATCACCGGCCCCGCCGCGGGCACCGGCCCGGTCGTCGACGGCGAGGTCGTGGACGGCCCCGACCGCACCTGACCCGTCACCGGGCCCCGCGATGCGTGGTCGCCCGGCGCACCCCGCACGCGGTCACCGCACCCCGTGCGGAGGGTGCGACGGCGGCACCAGGGGTGCGACGGCCGGGCGCGGCAGGTCCGGGACGGGGTGGTGGACGGCGGGAGCGTTCGGGGGTCGCCCCCGCCGTCCTTCTCACCAGCCGGGGCGCGCTCCTGCGAGCAGGCTGCGCAGGCTCTCCAGCCGTCGGCGACGCAGCGTGATCGGCTTCATCCGCAGCGTCGAGTGATGCATCCGGTCGGCGCGGTGCCGTCCGCGGTGTCGGCCCACAGCGCTCTCCTCCCGGGCGTAGTCACGTGCGACAGGGTGGTGCACGCCTCAGAGTGTCGCTGGTCAGCCGCGGTCGCGGAAGGTCACCGGGCGCGGGCCACCGGATCGTGACGACAACACTGTCATTCACCGGTCCCGCTCGCACGGTGCGTTCGCGGCGGACCGCACGAGCGACGCCGGAGCCGGCCCGGACGGGCATCGCGACCACGCTGGGTGACCGACGTCGTCGCTGGGCCGCCCGGGTGGCGGGGCCGCGACACGCCGTCGTCGTCTACGGAATTCCGAAGAGCGGCGGATACCGTCCTCGCATGGACCCGGTGCGCAACCCGTTCGCCCCCGGCGCCGGGCAGCGCCCGCCGGAGCTGGCCGGCCGGGACCGCGAGGTGGACGCCTTCGAGATCGTCCTGGAGCGGGTCTCCCGCGGTCGCCCGGAGCGGAGCCTGGTGCTCACCGGGCTGCGCGGCGTCGGCAAGACGGTCCTGCTCGGCGAGCTGCGCTCGATGGCGATGCACGCCGGCTGGGGCGCCGGGAAGATCGAGGCCCGCCCGGACGCCGACCTGCGCCGTCCGCTGTCCGCGGCGCTGCACCGCGCGATCCGCGACCTCGCCGTCCGGCACCGGGCGCCCGAGCGCATCGACGAGGTGCTGGGCGTGCTCAAGGCGTTCGCGCTGCGGTCGTCGCCGGAGGGCACCAAGCTGCGGGAGCGCTGGCAGCCCGGCATCGACGTCCCGGTGAAGAACGGGCGCGCGGACTCCGGGGACATCGAGATCGACCTCGTCGAGCTGTTCACCGAGGTCGCCGAGCTGGCCCAGGACGTCGGCTCCGGCATCGCGCTGCTGATCGACGAGATGCAGGACCTGCGGCCCGAGGACGTCTCCGCGCTCTGCGCCGCCTGCCACGAGCTGTCCCAGGCCCGGGTGCCGCTCGTCGTCGTCGGGGCGGGACTGCCGCACCTGCCTGCGGTGCTGTCGGCGTCGAAGTCCTACTCGGAGCGGCTGTTCAAGTACTCGCGGATCGACCGGCTGGACCGCAAGGACGCCGACTTCGCACTGATCGCCCCGGCCGAGCGCGAGGAGGCGACCTTCGACCAGGAGGCCCTCGACGACCTCTACGTCCGCTCGGGCGGCTACCCCTACTTCGTGCAGGCCTACGGCAAGGCCGCCTGGGACGCCGCGCCGACCAGCCCGATCGGCGTGAAGGACGTCGAGATGGCCGCCCCCGAGGCCGAGGCCGAGCTCGCGGTCGGCTTCTTCGGCTCGCGCTTCGAGCGGGCGACGCCCGCGGAGCGCGAGTACCTGCGGGCGATGGCCGAGCTGACCGACGGGGAGGACCACCCCGTCGAGACGTCGCTGGTGGCCAAGCACCTGGACCGGCGCGCGTCGTCGCTGTCCCCGGCGCGCGACAGCCTGCTCAAGAAGGGGCTGGTGTTCTCCGCCCAGCGCGGCCAGATCGCCTTCACCGTGCCGCACTTCGGGCGGTACCTGCTCGCCAACACCTGAGCCCCGCTGCTCCGGACGAGTGAAAACTGTTTGCGGTGTAACAGGTCGTCGTGTCGGCGCGAAACCCCTGCTGAGCCCCGCGGCGCCACCCGACCCCCGACTCGGTAGCGCCGCGGGGCGTTCCACGTTCGGGGCATGCTCTCGCCTGCGCCGGGCGCCGCCGGGGGCGTCAGGGGTCACCCGTAGCATCGGCCCGGTGGTCGAGCCCAAACTCGAGATCCAGATGCTCCATGACCGGGTCATGATCAAGAGGGTCGAGGGTTCCGGCGAGCGACGGAGCTCGGCCGGAATCGTGATCCCGGCAACCGCACAGGTCGCCAAGCGTCTGGTCTGGGGAGAGGTGGTCGGGGTGGGACAGCACGTGCGCACGGTGAAGGCCGGCGACCGCGTCCTGCTCGCCCCGGAGGACCAGTACGAGGTCGAGATCGCCGGCGTCGGGCATCTGGTCATGCGTGAGCGGGACCTGCACGCGGTGGCCTCCGAGGCCACCCAGCACGGGACCGGTCTCTACCTCTGAATCCCCGGGTCGCGCCGGTCCGCACGGACCCGCGGCCCACCCGGTTCGACAGCGGTGTCGACGCAGGCGACGACGCCGGTCTCGATGACAGAGTCGATGGCAGTGCGGAAAGGAAGTCCCACGTCATGCCCGAGCGCCCTCCCTCGTCCGACGACGCGGACGAGCAGCCGGTGACGTCCGCGCCGGAGCCGGGAGACCCGCAGAACGGCGACGCCGCCGGTGCCGGTCGCCCCGTGATGCCCGCCCGCCGTCCCTCGCCCGGTCCCGCCGCCCCCGCCGCGCCGCAGGGAACGCCCGCGCCGCAGGGCGCCACCGAGGTCCCGGCCGCCGAGGTGTCCGGTCCCGCCGACCCGGCCGAGGCCGCCGAGCAGGCGCCGCCGGAGTCCCCCGCGGCCCGCACCGTCGTCGGGCAGGCGACCACGGCGGACGGCCCGGCCGCGCCGTCGCCCGCCCCGCACCAGCCGTCCCCCGCGCCGCAGCGCCCGGACACCGGTGCCCCGCAGCAGCCCGGAACGCCGCCCCGCCCGGAGTCCGGCACGGCCGCCCCGCAGCCGTCCGGCGGCGCCCCGGCCCCCGCGGGCCCCGCCGCGCCGCAGCCCGGCCCCCGGCCGTCCGGCGCGCCGGACGCGACCCGCCCGGTCCCCGCCGCCCCCGAGGGGCAGGACCAGGACACCGTCCGCGTCGCCCCGCTCAGCGAGCAGCGCACCCAGGTCCTGCCCCGGGTCACCCCGGCCGCCGAGCAGACCGCCCGCATCCACACCGGCGGCCCGGGCGCGGGCACCGCGGTCCTCGGCGCCGGCGCGTTCGGTGCCGCGGGCGCGACCGGCCCCGCGGGCGCGACCGGTCCGGGTGGGCCGGGAGGCCCCGGTGGGCCCGGCGGCCCCGGTGGTGGCGACGGTGACGGGCACGGCGACGGCGAGGGCGGTGACGGCCCGCAGCGCAAGCGCCCGGTCGGCCTGATCGTCGCGGCCGCCGCGCTCGGCGTGCTCGTCCTCGGCTACGTCGGCGACCTCGCGCTCAGCTCCGGCAGCGTGCCGCGCGGCGTCGTCGTCGCCGGTCAGCAGATCGGCGGCATGTCGCGCGCCCAGGCCACCGAGACGCTGCAGACCGCGATCGAGCCCCGCTCCTCCGCGCCGGTGCCGGTCCAGGCCGGTGAGGTCCGCTCCGAGATCGACCCGAAGGCCGCGGGCCTGCAGGTCGACTACGCGCGCACCCTCGACGAGGCGGGCGAGCAGCCGCTGAACCCGATCACCCGGATCTCCTCGTTCTTCACCACCCGCGAGGTCGGGGTGGTCAACTCCGCCGACGACCGTGCCGTGCGCACCGCGCTGGAGCAGATGGCCCCGCTGGTCATGAAGGAGCCCAAGGAGGGCTCGGTCCAGTGGCAGGGCGTCACCCCGACCCCGGTCGCGCCGGAGCCGGGCCAGCAGCTCGACGTCGACGCGGCCGTCGGCGTCGTCGAGGAGCAGTGGGCCTCCGGCGAGCCGGTGCAGCTCCCGCTGATCGTCGAGCAGGCCGTCACCACCCCGGCCGACGTGCAGAAGGCCATCGACGAGGTCGCCAAGCCCGCCGTCGCCGGCCCGCTGACGATCACCGGAGAGGGTGCGAACGCGACCATCACCCCCGAGGACATCACCACCGCGCTCAGCTTCACCGCGGACCCGGAGGGCCCGGTGAAGCTGAAGCCGGTGATCGCGAACAAGACCCTCGAGGACGTCGCGCAGCCGCAGCTGGCGAGCACCGAGAAGCCCGGCGTCGACGCCCAGCTGGACTTCGCCGCGACCCCGCCGCGGGTCGTCCCGTCGCAGGACGGGCGCGGCATCGACTACGACGCGACCTTCGCGAACGTGCTGCCGATCCTCACCGGCCAGGGCGAGCGCACCGTCGCGGCGGTCTACGCGAACAAGCCGGCCGAGATCACCACGGCCGACCTGGAGTCGCTGGGCAACGCCACCGAGATCTCGACGTTCACCACCGGCGGGTTCGCCGCCGACTCGGGGCAGAACATCAAGCGCGCCGCCGAGGCCATCAACGGCCAGATCGTGCAGCCCGGCGAGACGTTCAGCCTCAACGGCGTCAGCAACCCCCGCAACGCCGCCAACGGCTATGTCGAGGCCGGCATCATCGAGGACGGCCACCCGGCGCGCGGCGTCGGCGGCGGTGTCTCCCAGCTCGCGACGACGCTGTACAACGCGTCGTACTTCGCCGGCATGACCGACGTCGAGCACAAGGAGCACAGCTACTACATCAGCCGCTACCCGGTGGCCCGCGAGGCGACGGTCTTCAACGACCTCATCGACGTCAAGTTCCGCAACGACGGCCCGACCGCCGTGCTGATCCGGACGACGTGGACGCCCAGCAACGTCACCGTCTCGTTCCTCGGCCAGAAGATGTACGAGGTCACCTCGGCGACCGGGCCGCGGACCAACCCGACCCAGCCGCAGGTCGTCAACATCCCGGCGGGGCAGCCGTGCAGCGCCAGCAAGGGCTCGCCGGGCTTCACCGCGACCGACACCCGGACCATGCGCAACATCCAGACCGGGGAGACGACCAGCAAGACGCGGACGGTCAAGTACAACCCTCAGCCGATCGTGCAGTGCGGCGGCTGATCCGGTGATCGTTCCCGCCAGGGGATGACGAGAGCCAGGTCACATTCGTACCCTGATCCCTCCAGCCGTCGGACAGCGAGGGATCGGAGTACCCCATGCGCATCGCGGACGTTCTGAGGAGCAAGGGCAGCGCGGTCAGCACCGTGGCACCGGACGACTCGGTGAGCGAGGTGCTGCGCGCGATCGCCGAGCGGAACCTCGGCGCACTGCCCGTCGTCGACGGCGACCGGTTGGTCGGCATCGTCTCCGAGCGGGACGTGGTGCGCCGGCTGCACAGCCACGGCGCCGCACTGCTCGACGCGCGGGTGGCCGAGGTGATGACCACCGAGGTGGTCACCTGCTCGCCCGACGACGGCGTCGGCGACCTCGCCCGGATCATGACCGACCGCCGGGTGCGGCACCTGCCGGTGATCGTCGACGGGGCGCTGGCCGGGATCGTGTCCATCGGCGACCTGGTCAAGGCCCGGATGGACATGCTGGAGCAGGAGCGCGAGCAGCTGGAGAGCTACATCGCGCAGTAGGGGCACGACGAGGAAGGGCCCCGGGCGGGGAGTCCGCGCCCGGGGCCCTTCGTCATCGGAACCGGATCAGAACGAGGCCTCGTCGAGCTCCATGAGCTCGTTGTCGGCGTTCGCGATGATCGCCTTGTCCGAGGTCAGGCGGGGCAGCACGGACTTCGCGAAGAAGGTCGCGACGCCGACCTTGCCCTCGTAGAAGGCCCGGTCCTTCGCGGAGACGCCGTCGGTGCCCAGCGCGGCGAGCGCGACGGTGGCCTGGCGCAGCAGCAGCCAGCCGACGAGCAGGTCGCCGACCGCCATCAGCAGCCGCACGGTGTGCTGGCCGACCTTGTACAGCTCGGTGACGTCCTTGGTGGAGCCGTAGAGGTAGCCGGTCAGCGTGCCGAGCATCCCCTGCACGTCGGTCAGCGCGGTGCGCAGGAGCTCGCGCTCCTCCTTGAGCCGGCCGTTGCCCGCGTCGGAGTCGATGAACGCCTGGACCTCGCCCGCGACGTGCGCGAGGGCCTGGCCGTTGTCCCGGACGATCTTGCGGAACAGGAAGTCCTGGGACTGGATCGCGGTGGTGCCCTCGTAGAGGGAGTCGATCTTGGCGTCCCGGATGTACTGCTCGATCGGGTAGTCCTGCAGGAAGCCCGACCCGCCCAGGGTCTGCAGCGACTGCACGAGCTGCTCGGTGGCGCGCTCGGAGCCGACGCCCTTGACGATCGGCAGGAGCAGGTCGTTGACCTTCTCCGCGAGCGCGGCGTCCTCGCCACCGAGGCGCACCTTGTCCTGGAAGGTCGCGGTGTAGATGTAGACGGCGCGCATGCCCTCGGCGTACGCCTTCTGCAGCATCAGGCTGCGGCGGACGTCCGGGTGGTGGGTGATCGTGACCCGCGGCGCGGTCTTGTCGGTCATCTTCGTCAGGTCCGCGCCCTGCACGCGCTCCTTGGCGAACTCGAGCGCGTTCAGGTAGCCGGTCGACAGGGTGCCGATGGCCTTGGTGCCGACCATCATCCGGGCGTACTCGATGACCTGGAACATCTGGGCGATGCCGTCGTGCACGTCGCCCAGCAGCCACCCGACGGCCGGGGTGCCGTGGGCACCGAAGGTCAGCTCGCAGGTGGTGGAGGCCTTGAGGCCCATCTTGTGCTCGACGTTGGTCACGAAGGCGCCGTTGCGCTCGCCCGGCTCACCGGTCTGCGCGTCGAAGTGGAACTTCGGCACCAGGAACAGCGACAGGCCCTTGGTGCCCGGCTTTCCGCCCTCGGGGCGGGCCAGCACCAGGTGCATGATGTTCTCGGTGAAGTCCTGCTCGGCCGAGGTGATGAAGCGCTTCACGCCCTCGATGTGCCAGGTGCCGTCGTCCTGCTGGATCGCCTTGGTGCGGCCGGCGCCGACGTCGGAGCCCGCGTCCGGCTCGGTCAGCACCATGGTGGCGCCCCAGCCGCGGTCGATCATCAGCTGTGCCCAGCGCTTCTGCTCCTCGTTGCCGTTCTTGTAGAGGATCGAGGCGAAGTTCGGGCCGGCCATGTACATGAAGATGGCCGGGTTGGAGCCGCACATCAGCTCGGCGGCGGCCCACTGCACGGACGGCGGGATGCCCATGCCGCCCAGCTCGTTCGGCAGGCCGAGGCGCCACCACTCGCCGTCCCAGAGGACCTTGTACGCGTCCTTGAGCTCCTGCGGGGTGGTGACCGTGTGGTCCTCGGGGTGGAAGACCGGCGGGTTGCGGTCGATCGTGGCGTAGTGCTCGGCGAGCGGGCCGGTGCAGACGGTCGACAGCTCGGACAGCACGCCCTTGGCGGTGTCGACGTCGACGTCCTCGAAGGGTCCCGTCCCGAGGTGGTTCTGTACCTCGAACACCTCGAAGAGGTTGAACTCGAGGTCGCGCACGTTGCTCTTGTAGTGGCCCATCCGTCCTTCACCGCCGTTCGTGCCAGGGCCGATCGACTTACCGGCCGGTAACTGACTCCAGAGTATTACTGACCGGTAACCGGAGCAAGGTGCAGGTGCGGGTTCAGGGACCGCCCACCCGTGTGACGCGCTCGCCCGGCGCGCCCGCGCCGTCCTTTTCCCGTGAACCGAGAGAATGCGGAGTCGCACGGGGCGTACGTGGCGTGTGTGACGGAGGCGGTGCCGGCGCGGTGCCGCCGAGGGGGGCAGCAGCGATGGTCGAGCCGGGACAGAGCTGGAGCCGCCGCGGGCTGCTGGTCGGGGGTGCGGTCGCCGGCGCGGGCCTGGTCCTGCCCGGCCGGGCGTTCGCCGGGCCGCCGCCGACCACCGACCCCGCTCCGCCCGCCACGGGTCCGGTGCCCGGCCCGTCGGCGGTCCCGGGGCCGGACGGCATGCCCGGCCCGGCCGGTGCCGGTCCGCTCGCCGAGGGCGTGCCGGTCCCCTACATCGCGCGCTGCTTCGAGTGGGGCGCGCGCAAGCCGAAGTTCCCGCCGAAGATCTGGGACCGGCGCCCGATCCGGATCCTGGTGCACCACACGGCCGGGGCGAACACGAACGACTACAGCGTCGGGGCCGCGCACCGGATGGCCAGGGCGATCCAGAACTACCACATGGACCGCAACGGCTGGCTCGACTCGGGGCAGCACTTCACGATCTCGCGCGGCGGGCACGTGATGGAGGGCAGGCTCTGGAGCCTCGGCGAGCTCAACGGGGGCCGCCGCGTCGTCGAGGGGGCGCACTCGCCCGGCCAGAACGTCATCGCGATCGGCATCGAGAACGAGGGCACCTACATGGGGGTCGACCCGACCCCGGCGCTGTGGAACTCGCTGCGCGTCACCTGCGCCTACATCTGCCTGCGCTACGGCATCGCCCCGACCGAGCTCTACGGCCACCGCGACTACCGCAACACCCTCTGCCCGGGCGACCGTCTCTACGCCGCGCTGCCCCGGCTGCGCCGCGAGGTGGCGGGGCTGCTGGGCAGGCGGCTCTCGCGCACCGAGGCGACCAAGGCGAGCTGGCCGCTGCTGCGCACCGGCGACCGCGGCCCGATGGTCGAGGCGGCCCAGTACCTGCTGCGCGACGCCGGGTCGCTGACCGGGAAGCCCGACGGCCGGTTCGACGACCGCACCGCGGCCGCGGTGAGCGAGTTCCAGCGCGCGCACCGCGCCGACGACGTCAACGGCCTGCTCGGCGGGGAGACCTGGCCGGAGCTGGCCCGCACGGTGCGCGCGGGCACCGAGGACGACGCCGCCCGTGCCGTCGAGGTGCTCGCGGCGGCACGACGGGTGGAGAGCGTGCCCGACGTCGTCGACCACCCGCAGTGGCAGAAGCTGCTCGGGACCTCCGGCAGCGCCGTCCCGGACGCGCAGGACCCGCAGGGCGTGCTGAACCGCTGAGGGCCCGGTCCCGGGCGGAGCGCCCGCACGGACGGGTGACGGCCTGCCGCTAGTCTCGCCCGGTGCTGAACCGCTGCCCCGCGTGCGACGCGCCCGCGAGCGACCCGTTCTTCTCCGCGACCGGGCTGCCGGTGCACGGCACCGCGGTGCTGCCCGACCCGGTCTCGGCGCGTTCCGTGGCCACCGGTGACCAGGTGCTCGTGCTGTGCGAGCGCTGCGGGCTGGTGTTCAACCGCGACTTCGATCCGGGGCTGCTCGACTACACAGGCGACCACGAGGAGTCCCAGCACCACTCCCCCCGCTTCGCCGCCTACGCCGCGGAGATCACCGCGGACTGGGTCGCGCGGTTCGGGCTGGCCGGGCGGCACGTCGTTGAGGTGGGGTGCGGGTCCGGCGACTTCGCCGCCGAGCTGCTCGGCGCCGGCGTCGGCCGGGTGACCGGGATCGACCCGCACTTCGTGCCGCAGCGGGTCCGCCCGGAGCTGGCGGACCGGCTCACCGCGGTCCCCGCGGAGTTCGCCCGTGACCAGGTCGAGCCGGACACCGCCGCCCTGGTCTGCCGGCACACCCTGGAGCACATCCCCGACCTCGCCGTCTTCGGCGCGGAGCTGTACGCCGGGCTGCGTCGCGGCGGCGGCCGGGCGCTGCTCGCCGAGGTGCCCGACCTGGGCCGGATCCTCGACGAGGGCGCCTTCTGGGACCTGCAGTACGAGCACTGCTCCTACTTCACCCCGGCGACCATGCGGACGTTCCTGACCGGGGTCGGCTTCTCCGACCCGCAGGTGCGGCTGACCTACGCCGACCAGTACGTCGTCGCCGAGGCGGGCCCGGACGGGACGCCGGGCGCGCCCGAGCTGGAGCCGCACCTGCGCGAGGCGCTGCGCAGCGCCTGCCGGGACTTCGCGACCCGGGTGTCGGACCAGGTCGGACGCTGGCGGGAGTGGCTCGGCGGCCGGGCCGCGACCGGCGACGAGGTCGTCGTCTGGGGTGGCGGGGCGAAGGGGCTGACCTTCCTCAACGTCGTCGAGGGCGGGGCGGAGGGGACCGGCGCGGTCGGCGCGGTCGTCGACATCAACCCCGGCCTGCAGGGGCGTTTCATGGGCGGGCTCGGGCTGCCGATCCGCGCCCCGAAGGACCTGCTGGACTCGCCCCCGCGGTCGGTGCTGCTGATGAACCCGGTCTACACCGGCGAGGTGCGCGCCACGCTCGACGAGCTGGGGCTCGGGTCGACGGAGCTGCTCGCGGTCTGACCGGCCTGCGGCGCACGGACCGCGTGGGACCGTCAGCCGACCAGCCGCCGGACGACGGCCAGGTCCTCCGGGCTCGCGACGTGCAGGTTCGCCGGGTCCCCCGGCACCGTCACCACGCGGTGGCCGAGCGCGGCGAGCATCCCGGAGTTCTCCACCGGCCGGGGCGCGTCGGCGTGCGCGGCACGCAGCACGTCGGCGCGGAACGCCTGCGGCGACTGCGTGACCACCGCGTCCTGCTTGGGGAGGGTGTCGACGACGACGCCGTCGCGCACCCGTTGCACCACCTCCAGCAGCGGGACCACCGGCACCGCACCGTCGGCGCCCGCCCGCACGGCCTCGACCACCGCGGTGAAGATCCGGTCGGCGGCGAGCGGGTGCGCCGGGTCGGCGAGCACCAGGACCCCCGCCTCGGCGGGCACGACGGCCAGCCCGGCCCGCAGGGACTCCGACTGGTGGTCCCCGCCGACGGCGAGCGCGTCGACCGGCTCGCCGTCCCAGTCCACCCCGGACGGCAGCACCAGCGCGACCCGGTCGCAGGTGCGCCGGGCGGCGGCGACGGTGTGGTCGACCAGCCGGGACCCGGCCAGCTCGTCGAGCTGCTTCAGCCGGCCGTAACGGAGCCCCCGGCCGCCCGCCAGCACGATCGCCCACACGTGGTCACGCACTCCGGTGATCCTGCCGGGTCCGGCGGGGGAACCGGACACCGCACCCGATAGCCTCGGCCGTCCCCGATCGGGCGACCCGATCGGGCGACCGGGAGGGGCGGACGAGGATGGCGGCACCGACGACGTCCCCCACGCCCGCCGCGTCGACCGGCCCGCTCGCCGGGGCCCCCGCCGCGGTCGCGCTGGTCCGGGCCGTCGCCGAGGACCCGGCCGCACCGCGCCTGGTGGCCGTCACCGGCCCGGCGGGTGCGGGCAAGTCGACCGTACTGCGCGAGCTGGTCCGGGTGTGGACCGAGGCCGGAGCCGGGCAGGACGTGACGGTCGTCGACGACGCCCACGAGCTCGGCGACGACGAGCTGGCCGACCTGCGCGGGCGCGCGGGCCGTCCGGACGCCCGGCTGGTCGTCGCGTTCCGTCCGTGGCCGCGCAGCCGCGCGCTGGCCCGGCTCGGCGCGACGCTGGCCGCCGCCGCGCCGCCGCTGGTCCTGGGTGCGCTCGACGCCGCCGGGATCGCCGCCCGGGCCGCCCGCGTCGCCGGGGTGCGGATCTCCGACGAGGCCGTCCGGGTCGTCGCCGAGCGCACCGCCGGGGCCCCGGTGCTGGTCGACCGGCTGCTCGCCCACGGACGGGTCGGCGGTCCGGTGCCGCCGCAGCTCGCCGAGCAGATCGGCTACGCCGTCGACGCCGAGGACCCGCGGGTGGTCGAGCTGGTCACCGCGCTCGCGCTCGGCGCCCCCGTCGACGGCGAGGTGCTCGTCCCGCTGCTGGGGATCTCCGACGCGGCCGGCATCGGCGTCGGCGCCGAGATCGCCGAGCTCGACGAGCTGTCCGGCCGGGCCGTCGCCGCCGGGCTCTGCACCCCCGACGGGCGGGTCGTACCGCTGGTCGCCGAGGCGATCCGCACCCGGGTCGCGCCGGCCCGGCGGGCCGAGCTGCGCCGCCACCTCGCCGAGATCGAGCTCGACCGCGGCGGGAGCGTGCTCGCCGTCGCCCGCACCCTCCGCGGGTCCGGGGCCACCGGGGAGCGCGCCGCCGCGGTGTTCCGGGCCGCCGCGGCCGAGGCGGCCCGCGCGGAGAGCCCGGACGCGGTCCGGTTCTACGCCGAGGCCGTCGCCGCGGGGGCACCCCCGCTGACCGTCGCCGCGCACCGCGCGCAGGCCCACCTGGTCGCCGGGGACCTCGACGGCGCGCTCGGGCACGCGGACTCGGTGCTGTCCGCGACCGACGCCGTCGAGGCCGAGGACGCCGTCCGCGCCGGGTCGGTCGCGGCCGCCGTCCTCGCCCGGCGGGGGCTGCTGGCACGCAGCGCCGAGCTGTACCGGTGGACCGCGGCGGTGTCCGGGGAGCGCCCGCCCGCGGCGGCCGTGCCCGTCCTGATCGGGACCGGGGCGCTGGAGGAGGCCCGCGCCGTCGTCGGGGTCGACGGCGACGGTCCCGGGTTCGTCGCCGGCCGCGCGCCCACCCTCGTCGACGGCGCCGACGACCTCACCGCCCGCGGCATGCTCGACTCGGTCGAGGGCTCCCCGACCGCCGCGCTGTCCGGCCTGGCCCGCGCCGCCGGTCTGCTGGAGACCGCGCACGGCGCCGCGCTGCTCCCCGACACCCCGGCCGCGTTGGCCGCCCTGGTGGCCGTGCACACCGGGGAGTTCGACGTCGCCGCGTCCGTACTGGACCGCGCCCTGCGGACCGGGCTCGGCGGCGCGCCCGCCCGGGCTCGGCACCGGCTGTTGCTCGGCTGGATCGCGCTGCTGCGCGGCGCGACCGGTCCGGCGTCGGAGCGGCTCGCCGCCGTCGACGCGGGCGACGACCCCCTCGAACCGCGCGACGAGTTCCTCGCCGCCGCGCTGCAGGTCGCGATCGCCCGCCGCCAGTCCGACCTCGGCGCCCTCATGCGGTCCTGGACGCGGGCCCGGCAGGCGATCGTCCGGCACCCGGTCGACCTCTACGTGCTGCAGCCCCTCGGGGAGCTGGTGACCGCGGCGTCGCGGCTGCGGGAGGAGAGCTGGGTGGCCCCGCACCTCGCCGAGGCCGACGCGCTGCTCGACCGGCTCGGCCGACCGGCACTGTGGGCCGCCCCGCTGCACTGGGCGCGGCTGCAGGCCGCGGTGCTCACCGACGACGTCGAGGCCGCCCGCGCCCGCTCCGACGAGCTGCAGAGCGCCGCCTGCGGCAGCCGCTTCGCCCACGCCATGGCGACGGCGGCCCCGCACTGGGTGGGCGTGCTGGAGGACCGGGTCGACGCGGCCGAGGTCGAGGCCGCCGCCCGCGGGCTGCACGCCGTCGGCCTGTCCTTCGACGGCGGCCGCCTCGCCGGGCAGGCGGCGCTGCGGACCGGGGACCGGCGCGCGGTGTCGGCCCTGCTGGCCTGCGCGCGGGCCCTGCAGGCGGCGGGGACGGACCTGCGCCAGGGGACCGTCCCACCGCCGGCGGACGAGCCCGGCCCGGTCGGGAAGGAGCCCGCCGCCGCGGCCCCGGCGCCCGTCGAGACCGCCCCGGAACCGTCCGCGTCGGGTCTGCTGTCCGAGCGCGAGCTGGAGGTCGCCGAGCTCGTCGTGCAGGGGCGTACTCAGCGCGAGATCGGTGAGGCGCTGTTCATCTCGGCGAAGACCGTCGAGCACCACGTGGCCCGGATGCGTCAGCGTCTCGGGGTGGGCGGCCGCAGCGAGCTGCTCGACGAGCTCCGCCGGATCCTGGGCGACCGCGGGTAGGGCTCAGTGGTGCGCGTGCGGGCGGGACGCCTCGGCGAGCAGCCCCTCGCAGGACCGCACCACGATCCGCGCGGCCTCCGCCGACGCCCGCCCGGTCAGCGGGCTCTCGGCCCGCCGCCGCCAGCGGCGCAGCGCCTCGGAGGCGGCGTCGTGGACCTCGCGCGGGCCGGCGGCACCGTCGAGGCCGAGCCGGGCCGCCGCTGAGCCGCCCTCGCCACCGAGCAGCCGTTCGGCGTCGGCGAGTGCCTCGGGCGGGAACACGATCTTCCCGGCGCGCAGGTCGGCCAGCGCCCGCAGCTCGACGAACTCGTGCGCCCCGGCCAGGATCCGCTCCACCTCGGCACGCAGCGCGGCCGTCGCCGGGCGGGGCTCGCGGGTCAGCACGAGGTCGACGGCCAGCAGCGCGGAGCGGGCCTTGAGCAGGTCGCGCCGCTCGGAGAACTGGGTGTCGAGCACCGAGCGCAGCTCGTCGAGACCGGAGCGGCGCACCAGGTCGTCGGCCAGCGCGGTCGGGTCCTTCACACCCTGGCGGATCAGCGTCGTCCCGAGCCGGACGCCGAACAGGCCGAACCGCTCCAGCAGCGCGACCCGGGTGGCGGCGTCGGGCCGGTCGAGGTCGGTGCGCCCGAACCGGTCGGCCGAGAGCAGCAGCGCCTCGACGTCGCCCCGCGGGAGCGCGGCCAGCTCGGTGAGCGCGACGTACTCGTCCTGCCGCATCGTGCGTGCGGTCTCGGCGAGCAGCCCGGCGACGGCGACGACGGTCTGGCACAGCCCCCGCAGCTTGTCGTCGCCGCGGTAGCGCCGTGCGATCCGGCGCGCGGAGATCAGCGCGTCGAGCCGGCCGACCCCGATCTCGTCGGCGCGCGACAGCACCGCGATGGTGTTCACCGGGGTCGCGCGGGCGACGCCGCGGTCGTGGAAGGCCTCCAGGAACCGCACGTCACCGGCGTGCAGGTGACGCATCAGGTAGACGACGGCGTCGGCGGGCGACGGCGTGTCCTCCGGCGTCAGGAACTCTCCGGCCCGGCCGGCCGCGTCGGCGGTCAGCGACCCGATGCCGGGGGTGTCGATGAGGTTGGTGCGCCGCAGGTGCTGCGACGGCCAGTCGACGTGCAGCCGGTCGACGTCCTCCACCCGGGCGCCCTGCAGGTCGATCTGCAGCGCGCCGTCGCGCCGGGCCAGGGTGAGCGGGCGGTCCGCGCCGGAGCGCAGGTGCATCCGCACGCCCGGCGCGGGCGCGTCGGCGTACCAGGTGACGATGCGGGTGCACTCGCCCGCGTCGGTGGGGGCGATCCGCTCGCCGACCAGGGCGTTGAGCAATGTGGACTTGCCGGCCTTGACCTTGCCGGCGATCGCGACGCGCAGCGGCTCGTCGAACCGGTCGAGGTGGTGGCGCAGCCAGCCCGCGGCCTGCGGGGAGTCGCCGTAGGCGTCCAGCGTGCGGCGCAGCAGCGCCCGGGTCTGCTCGGTGAGCGCGCTCACGCCGACGCCCCGGTGCCCACGGCGGCGGCCAGCGCCCTGGCCCGCTCGGCGAGGCCGGTGACCCGCTCCAGCTCGGCCTCCAGGTCCGCGACGCGCTGCTGGCGCTCGGCGTCGTCCTTCAGGGCGGTCTGCGCGGCCGCGACGGACTCCTTCAGCGCCTCGGACAGCTCGTCGGCGACGGTGGTGAAGTGGTCGCGCAGGTCGCGCTGGATCCGGCGCAGGTTGTCCCGCGAGTCCTTGCCGACCTGGAAGGTCACCTCGTCGATGTGCCGGCGCACGGCGTTCTTCGAGTCGGCCTGGCGCCGCTGCTTCATGCGCTTCTTCTCGTCGCGCACGGTCTTGGCACCGAACAGCAGACCGGCGCCGACCGACAGCGGGTTCAGCAGGGCGATCCCGGCGAAGGTGGAGGCGAGACCGAACATCAGCATGCCGCCGTAGCCGCCGCGGGCCCCGACGAACAGCTTCTGCCCGATGCCGAACTTCTCGTCGGCGGGCATCTCCAGCGGGTCGACCAGTCCGGCCACCGAGCCGCCGGCGACCCGCAGCTCGGGCAGGGTCACGTCGACGGCCTCGGCGAAGTGCTCGGCGACCTGCTCGGCCAGCCAGCGGGCGCGCTCGGTCGTCCACACGAAGTTCTGGGCGACGGCGTGGGCCACCTGCTTGTGGAACCACTCGGCGAACTGCTCCCAGATGTCGGCCGGGTCGGCGTCCTCGAGGAGCTGCTCGGCGTCGCGGGAGACCGCGCGCAGCCGGTCGCGCAGGTCGTACTCGATGTCGGCGATCAGGTCGGCGACGCCGTCGGTGAGCGTGGTCTGCCAGCGCGCGGAGCGCTGGCGCAGCTCGTCGACGCGGGACCGCGCGGCCTCCAGCTCGCGGGCGAGCTGGCCGGCCTTCTCCGGGTCCTTCTGCGACATCAGCTCGGCCCGCATCGTGGCCTCGAGGGCCTGGCAGGTGACGAGCACGTCCTGGCTGGTGGAACGGCGGTCCAGGTCGTCGGCGGCACCGACGACCTTGCGCAGCAGGAAGCTGGTGAGCGCCTGGAAGCCGGACTCGGCGATGAGGTCGAGGTCCTGGGTGCGGGCCGCGTGCAGCCGCAGCGCGGAGGAGACCGGCAGCAGCTCGGCGTCGACCCGGGCGGTGCGCAGGTGGCCCTGGTCGAGGTCGACGATCCGGCGCCAGTGCGGGTACAGGTCGGTCTTGGTGACGATGCAGGCGACGTTCGGGCAGAGCTTGCGCGCGGCCTGCAGGAAATCGAGCTCGGGGGCGGTGTACTCCTGGCTGGCGTCGGAGACCAGCAGCACCGCGTCCGCGGTGGGAAGGGCCGACATCGTCGCGGCGCCGTGCGCGGACCCGAGCCCGCCGACGCCGGGGGTGTCGACCAGCGCCAGCCCGCTCTGCAGGAGCTTGCGGGGCAGCGTCACCTCGGCGCGGGTGAGGCGGGCCCGGTTACCGGGGTTGCCGGCCTCGGAGACGTGCTCGGCGAGCTGGTCGAGCCCGACGACGGTCCGCTCGGCCTGCTCGGTCGCCGCCCCGTCGGGGCCGGGGGCCTCGCGCACGAGGGTCACCGAGGTCTCCTCGCCGAAGCGCACGAGCGTCGGCACGGCGGTGGCGATGTCGTCGTCGACGGGACACACGGTGGCGTTGACCAGCGCGTTCACCAGCTGGCTCTTGCCCTGCTTGAACTCGCCGACGACCAGCACCCGCACGACCGGATCGGTCAGGCGCGCCTTCGTCTGCCGCAGCCGCGGTGCCAGGTCGGGGCGGTCGTAGGCAGTCACCGCCTTGAGGGCCAGGTCGACGAGTGCGACCGCCTCCGGCACTGCCACGACCGTTTCCCCCCGTCGCTCCGCGGATGGTGCCCCACACCACCCATCACGTTCCCGTCATGGATACACGAACGACGACGGCCCCGGTCACCCACGGGTGGGTGACCGGGGCCGGCCGGTCCGGGCGGGCGAACCCTACTGATCCGCCCGGAGCAGCGCTACCGGATCAGAGGGCCACGTCGGCGGAGACGTCGTTGTGCGACAGGAGGTCGGTGTGGCTGTGGTCGTCGGTGTGCGACTCGGCGTACTGGCTGTTGTCCGTGTTGTACGAGTCGTCGACGTCGACCGAGGAATGCGACTCGTTGTGGGTGTCGTTGAACGAGCCCGACGCGTCGTTCGAGCCGGTGGCGTCGCCACCCAGGGAGACGGCGCCGCCCTTGTCGGCGGAGATGTCGCCGGTGTTGTAGGCCGAGCCCGAGCCGAACGAGGTGGTGTTGTCGTCGCCGGACACCACCTGGTTGTCGTCGCCGACCACGTTGTGGTCGCCGGTGGTGACCGGGGCGTTGTTGTCGCCGCCGATGGCCACCGCGCCGTCGCCGGACGCGACGGTGGTCTTGGTGTCGATCGACTGGTTGAAGTCGCCGCCGCCGGTGTCGACGTTCTGGTTCACCGAGTTGTCGATGATGGTGTCGCGGTCGTCGATGTTGGTGGTGTAGTGGTTGTTGGTCACGTACTTGTCGATGTACTTGACCGGGTCCTCGCCGTGGTGGACGGGCGGCGGGGGCGGGGTGTGGTGGCCGTGACCGCCGTGGCCGCCGCCGGTGTTGTAGTCACGGTCGAACGACACGTCGTCGTTGTCCTGGGCCAGGACGAGCGCGTCCCGGACGTCGTCGGCGGAGACCTCGGACAGGCCGCACTGGGCGAGCATGCCGTGCGGGTCCTCCTTGAACTCGGCCAGAGCCTTCGGGTCCTTGAGCAGGTCCAGGATGAACTGGATCAGCGACTTCTCGACGGACATGACGTTCTCCTCATGGGATGCCGCCGGGCTCGGGCGCTCGACGGAGGGTTCGGGTGGTGCGGGAGGTGGTGACCGGGCCGGGGTCGGGGGCGTCCCGGCCCGGTCACCGGGCGGAGCGCTGGGTCAGCCGACGGACAGGTCGACGTCGTTGTGCGAGGCGATGTCGGTGTGGCTGTGGTCGTCCACGGTGGTGTGGGTGTCCACGCTGTTGTCCGTGTTGTACGAGTCGCTGATGTCGGTCGTCTGGTGCGACTCGTTCCAGGTCTTGTTGAACGAGTCGGTCGCGTCGTGCGAGCCGTTCGCGTCGCCGCCCAGCGAGACCGCGCCACCCTTGCTCGCGGAGATGTCGCCGGTCTTGTAGGCCGAACCCTCGCCGAAGGCGGTGGTGTTGCCGTTGCCGGCCACGACCTGGTTGCCGTCACCGACGACGTTGCCGTTGCCGGTGGTGACCGGGGCGTTGTTGTCGCCGCCGACGGCCACCGCGCCGTCACCGGAGGCGGAGGTCGACCGGATGTCGATGTCCTGGTCGAAGTCGCCACCGTGGGTGTCGATGTGCTGGTTCACGGAGTTGTCGACGATGGTGTCGCGGTCGTCGATGTTCTCGGTGTGCCACACGTCCTTGACGTGCACGTTCTCGTGGGACGCGGCGGCCTTGTGGCCGTGGTCGCCGTGGCCGCCCTTGCCCTCGCTCCAGCCGCCCTTGTCGCCGCCGCCCCAGTTGAAGCCGGTGTCGTAGTGGCGGTCGAAGGAGACGGTGTCGTTGTCCTGCGCGATGACCAGCGCGTCGCGGACGTCCTCCGGGGACAGCTCGGAGAGGCCGTAGTGCTGCAGGACCGCGTTCGGGTTGTCGTTGAACCAGTCGCGGACCTGGATGCTCTCGGAGCCGTTGCCGAGCAGGAGCTTGATGAAGTCGATCAGCGAGATGTCGTGTGCAGCCATGACGGCCTCCGGTGTCGCTCGGGGTGTGACCGGTCCGTCGGCGACGACCGGTGTTGATGACGAAAGCTAGGGGCGCCGGCCGGTCCGGCCATCGGGGATCGCTCCGGGTCCCCAGGGGGGCCGTTAGGGGATCGGTCCCCAACCTCGAACTGCTGCGCCGCACGGGCTAACACCGGGGCCGCCCCCGTCGATGGGTCTCGCGAGAGGACTACGCCGGCGTGCCGGTTCGACGAGGGGGGAGCAGTGATGTCGTACCTGCTCGGGATCGATCTGGGGGCCACCTCGGTGACCGCTGCCGTGCTGCGCACGGGCGGTGCCGCGGAACCCGTGCGGCTGGGGGGCCGCGACGGGAGCGACGTGCTCCCGGCGGTGCTGGTCGCGACGCCCGGGGGTGACCTGCTGTGCGGTGAGCCCGCCCGTCGCCGGGCCCCGGCCGAGCCGGACCGCGTCGCCCGCGGCTTCCTCGACCGGGTCGGGGACCCGACCCCGCTCTCGCTGGGCGGCTACGCCTACGCGGCCGAGGACCTGTGCGCCCGGCTGGTGCGCGTCCTGGTCGACGAGGTGTCCACCCGGCACGGCGGCCCGCCGTCGCGGATCGGCGTCACCTGCCCGGTGGGCTGGGGACGCCACAAGCGCGACCTGCTGGCCGCCGCACTGCGTCGCCGCGGGCTGACCGTCTCCCTGGTGACCGCGCCGCAGGCCGTCGCGCTCGCCCACCGCGCCGTCGTGCCGGCCGGGGGGCCTCTCGCCGTCGTCGACCTGGGAGGCAACGGGACCACCGCGACCGTGCTGGCGGCGGCCGCACCCGGGGTGCTGCCCGACGCCGTCGGCCGCACGCTGAGCTGCCGGACCGGTGGCGCCGACGTCGACGACGCGGTGTTCGCCTTCGTCCGGTCCTCCTCCCCGGCCACGGCCGCCGCGTTCGACGCGCTCGACCCCGACGACCCGCGGACCGTCGCCGCCCTGACCGCCCTGCGCGACGAGTGCCGCGCCGCCAAGCAGCTGCTGTCCCGGGACACCGTCGCGACCGTCCGGGTGGAGATGCCCGGCCTGCGGACCGCGGTCCGGATCCACCGCTCCGACCTCGACGAACTCACCCGCCCGCTGCTCGAGCCGGTCGCCGACCTGGTGCAGGACGTCGTCGCCGCCGCCCCCGACGCCGAGGTGCTGCTCGCCGGCGGTGCCGCGCGGATGCCGGTCGTGGTGCAGGCGGTCTCGGCGGCACTGGGCCGCCCGGTCGCCGTCGTCGCGGATCCGGTGGCCGACGCCGCCCGCGGTGCCGCACTGGCCGTCGCTCCGGGGGCCGGGACCTCCTGGCCCGGTGTGCGGATGGCGCCGCTGACCGGTGTCCCCGCGCCCCGCGAGCCCGTCGACCCGGCCGGGCGCAGCCCGTGGGACCGGCCCGGGCCGGACGCCACCGAGCGCACCGACCGGACCACCCCGGCGTGGCCGACCCGCGGCGAGCGGGAGCGGACCGCACGGACCGAGCAGCCCGCCGCGGCCGCCACGGCCGTCGCGCTGCTCGACCCGGAGCCGCCGACCGGCCCGCTGACCGCGGTCCCCCGCCCCCGTACGGCGCAGCCCCCCGCCCCCGCACGGACCTCGGTCCTCGGGGCCGGACAGCCGCCCGCACCGTCCGCCGCCCGCCCGGAGCGGCCCGCCCCGGACACCCTGGTCACCCGGGACGCCCCGGCCACCGCCCGTCGCGCCACGGTCACCCGGCAGCGCCTGGTGGTCGGTGCCGGTGGTCTCGCCGGTGCCGCCGCCATCGCGGGTGCGCTGCTGTTCTGGCCCACGACGAGCCCCGGGATCGGTGAGCTGAGCGCGGCCCCCGTGCTGAGCTCACCGGCCGTCGCGCCGGCCCCGGTCGCCCCGGGGGCCGCCCCGGCCGCCGGCGTCGCCGCCGGTCCGGCCGCGGGTGCCCCCGTGGGCGGGAGACACGCCGCCACCGGTGGCGCCGGTGCCTCGGGTGGCACGGCCACCGGGGGTACTGCGGCCCGCCCCGCCGCGGGTGCCGCCGCTCCGGTCGCGGCCGTCGCCCCGGCCGCGCCCGCCCCGGCTCCGGCCGCGCCCGCCCCGGCCGTCCCGCCGCCGACCGCCTCCACCCCGCCGGCGTCGACCCCTCCCAAGACGCCGCCGCCGACCACCCAGACCCCGACGGAGGGCACGCCCGACCCGACCACCCCGCCGGTCACGACCCCGCCCACCACCGACCCGACCACCCCGGTCCCGGGCCCGACGACCACGGCCCCCGCGCCGACGTCGACCACCCCGGCCGCGGGTGCGGCTGCGTGATCATCCTGTCGGACAAGGAATCGATCACTGATCACCCTCTGCGCTGCGACGACAGCGCCGAGTGACCCCCACCCCGTCCTGCCCGGACCCCGGAGCGGGATGATTCGGACCGCCGGGCCGGCGTGGACACGGGAGCCCCCACGCCGGCTCGGCCCCATGCACTATGCGATACGGCCGTGCCCGAAGGTGTGACTGCTACCGCGTCGCGTCGCCCGTGTCCACCCCCTCCGACGTGGTAAAACACTGGTCGTCACGGTTCGGGCACGGTGTGAGAGGGGCGCGTGGTGACGCGGTTGGCGGGGGCGGTCATCGGCATGGCGGCGGGTGCGTTGGTGCTCGCGTATGTCGTGGTGGGCTGGCCCATCCTGGTGGTCGGAGGGCCGCTGCTGGTGGGGGTGGCCCTGACGGTCGGCATCCTGGTCCTCACCGAGCGCCCGCGGGCCGTGCTGGCGCAGCGCCGCGCGACCCAGGGCGGCACGTCCCCCTGGCAGGCCGCCGCCGGTACGCGTGACGAGCAGCCCGGCAGCGGGCTGATGAGCGGCTTCTTCGAGATGCCCGCGGCGCTGCCCGAGCAGCGGCCCGCCCCGTCGGACGCCCGCCCGGCCGGCACCCGGTAGCAGTACGTCACAATCGGCCGGTGCCGATCATCCTGCGTGCCGCCCGTGCCCTGACCCGGGCCCGCCCGTGCTGATCGGCATGCTCTTCGCGGTGTTCGCGATGCTCTGCAGCACCGTCGCCGCTATCCTCCAGGCCGACGCGGCCAACCAGGGCGGGCGCACCAGCGCCGTCCTGGCCCGCCCCCGGTTCATCGGCGGGATCGCGATGGACATCGTCACCTGGCTCTGCATGGTCGTCGCGCTGCAGTTCATCCCCATCTTCGCTGTGCAGGCGACACTCGCCGGGGCCATCGCGATGACCGCCCTGTACGCCCGCTACTTCCGCGGCGAGTGGCTGCGGCCGGTGCACCGGCTCGCCATCGGCGCCAGCATGCTCGGGCTCGCGTTCGTCGCCGGCAGCGCGGGGACCGAGCGCAAGCAGGCCCTGACCGGCCACGGCACGACCGTCGCCGTCCTGATCGCGGCGCTGGTCGTGATCATGGGTGTGACGCTGGCGATCACGAACTCGACCAAGCCGTGGCCGTCGGCGGTGCTCGCCGGGCTCGGGCTGGGCGGCGGCTCGGTCTGCATCCGCGCGATGCACGTGTCCGAGGGCGTCGACCTGGCCGGCCTGCTGCGCGAGCCGCTGGTCTACATCCTGGTCGGCATGGCGCTGACCGGCCTGTACAACTACGCCCGCGCGCTGCAGCTCGGCGACGTCTCCACGGTGACCGCGCTCTACATGGTCACCCAGGTCGTCGTGCCCGGGCTGGTCGGCATCACCCTGCTCGACGACACCGTCCGCCCCGGTCTGTGGTGGCTGCTGCTGCTCGGGCTGGCGCTCGTCGTCTACGGCACCTCCATCCTGGCGCGGCGCCGTCCGGAGAAGCGGACTCCCCCGCGGGTGGCCTAGTTTCGGGCCATGCCCTCCTTCGAGCGCCCCGGTGTGACCCTGCACTACGAGGAGCACGGCACGGGGTTCCCGGTGCTGCTGCTCGCCCCGGGCGGCATGAACTCGACGATCGCGGCCTGGGGCAACGCCCCCTGGGACCCGGTCGCCCACCTCGCTCAGCGGTACCGCGTCATCGCGATGGACCAGCGCAACGCCGGGTCCTCGGTCGCCGAGGTCCACGGCAGCGACGGCTGGGACACCTACACCGCCGACCAGCTCGCCCTGCTCGACCACCTCGGCGTCTCCGAGTGCGCGGTGCTCGGCATGTGCATCGGCGGCGCCTACATCGCGAACCTGCTGGTCACCGCCCCGCAACGCGTCCGGGCCGCGGTCGCGCTGCAGCCCATCGGCCGTGCCGACAACCAGCACCTGTTCGAGAAGAGCTTCGACAGCTGGCGCGCCGGGATCGAGGCCGACCACCCCGAGGTCCCCGACGACGACTGGGCCGCGTTCCGCACGAACATGTGGGGCGGCGGCGGGATGCTGTACTCCGTCCCCGACGAGGCGCTCGCCCACGTCGCGACGCCGTGGCTGGTGCTGATGGGGATCGACGCCTTCCACCCGGAGCCGGTGTCGCGCCGCCTCGCCGGGCTCGCGCCCGGCGCGGAGCTGGTCGAGCAGTGGAAGGTCGAGCCGCACGTCGACGACGGCCGCGCCGCCGTCGACCGGTTCCTCGCGGCCCACCTGGTCTGATTCCTCCACGACGCGCAGCGCCCGCCGCGGGCACCATGACCCCATGCCGAGCTGGGACGACGTGGTGCGGATCGGGTCCGGGCTGCCGGAGGTCGAGGAGTCGACCTGGTACCGGACGCCGTCGCTGAAGGTCCGTGGCAAGGGCTTCGCCCGGCTGCGCACCGAGGCCGAGGGCGGGCTGGTGCTGATGTGCTCGCTCGAGGAGAAGGAGGCGCTGCTCGCGTCGGGCGACCCGGCGTACTTCACGACCCCGCACTACGACGGCCACGGCTCCATCCTCGTCGACCTCGACCGGGTCGACGCGGGGCAGCTCGCGGAGCTCGTCGAGGAGGCGTGGCGGCGGAAGGCCCCGCCGTCGGTGGTGCGCCGGCGCGACGGTTGAGCCAGGATCGTCGTCGTGCGCTATGTGGTGATCGGGGCAGGGGCCGTCGGCGGGACGATCGCGGCGCGGCTGCACGCGGCGGGGCGGGAGGTCGTGGTCGTCGCCCGGGGCGCGCACCTCGACGTGATCCGCGAGCGCGGGCTGCGCCTGGACACCCCGGACGGGTCGACCACCCATCCGGTGGAGGCCGTGGGCACGGTCGGGGAGGCCCGACCCACCCCCGACGACGTCGCGATCCTCGCCGTCAAGTCGCAGGACACCCCGCCGCCGCTGGCCGCGCTGCTCAAGGCGGCCCCCGGGATCACCGTGGTGTGCGCGCAGAACGGCGTCGCCAACGAGCGGCTCGCCGCGCGCCGCACCGACCGGGTGCAGGCGATGCTGGTGATCCTGCCCGCCGAGCACTACGAGCCGGGGGTGGTCGCCGCGTCGTCGTCACCGGTCCCGGGCGTGCTCGACGTCGGCCGGTTCCCCTCTGGTGTCGACGCCACCACCGAGGCGATCGTCGCCGACCTCACCGCGGCCGGGTTCTCCTCCCGCGCCGACCCGGACGTGATGGCCGCGAAGTACGGCAAGCTGCTCACGAACCTGGCCAACGCCGTCGACGCGGTCTGCGGGCTCGACGACCCCGACGCGCCCCGCCTCGTCGAGGCCGTGACCGCGGAGGGCCGCGCCGTCCTGGACGCGGCCGGGATCACCGCCCGGACCGGCGACGACGACCGCGTCCGCCGGGAGGGCACCATCACCGAGCGGCCGGTCGCGGGCGCGACGCGGCGGGGCTCGTCATCGTGGCAGAGCCTGCAGCGCGGGACCGGCTCCATCGAGGCCCGCTACCTCAACGGCGAGATCGTGGCCCTGGGCGCGGCGCACCGGATCGCGACCCCGGTCAACACCGAGCTGATGCGGGTGGCCGAGGAGATGGCCGCGGCCGGGGAGCGGCCGGCGTCGCGGTCCGGTGCGGACCTGCTGTGACGGCCTACCCGCTCGACGTGGCGCGCCGGGCGTTCCTCGACGCGCTCGACGGGCTGTCGGCGTTGCTCGACCACGTCGACGACACCGGCCTGCACGCCCGCAGCCGCTGCCACGGCTGGCTCGCCGCGGACGTCCTCGCGCACCTGCACCTGGGTCTGGTCGAGATGCTCGCCGGGTTCCCCGCCCGCACCGACCGCCCCGCCGACGTCGACCTCGCGACCTACTGGACCGCGACGCCGCCCGGGTCCGGGGCGCCGGGCTGGGCGCACGAGCGCTTCGCCCGCGCCGTCGCGGCCGCATACGCCCGCCCGACCGGGCAGATCGTCCACGTCGCGATGACGCTGCGTGGCCTGCGCCGGCTCGTCGCGGACCTGGACGCGCCGTACCGGCTGGAGTTCCAGGGACACGTCCTCGACGTCGGGGACTTCGTCGGCACCTGGGTCGTCGAGGTCGTGGTGCACCACCTGGACATGACCGTCGCGCTGCCGGACGCACCGGCCCCGCCCGCGTCGGGGCTCGCGGTGGTGCGGGAGACGGTGACCCGGCTGGCCGGTCCCGACGTCGTCGCGGGGTGGGGGGACGACACCGCCCTCGCGCTCGCCGCCACCGGGCGGGAGCCGGGGATGACGCCCGTCCTGGGCTAGTAGGTGATGCTGACGGGCCCGTCCTGCAGCTGCGCGCGGGAGAACGGCACGCCGCCGGTCGCGCCGCTGCCCACGGCGATCCGGTAGAAGTCGTCCCGGGCGGCGACGTCGTCGATCGAGAACGAGAACGTGCACGTCGAGGAGTAGCCCGACCAGCTCGTCCCCGCGCCGGACGTCCCGTCGCCGAGGACGCCCGCGCCGACGATCTCGCCGTTCGCATCGGTGATCGTCACGGGTGTACCGCTGTCGAGCCAGCTGTAGAGCCCGGCCCCGTTGCACGCGCTGTGCGGCGGCAGGGTCGCGTAGGTGCTGGTCAGGGTCACGGCACCGGTCACGTCCATGGTGCGGTGCGCCCCCGCGGCCGCACCGAGCATCGCCACACCCAGCAGCGCCCCGACGACGCCCAGCACGACCCAGCCCCGGCGTGGCCCGGTCCCCGTCACGGGTCGTCCCGGGGGCACCGGGCCGAGCCCGGCGGGGACGTCCGGCGCGACCGGTCCCGCCCACGCCGGCGGCGGCTGCGGCACGCGCGGTAGCGGCCCACCCCACCACGGCTGCTCCGGCCCGGTGCTTCCCCGCTCGACGGTGCTGGTCATGTCCCCACGTCCCCCCGACGGCGGGCACCCGGTGCGCCCGCGACGCCCTCCTGTCGGGCCGGTGAGCTGCTCCGTTTCGCCCCGTCATCACAAGAGATGAAGTACGCCGTCCGGAGCAGGGCCACCGATAACGACAGGGTGGTGCGTGCGATGGGCAGGCAACACGGCCGGACTGGTCCGGCCGCCGTCGTCGGGGAGGGTCGTCATGGTGGAGCGGTGCCGGTGCGGGGCGGAGCTGCTGGGCTCGCTGCACTTCTGCGTGGGGTGCGGACGGCCGCGGGCGCAGGCCGTCGTCCCCCGGCCGCGGACCGGGGCGGTGCCGGTCGGCGCCGGGGCCCCGATGCCGCAGGGACGGACCGCCGTGCAGCACCCGTCGACGGCGCAGTACCGCCCCACCGACCGGTGCAGCCCCGCCGACCGGTACCGCCCCGCCGTGCCGGCGCCGGCCCCGTCGGCCTGGGCCGGCCCGCAGCCGACCGGCTACGCGCCGGGCTGGGACGCCCCGGCCGGATGGGGCCCGGTGGCGCCCGCCCCGTCGCGGACGCCGTGGGTCGTCGCGTCGCTGGTGCTGGTGACGCTGCTGCTGGCGGGGGCGGCGCTGCTCGTCCTGCGACCCGACCTGCTCCCCGGCACCGCGCCCACCGTGACCCCGGCGGCCGCGCCGGTGCCGGTGGTGGTCGCCCCGGCTGCGGCGCCGGTCGTGATCCCGCCGACCACCTACGTGCCGGGCTACAGCCCCTCGCCGACGACGTCGCTCACCGAGCAGGCCGCCGCCGACAGCCCGCGCGTGGCCGCGACGGCCGGCTACTGGGTCCCGCAGCTGTCCTCCAAGCGCGCCGGCACCAGCGACGGCGGCATCACCTACGACGAGCAGGGCATCCTCGACCACTACCGCGGCCTCGCCGCGCAGTACCCGGGCGCCGCGCTGCTCTGGTCCGGCGACTGGCCGGTCTTCCGCAACAGCGACTACTGGGTCGTGGTCGTCGCCCAGCCCTTCACCACCGCGGCCGGTGCGAACGCCTGGTGCGACGCCCAGGGCTTCGGCTCCGACGACTGCTTCGCCAAGAAGATCTCCTGGAGCGACGGCCCGCAGGGATCGACGGTGCACCGGTGAGCGCGCCGTACGGGCCGCGTCGGCGGACGCCGCTGCCGGACGTGTCCGTGCTGTTCCCGTGGCGGGCGTGGACCCGGCACCCGTGGTTCCGGTCGTGGACGACGTGGGTGTTCGTGGCGCTGATCGCGGTGCCGCCGCTGGCGACGACGCTGCCGACGTCCGGCTCCGACGACATCCTGCTGCCGTCGATCGTCTTCGCGTTCTACTTCGCCGCGGCCTGGTTCCTGGTGCTGTGGAAGGTCGTGGCGCCGGGCGGGGTGACGGGCCCGGTGCTCGCGCTCGTCGCCGGGATCGCGCTGGTCGTCGAGGCTCCGGTCGCGATGGCCCTCGAACGCGCCTTGGCGGCCGACACCGACACCCTGCTCGCCGGGATCGTGACCGTGGCCGTGCCGGAGGAGCTCGCGAAGCTGCTGCCGGTCGCGGCGCTCGCCCTCGTCCACCGACGGGCGTGGCACTCGCTCTCGCCGCGGGACTTCCTGTTCCTGGGCGCGACCTGCGGCCTGGTGTTCGGCGCCGTCGAGGCCGTCAAGTACGCGAACGACTACATGGTCATCGACGACGCGCGGTCGGGGCTGACGCTCGCGTGGCGCCTGCTGACCGGCCCGATCGTCCACGCCTGCTGGGCGGGGCTGTCCGCCTACTTCCTCGGGCTCGCGTCGCGCTACCGCGACGCCGGACCGTGGCTCGCCCTGGCCGGTCTCGGGATCGGGCTCCCCGCGCTGCTGCACGGGCTGAACAACCGGGTCGCCGGGGAGTACGGCGTCGCCTGGGCGGCGGTGGAGGGGCTCAGTGCGCTGCTGTTCCTCGGCTACGCCCGGATCGGGCTGGTCGCGGCCATGCCGCCGCGGGTCACGACCGGGACCCCGTGGGCCGTCGGGCACCCGCCGTCCCCGGTCGCGGCTCCGTGGCCCGCGGGGCACCCGCCGTCCCCGGTCGCCGATTCGGCCCGCCCGGCCCCTGCTCCGTGGTCGCCGCCGATCCGACCCGGCACCCCGCCGCCGTCGGCCCCGTCCGGCCGGGTCCCCGACCTCCCGACGACCCGGCTGCCCGTCGTCGGACGCCCGTGACCGGAATCCACTCGGCCCCGCCCGCGTGCGCGCCTACCGTTGGCCCATGACCTCCGACGCGCACGGCACCGAGATCCGTACCCTCGCCGAGCTGCAGGAGATCACCGGGCAGCCCATCGCGCCCGCGCTGGCGAAGGAACGCGACCACCTCGTGGACGTGCACCGCGCCTGGCTGGCGGCGTCCCGGTTCCTGCTCCTGGCGACGTCGGGCCGCGACGGCACCTGCGACGTCTCGCCGAAGGGTGACCCGGCCGGGTTCGTGCACGTCGTCGACGACCGCACGGTCGCGATCCCCGAGCGTCCCGGCAACGGCCGCGTCGACGGCTGGCGCAACGTCCTGGAGAACCCGCACGTCGGCGTGATCCTGCTGGTGCCGGGGCGCAACGACACGCTGCGCATCAACGGCCGGGCCCGGCTCGTCCGGGATGCGCCGTACTTCGACGAGCTCGTCGTGAAGGGCCGCCGGCCGCTGCTCGCCTGCGAGGTCGCGATCGACCAGGTCTACTTCCACTGCCCCAAGGCGTTCCTGCGCTCCGAGCTGTGGGCGACGACGAGCTGGCCCGCGCCGGGCGCGCTGCCCTCCACCGCGCAGCTCGCCAAGCGGCTCGCCCGTCCCGACGAGCCACTGGAGAAGATCGAGGAGTACTACGGTGCCGGCTACGCGGCCCGGCTCTACTGAGGGTCGCGCAGGTTACATCGAAACCGCAGGTCAGACCCTGCACAATCGGGAGACGTGACACCCCCCGTCCCGCCGCTGCGGCGATCCCTGCGCGCCCTGCTGTCCGCCGTCCTCACCGCGCTCGCGATCCCGGTCGTGCTCGCGGCGGGTGCCGCGCTGCCGCCGGCCGCGGTGGTCGTGGGGATCGTGCTGGCGGTGGTCGTCGCCGGGGTGGCCCGCACGCTGTCCTGGGTGGCCGGGGAGCCGGTCGGCGAGCGGGCGACGGCGCTGGCCGTGGCCAGCGGCCTCGGGGCGGGGACCGCGGCGATCGCGCTGGGCGTGGTCGCGGTGTTCGCCGGTCCCGCGGTGCTGGTGCTCGTCCCACTGCTCACCGGGGCCGGGGTCGCGACCTGGTGGGTCGCCCGCCGGGACGTGCCGCCCGCGCTCTGACTCCATGATCACCGGTTGTGGAGTCCGGAGTGCACTCCACGGCCCTCTGCGCTCCACAACCGGTGATCATGAGGCCGCACGGCGACCGCCATGCGCCACTGGTCGCGGGCCGGCGTCGCACGGGAATGGCGCGAGGCACCGTTCCCCGGGAACGACGAAGGCCCAGGCTCGGCGGGAAACCTGCCGCCGACCTGGGCCTTCGTGTGTGGAGCGGATGACGGGAATCGAACCCGCGTATTCAGCTTGGGAAGCTGATGTTCTACCATTGAACTACATCCGCATGGCGTGAGATCACCCTAGCACCACGATCCGCGTACCTGTCACGGACCTCCCCTGCCCGGTCGTCGCACGATCCGACCACCGGGCGCGCGTGTCTCGACCCGGCCGCCCGCTCCGCGCACACTCGTCACCGTCGGTCAGACCTCGGCCGGAAGGCGACTGCGATGACGGTGTTCGACCCGACGTCGGGCGACGTGTCCGGGTTCCCCCCGGACCACGAGCACGACGTCCTGCTCATCGCCGGCAGCCGTCCCGAGGTCGCCCGGCTCGCCCCGGTCGCCGGGGCCGTCGCGGCGGCGGACCGCATCCGCGGGATCACCGTCGCCACCGGGCCGGACCCGATGGCCGTCCACGAGGCGTTCGAGGCCCTCGGTGTCCCCACCGACATCACGATCCTGCTGCCGCTGGAGACCGGGCCCGGCATGGCCGACGTCGCCGCGGCGCTGTTCACCCGGCTCGACCAGCTGCTCGTCGACCAGGACCCGTCCGCGGTGCTGGTGCACGGCGGTGGGCTGGCGGCCGAGGTCGCGGCGACGGTCGCGTTCTGGCGACGGATCCCGATCGTGCACATGCAGGCCGGGATGGGTACCGACGACCTGCTGTGCCCGTTCCCGCAGGAGGCGCACCGGCGGGTCATCGGCCAGCTCGCGTCGCTGTTCCTCACCACGAGCGGGTCCGCGCTGGGCAGCCCGCTCGGCCCGAACGTGCTGACGATCGGCGACACGATCAACTCACTGCCCGGTCCGCAGCACCAGGGCTGTGTCGACGCGCTGGAGCGGATGCACGACCAGCACCGCAGGCTGATCGTCGTCGACCTGGCGAGGGCCTCGTCGTCGCCGGTGCTGCGCGGGATCGCGGACCTGCTGGAGCGGTACCCGCGGATCGAGATCGTGCTGTTCGGCGCGCTCGCCGCCGGGGAGACGGCACAGTCGCTCGGGACCCACCCGCGGGTGACGGTCGTGGCCGAGCCGGCGCTGCCCGACCAGCTGGCCGTGCTCACCGCGGCGACCGTCCTGGTGAGCGACGACCACGAGCTCGTCGTCGACGCACCCGGTCTCGGCACCCTCGCGGTCCTGGTCGACGGGCCGAACGTGCCGCAGCCCGGCGACTCGATCCGCAGCATCGCCGCGCACGACGCGGCCGCCGCCGTCGCGCAGGTGCTCGACGGCGACCACGGGCGCCGCGCCGCCGCGTCGGACGGTTTCGAGGCCGCCCGCGCCGAGCAGGCCGTCGCCTGGATGTTCGGGCTGACCCGCTCGCCGCAGCTGCCCGACGACCTCGTCGGCGGTGGCCGGCACAGCCCGGGCGAGGTGGAGTCGGACTCCGAGGAGTCCTCCGAGGCGTGACCGCGGGCCCTGGATAGGGTGTCGGCGTGCTGCTCTCCGACGGTGACCTGCGCAAGGACATCGAGTCCGGCCGGCTCGTGCTCGACCCGTGGGACGTCGAGATGCTCCAGCCGTCCAGTGTCGACGTCCGGCTGGACCGGTACTTCCGCGTCTTCCAGAACTCGCGCTACACCCACATCGACCCCGCCCAGCAGCAGGACGAGCTGACGACCCCGGTGGAGACGCCGGACGGCGAGTCGTTCGTGCTGCACCCCGGCGAGTTCGTGCTGGGCTCCACGTTCGAGCGCGTCGGGTTGCCCGACGACCTGGCCGGACGGCTGGAGGGCAAGAGCTCGCTCGGCCGTCTGGGTCTGCTGACCCACTCCACCGCCGGGTTCATCGACCCGGGCTTCACCGGCCACATCACCCTCGAGCTGTCCAACGTGGCGAACCTGCCGATCACGCTGTGGCCCGGGATGAAGATCGGGCAGCTGTGCCTGTTCCGGCTGTCCAGCCCGGCCGAACGGCCCTACGGCACCGAGGGCGTGGGGTCGCGCTACCAGGGGCAGCGGGGTCCGACGCCGTCGCGCGCGTTCCGCAACTTCCACCGCACCGACACCCGGCGGGCCTGAGCTCGTCGCCCCGCCGGGGGTGACGGCGTCGCTACCCTGGGCGGTGATGGACGCCGACCGCAGCTCCCCGGACCCGTGGGCCACCGGCCGCCGCCGGAGCGGCCGGCCCGACCGCGGCGTCCGCCGCGCCAGTCCGCCCCGGCAGGACGACGCCGGACCCGACGCGACCGGCGCCGCCGCCCGCGCCGACACGCCCGGACCCGACACAGCCGGACTCGACACGGCCGGGCGTGGCGCCGCCGGTGAGAGGGCCGCCGGGGAGAGCACGACCGGTGAGAGCCCGGCCCGCTCCGGGACCGACACCCCACCACCCCCCGGCACCGAGCTCGTCGTGTCCCCCGTGGCGCCCCCGGAGCCGGAGCCCGATCCCGGTTCGCGCGCCCTCACCCGCCGGCCCGCACCCGCCCCCGCGGACCCGCCACCGGCGGACCGCGGGACGGAGGACCGGGACCCCTGGGCCCCGTGGCGCCGCCTGCGCCCCCGCACCGTCCGCGGCGCCACCGCGCTCGGTCTCGCGGGCGCCGCGGTCCTGCTGCTGCCCTTCCTCGACGACCCGGGCCGCTGGTGGGTCCCGGTCGGCCTCGGGTTCGGCACCCTGGTGCTGCTGGCCCTGCTGCGGCTGGACCGGCTGCTGCAGGGGTGGGCACCGCACGTCGCCGGGGTCGTGCTCGTCGCTGCCCTGGTGAACGGGACGCGGGAGAACCCGTGGGCGTGGGCACTGGCCCTGTCGGTGGGGGTGATCGTCGCCGGGGCGCTGCTGCTGCCGCGCTGGACGGTGCTCGCCGCCGGCGTGGTGCTGCTGGTGGTGTCCGGGGTCGGCTACTCGTTCCGCTCGGCCGAGATCCGGCAGGACCAGGCCCGTGTCGACGCGCAGGCCGGCGCACAGTTCCGTACCGACCTCGGCGTCGCCCGCCCGCAGCTCGCGCTCGTCTCGCTGGACACCGGGGTCGCCTCGCCGAACCCGGCCCGGGTCTGCCGCCTCGTCCAGCCCGCCGCGCTCGACCAGCTCCGCGCCGCGACGGGTGCGGCGGGCTGCGAGGACGCCGTCGCCGTCCTGCACGGGCGGATGCCCGCCGGGGCACAGGTCACCGTCCCGGACCGGCGTCCGGACCCGGAGGTGGCGGTCGGCGCCACCACCGCCGTCGACGCCTGCGGCTCGGCGTGGGGCGCGGCCGCACCGCAGCTCGGCCGCGTCGTCCTTACCCGCACCACCACGACGACGTTCCAGGTCAGCTCCTTCACCCCCTGCTGACCCCGCACACGACGACGGCCGGGCACCCCCTGCGGGGTACCCGGCCGTCGTCGGTGGTGGGTCAGTTCTCGTTCGAGCGCTCCGGTGTCGCCTCCTCCGGCGACGACCCGTTGCTCGACCCGTTCGCCGCTCCATTCCCCGACGACGCCGGGGTCCCGGTGCTCGACGCACCGTCCGAACCGGCCGGGGTCGGGTCCTGCTTCGCGGCCTCGTCGGCCACCTCGGCGGCCGGGGTGGCGGTCCCCGGGGCGTCGGTGGTCGGCGCGCTCTGGCCCTCGGTCTCGGGCTGCGGCTCCGGCGCGGTGTCGGCAGGGGCGTCGCCCCGCTTCACCGCGGCGAGCAGCATCTGCGAGACGTCCTGGACCTGCACGGCCTCACCGGCGGTCTGGTTCACACCGTCGGTCATCATCGTGCGGCAGAACGGGCAGCCGACCGCCAGCGTGCCGGACGGCTCCGAGCCGCCACCGGCCTTCGTGAGGGTCTCGGCGGCCTCCTCGGCGCGGGTGAAGTTGATGCGCTTGCCGATGCGCTCCTCCATCCACATCCGGGCGCCACCGGCACCGCAGCACATCGACCGGTCGCCGTGGCGCGGCATCTCGGTCAGCGTGGTCGTCCCGGCCGCACCGGTCGCGTTGATCAGCGCGCGGGGCTCCTCGTAGACCTCGTTGTGCCGCCCGAGGTAGCAGGGGTCGTGGTAGGTGACCGGGCCGGTCTCCTCGCCCGCCGGGGCGGACACGGGGACCAGCTTCTTGTCCCGCACCAGCTTGTTGAGCAGCTGGGTGTGGTGCACGACCTCGTAGTGCCCGTCGAGCTGGGGGTACTCCCGGCCCAGGGTGTTGAGGCAGTGCGGGCAGGTCGTCACGATCTTGCGGGTGCCCGTCTCGCGGCCCTCGAAGACCGTGTTCAGGGTCTCGACGTTCTGCTGGGCGAGCATCTGGAACACGAACTCGTTGCCCGAGCGGCGCGCCGGGTCACCGGTGCAGGTCTCGCCCGAGCCGAGGACGGCGAAGTTCACCCCGGCGCGGTGCAGCAGCTCCGCGGTGGCCCGGATGGTCTTCTTCTGGCCGTCGTCGAACGCGCCGGCGCAGCCGACCCAGAACAGGTACTCGGTCTCGGCGTCCAGCTCGCCCTCGACGACCGGGACCTCGAAGTCGAGGCCCTTGGTCCACTCGAGGCGGTCCTTGGCGTTCTGGCCCCAGGGGTTGCCCTTGTTCTCCAGGTTCTTGAACAGCGAGTTGAGCTCGGTGGGGAACTCGGTCTCGATGAGGACCTGGTAGCGGCGCATGTCGATGATGTGGTCGACGTGCTCGATGTCGACCGGGCACTGCTCGACGCAGGCGCCGCAGGTGGTGCAGGACCACAGGATGTCGGGGTCGATGACGCCCAGGACGTCCTCGCCGCCGACCAGCGGACGGCCCGCGGCCTCCAGCGCGTCGACCGGGATGGCCTTGAGCCGCTCCTCGGCGCCCTCGCCGGTGATGCCGACCTCGTCGCCCGCCATGTCGCGGCTGCCGCCGGCGAGCAGGTAGGGGGCCTTCTCGTAGGCGTGGTCGCGCAGGGCGTTGACCAGCAGCTTCGGCGACAGCGGCTTCTCGGTGTTCCACGCGGGGCACTGCGACTGGCAGCGGCCGCACTCGGTGCAGGTGGTGAAGTCGAGCAGGCCCTTCCAGGTGAAGTCCTCGACCTTGCCGACGCCGAAGGTGTCGGTGTCGGGGTCGGCCTCCTCCAGGTCCAGCGGCTTGCCGTTCGACATCATCGGCCGGGTCGCGCCGAGGGCCTTGTAGCCGTCGTCGTTGCGCTTGAAGTAGATGTTCGGGAACGCGGTGAACCGGTGCCAGGCCACTCCCATCGTGGGCTTAGCGGCGATCACGATCAGCCAGATCATCGCGGACAGGACCTTGACCGCGGCGAACACCGAGACCAGCGCCGGGGACGCGGGCAGGACCGCGGACAGGGCGTAGGAGACCGGGGCGGACCAGACCGGCACGTCGAACGCGCCCATCGAGATCTTCGCGGCCCGCACGACCAGGATGCCCAGGCCCTCGAGGAACACGACGCCCTCGACGAAGTACGCGCGGCCCATGTTGGAGCCGTAGAACCGCGACATCCTGCCCTGGGAGCGCGGGTTGTTCAGCTGGCGGATCACGATCAGCGCGCCGATGCCGACGACGGTCGCGACGCCGAGGATCTCGACGTAGAGGGAGTAGACCGACCACTCGCCGATGATCGGCAGGTGGAAGGTGGGGCTCCAGACCTCCACGAAGGCCTCGGCCAGCGCCAGGATCAGACCCAGGAAGCCGACCATCACCAGCCAGTGGAGGATGCCGACCTTGGTCCACTTGAGCATCCTGGTGTGACCCAGGGTCTCCTTGAGCATCGTCGCGAACCGCGGCCCGAACGGGCCGTTGCGCGTCGGGTCGGACTCACCGAGCCGGATGATCTTCACCATCCGGGTCACGGTCATCGCGACGAGGGCCACGGCGACGATCGCCGACAGCACGGTGACGATGCCGAGCGTGTACTGCACCCAGGTCATCTGGAGGAACCTCCCTGTAGAACACCCAGCGGTCCCTGCCGGAGCGTGGTGCTGCCGTGACGGAACGGGACGGGAATCGATGAACCGGTCCGGTGGGGCACCGGGGCTGCGGCGGAGCGCGCGCGTCCACGGGCGCACGGCGTACCGTGCCGCCGGGACGGGGCGGGCCTCTCCATCGCAGTGCCTCCTCGGACCTCGCCGCCGCGCTGGTGTGGTGGGGCGCGACGACGGTCGGGCGAAGGGTAGTGCGCCCGGCCGAGGGTTGCCCGACCTCACCAGGGGTCGGCCGCGCGTGTTACCGAACAGTAGCCAAGGCCGACCATGACATCCCGGGTCAGGGTCGGGATGTCGGGGAGACACGAGTCACGCCCGATCGACGCTGGTCCGACCGTGTCGACCCGATCGCGCAGCGTGGCGCACCCGTGGGCCGGGTGGCTCAGCCCCTAGGATCCCGGACGGGTCTCGTGGTCTACTCGCCTGCGGGAGCGACCGGGACAAGCGGACTGCCGCAAGGAGGAGCTGTGAAGACCTCGTACGAGGCGATCCAGCTGGTACTCGCCCAGGGCGGACAGCTGACCACGGTCAACCTCCGCGACTGGATCACGAACAACATCGTGCCGCTGATCCTGCTCGCGATCGCCGTCATCCTGCTGTGGATCGGTGGTCGCGGTGACAACGCCGGCGTGGCCCGGCGCAGCATCGGGCTGCTGGTGGGTCTGATCGCACTGGGCATCGCCGTGACCGGCAGCGGTCCGGCCATCGGACAGGCGCTGGCCAACCTGCTCGTGACCCCGGGCTGATCCGTGCTCGTTCGCACGGACGACGAGGTCTACCGCGTCGACGCCGTCTGGCTCGGGCCGCCGCGGGCCACGTTCCCCTGGCGCGCCCGCTACGTCAGCTACGGCGTCGGGCTCCTCGTCATGATGCTGATCATGTTCGTCCAGCGCCGGCTCGGCATCGGTCTGGACTTCTTCTCCGTGGCCTGGGCGCTCGTCGGCACCGTCGCGATCACCCGCCTGCTCGGCAAGAAGATCGACTACGAGCGGCCGCTCGGTCAGGTCCTCGGCCAGTTCTGGGCCGAGGTGACCGGGCCGCGGGCCGGACGCAGGGCCGCGGGCGGCTCGGTCCGCGCGGGCCACGTCCGCGTCCACACCACCCGCGCCCACCCCGGCGTCCCGTCGGCCGGTGGCCGGACCCCCGCGCTGTCCACCGCGCAGCGCACCCGGATCGACTCCGCGGGGACGCGGCCGCCGGTCACCGTGGACGCCGTCGTGGACGCGCCCGCCACCACCGCCTCGGTGGTCCCGGGGCTCGAGGCGCCGGTCGCGGCACCCGCGCGCGTGGTCCCGCCGCTGCCGGAGCCGGGCAGCGCCCCGCGCAGGAGCCGGTTCCGCCGCGCCCGCGGTGGTGGCGGCGGTCGCGGCGCGAGCGTGCCCGCGCGCACCACCCGTCCCGACCCGTGGCGCCGGAGTGGCCACCGTGGCCGCACCTGAGCGGACCCCCCGGCCGAAGGCCCGGCGCGGCCGGGCCCGTGCCGGCGAGGGCGGTTCGGACTACACCCCGTCGATCGCGCTGCGCTCGATCGACGGGCACATCACGCGTACCAACGGGCAGGTCATGGCCTGGTACCGGCTCGCGGCGCAGGCGTGGAGCTTCCGCAGCGACAACCAGCGCGAGGTCCTGATCCGGCAGATCGCCGCGCAGCTCGGCGAGCTGCAGGGGCGCTGGCTGCACCTGCGCGTCACGACCCGGCCCTACCCCGTGCACATGTGGGCGGAGTCGTTCGACCAGAACGCGATCGGCCGCATGCCCGACGTGCCCGGCGCGCTCGGCTGGGACGGGTTCCTGGAGGGCGAGCAGCGCCACCTGATGGGCCTGTCGATGGCCGACAAGGAGGTCTTCCTCGGCATCGAGGTCTCCGGCCGCGGGCTGATCGACCGCTGGGTGGAGCGCGCCGCGCCCGTCCTGGACCGGCTCGTGCCGTCCGCGGTCAAGGCCGAGCTCGCCGCGCTGGAGACCGAGATCAACCACCTGGACGTGCTCGTCGCCGGGTCCGGCCTCGACGCCGTCCCCGCGAGCGCGGAGGACATGGCCTGGCTGATGCACCGCTCGGTCGCCCTCGGGCTGCCCGCCCCGCGCGGGCTGTCCTCGGTGCCGCGCGGGGTGTCGACCTGGGAGCCGGAGGACCTCGCCGCGTTCACCGAGGGTGTCGACCTGCACCAGGAGCCGTACGCGCCGACGGTGCAGGTCGTCGGGCGGATGCGCAGCCAGACCGTCACCCGCAACGTCGCGGTGCTGAGCGTCGGGCTGATGGAGGGTCTGCGGATCCCCGAGATCGACGACCCGTGGATGCAGCACTCCGACCGGCTGCCGTTCCCGGTGGAGTGGTCCGCGCGGATCTACGTGCGCCGCCCGGAGGACGTCACCGGCGAGCTGCAGCGCCAGATGGGCAAGGTGCGCAGCCAGATCCGGCACTACACCCACGACCACGACCTCGACCCGCCCATGTCGCTCGCGCGGCAGGCCGACCGGGTACTGGAGGTCGAGGACGAGCTCACCACCGGGCTCACCCAGCTCAACACCCGCCTCTACGGCTGGTGGCGGATCGCCGTCTCGGGCCGCGACGAGGCCGAGGCCACCACCCGCGCCCAGCAGGTCGTCGACCTGTACCGGCCCAAGGTGCAGATCGAGCACCCCGAGGCGCAGTACCGCTACGCCCGCGAGTTCATCCCCGGCGAGCCGCTGGCCGCGACGGCCTACCGGCGACGCGGGTCGGTCACCTGGGCGGCCGCGGCGGTCCCGGCCGCGACGGCCAGCGTCGGCGACCGCCGCGGGATCATGCTCGGCGAGACCTGCACCGCGACCCGCCGCCCGGTGGCATGGGACCCGTGGCTGGCCCAGGAGGTCCGGCGCGCGTCCGGCCTCACCGCGATCGTCGGCGGCCTGGGCTCGGGCAAGTCGTTCCTCACCGGGCTGGTCGTCTACAAGACGCTGCGCGCCGGGGCCCGCTGGACGGTGCTCGACCCGTCCGGCCCGCTGGCCGAGCTGACCCGGCTGCCGGAGCTGGCGCCGTTCTCCCGGCACATCAACCTGCTCCGCGCCGACCCCGGCATCCTCAACCCGTACCGGGTGGTCGCCGAGCCACGGCCGGACCACTTCCTCGACGACGAGGACCCGGAGCGCGCCTGGAAGCGGGAGCGCTCGCTGGCCGCGGCCACCCGTCGCCGGCTGGTGCTCGACGTGCTGTCCGGGCTGCTGCCCTACGAGATCGCCCGCCAGCCGCACACCCGGATCGTGCTGCTCCGCGCGGTCCGCGAGGTCGGCGGCTCGCCCGACCGGCACCCGGGCATGGTCATCGACGCGCTGCGCCGGCACGCGACCGAGGGCGAGGACCACGCCGGCGTCGTCGCGGACTTCCTCGACGAGCGGCGCGAGCTGCCGCAGGCCGCGCTGCTGTTCCCCGACGAGACCCGCGCCGACCCCTGGCAGGCCGACCGCGACTACCGGCTCACCGTGCTGACGATGCAGGGACTGTCGCTGCCGCGCCCGGGCAGCCCGCGCGAGGAGTGGACCGACAACGAGTCGCTCGGCGTCGAGCTGCTGAACCTGGCGTCCTGGCTGACCCAGCGCACGATCTACGACGCCGACCGCAACCTGCGCAAGGGCGTCGCGCTCGACGAGACGCACTTCCTGTCCCAGGTGCCCACCGGCAAGGTGCTCATCGACCGCCTCGCCCGCGACTCCCGCAAGTTCAACGTCCGCGCCCTGTTCGCCTCCCAGCTGGCCGGCGACCTGCTGCGGGTGTCGGGCTTCGCGTCGCTGGTCAACGCCGTGTTCGTCGGCCGGACCGACGACGAGGAGGCCCAGTCCGAGGCGCTGCGGCTGCTGCGCGTGCCCACCGACGTCGGCTACGAGGAGATGCTCGGGACCCTGTCCCCGCGCCCCCGCCACGACGACCGGCCCGACGACGCGCCCCGCCAGTTCGTCTTCGCCGACGGCCACGGCGGTGTGGAGAAGGTCCGCATCGACCTGGAGGCGCCGCACCTGGAGCACATCCGCGAGGCGCTCGACACCAACCCCGACGCCGCGCGCGTCGTCGCCCCGCGCCCGCCGGGCGGCCCGGCGATCACCGCGCCCGGGCATCCCGAGATGACCGCGCCCGACGAGCCGAGCCCGCTGCCCGCACGGCGCGCCCCGGCCCCCGTGGTGCTGCCCGACCTCGACGGCGACGAGATCGACCTGCGCACCGACACCCGGATCGGCCCCGGCGACGACGACCCGGTCCTGGCCGGCGGGATCCGTGCCGGTGGGGTGCAGGTCGTGTCGGTCGCCGCGACCGACGCCGCCGTCGGCCGCGCGGAGCTCTACGACGACGAGCAGCTCGACCTGCTCGACGAGCTCGACGACGACTGGGTGGTCGACGAGCCCGCCCCGACGAACGGCACCCGCCCGTCGAGCGGCGACGGCCCGGTCGACGGGTCCGCCGTCACGAACGGCCACCCCGCGGCCGCTCCCCCCGACGGGGACGGACGGTGACGGCGGGCCTCGACCCGTCCGGCGGCGCAGGCATCTGGGTCGTCCTGGGCGTGCTGCTCGCGGCCGTCGTCGTGTCGGTGCGGAAGACCCGCCGCCGCACGCCGCAGACGCCCGGGGTGACCCGCCGCCATCGCCGGCGGACGGCGGTCCTGGTGGTCACCGCGATCGCCGGCGGCACGCTGCTGCTCGGCTCGCCCGCCATGGCGCAGGCGCTGGACTGCAAGTCCCCGCCGGAACCGGACCGCCCCGGCACCGGACTGGTCGGCTCGCTGGACCGGCCCTCGGCCCTGCACGGGGAGGCCGGCAGCGTCTACGAGGAGGTCGGCTACGCCGGTCTCGTCTGGCACAACTACGACCTGGGCTGCGCCACGTCGGGGGTGCTGAACCCGTCGGTCACCACCGACACCTGGCTGGGCAACCAGGTCTTCAACCTGGCGAAGCTGACCGTCGGTGGGGTGAACTGGGCGCACTACCTCATCGCCGACGGCGGGTCGCTGTTCGCGCCGCTCGACCAGGTCATCACCACCGCGACCCGGGCGATGTACGAGACCGTGTTCACCACCTGGGTGGGCCTCGGCCTGCTCGGGTTCGCGATCATCGTGCTGCTGCTGGCGATGCGCGGGGAGCTCGCCCGCCAGGCCCAGCGCACCGGCATCGCCGTCCTCGCGCTGATGCTCGGCTCCGCCGCCTACCTCGCACCGGTCGACTGGTCCCGCGCCGCGGACAACCTGCTGCTCGACGGCGTCACGCAGATGCAGGAGGGCTTCCTCGGGCAGGTCGGGCTCGGCACCCGCGACACCCTCCCGACGGTGCTCGTCGACCAGGTCGCCTACCAGAACTGGCTGCGCGGCACGTTCGGCGCGCCGGACGTCCCGCAGGCCCAGGAGCTGGGCCGGGACCTGCTGCGGTCGCAGGCGTTCACCATCGACGAGATCGACCAGGGCCAGGACACGTCCGAGACGGCGGAGCGCAAGAAGGGCGAGTACGCCGCGCTCGCCGACCGCATGGGGGACCGCTACCCGTACTTCACCGGGGCCTCCGGCAGCCGGATCGGGGCCGGGACGCTCGCGCTGATCCAGGCCGCGTGCATCGCGCTGTTCCAGCTGCTGTCCAAGGTCCTGGTGCTGGTCGCGCTGCTGATCATCCGGCTGATGGTGGTGACGGCGCCGGCGATCGCCGTCGTCGCGCTGCTGAAACCGGACGTCATCCCGGCGATCCTGCGCATCGGCGGCGCCGCGATCGTGAACACGCTCGTCGTCGGGGCGCTGGCCGGGCTGCACGCGCTGCTGGTCGTGTCGCTGTTCGCCCCCGGGTCCGGCGTCGACCTGTGGCTCGCGCTGCTGGTCACCGGCGTGGTCACGCTCGTGCTGTGGGCGGTCGCGCGGCCGTTCCGGCGGCTCGTGTCGATGGTGACGCTGACCCGTGAGCAGTTCGGCGGGATCGTCCCCGGTATCAACGGCGGCCCGGTGTCGCGGGTGTGGAACCGGATGCGCGGCCCGAACGACGCCGACGAGCGCCAGTCCCGCTGGTGGTCCGAGCGCGGCGGCCCCGGCGGGTCCGGCGACCCGGGTGCGGCGCGACCGGAAGCCGAGACCGCGGCGGGACCGGGCGCCCGGGTCCGTCGTCGCGCGGCACCGGACGTGTCCTCCCCCCAGGCGGCCCGGATCGCCGAGCCGCGCCGCGGGGCGCTGCCGGTCGGGGCGTCCGGGCGGCCCGACACCGGGTTCGCCACGCGGGTCGACCCCGGCGAGGTCGACGACCGCTCCATCTACCGCCGCGACGCCGCGGGTCCCCGCCGCCCCGGCGACCCGACCCCGGTGACCCCGGAGCTCGTCGACGGCGTGCCCGTCTACAAGATCTACCGCCCGCGGGCGGCCCGCACCGGCGGCGACCGTGCCGATTAGGTCCTCCCGCGGCCGCGCCGGCGCCTACCGCGCGGTGTGGCAGTGGCCGCTGCGCTCCCCCGCCCGGCTCGCCGTGACGGTGGTGGTCCTGGGCGGGCTCGTGTTCGGGCTGGTCTCGCTCGGCGGTTCCGGCGGGGCGGCGTCCGGCGGCCTGATCGCCGGGGGCGGCTCCGGCGGCAACCGGTGGGACAGCGGATCGTCCGGCGTCTCCGCGACGCCCACCCCGACGCTGCTGCCGCCGGTGCCCGAGCTGACGCCCGAGGCGCTGCCCGTGTCGCAGGCCCCGCGGCAGGCGCTGGAGACGGCGCGGGTGTGGGCGGCGGCCTGGGTGAACCACCCCGACGGGATGACCTCCCAGCAGTGGGTCGCCGGGCTGCGGCCGTACACGACCGACGAGTTCCTCGGCGTGCTCGCGGGCGTCGATCCGTCGAACGTGCCCGCCTCCCGGGTCACCGGGCCCGCGACCCCGACCCGGGTCGCGCCGAAGAGCATCGAGGTCACCGTGCCGACCGACACGCTGACCCTGCGGATCCTGGTCGTCGACACCGAGGCGGGCTGGAAGGTGTCCCGCTACGACCGGGCATGAGCACCCCGCTGACGCGTGCGCTGCGGCCGCTGCGGCTGCTGCTGCCGTTCCTCGCGATCGGGATGGCGCTGGTGCTGTTCCTGACCGTCGGTTTCCTCGCGTTCAGCCCCAACCTCGGCGGCGGCCGGTCGAACGCGGCCTGGTGCGACACCGGGATCTCGACCGCGACGGTCGGCCGTGGCGGCGGGGGAGCCACCTTCGAGACGCTGTCCGACGAGCAGAGGCAGAACGCCGCCGCGATCATCTCGGTCGCCAAGGACATGCAGCTCCCGCCGAAGGCGTGGCTGGTCGCGCTGGCCACCGCGATGCAGGAGTCGACGCTCCGCAACATCGACTACGGGGACCGGGACTCGCTCGGGCTGTTCCAGCAGCGGCCGTCGCAGGGGTGGGGCACCCCCGCGCAGGTCACCGACCCCGCCTACAGCAGCCGGATCTTCTACGAGCGGCTGATGGAGGTGCCGGGCTGGGACTCGATGCCGGTCACCAAGGCCGCGCAGACCGTGCAGCGCTCGGCCTTCCCCGACGCCTACGCCAAGTGGGAGGGCCTGGCCGCGTCGCTGGTCGAGAACATCGGCGACGTCGCCAACCCGACGGGCTGCGCCCCCGGCACGACGGGCGCGCTGCCGCCGGGCGTCGCCGGGGCCGCGATCGGCTTCGCGCTCGGCGAGCTCGGCAAGCCCTACGTGTGGGGCGCGACCGGCCCGGACTCCTGGGACTGCTCCAGCCTGCTGCAGGCGTCGTACCGGGCGGCCGGCGTCACGATCCCGCGGGTGTCGCGCGACCAGTACAACTCCGGCGGTCACCTGCCGGTCCGGGACATGCAGCCGGGCGACTTCCTCTTCTACGCCCACGACACCTCGGACCCGACCACGATCTACCACGTGATGATGTACCTGGGCGACGGCAAGATGGTCGAGGCACCCAACCGCAACTTCCCCGTCCGCGTGCAGCCGGTGTCGTGGGAGTTCGGCGATCTCGTCCCGCTCGCCACCCGGCCGGGGACCACGCCGAACCCCGCCTGAGCGGGGTCGAGGCGCCATCATGGGCGGCATGCGCTCCCCGCTCTCGGACTACCTCGACTCCGCGTCGCCCGGTGCCTGCCCGGACCACCTCGTCGTGCCGCGGTCACTGGCCCAGTCGATGCCGCTGCGCTGGCAGCAGGTCTTCGTCGGGCTGCTCACCGACCTGCACGACGCCTACCCCGGCGTCGACTGGCCGGAGTACGCCGTGTCCGCGGTGCGGGCCGAACCGTTGACCGAGCTCGACGACGCCCAGCTCGCCACGCACGGCTACGTCACCGAGCTCGGTCCCGACGGCGACCTCGAGTACCGCGACGCCGACGACCGCGTCGTCCCGGGATCGCTGCCCGTCCGGGTGGAGGTGCCCGACACCGTGCCGCCGGCGTCGGCGGGGCAGGTGCCGCGGGGGACCGTCGTCCTGCGCTGACCGCGCCCCGCGTCGCCGCTTGCTGCTCGCGTCGGTCGGGCCCGGCCCGGCGCGCGGGGGCGTCGCCGAGATGCACCTCAGCGGGAATCGTCGATCTCCACGGCCCGCTGAGCTGCATCTCGGCGTGCGGCAGGGACACCTCCCGCGGAATCCGCTTACCCGGTAAGCGATTTCCCGGCCACCCCTCACCAGGCCCGGTGCGTCCCGACCGGTGCGCGACGGCGCCGCGCCCCGTCGGCGAGCCGGTCCAGCTCGCGGACCAGGTACGCGGCGTCGGCCGGACCGGCGTGCACGACGGCGTCGTCGGGGAGCGGGCCGCCGACGACGTCCGGGGTCGGGCGCCGCTGGACGTAGCAGCCGTCCGTGGTGGCGTGCACCAGCAGGACGCCCGGCGCGCGGCACGGGTCGTGTCCTTTCCGGCCGGCGCCGAGCTGGGCGACGCCCTCGACTTGCCCCATCCGCCGCAGCATCTCGGCCTCGGCCGCGCTGCAGCCCCGCCGCAGGAGCTCGTGGACGAGCCGGTCGGCGTCGCCGTCGGCGCCCTCGGCAGCCTCACCCAGCACCGCGACGGGGATCCGCACCCCGGCCCCGGGGCCGGGCACGACCTCGCCGAGCAGCTCGACCAGGACGGCCGACGCATCGTCGGGCAGGACGCGGACCAGCGCGACGTCGTCGCCGATCCGGGTGGCCAGCACCGCGCGCCCGGCCCGCCGCGCGACCAGCGCCCGCTGCCACGACGGCGGTGCGACCACGAGGTCGTGCTGGAACTCCGGTGCGACGACCGTGCGCAGGTCGTCGACCAGGTTCGGCTCGAACGCGGTGCCGGTGAACAGGCCACGCGCGGCGAGGGTGTCGAGACACTCCCGCACGACACGGGCCCGCTCGACATCGGTGAACCCGGGGCTGAGCAGCTCCAGGACCGCGGGGTTGCGACCGAGGTCGAGCAGGTCCCGGGCGACGTCGAACTCGGCGGCGGTGAGGACGGTGGCGCGGTTCCAGTCGATCATCGGTGGGGCTCCTCGGGGGCCAGGACGGCGTCGGTCGCGGCGATCTCGATGTCGAACACCTCGTCGGTGGGGACGACGTAGCGGTTGCGGTGGTCCCGGGCGTCGCGGCTGCCCGCGCCGCCGGCCATCGGGCCGTAGCCGCCGGGGGCGCCGCCGCGTCCGGTGGTCTCGCCGGGGCGGGCGGACCAGGCCGGCTCGGCGGTCCGGGCGCCGGGACCGAACGGCTCGTAGGGCCGCCCTCCACCGGATCCCGTGCCGCCGGGGAGGCGGTCGCCGTACCCGGGACCACGGGCCGACGGCGGGAGGAGCGGCTGGGCCCGGGTCCGGTCGCCGAACCGGCGTCCGAGGTCGACGCGGGTGGCGAGCGGGTCGGGGCCCGGTGCCGTCGTGGGGTACGGGCCCTGGGGCACCGCCGGCCGGTACGGGTCCGGGGCGGGCGCGGCCGGCGGGTCGAGGTGCTGGGGTGCGACGACGTCGACCGGTTCGGGGAGCCCGGTGCCGCGGTCGCGGTCGGCCATGCCGTCGCCGGTGGTCCCGGGACCACCGGGGCCCGGGTTTCGCCCGACGTCCGGTGTGCCGGAGCCCGATCCGACGGACCCCGATCCGCCGTTCCCCGCCCCGCCGTTCCCCGGCCCGCCGGGAGCACCGACGCCGTCCGGTCCGGGACGGTGCCCGCCGCCCGGCTGATCCGGGGCGCCGATTCCCGGACCGCCTCCGCCGAGAGGGGTGGCTCCGCCGCCGTCCCCGACACCGGCCGGGCCGGAGCCGCCGGCCCCGGCCGAGCCCGGCGCCGGACCTCCCGCACCGGCGGGCGTCGCGGCCGGCACCGGGTCGACGGTGCGGAAGCGGTCGTCGATCGCCGACGCCGTGTCGAGGTGCTCCTGGAGGGCGCGGTCGGCCTCCTCGCTGTGCCGCTGGTCGCGTTCGAGCGAGGTGACGTAGTCGGCGACGGTGGCGCTCAACCCGGTCATCGGGGTGCTCGCCAGCAGGTGGAGGTTGCGGACGCCGCTGGTGAAGATGCCCGGCGGGGTGGGGTCCAGGGCGGCGATGGCGGCCTGGGTGCGGTCGAAGGACTGCCCGTAGGCGTCCAGCTGGGTCGCGCCGTTCGCGGTGACGGGGGCGGTGCACAGCATCGAGGTGGTGATGCCGTCGAGGGACTGCTGGGCGGCGGACGCGGCGGGGCCCTGCCAGGAGATGCCCAGCTCGGCCATGCGTCTCCGGGCCTCGTCCGATGCGGAGCGCAGCTCGGCGTCCGCGGTGCGGAGTGCGGCTGCGGCATCGGCGACCGCTGTGGAGCCGGGTTCTCCGACCACCCAGGCGTACTTCTCCTGAAGAGACTTGGCAGCGAAGTTGAAGCCCTGGTGGAACGCCATTCCCGTGTCCTCGTGGTGGTGAGCGACGATCAGATCCGGAAGGACTTCTCGATCGCGGCCTCATCGATCCGGTACGACGCGGCAACAGCGCGTAGTGATGTGACGGCTTGCTCCAGCTCGGTCCGGTGCGCCGTGTGACGATCGATGATGGCAGCGAACTTCTCGTCGAATACCGGTGTCGCGATCCCCGATATCGGGTCCTTGCCGCACGGGCCGACCGTGCAGCCGAGCGCGTTCTGCAGGGCGGCGCGAATGGCCTCGGCCTGCTGTGCGAGTGATCGACCGACACCGAGGACGTTGTCGGGAGACACCTGACTGGTCAGGTCGCTCGAGGTCTGCGGATCCGACGAACTCATGGGCGGGCAAGGTAGTCGGCGGTCCGTAGGAACGTGGGTCCTTCGAGCGACTGCTTCGCGGTCGCAAATCGCGATGGTCAGTGCGGTGCGAGCACCGCGAGCGCCTCGTCGAGGACCTCGTTGGCCCTTTCACAGGGTGCGCGTACGGGACTACCGGCCTCGCGCAGTTCATCGGTGGGTACCGAGGCCTGGGCTCGTACGGATGTCGAGTCGTCGGTGTCGGCGACGGCTTCGCACACAGCCAGCCGGGAGGTGGACCGGTCGTTCTCGATCACGTCGTATCCCCGGGTCTGGCCGGAGGAGGAGTCGGTTGACCGGAGATCTGTCGCGGCGAGGGGGAGGAATTGCAGGTTGATGTCGATCCGCGGGGTTCCGGTGCCGAAGTAGCCGCACGAAGGGGCCCGCGTTCCGCGGATCACCACATCGTTCTTCCGGGGGTCGCGTAGCTCGAGCGTCCGAAGTGTCGGTGCGGACAGGAGATCGCAGGGATGCTTGTTCGTCACGTCGATCGGACCCGGCTGCGCCGTTTGTGGGGAGTCCGGCCCCGGCGGCGTGGCGCGCGGGCTGCACGAGGTGACCGCGACGGTGAGGACGACGGCCACCGACCCCAGGGCGATCCGACGCGCAGCCGGTACGAGCACGGTGATCCTCCGTCGACGATCGAGCGGCCACAGGCTAGCCCGCCCCACCCCCGTCGACGGCCGTTCGGACCACCCGCGAACGCCGTGGATAAAAGTTGAGTCCCCCGGGAACAAGTCTTCCGGGTCGCCCGTTGACCCCCATGAGAGCAAGTTGAGCAGGACCCACTCAAGGGCGATGCACGAGGCGCTCCCCGGCCTGGTACAACTTGAGCCGGACGCACTCACACCCCCACACATCTCGGAGGCAGTCACCATGGCTCGTACGGTCGGTATCGACCTCGGGACCACCAACTCCGTCGTCGCCGTCCTCGAGGGTGGCGAGCCGACGGTGATCGCGAACTCGGAGGGTGCCCGCACCACTCCGTCGATCGTCGCGTTCGCGCGCAACGGCGAGGTCCTCACCGGTCAGTCGGCGAAGAACCAGGCGGTCACGAACTCCGACCGCACGTTCCGCTCGGTCAAGCGTCACATCGGCACCGACTGGAAGACGTCGGAGATCGACGGCAAGACCTTCGCGGCGCAGGAGATCAGCGCCCGCGTCCTGCAGAAGCTGAAGCGGGACGCCGAGGCCTACCTGGGCGACGAGGTCACCGACGCCGTCATCACGGTGCCCGCGTACTTCGAGGACGCGCAGCGCCAGGCGACCAAGGAGGCCGGCCAGATCGCCGGTCTGAACGTGCTCCGGATCGTCAACGAGCCGACCGCGGCCGCGCTGGCCTACGGCCTCGACAAGGGCGACAAGGAGCAGACCATCCTGGTCTTCGACCTGGGTGGCGGCACGTTCGACGTGTCCCTGCTGGAGATCGCCGAGGGCGTGGTCGAGGTCAAGGCCACCAACGGCGACAACCACCTCGGTGGTGACGACTGGGACGAGCGGGTCGTCAGCTGGCTCGTCGACAAGTTCAAGTCCTCCCAGGGCATCGACCTGACCAAGGACAAGATGGCGATGCAGCGGCTCCGCGAGGCCGCCGAGAAGGCGAAGATCGAGCTGTCGAGCTCGTCGTCGACCAGCATCAACCTGCCCTACATCACGGTCGACTCGGACAAGAACCCGCTGTTCCTGGACGAGACGCTGTCCCGCGCCGAGTTCCAGCGGGTCACCCAGGACCTCCTGGACCGCACCCGCAACCCGTTCAACCAGGTCATCAAGGACGCCGGCATCTCGGTGAACCAGATCGACCACGTCGTGCTCGTCGGTGGCTCCACCCGGATGCCCGCCGTCACCGAGCTCGTCAAGGAGCTGACCGGCGGCAAGGAGCCCAACAAGGGCGTCAACCCGGACGAGGTCGTCGCCGCCGGCGCCGCGCTGCAGGCCGGTGTGCTCCGCGGTGAGGTCAAGGACGTCCTGCTGCTCGACGTCACCCCGCTGTCCCTCGGCATCGAGACCAAGGGCGGCGTCATGACCAAGCTGATCGAGAAGAACACCACGATCCCGACCAAGCGCTCGGAGATCTTCTCCACCGCGGACGACAACCAGCCGTCGGTGCAGATCCAGGTCTTCCAGGGCGAGCGCGAGATCGCCGCGTACAACAAGAAGCTCGGCATGTTCGAGCTGACCGGCATCGCGCCGGCCCCGCGCGGCGTCCCGCAGATCGAGGTCTCCTTCGACATCGACGCGAACGGCATCGTCAACGTGTCCGCCAAGGACATGGGCACCGGCAAGAGCCAGGAGATGACGATCACCGGCGGGTCGGCCCTGTCCAAGGACGACATCGACCGCATGGTCAAGGAGGCCGAGGCGCACGCCGAGGAGGACGCCAAGCGTCGCGAGGAGGCGGAGACCCGCAACCAGGCGGAGACCCTCGTCTACCAGACGGAGAAGTTCGTCAAGGAGAACGACGAGAAGCTCCCCTCCGACGTCAAGGACGCGGTCAACGCCGCCCTGGGCGAGACCCAGGAGGCGCTGAAGGGCACCGACCACGAGGCCGTCAAGTCCTCGATGGAGAAGCTCGCCACCGAGTCCCAGAAGATGGGGTCCGCCCTGTACTCGCAGCCCGGTGCCGAGGCCGCCGCGGGTGCGGCCGGTGACGCCGGTGCGGCCGGTTCCGCCGGTGAGCAGCAGGACGACGTCGTCGACGCCGAGATCGTGGACGACGACAAGGACGCCAAGGGCGACAAGTGACGGCCGGCGGCCATCCACGGGACGACAGGACGGTCGACATGGCTGACGAACAGAAGCAGGAGGAGCCGGTGACGTTCCGGGACCGCCGCAAGGTGGACCCGGAGACCGGCGAGGTCCGTCCCGACGCCGACGCGACCGGGGCCGCCGACACGGCGGCCCCGGCCGGGGACGGCGAACAGGTCGCGGGCCCGGCCGACGGGGAGGACCCGGAGGTCGAGAAGCTGCGGGCCGAGGTCGCCGAGCGCACCGCGGACCTGCAGCGGGTCAGCGCCGAGTACGCCAACTACCGGCGCCGGGCCGACCGGGACCGTGAGCAGACCAAGGTGGACGCGAAGGTCTCCTTCGCGAACGACCTGCTGGTGGTGCTCGACGACTTCGAGCGCGCCGCCCAGCACGGTGACCTCACGGGACCGTTCAAGGCCGCGGCCGACAAGGTCACCACGGTGCTGACCAAGCTCGGTCTCGAGCCGTTCGGGGCCGAGGGCGAGTCCTTCGACCCGCAGCTCCACGAGGCCGTGCAGCACGAGCCGGCCGAGGGCTCCGGCCCCACGGTCACCGTGCTGTCGACGGTGCTGCGCCGTGGCTACCGCATCTCCGACCGGGTCCTCAGGCCGGCGATGGTGACCGTGCAGGACCGCCCCGAGGCTCCGGCCGGGGGCGGCGCGGACGCCGGCGACGGCGAGCCGCAGAACCCGGCCTGACCAGGACGGGCAGGGACGTGACCGCGCGGTGCGGTGGGAGGCGACCGGCCTCCCGCCGCACCTCGGGTCCGATCGGGAAGGAGGCGGAGTGACCCAGCGCGACTGGATCGAGAAGGACTTCTACCGCGAGCTGGGCGTCTCCTCGACGGCGTCCCAGGACGAGATCAAGAAGGCGTACCGCAAGCTCGCCCGCGAGCTGCACCCGGACGCGAACCCCGGCGACGAGAAGGCCGAGGCCCGATTCAAGTCGGTCTCCGAGGCCTACGGCGTGCTGGGCGACGAGTCCAAGCGCAAGGAGTACGACGAGACCCGCTCGATGTTCGCGGGCGGCGGTGGCTTCGGCGGGTTCGGCACCGGCGGCGGCTTCCCCGGCGGCGCACGCCCCGGTGGCGCCGGCCAGGGCGGCTTCGACATCAACGACCTGTTCGGCCAGGCCGGCCGCTCCGGCGGTGCCGGGGCCGGCGACTTCAGCGACATCCTCGGCGACATCTTCGGCCGCACCGCGCGGAACAACGCCGGCGGTGCGGGCGGGTACGGCACGGCCGGTGCCCGCCGCGGCCAGGACGTCGAGAGCAGCCTGACCATCTCCTTCGACGACGCGGTGCGCGGCGCGACGGTGCCGATCAAGCTGTCCTCGCCGGGGCGCTGCGAGCGATGCGGCGGCACCGGGTCCCGGCCCGGCAGCACCCCGCGCACCTGCCCGACCTGCTCCGGTCAGGGTCTGGTGAACCGCAGCCAGGGCGCGTTCTCGTTCTCCGAGCCGTGCCGCGACTGCCGCGGGACCGGCCGCATCATCGACGACCCGTGCCCCGAGTGCCACGGCGACGGCGTGTCCACCCGGACCCGGTCGCTGACGGTGCGGGTCCCCGCGGGCGTCGACGACGGGCAGAAGGTCCGGCTCGCGGGCCAGGGCGAGCCCGGTCGCGGCGGCGCCCCCGCCGGTGACCTCTACGTCACGGTCTCGGTCACCCCGCACCGGATCTTCGGGCGGTCGTCGAAGAACTCCGACGACCTGACCCTCACCGTGCCGGTGACCTTTCCCGAGCTGGCTCTGGGTGCGACCCTGACAGTGCCGACACTCGACAGCACCGTCTCGCTGCGGATCCCGCCGGGGACCGCCAGCGGCCGGACGTTCCGGGTGTCGGGGCGTGGGGTCGAGCGCAAGAACGGGAAGAAGGGCAATCTGCTGGTCACCGTCGAGGTGGCGGTGCCGCAGAAGCTGGACGAGGCGGCGACGAGCGCGCTGGAGGCCTACGCCGAGGCGACGTCGTCGTTCGACCCGCGGGCCGATCTGCTCGGTAGCACCAGGAGGTGATGGCGGTGGCCGGACGACGCACCCCCCGGGACGGGGAGGAGCCGCTGACCGTCGACGTGGCACACGACAGCCCGGTGTTCGTCATCTCGGTCGCCGCGCAGCTGTCCGGCCTGCACGCCCAGACCCTGCGCAGCTACGACCGGATCGGCCTGGTCAGCCCGGGCCGGTCCGCGGGCGGCGGGCGTCGCTACTCCCAGCGCGACATCGCGCTGCTGCGCGAGGTGCAGCGGCTCTCCCAGGAGGAGGGCGTGAACCTCGCGGGCGTCAAGCGGATCATCGAGCTGGAGCAGATGGTCGACGAGCTCTCGGCACGCCTCGAGGAGGCCACCGCCGAGCTCGACGCGGTCCGTGCCGCCGCCGCGCAGGCCACGGCGGCGGTGCACCGCTCCTACCGGCGCGACCTCGTGCCGGTGGACCGGCGCCAGGCCGTCGTGCGCTGGCGCCCCGCCGACGACGGCTGAGTCCCACGCGGTACCCGCCGCACCCCGCAGGGCGCCGCCGCACCCATCGCGACGGGTGCGCGGACCACATCCGGGGTGCGACGGCCCCTGATGGTGCGGGCCGGGCGGCTCAGGCCGCCGTCAGGACCCCGCGGCGGGCCAGCAGCCCGAGCACCACGGCGCCCAGCAGCGGGACCGCGGCCAGCACCGCGAACGGAAGCGCCGGCGGGAACGCCGGGTCCAGCAGCGCGCCGACGCCCGTCGAGCCGACGAGCACCATCAGCCCGCCGAACGAGGCCAGCACCCCGAAGTGGGCGCCCAGCCTGCGCTCCCCGGCCAGCCGGGGCACCAGGTCCTGCGCGACCGGCACGGCGAACATCTCGCCGAAGGTCAGCAGCAGCACCATCAGCACCGCGGGTGCGAGCGCCCACCACCCCGGCAGGCCCGGCAGCAGCCGCGCCACCGCGACGACGGTGAACGACGCGGCCATCAGGAAGAACCCGAGCACCACCGAGCGGCCGGCCCCGATCCGGCGGCCCCACGTCGTCACCCGCATCTGCAGGGTGATGACCAGCACCGACATCAGCACGAACAGGAAGCCCAGTGCCGCGGTGCGGCCGATGCGCTCCAGCTCGTCGGGCAGCGCCAGGTACAGCTGGTTGTAGGACAGCAGCCAGCCCGAGTAGCCGGCCGCGAACAGCATGAAGCGACGGTTGCCCAGCACCTCGCCCCAGCCCGCGAGCATCGGCCGTCCGGCCTGCTCGGCCTCCCGCCACGGCAGCCACCGCCAGTGCGCCAGCCCCACCAGCACGAAGCCGACGGCGGCGACCAGGCAGGCCAGCTGGAAGTCGACCAGCATGAGCGCGGTGCCGACCAGCGGCCCGGTGACCGTCCCGACCTGACCGGCGACGGCGAACATCGCGAACACCTCGGTCCGCGGCGGGCCCTCCCCGGCGCGTTCCCGCTCCCCGGCCTCCCGCGCCAGCGAGGACTCGACGGCCGGCGAGAACAGGGCGGCCGCGAACCCGGTCAGCAGCGCCCCGCCGATGACCGCGGGCAGCGTGCCGGCGGCCCCGAGGAGGATGAATCCGGTCACGCGCAGCGCACACCCGGCGAGCACGACGGGCTTCGCACCGAACCGATCGGTCAGGGTCCCGCCGATCACGAACAGCCCCTGCTGGCTGAACGTCCGCAGCCCCAGCACCAGCCCGACGGCCGCCGCGGCGAGCCCGAGATCCTCGGCCAGGTGCGTGGCCAGGTAGGGCAGCACCATGTAGAAGCCCACGTTGAAGGCCAGCTGGGTGCTGATCAGCAGTTTCATGACCGGCGGGAGCCCGCTGAAGTGCGCCCAGCGACCCACGCGGAGCGGGGCCGCGGGACGCGGGTCCGACTCGGGATCGGCGGGTCGGCGGAGGAGACTGCGGAGCACCACGAAGTGGTACCAGGTCGCCCTCTGCAGTCGCGACTCGATGGCAGTAACGACATATGCGCATGCATGAAGATGCTTGACCGTGTGTACAGGCTTACCGAAGATCTTCCGGGCGCCGGGTGACACACGGTCGAGGGCGCCGGAGAGGACAGGTCGCAATGCCCGCCGCGCGCGCCGTCGTAGCACCCCGTCGTTCCCGATTGCGGGTCGCCGCCGTCCTGGCGGTGAGCGCCGCGGTCCTGACTGCATGCGGTGGCACCGGCGGCGGGAGCGGCCGGGTCGTCCCGGACGGGCAGGCCACCATCGCAATGGCCTTCGGCCCGTCGGCCGGCTACGGGGTGGACACCGACGACGCGTTCGTCGTCTCCCAGCTGGGTGTGACCGAGTCCCTGGTGGCGTCCGGGCCGGACGGGCAGCCGCGACCCGCACTGGCGACGGCGTGGGCCCAGCAGCCCGACCCGCGGACCTGGCGGTTCGAGCTGCGTCCCGGCGTGACCTTCCAGAACGGCGAGCCGCTCACCGGGCAGGCCGCCGCGACCGCCCTGAACTGGGTGGCCGGCGTCGCCGCGCCGCCGCGCGCGGTGCGCGGGATCGGCCTGCAGGCGGCCGCGGACGGCGCGGACGCCGTGCGCGTCACGACGACGAAGCCCGACCCGATCCTGCCGCTGCGGCTGTCCAGCGCGAACACCGCGATCCTGGCGCCGTCGGCGTACCGGGCCACCCCGCCGTCGGTCCAGCAGACCGGCACCGGCCCGATGACGATCACCCAGACGAACGGCACCCAGTCGGTGACCCTCGCCCGCAACGACCGCTACTGGGGCGAGCGCCCGCAGCTGGCCGGTGTCACCGCGAACTTCGTGCCCGACCCGGCCGCCCGCGCCCTGGCCCTGCGGGCCGGTGACGCCGACATCGCCCAGGAGCTCCCCGAGTCCAGCGCGCTGGAGTTCACCGGCGACGAGTACGTGAACCAGACCGTCGCCGCGCCCCGGACGGCCTCGCTGATCCTCAACCAGTCCCGCAAGCCCTTCGACGACATCCGGGTCCGCCAGGCCGTCGCGGCCGCCGTCGACCGCACCGCGCTCGGTGAGCAGGCGCTCGCCGGGTCGGCCGTCCCGGCCTCGGAGCTGTTCGGCCCGGCCGTGGCGTGGGGCTCGCAGGACGCCCCGCCGCCCGCCGACCCGGCGCGCGCCCGGCAGCTGCTGACCGAGGCCGGCTACGGCCCGGGCAACCCGCTGCGCATCGAGCTGGGTGCCTACGGCGCCCGCCCCGAGCTCCCCACGCTGGCCACCGCCGTCCAGGAGATGCTCCGCGGGGCCGGCATCGAGGCCACCGTGCGCATCGGCGACTACGACGCCCGCGAGCCGCAGCTGCTCGCCGGTGACTTCGACATGTACCTGCTCTCGCGCAGCTACCTGCTCGACGTGCCGGACGCCGGCGCCACGCTGACCAGCGACTACACTTGCCAGGGCTCCTACAACCTCAACCACTACTGCTCGCCGCAGTTCGACGCCCTGCTCGCGCCGTTGGCCACCGAGACCGACCCGGCCGCACGGCAGAAGGTCTTCACCGAGGCCGCCGCGAAGCTGAACGCCGACGTCGTCGGGGTCCCGCTGGTGCACACCAACGCGAACGGCGTCGGGCACCGGGTCACCGGCTACACCGTCGACCCGCTGGCCAAGTCGCTCGTCGTCCCCGGGCTGGCGACGACGGAGTGACCGCACTCGTCGCGCGCAGGCTGCTGGCGCTGCCGCTGGTCGCCGTGGCCGCGGCGGTGCTGGTGTTCCTGCTCCCGCGGTTCTCCGGCCAGGACACCGCGCTCGCGATCCTGCGCAGCCGGACCGGGGAGTCCGACCCGGACCCGGCGGTGCTGGCCGCGCTGCGGGAGCAGTACGGCCTCGACGGCTCCTGGTGGGACCAGTTCACCGGCTGGGCCGGCGCGCTGCTGCGCGGCGACCTCGGGATCTCCTGGACCAGCCGCACCCCGGTGTCGGGCCTGCTCTGGCCCGCGCTCGGGGTGTCGCTGACCCTCACCGTCGCCGCGCTGGTGCTCGCGGCCCTGGTGGGCATCCCGCTCGGGGTGCGCGCCGCGCGCCGTCCCGGCGGCCGGCTCGACCGGGTTCTGACCACCGGCTCGGTGCTGGGCGTCGCGATCCCCGAGTTCGTGCTCGGGACGGCGCTGGTGCTCGCCTTCGCCGTCACCGTGCCGGTGCTGCCCGCGACCGGCTGGGGCGACGTGGACCAGGCGGTGCTGCCGGTGCTCACCCTCGCCGCGTTCCCGGCCGCGCTCGCCGCCCAGCTGGTACGCGCCGAGACCGTCGACGCACTGGCGCGCCCACACGTCGCCGTCGCGCGGTCCAAGGGCATCAGCGACGGACGGGTGCTGTGGCGCCACGGCGGCCGCCTGGCCCTGACCTCGGTCACCTCCCTGTCCGGGCTGTTCCTCGGCGGGCTGCTCGGTGGCTCGGTCGTGGTCGAGGTGCTGTTCGCGATCCCCGGCCTGGGCCGCCTGCTCTACGACGCCGTGCTCGGCCAGGACCTGCCGGTCGTGCAGGCCGGGCTGCTCGCGATCGTGCTGGTCGCCGCCGTCGCCGGGATCCTCGCCGAGCTGCTCGCGCTCGCGCTGGACCCGGTCGCCCGGAGCGCCGTCCGGTGACCGCGTCGGCACTGGCCCGCCCGGCGGGCGCACCCGCGCGCACCGCCCGGCGCTCGACGTGGTGGCAGGTGGGGGCGCTGGTCCTGCTCGGGGTGCTCGTCGTGGTCGCCCTGCTGCCGCTCGACCCGGTCGCCAACGACCTGTCCCACCGCTTCGCCGGGCCGTCGGCCGCGCACCCGCTCGGCACCGACCAGCTCGGCCGCGACGTGCTCGCCCGGCTCGCCGTCGGCGCCCGGCTCTCGGTCGGGTTCACCCTGGTCGCGCTCGCGCTGTGCGCGGGTATCGGGACGGTGCTGGGCGTGCTCGCCGCCTGGTGCGGACGGGCGGTCGGGCAGCTGTTCCAGCGCACCATCGACGTGCTCGTCGCGATCCCGGCGGTGCTGATCGGGCTCGTGGTGGTCGCCGCGTCCGGCGGGGCGCCGGGGGTGTGGTCGCTGCTGGTGGCGATCGTCGTCGCCGGGTGGACGCCGTTCGCCCGGCTCACCTACCAGCTCGTGGTCCGCGAACGCGCCCGCGAGTACGTCGAGGGCGCCGTCGCCGTCGGCGCCGGGCCGCTGCGGATCGCGTTCCGGCACGTGCTGCCGAACCTCGCCCGGCCGCTGCTGTCGCACCTGTGCCTCCGGTTCGCGAACGTCCTGCTGACCGTGGCCGGGTTGTCGTTCCTCGGGCTCGGTCCGCAGCCGCCCACCCCGGAGTGGGGGGCGATGCTCGCCGACGGGCGGCAGTTCCTGTTCAACGCCCCGCAGCTCGTCCTGCTGCCCGCGCTGGCCGTCGTCGGGACGGCGCTGCTCGTCACCTCGCTGGGCCGCGGGCTGGAGCGCCGGTGGACGACCGGTCCGACCGGACAGTTCTGACATCGCCTCGTTCCTGCCAGACTGCTGCGAGTACGGATGAACGGCAGGAGGTACGTCGTGGCGATGACCGGAACCGACGGACGGCGCAGGGGCGAGGCGCGACCGGAGCTCAAGAGCCTGGTGGACGAGACCGGGGTCGTGCCCCGCGCGGCGTCGCTCGGCGAGGCCCGGGAGGTGCTGGCCCGCGACGGCGTCGTCCGGATCCCCGGCGCGGGCCCGGACCCGGAGGCGATGGTCGTGGCCGCGGCCACCCTGCTCGGCGGACGGCTTCGCGAGCTGTTCGGCATCCGGCCACAGGGCGGGACCGACTCGCCGGTCCTCGGCCTGCACAACGACGGCGCGTTCCTCGAGGCCGACGTGCACGGCCGCACCGTGCGGCTGCGCGACCCCGACGAGGACTTCCTGTTCATGCACTGCACCTCCCCGGCGCCGTCCGGGGGCGACTCGGTGCTCGTCGACGGCTACGTGCTCGCCGAGCGGCTCGCCGCGGAGCACCCGTCGCTGCACGGGTTCCTGACCGGTTGCGACGTGGACTTCTTCGGCAGCCGGACGAACCCGCCGCGCGGTGTGCCGTCGACCCCGCTGCTGCGCCGGATGATCGAGCACACCCGTGGCGGCCGGCGCGCCGTCCGGGCCAGCGACTACGCGCTGCCGGTGCCGCGCGAGCCGTACTGGGACATCCACCTCGAGCACATCGAGTCCTACGCCGATGTGCTCGCCACCGCGTTCGAGGCCGCGCCGCGGTTCCGGCTGGAGAGCGGGGACCTGCTGGTCCTCGACAACTACCGCTTCCTGCACGGGCGCGACGCGTTCACCGGCAGCCGGGAGCTGCACGTGCTGTCGGTGCGCACCACCGAGGCCTTCTGACCGGCCCCCGCGACGACGACGGCCGCCCTCCCGGTGCGGGAGGGCGGCCGTCGTGGCGTACGGGCCCGCTCAGTCCATCGTGAACGGGTCGTAGGTGATGCGGTCGAGCGGCGTGCCCGCGACCAGCATCCGCGACACCGTGGAGCGGATCATCGACGGCGACCCGCAGACCAGGACGTCGTGGTCGCTCCAGGCACCGAACCGGGTCACGACGTCGGCCAGGGTGCCGGTCTCGGCGCCGGAGGGCTCCTCCTCGTACTCGACGACCGGGATGACGTCGAGCCACGGGTAGTTGTAGGACAGCTTGCGCAGCGAGGTGAAGTCGTACAGGTCGTCCCACGTGCGGCCGCCGACGAACACCTGGGTGCGCGGCGGCTGGGGGCGCTGGCCGACCTCGTCGAGCAGCGCCTTCATCGGGGCGACGCCGGTGCCGCCGGCCACCATCAGCAGCTCGCGACGGGTGTTCTGCGGGACGGCCATCCGGCCCATCGGCGGACCGATCCGCCAGGTCTCGCCGACCCGGCTGTGCGCGACGATCGCGCGGCTGACCCAGCCGCCCTCGACCGCGCGGACGTGGAACTGGATCGTCCCGTCCCGACGCGGGGCGTTGGCCGGGGACAGGTAGCGCCACAGCCGCGGGCGGTGCGGCGTCTCCACCGAGACGTACTGGCCGGCCTGGTACGGCACCGGCTGGTCGGTCGCGACGGTGACCACGGCCAGGTCCCAGCCGATCCGGCGGTGCTCGACGACCCGGCCCAGCCAGGAGGCGGGCCCGCGCTCGGCCGCGGCGGCCTGCTGCATCGCGTCCGCGACGATCCCGTAGGCGCCGGTCCAGGCCTTCTCGATCTCCGGGGTCCAGTTCTCGCCCGCGAACGTGGCGATCGCGGAGAGCAGCGCCGCACCGACCGCGTCGTAGTGCTGGGACAGCACGCCGAACTTGCGGTGGTCGCGGCCGAGCTGCTGCAGGAACGGGACGAGGTCGTCGGGCTGGTCGACCATCTGCACCACGTGCACGAGGGCGCGCAGCAGCCGGCTGCGCTGCACCTCCATGTTCACGGGGAACAGGTCACGCGTCTCGGGCGCCTGGCTGAACAGCGTGGCGTAGAAGTGCTTGCCGATCTCCTCGGCCTGCGGCTCGACGAGGGCGAAGCTGGTCCGGATGAGCTCGACGGTGCGGTCCGCCTCCGAGGCGGGGCGTCGCGGCGGGGCGACGTCGCCGGCGATCAGCTGGTCAGCAGTCATGCCTGGCGGACACTCTCCTCGGTCGTGCTCCGTGCCGCGGTGACACCGGGCGTCGACGCCCGCGTTCCGCCGGTTAGGGTACGCGAGAGACTCCATCCGCCGGAACGGCGTACGCCGACCGACCCGCCAGGGTGTGGTGAGCGGGTACGCATTGTCACTCATCATCCGTTCGGGGACGGCGGTCACTCGTCATGGCGTGGGTAGCGCCGTGGTCAGGATAGCGTCCATCGCGCGGAATGCCGACGTGGCGGTGTCCCGGGCCGGTCGGAGCCGTGATCGTTTGGTCCTGGCCGCGCCGGATGGCACGGTTGTCCTGTGCCGTTGCGAATCCCCGCCGTCGTCCTGCCCGGACGGGACCGTCCGGCCACGCCGCCGGTGGTCGTCCCCGCGACCCCGGAGCGCGGCGTGTCCGACGCCCCGGAGGCTCCGGACGGACCGCACCGGCCCGGCTCCGCGGGCGAGCACGCGTTGCAGGCCGAGGTGGGCAGCTCCGCCCGCGCCGGCCGGTTCTACGACGACCAGCTCCGCGACCGGCTGCTGCCGCGGATGATCGAGTTCGTCGGACGGATGGAGATGGCCTTCGTCGCGACGTCCGACGCGCACGGCGAGTGCGACAGCTCGCTGCGGGCCGGCCCGCCCGGGTTCCTGCACGTGCTGGACCCGCACACGCTGGCCTACCCCGAGTACCGGGGCAACGGCGTGTACGCCAGCCTCGGCAACCTGGTGGAGAACCCGCACGTCGGGATGCTGATGGTCGACTTCACCGAGTCGCTGATCGGGCTGCACGTCAACGGCCGCGCCCGGATCATGGACGACGACGCCTTCCGCGCCGTCTACCCCGGGCACGCGCGCGACCACGCCGCCGGCCGCCGCGCCGAGCGCTGGGTGGTGGTGGACGTCGAGGAGGCCTACATCCACTGCCGCAAGCACATCCCGCGGATGGAGCGGGTGACGCAGCGGCGCGCCTGGGGGACCGACGACCCGGCCCGCAAGGGTGGCGACTTCTTCGGCGCCAAGGGGACCGAGCCGCGGGTGCCGCGGCCCTCCCGGCGCCGGTTCCCGAGCACGACGCACCTCGGCGCGGGGGCCTCGCGGACGCTCCGGCGCCGCCCGCACGGCCGCTGACCTGGGGCGACGGTTGCGCACCAGAGGATACTCCGATCGAGTGAACCGGAAGCCGTGACCCCGGTCGATCCCGGTCGTTGACAGCAGCAGATCGTCACCGACCGAGCACGCTCGGTCGAACCCCCGGGCGATCGGACGGCAGGCGACACCCACGGGCTCCGGGTGCCGCTCGCGTCGTCCTGCATCGGAAACACCACAGGAGAAGTCAGACATGCTGTCGAAGAAGAAGCTCGGCCTCATCGTCGCCGGTACCGCCGCCACGCTGGCCGCGGCCGCGCCGTTCGCCTTCGCGGGCGACTACGGCCACGACAAGGGCGAGCACCACGGCGCCCCGGCGAAGGCCTGCGCCTTCGAGGGCGGCGACGCCGACGCCAAGGGCAAGATCGTCACCGAGGGCTCGGCCAACGCCCTGGCCCAGGCCCCGATCGCCGGCTCGAACATCGGCCAGGCCGGCAACTGCAGCGACTTCCTGAACGACAACGTCCGGGACAACCTGAACGGCAACTTCAGCGACAACGACAACCGCATCACGGTGATCGACAACAGCGAGCGCTGATCGTCGCACCCGTTCCACCCTCGGCCCGTCCGGATCGCTCCGGGCGGGCCGCGGTCGTTCCCGGGAACTTTCCGGTGTTGAGTGGAATGGACTCAACTTTTCTGCGGTTGACCCTGTCGAGAGGCGCACCGGCCGGGCAGACTGTGGAGCAGCGGCCCGGGGTGCCGCTCCCCATCCACAGACCATCGACCTCAGAAGGACCGGGAGGAACGCGGAGCATGGACTCCTTCAACCCCACCACCCGTACCCAGCAGGCCATCTCCGCAGCCGTCCAGGCCGCGACGCTGGCCGGGAACCCCGACGTCGGGCCCACCCACCTGCTGGGTGCGCTGCTGGCCCAGGGCGACGGCATCGCCGCGCCGCTGCTGGCCGCCGTCGGGGCGGACGCGGCCGCCGTCCGATCCGAGCTGACCGCGCTGGGCAACCGGCTGCCGTCGGCGTCGGGGTCGTCGGTGAGCGCGCCGCAGCTGTCCCGGGACGCGCTGGCCGCCATCACCGCGGCCCAGCAGCTCGCCACCGAGATGGGCGACGAGTACGTCTCCACCGAGCACCTGCTCGTCGGGCTCGCGCGGTCCGGGGGCCCGGTCGCCCAGCTGCTGGCGCGCCACGGCGCCACGCCGGACGCGCTGCGCGAGGCGTTCGGCAAGGTCCGCGGCTCGGCCCGGGTGACCAGCCCGGACCCCGAGGGCAGCTACCAGGCACTGGAGAAGTACGGCCAGGACCTGACCGCCCGGGCGCGCGAGGGCGAGCTCGACCCGGTCATCGGCCGGGACACCGAGATCCGCCGCGTCGTCCAGGTGCTGTCGCGCCGCACCAAGAACAACCCGGTGCTGATCGGCGAGCCGGGCGTCGGCAAGACCGCGATCGTCGAGGGCCTGGCCCAGCGCATCGTGGCCGGTGACGTGCCCGAGTCGCTGCGCGGCAAGCGCGTCGTCTCCCTCGACCTGGGGTCGATGGTGGCCGGTGCGAAGTACCGCGGTGAGTTCGAGGAGCGGCTCAAGGCCGTTCTCAAGGAGATCACCGACTCCGCGGGCGAGGTCGTCACCTTCATCGACGAGCTGCACACGATCGTCGGTGCGGGCGCGTCCGGCGAGGGCGCGATGGACGCCGGCAACATGATCAAGCCGATGCTCGCCCGCGGTGAGCTGCGGATGGTCGGCGCGACCACGCTCGACGAGTACCGCCAGCACATCGAGAAGGACCCGGCGCTGGAGCGCCGTTTCCAGCAGGTGCTGGTCGGCGAGCCGTCCGTCGAGGACACCGTCGGCATCCTGCGCGGGCTCAAGGAGCGCTACGAGGTGCACCACGGCGTCCGCATCACCGACGCCGCCCTGGTCGCCGCGGCCGCGCTGTCGGACCGCTACATCACCGCCCGGTTCCTCCCGGACAAGGCCATCGACCTCGTCGACGAGGCCGCCTCCCGGCTCCGGATGGAGATCGACTCGCGCCCGGTGGAGATCGACACCGTGGAGCGGGCCGTCCGCCGCCTGGAGATCGAGGAGATGGCGCTCGACAAGGAGAGCGACGCGGCGTCGAAGGATCGGCTGGTCGCCCTGCGCGCCGAGCTGGCCGAGAAGCGCGAGGAGCTGGCCGCGCTGACCGCGCGCTGGCAGAACGAGAAGAGCGCCATCGACGTCACCCGCGAGCTCAAGGAGCAGCTGGAGCAGCTGCGCGGCGAGTCCGAGCGGGCCGAGCGCGACGGCGAACTGGGCCGGGCCGCGGAGCTGCGCTACGGGCGCATCCCGCAGCTGGAGAAGGAGCTCGCCGCCGCCACCGAGACGGTCGAGCGGGCCGAGGACGTGATGCTCAAGGAGGAGGTCGGCCCGGACGACGTCGCCGACGTCGTCAGCTCCTGGACCGGCGTGCCCGCCGGCCGGATGCTGGAGGGCGAGACCGCCAAGCTCCTGCGCATGGAGGACGAGCTGGGTCACCGGGTGGTCGGCCAGGCCGAGGCCGTGCGCGTGGTGTCCGACGCGGTGCGCCGTGCGCGTGCCGGCGTCGCGGACGAGAACCGGCCGACCGGCTCGTTCCTGTTCCTCGGGCCCACCGGCGTCGGCAAGACCGAGCTGGCCAAGGCGCTCGCGGAGTTCCTGTTCGACGACGAGCGGGCGATGATCCGCATCGACATGAGCGAGTACTCCGAGAAGCACTCGGTGGCCCGCCTCGTCGGTGCCCCTCCCGGCTACGTCGGCTACGACCAGGGCGGTCAGCTCACCGAGGCGGTGCGGCGGCGGCCCTACAGAGTCGTGCTGCTCGACGAGGTCGAGAAGGCCCACCCGGACGTCTTCGACACGCTCCTGCAGGTGCTCGACGACGGTCGTCTCACCGACGGCCAGGGGCGCACGGTGGACTTCCGCAGCACGATCCTGGTGCTGACGTCCAACCTGGGCAGCCAGGCGATCGCCGACCAGTCCCTGGACGAGAAGGGACGCACGGACGCCGTCATGGCGGTCGTCCGGTCGCACTTCAAGCCGGAGTTCCTCAACCGGCTCGACGACGTCGTGGTCTTCCACGCGCTGTCGACCGAGGAGCTGACCCACATCGTCGACATCCAGGTCGGGGTGCTGGGGCGCAGGCTGGCCAAGCGGCGGTTGTCGCTGGAGGTCTCCGACGCGGCCCGCGAGTGGCTCGCCATGAACGGGTTCGACCCGGTCTACGGCGCGCGCCCGCTGCGCAGGCTGGTGCAGTCCGCGATCGGCGACCAGCTCGCCCGCGAGCTGCTGTCCGGCGGCGTCCGCGAGGGCGACACGGTCCGGGTCGACCTGGACCCGTCGGCCGACGGCGGGACCGGCGGCCTGATCGTGGGCAAGGCGGTGGGGGCCGCCACCGACCCGGCGGTCGCGATCGCGAACTGATCCACCGGTTCGCCCGTGGGCCCCGGCGGTGCACGTCATCGTCGGGGCCCATGGAGCACCTCACCGCCGAGCAGCCGGACGCCGGGCGGACCTGGCTGGACGAGTACCGCACCCGCATCGAGTCGATCCGGGTCCGGGCCGAGCAGGCCCGGGACCGGGTCGCGACGGTGACCGCGACCGCACGCACCCGCGACGGTGCGGTCGTGGTCACCGTCGACCCGTCGGGGAGCCTCACCGACCTGCAGTTCGGCGTGCGCGCCGAGGAGATGCCGCGGGCCCGGCTCGCCGAGACGGTGCTGCGGCTGAGCCGGGAGGCCGCGGCGGACGCGGCGGCGCAGGTGGAGGCGATCATGGCACCGCTGACAGGGGCGGGGCGATGACCGAGACCGGTTTCTCCGTCGACCCCGGGAGGCTGTCCGACCACTCGCGCCGGGTGTCCGCGCTGGCCGAGGCGACGGCGGCCGCGGTGCCGCGCTGGGCGGACCTCTCCCCGGACGCCTACGGCGTGCTCGGCACGGTCCTGACGGGTGCGCTGCTGGCGCCGACCACGATCGGCGCACTGCAGGTGTCCCGAGGGGCCGAGGCGCTCGCGACGGTGGCGGGCGACCTCGCCGAGTCCGCCGCGTCGTACCGGACCTTCGACGCCGACCTGGCCGTCGAGGTCTGCGCAGTCGACGGCGGCCCGTCACCCGCCCGGAGCGGATCGTGAGCGCGCCGACCCCGCACCGGTTCGACGCGCTGCCGCCCACCGCCGAGGACCTCGCCGACGACCGGTTCGAGGGCGCGGGCATCGCCTCGTCCTTCCACGACATGGGCAAGGCCGTCGACGGGCAGGACGGCCTCGGCATCGTCTCGGCCGGAGCCGCGCTGGCACTGGACTACGTCAGCGTCGTCCAGGACCCGGTGGCCACCCTGGGCTCGGCGGTCGCCGGCTGGGCGATGGAGCACATCGAGGTCCTGCGTGAGGTGCTCGACGTCCTGTGCGGTGACGGGAATCAGATCGGGGAACGAGCCGACGGCTGGGCCCGGTTGTCCCGACACCTGGAGGGCCGGGCCGAGGAGCTGGACCGGGCGATCACCGACGTCCCGGCCGTCTGGACCGGTGCCGCGGCCGGGGCCTACCTCGCCGCCGCCACCCAGCAGGTGACGACCCTGCGGGAGCTGGCCGGTGACACCCGGGAGCTGGCCGGGCTGGTCCTGGACTCGGGGGTCCTCGTCGGGACCGAGCGGGCACTCATCCGCGACGCCATCGCGGACTTCCTGGGCGCCATCCTGTCCAGGATCGTCCTGGCCACCGCGGTCACCGTCGCCACGGCCGGCGCCGGGGCGGTGACGGTCCCCGCCGTCGTCCTCGAGATCGTGCAGTTCGCCCGCACGCTCGTCGCCCGGCTCGAGGAGATCCTCCGGATGCTGGAGGACGCCGCGGGCACCGCCACCCGGATCGGGCAGAGCCTGCAGTCGCGTTCGCTGTCGAACGCGGCCCGTGCCTCGCGTGCGGAGTCCGCGGGCGCGGTCGCCCTCGACGCCGTCGTCGAGAGCCAGAAACAGCAGGCGTCCGCCCGGGAGACCGTTGCGGAGTGGGACGGGCCCGTCCCGACGGCACCGGGCGGCTGATCCACGACGAACGTGCACGTCCGGAGCCGTGGCGTTACCACTCCACGGGGCCCGTCGGGACTACGCTGCCCGGCATGTCGGTCTGGTTCGTCATCGCCCTCGTCGCGATCGTCGTCGGTGTCGGTCTGCTGCTGTTCGACCGGTTCCGCGGGGGCGCGACGCGGGACCGCCGCCGCTGGGCGTCCATGCGGGAGTGGGAGTACCTCGAGTCCGACCCCGTCCTGCCCAGCCGCTGGCGCTACGGGACGATCCACCAGGGCGGCCCCGGTGTGGCCCGCAACCTGGTCTCGGGCGACGTCCCGACCCCGGACGGCCCGCGCAAGGCCTACGCGTTCGACCACGAGCAGGCCGGCCGGATCAGCTCGGTGCTGTGCGCGGTGCAGGTGCACGAGTCGCTGCCCGCCGCCGTCGAGCTGCGGCTGCCCTCGGCCCCGCTGCCCGACGACGCGGGCCTGGACCTGCTGGAGCCGGTCGGTGAGCGCTACGCCTTCGTCAGCGACGCCGACGCCGTCCGTCCGCTGCTGACCCCGCGCGTCGCCGACGCCAGTGACGCGGTCGGCGAGGACGTCGAGCTCCTCTGGGCCGAGGACGCCTGGGTGCTGGCCGCCGCGCCCGTCGGCATCTCCGCCGATCGGATGCAGGACCTGCTCGCCGATCTGGCCGAGGTCGCCACCGCTCTGGAGGAGGGGCTGCACGCCCGCCGTCCCGCGATCGAGTCCTGATCGGCGGGTATCTACGCAGCGTTGATCCACCGCAACGCGATGTGACCACCCGAACGCGTTAAGCCGAACGGGTACCGCTAGCCTGATCGTGTGGCTATGGCTCTCATCACCGGCGGCGGTACGGGTCTCGGCGCGGCTCTGGCCGACCGACTGGCCGCGCGCGGATACGACCTCCTGCTCGTCACCCGCGACCCCGAGCGGGTCGCCCCCACCGCCCGGGAGCTCGCCGCCCGGTACGGGATCCGCGCCGACGTGCTCCTCGCGGACCTCGGTACCCGGCACGGCCTGTTCCGGCTCGAGGCCTTCCTCGCCGGACCGGAGGCCCCGGCCGTCGACGTGCTCGTGCACGACGCGCTCGCCGACGCGGCCGGCGCCGCACCGGACGCCGGTCGGGCGAGCGTCGACCTCGGCATGACGGCGACGATGCGCCTCACCCATGCCGCGCTGCCCGGCATGCTGCGTCGCGGCACCGGCGGGATCGTCGCGATCGGCGGGGACGAGCAGTCGGCCGGGTGGGCGGTCTCGTTCGTCACCTCGCTCGCCCCGACCCTGACCGGCGACGTGCACGTCGTCGCCGCCCGCGGCGACGACCGGCCGGAGTGGACCGCCGACGCCGCCGACGCGGTGCTGGACGACCTCGACGCCGGCCTCGTCGTGAGCGCCCCGCAGAGCGGCCCGGCCCGCCGGGGCCCGGCCCGGCGCGCGGTCGCCGCGGGCGTCCGAGCGGCCCGGCGCGGCGCCGAGCTGTTCGCCGATGCGACCTGGGAGCCCACCGGCACGGCGGCCGTCACCACCCCGGCCGTCGCGTCCACCCCGGCTGCCGCACCCGCGCCGGACGCCACGCCCGAGGAGCTGCTCGGGGGCGGCGGACACCGGGAGCCGTCCCGGCTGCCGGACCTGCCCTCCCGCCCGGGCGCGGGGCGTGCCGTCGTCGCCGCCGGGGACTGCGGGCGGCACTGGGCGGCCGGTCCGGTGCGCACCGCGGCGCAGCGCGCCCGGGCGAGCGCCGCGGCCCGCGACCGTTCCCGTGGTCACCAGGTCTCGTCCTACATGACGTCGACGGTCACCAGCTCCTGACCGTCCGGAGCGGCACGGGATGATGTCTCGGTGACGATCACCGGGACCCCGCCGCTGCCGAAGGCCGAGCTGCACCTGCACATCGAGGGCACGCTCGAACCCGAGACCGTGTTCGAGCTGGCCCGGCGGCACGACGTCGAGCTGCCGTACGCCTCGGTGGAGGAGCTGCGGGCGGCCTACGACTTCACCGACCTGCAGTCCTTCCTGGACGTCTACTACGCCAACATGGCCGTCCTGCGGACCCGTGACGACTTCGCCGCGCTCGCATCGGCCTACCTGCGGACCTGCCCGGAGCAGGGGGTCCGGCACGTCGAGATGTTCTTCGACCCGCAGGCGCACACCGCCCGCGGTGTCCCGATCGGCGACGTGGTCGGTGGGCTCACCGACGCGATCGAGCACCACGCCGACGACGTCTCCGCCGGGCTGATCCTCTGTTTCCTGCGCGACCGGTCGGCCGCCGAGGCGGAGGAGACCCTGCGGGCGGCGGAGCCGTACCTGGACCGGATCGTCGGGGTCGGGCTCGACTCGGCCGAGGTCGGGCACCCGCCGTCGAAGTTCACCTCCGTGTTCGACCGTGCCCGTGAGCTGGGGCTCAAGCCGGTCGCGCACGCCGGCGAGGAGGGGCCTGCGGGCTACGTCACCGAGGCCCTCGACGAGCTGGGCGTGCTGCGCGTCGACCACGGCATCCGCGCGATCGAGGACGACGCCCTCGTCGCCCGCCTGGTCCGCGACCGCACCCCGCTGACGGTGTGCCCGCTGTCCAACGTCCGGCTCGCCTGCGTCCCCGGCATCGGACTGCACCCGCTGCCGGAGATGCTCGCGGCCGGGCTGAACGTGTCGGTGCACTCCGACGACCCCGCCTACTTCGGCGGCTACGTCGACGCGAACTACGCCGCCGTCCGCGACGGCCTCGGATTCGGCGAGCCGGAGCTGCGGACCCTCGCCGCCAACTCGGTCTCCTCGTCCTTCCTGGACGACGCGGCCCGGGACCGGCTGCTGGCCGAGGTGGCGGCCTGGCGGCCGGCCTGAGCGCCGGTCACGGGTGCGACCACCAGCTCGCGAGCTGGGTGCGGCGGGCGAACCCGAGCTTGGTCAGGATCCGCCCGACGTGCCCCTCGACGGTCCGGTGCGACAGCACGAGCTCGGCGGCGATCTCCCGGTTGGTGCGGCCGCGGGCGACCAGTGCCACGACCTCCCGTTCGCGCGGGGTCAGCACCACCTCGGCCGGCAGGACCGTCGTCGCGGCCGGTGCGAGGGCGTAGCCGAGGGCGTCGTCGCGGCGCAGCGCGGCGCCGTGCCGGAACGCGGCCTCGAACGCGGTGGAACCGAGGATCTCCCGGCTGCGCCGCTCGTAGCCCTGTCGGCGCGACTGCCAGTCCGGGGAGCCGTAGAGCTGCTGGCCGAAGGACCCCCAGCGGGCCGACGCGGCGCCGAGCAGCACCGCGGACCGCTCGTGCCGCCCGTCGACGGCGGCGGTCCAGGCAGCCAGGTCGAGCGCCAGTGACAGGCCGATCGTGTCGTCGAACCCGGTGACCAGCTCCAGGCTCTCCCGTGACCGGCGGCGGGCCTCTGCGACGTCGTCGCGGAGCAGGGCGATGAACCCGAGCCCGTCGGCGGCGTAGCTGCGGAACCACGTCTCGCCGGCCGCGGTGCTGCGCGCGTGCACCGCCCGCAGCCGGGACTCGGCCGCGTCGAGCGCGCCGCGGGAGATCTCCAGCAGCCCGACGTGCACGTCCAGCGTGGCGAGCGGGACGGCGCCCGCGTCGACCGCCCGGTAGCGGCGTTCGGCGTCGGCGAACAGGTCCGCGGCCTCGGTGAACCGGTCGGAGAAGAACGCGGCGAGCCCGGCGACGTGCACCGCGAACGCCGCGAGGCCCGGGTCACCGGCCGCGTCGGCGGTCCCGCCGGCCTCGGCGGCCAGCTCGGCCGCCGCCTGCGGATCGCCCTGGAGCGCGGCGACGAGTCCGGCGGCGGCGAGCGCGCCGGCCCGGTCCGGAGTGGGGTCGGGGGCGGCGGCGAGGGCCCGGGTGAGGCCCCGTCGGTGCTCGGTCATCGACAGGCAGGTCGCCCACAGGAACCACGGCGAGCCGAGCAGCCGCAGCGCGGCCGCCGGGTCGGCGCCGTCGCCGGACGCGTGGTCGAGCGCCGCGCGCAGGTCGGCGTGCTCGGCGTTCGCTCGCCGGGCCAGCGACACCTGGTCGGGCCCGTACCAGGCGTCGGCCAGCTCGGCGTGGGCGGCGAGGCGGTGGCGCAGGTGCCGGTCGCGCAGCACCAGGGCGTCGTCGGCGGAGAGCCGGTCGCGGCCGAACTCGCGGATCGTCTCGAGCATCCGGAACCGGACGTCGCCGGTGCCGTCCTCACGGATCAGGATCGACTTGACGGCCAGGCCGGACACCGCGTCGAGCAGGGCAGGGCCGGGCACACCCGAGGGCAGCTCGGCGGAGCGGGCGCACACGGCGTCGAGCGCGTCGAGGTCGAACGAGCCCGGGAACACCGTCGCGTGGCTCCACAGCGTCTGCTCGGTCGCGGTGCACAGCTCGTGGCTCCAGGCGACGGTGGCGAGCAGCGTGCGGTGCCGCGCGGGTCCGGCCCGGTCGCCGTCGGTCAGCACCCCGAAGCGGTCGGTCAGCCGGGTCAGCAGCCCGTGCACCGACAGCACCCGCAGCCGGACGGCGGCGAGCTCGATCGCCAGCGGGACGCCGTCGAGCCGCCGGCAGATCTCGACGACGTCGGCCAGGGTCGCGGCGTCCGGTGCGAAACCGGGGAGCACGGAGGCGGCCCGGTCGACGAACAGCGCCACGGCGGGGACGTCGAGGGCGTCGGGCACCGGGCCGTCGGGCACGGTGAGCGGGGCGACGGGCAGCACGTGCTCCCCGGCGATCCCGAGCGTCTCGCGGGAGGTGGCGAGCACGCGCACCCCCGGCGCGGTCCGCAGCAACGGGTGCAGCAGACCGGCGACCGCGTCGAGCAGGTGCTCACAGTTGTCCAGCACGACCAGCGCGCTGCGGTCGCGCAGGTGCGCGAGCAGCACCTCGGCGGCCGGGCCGCCGGCCGCGGCTGCGTCGATCCCCCGGCCGCCTCCGGCCGCGAGACCGAGCTCGTCGAGCAGCGCCTGCGCGACCAGGCCCGGGTCGTGCAGCGCCGCGAGCTCCACGAACCACACACCGTCCGGGACGTCGCCGGCGCAGGCCGCCACCACCTGCCGGGCCAGCCGGGTCTTCCCGACCCCGCCCGGACCGGTGAGGGTGACCAGCCGGTGCCGGCGGACCGCGGTGGTGGCGTCGGCGATCTCGTCGGCGCGACCCACGAACGTCGTCAGCTCGGGTCGCGGCCCGGTACCCGGTGCGGTCGCGACGGGGTCGCGGCGCAGCAGCCGGACCCGTTCCTTCAGCGCGGTCATCGAGTACGGCCAGCCGATCCGCGGGGCGATCCCGGTGGCGGGCAGCCCCGGCTCCGCCGCGAGCAGCGCGACGATCGCGGGCTCGAACGGGTCCGCGACGCTCCCCGAGCGGGGCCGCCGGTCGGGCGGCTCGTCGGCGGCGAGCGCGCGCCGCACGGTGTTGCGGGAGACACCGAGGGTCCGGGCGATCGCCTTGATCGCCTCCCCCGACGCGTGCCGCGCCCGGATGTCCCGCCAGGTGGCCGTGTCCACGGCAGGGTCCTCCCACGTCCTCGTCGACGCACTCCGCACCGGAGCCTAGACCGCCGGGGTGCGGGATCGACACCACGCGCGGACCCCCCGTGCCCACCGGGGTCCGGCGGCCGAGGGCGGGGTCCGCGCCCGGCGTCGCAACCGGACCCCTCGTCGTGCGTGGTCGCATCGGCGCAGGTCGGCGACTCGACGCCGACACCGCACCCGTGGATCGGGTGCCCGCGCGAATGCCCGCTGGCCGGACCCCCGGGCCGCCGATCACTGTGGTCCCGGTCATACGGGGTCCGGACGGACCCGCTCCGCTCGACGACGAGAGGGCCGACATGGGCACGCTGGACGGCAAGGTCGCACTGGTCACCGGTGCCGCACGGGGGCAGGGCCGGTCGCACGCGATCCGACTCGCCGAGGAGGGCGCCGACGTCATCGCGGTCGACGTGTGCGCCCCGGTCGAGACGGTCGGCTACAAGCCCGCCGACACCGCCGACCTCGACGAGACCGTCGCTCTGGTCGAGAAGATGGGCCGCCGGGTCGTCGCCCGCCGCGCCGACGTACGGGACCTCGCGGCACTGCAGTCCGCGGTCACCGACGGCGTCGCCGAGCTGGGCGGGCTCGACGTGGTCGTCGCCAACGCCGGCATCTTCTCCAGCGCCCCGGTGCACGAGCTCACCGAGGACCAGTGGCAGACGATGATCGACGTCAACCTGACCGGGGTCTGGAAGACGGTGAAGGCGACCGTCCCGACGCTGCTGGAGCAGGACCGGGGCGGCTCGATCATCCTCATCAGCTCCACCGGCGGCGTGCAGGGCCACCCCGGGTTCGCCCACTACGTCGCGGCCAAGCACGGCGTCATCGGGCTGTCGCGCACCATGTCCAACGAGCTGGGCCCGAAGAACATCCGCACCAACGCGATCATGCCCACCTCGGTGCTCACCGACATGATCGACCACGTCGGCATGTACCGGCTGTTCCGCCCGGACCTGGAGAACCCCACCCACGAGGACTTCCGGGACGCGCTGTCGTCGGGGATGAACGTGCTCCCCACCCCGTGGCTGGACCCGCGCGACGTGAGCGAGGCCGTGCTGTGGCTGGCCTCCGACGAGTCCCGGTTCGTCTCCGGCATCGCGCTGCCGGTGGACGCCGGAACCATCCAGAAGCTCTGAACCACCCCCGATCCGCACCGACCGAGGAGAGGCCGGCAATGACGCAGACCCTGGACCACCCCACCACCGACCTGGTGTCGGCCGCCCGGAACCTCACCGGTGTGATCGACGCCGAGGCCGACCGGATGGAGACCGAGCGGCGGATCACCGAGCCCGTCGTCGACGCCCTGGCCGACTCCCGGATCTTCTGGATGCTCGTGCCCCGCGCGTTCGGCGGCGGCGGGCTGGGCATCGTCGACGCCCTCAAGGTGATCGAGGAGCTGTCCCGCGCGGACGGCTCCACCGGCTGGGCGGTCATGGCGAACGCCTTCAGCACCGGCATCGCCGCCGGGTTCCTCGGCGACGACGGGGCGCGCGAGATCTTCGCCGGTGACGACAAGGGCATCACCTCCGGGATGATCCTGCCGACCGGCAAGGGCGTGCGCGTCGAGGGCGGCTACCGGGTCACCGGCCGCTACGGCTTCGCCAGCGGCTCCGGGCACGCGTCCTGGATCGGCGCCGGGTTCGTCGTGCACGACGACGAGGGCAACCCCGAGGTCGTCGACGGCACCCCGGTCTGCCGGGTCGCGTTCGTCCCGCGCGAGAAGGTCGAGTTCCTCGGCGGCTGGAACGTGATGGGCATGGTCGCGACCGGCTCCGACGACTACGCCGTGCACGAGGTGTTCGTGCCCGAGGCGCACACCATGGACACCTTCTCCACCGTCCCGGTGCGGCCCGAGGCCGTCTACAAGCTGGGTCTGCTCGGCATCGGCGTCGGCGGGCACGCACCCGTGGCGCTGGGCATCGCGCAGCGCGCGCTGGAGGAGATCGCCCGGATCACCGCGGTCAAGTCCCGCCCCGGCTACGACGGCCCGGTCGGCGACTCCCCCATGTTCCGCCGCGAGTTCGCCGCCAACGAGGCGCTGCTGCAGGCCGCGCGGCGCTACGTCTACGACGCGCACGCCGACGCCGAGGCCGCCGCGGCCGCCGGGGAGATCACCGACGAGCACCGCGCCCGGCTGCGCCAGGTCACGACCTGGGTGCAGTCCGTCGCCCAGGACGTCGTCACCTTCGCCTACAACTGGGGCGGCAGCGCGTCGCTGCGCACCCCCAGCGTGCTGGGCCGCTGCCTGCGCGACATCTCCGTGGGCGCCCAGCACATGCTCGTCGAGCCGATGACCCTCGTCGAGGCCGCCGGCCCGATCCTCGCCGGCTACACCACCCGCTGACCCCCGTCCCGCGAGAAGGAGAACAGACATGTCCGACGCCGAGGCGCTCACCGCCGCGTTCGCCGCCGCCGACAAGGGGGACGCGGTCCCGCTGGTCACCCTGATGCACGACGGCATGACCTGGGCCGGGTTCACCCTCACCGGCACCCAGCAGGTCTACACCAAGAACGAGTTCCTGGAGGCCTTCGGCGTCCTGGGCAAGCTCGACGAGTTCGCCAACGAGGTGACCCGCACCGAGACGACCCCCGAGGGGATCGTGATCGCCTGGATCCGCATCTACCGCAAGCTCGGGGACAAGGTCCTCGACGTCACGATGGTGACCACCCACCAGTTCGTCGACGGCAAGGTCGTGCGCAGCACCGACTGCTGCCCGCCCGAGTTCGCCGCGTACTGGCAGGAGACCGGTCTCGCGGCCTGACCGGCCGCAGCGGGACGCGGGGCCGCGCCGCCGAGGCGGCCCCGCGTCCCCTTTCGTGCACTCGCACCGAGGGGGGTGCGGGACGCACCGTGGTCGGCGGCAGCGAGATCGAAGGAGATCCCGAAGTGAGCACACCCCCGACGGTCGTCCGGCCCGCGTCGGTGCTGGAGGCGTTCCGCCGCACCGCGACCACCGCGCCCGACGACGTCGTCCTGCGGTTCCTGGGTACCGACCTCACCGCGGGGGAGGTCGACCGGCGCTCGGACGCGCTGGCCGCCGCCCTGCGCGCCGACGGCCTCGCCGTCGGCGACCGGGTCGCGCTGTACCTGCAGAACGACCCGCAGTACGTGGTCGCGCTGCTGGCCGCGTGGAAGGCCGGGGCGATCGCCGTCGCGGTGAACCCGATGCTCACCGCCCGCGAGGTGCGGCTGATCCTCGACGACTCCGGCGCCCGGGTGCTCGTCGCGCTGGAGGAGCTGCACCGGGCGCACGGCGCCGCCGCCGTCGACGGCTCCACGGTCACCACCGTCGTCACCACCGACCCGTTCTCCGACGCGCCCGACCACCGCCCCGCCGGCGCGGTCGTCGGCACCCCGGACGGGGCGGTCGACCTCGACGCGCTGGTCGCCGCGCACGACGGCGCGACGGTCCCCGAGCACGTCCCGGCCCCGGACGACACCGCGGTCCTCACCTACACCTCCGGTACCACCGGCCGCCCCAAGGGCGCCCGCAACACCCACGCCAACGTCGTGCGCGGCGGGATCGCCTACCGCGACTGGTACGGCATCAGCGGGGGCGGTGTTCTGGGCATCGCGCCGCTGTTCCACGTCACGGGCCTATCCGGGCACATCGCGGCCGCGCTGGTGTCCGGGGTGCCGCTGGTGCTCACCCACCGTTTCGAGCCGGGCGTCGTGCTGGACGCGATCCGCACCACCCGCCCGAGCTTCACCGTCGCCGCGATCAGCGCGCTGATGGCGCTGTGCCGGGCCGACCCGGACGCCCGCGCCACGTTCTCCTCGTTCACCGCGATCGCGTCCGGCGGCGCGCCGATCGCCCCGGCCGTCGTCGAGGAGTTCGAGACGGCGACCGGGCACTACGTGCACAACGCCTACGGCATGACCGAGACGACCTCGCCGACGCACGCCGTGCCGGTCGGCGAGCGCGCCCCCGTCGACCCGCGCTCCGGCGCGCTGTCGGTGGGCCGCCCCGTCCCGGACTGCGTGACCCGCATCGACTCCTCCGACGACACCGGGATCGGGGAGCTGCAGGTGTCCGGCGGCCGGATCGTGCCCGGCTACTGGGAGCGGCCCGAGGAGACCGCCGCCGCGATCACCGACGGGTGGCTGCGCACCGGCGACGTCGGCTTCGTCGACGACGACGGCTGGTTCTACGTCGTCGACCGCAAGAAGGACATGATCGTCGCCAGCGGCTACAAGGTGTGGCCGCGCGACGTCGAGGACGTGCTCCTCTCGCACCCCGCGGTGCTGGACGCGGCCGTCGTCGGCGTCCCCGACGCGCGCCGCGGCGAGACCGTCAAGGCCGTCGTCGCGTTCCGGCCCGGGATCGTCGACCCGCCGACGCCGGAGCAGCTGATCGCCTGGTCGAAGGAGCGGATGGCCGCCTACAAGTACCCGCGGATCGTCGAGGTCGTCGACGAGATCCCGAAGACCGCGACCGGCAAGATCCTCCGCCGGGCCCTGCGCGGGGACGCCCGGTGAGCATCGACCCGATCCGGTTCCGGGAGGTCCTGGGCGCGTTCTGCAGCGGGATCACCGTGGTCACCGCGCTCGACGCCGACGGCGCCCCGCTCGGCCCGACCTGCCGGTCGTTCAGCTCGCTGTCGTCGGACCCGCCGCTGCGCCCGGGCGGCTGACCGGGGCGCCGGGGCTCAGTCGGCGGTCCGGACCCGCACGACGAGATCGGCCCGTTCCCGCCCGCGCACGATCAGCCCGGCGTTCGTCTCGTCGCTGCCCATCGTCCAGGCGACGGCGTCGGCGTGCCCCATGCCGTGCGCCTCGTGGCGCAGCGTGAGGCGCTCGTGGCGGGTCGGGTCGTCGAGCTCGACGTACCAGCTCTCGTCGAGCAGCTGTGCGACCTGCGACCACCGTCCCCGGTCGGTCAGCAGGTAGTTGCCCTCGGTGAGCACGAGCGGGACGTCGTGCGGCACCGGGATCGCGGACCCGATCGACTCGTCGTGCGCGCGGTCGAAGTCGGGGGCGTGCACCACGTCCTCGTCGTGCGCGCGCAGCCGGTGCAGCAGCGCGAGGTAGCCCCCGACGTCGAAGGTGTCGGGGGCGCCCTTGCGGTCGCGCCGGTCCCAGGCCCGCAGGGTCGCGTTGGACAGGTGGAACCCGTCCATCGGCACGAGCGCGCACAGCTGCGGGCCGAGGGCCGCGGCGACGGCCCGGGCCAGGGTGGTCTTGCCCGCGCCGGGCGGTCCGGTGACGCCGAGGACCGCGCGTCCGCCCGGCGCCGCGAGGGCACGGGCCCGGTCGACGAGCGCCGCGACGGTCAGCGCGACGGCGTCCATCTCACGCCGTGGTGGCCAGGCGGACCGGACGCAGCGACGGCAGCCGCGCCCCGGCCCCGGTCCGGCCCCGCTCGACGTCGAACGGCGACAGCCGGAAACGGCGGGTCCGCAGCTGGTACTCCGCGGTGTTGGCCGGCCACATGACGACGTTGACACCCTCGTCGTTCTGGTAGTAGCTCGCGCAGCCGCCGGTCTCGTAGACGGTGCGGGCCGAGCGGCGGCGGATCCGCCGCGTCCAGCGCTCCTCGACGGCGGGTTTCACGTCGAGCGCGCGGATGCCCTCGGCCGCCATCCGGCACACGGCGTCGGCGACGTAGCGGGCCTGGGCCTCGGAGAACAGCAGCGTCGAGCTGGCCCCGCTGGTCGCGTTCGGACCCTGCATGAGGAACAGGTTCGGGAAGCCGGGGTAGCTCATCCCCAGGTAGGCGCGCGGGTAGGCGCCCCAGTGGTCGTGCAGCGACCGGCCGTGGGCGTCGTGGATGCGGCGCGCGATCGGGGCGGTCGCGCCGACCTCGAACCCGGTGGTCAGCACGATCGCGTCGACCTCGGCGCGGCTGCCGTCGCCGGAGACGACGGTCCGCCCCTCGACCCGGGCGAGCCCACCGGTGTGCAGCGTCGTGTTCGGCGCGCTCATCGCGGGCAGGTAGTCGTTCGAGACCAGCGGCCGCTTGCAGGCGTAGTCGAAGTCGGGGGTGAGCCGCGCGCGCAGCTGCGGGTCGGGCGTCTGGGCGGCGAGGTGCCTGCGGCCGACCCGGGTGAGCGCCTCGCGCAGCAGCCGCGAGCGCCGGGTGGCGGCGAGCAGCTCGGCGCCGACGTAGATGACGTCGAACTGCATCCGGCACAGCAGCGGGTTCGCCGCCAGCGTGCGACGGGTGCGCTCGCCGACGGGCCGCTCGGGCTTGGGCAGGATCCAGGCCGGGGTGCGCTGGAGGACGTGCAGCTCGGTGACGCGCGGCTGCAGCTCGGGGACGAGCTGGATCGCCGTCGCCCCCGTCCCGACGACCGCGACGCGCGAGCCGGTGAGGTCGGTGTCGTGGTCCCAGCGGGCCGAGTGGAACACCGGGCCGGGGAACTCGGCGAGGCCCTCGACGTCGGGCAGCTTCGGGTCCGCGACCAGCCCGGCCGCGCTGACCAGCACGTCCGCGGTGAACTCCCCGGACGGCGTCGCGATCCGCCAGCGGGCGTCCGCGGCGTCCCAGCGGGCGGAGAGCACGTCGGCGTCGAAGCGGACGTGGTCGAGCAGGCCGGTCGAGCGAGCCAGGCGCCGTGCGTAGTCCTGCACCTCGTGGCCGGGCGCGTAGAGGTCGCTCCAGTCCGGGTTGGTCATGGCACGCAGCTGGTACAGCGGCGACGGCGTGTCGACGCCGACCCCCGGGTAGGTGTTGTCGCGCCACACCCCGCCGACGTCGTCGGCCCGCTCCAGCAGGACGAAGTCGTGCACACCCCGCCGCAGCAGGGCCAGGCCCACGGCGAGTCCGGTGAACCCCGCACCCACGACGGCGACCCTCGAATGACGGGGCGACGGGCCGCTCGGCACGTCGGAGGTGCCGGGGGAAGCGGGATCGACCGGCCGCTGGATCGGCAGCGCCTCGGACGTCATGGTCTCGACGGTAAAGGCTTCATGGTGCACCGGCACGCGAGAGCGGCCCGTCTCACGAGGTCGCCGGACACCCCTGTCGCACGGGTCACACCCGACCCGTCGGTAACCGTCGCGCCTGCACCGGTCGGGTGCGGACGCACTACGCTCCCCGCGTGCCCTCCGTCATGATCACGGGCGCGTCGTCGGGGATCGGGGCCGCGTTCGCCGATCGGCTCGCCGCCGACGGCCGCGACCTCGTGCTCGTGGCGCGCGACGCCGACCGCCTCCAGGCCGCCGCGCAGCGCTACCGCGACCTCGGCGTCGCCGTCGAGGTGCTGCCCGCCGACCTGTCGGACCCGGACCAGCGGGCCCGGGTCGTGCGCCGCCTCGCCGACCCCGACGTCGCGCCGGTCGACCTGCTCGTCAACAACGCCGGGCTCGCGCTGGGCGCCTCGTTCCTGGAGAACGACGCCGCCGACCTGGCCCGCCAGCTGCAGGTCAACGTGGCCGCCGTGCTGGAGCTGACCCGGGCCGCGCTGCCCGGGATGGTCGACCGCGGCACCGGCGCGGTGCTGAACGTCGCCAGCGTCGCGGGCTTCCTGGCCGGGCGCGGCTCCACCTACCCGGCCGACAAGGCGTGGGTCATCTCCTTCACCGAGGGCGTCGCGGCGTCGCTGCAGGGCACCGGGGTGCGAGCGATGGTGCTGTGCCCCGGCTACGTGCGCACCGAGTTCCACGAGCGGGCCGGCATCGACGTCGGCGCCCGCCGCGGCCCGCTGTGGCTGGAGGCCTCCCAGGTCGTCGACGAGGCCCTCACCGACCTCGACCGGGGCCGGGTCGTCTCCGTGCCCTCCAGGCAGTACAAGGCGATCGTGGGGGTGACCGGAGTGCTGCCCCGGAGCCTGCTGCGACGCATCACGGCGACGTTCGACAGGGATCGCACATGAGCTCCGCACACACCGACCGCTCCCGCCTCGCCGCGCTCGTCCGGGAGATCGCCGTCGTCCACGAGCGGGTCACGCTCTCCTCCGGCGCGGAGGCCGACTACTACATCGACCTGCGCCGCGTCACGCTGCACCACGAGGCGTCCCCGCTGATCGGACGGCTGCTGCGCGAGCTCACCGCGGACTGGACCTACCGGTCGGTCGGCGGGCTGACGCTCGGCGCGGACCCGGTCGCGACGGCGGTGCTGCACGCGGCGGCGGCCGAGCCGGACACCGATCCGGTCGACGCCTTCGTCGTCCGCAAGGAGACCAAGAAGCACGGCATGCAGCGGCTCATCGAGGGCCCGGACATCACCGGCCTGCCGGTGCTGGTCGTCGAGGACACCTCCACCACCGGCGGCTCGGTCCTGACCGCGGTCCGGTCGGTGCTCCAGGCCGGCGCCGACGTGGTCGGGGTGTGCACCGTCGTCGACCGCGACACCGGCGCCCGGCAGGCCGTCGAGGCCGAGGGCGTGCCGTACCGCGCGCTGCTGGGGCTGGCGGACCTGCAGCTGGGATGAGCGAGCCCGGGCCCAGCGAGTGGTCGGTCCCCGGCCAGGTCGGGGTCGGCCCGTGGGCCGGGCCGTGGCCGCAGGGCGACCAGTGGGACCCGGAGCTGCTGGAGCAGGGGGACCGGCGCAACGTCGTCGACCGCTACCGCTACTGGCGCCGTGAGGCCGTCGCGGCGGACCTGGCGCGGCGGGCGCACCCGTTCCACGTGGCGATCGAGAACCTCGGCCACGACCACAACATCGGCACGGTGGTGCGCACGGCGAACGCCTTCGGCGTCGCCGGCGTGCACATCGTCGGGCGACGCCGGTGGAACCGTCGCGGCGCGATGGTCACCGACCGCTACCTGCGGCTGCACCACCACGCCGAGGCCGGCGGGCTCGTCGCGTTCGCCCGGGAGCACGGTCTGGCCGTGGTCGCGGTGGACAACATCGCGGGCGCGGTCCGGCTGGAGGCCACGTCGCTGCCGCGGGACTGCGTGCTCGTGTTCGGCGCCGAGGGCCCCGGGCTGTCGCCGGAGCTGTGCGACGCCGCGGACCTGGTCGTGTCGATCGCCCAGTTCGGCTCGACGCGCTCGGTCAACGCCGGGGTGGCCTCGGGGATCGTGATGCACGCATGGATCCGCGAGCACGCGGACCTGTCCGACGCCTGGTGACCAGCACGTTTCCGCCCCGGGCAGGGCGGAGACGTGCCGATCGACGCTCAGTTGCCGTGCCGGGGCGGCATGGCGGGGCGGCCGGTGGTGTGGCGGTACGGCGGCTCCGTGCCGTCCTGCGGGCGGGGGCCGGGGCCGTGCGGCGGCACGGCGCCACCGTGCTGGGGCGCGGCCCCGCCGTGCTGCGGGGCACGACCGGGCTGCGGGGCCTGTCCGGGGCGGGGACGACCGTGCTGCGGCGCCGGGCCGTTCCCGACGGCCGGCATCTGCATGGTGACCGCGGCCGGGTCGTCGTCGGCGGTGTGGCCGGTGACGGTGGCGGCGGCCGCACCGGTCGCGGCACCCGCGACGCCGTCGACCGGGCCGGCGGGGCCCCCGCGCCTGGACGCGGCCCGCGCCCGCAGCACCTCGAACACGATCGGCAGCACCGAGATCAGCACGATCGCGATGAGGATCAGGTCGATGTGCTCACGGACGAACGCGAACTGGCCGAGGAAGTAGCCCAGCACCGTCACGCCCGCCGCCCACGCGACGCCGCCGATCAGCGAGTACGTCAGGTAGCGCTTCGGGTCCATCCGCGCGACGCCCGCGCTCACGGTGATGAAGGTCCGCACGATCGGCACGAAGCGGCCCAGGACGATGGCCCGGTTGCCGTACTTCTCGAAGAACTCGTGGGTCTTCTCGACGTGCTTGGGGTTGAACAGCTTCGACTTCGGCTTGTCGAAGATCGCCGGGCCGGCGCGATAGCCGATGCCGTAGCCGACGGCGTTGCCGGCGAAGGCGGACACCACCAGCACCAGGCAGACCAACCACAGCGGCACGTCGATCGCGCCCTGCGCGACGAACAGGCCCGCGGTGAACAGCAGCGAGTCGCCCGGGAGGAAGAACCCGAGCAGCAGCCCGCACTCCGCGAAGATGATCGCAGCGACGCCCACCAGGGCCCACGGACCCAGGGACTCGATGATCACCGCCGGGTCGAGCCAGTCGGGACCGAGGGCGAGCGTCTGCGTCGCGGCGAGAACCGTCACGTCGAGAAACGGTACCGGCCGGGTGATGTGGATCGACGTGGCCGTCGCTGTGGGGGTGCTGTGAGCGGCTCAGCCGAGGGCGGGCAGCGCACCCGGCAGGAGCACCGACACCAGCGCGAGACCCCCGCCGAGCAGGGCGCCGAGGAGCAGCGCGATCACCGCGGCCCAGACGATCTGGCCGGTCGCCGACCGGGCGGGCTCCGGCGCCGGGGCCTGCTGCGGCCGGCGCTGCGGGGGCGGCCCGGGACGCGGGACCGGCGGCGGGATCCGGCCGGGGACGCGTGGCGGCACGGGGGCCGGGCCCGCCGCGGGACGCGGCGGCATCGGGCGCCCGCGGGCCTGCGCCTGCAGCGCCTCGCCGATCCGGCGGGCGGCGTCGTCGCGGCCGGGCTGCGGCGGCTGGGGGCCGGTCATCGCAGCTCCCCCGGACGCCGGACGGCCTCGGTCCCGGCGCGCTCGGCCATGATCCGGGCGACGGCGTCGAGCGCGCGGCTGGCGGTCGACTTCACCGTACCTCGGCTCATCCCGGCGGCCTCGGAGATCTCGGACTCGGTCAGCCCGCCGTAGTAGCGCAGGACGAGCACCTCGCGCTGGCGCGGCGGGAGCTGGCCCAGCGCGTCGACGACCGACTGGTGCTCGGCCGACAGCATGGCCAGCGACTCCGCGGAGCGGGCGTTCGCCGCGTGCGGCGGCACGTACTCGCGTGCCGTGCGACGGCGCCGCAGCACCGACCGGGACCCGTTCACCACGGCCGCACGCAGGTAGGCGACGGCGGCCGTCTCGTCCCGCAGACCGGTCCAGTGCCGGTGCAGGCCGGTGAACGCCTCCTGCACCACGTCCTCCGCGGTGGCCGGGATGTCCACCAGCAGCATCGCGAGGCGCATGAGCCGCAGGCGGTGGTCGCGGTAGAGATCGGCCAACGTCAGCGGTGTGTCCGGGCCCTGCCGGGCCCCGGAACCACCCGGCCCGTCGACCGGGGCCTGCGCCGTGCCCGGGGCGAACGGGTGCGGCCCGGTGCCCGCGGGCGCCGGTCGGCTGTCGATGGCGCGCAACCGGCCCAGCGTCCGGTCGACGGCGTTCTCGGCGCGCTCCTCCTCCACGCCCACCACACTAGCGACCACCACCGACAGGCTTCGCAGCATTACCCGGTGCAGCGGTCGGCGGCGTCGCCCGCGGTGAGACCAGGCCCATTCCGACGATGGCTCCCCCTTCCCCGCGGGTACGTGATACTCACCCGGAGACAAGGAGCGCTGCGCGGAGCAGCGACCGCCGACGACGAGGAGGCAGGCCCCGTGCCCATCGCCACGCCCGAGATCTACAACCAGATGCTGGACAACGCCAAGAGCGGCGAGTTCGCCTACCCGGCGATCAACGTGACCAGCACCGAGACCCTCAACGCGGCGCTGCGCGGGTTCGCGGAGGCAGGCTCCGACGGCATCGTGCAGGTCTCGACCGGTGGCGCGGAGTTCCTGTCCGGCACCCGGGTCAAGGACATGGTCACCGGCTCGGTCGGCCTCGCCGAGTTCGCGCACGTCGTCGCGGACAAGTACCCGGTCAACATCGCGCTGCACACCGACCACTGCCCCAAGGACAAGCTGGACTCGTTCGTGCGTCCGCTGATCGCGATCAGCCAGGAGCGCGTGGACAAGGGGCAGAACCCGCTGTTCCAGTCGCACATGTGGGACGGCTCCGCGGTCGAGCTCGAGGAGAACCTGAAGATCGCGGCCGAGCTGCTGGAGCAGGCGGCCAAGGCGAAGATCATCCTCGAGGTCGAGATCGGCGTCGTCGGCGGCGAGGAGGACGGTGTCGCGAACGACATCAACGACAAGCTCTACACCGCCCCCGGCGACTACGAGCGCACCGTCGAGGTCCTCGGGTCCGGCGACAAGGGCCGCTACCTGCTGGCCGCGACCTTCGGCAACGTGCACGGCGTCTACAAGCCGGGCAACGTGAAGCTCCGCCCGGAGATCCTCAAGCAGGGCCAGGAGGTGGCCGTGCAGAAGCTGGGCCTCGACCCCGGCGCCAAGCCGTTCGACCTGGTCTTCCACGGCGGGTCCGGCTCGCTGCTCGAGGAGATCCACGAGTCGCTGACCTACGGCGTCGTGAAGATGAACGTCGACACCGACACCCAGTACGCCTTCACCCGGCCGATCGTGTCGCACATGTTCGCCAACTACGACGGCGTGCTCAAGATCGACGGCGAGGTCGGCAACAAGAAGGTCTACGACCCGCGCTCGTACCTGAAGAAGGCCGAGGTCGGGATGAGCGAGCGCGTCATCGAGGCGTGCGAGTCGCTGAAGTCCGCCGGCAGGGCACTGTCCTGATCCGCGGCGCCCGGCCACCCGCTGGCGACGGCGGGTGGCCGGGCGCGAGGATGGCGGCATGAGTCTGCACGGCAACCTGCTCGAGCCCGACGACACGCGCCTCCCGGTCGACCCCGCCGCGGCGGACCTGACCGCGGGGAAGGACCCGTCGGAGGTGGCGGCGGGGTCGCCGTCGTCGTCGATCGCCTGGGCGGTGCTCGCCGAGCGCGCCCTCGACGCCGGGGAGTCCGTCGCCGCCTACGCCTACGCCCGCACCGGCTACCACCGCGGCCTGGACCAGCTGCGTCGCAACGGCTGGAAGGGCTTCGGCCCGGTGCCGTGGTCGCACGAGCCGAACCAGGGCTTCCTGCGGTCGTGCGGGGCGCTGCTGCGCGCCGCCACGGCGATCGGGGAGGCCCCCGAGGTCGAGCGCCTGCGCACGCTGATCAACGACTCGGACCCGGAGGCGCTCGCCGCCCTCGGCGTGTCCTGACGCCGGTGGCCGCGTGGGACCGGGTCCGCTCACGCGGCCGGGCCGGTGCCCGGCGCGTCCGCGCGTCGTGGCTGCCGATCCTGCAGTGCTCCATGGCCGCCGGCCTCGCCCTCTGGGTGGCCGGCGACCTGGTCGGTCATACGCGGCCGTTCTTCGCGCCGATCGCGGCGGTGCTCAGCCTGGGCATGTCGCTGAACTCGCGGCTGCGCCGCACCGCCGAGCTCGTCGTCGGGGTGAGCATCGGTGTCCTGATCGGCGACCTGCTGATCGCGCAGATCGGCGGCGGCCTCTGGCAGCTGGTGCTCGTCGTCGCGCTCGCGCTGGTCATCGCGGTGTTCACCGACGGCGGGACCCTGTTCGTCAACCAGGCCGCGGTGTCCGCGGTGCTGGTGACGACGCTGCTCCCGCCCACCGAGACCGGTGGGATCGACCGCTGCATCGACGCCCTGATCGGCGGCCTCGCCGGGATCCTGGTCGCCGCGGTCATCCCCGCGCACCCGGTCCGGATCGTGCGCCGGGTCGCCCGCCGGGTGCTCGACGACCTCGTCACCGTGCTCACCGAGATCGCGACGGCGCTGCGCGAGGGTGACCGGGAGAGCGCGTCGCGGGCGCTGACCCGGGCCCGCGACACCCAGGCCGTCATCGACGAGCTGCGCACCGCCGTCAGCTCCGCGGGCGAGGTCGTGACGGTCTCGCCGATGCACCGGCCGCGCCGGGCCATGCTGCGCCGCTACCGGACGCTCGCCGAGCGGGCCGACTACGCCCACCGCAACGCCCGGGTGCTCGCCCGGCGCGCGATGACCGCGATCGAGGACGGCGAACCGGTCCCGCCCGGTCTGCCGGACGCCATCACCGAGCTCGCCGTCTCCGTCGAGGCGCTGATCGGGGAGCTCGGGCAGGACGGCGACCGCGAGAAGGCCCGCGGCCCGATCCTGGAGGCCGTGCAGCACGCACCGGTCCTCGCCGACCCCGGTGCGGTCGTCGCCCGGCCGGTCGAGGGGCAGCCCGCCACTGCGCCCGCGGTCTCGGCGCCGGTGCTGGTCGCGCAGGTCCGCTCGATCGCCGTCGACCTGCTGCAGGCGACCGGGATGACCCGCAGCGAGGCGCTGCGTGCGTTGCGCGGGCAGCTCATCGATCCTCACCTGGACTGAACGGGCGGAAGGGCTTCCGTCACGGGCCGGTCACGGAGCAGAATCGGGCCTCGTTCGGCGCCGGGACGTCGGTCCCCCCTGCACGGAGTTGTGGACGTCGCTCACTGATCGGGGTTCACGGTGCAGCTGTTCATCCGCTACGTCCTCGCACCACTCGTCCGGCTCGTGTGGCGGCCCCGCGTGCGCGGCGCGGACCGCATCCCCGCCACCGGGCCGGTGATCCTCGCGGCGAACCACCGCGCGGCCGTCGACACGGCGTTCATCCCGCTCGTCGCCCCGCGCAAGGTCGCCTTCCTCGGCAAGGCCGAGTACTTCACCGGCCGTGGCCTGCGCGGACGCCTGATGGCCGCCTTCCTGGGGGCGCTCGGCTACATCCCGGTCGACCGGTCCAACGCCCGTGCCGGCCTCGCCGCGCTCGCCGCGGGACGCAAGGTCCTGGAGTGCGGCGGTGCGTTCGGCATCTACCCGGAGGGCACCCGCTCCCTCGACGGCAAGCTGCACCGCGGGCACACCGGCGTCGCGTCGCTGGCGCTGTCGACGGGGGCGGTCGTCGTGCCCGTCGGCCTGATCGGGACCGAGCGCGTGCAGCCGATCGGACGGCTGTTCCCGCGCCTGGCCCGGGTCGAGATCCGCTTCGGGCGGCCGCTGGAGTTCAGCCGCTACGAGGGCCTGGAGGGCGCTCCGGCGATCCGGCGCGCGGTCACCGACGAGATCATGGACGCCATCGCGGACCTGTCCGGGCAGACCTATGTGGACAGCTACCACCGGCGCCCGGACGACTCGGCCGCCGCGGCCTGATCGGAACGGGCCCGGGGGTGACGGCGGCGGGCTAGCCTGCTGCCGTCCTGTTGCTGTCCCGGGGGAGCGTCGCCGGTGGTCCGACTCGTTGTCGTCCTGCTGCTCGTGTGCGGGGTGGTCGTGGGGTGTGGGGCTGGGGAGCCGCAGGGGCCGTTTCCGGCTCGGCCGGCGGAGATCGACGTGGCGAACGTCGACCCATGCGTCGCGATGACCCCTGAACTGCGCCAGCGTTTCGGCGTCGAGGGCGACGAGCCCTCGGTCGTCACGCTCGCTGATGGTCCCAGTCGTGTGTGCGGGTGGGGCAACAACGACACCGTCGAGAACTACTCCGTGCAGACGATCCAGACGCCTGCTGTAAGAGTCGCGACCGCGCGAGGCGCCACAATCACCATCATCGATGGGTTCGGAGCTGTCCGGATGGTCGAGAGCAAAGATTCGGCGCCGTTGTGCACGTTGTATCTCGACGCAGCCGAGGTTGCCAGCGTGCGGGTTCAGATCCAGGACTTCGGATATGACGAGCTGACGCGCGGATCGCCGGACGAGGTGTGTGGACGGGCTGAGCTGCTCGCGCAGAGCTACCTGACGAAGGCTCGTCTCCAGTGATCGTGTTCGCAGCTGCGAACGCGAGCAGTCAATCTGACGTCGTAGTCCGCCGGTCGACATAGCCTCGTCGAGATGCGGACGCCTGCCCACGAGCCACGAGGTTCGGCCAGCGATTCACTCATGACCCAGGTGGATGTCGGAAACGTCATGGCTGTTTATCGGCGACTTGACGAGCAGGTTCAAGCAATGAGAACGAGGCGACATGGGGCTCTGAATCTCAAGAACGTTCCTCCGTGCGGAGACGACCCAGTATCGATAGATGCGGTTACCGTCTTCCAGCCGAAAATCGACTCCATTACGAAGACACACGATGACTACGTCGCCGAGGTAGCAGAGGCGCGCGACCGGCTCAAGAGGGCTGCGCAGGAGTACGGACTGATCGAGGACGAGAACGCGGCAACCCTGAAGCCCACCACTCCGCCGTACAACGGCCCGTTGCTCGAGCGTTAGGGATCCGAGGATGCCCCTCCCGCGCTGCTGCAACTACGAAGCGTTCGACATCGCGACCAAGGCGGCCTGGATCATCGGCAAGCCCGGCGCCGAGGCCATGCGGCAGACGTCTGACGGCCTCCGCAAGCTCGTCGACGACATGGCGACCACCAAGCAGACCCTCGACCGCGGCATGGCCGACCTCGGCATCGTGTGACGTGGACAGTTGCCACCGGCGTCCGGACGACTCGGCAGCCGCGGCCTGATCGGAACGGGCCCGGGGGTGGCGACGGCGGGCTAGCCTGCTGCCGTTCTGTTCGTATCCGGGGGAGCGTCGCTGGTGGTCCGACTCGTTCTCATTCTGCTGGTCGTGTGCGGGGTGGTCGTGGGGTGTGGGGCTGCGGAGCGGGAGGGGCCGTTTCCGGCGCGGCCGGCGGAGATCGACGTGGCGAACGTCGACCCCTGTCTCGCGATGACCCCTGAACTGCGCCAGCAGTGGGGAGTCGAAGGGGACGAGCCTTCGACTGTCACGCTCGCGGACGGTCCGAGCCGAGTGTGTGGATGGGGGAACTACGAGACCGTCGACAACTACTCGGTGCAGACGATCCAGACGCCGGCGGCGAAGATCGCGACAGCGAGCGGCGCCGTCATCACCGCTGTCGATGGATTCGGTGCCGTGCGGATGGTCGAGCGCAGAAGTAGCTCTGACCTCTGTGAACTCTACTTGGACGTTGCTGACGCCGCGAGTGTCCGTGTCCAGGTCGATGATTTCGGTGGGGCGAGGCAGGCTGGCAGACCTTCGGATGCCGCCTGCGGTCGGGCCGAGACCTTGGCACGAGCGTTCCTGTCGAGCGCTCGCGAGAACTGACAGATTCGCAGACGTGAACAAGCATGCCCGATCCGAGATCGGTCACGGTTCTTCCTGTCTAGTCTGCGCCGCATGTCGACGTCGGCGCACACGCCTCGGGGATCCGTCAGCGACGCCCTCATGCTGCAGGTCAATGTCGATAACATCATGGTCGTCTATCAGCAGATGGACGACCACCTTCGGCAGATGCAGGCGGGTCGTCGAGTCAGGGGCAACCTTCGGAATGTCCCCGCATGCGCCGACGATCCAGTGTCTCTCGACGCAGTCGTCGTCTTCCAGCCGAAGATCAATAGCCTGGTCGACGTGCACGAGCGTTATGTGGACGAGGTGCGAGACGCGCGTGACCGATTGAAACAAGCGGCGCAGGAGTACGGGCTCATCGAGGACGAGAACGCGGCAACCCTGAAACCCACCACTCCGCCGTACAACGGCCCGCTGCTCGAGCGTTAGGGATCCGAGGATGCCCCTCCCTCGCTGCTACAACTACGAAGCGTTCGACATCGCGACCAAGGCTGCCTGGATCATCGGCAAACCCGGCGCCGAGGCCATGCGGCAGACGTCTGACGGCCTCCGCAAGCTCGTCGACGACATGGCGACCACCAAGCAGACCCTCGACCGCGGCATGGCCGATCTCGGCATCTCGTGGCAGGGCCCCGCCGCCCGGGCCGCCCAGGAGTCCCTCGACCGCACCGCGACCGGCGTCGACGGCACCGCGACCGTCGCCCGGAACGGCGCCGACCGCATGCTCGACCACGGCAGCGCGTTCGAGCGCATGCGCAACCAGGTCCGGTTCATGGACCCGGCCGAGTTCTCCTGGATCCAGCGCGCGGGCGACAACATCAGCGAGGCCTGGCAGTCCCTCCGGGGCAGGGGCGCCGACCACGTCACCATCGCCGAGCACAACCAGATCAACGACGAGGTCGCGAACCGCGCGCTCCAGAAGTACGAGTCCGAGACCTCCGCGATCGACGACCGCTTCACCACCGAGGCGGCCGCCGCGCCCCCGCCCGCGACATCTCCGGGCGCGACGCCGGGTCCCGGCGGTTCGCCGGGACCGCAGCCCGGCATCTCCGTCGCTCCGGGTGGCGGCGGAGTCTCCGGCCCGACACCGGGACCGGCCGGAGTCGGGCTCCCCCCGGTCGGGTCGGCCTCGCAGCCGGGGTCGGCGCCGGCCGGCCCGTCGGGCGGCGGCGGTGCAGGCGGCGGCCCCGGTGGTGGTGTGGGTGGTGGCGCCGGAGGCGGTGGCGGGCCCTCGCCTGTCGTCCCCCTGCCGAGCGGACCGGCGTCCTCGTCGGGCGCCGGTGGAGGCGGTACCGGGGCGCCGGGCTCCCGCGTACCGCCCGCTCCGGACCGCACGCGGACCCCGACCCGGAGCCCGGCCCCGACGTCGGACGCCGCCCGTACCCGCGAGGACCTCGCGCGCCGCTTCGGCGACCAGGTACGTCGGCAGCAGCTCGTCCGCCCCCTCACGGAGACCCGCCCCGGCAGCGGGACCGGGTCGTTCGGAGTCGGAGCCGGATCAGGAGCAGGCCGCGGCGGCGTCGGCTCCCCGTTCGGCGAGTCCCGCGGCACTACGCGGCTGCCGGGCGCGGGGACCGAACCGCACGGACCCGGCGGCCGCGGCGGGGCCGGGACGGCGTGGGGCACCGAGCCCCGCACACCCGGGCCGCGGAGCGGCGGCGCGGCCGAGCCGTGGACCGGCGCCAAGGGGGCGGAGGCTCGCGGCGGGGCCGGCTACGGCCCGATGGCCGGCGGCGTCCCGGGCGGTCGCGGCGAGGGCCGGGACCACCGCAACCGCTACGTCGTCCCCACCGACGAGGTGTTCGACGTCGGGATCACCGCGACCGACGCCGTGCTCGCCCCCGAGGACCCCGGCCGCTGATCAGCCCGGCAGCACCGGCCGCCACGGCTCGGTGTGCCGGTACCAGGCCCACCGCTTGATCTCCCGCGGGTGCGCGACGCCGTCGCGGAGGGGCGTCGCACCCGTTGTCCCGATCTGGATCGCCCGCCCGGTCGTGCCGGTCACCCCGCGGCCCGGCCGCACGTGCACGCCCTCGGGCCCCGCGTCGACGACGAGCATCTTCACGCGGCCGTGCAGCACGCGCGTCGCGTCGCAGTAGGCCTCGCCGTAGAGGTCGGGGATCTCCCCGCGGCCGGCGAGGACGCCGCCGTTGTCGTCGCGCACCAGCGGCATCTCGCGTGCGGTGCCGGACCGGGCGAGGGCGACGGCGTCGTCGAACCGGGTCGGGAGGCCCCAGTTCGCGGCGGCCCGCGACCGCCGGGACACCGGCAGGTAGGCGACCTCGGTCGCGAGCGCGTCCCGGCGGAGCAGCCGGAGGAGCACCGCGGCGAGGTCGGCGTCGTCACCGTGGACGATCAGCCGCGGCACCGGGAGCAGGGCGTCGACCTCCGCCTTCCCGGGGCGCGGACCCACGGTGACCGAACGCACCGCGGGATCGGACACCAGCGACGACGGTGGGCGTTCACGTCGCGCGCCGGGCCGGATACCGTGGAAGGGAAGCCGGTGACGCCGCTGCGGCAGGCAGTCGAGGAGAACCGCTTCGGGATCGGTCGGAACCACTGATCGAGTACCCTCCTCGCCGCGGAAACCGGAAATCACGCCCGGTCCCGCGACCGTGACGAGCGTGTGTGAACTGGAGTCTCTTACATGCCCGCAATCGTGTTGATCGGCGCCCAGTGGGGCGACGAGGGCAAGGGCAAGGCGACCGACCTGCTGGGCGGGCAGTTCGGCTGGGTCGTGCGCTACCAGGGCGGCAACAACGCCGGGCACACCGTCGTCACGCCGGACGGCCGCGACTTCGCGCTGAAGCTCATCCCGTCCGGGATCCTGTCCCCGGGCGTGAAGAACGTGATCGGCAACGGGGTCGTCGTGAACCCCGAGGCGCTGATCGAGGAGAAGGCGGGCCTGGAGCGGCGCGGCGTCGACACCTCCGGCCTGCTGATCTCGGCCGACTCGCACCTGATCATGCCGTACCACGTGGCGATCGACCGCGTCACCGAGCGCTACCTGGGCAAGGCCAAGATCGGCACCACCGGTCGCGGCATCGGCCCGGCCTACCAGGACAAGGTCGCCCGGGTCGGCGTCCGCGCCGCGGACCTGCTCGACGAGAAGATCCTGCACCAGAAGGTCGAGGCCGCCCTCGAGCTGAAGAACCAGGTCCTGGTCAAGGTCTACAACCGGCGCGCGCTGGACTTCAACGAGGTCGTCGACACCGTCCTGGAGCAGTCGAAGGAGTTCGCCGACAAGATCGTCGACACCCGGCTGCTGCTGAACCAGGCCCTGGAGCGCGGCGAGACGCTGCTGCTGGAGGGCTCGCAGGGCACCCTGCTCGACGTCGACCACGGCACCTACCCCTTCGTGACCAGCTCGAACCCGACCGCGGGCGGCGCGTCGGTCGGTTCCGGCATCGGCCCGAACAAGATCACCCGCGTGATCGGGATCCTGAAGGCCTACACGACCCGCGTCGGGTCCGGCCCGTTCCCGACCGAGCTCCTCGACGAGATGGGCGAGTGGCTGCGCAAGACCGGCGGTGAGGTCGGCGTCAACACCGGCCGGAACCGTCGCTGCGGCTGGTTCGACGCCGTCATCGGCCGGTACGCGGTCCGCGTCAACGGCATCACCGACGTCTTCCTGACCAAGCTGGACGTGCTGTCCGGGCTGGAGTCGGTGCCGATCTGCGTGGGCTACGAGGTCGACGGCCACCGCGTCGACGAGATGCCGATGACCCAGACCGGCTTCCACCACGCCGTCCCGGTCTACGAGGAGATGCCCGGCTGGGTCGAGGACCTCTCCGGCGCCCGCACCTGGGAGGACCTGCCCCCCGCCGCGCAGGCCTACGTGCAGCGGATCGAGGAGCTCACCGGCGCGCCGGTGTCCGCGATCGGCGTCGGCCCCGGGCGGGACCAGACGATCACCCGCTGACCGGCTGCGCCGGCGGCGTCACGACGACCGCCGGCGCTCGTCGCGGACCGGTGTCACCAGGATCGCGGCCAGCGGTGCCGCGGCGGCGATCGCGAACGCCGCCGCGTAGCCGGTCGCGCCGACCAGGGCGCCGAGCGCGGCCGGCACCACCGACGCGACGGCGTTCTGGCCGGTGTTCTGCACCCCCAGCGCCCGCCCGGACCACGCCGGCCCGGCGATCTCGGCGGTGCTGGTGAACGCCAGCCCGTTCGGGGCGACCGTCACCACCGCCCCGACGGCGAGCATGGTCACCGCGAGCCACCCGGCGACGGCGTCGCCGAGCGCGAACAGCAGCAGCACCGCGGCCGCGGCGGCCGCGACCTGGCGCATCGGGCGCAGCCGGGACCCGACCCGGTCCGACCAGACCCCGGTCGCGATCCGGCCGACCGCCCCGGCGATCTGCCCACCGGCGACGAACGCGCCCGCCGCCGCCACGTGCCACCCCTGCTCGCGGACCAGGTACTCGGTCGCGAACGACGCCACCGCGAACTGTGAGACCACCAGCAGCGCGCTCGCGCCGTGCACCCGCCACAGCACCGACGTCCCGTAGGGGGAGCGCTCCGGCACGGCCCCCGCGGGCCGCGGGGCCCGGGGCGGGTCCGGCGCCAGCGTCGCGACCAGCACCGACGCGACGACGCACAGCACCGCGGGCAGCAGCAGCGCCCGGAACGGCCCGACGGCCGCGGCCAGGGTCGGCAGCGTCAGCCCGGCCACGGCGACGCCCAGCGGCTGGGACGTCTGCCGGATCCCCATCGCGGTGCCGCGCTCGTGCGCGGCGAACCAGCCCATCACCATCCGGCCGCTGGCGGCGAACACCGACGCCGCGCCCGCGCCGCCCAGGCCGAGCAGCACCAGCAGCAGCGGTCCGGGCCCGATCGGCAGCAGCGCCGCACCCGCGACGGCCGCCGCGCACAATGCGAGCCCGACCGTCATCACCCCGCGTTCGCCGGACCGGTCGGCGGCGGCGCCCCACAGCACCAGGGTGCACAGCAGGCCGACCGTCGGGGCGCCGACGTAGGCGCCGACCTGGGCCAGTGACAGCCCCTCCGTGTCCCGCAGCAGCGGCACCACGAACGGCAGTCCGTAGACGAACGAGCAGGCCGCGGTCTGGGCGAACACCCCGACGGCCAGCACCAGCCAGCGACGGCGGGTACGGGTCACGTCGACGGAGGTCATGTACCCACGCTAAGCATCCGTCCCACGATCCGGCCATTCGTTCCCGGATCGTGGGACAGGGTGCGGTGGGTCAGGAGGCGCAGTTCCCGGTGTCGGCGGGGGACGACGCGCCGCTCGCGGCCACGTTCAGCGCCTGGCCGACCTGCTCGGCCGTCAGCACGAAACCGGTCTCGGTGTCGTCCAGCGCGGCGCCGAACACGACGCCGACCACCCGTCCGTCGGGGGCGATCATCGGGCCGCCGGAGTTGCCGGAGCGCACCACTGCGCGGACGGTGTAGACGTCGCGCAGCACGCTGCCCTGCTCGTAGATGTCCGGGCCGCGCAGCCGGATCCGTTCGCGGATCTTGCCCGGGGTGACCGTGTACGGGCCGTCCAGCGGGTAGCCCAGGATGATCACGTCGTCGCCGACGCGGGCCGGGTCCGGGCTGAACTGCAGCGGCTGCTCCTCGAGGTCGGGCACGTCGAGCACGGCCACGTCGACCTCGGGGTCGTAGTAGACGACCTGGGCGTCGAGCTGGCGGGCCCGTCCGCTGGACGTCGTCACCTCGACCGTGGTGCTCGACGTCCCGGCGACGACGTGGGCGTTGGTCATCACCCGCTGCGGGGCGACGACGAACCCGGTCCCCTCCAGGGCGCGACGGCAGGACGGGGCGCGCCCGCGGACCTTCAGGACCCGGTCGCGGACCTCGGTGACCACCGGGGACTGCGCGAGCGCGGAGTCCGGCGGGCCGACCGCGGCGACCGGCGTCCGCGAGAACGGGCTGACGACGTCGGGGAAGCCGGAGTCGTCGAGGAGCTGGCGCAGCTCGGCGGGGAGCTTGCGCGCCGCGTCCGGCATCACGTCGTCCACACCGGCGAGCACCCGCGAGTCGCGCAGGCCGCTGGTCAGGGTGGAGAAGCTCGTCGAGGACAGCGGCAGCGCGATCAGCCAGGCCGCCACCACCACCGCGATCGCCTGCACGCCGGCGCCCAGCGTCGAGTCGACCTTGAGGGTGCCCTCGCCGCGGATCCGGTCGCGGATGAACCGTCCGAGGTAGACGCCCGTCGCCTCACCGAGCGCGACGAGCAGCACCACCACGCCGATCCCGAGCAGCACCTTCCCCTGCTGGGACTCCACCTGCCCGGCCAGCAACGGGGCGAGCCGCAGCCCGAGCACCGCGCCGGTCAGCACGCCGGCGAACGACAGCAGCGCCACCGCGACCCCGTGCCGCCAGCCGGACGCCGCGGCCAGCAGGGCGAGGATCACGACGACGACGTCGACCCAGCTGATGCTCACCGGTCCACCACGCCGTGGTCGTCCACCCGGACTCCTTCCGGTTCGTGCCGCCGGGCGCGGGCCCAGGCGTCGTCGAGATCGAGGACCCGGCCGGCGTCCCAGGGACGCTCCCAGCCGGACCGTTGCAGCAGCGCGGACAGCAGGCCCGCGGTGAAACCCCAGACCATCAGGCCCGCGGCGTCGAAGGCGGGGCCGGTGTGGCCACTGGGGCCGCGCACGGTGAACCGGTTCGCCGGGTCGGTCAGGACCGCCACCGGGACCCGGACGACCCGGGCGACCTCGGCGGTGTCGACCACCCGCACCGGCGACGGCGACGCCCAGTGCGCCAGCACCGGGCTCACCAGGAACCCGGTGGGCGGGATGAACAGGTCCGGCAGGAGGGTCAGCGGTACGACGCCGGACGGGTCCAGCCCGGTCTCCTCCCGGGCCTCCCGCAGCGCGGCGTGCACCGGGCCGGTGTCGGTCGGGTCGAGCCGTCCACCGGGGAAGGCGACCTGCCCGGCGTGCGAGCGCAGCGTCGCCGCGCGCTCGGTGAGCAGCACGTCCGGCCCGCCGGACTCCCCGTCGGTGAACAGCATCAGCACCGAGGCCCGGCGGGGCTCGCCGCTGTCGGGCTGCAGGCGTCGCCAGCCGAACCAGGCCGGGTCCAGGCCCAGCGCCCCGTCGACGAGCGGGCGCAGCGACGCCGGTGCCGCCGCGGGGTCGGGGTCGGGCACCCGCGGCACGCCCGCCTGCGCGGTCACCGGAACCGCTCCACGGCGGCCGCGACGTCGTCGGCGGTGCGGAACGGGACGGGCGGGTCCACCATCGCGACCCCGCCGTCGGCGCGGGTCACGTAGCTGACCGGGAGCAGCGGCGGGGTGTCCAGCGCGCGGCGCACGGCCCGCTGCGGGTCGGTCACGGCCGGCAGGGTGACCCCCAGCTGCGCGGACAGGGTCAGCGCGGACACCGGGTCGTCCTGCACGTCGACGGTGAGCACCGGCAGTGCGCCGGGGCGCTGCGCGTAGGCCTGCAGCGCGGGCAGCTCGTCGCGGCACGGCACGCACCACGACGCCCAGAAGTTGACCAGCGTCGGCCGCCCGGTCAGGGCCGCGCCCAGGTCGGTACGGCCGTCGGCGCCCAGGCACGGCACGGTGATCCCGGCGAGCGGACCGGCCGGGGTGCTTCCGGACGGGGCGGGGCAGGGTGCCAGCCGGGCCGAGGCCCGCGCGGCGGCCAGCGCCTGCGGGTCCGCGGCGGCGAGGTCGGTCTCGGGCCGGTCCGCCGGGGCGGCGCTCGCCGCGGGACCGGCGCCGCCGCTCCCGCCGGAGGTGGGGCCCGAGGGCCACAGCGCCCAGACCGCGATCGCGACCAGGACGACGACGACCACGGTCGAGACGATCTCGGAGCGGGAGGCGCCTGTCCGGGTCACCGGCCGTCCCCGGGCGGCCCCGCGATCCCCGCGAGTGCGAGCAGGTGGTCCCGCTCCGGGCCCTTGACCAGCGCCGCGGCCTCGCCCGGGTCGGTCGGGCCGAGCCCGAAGGCGGGGCAGTCCGCCGCGAGCGTGCAGGCGCCGCAGGCCGGCTTGCGGGAGTGGCAGACCCGGCGCCCGTGGAAGATCACGTGGTGGGACACGATCGTCCAGTCCCGCCGCGGGACGAGCTCGCCGATCGCGTGCTCGACCTTGACCGGGTCCTCCTCGGTCGTCCAGCCCCAGCGGCGCACCAGGCGTCCGAAGTGGGTGTCGACGGTGATCCCGGGGACGCCGAACGCGTTGCCGAGGATGACGTTCGCGGTCTTGCGTCCGATGCCGGGCAGCTTCACCAGCTCGTCCAGCGTCGACGGCAGCTCCCCGCCGTGCCGCTCGACGACGGCGGCGCCCAGCCCGGTCAGCGACGTCGCCTTGTTCCGGTAGAAGCCGGTGGAGCGGATGAGCTCCTCGAGCTCGGTCCGGTCGGCGCCCGCGTAGTCCGCGGCGGTGGGGTACCGGGCGAACAGGGCGGGGGTGACCTGGTTGACCCGCTCGTCGGTGCACTGCGCGGACAGGATCGTCGCGACGGCGAGGTCCAGCGGGGTGGTGAAGTCCAGCTCGCAGTGCGCGTGCGGATAGGCCTCCGCCAGCGACCGGAGGATGCGGTTGACCCGGCGCGCTCGCCCGATCGGGCTCTCCCCGGCCGCGACGCGTGCGGCCAGACCGGCGGCGGCGCGGGGGGTGGGCCGCGACGCCCGCGACGGCCGTCCGGCGGAGGTGCTCACGTGACCGAGCGTACGGGTGGGCACCGACAGTCGTGTCACGGTGTCGCGCCGTGCACCGCTCGTCGCCGGGCGCGGTCCGGTCCACGCCGGGGGGTGTTCGACCGGCCGGCGCGGCGACGCGTCCGACGAGCGGTGCGCGCGCCCGGCCGGGTGTGCGCCGAACGGGCTACGAGGTCACGGTCGCGTCACGAAGACGCCGACGCGGCCACCCCCGACCGGCCGGGCTGCGAACCCGTACGGGAGGATCGGAGTTGCCATGACTGCCTGGTTGAGCGTTCTCGTCCCGCTGCTCGTGATGTTCTTCGCGCTCGGTATGGAGCGCGTGGAGTCCCGCATGCGGGAGTCCACCGTGCGCCAGGACGAGCTGGACGAGATGCTCGAACAGCCGCGTCCGGACGAGGTCCGTGCCCTGTTCCGGTCCGGCACGGGCCGCGCGCTGGAGCTGTTCCGGCTGCGCAACCGGCGCCGTCGGGGGGCTCGTCGGAGCCAGGTCCCGTCGGCCTGACAAGATCGCGTACGGGTGCGTGACAGCGCCCCGCGACGAATCGGACCCGATCGGATGTCAATCCGATCGGGCCAGTGGTGCGCACGTGTGTGGCGAAGACCTCTACACTGACGCGCCGACGACCCGCCGTGACGACACGGCCGGTGAACGAGGAGCATTGCAGTGGACGAGGTTCTGATCCGGGCAGGGATCTTCCAAGGTGTGGAGCCCCAGGCCGCCGAGGCGCTGGCCGAAGCTCTGGAGACTGCCGAGTTCTCCCGCGGGCAGGTCATCTTCTCCGAAGGTGAGCCCGGTGACCGCCTGTACATCGTGTCGGGCGGGAAGGTGAAGCTCGGCCGGAAGTCCCCCGACGGCCGGGAGAACCTCCTGATGGTGGCCGGCCCGTCGGACATGTTCGGCGAGCTGTCGATCTTCGACCCGGGCCCGCGCACGTCGTCGGCGACCGCGGTCACCGAGGTGCGCTGCTACACCATGGACCGCAGCGCGCTGCGGGAGTGGATCGGCAAGCGTCCGGAGATCGCCGAGCAGCTGCTGCGCGTGCTGGCCCGTCGCCTGCGCCGCACCAACAACATGCTCGCCGACCTGATCTTCACCGACGTGCCGGGCCGTGTGGCGAAGTCGCTGCTGCAGCTCGCGCGCCAGTTCGGCTCCCAGGAGTCGGGTCTGCTGCGGGTCACCCACGACCTCACGCAGGAGGAGATCGCCCAGCTCGTCGGCGCCTCCCGCGAGACCGTGAACAAGGCGCTCGCCGACTTCGCGCACCGTGGCTGGCTGCGACTGGAGGGCAAGAGCGTGCTGATCCTGGAGCCGGAGCGTCTTGCGCGACGCGCGCGCTGAATTCTCTGGTACGGGCGTCCCAGATCATGTGATGCTGGGGCGTGCCCGCCGCTCTCTCCGACTATCGCGCCGCCCTGGGCACCCCCGGGGCGGCCGCGCCGGTCTGTGCCTCCGTCCTCGGTCGGTTCCCGATCGCGATGCACAGTCTCGCCACGCTGCTCTACGTCCGTGAGGTCCACGGCTCCTACGCCGTCGCCGGAGCGGTCTCCGCGGCGCTGCTGGTCGGGACCGCGGTCGGCACGGTCGTGCAGGGGCGGGTGCTGGACCGGCTGGGCCCGACCCGGCCGATGCTGGTGCTCGTCGCGGTCTACCTGCTGTGCGTCACCGGGCTGGTGCTGAGCATCGAGTCCCGGGCGGCGCTGCCGCTCACCGTCGCGGTCGCGGTCGTCACCGGGCTCGCGACGCCGGCGTTCGAGGGGTCGTCGCGGGCGCTGTGGTCGGACCTGACCCCGCCCGGGCCGCGCCGCGAGGCCGCCTACACCTACGAGGCGATCAGCCTCGAGATCTTCTTCATCATGGGTCCCGCGCTGGCCGCGGTGCTGGTGGTGGCGACGCCGTGGCCGGGCACCGCGCTCGTCGTCGCGGCGACCGCGGAGATCGTCGGCACCACCTGGTTCGCGCTCACCGCCGCCGTCCGACGCCGCTCGGCCCGCATCCGTGCCGAGCGCGCCGACGGGTCGCTGCCGGTCGAGGCCGGGCTGCTCGGGGTGTTCCGGCGCCCCGGGCTGCGGACGGTGGCGCTGGCGTCGCTCGGGTTCGGGCTGGTGGCGGGGACCGCCGAGGTCGGCGTGATCGCCGCGACCGCGTTCGCCGGGTCGCCCGCCGCCGGCGGGGTCCTGCTCTCGCTCTGGTCGGTGGTCTCGGTGCTGACCGGGGTGCTCTACGGGATGCGGCCCTGGCCGCGGCCGCTGCACCTGCGGCTGCCGGTCCTGCTGGCCGGCTTCGCCGTCCTGGTGACGGCGATGGGGCTCGTCTCCCCGCTCGGCTCGCTGGTGCTGCTGGCCGTGGTGATGATGGCCGCCGGCGCGCTGATCACCCCGCAGGTCACCGCGCACTCCCTCGGCGTCGAGCAGACCGCTCCGGCCGGGTCGGCGACCGAGGCGTTCAACTGGATGGTGATGGCCGCGGTGCTTGGTGTCTCGGTCGGGCAGGCCCTGTCCGGCGTCATGATCGACCTCGTCGGGCCGGGCGGGTACGCGGCGGGCGGCGCCCTGGGGCTGCTGGTCGCGGGGCTGCTGTGGCTGCGCCGCGGCTCGGTCGCCGACACCGAGCCCCGCGTCGTCGCGGCCGGGAGCCCGGCGTGAGCAGCGCGGGGGAGCTGCGGCGGCTGCGCGACGTCGTCGCCGGCGACATGGCCGGTGCGGACGTCGCGCACGACCTCGGGCACCTCGACCGGGTCGCCGGGCTGTCGGCCCGGCTCGCGGTGCGGGAGGGCCTGGACGGGTTCGTCGCCGCCGTCGCCGCGTACGTGCACGACCACCACCGGGCCGCCGAGACCCGGCTCGGCCGCGTCGTCGCCCCCGCGGAGGTCCGCGACGACGCCCGGGACGCGCTGCGCCGCGGCGGGGTCGCCGAGCGGCTGTGGGACCCGGTGCTCGACGCCGTCGAGGCCACCGGCCGGTACTCGTTCTCCGAGGTGGCGTCGGCGCCCACGGCGGACCGGATTGCGGCCTGCCTGCACGACGCCGACATGCTCGACGCGATGGGCGCCACCGGCATCGCCCGCGCGTTCGCCTACGGCGGGGCGATCGGTGAGCCCCTGTGGGACCCGGCCGCGGGCGTCGCGACCGGCGGCTACCGGTCCGGGCCGACCGGTTCGGTCGTCGCCCACTTCCACGAGAAGCTGCTGCGGCTGCGCGGCGAGCTGCGCACCGCCGCCGGCCGCGAGATGGGCGAGCGGCGGCACGCGGCCCTGGAGGAGTTCCTGCGCCGGTTCCGCGAGGAGTGGGTCGACGCCCACGGCGACGACGACGGCGCCCCGCCCGGGGTCTAGATCGGGTCGAGGATCCGCTTCAGGAACTGCCGGGTGCGGGGCTGTTCCGGCTCGACCAGCACCTGCGACGGCGGACCGGATTCGGCCACCACCCCGCCGTCGACGAAGAGGACCTGGTCGGCGACCTGCTGGGCGAAGCGGATCTCGTGGGTGACGATGACCATCGTCCGGCCCGCCGTCGCCAGGTCCTTGATGACCCGCAGGACGTCGCCGACGAGCTCGGGGTCCAGCGCCGAGGTGGGCTCGTCGAACAGCATCAGCTGCGGGTCGAGGGCCAGCGCGCGGGCGATCCCGACGCGCTGCTGCTGGCCGCCGGAGAGCTGGTACGGGTACTGGTCGGCCTTCTCGGCCAGCCCCACCTGGTCCAGCAGCCGCCGCGCGTCGGCGGTCGCGTCGGCCCGGGGGCGCCGCTGCACGATCACCGGGCCCTCGATGACGTTCTCCAGGACGGTGCGGTGCGGGAACAGGTTGTGCGACTGGAACACCATCGCGGTCCGGGACCGGAACCGGGCCAGGGTGGACCGGTCGACGGGGGCGCCGAAGTCGACCGACAGGTCGCCGATGGTGATCACCCCGGCGTCGGCCCGGTCCAGCGCGTTCAGGGCGCGCAGCACCGTCGTCTTGCCCGAACCGGACGGCCCGATCACCGCGGTGACGGTCCCGGCCGGGACGTCGAACCCGATGTCGCGCAGGACCTCCAGCGTCCCGAAGGACTTCTGCAGGCCCCGGACGGTCAGCAGGTCGCTCATCGCGCCACGTACCTCTCCAGCCGCGTCTCCACCCGTACCTGCACGGACGAGAGGATCAGGCAGACGATCCAGTAGTACACCGCGGCCACGCCGTAGAGGGCGAAGAAGTCGAACGTCGGCGCCGCGGCCAGCTGGGCGACCCGCAGCAGCTCGGTGACCAGGATGGTCGAGGCCAGCGAGGTGTCCTTGACCAGCGAGATCAGCGTGTTCGACAGCGGTGGGACGGCGGTGCGCGCGGCCTGGGGGAGGATCACGCGGCGCAGCGTCGTCGGGTAGCCCATGCCGATGGTCTGCGCGGCCTCCCACTGCCCCTTCGGGATCGACAGGATCGCCGCCCGGATGATCTCGGCCGCGTAGCCACCGACGTTGAGGCTGAACGCGATCACCGCGGACGGGAACGGGTCGATGACCAGCCCGAACTGCGGCAGCGCGTAGAACACGATGAACAGCTGCACCAGCAGCGGCGTGCCGCGCACGACCGAGATGTAGGCGCGGGCCAGCCAGGACAGCGGCCTGATCGAGGAGATCCGGGCCAGCGCCAGCAGCAGGGCCAGGACCAGCCCGATGACGAAGCTGATCGCCGTCAGCGGGATGGTCATCGTGACCGTCGCCTTCAGCATCGGCCACAGGTTGCGGCCGATCAGCTCCCAGGTGGCGGGATCCATCTACTTCCCGCTGACGTCGCTGCCGAAGTACTTCTCGGACAGCTGCTTCAGCGTGCCGTCGGCCCGCAGCTCGGCCAGCGCCCGGTCCACGTCGGGCATCAGGCCGCTGTCCTTGCGGGCGGCGAAGGCCTGCTCGCTGGTGTCCCCGGTGGTGCCGGCGACCTTGACGCCCTTGTCCCCGGTCGACTTCTCGTACTCGCCGACGGCGAGGGTGTCGTTGACGGTCGCGTCGATCCGGCCGTCCTTGAGCAGCTGGACGGCCTGCACGAAGCCCTCGACGGCCTCGACGTTCGCGCCGGCGCCGCGGGCGACCTCGGCCCAGTTGCTGGTCGCGGACTGGGCGGTGGTGCGGCCCCGCAGGTCGGCCAGGCTCCGGATCGCGGTGTCGTCGGCGCGGGTGACGATCACGCCCTCGGACACGGTGTAGGGCGTGGAGAGGTCGTACTTGGCCTTGCGCTCGTCGTTGACGGTGACCTGGTTGGCGACCAGGTCGATCCGCTTCGACTCGAGCGCGGCGAAGATCGAGTCCCACGGGGTCTGGACGAACTCGACCTGCTTGCCCAGCTTGGCGCCGACGGCGCGGGCGACCTCGACGTCGTAGCCGGTCAGCTGGCCGTCGGGGCCCTGGAAGCTGAACGGGCTGTAGGTCCCCTCGGTCCCGACCCGCAGGGTGTCGGAGCTACCGCTGCTGCAGCCGACGAGGGTGGTGAGGGCCAGCAGCGCGGCGGCCAGGGCCAGGATCGTGCGACGCACGGGGTCTCCTTCGGGAGGAACGGGGCGGACGGATGGCGATGCCCCCTCGAGATGCGGGGACCCTAGGCCGGTCGGTCGTGTCGGTTCAACGCCCCGCGCGGGCCCGTTCATCCACGCAGGTGATCCAGCTGTGCGCGCACGGACAGCTCGGCGGCGTCCCAGAGCGAGGTGTCGACGTCGGCGTAGACGACCTCGACGACGTCGCGTGCGGAGGCGTCGGGCCCCAGCCGCTCCAGCGCGGCCCGCACCTGCTCCAGCCGCTGCTCGCGGTGGGCGAGGTAGTGCCGCGCGGTCTCGGCGGCGTCCGGGAGCTCCGGACCGTGCCCGGGGAGGACCGGGGTGCCCGCGGGCAGCTCCGCGATCCGGCGCAGCGAGTCCAGGTAGGGCCCGAGGGTGCCGTCGGGGTGGGCGATGACGGTGGTGCCGCGGCCGAGCACGGTGTCGCCGGAGAGCAGCGCGACGCCGTCGGAGCCGGGGCCGCGCAGCAGCAGCGACACCGAGTCCGAGGTGTGGCCGGGGGTGGTCAGCACCTCCAGCTCGACCCCGCCACCGGCGACGACGGCGCCGTCGACCAGCGGGGTGGTCCCCGACGCCAGCGACGGGTCCGCGGCGAACACGGGCGCCCCGGTCAGCTCGACGAACCGGCCGATCCCGCCGGCGTGGTCGTGGTGGCGGTGGGTCAGGACGACCGCGGCCACCGGCGGGCCGTCGGCCAGCGCCTCCAGGTGCGTGCCGTCGTCCTCACCCGGGTCGACGACGATCCGGTCGTGTGCGTCCGACGCCGCGAGCACCCAGGTGTTGGTGCCCTCCAGGGTCATCGGGCCGGGGTTGTCCTGCAGCAGCACCGATGCCAGCGGGTGCGCGGCGCGCAGGGTGCCGTAGAGCGGGTGGCTCACCGGGTCGTCTCCTCGTAGATCCAGTCGGGGTCGCCGGGCAGCGTGATCGTGACGATCCGTCCCTCGCGCCGCACCTCGGGGGTGATCGGCTCGATGTCGCGCGCCGCGGCGGCGGCCAGCACCTCGCCCGCGCTGTCGTGCCGGTGCAGCTCCTGCAGGGTCCGCAGGGTGGGCGGCATCAGCTTGAGGTCGCCGTCGTCGTAGCCGGACAGGGCCTCGGCCGGGCTCCACCAGCGCGCCTCGACGGCCTCGGTGGTGGCGTCGTCGGCGACCTGGCCGTCCGGCACGCGGGCGACGAGGAACGCGGTGTCGTAGCGCTTCGGGTTGCGCGGCGGGGTGATCCAGCGGGCCCACGGGACCAGCAGGTCCGCGCGCAGCTCCAGGTCGTGCGCCGCGAGCAGCTCCGGCAGCGTGGTCCGGTGGGCGACGAGGTCGTCCCGCCAGGCCGCGGCGGTGTCCAGCGGGCCGGGCTCGGTGCCGGCGGGGGCGGCGAGCAGCACGCCGCACTCCTCGAACGTCTCGCGGACGGCGGCGGTCACCAGCGCGGCGGCCAGGTCCGCGGGCTGGGCCAGCCGGGCGCCGAACCGCGCCGGCTCCGGGCCGCGCCAGCGGGCGGGGTCCGGCTCGTCACCGGCGGAGACCCCGCCGCCGGGGAACACGGTCATGCCGCCGGCGAACGCCATCCCGGCCACCCGCCGCTGCAGGAAGACCTGTAGGTCACCGGTGCCCGGCTCGTCGCGGACCAGCAGGACGGTCGCGGCGGCCCTCGGCTCGACCGGCTGCGCCGCCGGATCATCGCTCATGGCCGCCGACCCTAGGTCATGATCGGGGCCGGTCGGCGGTGAGAATGCCCGCATGCGTATCGGACTGCTCGGCGCCGGACCGTGGGCGCACCAGGTGCACGCCCCCGCCATCGCGGCGCATCCCCGCTGGTCGGCGGCCGGGGTGTGGGCGCGACGGCCGGAGGCGGCCGCCGGGATCGCCGCGGTCTCCGGTGGTCCGGTGCACGCCTCGGTCGAGGACCTGCTCGACGCGTGCGACGCCGTCGCGTTCGCCGTGCCGCCCGCCGTGCAGGCCGAGCTGCTGGAGCGGGTGGTGGCCGCCGGGAAGCACGTCGTGCTGGAGAAGCCGCTGGCCGCGGACCTGCCCGCCGCGGAACGGGCCGCCGCCGCGGTCGCGGCCTCGGGCGTCCGGTCGGCGACGATGCTGACCCTGCGGTTCGACCCGGCGATCCGGGCCTGGCTCGACGCGGTCCCGGCCGGCGCCGGCGGTCCCGGGACGACCGCGACCGCGCGCTGGCTGTCCGGGGCGCTGCTCGGCGGGCCGTTCGCGGCGTCGTCGTGGCGGGCCGAGCACGGGGCGCTGCTCGACGTCGGCCCGCACGTCGTGGACCTGCTCGACGCGGCGCTGGGCCCGGTCGTCGACGTCGACCACGCCCACCGCGACGAGCCCGACCTGTGGCGGATCGGCCTCGTCCACGACGGCGGCGCCCGCAGCTCGGTGGTGCTGTCGCTGCGCGTCCCGGTGGACCCGACGGAGTTCGAGGTGGCGCTGGTCGGCGGGCTCGGGGAGGACGGCCGCGGCCGGTACGTGCTCGACCGTCGCCCGGCCGACGCGGTCGCCTGCTTCGGCGCGCTGCTCGACGACCTTGCCGACGCGATCGGCTCCGGCGCCGACCTGCCGGTGGACGCCGCACGGGCGCTGCACCTGCAGCGGGTGATCGACCGCATCGTGCGCGCGGTCGGCTGATCCCCCGCACCGGCCTCCGGGCCCGGCCGGGCTCAGCCGCGGTCGGTGCGGGCGGTGCCGTTGCGCGGGGTCGGCTCGCCGCCGTTCTCGCGGGCCGCGAGCTCCTCGTGCAGGCGCTGCAGCAGGTCCTGTTCGGTGGGGGTGAGCCGGTCGGCCAGGCCCCCGGCGGGGCGGGGTCGCGGCCGCGGCCTCGGCGCGGGGTCGTCCGCGGGCCCCGTCGTGGGGTCCTGTGCCGGCCCCGGTGCGGGGTGTTCCGTCGACGGTGCGGGGTGCTCCGTTGCGGGTGCGACGACGTCGGCCGGTTCCGTGGGGTCCTCCTCGGTGCCGTCCCACTCGGTGCTGTCCCGCTCCGTGCTGTCCCGCTCGGTGGCGTCCCACTCGTCCGGCTCGTCGTCGGTGAGCAGGAGGTGCCGGGGGCGGCGCTCCCCGTCGGCCGGGGCCGGGGGTGCCGGGGCACGGAGGATCGGGATGCCCGGGGACGGGGTAGGGGCCTCGTCGACGGGGTCGGCCCCGTCGGCCGGGGGCGGGAAGCCGGTCGTCCCGGTTCCGGCCGGTCCGGTGGCCGCGGGGCGGTGGAGTCCGGCCCGGGCGTGCGGAGCCGGTCCGGCGTGGGCCGGGGCGTCCTCCGGGGCCGGTGCGGCTCCGTCGGCCTCGGTCCCGGCGGGGGACGTGCCGGCGTGGGTCCGGTCGGACCCGGGCCCCGGGTGTGCCGGCCCGGAGGTGGGGCGGGCCGGGTCGTCGCCGGTGGTCACGTGGTGGGCGGGATGCGCGGGGCCGTCGCGGCGGTCGTCGACGGTCACGGTGGCGGTCGCGGAGGGGACGACGTGCGGCGTGCCCGGGGCGGTCTCCTCGACGTCGCTCCGGTCGGTCCGCGCCGCGGTCTCCGGCGGCGGGATCTCTCCGGCCCAGGCACCGGAGGCCCAGTCCGCGAGCCAGGACGCCTCGCCGGGTCCCGGTGCCGCGGGCGGTCCGACGGGCGGACGCCCGACGACCGGACCGGGCCCGCCGCCCGCGGGCGCACGGACCTCCCCGGCCCGCCTGCGGAGCGGCACGCCGAGGTCGCGCGGGGCCGCCCGTGGGCCGGTCGGGGCCGGGTCCGCGGGGACGACCGGCGGAACGGACGCGGCCGGGGACACCGCGGCCGCGGGCGGTGACGAGGCGGCGGGGTGTGCAGGGATCCCGGGAGGTGCGGGGGCGACCGGTGGTGGGGGCGGTCCGTCGGAGGGGGCCGACGGCCGCCCGGACGGCGGCGCGGCGGGCCCGACCGGACGCCCCGCCACCGGCCCGCGGCCCGCGGGAGTGGGGTGCGCGCCGTTCGCGTCCGGGTGGTGGCCGTTGCCGGCGGCTCCGGGGTCGGCGACGAACCGGTGCCGGGGGACCTCGCCGACCCCGCTCGGCGGGGTCGGGTCCGGGCTGTGGCCCTCCGGGGGAGAGTCGAACCAGTCGCCCGCGGAGGCCTCCCGCAGCGCCCGGATCGGCGGCGACGGCCGCGGTGCCGGATGCGCCGTGTCCTCCCCCTCGGCGGGTGTCGCGACGCGTCGGGCCGCGGGGCCGCGTGACCCGGCCGGGCCGGGACCGGCTCCGTCGGACGTGCCGGTCCCCGGGACCGGAGCGGCCCCGTCGGACGTGTCGGTGCCCGGACCGGACGTGGCCGGGTCGGAGGCGGCCGTCCCCGGACCGCGAGTGGTCGGGTCGGAGGTGCCGGCCCCCGGGGCGGGAGTGGTCCGGTCGGGGGTGCCGGTGCCCGGACCAGGAGTCGCCCGGTCGGGGGTGCCGGTCTCCGGGGTGGGAGTGGCCGGATCGGCAGTGCCGGTCCTCGGGCCGGGAGCGGCCTCGTCGGAGATGCCGGTCTCCGGGGCCGATCCGGTCGGCTCGGATGCGCTCGCCGGGGAGCCGGTCCCGGTGGTGTCCACGCCCGGGACGTGGCCGGTCCCGCTGGAGGAGGCCTCCGCGGCCGGATCCGGACCCTCCCCGGAGGGGGACGTCTCCTGATCCGGGGCCGGACGTACCTCGCTGTGGGACCGGTCGGCGTCGGAGGCCGTACGTCGTCCGACACGGACCCCGTCCGGTCCCGGGATCGGGTCCGCCCCGGTGTGCGGCGGGCCCGCTTCCGGAGCCGGGTCCGGCCCGGTGCCGGACGTGGCTGCGTCCGGAGTCCGGTCCGGCCGGGCGTCGGGTCCGGCCGCCCCCGGCGACGGGGCTGCCGCGGCGGACCCCTCCGTCCTCGGCTCCGGGTCGGCCCGGCCGGGCCGGTCCTCCGGTTCCGGGGTCTCCGTGGCGGGTCTCCCGGTGAACGGCGCGGGGCGGTCGACGCGGACCGGTGCGGGTGGTGGGTCCGAGGCGGGGATGTCCGTGTCGACCGAGGAGCCGTTGGAGAAGTCGCCGGGGGAGCTGTCGGTGCGGTGCCCGGCCGGTGCGTCCTCGACGGCGTCGGGTCCGGCGGCGGCCGGGATCCCGTCCCGGTCGGGCCGCGGGGCCGGGGGGATCGCCGAGGACGGGAGCCCGACCCGGTCGGAGGGCCGGTCGTCGGGAACCCGGTGGGACGGCGGGCCGGACGTGTCGACGTCCGTAAACCTGTCCCCGGGTTCCACGAGGGGTGACCGGGACGTGTCGGGGGTGGGCCGTGGTGCGTCGCCGGGGAGGGACGCCGACACGTCCTCCCGGGCCGGAGCGGCGGCGGCGTCGGAGACCGGTGCGGCGGGGAGCGGACGCGCGACCTGCCGGGCGGCGCGGTGGTAGCCGGGGTCCGGGCCGTCGTCGCCGACCTCGACCGACACGACCAGTCCGGCCCGGGCCAGCGCCGACTGGGCCTGGTAGGTCAGGACCTCGGGTGCGCCGTGCGGCCCGGTGCGGGCCAGCAGCACCGGCTGCGGCAGCGGGCCGGGGGCGGCGCCGGCGGGCGTCGTGCGCCAGGCCAGCGTCCAGCCCGACTCCGGGACCGGGACGCCGGCGAGCGCGGCCGCGACCGCCTCCGCGGCACCGGGCGGGCCGTCGCCGTCGAACCGGTGCGGACCGGCGGCGACGACCGCGGCGGGCGGCAGGCAGGCGTCGGCGTCGGGCTGCACCCGGCGGGCCGCGGCCTCGGCGACCAGCTCGGAGCGCACCGCGTGCGGCAGCACCGCCCGTCCCGCGACGAGCTCGGCGACCAGCAGCTCCAGCGCGTGCCCCTCCTCGCCGACGGCGACGAGCTCGCGTCCGGTGGCGAGCAGGTCGTCGTCCACCCGGCCGGCCAGTTCCCGCAGCAGGCCGTACGTGGGGTCGGACATGGGGGCCTCCTTCGCGGTCCCGCGTCAGCCGGTGGGGACCGGCTCGCGGCTCCACAACGACGCCGCCGCGGTGCACGCGGCCTCGTGGTACTCGGTCGGGGCGTCGCCGGTGAGGGCCTCGACGCGCGGGACGCGGTCACCGTGGACGCGCAGCAGACGCGCGACCGCGGCGGCGAGCAGGTGCGGCCGCTGCGCGTCACGCACGAGCAGCACGCGGGCGCCGTCCTCCCGTACGGCCAGCAGCAGCGCGGACGCCTCGTCGCGCACGACCGACAGCGCCGACCACGCGGCCAGGTCCGGCTCGCCCGCCGTGAACGCGGGCGGGGCGGGCGGGGTGCCGGGCAGCACCGCCTCGACCAGGCGCCGCGACGGCGCGTCCGGCCCGACGACCTCGGCGAGCAGCGCGCGCTCGTGCCCGGTCAGCCCGATCCGGTGCCGCAGCAGCGTGCGCGGCAGGACCGCGCCCAGCGCCGCGGTGTCCCCGGCGGCCAGCCAGTCGCGCAGCCGCCAGAGCAGCTCGTCGGGGAACCGGCCGGCGAGCCGCAGCAGCAGCTCGTGACCGGCCGGGACCCCGGCGAGCCGATCCATGTCAGCCGCCGACCTCGACCGTCAGCTCCACCTCGACCGGCACGTCCAGCGGCAGCACCGCGACGCCGACGGCCGACCGGGCGTGTGCCCCGGCCTCGCCGAACACCTCGCCGAGCAGGTCCGACGCACCGTTGATCACACCGGGCTGGCCGGAGAACGACGGGTCCGACGCGACGAACCCGACGACCTTCACGACGCCGGTGACGCTGTCGAGGCCGACCAGCCCGTCGATCGCGGCGAGCGCGTTCAGCGTGCAGATCCGGGCCAGGTCGTACGCGTGCTCGGCGGTGACCGTGGCGCCGACCTTGCCGGTCGCGGCGACCTTCCCGTCCACGAACGGGACCTGCCCGGCGGTGAACACGAGGTTCCCGCTGCGCCGGGCCGGGATGTAGGCACCGGCCGGTGCGGCCACCGCGGGCAGGGGCAGCCCCAGCTCCTTCAGCCGGGCGAGTGCGCTCACTGCTGCACCGGCCGCTTGAAGAACGCCACCAGCTGCTCGGCGTTCGCGCCGCTCGTCACCGTGACCAGTTCCCAGCCGTCCTGGCCGAAGTTGTCCAGGATCGCCTTGGTGTTGTGGATCAGCAGGGGGGCGGTCAGGTATTCCCACTTCACGACCGGGGAGCTCATGGGCGGGACTGTAACCCGGGCACCCGACACCGAACCGCCGTGGCGCGACGGATGGCCGTCCCCCTGCGACGGACGCCCACCGCCGGAGCGCGGGACGCACCCCGTCCGTTGTGGGACGCACCTCGCCGACGGGCCGCTGTCGGTGGGCGCTCGTACGCTGGATCCGTGACCACGACCGTCCGGCCCGAGCCCGGAACCCGCCCCGACCCGTGGCCCGACGCGCTCTCCCGCGCGCGGTTCCACGTGGTGTCCGGCAAGGGGGGCACCGGCAAGACCACCGTGGCCGCCGCCCTCGCGCTGGCCCTCGCCGGTGGCGGGAAGCGGGTGCTGCTCGTCGAGGTGGAGGGCCGCCAGGGCATCGCCCAGGTCTTCGACACCGCCCCGCTGCCCTACGAGGAGCGCCGGATCGCCGTCGCGCCCGGCGGGGGCGAGGTGCGGGCGCTGGCCGTCGACGCCGAGGCCGCCCTGCTGGAGTACTTCGAGATGTTCTACCGGCTGGGCGTGGCCGGGCGGACGCTGCGCCGGATGGGCGCGATCGAGTTCGCGACGACGCTCGCCCCCGGCCTGCGCGACGTGCTGCTCACCGGCAAGGCCAAGGAGTGCGTCACCCGCACGGAGGCCGACGGCCTCCCCGCCTACGACGCGGTGGTCCTCGACGCGCCGCCCACCGGCCGTCTCGTGTCGTTCCTCGACGTCACCAAGGCGATGGCCGACCTGGCCAAGGTCGGGCCCATCCACGGGCAGGCCAAGGGCGTCGAGGCGCTCATCCACTCCCCGCTCACCGCGGTGCACCTGGTCACCCTGCTGTCGGACCTGCCGGTCACCGAGACGCTCGACGCCGCCGCCGAGCTCGACGCCGCCGGGATCCCGCTGGGCTCGGTCGTCGTGAACCGGATGCGCGAGCAGTGGCTGCCCGACCGCTCGGTCACCGCCGCCGCGGGCGGGCGGGTCGACGCGACCCGGATCCGCAACGGACTGCAGAGCGCCGGGATCGAGCTGGCCCCCACCGAGATCGACGGCCTGGTCGCCGAGACCGTGGAGCACGCCGTCGCCGTCGAGGGGGAGACCGCCGCGCTGCGCCGCCTGGAGACCGAGCCGACCCCGCCGCTGCCGCGGCTCACGCTGCCCGCCCTGCTCGGCGGGGTGGACCTCGGCTCGCTCTACGAGCTCGCCGAGTCGATGACCGCGCAGGGTGTGCACCTGGAGGCCCGCCGATGACCGCCGACCTGGACGTGGACGCCCTGATCGACGACCCGGGCACCCGGGTCATCGTGTGCTGCGGCTCGGGCGGCGTCGGCAAGACGACCACCTCCGCGGCGCTCGCGGTGCGCGCCGCCGAGCGCGGGCGTCAGGTCGTCGTGCTCACCATCGACCCGGCGCGTCGCCTGGCCCAGGCCCTCGGGGTGAGCGAGCTGTCCAACGACCCGGCCCCGGTCGGGGCGGTCGACGGCGAACTCGCCGCGATGATGCTGGACATGCGTCGCACCTTCGACGAGATGGTGGAGTCGCACGCCCCGCCCGAGCGGGCGCAGAAGATCATCGAGAACCCCTTCTACCAGACGATCTCCTCCTCGTTCTCCGGGACGCAGGAGTACATGGCGATGGAGAAGCTGGGCCAGCTGGCCGGTGCCGGGACGTGGGACCTCGTCGTCGTCGACACGCCGCCGTCGCGCTCGGCGCTGGACTTCCTCGACGCCCCGCAGCGCATGTCCCGCTTCCTCGACGGCCGCATGATCCGGCTGCTCGCCGCGCCCGCCCGGGCCGGCGGCCGCGGGCTGCGCCGGATCGTCGAGGCCGGGTTCGGGCTGTTCGCCAAGGCCGTCGGGTCGATCATCGGCGGGCAGATGCTGCAGGACGCGTCGGCGTTCGTGCAGGCCTTCGACACCCTGTTCGGCGGGTTCGCCGAGCGGGCCGAGAAGACCTACGCGCTGCTGCGCTCGGAGGGGACGGCGTTCCTCGTCGTCGCCGCGCCGGAGCCGGACGCGCTGCGCGAGGCGGCCTACTTCACCGAGCGGCTGTCGTCGGAGGACATGCCGCTGGCCGGGCTCGTGCTGAACCGGACCCACCCGGTGCTCGCGCCGGTCTCCGCGGCGCGTGCGCGGGCCGCGGCCGAGCAGGTCGGTGGGCCGGGGTCGCAGATCGCGGCCGCGGTGCTGCGGCTGCACGCCGACCGCGTCGACCTGCACGAACGGGAAGAGCACCTGCTCACCCGGTTCTCCGCCGCGCACCCCGGGGTGTCGGTGACGCGGGTCCCCGCGCTGGCCGGCGACATCGCCGACCTCGACGGGCTGCGCCGGGTCGGTGCGCTGCTGGCCGGCGAGGCCGAGACCGGCGCCGCGGCGACGGCGGGCTGAGAAGAAAGGGCAAGCATCCGACGCCACGGCCAGACTGCTTGTACTTTAGAGTCTCGCTAAAGACGAAGCCTAGAGGTCGGTGGCGTCGGATGCTCCCCTTTCACCCGGAGTCGGATCTCGTTCAGGATCGGGCGCGACTCCGATCGACGGTGCGAGCCGTGCTGGACAAGCTCTCCTCGGGTCGGCTTCCCGACGATGTGGAGCGTCAGCAGGTCGACCTCAAGGAGGAGGCCGGTCGACGGGGGCGCGGCGGTGTCCTGCTGCCGGGGCAGGAACGGAACACGGCAGCGGCCGAGCATCTTGCCGACGAGGTCGCCTGCTTCGCCAACACGGCCGGAGGCGGCGCGCTCCTCCTCGGGGTGGAGAACAAGTCCGGCGAGCTGCTCGGAACGGCCCTCGACGCGGAGTGGCTCCGGCACGCCATCTACACGCGTGTCGACATCGCGCCGGCTGTGGAAGTCGAGGTCGTCGATGGTGTGCGGCTGCTCGTTCTCTACGTCGCGGGTGCCGACGAACCGGTTGAGGACACCAGCGGTCGATTGCGCTGGCGGGTCGGCCCGCACTGCGCGCCGGTCGATCGCGCCGAATGGTGGCTGCACCGCCAGGGATTCGACAGCATGGCGGTCGCCACGACCCGGAGTCTGGTCGACGTCGGTCCGGGTGCCGTCCTCGCCGTGCGGCGGTACCTCGACCGGGGCGGTCACGCCGATCTGGCCGCGGAACCGACTCCCGATCTCCTGCGCCGGCTCGGAGTGCTGAGGCCTGACGATCGTCTGACACAGGCGGGCGCGCTCCTGCTCTGCCCGTCCGACCGCACCTATCTGTCGGTGTCCGTTCTGGAGGTCGAAGGAGGAGATGTCCTCCTCAGCCCTCCCGACCTCTCCGGGCTCAGCGTCATCGAGCAGCTGGCCCGGGTCGAGGAGCGATTGGAGGCGGTCAACACGGAGATCACGTTGCGGTCGGGGTTCGCCCGTCCCAGCGTGCGACGCCTACCGATGGACGCCATCCGCGAGGCTGTCGTGAACGGACTGGTCCACCGGGACTGGCTGGCACCACAGCCGGTGACGATCACTTGGGTCCAGGCCGATTCGGCCCTGCAAGTCATCAGCCCTGGCGGCTTCACCGGTGGAGTGACGGCTCAGACCGTCCTGACCTCGCGGCATGCACGCCATCCTGCGCTCGCCGACGCGTTCCGCGCGCTCGACCTCGTCGAGAAGCAAGGTCTCGGCGTCGACCGCATGTATCGGGAGATGGTCGTACTCGGTCACCGTCCACCGCTCATCGTCGAGGAGCCCGGGCCGCAGATCCGGCTTCGCCTGGTCGGCGGGCATCCGGTCATCCCGGTCATGGCGTTGACCGGCCGGATCGATCCGACGGTTCGACGCCGCGACGTGCGGGTCGCGCTCGTAGTCGACCACCTGCTGCGACACTCGCTCGCGACCGCCTCCGGCATGGCACCGGTCCTGCAGCGGACCCCGGCAGAGGCGGAGGAGGCGCTGGAGACGGCCGCGGACTGTCGGGTGGACGGGACGCCACTCGTCGAGCGCTACAAGGACGTGTGGGTCCTGTCGCGCGGGGCCGTTGCGGTGGTCGAGCGCTCTGCGGAGGCGGATGAACTCCGTGCTCGAGGGATTCTGACCTACCGACGCCCGGATGACCCCGTGTCCGTGGCGGCCGAGTGGTTCGCCGAGCATGCCCGGATGACATCCGGGGACTACGCGTATCTCACTGGTCTGACCACCAACGGAGCGAGAGCCCAGCTCGAGCGCCTCGTGGCCGACGGTGTGCTCGTCCGCGGCGACGCACGAGGTAGGAACGCGCACTTCGTCCTGGCGTCCCACGCCTGATCAGGGCATCGAGAAGAAGATCATCGGGTTGCGTGAGGTCCCGCGGACGCCGGTGATCCCCAGCTCGGCCCGGACGGCGTCGAGCGCGCGCAGGTTCCGCGGCGCCGCCGCGCGCGAGGAGGTGAACCAGCCGGTGCCGCTGCGCTCCAGGTGCCGCAGCACCTCGGACCCCTCGGTGAACGGGCGCGCCCGGGGCAGGTGGAACACGTCGTGCACGCTGGTCGGGGTGCCCGTCGCGATCCGCCCGAACAGGTGCTCCAGGTACCAGCGGGCGAAGCGGCGTCCGTGGTCGGCGTCGACGAACAGGTAGCCCGTGTCGGCGGGGACCTTCTCGACGGTCTCGCGCAGGTCACCGCGGTGGAACGTCCAGCGCCCGGTCGACAGCTCCTCGGGCACGGTGCCGCACACGTGGTCGACCAGGTCGAACGACTGCAGGTGACCGGACCCGTTGTCGCGCAGCGCGGACAGGATCCAGGTGGTGGACCAGCCGTAGTAGGTGCCGACCTCCACCACCTGCGACGGCCGGTGGTGGCGCAGCAGCAGGTAGGTCAGCTCGGCCTCGACGTCGTCGAGCTGCGGGGTGATCGTGCCGTCGGCGAGGAGCTCCCGCTGCCGGTCGATCACCGTGGCGAGGTCGTCGGCGTGCGTCCGGTAGAGGCCGGCCAGGAACTCGAGCACGCGCCTGACGCTATCGGGTCAGGCGCTCCTGCTGCGTCCGGCGTAGTGGTCGGAGCGCGCGCGCCCGAGCAGCGCGGCCCAGTCGCGCACGTCCGGGCGCCGGCGCAGGAGTGCGCGGCGCTCCCGCTCGGTCATCCCGCCCCACACGCCGAACTCGACCTGGTGGTCCAGGGCGTGTGCCAGGCACTCGGTGCGGACCGGGCAGGACAGGCAGAACTCGCGGGCCTCGCGCTGGTCGGCACCGGTGACGAACAGGTTCTCGGCGTCGGAGGTGCGGCAGCGTGCGGCCGAACGCCAGTTCCAGACCGCGGTGCAGGCGCGGACGACGACGGCGGGGCGCAGGCGGGGCCTGCCGGTGACGGGACGCAGGGTGTCGAGCATCGGGTCGCCTCTCGGGCCGGGGCGGGCCCGGTGGCCCGCGACGTGATGCCTCGATCCTCGGACGCGGAGGGTGCCCGGGTCAGCGCGCAAAACTACGCAACCGGGGACACGAGCCTGACCGTGTCCTGACCTCCCGGCCCGTAGGCTTGCCCCTGTGAGGTTCCCCCGGCGTCTGCTCCGCCCGCTCGGCGTCCTCGCCGGCCTGTGCATCCTGCTCGGTGTGGTCACGGCGGGCATGGCCTTCCCGCTGGTCGGCGGCCTCGGCGTGCTGTCCAACGAGGCGGGTGACAGCGTCACGTCGAGCTCGGCGGACCTGGTCGGCACCCGCCCGCCGCTGACGACGACGCTCACCGACTCCGGCGGCCGCCCGATCGCCTACCTGTTCGACCAGAACCGCACCGAGGTCACGAACGACCAGATCTCGACCGCGATGAAGGGCGCGATGCTGGCGATCGAGGACCGCCGGTTCTACGAGCACGACGGCGTCGACTGGCAGGGCACGCTGCGCGCGGTCGTCGCGAACTCGGCGTCGGGCGACGTCGTCCAGGGTGCCTCGACGATCACCCAGCAGTACGTCAAGAACTACATGCTCTACGTCGACGCGACGAGCGAGGCCGAGCGGCTCAAGGCCACCGAGCAGACCCCGGCCCGCAAGCTCAAGGAGGCGCGGATCGCCCTGCAGCTGGAGCGCCAGCTGTCCAAGGACGAGATCCTCAACCGCTACCTCAACATCGTCTTCCTGGGCAACGGGTCCTACGGCGTCGCCGCCGGGGCGCGCACCTACTTCAACACCACGCCGGACAAGCTGACCGTCCCGCAGGCCGCGATGCTCGCCGGGATGGTCCGCTCGACCACCCAGTTCGACCCGGTGCAGAACCCGCAGACCGCGCTGCAGCGGCGCAACGTCGTCATCGACCAGATGCGCCAGCAGCAGATGATCGACGACGCCCAGGCGAAGCAGGCCATGGCCGCTCCGCTCGGCGTCGCGAACCCGCTGGTCCGCGTGCCGAACGGCTGCAACGGCGCCGGCGACATGGGCTTCTTCTGCAAGTACGTGACGCAGTACCTCACCGAGGCCGGCTTCACCGAGGAGCAGATCCAGCGCGGCGGTTACACCATCCGCACCACCCTGGACCGCCGCGCGATGGAGGAGGTCAAGCGCTCCCTCGACAAGGAGGTGCCGCCGGACACCCCCAACGTCGCGAACGTGATGTCGCTGGTCCAGCCCGGCCAGGACAAGCACCGCGTGCTCGCGATGGGGTCGAGCCGCACGTTCGGCCTGAACGCCGACGCCGAGGAGACCAGCTACGGCCTGCCGTACCAGCCGGTCAACCTCGGTGCCGGGTCCACGTACAAGATCTTCACCGCGGCCACCGCGCTGGAGAAGGGCCTCGGCATCAACTACTCGATGCAGGTGCCGCCCTCGGGCTACGCCTCCCCGATCTACGTCGACGGCAGCGGCCGCCCCGTCCCGGTCGCGAACGCCGGCAACTACCCCGGCCGGATGAGCCTGACCGACGCGCTCGCGCAGTCGCCGAACACCGCGTTCATCAAGCTCGAGGAGTTCACCGGGGTGCCGGACGTGGTCGACATGGCCGTCCGCCTCGGCATGAAGTCCCTGGCCACGACGCCGTTCGTCGACCCGGGCACCGGCAAGCGCACCGACCGCTCGATCGCCGAGGTGATCAAGGACCAGCGGCTCGCGTCGTTCACGCTCGGCGTCACGCCGACGTCGGTGCTGGAGCTGGCCAACGTCGGCGCCACCCTGTTCTCCCAGGGCAAGTGGTGCCCGCCGACGCCGATCGACTCGATCACCGACGCCGAGGGCAAGCCCGTCCCGATCACCGAGGAGCCCTGCCAGCAGGCCGTCGAGCCCGCCCTGGCGAACACCCTCGTCACCGGCCTGAGCAAGGACGACGTCGCCGGCACCTCCGCGGCCGCGGCGAGGGCCGCCGGCTGGACCCGGCCGATGGCGGGCAAGACCGGGACGACCCAGCAGCACAAGTCGGCCGCGTTCATGGGCGCGATCCCGGAGATGGCCGGAGCGGTCATCACCTTCGACAACTCCAACCGTCCGCGACCCCTCTGCGACGGCGGCGGCGCCCCCTTCGCCTGCGGGAACGGCAACATCTTCGGCGGCAAGACCCCGGCCCGGACCTGGTACGGCGCGGTGACCCCGCTGGTGGCGAACACCCCGCCGACGCCGCTGCCCGCGACCGACCCGCGCTACCTCGACGGCGGCGCCGAGTCCCGCATCCCGGACGTCGTCGGCCGGTCGGCCCGCGCCGCCCGCGGCGAGCTGGAGGGTGCCGGCTGGCAGGTCACCACCCGCACCGTCGACAACAACGCCCCGGAGGGGACGGTCGTCGGGCAGGAGCCCCGCGGCGCCGCGCTCCCGGGCGAGCAGGTGACCCTGCAGGTCAGCAGCGGGTCGGTGCCGGCCCCGCCGCCGCCCCCGGGCACCCCGACGCCCGGCCCGGCCCCGGGGCAGGACGGCGGCCCGCCGGCGGACCGCCCGGACGGGAACCGGCCGCCCGACGGCGGGTGACGCTCCGTCCGGCCGGGTCACCCGGCCGGGCGGCACCGCGCGCCATACCCCGTCGGAACGAGGCATCACCGCTGGTCGCGGCCTAGCATGCCGTCATGGCCGTGCGGTGGAGGAGCAGGCGTCCCGCGCCGGCGCCCGCCGACGACGGGCGCTGGGGCGTGGCGCGGCTGGTCGCCGAGCGCGAGGCGGACCGGCTCGCCCGGGAGCGGGTCGCCCCCGCGGAGGCCCCGGACCCCGACCCGCCGGCGGAGGAGGAGCGGCCCGCTGCGCGCGAGCCCGACGTCGACGGCCCCACCCAGCGGACCCTGACCGCGGTTCGGCGCCGCAGGCCCGGCCCCGCCGCCATCCCCACCCCGGACGACGACGCGGGCGACCCGGTCCCCGGCCCCCGCCGCCCGGTGACGCCCACCCCGTCGTCGCCGGTCCCGCCCGAGCCCCGGCGGTCCCCGACCGGCCCGGTGCCCCGGCTGCCCGCCCCGCGCCGCCCCCGCGCGGACGGCGACGAGCCCGTCGGCACGGTCTACCGGCCGCCCGCGGTGTCCGCCCGGCCCCCGGTGGACCTCGACAACGGCCTGCTCGGCTTCTCCCGGCTCACCCGCGGCCGGGTCGGGGCCCGGGTGTTCACGATCGTCTTCGTCCTGATCTACCTGGTGATCCTCGTCCAGACGCTGTCCACCATCGTCTGAGGCAGCGCATCCGCTGTCGGTGGCCCGGTCTAGCCTGAAGATCCGCACGCCGTGCCGGGTGAGGAGGAGGTGAGCCGCGATCACGACCCCGTCGTCGACGTCGCACCGCCTGACGTCGGTCCTCGCGATCCCCGCCTTCCGCAGGCTCTGGTCGGTCACCGCGGTCACCGCGACCGGCGAGTGGCTGGCGCTGCTGGCGCTCACGTCGCTGGCCACCCACCTCACCGCGGGCGCCGGGTTCACCGCGCAGAGCTTCGCGCTCGGGGGCGTCGTCGCGACCAAGCTGGTGCCGTCGCTGCTGTTCGGGCCGCTCGCCGGGGTGCTCGCCGACCGCTTCGACCGGCGCAAGGTCATGGTGACCTGTGACCTCATGAAGTTCGTGCTGCTGCTGTCGATCCCGTTCGTCGGGCAGCTGTGGTGGCTGCTGGTCGTGACCCTGCTCCTCGAGCTGTGCACCATGTTCTGGATCCCGGCGAAGGACGCGGCTGTCCCGAACCTGCTGCGCAGCCCGGCGCAGATGGAGAGCGCGGCGCAGCTGAGCCTGCTGGTGACCTACGGCGTCGCCGTCGTCGGGGGCGCGGGGCTCTTCGCGCTGGTCAGCAAGGTCGGTCCGCTGTTCGGCGCGGACCAGGCGACCACCGTCTACGCGGCGCTGTGTCTCAACGGGTTCGCGTTCCTGGCATCGGCGCTGGTCGTGTACTTCGCCATCCCGGAGATCTCCGGCCGGGCCACCGAGGCCGAGCGCCGGCACGCCCCGCCGTCGATGCTGTTCCTGCTGCGCGACGGCTACACCTTCGTCGTCCGCACCCCGCTCGTGCGCGGGCTGGTCATCGGGATCATCGGCGCGTTCACCGCGGGCGGCGCCGTGATCGCCACGGCCAAGCTCTACGCGTCGAGCCTCGGCGGCGGGGACGCGGCGTACTCGATCCTCTTCGCGTCGGTGTTCGCCGGTCTCGCGGCGGGCATGGCCGCCGGTCCGGTGCTGGCCCGGCAGGTGCCGCACCGGCGCCTGTTCGGCAGCGCGATCATCGGGGCCGGGGTGTCGCTCGTCGTCGTGGCGGTGGCGGTGCACCTGTTCATGGCGATCGCCGCGGTGCTGTTCGTCGGCGCGTTCGCCGGGGTCGCGTTCCTGACCGGTCTCACGATCATCGGCACCGAGGTCGCCGACGGGATCCGCGGCCGGGTCAACGCGTTCGTCCAGTCCCTGGTGCGGCTGGTGCTGCTGGGCGCGATGTCGGTGGTGCCGGTCGTCGTCGGCATCGTGGCGACGCGGACGGTGACCGTGGGCGACACCGCGCTGCTGGTCGACGGCACGCGGTTCGTCCTCGCCGGCGGGGGCGTCCTGGCGGCGGTGGTCGGCGTCGTCGCGCGCCGGCAGATGGCGGAGGAGGGGTAGTCGTGAGCGTGTGGGACGACGTGGTGGGCCAGCCCGCCGCCGTCGCCGAGCTGGACGGGGCGGCGTCGGACCCGACGGCGATGACCCACGCCTGGCTGTTCACCGGCCCGCCCGGCTCCGGCCGGTCGAACGCCGCCCGCGCCTTCGCGGCCGCCCTGCAGTGCCGCTACCACGGCTGCGGCGAGTGCACGGCCTGCCGGACCGTCATGGCGGGCACCCACTCCGACGTCCGCGAGATCGTCCCCGAGGGACTGTCCATCTCGGTCGCCGAGATGCGCTCGCTCGTCCAGCTCGCCGCGCGGAAGCCCGCCACCGGGACCTGGCAGATCGTGATCATCGCCGACGCCGACCGGCTCACCGAGGGCGCGTCGAACGCGCTGCTCAAGGCGGTCGAGGAGCCGGCGCCGGAGACGGTGTTCCTGCTGTGCGCGCCGTCGGACCACCCCGACGACGTGCCCGTCACGATCCGGTCGCGCTGCCGGATGGTGCACCTGCGCAGCCCGGCGCCCGACGCCGTCGCCGGGGTGCTGCGCGACCGCGACGGGATCGACCCCGAGCAGGCCCAGTGGGCCGCGTCGGTGTGCGGCGGCCACGTCGGCCGCGCCCGGCGCCTCGCCCGCGACCCGCAGGCCCGTGCCCGGCGCGAGGAGATCCTCGGCGTGCCGACGAAGCTCCGCCGCCTCGGCGACGCGTTCTTCCACGCCGACGTGCTGATCCGCGCGGCCGAGGCCGAGGCCGACGAGCTGCGGTCCTCCCGCGACGAGTCCGAGCGCGAGGAGCTGGCCGTCGCGATGGGCGCCGGCGGCACGGGCAAGGGTGCCGCGTCGGCGGCCCGCTCGGCGAAGGCGGCCGAGCGGGACCTGGAGAAGCGCCAGAAGAGCCGCGCCACCCGGACCCAGCGGGACGCGCTCGACCGCGCCCTGGTCGACCTCGCCGGCTTCTACCGGGACGCGATCGTCGCCGCGACCGGCGCGACGGTGCCGCTGACCAACCCGGACCGCGACCGCGAGATCCGGGTGGCCGCCGCCGAGTGGGGCCCGGAGTCGAGCCTGCGTCGCCTCGAGGCGGTGCTCGCCTGCCGCGACGCGCTGGAGCAGAACGTGAAGCCGCGGATCGCCGTCGAGGCCATGATGACGGCGCTGCACCGTGGATGACCGGCCGCTGATCCTCACGGCCCTGCTCGACGACGCCACCCAGGCCCGGTTCGACGACCTGCGCGAACGGCACTTCCCGGCCGGGCGCAACCACCTCGCCGCGCACCTGACCCTGTTCCACGCCCTGCCCGGCGACGCCGCCGCCGAGCTCGCCACCGACCTGACCGCCGCGACCGACCGCGCCCCGATGACCGCCCGGGTCACCGGCCTGCGGCTGCTCGGCCGCGGCGTCGCCTTCACCCTCGACTGCCCCGACCTGTCGACCCTGCGCCGCGGCGTCGCCGACCGGTGGCGGTCCCGCCTCACCCGGCAGGACGCCGGGAAGACCGACCTGCACGTGACCGTCCAGAACAAGGTCACCCCGGCCACGGCCCGGGCGCTGCACGACGACCTGGCCGCCGGGTTCGCCCCGTGGGACGCCGGCGTCCCCGGCCTGGCGCTGTGGCGCTACGACGGTGGGCCGTGGGAGCCGGGCCCGCGTTTCCCGTTCACCCGCTGAGCTCCACCCGCGTCGCCAGCACCACCTGGTCGCCGGTGCGGTCCGGGGCCGCGCGCAGCTCCGGTGGCCGCGGCACGAAGCCCGGCACCCCGGTCAGCCCCGGCGAGAGGTCCGCGACGGCCACGCCCAGCGGCCCCGGCCCCGTCACCAGCTCGACGACGGCACCCGCGGCCGGCACCGCGTGCAGCCGGATCTCGGTCAGCCCGTCCGCCGGCGCGGCCGACACGGCAGGCCGTCCGTCGGGGGTCACCGTCGCCGCGGTGACGGCCCGGTCCGGTCGCAGCGTGATCCCCGGCGCCCCGCGCGGGCTCGTCACACGCAGCACCGCCCGGTCCGCGGTGCGGCTCAGGACCTCCACCCGCGGGCCCGGTACGGCCAGCGGCTGAGCCGGCCCGGTGCGGACCTCGTCCGGGCCCGGCCAGGCCGGCACCTCCTGTGCCGGGGTGTCCAGGTAGCGGGCGGTCCAGGCCGCGGGGACGGTCTGGTTGCTGACCCAGCGGGCACCCTCGTCGTCCTGCAGGAACGACAGGTGCGAGGCCTGCGGCCGTTCCGCCGACGGGCCGTTCACCGCCGCCCCCACCCCGGCGAGGACGACCGCGGCCAGCGCCGCCGCGACGGGCACCGGCCACACGCGACCGGGCGGACCCCCGACCGTCGCGCGCTGCATTCCCTCCGGGACGAGGACGACGGTGAGGGCCGCGGCGGTGAGCACCAGCGCCCCGGCCGGGACGCCGTCGGACACCCCGGACAGCACGAACAGGTCCCAGCCCAGCGGCACCAGCAGCGCCGCCGCCGGGACCGCGCCCAGCGTGGCGGCCGCCGTCGCGACGACCGGGCGCCCCCGCAGCACGAGCGCGACGGTGAGCCCGGCGCCCGCGGCGGCCGCGGGCCACGCGAACAGGTACGACGCGCCCGGCACCGTGCCCGCGGTGACCAGGCCCAGCACCGCGAGCACCAGCACCCCCGCCGCGGCCGCGCCGGCGGCGCCCGCCCAGCGGCGCACCGCGAGCCACCACAGCGCCGTCACCGCGACGGCCAGCGCCACCGCGGCCGCCTGCACCGGGACCGGGCGGTGCAGGAACGGGCCGGTGTCCGCCCACACCGGATGCACCGCCAGGAGCGCCCGCCACAGTCCCACCGACGCGGACACCGCGGCGACGACCGCCACGACCAGCAGCGCGGCAGCGCCCAGGACGCGCGGCACCGTCGTCGCCCCGCGCCGGCGTGCGACCAGCACCGCGGCGACGACCGCGACCGCCCCGAGCGCCGCCACCGGCCACACCAGCCACGACGGGTACACGACGGTCGTCCCGGCGAACCGGAAGTACGTCGCGTCGTCCTGCGGCAGGGCGCCGGACACCGCCGGATCGAGCGGGGCGAGATCCTGGTCCCCCAGGGCGCGCGCCAGGCCGAGCGCGGCCTCGCCGTGGCCCTGCACGCTCGCCGCGCTCAGGTTCTCCGGGGCGTCGCCCGTCGTGTGGTACTGCACCGGCTGCTCGACGAATGCGACGTCCACACCGGGGCGGCCGGCGTCGAGGACCCGGGTGAGGTCGGTGTCGTTGGGCAGCAGCCGGAACGCCTCCACCAGCGACGAGTCGCCCGTCGGGTGCGGTACGGCGTCGGCGAACACCCGGGCCAGCCCGGCGTTGCCCGGGGAGGTCCGGAACATCAGCGACGGCCCGGACACCCCGCGCGCCTCGAAGTTCACGGTGACCGCCGGGCGCGCGGACGGGACGAGCTCGTCGCGCACCCAGGCCTGCATCCCGAGCAGACCGACCTCCTCGGCGTCGGTGACCAGCACGAGGAGGTCGTTGCGCAGCGGCGGGCCCTCCCGCAGCGCGCGCACCGCCTCCAGGATCGCCGCGACCGACGCCATGTCGTCCGCGGCGCCCGGCCCGCTCGCGACCGAGTCGTAGTGCGCGGACAGCACGACCGCCCCGGTCGGGTCGGTGCCGGGCAGGGTGGCGACGACGTTGTCGACCGGCGCCGCGACCATCCTGCTGTCGGCCCCGCCGACGCCGGTCGAGGAATGCAGCCGCGTGGTCAGCCCGGCCGCGGTCAGCCGGGCGGCGATCGCGTCCCGGGCAGCGACGGCGGCCGGGCTCCCGCCCGGGCGCGGGCCGTCGACCAGGTCGTCCACCGTGCGCATCGCCCGGTCCGCGCTGAACACGCCCGGGTCGGCGTCGGCCGGGACGGGATGTGGTGCGCGTCCGTCCAGCCACGTCGCCGCACTCACCAGGAGCAGGGCCAGGACCGCCAACAGCCGCATCGTCACGGGGGTGATCCTGCCTCCGGACGGCGCAGCGGGCGTCCGACTTCCGGATGATCCCGGGGCAGGGACGCGGTCGGGCACTGCGCGGAGCCGTGCCGGTCGGGGGAGCCGGTGGGGGGTGCTCCGGGGGCGCGGAGGGCGCCGCTACACTGGTTTCGCACCACGCCGCCTTAGCTCAGTCGGTTAGAGCGACGCACTCGTAATGCGTAGGTCTGGGGTTCGACTCCCCAAGGCGGCTCCGCAGGTCAGGGGCCTTATCCGGGCCTCTGACACCCCCTCTGAATCCGGTCCGTGGCCTCCCGGTCGCTCTAGCTTCGGGGAGTGCCTCCCTCCAAGCGCCCACGCCCACGTCGGCGGGGCACCATCTCCTGGCTCCCGAGCGGCTCCGCCCGGGTCAAGGTGTACGGCGGGGTCGACCACCTCACCGGGCAGAAGATGTGGCTGCGGGAGACGGTCCCCGCCCGCGGGACGGACGCCGAGACCGCGGCCGAGGCCGAGAAGGTCCTGACCCGGCTGCTCAACCAGGTCGACGAACGCCGTAGCCCGCGCACCGAGGTCACGGTGAACCAGCTCATCGACCGCTGGCTGGACGTCATCGACGTCGAGCGGAAGACCCGCACCGGGTACGTCAGCAAGATCGAGAAGCACATCCGGCCGACGATCGGTCGCCTCCAGGTCGGCCGGGTCACGGCCGAGACTCTGGACACCCTCTACGCCCGGATGCGCCGTTGCCGGGACCACTGCGGCGGTAGGTCGTACGTCCAGCACCGGACGACGCGTGAGCACGCCTGCGACGAACATTCTCCTCGCCGGCGGTGCGAGAAGGACGTCACCGGGAACCCGAACGCGGACTGTCGGTGGTGCGACCGGGCCTGTGGAGCGCACGTGTGCGTCCCGCTCGCCGCCGGGAGCATCCGCGTCGTCCACGCGATTCTCAGCGGCGCGTTCCAACGCGCAATCCGCTGGGGCTGGATCGCCGTCAGATGCCGTCACCTACACAGCGGCGGTGGTGTTTCCACAGCGTCTGCCACGGCCCGAACTCGACCGGGACGTCGCACCAGGCCAGTCCGCACCGGAACCGGTAGATGATCCCCTCGACCACCCGACGATGGTCAGCGAACGGGCGCCCCGCCATCCCGTCCGACGAGGACAACAACGGCCCGACCCTGGCCCACTGGGCATCGGTCAGGACCGCACGACGCGACACCTGACGATCATCGCGCAGCCCCGACCGACCAGGTTAGGAGACACGCCCTCGCCGACACGGATCAACCACAGTCAGGGCAGTCCCTTCCTCTGCAAGGCGGGGTCAGGAGTGAGGTCTGCGGTCTCCATCGTCTCTGTCAAGAGTGTGTTTCCGATCGGATCGGCATCCCTCCGCGCCAAGCGTTCCACAGCTCCGCGTAGCGACCGCCCGCGGCGACGAGCTCGTCGTGCGTCCCGTCCTCGACGATCCGGCCGCGCTCCAGGACGACGATGCGGTCGCAGGCCGCCGCCTGTGACAGCCGGTGGGCGACGACCAGGCCGGTGCGCCCGCTCAGTGCGGCGTCCGCAGCGCGGTCGAGCCGCTCGGCGTGGGTGGACCCCGCCTCGGCCGTGGCCTCGTCGAGGATCGCCAGGTCGGGAGCGGCGAGCACGACCCGCGCGAGCGCGATCATCTGGACCTCGGCCGGCCTCAGCTCCCGCCCGCGGGAACCGACCTCGGTGTCCAGGCCGTCGGGCAGCCGGTCGACGAGCGCCCGTGCGCCGGTGGTCTCGAGCGCGTTCCGGATGCGGTCGTCGGTGGCGTCCGGGGCGGCCAGTGTGAGGTTGTCGCGCAGCGTCCCGGAGAACACGTGCGATTCCTGGGTGATCAGCGCGCTGCGCCCGGGGCGGGTGACGGTCCCGGTCACCGGGTCGTGGATGCCCGCGACGATCCCGGCGAGCGTCGTCTTCCCGGCCCCCGACGCCCCGACCACGGCCACCCGCTCGCCCGGCCGCACCGTCAGGTCGACGCCGTCGAGCACCACCGGGGAGTCCGCGGCGTAGCGGAAGCCGACCCGCTCGACCCGGACCGACCCGCCGACCGTCCCGGTCCCCGCCCGGTCCGGACCCGGAACCGGAACGGTGCCGACGCCGACCATCCGGCCGAGCGAGGCGAGGACGGACTGCATCCGGTCCAGCGCCAGCAGGAAGCCGTAGACCGGCCCGAACAGGCGCAGGAACATCAGCGATGCGGCGGTGGCCGCGCCGATGGTGGACTGCCCGTCGGAGATCAGGACGAACCCGACGAGCAGGATCGCGGCCAGGCCGAGGAACTCCGCGAGGCCCAGCCGGGCGCCGAACATGTTCTGCACGGTCCGCGCGCGCAGCGTGTGCCCGGAGACGCCCCACGAGGCGTCCTGCAGGCGGCGGTGCCTGCGGTCGGCGAGACCGAAGCCGAGCACGGTCGCGAACCCGCGCTGGGACTCCACGATCTGCTGGGCACGCCCGCTCATCGCGGCCCGCTCGGCCCGGTAGACCGCCGGAGCGGTGCGCAGGTACCAGCGCACCGTCACCACGTACACCGGCAGGGTCACGAGCAGCGCCGCCCCGTAACGCCAGTCCAGGGTGGACACCCCGGCGACGGTGACGACGATGGTGAACGCCGCCGTGGTGACGGCCGGGATGATCAGCGGCGCGGCGTCGGCGATCTCGGCGACGTCGTCGCTGGAGCGGGACACGAGATCCCCGGTCCCGGCGCGTTCGGTCACCGCCTGGGGCAGGGACAGCCCGCGCTCGACGAGCTCCTCGCGCAGCCCGGCGAGCACGGCGTGGTAGCAGCGGCCCGCCAGGGCGACCGTCGCGCCGGTCCCGACCGAGCCCGCGGCCGTCGTGACGATCATCGCCGCGGCCGTCCACGCCAGCGTGCCGAGCGTCGCCGTACCGGCCTGCACCCGGTCGACGAGGGCGCCGACGACCAGCGGTGTGACGAGGGTCGTCGCGGTGCTCAGCACGCCGAGGACCACCACACCGACCAGCCGCAGGCGGTACGGCCGGGTGAGCCGTCCGACCTCCCGGCGGACCGTCGCGGCGTCGGCGACGGGGAACGCCCCGCTCACCGGGAGAACCCGTCGGCCCCGACGGCCCCGGTCACCCCGACCGGCTCCGGCCGCAGGTCGACGACCCGGTCGCAGACCCCGAGCAGCGTGGGCGACGCCGCGATCACGATCGTGATCCGGTCCCGGCGCCGCTCGCGCAGACCTCGCGCGATCCGGCCCTCCGTCACCGGATCGACCGCGGTCGTCGGGTCCTGCAGCAGGAGCACCGGCGCGTCCCGGGTCAGCGCACGGGCCAGTGCGACGCGTTGGGCCTGCCCGCCGGAGAGCCGGTTGCCCAGCTCGCCGACCTCGACGGCGCCCTCCGGCCCGCCCGCGAAGTCGTCGCAGGCCGCTGCCCGCAGGGCCGCGGCGCGGGTCGACGCGGACGATCCGGGGACGTCCAGGTTGTCGGCGACCGTGCCGCTGAACAGCGTCGCTCGATGGGGAGCGACGAGTACGTGCTCCCGGTACGCCGCACGGCCGATCAGCTCGGCCGGCACCCCGCCGATCGTCACCGCGACCCCGGGCCCCGGATCCTTGTCGTCATCGGTGCCGTGGGGGTCGAGCGCGGCCGCGGTGACGGCCGCCGCGGTGCGGTCGTCGGCGAGCACCCCGACCAGCTCGCCGGGCCCGGTCCGCACCACACCGCGCCCGGGCACCGTCACCTCGACCGCCGCTCCCGCAGCCGGGACGGGCCGGTTCGTGCGCTCGTCGTGCGCCGAGGCGTCGCCCGCGGCCGTCAGCGCGTCGAGGACGCGACCGCTCGACGCGAGCCCGGCGACCCAGCCGGGCACCGCGTTGCGTGAGATGAAGAACAGCTGCGGCAGCAGCGCCTGGGCCAGCCCGACCGCCGCGATGAGCCCGCCGACCGACAGCACGCCCTGCACGGCGAACAGCCCGGCGAGCGACGCGACGACCGCGACGTAGACGCCGCTCACCGCTCCGCTGCTGCCGATGAAGCGGCCGAGCAGGCCCTGGTTGCGATGCGCCCCGCGCAGGGTCTCGGCGCTCGCCTCGCGGTAGCGGCGGGTCGCCTCGGCCTCGGCGCGCACACCCTTGATCACCCGGTAGCCGTGCACCAGGTCGGTCGCCCGGCCGACCGTCCCCGCCAGCAGGTTCTGGTAGATGCGGCTGTCGCGGGTGAAGCGGCCGCTGACCACGCCGGTCAGCCACAGCGCCACCACCGCCCCCACGATCGCCACCACCCCGAGCAGCGGGTGCACGAACAGCAGGGCGACCGCGATGAAGCCGATCGCCAGGATCTCGGCCAGGGCGAACACCCCGAGCCCGACGACGGCCGTCCGTTGCACGTCGTTCGTCATCAGCGAGACCACCCCGCCGTCGACCTGCACCCCGGAGGGCCGCTCGGGGTGCAGCACCGCCCGGGACAGGGTCTCGCGCAGCCGCAGCTGCGCGAGCTGCGCGGCGTGGACCATCAGCTGCTGACCGAACCGGGAGCACGTGGTGATCACCAGGAAGTCGGCCGCGAGGACGGCCGTCCAGAACAGCAGCTGCGACGGATCGCCGGGCGCCAGTGCCCGGTCGATCGCGACGCCGACGATCACCGGCACCAGCGACTGACCCACCATCAGCAGGGTCGCGCACACCAGACCCGGGATCGTCAGGCGCTTCACCGAGAAGATCACCCGCAGCAGGAACCGCCGCGGGGTGTCACCGGGCCCGACCTCGTAGGGCCGCGCCGGGGGTGTGTCCGGCGCGGCCTGCCAGAACACCGGCAACCGCCGGGTCAGCGGGCCGCGCCCGAGACCAGTGGGGTCCACGCTCAACCCTGCATGCCCTTCAGGGCCTTCTCGACCTGGTCCAGCAGGAAGGTCGCGTCGGTGTAGCCGGTGACCTGCGGCTTGAACGCCCCGACCCGGTTCGCCTTCACCGACGGCAGGTCCTTATAGAGCTGCGTCTGCTGCAGCGACGTCACGAACGGGCTCACCCGGCCCTGCAGGTCGGATCCGAGGAACAGCGTGTCGGCGTCGCCGGCGACCGATCCGATCCGCTCGAACGAGACCTGGGCGAGCCCGTTCGTCTCGCGGGCGGCCACGGCGTCGGCCTGCGCCGAGTACCGGAACCCGAGATCGGTCAGGATCCGGCCGCTACCCGAGGCCGCGGAGAACACCGCGGCGTTGTTCTCCTGGAAACCGGCCACGATCGCGACGGTCCGGCCGGCGATCCGGGGCGCATAGGTCTGCTTGATCTGCTGCACGCGCGCGGCGAAGTCGGCCGCGAGCCGGTCGTTCTCGGCGCTCCGGCCGAGCACGTCGCCGAGCTGCTTCGACCGGTCCTGCCAGCTGGTCGCGTTCGCCCCGCCCGCCGAGAGCCGGACCACGTAGGTGGGCGCGATCGTCCGGAGCCTGCCGATCACCTGCTCGTTGGTGTAGGAGGTCGCGACGATCAGGTCCGGTGACTGCGCCGCGATCTGCTCCAGCTCCGGTTCGCCCTCTCGCGAGGTCACCACCGGAACGCCCGCCAGCCGGTCGGCGTACGCCGAGGTCACCAGGGGCGGTTGCCACGCGGCGGCGCCGACCGGGGTCACGCCGAGATCGAGCAGACCCATCATCGGCGAGAAGAACGTGGCGACGACCCGCTCCGGCCGTACCGGGACGGCGACCTGCGTTCCGAAGTCGTCGGTCACCACCCGCGTCTCGCCGGAGCCGTTCTGCGCCTCGCCTCCGCCGCTCCCGCACCCGGCAAGCAGCATCGCGCACGCGGCCAGGACCCCCGTCAGGAGCCGGATTCCGTTGTGCCTCATGTCCGTCCTGCCGTCCTCTCGGGAGCGCCGGTCGCGCCGTCGCGACCGGGGTGGGCGGTGACCACCAGCGGGCCACCGTTGAGCGGGTCCTCGACGATCACCGCGTCGACGCCGAACACCTCGGCGAGCAGCGGTCCGGTCAGAACGTCCACCGGCTTGCCCTCGGCGACGATCCGGCCCTCCGACATCACGATCAGGTGCCCGGCGTAGCGGGCCGCGTGGTTGATGTCGTGCAGGACCGCGACGACGGTCCGGCCGGCGGTCCGGTTGAGCTCGGCGAACAGCTCCATCAGGGCCAGCTGGTGGGAGATGTCCAGGAACGTGGTCGGCTCGTCCAGCAGCAGCACCGGGCTCTCCTGGGCCAGCACCATCGCCACCCAGGCCCGCTGGCGCTGGCCGCCGGAGAGCTCGTCGACGTCGCGGTCGGCGAGCTCGGTCATCCGCGTCGCGGCCAGCGCCTCGCGCACGCTGCGCTCGTCGGCCGGGCTCCAGCGGGACAGGATCGACTGGTGCGGGTAGCGGCCGCGGCGCACCAGGTCGAACACGGTGATCCCGGGCGGCGCGATCGCCGACTGCGGGAGCAGGCCGAGCCGGGTCGCGACGTCACGGGCGCGCATCCGGTGGATGTCCCGCCCGTCGAGCAGCACCGTGCCCTCGGCCGGGGTCAGTAGTCGCGACAGCGACCGGAGCAGCGTCGACTTGCCGCAGGCGTTCGGCCCGATGATGACGGTGAACTCCCCGTGGGGGATGTCGACCGAGAGGTCCCGGCCGACGACCCGGCGGTCGTAGGCCATCGTGAGGTCGACCGCGCGTAGCGCGGCGTGCTCGGGTACCGGGTCGCTCACAACGCGGCCTTCCTGTTCTCCCGGACGATCAGCGTGATCAGGTACAGGCCGCCGCCGACCAGCGTCACCACGCCCACCGGATACGACTGGCCGGGCACCAGGTGCTGTGCGGCCAGGTCCGCGGCGGCGAGCAGCAGCGCCCCGGCGCACGCGGCCGGGACCAGCGCGTTCCCCGAGCTGCCGGCCAGCCGTCGCCCGATGTGCGGGGCGGCGAGCGCGACGAACTGGATCGGGCCGGCGGCGGCGGTGACCAGGGCGACCAGGAGCACGCCGGCGCCGATTGCGTACAGCCGGGTGCGGCGGGGCCCGCCGCCGAGCGCCGAGCTGGTGTCCTCACCCATGTCGAACAGGTCCAGCCTCGCTCCCAGCAGCACGACGGCCAGTGCCATCGCGATCCCGCCCAGCACCAGAGCCCAGCCGACGAAGGCGAAGTCGGTGCCGTTGAGCGTCCCGGCGTTCCACAGGCCGGCGGCGAGCGCGTCGTCGAGGTCGGCGACCAGCACCAGCCAGCGCTCCGTGCTGACGAGCATCGCGTTCAGCGCGATCCCGGCGATCACCAGCCGGAACCCGGCCGCCCCGCCCCCGCGGGAGAGCAGCACCATCGCCGCCGCGACCGCGAACCCGCCGACCAGCGCACCCCCGGCCACCACCGCGAAGCCGGAACCGACGAGCACGATGGCCGCGGTGCCGGCCAGCGAGGACCCCGCGGTGAACCCGATGATGTCCGGGCTGCCCAGCGGGTTGCGGGTGATCGTCTGGAACAGCGCGCCGGCCACCCCGAGCATCGCGCCGAACACGACGGCGGCCACGGCGCGGGGCAGCCGCCACTCGACGACGAACAGCTCGACCCGTCCCGGGGCCTGCCCGGCCAGCGCGCTCAGCACCTCGGCCGGCGAGAAGACGATCTGCCCGAGGCTCAGCGCGAGGCCGGTCACGACGACGGTCAGCAGCACCAGCGTGGCGCAGACGAGCGCGGAGCGGACCGTCATCCGTCCCGAGACCGCCGGGCCGACCCGCACTGCCACGACCCGGCTCCGGACCTCGGACAGGACGCTCACTGCGTGTTCACCCGCTTGTCCCGGATCAGCCAGAGCAGGACCGGGGCGCCGACGAACGCGGTCACGACCCCGACCGGGACCTCCTGGCCGGGGACCAGTACCCGCGCGGCCGTGTCCGTCGCCACGAGCAGGCACGGCGCCGCGAGCACGGACAGCGGGACGATCCGGGTCTGCTCGTTGCCGACCAGCAGGCGCACCGCGTGCGGGACCATCAGCCCGACAAACGCGATCGGCCCGGCGACCGCCGTCCCCGCGCCCACCAGCAGGGCCACCGCGAGCACCGTGCCCAGCCGGGCCCGGCGGACGTCCACCCCCAGCGACCGGGCCACGTCCTCGCCCATCGCGATCGCGTTCAGCGGCTTGGCGAGGACCACCGCGACCACCAGACCGACGACGACGGACGGTGAGACTGCCAGCAGGTCGCCCACCTCGCGGCCGGCCACCGAGCCGACCGCCCAGGACCGGAAGCGGTCGAACGTGGCCGGGTCACCGAGCCGGATCGTCGTGGTGATCCCGCCGAGGACCGCGGCCAGCGCGACGCCGGCCAGCGTCATCCGCACCGGCGTCGCCGGTCCGCGGCCGGTGGCGGCCAGCAGCAGCACGCCGAACGTGGCGAGCACCGCGCCCAGCAGCGCGGGCCACACGAGGAACGTCACGGAGGTTCCCAGCCCGAGCCAGATCGCCACGACGACCGCGAGCCCCGCCCCGGCGTTGACCCCCAGGATCCCCGGGTCGGCCAGCGGGTTGCGGGTGTAGGCCTGCATCAGCGCCCCGGCGACGCCGAGGGCGGCGCCGACCGCGATGGCCACCAGGGTGCGCGGCATCCGGTAGTACGCGACGAGCGTCCACGCGTCCGGATCGGTGTGCCACCCGGACACGGCGGCGGACAGCACCCGCACGGGGGAGGGGGTCTCGGCGCCGATCGCGAGACTGGCCAGCACCGTGACCGCGAGCACGAGCACGAGCACACCCAGCGCCCGGCCGATCGGGCGTCGCCGCGGGGCGTGCTCCGTCGCGGGGCCGAGCGTGTCCGGGACGGCGGTCACCGCAGGGTCCGCAGCGTGCTGCGCCAGCCGAGGCCCTCGGTCCGCTCGACGCGCAGGCCGGCCCGCTCGATCACCGCCTGCAGCTCGGCCGGAGTCCGCAGACCGGTCCCGTCGCGGGTCAGGGCGAGCAGGTCCGCCTCGGCGTCGTGCTCGTCCATCTCATCGAGGTCGAACGTGTCCTCGACGACGAGCACTCGCCCGCCCGGCTCGAGGTTCTCCGTCATCCGGCGCAGCGCGTGCGCCGCGTCCGCGTCGGGCAGCGGCCCCAGTGCCCGGACGACGAGCACGGCGTCCGCGGCCGGAGACGGCTCGAAGATCGACTGCTCGACGACGGCGACGCGCTCGCGGCTGCTCCCGTCGGGAATCGAGTCGGGAAGGTCCCGGCGGAGCCAGTCGGCCTGCGCGGGCAGGGCGCAGATCGTGATCCGCAGGTCGGGGTTCGCCGTGGCGATCTCCCGGGCCTGGACCCCGGCGCCGCCCGAGTGGATCACCAAGTGGGCGACCCCGTCCAGCGCGGGCGCCTTCGCCAGCGGCTCGGCGATCCACTTCGACGCGCCCGCGACGGTGTCCAGGAACCGGTCCTCGTAGGACTGGTCGCGCCGCAGCGCCGGGAAGTCCCGGCCGGTCACGGCCGCGTAGCTCGGGCCACCCGTGCGGACCGACTCCCCGAGGCCGTACAGGCCGAGCCACTGCCGCCCGACGACGCCGTCCGGGGCGAGCGCGTCGATCCAGAGGTCCGCGGCCAGGAACTCCCCGACCTCGGTCAGCCCGTAGTGTCCCGGCTCCGTCTCGTTCACCACGTCGACCGTGTGCAGGTACCGCAGGAGCTTGCCCAGCGCGCGCTCGTCGCTGCCGGACCGGGCGGCGAGGTCGGCCACCCCCGTGACGCCGCGGGAGATCAGGTCGCCGATCCCCAGACCCGCGGCGACCCGCAGCGCGATCGGCGGGACCAGCTCGGAGAGCTCGTGGAACCGGTCGAACGCGCCGGCGGTCCGCTCGACGTCGGGAACGGCGGCGTCGTCGGCGCGGGCGACGGTCTCGGTGCGCCGCCAGTAGCCGGTGAACTCGACGTCCTCCTTCGGCATCCCGCGCTCCTCGACGAGGTGCCTGCGGATGTCGCGCACGACGGCCTGCTCGCCCGCCACCCACGCGAACGGCCGGCCCGGGGGCCACTCCAGGTCGCGCACGGCGTCGAGCAGGAGCGTGGACGTGCCCGCCTCGGCGCCGTCGCGCACGAGCCAGCGGACCGTGACGCCGGGGAGCTCGCGCAGCGGCTGGACGTGCGAGGACTCGGCGACCTCGATCAGCACCCGTGCCGCGGCCGTCTCCGGCAGCTCGTCGAGCAGCCGCGCGATGGCCGGCAGCGCGGTCTCGTCGCCGACGACGAGCAGCCGGTCCGCGCCGACCGGCATGCCCATCGACGAGCTGGGGCCGCCCATGTGGATGCGGTCCCCCGGCTCCGCCCGGTAGGCCCAGGTGGTGGCGACGCCGACGCCGTGGCGGACGACGTCGACATCCAGCTCGCCGGTCGCGGGATCCCAGCGCCGCACCGAGTACGCCTTGGACAAGGGTCGCCTGCCGGGAGGCATGGCGGTCCCGCCCTCGCGCTGGATCGGCAGCACCGGCTCCGTCTCCCCGGGGTAGGGGAAGATCAGGCGGACCGAGTCGTCGAAGCCGGACGAGGTGAACGCCGGCCGCTTGATGCCATTGGCTGAGGTGAACGCGTCCAGCTGCGGTCCGGTGAGCGTCACCCGGCGCATGCCGGGGGTCAGGTCCTCGATGCGGGCGACGCGGAGCTCGCGCACGCTGATCGGGTGCACCGTCACGGGGCGCGAGGTCTTCGGCACGGTTCTCCTCGATGTCGTCGGTGCGCGACCGGCGTGGCGCGACGGTCGGGGGAGTCGGTCCGTCGACCCGTAACTTAGGCATCCCATTGCTAAGGTGATGGTGCGCGTACTGCCAGATGGTTGTCAGCGACGGCGTCGACCGGGACGGAGGGCCGTGGCCGTTCTCACCGCCGCCTCACCACCGCCGATCCCGGGCGCGCACACCGGGGCCGGGTGGAACCGGGGGACGCACCTGCTGGCGTGGGTGCACACCGGGGTGGCCCGGGTGGAGCTGGAGTGCGGGCGCGTCGAACGGCTCGCAGCCGGCGAGGGGATCTGGGTCCCGGCCGAGCACGGCCGGCGGATCAGCACCCGTCCGGGCGCCGTGGCCTTCCCCTACGGCGTGCCGCCGGAGCTCGCCCCGGGGGCCGGGTCGGCGGAACCGGTCCGGTTCGACGTCCGGCCGGAATGGCACGACTGGCTGATCCAGCACTACGTGCACTTCATCGCGCCCGTGACCAGCTTCGGCTACACCCGGGCCTCGCTCCTCGACGTCGTCGACACCGCCGCGGGGCCCTCCACCGGGCCGAACGGCGGTCCGCCCCTGCCCGCGGGCCCCGTCGCGCGGTCGGTCGCCGAGGGGTTGGCGCGGAACCCGGCGCTCGACCACACCGCCGGGCAGTGGGCGGACCGGGCCGCGTGCAGCACCCGGACGCTGCACCGGGAGTTCCTGCGCGACACCGGGATGACGTTCGCGCAGTGGCGCACCGCCTACCGGCTGACGGTGGCCTGCGAGCTCCTGGCTGCGGGGGAGGACGTCAGCCGCGCCGCGGTCCGGTCCGGGTTCGCCGGGCGGAACGGGTTCGCGCGCGCGTTCCGCGGCCGCTACGGCATCACGCCCCGTGAGTACCGGGAGCGGTCACGGGCCCGCGACACCCACCCGTCGCAGCGGCCACCGGACCTCCCCCGGGCCGGGGTCCTCGGCCGGGTGCTGGGCGGAGCAGCGGGCGGGCGTCCGCTGTCGGCCACCCAGACCCCGCCGCACACCAACCGCGTGCACGTCCTCAGCTGGATGTATCGCGGGTCCGGCTATCTGCGCGTCGACGGGGTGACCCACCACCTCCGCCGGGGCGACGCGATATGGATCCCGGCCGGTCGGGAGCACCAGTTCGGAACCCATCCCGGCTCGATCGCGCTCCCGCTCGGGGACCTCCACCCCGGGGACGGGCACGGCCTCGGCGGCCTGCGCGTGGAGTTCCCGCCGAGCTGGGACGCCTACCTGCTGCACCGCTCGGTGAGCGCGCGCACCCCGCTGCGCCCGGACGGCCACGACCACCGGACGATCCTCGACCTGTTCCGCGGGCAGCTCGCGTCTGATCGCGCACGCTCGCTCCCGATGCCGCGCAGCGATCCAGCCCGCGCCGTGGCCGAGGCCGTCCTGCGGCGGGCCCCGGAGACTGCGGACATCGTCGTGGACAGGCCGCTGAACGACGTCTTCCGCCGTGAGACCGGGATGACGTTCGCTCGGTGGTGTCTGGCCGCGCGGATGCGCGAGGCCCGTGAGCTGCTGGCCGGCGGCGCCACGCCGACCAGCGTCGCGCGGCAGGTCGGGTACACCCGGCTGTCGAACTTCAGCCGTGCGTTCACCGCCTTCCACAGCGAGCCGCCACGGGAGTACGTAAGCCGGGTTCGTTCGATCCGCACCGGGCCCGGCGATGCGCGGGGACGGCCTCCTCGGTAGTGGACCCGTTCCATGGTTGCCCCGGCCGCCCCGACGGCTTCGGCGGTGACCGCGCCGGGCGAGGCCAGGAACACCATCATGCCGGCGATCTCCGGCGTCGTAGGCCCGAGGCTAGACGGGCGCCGCCGCACCCGCCCGCGACCTACGGATCAGAGGTCTGTGTGAGTCCCGTCAGTCCGCGCAGCAGCCTGCCGACCGTGATCAACGCCAACATCTGTCCCAACGGATGCGACTGCCCACGTTGCCCGTCCCTTCGACGCTGTTGATGATCGATCCCGAGTTCGACCACGGACCACGGACCGCAGGTGCGCGCGCTGGGCGGTGCCGACGTCGTCCTCGACACGGTCGGCGAGGGCACCCTGAAACGCAGCCCCCTCGCCCTCGCCCTCGCCGACCTCGGCTGTGTCGTGTCTATCGTGGACACGCCACGGCCGCAGACTGCTCGCGGGTGGTGGGGCGGCCACGGGCCGGGTACGGCTGAGTGGGAAACCGCCATCACCACCCGCCCTCTCGACGAGCCGGTGTAGCGGCCGGGGTCCGGGCCGGCGCCTGCCGCGCGGCCGGAACCGAATAGGCCGGGTCACCGCACCGGGGCGGCAGGAGGTGGGGAGCCGACACCGTGTTCGCCGTACACCACCTCGGCGACTCGACGCTCACGGTGCAGATCGAGGTAGGTCCGGGCGATCGTGTCCGGCATGCTCGCCGGGCCCGCGCGCCCGATCCAGGTCGCGAGCGCGACGTGGGCGACGTACACGCCGGTGTCCCGGAGCTCCTCGTGCAGGTTGAGCACCCAGTTGCGGAGCGCCCCGCTCGCCGCGGCAATGTTCCCGAGCGGCGGGTGCACGACCGGGCCCGACGAGGCGCCGGTGGTGACGATGATCGTGCCGCGGCCGCGACCGATCATGCCTGGGAGCACCTGTCGTACGGAGGTGACCCCGCCGAACAGGAAGAGCTCCAGATACGGCTGCAGCGACTCCACGGTGACCTCGGTCGCTCCGGTCACCGTGGCCTCGGTGGTGTCTCGCGGGAACGGGGAGTACCCCAGTACGTCGATGTCGCCGAATTGCGCCCTGATCGCCTCGAACGCGTCGATCAGGGCACGCCGATCGGTCACATCGGCGACGAAGCACCCGGCGGTGACGCCGGTCCGGGCCAGTTCCTCGGCGCCGGCGTCGAGGGTGGAGCGGGTGCGCCCGATGAGGGCGATGTCGTACCCGGCTGCGCCGAAGCGCCGGGCGATGGACAGCCCCAGCCCCGGTCCGGCGCCGACCACCACTGCGACGGCCATCGGTCTTCCTCTCTCTCTGCGCGGTAGGGACTGCCGACGGCGCGCTCGTTCAACGCGCGCCGTCGGTGGGACCCGAGCCCGACTGTGGCGGCCGGGTGCGTCTGTTTCAGGGCAGGACGGCCACGGCGTCGATCTCGACGAGATACCCCGGTGCGGCCAGGGCGGTGACTCCGATCCAGGTGCTCGGCTGCTGCAGCTCCACGCCCAGCGCCGCGGCCGCCCGGTCACGTCCCTCGACGATCTGTCCGGCCTTCTGCTCGTCGAGGTCGACGACGTACACGGTGACCTTGGCCAGATCGGCCATCGTCGCGTCGACGGCGTCGAGGGCGGCGGCGACGTTGAGGAAGCACTTCTCGGCCTGGGCGGCGACGTCGTCGTGGCCCACGAGGTTGCCCTCGGTGTCCCAGGACACCTGGCCGGCCAGGTGGATGATGCGCGATCCCTGTGCGACGGCCACCTGGTGGTGGACCTCGACCCGGTTCACGTTCTCGGGGTGTACCAGCTTCACGGGCACGGGTGTTCTCCTGTCGGTGAGGGGGTGTACCTGTCGGGCTCGGTCGGTCGGCCAGGTCCCTGCGGGCCGGCCGGGACCGATATCTCGGGGGTGAGGAACAGCAGGAGGTCCTCGGACGGTGTGCCATGTCGTCCGGCACGTCACGGATCGGCCACGGACCCGACCGTCGCGTGCGCGATTGCCTCCGCCGGCTCGACCGGCCGGGACCGGAACGGCGAGTAGGAGGACGCGAGCTCCAGGGCGGCTGTGGCCGGCTGCGACACCGGTCCAGCCCAGGACGGCGCAGCTCACCGATGTCCCCCGGCCGAACCCGGGGGCGTTCCCGCGGAGGTGCCCGCGCGGCCACCGAGGTGGGTCGCGAAATGCGACTCGATGGCGAGGTAGAGGCGTCGGCGGTTCTGCGGGTTGGCGAAACCGTGTCCCTCGTCGGGGGCGAGGAGGTACTCCACCGGGACGCCGCGCTTGCGCAGTGAGGCGACGATGTTGTCCGACTCGGCCTGTACGACGCGGACGTCGTTGGCGCCCTGGGCGACGAGAAGGGGGGTGCGTATCCGGTCGACCATGGTGATCGGTGAGCGGGCGGCCATGTCCGCCTCCTGCTCGGCGATCTCGGGGTCCCCGACGTAGCGGTACCAGTTGTTGACGAACTGTGGGCGCAGGAATTCCGGCAGTGTGCGCATGAAGTTTGCCAGGTCGGAGACGCCGACGTAGTCGACGGCGGCGGCGAAACGGTCGGGGGTGACGGTGACTCCGACCAGGGCGGCGTAGCCGCCGTAGGACCCGCCGTAGATGCCGACCCGGTCGGGGTCGGCGTATCCCTGTGCCATGGCCCAGTCGACGGCGTCGATCAGGTCGTCGTGCATGGCGCGGGCGAACTCGCCGATCGCGGCGGTGACGTGGTGGCGCCCGTAACCGGTGGAGCCGCGGAAGTTGACCTGCAGGACGGCGTAGCCGCGGTTGGCCAGGAATTGGGCCTCCGGGCTGTATCCCCAGGAGTCGTGCATCCACGGGCCGCCGTGCACGGCCAGCACGAGGGGCAGGCCGCGGGGTTCGACGCCGACCGGCAGGGTCAGCTGGGAGTGCAGCTCGAGTCCGTCGCGGGCGGGGAAGGAGACCGGCGTCATCGGGGCCAGGTCGTCGGGCCCGAAGCTGCGCTCGGGCCGGTGCAGCAGCCGCGCCTGCCCGGTGGCGTGGTCGTAGAGCCAGGTGACGCCGGGCTCGCGGTCGTGCACGAACGTGGCGACCCACCGCCGGCCGGCGTCGTCGGAGGACAGGGGGCCGAGCACGCCGTCTGAGAGCTTCTGCAGCGCGGCGTAGACCTCGGCGAACTCCGGGTTGACGACCTCCACGTGCGGGCGGTCGGAGACGAAACGGACCGCGAGGACCTCCCCGGTGCGCCGGGCTGTGTAGACCATCGGTGGCAGGACCCCGGGGACCGCGGTGCCGCTGATGTCGACGTCGAGGCCCTCGACCTCGGCGACGACGGTCTCGTCACCGGTCGTTCGGTCGATCCGGACCAGCCGCAGGTGGTCGCCGTCGCCGAAGGAGCCGACGAGCAGGCCCTGCCCGTCGGAGGTGACCAGCTGGGGGTGGATGCCCATCGGATGCTCCGCACCTCCCACGGTCCGCAGCAGGCGCGGCGTGCCGGCGTCGACGGTCCCGGTACCGGCGGCCCCGGTGTCGAAGGCACTCACCTCCACCGTGCCCTGCGGGGTCAGCACGGTCTGGAAGGCGGGCCGGTCGTCGCGGTCGAGCAGCACCGACGCCCTCGGGTCGTCCTGCGCGAGGTGCACGGTCGTCTCACCGGTGGCCACGTCGATGCGGAACACGTCGGTGAACAGCGTCCGCCGGTTCATCCAGACCAGGACGGTGCCCGGGATCGAGGTGACCGGCTCGACGCCCAGCACGCGTGAGCCCGGGTCCATCGGGGTGAGGTCGACGGCGGCGCTGCCGGGATCGTCGAGATCGACCCGGAACAGGTGCCAGTCCTCGTTGCCGTCGTTGTCCTGCAGGTAGAGCAACCACCGCGGGTCGTCGGTCCAGTGGTGGATGTAGATCCCGCGGCGGGTGTCGGCGGTGACCTGGACGGCCTCGTCATGGGTTTGTTCGACACCCCGTACCCAGATGTTCAGCCGCCCGCCCGCCGGAGCCGAGTAGGCCAGCCGGGTGCCGTCCGGGGACAGCGAGGGAGCGGCGAAGGCCGGGTCGGCGAAGAACTCCTCGAGCTCGATCAGATCCGTCGTCGACCCGGTCGGTGTGGCGGTCATCGGTTGCTCCTCGTCTGTGTGGGGCGGTGGTCAGGACGTGTCGTCGTCGGCCGGGGCGGTCGGGGCGTGCGCGCGCGTCGTTCGTAGGCCCAGACCAGGACGACCATGGCGATGTTCCCGGCGACGAGGATCAACAACGCCGGGCCGCCGGTGTCGGTCGTGCGGTCGATGGTGGCGCTCCCGCCGCCGGAGAGGAGGTTGCCGGCGATACCGGCGAGGACGTTGTTGGCCACGTGGAACGCCATGGGCGCCTCCATGCCGCCGCTGATGATCGCGATCAGGCCGGTGTTCACGGCGATCACCAGGAAGTAGCCGAACAGCCACGGATCGCCGGAGCCGTGGGCCACGGCGAATCCCAGGGCGGAGACCACGAGTCCGACTGCCAGGGCCGGGCGCACGGCTCGCACCCAGCTCGCGGCCGCGGGCAGCAGGGCGCTGCGGTACGTCAGCTCCTCGCCGACGGCCTGGATCGGGGTGGTGAGCACGGTGACCGCCAGCAGCGCGACCGTCGTGCCCGTGATCCCGAAACCGGTCCAGCCCGTGGACTGCGGAGCCACGACACCGGTGATCGTCAGCACGGTTCCCATGACGATCGCCGCGCCGATCAGGTGATGAGCCAGCCGCCGCCGGTCGAACGCCCGTCGATGACGAAGCAGCGAGCTCCACGGCACTCCGGTCATCCACACCAGCAGTCCGGCCGCCACCAGCCCGGTCACGCCGATCGAAAGGTTGGCGGCCAGCGCCTTCCACGGCGTGAACACGGTGGACAACGGATCGTCGCTGCCCTCGACGAGACCGGCGAGTAGGAAGAAGACGACCTGCAGTCCCACCAGGACCGGGGGCAAGGCCACGATCAGGACGAGCGGCTTCCACCAGCTCATACGCAGGTGAGCGCCGAACGGCCGGGAGTCGTCGACGCCGGGTCGGGTGGACCGTGCCGGGGCGCTCATCGGCTGCTCGGGACGAGGCGGTTCGTGCTGCGCCGGAACGCCCACACGACGACCCGGGCGGCCGGGCTGAGGTCGGGACGGACGTGGTCCGGAGACCGGCTGATCGTGGACATCGGAAGCTCCCGGGTCGATGGTGTGCGGTGAGGGAAGTCGATGCCGCTACGGCACCCTCAAGAAGGAGTGGCGTAGGTCATACAGCGGGCCGGTGCAGCGTGTCGACGTCGACGAAGTTCCGCAGCTGAGTGAGCCGGTCGTCGCGCAGCTCGTACATGCCCTACTCGGTGAAACGGAACGACGTTCCGGACCGAGCCCGGCCGAGCCGGTCGCGTATCGGGTGCCGGCGAGCGTGAGCCGGGCCGCCACCCGGACGCCGTCGACGAGCGGGTCCTCCAGATGCCAGGAGAAGTCGGGCACCGTGTCCACGAGCGCGCGCGGGGCCGCGATCGGCTGATCGCGGGTGACCGGCTCGCCGTTGAAGCTCACCTGCTCGTGGACGAACTCGTCCATGCGGTCGAACTCGTGAGCATTGAGCGCACCGAGATGGGCCCGGCAGAGTTCGCGCACGTTGCCGGTCACGTCCGCTCGCTGCTGTGTAGGGGGATCAGGATCTCGACGTGCCGTGGGGTGGCGTAAATCGCCTCGCCGACCGCGGCGTACTCCCGCTAGAAGTCGAGCGCGCGGATCTCTTTCCAGCACGTGTCCCGGACCCGTCAGCTCTCGACAAACCGGATGGTGTCCGGATCATCCGCGGAGTCGAACACGTGGCGGTAGCGGCACTCCGGCCGGGCCCGGACCCGGCCGATGACCCGTGCGAGCGCCTTACGGTGGGACTCGCGGCACTCCGGCCGGATGTGCAGCGCCACCTGGATGACGAACGGGTTCGACGTGCCGGCAGTGCAAACCATGCCACCGGGCAAGGTCGAGATCGGTCCCGATCGAGCGCCGGGCCGTTGCCATGACCCGCACGGGTGAAACGTGTTGACCCTGCCGTAACGGCAGGGTGTCTGGTTCAACCGTACGTGATCAGTGCCGTGTCGGACGGCCGACCGTGGGGGACAGCGATGACGGGTACCAACGACGGCCCGCGACCGGATGGGTTGGGGAACACCGAGGCCGAGACGACCCGGCTCCCGCAGGTCGATCCGGCCGGCGGACCGGCACCGGGGACGGGTCCGACGACGAAGCGGATGCGGTGGCGGAGCAAGGACTACTCACCCGAGGAGCTCGCCGAGGCGAAGAAGGCATGGCGCGACGCCATGCCGTGGGACCACCCGATGTCGCGCACGGACAAGGTGCTGGCCTTCTCGACCCTCGGCGTGATCGTGTTCATGTTGGCCACGATGCCGGTGCGACCGTTCCTGCTGGCCTCCTACCCGGTCGCGCTCAGCGCCGTCACCGGCAGCCTGTCCGCGATCGGTGCGGGAGCGGCATTCGCCAGGATCGGGGAGGGCCAGCTGTGGCTGGTGATCGCGGCGGGCGTGTTCGGAATGATCAAGTTCGACTGGCTGTTCTGGCTGGCCGGCAGGCGCTGGGGTAGCAAGATCGTGGAGCTCTTCGCCCCCGGTGAAGCCGCGAAGCGGCTTGTGGCCCGGATTCGGTCCTGGCCGTCGTGGGCCATGCCGCTGGTCGTCGTGGGAGCGGCCCTGCCCGGTATCCCGGCTCCGGCGGTGTTCGCCGTCGCCGGTCTCGGCGGGATGGGCCTGGTCAGGTTCCTGATTTTCGACGCGATCGGGGCTGCGCTGATCACCGGGCTGGTCGCCGGACTGGGGTACGGGGTCGGCCAGAGCGCGGTCGACATCGTGCTGCTGATCGACGACTACGCGCTGTACATCACGCTGGCGCTCGTCGTCCTGGTGTCGTTCCGGGCCGGATACCGCGGATACCAGGAGGACAAGGCCAAGAAGGCCCGCGCTGCCGAGGCGTCGTGATGCGCAGGCACGGGCGATCCTCGCTCGGCACCCGGTCTGCCCGCCGGTCGCGCGCCCGGGTCCCGGTCGACGAGGCCCGCGCCGTGATCGCCCGTGCCGTTGCGCGACGCACCGAACCCAGCTGACCCGAAGATCTGGGGGCGATCGACACTTCGCTACTACACCTAGGCAGTGTCTCCCAATGCCCGTAGCCAGGTGATGATCGCCTTCAACACGACCCCGCCACGGAAGGTCAGGGCGAGTTTGTCGTAGCGGGTCGCCAGGCCGCGCCACTGCTCACAGAACCCGCGCTCGACGACGTTGCGGCCGCGGTAGTCGACACGGTCGAACGCGGGTGGTCGACCGCCGCGTGAGCCTCGCCGTTTCTGATGCCTTTGTTGGTCAGCGGGCTCGGGGATGACCGCGACGATCCGCCGTTCGCGCAGATGCCGGCGGATCGCGCGCGAGGAGTAGGCCTTGTCTGCGCGGACCCGCTCCGGGCGGGTCCGCGCACGGCCCGGCCCGGCCCGGTCGATACGCAGGTGACTCATCAGGTGCAGAAACATCGGGGCGTCGCCGGCCTGGCCGGGACCGACGAGCACGACCAGCGGGCGGCCGTGGCCGTCAACGAGCTGGTGGATCTTCGTGTCGAGCCCGCCGCGGGACCGACCGAGTGCGTGATCGGGCGGCTCGACGCGCAGATTGTTGTAGTTCGATCCTGCCCCCTGTGTCCCGCGTGAGGGTCGCGGAGTGCTGGCGAGCACGAATGATCGACGAGTCCACCGACACCGCCCAGTCCACGAGCCCGGCCGAGTCGGCATCGGCCAGCAGAGCTGCGAGAACGTGATCCCAGGTGCCGTCACCGCAGTAGCGGCGATGCCGCTTCCACAACGTCTGCCAGGGCCCGAACTCGGCCGGTACATCGCGCCAGGCCAGCCCGCAGCGGTATCGGTAGATGATCCCCTCGACCACCCGGCGGTGATCGGCGAACGGGCGACCCGGCAAACCGTCAGAGGTCGGCAGCAACGGCTCAAGCCTCGCCCACTGGGCATCGTTCAGAACAGCTCGCCGCGACACCTGATGATCATCCCCCAGCGCCACGCGACCGGATTAGGAGACACTCCCTAGCTCGGCTTTGGATGTGGGCACAGGAAACGGCCTGCTCGCAGCCGAACTGCGTCGTGCAGTCCCCAACGTGACAGGCATCGACTGTGACTCGACTGTTCTGGACTCGGCGCGGCTGGAGGTTGACTCGGTCCGCTGGGTGCAGGGAGACGTCATGAGTCACCCTTTCGAGCTTGGCGCGTTCGATGTGGTCGCCTCGGTCGCCACGACGCACCATCTCCCAGATCTCGAAGCGACGTTGCTGCGGTTCGCCGAGCTGACCGCACCGGGAGGTGTTGTGGCTGTGGTCGGTCTTGCTCGGACCTCCCGACTCCCAGAGGTGCTGCTTCATGGGTTCGGTGCGGTGCAGCACGCCTACCTCCGGAGACGCCTGGGCTTCTGGGAGCACTCCGCGCCCATGGTCTGGCCGCCGGAGCACACCTACGCCGAAGTCCGCCGCGCAGTGTCAACGGCGGGTTTGGAGTGACCCCGTAACGACGGTCTGGGACTGACCCCCCTGTCGGTTCTCAGTCGTTGCTGGCGCGGTTGTGCTTGGCCAGGAGTTCGCGGCGGGCTCGGGTGCGGTAGGAGTCCCCGGACAGGGTCAGGACCTCGGCGTGGTGGACGAGGCGGTCGATCATGGCTGCGGCGACGACGTCGTCGGAGAACGTCTCGCCCCACCGACCGAACGGCAGGTTCGAGGTGACCATCACCGAGCCCTGTTCATAGCGTGAGGCGATGAGCTGGAAGAACAGGTTCGCCGCGTCCTGGTCGAACGGGATGTAGCCGACCTCGTCGATGATGATCAGTTTGTAGCGGCGGATCTTCTTCAGCTCTGCCTCGAGCCGTCCGCTCTGGTGCGCGGCGGACAGTCTGGTGATCCAGTTGCTGGCGGTGTCGAACAGGACCGAGTAGCCGGCGTGCGCAGCCTTGACCCCGAGCCCGATCGCGTCATGGACTACGACGTGGTCGAGCCGATCAACCTCGACCGCATGATCGGCACGACCCGTCGTGACGCGCGGCGATCCCGAAAGAAGACCAGCGTGGCGGCCCGCCTCATGCGAGCCGCGTCGACCGCGGCCTCACCGACCATCGAGAGGTTCAACACCAGCATCTGCTCGCCGGAGGGCCTGGCCGCGGCGCTCGACTTCGACATCATCTTCTCCTGTGTTGACCGCCCGTGGCCCCGCGCCGTGCTCAACACCCTCGCCTACGCCGACCTCATCCCCGTCATCGACGGAGGTATCAACATCGAGACCCGCCCCGGGCCCGACGGGGGCATGCGCGGCGCGAGCTGGCGAGCCCACACGCTCGTGCCCGGACGTACATGCCTGCAGTGCTCCCGACAACTCGCGGCGCACGAGGCGACCCTCGACATGGGCGGCCTGCTCGACGATCCCGAGTACATCCGACGCGCTGGCCGCCCCACAGGCGGAAGCCCCAACGTCGCCCTGCTGTCCGCCAGCGTCAGCGCCGCCCAGCTCGCCCAGCTCGCCCAGCTCGTAAGTCTGGTGGCCAAACCCGCAGGTTTCGGCGTACCCCTCCCACTTCGCTACAGCCTCGCCGGGCACCTCCATGAGCACCTGAACTGCGAGCCCGCCGAGTACTGCCCCGTTGAGAAGAGTGTCGCTGTGGGGGATCAACGGCAGAGTCTCATCCGCGACGAGGGGCCCTGGATACAGGGGCAGAGGGAGCCGACACTTCTTGCCCGCGCTCGGTCCGCAGTCGGTCAGCGAGTTGGCCGCTTGCGCCCCAGAGGGTAGAAGGTGGCTCGCGCCGCGTCCCAGGCCGCCACCCGCCTCGTCCCCGGTTCGAGGAGCCACACACGGGACGAGCCAAGGTGTCGGCGCGGGCACCTTGCTCGCCTCGATGATCCCCGTAACGCTTCGCTGGTGTCCCTCGAATTGCTCAGCCTGTGCAGTCTGCCGGCAAGCTCGCGCTCGGTGGTGTGCTGCCCGGCTTCGGTCAGGCCCGCTACGAAGGGGTCGATCCACGCGCCGGCCACCTGCTCGACGAGCTGCTCGCCGACGACACGGCCGATCCGGTGCGGCGGCGCGTCGTGGGCGACGTCCTCGAACTCGTGGCCGGCCGCGGCGGTGAGTCCCCCAACGTCGAGTTCGCCCTCGGCGCTCTCTGTCACGTGCACGGGTTGGTCCACGGTGCGGGGGAGGTCCTGTTCCACCTCGGACGGTCGGCAGGGTGGCTCGCCCACGCGCTGGAGGAACGGGATGGTCGCGCGCAGGGTGTGTCCGCCGATCTTCCCGGCCGCGTTCGTCGTGGGGACCGCGATGGTCAGCACCGTCGCTGCGCTACTGATGCGGGAGATCGTCGGTCGGGGACTGCCCGACCTGACCCCGCGGACGCGCGGAGCGAGCAGGGCTACCGTGACCGAGGACGGCGGGTAGGGAGTCGACCGTCACAGCGTCAGGCCGGCGCTTGATGCCCTGAACTGGGACCGTGCACCGAATGATGTCGTGGCCTCCCTCATGGCCTCCAACGGTGTCCACCGATGGTGCTGGATGGGCATCGTGTTCTGCACGACGTGCATGAACGGACGGCCTGCGCACGGGTGTTTCCACGATGGAAGAACTCGTAATGCGTAGGTCTGGGGTTCGACCCCCCAAGGCGGCTCCATTTTCGCTGGTCAGAGCCCTGACGGTGGCTTCGTTCGTGCTTCCGGACACCAGCGTGGCCTCCATGGCTGAACTCTGTGCTGGTCAGCGCCGTGGTGACGTGGCCTCCACCGGTATGCGTGTGTCGCTGGTGCCAAACCTGATGCGCGTGTCCCGAGAACACCGAGAGGAACTGAGAGCATGTTTGAGAAGAGTCGGCGTGTCTACCTGACCACGAGTCCGTGGTGATCCACCGTGGACGGTGATGACACGGCGACGCTGGCGGTAGCCGTCGGATGCCAGTGACGAGCAGAGGGCGGTGATCGAGCTGTTGTTGCCCGCGCCGGAGCCTGGTGGGCGTCCGGAGAAGCATCCGGCCGGCACGTGGTGGATGCGATCCTCTACGCCGTGCGGGCGGGGTGTGTGTGGCGGGCGTTGCCTGCGGATCTCCCGCCGTGGCGGACCGTGTACTGGTACTTCAACCGGTGGGGGCGGCAGCGGGTCACCGAGAATCTCCTCCCGGTCGTGCGCGGGCAGGTACGGGTAGGCGAGGGTCGTGATCGGGAGCCGAGCGCGAGGATCATCGACTCCCAGAACGTGAAAGGTGCCGACACCGTCGGGAGCGGGTCACGGAGCTATGACGCGGGGAAGAAGATTGACGGCCGGAAGCGGTTCATCGTCACCGATACCACCGGTCTGCTGCTGACGGTCACGGTGTGCTCGGCCGGACGCCAGGCCCCCGACGGCGCCAAGGCCACACTGCTCGGGCTGCATCTGGCGACTGCGGTCCGATTCGTGTTCGCCGACGCCGGTTCGCCGGACGCCTGCTCGACTGGGCCCAGACCTTCCTACGCACCAGGATCGAGGTCGTTCGCAGAGCCACAGGACAGCGCGGGTTCGCGGTGATCCCCCGCCGGTGGGCGGTCGAACGGACCCTGGCCTGGCCCACCGCGCACCGCCGCCTGGCTCGTGACTACGAACGTCACCGAGCTTCCTTCGAGGCCATGGTCCGCTGGGCAGTGATCAACACCATGACCCGCCGCCTGGCCCGGGGGAGGCTCCGCCATTCGACAGCAACGACGCCAGTTCGCACCTACAAGCTGATCTTCTTGAACACCCTCTCAAGGGTCGGTGCGGGCGACCATGTCGCGGACCGTGGCCAGTGTCCGGTCCGGGAACTCGAGATGCATCGCGTGTGTCGAGCCCGGCCAGATCTCGAGTGTCCCGCCGAAGCCGTCGGCCAGCCTGCGGTGGCTGGCGTTGACCCTGCCGCCCTTGCGGTCGGCGGTCACCACGACGGTGGGTACGTGGCGGAGGTCGGTCTCGCGGAACTGGTCGGCCGTACGCGCGAGACCGTGTAGCGATCGCCGTAGCTGGGGCTGGTCGGTGTCGGCGAGGCGTCGGTAGGCATCGATGCAGTCGGGGCGGAGCGGGCGGCGTCGGATCGACCTGTCGATGGACCGGAGCGTGGCGTACCTCAGCAGCGCCGGGACGCCGGGGAGACGGGCGGCGGCGGCGACCATCCCGTAGGCGCGTTCCAGCCGCGCGGCGACGGTCGGGTCGTTGACCGGGGTGGGGTCCAGCAGGACGAGCCCGGCGACATCGTCGGGGTGATCGTGGGCGAGCGATGCGGCGGCGGCGCCACCGAGGCTCTGGCCGACAACGATTACCGGGCCGACCTGCAGGTCGGTGATCATGCGGTGCAGGTGCGACGACGCTTCGGCGAAGGTTCCGCGCTCGGTGGAGAGTCCGGTCCCGGGGCGGTCGTACTCGATCACTCGACACCCCGGTTCGTCGCGCAGCCCCCTGACGAGGCCCGGGAAGAAGCCGTGGCTGGAGGCAGCACCTCCGGCCAGCAGCAGCATCGTGGGGCCGTCGCCACCGTGGATGCGGATGGTCTCGTTCATCAGCGCTCCTGTTCGTGTGATCGATGTGTCGGTCGGGCGGTGTGGTCGACGGTGACGTCGTGCGAGGGGTCAGCGGCCGAGCATGCGTGCTGCGTCCTCGGATCGGGCGAGGCTGTGCAGCAGGGCCGCCCGACCGGTGTGGTCGATGTCGTCGGCGAGCGCGGCGACGGCGGGCTCGCCGCCTTCACGCAGGCGCTCGAACAGCGTTCGGTGCAGGGCCGCCATCGCCGCCGCGTCGAAGTCGGGCCGGACGAAGGTCAGCAGCAGCCGCAGCTCGTCCTCGCAGCGCCGGTAGCTGTCCATGAGCAGTGGGTTGCCGGATGCGGCGACGATCCGTTCGTGGATCGCGCTGTGCGCCATGGTGAGCTCGCGCCACGCGAGCGGCTCGTCGCGTTCGGCAATCGCCTCCAGGTGCTCGACGGCGGCCTCGACCTCCGACAGGTCCGCGCCGGCGGTCTGCGCGAGACGCAGCGCGCCGAGCTCGAGCACCTTGCGGTAGTCGAAGACCTCGTCGATGCGGGTCCTGCTCAGCGGTGCCACGCCGACGCCGCGATGGCGCTCGTGGGTGACGAGACGGGAGTCGACGAGCAGGCGCAGCGCGGCACGGATCGTGTGCCGGGCGACGTCGAACCGCTTCGCGAGGCTCTCCTCGCGGAACCGGGTGCCGACCGGGTGTGCGCCGTCGAGCAGCTCGTCGCGCAGCACGGCGGCGACCCGCTCCGCTGCGGTCCCCGCGCGGTCGTTCCCGGGGATGGTTGCGCTCATGCGTGCACCTCCATATTGTTCCACAATACAGCCCGACGATTGATGACCAAATCTTGCGCGCGTCGCGCCATCGACGTGCAGGTGAGCGAGGCCCGGACCCGATCCGCCGCCCTCGCGTCAGGGAAGCGACGGAGAGCCCCATGAACGAGAGCACCCAGGTCCACGGCAGCTCCGGTCCTCCCGTCCTGCTGCTGCCCGGAGGCCACGTCAGCTGCCGCGGCTTCTATCCCGGCTACCCGGAAGCCCTCGTCGCGGACCCGGGTGCGCGCGTCATCCTGCACGACCGACCGGGCACGGGTGTCTCGCCGGTGCCGGGGACCCTCGCCGACGCGAGTGAGGACCTGCACGCGCTGGTGGGTCGGCTCGGGATGGGACCCGTCGTCGTGGTCGGGCAGAGCCTCGGCGGCGACGTGGCCCTGCACTTCGCCCGGGACTTCCCCGACGACGTCGCCGGCCTCGTGCTGCTCGATCCCATGCCGTGCGGCGACGTGGAGCTCGCTTCCACGATCGAGGGCATGCACGCCAGGACAACGCGTGCCGTCCGTCTGCCCCTGGTGCGATGGCTCCTGCGTCGCAGGATGCGCTCCGTGATCGAACGCGCCATCGAGAACACCGGACTGCGCGGCCCGTACGCCGACGCGGCGCGGGCGAACGCCGACATCGACGTCCGTGAGCTCTCGCGCGCGATCGAGGGACTCACCGCGCGCGCGGCGGATCTCGACGAGTCGGACCTGCCCCGTGGCGTCCCGGCGGCGATCGTGAGCGCCGACCACGAGCCGGGCCGCATCGGCGACAGCGCACGGGCCGTCCACGCTCGCATCGCCGAGGCGCTCGGCGTGCCGGTCACGCGGTGGCCGGGCACCTCGCACGGGCTTCACCTCGAGCGGCCCGAGCAGACGATCGAGGTCATCCGCGCGGTCGTGCGCGAGAGCGCGAGCCGTGCGTGAGCGGCACAGACCCGACGGCATGGCGTCGCCACCGAGCCGCTCGCCGCCTACGCCATTGCACCCTCAACTGGAGGTCACCCCATGTGCGAACCGACCGACGCCGAGCTCGACGCGCTGCTCACCGCGCGCCCGGGCATGTGCCGCGCCCAGCTGCGACTGCTCGTCGGGGGATGGGCGCCCCCGCCGCCGGGTGCGGTGCCGTGGGCCGGCGCGGAGCCGAGGGCCCGTCGGCGGGCCGAGCTCGCGGACGCGTTTCCCGGCGAGTGGCTCGTGGTCCCCAGCGGTCGTCCGCAGCGCCGGTGCAACGACCTGCTGTATCCGTTCCGGCCGGGCTCGGACTTCACCTGGCTGGTCGGCGACGACGAGCCGGGGTCGGTGCTCGTCGTCGACCCTTGGGGAGCGTCCACGCTCTACCGCGACGAACGTCCCGCACTCGGCGATCCGCTGTCGCTGCTCGACGGTCACCGTGGCGCGTTCTGGGCCGGCCAGCCGACGCCGTCTCCGGTCGTCGCCGCCGAGCTCGGCCTGCCCGTACTCCCGCTCTCGCTGCTTCCCGGGGTGCTCGCCGACGCCGGCCCCGTCCGGGCGATCCACGGACTCGATGCCGACGTCGACGCCGCCATCCCGAACAGCGATGCGAGCGCCGAGCTCCCGCGCACGATCGCGCGGATGCGACTGGTGAAAGACACCCACGAGATCGCTCTCCTCCGGCGGACCGCCGCCGACACCGTCGCGGGATTCGAGGCGCTCGCCGCGGCGCTACCGGCGGCGGTCGCGCTCGGTGAGGCGCACCTGGAGGGTGTGTTCGCCCGGCACGCGCGCACGGTGGGGCACGGTCCCGCCTACAACTGCGTCGTCGGCGCCGGGGACAACGCCACGGTGCTGCACTGGATGCGCAACGACGGTGCGGTGCGGGCCGACGACCTCGTGCTGGTCGACGCCGGTGTCGAGGGGGCCGAGCGGTACGCGGCGGACGTGACGCGCACGTTCCCCGCCTCGGGTTCCTTCACACCCGAGCAGCGGGCCGTCTACGACGTCGTGTTCGCCGCGCAGGAGGCCGCGCTCGCCCTCGTCCGACCGGGCGCGACGCTGCGGGACCTGCACGCGGCCGCGATGGACGTCGTGGGCGCGGGTCTGCGCCGGCTCGGCGTGCTCACCGACGAGGTCGCCGGGGAGCTGACCGACGCGCAGACGGCGGTCCGGTGGATGCCGCACGGCATCGGCCACATGCTCGGCGTCGACCTGCACGACTGCATGGCGGTCGCGACTGAGTGGATGACGGCGCCGCTCGAGCCCGGTCACGTCATCACGGTCGAGCCCGGTGTGTACTTGTCGCCGCACGATGCGCACGTGCCAGGGCACCTGCGCGGGATCGGTGTGCGGATCGAGGACGACGTCGTGGTGACCGAGGACGGGTACGAGAACCTGACCGTGGCGCTGCCGCGTTCCTCGGACGATGTCGAACGGTGGATCGCGTCGATCAATGCGCGAGGTGCGGCGTGAGCGCACCGGAGTTCATGTCCCCCGAGCACGTCGCGATCATGCGCGAGAAGCTGCTCGACGAGCCGACCGTGCTTGCGGTCTGCCGCGACCTCGACCGCAGCTACGGCATCACCTACGTACTCGACGACGGCCCCGGCGGCGAGCAGGTCCGTTGGCAGATGACCTTCGACCCGGAGGCCGGGGTCCACGTCGATCTCGGCGATCCCGCCCGTGCCGACCTCGTGTACCGCGGAACCTGGGCCGCGGTGATGCGAGCGGCGACCGCACGGCGCCGCGGCGAGGAACCGGCCGATCCGCTCACGCTCCACGGCGACCCCGCCGTGCTCGACCGGATCGGTCCTGCCTTCGCAGCGGCGCACCGGGTGGCGGCGATCGAGACGAGCCTGCCCGACGTCGAGGAACGACCGGAGCAGCACGCTCGGATGGGCGCCGACGTCCGCGACACCCCGCTGTACGCAGAGGTCGCGCAGCACCTCGACCGGCTCCTCGGGCCGACGTACGGCCGGCCCGGTGTGCTCCGCGACCTCGAGGTGTCGCCCGATGGCACACAGGTCGTCGTGACCGCGACGGTGCTCGACGGACCCGACGCATCCCCCCGGGCCGCGATCCTCGCGGTGCGCGACGGGTCGATCGAGCCGCTCACCTCCGACGTCGGGTCGGCGCACGGCGCGAGGTTCTCACCGGACGGCCGCACGCTCGCCTTCCTCACCGACCGCCGGACACCCGGTGCCGCGCAGGCCGCCCTGCTGCGGACCGGCCTGGGCGAGGCCGTGGCGGCACCGGTGGCGGCCGGCGCGGTCGAGTACGTGCGCTGGTCACCGGACGGTCGGCACCTGCTGCTGGGGGTGGCCGGCGAGGGAGCCGACCGGGCCGCCGCGGCGGGCTCGGGAACGACCGCCGCACGCCCCGACCCCGATCGTGCCTCGTGGCTGCCCCGGGTGACCTCGGACTCCGACGACGTCCCGTGGCGGACGCTGTGGGTCGTCGACGTCGACAGCGGCGGGCTGCGGCGGGTCGGCCCCGAGCGGTGGAACGTCTGGGAGGCCGACTGGGCCGGATCGGACGCCGTGGTCGCGATCGCCTCGAGCTCCCCGGACGAGGACGCCTGGTACAGGGCGACGCTCGACCATCTCGACCTCGGCACCGGCGACGTCCGGACCCTGCTCACCAGCGACGTCCAGCTCGCCGTGCCCACCGGATCCCCGGACGGCCGTCGGATCGCCGTCGTGCAGGCGCTGTGCAGCGACCGCGGTATCGCCGCCGGCGAGCTCACCGTCGTCGACGTCGACACCGCCGAGACCCACATGCCGGACACGCTCGGCGCCGACGTCTCGGACGTGCGGTGGATCGACCCGCAGCGGCTCGGGTACGCGGGCCTGCGGCGTCTGGAGTGCGTCGCCGGCACCGTCGACACGACCCGGTGGACCACCGAGGAACAGGTGCGGAGCACGGGCTCCCTCGGCGGCGGGTCAATGCATCCGGCGGCGGCCTTCGCCGGCGACGACGTGCTCACCATCCAGGAGAGCTACGTCAAGCCGCAGCGGATCGTGCGTACCTCGGGTGGCCGGGACGACCTGCTGTACGAGCACCGTCACGCCGGCGTCGACCACCTCCGCTCGATCGCCGGGACCGCCGCCGCCGTGCGGTGGCAGGCGCCGGACGGGCTCGAGATCGACGGCATTCTCTGCACCCCGGACGGTGCCGGCCCGTTCGCGCTCGTGGTCAACCTGCACGGCGGGCCGGTCTGGGGTTTCCGCGAGACGCAGGGCATGACCTACCCCTGGGTGGCGTTCCTCGTCTCGCGCGGCTTCGCCGTGCTGAGCCCGAACCCGAGGGGCAGCAGCGGTCGCGGACGGGCCTTCGCCGAGCGCGTCGTCGGCGACATGGGCGGCGCCGACGCGCACGACGTGCTCGCCGGGATCGCTTCGCTCGTCGACCGCGGCATGGCCGACCCGGATCGTGTCGGGCTCATCGGCGGCAGCTACGGCGGCTTCCTCTCCGCGTGGCTCCCCACGCTGGACACGCGCATCGCGGCCGCCGTGCCGATGTCCCCGGTCACCGACTGGACGAGCCAGACATTCACGACGAACATCGCGCGATGGGGACTGCAGTTCCTGCAGGCCGATCCGCAGGACGGGGACGGCCACCTGCACACCAGGAGCCCCGTGACGTACGCGAGCCGGGTGCGGACGCCGTGCCTGCTCGTCGCCGGAGCGCACGACCGGTGCACCCCGCCGGGGCAGGCCGAGGAATTCCACCGCGCCTTGAGGCTGCACGACGTGCCGTCCGCGCTCGTCGTCTACCCGGAGGAAGGCCACGGCGTACGGCACCCCGCCGCTCGTGCGGATCTCCTGACCAGGGTGGCCTCGTGGTTCGAGCGACACATGCCCCAGTGAACGGGACGGGCGTCGACCCACCGACGCGACAGGCAACAGCACACACGGAGGAGAGCACGGTGGACGACGAGGTACGCATCTACGGTGAGACAGGTCAGCCGGTGCTACTCATTCCGGGCGGTAACGTCACCTGTGACGGCTTCTACCCGGAGCTGATCGAGGCGTTGCTGGACGATCCCGGCGCCCGGGTGATCGTTCACGACCGGCCGGGGACGGGCTCGTCACGCACCGAAGGCACGATCGCCGGCGCCACCCGCCACCTGCATGCGCTCATCCGGCGTCTCGGGATGGGCCCCGTCGTGGTCGTCGGACAGAGCCTCGGGGGCGGGATCGCGCTCCTGCTGGCACACGACTACCCCGACGACGTCGCAGGCATCGTCTTCCTGGACGGCACACCGGTGAACGCCGAAGGGGTCACGCGCCAGGTCGAGCAGTCGCTAATGGACGGCGCAGCGGCCGTCACCGACCCCGCCGCGCGTGCCGACGTCGACGAGGCCACCGCCGCCTGGGTCGAGTCCGAGATCGAGAACCACCGGATGCGGCCGCCGCAGGCGGAGGCGATGAGACGGAGCTTCCAGATCGACAAGGCGCGCCTCGCCGACTACGCGAGAGGGCTGGGCGACATCGCCGCGACGTTCGACCAGACACGTCTGCGTCCCGACATCCCGGCTGCGATCATCAGCGCGGACTACCCACCGGGCAACGAGCTGACCGACGCGGGCCTGGCCGCACACCGGCGCATCGCCACGGCGTTCGGAACGGTCGCCACAATATGGCCCGGCTCCCTCCACACGGTGCACCTCTCGCACCCCCAGGAGACCACCGAGATGGTCCGCGACATCACGCGCCGCGCCGCCGGTATCTGATGTGCGCACGGCGGCGATGGGGCGGACACCAGTCGACATCACGGCCGGCGCACCACCCGGACACGGCCGCCTTACGGTGCAGAGAGGCCCATCCCGACCGACGAAGCCGTCTCGTCGTCGTTCCCGGTAGTTAACGTCGGCTGGCTGCATTGCCTGCCTGTCCGCGGTGCCTGACCCCGTGACCAGCCACTGGGACGGGGACCTACGATCCCACGCCTGCTGATCTGTAGAGAGCGGTGGATCTCCTGAGCCGCGCACACCGCCGCCCGGCCCGGGACCAAAGGCGCCACCGCGCCGTGTCCAGGCCATGACCCACCCGACGCATCGCGCCATCGCGGGCATGCCCGACGCCAGCAGAAGCACGTGTTCCCTCCCGCCACACGGACTTCTCAAACACGTTCTGAGAGACGGCGAGGGCGCGGGCCCCCGCAACGAGTTCACGCTGCGGCCCGGTCGTCACCGCAGCGCTCGGTCTGCCGACTATTTCTGCCATCTGCGTTCGCCTGGCAATGCCCAACGAACGAGAACGCCAACGGGCTGCCCCGCGAGTACTTCCCTAAGGGCACTGATCTGAGCGTCTATACCGTTGACCATCTCGAAGAGGTCGCCGCCGAGCACAACGCCCGCCCTCGCAAGGTCCTCGGGTGGTCCAGCCCGCAGGCCGCTTTCAGTAGCCTTCGGGACGTCCCCGTGTTGCGACGCTGACTGGAACCCGCCCCGTCGTTACGGGGTTACTCCGGACCCGCCGTCGACAGCGCTGGCTCGCTCGACGGCGAAGTCGATGAGTCGTTGTCCCATCTGCGGGAACTCCATGACGTCCTGGAGATTCTCCGCGCTTGACGTCATCGCCACGAGGCCCGTTCCCGACTTGCGATGCAGAGCGCCGAAGGACTGGTACGACATCGTCGCTCCGGCGTGTTGGCTAACCGGACCGTGGCCACGGTCCAGGTTCCACCAGCCGATTGCCTGCCGGAAGCCGGCGGTACTGCCGTATGGGGTGTTCGCCGGATCAGAACCCGCCGGCCACTCGAACTCTGTCTCCTGGGCGAATCGCAGGGCCGTCGTCAGCTCGCTGTCGTCATGTGCGAGGTTGGCTTCGATGAAGGTCAACATGTCGGCCATGGTGGACCGGATTCCCCCTTGCGGGAGCATGATGTCCCAGTACCAGTTCGGCGACGGCGTGCCATCTGCGTAGTAGCCTCGGACCAATCGGGAGGATTGGTCCGTCGATAGTGTGTAGGCGGTGTCGACGAGACCCAGGGGGTCGCCGAGGTGACGCTTCAGGAGCGATTCGAAGGTCTGTCCTGATGCGACTTCGAGGATGTGGCCCAGCACGGATAATCCGGTACGCGAGTACTCCCAACCGCTACCACGCGGCCGGACGAGTTCGGCAGCCTCCAGCTCCTCGTCCAGATGAGCTTTGGTGTAGTCGGCGTAGTACGTGAACCGCGTGGGGTCTTCCGTCGACACCGCCTCGCTGATCATGCGAGCGAGTACCACGCCGTCCCCCGACAGGCCGGACGTATGCGTCGCAAGGTCGAACACGGTGATCTCACCGACCTCCGACCTGATGTTCAGATCCGGGAAGTAGTCAGCGATGGTGTCGGTGAAGGAGAGCACGCCCTGCGATACGAGAATCGAGAGTACAGATGTCGTGTACACCTTCGAGAACGACCCGATCTCGTAGAGCGTCCGCTCGTCCGGCACCGTGACGTACTGGGCGTCCGGTGAGCGGAAAGCGAAGATCGACCGGTGTCCGTTCTGGGTCAAGCCGATCGTGAGTGTCAGCTCGTTCCGGTTGCGGATATACTCTTGGCCGGCTTTCTCGAGTTCGAGCTGCACAGTCAACAATTCTTCTGTCCCATGATTTGACCTTTCCTTTACATCTCATTGTGGTTACCTGCCACGGGCATGTCACCGAGATTGCGTCGGTCCTGTCGTCGAATTTGCTCGGCCGCGCCACGGCTTGGCTGCATGACGGTTGTTCGGCGGACCCGTGGGTCCAGGCGAGGTCAGCCGGTACGTGCCGGTCGTTTGCCGTGGGTCAGTCGGCGGAGTACCACCTCGGCGGGACCGCGTCGTCCGGCACGGTCGAGGGCCGCTGAGAGAGCGATCCCGAGCAGCCAGGTCGTGAGGCCGAGCAGCGAGGCTTGCCACACCGTCAGGTCGGCGCCCAGCCCGAGCGACCAGGCGGGCAGCAGAGCGCAGAAGACGACGGACTGGCCGAGGTAGTTCGACAGCGACCGCCGACCGGTGGCGAGCAGCGCCTGCGGGACCGCACGCGTCGCGAACAGGCCGAACAGCGCCCCGAACCCGAGTCCGCCTGCGAGCCCTCCGGTCTGGTGCAGCACCCCGGCGACCATTGCGAGTCCGATGGTCGGCTGCCACCAATCCACGGCTGCGAGCGCGAGCGGCAGCCCGGTCAGTGCCGCGACGGTGATCCCGATGACGGCGGTTCGGCGCAGGAGCGGGCGGTACCGGCCGGGCTCGTCGAGAATGCCGCGCTGGGCCGCGAGCGCGCCAAGGGCGACCATCCCGACCGTGGTGAGCGCTGCGACGACCGTGCTGCCCAGCCACTCGGGCAGGTGCAGCAGCATGGCCATGGTCGGGCCGGTCGCCGTCATGCTGGGCCAGGCGGGACCCGCTGGCAGGCCCGACGTCGCCCCGACCGCGCCTGCGATCAGCAGGCCGATGACCGCGATCGCTCCCAGGGTGCGGTCCGAGGCGCGGACCACGACCACGGCGGACAGGAGCAGCAGCAAACCGTAGGCGCCGACGATGTCGGCGGGGAACAGCAGCACGCCGTGCAATGCACCGATCGCAATCATCCACGCCCCGCGGCGGCGCAGGACCCCGACGGCGCGGCCCGGCTCCCGCCCTCGTGCGGACTGGACAGCGCCATATCCGACGAGCATCGCGAACAGCGGGTAGGCCCGCCCGTCGACGAACAGCATCTGGAACACGACCACGATCTGGTCGGCCAGGCCCAGGTCGGCCGGGTAGCCACGCAGCCCGGCGGAGCCGTAGAGATAGAGATGGACGTTCGCGAGCGCGATCATCAGCAGCATCGCGCCCCGAGCGAGGTCGGGCGCGACGGCTCGGGCTGTCGGCGTACCGGCGACGGTACTCATGCCCGTCCGCTCGCACGGTGCATCGGTGCGGCAGCGCCGGGCGGTGTGGCCACACCGGTCGGTGTCCTGGGCACTCTCGTCCTCCTAGTCGGGCCGTCGCCACGGTGGCGTCCGGCGGGTGCTCCCCGGCTACGGGCGGGCACAGGTGTGGCGACCGCGGTTGGTTGTTGCTCGCGGCCGTACCAGTGGAAGGTGTGCCGTCGGGGCAGAGTCAAGGCGGCGGTGCCACTGTCACCGGGTCGGGTTGCTCGACGAGCCCGGACGCGGGCGGAATGACTACGAGCAGTACCGGATGCCCCACTTGCCGAGCTCCTGAGGGTCGCCGCAGCGTCGGACAACTCTCGGGCGGATCTGCTCTCACCAGCAGCGATTCCCCGTGATAGTCGTCAGTGCGCCGATATGCGACGCGATCGCGTACCGAGTTCAACGCCCCGGCCAGGCGCAGCAGGTCGATCCGAGTGCTCGGCGATCAGTGCAGTACTCAGCCGCCGGATCAGGAACGGACCGGCGTGCGGGAACGCCGCCTCAACGCTCGAACTAGGCACGGTCGCAGTAGGGGTCAGCTAGCTCAGGTCCCCAATCCGCGGCTAGAGCTGCAACCCCAGGTAGGCGGTAGAGCGCGAAACCGACCACCGTGACGCCGTGGCCGCCAGCCTCGACTCACTGCGCTGGGCCACCGTCCACGGTGCCGACGCGCTCGGGATGAACGACCGCATCGGCACCTTGTCCCCCGGCAAGCAGGCCGACGTGATCGTCGCGGGAGGCCCGGGCGTCGGCCAGCACCCGGTGTACGACGCCGCCGCCGGGATCGCCGAGCGGGTGCGAGCCACCGCCGGGGCCCTGCCGGGCACGCCCGAGGACGGGTTATCCGACCTCACGGCCCTCGCCACGGCCAACCTGGCGTGCTGACCCCAGTGGTCGCCGCTACCTGCTGACCGCTCCGGCGCGATCGCCCGGTTCCGGCGTCGCCGAGCTCGAGGCGGTGCGATCCTCGCACCGCTCGGAAGATCGATTCACAAGGTGAGGGAACTGAGATGACCACTACCGAGACACCGACTGCCGACAACAGCGTCGCGACGGGCGGGTCGTGGGGCACGCGCGTGCTCGACCTGCTCCTGCTGCTCGTCGCCATCGTCATGTTCGCCGACCTGTCGGTCAACGAGAACATCGACGACGTCGTCTACCAGGTGACCGCGCTGCTGTGGATCGTCCTGGCCAGCGCGTTCATCGGCGTCCGGCTCTACCGGATGCGACGCGCACGGCGCGGCGACGTGAACTGGACGCGACGGCTGCAGGACACCCGGCTGGGCTATCTCGTCGTCACGACGACAGTCCTCACCATCATGAACGCGATCATCCTGCTGCTGCAGTTCACCGGCGACGCCGGGGAGAAGGCGACCGCCGAGCTCGTCGCGCAAGGCGGTGACCCGGACCAGATGGACGCCCTGGTCTCGATGTACTCGGCATCAGCGCTCCTGCTGATCGTCCTGTCCTGGGTCGTGCTACACCTCAGCTACGCGGAGCGGTACGCCCGGATCTGGGCGCTGGGCCGGAGCAAGGGCGTCGAGCACGTCGAGTTCCCCGGGTGCACGGAGCCGACGCTCACAGAGTTCGTCTACATGGCTGTCACCGTCGGCTTCACCTTCGCGACCTCCGACGTAAGCGTGCTGTCGACGGAGATGCGCTCGAAGATGGTCTTCCACGGACTGCTGGCGTTCCTCTACAACACCGTCATCGTCGCGGCCACGGTCGGCGTCCTCACCGGCTGAGCAGCCCCAAGGCGGGCCGTTTCTGCCACCCGGTCACCTCAACGACAACTTTGTCAGTGCTCCGGGAATTCGTATCCGTGCTGACCTTCGCGCCGTGGAACTCGTCGAAGTGTGTGGCGCCTCGCAGTTGGTCAGGCAACGGGCGGTTAGAGACAACACGATCTTGTCCCTACCGGTTGTGCCAGCCGAGAGGGGAGGGCCGGGAGATGGGTCGCGAGCGGGACTGGACGGTGGCCCGGCGCAGCACGCGCCGGGTGGGAGGCCAGAGCAGTGACGGTGTCGTTCCTGTAGGACGCAACGATCGCCCGCGAGATGTGCCTGAGCAAACTCATCGACGCACTCGACATCGCGGCCAGGGCGCTGCGTCCGGCGTGGCGCGCAGAGTCCGGTCGCTCGATGTGCGGTGCAGGAACTCGTGACGTTGTCGAGGATCCAGGGTGGGAGTGGGGTGCCGCAGCGGCCGTCGTGGCCTCCCTCGTGGCCTCCAAAGGTGTCTACCGCTGGTGTCAGATGTGCACCGTGTTCCGCCTGACGTGCACGGATGGACCGCCTGCGCATGGTTGGTTCCACGACGGGAGAACTCGTAATGCGCAGGTCTGGGGTTCGACCCCCCAAGGCGGCTCCGAGAAGCCCCTGGTAGCGACGCTGCCGGGAGCTTTCCCTTTGGCCTGGCGGGCAGAAATCCCCTCCACCCCCCGGCTTCCGTGCCATCCCCTTCGGCCCTGCTCGACCGTTCGGCTACAGCGTGTAGCGAACACGACGGAGCGCGCCTGCGGACGATCGTGATCAACTTGCCGCTCGGGCGACTGCGCTCGTGGCTCCGTGCGGAGTGCCGTCGCGGTCCTCAACCGCGGGAGGTGCGGCTACGGCAGGCGTCGGCCGTAGCGGCGCGACACCGTGGCTCGGATCTCCGCCGAGTCGCTCGCAGCCGGCGTCACCGCCCCCCCTCGGCGTACAGCCGCTGCGCACCCGGTTCCACGATCACCGCCGCGAACTGGTCCTCCCTCGGCCGGACCGTGCCGCAACCGGGCGCGACACATGTCGCGGCCCGGCCACACAAGTCGCAACCGACGACCACTGCTCTGCCCGGGACGGGCGCACCAGGCTGGGCCCCTCAGCCGTCGGTCCGCGCTGCGCAGGGTCGTCGCGATCGCCGATGACGAAGGGACCTAGCATGAGCGTTCCGGAGCCCCGTCGCGAAGACCTCGTCGAGGTGCCGTCCGGTCGTCGCCGGACCGTTCTCGCCGCCGCGGTCGGGAACTACGTCGAGTGGTACGAGTTCGCGGTGTACGGCGTGGTCGCGGCCTACATCTCGCGAGCGATGTTCCCCGCCGACGACCCGTCCGTCGCGATGCTGAACACCTGGGCGACCTATGCGGTCTCGTTCCTGGCACGTCCGGTCGGCGGCGTCCTCCTCGCGCGCTTGGGCGACCGGCATGGTCGTCAGCACATCCTCTACGTCACCATCGCGATGATGTCGATCGCGACGTTCTCCATCGCCCTCATCCCGTCCTACGCGGTGGTGGGGATCGCGGCACCGATCCTGCTCGTCTGCGCTCGCCTCGCCCAGGGCATCGCCGCAGGCGGGGAGTTCGCCGGGGCGACGGCGTTCCTCTACGAGCACGCGCCGGCCGGGCGCCGGGCCCGGACGGTCAGCTACCTGGGCGCCAGTACCTTCTGCGCGATCGTCTCCGGATCCGCGGTGGCGACCCTGCTCGCCGTCGCACTGCCCGCCGAGATGATGCAGTCCTGGGGGTGGCGCGTGGTCTTCGCCACGGCGCTCCCGCTCGGCCTCGTCGGCATCTACATCCGACGCCGGCTCACCGACACCCCCGCCTTCCACGCCCTGCGCGAGCAGGCCGAGTCGGACGACCACGGGGACGACCACCTGAGCCTGTGGCAGGTGGTCCGACGGAACCACCGCGCGATACTGCTCTACCTGGGGTTCGGCAGCTTCTACTCCGTCGCCGTCTACGTCAGTTTCACCGCCTACTTCGCGTACATGCAGGTCAACGGGATGCCACCGGGCTCGGCTCTGGCGATCAACACCGTCGGCGGCGTCGTCGTCATCGTCGGGATCCTCCTCTCGGGCGGTCTGGCCGACCGGGTCGGCCGACGGCCGTTGCTGATCGCGTGCATCGGCGCCCTCGCCGTCGTGACCGTTCCCACGTTCCTGCTGGGGGCGACCGGCTCCCCGGCACTGGCCCTGCTGGGCGCGTTGCTCTTCGTCGTCCCCCTGTCGGTCCTCATCACCCCGGCCGTCATCTGCGTGGCGGAGCTGTTCCCGGTCCGGGTACGGGTCACCGCGGGAGCGATCGCCTACAACCTGACCGTCGTCGTGGGCGGATTCACCCCGTTCATGGCCGTGTGGCTCACCTCGGCCACCGGTTCCGGCCTGGCCTTCCCACTGCTGGTCGTCGTGCTCGCCGTCGTGGCGCTGATCGTGGTCCTGCGCGGCTATCGCGAACCGGGTGCGGCGCAGGAGGAACTCGATAGGCTCTCCCCACCGCGTCCCACGGCGGCGGACCGTGCGTCCCCGGTCGTGCGGCCCCCCTTCCGTGACGACGACGAGAGGCCGATCCGACCGTGAGAATAGTAGGAGCGACCGTCGTCGACGGAACCGGGGACGGGCCCATCGACGGCCGGGCGGTCGAGGTGGCGGGCGGACGTATCGTCGGCCGGCCGGCCGCAGCGGGCCCACCGTCCGACGTCGTCGACTGCACCGGCCTGACCGTCGTCCCGGGACTGATCGACGCCCACGTTCATCTCGGCCTCTCCAGCCACATCGACGACGCCCTCGCCTTCCGGATATCGGTCGCGGAGCTGGCCGCCGACATGTTCGAGAACTGCCGCCGCACGCTGCACGCCGGATTCACCACGGTCCGCGACACCGGGGGCATCGACGCGGGACTCGCGGGCGTGGTGGCGAGCGGCAAGATCCCCGGACCGGACATCATCCACTGCGGTCCGGTGCTCTGCCAGACCGCGGGCCACGGGTACCAGGCGGCCGAGTGGGAACCGACCTCGCTGTGGCACCAGCACGACATCCTCGGGCTGCGGTTCGTCGCGCTCCCCGGTGACGGTCCCGACGAGGTCCGGAGGAACGCCCGCGAGGCGTTCGGCCGGGGGGCGAGCTTCCTCAAGATGTGTGTGACGGGCGGTGTCGTCTCGCGCCACGACAAGCTGACCGATACCCAGTTCACCGTCGCGGAGATCGCCGCCGCCGTCGGCGAGGCCGACGCCCGCGGCACCTACGTGACGGTGCACGCCCACAACAACGCGGGGATCCGCAACGCGGTCGCCGCCGGTGTGCGGTGCGTCGAGCACGGGACCATGGTCGACGACGAGACGGCCGCACTGCTCGCGGCGCACGACGTCGCGCTCGTCCCCACCCTGTCCGTCGTGCGTCTGCTGACGGAGAGCACCACCGGGGCGGGCCTTCCGGAGTCCATGCGGTCACGGCTCGACGGCACCTACCAGGGAATGGTGGACGCCGTCGGAGCCGCGCGTCGCGCGGGTGTCCGGGTGGGCCTGGGGTCGGACCTGATCGGCCCGAACCAGGACCGGCGCGGCCTGGAGCTGCTCCTACGTTCCCGCATCGAGAGTCCGCAGGCGGCACTCGAGGCGGCGACGAGGGTGAACGCCGAGATCCTCGGGATCGCCGACGAGGTGGGAACGATCGAACCGGGGAAGCGCGCCGACCTGGTGGCGTTCGCCGGGAACCCGCTGGATGACCCGGAGCTGTTCGAGGATCCCGACGCGGTCGTCCTCGTCGTCCAGAACGGGAGGATCGTGAAGGACCTGCGCTGACGTCGGTCGCGGCGCACTCGCCACGTCATGGCTGCTCGCCGACGGCTCGCGACGCAGACGAGGCGGCGAGCGCCCGCAGCTTGAGTCCCAGGTGCAGGGTCAGCCGGTCGTCACCGTCGTCGAGCCGGTGGTCGGTGATCTCCTCGATGCGTCGGAGCCGGTGGTACAGCGTCGCCCGGTGGATGCACAGGCGCCCCGCGGCCCGCCGGACGTCGCAGGCGCTGTCGAGGTACGTCTCGAGGGTCGTGACGAGCACCCGCCGCCCGTCCGCGGCGTCGAGGGCCTCCAACGCCGGCACCCGCGCGGCGGCCGCCAGCTCGTCGGCCGGCAGCCGGAGCAGGACGTCGTGGACCCCCAGCCGTCCCCAGCTCGCCACCTCCCCCAGCGAGGGCACCAACAGCGCAGCGCGTGCGGCGGCGAATGCCTGACGGTGGGCGTGGACGACCTGGTCGAGCTCCTCCACGACGTCGCTGACGCCGACGACGAACCGGGTGTCGCGCCCGCTCAGCTGCCGGAACCGGGCGAGCACGGTACGGGTGAGCGCGTCGGTCCGGCGCGGGGCCGGGTCGCTCGTGACGGCGAGCAGCAGCCAGGCTCGGGAACGGGTCGCGACCATCAGCCCGACCCCGTCGGGAAGGCTCGCCAACCCGTCCTGGACCGCCGCGGCGACCGCCACGTCGTCCGGCCCCCCGGCCGTGCCCGCGGGCCCCCTCTGCGCCGCGACGACCTGGAAGCCCGTCGTCCGTCCGCCGAACACCTGCTCGGCTCGCAGGTCGTCCACCGCCTGCGACCTGAGCTCCTCGTCGGATGTGACCAGATCCCGCAGGATCGTCTCCCGCCGGACGTTCGTCCGCTCGCGCAGCAGCAGACGCGCATAGAGCATCACTCCCGCGCGCGACGCAGCCTCCTCAGCCATCGCGATCTCGGCGCCGGTCAGCGGGTTCGCCTCGTTGTCGATGAGCCACAGGTGACCGAGCAGCAGGGTGTTGCACCGCACGGGAGCGCAGAGCCGCCTCCCGATCCCCGGCAGGTCGAGCTCCACCGTGCCCGGCCGGGTCCATCCGCCGATGCCGAGGGCGAGCAGCGCGCGGGTCACCTCCTCGGACACCGCCCGGTTCAGCACCGACGTGATCCGCGTCGGGTCCTCGTCCCCGAAGTGCCTGCTGGCGGCCAGGAGCCGGATCGCCGGATCGTCGATCGCCACCGACCGCCCCAGCCGCCCGGCCAGGTCGTCGACGAGCAGCTGCAGGTCCTCGTCGGGCATGGGGCTCCTCCGGGCTCGTCGCGGCCGCACGGTGGGCGCGTCCGGGTGGCGGACCGGTCCGAACCGTACCGAGACCGCCGGTCGCAGGGCCGGGCCGTCGAGGGGACGGGTGTGTCGCGTGCGGGACGGTCGGGTCATGCGCCGGCGTCGGCGCGCGCCCGCGACAGATGTCGCGCGCCGGCGGCCCGACGTTCGTCAGCTCGCCGATGTTCGTGGCCCGGTCGCGATGGAGACTGGAACGGGCATCCGGCCCGGAGCCGTCCGTGGGGGCGGCGGCACGGGTGCGACCAGGAGGAGGTGCGTCCGTGCGGTCGGAGGTCGTGGTCGTCGGCGCCGGCGTCGTCGGCTCGTCGATCGCCCTGGACCTGGCCCGTGGGGGGTACGGCGTCCTCGTCGTCGACAAGGCGGGCGGGGTGGGGCACGGATCGACCAGCGCCTCCAGCGCGGTGGTGCGGTTCAACTTCTCCACGTGGGCGGGGGTGGCCGGAGCGTGGGAGTCGAGGGCTGCGTGGGAGCGATGGGACGAGCACCTCGGCGGTGCGGACCCGGCGGGAACGGCGCGCTACGTCCGCACCGGCCTCGCGGCCCTCGACGTCGATGCCGCCCCACGGAGCACCTACCTCCCCTTCTTCGACGACGCCGGCATCCCCTACGAGGAGTGGGACGCCGATACCCTGGCCCGGCGGGTCCCCGGCATCGACAACGGTCGCTACTGGCCGCCCCGCAGGATCGACGACGAACGGTTCTGGGCCGACGCCCGCTCCCGGCTCGGTGCGGTCTTCACCCCCGATGCCGGCTACGTGTCCGATCCGCAGCTCGCTGCGCAGAACCTGGCCACCGCGGCCCGCCGGCACGGCGCCGAGTTCCTCCTACGCCGCGCGGTGACCGGCATCGGGTGCCGGCACGGCCGGACGTCGGAGGTCCGGCTCGACGACGGCACCCGGGTCTCCTGCAGCATCGTGGTCAACGCCGCGGGCCCCTGGTCGGCGACGGTCAACGCGCTGGCCGGCGTCGGGTCCGACTTCACCGTCCGGACCCGGCCGCTGCGTCAGGAGGTCGCCCATGTCGCGGCGCCCCGCGGCTACAACGCGTCTGGGACCGCCGGTACCAGCCTCGCGGACCTGGACCTGGGGATCTACGTCCGCGGAGAGGTCGGTGACGGCATGCTGGTCGGGGGCACCGAACCGGAGTGCGACCCGTTCGACAGGGTCGACTCGCCCGACGACGTGGACCCGGCACCGACGGCCGCGGTGTTCCAGGCCCAGGTGACCCGCGCCGCCAGGCGGCTGCCGGACCTCGGGGTGCCGAACCGGGCCCGAGGCGTCGTCGGGGTGTACGACGTCGCCGACGACTGGACCCCGATCTACGACCGGACCGGGCTCCCCGGCTTCTACGTCGCGATCGGGACCAGCGGGAATCAGTTCAAGAACGCCCCGGTCGTCGGACGGTTCATGCGAACGATCATCGAGTGCGTCGAGAACGGCGTCGACCACGACACCACCCCCGCCCGGTTCACCGCACCCCTCACCGGGGCCACGATCGACCTGGGCGCCTTCTCCCGCCGACGGCCGGTCGGTCCGGGGGGACCGGGGACCGTCATGGGCTGACGGCCGCCACGCCGCAGGCATCGTCACCACGAGAGGACACGGGATTGAGCACCATGCTGCACGGCTGCCTCGGCGGCACGGAGTACTTCGAGATCACGGCGTCGTACGGACGCCGCTACGGCATCTGGGTGACCACGCCCCCGGGGTACACCGCCGCAGCGGACCCGCTGCCACTGGTCTACGTGCTGGACGGGAACTTCTCCGTCGGGCTCACGGCCCCCCTCATCGTCACCCAGGCGGACCCGTACCTGACGGTGGCCCCCTACGTCCAGGTCAGCGTCGGCTACGCGGGCGACGACGCCGGGAGCTGGGAGACCCTGCGCAACCGCGACCTCGTACCCCCGGGTGAGCCGGTCAGCCCGGTCATGGTGTCCACCCTGGAGGCCGCCCGTGACTCCGGCGCCATGTCCCAGGAGCAGGTGGACGTCTACCTCCGCGAGCTCGCCGACACCCGCGCGGACGACTTCCTCGACTTCCTGACCGACGAGCTCCACCCCCGTCTGCGGACACGGCTGGGTGTCGGCGACACCGGGCACGGGCTGTTCGGCTACTCCTACGGCGGGCTGTTCACCCTCTACGCCTGGCTGCGCGGCGCGGCGCCGTTCTCGACCTTCGGAGCGGGGAGCCCCGGCGTCATCGCAGCCGACAGCCGGATCTTCGACCTGCTCGACGCCGCTCCGGAGCCCCGCGCGGGCTCGTCCGCTGCGCGGCTGCACCTCACGGTGAACGAGGTCGAGCTGCTCGGCGACATCCCGGTCTACCGTGGACTCGGGCAGAACGTGCTCGTCGTCCTCGACCGTCTCCGGCGCACCGGGCGGGCGTCGGATGTGACCGCCGCGGTGCTGCGCGAGACGCATGTCACCGGGTTGCAGGCGTCGTTCCTCGACTACCTCACGACCTGCCGGGCGCGACCGGAGCGGACGACGGGAGCGGACTCGGTCCTCGGCCGGACCTGAGCTGGTCGGACGGCCGGAACGGCCCGGAGGCTCGGAGCCGCACCGCGCGGTCCGGGGTGGTCGCGGGGGGTGCTCCGGTGGGGCGTGACGAGCGCGGTGAGGTCGCCGTCGTCGGCGACCGGATCACGCTCCGGCCGGGAAGCTGCTACAACCGACGATGACGATCTTGTCGCCCGCCCCCGTGAAGGACCGGCCTCCCATGCGCATCCTGTTCACCGCGGTCGCCGCGCACGGGCACGTCCTGCCGCTGGCGCCGCTGATCGCCGCCGCGCTGGAGCAGGGGCACGCCGCGGCGTTGGTGACGAGCGCCGGGCTGAGCGATGTGGTCGCCCGTGAGCTCGCCGACGGTGTGGAGCACCTGCCGGCCGGTCCGATGCCCGTCGAGCTGGCCACGGAGGCGGCGCGCCGCTCGGGTGAGGACATCATGGCGCCGTCGGTCGACGGGATCGGCGAGACCTTCGGCGGGGTGCTGCTCGACCTGGCCGCCGACGACGCCCTCGCCGCCGCGCGGCGGTGGTCGCCGGATCTGGTGGTGTCCGAGTTGTACTGCACCGTCGGACCGCTGGTCGCGACCGCTCTGCAGCTCCCGCTGCACGAGGTCCGGATGACCGCCCCGCTGCCGGCGCCGCTCGCCGCTGCGATCGCCCGTGCCGCCGAGGGCCCCTACGCGCGGCGCGGCCTGCGACCGCGCGACCCGGACACGGTGCTCGACCTGTGGCCGGTGGAGCTACGCGACCCCGCCATCGCGACCCGCCCGGACCCGGGACACGTCCTGCCGGTCCGGGCCACTCCCCATCGGCGCCCCCGTCCGGAGCCGCGCTGGTCCCCGCCGCCGTCGTCCTCCGGGCGGCCGCGGGTGTTGGTCACGCTGGGCACCATCTTCTCCGGTGCCGACATGCTCACCGCCGTGGTCGACGCGGTGGCCGGGGCACCCGTCGACGTGGTGGCGACCCTCGGCCTGGCTCTGGGCGACGCCGCGGCGGTGGACCGGGACCGGACCGGTGCGGGAGGGGGCACGGTCACCGTCGTCGGGTTCGTGCCGATCGACGAACTCCTCGACGATGTCGACCTCGTCGTCGGTGTCGGCGGCGCCGGGACCGTCCTGGCCGCGCTCGGCCGCGCGATCCCGCTGGTCCTCTGGCCCCGGGGCGCCGACCACCCCACGATCGCGGCAGGCGTCGCCATGGCGGGAGCGGGGGTGGTGGTCGACGATCTCGCGGCGGTCGGGCCGGCCGTCGCACGGGTGCTCGACGATCCCGCGATCCGTGCCGGGGCCCGCTCGGTCGCCGAGTCGATCGCCCGTGCCCCCGGCCCCGCCGAGGCCGTCCGCGTGCTCACCGGACGCGGCTGACCGGCGAGGACGGTGCCCGGCGTCCACCGGCGGTCAGGGCGCCGATGTACACCGGCGTCGCACGGCGCGCCCGGGGACGACGACGCGTGCGTGCGATCACGTGGCGACTGTGACGAGCAGCGACACCAGCAGCGCGATGAGCACGGTGTTGAAGACGAAGGCGACGACGGCGTGCAGCGCCGCCGTCTGCCGCATGGCGCGCCCCGTCACGGCGACGTCCGCGCTGGTGTAGGCGGTGCCGACCTGGATCGCGAGGTAGAGGTGGTCGGTGAACCCAGGTGGCCCGTCACCGGTGCCCGCGAAGACCAGCCCGCCGACGCGGGCGTTCTCCCGGGCGTAGTGCACGGCGTAGACCGTCAGGATGAGCAGCCACGAGGTGCTCACCACCAGGACCGCCAGCCCGACGACGACGGGGTCCTCCCGCAGCTCCCGCAGCACCATCGCGCCGACCACGGCCCCGATCGCCACCGTGCAGAACGAGAGGGCGCCGAGCGGGCCACCGCTGCCCGCGAGCCACTCGACGCGTCGTCGGCGCCGTCGTCCCGAGCGGTTCTCGGTCAGCCACCCGGCCAGCGCGGCCCCGTCGGCCCGGCGCAGGACCGTGATGGTCAGGCCCGCGTAGAGCGCGGCCCAGACACTCCATGCTCCGAAGTAGACGGAGACGACGAAGCCCAGCGATCCGATGTCGTCGGGTGCGACGGTCTGGACGGCGGCGCCGTACGCGGCGGCGAGGACGACGGTGACCGCGGTCGTGACGAGGTACCGGGTGCCGTCGGAGGCCAGGCGCGGCCGGCGGGGCGCTGCGGGGCCGCCCCGTCCCGGGCGGGACTCGGAGAGCGGGTCAGAGGGAGCAGTGGGCATCGTCGGGCACCGTCAGGTCGATGAGGTAGTCGGCGACGACGTCGTCGACACAGGCGTTCCCGGCGACGAGCACCGTGCCGTGCCGCTCACCCTCGACGGTGAGCAGGCCGGATCCGAGGGTGTCGGCGAGGGCGACGCCGCCCTCGTGCGGCGATGCGGGATCGCCGGTGACGGAGACGACGAGCGTCTGCGGCAGGCCGTCGACGTCGGTCGCGTAGGGCGACCCCAGCGTCGGGTCGGCGGGCCAGTGCTCGCAGCCGTCGCGGGCCCCGCTCCCGCGGCCGTCGTCGAGGAACGGCGCGGCCTGCAGCATTTCCCGGCGCATCGCCGTCTCCTGGTCCGGGGTCAGCCGCTCGCGGTCGTTGCAGTGGGTCGCGAAGGCGCCCTCGATGAACGTGGACCAGCTGCCGTCGCTCTGCAGCTCGTGGGCCCCGTCGCGGATCGCCAGCAGCAGGTCTCCCCGGCCCGCCGTGAGCTCGGTCAGTCCCTGGACGAGCGTCGGCCAGTTGTCCTGTGAGTAGAGGGCGAACAGCACGGCCTCGACCGCGCTCCGGTAGGTCAGCCCGCGGTCCCGGCCGGTGGGGGCGGGGTCGTCGGCGAGCGGCCGGACGAGCTCCTGGAACCGCGCGGTGGCCTGCTGCGGGTCGTCCCCCAGCGGGCAGCTCCCGGCCGCGGCGCAGGCGGTCGCCATGGCGTCGAACGAGCGCTGGAAGCCGGCGTACTGCTGGACCATCCGGTCCCGGATGCCCAGGTCCGGGTCCATCCCGCCGTCGAGGACCATGCTCCGGACGTTGCGCGGGAACGTCTCGGCGTAGACCGCGCCCAGCCGGGTGCCGTAGCTGGCCCCCAGGAAGTTCAGCTGGTCGTCGCCGAGCACGGCGCGCAGGACGTCCATGTCCCGGACCGTGTCGCGGCTGCCGAGGTGGCTGATGACGTCCGCCCCGCCGGAGCCCTCGGCGCAGCTCGCCGCGGCGTGCCGGGTGACGTCCTCGCTCCAGGTCTCCCCGCCGAACAGGAAGGTGGCCATGAGCAGGTCGGCCCGGCGCTCGGCGTCGGTGAAGCAGTCCACGGTCGGGGTGGACGCCCCGGTGCCGCGCATGTCGAAGCCGACCAGGTCGAACCGCTCGGTGATCCGGTCGGAGCCTGGGAAGGCCGCCAGCTGGGCGGCGTAGGACATCCCCGGCTTCGCCGGCCCGCCGGGGTTGACGACCAGGGAGCCGATCCGGTCCCCGGTCGCCGGGACGCGCAGGACCCCGAGCTCGGCCGTCCGTCCGGCGGGGTCGTCGTAGTCCAGCGGGACCGTCAGCCGGGCGCACTCGAGGCCGTCCGCGCCGAGGACGGCGGCGTCGGTCTCGGTGGTGGCGTACCCGGCGCACGGGCCGAAGGCGAGCTCCTGGGTGTGGAAGGCGGCTAGCGGTGCGGGGTCCGACCCGCCGGCGGTGGCCGGCGCGGTGGCGCACCCGGCGAGGAGACCGAGCAGGACGGTGGAGGTGATCAGCGGGCGTAGGCGTGGGTGACGGGACACGGCGAGGACGACTCCGGATCGAGCAGGTGACGGGGCAGGGGCAGCGCACACCTGGCCGTCACGGCCACCTCAAGATGCAACGGTGTAGCGCCGGTCACCGGTTATGGTCGGTTCGTCCCCGTCCCCCGACGGCGCCGCGACCGCGCCCGGGCCGGGCGTCCGCGCACGCTGGTCGGAGGGAAGGACGGTGCCGTGGTGTGGAGCCCCCGCCGGCTGGCCGAGCTCGCCGGGACGAGTCGTCGCGCGGTGCGGCACTACCACGAGCTGGGGCTGCTCCCCGAGCCGGAACGGCGGTCGAACGGGTACCAGCAGTACGGGGTGGAGCACCTCGTCCGGCTGATCCGGATCCGTCGGCTCACCGAGCTGGGTCTGTCGTTGTCGCAGGTCGCCGCGGTCGGGGACGCCGACCGGCTGCCCACCGGGGTGCTGCGCGAGGTCGAGGCCGGGATCGCCCGCGACATCGACCGTCTGCAGCGGACCCGCGCGGAGCTCGTGACGATGCTCGAGCAGGAGACGCCGCTCGACGTGCCCGTCCGGATCGCCAGCCGGATCGAGGGGCTGCCCACGGCCGAACGGGGCCTCGTCGTCGTCCTCAGCCGGCTGCTCGGTCCGCGGCCGCTCGAGGCCTACCTGGACCTGCTGCCCCCGTACCGGTCGCACGCGGCCGTCGTCGCCTTCGACAACCTCCCCGGCGACGCCGACGAGTCGAGCCGCGAGGTCGTGGCGACCGGCATCGCCGAACACCTCCGGCGCCTCTCGGCGGAACGCCTCACCCAGTTCCAGCTGATCGAGGCCGGTCTGCGGGGGGCCGGACCGGGGCGCCAGGACGTCCGGAGGGCCGTCGGAGACCTGTACAACCCCGCGCAGCTCGACGTCCTGACGAGGGCGCGGCGCCGCACCGCCGCCCGCTGACCGGACCGGCCGCACGCGGGGACACCGCGTCATCGACCTCCGGCCCTCGTCGTGATCTCCGACCTGCACCGTGTCCCACCCGACGCGGTGGGGCATCCTGCACCGGACGGCGGCCGAGCACCGACGGCGATCGTCACCCGGAGAGTCGGCGGAGGGGGAGCGGCATCCATACCTCGCAGCGGCTGCCCGAGGACGGCGAGGTCCTGCGGGCGCTGGTGCGTCGCCGCGACACCGGTCGCCGCGACGACGGCCACCGGATCGCACTGGTCATCGCGAGCGGCGGCATGCGCGGTGCCTACGCGGGCGGGATGGCCCACGCGATCGACGACGCGGGGCTGGCCGGCGGGTTCGACGCCGTCTACGGCAGCTCGGCGGGTGCCTACATCGGCGTCGCACTGATCCACGCGGGTGGTGCGAACGCGGCACGCATCTTCTTCGAGGACATGGCCTGCCGGGACTTCATCGATCCGCGACGGCTCTGCGGCCGCGGGTCGATGGTGTCGCTGGACCACCTGGTGGACCGGATCCTGGTGGACTCGAAACCCATGCCGTGGGACCGGATCCGTGACTCGACCGTCGCGTTGAACGTGGTCGCGACGGCCGTGGACGACCTGAGCGGGCACGTCCTCGAGCCGCGCACGATCTCCGACTGGAAGCTCGCCATGCGCGCGACGTCGTCGATCCCGCTGCTCGCGGGCGGGCCGGTGCGGCTGCACGACCGCTCGTGGATCGACGGGGCCGTGTCCGAGCCGCTGCCGCTGCTCCGGGCGCTGCGGGACGGCAGCACGCACGTACTGGCGCTGATCAATCTCTCGGTCCCGGAGCTCCGTCGCATCCCGGCCGACCCGCCCTCCCCGCTCTGGGCCCGGGGACTGAACCGCCTGGTCCCGGGGCTCGGCGACATCGCGCAGAGCGAGAGCGGTCTGGGGCCGGTCCGGGCCGTCCTCGAACAGGCCGACCACCCGCACCGACGGCACGCCCACCTGCTGACGGTCGGTCCCGAGGCCGACGCGGGGGTCGGTCCGCTGACCATCGACCCCGTGAAGGTGCGGACCGCCACCGAGATCGGCTACGCGGCGTTCACCGCGGCCCTGGACCGCGCCGTGGAGAGGGCGCAGCCGATCTGAGCCGACGGTGCCGACGTGGGGTTGACCCGGCCGCGACGGCACGGGCTGCACTGTCGTCGTCCACCGGGAACGAGGAGCTGAGGCCGGAATGCGCGACCGTCGACCCACCCGCCGTCCCGCGGCCCTGCTCGCGGGGGTGACCGCGCTGGCGCTGCTCGCCCTCCTGGTCCCCGCCGCGATCGCCGAGGCGCGGGAACCGGCGGGCGGCCAGGACCGGCATGGCAGCTACGCCGGCTCGCAGGGCCGGCTCGACTACCAGGTCCACCTGCCGCCCTCGTGGCGTGCGGACCGGACGCTGCCGGTCGTCGTGGCCGTGCACGGCTGCGGCATGACCGGGTCCGGGCTGAACTCGATGCGGGCCATGACCGGTTTCGACGACCTCGCCGACCGGGAGGGCTTCATCGTCGTCTACCCGACCCAGTCGATCCTGCGCAACGCGATGATGTGCTGGAACTCGTTGTCACCGGAGCACCAGCAGCGGGGCCGGGGTGAGCCGGAGCTGCTGGCGGGCGCGATCAGGCAGGTCGTCGAGGTCTACGGGGCGGACCCGGCCCGCGTGCACGTCGCCGGGGCGTCCTCCGGTGCGGGCTCGGCGGTGATCCTCGGGGTCACCTACCCCGACCTGGTCGCGACCGTCACCTCGGTCGCGGGTGGGGAGTACCGGTTCCACCGGTTCGAGGAGGACCCGACCCTGACGCCGGTCGACACGGCCCGTCTCGCGCAGGCCGAGATGGGCCCGCGTGCCCGGCAGGTCCCGCTGCTGGTCGTGCAGGGCGACCGGGACGAGGTCGTCCGCCCGTTCATGGCAGACCGTCTGGTGCGGCAGTGGCTGGCGCGCGGTGCGCTCGTCGCCACCGGGCGGCCCGACACCGACACCGCACCCGGTGTCGTCACACGCGTCGAGCCGCCCGACGGCCACCCCTGGACCCGCACCGTCCACCGCGCCCCCGGCCGGGCGGACGTCGACCACCACCTGGTCGAGGGCATGGGGCACGCCTGGTCCGGGCCCCGCTCCGACGGCCTGTTCGCCGACCGGGCCGGGCCCGACCTGTCGGCGGCGGTGTGGGAGTTCGCGTCGGCGAGGCCGATGGGCTGACGGCCGGCCGTCAGACCGCGTCGTGCGGGACCTTGAACGGCGCGGTGATTCCACCGTCGACGGGGAGCGCCACCCCGGTCACGTACCGGGCCTCCTCCGAGGCGAGCCACACGACGGCGTTGCTGATGTCCACCGGATCCACCCAGGAGATCGGCAGTGCGTGCATCGCCTTCATCGCCGCGGCGGCCAGTGCCGGGTCGGTACCGGGCGCACCCCCGGTGAACAGGCCGTGGATCGCCGGGTTCTGGATCATGTCGGTGTCGACGTGGGTGGGGTGCACGGTGTTGACCCGGATGCTGTGCGGCGCGAGCTCGACCGCGAGGACCTTCATCAGGCCCACCAGGCCGTGCTTGGCCGCGCAGTAGTGGGCGAGGTTCGGGAACCCCATCAGCCCCGCGACGGAGCTGGTGAGCACGATCGCACCGCCGCGGCCGCCGTCGACGATCGCGGGCGCGGCGGCGCGGACGGTCTTCCACACCCCGGTCAGGTTGATGTCGATCATCTCCTGCCAGACGTCCTCCTCCATCTCCAGCGCGGGGCCGAAGCCGGCGATGCCCGCGTTGGCTAGGACGATGTCGAGGCGGCCGAGCTCCGCGACGGCGTCGGCCACCGCGGACCGCAGCGCCGGCAGGTCGCGGACGTCGGCCCGGACCGCCAGGACGCGCCGGTCCAGGTCCTCGACGAGCTTCACCGTCTGTTCGAGGTCGGCGGGTCCGGCGGTCGGGTAGGGCGCCGACGCGACCGGGGCGCAGTGGTCGACGAGGACGATGTCCGCGCCCTCCTCGGCGAGCCGGACGGCGTGCGACCGTCCCTGCCCGCGCGCTCCGCCGGTGATCAGCGCGACCTTCCCGGCCAGACGGCCGCCGGAGGCGGCGCTCACGGCAGGACCCGGTCGATCTCGGGCGCGAGCAGCTCGGCGGCGCGGGCGGCGGTGATGACGTCGGCCGGGTCCGGCTCGATGATCTCGCGGGACGCCCCGTCCTCGTAGACGTGCTCGCCGATGAGCCGGCAGCGCTCGTCGTAGGGCCAGACGAACGCGAGGGTGCGGCGCAGCAGGTACATCTCGCCCGGGTCGCCGGCCCGGATGTCGGAGAAGGCGCTCTCGCCGAGCATCGGCGCGGGGACGAACGCGTTGAAGACGACCTCGCCGGAGAAGCCGTGGTCGTTGACCGCGATGTCCTGGTCGGCCACCCACATGACGAGCGCGTTCGCGGCCACCAGCGACTCGTAGAACCCGAGGACCTGCTCCATGCCGTCGAGGACGATCGACTGGCCGCCCTCGTGCAGCCGGTACTGCGGGTGCTCGACGGTCATGTCCGGGGCGAGGAGCTCGTGGTAGCGCCCGGCGACCTCCAGCAGCCCGTGCCGCCGGTAGTTCTTGAGGATCGCGCGGTGGCGCGGGTTGTCGATGCTCTCGAGCTGTTTCTCCAGCCCGGCGAACATCGTCACGAACTCCTGTTCGTAGCGGCTCATGGGTACTCCTCCGTCGGTGGTGGGACGCGACGGAGCCTCGCCGGGGGCGGCCGGGTGCGTCCATGACATGTCCCGGCGCGACCGTGAACCATCCGGTTATCACCGCAGCTCAGTGGTCCTCATCGACGGTGTCGTGGGACACTGCGTCACGGAGGGGAGTCGATGTGGACCTCAACCTGCACCTCGTGCGCTACCTCGTGGCCGTCGTCGACGAGGGGCACCTCGGGCGGGCGGCGGCCCGGCTGTACGTCAGCGGGCCCGCGCTGAGCAAGCAGATCCGGACGCTGGAGCACAAGCTCGGCGCCGAGCTGCTCGACCGCAGCGCGCACCCCCTGGTCCCCACCGAGGCGGGCCGCCGGTTCCTCGCCGAGGCCCGCGTGGCCCTCGACGCCGCGGACCGGGCCGTCGCCGCGGTCGAGGCACACCGTCGCGCCGCCGCCGGCGTCGTCCGCCTCGGGTTCATGACCGCGGCGACCGGTACCCACACCCGGCGCATCATCGAGCTGGTGCAGCGCGACGTCCCCGCCGCGTCGGTCCAGCTCGTGCAGCTGCCGTGGCCCGACCAGGCCGCCGCCGTCCGCGCCGGGACCGTCGACGCCTCGCTCGTCCGGCCGCCCGTCGCCGACACCGACGGGCTCCGGCTCGACGTGGTCCGGCTCGAACCCCGCGTCGTCGCGCTCCCGCGCGGCCACCGGCTGGCGGCCCGCGCCGTCGTCGAGCTGGCCGACCTCGACGGCGAACCCCACGCGAACGACGACCGGACCGACGAGCAGTGGGTGCGCTGGTGGGCCTGCGACCCGCGGCCCAGCGGCGTGCCGGTCACCTACGGGCCCACCGTGCACACCATGGACGAGCTGCTGGAGGTCGTCGCCGCCGGTGCGGCCGTCGCGATCACCGGGAGCTCCGTGGTCGACAGCGTCCGGCACCCGGAGGTCGTCTTCGTCCCGATCGCCGACGTCGCCCCCTGCCCGATCTCGCTCTGCACCCGCAGCGCGGACCGGTCACCGCTGGTCGAGGCGCTCCGCCGGGCGGTGGACGCGGTCCGGACGGCGATCGACGCCGAGGCACTCGTCGACGGCTGACCGGCGGCCGGGGCCTCCTCAGGCGAGGAGCGCGAGCGTGCTGCGCACCCCCACCCCGGCGGCCACGAGCAGCACGAGGACGGCGAACCCGCGACCGAGCAGGGCGGCCGGCAGCCGGCGGGCCAGCCGTCCCGCGGGCAGCGACACGGCGACGGCGGCGACCGCGAACGGGCCGATCGCCGTCCACGGCAGGTGCAGCCCGCCGGCCGCCAGGTACAGGACCAGGGCCGCCGCCGAGTTGACCACGATGATCACCAGCGAGGTGGCGACGGCCGTCGTCGTGCGCAGCCCGAGGGCCACGACCAGCGCCGGCACGAGCAGGAACCCGCCGCCGACGCCGAGCAGCCCGGTCAGCAGCCCCACGGCCAGGCCGGTGAGGATCGCGCGGGGGAGGCAGCGTCGCCAGGCGACGCCGCCGTCCGGGAGCTCGCAGACCCCGCCCGTCCCGGTGCCGCGCCGCAGCATGTGGACACCCGCGGCGACCATGACGGCGGCGAACACGAGCATCAGCCACCGGTCGTCGAGGTGGTGGTGGAGGACCCCGCCGAGCAGCGAGGCCGGGACCCCCGCGGCGCCGACGACGACGGCGAGCCGCCAGTCGACGTCGGTGCGGGCCCGGGGGAGGGCGGCCACGAGCGAGGCCAGGCCGACCACGACGAGCGAGCCGGGCACCGCGTCGGACAGGGGCAGCCCGAGGCCGTAGACCAGGGCGGGGACGGCGAGGATCCCGCCGCCCCCGCCGACGAGCCCGAGCAGCGACCCGATGACGACGCCGAACGCGGCCGCGAGCGCGACCGTGGTCATGACGGGCGTGTGCCGGGTCGGCGTTCCAGCGCGGCCAGGGTCTCGGCCACGGTCGGGTCGGCCGCCGCCCGGTTGAACGGGAGCCGGGCCAGGACCGCGCCCATGGTGCAGGTGTCGGTGAGTGCCGAGAGCACGAGACCCGTGCCGACGGCGCCGGACAGCAGCCGCCCGGCGGGGGCGAGGTACCGCCCGGCGAGCAGCCCGGTGAGCACGAGGGCCCCCGCGCCGAGACGGACCTGCCGTTCGAGCGCCCAGGCGTGCCGGCCCCGGACGACGTCGCCGCCCGCCTCGGCGTAGGCGGGGACGCCGCCGTCGAGGACGTGGGCGTGGTCCAGGCCCGCGCCGGTCAGGTGCCGGCGGGCCTGCTCGGCGCGGACCCCGGACCGGCAGACGAGCACGACGGGCGCGCTCCCGGTGTCGAGCAGGCGGGCGAGCTCGGCGGTGTGCTCGGCCAGGGTCCGGACGGGGACGTGGTACGAGCCGCGGATGTGCTGCGCCTCGTACTCCGCGGCGCTGCGGACGTCGACCACCATCGGGGTGCCGGTACCGGCCGGGGGCTGCTCGACCCAGCTCCGCAGGGTCGCGGGGCTCACGGTGGACGCGTCGGTGGACGCGGTGGGGGCGTTCATGGGGTGGGTGTCTCCGGGGGTCGGGTCGGGCGGGTCAGTGCGCGGCCGTGGCGCGGACGGTGTCGGCGAGCCGCAGGCCCGCACCGGCGGCGCGGGTCCAGTCGTCGTCGACGAGGACCAGGTCGCGGCCGGGGCGGGTGGGGTCGGCGGCGAGGAGCGAGACCGCGACCGAGGCGCGGTAGCCGGAGCCGCAGTGGACCCACACCTGGCGGTCGGTGGGGACCTCGTGGCGTCGTGCGGGGAGCTGGTGCAGCGGGACGTGGGCGGACCCGGCGAGGTGGCCGGCGCGCCGTTCGGCCTCGGTGCGGGTGTCGAGGACGAACACCTCGTCCTGGCCGCGGGCGGCGAGCCCGGCGAAGTCCGAGACCGGGTAGGACGCGAGCCCGCCGTCGCCGGCCAGCTCGGTGATCTCCCCGGTGCCCGCACCGGAGGGCCGGTCGATGCCGATCCGGACGAGCTCCCGCTGGGCCCGCGCGACCTGCTCCGGGTCGTCGCCGACCAGGGTGAGCGCGGCGCCGTACGGGAACAGCCAGCCCAGGTACGTGGCGAAGGGCCGGGCCAGCTCGAACGACAGGCTGCGCGGCAGGTGCCCGGCGGCGAACGCGGTCCGCGAGCGCAGGTCGACGACCCACTGACCGGCCGCGATGCGCCGGCGCAGCTCGGCCGGGTCGACCGGCTCCGGCGCGGAGAGGTCGACCGGGGCCGGACCGGCGGCGTTGGCCGGACCCATGTGGACGTAGTACGCCGGGTAGGCGCCCAGGCCGGCGATCAGGGTGTCGACGAAGTCCTGCTCGTCCTGGGTCATCGCCGGGTTGACCCGCGCCTGCTCGGCGACGGTCGAGGCGTCGCCGGAGGTCGGGGTGGCCGAGCAGAAGCTGCCGAAGCCGTGGGTCGGCAGGACGGCGGCGTCGGCGGGCAGCTCGGCGACCAGGCGCCGGACCGAGTGGTACTGCGCGTGGGTCAGCTCGACCGTGTCCTCGGCGGAGATCAGGTCGGTCCGGCCGGTGGACCCGTGGAGCATCGAGCCGCCGGTGAACACCGCGACCGTGGCGCCGGTGGAGTCGGCCAGCGCGTAGGACAGGTGGTGGTGGGTGTGGCCGGGGGTGGCGATCGGCCGCAGCAGCATGGCGCCGACCGCGAACTCGTCGCCCTCCGACGCCGGGGTGCGGTCGAAGGCGACCCGGTCGCGCGCGTCGACCAGGTAGACGGCGCCGGTCCGCCGGGCCAGCTCCAGGCCGCCGCTGACGTAGTCGTTGTGGATGTGGGTCTCGGCGACGCAGGCGATCGTGACGCCGAGCTCGGCGGCGAGGTCCAGGACGCGGTCGATGTCGCGCTGCGGGTCGACCACCAGTGCGGTCGTGCCGTCGGTCGCGAGGTAGCTGCGGTCCCCGAGACCGGGGGTCCCGAGGGTGCGGATGTCGATATCGGTCATCGTGGATTCCCTACCCGGTAGGGTATGTCCTACCGAATCGTCGGTACTGCGGGGACGGGGTCGTGCGGGCTCGGCCGGGTCAGGCGAGCGACAGGAACAGGCGCTCCATCTCGGCCATGTCGACCGACTGCTCGCCCTCGGCGCTCTCGGTCACGCACTGCCGGAGCCCGGTGGCGATGATCTTGAAGCCGGCCTTGTCGAGGGCGCGGGACGCCGCCGCCAGCTGGGTCACGACGTCCTTGCAGTCGCGGCCGTCCTCGATCATGCGGATGACACCGGCGATCTGGCCTTCCACGCGACGCAGGCGGCTGACCACGTCGGTGAGTTCTGCGGTCTTGACCTGCATGGGGGCTCCCTCGTCTCGTGCCGGCCCGCGGTCGGCGCGGTCCCTGTGTGGACGAAGGTACCCCCAGGGGTACCCCCGGCGGGTGTCGCGTGCGGCACAGGTCCTCAGTGCAGCAGCGTGAGCAGGCCGTCGAGTCCGCGGTGGAACGCGTCGCCGACGTGGGCCGCCCCGTCGATGTCGGCGCCGGACATCGCCCCGTCGCGCATCATCAGGAAGTGCTGGGCCGCGTGGTCCGGCCGCCCGCGTCGCGGCGAGGAGCCGAAGACCTGCGCGAACAGGTCGGTGAGGGTGGCGACGTACCAGGCGCGGTGCTCGGCGACGACCCGGCGGACGGGGTCCTCGGGATCGGGGAACTCGGCGGCGGCCTTCAGGAACGCGCATCCCCGGAACTCCGGCCGGGACAGGTCGTCGACCAGGGCGGTGCCGATCGCGCGGACGGCGCCGTCCGCGGTGGCCGCGGACCCGACGGCCTCCTGCAGGGCGGCGCGGGTGTGGGCGTCGACGCCGCGCAGGTAGGCGACGACGAGCGCCTCCTTCGACGGGAAGTGCCGGTAGAACGTGGCGCGCGTCGTCGGGGTCTCGGCGACGATCCGCTCGACCCCGACCGCCCGGATGCCCTCGCGGTAGAACAGCCCGCCGGCCGTCGCGAGCAGGCGCTCACGCGCCTCGGAGCGCCCCGGTCCGGTCGACGCCGGGGCGGTGCCGGTTCTGTCCGCGGGGGCGTCGGACGTCGTGCGGATCACCTGCGCAGGCTAGCAGAAAGAACGATCGGTCTTGCGGACGGCGACGCCCGCTGCCATGCTCGCCCCAGCAAGGAAGAACGGTCTTTCTACCTGGAGGCGTCATGGCGAGCACCCACACCACCGACCGGACGGCGAACGGCCCGTCCTCCGCGCAGGGCGACGCGCCCGCCCTGCGGCGGCTCTACCTGGTGCGTTCCGGGTTCGCGCTGGTCTGGGCGGTCCTGCTGTTCCTGAACGCGTCGGACATCGGCCCGATGACGGCGGCGCTGCTCGTGCTCTACCCGCTGTTCGACGTGGCCGCCGCGGTGGTCGACGCCCGCTCGTCGCGGGCGACCGGGGTGGCCCCCGGGCTGTACGTCAACGTCGTCCTGAGTGCGCTCGCCGCGGCCGGGCTCGCCGTCGCCCTCACCTCGGGCGTGCCGGCGGTGCTGCGGGTGTGGGGCGCCTGGGCGGTCGTCGCGGGGATCGTGCAGCTCGTCGTCGCGCTGCGGCGCCGACGGCTGGGCGGGCAGGGCGCGATGATCGCCAGCGGGTCCCTGTCGGTGGTCGCGGGCACCTCGTTCGTCGTCATGGCCTCGGGTGCGGGGGCGTCCCTGTCCGGTGTCGCCGGCTACGCCCTGCTCGGCGGCGTCTTCTTCCTCGTCTCGGCGCTGCGGCTCGGCCGCGTGCTGGGGAGCCGCTGACCGGGTCCCCGGCGACCACGACGCCGAGCGGGCCGGAGCCGACGAGGAGAACGGCCGGTGCGTGCCCGTGCGAGACTGGCGGGCCCCACCGTTCCTGCGGAGATGAGTTGTCGGACGACACCGGCGGACCGCCCCCCGAGCCCCGGACGGCCTTCCTGGTCATGGCCCTCGGTCGTCGGCTCCGGGAGACCGCCGAGACGAGGCTGCGCGCACGCGACCTGTCGATGCGCCACCTCGCCGCGCTGGGGCACCTGGCCCGCGACCCGGGGTGCTCCTACAGCGAGCTCGCCCGCCGCGCCGGCGTCACCGCGCAGAGCATGCAGGCCACGTTGGTGCAGCTCGAGGAGCTGCGGGCGGTGGAGCGGCGCACCCCCGCCGGGCGCGGGCGGCGGGCCCGGCTGCACGTCACCGCCGTCGGGGCGGAGCTGAACGACTGGGGCCGTGCGGTCCTCGACGCGCTCGACGACGAGGTGTTCGGTCACGTTCCGGGGGAGCTGCGTCGCGGTGTCGCGGAGGTCCTCCTGGAGGCGTTCACCGGAGAGGCTCCCGGCGGCGGGTCGTAGCGGTGGAACGCCCGGTCACCGCGCCCGCGCGGCCGTCGTCCGTTCGATCTCGGCGTTCGCCGCCGCGACCATCGCCCGCACCTGCGCGACGGCCGCGGGTGTCGACCGTTCGGGCGTCCCGGCGTCGAACGGGGGCTGCGGGTCGTACTCCAGGGCGAGCTGGACGGTGCGGGCCCGCTCCTCGCCGAGCATCCCGGCGAGGACGGTGAGGCCGAAGTCGATGCCCGCCGTGACCCCGCCGCCGGTGATGCGGTTGCCGTCGACGACGGTGCGCGCCACGACGTTCTCGGCACCGAACGCCGCCAGCAGGTGGCGGGTCGTCCAGTGCGTCGTGGCCCGGCGGCCCCGCAGCAGGCCCGCCGCGCCGAGGACGAGCGACCCGGTGCAGACCGAGGTCACCCAGCGGGCGCGGGCGCCGACGTCGGCGACCCAGTCCAGCAGCTCGGGGTCGGCGATCACGTCCTTCGTCCCGAAGCCGCCCGGGACCATCAGCAGGTCGACCTCGCGCGGGCAGTCGCGCAGCGTCGTGGTCGGCAGGATCGCCATGCCCGAGTCCGAGACGACCGGATCGGTGTCCTTCCAGGCCAGGTGCACGTCCATGTCCGTCGCGAGCACGGCGTGCGGCCCGACGAGGTCGAGGTGGGTCAGGCCGGGGAAGAGCAGCATCGCCGCGACCGGGCGGCGGGGCGGGTCCTGGGGCTGTGACACGGGTACCTCCTCCGAAGTTTCAGTCGAACTGTAACATCGTGTTTCAGTCGGACTGCACGTCGAACGTGGGACCCGGGAGGGGCATGCGATGGGAAAGGTGCTGCTGAGCCTGCACGTGGTGGCGGCGATCGTCCTGATCGGACCGGTGACGGTCGCGGTCAGCCTCTTCCCCCGGTACGCGGGCCTCGCACTGGGCGTCGGCGGCGACGGGCCGCGCCCCGTCGGCGCACAGGGTGTGCCGGCGCTGCTGCACCGGATCAGCCGCGTCTACGCGGTCGCTGGCCTGAGCGTCCCGGTCCTCGGTATCGCGCTGGCGGTGCAGATGGGCGTGCTGACCGACCCGTGGCTGGTGATCTCGCTGGTCCTGACCGTCGCCGCCGCCCTGGTGCTGGCCCTGGTCGTGCTGCCCGAGCAGCAGCGCGCGATGGACCTGATCGCCGACTCGGACGCGGCCCCGACCGACCGGGCGACGTGGGCGCGGCGCGCCGGGAAGCTCAGTGCGGCGTCGGGGATCTTCGGTCTGCTGTGGGTGGTCGTCGTGGTGCTGATGATCGTCCGCCCCGGCTCCACGACGGGGGTCTGACCGGTGCCCGACCCCGCGGAACGCCGCTGGCTCGCCCTGGCGTCGGTGGTCGAGACGGCGTCGCTGGCCGTCCTGCTGCTGAACCTGGCCACCGTGCACCTGCCCGGGGTCGCGTCGGTCCTCGGGCCGGTGCACGGGCTGGCCTACCTGGTCACGATCGCCGTCGCCTGTCTGATGCCGACGACCGGGACGACCCGGCTGCTCTCGGTCGTCCCGGCCGTCGGCGGGCTGCTGGTCCTGCGCCGGACGCGGACGCCCGCCGCCTGACCGGCGGGACTCAGGCCACGGCGACCGGGGCGAACGCGTCGCCGAAGAACTTCTCCACCGTCTCCATCAGGTGCGCGAAGGTCGGGTTGTCGTCGAACATCCACTCGGTGTGGCCTGCACCCTCGATGATCTCCAGCCGCTTCGGCTCGGCGGCGTGGTCGTAGAGCGACCGCGCCTCCTCCGGCCGGTGCAGCCGGTTCTCGGCACCGTGCACGACGAGCAGCGGCCGCGGCGCGATGCGGTGCACGAGGGACTCGGGGCTGAAGCGCAGCAGCATGTCGGCGGACTCCAGGGTCACCCCGGCCCCGAACCCGGGGGCCCTGTACAGCTCCTCGCCGACGTAGCCGTCGGTGCGGGCGTCGCGGTCGAGCCGCACGACGTCCCATGGGGAGGTCACCTCGGACCGTCCGGCCGTCGCGCGGATGCCGCGGTCGGCGGCGATCCGGCGCACGAGGCTCGCCCAGGAGCTCTCGTCGTGCATGGTGCGGGTGGACCGGGTGCCGTCGGCGATGCCGTTGACCGCGGCGACCGCGCGGACCCGGGGGTCCTCCGCCGCCTCGGCGACGACGACGCCCCCGCCGAGACCCCACCCGAGCAGCCCGATCCGGGAGGGATCCACATCGGGCTCGACGGTGACCCGGTCGACGGCGGCGCGCACGTCCTCCGCCCACTCCTGGGGGACCAGGCGGCCGCGCTCGCCCTCGCTGGCGCCGAATCCGCGGTAGTCGAAGGCCAGGACGGCGTAGCCGCGCGGGGTCAGCGCCCTGGCGAAACGCTCGGGGTGGATCACCTTCAGGCCCTGGTAGCCGGAGGCGGCGACGAGCACCGGGTACGGGGCACCGGAGCCGCCGTCGTCGGGGAGGTGGAGATCGGCGTCGACGCGGGCGCCGGTGCTGAAGAAGGGCAGGGGTCGGACGGGCACGGCGTTCCTCCGTGGTCGGTGGTGCGGGCGTGAGGGGGTGCCGGACCCCGCCGTCGTGCAGGGACCGGTGTCGGTGCTGCGGCGCGGGCGCGTGTCGGCGCGGCGTCAGGGGGTCCGCTGCGGACCGGCGGGCGACCCGGCCATCTCGCGGGTGATCCGTCCGGCGGCGGCCTGCACGAGCCGGGCGACGGCGTCGAGCTGCGGCGCGACGCGGGCCTTCGGCGCGGAGACGTTCAACGCGGCGCAGACCCGTCCGTGCAGGTCGCGGACGGGGGCGGCGATCGCGATCCGGCCGGGCTCGAACTCCTCGTCCACCCAGGCGAAGCGCTGGTTGCGGGCCCGGCGCAGCCGTGCCACCAGCTCGTCGAGGTCCACCCCGGCGGGCAGGGCGGCCGGCGCAGTGCCCCCGGCGAACAGCCGGCGGGCCACGTCGTCGGGGTGGTCGAACAGCAGCGCCCTGCCGGAGGAGGTGTTGTGGACCGGCGCGAACCGACCGGCCCAGTCATCACGGACCGGGGTCGGGGTCCGGGACAGCAGGGTGAGCACACCCTGGTCGTCGAGCACCGACAGGTGCGCCCGCTCCCGGGTCAGCACGGTGAGCCTGCCCAGCACCGGCGGGGTCCGGGCCAGCAGCCACTGCCGCTCCGCGTGGCGGGCCATCGTGACGATCCGCAGCCCGAGCCGGTAGGTCCGGGTCTCCGGGTCCCGCTCGGCCAGGCCGGTCTCCTCCAGCACGCGCAGTGCCCGGGAGATCTGGGACTTCTCGCGCCCCACCCGGCGGGCGATCTCGACGACCCCGAGACCGCCCCGCTCCACCGCCTCGGCCGAGCCCAGCAGGTCGAGGATGGTCGCCGCCCGGTGGACGCTGGACGGCCGCTCCGTAGCCATGGGCAGAAGCTTGCGCAGCGTCCCGCGGCGAATCAAGAGCAGTTGTCCGTGCAGCAACATCTCGGGGCCGCCGCCCGTCACCGATGCCCGGAACGGTCGATCTGTGCAGGTCGGACGGGTGAACGGTTGCTCCCGGAGCACCGGGTCTTGTGGTCGGGGGGCGGCGTCGCCACGGTGGGCGCGTGTTCGATCTGCACGTCCACGCGGCGCCCGACATCGTCCCCCGGCGGGCCGACGACCGGGACACCGTCGCCGCCTACGCCGCGGCGGGGTTCCGGGGCTGTGTCCTCAAGGGCCACTACGAGTCGACCGTCGGGCGGGCCGCCGCCGCGGGCCGGGACACCCCGCTCGCCGTCCACGGGGGACTCGCACTCAACCAGCACGTGGGCGGGATCAACCCGGCCGCGGTCGTCGCGTGCCTGGAGTCCGGCGGCCGGGTCGTCTGGATGCCGACGGCCGACGCGCACACCCAGCGCACCGCCGGTCTGCCCGCGCTGTGCTGCGTGCGGCCCGAGCTCCCGGCGACCTCGTACGCGGTCCCGCCGGTCGACCCGTCGACGGCCGACACGGTCCGGGCCGTGTGCCGCGCGGTCGCCGAGGCCGACGCCGTCCTCGCGACCGGGCACCTCGGCGCCGACGAGTGCGACTGGCTGGTGCGGACCGCGTCCGGGCTCGGTGTCCGCCGGATCCTGCTGACCCACCCCGGCTACACCGTCCCCGGCATGCCCGCCGCGCGGGCCCGCGCGCTGACCGACCTCGGCGCCGTCGCCGAGATCACCACCTTCCAGCTCCTCCACCAGCCCGGATGCACCGCGGAGGCGCTCGCCGGCTACGCGCGGGCCGTCGGCCTCGACCGCGTCGTGCTGTCCTCCGACGCCGGGCAGCCGGACTCCCCGCCACCACCCGAGGCACTGGCGCTGCTCGTCGACACCCTCGCCCGGCAGGGCCTCGACCGCGGGGCGCTGGCGGCGTGCGCGGGGGACCTCCCCGAGGCGCTGGTGACGCCCGCCTGACGGTGTCACACCCGACGGACGGGCCGTCCGCGTTAGACTCCGCATCATGTCATCGGATCCTGACGCGTCTGCCGGGGCCGGCCGGGACGCCGGCCCCGCCTTCGACGCGCTCGCCGATCCCGTCCGCCGCCGCATCCTGACCGTGCTCTCCGAGCACGACGAGGTCAGCGCGGGCGACCTGGCCGACCGCATCACCTCGGTCGGCCGGACCGCCGTCTCCACCCACCTGCGGGTGCTCCGCGTCGCGGGGCTGATCACCGAGCGCCGTTCCGGCCGGTACCGCTACTACTCCATCGAGCCCGGTGGTGCGGCCGCCGACGTCATCGCGTTGCTGCGCACCCTGTTCCAGTCCTCCCTCGGCGAGGTGGGGTCCGCCGTGGAGAGCCGTCCCGCGACGGACCGGGAGGGCGCGACCGGATGACCGGCCCCTCCGTGCGGGGAGACTGACCCCCATGGGGACGATCGCGCTCGCGGTGGAGGAGTTCGTCGCCGCCGACCCGGCGGTCGTCTTCGGACGTTTCGGGCGTGACTCCGGCGCGGGCTGGCTGTTCGGTGCGGCGTGCGACCGGGTCGCGGTGGGCGAGCCGGTCACCCTGCGGGCGCCCATCGCCGGCGGGCCGCCGGTCGACGTGCTCGGCCGGATCAGCGAGCTCCGCGGACCGCGCACCATCACGATCACCCACGACCAGCCCTGGCGGGGCCGCATCCGGCTGCGGTTCACCCCCGCACCCGGCGGCACCCGGATCCGGCTCGACGCCGGGATCGACGAGCGCGGGCTGGAGTGGCTGATGCGCCGCCGCGGGCACCCGGTCCGCGACCACGCCGTCACCGGGCCGCGCATCGGGGTCCTCACCAGCCGGTCCGGCTCGGGCGGGCTGTTCGCCTCGGCGGTGGCGAACGTGGCCACGCTCGCCGTCGAGGAGATCAACGCGGCGGGCGGGGTCGGCGGCAGGCCGGTGGACCTGCTGGAGGCCGACGACGCCACCGACCCCGGCACCGGGGCGCTGGAGGCGCTGCGGCTGGCCCGGGCCGGCTGCCGGACGATCTTCCTGACGACGACGTCGGCCACCTACCACGCCGTGTCGACCGCTCTGACCGGCCGCGACGTGCTCGTCGTGCACACCAACATGAACGAGGGCGGCGGCGAGTCCCGGCTGCGGATCCGGCTGGGCGAGCGGCCCGCGACCCAGCTCGCGACGGCCGCGGGGCCGGTCATGCGGGCGGCCGGCGGGCGTCGCTGGTTCCTGGCGGGCAACGACTACGTGTGGCCCCGTGCGGTCAACACCGCCGCGCGCGAGGTGCTCCCGGCGCACGGCGCAGTGCTGGTCGGCGAGGGCTACGCCGCGCTCGGGGCCCGGGACTTCGCCCCGCTGGTCGAGCGGATCGCGGCCTCGGGCGCCGACGTCGTGCTCAACACCTTCGTGGGCGCCGACGCCGCCGCGTTCGAGCGCCAGTGCCACGCGATGGGGCTGCGGGACCGGACGGTCAGCCTGGGCCCGGCGATGGACGAGGCGACCCTGGAGCGGGTCGGGCTGCGGGCGGCGGAGGGCATCCACGGGGTCTCGGGCTACTTCCAGCACCTGCAGACCGAGCGCAACGGCACGCTGCTGGAGCGCTACCGGGCCCGCTTCGGGCAGTGGGCGCCGCCGCTGTCGTCGCTGTCGGAGTCGATGTTCGAGGCGATCCACGTGTGGGCCGTCGCGGCGCGCCGGGTCCGCTCGACCGAGCCGGTGCCCGTCGCCGACGAGATCCGGTTCGGCCGCTACGACCTGCCGCGGGGCACCCTGGCGCTCGACGGCCACCACCACGTCGAGCAGCCGCTGCACCTCGCGACCGCCCGCGGCGCGACCTTCGGCTCGATGGACGACAGCGAGGGACGGTCGTGAATACGCGCATGTGACAGGGGTGGAACGGACGCGTCAGACCTCGTGTCAATGCGTCTGTATTGATTGACATGAGCAGGCATGAACCCTAGCTTTCTCGCATCCCCCCGATGTGAGGAGCACCGCTCGATGGCGATTCCACCTCCCGACGCCGCCCGTCTGGCGGCCCTGAACGAGCACTACGCGTTCGGCCTGTCGGAGGCCGAGCTGGCCGAGTTCGGCCCGGCGGTGACCGCGACCCTCGCGTCCTCGGAGCGGGTCGAGGAGCTCTACCGCGCCACCGCGCCGCAGGCACCGCAGCGGGAGTGGTCCGAGCCCGCGGACAACCCCCTGGGTGGCTGGTACGTCACCACCTCGGTGCCCGGCGCCGCGCAGGGCCCGCTGGCCGGGCGGACCGTGGCACTCAAGGACAACATCTCCCTCGCCGGGGTGCCGATGACCAACGGGTCGGCCACCGTCGAGGGGTTCGTCCCCTCCCGCGACGCCACGGTCGCGACCCGGCTGCTCGCGGCCGGGGCGACGATCACCGGTAAGGCGATGTGTGAGGACCTGTGTTTCTCCGGGGCCAGCTTCACCTCCCGGCCGTGGCCGGTGCGCAACCCCTGGGACCCGACCCGGGTCTCGGGCGGATCCTCGAGCGGGAGTGCGGCGCTGGTCGGGTCCGGCGCGGTCGACATGGCCGTGGGCGGTGACCAGGGCGGCTCGATCCGTATCCCGTCGGCGTTCTCGGGGACCGTGGGGCACAAGCCCACCCACGGGCTGGTCCCCTACACCGGGGCGTTCCCCATCGAGGCCACGATCGACCACCTCGGCCCGATCACCCGCACCGTGTCCGACGCCGCGCTGATGCTCGGGGTCCTGGCCGGGGTCGACGGGCTCGACGCCCGCCAGCCCACCACGCTGGACCCGGTCGACTACCTCGCCGCGCTCGAGCAGTCTGCGGCCGGGTTGCGGGTCGGGATCGTGACCGAGGGCTTCGGCCGTCCGGAGAGCGACCCGGGTGTCGACGAGGCCGTGCGCGCGGCGATCACCACCCTGACCGGGGCCGGGCTGGTCGCCGAGGAGATCTCGATCCCCTGGCATCTGGACGGTATGGCGGTCTGGAACGTCATCGCCACCGAGGGCGCCGCGCACCAGATGGTCGACGGCAACGCCTACGGCATGAACTACCCCGGCCTCTACGACCCCGAGCTGATCGGCCACTACCACCGCCGGCGCCACGCCCGCGGGTCGGAGCTGTCCAAGACCGTCAAACTCGTCGGGCTGTCGGGTGGCTACACCTTCGGTCACGGCGGCGGCGCCTACTACGGGATGGCCCGCAACCTGGCCCTGGAACTGCGCGCGGCCTACGACCAGGCGTTGACCGGCTACGACGTGCTGGTCATGCCGACCCTGCCCTACACCGCACCCGAGCTGCTCGGTCTCGACGCCGACCTGGGCACCTACCTGCCCACCGCGCTGGGGATGGTCGGCAACTGTGCCCCGTTCGACGTGTCCGGGCACCCCGCCGCGAGTGTCCCCGCCGGGCTGGTCGAGGGCCTACCGGCCGGGCTGATGATCGTCGGCCGGCGTTTCGACGACGCGACCGTGTTGCGGGTCGCGCACACCTTCGAGCAGGCCGTCGGCGGCTTCCCCGCTCCGCCGGCCCTCACCACCGTGGGAGGACAGAAGTGAACGGAGTCTTCGATCTCGGCGGCACCGACGGGTTGGGCAAGGTCGAGAACGACCACATGTCCGAGCCCGTGTTCCGCGCCGACTGGGAGAAGCGCGCCTTCTCCATGTTCGCGCAGAGCGCCCGCGCCGGGCTGTTCAACGTGGACCAGTTCCGGCACGGCATCGAGAAGATGGACCCTGCCGAGTACCTGATCTCGAACTACTACGAGCACTGGATGCACACGGTCGAGCACTACGCCGAGGCCGCGGGCGTGCTCGACCCGGCCGAGCTGGAGGCGCGGACCCAGCACTACCTGGAGAACCCCGACGCGCCGCTGCCCGAGCGGGAGACCGACACCGAGATCGTCGAGTTCGTCGACTGGGCGGTCACCAACGGGTTCCCGGCCCACCGCGAGTCGGACAAGGTCGCGCAGTTCTCCGTCGGCGACGAGGTCGTCATCTCTTCCGAGAGCCCCTACGGCCACACCCGCCGGGCCCGCTACATCCGCGGCCGCCGCGGCGTGATCAGCGCGGCCCACGGCACCTACCTCTACCCCGACACCGCCGGCAACGGGCTCGGCGACTGCCCCGAGCACCTCTACACCGTCCGCTTCGACGCCACCGAGCTGTGGGGCGCCGAGTACGCGGACCCGAACGGCGTCAACTACTTCGACGTGTGGGAGCCGTACCTCTCGCTCGTCCCCGCCACCCAGGGAGCCTGACCCATGACCGCGAAGCCCACCGACACCCCGCTCCGCACGCAGGAGGAGATCACCGCCCGGGTCAAGGCCCTGGAGTCGCTGCTGATCGAGAAGGGCGTGATGACCACCGCGGCGGTCGACCGTCTCGCCGAGGTCTACGAGAACGAGGTCGGCCCGCAGCTGGGCGCGAAGGTCGTCGCCAAGGCCTGGACCGACCCGGAGTTCAAGGCGCGCCTGCTGGAGGACGCCTCCGCGGCCTGCCGCGAGCTCGGGATCGGCGGCCTGCAGGGCGAGGAGATGGTCGCCGTCGAGAACACCGACGACGTCCACCACGTCATCGTCTGCACGCTGTGCTCGTGCTACCCGTGGCCGGTGCTCGGGCTGCCCCCGAACTGGTACAAGGCGCCGCCGTTCCGTGCCCGTATCGTGCGTGAGCCCCGGAAGGTGCTGGCCGAGGACTTCGACCTGCCGCTGCCCGACAGCGTCGAGATCCGGGTGTGGGACTCCAGCTCCGAGCTGCGCTACTGGGTGCTGCCGCAGCGCCCGGCCGGCAGCGAGCACCTCTCCGAGGACGAGCTGGCCGCGCTGGTCACCCGGGACTCGATGATCGGCGTCGGTAAGGCGAAGCCGGTCGTCACCCAGGCGGCCCGCGGATGAGCGCCGGGGTCCGGACGGACGCCACCGAGCTGGGCGACGCCCGCCGCCGGATCGAGAAGCTCGTCTGCGACATGCCCGGGGCGGACAAGCCGTTCACCGAGCCGTGGGAGCTGCGGGCCTTCGCCATGGCGGTCGCCGCCTACCACGAAGGCCACTACGAGTGGAGCGAGTTCCAGCTCTCCCTGGTCGAGGCGATCAAGGCCTGGGAGAACGGCGACGGCGGCGAGCCCTGGAGCTACTACCAGCACTGGCTGGACGCGCTCGAGCACACGCTCGCCGCGAGTGGGGCCCTGTCCGACTCCGTCGCGCTCGACGACCGCACCCGCCAGGTCCTGGCCACGCCGCGCAACGCGAACCACCACGAGGCACGACGCGAGCCGGTCGCGATCGACCCGGCCCGCTGAACGACGCGTGCGGGGCCGGTCCGCGCTCCCCGCGGGCCGGTCCCGCACGTCCTTCCCGACACCCCGATCGGAGGCGGCACCGTGGACCTGCTGGTCAACCTGGCCGAACGCGCGGTGCTCCGGCACGGCCTCACCACCGCCGCCACGATCGACCGCTGGTACGACCACCACGCCGACGAGGTCGGCCCCCGCGCCGGTGCCCGTGCGGTCGCCCGGATCTGGACCGGCACGGGGCGGCCGGACACAGCGGACGCGGCCGGTGCCCGGCTCGGCCGCTGTGACTGCGGCCGGGTCTGGCGTACCCACCGCGACACCCCCGGTGTCCGCAACGTGGTGCTCCCCGCCGGGACCGGGTGCAGCGGCTGGCCGGTGCTCGGGGTGCCCCCGAGCTGGTACCGGCCGCGCTCGGAGTACCTGCTCGACGTCGCGGGGCACACCGGCCCCGGGGTCCGCACCGCGATCTGGTCGGACTCGGCCCGCGTCCACCACCTGGTCGTCCCGGGGGCGCCGGCGCGGTGCACCGACGGCCCGGCCGACCTGGAGGGACGTGTCAGCCGGGCGGCGCTGCGGGGTCTCGACCCCGCCCCGTCCCCGGCGCCGCCGGACGCCCGGTGGGCCCGCGGCCTGCCCGGTTACGACCTCGACGAGCGGCTGCTCGACCGGCCGTGGCAGCTCCGCGCGGTCGCACTCGTCCTCGCCGTCGGGACCGACCGCCCGGACCTGCGCCCGCTGCTCGCCGCCGCGGTCGCCGCCGCGCCGTCGGCCGAGGTCTACGCCGCCTGGCCCGCCGCGGCGGCCGCGGCCGTGCGGGCCACGACATCCCCGCGATGAACCGACGGTCCCGTCGTCGTGCGAAATCGCCGACTCGGCGACGAAACCATATCGTGTGAATATCTGACGCTCGGTGATTGTTCCCCACGATGGTGTTCTGAGCTTGATGGGTACCTTTCCCGCCATTACGGTTCTTCTCAGCCGGTTCGGGCTCCCCCCTTTGTCGTCGGGCCGGCACGTGCCCGGATCCGAATGGATCCGTGACTCACCAGGAGAAGACTGTGCAGAAGAAGAAGGCCGGTTTCGTCGCCGCCGTGTCCGCCGTCGCCCTGCTCGGCCTGTCGCCGCTGGCGTTCGCCGGCTCGGACAGCGTCATCGACAAGGACGCCAAGGGCATCGTCGCGGGCGCCAACGGCAACAACGGCAACGTGCCGGTCCAGGCGTGCAACAACAACGTCCCGGTCAACGTCCTGGGTGTCCAGGTTCCGGTCGAGGACGCCGCTGCGGGCAACGGCCTGACCGGTGCCGCCGGCATCGCGGGCAAGGGCAAGGCCGTGTCGGGCGACTCCACCACCGACCAGTCCGACAACTGCGGCCAGGAGGCCGGCGCGGGCGACTCGGTCAACTGACCGACTCCTCGTCGCTGACGTGCCCCGGGACCCTCGCGGTCCCGGGGCACGTCCGTGTCCGGGGCAGGGGCGCGTGACCACCCGCCGTGGTCGTCGTCGCCGGCCCCGGTGCCGCTCCGGGCGGTTCGCCCCGATCGCATTCGACCCGATCGTGGGAGTATCCGAACGGAAAGTAATTCGGCCACCCGATGGTGGTAGAAGAATTGTTCGGGCTCTCCCGCGCAGCTAGATTCGCAGCCAGTCGGCACGGGCTCCCCCCTTTTTGTCAGCGTGCCGTCATGGAACGGGGCCTTCACCACGGCCCTGAGACCTCATCAGGAGAAGAACTGTGCTGAAGAAGGCCGGAATCATCGTCGCGGCGTCCGCCGCGTCCCTGCTCGCCGTTTCCCCGCTGGCCTTCGCCGGCGACTACGCGGGCGACTCCGCCAAGGACGGCAAGCACCACGGCAAGCACGAGTCGGGCCACATCGACAAGGACGCCAAGGGCCTGCTCGCGGGTGGCCTGAACGGCAACAACGTCAACGTGCCGATCCAGGTCTGCAACAACAACATCCCGGTCAACGTGCTGGGTGTGCAGGCCCCGATCGAGGACGCGAACCTGCTGAGCGGCCTCACCGGCGCCCTCGGCCTGGGTGGCAAGGCCAAGGCGGTCTCCGGCGACTCGACCACCGACCAGTCCGACAACTGCGGCCAGACCTCCGGCGCGGGCGACTCGGTCAACTGACCTCCCCGTACCTCGACGTGCCCCGGGACCGTGCGGTCCCGGGGCACCGTCGTGTCCGGGGTCAGTCGCCGGCCCGGCGCGCCTCGCGACGCCTGCGCGCCTCGTCCCGGCGACGGCGCTCGGTGTCGGTCGACGGGACCAGCTCCGGGACCGGGACCGGCCGCCGGTGCTCGTCCATCGCGACCATCGTGAAGTAGCAGCTGTTGGCGTGCCGCTGGGTCCGCTCGGTGATGTTCTCCGTGGTGACCCGGATGCCGATCTCCATCGAGCTGCGCCCGGTGTCGTTCACCGACGCCTGGAAGGTCACGAGCTCGCCGATGTAGATCGGTTCGCGGAAGCGGACCCGGTCCACCGAGAGCGTCACGACGTAGGTCTCGGCCCAGCGGCTCGCGCAGGAGAACGCGACCTGGTCGAGCAGCTTCAGGATCGCGCCGCCGTGGACGTTGCCGGAGAAGTTGGCCATGTCCGGTGTCATCAGCACGGTCATCGTGAGCTGGTGGCGGGGCAGGCCGCCGGGCGCGGTCACGTCGCCGCCGCCAGGATCTCCCGGGTCACCGTCTCCCAGGCCGCCGACAGCGGGTCGACCACCGCGAAGTGGTCGCAGCCGGGCAGCTCGACGAGCCGCACCGACGGGTGCCGGCCGGCGTAGGAGCGCGAGACGCCCAGCGGGACGCGGTCGTCGGCGTCGCCGTGGACGATCGTCACCGGCCCGGGCGGGGTCGGGCCCGCCGCCGGGTCCAGGTCGGTGCGCCCGGCCGCCGGGCCGCCGAGGTAGGCGCGGACCGCGCCGTCGCCGAGGTTCTCCGCGTCGGCCAGCGCCAGGTCCGCGACCGGGGCGAGCGGCACCGTCGCCCGCACCAGCGACGGCTCGACGGCCGCGGCGTGCAGCACGAGGTGCCCGCCCGCGGAGTGCCCCACCGCGACGACCGGACCGGCGACGGCGCGGGCGGCCCGCAGACCGGCGAGCACGTCGGCGACCGTCGCGTCCGGGTCGCCGGGCACCCGGCGGTACTCCAGCGAGGCCACCGGCAGCCCCAGCGCGTTCAGGGCGGCCGCCATCGACCGCAGGTGCGTCCGGTCGATCGGGGGCCGCCAGAACCCGCCGTGCACCAGCACGACCAGCGGGCGGCCGGGCCCGCCGTCCGGCCACAGGTCCATGACCTGGTCGGGGTCGTCGCCGACGGCGACGGTGCGGGGCGGCTCGGGAGCCGGGCGGGACAGGACCGATCCGTTCACGACCGGTGGTCTAGCACGGATCACCCCGCCGGGCGCCCCGTGGCGGCCCGCCGTCGCCCGGCCTTGCGCAGCTCCAGCACCGCGACGGCGGCCACCGGCACCAGCACCGCCGCCGTCCACTGCGGACCGGTCAGCGGGGTGAGCCGCAGCGTCTCCCGCAGCACCGGCACCGTCGTGACCACCCACACCGCCACGGCGGTCACCACCGTCCACCACGGCAGGAACCGGTTCGCGAACAGCCCCGCCCGCAGCACCGGCGTCCGCTCGGTGCGCATCACCCAGGCCAGCGCCAGGTGCCCGGACAGCCAGCCCACGAACGCGACGGTCTGCGAGGCGGTGACCAGGTACAGCCCGCCGACGGCGACGAACAGCGCCGCCGCCCCCGCGGCGAGGTCGCCGAGCAGGGCCCGGTCCAGGAAGCGTGCGCCCGGGTCGCGCGGCGGGCGGGTCATGGCGTCGCGCTCGGCGGGTTCGGCGGCGAAGGTCGCGCTGCCCGCGATGTCCATGAACATCTCCAGCACCACGATCTGGATCGGGGTGAACGGCACGGCCATCCCGGTGAGCACCCCGGCGGCGACGGTCGCGACCAGCCCGGCCTTGCAGGCCAGGTAGTAGGCGACGCCCTTGCGCAGGTTCCCGTGCAGCGTGCGGCCCTCGTGCAGGGCCCGGGTGAGGGTGGAGACGTCGTCGTCGGCCAGGACCAGCCCGGCCGCCTCGCGGGCCACGTCGGTGCCCGACGAGCCCATGGCCACGCCGACGTCGGCCCGGGCGAGCGCGGGGGCGTCGTTCACGCCGTCCCCGGTCACCGCCACCACCTCCCCGCCGGCCTGCAGCGCGGTGACCAGGCGCAGCTTGTGCGCGGGCGTGACCCGGGCGAACACCGGCGTCGACGCGACGGCGGCGGCCAGCGTCGCGTCGTCGAGACCGTCGAGATCGCGGCCGGTCAGCACCGGGTCGGGGTCGATCCCGACCTCCGCGGCGACGGCCCGGGCGCAGGCGGGGTGGTCGCCGGTCACCATTACCACCCGCACCCCGGCCCGCCGCGCGGCGGCGACGGCCTCGGCGGCGCCCGGGCGCGGCGGGTCGGACAGCGCCACGAGCCCGGCGAGAACGAGGTCGCGCTCGGCGTCGCCGACCGTCGCCGGGACCTGCGACGCCGGCCTGCTCGCCACGGCGATCACCCGCAGGCCGCGGGCGGCGAGCGCGGCGACCCGGCCCGCGGTCTCCGGCGACGGCGCCGCGCAGCGGGCCAGGACCGACTCCGGCGAGCCGGTGGTCACCACCGTGGCGGTGCCGGACGCGCCGGCGGGCAGGACGACCGTCATCGTCTCCCGGCCGGGGTCGAACGGGAACCGGGCGACCGGCTCGGTGGGCGTCGGCAGGCCCCGGTCGCGGGCCGCGACCAGGAACGCGACGTCGGTCGGGTCGCCGGACCAGCCGCCGTCGGGCTCGGGGGCGGTCTCGGTGCAGGCCGCGCCGAGGCCGAGCAGGGTGTCGTCGTCGACGCCCGGGGCCGGTTCGACCCGCGCGACGGCCATCCGGTTGCGGGTCAGCGTGCCGGTCTTGTCGGTGGCGAGCACCGTCACCAGCCCGAGGGCCTCCGCCGCGCGCAGCCGCCGGACCAGCCCGCGCCGCCGCGACAGCCGGTGCGCGCCGAGCCCGAGCACCAGGCTGACGATGATCGGCAGCTCCTCCGGGACCGTCGCGAAGGCCAGGGTGAGCCCGGTCAGCACCATCTCCCTCCACGGCCGCCCGGTCAGCACCCCGACCAGCGGGACGAGCACGCTGAACGCGATCGCCAGTGTCGCGAGGCTGCCGGCGAGCTCGCGCATGGCCTGCTGGAGCGCGGTCCGGGGCGGCCGCGCGGCGACGACGAGCCCGGTCAGCGTGCCCAGCTCGGTGGCCGTCCCCGTCGCGACGACGACGCCGCGGGCCCGCCCGGCGACGACCGTCGTCCCGGCGAACACCAGGTTCGCCCGCTCGGCCAGCGCGGTGTCGCCGGACAGCACCCGGGCGGCGTCCTTGGGGGCGGCGACGGGTTCCCCGGTGAGGGTCGACTCGTCGACGCGCAGCCCCCAGGTCTCGACCAGGCGCAGGTCGGCGGGCACCCGCGAGCCCGCCGCCAGCGGTACGAGGTCGCCGGGCACGACGTCGTCGACCCCGACCGAGACGGTGCTCCCGTCGCGCACCACCGGCGTCGTCGGGGCGGTGAGCTCGCCGAGCGAGGCGATGACCGACTTCGCGCGGAACTCGGCGAACACCTCGACCCCGACGACCGCCGCGATGATCACGACGACGGCGACGGTGTCGTCGAGCCGCCCCCAGACGCCGTAGAGCACCGCGATCGCCGCGAGCAGCAGCATCATCGGCTCGGTGACCTCGTCGGCCAGCACCCGCAGGAAGGTGACCCGGCGCGGGACGACCCACCGGTTGGGACCGTGCCGCCCCCGCCGCGCCGCGGCCTCGGCGCCGGTGAGGCCCCGCAGTGCGTCCGTACCGAGGTCGTCGACCACGGCCGCGCCGGTCGCGGTGTGCGCCCCGCTGCTCACGGGCTGCTCACGGGCTCAGTCCGTACGCGGTGGCAGGTCGGGGGCCACGCCCTCGGCGCGGTAGACGGCGGCGGTGAACGCGTCGAGCGCGCGCCGGCAGCGGTCGAGCAGGGCCTCGGCGTCCTTGCCACGCTCGTCGGGGAAGAAGTCCCGGGACGAGATCGTCGCCAGCCAGCGGGTGAGCCGCTCCAGGTCCTGCTCGTTCTCCTCCAGCTCGGCGAAGGAGTAGTTGTCCCGGGCGGACTCCTTCTCCAGCTCCGCCAGCAGCGCGTCGCCGCGCTCGGTGAACTCGGCGAACTCCTTGCCGCGCTCGGCGCGGATCCGGGCGACGATGCCGTCGTCGCTGCTCCCGGCGGCGACGTCGAGCGCGAACGCGGTCCCGCCGGACTCGCGGACGTAGGTCGCGAGCCCCTCCAGGAACGTGCGGTGCTCGTCGGTCGCCGGCAGCACCCAGGCGCCGTTCTGCAGGCCGACCGCGCCCGCGGCGCGGGCCCGGCGCCACAGCGTGACCCGGGGGCTCGAGGGGGAGGCGGGCAGCTGCGCGAGCAGCAGGACCCAGCCACCGGACGGCGCGTCGGTCATGCCCGGGGACGGTACCGGCCGGCACCGGCATGCAACAGGTGTTTCGTCGGGTGCGGCGCCGCCGCCCGGTGCGGCAGGCTGGGGCCATGCCCGCCCCCGCCCACCGTCTCGGCCTCGGCCTGGCCGCCATCGCCCGCCCCGCCTACATCACCTCCGGCCGCGCCGACGAGCTCGGCGACGACCGCGACGTCGCCACCCTGCGCGACCGCTCCCGCGCCCTGCTCGACGCCGCGTACGCCGCGGGTGTCCGCTACCTCGACGTCGCCCGCTCCTACGGCCGCGCCGAGGAGTTCCTCGCCGGCTGGCTCGCCGACCGGCCCGGGGTCACCGGAGGCGGGGACCCCGTCGAGATCGGCTCGAAGTGGGGCTACCGCTACGTGGGCGGGTGGCGGACCGACGCCGGCACCCACGAGGTGAAGGACCACTCGCTCGACGCCTTCACCGAGCAGTACGCGCTGAGCCACGAGCTGCTCGGCGACCACCTCGGGACCTACCACGTGCACTCCGCGACGCTCGACACCGACGTCCTCGACGACGGGCGCGTCCACCGCGCGATGGCCCACCTGCGCGACCGGGGGATCCGGGTCGGCATCTCCACCTCCGGCCCCGCCCAGGCCGACGCGGTGCGCCGGGCGCTGGACGTCCGGGTGGACGGCGAGCCGCTGTTCACCTCGTTCCAGAGCACCTGGAACCCGCTCGAACCCTCGGTGGGCCCGGCGCTGGCCGAGGCCGCCGACGCCGGGGCCCGGGTGATCGTGAAGGAGGTGTTCGCGAACGGCAGGCTCGCGCCGGGCGGGGAGGACGGCACCGAGGGCGCCCGCGCGGCCGCGGCGCTGGCCGCGCGGACCGGGATCGGGCTGGACCGGATCGCCGTCGCCGCGGCGCTGGCGAACCCGTGGGCGTGGCGGGTGCTGCTCGGCCCGGTCGGGACCGACCAGCTCGCGTCGAACCTCGCGGGCGCGGAGCTCACGCTGCCCGCGGACGCGGCCGAGGAGCTCACTGCGCTGGCCGAACCGGCCGAGCGCTACTGGGCCACCCGCTCCGCGCGCCCCTGGAGCTGACCCCGCGTTTCCCGGCGGACATACGCTCGTTTACCTTCCAGCCACCTTGCGGTCCCGCCGACGTCGCCCGCCGATGCCGCCCGGCCGCGTGGTGAGGAGGAGGGGACATGACCGCCCAGGACCATCTCGCCCAGGGCCACGGCGCCCAGGGCCGCGGCGCGCACAGCGCCGACGACGACCCGGCCACGGTCGTCATCCCGCGCTACACCGAGGACGCCGGGGCCGGTCCGCGGCCCGCGGCGGCGCCCGGGGCCGCGAGCCCGGCCCGCGCGGAGCCGTCGCCCGAGGCCCAGGCCGCCGCGCCCGGCGCACCGCACCTGGCGCTGCTGCGTCGCGGGCCGGTCGTCGGCACCGCCGCCGCGATCGTCGCCGTGCTGGCGCTGGCCCACTACGGCGCCGCCGTCTACGGCATCGGGCGGCCGGGCTTCGAGATCCCGGCCCCGATCCGGCTGGGCACCGAGCTGAACATCTCGACCTGGTTCAGCTCGGCGATGCACCTGACCAACGCGGCGCTGCTCGCGCTGATCGCGGCGAACTCGGTGCGCCGCGAGCGGTGGCGCTGGATCCTGCTCAGCCTGTCCTGCGCGGTCGTCGCGATGGACGAGACCGCGGCCAACCACGAGCAGGTCGGCTGGATCATCCACACCACGTTCGGCACGAGCGGCTTCCTGACCTACGCCTGGATCATCCCGGCCGTGGTGCTCGTCGCCGTCGTCGCGGCGCTGTGCCTGCCGATGGTGCTGCGCCGGCCGGGAGCCTGGCTCGTCGTCGCCGGGGCGGCGGTGTTCCTGCTCGGCGCGGTCGGGCTGGAGTCGGCCGGTGGGGCCCTGTTCGAGCAGACCGGTGACGTGCAGTCCTTCGCCTACAACGTCCTGGCCGGCACCGAGGAGACCTTCGAGATGGTCGGTCTGGTCATCGCGATGGCCGGGCTGCTCCGCATGGCGGGCGGCAGCGGCCTGCGGATCGCCGGCGCCGGGTTCGTCGACCGGTCCCGCTGACCCACCCGCACACGACGACGGGGCCCCGGTGATCCGGGGCCCCGTCGTCGTTCGTGGGTGCGGAGTGCTCAGCCCACCCGCGAGTGCTCCTTCTCCTCGGCCAGGCGCAGCACCAGGTCGGCGCGCCCGGACTCGATGTCCAGTGCGGACCGCAGCCGCGGCAGCGCGTGGTCGGTGATCCGGGTGCGCAGCGCGGCGAGGTCGGCACCGTCGTCCGCGGTCACGTCCAGGTGGATCTCCGGACGGCGGCGGTCGCCGACGAGCGCGGCGGCGGCGCGCTGGACGCCGTCGTAGCTCTCGATGTCGGCGGCCAGTGCGTCCGCGGCGTGGTCGGAGTGGATCCGGGTCGTCCCGGCGTCCCGGCCCGCCACCTGCGCCGACGGCAGCGTCCACGCCGAGGTGCGCGGCCTGCGCCGGGCCTGGGCGAGCAGCCAGCGCAGCGCCAGCAGCCCGACCACGACGGCGACGGCGAGCGTCACCCACGGCGCCCACTCGGGCAGCGTGAGACCGGCGGGCAGCAGCGGGACCGACGGGTCGATCCCGGGGAGCACCTGGCGCAGGACGCCGGTGCCGAACAGCAGCCCGAACACGCCCGCGGCGAGCAGGACGAGCCCGATCAGGAACAGCAGGGTCCGGTTGAGCCGGGCCGGTGGGGTCGCGCTGGCCATCACGCCTCCTGCTGCTTCGTGCCGGTCACGGACACCGTGACCTTCGGGCTGCGGGCCGGTCCCACCGCGTCGAGCCGCTGCGCGACCGCGCTGCGGACCCGGTCGCGCAGGTCCTTCGGGTCGCCGAACGCGGCGTGCGCGGTGACGGCGGCGCGGCGCCCGGTGCTCTTCACCGACGCCTTGGTGACGCCGTCGACGCCGGTGGCGGCGTCGGCCAGCGCCCGGTTGAGGCTGCGCCGGGTGATCCCGGAGTCGAGGTGCTCGGCACCGCCCGCCGAGGTCAGCGGGAACACGGTCGGGGTGCCCGGCCGCAGTGCGACCACGACGAGCACCAGCCCGACCAGCCCGACCAGACCGGACACGACGAGCACGGGCACGTCGGCACCGGTGAACCCGGCGATGGTGGAACCCAGCACGCCGAAGTCGACGATCGGCTGCTGTCCGAGGAGCAGCTGCACGACCGCGACGGCGACGACGACACAGAGCGCGAGCAGGACCAGCGCCACGATGCCCGCGGCGAGGGACTTGCGGGGGCGGCGGATCATTCGAGCTCCCTCGCGGCCGGCCGGGCGGCGCCCGGGACGGTGAGTGCGGTGACGACGACGTCGACCCGCGCGACGGACAACCCGGTCAGCGCCTCGACCTGCCGCACGACGTGCGCGCGGGCGCGGTCGCAGACCGCGGCCACCGGGGACGGGTAGGCGACGGAGATCCGCGCGTCGATCCGGGTCGACTGCCCGGAGACGGTCGCCTCGACGCGGGGGTGGCCGCCGGAGTCGTCGCGGCCGAGCATCCGCCCGACCGTGCCGGTGGTCCCACCGACACCCTCGGTCTCCTCCAGGGCCCCGAGCGCGATCTTCTGCACGACCTGGTCGGCGACGTCGACCCGGCCGCGGTCCTCCGGGGCCGTGCCGCCGGGGCCGTCGGCACCCGCGGAGCCGGTGCCGGTGTCGATCGTGCGGGTCGGGGTGTCGTCCGGCGGGGGAGGGGCGAGGCGGGTGGCCCGGATCGTGTCCGGGTCCCCGGTCGCCGTCCCCGTCGGCTCGACGGTGCTCACCGGGTTCACCGGACCTTGTCGCGGCCGCGCCCGGACAGCCCCGACCGCTCGGAGAGCTCGGACAGGTCGAGGTCGCCGTCGAGCCAGCGGCCGATGGCGAGGCCGATCGCGCCGAGGATCAGGGCGAGGACGAACCCGCCGAAGCCGCCGACGATGCCGGCGATGGCCAGGAGGAGACCGGCGATCAGGCCGATCTGGGTGTTGGTGGACAGGGACATCACAGTCACGTCCTTCGAGACGAGGAGGTACCGGACGTCCGGGGATGTGGACGGGCGTCCGGGCGGATCAGGGGGTGGCCGCGGGAGGGACCGGGAGCTCGCCGGTGGCGGGTGCCGAGTCCGACGGCCGGATCGGCGTCGACTCGGTGGGGCCGGCGTAGTCGCCGACCACCACGTCCACCCGCGCGCCCCCGACGACCGGGAGCAGCGCGGTGCGGACCTGGCGGTCGATCTCGGCCACGGAGGCCGGGTAGCGGCCGACCACGTGCACCTCGACGGCCGGGGCCGTGGGGTCCACGCGGATGCCGCTCACCCGGCGTCCGGGCAGGTAGGTGGCGATCTCACCGAACCGGCCGCCGTGCAGCTGTGCGACGCCGGGGCAGCCCAGCACCGCGTCGGCGATCCGGTCGGTGTCGACCGCACCCGTGGCGACGATCCCGTCGCCGTCCGCGGCGACGCGGGCGCTCACGCCACCCGCGAGGTGGACTCGATCTTCTTCGGCTCCTCGTCCTTGCCGTCGTCCTCGGACGGCAGGTGGACGTCGTCGACCGAGATGTTGACCTCGACGACCTCGAGCCCGGTCATCCGCTCCAGGGCGGAGATGACGTTGCGGCGCACGGCCTTCGCCAGGTCGGCGATGGAGACGCCGTACTCGACGACGACGTTGATGTCGACGGCGGCCTGCTTCTCGCCGACCTCGACCGACACACCCTGCGAGGCGTTGGTGGTGCCACCCGGGATGCGCTCGCGCAGCGCGCCGAACGCGCGAGCCGCGCCGCCGCCGAGGGCGTAGATGCCGCTGACCTCGCGGGCCGCCAGGCCGGCGATCTTCGAGACGACCGTCTCGGCGATTCGGGTGCTGCCGTGCTCGGACTGCAGGGCGGACGGGGTGCCGGTGACGGCCGGGGCCTTGGTGTCGGTGGTGCTCATGTGCGCCTCCAGGTCATGGCCCGGTATCGGGCCTCACAGTGGTCCGGATCGGGGGGCCGGTTCGCACCGGTTGTGCCCCCTCGATCCGCTCGACACACATGGGAGGCCCGGCGGTGGCGCATCCTCACGCACGACTTCGGGTGGTCGTCGTCACACCGCGGTCGGGGTTACGGGTCGCTGACCTGGGCAGGAACCCTCTGACCTGCGACGGGAGGGCTCCGCAGGGGGGTCGGAGTGGCGGCTTTGCGATCACACGATCGGATGATCATCGGACGTGGCGCTCAGCCGGGCGGGAGGCCGATCGTCCAGCCGGTGACGTCGCGCAGCGCCACCTGCCAGCAGGCCGGCTCGACGTAGTTCGGCCCGCCGACGGCGGTCGGGACCACGAGCGCGTCGGTGAAGTAGATCCAGTGGATGTCCTTCACCGGGATGTCCCGGCCGGGGCGCTCGTCGCCGCGGCCGTCGGCCATGTCGTCGAACATGTCGGCCATGGACGCCGCGGACTCGTTGCCCGGGTCGCCCGCGGTGAGCCGGCGCAGCTGGTCCCCGAGCCCGCGCAGCCAGGCCGAGGGGTGCACGGCGTTGCCGAACACCAGCCCGGCCGGCGTGGCGACGGTGAGCGGGACGCTGTTGCGCTCGTCGCGGTAGGCGATCGACAGCACCGCCTGCAGGTAGCTCGGTGCGCTCAGCTCGGGGATCGTGACCACGCGCTGTGCGTCGGCCATCCCGGCGGGTCCGTCGGCTTCGACCGTCATGGCTCCGGACGGTAACCAGGAACCGCCCGGTCACGACAGGTCCACGTCGACCTGACGAGAACGGCCGGACGGTCCAGCGGTCGCACCGCCACCCGGCCCAGCCGACCCCTCAGGAACGACGTGCGCGCGCTGCGACGCCCGGTTCCGGGCGGCGCGGGGACGGCACCGCGACCTCGGGGTGGACGACGACGTCGAACCGGGCCCCGGCGCCGTCGGGGCCGACGCCGTCGACGGTCTCGTGCGCCCGGACCGTCAGCCCGCGGGCGGCCGCCGCGGCGGCGAGCGCCTCGTGCACCCGGTCGGCCGTCCCGGCCTGCCCGAACGCCCCGCGGTAGTGGTAGGCGAGCAGCATCCCGCCCGGCCGCAGGCGGTCCAGCAGGGCGGCCAGGCCGACCTGCAGTGTGACCGTCTCCCAGTAGTAGAGGACGTCGGAGCAGACGATCAGGTCGAAGTCGCCCTCGGGCATCTCGTGCGGGAGCGTGCGGCGGACGAAGGTCCCCGACGGCACCCGGGCGGCGGCCCGCTGGACCGCGGCCGAGCAGATGTCGACCCCGAGCAGCGCCGCGGTGTGCCCGGCGAGTCGGACCGACAGGGCACCCTCGCCGCAGCCGACCTCCAGCACCCGGTCGAAGCGGCGGCCGGCGAGCGCGTCCATGACGGTGCCGTACTTCTGCTGCTCGTAGGCCGACAGCCCGATCGAGTACGGGTCCGGGCTGCGGTAGAGCCGGTCGTGCGTGCGCCGGCCCCAGCCCGGCTGCCACAGCCAGGTCTGGCCGGTCCAGCGCGGGTCGTGCTCGTCGCGGCCGAGCCGGGCCAGGCTGCGCACCGGGACCGCGGCGGCACGCGCGCCGCCGCTCAGGGAGAGCCGCGCGATCCGCCGGGCGTGGTCGATCGGCGTGCGACGGGCGGGTCGGCTCTCGGCCATCGGGCGCTCCCGGGGACGGACGGGTGATACGTCCGGTGTGTCGCCGGACGACCACCTCCGCGTTACGCCGGACGACCGAGCAACCCCCGATGCGGTGACTCCGCGCTCACTGGCCCTTACGGGCCGCGGTCTCCTCGGAGGCCTTCACGACCTGCACCTGGTCGCCGATCTGCAGGTAGTCGAAGTACGCCTTGGCCTCGGCCGGCGGGACGTGGATGCAGCCGGCCGAGGAGCGGTTCGGGTCGCCGCTGTGGAAGGCGATGCCGCCGTCGTTGAAGAACACCGACCAGGGCATCGGGGCCGGGTCGCCGTTCGGCAGCCGCGACTCCTCGCTCTTGTGGGTCGCGTCCTTGCGGTAGACGCGCAGCGAGTGGCCGACCGGGGTCTCCTGGCCGTTGCCGCCCGAGGAGATGCCGATCGGGCCACGGATGACCTTGCCGTCCTGGATGAGCCAGGACTTCTGCGAGTCCAGGTCGACGCAGGCCTTGGCGGTGATCGAGCACGGGGTGCCCGGGACGAGCGGCTGTGCGCGGGCCTGCTCGGCGGCGGGGGATCCGGCCAGTGCCGTCCCGGCGACGGCGACACCCGCGATGGTGGCCAGTCCGAGGCCCAGTGCGACGAGGCGGCGGGGCCGCTGTCGGACGGTGTCCATGGGGTGCTCCTGTTCGTCCGCGTCGCCCGGGGCGGCGACGCCACGTGATCGTTCCGTCACCGTGGGAGACGCGCGGGGAGCGCCCAGGTTGCGTGACGAAAAGCTCTGCCGTGCGCGGCCAGTCTGCACCCCGGCCCCGACCGGCCCGGACGCGGTGCGCTCCCGTCCCGATCACCCGGAAGGACCGTCTCGGTTCCGATGTCCGGTCCGCCCGGCTCCGTCCGTCCGGCGCAGCCGGGACACCTGCTCGCGGCACCGGTGGACACGACGATGCCGGCGACCCGTGGGGGGCGCCGGCATCGTCGGGAGGGACGGGGTCAGTGCGGGGTGACCTCACCCATCTCGACCCAGGCGTCCTTGCCGTCCTCGCTCTGGAAGTTGATGAGCGGCTTCTCCGGCACGACCGAGCCCATGAAGTCGAAGAACTTCTGCGCGTGGTCGGTCTTGACGTGCGCGTCGCCGGCCGCGCTGTCCTTGAAGACCTCCACGATCACGAACTCGTTCTGCTTCTCGACGTTCTCGTGGTAGTCGAAGGAGATGTTGCCCGGCTCCGAGTTCACGTCCTTCTTGTACTGCGAGATGCCGGACAGCCACTCCTCGCGCTTGTCCGGGCGGATCTGGGCCTTGAGCACGATGAGGATCACGTGAGCCTCCGGTTCACTTCTGGTCGGCAACGTCGCCGGGGATCGTTCCACGGATCGCCGCACCGCGGGCGTCTCGAAGTGCGACGCCGCGGGGCTTGACGGACCCCTCAGGCGAAGGTCGCGGTGTCGATCACGAAGCGGTAGCGCACGTCGCCCCGCACGACCCGCTCCCAGGCCTCGTCGACCTGGTCGCAGGAGATCGTCTCGATGTCGGCGCCGAGGCCGTGCTCGGCGCAGAAGTCCAGCATCTCCTGGGTCTCGCGGATGCCGCCGATCTTCGAGCCGGACAGGCTCCTGCGGCCCGCGACCAGCGAGAACCCGTGGTAGGACAGCTTCTCCTCGGGCACGCCGACGTTGACCATCGAGCCGTCGAGCTTCAGCAGGCCGAGGTAGTCGTCGACCGGGATCACCGCGGCGACGGTGTTGACGATCAGGTCGAAGGACCCGGCCAGCTCGGTGAAGGTGGCCTCGTCCTCGGTCGCGTGGTAGTGCGCGGCCCCGAGTCGCCTGCCGTCCTCCTGCTTGGACAGCGTGCGGGAGAGCACCGTGACCTCGGCGCCCATCGCCGCGGCGATCTTGACGCCCATGTGGCCGAGACCGCCCATGCCGACGATCGCCACCTTCTTCCCGGGGCCCGCGTTCCAGTGGTGGAGCGGGGAGTAGAGGGTGATGCCCGCGCACAGCAGCGGCGCGGCGACGTCGAGCTCGACGCCCTCCGGGATGCGCAGCACGTAGTTCTCGTCGACGACGATCTGCGTGGAGTAGCCGCCGTAGGTGGGCTCGCCGTCGTACTCCGTCGCGTTGTAGGTCTGCACCTCGCCCTTCAGGCAGTACTGCTCCTCGCCGGCCCTGCAGTTCTCGCACTCGCGGCAGGAGTCGACGAAGCAGCCGACGCCGACGGTGTCGCCCACGGCGTAGCGGGTCACGTCGTCGCCGACCGCGGAGACGACGCCGGCGATCTCGTGGCCGGGGACCATCGGGTAGATGCCCTCGCCCCACTCGTCGCGGGCCTGGTGGATGTCGGAGTGGCAGATCCCGGCGTACCGGATGTCGATGACGACGTCGTGCGGCTTCGGGTCGCGGCGGGTCACGGTGCCGCGCTCGAACGGCTTGTTCGGGCCGGCGGTGGTCATGGCGGGCACGGTCGTGGGCACGTTTCCTCCTGGTCGGCGTCGCGTGTGGACGTCGTGTCTGGGGTGGCCGGGCTCCGGTGCCGCGGCGGTACGGGCGGCCGTCGTACGGCCGCATCGCCATGTGGCTACCCGTCGATGGTTGTGCACAATGCATCGGCGGGCTGTGGTTCACGTCTCCCACCCGCGGAGGAGCGCAGGATCCGTCGGAGGAGGGATCCGCGGCCGCGCCACCGTCCCTACCGTCGTGTCATGACCTGGACGAGGGGGGACGCCGCGGTGCGGCGGGAGGACGATGTGGACGGCGCCGCCGCGACGACGGCGGTGCCGACGACGCCGCGACCGTGGTGGAACCGGGTGGGCTGGGCGCTGCACGCGCTGCTGCGGTTCGTCCTGATCCTGCTCATGCAGGCCTACGTCTGGTCCAAGCTGAACCTGTCCCAGATGGGCCGGGCCGACTACTCCGACGCGCTGGCCATGACCGGTGAGAAGAGTCCGATGGGCCTGCTGTGGGGGCTCATGGCCTACTCCCCGGTGATCCAGTTCCTCGCCGGGTTCGCCGAGCTCGTCGTCGTGCTGCTGCTGGTGTTCCGGCGCACGGCGTGGGTCGGCGGCCTGCTCGGGACCGTCGCGCTCGGCACCGTCTTCCTGCTGAACATGACCTACGACGTGCCGGTCAAGCAGTTCGCCCTCGCCCTGACGGTCGGGTTCGCGCTCGTCGCGGCTCCCGAGCTGCCGCGGGTGGTCCGGTTCCTGGCCGGGCGTCCGACGGCGGCGACCGTGGGCTCCCCGTGGCTGCTGCCGTGGCCGCGGGTCCGCCGGGTCACCCGGTGGCTCGTCCCGGTGCTCGGGCTGGCCCTGGTCGCCGCGCAGGGCGTGCTGTTCCAGCAGTTCCAGCCCGCCCTCCAGCGGAGCGACCTCGCGCTCGCCGGGGTGTACCGGGTGGTGGAGGACCCGACGGCCCCGGCCGCGCGGCTCGCCGACGACCGGCGCTGGCAGCACGTCGCCGTCGGGCAGTGGACCTACGTCGGCCCGTCGATCCCGATCCCCGGCTACCCGCAGTCCGGGTCCGCCGGGATCTCGCTCCGGCTCGCCGACAGCACCTTCGTCCGGGGGACGTGGCGGCCCGTGGGGGACCGGACGATCCGGGTCGAGTGGAACCCGCCGCAGTCCGGGGCCGCCCCGATGTTCGAGCCCGCCGTCCGGACGGTCGAACTCACCTGGGCGGTCCGGCCCGACGGCCGGGTCGAGCTGGCCGGGGACGGGCAGCGGCTCGTGCTGGAGAGCGATCCGGAGCTGCGCTTCCTCTACGACCGCGGCTTCTCCTGGGCGGAGGGCAACGGGGCGGCCGTCAACCGCTGAGGCCCTACGCTGGCCCGATGATTCCGCGGCTGGGACTCGCCGAATGGGTGGTGCTGGCCGTGGCCGGCGAGCGTCCGGTGCACGGTTTCGCCGTCGCCGCGCTCACCGCCGCCGACGGCGAGCTGGGCCGGGTGTGGCAGATCCCGCGCCCGGTCGTCTACCGGGCCATCGGCAGGCTGGTCGACGCCGGCCTGATCACCGCCGAGGCCGTCGAGACGAAGGGCGGCCCGCCCCGCACCCTCTACGCCGCGACCCCCACCGGCCGCGGCCACGTCGACGCCTGGCTGGGCACCCCGGTCCCGCACGTGCGGGACCTGCGCTCGGAGTTCCTGCTGAAGCTGGCGGTGCTGCATCGGCACGGCCGGGACGCGACCGCGCTGGTCGACGCCCAGCGTCGCGAGCTGGCCCCGATCGTCGCGGCGCTGCGGGCGGAGCAGGACCGGGCCGGGCGGGCGGGGGACGACGGCGCCGACGAGTTCGACCGGATGCTGGCCGCCTGGCGGCGCACCTCGGCGGAGGCGGCGCTGGCCTTCCTCGACGAGCTCTGACTTGTGCTCCCGACACGGATAGCGGATAGTCTCGATATCCGATCAGGAGGGGTGGTCATGGTGGACGTACGCATCGGTGACGCCGAGCGGGAGCGCGCACTGGAACGGCTCGGCAGGCACGTGGGGGACGGGCGGCTCGACCTCGCCGAGTTCTCCACCCGCAGCGAGCAGGTGACCGCGGCGCGCACGGCGTCCGAGCTCGCCGCCGTCGAGGCGGACCTGCCCCGGCTGCCGCGACCCGCCGACCCGGAGCGTGAGCGCCGGGTCCGCCGGACCGTCCTGGCCGCGACCTGGGGGCCGTGGGCGCTGACCGCGGTGATCGTCCTGACGGTCTGGGCCGCCGTCGCGCTCGGCGGGGGCGGCGGCTACTTCTGGCCGATCTGGGTGATCGGGCCGTGGGGTGCGGTGCTCGCGCTCGGCACGCTCACCGGCCGCTCGGTCGCCGGTCCGTGCGGGCGGGCGAGAACCGGCGCGGAACGGGTACACCGGGTACATGCCCCGTCGTGACCTGACCTGGATCCCCCGCCTGCTGGGCGCCGCCACCGCCGCCTACGGCGCGGCCGTCGCCGCGAAGCCGGACGTGCTGCTGTCGCCGACGAAGCTGTCCGGCGGCGGCCGGACCCCGTCTTCGGGGACCACGCTGCTCGCGCGGGCGGTCGGCGGGCGCGACCTCGCGTCCGGCCTGGCCATGGCGCTGGCCCCGGCCGGCACCCCGCTCAAGGCCGCCATCGCGGTGCGGGTCGGCGCCGACGTCGTCGACCTCGTGGTGCTGGGCTCGCAGCTCCCCGACCGCGACGCCCGGGAGAAGGCGACCATGGTCGCCGCCGGCTGGGGCGCGCTGTGCGCGCTCTCGCTGCTCGCCGCCGACCCGCCGCGCCGGGGGTTGCTCGGGCGCGCATGACAGCCCGCGGGCCGTCCACCATGATCGGGCGATGGCCACGAGCACCGGGGGCGACCCCCACCTGGAACGCGCCTACTCGCTGAGCGGCCCGGCCGACGCCCGGGCCCTCTACGACGAGTGGGCCCCCACCTACGACGCGGACCTCGCCGGCGAGACCCAGGGCTACGTCGCGCCCGCGGTCACCGCGGACGCCGTCGTCGCGGCCGCGGGCCCCGGCGGGGAGATCCTCGACGCCGGCTGCGGCACCGGGCTGGTCGGCGTCGCGCTCCGCGAGCGCGGCGCGACCACCGTCGACGGGATCGACCTGTCGACCGGGATGCTGGAGCGGGCCCGCGCCACCGGCGCCTACCGGGAGCTGCGCGAGGCCGACCTCACCGCCGCGCTCGCGCTGCCCGACGACTCCTACGACGTCGTCGTCTGCGTCGGGACGCTCACCCACGCCCACGTCGGGCCCTCGGCGCTGGCGGAGTTCACCCGGGTCGTGCGGCCGGGCGGGTACCTGGTCGCGACCGTCCTCGACGACGTCTGGGAGTCCGGGGGCTACCGTGCCGAGGTCGACCGGCTCGCCGCCGCCGACGTGTTCGAGGCCGTCTCGATCGAGGTCGCGCCCTACCGGTCCGGGCAGCAGGTCGACTGCCGCCTCCTGGTGCTGCGGGTGCGGTAGGTGAGGATGGACCCATGAGCGACGACCGCGGCCCGGTGACCGGGCGCCGGATCCTGACCGTGCTGCTGGTGCTCTCGGCCGCTGTGCACGTCCGGCTCGCGTTCGGCGCCGCGGGGCCGGTCCTGGCCGGGCTGGACGGGCTCGTCGCCGCGGCCGCCGTCGTGTCGCTGCTCCTGCTGCTGCGCCGGGCCGACGGCCCGGCGCTGCTCGCCTGTGCCGTCGCCGGCGGGCTCGGTGTCGCGCTGTTCCTCGTGCCCGGGCTCCTCGCCGTCGCGCAGGGGGTGAACTGGACCGCCTGGCTCGACGCGTGGGCGTTCGGCGGTCTGCTGCTCGACGCGATGGTCGTGCGGATCGCGGTGTTCACCCTGCGCCGGGCCGAGGGCGCGCCGCGCCGCTGACGCCGGTGGAACATCTCCGGATCGAAAGCATCGGCGCCTTCCCTGTCGGTTCCGTGATCGTGGAAATGTACTCCTGAGCTGCGACGACGTAATCGGTCGTTATCTCCGTGTGATACGTCACCGGCCGTCCGCTTGACCTGATCTCGGCCGGTCGGCGAACTTCGTGGTCGCTCCGGTCCACACGGGCCGGGCACGCACCGAAGCGCCGGAACCGCCACGCCACCACGGCCCCGTCCCGCGGTCCCCGGCCAGTCGACCTGCACGGACCGAGACGGGGCCGCGGGCCGCGAGTCCCCTCGCGACGACACCGGCACAGCGCTCCCCGCGCGACCGGCCCGCCCGGAAAGCCGTGGGTCCGGACCTCAGGTGATCAACAATGAGCAGCACGCGCATGTCCATCCGTGGGCGTTTCGTCGGAACTCTCGTCGCCGGTGTCCTGGCGTTCGGCGCTCCGCTCGCCCTCGCCGGGCCCGCGACGGCCGCCCCCGAGACCTCCGCCGCGGTCGCCCCCGCCGCCGTCGCGGTCCCCACGCAGTCCGTCGCGACCTCGACGTGGGACAAGCTCGCCCAGTGCGAGTCCAGCGGGAACTGGAACACCAACACCGGCAACGGCTTCTCCGGCGGCCTGCAGTTCACGCAGTCCACCTGGAAGGCCTTCGGCGGGTCGGGCAAGGCGCACAACGCCAGCAAGTCCGAGCAGATCCGCGTCGCCGAGAACGTCCTGGACGCCCAGGGCTGGAAGGCGTGGCCGGCCTGCTCCAAGAAGCTGGGCCTGCGGTAGTACGCGGCACGCACGGCGGCCGGTGACCCGCTCGGGTCACCGGCCGCTGTCGTGATCACGGATCGGGCACCGATCACGTCGCCCGGCGACTCGTCCGGTGCCCGATCGGTGATCACCGGAGAGTCGAGGGCGGCGTCGGGTCAGTAGCTGCGGGGCAGCCCGAGCACGTGCTCGGCGACGTGGTTGAGCACCATCTCCTGCGGCAGCGGCGCCAGGCGCATCAGGCGGGCCTCGGTGAAGTAGCGGCTCACGTCGTACTCGGTGGCGTAGCCGAACCCGCCGAGGGTCTGCACCGCCCGGTCCGCGGCGAAGAACGCGGCCTCGGCGGCCAGGAACTTCGCGGTGTTGGCCTGCTCGCCGCACGGCTCGCCCGCGTCGTAGCGGGCCGCGGCGTCGGCGATCACCAGTGCCGCAGCCTGGAGCCGCATGTGCGCCTCGGCCAGCGGGAACGCGATGCCCTGGTTCTGCCCGATCCGCCGCCCGAACACGGTGCGCTCCTTCGCGTAGGCGACGGCGGCGGCCAGCGCGGCCCGCCCGGTGCCCAGCGCCTCGGCGGCGATCAGGATCCGTTCCGGGTTGAGCCCGTCGAGGATCAGCCGGAAGCCGCGGCCCTCCTCGCCGACCAGGTCGGCGGCGTCGACGGGAAGGTCGTCGTAGACGACCTCGCAGGACACCACCGCGTTGCGGCCCAGCTTGTCGATCGGGGTGATCGTGACCTCGGGGCGCTGCAGGTCGGCGAGCAGCAGCGACAGCCCGTCGGTCCGCTTCGCCACCTCCGCGCGCGGGGTGGTGCGCACCAGCAGCAGGACCTTGTCGCAGAACGGCGCCTTCGACGTCCACACCTTGCGCCCGCGGACCAGGTACCGGTCGCCGTCGCGGCGGGCGGTCGTGGTGATCGCGGTGGTGTCGAGGCCCGCGTCGGGCTCGGTGACGCCGAACGCGACCTGCAGCGACCCGTCGGCGACCCGGGGCAGGTAGCGCCGCCGCATCTCCTCCGAGCCGTGCCGGACGACCGGGTTCATCCCGAAGACCGACAGGTGGATCGCCGACGCCCCGTTCATCGCCGCCCCGGACGCGGCGACCTCCTCCATCACCGCGGCGGCCTCGGAGATCCCGGCGCCCCCGCCGCCGTAGGCCTCGGGGATGGCGACGCCGATCCAGCCGCCGGCGGCCATCGCGTCGTGGAACTCTTGCGGGAACCGGTGCTCGCGGTCGCAGGTGCGCCAGTACTCCGCCCCGAAGCCGGAGCAGACCGCGCGGACCCCCTCCCGGATCTCCGGATGCGTGCTCACGCCGCGCGCAGCCGGGTGACGACGTCGAGCACCAGGGCGGGGTCGGCGTCGTAGGGGGTGTTGAGCGAGACCCGGTCGACGAGGCCGCGGTAGCGGTCCGCGACCCCGGACGCCACCCCGGCCGGGTCGCCCGCGACGGCGAACAGGGCCAGCAGGTCGTCGTCGACCAGACCGGCCATCTCGTCCCAGGCCTGCCGGCGCGACAGTCCGTTGAGCTCGTCGGCGAGCGCGCCGCGGCCGTGGTGCTCCAGGACCGGCTTGTACGGCGGGGTGGAGGCGTAGAAGGCGATCTGGCGGCGCACCCCGGCCTCGGCGACGGCCCGGGCCTCGGCGTCGGCGCCCAGGACCGCGAAGACCGGCAGGCACACGTCGAAGCCGGTGAGGTCGTCGCGGCCGCGTCCGCGGCGCAGCGCGGGCAGCGTCACCTCCGCCAGGTACGACGGCGAGGTCAGCGAGTGCGCCAGCAGGCCGTCGGTGACCCGGCCCGCGACCTCGGTCATCCGCTCGCCGACCGCGGCCAGCATCACCGGCGGGATCCCGTGCGGGTTCGGCCCCGGTGAGAAGAACTCGGTCATCAGGGTGTGGGAGTAGAACTCGCCGCGGTGGTGCAACCGGTCCCCGGTGGCCCAGGCGTCGAAGATCGCCCGCAGGGCCGAGACGAAGTCCTCCATCCGGGCCGCGGGGCGGCTCCACGGCATCCCGAACCGGCGCTCGATGTGCGGGCGGACCTGCGAGCCGAGCCCCAGGTCGAACCGGCCGCCGGAGAGCAGCTGCACGTCGTTGGCCTGGTAGGCCAGCGTCATCGGGTTGCGGGCGAAGGCGACCGCGATCGCCGACTGCAGCCGGATCCGGCTGGTCGCCCGGGCGGCCAGCGCCAGCGACACGAACGCGTCGTGCGAGGTCTCGGGGACCGACAGGGCGTCGTAGCCCTCGGCCTCCGCGGCGACGGCCGCCGCCTCGGTCTCGAGCGGGGAGGCGGAGAAGCCGCCGGTGGTGTCGACGCGCAACTCAGGCGCCCCGCTGCTCGGGGACGACACGGTCGAGCCAGGACAGCAGGTCCGCGACGATCTCCTCGCGGTTGGTCTCGTTGAACACCTCGTGCCGGGCACCCGGCCAGATCTTCAGCGTGACGTCCTGCAGCCCGGCCTCGGCGTAACGCTCGGTCAGCGGCCGCACCAGGGCCAGCCCGGCGTTGACCGGGTCCTCGTCCCCGACGACGACGTACACCGGCAGCCCGCCCGCGATCCGCTTGAGCGTGGCGACCTCGCCGAGGGGCCGGGCGGCGGCGAACATCGCCTGCGTGCCGGGCAGGTCGAGGCCGAAGCCGCAGCGGGCGTCGGCGACGTAGGCGTCGACCTGCGCGGGGTCGCGGCTGAGCCACTCGAAACCGGTGCGCTGCTCGAACGGCGCGTTGAACGACGACAGGTCCAGCGGCGCGGACAGGTCCAGGCCCTGCTCCATCAGGTCGAGCAACGCGGTGCCGGACAGCACGACCGCGTCCGGCGGCGTCCCGTCGGCGACGAGGAACTGCTGCACGGCGAACGAGCCCATGCTGTGACCGAGCAGCACCAGCGGGGCGCCCGGGTGCTCGGCGCGGGCGTGCGCGGACAGCAGCCCGATGTCGCTGACCAGCTGTCCCCAGCCGTCGTCGCCGAGGACGCCGAAGTTCTCGGGCCCGCCCGCGGTGGCGCCGTGACCGCGGTGGTCCTGGGCGTAGACGGCGAAGCCGCGGGCGGTCAGCGCGTCGGCGAGGGCGACGTAGCGCAGGGCGTGCTCGCCCATGCCGTGGGTGATCTGGACGATTCCGCGCACCGGGTCGCCCGCGGCGGCGGGGAGCCAGCGGTAGGCGGTGACGGCGGCGCCGTCGCGGCCGGAGAAGGTGAACGTGTCGGACATGCGTGGGCACCGCCAGTGGTGAGGGGTCGATCTCGGTCGGATCGTGCGTCACGGGGCCGGGGCGGTCAATGCTCAGGCCCGATCCCGGGTTCGATCTCGGCCAGGTCGGCGACCATCGCCGCCAGGACGCGCAACGTGGCGTCGACGTCGCCGGGCCGCAGCCGCGCGGCGACCGCCCGCAGCCGGGCGTGCTCGCGCCCGACGACGTCGTCGATGACCGCCCGGCCCGCCGCGGTGGCGGCGACGAGCTTGGACCGCCGGTGGCGGGGGTTCTCGGTCCGCTCGACCAGGCCGGCGGCGAGGGCGTCGTCGACCATGCGCTGCACGAACTGACGGCTCAGTGACTGCGACCGGCCGATCTCCGGCACGGTCATCGGTCCGTGGCGGCGCAGCTGGTCGAGCACCGCACGCACGCCGGCGGACATCCGGTTGTCCGGCTCCGCCTCCTCGACCTCGCGCAGCACCCGCCGATACAGGGGCCCCACCAGCACGTACACCTCGGCGAGCTGCTCGGCGGCCCGGTCGACATCGGTCACCACCGCAGTATGACACCTCAGTTGTCATTCTCTGTGTGCTATGACACCTTGGTTGTCATGACACTCACGCTCGCCCAGGCCACCGTCCCGACGTTCCTGACCGTGCCGGGCGTCCGGATCGCCTACCGCGACACCGGTCCGCACCCCGGCGGGCTGCCCCCGCTGGTCCTGCTGCACGGCGGTGCGCTCGACGGCCGGATGTGGGCCCGGCAGGTCGCCGCGCTCTCCGACCGGCACCGGGTCGTCGTCCCGGACGCCCGCGGGCACGGTGCCTCGTCCGACCCCGGCCCCGAGGGGTACCGCCCGCACGACGACGTCGCGGCGCTGCTCGAGCACCTTGACCTGGGCCCGGCGGTCCTGGTGGGGCTGTCGATGGGGGCGCGGACCGCGTTCGACACCGCGCTGGAGCGCCCGGACCTCGTCGACCGGGTCGTGGTCTGCGGGGCCGGAGCCGGGGAGCCGGCCTGGACGGACCCGTGGATGCTCGACACCATGGCCCGCTGGGAGCAGGCCCGTATCGACCTCGACGCCGAGCGGTGGATCGCGGTCTTCCTGGAGTTCGTGCCCGGCCCGTACCGCACGGCCGCCGACGTCGACCCTGCCGTGCTCGCCGAGGTCCGGCTGATGGCCGTGGACCTGCTCGCCCACCACCTGCCCGCGGACCCGGCCGCGCCGCCGCCGCCGATCGGTTTCCTCGACGACGCCCTCGCCCGCACCCGGAACCTGGCGGTGCCGCTGCTCGGGATCGTCGGCGACCTGGACTCCGAGGGCCACCGGCGGATCGTCGCCGACACGGTCGCGGCCGTGCCGGACGGCCGGCTCGTGACGCTGCCGGGGACCGCGCACTACCCGAACATGGAGTGCCCGGCGGAGTTCGAGCGGGCGGTGACCGAGTTCCTCAGCCGGTAGGGGTGCGGGCCCACACCGCGTACAGCGGATCCCCGGGCGCGCCGCAGTCGCGGGCCGAGGGGGCGTCGAACGCGCCGCTGCGCCGGAAGTACTCCCCGACGATCGCGACCCGCGTCCTGTCGTCGGAGGCGAGCCAGCCGCGGACCGCCTTGGTCGGGAAGCAGCGGTTCGAGAACGTGGCGGCGAACACCCCGCCCGGCACCAGCACCCGTCCCACCTCGGCGAACACCGCGACCGGGTCGGTCAGGTAGTCGACCGAGACGGTGCAGACGCAGGCGTCGAACGCGGCGTCGGCGAAGGGGAGCACCGGGTCGGCGTTGAGGTCGTGGCGGACGGCCTCGTGGGCCATCTCGTTGGCGGCGAGCTCGGCCCGGTTCATGCCCAGCACGGTCAGGTGCTCCGGGCGGCGCGGCAGGTGCGACACCCACGACGACATCAGGTCCAGCACCCGGCCGGTGGTGCCGATCTCGTCGTAGAACGCCGACGCGGCGGCGATCGCGCCCTCGTCGATGTGCTGGACGAAGCGCGGGGGCAGGTAGAACTCGCGGTCGTCGACCGGGTCGGCGCGGTCGAAGAAGCCGTCGGGGAAATCGCTCATCGTCGTGGAAGTCTGCCGTCATGACGACGTTCGTGCTGGTCCACGGCGCCTGGGGTGGCGCCCACTCCTTCCACCTGGTGCGTCCGCTGCTGCGCGCGTCCGGCCACGACGTGCTGACGCCCGCGCTCACCGGCATCGGGGAGCGCTCGCACCTGGCGGGGCCGTGGATCGACCTGTCCGTGCACGTGCGCGACGTGGTCAACGCCGTGCTCTACGAGGACCTGCGCGACATCGTGCTGCTCGGGTTCTCCTACGGCGGCATGGTCGTGACCGGGGCGCTCGACGAGATCGGCGACCGGGTCCGCGAGCTGGTCTACCTCGACGCGTTCGTCCCCGCCGACGGCGAGTCCGCGCTGGACCTGGCGCCCGGCCTCGCCGGCGCGGTGCCGGCCCCGGGCGCACCGGGACTGGGGGCGTCGTGGCTGGTCCCGGGCCCGGAACGGCACTACGACGACCCGGCCGAGGCCGCGTGGTCGGCGCCGCGGCGCTCCCCGCAGCCGGTCCGCACACTCACCGAGCCGGTGCGGCTGTCCCGGCCGCTGGAGCAGTGGCCGTGCGGCCGGACGTTCGTGCGAGCCACCCGGGAGGACGTCGCGGGCGGGCCGTTCACCGCGGCCGCCGACCGCGCCCGGACCTCCGACGCCTGGCGCTACGCCGAGATCGACACCCACCACCTCGTGCCGCAGAACCGGCCCCGCGAGCTGGCCGCGCTGCTGCTGGACCTGGCCGGGTGATCAGCCGCCGAGCGCGCCGCGCAGCCAGGCGACCGAGCGACCGGTGAAGTCGTCGGCGAGCGCGACGCCCTTGCCCCAGCCGTCGAAGCCGTGCGGGGCGCCGGGGACGACGTCGAGCTCGACCGGCACCCCGGCCTCGCGCAGCCGCCGCGCGTAGGTGATGTCCTCGTCGTGGAACAGGTCGACGTCGCCGACGCCGATCCACGTGGGCGGCAGCCCGGACAGGTCGGCGCGACGGGCGGGCACCGCGTACGGGGCGGGCTCGCCGGTCCCGGGCGGGCGCCCCAGGTAGGCCCGCCAGCCGACCTCGTTGTTGCGGTTGTTCCACACCCGGTGCGGGGGCCGGTCGAGCTCGCGACGGGCGGCGGTGCGGTCGTCGAGCATCGGGTAGACCAGCCACTGCGCCACCGGCTGCGGTCCGCCCTCGTCGTGCAGGCGCTGGACCAGCGCGGCGGCCAGGCAGCCCCCGGCGCTCGCCCCGCCGACGGCGATCCGCGCCGGGTCGACCTCCAGCCGGTCGGCGGCGTCGCGCAGCCAGGTCCAGCCGGCGTGGCAGTCGTCGAGCGCGGCCGGGAACGGGTCACCGGGCGCGAGCCGGTAGTCCACCGAGACGACGACGATCCCCAGGTCCGCGGCGAGCCCGCCGCACCGCACGTCGTCGATCATGGGGGAGCCCAGTACGAGGCCGCCGCCGTGGAACCACAGCAGCGCCGCGGGGGTCGTGCGGTGGTCGGGGACGTGCACGCGCAGCAGCGGCGGGCCCGGGTGGGTGGTGGACCGGACCCCGTCGACGGCGGCGGGCCTGCCGCGCCGGGACAGCCGCTGCAGCAGGCGCAGCAGCCGGGGGCGGTGCAGCGGGATCGGGGGGACCCACCGCAGGGGGCGACGCAGCTCGGCGGCGATCCGGTCGGTGCTCACGACCCGATCCTGCCGGTGCGGGCCGACCTCGCACACCTTCTGAGGATCTCGCACCGTCTGCAGGGGCTGCGAGGTGCGGGGAACCGGTGCGAGGTCGTGCGGTCCGTGGCCGACGGGGCGCTGCCGGTCGCGCCGCCGGTCGCGCTGACGCTGCCCGGTGCCGGGCGGGGACCGCGGGGCGGCACCGGCGGTCGCCCGGAGGCGGTGTGGTGGCGCGGCGCTCGGTCAGCGCGACAGCGCCGCGGCGAGGCGGCGGGTCAGCGGGTCCGGGGCCGCCCACGCGGCGACGGTGTGGCCGTCGTCCTCGACCCGGCGCACCCACTGCACCCCGCGCAGCGCGTTGACCAGCAGGAACCCGGCGGCCTCGGCGAGCGCGGCCAGGGGCAGCGGAGCGATCCGCACGGCGCCGGGGCCCAGCAGGTCGAGCAGTGCGCGGCGGCCGGTCCCGGGCAGGATGCGGCCGTCGAGCGGGGGGACCCACAGCCGCCCCCGGTGCACGGCGGCGACGGCGGAACGCGTCGTCTCCAGCACCAGGCCCGCCGGGTCGCACAGCAGCGGCGCACCGTCCCCGACCTCGGCCTCGTGGGCGTCGAGCCAGCGGCGGTCGGCGAACTTGTGGGACTCGCCGTCGGAGCCGCGCCGGACGACGGCGACCACACCGCCCTGCGCGTCGAGCGGGACCGGTCCGGACCAGGGGACCGCGCGCACGGTGACCCGCGACGGGTCGTCCGGAGTCGCCTCGACCCGGACCCGGTGGTGCCCGGCCAGTCCGGCGACGGCCGCGGCGACCTCGGTCTCGACCCGCGCGTCGAGGGGGCGGCCGGTGACCGCGAGGTAGGAGCGACGCAGCCGGGCGGCGTGCTCGCCGACCCGGCGGGCCCGGCCGTCGACGCAGGCCAGCGTCTCGAACAGGCCCGCGGCCCGGTCGGCGGGCCGGGCGACGGGCGGCCGGACCGGTCGGGGCGGGCCGTCCAGCGCGGCCAGGACCGGGGCGGCCTTGGTCAGGACCTCGCCGAACTCCTCCGCCGGGTCGGAGTCGACGGTGATGCCCCCGCCGACGCCGAGCCGGCCGGTGCGGCTGCCGTCGGGCCCGGCGGGGCCGAGGTCGAGGGTGCGGATCGCGACGTTCAGCTCCAGCCCGGCCAGCGGGCTCACCCCGCCGACGGCGCCGGTGAACAGCCCGCGGTCGCCGTCCTCGCAGTCGGCGATCACCTCGCAGGCCCGGATCTTCGGCGCGCCGGTGACCGAGCCCGGCGGGAACGTGGCGGTGAGCAGGTCGGCGTCGGTGACGTCGTCGTGCAGGGTCGCGTGCACCCGCGACACCAGGTGCCACACCCCCGGATGCGGTTCGACGGCGAGCAGCCGCCCCGGCCGCACCCCGCCGGGCCGTGCGACCCGGGCCAGGTCGTTGCGCATCAGGTCGACGATCATCACGTTCTCGGCGGCGTCCTTCACCGAGGCGCCGAGCCGCGCGCGTTCGGCGTCGTCGGCGTCGCCACCGGTGCGCGGCCGGGTGCCCTTGATCGGCGCGGTGGTGACCCGGGCGCCGGCACGGTGCAGGAACAGCTCCGGGCTCGCGCCCACCGCGGCCCGCTCCGGCGTCACGACGAGTGCGGCGCGGGCCGGTGCGACCGGCTCGACGAGCCGGGCCCACGCCTCGTGCGGGTCGCCGTCGAGCCGCACCTCCAGCCGGGTCGCGATGTTGGCCTGGAAGATCTCGCCGCGGCGGATCTCGGTGACGCACCGCTCGACCGCGGCCAGGTGCGCGTCGCGGTCGGGCCACCGGGTGACCGCGATCCGGGCCGTCCGGTCCGGCGCCGGGCGGGCGAGGTCGGCGCACAGCTGCGCGTACCGGCGCTCGGCCGAGCCGGTGTCGGGGTGCACCGCACCGGCGTGGTCCGGCAGGCCCGGCAGCGGGGTTCCGCCGGCGACCAGCGCCTCGAACCACCAGCGCTCGCCGTCGTGCCGCAGCACGTCGCGGTACCAGGACAGCGCCGCCGTCGGCCGCACACCGGGCGGGGCGTGGTCCAGGAGCCCGAACCAGCCGCCACCGACGGCCCCGCCGGTCCCCGCGTCCGTCCCGGCGCCCGGGCCCGCGACCGGGCCCGCCTCCGGGCCGGCGGACCGTGGCGGCGCGTCCAGCACGGCGAACGGGTCGGCCCCGTCCGGCGCGGTGAGCACCGGGTCGGTGGCGACCAGCGCCCCCCACGACCAGCTCCCGCCGAAGGCGACCAGCCGCGGCCGGTGGGCGAGCCGGCGCACCGCCGCCGCCACCCCGGACGGCGCGACGCCGTCCGGGACCGGGACACGGTGCAGCCCGGTCCGGGCCGGGGCGGTCGAGGTCACCGGGAGAGCATGCTGATCCGGCCCCGCGCGGGGAAGGCGCCGTGACCCGGCGCACGTCTCATCCCCAGCTCTCGGGGCGCCGGGCGACGGCGTGGATCCGCTCCACCTCCCGTGGGCCGAGCACCGGGGTCAGCCCGCGCAGGGCGTACACCAGCGCGCCCTCGGTGGCGACCACGACGTCGTCGGGCCAGCGGCGTACCCGGAGCGGGGCCCCGACCAGCGCGATCACCGGGCGGACCGGCGTCGACGCGGCGGCGGCCCCGAGCCGGGGGAGCAGCAGCTCGCGGACCCGCTGCGCCTCGGCCCGGGCCCGCGGCACCGCGTCCGTGGCCGTCCCCGCGACGACCAGCCGCTCGCCGTCGAGGAGCAGGGAGCGGCCGCGGTGGTGGCGGGTGTCGATGACGCAGATGCCGGGTGGCCCGATCAGGACGTGGTCGAGGTCGGCGGTGCCGCCGTCGAGCGGGACCGAGTGCAGGACCTGCCACGCCGCGGGCCTGCCGAGCAGCCGGTCCCGGCGGGTCCGCCCCGTCAGCGCGGTCAGCAGGTGCGCGGTGCGCTGCTCGCCGTCGGCGCCGAGGCGCCAGTTCCGGTCGGGGAACCCCGCCCTCCGCTGCTGCGCGGCGACGTGCCCCACCCGCCGGCCGGGGTAGTGGCGCGCCAGGTCCAGCGCGCGGGAACGGTCGGTCGTGGGGGTCGTCGCGGGTGTCGTCGTCATGGCGCGGAGTGTGCACCCGACCACCGACAGGAAAGGGCGCTCGCCGGTAACCTCGCGACGGGGTGGTGCAGCCATGAACGGTGTGGACCCGCGGTTCGAGTCACCGGTCGACCGGACGATCCGGGAGGCCGTCGAGCGGGGCGACTTCGACGACCTGCCCGGCAAGGGCAAGCCGTTGCCCGGCGCGGGACGGATCGGCCCGGTCGACGAGAACTGGTGGATCCGCGGCTACCTGGAGCGGGAGGGCGTCCCGGGCGACGCGATGCTGCCGCCGTCGATCCAGCTGCGCAAGGAGCTGGACCGGATCGACGAGACCGTCACCCGCTTCGTCGACGAGCGCCGCGTGCGCGAGCACGTCGAGGAAGTCAACTCCCGGGTCGTCGATTACATGCGCCACCCGATGGGCCCGCGCGTGCCGATCCGCAGGCTCGACGCCGACGAGGTCGTCGCGCGCTGGCACACGGCCCGGGAGCGACGGCGGGCCGTCGCCCGGGCCGTCGCGCCGCCGCCCGCCACCGCGGAGCCCGTGCCGGGGGCCCGCCGTGGCTGGTGGGCCCGCCTGTTCGGCCGCTGAGAGCCGTCGGGGACCCTCCGGCGCGGAGACCACCGGGCGACGGGTCCGCGCGGACTCACCGGGCGGGCGTCGCCGGTGTCCGTGGCGCGAAGTGACCGGGGGAGGCCAGCGGCCGGTCGGTCTCCAGCAGCGTCTTGAGCGCGGACAGGATCGCGGGCCAGCCCTCGCCGACGTCGCGGGCGTCCTGCGCGCCCTGCTCGTCGTCGGTGAAACCGGTGTGGACGACCTGCAGCTTCACCGCCTCGTCGCCGAACGGGGAGACCGCGAACTCGACGACGGTCGGCGGCCGCCCCGCGGCCTGTTCGGCGCGGCCGGTGAAGGTGTAGGACAGCCGGTGCGGCGGCTCGACGGCGAGGATCTCGCCGATGAAGTCGTCGCGGTCGGGATGGACCGCCTCCAGCGGGCTCCCGACCCGCCAGTCCGAGGTCAGCTCCGCGCCGCCCCAGTACTGCATGGTGAACGCGGGCGTGGTCAGCGCCCGGAACACCTGCTCGGCGGTGCTGCGGATGTAGGTCGTGTAGACGAACCTGCGCTCACTGCTCATCGTGCTCCTCCAGTGCCGCGCGCAGGGCGGTGACCGCCTGCGCCCGGCTGCGCTCGAACTTCCCGATCCACCGGTCGTGGATCTCCTGGATGGGGACCGGGTCGAGGTGGTGGAGCTTCTCCCGGCCGCGACGCAGGGTCGTCACCAGCCCGGCCGCCTCCAGCTGCGCGAGGTGCTTGGACACGGCCTGCCGGCTCATGTCCAGTCCCTCGCACAGTGCGCCGAGCGTCGACTCGCCCTGCTCGTGCAACCGGTCGAGGATGCGCCGCCGCGTCGGGTCCGCGAGTGCGCGGAAGACGGCGTCCACGTCGGTCACGCGGCCAATTATGCAACCATTCGGTTGCCTGTCAACCGCTGCCGGGACAGCCGTCCGCCGGGCTTCTCCACCGACAGCACCGTCGCGCCCAGCAGCATCACCTGGTGCAGCACCGACGCCGCGACCAGCAGCGGCAGGACCGACCGGTCACCGGCCGCGGCGGTGTCGACCCACCCGGTGGTGAGCGCGACCGACGAGACGATCACCGCCAGCGCCAGCACGGTCTTCGCGACGACCCAGCGGTACCGGAACAGCCCCCACGCCGTTCCGAGACCGAGGGCCGCCCCGCTGAGGACGGTGCCGACGGCGAGGAACGGGATCATCCCGTTCCCGACGGTGCCCATCACCGCGACGGCGAACCCGGCGTCGGTGCCCTGCAGCAGCACCGCCACGGGCAGCACCAGCATCACCAGCGACGCGCCGGTCCAGGCCACCGCGAGCAGCACGTGCACCGTCCGCAGCGCGGCCCGCGGGCGCCGGGCGAGCCGCCGCGGTGCGGTCCGTCCGGCCCGCTCGGCGACGGCGGTCACCGCAGTTCCTCGGGCAGCTCCTCGTCCGGCGACGCCTCGCGCTCGGCCCGCCGGGAGTGCACGAACAGGATCAGGCCCAGCCAGAACGCCGGCCCGATCGGGACGAACAGCGGCGCCGGGCCGAGCACCGCGCCCAGCACCAGCAGGAGCAGCACGGCGACGGTCACCCCGGCGTGGATCCGCAGGTTGCGCTGCGCGCGGGGGGTGAGCGGACCGCGCCGGGGGCGACGCGGGCGCGGCGGGCGGGGCAGCCCGGCGAGCAGCGGGACGAGCTCGTCGCGGGTGCGGGCGGCGTAGGCGGCGGCCTGCCGCTCGTCGGACTCGGCGAGGGTCAGGCGCCCCTCGGCGGCGGCCGTCCGCAGCCGGGCGGTGACGTGCTCGCGCTCGGCGTCCGAGGCGAGCAGGGCGTCGGACCGGGGCGGGAGGCCGCCCGCGGTCGTCGCCGTGGGCGCGGTCGGGGCCGTGTCGGCCGGGAGCGGTGTGGCGGGGGACGGTGTGGCGGAGGACGGTGCGGCCGGTGCCGGTGCGGTGGCCGGTCCGGGTGCGGGACGGGTGTCCGGAGTCGCTGTCATGACGGCCAGCGTCGCCGTGCCGAGGGGGCGCGCGCGTCCGCCCGCGGTCGCCGATCCCGCTGCCGCCCCCGGGGAAGGAGCGGCCGCCCGCGTACTCCCGCGGGTGTACGGCACCGGTCACCGTCCGGACGACGACCGCTGTCGGTGCCCCGGTCTACGGTGTCCCGCGTGCCCGCCGACCGACGTCCGAGGTGGGGCGGGATCGCGCGGATCCTCGTCCCCGCGCTGGTCGTCGGCCTGTTCACCGTGGGCGGGACGGCGTTCTACGCCGTCCGCAGCGCGCAGTACCCGGACCCGGACACGACGGCGCTCCCGCTCGACGGGCTCGCCGCCGTGCTGCTCGCGGTGGGGCCGGTCGCGCTGCTGTTCCGGCACCTGAACCGGGTCGTGGCGCTCGCGGTGTGCGCGGCCGCGGTCGTCGTCTACCTGGGCCTGGGGTACCCGCTGCTGGGGCCGCTGGGGTTCGCGTTCGCCGTGGCGCTGGTGTCCGCGGTCGCCGCGGGGCGCCACCACCGGGCGCTCGCGGTGCTCGTCGTCGCGCTGGCCGTGCTGGCCGGATGGCTGCTCGTGACCGGGCGGCCGATCCCGTGGCCGGCGACCGCGCCGGTGCTGGCCTGGCTGGCGGCGCTCGTCGCGGGCGGCGCCCTGTGGCGGGTCCGGCGCGAGCGCACGGCGCAGGCCCGGCGGGCCGCCGAGGCCGAGCGTCGGCGCAGCGCCGACGCCGAACGGCTGCGCATCGCCCAGGAGCTGCACGACGTGCTGGGCCACCACGTCTCCCTGATCAACGTGCAGGCCGGGGTCGCGCTCTACCTGATGGACGACGACCCGGAGCAGGCCCGCACCGCGCTCACCGAGATCAAGCGGGCCAGCCGCGACCTGCTGCGCGAGATGCGCTCCACCCTCGGCGTGCTGCGCGGGGTCGACGAGCAGGCACCGCGTGCGCCCACCCCCGGCCTGGACCGGCTCGACGCGCTGCTCGACGAGGTGCGCGTCGCGGGGCTGCCGGTGCACCGCGGCACCGAGGGGACCCCGCGGCCGCTGCCGACCGGGGTGGACCTGGCCGCGTACCGGATCGTGCAGGAGTCGCTGACCAACACGCGTCGGCACGCGGGGGCGGGCACCGCGGTGGTCACCCTCCGGTTCGGCGACGACGCGCTGGACCTGACCGTCGACGACGACGGTGCCGGCCCGGCGCCCGGCGCGGTGGACGGCACGGGGCTGACCGGCATGCGCGAGCGCGCGCGCTCGGTCGGCGGGACCCTGGAGGCGGGGCCGGGCCCGGAGCGGGGCTTCCGGGTGCACGCCCACCTGCCCGCGCCCCCGGCCGACCGCGCCGCCCCGGACGACCCCACCGTTCCGGGCGCCCCCGCCGCTCCGGCCGACGCCCCCGCCTCGGACGCCGCCGCCCCGGACCGTGCTGCCCCGGACGCCCGGCCGCACGTGGAACCGGCTGCGACCGGACGGGTGGGGTCGACCGGGGCGACCGACCGCCCCACGACCCCGGGAGCCGACAGGTGATCCGCGTCCTGCTCGCCGACGACCAGGCGCTCGTCCGCTCCGGGTTCCGCGCCCTGCTCGGTTCCCAGCCCGACCTGGACGTGGTCGCCGAGGCCGCCGACGGCGCACAGGCCGTCACCGCGGCCCGCGAGCACCACCCGGACGTCGTCCTCATGGACATCCGCATGCCCGGCACCGACGGCATCACCGCGACCCGGGAGATCACCGACGACCCGGACCTCGCCGGCACCCGGGTGGTCGTCCTGACCACCTTCACCGACGACTCCTACGTCTTCGACGCGATCCGCGGCGGCGCCAGCGGCTTCCTGGTCAAGGACTCCGAACCGGCCGACCTCATCCACGCCATCCGGGTCGTCCACAGCGGGGAGGCCCTGCTCGCCCCGGCGGTCACCCGCACCCTGATCGCCGAGTTCGCGGCGCGCTCCCGGGGCGGCCCCGACGGCGCGGTCCGGCTCGGCGAGCTCACCGACCGCGAGCGGGAGGTCCTCGCCGAGGTCGCGGCCGGGCTGTCCAACGACGAGATCGCCGCCCGCCTGCACATGAGCCCGACGACGGCGAAGACCCACGTCAGCCGCACGATGACCAAGCTCGGCGCCCGGGACCGCGCGCAGCTGGTCGTACTGGCCTACGAGTCGGGCCTGGTCCGCCCCGGCTGGCGCGGCTGAGAGGATCGCGGGCGTGACCACCGTCTTCGTGTTCAACGGCCCGAACCTCAACCTGCTCGGGACCCGCAAGCCGGAGGTGTACGGGACCACCGTGCTCACCGACGTCGAGGCGCTGTGCCGGGAGTCGGCCGCCGCGCACCATCTCGAGCTGGACTTCCGCCAGACCAACCACGAGGGCGTCCTCGTCGACTGGATCCACGAGGCCGGTGCCGCGGTGAAGCGCGGCGACGCGGTCGGCCTGGTCCTCAACGCCGCCGCCTACACCCACACCTCGGTCGCGCTGCACGACGCGATCGAGGGTGCCGAGCTCCCCACGGTCGAGGTGCACATCTCCAACGTGCACGGCCGCGAGACCTTCCGGCACCACTCGTTCGTCTCGCCGGTGGCGGCCGGGATCGTCGTCGGGTTCGGCGTCGACGGCTACGCACTCGCCATCGACGGGCTCGTCCGCAAGGCGCGCCCGCTGCGCGCGGTCTGACCGGGACCGCCGCTGCCGCACCCCCCGTGGGCGGCAGCGGCGGACCGGGCGCCGGTCACCCCCCGGCGACGGCCGACGGGTCCATCCACACGAACTCCAGGTGGTGGCCGTCCGGGTCGTCGATGCCGCGGCCGTACATGAAGCCGTGGTCCTCGGTCTTGCCGGACAGCGTCCCGCCCGCGGCCAGACCGGCGTCGATCAGCCGGTCGACGTCGTCGCGGCTCTCCACGCCGAAGGCGTTGATGACCTCGCGGGCGGTCCGCGGGTCGGCGACACTGGGCTGCTCGGTGAACTCCCGGAACCGGTCCTGCGCCATCACCATGATCACGATGGCGTCGCTGACCACGAACGACGCGGTGCGCTCGTCGGAGAACTGCTCGTTCAGCCCGAAACCGAGCGCGGAGTAGAAGGCCTTCGCCGTGCCGAGGTCGGCGACCGGCAGGTTCACGAAGATCATGTTCGGCATCGCGGGCTCCTGTGTGGACGTGGCGCCGGAGGTTCCGGTGCCGTTCGAAGGGGTGGACCGGGCGCGGTGACCGGACTCATCGGTCGGCCGCCGGGAACTTCCCGCCGGGGCCGGGCAGGATCGGGGCCATGAGCGTGAAGTGGGGAATCATCGGTCCCGGACGCATCGCCGACGCCGTCGCGCCGGACTTCGCGCACGTGCCCGGCGCCGAGCTCGTCGCCGTCGCGTCGCGTTCCGCGGAACGCGGCGCGGAGTTCGCCCGCCGGCACGGGATCGAGCGGGTGCACACCGGCTACCGGGCGATCCTCGACGACCCCGACATCGACGTCCTCTACGTCGCGACCCCGCACCCGCAGCACCGCGCGATCGCCCTGGCCGCGATCGAGGCCGGGAAGGCGCTGATGGTGGAGAAGGCGTTCACCGTCAGCTCCGTCGCGACCCGCGAGATCGCCGCGGCCGCCCGCCGCCGGGGCGTGTTCGTGATGGAGGCGATGTGGACGCGGTTCTTCCCGGCCGTCGTCCGGCTGCGCGAGCTCGTCGCCGAGGGCGCGATCGGGGAGGTCCGCTCCGTGCAGGCCGACCTCGGCGTGCGCAACCGCACCGCGGACGACGACCGCTTCTTCTCCCCGGAGCTCGGCGGCGGTGCCCTGTTCGACCTCGGCGTCTACGTGGTCTCGTTCGCCCAGATGCTGCTCGGCAGCCCCGGTACGGTCGCCGCGAGCGGTGCGCTGACGCCGTCCGGTGTGGACCTGGAGGAGTCGATCCTGCTCGGCTGGCCCGACGGCCGCAGCGCCGCACTGCAGGTCAGCCTGCAGTGCGCGATGCCCGGCTCGGCCCGGGTGATCGGCACCGAGGGCTGGATCGAGGTGCCGCCGCGCTTCCACCACCCGGACCGGATCGTGGTGCACCGGCACGGCGCCGACCCCGAGGAGATCGTGCTGCCGGCCACCGGGCGCGGCTACGCGCACGAGATCGAGGAGGTGACCCGCCGGGTCGCGGCCGGGGAGACCGAGAGCCCGGTCATGCCGCTCGCGGACACCGTCGCCGTCCAGGACGTCATGGCCGCCGTCGCCGACCGGGTCGGGATGGTCCCGGAAGAGGGACCGGCGTCCCTCTGACGGGTTGCGATGCGGTGACGGTCACTCGTCAAGCGCTTTACGACCGTTGCGTCGCGGAGTAGACCGAACGGCGTGTCCGACACCACGACCACATCCCAGCGCCGGGAGAGGACCTTTCTCGGCCACCCCGTCCAGCTCTCGACCCTGTTCGGCGTCGAGATGTTCGAGCGGTTCTCCTTCTACGGCATGCAGGGGATCCTGCTCATCTACATGTACTACTCGGCCACCCAGGGCGGCCTGGGTCTGGACGAGGGGGTGGCGGCGGGCATCGTCGGCGCCTACGGCGGCACCGTCTACCTCTCGACGATCCTCGCGGCCTGGTCCGCCGACCGGCTCTTCGGTCCCGAGCGGGTGCTGTTCGGCAGCGCCGTCTCGGTGATGGCGGGCCACATCGCGCTGGCCCTGGTCCCCGGTGCGCCCGGGCTCGCGATCGGCCTGGTGCTGGTCGCGTTCGGCAGCGGCGGGATCAAGGCGAACGCCTCGACGATCCTGGCGTCGCTCTACGGCCCGGGCGACGACCGTCGCGACGCCGGGTTCTCGATCTTCTACCTGGGCGTCAACATCGGTGCCTTCAGCGGGCCGCTGCTCACCGGGCTGCTGCAGTCGACGTGGGGCTTCCACATCGGCTTCGGCGCCGCCGCGGTCGGCATGGCGATCGGCCTGGTCCAGTACTGGTTCAACCGGTGCGCGCTCCCGGAGTCGGGCTGGGTCGTCCCGAACCCGCTTCCGGCCGCCACCCGGATCCGGGCCGGGATCGGCGCGGTCGCGCTGCTGGTCGTCGTCGGTGTCCTGATCGCCACCGACGTGATCACCGCCGACCGGCTGAAGTGGATCGTGTTCGGGATCGTCCTGGTCGCGACCGTCTCCTACTTCACGCTCATGCTGACCAGCCCGAAGGTGGACCGCGTCGAGCGCCGCCGGGTGCTGGCGTTCCTGCCGATGTGGCTCGCCTCGGTGATGTTCTGGGCGATCTTCCAGCAGATCTTCACCGTGCTCACCATCTACGCCGACAAGCGCCTGGACCGGACGATCCTCGGCTGGGAGATGCCGGTGACCTGGACCCAGTCGATCGAGCCGGTCTTCGTCATCCTGCTCGCCGGCGTCTACGCCACGGTGTGGACCAAGCTCGGGCCGCGCCAGCCGTCGTCGCCGCTGAAGATGGCGATCGGCACCGTGGTCGTCGGCTGCGCGTTCCTGCTGTTCGTGCCGTTCGCCGGCACCGGCGCCAACGGGACGCCGCTGCTCGCGGTCGTCGGGATCCTGCTGGTGTTCTGCCTGGCCGAGCTGTTCACCTCGCCGGTCGGGCAGTCGCTGTCGACCAAGCTGGCGCCGCAGGCGTTCCAGACCCAGATGGTGGCGCTGTTCTTCCTGTCGGTCTCGATGGGCACCGTGCTGTCCGGGCTGCTCGCGGAGCTCTACAGCGAGGGCGCCGAGGTGGCCTACTTCGGCATCACCGGGGTGACCGCGATCGTGGTCGGCCTCGTCGTCGTCGCGCTGGTGCCGAAGCTGAAGGTCCTGATGGAGGGCGTCCGCTAGGCCCCGGTCGAACACCGGTTCGATCCGTCCCCAGCTGTGCACACACCTGTGGACAACTCCGGTGGATCACCGACGACGGGTGCGCCGGATCGTCGGTGAGTCCATCGTGTCGCCGGCCATCTCCCGGGCGATCCGCACGACGTGCGCGCGGACGTCCGGGGGCTGGTCGGCGATCCGCATCGCCAGCATCTCCAGCACCGAGGCCAGGCCGAACGCGATCTCGGGGCGGCTGAGTCCGGCGTAGCGCGCCTGCACGGCCTCGTGCCGCAGCGCGGCCGCGGCGGCGAGCACCGTCTCGCGGTCGGTGCGCAGGGCGGCCAGCCGCCGTCGTTCGTGGGTGTTCATGCTCCCCCGGTCGTCGCTGCGGAGCCGTCGCGGGCGACGGCCGGTCCGCACCCGGGGGAGCGGGCGCGGCGACCAGCGTGCCCCGCCCGCCCCGGCAGACGCCAGACGGGTCCCCGAGATGTCGCACACACGTTCGGCTCAGAGCAGCAGCAGGGCCACGCCGAGTGCCGAGAACGCCCCCCGGAGGTGGTTCGCGGCGCTCCACCGCGGGGCGAACGCGGCCCAGTCGCCGTCGCGCTCCAGGGCGTTGTTGAGCGGGATGTTCACCGCGGCGGTCACGGCGAACCCGGCCAGCACCGCGACCCCGCCCGCGATCCGCAGCGGCTGCCCGCCGAGCGCCCCGGCCACCGTCACCGCGCCGGCGAGCAGTGCGGTGCCGGCGAACAGCGTCCCGAACACCGGGTTCACGATCACCCGGTTCACCCCGCGCATCACCGCGACCGCCTCCGCGGCGGGGCGACGACGCAGGGCGGGGAGCACCGCGACCGAGAAGGCCAGGTAGACCCCGCCGAGCAGGCCGGCCCCGGTGAGGGTGGCGCCGTCGAGGACGCCGGTCATCCCGCCACCCCCGCCGCCCACTCCTCGACGGTCAGCACGCCGTCGACGGCGCCCCGCGGGCCGTGCGCGCGGATCTCCCCGCGGTTGAACGCCCGGTTCATCGCGACGTGCAGCCGCGCCCCGTCCGCGGACAGCCCGGCCCCGCGCAGCAGCCGCTCCATCTCCTCGTCCGGGACGCGCACGTAGGCCAGGTCCGGCAGGCCCAGCGCGGGCCCGAGCGCGGCGACGGCGTCGGGCACCGTCCGGTCCGCCGCGCCCTGCACCTCGACGACCCCCGGCGCGTCCGGGGCGAGCAGTGCCGCGGCGGCGGCCCGGCCGACGTCGCGGGTGGCGACCATCGGCAGCGCGACGTCCAGGTCGACCGAGTCCGCGTGCACCCCGTGCGCCCGCATGGCGTCGACCGACCACAGGAAGGACTCCAGGAACAGGCCCGGCCGGACCCGGGTGACGTGCGCGTCGAGCGTCGCCAGCCGGGCCTCCTGGTCGTGCAGGCTGCCCAGGTACCCGGTCGCGGCGAGGTCGGGGCCGCCCGGAACCTCCGCCCCGAGCGAGCTCAGCGCGACGACCCGGGGCACGGCCGCGTCCCGCAGCGCGGCGACGACCGACTCCCCGAGCCGGGCCTGGTGGGCGGCGTGGTCGGGCCCGGTGACGTCGAACGGCAGCAGCACGAACGCGGCGGCCGCGCCGTCGAACGCCCGGCGCAGGAACGCCCGGTCGCCCAGGTCACCGGGCCACGGCCGCACCCCCGGCGCGGCGACGGCCGGGCGGCGCGCGACGGCGCGGACGTCCACCCCGGCCGCGGTCAGCTCCCGGACGACCTGCGATCCCACGTTCCCGGTCGCACCCAGCACGGTGATCATGTCGAACTCCTCTCGTCGGTGTCCGTCCACGATCACCGCCGTCGACCGGACGGAGAATGGCTATGGATCCACAACTGATGCTCGTTCGTCCACAGGTAGGGATGAGCTGTGGACGGACTGTCATGCTGTGCACCGTGTCCACCGCGCCGCCGTTCCCGGCCGCCGACCCGCTCGGGGAGGCGCTGCACGTGCTGCGGATGGACGGCGTCTTCTACTGCCGCTCCGAGCTCGGCGAGCCGTGGGGGATGACGCTGCCGCCGACGCCGGGCTGCCTCTGGTTCCACGTCGTCACCTCCGGCGGGTGCCGGCTCACCGTCGACGGCGCCGGCGGCCGGGACGGGCCCGCGGACGGGGCCGACCGCGAGCTGCGGCCCGGCGAGCTCGTCGTCGTGCCGCGGGGGACCGGCCACGTGCTGCGCAGCGCGCCCGGTGTGTCCGCCCCGGACATCCGGTCGATCCCGCACCCGATGCTCGACGGGCGCTACGCGCTGCTCCGGCACGGCGGTGACGGTCCGGTGACCCGGATGGTGTGCGGCGCGGTCCGGTTCTCCCACCCCGCCGCGGGCGACCTCGTCGCGAGCCTGCCCGACCTCGTCCGGGTCGAGCCGTCGCCGATCGGGGACCGGGTGCAGGACACACTGCGGCTGCTGGCCGCGGAGGTCGAGCTCGGCGGACCCGGCAGCGACGCGGTGATCACCCGGCTGGCCGACGTGCTGGTCCTCCAGGCGGTGCGCGGCCGGCTGCAGGCCGACGCGGCCACCCGTACCGGCTGGCTCGGAGCGCTCGCCGACGACCGGATCGGCCGCGCTCTCGCCGCGGTGCACCGCGAGCCGGAGCGGGACTGGACCGTCGCCGCGCTCGCCGCGACGGCGGTCATGTCGCGGTCGGCGTTCTCCGCCCGGTTCACCGAGCTCGTCGGCGAGCCCGCGATGGGCTACGTGACCCGGTGGCGGATGCACGCCGCCGCCGAGTTCCTGTCAGGGGGGAGTGGGACGGTGGCGCAGGCGGCCCACCGGTTCGGCTACCGCTCCGAGGCGGCGTTCGCGCGGGCCTTCTCGCGGGTCGTCGGGGAGCCCGCCGGACGGGTGCGCCGGCACGGGCTCGCGGGCACGACCGACGTCCTCGCCGCCTTCCGGAGCTGATCCGGGCCCTCGCACACACGTTCGACACAGGGCTGCTACGCTGCGACGACGCCACCGGGAGAGGAGCGGCGCATCAGATCGATCGTCCCGTATCCGGATCTCTCGCGACCGTCCTAGACGGCGGTATGCGACGGCATGCGCGTGCGTCGATGCCGTCGTATGACGCTATCTAGTGCTGGTGCGAGAAAGCGGTACAGAGTCGGATCGACGGTCGATGCACTCGTCTGCGCTTCTCTCGGGACGATCCGAGACAGGGCTAGAGAACGCTACGTGCGCCCGCCCGCTCGGGTCGTCTGCGCTTCTCTAGCGTGCGCGCGAGACGGCGGGAGAGAGCCCGAGGTGCCGCCGGCCGGCACCCGGGCCCGGGTGCTCACAGGTGGGCGAGCTTCTCCGGGTTGCGTACCGCGTAGACCGCGGTGACCAGGTCGGCCCCGTCCACCTCGGACACCTCGATGAGCACGACGCTGTCGACGCCGTCCGGCCCCCGCACCACCACCGCGGGGAGCCCGTTGAACTCCGCGGCGCCGGTCAGCGCACCCGGCAGCGGCCGCGCCGCCAGCCCGACGAGGAACCGCGCGACCTTCTCCGCCCCGCGGATCGGGCGCCGGGCCGCCGACACCGCGCCGCCGCCGTCGGCGAGCGAGACGACCTCGGGGGCCAGCAGCGCGGTCAGCGCCGCGACGTCGCCGCCCAGCGCCGCACCGACGAACGCCTCCGCGACCCGCCGGGCCCGGTCCGGGGGCACGGTGAAGCGCGGCCGGCGGGCCCGCACGTGTTCGCGCGCCCGGTGCGCGATCTGCCGGACCGTGGCGACCGGGCGCCCGGTCGCGGCGGCGATCTCGTCGTAGCCGGTGCCGAAGGCCTCCCGCAGCACGAACACCGCACGCTCCTCCGGGGCGAGGGTCTCCAGCACGAGCAGCATCGCGACGGTCACGTCGTCGGTGCGCAGGGCGCGGTCGGCGGCGCCGTCGTCGCCGGTCGGCAGCGGGTCGGGCAGCCACGGTCCCGGGTAGGTCTCCCGGGCCCGGGCCACGGTGCGCAGCCGGTTCAGCGCCTGCCGCGACACCACCCGCGCCAGGTACGCCCGCGGGTTCCCCACCTCGTCGTGCGCGGTGGCCGACCAGCGCAGCCAGCTGTCCTGCAGCACGTCCTCGGCGTCGGCGACGCTGCCGAGGATCTCGTAGGCGACGGCGAACAGCAGGCCGCGGTGACGGTCGAACTCGGCGAGCGGGTCCACCTCAGGCCACCCGCCCCCGGGCCCGGCGCAGCGCGTAGCGGCACACCTGCTCCTTCACCACGGCCGCCGCGCCGCCGCCGAGCGCGACCGGCCGGGGCACGTCGTGGCGGTCCACGAGCTGGATCAGCGCGGCGTCCGGCCCGAGCGCCAGGCACTGCGCGGCGTAGGACACCGAGGCCGCCGGTGCGGGGCGTCCGCGCAGGCCCGCGAGCACGGTGCGTGCCGCGGCGACCCCGAGCGGGAGGGCGGCCTGGCAGCTCGCGCGGACCAGCCCGACCTCCGGTGGGGCGGCGACGGCGTCGCCCGCGCCGACGATCCGGGCGTCGCCGGTGCAGGTGAGCGTGGCGTCGGTGCGCAGGCGGCCGTCGTCGTCGACGGGCAGGCCGGAGTCCCGGGCCAGCCCCGGGACGGCGGGCGTCGTGGTCCACACGACCAGTTCGGCGCCGAGCGCGGCCGGGTCGGTCACCGTGACGCCCTCGCCGACCTCCACCCCCAGCGACGCCAGCCGGGCGCGGACCCGGTCCCGGCTGCGGGCGGGCAGCTCCGCGGCGACCGGGCCCGCCGACAGCAGCCGCACGCGCAGGCCGGGCCGGGCGGCGGCGAGCTCGGTGGCCGTCTCCAGCCCGGTCAGCCCCGCCCCGACGACGGCGACGACCGCCCCGTCGGGCAGGGCCGCGGCGGCGTCGTGCACCCGGCGGGCGCTCTCCAGGGTGTCCACCCGCAGCGCGCCGTCCGGGGCCGTCCCCGCCCCGCTGCCGACCGCGTACACGAGCCGATCGAACCGCAGCACGTCGCCGTCGTCGAGGGTCGCCGTGCCGTCCCCGATCCGGATGACCCGCGCCGCGCGGGTGCGGACCCGCCGGTGCAGGACCTCGCGCAGCGGCACCGTCGCCGCCCCGGTGCCCGCGGCGAGCCGGTGCAGCCGCACCCGCTCGACGAACTCCTCCCGCGGGTCGACGACCGTGACCGCCGCCCCGCCCGCCGCGATCCGGTTCGCCGCCGCGACCCCCGCGTACCCCGCTCCGACCACCAGCACCGTCGCGTCCATGTCGCTCTCCTCCCGTGTGTGCGCTGTCGGGACTCCGACACCGCCCGGGGCCGCCCGCGTGACGATCTGTGTCCGGGGTCACCGGTCGGCGCGTGGCAGGGTGGGCCCATGAGCGGGGTGGCGGTGGTGACCGGGGCCGGGTCGGGCATCGGCGAGGCGGTGACCCGCGGCCTGCTCGACGCCGGCTGGCGGGTCGCACTGGCCGGGCGCCGGCGTGAGCCCCTGACCGGGGTCGCGGCGGGCCGCGACGGGACGCTCGCCGTCCCCACCGACGTCACCGACCCCGCCTCGGTCGACGCCCTGTTCGCCGCGGTGCACGAGCGCTGGGGCCGGGTCGACCTGCTGGTCAACAACGCCGGCACGTTCGGCGCGGGCGGCACCGTCGACGAGATCTCCGTCGAGGACTGGAACGCGGCCGTCGCGGTCAACCTCACCGGCTCGTTCCTCTGCGCCCGCGCGGCGTTCGCGGCGATGCGGGCCCAGGACCCGCAGGGCGGGCGGATCATCAACAACGGCTCGATCTCCGCGCACGTCCCCCGGCCGGGCAGCGCGCCCTACACCGCCACCAAGCACGCGATCACCGGGCTGACCAAGTCGCTCTCGCTCGACGGCCGCGGGTTCGGCATCGCCTGCGGTCAGATCGACATCGGCAACGCCGCCACCGAGATGACCGCGGGCATCGCGACCGGCGCCAAGCAGGCCGACGGCTCGGTGCGGCCGGAGGCCACCTTCGACGTCCGGCACGTCGCCGACGCCGTCGTCTACATGGCCGGGCTGCCGCCGGAGGCGAACGTGCAGTTCCTGACCGTCGCGGCGACGACGATGCCCTGGCTCGCCCGGGGCTGAGGGGGCGTCTCTTTCTGAGACTTCCGTCACCTGCCGTCGCGGGGGACACTGTGCGAATGACTCGGAGGATGCACGTCCTTCGCCTGATCGTGCATGCCCGGTCGCGCCAGCCGGTGCTGCTGCTCGGCGAGGCCGACGGCGACCGCTGCGTGCCGGTGTTCCTGCGGCCCCCGCAGGCCGAGGTCATCGCCGTGGGCCCGCGCGACGACGAGGGCACCCCGCTCACCCAGGACGTGCTGCTCCCGGTCGTGGAGGCCCTGGGCCGCACCCTGGAACAGGTCGAGATCTCGGACCTCGTCGACGGCGTCTACACCGCCGAGCTGGTCTTCGACGGCGGCACCCGGCTGGCCGTGCGACCGTCGGACGCGTTGTCGCTGGCCGTCCGGGAGGGGCTGCCGATCGGGATGGCCGAGCACGTGCTCGACGAGGTCGGCCAGGCCGTCGACGACGTCCTGCCCCCCGACGGCGACGACACCACCGGCGCCGCCGCGCAGGCCCGCGCGGCCACCGCCGGCCCGGCGGACGCCCCGCCGGAGCAGCAGATGCAGGAGTTCCGCGAGTTCATCGACGAGGTGTCGCCGGAGGACTTCCGCTAGGCCGCGGCCGGCGCCCCGGCCCACAGCTCGGCGTAGCGCCCGCCCCGGGCGAGCAGCCCGGCGTGGTCCCCGCGCTCGACGATCCGGCCCTGTTCGAGCACGAGGATCTCGTCTGCGTGGCGGACGGTGGACAGCCGGTGCGCGATGACGAGCGCGGTCCGCCCGTCCAGCGCCTCGGCCAGCGCCGCCTGCACCGCGGCCTCCGAGGTGGTGTCCAGGCTGGCCGTGGCCTCGTCCAGCACCACGATCCGCGGCCGGGCCAGCAGCACCCGCGCGATCGTCATCCGCTGGCGCTCCCCGCCGGACAGCCGGTACCCCCGCTCCCCGACGACGGTCCCGAGTCCGTCCGGCAGGGCCGCCACCAGGCCGTCGAGCCGGGCCCGGCGCAGCGCCGCCCACAGCTCGGCGTCCGTGGCCTCCGGTGCCCCGATCCGCAGGTTCGCCGCCACCGTGTCGTGGAGCAGGTGCCCGTCCTGGGTCACGAACCCGACCGCGCGGTGCACCGAGGCGGTCGTCAGCTCGCGCACGTCCACCCCGCCGATCCGGACCGCGCCGTCGCCGACGTCGTAGAGGCGGGCGAGCAGCTGGGCGACCGTGGACTTCCCGGCCCCCGACGACCCGACGACCGCCACCACCGCCCCGGGCGCCGCGCGGAACGAGACGTCGTGCAGCACCTGCTCGCCGCCGCGGGTGTCGAGCGTCGCGACCTCCTCCAGCGACGCCAGCGACACCTGGTCGGCGGTCGGGTAGGCGAACGAGACCCGGTCGAACTCGACGCCGACCGGCCCGTCGGGCACCGGGCGCGCGTCCGGGGCGTCGGTGATCATCGGCTCCAGGTCGAGCACCTCGAGCACCCGCTCGAAGCTGACCAGCACGGTCATGATCTCCATCCGGGCGCCGGCCAGCGCGGTCAGCGGCTGGTAGAGCCGGGTCAGCAGCAGCGCGAGCGCCACGACGTTCCCCGCCGACAGCGCCCCGGCCAGCGCGAACCCGCCCCCGACCCCGTAGACGACGGCGACGGCCAGCGACGACGCGAGCGTCAGCGCCGTCACGAACGTCCACTGCAGCATCGCCGAGCGCACCCCGATCGCACGGACCCGGTCGGCCCGTTCGGCGAACTCCGCGGACTCGCGCTCCGGGCGGCCGAACAGCGTGATCAGGGTGGCGCCGGGCGCGGAGAACCGCTCGGTCATCCGGGTGCTCATCACCGCGTTGTGGTCCGCGGCCGCCCGCTCCAGCGCGGCCAGCCGCCGCCCCATCAGCCGGGCCGGGACCAGGAACGCCGGCAGCAGCAGCGTCACCAGCAGGGTCACCGGCCAGGAGATCACCAGCATCGCGGCGAGGGTCAGCACCAGCACGACGACGTTGGACACCACCCCGGCGAGGGTGTCGGAGAACGCCCGCTGCGCCCCGAGCACGTCGGAGTTCAGCCGCGACACCAGAGCGCCGGTGCGGGTGCGGGTGAAGAACGCGACCGGCATCCGCTGCACGTGGTCGAACACGGTGGTCCGGAGCTGGTGGATCAGGCTCTCGCCGAGGTTCGCCGAGTACCAGCGGGTCAGCATCGACAGCGCCGCCTCGACCAGCGCGACGGCCGCCATCAGCCCGGCCAGCAGCGCGAGCACCGACAGCGGCTCGCCGCGGGTCACCGCGTCGGTGGCCCGCCCGGCCAGCAGCGGCACCGCCACCGTCAGCACGGCGGCGGCGGTGCTCACGGCGAGGAACGCCGCGATCCGCCGCCGGTGCGGCCGGGCGAAGGCCAGGATCCGACGGGCCGTCTCCCCGGCCGGGCGGGTGCGCCTGCCGGGCTCGGTGCTCGCGTTGCGCAGGGCCGTCCAGGTGCTCGCGTCCATGGTGCGGCACGCTACGAACTGAAGTTGACTTCAGGTCAAGTGCGGGCTCTCACGCGGCCGCGAGCCCGGGCTCCTCGTTCAGGTCCGGCAGCGTCCACGGCCGTGCGACGACGACCAGCGCGATCCCGGCGAGCGCGATCGCGCCGAACATGGCGGTGCCCATCGCGGCCGCGTCGTTGCCGAGCAGCCCGACCACGGGCGAGGTCGCGGCGCCGATCCCGAACTGCAGCGACCCCAGCAGCGCCGACGCCGTCCCGGCGGACTCGCCGTGCCGGGCCAGCGCCAGCGCGGGCGCGTTCGGCAGGACGAAGCCACAGGCCAGCAGCAGTGCCCACACCCCGGCGAGCACAGCGGGCAGGCCGCCGGTGCCGGTCGCGGTGAGCACGGCCAGCACGAGCCCGACGAGCACCCCGGCGGCGACGGCGGTCGACATCACCTGGCGGGGCTCGAAGCGGCGCAGCACCACCGGGTTGAGCTGGGTGCCGACGACCAGCCAGATCGCGCCGGCGCCGAAGGCGATGCCGAACGTCTGCTGGTCCATCCCGAACTGCTGCTGGTAGACGTACGCGGCGCCGGAGACGTAGCTGAACAGCGCGCCCATCGCGAGCCCGGCGACGAGCACCAGCCCGACGAAGGTCCGGTCGCGCAGCAGTCCGCCGTAGGTCCGCAGGGTGGGGCCGAACCGGGCCGACCGGCGTCGGGAGACGGGGAGGGTCTCGGGCAGCCCCGAGGTGACCACGGCCAGCATGACCAGGCCGTAGCCGGCCAGGAACAGGAAGACCCCGCGCCAGGAGACCCAGTTGAGCAGGGCGGCGCCGAGGGTCGGGGCGAGCACCGGGAAGGCGCCCATCACCAGGATCAGCCGCGAGAGCATGGTCGCCGCGGCCCGGCCGGTGAACAGGTCGCGCACCACGGCGAGACCGATCACCGCGCCCGCCGAGGCGCCGACGCCCTGCAGCACCCGCAGCACCGCCAGCACCTCGATGCTCGGGGCGACCGCGACCAGCGCGGAGGCCAGCACGTGCACGGCGGTGCCGGCGAGCAGGAGCCGGCGCCGGCCGTAGGCGTCGGACAGCGGGCCGATCACCAGCTGGCCGAGCGCGAGACCGGCGAGCGTGCCGGTCAGCGTCAGCTGCACGACCGGCTCGGACGCGACGAGGTCGCGCCCGACGTCCGGCAGCGCGGGCAGGTACGTGTCGATCGTCAGTGGACCGAGCGCGATCAACGCGCCCAGGATCAGCGCGATCCGTAATCGGCTCGGCGCGGTGACTGCAGTGGTGGTCACTCGGACGTCCCCCCTCGTGTGGCCGAACGGTGCAACCTCACGAGGGGTGACGCCGATTCCGCCCGGACGTCACCGGACGGGTGAGCGCGCTCACACGTCGATCACCGGGTGGCGGGCTCCAGTCGCACCTGCACCCACTTCGACGTCGGGCAGCGCGAGGACTCCGCGTAGGACTCGAGCGGGATCAGCGGGTTCGTCTCCGGGTAGTACGCGGCGATGCAGCCCTTCGGCGTCGAGTACGACACCAGCCGGAAGTCGTCCGCGCGCCGCTCGCTGCCGTCGGTCCACTCGCTGACCAGGTTCACCCGTTCGCCGTCGGCGAAGCCCAGCTCGCGCAGGTCGGCGTCGGAGATGAACACGACCCGGCGGCCGGAGTGGATGCCGCGGTAGCGGTCGTCCAGGCCGTAGATCGTGGTGTTGAACTGGTCGTGGCTGCGCAGGCTCTGCAGGACCAGGCGGCCCTCGGGCAACGTCAGCACCTCCAGCGGGCTGACGGTGAACTCCGCCTTGCCCGACGCCGTCGGGAAGGTGCGGCTGTCCCGCGGCGGGTGGGCGAGGGTGAACCCGCCGGAGCGGGCGATCTTCTCGGTGTAGGCCTCGCAGCCCGGGACGACCCGGCCGATCCGGTCGCGGATGCGGTCGTAGTCGGCGGCGAAGTCGGCCCACGGGACGAGGTGGTCCGCGCCGAGGGTGGCACGCGCGATCCCGCACAGGATGTCGACCTCGGAACGCAGCAGCTCACCGGCCGGCTCGGAGCGGCCGTGCGAGGCGTGCACCGCCGACATCGAGTCCTCGACGGTGACCCGCTGTGCCCGGCCGCCGGTCAGGTCCTTCTCGGTGCGGCCCAGCGCGGGCAGGATCAGCGCGTCGGTCCCGGCGACGACGTGCGACCGGTTCAGCTTGGTCGAGATCTGCACGGTCAGCGCGCAGCGCTCCAGCGCCGGCTCGGTGACGCCGGTGTCCGACATCGCCTGGGAGAAGTTGCCGCCCAGGCCGACGAACACGCTCGCCCGCCCGTCGGCCATCGCCTGCACCGCCGCGACCGAGTCGTGGCCGTGCTCGCGGGGCGGCTCGAAGCCGAACTCGTCGCGGATCGCGTCGAGAAAGCTGTCCGCGACCCGCTCCCAGATGCCCATCGTGCGGTCGCCCTGCACGTTGGAGTGACCACGGACCGGGCACAGGCCCGCGCCCGGCTTGCCGATCATGCCCTGGAGCAGGGCGACGTTCACCATCTCCTTGATCGTGTTCACGGCGTTGCGGTGCTGGGTGATGCCCATCGCCCAGCAGTTCACGATCCGCTTCGAGGTCGCGAGCATCTCCGCGGCCTTCTCGATCTCGCCCCAGGTGAGCCCGGTCGCGGCGACGACGGCGTCGCGGTCCAGGTCCTTCACGTGCGCGGCGTAGGCCTCGAAGCCGTTCGTGTGCCGCTCGATGAAGTCGCGGTCCAGCACGCTGCCCGGGTTGCGGTCCTCGGCGGCGAGCAGCAGGTGCCCGAACGCCTGCCACAGCGCGAGGTCGCCGTTGCTGCGGATCTGCAGGAACTCGTCGGCCAGGTGGGTGCCGATGCCGGACATGCCGCGCGGGGTCTGCGGGTTGTCGAACTTGAACAGCCCGGCCTCGGGCAGCGGGTTGACCGCGAGGATCCGCGCGCCGTTCTTCTTGGCCGTCTCCAGCGCCGACAGCATGCGCGGGTGGTTGGTGCCCGGGTTCTGCCCGGAGATGACGATCAGGTCGGCGTCGTGCAGGTCCTGCAGCGAGACCGAGCCCTTGCCGACGCCGATCGCCTCGGCCAGGCCGACCGAGGTCGACTCGTGGCACATGTTCGAGCAGTCGGGCAGGTTGTTCGTGCCGTAGGCGCGGGCGAACAGCTGGTAGACGAACGCGGCCTCGTTCGAGGCCCGGCCGGAGGTGTAGAACAGCGCCTCGTCCGGGCTCGACAGGGCCCGCAGGTGGGTCCCGACCAGGGCGAACGCGTCGTCCCACGAGATGGGCTCGTAGTGCGTGCCGCCGGCCCGGCGGACCATCGGGTGGGTCAGCCTGCCCTGGCTCTCCAGCCAGTGCGCACTGCGGTCCCGCAGGTCGGCGATGGAGTGCTCGGCGAAGAACTCCGGGGTGACCCGGCGGCGGTCGCCCTCCCAGGACACGGCCTTCGCGCCGTTCTCGCAGAACTCGGCGGTGTGCCGCTCGCCCGGGGCCGGGTCCGGCCAGGCACAGCTCATGCAGTCGAAGCCGTCGACCTGGTTCATCGTGAGCAGGTTCTTGGCGGTCTTCACCACGCCCTGCTCGGCGAGGGAGCGCTTCATGGAGATCGCGACGGCCTTCGCCCCGGCGGCGGAGGTCTTCCGCTCCGAGACGCGCAGATCGGACTCCTCGGTGTCGACCGGGGGGTGGATCGGGGCGCTGTTGACCGGGGTGGGGGACACGGGCACCTCATCTGAACACAACGACGGCGGAACGGGTCAGACTACCCACGCGGGTGGGGCACGGAAACGATGTTGCCCCAGCGTGGGACGCCGTGCCCAGCCCGCTCCGCGGATGCGCGGGGAAGGTCACGGACGGTCCGCGGCCGCGGCGCGCCGACGGCTCCCCGCGACCTGCCGGGTGGCGACGCTGATCCGGTTCCAGGCGTTGATCGTCGCGATCGTGGTGACCAGCAGGGTCAGGGCCCGCTCGTCGAACACCGCGGCGGCCTCGTCCCACACCGCGTCCGGGACGGCGTCGGGCCGGTCGGCCAGCCGGGTCACCTCCTCGGTGAGGGCCAGCGCGGCCCGCTCCTCGCGGGTGAACCACGGGGCCTCCCGCCAGGCGGCGACGGAGAACAGGCGCTCGACGGTCTCGCCGGAGTCCAGCGCGTCGTGCGAGTGCATGTCCATGCAGAAGCCGCAGCCGTTGATCTGCGACGCCCGCAGCCGCACGAGCTCCTGCAGGGCGTGCGGGAGGACGGCGTCGTCGCGGGTGGAGGCCTCCAGCGCGGTCAGGGCGCGGTAGCCGTCCGGGACGTGGCGGTAGGGGCGGGTGATGCGGGGTTCCACGATGGTCTCCTCAGGGGGTGAGTGCTGCCCGCGCGCGCTGCGGCGCGTCGGGGGCGGACCGGACGACGTCGGCGCTCACGTCGGCGAGCGAGCGCGCGGCCAGCTCGCGGCGCCAGGCCAGCTCGGCCGAGCGCATGGACAACGAGATCGCGCACGACCGCGAGTAGTCCGCGGACGGGTCACCGCCGGGTGCGGCGCCCAGGATGGAGGTGCAGCGGAACGCCTCCTCCGGTCCCTCCAGCGCGACGACGACGTCGAGCAGGGACACCTCCGCCGGGTCCCGGGCGAGGCGGAAACCACCGCGCGGGCCGGGCACCGACTCGCAGACCCCGGCCCGCGCCAGGGCCTGGAGCTGCTTGTTCAGGTAGGCGGGCGGGAGGTCGTAGAAGCCGGCCAGCCGGGCGCCGGGCACCGGCCCGCCGACCCAGGCGAGGTTCAGGCAGCAGTGCAGTGCCCACTCGACGCCCTGGCTCATCCGCATGTTCCGGATACTACATATCCAGGATCTACGTTGTCCAGGATTCGGGCGACGCCGGTCTCCGCGAACTTCCGAGGCACACGACCGACGGCCGGCCCCGGGAGCTCCCGGGGCCGGCCGTCGGTCGTGCGGGGTGGTCGCGGCTCAGCCGGTCTCGACCTGGTCGGTCAGGGGCTCGGCCGGACGGCCGGGGGCGGGGGCCCACGCCTCGTCGTCGAGCATCGGGCAGGCCAGCCACTCCTCCGGGACGCCGAAGCCGTCGACCAGCGTGCGGGCGTAGGGCCGCAGCTCGGCGCACAGCGCGTTGACCAGCGGCCGGATCGAGCGGGACTCGGCCGCGGTGAGCCGGCCGGTCTCCAGGTACCAGGCCCGCTCGCGGTCGATCACGGTGAGCACGTGCAGGTCGTAGACCCGCTCGAGCAGCGCGCGCACCGCCGGGTCGCCGACGGTCACGAGCTTGTCCGCGAACGACGCCTCCACCAGCGTGTCCACGTGCGCCCGGGCCGCGGTGAGCAGCAGGTCCTGGGCGGAGTTGAAGACGGCGAACTCGTCGTTGCCCTTGCGCATGGCCGGTGCCAGGTTGCGGATCGCGGCGGCCAGGGTGTCCTCGCGACGGACCGCGAGCAGCTCCCGGCGGCGTGCGCGGTCGGTCAGGTCGATCCCGCGGAACGGGAGCCGCCGGGTCAGCGACGCGGCCCCGGTGTGCTCGGCCAGCACCCCGGCGAGCTGGCGGCCGAGCAGCGGCGCGATCTCGAGCGGGTTGCCCTTCTTGATCGTGCGGCCGTAGTCCGACAGCAGCTCCTTGGCCAGCAGCTGGAGCAGGACCGTGTTGTCGCCCTCGAACGTGGTGAACACGTCGGTGTCCGCCTTGAGGGCGGGCAGCAGGTTCTCCTCCAGGTAGCCCGCGCCGCCGCAGGCCTCCCGGCAGGTCTGGATGGTGTGCGTGGCGTGCCAGGTCGCGATCGCCTTGATCCCGGCGGCGGACTGCTCCAGCGTGCGCTGCTCGCGTGCGCCGACCGGTCCGGCGCCCGGGGCCTGGATGTCGTGCATCCGCTGGACCAGGTCGTCCTGGGTGAAGTGCAGGGCGAACGTCGTCGCCAGCGCGGGCAGCAGCTTCTGCTGGTGGGCGAGGTAGTCGAGGACGGCGATCTCCTCGCCGGTCGCCGGGTTGGCGAACTGGCGACGGCGCTCGCCGAACCGCACGGCCAGGGTGAGCGCCTTCTCGGTCGCCGCGCCGGCGCCGCCCGCCACCGAGATGCGGCCGCGGACCAGCGTGCCGAGCATGGAGAAGAACCGTGCCGTCTCGTTCTCGATCGACGACGAGTACGTCCCGTCCGGGGCGACGTCGGCGAAGCGGTTGAGGAGGTTCTCGCGCGGGATGCGGACGTGGTCGAAGGCCAGCCGTCCGTTGTCGACGCCGTTGAGTCCGGCCTTGCGGCCGTCGTCGCCGATCTGCACGCCGGGCAGGGCCTTGCCGTCGCTGTCGCGCAGCGGCACGAGGAAGGCGTGCACGCCGGGCTTCTCGTCGCCGGTGATCAGCTGGGCGAACACGACCGCCATCCGGCCGTCCCGCGCGGCGTTGCCGATGTACTCCTTGCGGGCCTGCGGGTACGGGGTGTGGACGACGAACTCGCCCGCCTCCCGGTCGTAGGTCGCGGTGGTGTGCAGGTGCTGGACGTCCGAGCCGTGCCCGGTCTCGGTCATCGCGAAGCAGCCGAGCAGCTCGCCGTCGATGATCTTGCGGAGGTACTGCTCGTGGTGCCGCTCGGTGCCGAGCACCTGGACCGCGCCGCCGAACAGGCCCCACTGCACACCGGCCTTGACCAGCAGCGACAGGTCGCCGTAGGCGAGCATCGCGAACGCGGCGACGACCCCGCCGACGTCGCCCTGGCCGCCGACCGACGGGTCGAACCCGGTGTGCGGGCGGCCCGAGGACGTCAGGAACTTCAGGGAGTCGGTGATCCACTCGCGGTACTGCGCCGAGGTCAGGTCGGGGTCCGCGCGCATCTCGGCGTTGGCCGCCAGCTGCTCGCGGGTCTCCTGCCGGGCCCGGGCCCAGCGCCCGTCGACGACGGTGCGGAGCGCCTCGGCGGGGACGGCGTCGGGGCTCGGAAGGGTGCTGCGGGTCATGACTGAACCTCCTGCTGCACGTGCGATGCCAGGCCGGACAGTCCGGACCAGGCCAGGTCGGTGAGATGGGCGGCGATCCGCTCGCGGGGGGTGCCGTCCGGACGGGCGAGCCAGTCGTCGGCCGCCCCGCGGACGAGGCCGACGATCGCGTGGCCCCAGATGCGGGCCGCGGCCCGCGGGTCGGTGCCGGTCCCCGCCGCGGTGCCGAGGTTGCCGGCGATGACCACCGCCACCTCGTCGCCGATCACGGTCACGAGGTCGTTGACCGGGTCGCTCGCCTCGGTGCGGCCGGTGTCGGCGGTGGGGGCGCGCCGGGTGGTGCCCTGGGTGAGCAGCGGTCGCTGTACCACGAACCGGTACAGCTCCGGGTCGATCTCGATCAGCCTGAGGTAGGCGTCGATGCCGGCCGCGACGGCCGCCCGCGGCCCGCGGCCCGAGTCGGACAGGGCCTCGGCGGTGGCCCGCCGGACCTCGGCCAGCAGGACGCCGGCCACCGACTCGCAGATCGCGGTGTAGAGGCCGGCCCGGTCGCCGAAGTGTCGGTAGATCACGGTCTTGCTGGTCCCGGCGGACGTGGCGATCTCGTCCATCCCGATGCCGGCGCCGTGCCGGCGGATGGCTCCGATCGCGGACCCGACGAGTGCCACCCGCCGCTGCTCGCGGTGGGCGTCCCATCGGCTGTCGCGTCTGTCTCGTCCGGCCTTCACGAAACCCATAGTACCGTGTACCTTGAGTACCGGCTACCCCGTGGTAACGACGAACCACGAGCTGATGCTCCGCCCGCCCGGAGCCGCGTGCAGCGCGGCGACCCGATCGGGTGGGGCGGGACCCGATCCAGGAGGGACGACCCCCATGCCAGCCAGCACCCGGCGCGCCGCCGTCATCGGCGGCAACCGCATCCCGTTCGCGCGGGCCAACGGTGCCTACGCCTCCGCCTCGAACCTCGACATGCTCACCACGACGCTCGACGGTCTGGTGGCCCGCTTCGGGCTGGCCGGCGAGCGCCTGGGTGAGGTCGTGGCCGGCGCCGTGCTCAAGCACTCCCGCGACTTCAACCTGACCCGCGAGGCGGTCCTCGGCTCCCGGCTGAACCCCGCCACCGCGGCCTACGACGTGCAGCAGGCCTGCGGCACCGGCCTGGAGGCGACGATCGCCGTCGCCAACAAGATCGCGCTCGGCCAGATCGAGTCCGGCGTCGCCGGCGGTGTGGACACCGCGTCCGACGCGCCGATCGCGCTGAACGACGACCTGCGTCGCGTGCTGGTCAAGCTCAACGCCGCGAAGACGGCGGTGGACCGGCTCAAGCTGGTCGGGCAGCTGCGGCCGGGCCAGATCGTCCCGGACATCCCCGAGAACTCCGAGCCCCGCACCGGCCTGTCGATGGGCGAGCACGCGGCGCGCACCGCGCTGGAGTGGGGCATCGGCCGCACCGAGCAGGACGAGCTGACCGCGCGCAGCCACCACAACCTGGCCGCCGCCTACGACCGCGGCTTCTTCGACGACCTCGTCACGCCGTACCTGAAGCTGACCCGCGACAACAACCTGCGCGCGGACTCCTCGGTGGAGAAGCTGGCGAAGCTCAAGCCGGTCTTCGGGAAGGGCCCGGACGCCACGATGACGGCGGGCAACTCGACGCCGCTGACCGACGGCGCCGCGCTGGTCCTGCTCGGGTCCGACGAGTGGGCCGCCGAGCACAAGCTGCCGGTGCTGGCCCACGTCGTCGACGCCGAGACCTCGGCCGTGGACTACGTGCACGGCCCGGACGGGCTGCTCACCGCGCCGGTGTTCGCCGTCCCGCGGATGCTCGAGCGCAACGGCCTGTCCCTGCAGGACTTCGACCTGTACGAGATCCACGAGGCGTTCGCCTCGGTCGTGCTCGTGCAGCGCAAGGCCTGGGAGGACCCGCGCTTCTGCAAGGAGCGCCTGGGCCTCGACGCGCCGCTGGGCGCGATCGACGACGCGAAGCTCAACGTCGCGGGCTCCTCGCTCGCCGCGGGGCACCCGTTCGCCGCGACCGGCGGGCGGATCGTCGCCACCCTGGCCAAGCTCCTGCGGGAGAAGGCCGACACGGAGAAGAAGGACCAGCGCGGCCTGATCTCGATCTGCGCCGCGGGCGGCCAGGGCGTCGTCGCGATCCTGGAGGCGAAGAAGGCATGAGCGACCTGCTCGCGACCCTGTCCAACACCGGCATCGCCAAGCAGCTCGGGCTGCCCACGGTGCCGACCCTGCGCCGGCACCGTCCCGGCGACCCGCTGCTCGCCGGCCCCGTGCTCGTCGCGGCCGTGGGCGAGGGCCGCTTCGCCAAGGCGGTCACCGCGTTCGTCGAGGAGCAGGGTGTCCCCGCGCTCACGGCGGTCGGCGAGGACCGGCTGCACGGCGTCGTCGTCGACCTGTCGGGAGCGCGGACGCTGGCCGACCTCGCCGCCGCCCAGCAGATCCTCACCCCCGCGGTGAAGAGGCTCGGGCCCTCGGGCCGGGTGCTGCTGATCGGCGCCGAGCCCGCCGAGGCGTCCGGGGCCGAGGCGGCCGCCGTCGCCCAGTCGCTCGACGGCCTGGTCCGCTCGATCGGCAAGGAGCTGCGGTTCGGCGCGACGGCGAACCTGCTCGTCGTGACCTCCGACGTGACCCCGGCCGCGATCGACTCGTCGGTCCGGTTCTTCCTGTCGGCCCGCTCCGCCTACGTCGACGGCCAGGTAGCGCACGTCGCCGCCCCGGTCGGGAACCCGCGGGAGCCGGCCGAGGTCGACGACCCGCGCGCCGAGGAGCAGCCGCTCGCCGGGCGCGTCGCGGTGGTCACCGGGGCGGCACGGGGCATCGGCGCGGCCATCGCCGACACCCTGGCCCGCGACGGCGCGACGATCGTCGCCGTCGACATCCCGGCGGCCGGCGAGGGCCTGGCCCGCACCGCGAACCGCACCGGCGGCACCGCGCTGCAGCTGGACATCACCGCCTCCGACGCGGCGGACCGGCTGCTCTCGCATCTCGCCGACCGGCACGACGGCGTCGACATCGTGGTGCACAACGCGGGCATCACCCGCGACAAGCTGCTCGCGAACATGACCGAGGACCGCTGGAACTCGGTCCTCGGGGTCAACCTGGGCGCCCAGCTGACGATCAACGAGGCGCTGCTGGCGAAGGGCTCCCCGCTGCACGAGGCCGGCCGCGTGGTCTGCGTGTCGTCGCAGTCGGGCATCGCGGGCAACCGCGGCCAGACCAACTACGCCGCCTCGAAGGCCGGTGTGATCGGGATGGTCCGCGCGCTCGCCCCGCGCTTCGCCGAGCGCGGCGCGACGATCAACGCCGTCGCACCCGGGTTCATCGAGACCGACATGACCGCGAAGATGCCCGTCGCCACCCGCGAGGGCGGCCGCCGGATCAACTCGCTCAAGCAGGGCGGGCTGCCGGTCGACGTCGCCGAAGCCATCGGCTGGTTCGGCCGCGCCGAGTCCGGCGGGCTCAACGGGCAGGTCGTGCGGGTCTGCGGCCAGTCGATGCTGGGGGCCTGATGACCGTGGCCGAGGACCGGAAGGTCACCGAGCTGCCCGGCCCGCCGTCGCTAGGGCCGTACTACGCCTCCGCGGCCGCCCGGGCGGCGCTGCCCGGCGGCTCCGGCCGGTCGCTGCCCGCGACCGAGCTGGTCCGCCGCGGCGTCACCGTCGAGCAGGGGCACCTCGCCGACTACGCCCGGGTCTGCGGGTTCCGGGTCGGCAACGCCCTGCCGGTGACCTACCCGCACATGCTCACCTTCCCGCTGCAGGTCGTGCTGATGGCCGGCCGGTCGTTCCCGCTGCCGCTGCCCGGGCTGGTGCACATCGCCAACCGGATCACCGTGCACCGGGCGATCGCCCCGACCGGGACGCTCGACGTCCGGGTGTGGGCCGAGCGGTTCACCCGCCACCCCAAGGGTGCGCAGGTGGACCTGATCGGCGAGGTCTCCGCGGACGGGGAGACCGTCTGGGAGGGCCGCAGCACCTACCTGGCCCGCGGGGCGACGGCCCCGGACGGCCCGGCGGGCGGCGACGGCACGGCCGACATCGCCGAGCCGCCGGTGCCCACCGGTCCGGCGAACGCGCTGTGGCGGGTCCCGGGCGACATCGGGCGCCGCTACGCGGCCGTCTCCGGTGACGTGAACCCGATCCACCTGCACCCGCTCACCGCGAAGGCGATGGGCTTCCCGCGGGCGATCGCGCACGGCATGTGGACCGCGGCGCACGCCGCCGCGGCGCTGGAGGGCCGGGTCCCCGACGCCTGCACCTACGACGTCGTCTTCCGCAAGCCGGTGCTGCTCCCGGCGAAGGCCGAGCTCGTGACCGAGCAGGCCGCAGGCGGTGCGTGGGGACTGGCCCTGCGCAGCGCCAAGGACGCGCAAAAGCTCCACCTGGTCGGCCGCATCGGCGGGTAGACCTGACGCATGGACGAGGAACGACCCCGACCGGGTGGGCAGGTCTGCTCACCCGGTCGGGTGATTCTGGATCGGTCCACAGGCCGGTACAGCAACGTTTTCCCGATGACGGACGTCTTCCTCTGTGTCCATCATTCGTCATCCGACATCCGTGAGGAGGCCATGCGATGAACGAGGACATCTCGATCGAGACCGACGAGCAGCACGACGACGAGTCCCACATCGTCCGCGGACTCGACTAGGTCGGGCGGAGGAGCTCGTCCCGGCGCGGTGGAACCCACCGGCGTCCGTGGACCGGCACGGGTTCGCGCAGACCCTCGATCAGGAGCTGCGCCACCCGCCCACCCGGATAGTGTCGGGCCCATGCTGGTCGAGCGCATGCGCCCGTTCACCTCGACGATCTTCACCGAGATCTCCCGCCTCGCGGTCGAGACCGGTGCGATCAACCTCGGCCAGGGCTTCCCGGACACCGACGGTCCGGCCTCCCTGCTTGCCGACGCCGCCGCCAACATCACCGAGCGCGGCCTGAACCAGTACCCGCCCGGCCCGGGCGTACCCGCGCTGCGCGAGGCCGTCGCCGCGCACCAGCACCGCTGGTACGGCCTCGAGGTCGACCCGGCCGACGTCGTCGTCACCACGGGGGCGACCGAGGCGATCGCCGCGACCCTGCTCGGGCTCTGCGGCCCCGGCGACGAGGTCGTCGCCTTCGAGCCCGCCTACGACTCCTACGCCGCCGCCGTCGCGCTGGCCGGCGCCACGCTGCGGACCGTGCCGCTGCTCCCGCCCGACTTCGGCTTCGACGACGACGCGCTGGCCGCCGCGTTCTCCGACCGCACCCGGGTGGTGCTGGTCAACACCCCGCACAACCCGACCGGCGCCGTGCTCACCCGCGACCAGCTGACCCGGGTCGGGGAGCTCGCCGTCGCGCACGACGCCGTCGTCGTCACCGACGAGGTGTACGAGCACATGGTCTTCGACGACGCCCGGCACGTGCCGATGGCGTCGCTGCCCGGACTCGCCGACCGCACCCTCACGATCTCCTCGGCGGGCAAGACGTTCTCGGTGACCGGCTGGAAGGTCGGCTGGGTGCACGGCCCGCCGGAGCTCGTCGCCGCGCCGCGGGCGGTCAAGCAGTTCCTGACCTTCCACGGCGGCGCCCCGCTGCAGCCCGCCGTCGCGCACGCGCTGGCCCTGGGCGACGACTTCTACACCGGCCTCACCGCGGACCTGGCCCGCAAGCGGGACCTACTGTCCGCCGGGCTGCGGGCGGCCGGGTTCGACGTGCTCACCCCGCGCGGGACGTACTTCGTGGTCGCCGACCCGCGCCCCCTCGGGTTCGACGACGGCGTCGACCTGGCCTGGAAGCTGCCCGGGCTGTGCGGGGTCGCCGCCGTCCCGGTGTCGGTGTTCTGCCCGTCGCCCGACGCGGCGCGGGCCTACCGGCCGTTCGTGCGGTTCGCGTTCTGCAAGCGCGACGACGTACTGGAGCAGGCGGCCGGGCGGCTCGCGGGGCTGCGGGCGTGAGCGTCGCCGCGAGCTGGGTGTCGGTCGTCGTCGGCGCCGACCCGCAGCGGGTCTACGCCTTCGCCCGCGACCCGCGGAACCTGCCGCGGTGGGCGGCCGGCGTCGGGGACCGCATCGAGGAGCGCGACGGCCGCTGGGTCGTGCCCGGCGGCCCGCTCGGGGGGATCGAGCTCCGGTTCGCCCCCGAGAACACCTGGGGCGTGCTCGACCACGAGGTGCTGACCGCGACCGGGGAGCGCTTCCACAACCCGATGCGGGTGGTGGAGCACCCCGGCGGCGCCGAGGTCGTGTTCGGCGTCCGGCGCACCCCCGGGGCACCGGACGCCGACCACGCCGCGGACGTCGCCGCCGTCGTCGCGGATCTGGAGCGGCTGCGGGACCTGCTGGAGGTCACCGGCCCGCCCGCACCGCCCGCTTCACACTGACCACCAGCAGCGCGGACAGGCCCGTCCACATCACGATCGACTGCACCGACAGGATCGGCAGCGCCACCACCGGGGCCAGCGTGTAGGCCAGCGTGATCCGCAGGGTCGCCTCCAGCGCCATCACGCACGCGGCGACGCCCGTCGCGCGGCGCAGCGTCCGGCGGAACACCGGGTTGGCGGCCCACTGGCGCTCCATCAGCGCGGGCAGGTCGGGGCGCTGGGCGCTGCCGAAGAAGCGGCACACGTGGAACACCAGCGGGCGGCGCCCGACCACCAGCGACCCGGCGAGCAGCAGTCCGAACGCGATGCTCTGGATCGCGTCGCGGGCGACGGCGAACCGGGCGTCGCCGCTGAGCAGCGACGTCGCCAGCCCGGCCGCGATGGTGACCAGCACGATCACCCCGACCGGGTTGAGCCTGCGGTGCCGCACCGCCTGCACCAGCACGTTCAGCGCGGGCGGCAGCGCGGACCAGGCCAGCGCCGCGACGTCGGACATGCCCTGCCCGGTCAGCACGACGTAGACGAGGTAGGGCAGCGCCGCGTCCACCAGCAGCGAGCCCACGGTCTGCCGCAGCACGGCGCCGCGGCCCGCGGGGGCGGTGGGCGCCGGGGTGGCCGTCGGTGTGGTGGTCGGGGTCATCGGTGCCTCCGGGGTGCGGCGGATCGGACCCGACGACGGTCCCGCGCGCGGACCCCCTCCCGGATCCACCCGGGGACCGACCCCGGGTGGAGATCGGCTCTCCACCCACCGGCCCGGACACGGCGACGCCCCCGTCCCGTCGCTGCGGCGACGGTGGCGGGGGCGGTCGTGTGCCGGTGCGGCGCCCGGTCGGCGCCGGGCGCGGTCAGATCCGGGCGGTCCGCTGCGCGGCACCCGGCCAGAGGCGGGCACCGACGGCGCCACCGATCGCCGCGGCCGCGGCGGTGACACCCATCCCGAGGACCGACCAGCCCGCGGCGTCGCGCGCGAGGCCGACGATGCCCGTGCCGTTCATGCCGGCGAACGCCGAGCCCGCGTAGCCGGCGAGCGCGCCGCCACCCGCGAGGGCGAGCGCGACCAGCAGCATCGTGGTCAGGACCCACATCGCCAGGGCGTTGACCACGCCGTCGCCGGGGCTGTCCCACAGCGTCGACGACCCGGTCGCCATGCCACCGAGGAAGAACGCGAGCAGGCCGATGACCACCGACACCACGGCCGCCGTCGTCGTGCCGGGACCGCCGAAGGCCAGCCAGCCGAAGGCGAAGAACAGCAGCTGCAGGACGATGTTGGTCGCGAACGTGGTCAGCGCGCCGATCCACACCGCGCCCCAGCGGATGCGGTCCAGCCGCGGGCTGCCCGCGACCGGTACCCCGCCCGGGTGGTGCGCGACGCCCGGCCGGTGGTCCACCGTGGTGCGGTCGGTGACGGTGCGGTCGGTGACGGCGTGGTCGCTGTGCCGGTGGTCGGCGTGCCCGGGGTCGGCGTGCCCGGGGGCCACCGCGCCCGCGTGCTCCGCCGGTCCGCCTGCGACGGCGCCGCGGCCGGTGGTGCCATACGTGCTGGTCATCTGGTTGTCCCCTCTGTGTGACGGGCCCCGCCGGAGCCGGTCCGTCCCGATGTGTGACCTACCCGGGGCCAGTACCCGTGAGCTGGGTCTCACAACGTCGCGGCGACGAGAACACGCGAACGGGGAGCCGCCGTAGTGGGTTCGGCCCAGGCGGCCGACCGCGCAGGGTGGGCGGCCATCCCGTCGCGCAGCACGGTGGTGGCGCCCGTTCCCCGTCCCGGCGGGCTGGGGCGCGGGGAGGGTCCGGCATCCGGTCCCGATCTCCGGCGGCCCGGCTCACTCGATCGGCCTAGACTCCGGCCCATGGATGCGCAGCGACCCGCGACGCGGCCGGGCCGCCAGGTCGTCGGGCTGCCGGTACGGGCCCTGCTCGCCCTCGTCGTGGCGTCGGCGAACGTCATCGGCGCGGCCGTGGTGCTGGTCATCGCGGCCTTCGTGCTGCCCCGCGAGCAGCTGCTCGACGCCGTCGAGATCCGGCTGGTCAACCTCGTCGTGCTGGGGATCTACCTGCTCGTCGCGGTCCCGGTCGGGATCTGGTTCGGCCGCCGGAAGCTGACCGTGCGCCGCTCCTCGCGCGACCCGCAGGCCGACGAGCGACGGCTGGTGCTGCGGGCACCCGCCCGGATCACCTCGATGGTCGCGCTGCTGTGGGCGGTGGCCGCGGTCCTGTTCTGCTTCCTGAACCTGCGCTACTCCGGCCGGCTGGGCTTCTCGGTCACCGCCACCGTGCTCATCGGCGGCGTGACCACGTCGTCGCTGTCCTACCTGCTGGTCGAGCGGATGCTGCGCCGCGCCGCGGCCCGGGTGCTGTCCGGACGGCCGCCGAAGCGGCGTCGCCTGGTCACCGGGGTCATGCTGCGCTCGGTCGGGTTCTGGGCGCTCGGCACCGCGGTCCCGATCTCCGGGATCATGCTGGCCGGGCTCGTCGCGCTGGTGTTCGGCGACTCCTCACCCACCCAGCTCGCGGTCACCATGCTCGCGCTGGGCGGCACGGCGATCGGGGTCGGGCTGATCACGACCCTCGGTGCCGCCCGCGCCATCGCCGACCCGGTGCTGGCGGTGCGCCGCGCGCTGGCCCGGGTGCAGGACGGCGACCTCGACGTCCGCCTGCCCGTCTACGACAACACCGAGCTCGGCCAGCTCCAGGCCGGGACGAACAGCATGGTCGAGGGCCTGCGCGAGCGGGAGCGGATCCGCGACCTGTTCGGCCGCCACGTCGGCCGCGACGTCGCCGAGGCCGCCTCGGCACGCGGCGACGGCATCCGGCTCGGCGGCGAGGTGCGCCCGGTCGCCGTGCTGTTCGTCGACCTCGTCGGTTCGACGACGATGGCCGCCCGCCGCCCGCCCGAGGAGGTCGTGGCGGTCCTGAACCGCTTCTTCGGGGTGGTCGTCGAGTGCGTCGAGCAGGCCGGTGGGTGGATCAACAAGTTCGAGGGCGACGCCGCACTCGCGGTCTTCGGTGCCCCGCTCGACCTCGACGACGCCCCCGGCGCCGCGCTGAGCGCCGCCCGCTGCCTGGGCGCCCGCCTGGCCGAGGAGATGCCCGAGGTCGAGGCCGGGATCGGCGTCTCCGCGGGCGACGCCGTGGCCGGCAACATCGGGGACCCGCGCCGCTACGAGTACACCGTGATCGGCGACCCGGTGAACGAGGCCGCCCGGCTCACCGAGCTGGCGAAGTCGGTGCCGGGGATGGTCGTCGCGTCCGCGCGGGCCGTCGACGCCGCCGGTGCGGAGGCCGCGCGGTGGCGGGCCGGGGAGTCGGTGACGCTGCGCGGACGGGACGAGCCGACCGGCGTCTGCGTGCCGGCCGAGCACGCCCAGGACACCGCCCGGGACACAGCCCGGGACACCGCCGCGCCCGTCGGATCCGGGGAAAACAGTCGTACGTGACTGTCGGGGTGTCCTCGGGCAGGATGCCGCCATGGGCAACGGTGCTACCGAGTTCAGTGAGCAGACCGCCGCGGCGATCCAGCGGGTGCGCCGGCACTCGCTCGGGGACCTCCTGCACCGCACGGCCGTCCGGTATCCGGGCAAGACCGCGGTCGTCGACGGCGACACCCGCTGGACGTTCGCCGAGTTCGACGCGGCGGTGAACCGGTGCGCCGCCGCCCTGGCGGAGCAGGGGCTGGCCAAGGGCGACCGGCTCGCGCTGCTCTCGCACAACTGCCGCCAGTTCGCGGTGCTCGTCTACGCCACCGCGCGGCTCGGCGTCGTGCTCGTGCCGATCAACTTCATGCTGAACGCCGAGGAGATCGCGTTCATCCTCGACCACTCCGGGGCGACGGCGTTCGTCGTCGAGGACGCGCTGGCCGCCACCGGGGAGAAGGCGCTCGCGCAGTCGTCGGCGCCGGCGTCGGTCCGGGCCTGGATCGGACTGTCCGGGCAGGCGCCGACCGGCGACTGGGCCGACCTGGACGCCTGGATCGACGGCGACGGCGACCCCGGCGAGCCCGACGTGCACATCGCCGACGACGACCCGCTGCGCCTCATGTACACCTCCGGCACCGAGTCGCGGCCCAAGGGCGTCATGCTGCCGAGCCGGTCGCTGATCACCCAGTACGTGTCGTGCGTCGTCGACGGCGGGATGGAGCACGACGACGTCGAGCTGCACTCGCTGCCGCTCTACCACTGCGCGCAGCTGGACTGCTTCCTGTCCGTCGACGTCTACCTGGGCGCGACCAGCATCATCCTCCCGTCGCCGGATCCGGCCCGGCTGCTGGAGACGATCGAGCGGGAGAAGGTCACCAAGCTCTTCTGCCCGCCGACGGTGTGGATCTCGCTGCTGCGCCACCCGGACTTCGACACCCGGGACCTGTCGAGCCTGCGCAAGGGCTACTACGGCGCGGCGGCGATGCCGGTCGAGGTGCTGCAGGAGCTGTCCCGGCGGCTGCCCGACGTGCGGCTGTGGAACTTCTACGGCCAGACCGAGACCTCGCCGCTGGCGACCCTGCTGGCCCCGCACGAGCAGCTCAGCCACGCCGGGTCGGCCGGGCGGGCGTCGCTGAACGTCGAGACGCGCGTCGTCGACGACGAGGGCAACGAGGTCCCGCCGGGCGAGGTCGGCGAGATCGTGCACCGCAGCCCGCACGTGACGCTGGGGTACTACGAGAACGAGGAGAAGACCGCCGAGGCGTTCGCCGGCGGCTGGTTCCACTCCGGCGACCTGGGTGTGATGACGGCCGACGGGTACCTGTCCGTCGTCGACCGCAAGAAGGACATGATCAAGACGGGTGGGGAGAACGTGGCCTCCCGCGAGGTGGAGGAGGCGCTCTACCTGCTCGACGGCGTCGCCGAGGTCGCCGTGTTCGGCGTCAGCCACCCGCACTGGATCGAGGCCGTCACCGCGGTCGTCGTCCCGAAGGACGGCGTGACGCTGACCCGCGAGCAGGTCGACGCGCACGCGAAGGACAAGCTCGCCGGCTACAAGCGGCCCAAGTACGTCGTGTTCGCCGACGCCCTCCCGAAGAACCCCAGCGGGAAGATCCTCAAGCGGGAGCTGCGCACAGAGCACTCGGAGATCGCCGCCCGGGAGGGCTGAGCCCGCCCCGGCGTCAGCAGCCCGGCCGGACCACGAACTCGGCCTCCACCTCGGCCCGGACGGTGATGTCGTCCGGGGCGAGCAGCGTCCCGAGCCCGCCGTCGGCGGACTCGGCGCCCCAGCTGCCGGGCGCGCTCACGGCCCGGGCGCTCATCGCGACCGCCCGTGTGCCGAGCATCCCGGTGTCGGCGACCGAGCGCGGGGCGACGGTGCCCAGGTCCAGGGCGTCGGCGTAGTCCTGGGCGCGTTCGACGGCCTGGCGCAGCGCGTCCTGCCGGGCCGCGCGCTCGACCTCGCGGCGGTGGTCGCGGGCCAGGTCCCAGGTGATCCCCTGGACCTGCGCACCGGTGAACCGGTCCACACCGGACAGCCACGCGCCGAGCCGTGCGACGTCGTCGAACTCCACCGACACCGACACCGACGCGTGGTGCACCGGCGGCTGCGGGCGCCCCTCGAAGGAGGGCTGCTCGACCCAGCTGCGGGCCTGGTCGACGACGTAGCGCCGGACCGGCCCGGCGTCGGGGTCGTGCAGGCCGCGCACGTCGGCGACGAGCGCCGCGGTGCCGCGCTCGACCTCCGCCCGCACCGGGGCGGCCTCGGGGCCCTGCGCCTCCACGACGACGAGCGCGGTGCCGCGCTCGGCGGGCACCTGCCGCTCGTGCTCGCCCCGCACCCTGATCACGACGTCGCTCATGCCAGCTTCTCCCACAGGAATCCGTAGGCCAGTGCGGCCATCCTCGCGGCCTGCGCGTTGTCCGCGGCGCCGCCGTGCCCGCCCTCGATGTTCTCGTAGTAGGTCACGTCGTGACCGGCGGCCTCCAGCGCGGCGGTGAACTTGCGGGCGTGGCCGGGGTGCACCCGGTCGTCGCGGGTGGAGGTCAGCAGGATCGTCGGCGGGTAGTCGGCCGCGTCGTCGATCAGGTGGTACGGCGAGAACGTCCGGATGAACTCCCAGTCGTCGGTGTCCGGGTCGCCGTACTCGGCCATCCAGGAGGCACCGGCGAGCAGGTGGCTGTAGCGCTTCATGTCCAGCAGCGGCACCTGGATCACCACCGCGCCGAACAGCTCCGGGTAGCGGACCAGCATGTTCCCGGCCATCAGGCCGCCGTTGCTGCCGCCCTGCACGGCGAGGTGTGCCCGCGAGGTGACGCCGCGGTCGATGAGGTCCCGGGCGACGGCGGCCATGTCCTCGTAGGCCCGCGGCCGCTTCTCGCGCAGCGCCGCCCGGTGCCAGCGCGGCCCGTACTCGCCGCCGCCGCGCAGGTTCGCGACCGCGTACACGCCGCCGCGCTCCAGCCAGGACCGGCCGGTGCCACCGGAGTAGCCGGGCGTCATGGGGATCTCGAAGCCGCCGTAGCCGTAGAGCAGGGTGGGGGCGGTGCCGTCGAAGGGCAGGTCCTTCGCTCGGACCAGGAAGTACGGGACCCGGGTGCCGTCGTCGCTGGTCACGAAGTGCTGCTCGATGACGTGGCGGGACGCGTCGAAGAACGCGGGCGCGCTGCGCAGCGGACGGGGCTGTTCGCCGACCGTCGCGATCGACAGCGTCGACGGGGTCAGGTAGTCGGTGACGATCAGCCAGACGTCGTCGCTCTCGTCGGCGTCGACCGCGGCGACGGTGACGCTGCCGAACTCCGGCGCCCCGGTGAACGGCGTGCGGGTCCAGCCCTGCTCGCCCGGGGTGAGCACGACGAGCCGGTCGACGACGTGCTCCAGCACGTCGAGCACGAGGTGGTGGCGGGTCCAGGTGTACCCGGCGAGCGAGGAGGAGTCGGTGGGCTCGAACAGCACCTCCCAGGTGGGGGCGCCGGCCAGGACGTCGTCGAAGCGGGCGGCGAGCAGCGAGCCCGCGGTGAACGAGCCCCAGTCCTCGCGCAGCTCGACGGTGCACCACTCGCGGTGCACGTCGGCCATCGCGGAGTCCGGGACGTCGATCTTGGTGAGGGTCCCGTCCGCGCCGATCAGGTGGAGCTCGTCGGCGTAGAAGGCCAGCGCCCGGCGCAGGAAGTCCCGCTCGAAGCCGGGGGTGTGGTCGCGGAACGCCGAGATGCTGAGATCGGTCTCCTCGCCGGCGTAGACCAGCTCGGCGGACTCCAGGGCCTCGCCGCGGCGCAGCCGGCGCACCGTGCGCGGGTAGCCCGAGGTCGTCATGGTGCCCGGACCGAGGTCGGTGGACAGGTAGACGGTGTCGCGGTCGATCCAGCTCATCCCGCCCTTCGCCTCGGGCCGGGAGAACCCGTCGTCGACGAAGCTGCGGGTCGGGAGGTCGAACTCGCGTGTGACGTCGGCGTCGGCGCCGCCGCGGGACAGGTCGACCAGCGCGCGGTCGAGGTCCGGGCGCAGGAACCGGGCGCCGTGCCAGACCCAGTTCTCGCCCTCGGCCGCGTTGAGCGCGTCGACGTCGAGCAGCACCTCCCACTCGGTGTCGGCGCTCCGGTAGGACTCCGGGGTGGTGCGCCGCCACAGGCCGCGCGGGTGCTGCTCGTCGGTCCAGAAGTTGTAGTAGTGCCCGCCGCGGGCGGTGACGAACGGGATCCGGTCGCGGGAGTCGAGGACCTCGCGGATCCCCGACTCCAGCTCGGCGAACAGCGGGGTGCCGGTCAGCCGCGCCTCGGTGCGGGCGTTGCGCTGCGACACCCATTCCAGGGCCTCGGTGCCGGTGACGTCCTCGAGCCAGGCGTGCGGGTCGTTCGTCATGACCCGATCATCGCTCACACGAACGGTGCGACGGTGATCCCGGCCCGGGCGAGCTCGTCACGGACCCGTCGGGCGGTCGCGACGGCGCCGGGGGAGTCGCCGTGCAGGCAGGCGGACTCGGCACGGACCGCGACGTCGCTGCCGTCGACCGCGCGCACCGTCCCCGTCCCGACCACGCGGACGAGCCGTTCAGCCGCCTCCGCGGGGTCGTCGAGCAGCGCACCCGGTTCGCCGCGCGGCACGAGCCCGCCCTCACCGGTGTAGCCGCGGTCGACGAAGAACTCGCCCACCGCGCGCAGCCCGGCCCGCTCGGCCTCCGCGAGCAGCTCGGACCCGGGCAGCCCGAGCACCGGCAGCGACGGGTCGTACGCCCGCACCGCCCGGACCACCGCGCGCGCCTGCTCGGTGTGCGTCCGCGTGGCGTTGTAGAGCGCACCGTGCGGCTTGACGTAGCGGACCCGGGTGCCCGCGGCCCGGCACAGGGCCTCGAGGCCGCCGATCTGGTAGAGCACGTCGTCGGTCAGCGCGCCGGGCTCGATGTCGAGGAACCGGCGCCCGAACCCGCGCAGGTCCGGATACGACACCTGCGCCCCGACGACGACCCCCGCCCCGGCCGCCCCCGTGGTCGTGACCCGCAGCGTCGAGGGGTCCCCGGCGTGGAACCCGCACGCGACGTTCGCCGAGGTGACGAGCCCGAGCATCGCCTCGTCGTCGCCGAGGGTCCACCGGCCCCAGGACTCACCGAGGTCGGCGTTCAGGTCGATCGTGCTCACGGGCGTGTCCTCGGTGTCTGTGTCGGTCTCACGGTGTCGGTGTCGGTGTCGGTGTCGGTCCGGGGTCCAGTGTGACCGGTACCGGCTCGCCCGGAGGTCGGAGCTCCTGGGCCCGGCGGCCCGGTATCGGGCCACCTCGCCCGGGCCGGGGCACGGCAGGGTGCTGGTTCTCCGAATTCGCTTACCCGGTAAGCGAATTCGGAGAAGAGGGGGTGGCCGGGCACCCGGTCCCTGCAAGGCGTGGAGGCGCGTCGCCCGGCCGGCACCCCTGTTCCACGAGAGACAGTTCGTCCCGTGAACGGTTCTGCGGGCGTCGGACCTCCCCGGAACCGAGGGGGCCGGGGCGAGGCACCGACGGGGATCGATCGGCCCTGCCCCGGCGCGAGGGTGCCGAGCAGCCCTGCCCCGGGCGATCCTGCCCCCGGTCAGCCCTCCCGCAGCGCGCCCGCCCGCACCAGGACGGCGGCCCGGTGCCCCACGCGGACCCGGTCGAGGGGCCGGACCCCGCCCGGCAGCGGCACCGTCCGTCCGCGCCCGACGGCCACGACCACGGCGTCCGGGCGGAGCACGGTGGCGACCGCGCGCAGGAACTCGACCCCGGGGTCCTGGTCGTCGTCGGCGGCGCGGGCGGGACCGGCGGCGCGGACAGGCCCGGCGGCGCGGGCGGGCCCGGCGGCGGGGGCCGGCATCTCGGCCGCGCCGGGCCGGGTCGGGGAGGCGGCCCAGGTCGTCCGGTGCCCGTGCGGCAGGTCGGCCAGGACCAGGTCCGGGCCGGTCCCGTACCGATCCGCCCCGGCCAGCGCGCTGCGGACGGCAGCGGTGTCCCGGGCGTCGGCGGGGGCGACGGACCAGGCCGGGGTGCTCGCCGGGACCAGGGTCCGGGCGGCGGTCGCGGCGTCGGCGTAGGACGGCTTGTCGTGCCGGGCCGCGAGGGCGTCGAGGTCCGCGGCGCGGGCGGTGAGGCCGCCGGGGTCGAGCAGGGCGAGGTTGCGCCGGGCCAGGTCGAGCGGCTCGGGGTCGGCGTCGGTGCCCACCAGCCGCGCGAGGCCGGGGACGAGCAGGCCCAGCACGGTGAGGGTCACCCCGGCGCCGCAGCACGGGTCCCACACGGTGAGCGGGGCGTCGGCGGGCAGGTGGGCGCGGGCGCGGCCGGCGAGCTCGACGGTCAGGCGTACCGGGAGGGTCGGGCGGCCCGGCGCCGACGCCAGCACCGCGTCGAGCGCCGCGTGGTTCGCGGCCGGGGCGTGGCGGTACTGCACCCGGGCAGTCCAGCAGCCCGCGACCGCACCGGTTCCAGCGGGTGGCCGGTCAGCGGGTGCGGCGGTGCAGCCAGAACGCCACGCCGCCGACCAGCAGCGCGACGACCACCAGCGCGCCGACGATCTGCGGGCCTGCGGTCCCGGCCAGGTAGCTGAGCGGGAGCCCGGCCAGCGCGATGATCAGCACCCAGGCGACCACCCGGCGGGTCGCGGGGCCCTCCGGGCCGGGTGTGTTCCGATCGTGCTCCATGTCCGGAACGTACCGGTCGGCCCGGTGCCGGAGCTCAGCCGGTGTTCTTCATCCCGGCCGCGATCCCGTTGATCGTCAGCAGCAGGGCGCGCTCCAGGTCGGGATCCGGGTCGTCGCCCGCGGCCCGGCGCTGGGCGAGCAGCTCGACCTGCAGGTGGTGCAGCGGCTCGAGGTAGGTGTTGCGCACCGACAGCGTGCCCCGCAGCACCGGGTGCCGGGCGAGCAGCTGGTCCTCCCCGGTCACCGCGAGCAGCTCGCGGCGGGTCAGCTCGTGCTCGGCCCGGATCTGCGCGAACAGTCCCTGCTGCTCCGGCTCCACCAGGGTCGCGACGTAGTTCGACGCGATCCGCAGGTCGGTCTTCGCCAGCGTCATCTCGACGTTGCCGATCAGGTTCCGGAAGAACGCCCACTCCCGCATCTCGGCGAGCTCGTCGGCGTAGCCGGCCTCACGGGCGGCCTTCAGTCCCGAGCCCAGGCCGTACCAGCCGGGCACGACCATCCGGGTCTGTGTCCAGCCGAACACCCACGGGATCGCCCGCAGGTCGTCGAGCGTCGGCTCGCCCTGCCCCGGTCGCTTCGACGGCCGCGACCCGACGTTGAGCCGCCCCAGCTCCTCCACCGGCGTCGCCGCGGTGAAGAACAGCGGCAGACCCGGGTCGTCGACGAGCGTCCGGTAGGTCGCGGTGGCCGCCTCGGACACGCAGTCCATGACCTCGTCCCAGCGCTTCAGGGTCTCGGCCGGCCAGCGCGACGCCTGGTGCAGCAGCGACGCGTCCAGCATCGACGCCAGCAGGATCTCCAGGTTGTCGTGCGCCAGGCTGGGCAGCGAGTACTTGTCGGAGATGACCTCACCCTGCTCGGTGAGCTTCATCGTGGCGTCGACCGACCCGAACGGCGCCGACGCGATGGCCTCACCCGCCGGACCGCCGCCGCGCCCGACCGACCCGCCGCGGCCGTGGAACAGCCGCAGCCGCACCCCGTGCTCGGCGGCCACGTCGCGCAGCTGGCGCTGCGCCCGGTGGATCTGCCACTGCGACGCGGTGATCCCCGCGCCCTTGTTGGAGTCGGAGTACCCCAGCATGATCTCCTGCAGGTCACCGCGGTTGCGGACCTGCTGCCGGTACCCCGGGTCCGACAGCAACCCCTCCAGCAGCTCCCCGGCCCGTGACAGCTCCTCCACCGTCTCGAACAGCGGCACGAGGTCGATCGAGGAGCGCGGGTCGTCGCCGATCTCGACCATGTACGCCTCGCGGGCCAGCACGGCGACGGCGAGCAGGTCGTCGACGTCGCGGGCCATCGAGACGATGTAGGTCCGCACGACCTCGTCGCCGAACTCGTGCTGCAGCGCGTGCACCGTGTCGAACAGGTCCAGCACCGGCGCGGCGGCCTCGGGCACGCCGTAGTGGCGGCGGAACAGCGGCCGCTTGCTGCGCAGCTCCGCCGAGAGCAGCTCGCGGCGCTCGTCGCGGGTCAGCTCGGCGTAGGGCTTCTCCAGCTCACCGAGCCCGTCGAACACCGCGCCGAGCGCGTCGTGGTGCTTCTGCGAGTGCTCGCGCACGTCCATCTCGACCAGGTGCAGGCCCAGCGCGCGGGCCGAGCGGATCGCCCGGGCCAGGGTGCCGCCGGCGATCCGGGCGCCGTGGTGGCCGCGCAGCGACCGGTCGACGACCAGCAGGTCCTCCAGGTAGCCGGCCGACCCCAGGTAGTCGACGCCCGGCTCGTGCGCGGCGCCGGCCGCGATCCGCCGGCGGGTGTTCTCCAGCCGGGCCGCGACGTAGGACAGCTTGAGCCGGTACGGCTCGTGCGCGTTGAGCCGGATGTAGCGGTCGTGCACCGCGGGCAGCGCGCGGCGGTCCCGGGCCAGCGAGCCGCGCAGCTCCTCCGACACCCCCATCACCCGCGTCGACACCGACAGCTCGAAGACCAGCTTCTCCACCAGCGCGGTGTGGATCCGGATCGCCCGGTCGGCGTTGAGCTCCAGCACCTCGCGGGTCACCGCGGGGGTGACGTTGGGGTTGCCGTCGCGGTCGCCGCCGACCCACGACCCCAGCACGAGCGGACGCGCGTCGTCGGGGATCTCCAGCCCGGCCTCGGCGGCCTCCCGGGCGAACTCGCCCAGCAGGTCCGGGACGGTCCGCTCACCGAGCCGGGCCGCGAACCAGGCGACGTTGCGGGCCTCGTCGATCACCATCGGCTTGCCGGGGCGGATGTCGTCGGTCTGCCACAGCAGGTCGACCAGCGCGGCGAGCTCCTCGTCGGGCGCCCGGTCGTCGAGGGCGTCGACGACCCGGCGCAGGATGCCCAGCACCGACTGCCGGGTCGACTCGGTCGGGTGCGCGGTGAACACCGGGCGCAGCTCGGCCCGGGCCAGCACGTCGGCGACCTCGTCCGGGTCGGCCTCGGTGGCCAGGCGGCGCAGCACCGTCCGCAGCGGTCGCGCGTCGGCCGGGCGCAGCTCGCGCAGCTCACGGGACCGGTGCAGCTGCTCGGCGACGTTGGCCAGCTGGAAGTACTGGGAGAACGCCCGCGCCAGCAGCACCGCGGTGCCGGTGTCGATCCCGTCGAGCAGGGCCGCGACGACGTCCGGCCCGGCCTCGCCGCGCGCGGAGTCCCGGGCCGCCCGGCGCACCTGCTCGACCAGCTCCAGGACCTCGGGACCGGACTCGTCGGACAACGTCCGCCCGAGCATCGTCGACAACCGCCGGATGTCGGCGCGCAGCGCCTTCTGCTCGCTCTCGCTGACGACGCCCGAGTGCGCGGTCAGCGAGTCGGGGGCGAGTGCGGTGGTCTCCGAGGGGCTCACGCAGGCTCTCCGGTTCTCCGCGCGGTGGCGCGGGTCGGGACGGGCCGCTCGCGTCGTCGGGAACGGGGTTCGGGCAGCGGCATCGTCCCCCGCCGGCGCGGGGCGGGGCCATCGCTGGCGCCGCCCGTAACCCCGGGGAAACCTGATCCGCACGAACCCGGACACATCCGCACGACATCGCACATCGTCGCGGGCCACACTGGGCGCATGACCCGCTGGCTGCGTCGCACCCCCGGTGCCTCCCGTCCCCGCATCGAGTTCGGGGCCGACTACAACCCCGAGCAGTGGCCGCGCGCGGTGTGGGAGTCCGACGTCGCGCTCATGCGCGAGGCAGGCGTGACGGTCGCGACCGTCGGCGTCTTCTCCTGGGCGCTGCTCCAGCCCGCGCCGGACCGCTGGGACCTCGGGTGGCTCGACGACGTGCTGGACCTGCTGCACGCGGGCGGGATCGCCGTCGACCTCGCGACGGGCACGGCGTCACCCCCGCCGTGGCTGCACCACCGGCACCCGGAGATCCTCGCCGCCGACGCCGACGGCCGGACCCTGGCGCCGGGCGGGCGCCAGCACCACCGCCCGACCTCCCCGGTGTTCCGCCGACACGCCCTCGCCCTGGTCGAGCGGCTCGCCCGCCGCTACGGCGACCACCCCGCGCTCGCCGCCTGGCACGTGTCCAACGAGCTGGGCTGCCACGACGTCCACGACCACTCCGACGACGCCCGGGTCGCGTTCCGGGCCTGGCTGCAGCGCCGCTACGGCGACCTCGACCGGCTCAACCACGCCTGGGGCACCGCGTTCTGGTCCCAGCACTACGGCGACTGGGACGAGATCGGCACCCCGCGCCGCACCGGCCCGGGCACCCACCCGAACCCGACCCAGCAGCTCGACTTCGCCCGCTTCTCCTCCGACGCCCTGCTCGACCACCTGCGCGCCGAGCGGGACCTGCTGCGCGATCTCACCCCGGACGTGCCCGTGACCACCAACTTCATGGTGATGGGCGAGACCAGCGGCATGGACTACGCGACCTGGGCGCCCGAGGTCGACATCGTCGCCAACGACCACTACGTGTTCCCCGGCCCGGACGCCCGCGACGAGCTGTCGTTCTCGGCCAACCTCACCGGCAACCTCGCCGGCGGGCACCCGTGGTGGCTGATGGAGCACTCGACGTCGGCGGTGAACTGGCAGCCGGTCAACCGCGCCAAACGCCCCGGGGAGCTCGCCCGCGACGCGCTCACCCACCTCGCGCACGGCGCCGACGCGCTCTGCTTCTTCCAGTGGCGCCAGTCCGCGGCGGGCGCGGAGAAGTTCCACTCGGCGATGGTGCCGCACGCCGGGCCGGCCTCGGCGCTGTTCCGCGACGTCACCGCGCTCGGGGCGACACTGCGCGACCTGGCCCCGGTCGCCGGGGCGCGGCGGGTCCCCGCGCCGGCCGCGGTGCTGTGGGACTGGCCGTCGTGGTGGGCCGCCGAGCAGCCGTTCACCCCGACCACCGAGCTGCGCTACAAGGCCGAGGCGCTCGGCTGGTACCGGGCGTTCCTCGACGCCGGGGTGCGGGCCGACGTCACGTCCGCGGACGCGGACCTGTCCGGCTACGGGCTGGTCGTCGCCCCGGTGCTGCACGTGGTCGGCCCGGACCGGGCGGCCGCGCTGACCGCCTACGTCGGGGCCGGTGGGCACCTGGTCACCACCTACTTCTCCGGCACCGTCGACGACGACGCGCACGCCGTCCTCGGCGGCTACCCGGGCGCGCTGCGCGACCTGCTGGGCATCCGGGTCGAGGAGTTCGCGCCGCTCGACCCGGGCGCCGTCGTCGAGCTCGACGACGGCTCCACCGGTGACCTGTGGAGCGAGGCCGTGCAGGTGGTGGACCCGGCCGTCGAGGTGCTCGCCCGCTGGACCGGCGGCGGCACCGACCCGGCCGCGGGGGACCTCGCCGGGCTGCCCGCGGTGACCCGCCGCCCGGTCGGGGACGGGTCGGCGACCTACGTCCCGACCCGCCTCGCCGACCGCGCCCCGCTGCTGCGACGCCTGCTGGCCGCCGCCGGGATCGCCCCCGAGCTGCCCGGCGAGCTGGCGGGACGGGTGGAGCTGGTCCGCCGCGACGGGTTCCGGTTCGTCGTCAACCGGACCGACGCCCCCGTCGACCTGGGGCCGCTCGGCGCGGCGGAGGTGCTCGCCGGCCCGGCCGGCACCCTGCCCCCGCGCGGGGTGACCGTCCTGCGGGACTGAGCCGCGGGATCGAGCCGCACGTTCCGGCCCCCGGGAGGGCGGACACGTGCGTCTCGGCGGGACCGGGGTGCGGACGGCCGGACGCCCCGCCGCGCGGGAGGCGCGGCGGGGCGTCCGGGTCGTACCGGGTGACGCAGGGTCAGCTCGCGTCGAGGTCCTGCTCCAGCAGCGCGGCCAGGGCCGCGACGGCGGCCTCGCCCTGCTCGTCGTCGGAGGAGGTCAGCACGACCTCCTCGCCGGACTTCACGCCCAGGCCCATCACCGACAGGATCGAGGCGGCGTCGACCGGACCACGCTCGCCGTCGGCGGTCCCGATCCTCACCTTGACCCCCTGCTCCTTGGCGGCGGTCACGAACAGGTTGGCGGGGCGGGCGTGCAGCCCGACCGACGAACCGACCTTCACACGGCGCTCGGCCATGGTGGGTGCTCCTTCTCTCGGGTGGGTCAGCCCGCGACCGGCGCGGCGGCCGGGGCGGTGGCGGTCTGCTCGGCGGCGGCCGGGGCCGGGGTGCGGCGGGCGGACTTCAGGCCGACGACCAGGGCGGCGGAGACCAGGGTGCCCGCGATGATCGCCAGCAGGTAGGCGAACGGGTTGCCGATCAGCGGGACCACGAAGATGCCGCCGTGCGGGGCCCGCAGGGTCGCGCCGAAGGCCATCGACAGCGAGCCGGCCACCGCGGACCCGGCCATCAGCGACGGGATGACCCGCAGCGGGTCGGCCGCGGCGAACGGGATCGCGCCCTCGGTGATGAACGAGGCGCCCAGCAGCCAGGCGGCGCGGCCGTTCTCCTGCTCGGCCTTGGTGAACAGGTTCTTGCGGACGGCGGTGGCCAGGGCCAGCGCCAGCGGCGGGGTCATGCCGGCGGCCATGACCGCAGCCATGATCATCAGCGCGGTCTCGGAGCCGGTGGACAGCCCGGCGACGGCGAAGGCGTAGGCGGCCTTGTTGACCGGGCCGCCCATGTCGAAGGCCATCATCAGGCCGAGCAGGGCGCCGAGCAGGATCGCGTTGGTGCCCGAGAGGCCGTTGAGCCAGTTGGTCAGGCCGGTCGTGGCGGCCGCGAGGGGCGTGCCGACGACCAGGAACATGATCGCGCCGACGACGGCGGTACCGATCAGCGGCAGCACCAGCACCGGCATGATCCCGGCCAGGGCGCGCGGCGGCTGCCACAGCTTGAGGCCGTAGATGACCGCACCGGCGAGCAGACCGGCGACCAGACCGCCGAGGAACCCGGCGTGGGTCTGGACGGCGATCATGCCGCCGACGAAGCCGGGCACCAGGGCCGGGCGGTCGGCGATGGCGTAGGCGATGAAGCCGGCCAGGACCGGGACCAGGAAGCCGAACGCCAGGCCACCGACCTGGAAGAACAGCGCGGCCCAGGACTGCAGGGCACCCGGGTCGAACACGACCGAGGCCACGCCGTCGTCACCGAAGGAGACGACGTCGGGCGCCTCGGTGATCTGGTAGCCGCCCAGGGCGAAGCCCAGCGCGATCAGCAGACCGCCGGCCGCGACGAACGGGATGACGTAGGAGACGCCGGTCATCAGCCAGCCGCGCAGCTTCGAGCCGAAGCCGGCGCCGAAGTTCTTGGTGTCCAGGTCGGACCCGTCGCGCTGGGCCGGGACGGCGGCCGCGGCCGAGCCCTTCGGCTGCGCGGTCGCCTTCGCGACGGCCTGCTCGATCAGGCCCGGCGCGCCGCCGATGGCCTTCTTGACCGGGGAGGTGACGGTCGGCAGGTGCGCGAAGCGCTCCTTGTCCCGCACCTCGACGTCGGCGGCCAGGATGATCGCCTCGGCCTCGTCGAGCTGGGCCTGGGTGAAGGGCGTCGAGCCCGCGGACCCCTGGGTCTCGACGACGATCTCGTGACCCGCCTCCTCGGCGGCGACCTCGAGGGCCTCGGCGGCCATGTAGGTGTGGGCGATGCCCGTCGGGCATGCGGTGACGGCGAGGAGCTTCACGCTCCCACCTCCTGCTGGATGAAGGTCGCGACGGCGGCCGGGTCGGTGGCGTTGCGGAGCTCGTTCTTGAACGAGGCACGGACCAGGCGACGGGCCAGCGCAGCGAGCACCGTCATGTGGTCGGTGTTCCCGCCCTCGGGGGCGGCGATCATGAAGATGAGGTCGGCGGGGCCGTCCTCGGCGCCGAAGTCGACACCCGACGGCGCGCGGCCGAAGGCCAGCGTCGGCTCGGTGACGGCCGCGGAACGGCAGTGCGGGATGCCGATGCCACCCTCCAGGCCGGTCGGCATCTGGGCCTCGCGGGCCTCGATGTCGGCGAGGAACCGGTCGAGATCGGTGACCCGGCCGGCCTTCACCAGGCGCTCGGCGAGCGCGGTGACGGCGGTCCTGCGGTCGGCCGACGGCACGTCGAGGTCGACCAGATCTGCGGTGATCAGTGCGGTCATGCGGCATCTCCGGTGAGGGCGAGGGTGACGTCCGGCGTGGGGGCCAGTTCGACGTCGTCGATTCGGATGTCGGCCGGACCCGGCGTGGCGGAGCCGGGCAGTCGGCAGGCGGCGGCGCCGTAGGCCACGGCCTGCCGCAGGGCGTCGGGTCCCTCCCCACCCGCGGCCAGGAACCCGGCCAGGGTGGAGTCACCGGCGCCCACCGTGCTGAGCACGGTGATCGGAGGGGTCCGGGCGTGGTACTCGCCGGACCGGTCGACCAGCAGGGCGCCACCGGCGCCCAGGCTGACCAGGACCGCGCCGATCCCGCGGGCACGCAGCTCGCGGGCGGCCAGCAGCACGTCGCCGAGGCTGCCCAGGGGGCGCCCGACGAGCTCGGCCAGCTCGGCGTGGTTGGGCTTCACGAGGTCGGGGGCCGCCGCGACGGCGTGGTGCAGCGGCGCGTCCGAGGTGTCGACGGCGATCCGCAGGCCGGGCCGGCGGCAGCGCCGGACCAGCTCGGCGTAGAAGTCGTCGCCGACGCCCGACGGCAGCGAGCCGCAGCCCACCAGCCAGGTCGCGCCCGCGCCGAGCGCGCAGGCCCGGTCCATCAGGGCCTCGACCTCGTCGGCGGCCAGGTGCGGGCCCCGCTCGTTGATCTTCGTGGTGACGCCGTCCGGCTCGACCAGGGTGATGTTGACCCGGGTGGCCTCGGTGATGGGCACCGCGACGGTGGTGACGTCGGTCGGCTCCAGCAGTGCGGCCAGCCGCTCGCCGGGCGTCGCGCCCGACGGCATCAGCGCCACCGTGCGGTGCCCGGCCGAGGCCAGGGCGCGGGCGACGTTGACGCCCTTGCCGCCGGGGTCGATCCGGACCGACTCGGCCCGGTGGACCTCGCCGCGCACCAGGTGCGGCAGCGCGATGGTCCGGTCCAGGCTCGGGTTCGGGGTGACCGTCACGAACATCCGCGGTGCGGGGACGGAACGGGGTGTCATGCGCGTACCACCTTGGGGCCGGCGGCCTCCAGCGCGGCGGCGTCCGCCGCGTCGAGGCCGGTGTCGGTGATCAGCGTGTCGACCTCGGCCAGCGTGCCGAAGCGGACGAACTGGTCGGAGCCGAACTTGCTGGCGTCGGCGAGGACGACGGTGCGGCGGGCGGCGCGCAGCATCGCCCGCTTGGTCGCGCCCTCGCCGGTGTCGGGTGTGGTGAGGCCGCGTGCCACGGAGAAGCCGTTGGTCCCGATGAAGGCGACGTCGATCGTGAGACCGGCCAGCACCTCGGTGCCCCAGTCGTCGACGGTGGCAAGCGTCGTCCCGCGGACCCGGCCGCCGAGCAGTCGCAGGTCCACGTTCGGGCGCCCGGCCAGCGAGGACGCGATCGGCAGCGAGTTGGTGACGACGGTGACGTCGCGCTCGCGGGGCAGGGTGCTCGCGAGCCGGGAGGTCGTGGTCCCGGCGTCGAGCAGGACGGTCGCGGCGGTGCCCAGCTCGGCGAGGGCGGCCTTGGCGATCCGCTCCTTCTCCGCGCCGAACTGGCTGTCGCGCTGGCCGACCCCGGGCTCGAAGTTCAGCAGGTCCGACGGGATCGCCCCGCCGTGCACCCGCCGGACGAGGGCCTGGCGCTCCAGGGTCCCGAGGTCCCGGCGGATGGTCTCGGGGGTGACATCGAGCTCCTCGGCGACAGCGGCCACGTCGACCCGGCCCCGATCCCGGGTCCGGTCGAGCAGCCACTGCTGACGCTCCGCTGCGTACATCTTCGTTCGCTCCCGCTTCGATGCTTGCTTGTGTCTGAGTATGTGGGTTTTACTGTGTTTGTCAACGGGTCACGTCGAAGTAACCCCGGGAGCCACTCATGCCGAGCACGACCGCCCTCACCGGAATCCCCGCCAGCCCCGGCCGTGCCGGCGGCCGCGTCGTCCGCGTCGCCGAGCCGCCGGGCGAGCCGGCCGCCGGCCCCGCCCCGGCCGACGCCTCCGCCGAGGCCGCGCGGATCGCGCCGGCCGTCGAGCTGGTGTCGCAGCGCCTAACCGCGCGCGCCGCGACCGTCAGCGGGGACGCGCGGGAGGTGCTCGAGGCGACCGTGACGATGGTCGGGGACCCGGCCCTGCTGGAGAGCGCGCAGGACCTGGTCACCGGCCAGGGCCGCCCCGCCGCGCGCGCGGTGTGGGAGGCCGCGAACTCCTTCGCGGAGATGCTGACGTCGATGGGCGGCTACATGGCCGAGCGCGCCCGCGACATCCACGACGTGCGCGACCGCATCGTCGCCGAGCTGCTGGGGCTGCCCGCGCCGGGCGTCGCCGACCTGGACGCGCCCGCCGTGCTCGTCGCGACCGACCTGGCCCCGGCCGACACCGCCGGGCTGAAGCCGGGCGTCGCGCTCGCCCTGGTCACCGAGCAGGGCGGCCCGACCAGCCACACCGCGATCCTCGCGCGTTCGCTGGGGATCCCCGCGGTCGTCGGCTGCGCGGGCGCGACCCGGATCGCCGAGGGTGCCGCGCTGACCGTCGACGGCGGCACCGGTGAGGTCGTCGAGGTCGCCACCCTCGACGAGGCCACCGCGTTCGCCGCCGCCGCCTCGGTCACCGCCGAGTGGGACGGCGTCGGCCGCACCGCCGACGGCCTGGTCGTGCCGGTCCTGGCCAACGTCGGCGACGGCCCCGGCGCGGCGAAGGCCGCGGACGCCCGGGCCGAGGGCGTCGGCCTGTTCCGCACCGAGCTCGCGTTCCTCTCCGCGGCCGAGGAACCCACCGAGGCCGCCCAGCGCGAGGTCTACACCGCGGTGCTGTCCGCGTTCGCCGGCAAGCCGGTCACCGCCCGCACCCTCGACGCCGGCGCGGACAAGCCGCTGCCGTTCCTGTCGCTCGACGGCGAGCCCAACCCGGCGCTGGGCGTGCGCGGCCTGCGGATCGCCCGCGTCCCGGGCAACGGCGACGGCGTGCTGGAGCGCCAGCTCGCCGCGCTCGCCGCCGCGGCGAAGGAGACCGGCGTCGCGCTCAAGGTGATGGCGCCGATGGTCGCCACCGCCGAGGAGGCGCGCTGGTTCGTGCAGCGCTGCCGGGCGCACGGCATCGAGCAGGCCGGCGTGATGATCGAGATCCCGGCCGCGGTGCTCACCGCCGACGAGATCATGGCCGAGGTCGACTTCGTCTCGGTCGGCACCAACGACCTGGCCCAGTACCTGTTCGCCGCGGACCGCCAGTCCGGGCCGGTGGCCGCGCTCAACGACCCGTGGCAGCCAGCGCTGCTGCGGCTGATCGGGCTGCTCGGCGAGGCGTCGGCGCGCACCGGCACGCCGGTCGGGGTGTGCGGCGAGGCCGCGGCCGACCCGGGGCTCGCCGCGGTGCTGGTGGGGCTCGGCGTCGCGAGCCTGTCGATGGGCACGGGCGCGCTCGCCGCGGTCGGGGCGAACCTGGCCGGGCTGACGGTGGAGCAGTGCCGGGAGCGGGCGCGCGCGGCCTGCGCCGCGGCCGACCCGATCGCGGCCCGCCGGGCCGTCGCCGCCCTCGACGGCTGATCGTCCGTTCGTCGCGTCCGTCCTTCCGCTCGGCCGTGCGGTGGACGGACCGGCGGCCGTCACGCCGCTGGTCGCAGTGACCTGTGGTCCCACCGGACGTACCCGGCCACCGGTTGCCCCCGGCGACCCGCGGTTGTTGGCTCGACACACGGCGTGATCCTGTATCGCGAACCGGGGCGCCGTCCGACGACCGGAGGTCACCCATGTCCGAGGGACCGCTTGCCCACGCCGTCCGGGTGGCCTCGGAGCAGGCCTATGTCGACGGGCTGTCCGAGGGCCGCCGCGAGGCCTGGGAACGGGCCTCGGGGGCCCGTCCGGAGCCGGCGTCGAAGCGGCTGCTCGTGCACCTGTCGCACTCCATCGAGCGCGCGGTGATGTCCGGTCCGCGGGAGGACCCGACGGTCGTCGTCGCGCTGTTCCAGCAGCTGCGCTTCTTCGACCGCGAGCGCGAGGTCTACGCGCGGATGGCCCAGGCCGGGATGCACGTCGTCGTCGCGTTCGCCGACGGCGGGGTGCACGACGTGCCGGACGGCGTCCACCTCGTGGTGCTGGACCCGGACGAGCCGCTGGCGTCGGAGTGGAGCGTCGTCGCGCTCGGGCCCGGGGCGGGTGCGTTCCTGGTCGCGACCGACCAGTACGCCCGCGACCCGCGCGAGCAGGGCGAGGCCGGGCGGGTGTTCCTCGGACGCTGGGGCTACGCCCGTGCCCAGGCCGGGACCGAGCTCGCGCGGCTGCGGTTCGCGCTGGGGGACCGGCTGCCGTCCTCGGTGCGGCGCACGGTCGACGAGCTGCTCGGCTCCTCGATGCCGACCGGCGGCGACCCGGCGGCCTCGGCGGGCACCACCGGCGAGGCGTGGGCGACGACCTCGCTCAACCACATGATCGACCGGTTGCTGTCGGCCCGGGCCGGCACCCGTGAGCTGCGGTCCCAGCTGGCCGACGCCCAGCGCGCCGCGGCCGCCCGTGCCGCCGCCGCGGTCGACCCGGCGAGCGGCCTGCCCACCGCCGAGGCCCTGGACCGCTTCGCCGGTCCGGCGGGGCCGGAGGCGCTGCCCGTCGGCGTCGCGCTGTTCGACCTGCCCGGCCTCGACGGCTCCGTCGTGCACGACGACGACCGCGCCGCCTGGTTCGCCGCCCACCAGGTCGCGGCGGCGATGACCCAGCCGCTCGGCCCGGTCGACGCGGCCCTGCGGCTGTCCGAGCGCGAGTTCGCGCTGGTCGTGCCCGGTGCCTCGGACCGGCACCTGGCCGGGCTCTGCGACCGGGTCGGCGAGCGGCTGGCGCTGGCCTCGCAGGGCTGGCCAGGCATCGCGCTGGCCGGGCGGGTCGCGTTCGCGGTCACGACGACCCGGCCGCTGCCGCTGGCCGACCTGCGCGAGGCGCTGGCCCACCTGCCTGAGGAACCGGGCGACGCCGGCCCGGTCGACGCCGGCCGGAACCCGGCCGGGGACCGCATCGTCGTCGCGGCGACCGGGCGGGAGGGCGCCCCGCCGCGGCCGTCCCCGGAGCCGTCGGCCGCGGCCCGGCACCGCGGTCCCGACGACGTCGCACCGCGCCCGCGGCCGGCCGGGAAGGGCGGCGGGTCCGACGACCCGGTCGCGCCCCCGCCCGACGCGCACGCCCCGCCGCCGCGGCCCGCGCCGGCCCCGCCGCCGTCGCGGCCCCGGCCCTACCTCGACGCGTCCTCGACCGGCCCGCAGCCGGTCACCGGCGAGGCGGCCGCCGACCCGCGGGCCGCGGCGCAGGAGGCGCTGCGCCGCCTGGTCCAGGGCGACCAGGGTGCCGGCTACGACGTGTTCGCCGACCGGCACCCGGGCGGCGGACACCCCGGCTGACCGGCGCGTTCGCCCTGGGCGGAGCTGCCCAGGGCAGAACCGGGCGCGGACCGGGCCGTCCCCCGGCCACGGTGGGGTCATGAGCGACTCACCGCGCACCCCGCGCTTCGACGACCGCGCCCGCCGCGACCTCTACGACCAGCGCGTCGTGGTGCTCGACGGCCCCCTCGACGACGACAACGGCACCCTGCTCGCCACCCAGGTCGTGGCGCTGGCCGCCCGCGACCCGGACGCCGACATCGCTTTCTGGATCCACTCGCCCGGCGGGTCGGTGCCGGCGATGCTGGCGCTGCGGGACCTGTTCCGGCTGGTGCCCTGCGACGTCTCGACGCTCGTGCTCGGCATCGCCTACAGCGCCGGGCAGTTCCTGCTCTCGGCGGGCACCCCGGGCAAGCGGCGCGCGCTGCCGCACTCGCGGGTGCTGATGCACCAGGGCTCGTCGGGGATCGGCGGGACGGCCGTCGACATCGAGCTGCAGGCCGACGACCTGCGCCACACCCGCGACACCGTGCTCGGCCTGATCGCCCAGGACACCGGGCAGCCGGTGGACCGGATCTTCACCGACTCGCTGCACGACCGCTGGTACTCCGCGGCCGAGGCGCTCGACTACGGCTTCGTCGACGCCGTCGTCGACCGGTTCGACCAGGTGGTGCCGCGCCGCGGTGCCGTCCCGACCGGCTTCGGCGTGGGGCGGTGACGGCGGTGAGCACCTACACGATCCCGAACGTCATCGCCCGCACCCCGGGTGGCGAGCGGGTCCTCGACGTCTACTCCCACCTGCTCACCGAGCGGGTCGTCTACCTGGGCACCGAGATCGACGCGGGCGTGGCGAACGCGCTGATCGCCCAGCTGCTGTTCCTGGAGGCCGACGACCCCGACCGCGAGGTGCAGCTCTACGTCAACTGCGGGGGCGGCGACCCCAGCGCGATGCTCGGCATCTACGACACGCTGCGTCACGTCCGCTGCCCGGTCGCGACGACGTGCGTCGGCCAGGCCGTCTCGGTGGGGGCGGTGCTGCTCGCCGCCGGGACCGAGGGTCGTCGCGGCGCGCTGCCGCACGCCCGGGTCGTGCTGCACCAGCCGGCGGCGCAGGGCCGCGGGTCCATCCCGGACCTGATCCTGCAGGCCGACGAGCTGGTCCGGATCCGTGCCGACATCGAGGAGATCCTGGCCCGGCACACCGGGCAGACCGTCGAGCGGCTGCGCGCCGACACCGACCACGACCGCGTGTTCACCGCGTCCGCGGCCCGGGACTACGGCCTGCTCGACACCGTGCTCGAACCGCAGCCGCCGCGCACCCGCGAGCGTCGCTGAGCGGCGCCGGGTCAGGCCGCCAGCGCGTAGGCGCACTGCGGCCCGTGCGCCCGCGGGGCCGTCGCGAGACCGTCGGCGACGCCGCGGGTCAGCCCGGCCAGGTCGGTCCCGAGCGCCCCGGCGACGGCGGCGATCATCTCGCTGGAGGGCTCCTTGCGGCCCCGCTCCACCTCCGAGAGGTACTGCGGGGACACCCCGGCGCGCCCGGCCGTCGCGTGCAGGGTCTCGCCGCGGGCGTGCCGCCGTCGTCGCAGCTCACGACCGAGTGCGTGCCGCCAGAGGGGTTCGCTCATGGGGGCACGGTAGGGCCGGACGGCGGCCGCGGTCCCCGGGTTCCGCCCACAGCGGAACCCGGGGCGGGCGCTCAGGCCTTCAGGAAGTCGAGCAGCGCGGCGTTGAACTCGTCGGGGTGGGTCGCGTTGAGACCGTGCGGGCCACCCTCGATCAGCACGAGCCGAGCACCCTCGATCGCCTCGTGCGAGCGCTTGCCGGACACCTCGAACGGGACGATCGCGTCGGCGTCGCCGTGGATGACCAGGGTCGGGATGCCGGCGTCGGAGACCTTCTGCACGTCGTCGCGGAAGTCGGTGCGCCCGAACGCGGTGATGCAGTCCAGGGTGCCCTTCGGCGACGCGAACTCGGCGATCGCGCGGTGGTAGGCACGGTTCGGCTCGCTGATCAGGTCGGTCCGGTCGCCCGCGGCGAAGAAGTTCGACGTGAACTCCTCCAGGAAGGCGATCCGGTCACCGGTGACGCCGCCCTGGAACTGCTCGATCGTGGCGTCGTCGAGACCGCCGTCGGGGTTGTCGTCGGACTGGTAGAGGTACGGCGGGACGGCCGCGGCCAGCACGGCGCGGGCGACCCGGTCGGTGCCGTGCCGCGCGATGTGGCGGACGACCTCGCCGCCGCCCATCGAGAACCCGACGAGGGTGGCCTCGCGCAGGTCGAGGTGCACGAGCAGGGCGTGCAGGTCGTCGGCGAAGGTGTCGTAGTCGTAGCCGTCCCAGGGCTGGGAGGACTGGCCGAAGCCACGACGGTCGTAGGTCACGACCCGGTGACCGGCGTCGACCAGCGCGGGGACCTGCTTCTCCCAGGACCTCCCCGACAGCGGCCAGCCGTGGATCAGCACGACGGGGGCGCCGGAACCCTGGTCGGTGTAGTGCAGCTCGACCGGGCTGCCGTTCTCGGTACCGATGTTGAGCTGGGGCATGGGGTGCTCCTCCGGGAAGATCGGTTGCGTCCTCCCGATTCGCGTACCCGCCCCGCCGCGGGCCTACCCGTCGACGGCCGTGCCCTGCCCGAGCATCCGCTCCAGCACGGCGCGGACGGTCGCGTCCTCCACGGTGTAGTACACGTAGGTCCCCTCGCGCCGGTTCTCGACCAGGCCCGACAGCCGCAGCTTGGACAGGTGCTGGCTCACCGCCGTGGGGGCGGCGCCGACCAGGTCGGCGAGGCAGGCCACCGAGGACTCGCCCTGCAGCAGCGCCCAGAGGATCTTGACCCGGGTCGGGTCGGAGAGCATGCGCATCGCGTCCGCCACCCGGCGGACCTCGTCCTCGGGCGGCATCGCGAAGCCGTGGATGGACTCGTGCACGACGCCGAGGATACCTGCGTGACTGCGCGGATGGTCCACCGTCTCACCATCTGGATGGCTGGCTGCGTATCTTCGTGCATGCGCAGGTACGGTTCCACGCATGCGATCCGCTCTGACCCTGCCCGAGGTCCGCTGGGCCGGGGCCTCCCTGCTGGCCTTCCTGGCCGCGCTCGGGGCCGACCTGCTCGGCGCGCCGTCCGCGGTGGTCGTCGGCCTGTACCTGGCCTGCTACGTCCTCGGCGGCTGGGAGCCCGCGCTCGAGGGCCTGCGCGCGCTCGGGGAGAAGCGGCTCGACGTCGACCTGCTGATGATCGTCGCCGCGGTCGCGGCCGCCGCGATCGGACAGTGGTTCGACGGCGGCCTGCTCGTCGTCATCTTCGCGACGTCCGGCGCGCTGGAGTCGGTCATGACCGCCCGCACCCGGGCCGGCATCCACGCGCTGCTCGACCTCGCCCCGGAGACGGCCACCGTCGCCGACGACGACGGCACCGAGCGCACCCTCCCGGCGGCCGGGCTCGTCGCGGGGCAGGTCGTGGTCGTCCGGCCGGGGGAGCGGGTCCCCGGCGACGGCACCGTGCTCGACGGGGTGTCGGAGGTCGACACCTCCGCGCTGACCGGGGAGCCGGTCCCGGCCCGCACCGGCCCCGGCGACGCGGTGCTCGCGGGCACCGTGAACGGCACCGGCGTGCTGCGGGTCCGGGTCTCGCGGGACGCGGCGGACACCGTCGTCGCGGGGGTCGCGGCGCAGGTCGAGCGGGCCGCGGAGACCAAGGCGGGCCGCCAGCTGTTCATCGAGCGCGTCGAGCAGCGCTACTCGGTGCTGGTCGTCGCGGGGACGGTGCTGCTGCTCACCGTGCCGCTGCTGCTCGGCGCCCCGTTCCAGGAGACGCTGCTGCGCGCGATCGTCTTCATGATCGTGGCCTCGCCGTGCGCGATCGTGCTCGCGACGATGCCGCCGCTGCTCGCCGCGGTCGCGGTGTCCGGCCGGCGCGGGACGCTGGTCAAGGACGTCACCGTGCTGGAGGCGCTCGCCGAGGTCGACACCGTGGTGCTCGACAAGACCGGCACGCTGACCTCCGGCCGCCCGCAGGTGGTGTCGGTGACCCCGCTCGGGTCCCGGCGCGCCGACGAGCTGCTCGCCCTGGCCGGGGCCGCCGAGGCCGGCAGCGAGCACGTGCTGGGCCGGGCGGTGCGCGCGCACGCCCTGGAGCGCGGCCTGCACCTGCCCCACGCCGAGGGGTTCACCGCGGTCCCGGGCGAGGGTGTGCGGGCGGTCGTCGGCGGGCGGAGCGTCGCCGTCGGGCGCCCGGAGCTCGCCGGTGACGTGGAGGTCCCCGGGGTCGCCGCGCTGCAGGAGGCGGGGCGGACCGCCGTCGTCGTGCTGGTGGACGGCGAGCCCGCCGGGGTGGTCGGGCTGTCCGACGAGCCGCGTCCGGGTGCCGCGACCGCGCTGGCCGCGCTGCGCCGCGAGGTCGGCGGCGACCCGCAGGTCCTCACCGGCGACGCCGAGCGCCCGGCCCGGGTGCTCGCCGAGCGGCTCGGCCTGACCCGGGTGCGGGCCGGGCTGCTGCCCGACGGCAAGGTCGAGGTCGTCCGCGCCGAGCAGGCCCGGGGCCGCCGGGTGCTCGCCGCGGGCGACGGCATCAACGACGCGCCGCTGCTCGCGTCGGCCGACGTCGGGCTCGTCGTCTCCGAGGGGGCGGGGGCGCTGTCCCTGGACGCCGCCGATGGCGTGCTCACCCGCGACCCGCTCGGCTCGCTGGCCCCGCTGGTCGTGCTGGCCCGGCGGGCGCGGCGGATCGCGCGGGCGAACCTGGCCTTCGCCGCCGCGGTGGTCGTCGTCCTGGTCGGGTGGGACCTGGTCGGGACGTTGCCGCTGGTCGTCGGCGTCGCCGGGCACGAGCTGTCCACGGTGCTGGTGTGCCTGAACGGGCTGCGGCTGCTCGTCGTCGCGCGCCGGGAGGACCGGCGGGCCCGGGCCGCCGTCGCGCCGGTCGCCGTGGCCGCCGAACGGGAGCGCGTCGGGGTCTGACGGGTGCTCGGCCCGGAGCTGGTCAGGCCGGGTCGACCGCCAGCGCGGCCAGCGCCATCCGGCGCAGCACCGCGGCCCGGGCGTCCGCCCCGCGCGGGGACGGCTGCTCGGCCCGCGGCGCGTACGGCGTGGAGTTGAGCAGGCCGAACACCCCGTGGGCGACGGTGCGGGCCTCGGCCGGGGCGACGTCGGGGTGCGCCCGGCGCAGCGTGTCCACCCACAGCTCGACGTAGGTGCGCTGCAGCCGCCGCACGGTGCGGCGCGGCTCCTCGGGCAGGTTCGCCAGGTCCCGGTCCTGCACGACGATCAGCTCCGGCTCGCGGGTCGCGAACGCGACGTGGAAGTCGACGAGGTCGGCCAGCGCGGCACGGGGGTCGTCGTGGTGCACGCGGGCGCGGCCGCCGTCGAGCAGGCGCTCGGAGATGTCGATGAGCAGCTCGGCGAGCAGCGCCTCCTTGCCGGGGAAGTGCCGGTAGAGGGCGGGGCCGCTGACACCGACCGCGGCGCCCAGGTCGGCGATGCTCACCCCGTGGAAGCCGTGCCGGGCGAACAGCCGGGCCGCCTCGGTGAGGATCTGCTCGCGCCGCGACGGGGCCTCCGTGCGCGCGCCCGCGCCGTCCGCGGGGGAGGGTCCTGCTGCGACCATCGGACGATCGTAGCGTCGTCGGTTAACGGTTGTTAACGCGCCGTGCGGTCCGTCTCAGGCTCCGCACAGGTCGGCGGCGATACCCTCGTGAGCGTGATGAGGACCCTGCGCCGGATGCGCGAGCGTCTCGGCGTGCGCGCCGCGTCCGCCCTCGCGGCGGCGACGGCGGTCGCGATGGTGCTCGTCGTCGCCGGTGTGTCGCTGGTGCTGATCCTCGAGAGCCAGCTGAAGCGCAACACCGAGGAGGCCCTGCTGGCCAACGCCCAGCAGGTGGCCGAGCGCATCCAGGCCAACTTCGCCGACTACCGCCCCGGCGACCCGGCCAAGGAGAACGCGGTGGTGACCACCGCCCGCCGCACCGACCTGGTGCAGGTCGTCACGGCCTGGAGCGACCGGACCGGCGCGCCCGACGACCGGGTCGGGTCGAACGGCGAGGGCCGCAACATCGAGGTGTTCGCCTCGTCCGAGCCGCTGGACGGCCAGCCGAAGCTGGTGGACTGGGTCCTCGCCCCGCACGAGACGCGCTCCCAGATGGACGTGCCGGTCACCTTCCACGACGCGGGCGGCCCGGAGCCCGACGCCGGGCCGCTGCAGACCGAGAACATGATGGTCGTCGGGCTCGGCGTGCGGGCCTTCGACCGGCCGATCACGATCTACTCCGCCCAGCCGACCGACCAGATGCACAGTGCCGTCGACCTCGTGACCTGGCTCGTCGCGGGCGGGGTCCCGCTGCTGGTGCTGGTCGCGGGCGGCTTCACCTACCTGTTCGCCGGCCGCGCGCTGCGCCCGGTGGAGGACATGCGGTCCCGGGTCGCCGGGATGGGCGACAAGGACCTCTCCCAGCGCGTCGACGAGCCGGCCGCCCGCGACGAGGTCGGCCGTCTCGCCCGCACCATGAACCAGATGCTCGGGCGGATCGAGTCCTCCCAGGCGACCCAGCGTCGCTTCGTCGCCGACGCCAGCCACGAGCTGCGCAGCCCGCTCGCGACCGTGTCGACCGGTCTGGAGCTGCTCGGCTCGGGCATGCCGGAGGCGTCCGCGGACCGGGCCACCGTCGACGTCCTGCGCGGGGAGGCCTCTCGGCTGACCGGCCTGGTCGAGAACCTGCTGTTCCTCGCCCGTGCCGACGAGCGCGGCATCGCGCCGCGCCGCGAGGAGGTCGACCTCGACGAGATCGCCGACGCCGAGCGGGAGCGTCCGTCGGCCGAGACCGCCGTCGCGGTCCGGGTGACCAGCGAGCCCGTCCGGGTGGTCGGCGACCGCGGGCAGCTGGTCCGGGTGCTGCGCAACCTGGTCGACAACGCCAAGCGGCACGCGTCGTCGACGGTCGCGGTGTCGGTCCGGGCCGAGGGCGACCTCGCGGTGATCGAGGTCGACGACGACGGCAACGGCGTCCCCGAGGCCGACCGCGCCCGGGTCTTCGAGCGCTTCGTGCGGCTCGACGAGGCCCGGTCCCGCGGCGACGGCGGCTCCGGGCTCGGCCTGGCGATCGTCGCCGAGCTGGTCGCGGCGCACGGCGGGACCGTGGAGGCGACCTCGTCGCCGGAGCTGGGCGGGGCCCGGTTCCGGGTCACCGTGCCCGCCGTGACGGCGCCGCTGCCCGAGGAGGAGACCCCCGAACCGGTGGCCGCCGACCACGCCGGTGCCGGGCCCGGCGGCGAGCCGGCCGCGGAGCTGTGCGACGACCGGCCCTCCGGCCCGATCCCGCGGGTGACCGCGCGGTCGCCGTGGGCGCGGGCCGAGGAGCCCGCCGACTTCGGCCCGGACGCGTGGCTGGGGCAGGGCGGCGCCGACCACGGGACACCGGAGCACGGCACGGCGCGGAACGTCACGGCGCAGAACGGTGCGGAGCAGCCCGACCCGGCGCGGAACGGTGCGGCGCGGAACGGTGCGGCGCAGGGCGGCGCGGCGTCGGGCGGCACCGCTCCGGTCCGCCCGGTCATGGGCTCCGCGGTCGCTCCCGAGGGCACCGTGGGGGCGGGCGCGTCGGCGCGCGGGACCGCCGCTGCGGATGGCATGATGCGCACGCCCGGTGACCCGGCCGTCACCCACGGCTCGGGCACGGACGGTCGGACCCCGGACAGCGGTCCGGTGACGACCCCGCCCGACCCGGAGGACGACGTGTCCGCACCACCCGCCCACAGTCGTCTCGACCCGCCGACCGGTCCGCTGCCGATCCGGCCGAACACCGTCGGCAGCCCGTTCGACGAGAACGCCACCCGGCCGTTGCCGGTCGTCACGCCGCGTGGGCAGCGGGCCCGTGGCGGCACCGCCGTCGCCAGCCGGGAGACGGCCCGTGACACCCGGGACACCGGGCGCGAGCCCGCCCGGGCCGAGCGGGAGCCGGTCGGGACGCCGTCGCCGCGGCGGCCGTTCGACCGTCGTCGCTGAGCGGGTCCCCGCAGGTCAGCGGGGCGGCGCGGGCGCGGGCTCGGACATCCGGTAGCCGACGCCGCGCAGTGTCTCGATGCTGTGCGTCCCGAACGGTGCGTCGATCTTGCGGCGCAGGTAGCCGACGTAGACCTCGACGACGTTGACCTCGCCGTCGTAGTGGGCGTCCCAGACCGAGCGCAGGATGTCGGTCTTGGTCACGACCTGCCCGGTGTTCTGCATCAGGTGCTCGAGCACGCCGAACTCGCGCGGGGTCAGCGGGATCTCGGTCTCGCCGCGGTGCACCCGGTGCGTGCCCGGGTCCAGGCTGAGGTCCCCGACCCGCAGCACGGTCGGTGCGGCCTCCCCGGCCCGGCGCAGCAGCGCGCGCAGCCGCGCCTGCAGCACGACGAACGAGAACGGCTTGGTCAGGTAGTCGTCCGCGCCGAGGTCGAAGGCGTCGGCCTCGTCGTACTCGCCGTCCTTGGCGGTCAGCATGAGCACCGGCGTCCACACGCCGCGGTCGCGCAGGTGCTGCAGGATCCGGTAGCCCGACAGGCCCGGCAGCATGATGTCGAGGATGACCACGTCGTGCCGACCGGTCAGCGCGAGCTGCAGCCCGGTGGGGCCGTCGTGCGCGACCTCCACCTCGTGCCCCTCCCCGGCGAGGCCGCGGCGGACCAGCTCGGCGAGCGGCTTCTCGTCCTCGACCAGTAGCAGGCGCACGCACCCAGCCTAGTCCGCGGGACGCCCGCTCTGGACGCCACGTGTTAACAACCGCTAACCTGTTAACGGTCATTAACAGACAGCGTTCCCCGGGAGGTCCGATGACGGCACCGCAGGCCCCACCCGCGCCGGCCTCGGAGGCCCCGCGGCTCGGCACGGCGGTGGATCCGGCCGACCCGCGCGCCGCGGAGAACGACGCCGCGCACCGCGCACTGGTCGCCGACCTGCGCGACCGGCTGGAGCGGACCCGGCTCGGCGGGCCGGAGCGCTCGCGGGCCCGGCACGTCGAGCGCGGAAAGCTGCTGCCGCGCGACCGGGTGGACGCGCTGGTCGACCCGTCGTCGCCGTTCCTGGAGCTGTCCCCGCTGGCCGCGAACGGCATGTACGACGACCAGGCCCCCGGCGCCGGGATGATCACCGGGGTCGGGCGGGTCGCCGGCCGGGAGGTCGTGGTCGTCGCCAACGACGCGACCGTCAAGGGCGGCACCTACTACCCGATGACGGTCAAGAAGCACCTGCGCGCGCAGGAGGTGGCGCTGCACAACCGGCTGCCCTGCGTGTACCTGGTGGACTCCGGGGGCGCGTACCTGCCCGAGCAGGACGACGTGTTCCCCGACCGCGAGCACTTCGGCCGGATCTTCTACAACCAGGCGCAGATGTCCGGGCAGGGCATCCCGCAGATCGCCGCCGTCCTCGGCTCCTGCACCGCGGGTGGCGCCTACGTCCCCGCGATGAGCGACGAGGCCGTCATCGTCCGCAACCAGGGCACGATCTTCCTGGGCGGCCCGCCGCTGGTGAAGGCCGCGACCGGCGAGGTCGTCACCGCCGAGGAGCTGGGCGGCGGGGACCTGCACGCGAAGGTCTCCGGCGTCACCGACCACCTCGCCGTCGACGACGCCGATGCGCTCGCCCGGGTCCGCGCGATCGTCGCGACGCTCGGCCCGCGCGCCCCGCGGCCGTGGGAGGTGCGCCCCACCGAGGAGCCCGCCGTCGACCCCGCCGGGCTCTACGCCGCGGTGCCCACCGACACCCGCACCCCCTACGACGTGCGCGAGGTCATCGCCCGCGTCGTCGACGGCTCGCGGTTCGCCGAGTTCAAGTCCGAGTACGGCACCACCCTGGTCACCGGGTTCGCCCGGATCCACGGCCACCCGGTCGGGATCGTCGCGAACAACGGGATCCTGTTCTCGGAGTCCGCGACCAAGGGCGCGCACTTCGTCGAGCTGTGCGACCAGCGCGGCATCCCGCTGGTGTTCCTGCAGAACATCTCCGGCTTCATGGTCGGCCGCGAGTACGAGGCGGGCGGCATCGCCCGCAACGGCGCGAAGATGGTCACCGCCGTCGCCTCCACCCGGGTGCCGAAGCTGACCGTCGTCATCGGCGGGTCCTTCGGCGCCGGCAACTACGCGATGTGCGGGCGGGCGTACTCGCCGCGGTTCCTGTTCATGTGGCCCAACGCCCGCATCTCGGTCATGGGCGGCGAGCAGGCCGCCACCGTGCTCGGCACCGTCGGCAACGCCGACCCGGACGCGATCCGCGCCCAGTACGAGGAGCAGGGACATCCCCTCTACTCCACCGCCCGGCTGTGGGACGACGGCGTCATCGACCCCGCCGACACCCGCACCGTCCTCGGGCTGTCCCTGTCCGTCGCCGCCAACGCGCCCCTGGCCGACCCGGCCTTCGGCGTCTTCCGGATGTGAGGCCCCCCATGGGATCGGCACTGTTCGACACCGTCCTGGTCGCGAACCGCGGCGAGATCGCGGTCCGCGTCATCCGCACCCTGCGCTCGCTGGGCGTCCGGTCGGTCGCCGTCTACTCCGACGCCGACGCCGCGGCCCCGCACGTCCGCGCCGCCGACGAGGCCGTCCGGATCGGCCCGGCCGCTGCCGGCGAGTCCTACCTGTCGGTGGAGAACGTGATCGCCGCCGCCCGGGCGACCGGTGCGCAGGCGATCCACCCCGGCTACGGCTTCCTGTCCGAGAACACCGCGTTCGCCGCCGCCTGCGAACAGGCGGGCATCGCCTTCGTCGGGCCGCCGTCGTCGGCGATCGAGGCGATGGGCGACAAGATCCGGGCCAAGCAGACCGTCGCCAAGGCCGGGGTGCCGGTCGTGCCCGGCTCCGACGGCTCCGGCCTCACCGACGACGACCTGACCGCCGTCGTCGCCGACATCGGGTACCCGGTGCTGCTCAAGCCGTCCGCGGGCGGCGGGGGCAAGGGGATGCGCGAGGTGCACTCCCCGGAGCAGCTGGCCGACGCGATCGCCGGTGCGCGCCGCGAGGCCCGCGGCTCCTTCGGCGACGACACCCTGCTCGTCGAGCGGCTGGTCACCACGCCGCGGCACATCGAGATCCAGGTGATGGCCGACGCGCACGGCGCCGTCGTGCACCTCGGCGAGCGCGAGTGCTCGCTGCAGCGCCGCCACCAGAAGATCATCGAGGAGGCGCCGTCGGCTCTGCTCACCCCCGCGCAGCGCGACGAGATGGGCCGCGCCGCCTGCGAGGCCGCCCGCAGCGTCGGCTACACCGGCGCCGGGACCGTCGAGTTCATCGTGAGCTCGGACCGTCCCGACGAGTTCTTCTTCCTCGAGATGAACACCCGCCTGCAGGTCGAGCACCCGGTCACCGAGGAGGTCACCGGCCTGGACCTGGTGGAGCTGCAGCTGCGCGTCGCCGCGGGGGAGCCGCTGCCGATCTCCCAGGACGACGTGGTGCTCACCGGGCACGCGATGGAGGCCCGGGTGTACGCCGAGGCCACCGCCGTGTCCGGCGACGCGCTCACCTTCCTCCCCTCCGGCGGGCCGGTGCTGGACTGGACGCCGCCGCCCGGGGTGCGGGTCGACGCCGGGATCGAGACCGGCACCGTCGTCGGGTCCGACTACGACCCGATGCTGGCCAAGGTCATCGCCCACGGTGCCACCCGCGACGAGGCGCTGCGCCGGCTCGACGCCGCGCTGCGTGACACGGTGCTGCTCGGGCTCGACTCCAACATCGGGTTCCTGCGGGCCCTGCTCGCCGACGACGACGTCCGCGCCGGTGACCTCGACACCGGGCTGATCGCCCGGCGCGGCGCCGCGCTCGTCGACGACTCGGTGCCCGCCGACGTCCTCGGTGCGGTCGCGGGTCTCGGGCTGCTGCGCCGGGAGCCGGCCGGGCCCGTGGTGGACCCCTTCGACGTCCCCGGTGGCTGGCGGGTCGGGGAGCCCGCCTGGACGGTGAGCCGCCTGGTCACCGGGGGCGCCGACGGTGCCGTCGAGGTGCGGGCCCGCGGCCGGGCGGCCGGGTTCGACCTGGCGCTGCCCGCCGCCGGTGGGGCGGCGGACCGGGACGCGGGGGACACCGCCGTCCCGGCGTCGGCGACACCCGCCGCGGCCGCCGCCCGGTGCCGCACCGCCGCCGTCGCACCGGGGGTCGTGGAGCACACCCAGGACGGCCGCACCCGCCGGTTCGCCGTCGCCGAGGGTGCCGACGGGGTCGTCTGGATCGGCCGCGACGGGCACGCCTGGGGCGTGCGCGAGCAGGCGCCGACGGAGGCCGCCGCGGCCGCCGGCGGTGCGGGCGGGCCGGTCGTCTCGCCGATGCCGGGGACGGTGACCGTCGTCGAGGTCGCCGATGGGGACGCCGTCGTCGCAGGTCAGAAGTTGGTCGTCGTCGAGGCCATGAAGATGGAACACGTGCTCACCGCCCCCGTCGACGGGACGGTGCGCGAGCTGAGGGCCCGGGCCGGAGCCACCGTCGCGAAGGACGCGGTGCTGCTCGTGGTCGAGCCCGCCACCCAGGAGGAGCAGGCATGACCACCGCCCAGGACACCACCACCGCCGAGGAGTACGAGGCGCTGCGCGCCTCGGTCGAGGAGTTCGCCCGCAAGGAGGTCGCGCCCGTCATCGGCGACCTCTACATCCGCGAGGAGTTCCCCTACGACATCACCGCCAAGATGGGCGAGATGGGCCTGTTCGGCCTGCCCGTCCCCGAGTCCTACGGCGGTATGGGCGGCGACTACCACGCCCTCTGCCTGGCCCTGGAGGAGCTGGCCAGGGTCGACTCCTCGGTCGCGATCACCGTGGAGGCCGGCGTCGGGCTCGGTGCCATGCCGATCCTGCGCTTCGGCACCGACGAGCAGAAGGCGCGCTGGCTGCCCGACCTGGCCGCGGGCCACACCCTCGGCGCGTTCGGCCTCACCGAGCCCGGCGGCGGCTCCGACGCCGGCGCCACCCGCACCACCGCCCGGCTCGACGGCGACGAGTGGGTGATCAACGGGTCGAAGTGCTTCATCACCAACTCCGGCACCGACATCACCTCGGTCGTCACCGTCACCGCCGTCACCGGCGAGAAGCCCGACGGCCGCAAGGAGATCTCGGCGATCCTCGTCCCGGCGGGCACGCCCGGGTTCACGGTGAGCGAGAAGTACTCCAAGGTCGGCTGGAACTGCTCCGACACCCGCGAGCTCTTCTTCGACGACGTCCGCGTCCCCGCGGCGAACCTGCTCGGCGAGCGTGGCCGCGGCTACGCCCAGTTCCTGTCCATCCTCGACGAGGGCCGGGTCGCGATCGCGGCGCTGGCCACCGGGCTGGCCCAGGGCTGCGTCGACGAGTCCGTCCGCTACGCCGGCGAGCGCGAGGCGTTCGGGAACACCATCGGCTCCTACCAGGCGATCCAGTTCAAGATCGCCGACATGGAGGCCCGCGCGCACACCGCCCGGCTGGCCTGGCAGCACGCCGCGCGGCTGCTCGTCGCGGGGGAGCCGTTCAAGAAGGAGGCGGCGATCGCCAAGCTCGTCTCGTCGAACGCCGCGATGGACAACGCGCGCGACGCCACCCAGATCTTCGGCGGCTACGGCTTCATGAACGAGTACCCGGTCGGGCGGTTCTACCGCGACGCCAAGATCCTCGAGGTCGGCGAGGGCACCTCCGAGGTGCAGAAGATGCTGATCGCGCGGCACCTGGGCCTGTAGCGACGATCCGTTCGGTCACCGAACGACATTCCCGTCACGCGCGTGACGACCGTGATGCGGTGCCGCGCGCGTGACGGGGGTAGACCGGTGTCATGAGCAACGAGGTCAACCACCAGGTTCGGCTCGCCGCACGCCCGCAGGGCACCCCCGGCCCGGAGGTGTGGGAGCACACCACCGAGCCGGTGCCCGAGCCCGGCGAGGGCCGCATCGTCGTCCGGATCAGCCACATCTCGCTGGACCCGGCGATGCGCGGCTGGATGAACGAGGGGCGTTCGTACGCGCCCCCGGTCGGGATCGGCGAGGTGATGCGCGCGCTCGGCCTCGGTGAGGTCGTCGCGTCGAAGAACGCCGACTTCGCCGTCGGCGACACCGTCACCGGTGTGCTCGGCGTGCAGGAGTACGTGGAGAGCGACGGCCGCGGCCTGCAGAAGGTCTCCCCGACCGCGGACGTGCCGCCGGAGCGCTACCTCGCGCTGCTCGGCATGACCGGCATGACCGCCTACTTCGGGCTGTTCGACGTCGGCGCCCTCAAGGAGGGGGAGACGGTCGTCGTCTCTGGTGCGGCCGGCGCCGTCGGGTCGGTGGTCGGGCAGCTCGCGAAGGTCAAGGGCGCCCGGGTCATCGGCATCGCGGGCGGCCCCGAGAAGTGCGCGTGGATCACCGACGACCTCGGGTTCGACGCCGCGATCGACTACCGCTCCGACAACGTGTCGCAGCGCCTCAAGGAGCTCGCCCCCGAGGGCGTCGACGTCTACTTCGACAACGTCGGCGGGGACATCCTCGACGCCGTGCTCGGCAGGCTCGCGATGCACGCCCGCGTCGTCATCTGCGGGGCGATCAGCCAGTACAACGCCGAGGGCGGCATGACCGGCCCGAAGAACTACATGAACCTGCTGGTCAACCGGGCCCGCATGGAGGGCTTCCTGGTCGGGGACTACATCCCCCGCTGGGGCGAGGCCGGCACCGAGCTCGCCGGCTGGCTCGCCGACGGGCGCCTGCACAGCCGTGAGGACGTCGTCGACGGCGCCGTGTCCGACTTCCCGGAGGTGTTCCTCAAGCTGTTCCGCGGCGAGAACACCGGCAAGCTCGTGCTCCGGCTGAACCGGGCCTGATCCCGACCGGCACCATGGCGGGGTGCGCCTCGCCATGGCCCGGACCGCCGTCGTCGTCTCGGGGGCGGCGATCCTCGTCGTCGAGACCCTCGCGACCCGGCTCGTCGCGCCCTACGTCGGACTGACGCTCGAGTCGACCACCGCCGTGATCGGGGTGGCCCTCGCCGGGATCGCGGCGGGCGCCTCGCTGGGTGGGCGGTGGGCCGACGAGCGCGACCCGGTGGCCGTCGCCGCGCTGATGATGGTCGTCGGCGGGCTCGGCACCCTCGCCGTACGGCCGGTGGTCCGGCTGCTCGGGCCGCTGCTCGGCGCGGGGCCCTACGCCGCCGTGGTGCTCGTCGCCGCGTCCACCCTGGTCTCGGTGACGGCGCTGGCCGCGGTCACCCCGGCCGTCACCAAGGCCCGGCTGACCGGGCTGGACCGTTCCGGCGAGGTCGTCGGCGGGTTGTCCGCGGCGGGCACCCTCGGGTCGCTCGCCGGGACCTTCCTCACCGGGTTCGTGCTGGTCGCGCTGTTGCCGGTGAGCGCGATCCTGCTGGTCACCGCGGCCGCCTGCCTCGTGCTCGGGCTCGTCCTGGCGCCCCGGCGGCGCCGCTCGGACATCGCGAAGGGCGGCGCCGCGGCGCTGCTGCTGGCCGTCGCGCTCGTCGCGCTGCCGGGGCGCTGCGACGCCGACACCACCTACTACTGCGCCGCCGTCCGGACCGACCCCGCGGACCCGGCCGGTCGCTATCTGGTGCTCGACGACCTGCGCCACTCCTACGTCCGCCTCGGCGACCCCGCGCACCTGGAGTTCGCCTACACCAAGCGGTTCGCCGCGGCCGTCGACACCGCGTTCCCGCAGGGGCGCCCGGTCGACGCGGTGCACATCGGCGGCGGCGCGCTGACCATGCCGCGCTGGCTCGCCGCGACCCGCCCCGGCAGCACCTCGACCGTGCTGGAGCTGGACCAGGGCGTGATCGACCTCGGCGTCCGCTCCCTGGACGCGGGCGGGATCCCCGGCACCACCGTGCGCACCGGCGACGCCCGGGTGAACCTCGCCGCGCTGCCCGACGACTCCGCCGACCTCGTCGTCGGCGACGCCTTCGGCGCCCGCTCGGTGCCCTGGCACCTGTCCACCGCGGAGTTCCTCGACGAGGTGCAGCGGGTGCTGCGCCCGGGCGGGCTCTACGTCCTCAACGTGATCGACCGGTACCCGCTCGACCTGGTCAAGGCCGCCACCGCGACCGTCGAGTCGCGGTTCGCGACGACGATGCTCCTCGCCCTCCCCGACGAGTTCGCCCCCGGTGGCGGCGGGAACGTCGTGGTCGTCGCCTCGGACCGGCCGCTCGACCCGGCCGCCCTCGGCGCCGCCGTCGCCCGCTCCGAACCGGCCGGCACGGTCCTCGCCCCGGACCGCACCGCCGCGTTCACCGCGGGGACGCCGGTCCTGACCGACGACCGCGCCCCGGTGGACCAGCTGATCACCACCGGGCTGACGGGGTAGGGCGCCGCCCCCTCCGCGCCCCGGGGTGCTGTGCCCGGCCCGCCCGCCCCGCCCCGCCCCGCTCGGCTCGCCCTGCCCGGCTCGCCCTGCCCGGCTCGCCCCGCCGCGCTCGGCCTGACCTGCTCGGCCCGCCCTCGCCTTGCTCGCCCCGTCCCGCGCGGACCGCCCCCGCCCTGCTCGGCCCGCCGTGCCGCACTCCCGTTGCGGCCGGCCGGGCGCCCGCCACACCGCGCCCGCCACACCGCGCCCCACTGCGCCGAGATGCAGCTCAGCGGGAATTGTGGATCTACAGGGCCCGCTGAGCTGCATCTCGGCGCCGGTGATCCGAGCACGGACGATCCGTCGGCCTGCTGGGCCGTTCGTCGAGATGCAGCTCGGGGCGGTCCACGGACCGCCGTGACGACCCTCAGTCGCATCTCGGTGGAATCAAGCCGGGCTCGGACGATTCGGTCCGTCGCTGAGCAGCCCCGGGTGAGACGGGGCCCATCGAGAGACTGGGCCCATCGAGAGACGAGGCCCATCGGGAGGCGGGGTCCATCGGAGACGCGCCCCACCGGGAGGCGAGGCCCGGCCGCGCGGGGTCCGGATCACGCTAGGGTCGGCGACGGGGTCCGGTGGGCCCCGTCGGACGATCGAGGGGGAGACGGGCGTGGCGACCTGGGAGGACCTGAAGGCCTACGTCGTGGTCCGGTACGAGATCGTCCGCCAGGGTGCGGACGAGCTGCGGTTCCGGCTGCCGACGACCGAGGACCGGGACCAGCTCGTCGTCGTGAAGCGGGTGCGGGAGGGCGCGGGCCGCCCCGGCGTCGAGGTCACCGACGCGGCGGCCGCGGTCGCCGACCCGGACCAGGAGTGGGTGCAGATCGAGTCCCCGGTCGCACGGCTCGGCGAGGTCGACCTCGGCCGCGCCCTGGAGCTCGCGGGGCCGTCGGTGGTCGGTGGGCTGGCCGCGGAGGAGGGCGTCGTGGTGTTCCGGCACTCGATCCCGCTCGGCCCGGCCGCGCTGGACGGGTTCGAGTTCCCGTTCCGCCAGGTCGTCCACCTCGCCGACGAGCTGGAGCACGCGCTCACCGGGCGCGACGACAACTGAGGCCGGGCCGTGCGGCCGCCGTCACACTTGACCTGAAGTCCGGTTCAGCTATCAGGCTGCGGGCATGGCCGACTACACGCTTCCGGACCTGCCCTACGACTACTCCGCGCTCGCCCCGCACATCGCGCCCGAGATCATGGAGCTGCACCACTCCAAGCACCACAACACCTACGTCCAGGGCCTCAACACCACCCTCGACAAGCTCGCCGACGCCCGCGACAAGAACGACTTCGGCGCCGTCGTCGGACTCGAGAAGACCCTCGCGTTCAACCTCGGCGGCCACGTCAACCACTCCGCCTTCTGGAACAACCTCTCCCCCGACGGCGGCGACAAGCCCACCGGCGACCTCGCCACCGCCATCGACGCCGACTTCGGCTCCTTCGACGGCTTCCAGGCCCACTTCACCGCCGCCGCCACCACCATCCAGGGCTCCGGCTGGGCCGTCCTCGGCCACGACCAGCTCGGCGACCGCCTGCTCATCCACCAGCTCTACGACCAGCAGTCCCAGCTCCCCGCAGGCCAGACCCCCATCGTCCTGCTCGACATGTGGGAGCACGCCTTCTACCTGCAGTACAAGAACGTCAAGCCCGACTACGTCGCGGCCTGGTGGAACGTCGTCAACTGGGCCGACGCCGCCGAGCGGTTCGCCCGGGCGCGGGCGTGACGGTCGCCGATCCGGCCGGGGGCCTGCGGACGGCGTTCCGCGGGCACCCCGCCGGGGTCGCCGTGCTCACCGCGACCGGGCTCGACGGGCCGGTCGGGATGACGGCGTCGTCGGTCGCCTCGGTCGGGGTGGACCCGCCCGCGGTGTCGTTCTCGACCGCCCGTGACTCGCGGCTGGCCGGTGCGCTCGCCGGGGGCGGGACGGTCGTCGTGCACCTGCTCGACGACACCGACACCGGCCTCGCGGCGGCGTTCGCGGTCCCGGGCGCGGAACGGTTCGGGGCGGGCGTCCGGTGGATGGCCCTGCCGACCGGGGAGCCGTGGCTGGTCGACGTGGGCACCGCGCTGCGCTGCCGGGTCCTGTCGGTCACCGAGGTCGGGGCGTCGCTGCTGGTCGCGGCCGAGGTCGTCGAGCTGCTCGGGCTGCGCCGTCGCGGCCGGCCCCTGGTGTGGGTCGGACGGGCCTACCGCGGCGCCACCGTCGAGGACGCGGACGCGGTCACAGCGGCTGCGGATGCACGTCCAGCGCCTGGTCGATCACCGTGCGCAGGCGGTTGAGCAGCTCGTCGGCCTCGCTCCAGGTGACCGCGCCGGTCGCGACGCCGTGGCGCAGCTCCTCGGCGATGGTGCGGGCGAATCCGGTGGACCAGGTGTGACGGGGGTCGATGCTCCGCATGGACGAATTTTGCCCTACGCGACCTGCGGTGTTCACCCCGGGTGCTCGTTTCGTTCACAGCGCGTGTGCGACAGGGTGGGCGAAATCGGTGACGTCTGTCGATGCACACCGCAACGACGCGGGGCGGTCCGCGGGCCGGCCGGTGACGCAGCGGCGACGACGATGGTCCGATCGGCGGGACCCGGCGCACCCGCGGGTGGTCCCGCGGCGTCGTCCCCGGGGGTCGGATCGACGATTCGCCCGGTGTGCGTCACGATGATCGCCCGGCCCCCGGGCGAATCGATCCAGACGGAGTGTGCGCGTGACCACCTCGGAGTACAGCAGCATCACGCCCGGGGACCTGGCCATCGACACGCTCGGCCCGGCCCGCATCACCTCGCCGCTGGCGCCGCTGCTCGACGCCCGCCGCACCACCGAGCACTACGTCGACGCCGGTGACCGGGTCCTGCTCGACGACACCGCCGCCGGGATCCGCGCCCGCGGCGTCGAACCGGAGGAGCTGCCGGGCCTGGAGCCGTGCGGGCCGCGCCGGCAGATCTACTTCGACCCGTCGAAGACCCGCGCCGGGATCGTCACCTGCGGCGGGCTGTGCCCGGGGCTCAACGACGTCATCTCCGGCCTGGTCCGCACCCTGACCTACCACTACGGCGTGCGCCGGGTCGTCGGGTTCCGCAACGGCTACCGCGGCTTCGTCTCCTCCTACGGCCACGACGTCGTCGAGCTGAGCCCGGAGTCGGTGCGCGACATCCCGGTCGACGGCGGCACCTTCCTCGGCACCTCGCGCGGCCCGCAGGACCCCGAGGAGATCGTCGACTGCCTCGAGCAGATGCACCTCAACGTGCTGTTCGTGATCGGCGGCGACGGCACCATGCGCGGCGCGATGGAGATCGCCAGGGTGGTGGGGGAGCGGGGGCTGCGGATCGCCGTCGTCGGGATCCCGAAGACGATCGACAACGACATCCCGTTCATCGACCAGTCCTTCGGATTCCAGACGGCGTTCTCCCAGGCCAGCGAGGCCATCCGGTCGGTCACGGTGGAGGCCAAGTCCACCCCCGGCGGGGTCGGCCTGGTCAAGCTGATGGGCCGGCACTCCGGCTTCATCGCCTGCTACGCCTCGCTCGTGCGTTCCGACGCCGACGCCGTCCTGATCCCCGAGGTGCCCTTCGAGCTGGACGGCGAGACCGGTCTGCTGAACCACCTGCGACGACGGGTGTCCCAGCGCGGGCACGCGGTCGTCGTCGTCGCGGAGGGAGCCGGGCAGGAGATGCTGCCGCCGGTCGGGCGCACCGACGCCTCCGGCAACGCGAAGCTCTCCGACGTCGGCCCCTGGCTCAAGGAGCGCATCGCCGACTCCTTCGCCGACGCCGGGATGGAGACCACCGTCCGCTACGTCGACCCGAGCTACATCATCCGCAGCGTCCCCGCGAACCCCTACGACAGCGTGTACACCGTCCGGCTGTCCCAGGCCGCGGTGCACGCCGCCATGTCCGGGCGCACCGCGATGGTGGTCGGACGGGTGCGGCGCCGGTTCGTTCACATCCCGATGAGCCTGGCCGTCAGCCGTCGCAACCAGGTCGACCCGCACGGCGACCTGTGGATGGCGGTGCTGGAGTCGACCGGGCAGCCGTGGCGCTTCGGCGAGGACTCCGGCGCACCGACCCGGGCCCCGCACACCTGACCGGGGTCCTAGTTGAGATGGGCCCGGTGCTTCATCGCCTCGGTGCGCACCGCGTCCAGCACCTCGGCGCCCGAGCGCGATCCGCGCCCCGGACCGTCCACCCAGGACTCCATCAGCCGGGCCGCCTCGTCCCAGCGGGCCTGCGCGGCGAGCACCTCGCCGAGCTCGCGGATGAGCTCCGGGCCCTGGTGGCGCAGGCCCAGCCGCATCCGGAGCACCCACTCCAGGCCGTCGTGGTCGCGGGAGCGGCCGTAGGTCGCCCGCAGGTTCTCCAGCATCCGGGCGAGGATCTGGCGGGTCGAGGTGCGCGGCAGCATGCCCGAGTCGAAGGGCACCTCCGGGCCGGCGCCCGTCGTCGCGCGGAAGAGCTCCTCGCAGCCCGCCGGGTCGAGCCGCCTGCCGCCGTCGAAGGCGTCGACGAGGCGCTGGGTGCCGGGCACCCGCACCAGGAAGTGTCCGGGCATGCCGACGCCCTCCAGCGGCACCCCGGCCCGGCGGCCCACCTCGATCGCGACGACCGACAGGGTGATCGGGATGCCGGTGCGGCGCTCGAGGACGTCGGGCAGGAAGGAGTTGCGCGGGTCGGCGTAGTCGGTGGAGTTGCCGCGGAACCCGGCCTCGGTGAACAGCCGGTGCAGCAGCGACTCGAACCCGGTGACACCGTCGGCGAGCTCGTCGAGCGTCGCGCGGGCCCGTGCGGTGGACACCGCCGCGACCTCCGGGTCCGGGGCGGCGCCGGCGGCGATCGCCAGTGCGGCCTCGTCGAGCGGCGGTTCGGGCCCGGTCACCATCCGCAGGAAGCGGGTCACCGGGTCGGCGCGGTCGTGCCGGGTCACCCCGGGACCGTACCGGGATTCACGGGGGCGACATCGTGACGCGCACGACCGTGCCCGTCACCTGACCGGGATCGTCCTCCGCGGTCCACACCTGCAGCACGTCCGACAGCTCCGAGGCCAGCCACATCCCCCGGCCACGGTTCCCGGCGACCGGCGGTGCGGCGAGCCCGGGGAACGCGAGCCGGCACGTCGCGGCGTCGCTCATCTCCGAGACCAGCCCCGCCTCGGTGCGCCACATCCGCAGGACCGGGTGACCCGACCCGTGCTCGACGCCGTTGCTGATCAGCTCGTTGACCGCCAGCACGAGGTCGGAGATCCGGCTGGGCCCCAGCCCGGACAGCTCGGCCTGCCGCTCGACGACGCGCCGCATCGACCCGAGGTCGTCCAGGGTCACCGGCAGCGTCACGAGCGCAGGCCCCAGCTCGTCCGGCGGGCACTGCGGGTTCTCGGCCAGCAGCTCGTGGTCGTCGCGCCGGCAGCCGCTCGGGACCGGGGCGCCGTCGACGAGGAACTCGTCGTGCAGGGCCCCGGCGTGCGCGCGGTCGGCCTCGACGTCGGGGAAGCAGCACAGCAGCTCGACGGGCAGCGCGCGCAGGGCGTGCGAGAGGGCGAGGTCGAGGCGGGTCCAGTAGGCGGCGTCCGCACCGGGCAGCTCGACCGGCTGGCCGACCGTGCAGACCCCGGACGCGCCGTCGGCCAGCGCCTCGCGCACCGCGCGGCTCCAGCGCCCCGCGACCGTGAACGGCGGGGCCGAGTGCATCCGGTCCGGCGTGCGGAACTCCACCCCGGCGTCGTGGCCGAGGGAGCGGCGCAGCACCGCGGCACACCGCGGGTCGACCACCACGAGCGCACGACGGCCCGCCTCCAGTGCCTCGGTCACCGGTGCGGTGAGGGCGACGGCCTGGTGTTCGGGATCCCGGTACGGCACGGCCCGGTGGACGAGGCCGTCCGGGTCGGGACGCGGGGTGGTGGTGGCGGTCATCGGCGGTCGGGGGCGGTCGGGGTCATGGGGCGTAGGCCTTCCACGTCGAAGCTGTGCCCATCTGCTCAAGGCGGCTCCTGACGGGGTGACCATAACCAAGCCGCACCGGTCGTGTGGTGCGGGGCGTGTGTGTTCGACGACGTCGCACCCCCCGGCGGCCCGCGGTGCGGTAGGGAAAGCTGGAAACGGATCACCCATCACGCACCACGAACGGAGTGACAGATGCGCGTCTTCGACGGAGTGGACGAGCTGCGGGCGGCCAAGGGGACCGAGATCGGGACCTCGCCCTGGCTGACCGTCACGCAGGAGCGGATCGACGGCTTCGCCGACGCCACCGACGACCACCAGTGGATCCACGTCGACGCCGAGCGGGCCGCGTCCGGACCGTTCGGCGCCACCATCGCCCACGGCTTCCTGTCGCTGTCGCTGCTGCCCAAGCTGGTCCAGGCCGTCTACAAGGTGGACGGGGTCAAGATGGGCGTGAACTACGGCCTCAACAAGGTCCGGTTCACCAGCCCGCTGCCGGTGGGCAGCCGGATCCGCGGCCGGGTCGAGCTGACCGACGTCAGCGACGTCCCCGGCGGCGTCCAGCTCACCATCGGCGTGACCGTCGAGGTCGAGGGATCCGAGAAGCCCGCCCTGGTCGCCGAATGGCTGACCCGGCAGTTCGTCTAGGAGGAGAGACCCCATGCGTGATGCGGTGATCTGCGAGCCGCTGCGGACCCCGGTGGGCGGGTTCGGGGGGTCGCTGCGCGACGTCCCGGCCCACACCCTGGCCGCGACGGTGATCCGCGCCCTGATGGAGCGGACCGGGCTGGACCCCGACGTCGTCGAGGACGTCGTGCTGGGCAACTGCTACCCGACGATGGACGCCCCGGCGATCGGCCGGGTCGCCGCGCTCGACGCCGGCCTGCCGGCGACCGCGGGCGGCATCCAGATCGACCGCCGCTGCGGCTCGGGCCTGCAGGCCGTGCTCTACGCGGCCGGCCAGGTCCGGACGGGTGCGGCGGAGGTCGTGCTGGCCGGCGGCGCCGAGTCGATGTCGGGCGCGTCGTTCTACTCCACCGGGATGCGCTGGGGGGTCAAGGGCGGCGGCGTCACGCTGAACGACTCGCTGGCCCGCGGCCGCGTCACCGCCGGCGGGAAGAACTTCCCGGTGCCGGGCGGCATGCTGGAGACCGCGGAGAACCTGCGCCGCGACTACGCGATCCCGCGCGCCGAGCAGGACGAGTACGCCGTCCGCTCGCACCACCGGGCCGCGGCCGCGCAGGAGTCCGGGATGTTCGCCGAGGAGATCGTCCCGGTGACCGTGCCCGGCCGGAAGGGCGACACCGTCGTCGAGCGCGACGAGCACGTCCGCCCCGACTCGACGGTCGAGAAGCTGGCGACGCTGCGCCCGATCCTGGGCAAGGACGACCCGGACGCCACCGTGACCGCCGGCAACGCCTCCGGCCAGAACGACGGCGCCGCGATCTGCGTGGTGACCAGCCCGGAGAAGGCCGCCGAGCTGGGACTGCGCCCGCTGGCGAGGGTCGTGTCCTGGGGCCTGGGCGGGGTCCCGCCCAAGACGATGGGCATCGGCCCGGTCCCGGCGACGGCCAAGGCCCTGGACGTGGCCGGGCTGACCCTGGCCGACATCGACCTAATCGAGCTGAACGAGGCGTTCGCGGCGCAGGTCCTGGCCTGCACGCGGGAGTGGAAGTTCACCGACGCCGACTTCGAGCGCACCAACGTGCACGGGTCGGGGATCTCGATGGGGCACCCGGTCGGCGCCACCGGCGGCCGCATCCTGGCCACCCTCACCCGCGAGATGCAGCGTCGCGACGCCCGCTACGGGCTGGAGACGATGTGCATCGGCGGCGGCCAGGGGCTCGCCGCGGTGTTCGAGAAGGTGTGACCCGTACCCGGGGCGGCCGTGCGCGGCCGCCCCGGCGACCGGTCAGTGCCCGGCGTTCTTCGCGCGCTCGTAGGACGCCTTGATCTCGCGCTCGGCGTCGGCCCGGCCGACCCAGGACGCGCCCTCGACGCTCTTGCCCGGCTCGAGGGTCTTGTAGATCTCGAAGAAGTGCTGGATCTCCGCCCGGTCGAACTCGGCCAGGTGGTGGATGTCGCGCAGGTGCTCCTGGCGGGGGTCGTCCGAGGGGACGCAGAGGACCTTGTCGTCGCCGCCCTTCTCGTCCTTCATCCGGAACATGCCGATCGCGCGGGAGCGGATGACGCACCCCGGGAAGGTCGGCTCCTGCACCAGGACCAGGGCGTCCAGCGGGTCCCCGTCCTCGCCCAGGGTGTCGTCGATGAACCCGTAGTCGGCGGGGTACTGGGTGGCGGTGAACAGGGTGCGGTCGAGCCGGATACGTCCGGTCTCGTGATCGACCTCGTACTTGTTCCGGCCGCCCTTGGGGATTTCGATGGTGACGTCGAAGTCCACGGTTCGTTGCTCCTTGAAGAGGGTCAGCGGTCTTGTGTCACGGCTCCACCGGATCCGGGGCGGGGCCGCTGGCCCGCCCGCTCCGGCGGTGTCGGTGCTGCCCCCTAGTGTGAGGGACCGGGTGGGCACGGGTGCACGCCGGTGAGGGCGGAGCGGGCCGATGTGGCCCGCGTCGCACCACCGTGCGGGCAGGTCGGCCGCCGGACGAGCAGGTACAGGAGGGTCCGTGGGACGCAGGCATCGCCGGCCGGAGCGCAGCTACCGGCGGTTCGCCGTGGTCGCGGTCGCGGTGATGGCACTGGCCTCGCTGTTCGGCGCCGTCGCCCTGGCCGGGCCGGACGCCCGCAGCTCGTTCGGGCTCGGCACCGCCGCCACCCAGTACCCGCCGGTCCCGATGCCCGCGCTGCGCCCGCTCACGCCGACAGCGCCGGTGCCGAGCGCCGCCGGGATCACCCAGGCCCTGTCCTCCCAGCTCGACGCGCCCGAGCTCGGCGAGGTCACCGGGGTCGTCATGGACTCCGCGGCCCCGCGCGGGGTGAAGCCGATCTGGGAGCGCGACGGCGACCGCGGCATGGTCCCCGGCTCCACGACGAAGCTGCTCACCGCCGCGGCCGCGCTGCTGTCGCTGAACCCGACCGACCGGCTCGCGACCCGGGTCGTGCCCGGCCCGTCCCCGGACTCGGTCGTCCTCGTCGGGTCCGGCGACCCGTCGCTGACCGCGCTGCCCGACGGGCAGGACGGGCTCTACCCGGAGCCCGCGCGGATCGCCGACCTCGCCGAGCAGGTGAAGAAGGCCGTCGGCCGCCCGATCACGACGGTCTACACCGACGCGAGCCTCTGGAAGGGCCCGGCCGAGTCGCCGGGCTGGGGGCCCACCGACGTCGCGGACGGCTACGTCGCCCCGATGTCGGCGCTGATGCTCGACGGCGGGCGCACCGACCCGCTGCAGCAGGACGGCCCGCGCAGCACCGACCCCGCCGCGGCCGCCGGCAAGGCGCTGGCCCGCGCGCTCGGCGCCTCCGACGTCCGCGAGGGCGTCGCCGCCGCGAACGCGCCGGTGCTGGGCAGCGTGTCCTCCCCGCCGATCGCGAGCCTCATCGAGTACATGCTCACCGCCTCGGACAACGTCACCGCCGAGGCGATGGCCCGCCAGGTCGCGGTGTCCAAGGACGGCGAGGCCTCGTTCGACGGCGCCTCGAAGGCCGTCACCGAGGCGCTGGTCCAGGCCGGCTACGACGTGTCCGGGCTGAAGCTCGCCGACGGCAGCGGCCTGTCCCGGGACAACCTGATCCCGGCCCGGCTGCTCGGCGCGGTGCTGTCCTCGGCCGCCGCCCAGTCCGACAGCCCGACCGACGTGCAGTTCCTGCGCCCGATCCTCACCGGGCTCCCGGTCGCCGGTGGTGGCGGGACGCTCGCCGACCGGTTCGGCGACCCGCGGTCGGTCGCCGGGCGCGGCGTCGTGCGGGCCAAGACCGGCACGCTGTCCGGCGCCTCCAGCCTGGCCGGGGTCGTCACCGACGTCGACGGCAGGCTGCTGGTGTTCGCGCTGCTGTCCAACGGCACCTCGCCCGCCGACGCCCGGCCCGCGCTGGACCGCATCGCGGCGACGCTGTCGCGCTGCGGCTGCCGCGGCTGACCCGGTCTCGCGCACCCGTCGTCGCGGGTAGCGTGGGGACGCATGGAGACCGACACGACCGGCCAGGTCACCGGCCGCCGGCCCGACCGCACCGGCGCCGGACTACCGGTGAACTGGTCCCTGGCCGCGTCGACGGCGGCCTCGCTGATGCCCGCCGGGCCCCGCACCACCCCCGCGGTGGCGGGCGCGCTGGTGGAGCGTCTGCGCACCGACTCCGCCCGCGCCGAGGGACACGTCCGCGAGGTCACCGGCCTCGGGGCGGACCTGCCGCTGCTGCCCGCCGACGTGCTGGACCGGCCCGCCTGGGCGCGTGCCGCCGTCGGGGGGATGGAGGCGCTGACCTCCGGCGCCCGGCTGCCCGACTCGCCGTGGCCGCTGCGCACGGTCACCGCGGCGGGCTCGGGGGTGCAGCTCGGCGCGCTGCTCGCCTACATGGGTGCCCGCGTGCTCGGCCAGTACGACCCGTTCGGCGGGCCCGGCGGGGCGGGGCGGCTCATCGTCGTCGCCCCGAACGTCTACGCCGCCTCGCGCTCGCTCGACGTCGACGGTGACCAGTTCGGCCTCTGGGTCTGCCTGCACGAGGCCACCCACCGGCTCCAGTTCACCGCGGTGCCGTGGCTGCGCGACCACTTCGCCGGGCTGGTCACCGAGCTGCTGTCGCTGCAGGAACCGGACACCGCGCGGCTCGCCCGGCTGCCCGACGCGATCCGCGCGCTGCGCGGCGAGGACGGCCGCAAGGCCGACGTGCTCGCCCTGGTCGAGCTGTTGCAGGGCCCCGAGCAGCGGGCCGTGCTCGACCGGCTGCTCGCCCTGTCGACCCTGCTGGAGGGGCACGCCGACCACGTCATGGACGCCGTCGGGCCGGACGTGGTCCCCGACGTCGCGCTCATCCGGCGCCGGTTCACCGAGCGCCGCCGCGGCGGCGGGCTGATCGACCGGATCCTGCGCGCGCTGCTCGGGGTCGAGGCGAAGATGCGCCAGTACGCCGTCGGCGCCGCGTTCTGCCGGGCCGTCGAGCGCGAGGCCGGGATGGCCGGGATCAACCGGGTCTGGGAGTCGCCCGAGACGCTGCCGACCCGCGCCGAGCTGGACGACCCCGCCGCGTGGCTGCGCCGCGTCGCCTGACGGGTCACGGGCCCGCCGCGGCGGGCCGGGTCCGGCGCGCCGTGCGGGCCGCACTGGACCGGCTGCCCGGTGACGCGGCCGCCGCCCCGCCGCTGGTCGCCTGCTCCGGCGGTGCCGACTCCACGGCGCTGGTGCTCGCCGTCCGGGAGGCCGTCGAGGGGCCGGTGCACGCCGCCGTCGTCGACCACGGGCTGCAGGACGGGTCCGCGGAGCGCTCGGCGGGGCTCGCCGCGCGGCTGCGCGGGCTCGGGGTGACGGCGACGGTGCACCCGGTCGTCGTCGGCGCCGTGGGCGGCCCCGAGGGCGCGGCCCGGACCGCCCGGTACGCGGCGCTGCGGGCGGCGCGGCCGTCGCCGTCGTCGCCGGTGCTGCTCGGGCACACCCTCGACGACCAGGCCGAGACGGTGCTGCTGGGCCTCGGCCGGGGCTCCGGGGCACGGTCTTTGTCCGGGATGCGTGAGTGGACCGAGCCGTGGCTGCGCCCGCTGCTCGGGGTGCGCCGGGCCGACACCGTCGCCGCCTGCGCGGCCGCCGGCGTCGCGGTCTGGGCGGACCCGCACAACGCCGACCCCCGCTTCGCCCGCTCCCGGCTGCGCCACGAGGTGCTGCCGCTGCTGGAGGACGTCCTGGGCGGCGGGGTCGCGGCCGCCCTCGCCCGCACCGCCGACCAGCTCCACGACGACGACGCCGCCCTCTCCGCCGCCGCGGCCCGGCTGCTGTCGGCGGCCCGCGTGGCCACGGACGGTGAGCGGGGTGCACCGGCGGGGGAGACCGGGCCGGGTGATTCCGGCGACAACGGCTCACCACCGGGTACCGCCGTGACCGACCCGACCGGGGTCGCGGCGGGGGTCGGGGAGGCCGTCGGCACCGCGCTCGACACCGGGGTCCTGGCCGCTGCCGAGCCCGCCGTGCGACGCCGGGTCCTGCGGGAATGGCTCGCCGGAGCGGGCGCGCGGGCCCTCACCGACGCGCAGCTGCGGGCCGCCGACGACCTCGTCGGGGCCTGGCGCGGGCAGGGCGGACCGGCGCTGGGCGGCGGCTTGGTGCTGACCCGCGCCCGTGGCAGGCTCGTGCTGCGCCGCCGCAGCCGGCCGCGTGACCGGGCGTGACCGCGGGTCCGGTGGAGGCGTCGACCGGGCCGTCACACGGTCCGTGCGAGGGGGTCGGGTGTACGACGGGGACATCTCCTCGGTGCTGGTCACCGAGGAGCAGGTGCGCGAGAAGACCGCGGAGCTGGCGCAGCAGGTCGCCGGTGACTACGCCGACCTCGTGCGCGACGGCCGCGAGTCCGATCTCGTGCTGATCGGCGTCCTCAAGGGCGCCGTCATGTTCATGACCGACTTCGCCCGCGCGCTGCCCATCCCGGCCCAGCTGGAGTTCATGGCGGTCAGCTCCTACGGATCGTCGACCTCGTCGTCGGGCGTCGTGCGGATCCTCAAGGACCTCGACCGCGACATCGCCGGGCGGCACGTGCTGATCGTCGAGGACATCATCGACTCGGGGCTGACCCTGAACTGGCTGCTGGGCAACCTGCAGACCCGCTCGCCCGCGTCGCTGGAGGTCGTGACGCTGCTCCGCAAGCCGGACGCGGTGAAGGTCGACGTCCCGGTCCGCTACGTCGGCTTCGACATCCCGAACGAGTTCGTCGTCGGCTACGGCCTCGACTACGCCGAGCGCTACCGCGACCTGCCCTACATCGGCACGCTCGACCCGTCGGTCTACGCCTGAGCGCGGCTCAGCCGAGCCCGGGCCCGGCGGGTGTGGCCAGCGCCCGCGGGTCCACCCCGGCCGGGGCCGCGGTGAACGCGGGCCCGCCGGCGAGCGCCAGACCGGCCGGACCGTCGGTGCGGGCGGCGTAGTCCAGCGCCCTCGCCAGGTCGGTGTACTCGATGCTGGGCAGGTCGTCGGTGGTGGTGAGGCTGGACAGCACGCCGATCGCGCGGCCCTGCGCGTCGAGCAGCGGGCTGCCCGACTCCCCGGCGACGCCGTCCTGCACGGCGAACACCGTGTGCCCCCAGCCGCCACCGACCTCGGCGGCGGCCGCACCGGCGCGCACCCCGACCGTGCGGACGCCGCCGGCGCCGGGCGGGTTGGTGAGGCCGTAGACGGGGGTGCCGGCGGGCAGCGGCGCGGTGCGGACCGCGCCGGGACCGCCGAAGAACGGCACCGCGGCACCCACCGAGGGGCGGGCGCCCGCGGGCAGCTCGACGAGTGCGAGGTCGTTGTAGGCGCAGACGTCGGGGTCGCGCTCCCCGCGGGCCTGCATGGTGTTCCACGAGCTCCACGCCAGCGTCCCGGTGACCGTGCCGTCGCGGCCGTGCACCAGCACCGGGGTGCCCAGCGGCACCGCGTCGGAGGTGCAGCCGTCGGTCTCGGTCTCGTCGCCGGTGCCGCCGCAGTGGGCGGCCTGCCCGAGGAAGGTGCGCTCGCCCGCGGTGAACACGAACCCGGCCGTGCACAGGCCCGCGCCGGTGGTCTCGGTGACGGTCCCCGGCCCGATCGACCCCGGCCCCGCGACGACGGCCGGGTGCGGAACGAGGTCGCTCGCCTCGGCCCGGGCGGTGGTCGCCGGCGGCGCGGTCACGACCGGCGGCGTCGGTGCGGCGGCCGCGGGCGCCGGGATCACGGGCACGGCGACGGCCGTCCCCACCGGCACGGTGAACACCGCCAGTGCCGCCGCGGCGGCGAGACCGGCGGCGAGCACCGACACCGTCCGCCGGGGTCCGGCCACCGCGTGCAGCGCCATCCGATCGTCCCTCCCGACCCGCAGACCATCGCCGCTGGACCGGACGGAGCAGGGCGCCGCTGCCCTCCGCCGCCGTCCGGGTACCGAGCGTGCTGCACAGTTGTCCCACACCACGGTGTCGACGTGTGCGTCGGGACACCCCTGTGGGGGAACCGGGCAGGTCGCCGGTTCGTTCATGGATCGGCCGCCCGCTCACCGGGCGGTCCGGCCAGGTCCGTCCGGAGCACTCCACCCACCGTGGGGCTATCCTGGCGGGTCAGGGCCCTCCGGCGGGGCGGTACACCGTCCGCCGCCGCTGCCGAGAACCACTCCCGGGAAGGTGAAGGCCACCCAGGCCGACGTTGCATGGACCGCAAGCGCCTGCTCCGCAACCCGCTGATCTGGATCCTCGTCGCACTCCTGATCTATCTCGGGTTCAGCCAGCTGTTCGACGACACCCGCGGATACACCGAGGTCACGACGTCGGTCGCGCTCTCCCAGGTGCAGTCGGGGAACGTCAAGGACGCCCTCGTCGAGGACCGTGAGCAGCAGCTCCGCCTCACGCTGGACCGCCCGATCGAGGTCAACGGCAACGAGACCACCCAGATCCTCACCCAGTACCCGGCGCAGATCTCCGGTCAGATCTTCGACCAGGTCCGCCAGGTCCCCGGGATCGCCGAGTACGACACCGTCGTCCGCCAGGACTCCTTCCTCTCCACGCTGCTGATCACGATGATCCCGCTGGCGCTGGTCCTGATCCTGCTGTTCTGGTTCCTGAACAACGCCCAGGGCGGCGGGAACCGGGTCATGAGCTTCGGCAAGTCCAAGGCCAAGCAGCTGAACAAGGACATGCCGAAGAACACGTTCGCGGACGTGGCGGGCGCCGACGAGGCGGTCGAGGAGCTCTACGAGATCAAGGACTTCCTGCAGAACCCGGGCCGCTACCAGGCCCTGGGCGCGAAGATCCCCAAGGGCGTGCTGCTCTACGGCCCGCCCGGCACCGGCAAGACGCTGCTGGCCCGTGCGGTCGCCGGCGAGGCGGGCGTGCCGTTCTACACGATCTCCGGGTCCGACTTCGTCGAGATGTTCGTCGGTGTCGGTGCCTCCCGGGTGCGCGACCTGTTCGAGCAGGCCAAGCAGAACGCGCCCTGCATCATCTTCGTCGACGAGATCGACGCGGTCGGCCGCCAGCGCGGCGCCGGCCTCGGCGGCGGGCACGACGAGCGCGAGCAGACCCTGAACCAGCTGCTCGTCGAGATGGACGGCTTCGACGCCCGCGGCGGCATCATCCTGATCGCCGCGACGAACCGGCCGGACATCCTGGACCCGGCGCTGCTGCGCCCGGGCCGGTTCGACCGGCAGATCCCGGTCGGCGCCCCCGACCTGGCGGGCCGTCGCGCGATCCTGAGCGTGCACTCCAAGGGCAAGCCCTTCGCCGACGACGTCGACCTCGAGTCGCTGGCCAAGCGCACCGTGGGCATGTCCGGTGCCGACCTCGCCAACGTGATCAACGAGGCCGCGCTGCTGACCGCCCGCGAGCACGGGACGCTGATCAACGGCGCCGCGCTGGAGGAGTCGGTCGACCGCGTCGTCGGCGGCCCCCGGCGCAAGTCGAAGATCGTCTCCGAGCGCGAGAAGAAGATCACCGCGTACCACGAGGGCGGGCACGCGCTGGCCGCGTGGGCGATGCCGGACCTGGAGCCGGTCTACAAGCTCACGATCCTGCCGCGCGGGCGCACCGGCGGGCACGCGCTCGTCGTCCCGGAGGACGACAAGGGCCTCATGACCCGCGCCGAGATGATCGCGCGGCTGGTCTTCGCGATGGGTGGGCGTTCGGCCGAGGAGCTCGTCTTCCACGAGCCCACGACCGGCGCGTCCTCCGACATCGACCAGGCCACCAAGATCGCCCGCGCGATGGTCACCGAGTACGGCATGAGCGCCAAGCTCGGCGCCGTCCGCTACGGCCGCGAGCAGGGCGACCCGTTCCTCGGCCGCTCGATGGGCAACCAGGCCGACTACTCGCTCGAGGTCGCCCACGAGATCGACGAGGAGGTGCGCAAGCTCATCGAGGCCGCGCACACCGAGGCGTGGGAGATCCTCAACACCTACCGCGACGTGCTCGACGACCTGGTGCTGGAGCTCCTGGACAAGGAGACCCTGAACCGCAAGGACCTCGAGCGGATCTTCGGGTCGGTGGAGAAGCGGCCGCGGATCACCGCGTTCGACGACTTCGGCGTGCGCACGCCGTCGGAGAAGCCGCCGATCAAGACCCGGCGCGAGCTGGCGCACGAGCGCGGTGAGGTCCTGCCGCCCGAGGAGGACGAGCGCACCCCGGCCGAGGTCGGCTCGGGCTCCGCGAACGGCTACGGCGACGCGCCCGGCACCCCCGGCGCCTCCCCGTTCCCGGCGGGCGGCTCGGTCCCGAGCCGCCCGGACGCCCCGAACGACGGCGGCTACGGCCCCGGTGACGGCGGCCCGGGCCACGGCGGCGGCAACGGCGGCAACGGGAACGGCTACGGCGCGCCCGGCAACGGGCACGGCGCCCCGGCCCACGGCTACGGCCGGGCCGGGTCCTACGGCGGACCGGGGCAGCCCCCGCCGCCGGCCGTCGCCCCGAACTACGGCGCCCCGCCGGACTGGCGGCCCGCGACGACCCCGCAGGGGCAGAGCTGGCCGCCGCCGAACTGGGCGCAGCCGCCGCAGCAGGGTGGGCCGCAGGGCCCCGCCCAGGGTGGTCCGTGGCCCGGTCCCGGACCGGGCGACGGCGGCAACGGCAACGGCGCGCACGGCAACGGCGCGCCGGGTGGTGCGAACGACCCCGGCGCCGGCGAGCAACGGCGCGGACACGACCCGGAGGCAGGACACTGAGCACGTCGACGACGGACGGACGCTCCGGACCGGTGGAGTCCGCCGCGGTGGCGGCCGGGGTGACCCAGGCCGTACCCGGCGGGGTCGACCTGGACCGTGCGGAGCGCGCCGTCCGCGAGCTGCTGATCGCGGTCGGGGAGGACCCGGACCGCGAGGGCCTCAAGGAGACCCCGGCCCGGGTCGCGCGCGCCTACGGCGAGATCTTCGCCGGGCTGTTCGTCGACCCGGACACGGTGCTGGAGAAGACCTTCGACGAGGGCCACGGCGAGCTCGTGCTGGTCAAGGACATCCCGATGTTCTCCACCTGCGAGCACCACCTCGTGCCCTTCCACGGGGTGGCCCACGTCGGCTACATCCCGGCCGTCGACGGCCAGGTCACCGGGCTGTCCAAGCTGGCCCGGGTGGTCGACCTGTACGCCAAGCGCCCGCAGGTCCAGGAGCGGCTGACCGCGCAGATCGCCGACGCCCTGGTGCGCAAGCTGAACCCGCGCGCGGTGATCGTCGTGCTGGAGGCCGAGCACCTGTGCATGGCCATGCGCGGCATCCGCAAGCCGGGGTCGCGCACCACCACCTCGGCGGTGCGCGGGCTGTTCAAGAGCTCGGCGACCTCCCGCGCGGAGGCGCTCTCGCTGATCAGGGGGCGCTGACGTGGTCGCCCCCGGCGGGGCGTTGCCGGAGCTCGGCCGCTGCGCGGTCATGGGGATCCTGAACGTCACCCCCGACTCGTTCTCCGACGGCGGCCGCTACGTCGACCGGTCGCACGCCGTCGCGCACGGCGTCGCGATGCGCGACGCCGGGGCCGACCTCGTCGACGTCGGCGGGGAGTCGACCCGGCCCGGCGCGCAGCGGATCGACGCCGCGACCGAGCGGGACCGCGTCCTGCCGGTGGTGCGCGAGCTCGTCGCCGCGGGCGTGCGGGTCAGCGTCGACACGACCCGGTCCGAGGTCGCGCAGGCCTGTGTCGAGGCCGGTGCGGCGATGGTCAACGACGTCTCCGGCGGCCTGGCCGACCCGCGGATGGCCGCGGTCGTCGCCGAGGCGCGGACGCCCTGGGTGATCATGCACTGGCGCGGGCACAGCGCCGGCATGCAGCAGCTCGCGGGCTACGAGGACGTGATCGGCGAGGTCCGGTCCGAGCTCGTCGCCCGGGTCGACCACGCCGTGATGGCCGGGGTCGACCCCGGCCGCATCGTGCTCGACCCCGGTCTCGGGTTCGCCAAGAACGCCTCGCACAACTGGGCGCTGCTGCGCCGGCTCGACGTGTTCGTCGACCTGGGCTTCCCGGTGCTGGTCGGGGCCTCGCGCAAGCGGTTCCTCGGTGAGCTGCTGGCCTCGGCCGAGGGCGAGCCGCGCACCCCGCCGGGCCGCGACATCGCGACCGCCGCGGTCAGCGCGCTCGCCGCCAACGCGGGCGCCTGGGGCGTGCGGGTGCACGACGTCGAGTCCACGATGGACGCCATCGCGGTCGCCGCCGCCTGCCGGCTCGGCGCCTCGCGCGCCCGCACCCCGCGGGAGACCGGGCGGTGAGCGACCGGATCGAGCTACGGGGTCTGCGGGTCCGCGGGAACCACGGCGTGTTCGACCACGAGCGCCGCGACGGCCAGGAGTTCGTCGTCGACCTGGTGGTGCACGCCGACCTCGCGCCCGCCGCCGCCTCGGACGACCTGGCCGACACGCTGCACTACGGCGAGCTCGCCGAGCTGGCCGCGAGCATCGTCGGCGGTCCGGCCCGGGACCTCATCGAGGCCGTCGCCGGGGAGATCGCGCAGGCCGTGCTGGACTCCGACGCCCGGGTCGCCGCCGTCGAGGTGACGCTGCACAAGCCGTCGGCGCCGATCCCGCTGACCTTCGACGACGTCGCGGTCGTCCTGACCCGGAGCCGGGCGTGACCCGCGCGGTCCTGTCCCTCGGCTCCAACCTGGGCGACCGGGCCGCGCACATGCGCACGGTCGTCGCGGACCTGGGGGCGGCCGTCGTGGCGGTGTCGCCGGTGTTCGAGACGGCGCCGTGGGGTGTGACCGACCAGCCGGACTTCCTCAACGCGGTGCTGGTCGCGGACGACCCGGCGCTCGACGCGTGGGGCTGGCTGCGCCGTGGGCAGGCCCTCGAGGACGCCTCGGGCCGGGTCCGCGAGCAGCGGTGGGGGCCGCGCACACTCGACGTCGACGTCGTGCAGGTGACCGACGACGGCGCCCCGGTCACCTCGGAGGACCCGGAGCTGCTCCTGCCGCACCCGGGCACCCCCGACCGGGCCACCGTGCTGCTGCCGTGGCTGCTCGCCGAGCCCGGCGCCGTCCTGCACGGGCACGGGCCGGTCGCCGACCTGCTGGACCGGCTCGGCCCGGACGGCCGTGCCGGTGTGCACCGCCGTGACGACGTCGTCCTGCGGGATCCGGCATGACCGCGCCCGGACCGGGCGGACGGCGCCCCGGCCGCGGCCCGGACGACGACCCGCGCCCGACGGTGCGCCCCACCCGGGTCCGCGACGTCGCCGCGATCGCCGTGGTCGCGGCCCTGCTCGGTAACATTCTCGTCCAGCTGACCTACGGGTCGCTGCCGACGCTGCCGGTCGCCGCGGCGGTGGTCGTCGCGGTCCTCGCCGCCGCCGAGGCCGCGGGCGGGGTCGTGCTGCGGCGCCGGATCGAGCGCCGGAACGGGGCCGTCCCGGTACCGCCGCTCGTCGCGGCCCGGGCGGTGCTGCTCGCCAAGGCCTCCGCGGTCGGCGGCGCGGTGGTCGCCGGGCTGTGGGTGGGCGTGCTGATGCACACCCTGCCACGGGCCGCGGTCGTGGTGGCCGCGTTCCGGGACAGCGTCGTCGCCGGGGTCGGCGTGGTCAGCGCGCTGCTGCTGGTCGGCGCCGCGTTCTGGCTGGAGTACTGCTGCCGGTCCCCCGACGACCCGGACGACACCGACGGTGGGATCCGCGCGGGCTGAGGCGCGTCCCCCCGCGCGGACCGGGCCGGTTCTCTACGCTGGACGGTCATGACGTCCCCGACGCTCGGCCGCCCGTACGCCCCGGTGCCGGCGCCGTCCGCCAAGCGACGGGGCGTGCTGCTGCCGGTCGTGGGCCTGGTGGTGCTGGCCCTGCTCGCGGTGATCACGATCGGGGTGCTGCAACGCGCGATCGGGACGCCGGGGGTGATCGTCGGGACCCTGGCCGCGCTGCTGCCGGTCGTGCCGGTGGTGGCGGCGTTCCTCTGGGTGGACCGCTGGGAGCCCGAGCCGCCGCGGATGCTGATGGGCGCGTTCCTCTGGGGCGCCGGGTTCGCCGCGCTGGTCGCCCTGCTGATCAACACGAGCGCCTCGGCGGTGCTCGACGCGGCCGCCGGGCGCGGCGCGGGCGACCTGTTCGGCCCGGTCGTGGTCGCCCCGGTCGTCGAGGAGTTCACCAAGGGCCTGTTCCTGGTCGGGCTGCTGGTGTTCCGGCGCCGCGAGTTCGACGGGATCGTCGACGGCGTCGTCTACGCCGGGATCGTCGCGGCCGGGTTCGCGTTCAGCGAGAACATCCTCTACCTGGGCCGCGCGGTGTCCGAGCCGGAGTCGGCGGGCGTGCTCGCGACGCTGTTCGTCCGCGGCGTCGCCTCGCCGTTCGCGCACCCGCTGTTCACCTGCATGATCGGCATCGCCGCCGGGATCGCGGTGACCAGCCGCAGCATCGGGGTGAGGGTGCTGGCGATGATCGCCGGCTACGTCGCCGCGGTGGTGCTGCACGCGCTGTGGAACGGCGCGTCGGTGCTGGCCGCGACGCCCGGCGGCTTCTTCCAGATCTACCTGTTCGTGATGGTCCCGATCTTCGTCGGGCTGATCCTGCTCGTGGTGTTCGCCCGTCGCCGCGAGGCGCGGATCGTGGCCGCGCAGCTGCCCGGCTTCGCCGCCGCGGGCTGGATCGCGCCGAGCGAGGTGACGCTGCTGGCCCGGCTGTCCCGGCGGAAGGGCTGGCGCACGCTGGTGCGGCGCCGCTCCGGCCCGGCCGCGGCGAAGGCCGTCGCCGAGTACCAGTCCGCGGTCACCGAGCTGGCGTTCATGCGGAACCGGATCGCGCGCGGCGCGGTGCGGGAGAGCGCCCACGCCCTGCACGACGAGAAGCTGGCCGCGGTGCTGCGGGCCCGCGCCGTCGCCGTCGGGGTGCCGGAGGCGCTGGTCGCGGCCTGGGCGCGGAAGCGTCCGTCGGGCTGGGAACCGCCGCCCCCGGCCGCGCCGGACGGCAGCTTCTCCGGCCAGTTCCGCATCCCGACCTTCCCCGACGGCGGCGGCGCCTCCTCCTCCGCGGGGCCCGCCGTGCCGCCGCTCCCGCCCGGCCCGGACACACTCATGACCGCGGCGCCCTGGGGGCGCCCCGAGGGACCGCGGGCCGCTCCGTGGTCGGGCGCGCCGCGGACCCCCACCCCGCCCGCCCCGTACACCCCGGGACCGCCCGGCGGCAGCGCCCGTCCCGCCATCCCGCGGGGTCCGGGGGCGGCCGATCCCGAGGCCCGCTCCGACGGCCCGGGCGTGCCCGGCCGTCCGCAGGAGCCGGCCCGACGTCCCGGCCACCCGGGTGCCGGGCCCGGTCCGGTCCCCGGCGGCCGGGGAGCGGGCTCGCCGTCACCCGGACACCAGCAGCCCGGACACCAGCAGCCCGGCCACCAGCAGCCCGGTTCCCCGGTGTCCGGTCCGGCACCGTCCGCCTCGCCGGCGCCGGGCCCCGCGGTCCCCGGCGCCGCCGGACCCGCCCCGGGGGGAGGCGACGAGCACCTCACCCGTGCCGTCCGCCGCCCGGAACCACCCGCCGCCGAGCACCGGGGCCGCCACCACGACAACCCGTCCGACCCCGGCCCGACCCGTCCGATGCTCCGCCCCGACGACGACCCGGACCGTCCCGCCGCCCGGTGACCCGGGCCGATCCGGAGCCGATCCGGGGCCGATCCGGGCGCCGGGGACCGCCCGCCCGCCCCCACCCCGTCCCATGATCACCGGTTGTGGAGCGGAGCGTTCGCGAGGCGGGCGCTGAACTCCACAACCGTCGATCACCGACGGGGCCGGGGTGAGGCCGGTCTCAGGAGCACGCCCCGCCACCCGGCGCCCGTCTACCCTCGCGTCCGGCGCGCGGCCACCGGAGGTCGCGCCACCCGCGGATTGCCCGACCGGTACCCCACCAGGACCGGAACGGGAGGAAACGGATTCTCGTGATGGACTCTGCGATCGATGGCGGTCGCCCCGCGCGGCTCGCGGTCGGGGTGGTCTCGGCCGGTCGGGTCGGTGCGGTGCTGGGCGCCGCGCTCGCCCGCGCGGGCCACCACGTCGTCGCCGCCTCCGGGGTCTCGCAGGCCTCGGTGCGCCGGGCGGAGACCCTGCTCCCCGACGTCCCCCTGCTCCCGCCGGACGAGGTCTGCTCGCGCGCCGACCTGGTCCTGCTCGCCGTCCCCGACGACGTGCTGCCCGGCCTGGTCCGCGGCCTCGCCGCCGCCGGATGCTTCCGCCCGGGCCAGATCGCCGTCCACACGGCGGGGTCGCGCGGCGTCGCGGTGCTGGACCCGGCGACGGAGCGGGGTGTGCTGCCGCTGGCGCTGCACCCGGCGATGACGGTGACCGGCCGCCCCGAGGACGTCGACCGGCTCGCCGCCTGCTGCATCGGCGTCACCGCCCCCGGCGACCCGGAGCACGGCGACCCGCGCGACGCCGTCGGCTGGAGCGTCGCCGAGGCACTCGTGCTGGAGATGTCGGCCGAGCCCGTCCGCATCCCCGAGGCGATGCGCCCGCTCTACCACGCCGCGCTCGCCCACGGCGCCAACCACCTGACCACCCTGGTCGGGGACTGCGTGCAGCTGCTGGAGACCGCGGGCATCCGGCCCGCGGAGCGGCTCGTCGCGCCGCTGCTGTCGGCCGCGCTGGACAACGCGCTGCGCCACGGCGACCGCGCGCTGACCGGACCGGTCGCCCGCGGCGACGCCGGCACCGTCCGGACCCACCTGGAGCACATCGCCGACGCCGACGCCGACCTGGCCGCCGTCTACCGAGCGCTGGCCGGGCGCACCGCCCACCGCGCCGCCGCCGCCGGGCTCCTCGGCCCCGACGGCGTCCGCGACATCGAGACCGCACTGGAGGAGAAGTGAGCACCCCCGGCTCCACCCGGAACGGCTACGGCACCGGCCGGCTGACCGTGCACGCCGACCCGGCGAAGCTCGCCGCGGTCACCCGCGCGCTGCGCGGCGCGGGCCGCAAGGTCGTCCTCATCCCCACGATGGGCGCCCTGCACGAGGGCCACCGCGAGCTGATCCGGCACGCGAAGCGGATCCCCGGCGCCGTCGTCCCGGTCGTGTCGATCTTCGTGAACCCGCTGCAGTTCGGCGCGGGCGAGGACCTCGACCGCTACCCGCGCCCGATCGAGGCCGACCTCGACGCCTGCCGCGACGAGGGCGTCGAGCTGGTGTTCACCCCGCAGGTCGAGCACATGTACCCGCCGGGCTCGCAGACCCGCGTCACCGCCGGGCCGCTCGGCGACGAGCTGGAGGGCGCCTCCCGGAAGGGGCACTTCGACGGCGTCCTGACCGTCGTGTCGAAGCTGTTCCACATCGTCGGCCCGGACGTCGCGCTGTTCGGCGAGAAGGACTACCAGCAGCTGACGCTGATCCGCCGGATGGTGCGCGACCTGGACTTCCCGACCCGGGTCGTCGGCGTCCCGACCGTCCGCGAGGACGACGGCCTGGCCCTGTCCTCGCGCAACGTCTACCTCGAGCCCGGGCAGCGCCGCGCCGCCGCCGTGCTGTCGCGCGCGCTCGCCGCCGGTGCCGCGGTGTCGGTCCGCGGGCACGACGCCGTGCTGGACGCCGCCCGCGCCGAGCTGGCGACCGAGCCGGAGGTCGACGTCGACTACCTCGAGCTGCGCGACACCGACCTCGGACCGGCCCCCGCCCCGGGCGCCGGGGACGGCCGCCTGCTCGTCGCCGCCCGGGTCGGCGCCACCCGCCTGATCGACAACGCCCCCATCGCGTTCTGACCGCGTCCCGAGGAGAACCGCCGTGAACCGCACGATGATGAAGTCCAAGATCCACCGCGCCACCGTGACGCAGGCCGACCTGCACTACGTCGGCTCGGTCACCGTCGACGCCGACCTCATGGCGGCCGCCGACCTGCTCGAGGGCGAGCAGGTCAGCATCGTCGACATCACCAACGGTGCCCGCCTGGAGACCTACGTGATCACCGGCGAGCCCGGCTCCGGGGTGATCGGCATCAACGGCGCCGCCGCGCACCTGGTGCACCCCGGTGACCTGGTCATCCTGATCTCCTACGGCTCCTACGACGAGGCCGAGCTGCGCGACTACACCCCGCGCGTCGTCTTCGTCGACGCCGACAACCGGATCGCCGACCTGGGCGCCGACCCCGGGCACGCCCCGGCGGGTTCGGGCCTGCTGACCAGCGCGGCCCGCTGAGGACGACACGGTGCTGCTCTGCATCGACGTCGGGAACACCCACGTCTCGCTGGGGCTCTACCCCGACACCGGGACGGGTGCGGAGGCGCTCGACCCGGAGCCGGAGCGGCGCTGGCGGCTGCGCACCGACACCTCCGCGACCGCCGACGAGCTGGACCTGACCGTCACCGGGATGCTCGGCGCACACTTCCCCGAGGTCACCGCGGTCGCCGCGCTGTCCACGGTGCCCGGGCCGTCGCGGGAGCTGCGCACGCTGCTCTCGCGCTGGTCGGACCGGATGCGGACGCTCGTCGTCGGGCCGGGGGTGCGGACGGGCGTGCCGCTGCTGGTGGACCACCCGCGCGAGGTGGGCGCGGACCGGGTCGTGAACTCGCTCGCCGCGCACCACCTGTTCGGCACCACCTGCATCTGCGTCGACCTCGGGACCTGCACGAACATCGACGTCGTCACCGCGAAGGGCGAGTTCCTCGGCGGGGCACTGGCCCCGGGCATCGACATCGCGATGCAGGCGCTGGCCGAGCGGGCGTCGTCGCTGCGGCCGGTGGACCTGGTCGAGCCGCGCTCGGTGATCGGCCGGACGACGGTCGAGGCCGTCCAGGCCGGGGTGCTCTACGGCGCCGCCGGGCAGGTCGACGGGCTGGTCCGCCGGATCCTCGCCGAGCTGGGCCCGGACGCGCTGCCGGTCACCGTGATCGTCACCGGTGGGCTCGCGGAGCTGGTGTACGGCCGCGCGGACACGGTCACCCACCACGTCCCCGACCTGACGCTGCACGGGCTGCGGCTGACCCACCTGCGCCACCACCGGCCCCGCTGACCGGCCCCGCGGACCGGCTGCGCAGACCGGCTCTGCCGAACGCGCCCGCCGGCCGGGCTCAGAGCCTGCGGGACCGCCGCACGATCGTGCGCATCGGCATGGTGAAGCGGCCGTCGGCGTCGGCGACCCGCCCGGTCAGGAACTCCCGGGCGGCGGCGAACACCGCGTCCCGGTCCTGCTGGGTGCTCAGCAGCGCCCAGGAGTGCGTGGCGATGTCGGCGAGGTGCTCGTCGACGGTGGTCGGGCGGCCCCAGGTGACGCGGTCCTCCGCGTCGTCGACGAACCAGGGGGAGCCCGGATGCGGCGTCGCGTTGCCGCCACCGGCCGGGTTGTCGGGCACCCGCCGCCCGCGCACGGTGAGCTCGCCGAACTCGCGGATCCAGGCGACGTCGTCGTCCCCGCCGTTCCACAGCCCGGCCAGCACCCCGCCGGGCCGCAGCACCCGCGCCATCTCCGGGGCGGCCCGGTCGAGGTCGAACCAGTGCAGCGCCTGGCCCACCAGCACGGCGTCGACGTGGCCGTCGGGCAGCGGGATGCGTTCCGCGGATCCAGTCCGGGCCTCGACGCCGGGGGAGCGCTCGCGCAGCACCGCGAGCATCGCCGGGTCCGGCTCCACCGCGACGACGTCGAGCCCGCGCGCGGTCAGGACGCGGGTCAGCTTCCCGGTCCCCGCGCCCAGGTCGAGCACGCGGGGCCGTTCCGGGGTCCCGGCCAGCGCCGCGTCGACGGCGGCGTCGGGGTAGGCGGGGCGGTGGTCGTCGTAGGCGCGGGCGACGGCGCCGAACGTGCGGCCGCGGTCCACCTCGTCGTCGGGCACCTCCGCACGGTAGGCCGTTGTCCGACCGCCGCGCGAGGCCTCGGCGCGGGGGTGGGGGGGTGACGACGGGCGCCCCCGGATACCGCCGATAGCCTGACCTGCCGTGAACACTCCCGGCACACCGTCCGACCCGGCGACCGAGGCCGACCTCCCCGAGCAGATGCGGGTCCGCCGGGCCAAGCGCGCGGAGCTGATCGCCGCGGGCACCGACCCGTACCCCGTCGAGGTCCCCCGCACGCACTCGCTGCGCCAGGTCCGCGACGCCCACCCGGACCTGCCCGCGGACACCGCGACGGGCGAGACCGTCGCCGTCGCCGGCCGGGTGATCTTCGTGCGGAACACCGGCAAGCTGTGCTTCGCGACGCTGCGCGAGGGCGACGGCACCGAGCTGCAGGCCATGCTCTCGCTCGACCGGGTCGGGGCCGAGGCGCTGGCCGGCTGGAAGGCCGTCGTCGACATGGGTGACTTCGTCGCGGTGCGCGGTGAGGTCATCACCTCGCGACGGGGCGAGCTCTCGGTGATGGTCGACGAGTGGACGGTCGCCGCGAAGTCGGTCCGGCCGCTGCCGACCGCGCACAAGGAGCTCTCCGAGGAGAACCGGGTCCGGCAGCGCTACGTCGACCTCATCCTGCGCCCGCAGGCCCGCGAGACCGTGCGCGCGCGGTCCACCGTGCTGCGGACCGTCCGCGAGTCGCTCACCGGCCGCGACTTCATCGAGGTCGAGACGCCGATGCTGCAGAACCTGCACGGCGGTGCCACCGCGCGTCCGTTCGTGACGCACGCGAACGCACTCGACTCCGATCTGTATCTGCGGATCGCACCGGAGCTGTTCCTGAAGCGTTGCGTGGTCGGTGGTATCGAGCGCGTCTTCGAGCTGAACCGGGTGTTCCGGAACGAGGGCATCGACTCCACGCATTCCCCGGAGTTCGCGATGCTGGAGGCCTACCAGGCCTACGCGACCTACGACGACATGGCGGTCCTGACCCGGGAGCTGATCCAGTCCTCGGCGCAGGCGCTGTTCGGTTCCACCACGGTGCGCCACCACGACGGCACCGAGCACGATCTCGGTGGCGAGTGGCGATCGGTGACCATCTACGGATCGGTGTCCGAGGCCGTCGGGCAGGACGTGACGCCGGACACGGAACTGTCGGAACTGCAGCGGATCGCGCACACCCACGACGTCGACATCACCGATTATCCGACGGCCGCACAGATCGTGCTCGAGTTGTTCGAGAAGCTGGTCGAGCACACCCTGCACGAGCCGACCTTCGTGCGCGACTTCCCGGTCGAGGTGCGGCCGCTGACCCGCGCGCACCGCGACGACCCGCGGCTGTCGGAGTCCTGGGACCTCATCGTCTTCGGCGTGGAGCTGGCCACGGCCTACTCCGAGCTGGTGGACCCGGTCGAGCAGCGGGAACGCCTGCACGCCCAGTCGCTCAAGGCCGCGGCGGGCGACCCGGAGGCCATGCAGCTCGACGAGGACTTCCTGCGCGCCATGGAGTACGGCATGCCGCCCACCGGTGGGATGGGAATGGGTATCGACCGTCTCCTGATGACGCTGACCGGCCTCGGAATCCGCGAGACGATCCTGTTCCCGCTGGTCCGCGGCGAGTCCTGAACCGGTTCCGAACGCACATCCGACGACGTCCCCGGCCGCGAAGAGCGACCGGGGACGTCGTGTTTGTCGGACCCGTACGAGTGGTGTCGAACTCGTTTCGCCGTATTCTTCGTACCCAGGTCGACGCCACGAACATTTCTCGGATACTCTCTGATTCGAGTCGGAACCGGTACCCGGTGGCCTCATATTGCGTCCTGCTATTGCATCGCGCAGTCGCCGACGTCCGCCCCGGTCCCTCATCATGAACGTGTTCGGCCATTCAGGGAGGCTGCGGAGATGGCGCAGATCAAGGAAGTCCGGCTCGTCGACGATCTGACCGGCGACGCGGCGGACGAGACGATCGAGTTCGGTCTCGACGGACGCAACTACGAGATCGACCTGTCCGACGGGAATGCGAAGAAGCTGCGCGACGTGCTCGCCGACTACGTCGCGGCCGCCCGTCGCGCCGGTGGCGCGGCCCGCCGGCGCAGCAGCGGTTCGTCTGGCGGGGCGGCCCGCCGCCCGTCGGTCGACCGCGAGCAGAACCAGGCGATCCGCGAGTGGGCCCGCAACCGCGGGATGAAGGTCTCGGACCGCGGCCGCATCCCGGCCGAGGTGCTCGAGGCCTACCACCAGGAGAACTAAGGTCTGCCTTACCCAGCGGTGCGGGGGAGGGGTACCGTCGCGACGGCCCCTTCCCCTCTCGTCGTTGGGAGGCAGCCTGATGGCCCGCCCCGTCACCGATCTCCGGGTGCTCCGCACCGAACGCCTGAGCCCGCACATGGTGCGCGTCGTCGCCGGTGGCGACGGCCTGGCGGCGTTCCCCGTCACGGAGCACACCGACCGCTACGTCAAGATCCTCTTCCCGCTCCCCGGCGTCGAGTACCCCGAGCCGCTGGACATGGACCGGGTGCACGCCGAGCTGCCGCGCGACCGGTGGCCCGCCCAGCGGACCTACACCGTCCGCTCGCTCGACCACGCCGCGGGCGAGCTCGTCATCGACTTCGTCCACCACGGCGACACCGGCCTCGCCGGCCCGTGGGCGGCCGCCGCCCGCCCGGGCGACCGGCTGCGGATGCTCGGCCCGGGCGGCGCCTACGCCCCCGACCCGGACGCCGACTGGCACCTGCTCGTCGGCGACGAGGCCGCGCTGCCCGCGATCTGCGCCGCGCTCGAGCGGATCCCGGCCGGGCGGCCGGCCGTCGCCGTCCTGCAGGTGGACGGTCCCGGCGACGAGATCGACGTGCCCGCGGGCCCCGGGGTGGACGTGCGGTGGCTGTACCGCACCGACGCCGGGGGCGACCCGGACTCGGAGCAGCTGGCCGCCGTCGTCGCGGATCTGGAGTTCCTCCCCGGGCGCGTGCACGCCTTCGTGCACGGTGAGGCGATCGCCGTGCGCGAACTCCGCAGGCACCTCACCCGCGAGCGCGGCGTCGCCAAGGACGACCTGTCGATCTCCGGGTACTGGCGCCGCGGGCGTGACGAGGAGGGGTTCCGGCAGTTCAAGGCGGCCGAGCGGGAACGCGAGGAGGCCGCCGCCACGACCGGCTGACGTCTGCCGGGAACACGGCAGGTGTCACCCGTGTTACTGCGGGCACGTACCCCGGTGCACGTCAGGTGGAGGCGCCGGGGCCCCTTCGACCGATACAGTGGTATGAGGTCTCCCGTGAGGGTGGCCTGGCGCGGTGTCACGCGAGGGCGCAGTGTCGGTTCGGGCGAGCCCGGACCGTACGGAGATGCTGGTCGCGCCGTCAGTGAGGCGCAGCAGGCAAGGAGTGCGAATTGTTCGAGAGGTTCACCGACCGAGCGCGACGTGTTGTCGTCCTGGCCCAGGAAGAGGCCCGGATGCTCAACCACAACTACATCGGGACCGAGCACATCCTCCTTGGCCTGATCCACGAGGGAGAGGGCGTCGCCGCGAAGGCGCTCGAGTCCCTCGGTATCGCTCTGGAGGGCGTGCGACAGCAGGTCGAGGAGATCATCGGCCAGGGGCAGCAGGCCCCGTCCGGGCACATCCCCTTCACCCCCCGGGCGAAGAAGGTGCTGGAGCTGTCGCTGCGCGAGGCGCTGCAGCTCGGCCACAACTACATCGGGACCGAGCACATCCTGCTCGGGCTCATCCGCGAGGGCGAGGGCGTCGCGGCCCAGGTGCTGGTCAAGCTGGGCGCCGACCTCAACCGTGTCCGTCAGCAGGTGCTCCAGCTGCTGTCCGGCTACCAGGGCAAGGAGCCGCAGGAGAGCGGCACCGGTGGCCGTGGCGAGGGCACCCCGTCCTCGTCGCTGGTGCTGGACCAGTTCGGTCGCAACCTCACCCAGCAGGCCCGTGAGGGCAAGCTGGACCCGGTCATCGGCCGGGAGAAGGAGATCGAGCGGATCATGCAGGTCCTCTCGCGGAGGACCAAGAACAACCCGGTGCTGATCGGTGAGGCCGGCGTCGGCAAGACCGCCGCCGTCGAGGGCCTCGGCCAGGCGATCGTCAAGGGCGAGGTCCCGGAGACGCTGAAGGACAAGCAGCTCTACACCCTCGACCTGGGCTCGCTGGTCGCCGGTTCCCGCTACCGCGGTGACTTCGAGGAGCGCCTCAAGAAGGTGCTCAAGGAGATCCGCACCCGCGGCGACATCATCCTGTTCATCGACGAGATCCACACCCTGGTGGGTGCGGGTGCCGCCGAGGGCGCGATCGACGCCGCCTCGATCCTCAAGCCGATGCTGGCCCGCGGCGAGCTGCAGACCATCGGTGCGACGACGCTCGACGAGTACCGCAAGTACGTCGAGAAGGACCCCGCGCTGGAGCGCCGCTTCCAGCCGATCCAGGTGTCCGAGCCGTCGGTCGAGCACACGATCGAGATCCTGCGTGGTCTGCGTGACCGGTACGAGGCGCACCACCGCGTCACGATCACCGACGACGCACTGGCCTCGGCCGCGACGCTGGCCGACCGCTACATCAACGACCGCTTCCTGCCGGACAAGGCGATCGACCTGATCGACGAGGCCGGCGCCCGGATGCGCATCCGCCGAATGACGGCTCCGCCGGACCTGCGGGAGTTCGACGAGAAGATCGCGAACGTCCGCCGGGACAAGGAGTCGGCGATCGACGCGCAGGACTTCGAGCGGGCCGCGCACCTGCGCGACCAGGAGAAGACCCTGCTCGGCGAGAAGGCCGAGCGCGAGAAGCAGTGGAAGTCGGGCGACCTCGACGTCGTCGCGGAGGTCGACGGCGAGCAGATCGCCGAGGTGCTGGGGAACTGGACCGGCATCCCGGTGTTCAAGCTGACCGAGGAGGAGACGACCCGTCTGCTCAAGATGGAGGACGAGGTCCACAAGCGGATCATCGGCCAGGAGGACGCCGTCCGCTCCGTCTCGCAGGCGATCCGTCGTACCCGCGCCGGTCTGAAGGACCCGAAGCGCCCGTCCGGCTCGTTCATCTTCGCCGGCCCGTCCGGTGTCGGTAAGACCGAGCTGTCCAAGGCGCTCGCGAACTTCCTGTTCGGCGAGGACGACGCCCTCATCCAGATCGACATGGGTGAGTTCCACGACCGCTACACCGCCTCGCGGCTGTTCGGTGCCCCTCCCGGGTACGTCGGCTACGAGGAGGGCGGCCAGCTCACCGAGAAGGTGCGGCGCAAGCCGTTCTCGGTGGTGCTGTTCGACGAGATCGAGAAGGCGCACCAGGAGATCTACAACACGCTCCTGCAGGTGCTCGAGGACGGCCGTCTCACCGACGGTCAGGGCCGCACGGTCGACTTCAAGAACACCGTGCTGATCTTCACCTCGAACCTGGGCACCCAGGACATCTCGAAGGCCGTGGGGCTGGGCTTCTCCTCCGGCGGCGACGAGAAGTCGAACTACGAGCGGATGAAGACGAAGGTCAACGACGAGCTGAAGAAGCACTTCAGGCCGGAGTTCCTCAACCGCATCGACGACATCATCGTCTTCCACCAGCTCAACCAGGAACAGATCATCCAGATGGTCGACCTGATGATCGGGCGGGTGGAGAAGCAGCTGGCGAACAAGGACATGGGCATCGAGCTCACCGACTCCGCCAAGAAGCTGCTGGCCCACCGCGGGTTCGACCCGGTCCTGGGCGCCCGGCCGCTGCGCCGGACGATCCAGCGGGAGATCGAGGACCAGCTGTCGGAGAAGATCCTGTTCGGCGAGATCGAGGCCGGGCAGATCGTCATCGTCGACGTCGAGGGCCTCGACACCTCCGCGGAGGAGGGCTCCAACGCCTGGTCGGACAAGGCCAAGTTCACCTTCCGTGGTGAGCGCAAGCCGTCCGAGCCGGTGCCGGACTCCCCGCCCACCGCGCTGGCCGGCGAGGAGTGAGACAGACCCACGCATGACGACGGCGGGCCGTCCCGGGAACTCCCGGGGCGGCCCGCCGTCGTGTGCGGGTCCTACGCCGAGGGCAGCGCGACGACCAGGTCGGCCCGGTCCCGCGACGCCTCGACGAGCCGGGCGTTCGGCTCGTCGGTCCGTTCCACCCAGGCCCGGGCGGCCTCCGGTGTCTTGCCGAAGTGCACGTGCCGCGCGACCAGGCGTTCCAGCCGGAGCGCCTCGTCGGTCTCGTGGAACCAGACGGCGTCGAACCCGGCCCGCACCGCCCGCCAGCCGGGGGTGTCGAGGAGCAGGTAGTTGCCCTCGCTGACCACGAGCCGGCACTCCGGGTGCACCGGGACCGACCCGGCGACGGGTTGCTCGATCTCGCGGTCGAACGCCGGGGCGTACACCGGGCCCGCGCCGTCGTCGGGGGTGAGTCGCAGCCGGGCGAGCAGCGCGGCGTAGCCGTCGGCGTCGAAGGTGTCCGGGGCGCCCTTGCGGTGACGGCGGCCCAGCCGGTCCAGCTCGACGTCGGCGAGGTGGAAGCCGTCCATCGGGACGTGGGTGACCCAGCCGGGGCCGTGCCCGTCCGGGGGCGTGGCGGCGAGCGCCCGGACCAGGGCCAGCGCGACGGTCGTCTTCCCGGCCCCGGGGGCGCCCGCGATGCCGAGCACCGCCCGTCGTCGTCCGGCGGCGAGCGCCCGCGCGCGCTCCACCAGCTCGTCGAAGCGGTCGGTCCGGGCCGGGGTGTCCACGAGCGTCATTCTCGCCCGCCTGCGGCTAGGTTCTGCGCATGAGCTCGGTGCGCCCGGTCCCCGAGACCCGGCTGATGACCGGCGAGGAGCTCTCCGCCGACGACGCCGCCCACACGCTGCGCCGCTACGGCCTCGGGCACCTGCTGTCCGCGGGCTTCCTGCGCTTCCGCTACGGCGACGGCTTCTCCCACGCCCGCGCGTTCGGCCTGCAGCTGGCGCTCGCCGCCGTCCCGCTGATCATCGCCGGGGTCGGGCTGTCCGCCGCGGCGGGCGCCGAGGGGGCCTCGGAGGTCGTCGCCCGCACGGTGCTGGCGCTGTCCCCCGGGACCAGCGACGAGCTGGTCGCCGACGCCGTCCGCGGTGCCGGGGCGGGGGAGGCCGACCCGGACGACCCCGGTGAGCCCGCCGAGCGCGACGACACCCCCACCGGCGAGCGCGGCGAGCTGGTCCTCGCACTCGGCCTGCTCACCGCGTTCGCCGCGGCGACCTCGGCGTTCGCGCAGCTGGAGCGGGGCGCGAACCGGATCTACGGCACCGAGCGGGACCGGCCCGCGCTCGCCAAGTACGCGCGTGCCGCGGCGCTCACCGCCACCGCGGGCGTCGCGATGGCGGCCGGGCTGCTGCTGATCGTGGCGGGGGAGCCGTTCGGGGACGCGGTGCGCGAGGTGTACCGGTGGGGTGCGGTCGCCGAGACGGTGTGGGACGTCGTGCGCTGGCCGGTCGGGCTGGCGCTGCTCGTCGTCGCGGTGACGGTGCTGCTGCGGTTCGCGCCGCGCCGCCGCCAGCCGGGACTGTCCTGGCTGGGGGCCGGGGCCGCGGGCACGGTGCTGCTGTGGCTGGTCGCGTCCGGGCTGCTGGGCCTCTACGTCGCCGTCGCGGACACCTTCGGTGAGACCTACGGCCCGCTGACGGCGGTGATGGCCCTGCTGATCTGGGCGAACATCACCGGGATCGCGTTGCTGGCCGGGGTGGCGCTGTCCGCGCAGCTGGAGGCGGTGCGCGCCGGTGAGGAGGACCCGCGGCTGCCCGACTCCGACGACGACGGCATCCCCGACCACACCGACCCGGACTGAGCGCTCAGCCGAGCTCGTCGCGCCGCGGGTCCGACGACGGCAGCAGCGCCCGCAGCCGGTGGCGCAGCTCCTCGTCGTCGGTGCCGTCGCCCCGGCCGGCCCGGACGAGGGTCCACAGCGCGTCCGGGTCGTCGGCCCGCAGCAGCGCCGACCGGACGGCGACGGCGAGCTGCTCGCGGGCCCGGCGGATCTCCGGTGCGTCCGAGGTCGGCAGCAGCGGCCCGCGGGCGGCCTCGGCCGCGGCGTCGCGGATCCGGCCCTCCCGCAGCGCCGCGCGCAGCCGCAGGAAGTCGGCGTCGACCTCGGCGACGAGCCGGTAGGGCTGGGTGCGCACGGTGTCCTCGCCGACGGCGCGGCGCAGCCGGTGCACCTCGGCGCGCACGGTGATGGCGCGGCCGCCGTCGCCGTAGAGGGCGGCGGCGAGCTGGTCGGCGGTCAGTCCCTCCGGGTGCAGCGCCAGCAGCGCGAGGACCTCGGCGTGCCGCAGGCCCAGGCGCACCGGGCGCCCGTCCCGGCGGGCGACGACGGGGGTGCGCGCCCCGAGCAGCGGCAGCGTCAGGGCCGTCCGGACGGGTCCGCCCGCGGGCAGCCGCAGCAGCCAGCCCTCGCCGAGCGGCTCCAGCACCCCCGCGACGGGCCCGCCGCCCAGCGGCACCCCGCCGACCGCGACGCCGTCGACGACGACCCGGTCCCCGCCGTCGGGCAGGGCGATCCGCTCCGGGAACTCGCTGCCCGGCGACGCGGCCAGCACCCGCCCGTGCGCGGACAGCAGCGCGCCCGGGGTGCCGCCGAGCCGGGTCAGGTGCGGCCAGTACTCCTCGCGCAGCCGCCGGTCGTGGGCCTCGGCGATGGCCAGCAGCCGGTGCTCGGCCAGCCGCGCGGCCGCGGTGACCAGCGCCAGCGTCGTCGGGTGGAAGCTCTCCTCCGGCCCGGTGACGTCGACGGTGCCCACCACCCGTCCGGTCGCCGGGTCGCGCACCGGGGCGGCTGCGCAGGTCCACGGGTGGTAGGCGCTGACCAGGTGCTCGGCGGAGTGGATGCGGACCGGGGCGGCGCCGGCCAGCGCGGTGCCCATCGCGTTGGTCCCGACGGCGTCCTCGCTCCACCGGGTGCCCTCCACGAGGTCGACCCGCTCGGCCCGGGTCAGCACCGCGCGGGCGCCCTCGCGCCACAGGATCCGCCCCTGCTCGTCGGTCACGATCATCATGTGCCGGGCCTGCTCGGCGGCGTCGGTGAGCGTGTCGCGCAGCACCGGCAGCACGGACGCGAGGGGGTGCGCCGCCCGCCGGTCGGTGAGCTCGGCGCGGTCGTAGTCGTGCGGAGGGCGGGAGCGTTCCGGGTCGACCGCCGCGGCCAGCGAGCGGGCCCAGGAGGCGCGGACCTCGGGCCGGACCCCGGCGCCGCGCGCACCGGGGGAGCCGCCGAGCACGGCGTCGCGCGCCCGCTCGTACACCCGGCGATCCGCGTGCTGCGCTGCCACGTCCTCACCTTACGGTCAGCTTTGCCTTACCTGAATCGAATCCGCGTCATCGGTACTCACCGGAGGGTCAGGTTCCGCATCTGCGTGCAACTTCCGTGCAACCCCCACCTTCCTAGTGTCGGCGGTCACGCGCAACGTGCGTTCCGCACCGCGCCCTCGGTTCGACGAAGCACCTCAGGGAAGGACCATTCATGGCCGTCTACGCCAACCCCGGTCAGCCGGGCAGCGTCGTCTCCTTCAAGCCGCGCTACGAGCACTTCATCGGCGGCGAGTACGTCGCTCCGGTGAAGGGCCAGTACTTCGAGAACCCGACCCCGATCACCGGTGAGAACTTCACCGAGGTCGCCCGGGGCACCGCGGAGGACGTGGAGAAGGCGCTCGACGCCGCGCACGCCGCCGCCCCGGCCTGGGGGAAGACCTCCGCCGGCGAGCGCGCGAACATCCTGAACAAGATCGCCGACCGGGTCGAGGCCAACCTCGAGCTGATCGCCATCGCCGAGTCCTGGGACAACGGCAAGGCCTGCCGCGAGACCCTGGCCGCCGACATCCCGCTGGCCGTCGACCACCTGCGCTACTTCGCCGGTGCGATCCGGGCGCAGGAGGGCACCTCGTCGGAGATCGACGCCGACACCATCGCGTACCACTTCCACGAGCCGCTGGGCGTCGTCGGCCAGATCATCCCGTGGAACTTCCCGATCCTGATGGCGATCTGGAAGCTGGCCCCCGCGCTGGCCGCCGGCAACGCGATCGTCCTGAAGCCCGCCGAGCAGACCCCGGTCTCGATCCACGTGCTGCTCGAGCTGGTCGCCGACCTGCTCCCGCCGGGCGTGCTGAACGTCGTCAACGGCTTCGGCGTCGAGGCCGGCAAGCCGCTGGCGTCGAACAAGCGCATCCGCAAGATCGCCTTCACCGGTGAGACCACCACCGGCCGGCTGATCATGCAGTACGCCTCGGAGAACCTGATCCCGGTCACCCTGGAGCTGGGTGGCAAGAGCCCCAACATCTTCTTCGACGACGTCGCCTCGCAGCAGGACGCCTTCTACGACAAGGCGCTCGAGGGCTTCGCGATGTTCGCCCTCAACCAGGGCGAGGTCTGCACCTGCCCGTCGCGTGCCCTCGTCCAGGGCGGCATCTACGACGAGTTCATCGAGCAGGCCGTCAAGCGCGTCGAGCAGATCAAGCAGGGCAACCCGCTCGACACCGACGTCATGATGGGTGCGCAGGCCTCGAACGACCAGTTCGAGAAGATCCTCTCCTACATCGACATCGGCCGGCAGGAGGGCGCCAAGGTCCTCGCCGGTGGGGAGAAGGCCGAGCTGGGCGGCGACCTCGCGGGCGGCTACTACATCAAGCCGACCGTGTTCGAGGGCAACAACCAGATGCGGATCTTCCAGGAGGAGATCTTCGGCCCGGTCGTGTCGGTCGCGCGCTTCAGCGACTACGACGACGCCATGAAGATCGCCAACGACACGCTCTACGGCCTCGGCGCCGGCGTGTGGAGCCGCGACGCGAACACCGCCTACCGCGCGGGCCGCGAGATCCAGGCCGGCCGGGTGTGGGTGAACAACTACCACGCCTACCCGGCGCACGCGGCCTTCGGTGGCTACAAGCAGTCCGGCATCGGGCGCGAGAACCACAAGATGATGCTGGACCACTACCAGCAGACCAAGAACATCCTGCAGAGCTACTCGCCGAACGCGCTGGGCTTCTTCTGATGGGTGAGCCGGACGTCGGCGTCACCCCGACCGAGCGGGTGACGCTGACGCCGGCCGCCGCCGATCTGCTGGTCAGGCTCACCGACCTGCACGGTCCGCTGATGTTCCACCAGTCCGGTGGGTGCTGCGACGGCAGCGCCCCGATGTGCTTCCCGGACGGGGACTTCAAGACCGGCGACTCGGACGTCCACCTGGGAGACCTGCAGGTGGACGGTGTCGGGAAGCCGATCGGCTTCTGGATGTCGGCATCGCAGTACGAGTACTGGAAGCACACGCATCTCACGGTCGACGTCGTCAAGGGACGCGGCAGCGGGTTCTCGGTCGAGGCGCCGGAGGGCGTCCGGTTCCTGATCCGCTCGCGGCTGTTCACCGACGACGAGTACCGGGCGATGCAGGACTGACCACTCCACACCACGGCCCGGGACACCCGTCCCGGGCCGTGGTCGTCCCCGGCCGAGGAGCACCGATGACGCACACCCTGCGCGGGCTGATGGGCCTGCCGGCAGAACCGGCCCCGCTGTCCCGCTCCGCACTCATCATGATCGACCTGCAGAACACCTACACCGAGGGCGTGATGCGGCTGGAGAACGTCGAGCCGGCCCTCGGGGAGGCGGCCGAGCTGCTCGACCGCGCCCGCTCCGCCGGGTCCCGGATCATCCACATCCGGCACGACGCCGGCGAGGGCAGCCCGTACGACGTCACCGCGCCGATCGGCGCCATCCACGACTCGGTCGCCCCGCGCGACGGCGAGGCCGTGGTGACCAAGAACTTCCCCAGCGCGTTCGTCCACACCGGGCTGGCCGACCTGCTGGAGGGCTACCAGGACCTGGTGCTCGCCGGGTTCATGACGCACATGTGCGTGAACTCCACCGCGCGCAGCGCGTTCTCCGGCGGCTACGTGCCGACCGTCGTCGCGGCGGCCACGGCCACCCGGGCCCTGCCCGGCGTGCACGGCACCGTCGCGGCGGCCGAGGTCCACGACGCGGCACTGGCCGGCCTCGCCGACCTGCCCGCGATCGTCGTCCCGGACCAGAAGGCCGTCCCCTCCTGATCCCTGCCCCGCCCCGCGGCACGCAGGTGCGCGGGGCGGGCGGGTCAGAGGGCGGCGTCGATCGCGGCGAGGGTCGCGGCCGCGGGGGCCGCGATGCCGACCCCGCGGCCGTGGCGCACCTGCGGCTCGCGGACGTTGATCCGCACCAGCGCGCCGGTCGCGGCCGAGGCCAGCTCCGAGCGGCGACGCACCGTGGGCAGGGCACCGCCCGCCCCCAGCTCGACGACGACCACCCCGGTCCGGTGCGCCGCCAGCCAGTCCACGTGGCGCTGCAGCGCCGTCGCGGCGTGCGTGTCGTCCCAGCCGCCGTCGCCGAACATCAGGATCGCCGGACGGGCGATGCCGCCGCAGCCCGGGCAGCGGGGCAGCTCGCCGACGGCACGCATGGTGTCCTCGTCGACGTGCACCTCGACGCCGTCGGCGGGCCACACGCCGTGACCGCAGAGCCGCAGGCACTGGAGATGGTGGATGGAGCCGTGCACCTCGGCGACGTCGTCCGGGGCGAAGCCGGCCCGCTGGAACTGGCCGTCGACGTTCGAGGTGAAGACGTTCGAAGGCACCCGGCCGGCCCAGCGGCGCAGCACCGCGAACCCGGGGTGCGGCACCGTGTCCCGGTAGAGGTGCAGGCGGTGGCCGTAGAAACCCCAGGCCAGCGCCGGGTCGTCGGCGAAGTGCTCCGGGTCGGCGAGCTCCTCGAAACGCAGGCCGAGCCGCGCGTAGGGCGGGTAGGCCCGCCAGAAGCCCTCACCGCCGCGGAAGTCCGGCAGCCCGGAGTCGACGCCCATCCCGGCGCCGGCGGTGATCAGCAGCGCGCCCGCGTCGCGGACCAGGCGGGCCGCCGCGGCGATCTCGTCGGAGAAGGCCGCGGCGACCTCGCGGGCGTCGATCAGGACCCCGCCGCGATCTGCTGCAGGTCGACGACCTCGAACTCCAGCAGCGACGCGCCCTTGGCGACCGGCTGCGGCGAGCGCTGACCGGCGTGCGCCTCGGCGGCCGGGCCCGCGCGCCAGGCCTGGAAGTCCTCCTCGGTCTCCCAGCGGGTCACGACGAAGTACCGGTCGTCGCCGGACACCGGGCGCAGCAGCTCGAAACCGAGGAAGCCGGGCTGCCCGTCGACGGCGTGCAGGCGGTTCGCGAACCGCTTCTCCAGCTCGGGGCCCGCGTTCTCCGGGACCTCGATCGCGTTGATCTTCACAATGGCCATGTCCGCCACGTTATCCCTGCCCGGCGTCGTCGATGCGCATGCGCCGGGCGTCGCCGACCAGTTCGGCCAGCCGGGCCTCGTCCACCGCGTCCAGGCGGACGAGCACCAGGGGCCACGGCGCGTGCCCGGGGTCGGTGAAGAACAGGTCGGGCTCGCCGAGCAGCAGGGCCTGCTTCTCCGCCTCGTCGCCGACGTACAGCACGGCGACGTCGGTCCTGATCACCCGTCGCCTGCCGGGCACCCGCTCCGGCCACGACCACACGAAGCCCTTGCCGCGCACCCGGAAGTCGAACCCCTCGCTCGGGTTCTCGACGACGCCGTCGAGGGCGAGCGCGATCCGCCGCACGTCCTGTTCGTCCGCCACGGGGCAAGCCTAGGGGCGTCGGGGCCGGTCCTCCGGCGGCGCTCCGAGGACCGCCGTCTCCCCGGTGCGCGAGTCGTGCAGCTCGACGGCGGTGATCCGCGCCCGCACCGGCTCGACCGGGTGCAGCAGCGCGAACGCCTCGGCGGGCCGCCCGGTCGCCAGCACCACGTGCGGCAGCCAGGAGCCCGGCAGGTGCGCGGCGTGCGCGCCCCGCACCCGTCCGGCCAGCGCGTCGTGCACCGCCGTGTGCACGGCCAGCACCTCGGGGTCGGTGACGGCGGTCAGCGCCAGCACGTCCGGCGCGTCCGGCCCGACCGAGCCGAGACCGGCCAGCCACAGCACCGGCAGCGCGACCAGGCGCAGCTCCGCGGTCAGCTCCCGCACTGCGGGCGGCGGGACCGTGCCCGCCGCGGCGACGGTCACGTGCGGCGTCCCGGCGGCTACCGGGATCCCGGCCGCGGCGAGCCGGTCGCGCAGCGCGGTGAGCGCGGCGGCGCCGTCGTCGTCGAGCCGGAAGCGGACGGTGCTGGGCATCGGTCCCCCCGCTCAGACGGGGAGGGCGAAGCGGCCGTCGTCGGTCTGCTCGGCCAGGCCGTCGACCAGCAGCGAGTGCAGGCACCGGTCGCGCTGGCCCGCGTCGGACCAGACGGCGTCCAGCGCGGCCCGCTCGACCGGCCCGTGCGCGGTGCGCAGCACGTCCATGAGCTTGCCGCGCACCTGCCGGTCGGTGCCGGCGAAGCCCTGGACCGGCTTGCGCGGACCGTCGTAGGCGGGTCTGCCGGCCGCCACCCAGGCGCAGCGGGCCGCGACCGGGCAGTCCGCGCACCGCGGCGAGCGGGCGGTGCAGACGACCGCGCCCAGCTCCATCAGCCCGGCCGAGACGACGGCGGCCTCGGCGTCGTCGTCGGGCAGCAGTGCGTCGACGTCGGCCAGGTCGGCCCGGGTGCGGGCCGGTCCGGCGTCGCCCTGACCGTGCACCGCGCGGGCCACGACCCGGCGGACGTTGGTGTCGACGACGGCGGCGCGCAGCCCGAAGCCGAACGCCGCCACCGCCCGCGCGGTGTAGGAGCCGACACCGGGCAGGGCCTCGAGCGCCTCGACGTCGGAGGGGACGGCGTCGCCGTGCTGGGCGGCGATCGCCGCGGCCGCGTCGTGCAGCCGGATCGCGCGGCGCGGGTAGCCGAGCTTGCCCCAGGCCCGCAGCACGTCCGCGCGCGGCGCGGCGGCCAGCGACGACGGCGCCGGCCAGCGCTCCATCCAGTCCCGCCAGACCGGTTCGACCCGGGCGACCGGGGTCTGCTGGAGCATGAACTCGCTGACCAGCACGCCCCACGGGGTGGTCTCCGGGCGCCGCCACGGCAGGTCGCGGGCGTGCGCCCGGAACCACTGGGAGATCAGATCGGCCACCACCGCTCCAGTGTCGCGCGCCCCGGCCGGGCCCCCGGCGACGACCCCGCCGTGATCACGGAACGGGCACCGCCGGCGTCGCCCGGTGACCGTCCCGGTGCCGGCGTGTGGATCACGGTCTCTACCGCGCCCGCCACCGGGGCGCGCGCCACGACCGGGGCGGTTCCCGTCCGCGGGGGGCCGGGCGGGACCCTGTCGCCGGACGACGCCGGTCACCCCGGGTCGGTCCGCCACCCGCCCGGGGGTCGGGCGATCCGGGTCGCCGACCCCCGTCCGGGCCGGTCCCGGGAGTGCGCGCGCGGTCGTTCCGGCGCTGCGCTCACCCGGTCGGGACGCGCGGGTCGCCCCGCCGGGTGGACCTCGCCGGACATGTCCGGTCCCGGCGCGGCGGCGGCGACTTCGTGTAACCGGAGATCTACCGTCGGTGACATGCACCCGGTGGGTCCCCTGCCGGCGTCGGTCTACTGGCGCCGGCGCGCATGCGCGGTCGGCGTCGCGCTGCTCGCGCTCTTCGCGCTGCTGTGGCTCACCACCTGGCTGCTGATCCCGCGGGGCTCCGACGAGCCCGCCGGGACGGCCGCACGGACGACCCCCCAGTCGTCGCAGACCACACCGGACACAGGGACGGCCGCACCCGCGCCGCCCCCGGGGTCCCCGTCCCCGGCATCCCCAGCCCCGGGGACGGGGGCACCCGCGTCCGTGCCGCTCCCCGACCCCGCCGCGCCCGGATCCCCTCCGGCTGCCGCGGCGGGGACGTCCGCCGGGCCCGCGACCCCGAACGCGGGCCCGGCGGACGAGACGGTCCGCCCCGACGACACACCACGCCCGTCCGTGCAGGTGCCGCAGGCCGCACCCTCCCCGCCGACCGGTCCGGTGCCCTGTACCGACGCGATGATCGAGGTGCGCGCCGAGACCGGGCAACCGACCTACCCCTCCGGCGCGCGGCCCGAGCTGCGGCTGGTCGTCACCAACGTCTCCGGCCAGCCCTGCGTGCGCGACCTCGACGGCGCCCAGCAGGAGATCGCCGTCTGGAGCGGCGACGGGGCGACCAAGCTCTGGTCGTCCAACGACTGCGCCAACCCGTCGTCGGACGACCTGCGCACCCTGGTGCCCGGCCAGCCGGTGGCCTTCGCCGTGACCTGGACCGGGCTCGCCTCGGAGCCCGGCTGCGCGGGCGAGCGCACCCGGGTGGGCCCGGGCGGCTACCGGGTGCTGGCCCGGCTCGACCGGGTCGTGAGCGAGCCCGCCCCGCTGCTCATGAGCTGAGGCTCAGCGGATGCGGGCCATGATCTCGCGCAGCGACGACGCCTCGGTGATCTGCATCCCGGTCCGCCCGACCTCGGCCCCGGTGGGGACGATCGCCCGGGTGAAGCCCAGCCGTGCGGCCTCCGCGAGGCGCCGGTCCACCCCGTGCACCCGGCGCAGCTCGCCGGCCAGCCCGAGCTCGCCCAGCACGACGAGGTCCGCGGGCAGCGCCGCGTCCCGCTTCGCCGAGACGACCGCCAGCGCGATCGCGAGGTCGGCCGCGGGCTCGGTGATCCGCATCCCGCCGACGGTGGCGGTGTAGACCTCGGCGTCGTGCAGCTTGAGCCCGCCCCGCCGCTCGACGACGGCGAGCAGCATCGGCACCCGGGACGAGTCCAGCCCGGTCACCGCGCGGCGCGGGCTCGGGATGTTCGCCCCCGCCACCAGCGCCTGCACCTCGGCCAGCAGCGGCCGTCGCCCGTCCATCACGACGGTCACCGCGGTCCCCGGCTGCACCGCGTCGGCGCCCTGACCGAACCGGCCGAGGAACAGCCCCGAGGGGTCGGCGAGACCGACGATGCCGGAGTCGCGCAGCTCGAAGCAGCCGACCTCGTCGGCCGGGCCGAACCGGTTCTTCACCCCGCGGACCATCCGCAGCGCCGAGTGCTTGTCGCCCTCGAAGTGCAGCACCACGTCGACGAGGTGCTCCAGCACCCGCGGACCCGCGATGCCGCCGTCCTTGGTGACGTGGCCGACGAGCAGCACGGCCAGGCCGCGTTCCTTCGCCAGCGTGGTCAGCCCCACCGTGACGGCGCGGGTCTGGGTCACCCCGCCGGGGCTGCCGTCCACCGAGGCGGTGGACATGGTCTGGATGGAGTCCACCACCAGCAGCGACGGCCGCAGCGCGTCGACGTGGCCGAGCACCGACTCGAGGTCGGACTCGGCGGCGAGGTAGAGCTCGTCGTGGACGCCGCCGGTGCGCTCGGCGCGCAGCCGGACCTGGCCCGCGGACTCCTCACCGGAGACGTAGAGGACCCGGGACCGGGCCGCTGCCTGCGCGGCGACCTCCAGGAGCAGCGTCGACTTGCCGACGCCCGGCTCACCGGCCAGCAGCACCACCGCGCCCGGGACGAGCCCGCCACCGAGGACCCGGTCCAGCTCGTCGACGCCGGTCGGCCGGGCCCGGGCGGAGTCCAGCTCCACCTCGGCGATCCGCCGGGCCGGGGTGCTGGGCGCCCCGGCGACGACGGTCCGGCCGCCCCCGCCGGTGCGCACCGGCTCGACCTGCTCCAGCGACCCCCAGGCCTGGCAGCCCGGGCAGCGCCCCACCCACTGCGCCGTGCGGTGGTCGCACTCGGTGCAGCGGTAGCCGCCCGAGCGGGCGGCGCGGGACCGGGGGGTCAGTTGCCGGCGACGCCGCCGGCGCCGCTGCCCTCGTTGCCGGGCGCGACGGGGGCGCCCTCACCGGCCGGGACCGGGTTCGACTGGTCGACCGGCGGGGCCTCGGCCTGGCCGCCGGTCTCGGAGTTGACGCCGGTCTCGGCGCCGTTGGTGCCCGACTCCTCCGTGCCGGTCGAGGCCCGCTCCGGGGCGTGCCCCGGCGAGTTCGTGTCGGTCGGCACGCCGGTCGGGACGGTGACGGTCACCGAGCCGGCCTTCTCGAACACGAACGTCATCGGGAGCTGCGCGCCGGAGGGGATCGGGCGGGTCAGGCCCTCGGCGACGAGCTGCACGCGCTTGGCGTTGGTCGGGGCCAGCTGCAGGTTGCCCGGCGAGACCAACGCGATGTCCTGCGGCATGGTCGCGTCGCCCTGGATCTGCACCGACGCCGCGGCCGGCGAGGTCACCGACACCAGCCGGTCGGCGACCGAGCCGGTGTTGACCAGGGTGGCGACGAGCGGTGCGGCGCCGCCCTGGCGGTAGAGCGCGTCCGGTCCCGCGGGCGTGGTCGGGTAGGCGACCTGGACGTCGCGCAGGTCGACCGAGCCGACCGAGGCGTTGGCGCCGTTGACGGCGGCGACCTGCTCTGCGGTCTGCGCGATCTGCCCGGCTCCACAGCCGCTGATCAGCAGGCCGGTCAGGGCGACGGCGCCGGCGACGCCGGCCAGGGTCCGGGCGGAACGGCGGGTGCGGCTCACGGTCGTCGTGTCCTTCCTTGCCGGTGCCCCGAAGTGCCCCCGGCGCACATGCTGGGTCTGTCGGGGGGCAGCCTAGTCGCGCGCTCCGACGCGTTGCGCGGTCGGGCACCCGGGTGTGACGACCGCGTCCCCGCCGGACGGTGGGGCGGCAGACCCGGTGGTCCGGGACGTGACGCGGCGGCGACCGGCACGTGGCCGGGCCGCCCCGGATGGGCGCCACACCCGCGGGAAACACGTTCCTTCGCCGTTGTCAACCCCCTGACCTGCGACGACGGTGAAAGCCGGTCACCGTCCCGCCCGGGCGACGTGTTAATCTGGACCCAGCGAAAGGGGCCAGAGGACACATGGTTTTCAAGGTCGGAGAGACCGTCGTCTACCCGCACCACGGTGCCGCGCTCATCGAGGCGATCGAGACCCGGACGATCAAGGGCGAGGAAGTGCAGTACCTCGTCCTGAAGGTCCAGCAGGGCGATCTGACGGTGCGCATCCCCGCCGACAACGTCGAGGTGGTCGGTGTTCGTGACGTCGTGGGCCAGGAGGGGCTGGATCGGGTCTTCGAGGTGTTGCGCGCGCCGCACACCGAGGAGCCCACGAACTGGTCGCGCCGGTACAAGGCGAACTGGGAGAAGCTCACGTCCGGTGACGTGAACAAGGTCGCCGAGGTCGTCCGCGACCTCTGGCGGCGGGAGAAGGACCGGGGCCTGTCCGCCGGTGAGAAGCGGATGCTGGCCAAGGCGAGGCAGATACTGGTCAGTGAGCTCGCGCTGGCCGAGGGCACCGACGAGGAGCGGGCCGAGGTCCTGCTCGACGAGGTGCTCGCCACCGCGAACGCCTGACCGGCGTGCACGGACCGTCCTCCGGGGCGGGTGTCGTCGCGGTGCTTCCCGCGGCCGGTTCCGGGGTGCGTCTGGGTGCAGGTGTGCCCAAGGCGTTCGTCGGACTGGCCGGGGTTCCCATGCTGGTACGCGCGGTCGACGGCCTTCTCGCGTCCGACGTCGTCGGACACGTGGTGGTCGTCGTCCCCGCGGACCAGGTGGACGATGCCGCCGCCATGCTGCCCGGACGCCCGGCGACCGTCGTCGCCGGCGGTGCCGACCGCACCGCCTCCGTCGCGGAGGGTCTCGCCGCGACCGGGCCGTACGCCGAGGTCGTGCTGGTGCACGACGCCGCGCGCCCGCTCACACCACCCGACGTCGTCCGCCGGGTGGTCGACGCCGTGCGCGCGGGCGCGCCCGCGGTGATCCCGGTGCTCCCCGTGGCCGACACGGTCAAGCGGGTCGACGCCGCCGGGACCGTCGTGTCCACCGTGGACCGCTCCGAGCTGCGTGCGGTGCAGACACCGCAGGGGTTCCGCGCGGCCGACCTGCGCCGCGCCCACGCGGGCACACCCGACCCCCGCACCGACGACGCCGGGCTGGTCGAGGCGCTCGGCGACCCGGTCACCACCGTCGCCGGGGACCCGCTCGCGTTCAAGGTCACCACCGCGTGGGACCTGCGCATCGCCGAACTGCTGCTCGCCGGGGCGGGCCGCGTCACCGAGCACGAGGAACACGTATGAGGGTCGGGATCGGTACCGACGTGCACCCGGTCGAGCCGGGCCGCGACTGCTGGGTCGCGGGTCTGCTGTGGCCCGGGACCGACGGCTGCGCCGGGCACTCCGACGGCGACGTCGCCGCACACGCCCTGTGCGACGCCCTGCTGTCCGCGGCGGGGCTGGGCGACCTGGGCGCGGTGTTCGGCACCGGCCGTCCGGAGTGGACGGGTGCGAGCGGGGCGACCCTGCTCGCCGAGGTCCGCCGCCTGCTCACCCGCGACGGCTGGACCGTCGGCAACGCCGCCGTCCAGGTGGTCGGGAACGACCCGAAGATCGGGAAGCGCCGGGCCGAGGCCGAACGGGTGCTGTCGGAGGTGGTCGGCGGCCCGGTGTCGGTGTCCGGCACGACCACCGACGGCCTGGGGCTGACCGGGCGCGGCGAGGGCCGCGCCGCCGTCGCGACGGCGCTGCTGCTGCCCGCGGGCTAGAGACGCCCGGTCCGCTCCTGGATCTGCTCCGGGGTGAGGTCGTCGGCGTGGGCCGCCACCATCCAGGCGTGGCCGAACGGGTCGGCGAGCCGGCCGCCGCGCTGCCCGTAGTCGTGGTCGGTCACCGGGAACAGCACCCGGCCGCCGTGCTCCACCATCGCCGCGGCGACCGCGTCCGGGTCGTCGACCTCCAGGGCCAGGATCACCGCGCCGGGCCCCGACGGCGCGGGGTCGACGTCGTCGCCGTCCTTGACGGCCCACTCCGCGCCGCCGGCCCGCAGCAGGGCGTGCACCACGGCGCCGGAGCCGTCGGTGTAGCGCTCCACGAGCTCCGCGCCGAACGCGGCGAGGTAGAAGTCGATCGCGGCGTCGGCGTCGTGCACGACCAGCCGCGGGTACATCCGCTGAACAGCCATGTCGGACACCTTGCCGCAGCGGCACCGCCCGTGTAGTGGACGAATCGGAGGCCCGTACCCTGGTGACGTGAGCCTCAGACTTCTCGACTCAGCGACCAGGGAGCAGCGTGCGTTCACGCCGCTGCGGGCCGGAGCAGTGTCGATGTACGTCTGTGGGGCGACGGTGCAGGGCCTGCCGCACATCGGTCACGTCCGCTCGGGCCTGAACTACGACGTGCTGCGCCGCTGGCTGGCCCGGTCCGGGTACGACGTCACGCTGGTCCGCAACGTCACCGACATCGACGACAAGATCCTGCGCAAGGCGCACGCCGCGGGCCGTCCGTGGTGGGAGTGGGCGGCCACCCACGAGCGGGCCTTCACCGCCGCGTACGACGCGCTGGGCTGCCTGCCGCCGTCGGTGGAGCCCCGGGCGACCGGGCACATCACGCAGATGGTCAAGCTGATCGAGCGGCTGATCGAGCGCGGTCACGCCTACCCCGCGGGCGGCGACGTGTACTTCGCCGTGCGCACCCTGCCCGACTACGGCGCGCTGTCCGGTCAGCGCGTCGACGACGTCCACCAGGGTGAGGGCGAGGGCGGCGCCAAGCGCGACGCCCTGGACTTCACGCTGTGGAAGGCCGCCAAGCCCGGCGAGCCCAGCTGGCCCACCCCCTGGGGGAACGGGCGTCCCGGCTGGCACCTGGAGTGCTCGGCGATGGCGACCGCCTACCTCGGCCCGGAGTTCGACATCCACGGCGGCGGCCTCGACCTGGTGTTCCCGCACCACGAGAACGAGCGCGCCCAGAGCCACGCGGCCGGGGACGGGTTCGCCCGGTTCTGGCTGCACAACGCCTGGGTGACCATGGGCGGGGAGAAGATGTCGAAGTCGCTGGGGAACACCCTGGCGATCGAGAACCTGCTCGAGCGGGTCCGCCCGGCCGAGCTGCGCTACTACCTGGTCGGCCCGCACTACCGGTCGGCGATCGAGTACTCCGACGCCGCGCTGGACGAGGCCGTCGCCGCGTACCGGCGGATCGAGTCGTTCGTGCACCGGGTGCGCGAGCGGCACGGCCTGCCCGAGGTCGCGGCGGAGCTGCCCGGCGCGTTCACCGCCGCACTCGACGACGACCTGGGCACCCCGCTCGCGCTCGGCACCGTGCACACCCTGGTGCGCGAGGGCAACACCGCCCTCGACGCCGGGGACGTCACCGGTGCGCTGCGGGCCGCGTCCGCGGTCCGTGCGACGACCGAGGTACTCGGCCTGGACCCGCTGGCAGCCGGCGGCGTGGCCGAGGAGTCGGGCGACGCCGCCCGGCAGGCACTGGGCACCCTGGTGGAGACGATGCTCGAGCGCCGCCGGGCCGCGCGCGCCGAGCGCGACTTCGCCACCGCGGACCGGCTCCGCGACGAGCTGCTCGCCGCCGGGATCGCCGTCGAGGACGGCGCCGACGGCTCCACCTGGACTCTCAAAGACAACTAGGACTCGTAGAACTCATGGCAGGCAATTCCAAGCGCCGCGGTGCGATCCGTAAGGAAGGCACCAAGAAGGGCATGGTCGTCGGATCCGGCGGCCAGCCCCGGCGCGCACTGAAGGGCAAGGGCCCGACCCCGCCCGGCGAGATGCGACCCGGCCACCCGAAGGCAAGGGCGGCCGCGCGCCGCGCCGCCCAGGACCAGCAGCAGCGCCGGCGCCCGGTCGCGGGCCGTCGCGGTGACGGGGAGACCCCGGAGACCGTGCTCGGCCGCAACCCGGTCGTCGAGTGCCTGCGGGCCGGCGTCCCGGCGACGGCGCTGCAGGTGGCCACCGGCATGTCCGCCGACGACCGGGTCACCGAGGCCGTCGCGCTGGCCGCGGAGCGGGGCATCTCCATCCTGGAGGTGCCGCGCAACGACCTCGACCGGATCAGCGGCGGAGCGCTGCACCAGGGCCTCGCCCTGCAGGTGCCGCCCTATGCCTACGCCCACCCCGACGAGGTGCTGGAGGCCGCGTCGCACTCCGGGCGCCCGGCGCTGGCCGTCGCCCTGGACGGGGTGACCGACCCGCGCAACCTGGGTGCGGTCGTCCGGTCGGTGGGGGCGTTCGGCGGGCACGGCGTCGTCGTGCCGCAGCGGCGCGCCGCGGGCATGACCGCGGTGGCCTGGCGGACCTCGGCGGGCACCGCGGCCCGGGTCCCGGTCGCGCGCGCCACGAACCTGACCCGCACCCTGCAGGAGTACGCCTCCGCCGGGCTGATGGTCGCCGGTCTGGCCGCCGACGGCGACGTCTCCCTCGACGACTTCGACCTGGCCACCGGGCCGCTGGTGATCGTCACCGGGTCGGAGGGCAAGGGACTGTCCCGGCTGGTCCGCGAGACCTGCGACGTGACCGTCTCGATCCCCCTGGCCGGCCGCGTGGAGTCCCTGAACGCCTCGGTCGCCACCGGCGTGGTGCTGGCCGAGGTGGCCCGCCGCCGTCGCGTCGGCCGCTGACCCGACGCGTGATCGCCGCGACGCGCGGTGATCCGCTCCCCGCGCGCGTCCGGACGCACGCGACGGGCGGATCACCGCGCGGACAGCGGATCACCGCCGCCGGAGCCGAGGGTCAGGCGCGGACCGGGCCCCGGCCGCGCAGCCGGCCCACCAGCCGGCAGAGCAGGTAGGCGACGAACCCGATGGTCGCCACATAGGCCGAGATCGGCAGCCCCGGCGCCAGCGACAGGATCGTCCCGCCGACCAGCGCGACCTCCGCGATGACGATCGCGAGGACGGTCGCCAGCAGCGGGTTCGCAGTGACCCGGTTCGCCGCGGCGCCGGGCACGATCAGCACCGACAGCACCAGGATCGCGCCGACGATCGGCACGGCCAGCGCCGTCACCAGGCCGATCAGCACGCCGAACACCAGGGTCAGCGCGCGGACGGGCACGCCGCGCGCCAGCGCGACGTCGGGGTCGGTGCTGGCGAACAGCAGCGGCCGGTAGAGCAGCGCCAGGGTCACGAGCACGACGACGGCGACGACCCCCAGCACCCACAGGTTCTGCTGGTCGACCGACACGATGGAGCCGGTGAGCAGGCCGAACCGGTTGGAGGAGCGGCCGTCGTAGAGAGCCAGGAACAGCACTCCCAGGCCGAGCCCGAACGCCATCACCACGCCGATCGCGGAGTCCCGCTCGCGCTGGCGCAGGCCCAGCACGCCGAAGATCACCGCGGCGACGACGGCGCCCACCACCGCCCCCACCCCGACGGCGACGCCGAGCAGCAGCCCGGCCGCGGCCCCGGTAAAGGCCAGCTCGGCGGTGCCGTGCACGGCGAAGGCCATCCCGCGGCTGACGATCAGCGGGGCGAGCAGCCCGGCGACCAGCCCGAGCACCGCGCAGGCGATGAGCGCGTTGCGGACGAACGGGTAGCCCAGCAGCGTGCCGGTGCCGGACAGGTCGAGGATCCGGGCCAGGAACTCGGTCACGCGCCACCCCCGACCGCGACGCCGTGCTCGGCGTGCTCGTCCCGGGTGACCGGGGAGTCCTCGGCCCCGACGACGACCAGCCGGTCGCGGACCCGCAGCACGTCGACGTCGGTGCGGTAGAGCCGCGACAGCGTCTCCGAGGTCATGACCTCGTCGGTGGTGCCGATCGAGAACCGGCCGTCGACGAGGTAGAGGACCCGGTCCACCAGCGGCAGCACCGGGTTGATCTCGTGGGTCACGAACAGCACCGCGGTGCCCGCGGCGCGGCGGCGCTCGTCGATCAGCCGGGTCACGATCCGCTGGTGGGACAGGTCCAGGCTGAGCAGGGGCTCGTCGCACAGCAGTACCGCCGGGTCCCCGACGAGTGCCTGCGCGACCCGCAGCCGCTGCTGCTCGCCGCCGGACAGCCGCCCGACGGGGGCGTCGGCGTACCCGGTCCCGCCGACCTGGGCCAGCGCGCGGTCGACGCGCTCGCGCCGCTCGCGTCGCCGGCCCAGGCCGAGACCGAAGCGGTGCCCGTCGAGGCCGAGGCCGACGAGGTCGCGCCCGCGCAGCGGCAGATCCGGGTCGAGCGGCTGCTGCTGCGGGACGTAGCCGATCTCGGGGCTGCCGCGCCGCGGGGTGTGCCCGCCGACGGTCACGGTGCCGTCGGAGAGTGGGAGCAGCCCCAGCAGGACGCGCATCAGCGTCGTCTTGCCGGAGCCGTTCGGGCCGAGGACGGCGACGAACTCGCCGGGTGCGACGTCCAGATCGAGGCCGGACCACAGGGTCCGGTCCCCGAACCGGAGGCCCGCTCCGCGCAGCGACAGCGCGGACTGCTGCGAGGAACCCATGTCAGCGGTTCAGCGCCGCGGAGAGCTCGTCCAGGTTGGCGTTCATCCACTGCACCCAGTCGGTGGTGCCCGCGGGCAGCGTCTCCGACATCTCCACGACCGGGACGCCTCCCTTCTGGGCGGCGTCGCGGACCTGGTCGGTGGTCGGCGAGGTCGTCTGGCTGTTGAGGATCAGCGCGTCGACCGGCGGCTGCGCAGTGAACAGCCCCAGCATCTGCGCGACGACGGCGGCCGGCGGGTCGGTGCCCTCCTCGACGGCCGAGGAGAACTCCTGCGGGGTCGCGTTCGCGATCCCGGCGGCCTGCAGCAGGTAGGCGGGCACTGGCTCGGTGACGGCGACCCGGGCCCCCGGGTGCGCGCGGCCGATCTCGGTGGCCTTCGACGTCAGCTGGGCGACGCCGCCCTCGAGGGTCTTGGCGTTGGTGCGGAAGTACTCCGCGGCGCTCGGGTCGATGCGGCCGAGCTGGTCGGCGAGCTGCTCGGCGACGCGGCCGACCGCGGCCGGGTTGTACCAGACGTGCTCGTTGAACGAGCCGTGCTCGTGCTCGTGGTCCGCCTCGGCCGCGGGCGCGGGGGTGGCCTCGGCGGCGTGGTCGTGGCCGTGGTCGTCGGCGGCGGCCTCCTGGGCCCCCTCGATGCCGGAGACCTCGACGGCGTCGACCAGCGGGGCCTTGTTGCCGGACGCGGCGACGAGGTCGGTCATGAACGCGTCGTAGCCGCCGCCGTTCATGATCAGCAGCTGGGCCTCGCCGACGGTCGCCGCGTTCTGCGGGGTCGGCTCGTAGCCGTGCGGGTCGACGTCGGGGGAGCTGATGATCGACTCGACCCTGGCGTAGTTGCCGCCCACGGCGCGGGCGACCGCGCCCCAGGCGTCGGTGGAGGCGACGATCTTCACCTGCGGGGTGTCGGCGCTGGTGGGGGCGTCGACCTGGCCGGAGCCGCAGGCGGTCAGACCCAGGGCGAGTGCGGCCAGCCCGGCCACGAGCGCGGCCGGGCGGAGCGGGGATCGGGACACGGACGGAACTCCCATCAACATATCGGCATAGATTTATTGGAAATCATTCTCAGATTCACTCTACCGCTGTACGGGGAGCCGGGAACGCGCGCGGCGTGTGATCCCGTCGTGGCCGGTCGGGGCGGACTTTCACGTGCGTGACCGCGCCGCTACCGTTCGGGGAATGACCGGCCCCCAGCACCCGCGGCGTCCGGCGACGCTCGCGTCGCTGGCCGCCGAGCTCGGGGTCTCCCGGACGACCGTGTCGAACGCCTACAACCGTCCCGACCAGCTGTCCGCGCCGCTGCGCGAGCGCGTCCTGGAGGCGGCCCGGCGGCTCGGCTACCCGGGCCCGGACCCGGTCGCCCGCTCGCTGCGCACCCGGCGCGCTGGAGCGGTGGGCCTGCTGCTGACCGAGGCGCTCAGCTACGCCTTCCGCGACCCGGGCGCCACCGGCTTCCTGGAGGGGCTCGCGCTGGCCTGCGAGAAGGCGGGCACCGGCCTGCTGCTGATCCCGGTCAGCCCGGAGCACTCCGACGTCGACTCCGTCTACCAGGCCGGGGTCGACGGCTTCGTCGTCTACTCGGTCAGCGAGGACGACCCGCACTTCCGGGCCGTCCTGCAGCGACCGGTGCCGACCGTCGTCTGCGACCAGCCCACCGGGATCACCGGGGTGGACCGCGTCGGCGTCGACGACCGCGCCGGGACCCTCGCGCTCGGGCGGCACCTCGTCGAGCTCGGCCACCGCCGCGTCGGTGTGCTCTGCATGCGCCTGTCCTCGCACCGGCACGACGGCAGGGCCGACGTCGCCCGGCAGGAGGGCAGCTCCTACGCCGTGCAGCGCGAACGCCTCGCCGGGCTGCGCGCGGCGCTCGCCGAGGCGGGCGTCGAGTGGGCCGACGTCCCGGTCATCGAGCGGTTCGAGCACTCCCTCGACGCCGGCGCGGACGGCGCCGCCACCCTGCTGGACTCCCACCCCGGGATCACCGCGCTGGTGTGCACCTCCGACATCCTCGCCCTCGGCGCGCTGCGCGAGGCCCGCGACCGCGGCCTGCGGGTGCCCGAGGACCTCTCGGTCGCCGGGTTCGACGGAGTGCCCGAGGCCGAGCGCGTCGGCCTGACCACGGTCCGCCAGCCGTTCCGGGAGAAGGGCCTCGAGGCCGGGCGGCTGCTGCTCGAACGCGGCGACCGCCACGTCCCCGAGCACGTCACGCTCCCGACCGAGCTGATCGTCGGGGTGACCACCCGCGAGCTGCGCCAGTCCGGGGAGTTCTTCTCCGGATGGTGAGCCTGACCGGGCTGCGCCGCTACCCGGTCAAGTCCTGCCGGGGCGCGGACGTGGCCCGCGCCGTCGTCGAACGGGCCGGTCTCGCCGGGGACCGGCGCTGGATGCTGGTCCGCGACGACGGCGCCATGGTCACCGCGCGCACCCACCCGCGGCTCGTGCTCGTCGCGCCCACCCCCGCCGCCGACGGGCTCCGCCTGACCGGACCGGGGCTGCCGCCGCTCACCGTCCCCGTGCCCGACGGCGAGCCGGTGCCGGCCCGCGTGCACCGCTGGGACACCGCGGGCGTCCCGGCCGGCCCGGAGGCCGACGCCTGGTTCTCCGAGCTGCTCGGCGACCCGGTCCGGCTGATCCACCTCGACGACCCGGCCCGGCGCCGTCCCGACCCCGACTTCTCCCACGACGACGACCGCGTCTCCTACGCCGACGGCTACCCGCTGCTGCTCGCCTCCACGGCCTCGCTGCACGCGCTGGACGCGCTCGTCGCCGACGGCCCGAACGCGGCCGAGGCGCCGCTGCCGATGACCCGGTTCCGGCCGAACGCCGTCGTCGACGGCGCACCCGCCTGGGCCGAGGACGGCTGGCGGCGCATCCGGATCGGCGCCGCGGAGTTCCGGGTGGCCAAGGGCTGCGCCCGCTGCGTGCTCACCACCGTCGACCCGGACACGGCGGTCAAGGGCCGCGAGCCGATGGCGACCCTGGCCCGGCACCGGCGGTTCGACGGCAAGGTGTGGTTCGGGGTCAACCTGATCCCGGACGACCCGGGCGCGGAGATCGCCGTCGGCGACGAGGTCGAGGTGCTCGACGCCGTCGACCCGGCCTGCGGTCCGCCGCGCTGACCCGGACCGGCCACGGTTCCTCCCGCCCCGTCGGTATCGTCGGGTTCGGGTCGCCCGTCCGGGTGGCCGGACCGGGGCGAGGGGGAGGCTGCGCTGAACGACGAGCGCGACCCCCGTCGCCGTCCACCGCCGCCGCCCCCGGGCCCCGCCGGGCGCGGACGACCGCTGCCCCCACCCGCCCCGCGCCCCGGCGCGGGTCCGCGACGCGTCGTGCCGCCCCCGCCGTCCGGACGTCCGCCGGCGGGCGGGCGGCCACCCCGCGCCGTGCCACCCCCTCCGGCCCCGCGACCCTCCGCGCCGCCCGACCGCCCGGACGCCCTGCGCCCGGCCCCGCGCCCCGCACCGTCCGACCGCCCGGACGTGCTCCACCCGGCTCAGCGGCCACTGCCCACGCGCCGCGGCGCCCGCCGGACCGGCCCGCCGCCGCGTCGCCGAGCGGTCCCCGTGCCCCGCCCCGAGGAGACCCGCGCCCCGCGCCGCCCGATCGGGCCGCAGATCGCGGCGCTGCGGGAACGGCTGCGCCGGCTGCGGCCGCAGCGGCCGCCGGGGACCCCGCCGCCGTCGACCCGGGCCCGGCTGCGCAGGCTGCTGCGCTGGGCCCTGGTCGCCCAGGCCGTCCCGCTGGTCCTGGTGCTGCTGTTCACCCTGGTCAACCCGCCGTACACGATGTTCCGGCTGTGGAACTTCGGGCCGACCGTCGCGCAGTGGACCGACGCCGAGCACGTGTCGCGCAACTTCCTGGTCGTCGTCATGGGGCAGGAGGACCAGCAGTTCCCGGAGCGCATCCTCGCCGTCGACTACGGGATGCAGTGGGCGCGGGTGCAGGCGTACATGGACGGCACCGACGACCCGTCCGGGTCGACCATCACCCAGCAGACGTCGAAGAACCTGTTCCTGTGGGCCGGGCGCTACCCGCCGCTGGAACCGGTGCGCAAGGCGCTGGAGATCCCGCCGGCGGAGACGATGGAGCTCGTCATGTCCAAGCGCCGGATCCTGGAGATCTACGTCAACGTCGCGCAGTTCGCGCCGCGCGTCTACGGCGTCTGCGCCGCCTCCTGGTACTACTTCGGCAAGTCCAGCCGCTCGCTCAGCGTGGACGAGTCCGCCCAGCTCATCGGGCTGCTGCCGTCCCCGCTGCACGTCGAACGCGCCCCCGGCGGCGGCATGCGCTTCCTCGGCGACACCAACGGCAACGGCGTCGCCGACCCCGGCGAACGCGGCTGGATCAGCGCGAAGGGCTACTGGCACGCCCGCGAGCGCGCCCCGCGCTGGTACGCCCAGATGGGCGGGCTCGCCGCCACCGAGGGCCTCGGGATCCCCGGCAACGCCTCCGACCTGCCCGCCGCCGACGACCCGTGCCGCGAGCCACCGGCCGCGCTGGCCGACCTCGACTGAGCTGCCGCGACCCGGTCAGGATCCGCAGCGCAGCGCGGCCAGCCGCTCCAGGACCCCGGCCATCTCCTGCGGGTCGGTGACCCGGAAGCGGGCCGCGGTGTCGCCGTCGCCGACCTTGATGCCGACGTCGCCGTCGCCCAGCACCCGGAACGCGGTCTCGTCGGTGACGTCGTCCCCGGCGAACAGCACCGCGTCCGCGTGCAGGGCCGACCGCAGCGCCTCGACCGCGGAGCCCTTGGTGGTCTCGACGACGGCCAGGTCCAGCACGTCCTTGCCCGCGACGGCGTCCACGCCGTCACCGACCCACTCGGCGTCGACCCGCTCCAGCAGCGCCGCCCCGGCGGCCGGGTCCATGCCGCGCACGTGCACCGCTCCGCCCGCGGGCTTGGTCTCCAGCCGCGCCCCGGGGGTCCCGTCGACCAGGGCGCGCAGCCCGTCGAGCAGCGCGGTCCGCCGGCGCTCCTGCTCGGGCGTCAGCAGGCCGCCGCGCCCGAGCAGGGCGGCGAGCCCGTCGTCGTACTCGGCGCCGTGGCTGCCCACCAGCCCGACCGGCGGGACGAACCCGGAGACGGTCGCGAGGTCGTCGCGGCCCCGGCCGGACAGCATCACGACGGTCGTCGCGTCGTGCGCGGCGAGGCGCCGGACGGCGTCGGCCGAGGCGGGCAGCGGCCGCGACGCCGACGGGTCGTCGACCAGCGGGGCCAGTACGCCGTCGAAGTCGAGGGCGACGAGCAGCCGCCCCACCCCGGCGAGCCGCTCCAGGGCGGCGTCGGGGCTCACTGCTCGACCCGGATGCCGAGTGCCTCCAGGAACCCGGTGGCCCAGCGGTCGACGTCGTGGTCGAGGACCTGGCGGCGCAGCGTGCGCATCCGCTTGCGCCCCTCCTCGGCGTTCATGGTCAGCGCCGCGTAGAGCGCCTCCTTGACGCCGTCGGTGTCGTGCGGGTTGACCAGCAGTGCGCTGGTCAGCTCGATCGCGGCACCGGCGAACTCGGACAGCACGAGACAGCCGCCGTCGTCGGGTCGGCAGGCGACGTACTCCTTGGCGACGAGGTTCATGCCGTCGCGCAGCGGGGTCACGAGCATGACGTCGGCGGCGAGGAAGAACGCGGCGAGCTCCTCGCGCGGCAGCGACCGGTGCAGGTAGTGCACCGCCGGGTGCCCGACGCGGGCGAACTCGCCGTTGATCCGGCCGACGGCCTGCTCGATGTCGGCGCGCATCTGCTGGTAGTGCTCGACCCGCTCCCGCGACGGCGTCGCCAGCTGGATCATCACGGCGTCGTCGACGGACACCCGCTCCTCCTCGAGGAGCTCGTGGAACGCGCGGAGCCGGACGTCGATGCCCTTGGTGTAGTCGAGCCGGTCGACCCCCAGCACGATCTTCTCCGGGCTCCCGAGCTCCGTCCGGATCTCGGCGGCGCGCTTCTCGACCTCGGGGGTGCGGGCCAGCTCGTCGAGCCGGTGCGAGTCGATCGAGATCGGGAACGCGCCGAGCCGGATGCGCCGTCCGCCGTGGTGGAGCACCTCGGGGTCGCGGTCGGTGGAGGCCCCGGCGAGCTCCTGGGCGAGCCAGTGGAAGTTGCGGACGCCGCCGTCGGTGTGGAAGCCGACGAGGTCCGCGCCGAGCAGGCCCTCCATGATCCGGGTCCGCCACGGGAGCTGGCGGAACAGCTCGACCGGCGGGAACGGGATGTGCAGGAAGAAGCCGATCCGCAGGTCCGGGCGCAGCTCGCGCAGCTTCCCCGGGACGAGCTGGAGCTGGTAGTCCTGCACCCAGACCGTCGCACCCTGCGCGGCGACCTTCGCGACCTCCTCGGCGAAGCGCTGGTTCACCGCGGTGTAGGCGCGCCACCAGTGCCGGTGGAACTGCGGCGGTGCGACGACGTCGTGGTAGAGCGGCCAGAGCGTGCCGTTGGAGAAGCCCTCGTAGTAGTCGGTGACCTCCTGCGCGGTCAGCGTCACCGGGAACAGCGACAGGCCGTCCTCGGCGAAGGGCTCGACCTCGGCGTCGGGGACGCCGGGCCAGCCGACCCAGGCACCCTCCCGGGCCCGCAGGGTCGGCTCCAGCGCCGTGACCAGGCCGCCCGGGCTGCGACGCCAGGTGGTGCTGCCGTCCGGGTGCCGCTCCAGGTCCACGGGGAGCCTGTTGGCCACCACCACCAGATCCGCTGCGGTCACCGGTTCCCCTGTGGACACATGCCCTCCTCGACGCTCGCCCCGCGGCCGACCCTACTTCGGATCGGCCCCGTCGGCCGTGGCGTCCGACACCGGGGAACCGACGGCCGCGCCGCCGGTGGGCGAGTTCTCCGCTCCGCCCGGCCGGTCCTCCGGCCGGCGCCGGGGGCTGGCCACGAACTGCCCGAGGGCGACGCCCGCCGCCAGCGCGAGCCCGACGGCCAGCGCGATCGTGATCGTCACGAGCCCTTCGGAGGGGCCCTCGATCGCCAGCTGGTAGAAGCCGCGGTAGGCGGCGAGACCGGGCAGCAGCGGGGTGACGCCGGCCAGCGTGACGACCATCGGCGGGGTCTGGGTGCCCCGGCGCAGCAGGCCCGCCGCCAGGCCGACGACGAGCGCCGCGGCTCCGGTCGCGGGCACCTGCCCGAGGCCGGCGTTCTGCGTGAGCAGGCCGTAGACCAGCCAGCTCGACGCGCCGACCGCACCCGCGATCGGCAGCGACCGTAGTGGCGCGTACCCGGCGAGTGCGTAGAACGCGGCCGCCAGGGCACCGGAGACCAGCGACAGCCCGAACTGGCCCGGCCCGGACGGCAGGTCTCCGGACACCTCGATCTGAGTGCCCATCGCGAGCCCGAGCTGCAGGCCCAGCACGACGCCGGTCAGCAGCCCCGCCGACAGCAGCGAGATCTCGACCATGCGGGCGGCCGCGGTCAGGTAGTAGCCGGTCAGGGCGTCCTGCACGGTGGAGACCACGCTCAGCCCGGACAGCAGCACCGTGATGCCCGCCGCGACGACGTAGGACGCCCGGGTGCCCGGCGGGAACACCTCCAGCTGCACCAGCGCGACCGTCGAGGCGGTGACGAGGAAGCCGCCGACCACCTGCTGGAAGAACGCCGCGACCCCGCGCCGGGCCAGCATCCGGCCGATCCGGTCGATGATCGCGGTGGTGACGAACGCCGTCGTCGCCGTGAGCGGACCGCCACCGAGCAGCAGGGCGATCGACGCGGCCAGCGCGGCCCAGCCGAACGTCGCCACCCAGCGGGGGTAGGGGTGCGGGTGCCGCACGACCTCCGACACCTTCGACGACGCCGCCCGCACGTCGAGCCGGCCCGCCTCGACGTCGCGGATGATCTCCTCGGTCTCGGCCAGCCGGGACAGGTCGAGCGTGCGGTAGCGGACCAGCCGCATCGTCGTCACCGGCTGCGCGGCGTTGCCCCGGTGGCAGCACATGGTGATCGAGGTGAACGTGATGTCCACGTCGACGGCGGGCAGGCCCGCCAGGTTGGCCAGCCGCAGCATCGTCGCCGTGACCTCGTCGACCGACTCGCCGGAGGACAGCTCGATCTCACCGATCCGCATGCAGAGGTCCAGGACCTCCTGCACGCGGGCGTCGTCGGGAACCTGCGGGCCGAGCATGAGCATCGGCACCGTCGACGGACCCGGGGTGAGCAGCCGTTTCGCGTCACGCCGCAGCGCGCCGCGCAGTCGCCGTGCGAACCGGTCGGCCGTCGGCGTCTCCTCGGCCACGATCCCTCCATTCCGTCGTGCGGGTCTGGCGTCGCCCACCAGGCTAGGGGCGGGCCGCCGACCGGCGTCGGGGCGTCGGCCGACCTCACACCGTCCGACGGCCGGACGGGGTGAGCGGTTGCGACGGAGGGGCGGGTTAGGCTGGGGCTGCCCGCCGGTGTAGCTCAGTGGTAGAGCAACCGCCTTGTAAGCGGTAGGTCGTCGGTTCGATCCCGACCTCCGGCTCCATGTCCGACCTGCGGTCACCTCCGGCGGTGGATCCCTGCGGCGAGGTTCGTCGGCAGGTCAGGCCGTGACGGGTTCTAGCAGCACCAACGGCACCTCGCGGTCGCCGAAGCGGACGGCGCGCTCGCGCAGGTCGACGAAGAACGGGTACAGCTCGTCGGCGTAGGCGAGCCAGTCCGCTCGCTCGGCGCCCTCGGCGGTGCGTGCGGTCATCAGCGCCCGGCGGGCCCCGTCCTGGAGCTGCGCGGTGTGGTGGGCCATCAGGTTGTGGAACCAGCCCGGGTGCCGGGCCTGCCCACCGGCCGACGCGCCGAGGGCGTAGACACCGCCGCGCTCGATCCGCATCAGGGCGGTCTTGCGCAGCGTGCCCGACCGCGCGCCGCGGGTGGTCAGGATGACGACAGGTCCGCCCAGCATGGTCGCGCCCTCCCTGCCGTCGGTGCGCTCGTAGAGCTCGACCTGTTCGCGGGTGGCGGGGTCGGAGCTGGGGGCGTACTCGCCGTCCAGCAGGTCCGGTGTCATGTCGGGTCGTTCCTTCCGTCGGTGGGGCCCGGGCCGGACGGGCCGGGGTCAGAGAGTGATCACGGTCTTGCCGACCGTCCGGCGGCTCTCGACGAGCGTGTGCGCGGTCCGCATGGTCTCGGGGGTCAGTCCGCGAAGGGTCGTCGTGCCGATCGGGCGCAGGCGTCCGGCGGCGACGTCGTCCGCCGCGCGGGCGAGGATCCGGCTCTGGCGAGCGGCATCGCCGCCGGTGACGATCGTGCTGAACACCATCTCGCCGTGCAGCGACAGCGACCTGCCGGCGACCGCCTCCATGTCCCAACGTCCGGGCGCGTCGACGAAGGCGAGGTGCCCGAACGGGCGCAGCAGATCGACGATCGAGGCGAGCCGGCTGCCGGTGTCCGAGGTGGACAGCACGAGGTCGACGGCGCCGATCCCGGCGTCGCGCAGCTGTGCGGCGAGGTCGCCGTGGTGGTCGACGACGAGATCGGCCCCCATGGCGGTGGCCCACTCCCGTGACTCGGGCCGGGACGCCGTGCCGATCACGAACGTCGACGTCCACGCCGCGAGCAGCTGTGTGGCCATCGAACCCACACCGCCGGCGCTGCCGATGACCAGGACGTTCCCGACATCGGCGGGCGGTGCGTCGCGGTCACGGGCCAGTGCCTCCCATGCGGTGAGCACGCCGATCGGCAGGGAGGCGGCGTCGGCGAACGTGAGCTCGTCGGCGATCGGGGCGACGACCCGGTGGTCGACCGCGACGCGTTCGGCCCAGCTCCCGTCGCGGGTGATGTCGCCGGTGCCCATGACCCGGTCCCCGATCGCGAATCCGGTGGCCGCGGGCCCGGTCGCGACGACGACGCCGGCGAACTCCCACCCGAGGACGACGCGGCCGCCCGGCGGCGCACTGCGGGTCCGCCGGATCGCCGCCTCACCGGGGTTGATGCCGATCGCCCGCACCTCGACCAGCAGGTCACCGGCGCGCAACCGCGGTTCGGCGACGTCGACCAGGTCGATGGCGAACGCGTCGAGCGGGTGCGCCCGTTCGTAGGCGAGTGCCTTCACCGCGCTCCTCCGGACGAGTCCTGCCGCAGGGCGTGCAGGGCCGAGAGCGGGCCGCCGACCTGCATCAGCCGCCCGCCGTCGCGCAGCGTTCCGGCGTCGACCGGCGCGAACCCCATGCGGTCGGCGACGTCGTGGAACGAGGCCTTGGCCGCGGCGTCGTCGCCGGCGTAGAACAGCAGCTGCCGTCCCTCCGGGTGTCGGGGGTCGGCGGCGATGTAGCGGGCGTAGAGGGTGTTGAACGCCTTGACCACGCGTGCGCCGGGGGCCAGCGTCGCGACGAGCTCGCTCGGCGTCACCGCATCGGGATCGACGCCCGCCGCCTCCGTCATCCGGTTCGTCGTGTCCACCAGGATGCGGCCGTCCCAGGGCGGGAGCCCGGCCAGTGCGTCGCCGACCCGCGGCCACGGCACGGTCAGGAACACCATGTCCGCCCGCGCGGCCTCGTCGACCGGCGCCGCCCCTGCCGACGGCCCCAGCCGCGCCACGACATCGCGCAGCGAGCCGGGGCCGCGGCTGTTGCTCAGGGTCACGGCGTGTCCCGCCGCCACCAGATGACCGGCGACGGCCTGCGCGACCGTTCCGGCGCCGATGGTTCCGAACCGCATGACGACCTCCTTTTGATGATGACTCACATCAATAAGTACACGACCGGAGGCGAGCGACGTCAAGTCGGGCGGGCCGTTTTGATGGTGGTCATCATCGACTGCGGACTAGACTCCGCCCGGGTTCTCGCCTGGGAGGTGGTCGACGTGCCCCGCGTCACACGGGAGCAGAAGCAGCGCAACCGCGAGCGGATCCTGGCCGCAGCGGGTGCAGGATTCCGGCTGCGCGGCATCGACGGCACGGGCATCGAAGGGCTGATGAAGTCGGCGGGCATGACCCACGGCGGCTTCTACAACCACTTCGCGTCCAAGAGCGACCTCGCCGTCGAGGTCCTGCACCAGGGGTTCGTCGACTCGCTGGCGGCGCTCGACGCCATCCGCGCGGCGCACGCCGGCTCGGCGCGCGCAGCCCTGCACGGCATGGTCGACCAGTACATCGACGCCGAGCACCGCGACCACCCCGAGACCGGATGCCCCTCGGCCGCGCTCGTCTCCGACGCCGGGCGGCACGACACCGCCGCGCAGGCCGAGTACCGCCGCGGCCTGGACGGCTACTTCGAGGCCATCGCGGAGATGGTGATCGAGTGCGGCCGCGAGTCCGGTACCGAGATCGCCCCGGTCGAGGCCAGGGAGCAGGCGGTGGCGCTGTTCAGTCAGATGGTCGGCGCGCTCCTGCTCTCCCGCGCGGTCGCCGACGTCGCCCCCGACCTGTCGGACGAGGTCCTCGCGACCAACCGGAACCGCCTCACGGGCCGGTGAGCATGCGGCGCCGCCGGACGAGTATGGGCGGCGGAGTCGGATGATCGTGAGCTGAAAGTGGACGACGGGCGTCGCGGCCCCCTGATGACGTGGCGCTACGGCGATGTCGGTGGCGCCGGCGTGCTCAGGGCCCCGATCGCTCCACCGGTGCCTCCCGGCGAGGCGGGTAGGCGTCCCTTATGCGGTGCAGGGTGTTCGTCACGACGGCGCGGACATCCGCCTCCTGCAGTGGGGCCGAGGACAGGGCCGAACCGAGCGAGAAGCCTTCGTCCAGGGTCAGCAACAGGAGCGCTTCGCGGCGCAGCGCCTCGTCGTCGATCATCCGGTCGGCGAGCGCCTCGCGCAGGAGCGCCCGGATCGCCTCCGCGGCCGCGAGCGAGGTCGTGTCGGCCTCGGCTGCGAACTCCGGGTCCGTGCGCGCCATCATGCGGTACTCGACGAGCGCGATGTTCTCCTTGCGTTCCTGCTCGCTGGTGGGTGCGAGGAAGACGATCAGCTCGGCGACCCGGCTCGCAGGGTCCCCGGGGAGGCCCGGGTTGCGGTGCTGCGCACGTTGCACGAGGACGTGCAACGTGAACGACATGACCTCCCGCAGGTTGTCGCCGAAGTAGTGCCGGATGCTCCCGATGGCCAGACCGGAGCGTGCGGAGATCCGCGCGAGGGTCACCGAGCGAAGTCCGTGTGCGGCGATCTCGTCGATCACGGCGTCCGCGACCTGCGCTCGCCGGATCTCCGGGTCCACGCGTTTGGGCATGGCTCCAAAATATCGTCCCCGTTATGGCATGAGCATGCTATTTTCTTAGCATGCTCATGCTAGAAACGGTGTCGTCCAGTGACGAGGGCCCACCTCTGACCGTCCTCGCCGAGCCCACAGCGATCCGCGTCCACCGTTTCCCGACCCGGTCGAACGCGCACCGCCGTCGCTGACCCCGCGACCCGACCCAGGAGAGACATGTCCTCGTATCGCCGACGCCCGTACCGATCGGGACGGGCCGCTTTCCGTCTCGCCGCGGCCATCGCCGTCATCCCCGTCGTCCTGCTGGCGGCCTGCACGTCGACGACCCCGGCGGCGCCTGGTGGTCAGGCGGACTTGGCCGCCTATCTGACGCAGGAACTCGACTGGGGCGGCTGCACGGACACTGCGACGAACGCCGCGGACGCCGAGCTGTTCGCGAACCCCGCACTGGAGTGCGCGTCGGTCGAGGTTCCGCTCGACTACGGCGCCCCGGAGGGCGAGAGGGCTCGTATCGCGCTCACGCGTCTCCCCGCCCGGGGAGAGGCCGAGGGGTCACTGCTGATCAATCCGGGCGGCCCCGGCGGGTCCGGCACCAGCTTCGTGGCGTCCTTCCTGCCCCAGTGGCAGAACGGTCCCGTCGCAGAGCGCTTCGACATCGTCGGCTTCGACCCGCGCGGGATCGGAGCGTCGACCCCTGCACTCGACTGCTACACCGACGAGGAGTACGACGCCGGAGATGTTCCCCGGTTCGGCGCCGTCTACGACATCACCAGCGCCGAGCAGGCGGTGGACCACGCGCAGCGCTGCATCGACGGCTCCGGAGGCGTCGAGAACCTCGTCAACGCCGGATCGGCGAACGTCGTGCGTGACATGGACATCCTGCGGGAGGTCCTCGGCGACGAGCGGCTGACCTACCTCGGCTACAGCTACGGCTCCGAGATCGGCGCCATGTACCTCGCCGCACACCCCGACAAGGTCCGTGCCGTCGTGCTCGACAGCGCCGTCGGCCCCGACTGGACACCGAGCGAGCTCCGCCTCGCCCAGTTCACCGCCTCCCAGTCACGGTTCGACGAGGTCGCCGCGCTCTGCGCCCGGTCACCAGACTGTGTCCTCGGCCCCGATCCCGCAGCGGCGAACGAGCGTCTGCACGAGATCGTCGCGCCGCTCGTCGAGACACCGGCGCCCACCGCCGACGGCAGGGACGTGAGCGTCTGGGACGTCTACCTCGGCATCACGGCGGGCCTGGCGGCGGAGGCCCACTGGCCCACGCTGATCTCCGCCCTGACCGAGCTCGACGCGGGGCGGGCCGAGGAGATCCGCGCCCTGCGCGACGGCTTCTACAGCCGCACCGCCGACGGCGTCTACACCACCGACATCGACACGAACATCGCCGTGCGCTGCATGGACTGGCCCCGCCTGACACCGGAGGAACAGACCGCGCACGCGCGCGAGGTCGCGAACGTCGCGCCCATGTTCGACATCGACCTGCTGACGGCGGGGACCCACCACAGCGAGTGCGAGGCGTGGCCCGCACCGCCGACACGCGACGAACCGTGGCTGCCCGCCGATCTCGAAGGCCTGCCCGAGACGCTCGTCGTGGGGATCACCGGTGATCCCGCGACGCCCTACGAGGGCAGCGTCTCCATGGCACGAACCCTCGACGCGAGCCTGCTCACCGTCGACGGCAAGCAGCACGGCGCCTACCTCCTCGGTGGCAGCACGTGCGTCGACGATGCGGTCGACGCCTACCTCCTCGACCTCGAGACCCCGCCGGCCGATGCCCGATGCAGCCTCTGACCGGACGGCCGAGGACCGCTCCCACTGACAGGACGAGGTGACGACCATGCTCCGACCCGTGCGACTCCACCAGGCACTGAGCCGCACCGTCCACACGATCACGCTGCCGGACCCCGACGGGCCGGCCGTCTGGGCCGTCGAGACCCGCACCACCGAGGACCACCGCGCCCGGCTCTACCGGGACGGGCAGCGCACCAGCACGGCCGAGATGCCCGCCACCTTCACCGTCCCCGGAGGGAGGATCGAGGTCGACGCCGGGTTGTACGGCGTCACCCGGGTCCATCTCGTCACCCCCGACGGACGGGAACGCAGACTGGCCCCGGCTCCGGGGACCCTGGAGCACCGGCGCGCAGTCCTGACCCGGGACCACCCGCGTCTGAGCAGGGGGATCGCCGCCACCGCCGTGATGATCCTGCTGGTCAACCTCGTCCTCGCCGCACCCGTATGGCTCGAGATGGTCACCTCGATCCCGGAGGTGGCGGACCGGTTCGGGACGTTCACCTCACCGGTGCTCCTACCCGGCTGGCTGCTCGGGACCCTCACGGTCGCCGGTGTCGTCGCCGCCATGGAACGAGCAGTCACCTGGCGGCACAACCGCATCGTCGACGCCGAGACCATCTGGACCTCGCTCTGACCCGCCCCGCCCGGGGCGCGGACCGGCTGCGGTGGGCCGCGGTGCTCGTCACGGGGGCTCGCACACGTGCGCGAGGGGGCACGTGTGCGAGCCGGCGTCGTGCGGACGGCGCGAGGCGCACCGGCAGCGGGGCCACCGCCGCCATGACGAGCACCGGCTCGCCACGGTGCCGGGTGCCGGCCATCGGTCCCTCCCGGGCCGTGAGCCGGTCCGGGGGGATCGGGGGAGTCACGGTCCCGGCGAGGGGCCGGGGTCGAGCGCGGTCACCGGCGGCGGCGTAGCCCCGCATCGAGCAGGGCGGGCGGTGTGTCGTTCTTCTCGCCGGAGGCCAGGTCGAGACCGGGGGCCACGATGTCGTCGATCGTGTCCAGCACGTGGGCGGGCAGTACGGTGTCGGCCGCGGCGAGCTGGCTGGTCAGGTGTTCGACGGTGCGCGGTCCGATCAGCGCCGCGGTGACCGCAGGGTGAGCGGTGACGAACCCGAGCGCCAGCTGGATCAAGCTCAGTCCTGCCTGCTCGGCGACCGGGACGAGTTTCTCGACGGCGTCGAGGCGGGCCCGGTTGTGCGGCAGCGAGACGTCGAAACGGGCTGTCATGAGCTGCGAGCGGTGAGTGGTGATCTCGTGGCCCTCCCGGACCGCGCCGGACAGCCAGCCCGACGACAGTGGACTCCAGACCGTGACGCCCATGCCGTACTGCTCGACGACCGGGAGGACGTCCCGCTCGATACCGCGCTGCAGGATCGAGTAGCTGGGCTCCTCGACGGTGTAGCGACCGAGGCGGTGCTCGCGAGCTGCCCACTGTGCCTCGACGATGCGGTGGGCGGGGAAGGTCGAGGATCCGAAGTAGCGGATCTTGCCCGCGCGCTGCAGGTCGGTCAGCGCGGACAGCGTCTCCTCGTCGCCGGTGGCCGGGTCCCAGCGGTGCACCTTGAACACGTCGACGTGGTCGACGCCGAGTCGGCGCAGGCTGTCCTCCAGCGCGGTGGTCAGCCATCGGCGCGACGCACCCTGCCGCAGGCCGCTCCGGTCCATCGGGAGCCCGGCCTTCGTGGCGAGTACGACATCGTCACGCCGCCCGGCCAGCGCCCTGCCCAGCATCTCCTCGGCCTGTCCGCCCGAGTAGAAGTCGGCGGTGTCGACCAGGTTCACCCCCCGCGTCCAGCGCCGTGCCGACGATGGCATCGACGTCGTCCTGGGTGGTCCGGCCCAGGTGGCCGAAGTTCATCGTCCCCAGTGCCAACGCACTGACCGACAGGCCGGTTCTTCCGAGTGTGCGGTACTGCATGGTTCGTCCTCTTCATGCCGCGCGGGCGGCGGTCTCGGTGGTGGGAGCTCCACGGCGGGCCCGATATGGAACCTTGTTCCGGATAATACGGAACAAGATTCCGTTTGTGCAAGCCGGTGCGGCGGGGTGGTCCGTGACGCCCTCCCCGGGGGCGACGACGTCCGAGCTGTGCGGCGTGGGTCCTCCGCCACCGTGAGGTGCGAGCGCGCTGCTCGCCGACGACGCCCTCGGCACAGGGCCCGGCCGGTCCGGATGCGGGTCGCCCGGGCTCGAACCACGTCCCCGTGGAACCGGGACGAGCAGGACCGGGTGGACCCGGACGACGCCGTCGACCGCACCTCGCGGCACGCCCACCGGGACCGGGACCGGGACCGGCGGATCTCCCGGATCAGGGTCCCCACCCTCAGGACGTCCTCGGCCCGGGCCGCACCGGGCCGGGCCGTCGACCCCTCCGGCGACCCGCCGGCTCAGGCTCGGCCGAACGTCCGGCGGTAGGCGCCCGGGTTGGCCCCGACGGTCTGGACGAACCGGGCGCGGAAGTTGCTCGGCGACGGGAACCCGACCTGCGCGGCGATCCGGTCGACGGTGTGGTCGGTGAGCTCCAGGAGCTCCTGCGCGTGCCGGACGCGGACGCCGGTGAGCCACTGGATCGGGCTCTGCCCCGTCTCGGCGTGGAACCGCCGTGTCAGGGTGCGGTTGCTCGTTCCGGCCGCGGCCGCGATGTCGGCCAGGGTGAGCGGCCGGTGTGCGTGCTCCTCGATCCAGGCCAGGGTCGCCTCCAGCGTCGCGGTCCGGTGCGTCGGGCGGTTGCGCAGGACGAACTGGCCCTGGCCGCCGCTGCGCTGCAGGGGCGCGACGGCCAGCCGGGCCGCGTCGGCCGCCACCGCGACACCGTGGTCGCGCTCGACGATGTGCAGGCACAGGTCGAGCCCCGCCGACGCGCCCGCAGACGTCAGGACCTGACCGTTGTCGGTGAACAGCATGTCGGCGTCGACGTGGACGGCAGGGTGGCGGCGCGCGAGCTCCTCGGCGGCGAGCCAGTGTGTGGTCGCCCGCAGCCCGTCGAGCAGCCCCGCCTCGGCGAGGGTGAACGCCCCGACGCAGATCGACGCCAGCCGGGTTCCCGCGGCCGCGGCCGCACGCAGCGCCTCGACGACCGCGGGCGGCGTCGGCGCGGAGGTGTCGTTGCGGCCGGGGACCACGACGAGGTCCGCCCGGCGCACCTCGTCGAGCCCGGCGCCGACGCCGATGCGCAGCGGTCCCGCGCCGACCTCCGGCTCCGGCCCGGCGACGACGACCCGGTAGCCCGGTCGTCCGTCCGGCAGCCGCACGCGCCCGAGCGTCTCGACCGGTGTGGCCAGATCGAACGCGATCACGTCCTCCAGTGCCAGCACCACGACCGTGTACACGCACCGAAGCTAGCCCGCCGTCGTGTGGCCGGATACAGGTGCTGGATGTCCGGATGGACGGTGGCCGCGTCCGTCGCCGGCGCGCACGATGGCGACGGACGCTCCAGCGAGAGGACCCGCCGTGCCCCACCCCCGTGTGCAGTTCGTGCTCTTCGACGGCTTCGACCCACTCGACGTCATCGCCCCGTACGAGGTCCTGACCGCCGGGAGCGACGTCCTCGGCGGCGCGCTCGACATCGGGCTCGTGTCCGCCGAGGGCCCCCGGGACGTCGTCTCCGGGATCACCGGCGTCACGCTCGCCGCCACCGCGGCGCTGGACCCGACCGCGCCCGGCTACGTCGTGGTGCCCGGGGCCGCGGGCCCGGTCGACGGCGACCCGGACGAGATCGACACCATCCCCGTGCTGCTGTCCCGGTTCGCGGCCGGGCCCGCGGCCCCGCTGCTGCGCGCCTGCCTGGACCACACCGCCGTCACCGTCGCGACGGTCTGCGGCGGGTCGCTCGCGCTGGCCATGGCCGGACTCCTGGAGGGCCGGACGGCGACCACGCACGTCCTCGGTGTGGACCTGCTGGAGGCGGCCGGCGTCACCGCCGTGCGTGCCCGCGTCGTCGACGACGGCGACCTGGTCACCGCGGGCGGTGTCACCTCCGGCCTCGACCTCGGGCTCCACCTGCTCGAACGCGACTTCGGCCCGCGGATCGCGCACGCCGTCGAGGAGCTGTTCGAGTACGAGCGCCGGGGGACCGCCTGGCGGGACACCGGCCTCGTCGCGGCGGAGGGGGCCGCGTGAGCACCGGCGTCGCCGGGACCTGGCACCTGCGGATGAGGACGCCGATCGGCACCATCGACGCCGACTACCGGTTCACCGAGACCGACGGTGGCCTGACCGGCACCGCCGTCGGCGCGGGCGAGACGACGACGCTGGACGACGTCGTCCGCACCCCGACGCCCGAGGGGGAGCGCCTCACCTGGAGACAGCGGGTCACCCGGCCGATGCGGCTGAACCTCGAGTACGACGTGGTCGTCTCCGGTGACACGCTCGTCGGCCACTCCCGGGCGGGACGCCTGCCCCGCACCGCCGTCTCCGGTGAGCGGACGTGCGACTGACGGCGTGCGTCGTTCCGCTCCCGGGGGTACGCGATCGAGCGAACGGCCCAGTCCAGGAGATACCCCCGTCGACACAGGGGGGCCAGCCGCACTGTGCCGGCGCCCGTCACGCGGTGTGGTGGAGCCATGACAACACTCGACGCGGCCCCGGCTCCCACGAAGGGCGGTCCCGCACCCCTCCTCGACGGGAAGCGGCCGCCGGGGGAGATGGTCCTGGTGGGGCTGTTCGTCGTCCTGCCGACCGTGGCGCTGCTCGCGGCCGTCCCCCTCGCGTGGGGCGCGGGCTTCCTGGGCTGGACCGACGTCGTGCTGGCCGTCGTCTTCTACTACGTGAGCTGCCTCGGCGTCACCGTCGGGTTCCACCGGTACTTCACCCACGGCTCGTTCAAGGCGAAGCGCCCGCTGCGGATCGCGCTGGCGATCGCGGGCAGCCTGTCGCTGCAGGGCAGCGTGCTCGACTGGGTCGGTGACCACCGCCGGCACCACGCGTTCTCCGACAAGGAGGGCGACCCGCACTCGCCGTGGCTCTACGGCACCGGCCCGATGGCCCTGGTCAAGGGCTTCTGGCACGCGCACCTGGGCTGGATCTTCAACCGCGACCTCACGAACATGAAGCGGTTCGCCCCCGACCTGCTGGACGACCGCGACATCGCGCGCGTCGACAAGGCGTTCCCGCTGATCGTCGTCGCGAGCCTGCTCGGCCCGGCGCTGCTCGGCGGTCTGATCACGATGTCCTGGTGGGGTGCGCTGACCGCGCTGTTCTGGGCGGGCTTCGTCCGCGTCGCGGTGCTGCACCACGTCACCTGGTCGATCAACTCGATCTGCCACATCTGGGGCGAGCGACCCTTCGCGGCGCGCGACCGGTCCGCCAACGTCTGGTGGCTGGCCCTGCTGTCCTGCGGCGAGTCCTGGCACAACCTGCATCACGCCGACCCGACCTGTGCCCGGCACGGCGTGAAGAAGGGGCAGATCGACATCTCCGCCGTGGTCATCCGCGGTTTCGAGAAGGCGGGCTGGGCGACGAACGTCCGCTGGCCCACCACCCGTCGCCTGGAGCGCCTCGCGGCGAAGTGACCCGCGGTGGGTGCGGGGACCGGCTCAGCGCCGGTTCCCGCCCACGCGTCTGCGGTACACGGCGGGTGTCTCCCCGCGGATCCCGTGGAACACCTCGATGAAGGCGCTCGTCGTCGCGTAGCCGACCCCGGCGGCGACGGCGTCCACCGACCGCCCGGCGGCCAGCAGGTCGACGGCGTGGTCGACCCGCGCCCGTGTCCGCCAGCGTCCCAGTGACAGCCCGGTCTCGGACGCGAAGATCCGGTTGAGGGTCCGTGGGCTCGTCCGGACGTGGGCGGCCCACTCCTCGACCGACCGCCGGTCCGCGGGGTTCCGACGGATCGCGTCGGCGACGGTCCGGGCGCGCCGGTCGAGGGGGAGCTGCAGGGCGCAGCCCCGCTCCTCCGCCACGAGCAGGAGCCGCCCCAGCAGGGTGCGGCCCGCGACCCTGTCGGCGGCCGGCCGGTCGGTGTGCAGCCAGAGCAGGAGCTCCCCGGCCAGGGGGTCGGCCCCGAGTACCCGTGGTTCCCTCCACCGGTCTCCGGCCGGGCGCAGGACGGGATCGAGCAGGGCGCACACCAGGTCGCCGCCGGCGGACACGGTGGCCGCGTGGACGGTCCCGGCCGGGATCCAGGCCAGGTGCCCGGCGTGCAGCGAGGGGCGTCCCGCACCGGTGCCGAGTTCGACCCGGCCCCGGCGGGCCCACATGAGCTCGTCGGCGTCGTGGCGGAGTGCCGCGAAGTGCAGCGGCTCGCGCTGGGTGTCGCGCGTCACATGGATGCCCTGGAGTGGCCGACCCGGCCCGACGGTCGGCGGACGCTCCTGCGGCAGCGATGCTCGATACGGCGTTCCGGCCACGAGGGTGTCCTCCCCGCGGCACCGGGTGACCGGATCACCGCATTCCGTCTGAGGTTAGGCGACACTAATCTCGCCGCCGGTAACGGTCAACCATGGTGGCGAGGAGTCCTGGATGAAGCGACGTCGGCAGGTGGCCCCGTGGTCGGGGGCTCGTCGTCCGGTGCTGGTGACGGTGCTGCTGGCAGTGGTCCTGCTCGTCGGGGCGTGCGCCGGGGGCACGGCCGGTCCGCGGCCCGCGGATGCCGGCCCGGGGGCGGACGGGGCGTTCCCGGTGACGGTCCGGCACATGTTCGGCGAGACCACCGTGCCCGCCCGGCCGCGACGGCTCGTCGCGCTGGGCAGCTCGGACGTCGAGGTGGTCTACGCGCTGGGCATCCGCCCGGTCGGGGTGGCGACCTTCCCGACCTTCGCCGCCGCCGATACCGACGGGGTCCTGCCGTGGGTGCGTGAGCACGTCGACCGCGGCCCGGTCACCCTCCTGCCGAACGGCGCGGCCGACCTGGAGAAGATCGCCGCGCTGCGGCCGGACGTCATCCTGTTCACCTACGGCGCCCTGGACGACACGATGTACCGGCAGCTGAGCCGGATCGCGCCGACGGTGGCGTCGTCGTCCGGGGAGTGGACCGTCGACTGGCGCAGGCAGCTCGACCTCATCGGCACGGTCACCGGCGAGTCCGCGGCCGCCGCACGCACCGAGGCCGCCCTCACCGCGCGGATCGCGGCGGTCCGGCAGCGGCACCCGGAGCTGGACGGGCTCACGTTCACCTTCCTGGAGCGGTCCGCCGACTCCCTGTTCGTCTACCTGTCCGCCGACCCCCGGGTGGCCTTCATCGGCGAGCTCGGGCCCGTCGCGTCCCCCGGGGTCGCCGCCCTGGACCGTGCCACCGGCGGGGCCTTCTTCGCGGACCTGTCGCTGGAACGCGCGGCGGAGGCCGACGCCGACGTGATCGTCGCCAACACCACCGAGAGCAGCGCGGAGTCCCTGCGGGCGACGCCCGTCCTGGGGCAGCTCCCGACGGTCACGGCCGGTGCGGTCGCGCTCTACGGGGCCGAGGACCTCGCCTTCCTCGCCGCCCTCGTACCCAGCCCGCTCACCATCCCGGTCGTGCTGGACCGGCTGGCCGCCGACCTGGCACGCGCGGCCGCGGCCCGCTGACCGGTGGCCGCCGTCGTGCGAGGATCGCCCCGTGGCCACGACCTTCGCGCTGATCTACACCTACACCGACGACACGGAGCTCCGGGACGCCACGCGTCCGGCCCACCGTGACTACCTGCGCCCCTTCGCCGAGGACGGGACGATGCTCGTCGCCGGCGCCTGGGCCCCGGGTGAGGACCCGGGCGGCCTGCTGATCTTCCGCGTCGAGGACCGGGCCGCCGTGCAGGCGATCGTGGACGCGGACCCGTTCTCCACGGCCGGCGTCGTGGCCCGCGCCGAGATCCGCGAGTGGGCGCCGCCGCTGGGCCCGCTGGCCGGGTCGCTGACCGGGCAGGCGTAGGCACCCCCCCGCACCGCACCACGACGGCGGACGGCCCGGGACCGATCTCCCGGGCCGTCCGTCGTCGGCGTTCCCCACTCCGGTCGGGCAGGAAATCTTGACAACTGTCCAGATTCCCGCCACGGTCGTCGCTGTCCGCAACGGTGCAGATCCGGGGAGCCGCGATGTCGCTGACCTTCTACCTCGACAAGGGCGCCTCCCTCGATCCCGCGGCCCCCTGTCTGACCCTCGACGGCAGGACGCTGTCCTACGGCGACGTCGTCGAGCTCTCGCACTCCGTCGCCCGGGCGCTGCGACGCTCCGGAGTCGCGCCGGGGGACAAGGTCGGCATCCTCTCGGCGAACGACCCGACCGCGTTCTCCTGCGTGTTCGGCATCGCCCGCGCCGGCGCGGTGTGGTGCCCGATCAACCCGCGCAACGCGGCGGGCGAGACCGCCGAGCTGCTCGACCTGTTCGACTGCACCACGCTGATCTACCAGCCCTCCTTCGACGGCCTGGTCGCCGAGATCGCCCCGGACCTCCCGCAGCTGACCACCCTGGTGCGCCTCGGTGACCCCGGCCCGGACGGCCGTGCCGAGGCCTTCGACGCCTGGCTCGACGCCGCCCGTGACGACCCGTCCGCCGAGGCGGCACCGCCCGACGAGATCGTGGCGCTGGTCGGCACCGGCGGCACCACCGGGCGTCCGAAGGGCGTGCTGCTGACCGACCGCAACGTCGAGACGATGTCGGCGATCACGCTGATGAGCTACCCGTTCGACGAGCGGCCGGTCTACCTCGCGCTGGCGCCGCTGACCCACGCCGCGGGCGTCCTGTGCTTCCCGGTGATGGCCCGCGGCGGCGAGGTCGTGATCATGGCGAAGCCCGACGTCGGGCGGTTCCTGGAGCTCATCGAGGCGCACCGGGTGACGCACACGTTCCTGCCGCCGACGCTGATCTACATGGTCCTCGGCCACGAGGCGCTCGACGCGACGGACCTGTCGTCGCTGCAGTGCTTCTGGTACGGCGCGGCCCCGATGTCGGTGGCCCGGCTGACCGAGGCTCTGACCCGGATCGGCCCGATGGCGCAGCTGTTCGGCCAGTCCGAGGCGCCGATGATGATCTCGACGATGTCCCCGGCCGAGCACCGCAGGCCCGACGGGAGCATCGACACCGAGCGGCTGTCCTCGGCGGGGCGCCCGTCGCCGCTGGTCACCGTCGCGATCCTGGACCAGCAGGGACACCCGGTCCCGCGGGGCGAGCGCGGCGAGATCTGCGTCCGCGGCTCGCTGGTGATGGCCGGCTACCACCGCAACCCCGAGGCCACCGCGGAGGTGTCCGCGCACGGCTGGCACCACACCGGCGACATCGGCCGGCTCGACGACGACGGCTTCCTCTACATCGTCGACCGCGCCAAGGACATGGTGATCACCGGCGGCTTCAACGTGTACTCCGCCGAGGTGGAGCAGGCCCTGATGGCGCACGACGCCGTCCGGGACTGCGCGGTGGTCGGCCTGCCCGACGAGAAGTGGGGCGAACGGGTCACCGCGGTGGTCCAGCCCCAGCCCGGTGCCGAGATCGACACCGGCGAACTGGCCGCGTTCGTCAAGGCGCGCATCGGTTCCGTGAAGACGCCCAAGCAGATCGAGATCTGGACCGATCTTCCGCGCTCGACTGTGGGTAAAGTTCTCAAGAACGAGATCCGAGTCACACTCTCCCGTTAGCGACACCGTAAGCGACACTGTCATGCCGCAAGGAGGCAGCATCACATGAAGCTCGCTCTGTACCTCCCCAACTTCCGCGACCTCGTCACGGTCAAGGAGCTGGAGGACCTCACCGCGCTCGCCGAGGACCTGGACTTCGACTCGGTCTGGACGCTCGACCGGATCGTCGTCCCGGAGAAGTCCGACCGCCAGGAGCTGCAGTACTCGTTCGGCATGATGGACGGGCTGCCGAACGCCCTGCCGGTGTCCTCGCGCGGCAAGTGGTTCCAGGGCTACCCGCTGATCCCGTGGCTCGCCGCGAAGACCACCAAGGTCCGTATCGGGATGAGCATCATCGACACGCCGTTCCGCTCGCCCGGCGTCCTCGCCGCGGAGCTGGCGACCATCGACCACCTCTCCGGCGGCCGGCTCAACGTCGGTGTCGGTTCCGGCTGGATGCCCGAGGAGTTCGCCGCGGCGAGCGCCGCGCACGTCTTCCCGAAGCGCCACAAGCACGTGCGCGAGTCGATCGAGATCATGCAGGGCGTCTGGGACAAGAGCGCCGACCACTACGAGTTCCACGGCGAGTTCGCCGACTTCGAGGCGTGCGGCTTCGGGCACAAGCCGCTGCAGGACCCGCGCCCGCCGATCTTCATGAGCGGCCTCAAGGACCCGCTGCGCTCGGCGCGCCGGATCACCAAGTACGACCTCGACGGCTGGATCGGCATCCAGGACTCGCCCGAGGGCCTCGCCAAGTGGATCACCGCCATCGACGAGCAGTTCGAGGAGATCGGCAGCCCGAAGCGGGCCAAGGACCTCGAGATCTGCTCGATGATCTGGACGGTCATCACCGACGAGGAGGTCGACCAGACCGTCAACGGCGTCGCGTCGAACCTGCTGGTGGGCACCGAGAAGCAGCTCACCGACCGGCTCAAGGCGTACAAGGAGGCGGGCATGACCATGCCGCTGATCTGGCCGCCGTTCGCCGACGTCCCGGTGTCGAAGACGCTCGACGACCTCAAGCGGATCAAGAACGACATCATGCCGAAGGTGCTCGCCTCCTGACACGGACGAGCCGGTGGCGGGCCCGTTCCCCGGTGGGCGGGCCCGCCACCGCACGGCACGAGAGGTGACCGGCATGGCCGACGACGTCCTCTGGACCCCGCCCGCGGAACGCGTCGAGCGGTCCGCGCTGCGCGCCTACCTCGACTGGCTGGCCGAGCGGGAGGGCCGCCCGTTCGACGACCACGACGCCCTGCACGCGTGGTCGGTCGCCGACGTCGACCGGTTCTGGCGTTCGGTCGTCGACCACTACGACGTCGCGTTCTCGACGCCGTGGGAGCAGGTCCGCACCGCGGACGCCATGCCGCACACCCGGTGGTTCACCGGGGCCCGGCTGAACTGGGCCGACCACGCGCTGCGCCGCGGCGCCGACGACGACCCCGCCCTGGTGTGCGTGCAGGAGGGCGGCACCCCTGCCCGTGAGATCACCTGGGCGCAGCTGCGCCGCTCGGTCGCGGCCGCCGCCGGCTGGCTGCGCCGGGCCGGGGTGCGCCCCGGCGACCGGGTCTGCGCCTACCTGCCCAACACCGAGCACGCCGTGATCGGGCTGCTGGCCGCGGCCGCGGTCGGCGCGGTCTGGTCGTGCTGCTCGCCGGACTTCGGCGCCGAGGGCACCATCGGACGGCTCGCCCAGCTCGAACCGACCGTGCTCGTCGTCGCCGACGGCTACCACTGGAACGGCAGGCAGGTCGACCGCGCCGACGTCGTCGCGCGGCTGCGGGCCGAGCTGCCGACCGTGCGCCACGTCGTGCACGTCCCGTACGTGTTCGACCGGCCCGCCCCCGAGGGCACGACGCCGTGGGACGAGCTGCTCGCCGTCGACGCCGAACCGGAGTTCGCGCAGGTCGAGTTCTCGCACCCGCTGTGGGTGCTGTTCACCTCCGGCACCACCGGCCTGCCGAAGGGCCTCGTGCACGGTCACGGCGGCATCACCCTCGAGGGCCTGAAGTGGTCCGGGCTGTACTGCGGCCTGCGGCCCGGCGAGCGCATGTTCACCTACACCTCCACCGGCTGGGCGCTGTGGAACATGCAGCTCGGGGCGCTCACCCAGGGCGCGAGCATCGTGCTCTACGAAGGCAGCCCCGGCCACCCGCCGGGCGCGGTCTGGGAGGTCGCCGCCCGGACCGGCGCCGACGTCGTCCTGATGGGGGCGGCGGTCGTCACCGCGACGGCGAACACCGGTGTGTCACCGCGCGCCGAGCACGACCTGTCCCGGCTGCGGCACGTCATGGTCAGCGGCTCGGCGCTGCCGCCCGCCGGCTACGACTGGCTGTACTCCCACGTCAGCCCGGACATGCGGATCGACTCGACCAGCGGCGGCACCGACATCTCCGGCTCGTTCGTCGGGGCGAACGAGTACTCCCCGGTCCGGGCCGGCCGGATCGGCGGCCAGCTCGCGGGCGTCGACTGCGCGGCCTGGGACGAGGACGGCAACCCCGTCGTCGACGAGGTCGGCGACCTGGTGGTCCTCCAGCCGATGCCGTCGATGCCGGTGCACCTGTGGAACGACCCGGACGCCGAGCGCTACACCGACTCCTACTTCGACACCTGGCCCGGCGTGTGGCGGCACGGGGACTGGGTGACCCTGCACGCCGACGGCAGCGTCTCCATCCACGGCCGCTCGGATTCCACGCTCAACCGGCAGGGCGTCCGGCTGGGCAGCGGCGACTTCTACGACGTCCTGGAGACGATGGAGGAGATCGCCGAGGCGCTGGTCGTCGGCGTCGACCTCCCCGACGACGGGTACTGGCTGGGCCTGTTCGTCGTCCCCGCGGAGGGGCACACCCTCGACGACGACCTGCGGGCCACGATCGTGTCCACCCTGCGGTCCCGGCTGACGCCGCGGCATGTCCCGGACGAGATCGTCGAGGCGCCCGCGGTGCCGCACACGCTCAGCGGGAAGCGGCTGGAGGTCCCGATCAAGAAGCTGATGGCGGGCCGTCCGCTGGAGAAGGCCGCGAACATCGCCTCGGTCGACGACCCGGACGCGCTGCGCTGGTACGCGCGGTTCGCCGAGGACCGGCGGGCGTAGCGGTGCGGCTGGGCGCGACGCTCGCGCACCTGTCCGACGCGCCGCCCTACCCGGTCGCCGGCTGGGCTCGGCGACTCGCCGGTGCCGGCTTCGCGCACCTGTGGGCGCCGGAGATCATCGGCCGCGGACGGCTCGTACCGGACCCGTTCGTCGCACTGGCCGTCGCGGCCGGGGCCACCGACGGCGTCGGCCTGTCGACGGGCACGGTGCAGGTCCCGCTGCACCACCCGGCCGAGCTGGCCCACCGGATGCTGTCGCTGCAGGCGGTCTGCGGGGACCGGCTCGCGCTCGGGGTGAGCCCCGGCTCGACCCGCGACGACTACGCCGCCCTCGACCGGGACCACCGCAGCCGTTTCCGGACCTTCGACGAGAACGTGGTCCGGCTGCGTGAGCTGCTGGAACGCGGCGGCGACGACCGCGCCCGGCTCGCCGACCCGCCGCTCTCCCGGCCGCCGCTGCTGCTGGGCTCCTGGGGTGCGAACGTCGAGAAGGCGGCCCGGTCCTTCGACGGCTGGCTGGCCTCGGGCTACCGCACCTCGCCCGCGGAGATGGTGGAGGCGCTGGGCCGCTACCGGGCCGCGGGTGGACGCCGCGCCGTCGCCTACGCGCTGCCGGTGCCCGCCGGCGTCGACCTCGGCCGGCTGCGCGAGGACCTGCTCCGCTACGCCGACGCGGGCTTCGACGACGCCGTCGTGGTCGTCGAACCCGGTGGGCCGGACCCGGAACGGGTCCGGGCGCTGCTGCCGTAGCGACCGCGTCAGGACGGCACGGCCGCCGAGATGTCCGGGTAGTTGGTGATCTCCCACCCGCCGTCGACGACGAGGCTGGTCCCGTTCACGTACGACGCGTCGGGCCCGGCCAGGAACACGGCGGGCCCGGCGAGCTCGTCCGGGTCGGCGGGCCGGCCCGCGAGGATCCGGGCGGCGAAGTCCTGCTCGACCGGGCCGCCGTCGAACCAGCCCGCGGTGAGCGGGGTGCGCACCAGACCGGGCAGCACCGCGTTGACCCGGATCCCGTGGCGCGCCAGCTCCAGCGCGGCGTTCTTCGTCAGCATCTCTACGCCGGCCTTGCCCGCCGCGTAGGAGCTGCCGCCGTAGAGCGGGACGTGCGCGTTCAGCGAGGCGACGTTGACGATCGCGCCGCCCCGACCGGTGTCGCGGATGGCGCGACCGCCGTACCGGATGCCCAGGTAGGTGCCGCCGAGCACGAGGTCGACGGTGGAGCGCCAGTCGTCCTCGTCGCCGTCGAGGACGGTGCCCAGCCGCGCGGCCCCGGCCACGTTGAACACCAGGTCCAGACCGCCGAACGCCTCGACGGCCGCGGCGCAGGCGGCCTCGACGTCGGCCGCCCGGGTGACATCGGTGACCGCGGTGCGCAGCCGCTCACCCGACGGGCCCGCCGCGAGCCGTCCGGCGTCGATGTCGGCGAGCAGCACGCTCGCCCCCGCCGCGTGCAGGCGCGCGGTGATCGCCGCCCCGATACCCGATGCCGCCCCGGTGACCAGGGCGACCCTGCCCGTGAAGTCCGTCATGACCGCGACGGTAGGGCCACCCGGACCCGGCGGTGAAGTGCACGAAGGTGCACGTGCCTCAGGTGCGCTCGACGTGAGCGCGCACCGAGCCGCCGTCGTCGGAGAGCCAGCCCTTGCTGCGGGCGTAGCCGAGCATCCCGGCGAGGTCGTCCTCCCAGCCCGGGCCGACCCGGCCCGCGGCCAGCCTGCGGACCGCGTCGACCCGCACCAGGACGTGGCCGCCGTCGGCGGTGGCCTCGCCGAGACCGGTGTCGCGCACCGTCGCCGCAAGGTCCTCCGCGCCCAGGTCCGCCGGCGCGGTGACGTGGAAGGCCCGTACGTCGGCGGGGTCGACGAGCTCGACGTCGCCGGGGGTGATCCGGAAGTACATGCGCCCGACGCTAGCCCGCCCCGGCGGATCCGGACAGTGCACTGAGGGGGACACCCGGGCGTCCCCTTTCGTGCACTCGCCGGACCACGGCCGCCCGGAGCACGGTGATCGCCACGACGTCACCGACGGTGCGACGCGACGGCGCGTCGCCGACGAGAGGGTCTCCTCCGATGGCCAGGCTGAAGTTCGGCATCTTCCTCGCTCCCGTGCATGCCCCGGGGCTCAACCCGACCCTGCTGTTCGAGCAGGACCTGGAGCTGATCGAGCACCTCGACCGGCTCGGCTACGACGAGGCGTGGTTCGGCGAGCACCACTCCGCGGGCAGCGAGATCTACGCGTCCCCGGAGCTGATGATCGCCGCGGCCGCACAGCGGACCCGGCAGATCAAGCTGGGCACCGGCGTCACCTCGATCGCCTACCACAACCCGCTGTGGGTGGCGGACCGCATGGTGCAGCTCGACCACATGACCCGCGGCCGGGCCATGCTCGGCGTCGGGCCCGGCTCGCTGCCGACCGACTCGGCGATGATCGGGCTGAACCCGACCCAGACCCGGGAGCTGCTCGGCACCAACCTCGACATCATCCTGCGCCTGCTGCGCGGGGAGAGCGTCACCGCCGAGACCCCGACCCACTCGCTGTTCGACGCCCGGCTGCAGCTGGCGCCCTACTCCGACCCGCTGTTCGACATCGCGGTCGCCGCGGTCGCCTCGCCGACCGGTGCCCGCCTCGCCGGGACGCACGGGATCGGGCTGCTCAGCATCGGCGCGACGCTGTCCGCCGACGGCTTCGACGCCCTCGCCCACCACTGGAACGTCATGGAGGAGCGCGCCGCCGCGGCCGGCACCGCGGTCGACCGTTCCGGCTGGCGGCTGGTCAGCCCGTTCCACCTCGCCGAGACCGCCGACCAGGCCTACCGCGAGGTCGAGTACGGCATCGAGCACTGGTTCGGCTACTTCCAGAAGGTCGCGGCCTTCCCGCAGATGGCGGTCTCCGGCGACAACGTCAAGGAGATGATCCAGTTCATCAACGAGGCGGGCATCGGCGTCATCGGCACGCCGGACCAGGCCCGTACGCAGGTGCAGCGCCTCGTCGACCAGGCGGGCGGCTTCGGCAGCCTGCTGCTGATGGGCCAGGACTGGGCCGACCCGGCCGCGACGAAGCGCTCGTTCGAGCTGTTCGCCCGTGAGGTCGCCCCGCACTTCCAGGGCCAGGCCCAGCCGACCGTCGACGCCGCCCGGCGCGCCTCGGAGGTGCGCGACGGTCACTCGAAGGCCCAGCTCGACGCGGTCGCCCACATGACCGAGAAGTACGAGCAGGAGCGCACCCGGTGACCGCGGCCGCCCGCGTCGTCGACGCGCTCATGACCCTCGACCCGGGGGAGAGTCTGTTCGCTCCCGGCGCCGTCACCTGGCACGGCTTCGACGAGGTCGCCGACGGTGCCGGACACGTTCGGATCGGTCCGCGCCATCCGGTCGGTCGTGCCGGACTTCGCGATGACCGGGGTCCGTACCCACGACGCCGGGCCGGTGTCGGTCGCGCAGTACACGCTGCGCGGCACCCTGCCCGACGGTGCGACGTTCCGGGCGCCCGCGGTGCTGGTCGTGCACACCGGCGACGACGGCCGGGTCACCCGGATCGAGGAGTACGTCGACACCGCGCAGCTCGCGCCGCTGTTCGCGGCGCTGGGCTGAACCCCGCGGGTCAGGCGTCGTGCAGCAGCAGGGCCAGCTCGGTCCTGCTCTGCGCGCCGGTCCGCTCCAGCAGTCGGCTGACGTACTTCTTCACGGTGTCCTCGGACAGCTCCATCGTCCGGGCGATCATCGCGTTGGTCATGCCGCGTCGCACCAGGTCCGCGGTCTGGGCGAGCCGCGGGGGCAGCGACGGCGCGGCGGATGCCGCCCGGTCCGGCAGGTGCCGGGCCACGGCATCGAGCTGGCGGCCCAGCAGCCGCAGCACCGCGAGCTCCTGCGGGCCGACGGTCCCGGGCGGGCCGAAGATCCCGAACAGGGCCTCACGTCCGCCCGGCCCGACCCGGACGGCGGCCAGGTTCCCCAGGCCGTGGTGGGCCAGCCAGTCGACGTAGGGCCGGTCGGCGGCACCGACCGGCTCGCCGGCGTCGATCGCGGCGGCGTGCGTGCGGTGCAGGACGGCCGCCTCCCGGGGCCGGGCGAACACGTCGTGCCGCTCCCAGCGGTCCCGGTACTCGCGGATCAGCGTGCGCTGGTGGCCGTTGAGCAGCGGGGCCGGGTCCTGGAACAGCCCGCGGTAGGTGGACCCGACGAAGAACGTGGTGTTGCGGAAGCCGAGCACCGAGCCCAGCGCCTCCAGCGTGGCGTCGGCGAACCCGGCCACGTCCCGGGCGCGGTCGACCCGCTCCAGCACGGCGAACACCTGGCCGAGCTGTCCGGCGGACAGCGTCGAGGCCTCCGCGGCACGCATCGTCGTCGTACCTCCCCACACACCGCTGTGTGGGCCCGATCATAGCCCGCCCCCGGTGGCCGACCGTCGTCCGAACAGACCGATCCCTCCAGGAGGAACGCGTGACCGCACCACCCGCATCGGTGCTCGAGGCCTTCCGCGCGACGGTGGCCGCCGCCCCCGGCGACCCCGTGCTGCGCTGCCCCGGGCGCGACCTCACCGCGGCCGAGGTGGACCGTCGTTCGGACGCGTTCGCCGTCGCGCTGCTGGCCGGCGGCCTGCGCCCGGGCGACCGGGTGGCGTTGTACCTGCAGAACGACCCGCAGTACGTGGTGGCGTTGCTCGCGGTGTGGAAGGCCGGTGGCGTCGCGGTGGCGGTGAACCCGATGCTGACCGCGCGTGAGGTGCGGTTGATCCTCGACGACTCCGGGGCGCGGGTGCTGGTCGCGTTGGCCGGGTTGCACCGCGCGCACGGTGCGACGGCGGTGGAGGGGTCGTCGGTGGTGACGGTGGTGACCACCGATCCGTTCGACGACGCCCCGCTGCTGCGCCCGCAGGATCATGTCCGGTCGGTCCCGGAGGGCACCCGGGACCTGGCCGCGTTGATCGCGGAGCACGACGGTGATGTGCCGCCGCCGCACGCACCGGAGCCGGGTGAGGTGGCGGTGTCGACCTACACCTCGGGGACCACGGGGAAGCCGAAGGGGGCGTGCAACACCCACGGCAACGTGGTGGCCGGTGGGCTCGCCTACCGCGACTGGTACGGCATCACCGCACCCGGTGCGGTCCTCGGGATCGCGCCGTTGTTCCACGTCACCGGCCTGTCCGGGCACATCGCCGCGGCCCTGGTGGCCGGGGTGCCGCTGGTGCTGACCCACCGCTTCGACCCGGGCGTGGTCGCCGACGCGGTGCGGGCGACCCGACCGACGTTCACGGTCGCGGCGATCACCGCGTTGATGGCGCTGTGCCGGTCCGACCCGGACCCGCGGGACCTGTTCGCCTCGTTCACCGCGGTCGCCTCCGGAGGCGCGCCGATCGCGCCCGCCGTCGTCGCGGAGTTCGAGGCCGCGACGGGTCTGTACGTGCACAACGCCTACGGGATGACCGAGACGACCTCGCCCACCCACGCCGTGCCGGTGGGGGAGCGGGCCCCGGTCGACCCCCGCTCGGGGGCGCTGTCGGTGGGCCGCCCGGTCCCGGACTGCGTCGCGCGGATCGACGCCCCGGACGAGTCGGGGGTGGGGGAGCTGCTGGTGCGTGGTGGCCGGGTCGTGCCGGGTTACTGGCAGCGGCCCGGGGAGACCGCGGCGGCGTTCACCGAGGGCTGGTTGCGGACCGGGGACGTCGGGTTCGTCGACGACGACGGCTGGTTCTTCGTGGTGGACCGGAAGAAGGACGTGATCGTGGCGAGTGGCTACAAGGTGTGGCCGCGGGATGTGGAGGACGTGCTGCTGTCCCATCCGGCGGTGGTCGATGCGGCGGTGGTGGGTGTGCCCGACGAGCGGCGTGGGGAGACGGTCAAGGCCGTGGTCGCGTTCCGGCCGGGTGTCGTCGACCCGCCGTCCCCGGACGAGCTGATCGCGTGGTCGCGGGAACGGATGGCCGCCTACAAGTACCCGCGGATCGTCGAGGTCGTCGGCGAGATCCCGAAGACCGCGACCGGGAAGGTCCTGCGCCGCGCACTACGCCAGGAGGACACCCGATGAGCATCGATCCGCAGCGCTTCCGCACGGTGCTCGGCGCGTTCTGCTCCGGCATCACCGTGGTCACCGCGCTCGACGCCGACGGCGCACCTCTCGGGCTGACCTGCCAGTCGTTCAGCTCGCTGTCGCTGGACCCGCCGCTGGTCCTGCTCGCCCCGGCACGCAGCTCCAGCACCTGGCCGCGGATCCGCGCCGCCGGCGGGTTCGGCGTCGCCGTCCTCGCCGCCGGACAGGAGGACGTCGCGCTCGCGATGGCGCGCAGCGGCACCGACAAGTTCGCCGGCCTGGACTGGGCGCCCTCGGCGCACGGGCGTCCGCGCCCGGCCGGGATCGCGGCCTGGCTGGACTGCGACCTGCACGCCGAGCACGACGGCGGCGACCACACGATCGTCGTCGGGGCCGTGCGCGACCTCGACGTGACCGACCACCCGCCGCTGCTCTACCACCGGGGCGCGTTCGCGACCCTGCACCGCTCCGACCCACCGGGAGGCACCCCGTGAAGGCTCTGCGCTGGCACGCCCGCGGCGACGTCCGGCTCGACGACGTCGACGAACCGGTCGCCGGACCCGGCGAGATCACCGTCGAGGTGGCGGCCGCCGGGATCTGCGGCTCCGACATCCACGAGTACCGGGGCGGGCCGATCGCCGTCCCGGTCGACGCCGACCACCCGCTGACCGGGCAGCGCGCCCCGGTGACCCTCGGCCACGAGCTGGCGGGCACCGTCGTCGCCGTCGGGGAGGGGGTCCGCGACATCGGCGTCGGCGACCGCGTCGCGGTGAGCGCGGTGCTGCGCTGCGGGACCTGCCGGACCTGCGCCGCCGGGCTGCCCCAGCTGTGCGCCACCCTCGGGTTCCACGGGCTCAGCGGCGGCGGGGGCGGCTTCGCCCCGCTGGACACCTTCCCCGCCTACCTCGCCCACCGGCTGCCCGACGCGGTGGACACCGAGACGGGCGCACTGCTCGAACCGCTCGCGACCGGGGTGCACGCGGTCGCCCGGTCCGGGATCGGGCCCGGGAGCACGGTGCTCGTCGCGGGCGCCGGCCCGATCGGCCTGATGACGGTCGTCGCGGCCCGGGCCCGCGGCGCCGCGACAGTACTGGTCGCCGAACCGGCACCTGCCCGGGCCCGCGCCGCGACGGCACTGGGCGCGGACGCCGTGCTGGACCCGCTCACCGAGGACGTCGGCGAGCGGGTCCGCGAGCTGACCGGCGGGACCGGGGTGGACGCCGCGTTCGACGCCGCCGCGGCCCCGACCAGCTTCGACACCGTCCTGGCCGCGGTGCGGCCGCGGGGCACCGTGCTGAACGTCGCCGCCTGGGAGCAGCCGGTCGCGTTCCACCCGAACCTGCTGCTGTTCGGCGAGCCGACGGTCACCGGCGCCCTGGCCTACACCCCGGAGGACTTCGCCGAGGCGATCCGGATCGCGGCGTCGGGGACCGTGGACCTGGGAGCCCTGGTCACACGCCGGATCCGGCTCGCCGACGCCGTCACCGACGGGTTCGCGCGGCTCGCCGCCGCGCCCGGCGACGACATCAAGGTGCTCGTCGTGCCGTGACCGGGCCGCGGCGGTGTGCGTCGCCGTCACGCCACCGCCGAACTCAGCCCTTCGAGCCGCCGAACGCGTCCTTCACGTTGCCGGCGGCGTCCTTGAGCTTCTCGCCGGCGTCCTTCAGCGACGCCTTCGACTGCTCGGCCTTGCCCTCGGCCTGGAGCTCCCGGTCGCCGGTGGCCGCACCGGCCTTCTCCTTGGCGACGCCCACGGCGTTCTCGGCCTTGTTCTTGACCTTGTCGGTGAACGACACGACTGCCTCCTCGATGGACTGGTCGTTCGAGGATGCTCGCTCCGCCGTCCTCACGCGGACGTGACACACGTCACTCAGGACGCGATGCGGTCCACCCGGTCGGGCACCGGGCCGATCCGGCCCCGTCCGTCGGCCCGGTGCAGCGCGGCGACGGCGTCGAGGTCGGCCCCGTCGAGGGTGAACCCGGCGAGGTCGCGGTTGGCGGCGATGCGCCCCGGGTCGTCGGACTTCGGGACGGCGACGGTGCCCTGCTGCAGGTGCCAGCGCAGGACCACCTGGGCGGGGGTGACGCCGTGCCGGTCGGCGATCCGGGCCAGGACCGGCTCGCCGAGGACCGCGCCGCGGCCCAGCGGGCTCCAGGCGCCGGTGACGATGCCCAGCGTGGCGTGCACCGCGCGCAGGTCCGGCTGCTGGTGGTGCGGGTGCAGCTCGACCTGGTTGAGCGCCGGGAGCCGGCCGCCGAGCGAGCGGAGCCTGCGCAGGTGCGACGGCCGGAAGTTCGACACCCCGACCGCGCGGGTGCGGCCCTCGGCGAGCAGCTGCTCCATCGCCTCCCAGGTCGACAGGCAGTGCCCGAGGTCGTCGTTCGGCCAGTGCACGAGCAGCAGGTCGACGTGGTCGAGCCCCAGCCGGTCCAGGCTGCGCCGTGCCGCGCCCAGCGCGTCGGGGCGGTCGCCGTCGACGTTCCAGACCTTGGTGGTCACGAACAGCTCGGAGCGGGGCAGGCCGGACCCGGCCAGCGAGGCGCCGACGCCGGCCTCGTTCTCGTAGACGGCGGCGGTGTCGATGCTGCGGTAGCCCTGCGCGAGCGCCTCGGCGACGGCGGCGCGGGCGTCGCGGGACTCGGACACGCCGAACCCGACACGGGGCATGGCGACGCCCCCGTCCAGGAGCACGGTGTCGTCGGGGTGGGTCACCGGGAGGGTCCTCTCGACTGCGGGTGGCGACGGCGGCGTCGGAGGTGGTCACCCCGTCCAGCGTCCGGCCCGGCGCCGGTGTTCCCCGCGGTGGGCGGCCTCACGGCCCGTCCGGGGCCGCCGCGCGCTCGTCGATCCGGGCCTGGATGCCCGCGTCGGAGCAGAACCCGCGACCGTGCCGCTTGAGGCAGAGCAGCCCGAGCAGCCGGCCGGCGTCGTCGACGACGGCGACCCGCCGCCGCCCGGCGTCGGCCATCGCCGCCCAGGTCGACGCCAGGTCGTCGCCGGCGTGGGCCACCCGCCCGCCGAGCGTCCCGAGGGGCGCGGCGGGCTCGTCCGGGCCGGCCCCGGTCAGGTCTGCCCGGTCGACCACGGCGAGCAGCCGCCCGGCGTCGAGGACCAGCAGCGAGTGCACCTTGGGCCGCTCGAACGCCGCCCACGCCTGCGCGACGGTCGTGGCCGGTCCACAGGTCTTGGGGAAGGTGTGCATGGCCGCGGCCACGCGCACCCCGTCCGGTGCGGTGCTCGGTGCGGTGCTCATCGCGACCCTCCCCTCTCCACGCGGGTTACCCGGCCTCACTCCGGCCGGAACACGGCGAGTGCCGTGGCCAGCATCGAGTAGTACCCGGTCAGCCACACCAGCGCCGCGAGGGTGTCCCGGCCCAGTGCCCGCAGCGCGGTGGCGTAGGCGCCGTCGCCCAGGTCGTGCCGGGTGAGCAGGGCCCGCACGGTGGTCAGCGCGACCCGCTCGGCCTCGTCGAGGCCGTCGGGGACGCCGCCGTCGAGCAGGGCCTGCAGCTGTGCCCCGGACAGCCCGGTGTCGCGGGCGAGGCCCTCGTGCGCGGACCACTCGAACGCCGACCCGTGGTGCACGGCGATGGCGAGCACGGCCAGCTCGCGCAGCCGCGGCGGGAGGTCGTCGTCGGTGCGCAGGGCCGCGCCGACCTGCTGCACGGCGTCGCCGATGCGCGGGGAGAACAGCATCGTCGCGAACGGGCCGAGCAGGCGGTCGGCGTCGTCGACCAGCGGGACCCGGGCCTGCGCGCGGCGCGGGCCGGTCGCGATGCGGGCGTGCAGCGCGGCGCGCTCGGGGTCCAGCCCGGCCGGGTCCGACGGCGCGGTCCGCGGGTGGACCGGCGGTCGCGGCCTGCCGCGCAGGTCGGCGGGCGTCGTGGCGTCGCTGGTCGTCACCGGTCCAGGTTACGGACGCGGGCGACGGGCCCCGGGAGTGACGCCGGTCTCCTGGACGATCCGTCCAGGTCGACCGGCACTGTGGCCCGGTGACCTGCCGTCGATGTGCAGCTCGTGATGGGCCGGTTGCGCAGATACCGGGGTCAGGGGTGTCCTCGCTGCACACCAGCGAGGCGATGGAGGCGCGGGATGGCTCTGCCCGAGTGGGACGGCGAACTGACCTCGGTCCGGTACGACCGGGGGACGGGCGCGTGGTTCGTGATCGGGGTGCACTCGACCCGGCTCGGCCCGGCGTCGGGCGGGACCCGCGCGATGGTCTACCCCTCGCCCGCCGACGCCGTCGCCGACGCCCGCCGCCTGGCCGGGGCGATGACGCTGAAGATGGCCGTCGCGGGCCTGCCGATGGGCGGCGGCAAGTCGGTGATCGCGCTCCCGGCGCCGCGCGCCGAGCTCGGCGACGCGACCTGGCGGCGCATCCTGGAGATCCACGCGGCCAACCTGGAGCTGCTCGGCGGGAACTACACCACCGGCCCGGACGTCGGGACCTGCTCGGCCGACATGGACGTGCTCGCCGGCCTGACCCCGCACGTGTTCGGCCGCTCGGTCGCGGCGGGCGGGCCCGGCTCGTCCGGCCCGATGACCGCCCTCGGGGTGTTCGCCGCGATCCGCGCGGGAGTCGCGGAGGCCGGGTTCGACGGCGTCGACGGGCTGCGGGTGCTGGTCCAGGGGCTCGGCGCGGTCGGCGCCGACGTCGCCCGGCTCGCCGCCGACGCCGGGGCCAAGCTGATCGTCACCGACGTCGACCCGGCCCGCTGCGCCGCGGCCGCCGACGAGCTGGGCGCCGAGGTGGTCGACACCGGAGCGGTGACCACCCGCGAGTGCGACGTGCTGGTCCCGTGCGCCACCGGCGGGCTGATCACCGCCGAGGTCGCCGCGACCGTCCCCACCGCGGTGGTCGCGGGCGCGGCGAACAACCTGCTCGCCGACCCGTACGCGGCCGAGGTCCTGCGCCGGCGCGGGATCGTCCACGCCCCGGACTTCGTCGCGAACGCCGGCGGCGCCATCCACCTGGTCGGCCGCGAGGTCCTCGGCTGGAGCGCCGACGCCGTCGCCGACCGGACCCGCGCGATCGGCGACACCCTGACCGGCGTCTTCGCCGACGCCCGCACGCACGGCACCAGCACGGTCACCGCGGCGCAGGACCTGGCCGCCCGCACGCTGACGGGAGAGCATTGATGGACATCCTCACCGACTCCGAGAAGCTCGCCGACCTCGACGCCGCCGCCCTGCACCGCCTGGTCGGCCTCGTCGAGCACGACGACTCCGCCGACCCGTTCCCGGTGACCGGCTGGGACGCCGTGGTCTGGGCGGTCGGCAACGCCACCCAGGCCGCGCAGCTCTACCAGGTCGTCTACGGCATGGAGCTCGTCGCGTACTCCGGGCCGGAGACCGGCAACCGCGACCACCACTCCTACGTGCTGCGCTCGGGCGCGGTCCGGTTCGAGCTGCGTGGCGCCGTCGACCCGGACAGCCCGGTCGCCGACCACCACCGCCGCCACGGCGACGGCATCGTCGACATCGCCCTCGAGGTCCCCGACGTCGACCGCTGCATCGCCCACGCCCGTGCCCAGGGCGCCACCGTGCTCGTCGAGCCGCACGACACGACCGACGAGCACGGCACCGTGCGCTCCGCCGCGATCGCCACCTACGGCGACACCCGGCACACCCTGGTCGACCGGTCCCGCTACACCGGCCCGTACCTGCCCGGCCACGTCGCCCGCAGCTCATCGGTGGACCGGCCCGCGGACGCGCCGCGCCGGCTGTTCCAGGCGCTCGACCACGTCGTCGGGAACGTGGAGTACGGGCGCATGGACTCCTGGGTGGACTTCTACCACCGGATCATGGGCTTCACGAACATGGCCGAGTTCATCGGCGACGACATCGCCACCGACTACTCGGCGCTGATGAGCAAGGTCGTCGCGTCGGGCAACCACCGTGTGAAGTTCCCGCTCAACGAGCCCAGCCCCGGCCGGCGGAAGTCCCAGATCGACGAGTACCTGGACTTCCACCGCGGCCCCGGCGCCCAGCACCTCGCGCTGGCGACGAACGACATCCTCACCACCGTCGACGTGCTGCGTTCCCGCGGCGTCGAGTTCCTCGACACCCCGGACGCCTACTACTCCGACCCGGAGCTGCGGGCCCGGATCGGGTCGGTGCGGGTGCCGATCGAGGAGCTGGCGTCCCGCGGGATCCTCGTCGACCGCGACGAGGACGGCTACCTGCTGCAGATCTTCACCAAGCCGGTCGGGGACCGGCCCACGGTGTTCTTCGAGCTCATCGAGCGGCACGGCTCGCTCGGCTTCGGCAAGGGCAACTTCAAGGCGCTGTTCGAGGCGATCGAGCGGGAGCAGGAGCGCCGCGGCAACGTCTGAGCGGCTCAGTCCCGGATCCGCCGCCAGGGGCGGTCGGCCTCGATCGCGTACGCGAGCTCGAGCAGCGTCCGCTCGTCGCCGACCGTGCCCTCCAGGTGCACCCCCACCGGCAGGCCGCCGGCCGTCGCCCCGGCGGGCAGCGCGACCGCAGGCGCCCCGGCGACGTTGGCCAGCGGGGTGAACGCCACGTAGTCGAGCAGCCGGGCGGTGAGCTGCTCGATCGGCACCGTCGGCGCGAGCCACCCGATCTCCGGCGGGGTGTGTGCGAGCACCGGGGAGAGCAGCACGTCGTGCCGGGTGAACAGCTCGGCGTGGGTGGCCGCGACCCGGCGCAGCCGGTGCAGGAACACCGGGGTGCGGGCCAGCGCGCGACGGTAGTGGTCGGCCAGGCCGTGGGTCAGGCCGTCGAGGCGGTGCGGGTCGAAGGTGCGCCCGTGCAGCAGCCGCCCGCCGGTGACCACGGAGAACGCGAGCAGCCCCCAGTAGTCGAGGAAGTCGTCGACGAACCGGGTCCCCACCCCGGTGACGGCCTCGGACACCTCGTGGCCCTGCTTGGCGAGCAGCTCCGCGACGGCGGTGACGGTCTCGCGGGTGTCGGCGTCGACGGCCGCGCCGGTGGGGGACTCCAGCAGCAGCCCGACCCGCAGGCGTCGCCGGGCGGGGCCCTCGACCAGGCCCAGCGGGGGCAGCGCCGGGTTGCGGCGCCCGCGGTCGGCGGCGCCGAGGAACACCGCGGTGTCGCGCACCGAGCGGGACACCACGCCGTCGGCGACGAGGTCGATCGGCATCCGGGTGCCGGTCGCGTTCGGCGCCAGCCGCCCCCTCGACGGCTTGAGCCCGACCAGCCCGCAGGCCGCGGCCGGGATGCGGATCGAGCCGCCGCCGTCGTTGGCGTGGGCCAGCGGCACCACCCCGGCGGCGACGAGCGCGGCCGCCCCGCCCGACGACGCGCCGGCCGAGAAGCGCGGGTCCCACGGGTTGCGGGTCGGCTCGGCGTCGGCGAACTCGGTGGAGGCGTTCAGGCCGTACTCCGGCATCCGGGTCGTGCCCAGCAGGTCCAGCCCGCACGCGAGCAGCTGCCGGGTCACCTCGGCGTGCTCGCGCGACGGGGCCGGGACGAACGCCCGGGTGCCGTGGCCCGCGGGCCAGCCCCGGACCTCGACGTTGTCCTTGACCAGCGTCGGCACCCCGGCCAGCGGGCCGCCGGCGTCCCCGGTGACGGGGTCGGCGGTGCGGTCCAGGGCGAGTCCGTGCAGGTGCGGCTCGACCCGGGCGGCGCGCGCGGCGACGGCGGCGCGCAGCTCGGCGGGCGCGACCTCACGGCGGCGCAGCCGCTCGGCGAGGGCGACGCCGTCGTCGTCGCCCAGGGCGTCGTCGGTGAACGCGTGCACGCGTCGGTCCATGTCGGACGATCCTGCACCCCGCCCGCCCGCACACGACCGGGGACCCGGCCGGGCGCGGGTAGTGTCGCCTCCGTCACCACGGTCACGGAAGGTGTGCGCCATGGGTTTCGACGGAGCCGTCGGCCGATCCGCCCCGGGGGGCGTGCGCGAGCACATCGCCTCGTCCTGGCGGCGTGCGCGGCTGGCGGGCATCGACCCGGAGGGCGCCGACCGGCCGGAGGTCGCGGAGGTCGACCGGGTCGGCCGGCTCGCCGTCGCCGCGGAGCCGGTGCTGCGGGCGCTGGCGGCCGAGCTCGCCGGTGAGCCGTTCTCGGTGCAGCTCGCCGACCGCGACTGCCGGATCCTCGACATCTGGTGCGACGACCGCACCCTCGACTCGGCCTTCGACGACATCGGCCTGGTGGTCGGGGCGGCCGCCGACGAGCAGGTGCTGGGGACCAACGGGATCGGCACGGCCGCCGAGACCGGCCGCGGCATCGCGGTCCACGGCGAGGAGCACTTCCTGGCCGGGCTCAAGGGCGTCAGCTGCTTCGGCCACCCGATCCGGCACCCGCTGCGCGGCCGCACCGAGGGCGTCCTCGACATCACCGTCGTAGGCGGGCGCGCCCACCCGCTGTTCGCGCCGCTGCTCTCGCGTGCCGCCCGGGACATCGAGGAGCGGATCGTCGAGACCGCCCGCGACGGCGACCGCAGGCTGTTCCTCGCCTTCCAGGAGGCCACCCGGCGGCGCTCGTCGCCGATCGCGGTCCTCGGCTCGGACGTGGTGCTGACCAACCGCAGCGCCGTCACCGTGCTGGGCGAGGGCGGGATGGACCTGCTCGCGACGCTGCGGACCGAGGTCGTCGAGAACGGCCCGCTGACCCGGGTGCTGGAGGCGCCCGACGGCGCCGGGATCCGGGTGCGGGCCGAGACCGTCGCGGACACCGCGGACGGCGTGCTGTTCCACCTCGTCCCGGTCCGTGCGGCGCCGCGCGAGCCGGTCCGCCGCACCGCGCGGCCGGTCCCCACCGGGCGCTCGGTGCTGGTCGCGGGCGAGCCCGGGACCGGGCGCAGCACCGAGGCGGCCCGGCTGCTCGGCATCGCCGACCCGGTCGTGCTGGCGGCCACCGACGCCCTCACCGGACCGTCCCGGGACTGGGCGGCCCGGCTGTCCGCGCTGGTCGGGGAGGGGGTGCCCGCGGTCGTCGTCGACGACGTGGACGTCCTGCCCGAGGAGCTCTGCGCCGTGCTCCGCCCGCTGCTCGACGCCGGCCCGACCCGTCTCGTGCTCACCTGCGGCCCGGTCGGGGAGCTGCCCGTCCCGGCGGCGCGGCTGGTCGCCCGGTGCGCGAGCCGCATCGAGCTCGCGCCGCTGCGCGAACGCCGCGACGAGCTGCCCGGTCTGGTCGCCGACGTCGCCGCGCGGGTCCGGCCGGGCCGGGAGCTGATCCTGACCCGGTCCGCGGTCGCGGCGCTGTCCGCGTACGCCTGGCCGGGCAACCTCACCGAGCTGACCCGGGTCGTGACCGAGCTGGCGCACCTGCCCGGGACCCGCCGGATCGACGTCGACGACCTGCCGGAGCACCTGCGGCCCGGCCCGCGGACCACCCGGCTCGGCGGCCGGGAGCGCGCCGAACGGGTCGCGATCCAGCACGCCCTGACGGTCGCGGGCGGCAACAAGCGCGAGGCCGCGCGGGCGCTCGGGATCAGCCGCACCACCCTGTACCGCCGGATGCGCGCGCTCGACGTGGCGGAGGCGTAGCGCCGCCCGGGTATGAGGCAGTGCGCACGTGTCCACATGTGGAACACGCCACACCCCCGCGGGTGGGACAGGATCGGGACGACACCGACGTCACCAGCGCAGAGGAGCGTGCCCGTGAAGACCAAGGCAGCAGTCGTCTACGAGGCCGGCAAGCCGATCGAGATCGAGGAGCTCGAGCTCGACGGGCCGCAGCAGGGTGAGGTCCTCATCCGCTACACCCACGCCGGGCTGTGCCACTCCGACGTCCACATCGCGCACGGCGACCTCGAGGCGCGCCTGCCGATGGTCCTCGGGCACGAGGGCGCCGGGATCATCGAGGACGTCGGCCCGGGTGTCACCCGGGTGAAGCCGGGCGATCACGTCGTCTGCTCGTTCATCCCCAACTGCGGGGTCTGCCGCTGGTGCGCGACCGGGCAGCAGGCCATCTGCGACATGGGCGCGACCATCCTCGAGGGCTACCTGCCGGGCGAGCGCTTCCCCTTCACCGGGCCGAAGGGCCAGTACGGCGCGATGTGCATGCTGGGCACGTTCTCCCAGTACTCCACGATCCACCAGAACTCGGTGGTCAAGGTCGACGACGACCTCCCGCTGGACAAGGCCGTGCTCGTCGGCTGCGGCGTGCCCACCGGGTGGGGCTCCGCGGTCAACGCGGCGAAGGTCGAGCCGGGCGACACGGTGATCGTCGCCGGCGTCGGCGGCATCGGCATCAACGCCGTCCAGGGCGCCCGCTACGCCGGCGCGAAGAACCTCATCGCCGTCGACCCGCTGGCCAACAAGCGCGAGAAGGCGATGGAGCTCGGCGCCACGCACGCCGTCGCCACCGCCGCCGAGGCCGGTGACCTGGCCCGCGCGATGACCAACGGCAACGGCGCGGACAAGACGATCGTCACCGCGGGCATCGTGACCGAGGAGATCGTCACCGGCGCGTTCGAGAACACCGGCAAGGGCGGCACCGTCGTGCTGACCGGCCTGAACAAGCTCTCGACGACCAACGTCCAGCTGCCGGGCTCGATCCTGACCCTGTTCAAGAAGACGGTGAAGGGCTCGCTGTTCGGCGACTGCAACCCGACCGTCGACATCCCCAAGATCCTCGGCCTCTACCAGAGCGGGGACCTGAAGCTCGACGAGATCATCACGCGGACCTACACCCTCGAGCAGGTCAACGAGGGCTACGACGACCTGCTCGCGGGCAAGAACGTCCGCGGCGTCCTCGTCCACGAGCACTGATGGGGTCTGTCACGAACCCCGCGGGACCGGCTGCGGCCGGCCCCGCGGGGACCCCCGTCGTCGGCCGCGGCCGGGAGGTCGAGCTCCTCGTCGCGGCGCTGGAGGCCGGCGCCCACGTCGTCCTGGAGGGCCCGCCGGGCACCGGGAAGACGACGCTGCTGCGGTCGGTGGCCGAGGAGGCCGAGCTCCCGTTCGTGTTCGTCGAGGGCAACGCCGAGCTCACCCCGGCCCGGCTGGTCGGGCACTTCGACCCGGCCCAGGTGCTGGAGCGCGGCTACAACCCCGAGACCTTCGTCGACGGCCCGCTGGCCGAGGCGCTGCGCTCCGGTGCCCTGCTCTACGTCGAGGAGATCAACCGGATCCCGGAGGAGACCCTCAACGTCCTCATCACCGTGATGAGCGAGGGCGAGCTGCACGTTCCCCGGCTCGGCCGGATCACCGCGCACGGCGGCTTCCGGCTGGTCGCCGCGATGAACCCGTTCGACGCCGTCGGCACCGCCCGGATCTCCTCCGCCGTCTACGACCGGGTCTGCCGGATCGCGATGGGCTACCAGACCGCCGGGGACGAGACCGCGGTCGTCGCGCTGCGCGGCCCCGCGGTCGACGAGCAGTGGCGGGCCAAGGTCGTCTCCCTGGTCCGCCGGACCCGGGAGCACCCGGACGTGCACGTCGGCTCCTCGGTACGCGGGGCGATCGACATCGTCCGCATCACCACGGCGCTGGCCGCCCGGCGCGGCCGGAAGACCACCGACTGGCGGGCCGGGCTGGACGCGGCGCTGGTCGCGCTGTCCGGCCGGATCCGGCTCACGGAGTCCGGCTCCCGCAGCGCCGAGGACATCGTCCGCGAGCTGTACACGGCCGAGTTCGGCCGGGAACCCGCCGAGGACGCCGACGAGGCACCGGACGGCGGTGATGCGTCGGGGGGAGCCTGAGCCCGCCACCGGCGGGCGGTCCCCGGCCCGCGGACGGCTCCACCCGTCCGTCCCGGCCGCGTGCGCGCCCGGAGGACCGCACGGTGGCCCGCAGCTCCCTGGCGGGCCACCCGGGGTTCACCGAGATCTCGCCCGAGGTCGGGGTGCTCGACGTCGACGCGTTCGACGCCGCGCTGGCCGAGCGTCCCGACGAGACGCTGACGCTGCTCATCGACATGGGCAAGGCCACCGACGAGAAGCTGCGGGCGGCGGCCCGCAGGCTCGCCGGCCGGGTCGTGCTGGAGATCGGCCGCTCCGGCCGGGTCACCCGGCGCGGCATCGGCAGGCTGCGGGCGGTCCCGGCGGACCGCGGCGGCGACCTGGACCTGGACGCCTCGCTGGGCGCGGTCGCCGAGGCCCGCGCGGCGCGGCGACCGGTCGGGCTCGACGAGCTGACCGCGCGCACCTGGGCGCGGCCCGCGCTCGCGTTGTGCCTGGTGGTGGACGCGTCCGGGTCGATGGGCGGGGACCGGCTCGCCGCGGCGGCGCTGACCGCCGCGGCCTGCGCGTTCCGGGCGCCCGGTGACCACGCGGTGCTGTCGTTCGCGGCCGAGACCCAGGTCCTGCGCGACATCGGGTCCACCCGTCCGCCGTCGGCGGTCGTCGACCGGGTGCTGGGCCTGCGCGGGCACGGGGTGACCGCGCTGTCCGGTGCGTTGCGGGCGGCCACCGCGCAGCTGGAACGGACGCGGGCGGAGCGGCGGATCGTCGTGCTGCTCTCGGACTGCCGGGCCACCGACGACCACGACCCGGTCCCGGCGGCGCGGCGGGTCCCGGAGCTGCTGATCCTGGCTCCGGAGTCCGACCACGAGCAGGCGGCCGAGCTGGCCGCGCGCAGCAACGCGCGGTGGGCGCCGGTCGCCGGCCCGTCGGACGCACCGGGGGTGCTGCGGACCCTCCTGGGAGGCTGAGTTCCGCCCGGGACTCAGCCGCCCAGGACGTTCACGGCGCGGGAGACGACGAGCGCGATCGTCACCAGCGACACCAGCGCCTGGACGAGCATCAGCATCTTCGCCCACCGGCTCAGCGGCATCACGTCGGTGGGGCTGAACGCGGTGGCGTTGGTGAACGACAGGTACAGGTAGTCGGCGAAGCGGGGCTCCCAGTCGGCGTCGTGCGGGTCGGTGCTCTGCATCTGCACGAACAGGAAGTCCGCGGTGGGACGGCGGCCGTGCGCCCGCGCCGCCGGCCCGCCGCGGTCGAGCTGCCAGTACCAGACCGCGAACGCGATGATGTTGGTCAGCCAGATCGCCGCCCCACTGGCCAGCAGCGGGGCGGCCGAGCCGCCGGAGGAGCCGTCGAGGATCGCGGTGACCAGTAGTCCCGCCGACACCGCGTTCGCCACGCTCAGCAGCCCGACCAGGGCCAGCCCGAGGCCGCGCAGCAGCGCCGACTCGCGGTCCATCCGGGCCGGGCCGGCCACCGCGAGCACGACCAGCACCACCAGCTCCAGCGACGGCAGCAGCCACCGCGACACCAGGGTGAGCTGGTCGGGCAGCAGCAGCTGCAGCCCGATCGCGACGACGATCGCCGCCGCGGCGGGCCACCGGTGTTCGCCGGGGGTGACCCGCTTCCAGGCGGGCACGATGCGGCGCCCGCCGTCGCCGAGCCGGTCCAGCTCGCGGCGGATGGCGTCCAGGGCGTGCCGGTGCGGGTCGGCCGACGGGTCGCTCATGACCACGATCCTGCTCCTCGTCAGCGGACGGTGAACCACAGCAGGCAGCCGAGCCCGGCGACCACGCAGTAGATCCCGAACGGGCGCAGCGAGCGGGTCTCGAAGTAGCGGGACAGGAACCGCACCGACAGGTACGCCCCGAGCCCGGACAGCAGGCTCCCCACCAGGATCTGCGGCCGGATGCCGTCCCCGAGCGGACCGGCGAGGTCGCCCAGCTTCAGCACGCCCGCGGCCAGGATGACCGGCGTCGCGAGCAGGAACGACAGCCGCGCCGCGTCGACGTGCGGGAGGCCCTTGAGCAGCCCGGCCGTCATCGCGGACCCCGACCGGCTGATCCCCGGGGCCAGCGCGGCGATCTGGGCCGCGCCGACGGTCACCACGTCACGCACGCGGAGCCGGGCGATGCGGTGGTCGGAGGCGACCTCGGTGGCGAGCAGCACCGTCCCCGGCTCGGCCCTGCCGCCGGCGGCCGTCGTCGCGGGGGCGGGTGCGGGGCGTCGCCGCAGGTGCTCGACGACCAGCAGGACGGCGCCGTTGAGCACGAGGAACAGCGCGGTCGGGACGGGCAGCGCCAGATAGGTGCGGAAGACCCGGTCGAGTGCGAGCCCGGCCAGCCCGACGGGGACGGTCGCGAGCACCAGCAGCCAGGCCAGGCGCTGGTCGGGGTCGCGGACCTCGCGGCGGGCCACCGAGGTCACCAGTCCACGCACGATCCGCACCCAGTCGGCGCGGAAGTGCACGATCAGGGCCAGTGCCGTCGCCACGTGCAGCCCCACGACGAACGCCAGGTACGGCGACCGCGGTGCGCTCACGTCGAGGTCGGCCGCCCAGCTCCCGCCGACGACGGCGGGCAGCAGGATGCTGTGGCCGAGGCTGGAGACCGGGAACAGCTCGGCGACGCCCTGCATCGCCCCGATCACGATCGCCTCGGCCCAGGTCAACGTGCTCACCGCGTGGTCCTCTCCCGTGGTCCGGCCGTGCGTCCCGGACGGTGCTCGCCGGGGGTGGTCCGGGGTGTGGCGACACGCCGGGGGTGCCCCGGGACGTCGGGGACGTTCGGCGCGAGGGGGTCGACCCGGTCAGGACCGGGCGTCGGCGCGGCGTCGCGAGCCGGTGGCCCGCACGATCGCGGTGCGGCCGAGGACCAGGGTCAGCCCGACGGCGATCCCGCCGACGACGAGCAGCCAGGGCCGCGACTCCAGGTCGGTGGCGAGCCGGTCACCGGCCGCGTAGCCGATCCCGACGAGCACCGCGGCGCGTACCGCGGTGGTGGGGATGATCCAGGCCAGGAAGCGGCGGTAGCCGACCTTGGACAGCCCGGCCGCCAGGTAGGCCGGGATCGCACCGATGTCGACGAGCTTGGCGCCGATGACGATCCGCGGCAGGTGCGTGTGGACCTCGCGGGTCAGCACCTCGCGGCGCTCCTCGGTCAGGCCCAGCCGGTTCAGCACGCGGGCGACGGCCGGCCGGTCGCCGTTGCGGCCCAGCGCGTAGAGCGCGGTGTCCCCGACGACGTCGGCGACCAGCGCGGCCAGCCACACCCCCCACCAGGGCAGCTGACCGGCCCCGGCGAGCGCGGCGGCGGCGACGGTGACGATCGGACCCTCGAGGAACGCCCCGACCCCGATCACGAGGAGCGACCGGACGGGCGCAGCAGGGATCGCGGCCAGCAGTGCGGCCACGGTGTCCGCGAGTCCGAACACGAACGCCTCCCATCAGGTCCTACACCGAATGGTGCCCTGTGTGCCGCACCGGGCGGCGGGCGCCCCGCCGTCGTCGCACGACGCGGGCTCCTCGTCACCGGGTGTGACCGCGCCGTCGGCTGGCGGTGTCGAGGTCCGTGGCCGGGCCGGCCGCCGGGTCTCCCGGGGCGTCGTTGCCCGGCACATCGATCGTCCCACCGTCGGCCGGGATCGGCAGGCCCGGAGCACCCGCCACGGCCGTGAGCACGGCCACCGGTAGCGCCGGTCCGGTGAGCGCGTCACCCGTCCGGGTGGTGCGGGCCCGCGACGGCGACGGCGGCCCCGTCCGCGCCGACGACGAGCGCGGTGCGCCCGGCCCGGTGGGAGAGCCAGCCCGCGGCTCCGGACCCGAGTGCGTAGGCGGTCGTCGCGTCGACGTCGGCCCGGGTCAGCGACGCGTCGAGCACCGTCACCTGGGCCACCCCGTGCGGGACCCGGCCGGTGCGGCCGTCGACGAGGTGGTGTCCGCGGTGCGCGGTGCCGGAGGTGGCGACCGCGCCGTCGACGACGGGGACGGTCGCGACCAGCCGGCGCGGGTCGGCGGGGTCCTCGATCCCGATCCGCCAGGGTTCCCCGTCGTCGGCGGCGCGGGCCTGGAGGTCCCCGCCCGCGGCGAGGCACCAGCCGGTGTCGTCGAGGGCACGCAGGTGCCGGCAGGCACGTTCGACGGCCCAGCCCTTCACCACGCCGGAGGGGTCGAGCCGCCCGTGCGGCCGGACGGTGAACGCCCCGCCCGAGGCGCGGGCCGCGGCGTCGCCGATCGCGAGGACCTCGGCGACCTCGGCCGGTGCGTCGGCGACGGTGAGCTCACCGCGCCCGATCCGGGAGACCGCGGAGTCCGGGCGGTAGGTGCTGAACACGGCGTCGGCGTGACGCAGGTCGGCGACGACGGCGGCCCACGCGTCGCGGGCGGCGGCGTCGGCGGTGTGCCTGCCGCGCAGGGCCAGCGACACCGCCGTCCCCATGACGTGGTCGACGTGGCGGACGGGCGCGGTCACGACGGCAGCCCCGCCCGGTCCAGCGCGCTCTGCAGCGAGGTGACGTAGCCGTCGCTGGTGTAGGTCGCGCCGCTGACCATGTCGATGCCCGCGCCCTGCGCGGCGACGGTCTCGTCGACGAGCTGCGGGACCGCCATGGCGTTGATCCGCTGGTCCCTGCCGTCGCCGTCGGGGTACTCGGGCACGTCGACGGCGGTGATCCGTCCGCCGGCCACGGTGATCCGCACCTGCACCGGTCCGTACCGGGTCTGCGCGGCGTCCCCGGTGACGGTGGTCCCGCCGGAGGTCGCGGTCGTCGCGCCCGCGCCGGTCGTGGACGTCCCGGACGGGGCGGAGGTCCCGGAGGAGGTGGGCAGCGGTGTGGTGGTCGCGGCGGCTTCCGGGCCGGAGGTCGAGGTCCGGTACCCGAACAGCAGGGTGAGGGCGCTGAGCGTGGCCATGAGGCCGACGACGATGCGGCGCACGGGGGTCACCATCCGAAGTGTTCGACGTGGACGCGGTCGGCGGGGACGCCGCCCGCGGCGAGGGTGCGCACGACCAGGGCGGTCCACGGGGTGGGGCCGCAGACGTAGACGTCGCGGTGGGCCAGGTCCGGCACCCGGGCGCGCAGCGCGGCGAGGTCGTCGCCCGGGCCGACGCCGTGGCCGAGCCAGGAGTCGTCGCGACGACGGGGACCGGCGACGGGGACGAGCTCGCAGCGCCCGCCCGCCGACAGGGCGGTGAGCTCGCGGGCGAACAGGGGCTCGTCGGCGAAGCGGTGCACCAGGGTGACCCGTCCGGGGCCCGCCGGGTCGTGGACGAACTCCTCGACGAGCGCCCGCAGCGGTGTGATGCCCACCCCGGCGCCGATGAGCAGCACGTCCGGCGCGGTGCGGGCGTGCGCGGTCAGCCGTCCGAAGGGGCCCTCGACGAGGACCCGGGTCCCGGGACGCAGCCCGGCCACGGCGGCGCTGCCGTCGCCGAGGTCCTTGACGGTGATCCGCAGCGCGCGGCCGTCCGGTGCCGCCGACAGCGAGTACGGGTGGCCCCGGGTCCAGCCGCTGCCGGTCAGGAAGCGCCAGGTCAGGAACTGTCCGGCGCGGGCGCCGAGTGCGTGGAGCCGGTGCCCGGCCAGGTGCACGGACACGCTGCCGTCGCCCTCGGGCACGATCGCGGTGACCACGATCCGGTGCCGCACCGAGCGGGCCACCGGCAGCGCGACGCGCCAGAGGAGCACCGCGCCGAGTGCGGCGCCCCACAGCCCCCACCAGAACACGGTGCGCGCGGTCGAGGCGGTGAACTCCTGCCCGGTCCACAGCTGGTGCGGCAGCGCGAGCCCGGCGCCGAGGTAGGCGTAGAGGTGCAGCAGGTGCCAGGACTCGTAGCGCAGCCGTACCCGGGCGGCGCGCACGCTGGTCACGACGACCAGCACCAGGCAGGCGGTGCCCGCCGCGGCGAGCAGCATCCCGGGCGTGTCCCACGTGAGGTCCCACAGCGTGCCGGGGGTGGCGAACAGGTCCCCGGCGGCGTAGCCCCAGGTCACGAGTCCGATGTGGGCGAGCATCCCGGTGAACGACACGAACCCGACGGTGCGGTGGACGGCGGCGAGGCCGTCCTGGCCGAACGCCCGCTCCAGCACCGGGACCCGGGCCATGAGCAGCACCTGCACCAGCAGCAGGACCGACGCGACCAGCCCGGTCAGCCGGCCCGCCGAGGTGAGTCCGGACGCCCAGCCGCCCAGGTCGCGCAGCCCGCCGTCGGCCGCCCACCACCAGGTGACCAGCAGGAGCGCGGCCCAGAGCGCGACCCCGGACCCGAAACGGACCCGGGAGTCGAGCCGGGCGCGCCGGCCGGCGGGGGCGACCCGGGCGGGTGGGGGAGCGGGACGGACGGCGAGGGTGGACATCGGCTCCCCGGGGGGCTCGGCGGTCAGGTACCCCCGAGGCTCGTCGCGTCCGGTGAGGTGTCGGCATGAGAAGGGTCGGAATCCGGTGAGAGCCGCCGCGCGCCGACGGTGAAGCCCACCGCGGCGCCACCGCCGGGCCGGTTGCCGGCGAAGACGGTGCCGTCGTGGGCGAGGGCGACGTCGCGCACGATCGCGAGTCCGAGCCCGGAGCCGGGCAGGGCGCGGGCGGCGTCGGCGCGGTGGAAGCGGTCGAAGATCCGCTCGGTCTCCCCGGTGTCGATGCCGGGGCCGCGGTCGGCGACCGTCACGGTCCCGCCCCGCACCTCCACCTCGACGACGTGGTCGGGGTCGGCGTCGAACTTCGCCGCGTTCTCGAGCAGGTTGCCCACGGCCCGCTCCAGCCCGGAGGCCCGCCCCCGCAGCAGGGGGGCGCCGCCGCCGTCGTCGTCGACGGTGATCGTGCGCCCGGTGCGCCGCCGGGTGCGCTCCACCGCCGCCCCGACGACGGCGGCGAGGTCCACCTCGGTCTCCGGCTCGTCGGTGCGCCGGGCCAGCGCCAGCTCGACCAGCTCCTCGACCAGCCGGGCCAGCTCCCGGGTCTCGCCGTCGATGTCGGCGACGAGCCGTTCGCGCGACTCCGGGGGGAGCCGGTCGATCCGGCGCAGCACGCTGGCGTTGGTGCGCAGGCTGGTCAGCGGGGTGCGCAGCTCGTGCGCCGCGTCCTGGACCAGGCGTTCCTGGGCGTCGCGGGCGTCGGCGAGGCGGCGCAGCATCGTGTTGACCGACGCCGAGAGCCGGGCGACCTCGTCGCGGCCCTCCACCGGCACGACGCGTTCGCCCAGCCCGGACTCGGCGACCTGCTCGGTGAGCGCGGTCAGCCGGACCAGGCGCCGGGTGATCCGGCTCGCGAGCAGCCGCCCCAGCACGGCGGCGACCAGCGCGACGAGGACCGAGGCCACCGCGATCTCCAGCGCGGTCCCGGCGAGGACCCGCCGGGAGCGGTCGACGTCGACACCGACCTGCAGCGCCGAGCCGCCGACCGCGGTGGTGAGGACCCGGTAGGTCTGGTCACCGACCCGGACCTCGGTGCTCGTCGCCTCCCCGCCCATGGGGTCGGCGGCCAGTGCCCGGTCGGCCGCGGACACCGGGAGGTCGACCTCCCGTCCGCCGAGCGGGACGACGGTGCCGTCGGCGCCGATCCGCCGCCCGACGAGCTGGCGCGGGTCGTCCCAGTCGTGCATGCCGGGCCCCGGGCCGTCGGGGTCGGGCAGCTCGGCGACCGGCTCGCCGAGCACCGCGGTCTGTCCGCCGGCCAGCGCGGTCGTCGTGGCCTGCAGGCTGCGGTCGATCTCGTCGGAGATCCGGTCCGACGCCGAGCGGTAGCTGAGCACCCCGACCGTCGCGGCGACGACGGCGGCGACCACCGCGAACGCCACCGCGAGCCGGGTGCCGAGCGTCATCCGCGGCGCACCGTGTACCCCACCCCGCGCACGGTGTGGATCACCTCCCCGGCGCCCGCCGCGGCGAGCTTGCGCCGCAGGTAGCCGATGTAGACGGCGAGGTTCTTGGAGTCGGCGCCGAAGTCGTAGCCCCAGATCCGCTGGTAGACGCCCGCGTGGTCGAGCACGATGCCGACGTTGCGCACCAGCAGCTCCAGCAGGTCGAACTCGGTCTTGGTCAGGGTCAGCTCGGTGGCCTCCCACCAGGCGCGACGCGCGGCCGGGTCGAGCCGCAGCCCACCCGCGGCGAGGGCGCCGCCCCGCTCGTCGCCCGGCGGGGCGGCCCGGCGCAGCAGCGCGCGCAGCCGGGCCAGCAGCTCGTCGAGCTCGAAGGGCTTGGGCAGGTAGTCGTCGGCGCCGGCGTCCAGCCCGGCGACCCGGTCCGGGGTCTCGACGCGCGCGGTCAGCATCAGCACCGGGGTGCGATCGCCGTCGGCGCGCAGCACACGGCACACCCCGAGGCCGTCGAGGCCGGGCATCATCACGTCGAGCACCAGCGCGTCGACGGGGTCACGGCGGACCCGGGTGAGGACCTCCACTCCGTCGGCGGCACCCACGACGGTGTAGCCCTCCAGCTCCAGGGCACGGGCGAGGGACTCCCGGATCGCGCGGTCGTCGTCGGCGACCAGGACCGTCTGCGGCACGTCACCGATCATGCCGCAACGGTCTCACCGGGAGGTCGTGATCCCGTAGCGCTGCACCCGCCGGTACGCCGTCGCGCGGCTGATGCCGAGCGTCTCCGCGGCCCGGGTGACGCTCATGCCGTGCTCGGTGAGGCAGCGGACCAGCTCGTCGCGCTCCAGCGACTCGATCCGGGTCAGCGAGCCCGACCGGGTCGCGAGCAGCTCCGGGGGCAGGTGCCGCACGTCGACGAGGCTGCTGCGGGCGGCGGCGTCGCGCACGGTGCGGCGCAGCTGCTCGACGTTGCCGGGCCAGGAGTAGGTGCGCAGCGCGCGGGCGGCGGCGTCGGTGAAAGTGACGCCGTCGCGGGCGAGGTGCGCGGCGAGCACCGGCACGTCCTCGGGACGGTGGCGCAGCGCCGGCACCTCGACGACGACGTCGAGCAGCCGTGACAGCGCGTCCGGTATCCCGTCGACACCGCCCGCGGTGACGCTCAGCGACGCCCGCGGCAGCGACCGGACCAGCGCCGCCAGCCGGGTCGCGACGGGCGCGGGCAGCTCGTGCACCCGCCCCGCGATGACCGCGGTGTCGTCCTTGCCCAGCTCCGGGGACCACAGCGACAGCCAGGACACCGCGTCCTCGGCGGCCGGCGGGCGGGCGTGCAGCACCCGGTGCCGAGGGCGGACGGTGCGCAGGGCCGCGGCGAGCAGCGCGGACTTGCCCGCACCGGGCTCGCCGACCACCCCGACCCGGGCGCCGTCGCGCAGCGCGTCGCGGACCTCGTCGAGCGCGGCGGCCCAGGCCGGGCCGAGCGCCGCGGTCCCGCCGACGGGCTGCGGGGCGACCCGGAAGACCTCGCCGCGCGGCGCGCGCCGGGGGCTCGCGCCGCGTCCGTGCGCGAGCATCAGCGCCGAGGTCTGCCCGGCGGCGGTGCGCGCCAGCGCGAGCAGCAGACCGTCGGAGCGCTGCGACCAGGTGGTGAGGTTGATGCTGCCGAGCAGCGACCCGTCGACGGGGTCGAGCACCGGGGCCGCCGCGCAGGTGTAGCCCCACAGCCCGGTGCAGTAGTGCTCGTCCCCGCGGACCAGCGACGGGACCCGGTCGGCCAGGGCCAGACCGAGCCCGGTGGTCCCCGCCTCCCGCTCGCCGAAGGCGAACCCGGGCGCGAGGTAGGTGCGGTCCAGCGCGTCGAGCAGGGCGCGCTCGTCGCACAGCCGGGAGACGACGATGCCGTCGGCGTCGGTCAGCATCAGCGAGATCGGCTCGCCCGGCAGCCCCTCGTGCAGCCCGGCGAGCACCTCGCCGCCGCACCGGGCGAACAGCGAGCCGTCGTCGACGGCGCCGGTGAACGCCGGGTCGACCGCCTCGGTGGGAGCGCCGTAGGTCTCGCTGCGCGCCCAGGACGCCGAGATCCGGGCCGGAGCCAGTGACTGCCCCATCGCGCGTACCTCCTCGTACCTGCTGCTCACGACCGTGTCACATCGGCGACGCCGTCGCGACGCCGTCTCGTCTCAGCTTGAGACGGTGATCACGACCGCCGGGGCGCCGCCGTTCCTACCGTCGCCGACGGACGCGGGATCCCCACCGGCCCGCGCAGTCGCGGGGTGCCCACCACCTCGCCGCGACCTGAGAGGGACGACGATGTACTCGAAGAACGGTGAGTCCTACTTCATCGTGGACGCCCACGTGGCGCTCTGGGACGCACGCCCGGAGAACCAGCGCAACATCCACGGCAAGCAGTTCATCGACTGCTTCTACGACTACCACCGCAACCTGAGCCCCGAGTCCGAGGTCTGGCCCTACGAGGACTACCTCTACCAGGGCGGCGAGCGGCTGATGAAGGACCTGTTCACCGACGGCCACGTCGACCACGCCGTCTTCCAGCCCGCCCACCTCGGCGAGTTCTACACCGCCGGGTTCGGCCGGACCGAGGAGGCGTTCGCCCTCGCGCAGGCCCACCCGGACAAGCTGACCTACAACCACAACTGGGACCCGCGCAACGGCGAGCAGGGCCTGCGGCAGCTGCGCGAGGACGCGAAGCGCTTCGGCCTGAAGGGCGCGAAGCTCTACACCGCGGAGTGGCACGGCGAGTCCCGCGGCTGGAAGCTCGACGACTACTGGTCCTACAAGTACTTCGAGGCGGCCCAGGAGCTGGGCATCCGCAACATCCACATCCACAAGGGCCCCACCATCCGCCCGCTGGACCGCGACGCGTTCGACGTCGCCGACGTGGACAAGGCCGCCACCGACTTCACCGACCTGAACTTCGTCATCGAGCACTGCGGCCTGCCGCGCCTCGAGGACTTCTGCTGGATCGCCACCCAGGAGCCGAACGTGCACGCCGGCCTGGCCGTCGCGATGCCGTTCATCCACACCCGGCCCAAGTACTTCGGCCAGATCATCGGTGAGCTCCTGTACTGGCTGGGCGAGGACCGCATCCAGTTCTCCAGCGACTACGCGATCTGGACCCCGCGCTGGCTGGTCGAGCGCTTCGTGGACTTCGAGATCCCGGACGAGCTGTCCGAGTACGCGCCGCTGACCACCGCCCAGAAGAAGAAGATCCTGGGTCTCAACGCCGCGGCGATGTACGACATCGAGGTCCCCGCCGAGCTGCGGCTGCGCGACGAGACCCCGACCGAGGTCCCGGTGGCGTCGTGAGCGCCCCCGCCCTCGCCCGCACCTCGCGTGCGGACCAGGCGTTCCGGGCGCTCGACGCCGTCGTCGACCCCGAGCTGGACGAGCCGATCACCGACCTGGAGTTCGTCCGCTCCCTCGACGTCGACGGCGACCGGGTCACCGTGCACCTGCGCCTGCCCACCGCGTTCTGCGCGCCGAACTTCGCGTACCTGATGTGCTCGGACGCGAAGGACGTGCTCACCGCGCTGGACTGGACCGGCGAGGTCGTGGTCGAGCTCGACGACCACCACGACTCCGACCTCATCAACGCCGGGCTGGCCGCCGACGCCGGCTACAAGGGCACCTTCCGGCACGAGGCCGAGTCCGACCTCGACGAGCTGCGCGAGACCTTCCGGCGCAAGGCGCACACCGCCGCGATGGAGCGCTCGCTCACCGGGCTGCTGCGGGTCGACCCGGACCGGACGCCCGAGTCGCTGCACGGCGTCACGCTGGCCGACCTGCCCGCGGGCCCGGCCACCGACGCCCTGCTGCGCCGCCGCGCGGCGATCGGCCTGCCCACCGGCGGCGACCGGCCGGTCCTGGTCGGCCACGACGGCGTCCCGTACCCGGCCGAGCAGGTCCCGCTGAAGCTGCGGATGGCCCGCTCGGTGCGGATCTCCATCGAGGGCAACGCCCACTTCTGCCGCGGGCTCCTGAAGACCCGCTACCCCGAGTCCGTGAAGGGATCCGTGTCGTGAGAGCAGTACAGGTGGTCGGCTACCACCGGCCGATGGAGCTGACCGAGGTCCCGAAGCCGGAGGTCGTCGACCCGTTCGACGTCGTCGTCCGGATCGGCGGGGCCGGGGTGTGCCGCACCGACCTGCACGTCCTCGAGGGGCAGTGGGCGGAGAAGTCGCAGGTCGCGCTGCCCTACACGATCGGCCACGAGAACGCGGGCTGGGTCGAGTCCGTGGGGTCGGCCGTGACCCACGTCCGCGAGGGCGACGGCGTCATCCTGCACCCGCTCGCCACCTGCGGCCTGTGCCGCGCCTGCCGCTCCGGCGACGACGTGCACTGCACCGCCTCGGCGTTCCCGGGCATCGACACCCACGGCGGCTACGCGGAGTACCTGCGCACCTCGGCGCGCAGCGTCGTGAAGCTGGACCCGTCGCTGCAGCCCGCCGACGTCGCCGCCCTCGCCGACGCCGGCCTCACCGCCTACCACGCCGCGGCCAAGGCCTCACGCCGGCTGGGCCCGCGCGACACCTGCGTCGTCATCGGGGCGGGCGGGCTCGGCCACATCGGCATCCAGGTGTTGAAGGCGCTGACCCCGGCCCGGCTGGTCGTGCTCGACCGCAACCCGGACGCGGTGAAGCTGGCGCTGGAGATCGGCGCCGACGACGGGATCGTCGCCGACGGCGGGCAGGTCGAGGAGGTCCTGTCGCGCACCGGCGGGAACGGCGCCGAGGCCGTCATCGACTTCGTCGGCGAGGGCGGCTCCACCGCCCAGGGCCTGGCGATGACGCGGCGGGCCGGGGACTACCACGTCGTCGGCTACGGCGAGAACGTCGACGTCCCGACGATCGACCTGATCTCGGCCGAGGTGAACGTGGTCGGCAACCTGGTCGGGTCCTACAACGACCTGTGCGACCTGATGGAGCTGGCCGCCCGCGGCCGGGTCACGCTGCACACCAGCACCTACGCCCTGGACGACTTCCAGTCCGCGCTCGACGACCTCGACGCCGGGAAGGTCAGGGGCCGCGCCATCCTGGTGCCCTGACCTGCTGTTCTATTCGTGGTCACGCTCACGACGGCCCGTACCGGCGACGCCCGGTGCGGGCCGTCGCGCGTTCCGCGGAACGCGCCGGGCGGACGTCGCGGGGGGCCGGGTCGCGTTCCGCGGAACGCGACCGGGCGGTGTCGTGGGCCGGTGCCGCGGGCCGGTCAGGCGGGGTCGCGGCCGTCGAGCCGGGCCTGCACCGCGGCGGTGATCCGGGTCAGCGCGGCCACGTCGTCGTCGGACAGCGCGTCGAAGACCAGCTCCCGCACGGTGTCCACGTGCCCCGGCGCCGCGGCCTCGATCGCCGCCCGGCCCGCCCCGGTGAGCACGACGTAGTTGCCGCGGCCGTCGTCGTCGCACTCCTCGCGGGCGACCAGGCCGCGCTTCTGCATCCGGGCCAGGTGGTGGGAGAGCCTGCTCTTCTCCCACTCCAGCGATGTCGCCAGCTCCAGCACCCGGCACCGTTCGTCGGGCCGGTCGGTCAGCGCCACCAGCACGTCGAAGTCGGTGATCGAGAGCCCCGACCCGGCCTGCAGCCGCCGGTGCAGCTCGCCCTGCAGGCGCGCCTGCATCCGGAGCAGCCCTCGCCAGGCCGCCTGCTCGCGCTCGTCCAGCCACCGTGTCACGGGGCCCACCCTACCGGAATAGTTGACGCATCACCTATGTTGCTGCACGATGTAGATGACGGATCAACCAACGGTCCGTCGACGAGCAGAGGAGGAAGCCGTGCAGTTCGGAGTCTTCACGGTCAGCGACATCACGCCGGACCCGACGACCGGCCGCACGCCGACCGAGGCCCAGCGGATCCAGGACGTCCTGACCATCGCGAAGCACGCGGAGCAGGTCGGGCTCGACGTCTTCGCGATCGGCGAGCACCACAACCCGCCGTTCTTCTCCTCGTCGCCGACCACCACGCTCGGCTACCTCGCGGGCGTCACCGAGACCCTGCAGCTGTCCACCTCGACCACGCTGATCACCACGAACGACCCGGTGAAGATCGCCGAGGACTTCGCGATGCTGCAGCACGTGGCCGGGGGCCGCGTCGACCTCATGCTCGGCCGCGGCAACACCGGCCCGGTCTACCCGTGGTTCGGCCAGGACATCCGCCAGGGCCTGAACCTGGCGGTCGAGAACTACGCGCTGCTGCGGAAGCTGTGGGACACCGAGGTCGTCGACTGGGAGGGGCACTTCCGTACCCCGCTGCAGGGCTTCACCTCGACCCCGCGCCCGCTCGACGGCGTCGCACCGTTCGTGTGGCACGGCTCGATCCGCAGCCCCGAGATCGCCGAGCAGGCCGCGTACTACGGCGACGGCTTCTTCCACAACCACATCTTCTGGCCGGCGTCGCACACCAAGCGGATGGTCGAGTTCTACCGCAAGCGCTGGGAGCACCACGGTCACGGACCGGCCGAGCGCGCGATCGTCGGCCTCGGTGGCCAGGTGTTCATGCGCCACAACAGCCAGGACGCGGTGCGCGAGTTCCGGCCGTACTTCGACAACGCCCCGGTCTACGGGCACGGGCCCTCGCTGGAGGACTTCACCCGCGAGACCCCACTGACCGTCGGCAGCCCGCAGCAGGTCATCGAGCGGACACTGGGCTTCCGCGCCTACGTCGGCGACTACCAGCGCCAGCTGTTCCTCATCGACCACGCGGGCCTGCCGCTGAAGACCGTGCTGGAGCAGCTCGACCTGCTGGGCGAGGAGGTCGTGCCGGTGCTGCGCAAGGAGTTCGCCGCGCTGCGTGCGCCGGGCGTCCCGGACGCGCCGACCCACGCCTCGCTGGTCGCCGCCCGCGACGCCGCGGGCACCGGCAGCCCTGACGACACCGGCAGCGCCGGGACGCAGGAGAAGGAGGTCGCGTGATGACCACCCGCAGGATCGTCGTGCTCAGCGCCGGGCTGTCGACGCCGTCGTCGACCCGGCTGCTGGCCGACCGCCTCGCCACCGCGGTCACCACCGCACTGGCCGACCGGGGCGAGCGGGCCGAGGTGCAGGTCGTGGAGCTGCGCGAGCACGCCCGCGACCTCGCCGACCACCTTGTCGCCGGCTTCCCGAACACCGCGCTGGCGCCGGTGCTGGAGTCGGTGGCCGCCGCGGACGCCGTCGTCGCCGTCACGCCGATCTTCTCGGCGTCCTACAGCGGGCTGTTCAAGACCTTCGTCGACGTCCTGGACCGCGACGCGCTCACCGGCACCCCGGTGCTGCTCGCCGCGACCGGCGGCACGGCGCGGCACTCGCTGGCCCTGGAGCACGCGATGCGCCCGCTGTTCGCGTACCTGCGGGCCGCGACGGTCCCGACCGCGGTGTTCGCCGCGCCCGAGGACTGGGGCGCGACCGAGGTGGGCACCACGCTGGAGGGCCGCGTCGCGCGGGCCGCCGGTGAGCTGGCGTCCGCCGTCGCGGCCCGGCCCGCCACCACCCGCACCGACGCGTTCGACGACGTCCCCGACTTCACCGCACTGCTGAAGGGCTGACCACCATGACCGACACCGGCACCCCCACCGACACCACCGCCCTCGACGCCGCCCGCGACCGCATCCGCTCCGCCCACCTGAAGCCCGCGGGGGAGCGGCCGGCCTCGACCGCCCGCGGCCTGCACCACACCGCCCTGGTGAGCTCGGACGTCGAGCGGACCGTGCGCTTCTACCAGGACGTCCTCGGCTTCCCGCTCACCGAGCTGATCGAGAACCGGGACTACCCGGGATCCTCGCACTTCTTCTTCGACATCGGCAACGGGAACCTGCTCGCGTTCTTCGACTTCCCGGGCCTCGACGTCGGCCCCTACGCCGAGGTCCTCGGCGGGCTGCACCACATGGCGATCAGCGTCGAGCCGCAGCGGTGGGACGAGCTCGTCGCGCGGCTCACCGAGGCCGGGGTGGAGCACGAGGTGCACTCCGGTGTCTCGGTCTACTTCCGCGACCCCGACGGCGCCCGCATCGAGCTCATCGCCGACCCGCTGGGGGAGATGTACGGCCAGCACGTGCTGTGAGCGGGGTGCTCACCGGCGGACGCTGACGTGGACGTGGTCGAAGTGCCCGCCGGTGGCGTCCTCCGGGTCGTAGACCCCGCCGCCGTTGTACGGCCGCCCCCAGTTCTCCCGGCCCTCCCCGGAGTCCCCGGTGCCGCGGTACCAGATCCGGCCCTGCCAGATCACGTACCGGACCCGCAGCTCGGAGGCGTTGTCGCGGGCCCAGTTCGCGACCGCCCAGCCGTCCTCCAGGTCCTGCCCGGCGGGGAACTCGCCGTAGCGGGCGGGGAAGGCGTCGCACGCCCGGCCCGCGGGGTGGTCGCTCGACGGGTTCCACGCGTGCTCCGACCAGCACGTGACCGCCCGCACCGGCGCCCCCGGGCCCGGCTCGCCGAACCGCCCGACGAGGGCGTCGTGCAGGCGCAGCGCGGACGGGGTGAGGCAGCCCGACGTCGTCGGGTCCGGCTGGTCGCACTGCTCCGGCGGGGGCGGGTCGACCAGGTCGCGCAGGTCGTCGGGGGTGAACCCGCGGCTCGCCGCGAACCACACGAGCCCGCCGGCGAGCAGGGCCAGGACGAGGAGCACGGCCAGCGCCGGGGCGATGCGGGTCTTCACGGGGGGTTCGTCCGTTCCGTCGGAGTGCTTCCCACGGTACGGCGATGAGTCCGGCGTGCGCCGACGGTCCACACCACGACACCGCCGCGAGGAGGCACACCCATGACCACCGTGACCACGGATCTGCTCGACCGTCCGGGCGCCCGCATCACCTTCGACGTCCGCGGCTCCGGCCCGCTGCTCGTGCTCGTCGGCTCGCCGATGGGCGCCGACGGCTTCGGTCCGCTCGCCGACGCGATGGCCGCCGACCACACCGTCGTCACGTTCGACCCGCGCGGCACCGGCCGCAGCCCCGCCGACGACCCGGACACCGACTCCACCGTCGCGCTGCGGGCGGCGGACCTCGCCGCGCTGGTCGAGCACGTCGGCGGCGCCCCGGTCACCCTGTTCGGCTCCAGCGGCGGGGCGGTGGTGTCGCTCGCGCTGGCACAGGAGCGCCCCGAGCTGGTGGGGGTCGTCGTCGCGCACGAACCGCCGCTGGAGGAGCTGCTGCCCGACGCGGCGGAGCACCGCGCGGCGACCGAGCAGATCGTCCGCACCTACCGGGAGCAGGGCGGCGCGGCGGCCTGGGCGCTGTTCCTGGAGTCGGCCGGGTTGGGCGCGGCACCCGACGACGCCCCGGCGAGCGCGGCCGACGACGCCGGGCTCCCCGCGACCGACGGCGACGCGACCGCGCAGCAGGCCGCCGACGAACGGCACTTCTTCCTGCACGAGATGCGCGAGACGGTCCGGTGGCGTCCGGACCCGCAGCAGCTGCGCGGGCGCCGGGTCGTCGTCGGCATCGGGTCCGCCTCGGCCGGGCAGATCTGCGACCGGACCTCCCGGGCGCTGGCCGCGGAGCTGGGCCGGGACCCGGAGCCGTTCCCCGGCGGGCACGTCGGGTGGCTGGAGGACCCGGCCGGTTTCGTCGCCCGGCTGCGGGAGGTGCTGGCGCGCACCTGACAGCGGCCGCACGGTTCGGCAGGATGGCGCGGTGATCAGCACGACCGCTGCGGGCGACGCCGTCCGCGCCCGGCCCGACTCCGAGCGCCGCCGCCGGGCCCGGGCCGCCCTGCACGACCTGCTGCCGCAGCTGTCCCGGGAGGCGGTCGCCGCGCTCGGCGCGGTCGAGGCGGCGGGGTTCCTCGCCCGCACCGAACGCTGGTACGCCGACGCGCACCTGCCGCTGGACGCGCTCTACGGCGCCGTCGCCGACCCGGGCGGGCTGACCGCCCGGCTGGTGCGCGCCGCGCTGGCCGCCGCGGCCGCCCGCCCGCAGGCGCTGCGCGAGCTCGACCGCCGCCGCGAGGTCGACGGCGACTGGTTCCAGGACCCCCGCACCGTCGGCTACGTCGCCTACACCGACCGCTTCGCGGGCACCCTGCGCGGCATCCGCACCCGCCTGGACCACCTGTCCGACCTGGGCGTGCGCTACCTGCACCTGATGCCGCTGCTCAAGCCGCGCGACGGCGAGAACGACGGCGGCTACGCCGTCGCCGACTACACCGCCGTCGACCCGCGGCTGGGCACGATGGACGACCTGGAGTCCCTCGCCGGGGCGCTGCGCGAGCGCGGGATGAGCCTGTGCGTGGATCTCGTCCTCAACCACACCGCCGCCGAGCACCCGTGGGCGCGCGGCTGGCTCGCCGGCGACCCGCGCTACGCCGGCTTCTACACCGCCTACCCGGACCGGGAGATGCCCGACGCCTGGGAGGCGACGATCCCCGACGTCTTCCCCGACCGCGCGCCCGGATCGTTCAGCTGGGTGCCCGGGGCGAACGGCGGCGACGGCGGCTGGGTGTGGACGACGTTCTGGGACTACCAGTGGGACCTCGACTGGACCTGCCCCGAGGTGTTCGCCGCGATGCTCGGCACCGTGTTCACCCTGGCCGGGCGCGGGGTCGAGGTGCTGCGGATGGACGCGGCGCCGTTCCTCGGCAAGCGACTCGGCACGAACTGCCAGAACCAGCCCGAGGCCCACGACGTGCTGCAGGCGCTGCACGCGCTCACCCGGATCGCGGCCCCGGCGGTGGTCTTCAAGGCGGAGGCGATCGTCGCGCCCGACGACCTCGTCGGCTACCTCGGCGCGCACGACCGCTACCGCCCCGAGTGCGAGCTGGCCTACCACAACCAGCTCATGGTGATGCTGTGGTCGAGCCTGGCCACCCGCGACGCCCGCCTCGCCGCGCACGCGCTGCGCCGCATGACCCCCGCCCCGTCGGCGACGGCGTGGGCGACCTACGTCCGCTGCCACGACGACATCGGCTGGGCCGTCTCCGACGTCGACGCCGCCGCCGTCGGCTGGGACGGCCCGTCGCACCGGCGGTTCCTCAACGACTTCTTCGCCGGGCGCTTCCCGGGCAGCTTCGCCCGCGGCGCCCTGTTCCAGGAGGACCCCGACACCGGGGACGCCCGCATCTCCGGCAGCGCCGCGGCGCTCTGCGGCATCGACGACGCCCGCGCCCGCCACGACCCCGCCGCCCTCGACGCGGGTGTGCGACGCCTGCTGCTCGCGCACGCCGTCGTCTACGGCTGGGGCGGCATCCCCCTGCTCTACATGGGCGACGAGCTCGCACTGGCCAACGACACCGGCTACCGCGCCGACCCCGAGCGCGCCGCGGACAACCGCTGGATGCACCGGCCCCCGATGGACGAGGCCGCGTTCGCCCGCCGCTACGACCCGGACACGGTGGAGGGCCGGGTGTTCGGCGCGCTGACCGGGTTCGCCGCGGTGCGGGCCGAGCTGCCCGCGCTGCACGCGTCGGCGCCGGTGGAGGTCCCCGAGCTCGACGACCCCGCCGTGCTCGGATGGACACGGCGGCACCCGCGCGGCGGCCGCTTCGTCGGGCTGGTCAACGTCGCGGACCGGCCCGCCTCGGTCGACGCCGCCCTGGTCACCGGCCTGGACACGGTGCTGTCCTCCGACGGGCCGGTCCGCACCGAGGGCGGGCGGGCCCACCTCCCGCCGCTGTCCTGGGCGTGGCTCGCAGAGCCGTGAGCCACGCCCGGCGTCGTCAGTAGCTCCCGAATGGCGTGCCGCCCCCGAACAGCGGTGACGTGCTCATGGCCTCGCGGAACTCCAGGAACATCACGAGCCCGTAGACCGCCGAGGCCAGGAACACCAGGCAGGACAGCGACACCAGCACGTAGGTGATGACCCGCAGCACGGTGAGCGCGGTCGGATCCTTGGCCACGGTCACCGGGGCCGGTACGGACGCCGCGGACGCCGCGGCCGCCGGGCGGTGCGCCGTGGTGACCGGCCCGGTCGCCTCGACGCCCGGTCCCGCCGGTGCGGTCGCCCGGGCCGGGGGCCCGGTCCGCTCGGCGAGCTCGTCCCGCGCCGGGGCGGCGGTCCGGCCGGACGCGCCGAAGCGGGCCGCGGCGGCCTCGGCCACCGTCGCCGGTCGATGCCCGCCGGACTCCGACGGGGGCCGCGGCGCCGGAACGGCCCTGGTCCCGGTCCCGCTCCCGAGGGCGGTGCGCTCGGCGACCGCGGTGCCGCCGGTCTCCCCGTGGACGGCGCGCTCCTCCCGGCCGTACGCGGCGGCCGGGGCGGCGGCGGTCGGGGCTGCGGCGGCCGGCGCGACGGCGGTCGGCGCGACGGCGGTCGGCGCGGCGTCGTCCTCCTTGGCGGTGACCGGGTAGGGCGGCCCGCCGTCGATCGCGGTCCCGCCACGGGACTCGGGGTCGCCGTACTCGCCGTAGGCGGCCCGGGTCGGGGTGACCGGCTCCTCGGGCTGGCGGTGCGCGGCCCGGCCGTACGCGCCGTACCCGCCGTCGTCGGGGTCGTCCCCGCCCGGCTGCGACCCGCCCGCCGGCACGGGGGCGCCGTAGCCCTCGTAGCGCATCGGTGCGGCGTACCCGCCCCGCCCGACGGTCGGCTGCGGCCCGGTCCCGCCGTACAGCTCGCCGAAGCCCTCCGGGTCGGTGGGCGTGGCCCGCTCCACCGGCCGCGACGACCGCAGGTCCGGGTAGCCGCCCTGGTAGGAGTCCTCGGGGAACTCGTGGTCGTCGAACCCGTGCCGCGGTCGCGGCGACGGCCGTGCGCGGTCGGCGTCGGCACCGCGCGGGCCGGGGCTGGGTCGGTGCTGCGGGCCGGTCATGGCAGGACCTCCGGGGTACGGCGTCACGGTCGGCGACACGTGCTGTGTCACCTCTACCGCCGGTCGTACCCACGGCGTTAGCCCTTACGACCTACAGTCACCCGGTCCGGCGAGGTGAAATCACCGGGTGTACACCCCGGTCGGGGAATCGTGGTACCCCTTCGCCCCGACGGCGTCGGCCAGCGGGCTGCGCGGCGGCCCGCCGTCACGCACCCGCGCGACGACGGCGTCGACGTCCCAGACCGGGGTCCAGCCGAGCTCGGCGACCGCCCGGTCCGGGCAGTACACCCGGTCCACCGGCGGGACCGGCCGGCCGCGGTCGGCCAGCAGCGCGGCGAGGGCCGGGGCCCGCCGCTCCAGCACCGCGGCCGGGTCACGGCCCAGCTCGGCGAGGTCGGACCGGCGGAACGGCGTCGGTGCGCCGACCACGTAGCGGGCGAACCCGAGCCCGGGTGCCCGCCGGGCCGCGGCCAGGTGCGCGGACACGACGTCGGCGACGTCGACCCGCCGGTGGCAGAACTCGACCAGCTTGAGCGTGGTGTCGTCGTGGACGGCGCGGACCTCGTCGCGGTCGTCGGCCTCGGGGAAGAACCGCGAGGTCCGCAGCACCACCACCGGCAGCCCCGGGTCCAGCGCGGCCAGCTCGCACAGGTCCTCGGCGGCGGTCTTGGTGGCGCCGTAGACGTTGCGCACCCGCGGGACCACGGTCTCGTCGATCCAGGTCGCGGGCCCGCCCGGCGCCGGGGTCAGAGCACGGCCGAAGGCGCTGGTCGAGGAGGTGAACACCACGCCCCGCACCCCCGCGGCGGCGGACTCCTCCAGCACCGCGAGGGTGCCCGACACGTTCGTGTCGACGAAGTCCTGCCTGCTGTGCGAGCCGACGTGCGGCTTGTGCAGCGTCGCGGTGTGCAGCACGTGGGTGACCCCGCGCAGCGCCGACCGCAGGGCGTCGCGGTCGGTCAGCGACGCGACGACCGCGGTCCACGGCGAGGGCCGCCGGTCCAGGCCGACGACGGGCACCCCGTCGCCGGCCATCGTGCGGACCAGCGCCTCACCGAGGTGGCCGGAACTGCCGGTGACGAGGACCCGCTCCATCCCACCAGTGAACCCGCTCAGGCAAGCAGGTTCCGCAGCTCGGTCACCGCCGTCCGCAGCTCCCGGGCGAAGGCGTGCATCCCCTCGGCCTGGTCGGCCGGGGTGGACAGGTGCACGTGGAAGCGGTCGGGCAGCAGGACGTAGGCCACCCCGATGCAGCGCGAGCTGGTCGAGCCGAACCCGAAGTACCGGATGTTGTCCGACGGCGCGGAGCTGGTCGACAGCCAGTCGTCGCGCATGATCGTCCAGCCGGGGGAGTCGAACACCGCGAGCTGCTCGGTGACGCCCAGCTCCGCCCCGCGACGGCGCCGGATCCAGTCCAGCTCCCACAGGTGCTGCTCGGGCGCGTCGCCCTGCTGGCACTGCTTCGCGCGGGCGCCGTGCGCCGCGGCGGCGGCCCGGAAGGTGTCGACCTTGTCGGCGTCGGAGGCCAGCGGGTCCCCCATGGTGTCGACGAAGGTCACCATCTCCGGCGTGATCACCCGCATCGCCTCGGTGCGGCCGCGCCGGAACTGCCGGGTCGCGATCGACTCGTAGGTGGCCCCGGTGACGCCCTTGGCCCGCCGGTGCGCGACCTGGTAGCAGGCCTGCACGAAGGCGTCCGGGGAGCACTTCAGGGCCTTGGCGTCGCGGGCGCCGAAGTCGTCGAAGGCGACGAGCTCGGTGGCGGTGGCGTCGAGGAACGCCGCGAACGCGTCGTGCGCGCGGGTGACGGTGGCGCGCAGGTCGTCGTCGAGGACGAACCGCAGCTCGCCGTGCGGCGGGACGCCCTGCGGGCGGGTCCCGATCCGCTCGGCGTGCACCTCGACCGGGTCGGCGAACATGGCGTCGACCAGGGTGAGCACGGTCGTGCCGTCCAGCTCGCAGTGCTCGACGTTGATCCCGGCGGTGCCGTCGGCGAGCACCACGATCGACAGCGCCTTGTCGAACCAGCGGTCACCGGAGTCCCCGGCCAGCAGGGTCCGCGCGGCGGACTCCTCGTCGGCGGGGTCGGTCTCGTCGAGACAGATCGCGAGCAGCGCCCGCTCCACGAGGTCGACGGCCTCGGCGTTGGCCGGGTCCAGCCCGGTCAGCCGGTCCCGCACCGCGGCCCACTCGGCGCGGGCCAGGGTGGTCAGCGCGCCGACCGCGTCGCCGGTGGCGGCCCGCTCGGGGTGGGCGTCGCGGATCTCGCGCAGCGCGCCGGCGATCTCCTCGGCGGTGTGCGCCGCCCCGTCCGGCCCGATCACGTCGAGGCGGTGGATCCGGCCGCGGTGCAGCACCACGACGTGCCGCTCGGTGGACGGGCCCGGCCAGTCGTCGCTGTAGGGGGTGCGGACGCTGTCCTGGGGGTCGCCCGGGATGCGGGTGGTGGAGAAGATGTGGCGGCTTTGGTCCATCGACTGCGCCACGTCGCGGTTGAGCAGCGGCGGGAACGTCCCGGCGTCGAGGTCGGCCTTGTGCCCGAGGGCGGCCACGGTGAGCTGCGCGGCCCGCTCGCACGGGTCGGTGGTCGGGCCCGGCCCGAACAGGAAGAAGAAGTTCGCGTTGAGCGCGATCCGGTCGCGCCGGCCCAGGTAGCGCGACGGCCAGAACGCGTCCAGCCAGCTGTGGGCGCCGGTGTCGAAGCGCTCGAGGTCGGCCTGGAGCACCGACGCGGGGCCGCCCTCGGCGAGCAGCTCGCGGGCGGCGGACTCGGTGCGGGAGTACTCGTCGGGGGTGAGCAGCGGGGCGCACCACTCGAGGAAGCGGTCGACCGAGGCGGACAGGGTCGGGAGCGGCACCTTCGGCAGGTCGTCGTCGGCCGCGAACGTGGTGGTCACGGGCATCAGTCCAGCAGCCCGTCGACGCGCACGGCGCGCGACCCCCCGTGTTCGGACAGTGTTCTCCCGAACAGCTGGCGGGTGCGGACCGCGCTGCCGACCACTCCGGGGCGGGTGCTGTAGGAGAAGATCGCCGTGTGCCGGGCGGTGTCGCCGCGCACCTCGGTCACCCGGTGCAGCGAGTACCGGCCGCGGAACAGCTGCAGGTCACCGGGGCGCAGCACCAGCCGTCGGACGCGGTCGCCGCCCCTGCCGTGCAGGACCTCGGCGACGTCGGCGGTGTTCTCCGAGGAGGTGCTGCGGATGTCCGGGCAGTACTCGAAGACCCCACCGGCCTCCGGCGCGCGGGTGAGCAGGCTGATCGCGATCTCGTTGGTGTCGAAGTGCCAGGGGTGCGACCGGCCGTCGCCGACGATGTTCAGGCACAGCCCGGCCAGCGGGTCGGCCAGCTCGTGCAGCTCGGCCACGCCGGTGCAGGCGGCGAGGAAGGCGCGGAAGGCGGGCTGCGGGTACAGGCGGTGGACCACCGCGGCGGCCGGGATCCGGTCGCGGGCGACGAAGGCGTTGCCCCGCTCCATCGGCACCCGCGCCGGGTGGTCGGCGGGCAGCGAGGGGTCGGGGTCGGTGTTGTAGACGTTGACCACGGCGGTCTCGTAGTGCGCCAGCGGGGCGACCGCCTCGCCCTCGGTCCGCAGCCGGTCCCGCCACGACGCCCGGACGAACCCGGGGAGCACCGCGCAGCCGTCGGCGGCGAGCTGGGCGCGGGCCCGGCGGACCGCGTCCTCCCACCCGGACGAGCCCGGTTCGTGCACCGGGTAGCGGTTCAGGTCGACCGGGTCGAGCTCCTGCGGGGCCGCGAGTGCGGTCGGCTGCACGGATCAGCTCCTTCGTGCCCGGGCAGCGCCGGTGCCGCCCACGGTGTCACCGTCATCCAAACCCGTTCGACGTCGCCGGATCAACGGTGAGTGACCGAGCGATCAGTTTCCGTGCGCCGTGGGAGGCTGTTCTTGCGAGAGGGAACCCCGGCGGAGGATGGTTCGTTGATCCCGTCGGCGAGCGAGGAGGCTGTCATGGGAGCTATGAGCCCCACCCACTGGTTGATCGTGCTGGTCGTGCTGGTCCTGCTGTTCGGCGCGAAGAAGCTGCCGGAGATGGCGCGGTCGGTCGGTCGGTCCAGCCGGATCCTGAAGAGCGAGATGCGCGGCCTGCGCGACGACGACGAGCACCCCGGGGAGATCGGCCCCGGCGGCGCGACCCGCGCGGACACCGAGGTCCGTGACCCCGGTGCCCGGCAGCCGGGGACGCCGGAGGGCACCGCCCGTCCGGAGCCCGGCCCCGAGACCCACCGGGCCTGACACCGCAGGACGGACGACGCATGACGGTGCTCGTGACGGGGGCCAGCCGCGGGGTCGGCGCGGCCACCGCCCGGCTGCTGGCCGGCCGCGGCCAGGACGTCCTCGTCGGGCACCGGGCCTCACCGGAGGACGCCGCGGCGGTCGTCGCGGAGTGCCGGGCGGCCGGGGTGCACGCCGACGCGGTCGCCGCCGACGTCACCCGCACCGAGGGCGTCGAGCGGCTGTTCGACGCGGCGGCGGCCATGCCGTCGCCGCTGACCGGTGTGGTCGCGAACGCCGGCGGTGCCCCCTCGCGGCAGCGGCTCGAGGACATGAGCGACGCCCGGATCGACGAGGTCGTCGCGCTCAACCTGCGCGCGGCGCTGCTGTGCTCGCGCGAGGCGGTGCACCGCATGTCCACCCGCTACGGCGGGGCGGGCGGGGTGCTCGTGCACGTCACCTCCCGCGCGGCGGTGCTCGGCTCGCCCGACGAGTGGAACGACTACGCGGCCGCGAAGGCCGGGGTCGAGGCGCTCGTCGTCGGGCTCGCGAAGGAGGTCGCCGCGGACGGGATCCGGGTCGCGGCCGTCCGGCCGGGCCTGCTCGACACCGACTTCCACGCCCGGGCCGGCGAGCCGGGGCGGATCGAACGGATGGCGCCGTCGATCCCGATGGGCCGCGCCGGTCACCCCGACGAGGTGGCGACGGCGATCGCCTGGCTCCTGTCGGACGAGGCCAGCTACGTCACCGGGGCCGTGCTGGACGTGTCCGGCGGGCGCTGAGCCGACGGGTCGGGGGAGCCACCGGCGCGGGTCGGGGCCCGGCCGGCGGTGGGGGAACGGACCGGCTGTGTGGACGGCGGTCGGCGGCGGCGCTCAGGAGGCGGCGCGGGCCGAGCGTCCGAAACCGATCCGCCCGCGGCGGCGGGCACGGCGCCCGGCCCCGGAGGTCTCGGCACACAGCAGGCACCCGTCCCCGGGCGGGGAGGCCAGCGACGCCGGCAGCACCACGTGCCCGCAGAGCGCGGTGCAGTGGCCGGTCCCGGCGGCGAGCGAGTCGGCCAGGACCGCCTGTGCGACGACGTGGCTGCGGCTGTCGCGGGCGCAGGTGACCGTGACGGTCTGCTCCTCGTCCGGCGCGGTCGCCACGGCCACGGGGCGCGTACTGGCGGGTGTCACCGACACGGCAGCTCCTCCGGGCACGATTGGACGGAGTATCCATCGTCACCCCGCAGCGGTGCAGATGCAAGTGCATCCGCACGATTGGCCGAACGTGCGGCCGGGTGGTCGCGGAGCGTGGCGAGCGCCACGTCGGGCCCCCCGGCCGCTCCGGACGGGGGTCCCGGGCGCCGTCCGGACCGGCCGGTGATCACGGTGTCTTCCAGGGCGGACACCGGGTACCGCCGCGCAGGGCCCGGCTGTGGCGCCGGTCACGTGGATCACGGCCCCGGAGGCCGCCGCCCGTCGTCAGCGGCTGCGACGTGCGCCCGACGGCACTAATCTCGCCAGTCATGACCGCTCCCGAACAGGCTCCTCCTCGGGCGTCCACGGTTCCGGACGGGGACGCCGCGACCGGCGCACCCGCCCCGGCGGCCGACGCCGACGGTGACCATTCGTACGAGATCGGCTCCCCTGTCCCGGCGGACGGGGTGGACATGTGGCGGCTGGCGGTGGAGGCGCGGACGCTGGACGCGAACTCCCGCTACGCCTACGTCCTGTGGTGCCGCGACTTCGCGCGCACCTCGGTCATCGCCCGGCGCGACGACGGCCGTGCCGTCGGCTACGTGACCGGCTACCTGCGCCCGGAGAACGGCGCCCTGCTCATCTGGCAGGTGTGCGTCGACCCGGTGGCACGCGGGGCGGGGCTCGCCGGCCGAATGCTGGACGCCGTCTGGGACCAGGCGGTCGCCGCGACGGGCGTCGAGCGGATGGAGACCACCATCACGCCGGACAACGCCTCCTCGATCCGCCTGTTCACGAAGTTCGCGGAGCGCCACGACACGACGATCGAGCGGGAGGACCTCTTCGGTCCCGACCTGCTCGGTGACGAGCACGAGCCGGAGAACCTGTATCTCATCGGCCCGATCGCAGCAGACAAGGGTGGGAACACATGACCGTTTTCGAGGATCTCGAGTCCCAGGTCCGGAGCTATTGCCGTAACTGGCCCGTCGTCTTCGACACGGCGAAGGGAAGCCGTCTGACCGACGTCGACGGCAACTCCTACCTGGACTTCTTCGGTGGTGCGGGCGCCCTGAACTACGGGCACAACCCGGACGTGCTGAAGAAGCCGCTGATCGAGTACCTGACCCGTGACGGCATCACCCACGGGCTGGACATGTACACCTCGGCCAAGGGCGAGTTCCTCAGCACCTTCGAGGACGTCATCCTCAAGCCGCGGAACCTGCAGTACAAGGTGCAGTTCCCCGGCCCGACGGGCGCGAACGCCGTCGAGTCGGCGCTGAAGCTCGCCCGCAAGATCAGCGGCCGCGAGGCGCTGATCAACTTCACCAACGCCTTCCACGGCATGACGCTGGGCGCGCTGTCGGTGACCGGCAACTCGATGAAGCGCGGCGGCGCGGGCATCCCGCTGGTCCACTCGACGCCGATGCCGTTCGACAACTACTTCGACGGCAAGATGCCCGACTTCCTGTGGTTCGAGAAGGTCCTCGACGACACCGGGTCCAGCCTCAACGAGCCGGCCGCGGTCATCGTCGAGACCGTGCAGGGCGAGGGCGGGCTCAACCCGGCCCGCATCGAGTGGCTGCAGGGTCTGCGCGACCTGTGCACCCGCAAGGGCATCCTGATGATCGTCGACGACGTGCAGATGGGCTGCGGCCGGACCGGCCCGTTCTTCTCCTTCGAGATCGCGGGCATCGAGCCCGACATCGTCACCATCTCGAAGTCCATCTCCGGCTACGGCCTGCCGATGGCGCTCGTGCTGATCAAGCCCGAGTACGACCAGTGGGGCCCCGGCGAGCACAACGGCACCTTCCGCGGCAACAACCCCGCGTTCGTCACCGCCACGCACACGCTGCGCAACTGGTGGACCGACGACACGCTGGAGAAGGAGACGCTGCGCAAGGGCGAGAAGGTCGAGGAGGCCTTCAACAAGATCATCGGTGACAACCAGGGCACCGAGATGTTCACCAAGGGCCGTGGGATGGCGCGGGGCATCCAGTTCGAGGGGGAGGGTCTCGCCGAGAAGGTGGCGGCCAAGGCCTTCGAGCACCGCCTGCTGCTGGAGACCGCCGGTCCGAACGACGAGGTCCTCAAGCTCCTGGCGCCGCTCACGACCACCGACGACGAGCTCGACGAGGGTCTTGCGATCATCGGCGAGTCCGTCAAGACCGTCATCGGGAGCTGATCAACAACCATGATCGTCCGCACCATCGACGAGATCACCGACACCGAGCGCGACGTGATCTCCGAGGACCAGCAGTGGCGCAGCAAGCGCATCGTCCTGGCCAACGACAAGGTGGGGTTCTCGGTCCACGAGACCACGCTGAAGGCCGGCACGGTCAACGACTTCTGGTACGCGAACCACATCGAGGCCGTCTTCATCACCTCCGGTGAGGGGGAGCTGTACGACAAGGACAACGACGTCACGTACCAGCTCAAGCCGGGCTCGATCTACGTGCTGAACGGCAACGAGAAGCACCAGCTCCGCCCGAAGACCGAGATCGTCTGCGTGTGCGTGTTCAACCCGCCGGTGACCGGCCGCGAGGTGCACGACGAGAACGGCGTGTACCCGCTGGTCACGGAGGACTGAGCCTCCGTACGAGGACCGACACCGCGAGGGGTGTTTCCGCTGTACGACAGCGGGAACGCCCCTCGCGGCCGTTCACACGGCATCCATCCGAAGGGACACCGAACCCACAGCGACTCACAGGAGGGTCCATGACCGCACCGGTCGGAGACGCCCAACCGCGTCTCGCGCGCCCCGCCGGGGACCGCTACCCCACCCGCGTCTCGAACACCCCCGCCTTCGTCGACCGTGCCGAGCCCACCGTATGGGGGCCGCGATCGAGCGCGGGCATGTTCGGCGCCCAGGAGCTGGAGGCGCACGAGCGCGACGGCTTCGTGCAGGTGCCGGGCCTGCTCACGTCCGAGGAGATCGTGGAGTACCAGGCCGAGCTGGACCGGCTCGCCCGGGATCCCGCGGTCCGCGCGGACGAGCGCTGCGTCGTCGAGAAGTCCTCCGACGAGGTCCGCTCGATCTTCGAGGTCCACCGGATCTCCGAGGCGATCGGCCGGCTGGTGCGCGACGAGCGGGTGCTCTCCCGGGCCCGCCAGATCCTCGGCTCCGAGGTGTACGTCCACCAGAGCCGCATCAACTACAAGCCCGGGCTCGGCGGCGGCGGGTTCTTCTGGCACTCCGACTTCGAGACCTGGCACGCCGAGGACGGCATGCCCGGGCCGCGCGCGGTGAGCTGCTCGATCTCGCTGACCGACAACCACGCGTTCAACGGCTGCCTGATGATCATGCCGGGCTCGCACCGGACGTTCGTGTCCTGCGTCGGCGAGACGCCGGAGGACTACCACCTGACGTCGCTGACGGAGCAGGAGATCGGTACCCCGGACCCGGCGTCGATCGCGAGGCTCGCCGAGCGTCACGGCATCGCGATGATGACCGGCGAGGCGGGCGGCGCCACGTTCTTCGACTCCAACTGCATGCACGGGTCGGGGGACAACATCACCCCGTACCCGCGCTCGAACATCTTCCTGGTGTTCAACAGCGTCGAGAACGCCTGCGTGGCGCCGTTCTCCGCCCCGCGGCCGCGGCCGTCCCACATCGCCGCCCGGGACCGTTCCCCGGTGCGCCGAGCGGTCCCGCGCTCAGGCGCCCTGGAGGGGTGAGAGCTCCGGGCGCTTGGGCCGGTAGTCGTCCCACGTGTGCGTGCCGCGCAGCCTCCTGCGCAGGTACGGCATCACGTGGTGGGTGACCCACCGCAGGTCCTCGGCCTGGCGCGCGGTCCAGGGGGCCGGCCCGCCCTCGGGCTCCGGCCACGGCCCACGCCAGTCCGGGGCCTGCTCGCCGAGGGTCTCCAGCACCCGCCAGGCGACCCGCTCGTGCGCGTGCGGGACCAGGTGCAGCCGGTCCGGCCCCCAGGCCCGCGGGTCGGCGAGGCAATCCATCGCCCACAGGTCGACGACGCGGCAGCCGTGCCGTTCGGCGGCGGCCCGCATGTCCTCGTTGTAGCAGGCGATCCGGCCGCGCAGCCTGCGGATGAACGGGTGCATCCGGCGCAGGTCGAAGCCGGTGAAGATGAGCACCTCGGCGCCGGTCGCGACCAGCCTGCCGAGCGCGGCGTCGAAGCGGGCGGCGAGGTCGTCGACGTCGCAGGACCAGCCGATGATGTCGTTGCCGCCCGCGCAGAAGGTGACCAGGTCGGGGCGCATCCGTTCGGCGACCGGGATCTGCTCGTCGACGATCTGGTCCAGCACCTTCCCGCGCACGGCGAGGTTGGCGTAGCCGAAGCCGGGGCGGCGGTGGGCGAGGGTCTCGGCGACGCGGTCGGCCCAGCCGCGGGCCCGGCCGTCGGGGGTGAGGTCGTCGAGCCCCTCGGTGAAACTGTCGCCGATCGCGACGTAGCTCCGGTGCTGTGCGTGCCTCTGCTGGTGCATCGACACGGCCCCCCTCTCGTCCCCGGTCCTCCGCGTGCCTTGTCTGTTGTTCACCGCAACGATGTCCGGTGTTACGCCGATGATCACCCTGTTCCGGGCTGTCCGCCAATCGGATCCCGTCGACCCGGCGCGCGGGATAGGGCACCCTTAGCGGGGTGACGTCCGATCGCGCTCCGCACACCGCGTCCCGGGAGGACCCGAGGCTCGCCGAACTGCTCGGTGGCCGGGCCGGTGCCGTGGACGCCTCGATACCGGTGGTCGCGTTCGTGCTCGCCTGGGTGGTCGCGGGGGCGGCGGGGTCGGCGTTCCCGATCAACTGGGGGGCCGGCGCGGCGATCGTCGCGGGGGCCGTCGTGGCCGGGTGGCGGCTGTACCGGGGCCGGCGGCCGCGGGCGGTGCTGTTCGGGCTGGCCGGGGTCGTCGTCGCGGCCGGGATCGCGCTGGTGACCGGGCGGGCGTCGGACTTCTTCCTGGTTCAGATCGTGTCCAACGTCGGCAGCGCGCTGGCCTGGGCGATCTCGATCGTCGTGCGGTGGCCGCTGCTGGGGGTCGTCGTCGGCGGGCTGCTGGGACAGCGCACGAGGTGGCGGCGCGATCCGGACCTGCTCCGCGGGTACCAGCGGGCGTCCTGGGCGTGGGTGGCGCAGTACGTCCTACGGCTGTCGGTCTTCCTCCCGTTGTGGGCGGCCGACCAGGTCGTGCTCCTGGGTGTCGCGCGGACCGTGCTGAGCCCGGTGCTGGTCGGGCTGAGCGTGCTCGTGTCGTGGCCGTTGCTGCGTACGGCCCTGCCGGCCGATCACCCGGGCATCCGTCACCCCCGGTGACAGGCCCTGACACCTCGTAGCGCTAGAATCGTGATCTTCCCGTGACCTTCGCTCGGTCGTGTGAAGGTCACCACTTCGGGTGATCGTCCGGCGCAATCGTGGCCTCCCGGACGTTCCCCCGGGGCGAGCCGCCGCACCGACGATCACTGCAAGGAGCCATGCCACACCAGCGCCCCCCGGAGCCCGGCTTCGGCGACGCCCCCCGTGGCGTCCCCGGCCCGGCCCGTCCCCCCGCCCAGCCGTCCGCTCCCCGACCCGGTACCGGTCGCCCGGTGGCCGCCCCCGACGCCCCGCGGCTGCCCCGCCAGCGCACCGCGCACCCGCCCCGCACGCACGGCGGCCGGGTCCCGCAGCCGCCGTCGGGCGCCGTCCGCGGACGGACCACGCAGACCCCGCCCGGTGGCCGTCCGGTGAACCCGGTCGTGCCCGGGCCGGGCGTGCCGGATGGGACCCCGCCCGGCGGGCGTCCGCGCACCCGGGTGCTGCCGCCCGCGTCGGACACGACCCGCGCGGCCGGTCCCGGCGGTCCGGTGGGCCCGGTCGGCGGTGGACCGAACGGGCCCGGTGGGTCCGGAGGCTCGGGCGGGTCCGGTGACGGCTCCGGCGACGCCTCGTCGGACACCACGAAGGCGAGCGGCCTCAAGGCCGACCTCAGCCCGACGAAGATCGCAGCCGGCGCCGGCGCGGCGATCGTCACAGCGGTGCTCGGCTCGTTCCTCGGCGCGGTCGGCACGGTGATCGGCGCGGCGCTCGGCTCGATCATCTCGACGCTGGCCACCACGCTGTTCACCCGCTCGCTCGAGGTCAGCAAGGACAAGGCACTCGAGCTGAAGGACAAGGCGACCCGGCGCGGCAAGGGCGTCGCCGAGGGCACCGCTGTCGCCGCGCAGAACGGTGCCGGCCACGGTCTCGCCGGGCCCACCGGCGAGGAGACGGTGCTGCTGGACCCGTGGCAGACACCCGGCGGCACCACCCGCGCCGCCGGAGCGGGCCACGGCCGGTTCCGCCGGGTCCGGGTCACCCGCAAGACGGTGATCGTGTCCGCGGTGCTCGGCGTCGTCACCTTCGCGGTGTCGATGTTCCTGATCTCCGGCATCGAGTTCGTGAAGGGCTCGTCGCTGTCCGGCTCGTCCGGGACCTCGGTGAGCAACGTCGTCCGCGGCGGTGCTCCCCCCGCCCAGCAGGAGAACGACCGGGGCGAGGGCTCCGGGGGCGACTCGTCGACGTCGTCGTCGAGCTCGACCTCCACCGAGGAGTCGGGGACCAGCACGTCGGAGTCGTCGACCAGCACCCGTGACCGGGACTCCGGTCAGGACGGCTCGGGCTCGTCGAACCCGCTGCAGGACGGGCTGAACCGGGTCCTGCCGACCCAGCAGCCGGGCTCCGGCCAGTCGGGTCAGGACTCGGGCGGGCAGAACTCCGGCGGCCAGGGCTCGGGCAACCAGGGCTCGGGCCAGGGGTCCGGCACGCAGAACTGACCCGCGTGCCCGCGGCGCCGGATCCCGGCGCCGCGGGGCCGGGCTCAGCGCAGACGGGCCCGAAGCGCCGCCGCGGCCGCGCGCGGGTCCTCGGCCTCGGTGATCGCCCGGACGACGACGATCCGGTCCGCACCGGCGTCGAGGACCTCGTCGAGGCGGTCGCCGTCGATGCCCCCGATCGCGAACCACGGCCGCGCCGGGGCCCGTCCGGCGACCGTGCGCACCAGGTCCAGGCCGGGTGCCGGGCGTCCCGGCTTGCTCGGGGTCGGCCAGCACGGGCCGACGCAGAAGTAGTCGACGCCGTCCTCGTCGGCGGCGGTCAGGGTCTCGGCGGGGCTGTGCGAGGACCGGCCGACGAGCACGTCGTCGCCGACGACCCGGCGCGCCCACGCCACCGGCAGGTCGTCCTGGCCGAGGTGCAGCACGTCGGCGCCCGCGGCGAGCGCGACGTCGGCGCGGTCGTTCACCGCGAGCAGCGCGCCGTGCCGGCGGCAGGCGTCGGCGAGCACCTCCAGTGCGGCGAGCTCGGCGCTCGCCTCCAGCGGCCCGTCGGGCCCGCCCTTGTCCCGCAGCTGGACGATGTCGACCCCGCCGGCGAGCGCGGCGTCGGCGAACTCCGCCAGGTCACCGCGCGCGGTGCGGGCGTCGGTGCACAGGTAGAGACGGGCGTCGGTGAGGCCGTCGAGCCGGGCGCGCCGGGTGTCGCCGGTGCCGGGACGGGTATCGGTGTCGGACACGGCTCGCAGGCTACGGCGTAGCCTGGGCCCCGGACGACGACGAACCACGGGAGCCCGGACAGCGGGCTGAGAGGGGATCCGCGACGCGGTCCCGACCGTCGAACCTGATCCGGGTCATGCCGGCGCAGGGAGTGAGGTGGATCCGATGAGCGCGAGTGCCGGACGGCTGGTCGTCGCGGGTGCGGGGGCCGTCGGCCTGTCCGTCGCCCGCGCGGCGGCCCGCGACGGCTGGTCGGTGACGGTGTTCGATCCGGCCCCCGGCCGCGGCGCGTCCTGGGTGGCCGGCGGGATGCTCGCCCCGGTCACCGAGGCCTGGCCCGGCGAGGAGGACCTGCTCGCCCTCGGGCTGGACTCGGTCGCACGCTGGCCGGAGTTCGCCGCGGCCCTGTCCGCCGACGCCGGCACCGACGCCGGGCTGCACCCGGAGGGCACCGTCGTCGCCGCGACCGGGTCCGGGGACCGCGCCGAGCTGACCGCGCTCGCGGACTACCTGGAGTCCCTCGGCCGCGACGTGCACCGGCTGACCGGCCGTGAGCTGCGCCGCCTCGAACCCGCGCTGGGCCCGGAGGTCCGCGGCGGCCTGTCGGTGCCCGACGACCCGTCGGTGGACAACCGGCGGCTGCTCGCCGCACTGGCGACCGCGGCCGGGCGGGCCGGGGTCGTCGTCTCCGACCGCGGGGTCGCGCGCGTGCTCGACGACGGCGTCCGTGTCACCGGCGTGCGGCTCGCGGACGGGACCGAGGTCGCGGCGGACGCGGTCGTCGTCGCGGCGGGGGCGCACTCGTCGTCGCTGCACCCGGTGCTCGACGGGCTGGTCCGCCCGGTGAAGGGCGAGATCCTGCGGCTGACCCGGCGCGCCGGGGCGCTGCCACCGCCGTCGCGGACGGTGCGGGCGCTCGTCGACGGACGGCCGGTCTACGCCGTGCCGAGGACGCTGCCCGGGTACGGCGACCTCGTCGTCGGCGCGACGACGGCGGAGAACGGATTCGACACCGACGTCACCGTCGGCGGGGTGCGCGACCTGCTGCGCGACGCCGAGCGGATCCTGCCCGGTATCGCCGAGTACGCGCTGACCGAGACCGCGGCCGGGCTGCGGCCGGGCAGCCGGGACAACCTGCCGCTGATCGGGCGCACCGGGCCCGACGGGCTGATCGCGGCGACCGGGCACGGCCGCAACGGGATGCTGCTGGTACCGGTGACCGCGGCGGCCGTCGCGGCGCTGCTGCGCGGCGACGACGTGCCGGAACCGGTCCGCGCGGCGGACCCGCGACGGTTCGCCCCGGCCGCCGCCGGGGCACGCGAGGAGGGGAACCACTGATGCGGATCGTGCTGAACGGCGAGCACCGCGACGTCGACGACGGCGCCGACCTCGCCCGGATCCTGGCCGAGGCCGGGCTGCCGGAGCGGGGGATCGCCGTCGCCGTCGACGGGGAGGTCGTGCCGCGTACGTCGTGGGCCGGGCACCGCCCCGCCGACGGCGCGCGGGTCGAGGTCCTGACCGCGGTACAGGGAGGATGAGCATGGCTGTGCAGACCGACAAGCTCGCGTTCGGCGACCACCTGTTCGACTCGCGGCTGGTGATGGGCACCGGTGGTGCCGCGAACCTGGAGATCCTGGAGCGGGCGCTGGTCGCGTCCGGCACCGAGCTGACGACGGTGGCGCTGCGACGCGTCGACGTCGCGGGCGGGACCGGGCTGCTGGACCTGCTGCGCCGCCTCGGGATCGCCGTGCTGCCCAACACCGCGGGCTGCCGGACCGCCGCCGAGGCGGTGCTCACCGCGCGGATGGCGCGCGAGGCGATGGAGACCGACCTGGTGAAGCTGGAGGTCGTCGCCGACGAGACGACCCTGCTGCCCGACCCGGTCGAGCTCCTCGACGCCGCCGAGCAGCTCGTCGACGACGGCTTCACCGTGCTGCCCTACACCAACGACGACCCGATCCTCGCCCGTCGCCTGGAGCAGGTCGGGTGCGCCGCGGTCATGCCGCTGGGCTCGCCGATCGGCACCGGGCTGGGCATCCGCAACCCGCACAACATCGAGATGATCGTGGCCGCCGCCGGCGTGCCGGTCGTGCTCGACGCCGGGATCGGCACCGCCTCCGAGGCGGCGCTGGCGATGGAGCTGGGCTGCGACGCCGTCCTGCTCGCCACCGCGGTCACCCGCGCCGCCGACCCGGAGCGGATGGCGCGCGCGATGCGCCGCGGGGTGGAGGCGGGGTGGGACGCCCGGCACGCCGGCCGGATCCCGCGCCGCTACCGGGCACAGGCGAGCTCCCCCGAACGCGAGGACTGACGGTCCGGCGCGTTCCGCGGAACGCGCCGGAACCGATCGGGAGGCCTCAGGCGGGGGTGACGCCGTCGGCGTGCCGCCGGGCCAGGGCGCGGTAGAAGTCCGGGTTGGTCCGCACCCACCAGCGGGCCTGCTCGGTCAGCTCGCCGCGCTCCTTCGCCGCGGAGCCGAGCATCAGCCGGTCGGCGGGCAGCTCGGAGTTCGGCGCGACCGTCGACCCGGCGGCGACCATCGCGCCCTCGCCGATCCGGGCACCGTCCTGCACGGTGCTGCCGTTCCCGACGACCGCCCGTGCCCCGATCACGGCACCGTGCACCACGCACAGGTGCCCGATCGTGGCGCCCTCGCCGATCTCGGTGACCGGGTCGTCGCCGCCGTGCAGCACCGACCCGTCCTGCACGTTGGCGCCGGCGCGCACGACGATCGGCCCGAGGTCGGCGCGGAGCACGGCGTTGTACCAGATCGAGGCGCCCTCCTCGACGCGTACGTCCCCGACGAGCGTCGCGGTCGGGGCGACGAAGGCGTCCGGGTGCACGGTGGGGGAGAGGCCCTCCAGGGCGAACAGCGGCATGGTCGACAGCTTCGCACCCGCCGCGGTGCCCGTCGGTAACGAGACCGCGTCGTCGCCCGGTCGTTGCGTCCTCGCCCGGTCGTCGTCGTGCCGTCGCTCAGTCGTGCGGGTGCGCGTGCAGGCCCAGGTCGGACAGCTCCAGCGCGGCCAGTGCCGCCACGACGGCGGGGTCCCCGGACCGCCACGCCGCCGCCGGGTCCGGCGCGACCCGGACCAACCGCGACACCGGCACCCGGGACAGCGCCCGCACGGCCAGCAGGTCCGGCGCGGCGGCCCGCGCGGCGACGGCGGCACCGGCCCGCCGGGCGTAGCGCAGCCGCAGCGGCAGCCAGCCGAGCAGCACCGGCAGCAGCATCACCAGCGGGACGACGACCAGCGCCCCCGCCGCGAGGGTGCCGACGGCGTCGCCGAACTCCCGCCCCGCCGCGACGAGCTCGGTGCCCGCCCCCGCGGCCGGATCCAGCGCGCGGGCCAGGTCGGACCCGATGAACGGGATCGCCCCGACCGCCCCGGCGACCCCGGTGAAGGCGTCGGAGACCCGCCCGCCCGCGACGACCAGCGAGTCGCCGGGCCCCCGCAGCGCGGACAGCCCGTCGTGCACGGCCACGCCGGCGGTGACGGCGAGGACCGTCCACAGCAGCGCGACGACGTCGGCGACGACCTGGCGGGCGATCCGGTCGGGACGTTCGGCGTACCAGCGCATCGGTCCTGTCTACCGGGGCCGGAAACCGGTCGTCCCCGCGGCCCGCCCGTGCTCTGCTGGGCGGGTGGACCGCTCGCTCTCGCTCAACCGCGCCTCCTGGGACGACCGCGCCCCGCTGCACGCGCAGAGCCCCGACTACGGCGTGGACGCGCTCGTCGCCGATCCCGCACGGCTGTCCGGGGTGGTCCGCTTCGACGCCGACCGGCTCGGCCCGGTCGCCGGCCTGCGCGTCGTGCACCTGCAGTGCCACATCGGCACCGACACGCTGTCGCTGCACCGGCTCGGCGCCCGGGTCACCGGCCTGGACTTCTCCCCGGCCTCGCTGGAGCAGGCCCGCGCCCTCGCGGCCCGCGCCGGAGCCGACATCGACTACGTCGAGTCTGACGTCCTGCGCGCCGACGAGGTCCTGCCGCACCACGGGTTCGACGTGGTCTACACCGGCATCGGCGCACTCTGCTGGCTGCCGAGCGTCACCCGGTGGGCGGCGGTCGTCGCCCGGCTGCTCGCGCCCGGCGGCCGGCTGTTCGTCCGGGACATGCACCCGTTCCTCGGGACCCTCGACGAGCACCTCGCCGTCCGCCACCCCTGGTTCGAGACGACCGAACCGCTGGAGTTCGACGACGACAGCAGCTACGTCGCCACCGCACGCCCCCTGACCGCGACCGTGACCCACGAGTGGAGCCACGGCCTCGGTGAGATCGTCACCGCGCTGCTCGACCAGGGACTGACGCTGACCGGTCTCACCGAGCACCGGACCGTCCCCTGGGAGGCCCTGCCCGGCCGGATGGCCGAGGACGACGACGGCGAGTGGCACGTGACCGACGGCCTCCCCGACGTGCCACTGAGCTTCACCGTCCAGGCGACGCGCTGACCTGGCCGGTCACGGGTGCGCCGACCCGGTCCGGGCGTGGATGCCGGGTGGGTGGGCCGACGTCGCGTTCCGCGGAACGCGGTCCGTCCCCTCGCTCGCCGGTTCCGCGCCGGTCTCCCGCGGGGCTCCCACCGGCCCGGTGCGCCGCAGCCCGCGTCGGCTCCCGGCCGGGTGCGTGCTCGGCCGCCCGGCGGAGGACCTGCGGGGTTCAGGCCGCGGCGGCCGTCGTGCCGGGCGGGAGCAGGGCGTCGAGGATCGGCTCGGGGTCGAGCCGGTCGCCGTACCAGTCCGGGGTGAGGGTGCTGCGATCGATCCGCAGCCGGGCCCGCGTGTTCCGTTCGACGAGGGACTCGGCGCTGCCGTCCAGCGGTCTGCCCGTGGCCTCGACGGGGGTGCCGTCGGGCCGGTGGAACAGCCAGTCCTCGCCGGGTGGGCGCAGGACCAGGTAGCCGTGGTCGTGCACCAGACGGTGGTGGAACGAGCAGAGCAGGACCAGGTTGTCGACGTCCGTCGGCCCGCCCCGCAGCCAGTGCCGGACGTGGTGGGCGTGCAGGTGGCGGGTGTGGTGGCACCCCGGGAACCGGCAGGAACCGCCGCCGTCGGCGGTCAGTGCGGCGATCTGCGCCGGGCTCGCCAGGCGCCTGCTCCGGCCGAGGTACATCCGGTTCGCGGCGCGGTCGGTGAGCAGCACGCGGGCCCGGGCGTCGCAGGCCAGGCGCTCGGCGGTGCTCGCGGCGATCTCGGGGCCGCCGGCGAGCCGCGCGGTGCCGGTCCCCGCGTCGACGACGACCGTCACCCGCGCCGCGCCCCGCTCCACCACCGCGCCACCGGCCGCTCCCGGCTCGCGGACGACCAGGTCCAGCAGGGCGTCGGCCCGCCGGGCGGCCAGGGTGTCGACGACGGCGCCCGGGGCCTGCTCCTCCGTGCGGCGGGCCTGTTCGTGCGGATCGGGCCCGTCCCATCCCGACCGTCGCCCCTCACGTGCGGCCGGATCGTCGGTGTCGTCGTCGCCGGGCGGCGTGGTGGGGCCGGCGGGAGCCGGGCGAGCGGCGGCGACCCCGGCCTCGATCGCCGCGACCAGGAGGGCGCCGTCCTCGGGAGTGAGCCGGGCCCGGACGACCAGGGACCCGTCGACGTCGTGGTGCCAGCTCACCCCACGCCGGGCGGCGAGGTCGCGCGGCGGCGCGCAGCGTCGGCGGACCGCCCGGACGACGGTCTCGACATGGCTCGCGGTCCCGCCCAGCGCGAGGTCCAGGAGCACCTGCTCGGCGTCCGGCCCGGCCGCGGCCCGCGGAGGATCGTCCGGCTTGGTGCCCCCGTGCGACTCCGGAGCGGCGACCGCGACCTGCCGGCTCCCCGTGCCGACCCACGGACCGGTGTCCCCGGCGGGTGACGTGGTGGCCCCGTCCGCACTCCCGGCGTCCGACAGGTCGGAGCCGGCGCCCGATCCGCGGCCGTCTCCGGCGCCGTGACCCGTGCTCGTGCCCGTGCCGGACACGACTCCCGCTCCCCGGACGGCGTCGTCAGGCCCTTCCCGTGATGCGCCGTCGACCGATGCCCCGCCGGAGTCGTCGTCGGGATCGCTGCCGGGGCGACGGAGCGGCTCCGTGGCGGAGGCCGGCGAAGCGGCGGCGGCCATGCGGTCGAGGACCGCATCGTCCGCGCCGACGAGGCGGGTGACGGCCCGGACCTTCGAGTAGGAGATCCGGCCGGCCGCGAACGCCTCGGTGATCCGGGGCAGCCGGGTCAGCGCGTGCGCGACGCGCAGGTGCTCGGTGGCGGTGCGCAGGCTCATCCCCGCGCGCCAGGTCAGCCAGTGGGCGCAGGACCGGACGCCGACGCCGCACCAGCCGCCGCGGTCGTCGAACTCGGCGAGCAGGCGCAGGAACCGGCACTCGGCGGCGGCGATGTGGCCGGCGAGACCGAGGAGCTCGGACTCGAGATCCGGCAGGCTCAGCTCACCGGCGGGCGTGGTCGTGAGGGTGGAGGTCGGCACGGCACTCTCCTTCGTCGAACGTGTGTTCGATCGGAGTGTGCCGGGTGGGTCCGACAGTTCCGGTCCGCACCGACGGTGGGATCCGGCCCGGACCGGGGCGATCGCGTTCCGCGGAACGCGGCCGCGCGGTTGCGTGGTCGCCTACGTCCGCAGGTCGGAGAGACGGACGGACTGTCCGCCGGACCCCTCCCGGTCCACCGGCCGGCGGGCATCCGGGCCCGGGATCGCGTTCCGCGGAACGTGCGCCGGGGTGTGGGAGCGCGGTCCGGCCGCCTGTCGGGGTCCGGGTGCACGGGGACTGTCGAGGCCGTCCGTGGGGACCGCGCCGCGGGCGCGGTACGCGGGCTCGACCACGGCGCTCCGAGAGCGGACCGCGTTCCGCGGAACGCGATCCGGAGTCGTCGACGACGCCCCTCGGCTCGCGCGCACCCTCACGCTGTGCCGCTGTGCCGCTGTGCCGCTGTGCCGCTGTGCCGCTGTGCCGCCGTGACGTGAGGAAGGGCGGGCGGAGAGGGGTGGCCGGGACGTCGGGGTCAGAGGAGGCCGAGCTTGGTGGCCGCGTAGACCGCCTCGGCACGACGCGACACCATCAGCTTGCGCATCAGGTTGCCGACGTGGAACTTGACCGTCGTCTCGGAGATGAACAGCTCGGCACCGATCGCGCGGTTGGACAGCCCCCGGGCCAGCAGGCGGAGCACGTCCAGTTCACGGTCGGTCAGCCGTTCCCGGTCGGGCATCCCGCCGGACAGCGACCGCACCATCGCCGACGCCGACCGGGCGTCGAACGCGCTCTCCCCACGGGACACCGCGCGGATCGCGCGGACGAGCTCGGTGGTGTCGACGTCCTTCACCACGTAGCCGCGGGCGCCGGCCTGCACCGACTCGACGACGAGGCGGTCCTCGGCGAAGGTCGTCAGCACCAGCACCCCGATGCCGGGGTGGTCGGCGCACAGCTTGCGGCAGACCTCGAGACCGTCGGTCTGCGGGCCGGACGCCAGCTTGAGGTCGAGCAGCACCACCTGCGGCCGGCCGGTCGCGACGGCGGCGAACGCCTCCGGTGCGCTGCCCGCCTCGCCGACGATGCGCAGGTCGTCCTCGCGCTCCAGGACCGCGCGCAGCCCCTGGCGCATGATCGAGTGGTCGTCGACCAGCACGATCCGGATCGGCCGCGCCACGACGCCCGCGGGACCGGGACCGGTGCGGGTCGCCGCGGTCCCGCCGGACCCGTGCATCCCGCCGCCCGGCGCGTTCCCGCCGCCCTGCCCGGGGCCCGCCTGACCGGGGATGCCGTGACCACCGCCGTGACCGCCCCCGTGACCACCGCCGTGGCCGGGGCCGCGCGCGCCGACACCGGCCCCGCCGCGGGCATCCGGTCCGCCGCCGCTGCGGGCGTCCGTGCCGGTGCGGCCCCGGGCGGCGCCGCCGGTGGCGTGCCCGGGACCTCCCGGGGCGGTCCGTGTGCCGCTGCTCATCCGAGCTCCTTCCCCGGCGTCCCGATCGGGACGTCCACCTGCACCTGCAGCCCACCGATCCGCGAGCGGCGGAACCGCAGGGTCCCGCCCATCTCGCGGGCGCGGGCGTCCATGTTCACGAGGCCGCGGTGCTCCCCGGAGGGGCCGCGGACCGACGCCGCACGCAGCGTGCGGCGGATCTGCTCGGGGGAGGCGCCGCCGTCGTCGGAGATCGACAGGCGGACGCGGCCGTCGGCGTAGGCCAGCCGCACCACCGCCCGCGAGGCCGACGCGTGCATCGCCGTGTTGAACAACGCCTCGCCGGCGATCCGGAACAGCGACTGCTCGTGCTCGTGCGGCAGCGGCACCGGGGCCCCGCCGATCGTCACCTCGACCCGCAGCTCGTCGGGCATGTGCACGGTGGACAGCTGCCGCAGCATCGAGGGCAGGTCCTTGTCGGCGTGGTCGTCGTCGTTGAGTGCGTAGATCGCCGACCGCAGCTGCTCGACGGCGCGCCGCGTCAGGTCCTTGGCCGTGTCGAGGTGCTGGAGCAGGTCCGGCTCGGTGATCTCCGACCGGCACAGCTCGATGTGCATCCCGGCCGACAGGGCGTACTGGGTGACGCTGTCGTGCAGCTCGCGGGCGATGCGGTGCCGCTCGTTGTCGAGGACCTCCCGCTGGCGGGCCGCGCCGAGTGCCTGCTGGGTGAGCATCAGCTCGTCGTTGCGGACGCGCAGGTCCTCGGCCTGGGCCGCGGTGCGCGCGTGCAGCCGCTCGGCCCGCTCCAGCAGCGCGCAGTTCTGCAGCGCCGACGCCGTCTGACCGGCCAGGATGCGCAGCACCGAGTGGTCGGTGTCGTCGATGTGACGTTCCGGCGGCGTCCACGCGACGAACCCGCCGACGGTGCGGCCGTCGAGCCGGATCGGGACGTGCAGGTGCCGGGGGCGCGGGTCGTCGTCGTGATGGTGGTGGCCGTCGCCGGCGTGCAGTCGTTCCACGTGCCGGCGCACGCGCTCGGGCACCGACCCCAGGTCGGCCCACTCGACGCCGTCCGGCCCGAGGACGACGTGCCGCGGCGCGGCGTCGGGCAGCTCGCCGTCGACGAGCCCGAGCACCACCCAGTCCGCCGACAGGTGGTCGGCGGCCGCGTCGGCGACCGCGCGGACCAGCGCCTCGGAGCCCTCCATCGTGCGGACCAGCGCGGCCGAGATCCGGTCCAGCGCGAGGATGACCCGGCGCAGCCGCTCGGCCCCCTCGCGGTACTCCGGGTAGAACGACGGCTTGCCGGTCCGCAGGCCGGTGAGCTGGTCGAGGTCGGGGCGGACCCGGCCCCCGGCGGCCGGCGACGAGGGCGGTGCGGGTGTGCGGCGGCGCGGGAAGCGGGCGGCGGCGGTCACCGCGAGGGCCTCCGTGCGGGCGTCACAGCGCTTCCCGGAACAGGTCCTCGATCTGCTCCACGCTCGCCGTGCGCGGGTTGGTGGTCAGGCAGGCGTCGCCGAGGGTGAGCCGGGACAGCCGCGGGACGTCGGCCTCGCGCACCCCGATCGCGGCGAGCCCGGTCGGGACACCGACCTCGTCGGCCAGCTTGCGGACCTCGGTCGCGACCATGTCCACGGCCTCGTCGCCGGGCATCCCCGGCCGGGCGGGCAGCCCCATGGCCTGGGCGATCGGGACGAAGCGCGCCGCGTCGGCGTCGGAGGCCGAGCCGTTGAACCGGATCACGTGCGGCAGCAGCACCCCGTTGATCAGGCCGTGCGGCAGGTCGAGCATGCCGCCGACCTGGTGGCTCATCGCGTGGGTGGCGCCGAGGATCGCGTTCGTGAACGCCAGGCCCGCCTCGAGCGCGGCCTGCGCCATCGCGGTGCGGGGGCCGTCGTCGTGGCGGCGGATCATCGTTGTCGGCAGGTTGGCGTGGACGAGCGCGACCGCGTGCAGCGCGTGGGTGTCGGTCAGCGGGCCGTGGGCCAGTGACACGAACGCCTCGATGCCGTGGGTGAGCGCGTCCAGGCCGGTCGCGGCGTTGAGCCAGTCCGGCATGGTGACGAGCAGCCGCGGGTCGATCACCGAGACGTCCGGGACCAGGGCCCGGCCCATGATGGTGATCTTGGTGAGACGCGCCGTGTCGGTGATGATGCAGAACTGGGAGACGTCGGCGCCGGTGCCCGAGGTCGACGGCACCATCACCAGCGGCGGGATCGGGTTGGCGATGCGGTCGATGCCCTCGTAGTCGAGGATCGTGCCGCCGTTGGCCGCGAGCAGGGCGACACCCTTCGCGGCGTCGATCACCGAGCCGCCGCCGACGCCGATCACCACGTCGCAGCCGGAGCTCTCGTAGCGCTCGAACCCGGCCTGGATCTCGTGGTCCTTCGGGTTCGGGGTGATCTCGTTCCACAGCTGCGGGCGCAGGCCCGCGGCGCGCAGGTGGCGCAGCAGCTCGGCGGGCCACCCGGCCTCGGTCACCCCCGGGTCGGTGACGACGAACGGGCGGCGCGCGCCGAGTCGCAGTGCGGCGTGCGCGGTCTCCGGCAGCGAGTCCGGCCCGAAGACGATCTCGGGGGCGTGGAACTTGGACAGCCGCGGCCGTGGCTCCCGCGGGCTGTGGGCCGCGCGGACGGTGTAGCCCTCGTCGGTGCCGGACGTGCCGGTCTCCCCGTCGAGCACGAGAACGGTCTCCCGTCGCACGGTCCCGCGGTGCCCGTGGTCAGGGGCGACGGAGCCGGCCGAACCGGTGAGGACCACGTTGCCCTCCTCCTGCTGCTGCACGTTTCGACTCGCCGCTCGACGACGGCAACGAGCGGCTCGGTCACGAGCGTGTGGCCCACGGTACAGGGACACCCCCTCCCCGGACCTGCTCGATCGGCGGGCGGCAGAACGGACCGCAGGTCGGGGCCGGTGTCCGGACCGGCCCCGTCCTGACCGAAAGCGGAGGGACTCAGGACGCGTGGATGGGCCCCTCGCGTTCGGCCAGCCGGATGCCCTCGCCGCCCCAGTGCTGGGCGATCATCTCCGCGGCGATCGACACCGCGGTCTCCTCCGGGGTGCGGGCGCCCAGGTCCAGCCCGATCGGCGACGACATCTTCGCGATCTCGGCCTCGGTCACGCCCCGCTCGCGCAGGCGCTCGAGCCGGTCGTCGTGGGTGCGCCGCGAGCCCATCGCCCCGATGTAGCCGACCTCGGGCAGTCGCAGCGCGACCTCCAGCAGCGGCACGTCGAACTTCGGGTCGTGGGTGAGCACGCACAGCGCGGTGCGCTGGTCGATCCGGCCCGCGTCGGCCTCGGCCTGCAGGTACCGGTGCGGCCACTCGACGACGACCTCGTTGGCCCCCGGGAAGCGGCTCGCGGTCGCGAACACCGGACGGGCGTCGCAGACGGTCACCCGGAAGCCGAGGAAGGTGCCCATCCGGGCCACCGCGGCGGCGAAGTCGATCGCCCCGAACACGATCATGCGGGGCGGCGGCGCGAACGACTCGACGAAGATCTGCAGACCCTCCCCGCGACGCTCGCCGTGGACGCCGTAGGTCAGCGTCGCGTTGCGGCCGGAGTCGAGCAGACCGCGGACGTCGTCGCGCACGGCGTCGTCGATCCGGTCCGAGCCGGTGCCGCCCTCGGTCCGGTCCGGCCAGACGATCAGGCGCCTGCCGAGCAGCTCCGAGGGGCCCGCGACGACCGTGGCCACCGCGACCGGGTCCTCGTCGCGGATCGCCTCGGCGATCCGGCCGAGCTGTGCGTAGGTCTCCGGGGTCACCTTCTCCACGAAGATGTCGAGGATGCCGCCGCAGGTCAGGCCGACGGCGAACGCGTCGTCGTCGGAGACGCCGTAGCGCTGCAGCACCGGTCGTTCCTCGGACAGCACCTGCTGCCCGAGCTCGTAGACCGCGCCCTCGACGCAGCCGCCCGAGACCGAGCCGACGGCCTCGCCCGCCGGGCCGACGAGCATCGATGCCCCCGGCTGGCGCGGTGCGGACCGGAAGGTCCCGACCACCGTCGCGAGCGCGGCCGGCTCACCGTTCTTCCACCAGCCTTCGAGCTGGTCGATCACGTCACGCATTGCGCACCACCTCGAGCAGTTTCTCCAGCGTGTCCAGGCTGTGCCCGGCCAGCAGGTCGTCCAAGTGCGGAAGGGCCGCGACTATTCCCCCCTGGACCGGGGCGTAGCCGTCCTTGCCCGCGTGCGGGTTGACCCAGATCAGCCGGTGGGCCAGCCGGGACAGCTGCTCGGCCTGGGTGCCGAGCAGCTCGGTGCCGCCGCGCTCCCAGCCGTCGGAGAAGACGACCACGACCGCCCGCCGGGCCGCGCCGCGGCGTCCCCAGCGGTCGACGAAGGCCTGCAGCACCTCGCCCAGCCGGGTGCCGCCCGACCAGTCCGGGATGGCCCTGCCCGCGGCGCGCAGCGCGTGCTCGGGGTCGCGCAGCCGCAGCTCACGGGTGATGCGGGTGAGCCGGGTGCCCAGGGTGAACGCCTCGACCGAGCGCGGCGAGCGGCGGACGACGACGTGGGCGAAGCGCATCAGCGCGTCCGCGTAGGGCTCCATCGACCCCGAGACGTCGATCAGCAGCACGACCTTGCGCGGCCGGCGCGAGGTGTCGCGCCGGGCCAGCCGGAAGATCTCGCCCTGGTTGCGCAGCGCCGCGCGCAGCGTGCGCTGCGGGTCGGCCTCGCCGTGCCGGTTGCGCCTGCGGCGCCGCGACGCCCGGGTCGGCGGCTCCGGCTTCAGCAGGGTCATCAGCCGGCGCAGGTGCTCGCGCTCGGCGGGGGAGAGCTCGCCGAGGTCGCGGTTGCGGAGGATCTCCGCGCCGGTCGCGGCGGCCTTGATCTGCGGGCCGTCGGTGTCGTCGGGGTCGTCCTCCCCGCCCTCGCTGCCGGGCAGCAGCGCGGCCAGCTTCGGGGGTGCGGGCGGGCGGTCGTCGCGGTTGCTCGACGGGCGGTTGCTGGTCGGCTCGAACCAGGACGGGAACGCCAGGTCGTACCGGACGATGTCGTCGGGGTCGGCGCACAGCGTCAGCCGGCCGGCCCAGTACGTCTGGTCGCGGTCGGTGACCTCCAGGGTGTCGAGCGCCTGCAGGTAGGCGGTCACCCGGTCCTGGGTGACCGGGACCCCCGCCGCGCGCAGGACCTCGGTGAACCCGACGAATCCGGTCAGCAGCTCGTCGGTGGTGCCGGTGGGCTCCGCCGCAGGCGGCCGTGGCGGGGCCGCCGGGGACGGGCTCGGGGGGACGGTCATCGCGGCCGGGTCAGGACGCCAGCAGGGTGTCGAGCTGCTTGTGGACCCGGTCGGCGTCCTCCCGGTACTTGAGGACGGCCCCGAGGGTGCGCGCCGCCGACTCCGGGTCCAGGTGCCGGGCACCGATCAGCTGCAGCGCCCGGGCCCAGTCCAGGGTCTCCGCGACGCCCGGGGGCTTGATCAGGTCGGCGTGGCGCAGCTTCTGCACGGCCCGCGCGACCGACGCGGCGAGGCGCTCGGGCACCTCGGGCAGCCTGCTGTGCAGGATCTCGATCTCGCGCTCGATGTTCGGGTGCTCCAGCCAGAGGTAGAGGCAGCGCCGCTTGAGCGCGTCGTGCACCTCGCGCGTCCGGTTCGAGGTGAGGACGACGACCGGCGGCGTCGCGGCGCGCACCTCCCCGAGCTCGGGGATGGTCACCGCGTGCTCGGTGAGGACCTCCAGCAGGAAGGCCTCGAACTCGTCGTCGGCGCGGTCGATCTCGTCGATGAGCAGCACCGACGGGCTGGTGCGCAGCGCCTGCAGGATCGGGCGGGCCAGCAGGAAGCGCTCGTCGTAGAGGCCGGCCTCGACGCTGTCCGGGTCGAACCCGTCGCGCCCGCTCGCGGCCTCCAGGGTGCGCAGGTGCAGCAGCTGCCGGGGGAAGTCCCAGTCGTAGAGGGCCTGACCGGCGTCGATACCGTCGTGGCACTGCAGGCGGATGAGCGGTGCGTCCAGCGTGGCGGCCAGTGCCTGGGCCAGCGCGGTCTTACCGGTCCCCGGCTCGCCCTCGCAGAAGAGCGGACGGTTCATGCGCATGGCGAGGAAGGCCGCCGTCGCGAGACCGTCGTCGGCGAGGTAGCCGGTCGCGCGCAGCGCGTCGGCGAGCTCGTCCGGGCTCCCGGGGCCGGGTGCGGGTTCGTTCACCGAACCAGCATGCAGGACGAGCGGTGAACGCGGCCACACCAGGAGGGCCCCTCCTCACCGCGCGGGCGGGTCCGGGACCTCCCCGTGAAGACGAACGAGGGGCCCGGAAGGTTCGAGTTGCTTCCGGATCAGAAATGTTCACGACCGCGAGATAGGTCCGTGATGTGAAGCCGTTGACCAGTGCGTTTAGGGAGAATCTGATAATTACATCGTTGTTACAGTGATTCCGCTCACGGGTCCCTTCATTGACGAATTCTTTCCGCGCATTCACCTTTCTCGTCGGCCGGTCCACCGGAGCGGCCGCCTGAACGAGTCACACATCCGGACCCGCCGCGCCGAACCACCCCCGTCCCGCGGCTGTCCGGTCCGTCGAGGAAACGGAACGGGACGGGGACGAGAGAGACCACCTCCGCGGGCGTCATGGACGTCGCTCCCCGGTCCCGATCGACGCACCCGCGACGACACGGTGGGCACAACTGTGCCCTGGGGACCTCCTGCGCGGAGTGTGCGTGTCCTCGGGACGGCGCGGTGGGAGCGAAACAATGACCAAGGGACCCAAGGGCCGAAGTCTCCTGCGCATGGCTGCGGCGGGTGTCGTCGCGGTCGGCGCGACGGCTGCGATCGCCGGTACCGCCAACGCCGCCCCGGACAGTGTCTGGGACCAGCTCGCCCAGTGCGAGAGCGGCGGGAACTGGTCGATCAACACGGGTAACGGGTACCACGGCGGGCTGCAGTTCTCGCCGTCCACCTGGTCCGCCTACGGCGGCCAGGGCTCGGCGTACAACGCCAGCCGCTCCGAGCAGATCGCCGTCGCCGAGAAGGTGCTGGCCGCCCAGGGTTGGGGCGCGTGGCCGTCCTGCTCGAAGAAGCTGGGCATCACCGGCTACTCGGCCGACACCAACAAGCGTGTGAAGGCGTCGGCCCCCGCCGCCGCGCCGAAGAAGGCCGCCGCCCCGGCCGCTGGTGGCTACACCGTCAAGTCGGGCGACACGCTGGGCCGGATCGCGGCCGCGCACGGCACCTCGGTGGCGAAGCTGGCCGCCGCGAACGGCATCGGCAACGTGAACGTGATCAGCGTCGGCCAGGTCCTGAACCTCGGCTGATCCCGCCGACCGTCCCCGGACCGCCATCCGGGACGGACGGCACGGGGCGCGCGGTGTCCCCAGCACCCGCCCCGGCGGACGACGGCCCGGGTCCCCTTCCCCTCGCGGGGAGGCGGACCCGGGCCGTTCCGTCGTTCCGGGGGTGCGCGGCCGGGCTCAGGTCGAGTTGACCCACTCGTCGGAGCCGTCGGCGAACCGCTGGTGCTTCCAGACCGGCAGCAGCCGCTTCACCTCGTCGACGAGCTCGGCGCAGGCGGTGAACGCCTGCCCGCGGTGCTCGGCGGCGACGGCGCAGGCGAGGGCGACCTCGCCGATGTCGAGCGGGCCGACCCGGTGGCTGACCGCGAGCGCCCGGACGCCGGGGGAGTGCGCGGCCACCTGCTCGGCGACCTCGGCGACGATCCGGGCGGCCGTCGGGTGCGCGCTGTACTCCAGCCCGTGCACCGACTTCCCGCCGTCGTGGTCGCGCACGACGCCGGCGAAGGTGACGACCGCGCCGGCCGCGGCGTGCTCGACCAGGCGGGCGTGCTCGTCGACGTCGAGCGGCTCCTCGCCGACGGCCGCACGCAGGACCGTCGCGGTCCGCGTGGTCGCGGGATCGGTCATCGGTGGTCTCCTCCGTGCAGCTGGTCGACCGCGTGGTCGAGGACCCCGGCGAGTACGCCGAGGCCGTCCTTCACCCCGCCCGGGGAGCCGGGCAGGTTGACGATCAGGGTGCGGCCCGCGACCCCGGCCAGGCCGCGGGAGAGCACCGCGGTGGGCACCTTCTCCTCCCCGGCGCGGCGGATCGCGTCGGCCAGGCCCGGGATCTCGTGGTCGAGCACGGCCCGGGTGACCTCGGGGGTGGCGTCGGTGGGGGAGATGCCGGTGCCCCCGGTGGTGACGACGACCGCGACCCCGTCGGCGACGGCCGCCCGCAGCGCCTGCCCGACCGGCTCGCCGTCCGGCACGACGACCGGGTCCGGGGTGTCGTAGCCGCGCTCGCGCAGCCAGGCGACGATCGGCGGCCCGCCGCGGTCGGTGTAGACGCCCGCCGCGGCGCGGTTGGACGCGGTGACGACCCGGGCGGTGCGCGCGGCGGTCATGCCCCGCGCTCCCACAGCCCGGTCTTGCCGCCCTCCTTGCGCTCGACGCGCACGGCGTCGAGCACGGCGGCCGGGTCCACGGCCTTGATCATGTCGTGCAGGGTGAGCCCGGCGACGGCGACCGCGGTCAGCGCCTCCATCTCCACCCCGGTGCGGTCGGTGGTGCGGACCTCGGCGCGGATGGCGACCCGGCCGGCGTCGCCGTCGGTGGCCGGGGTCAGGTCCAGCGTCACCCCGCTGATCGCGATCGGGTGGCAGAGCGGGACGAGGTCCGGGGTGCGCTTGGCGCCCATGATCCCGGCGATGCGGGCGGTGGCGAGCGCGTCGCCCTTGGGGAGGCCGTCGGTCTCCAGCAGGTGCACGACCTCGGCCGTGGTGTGCACGGTCCCGGTCGCGACGGCGGCGCGGCGGCCGGGCCGCTTGTCGGAGACGTCGACCATCCGGGCCGCCCCGGCGTCGTCGACGTGGCTGAGCGCGGGGCCGGGCCGGTTGTGCTCGGTGGTCACGACCCCGACAGTACGGGGGCGTCGGTAGGGTGGCCCCCGCCACTCCGTGTGCACGGACCGGGGCCCCCCGATGGCCCAGTGACTGTGATCTGTATCACGTTTGTGGAACCGATCGCACTGTTTGCGCGAACGTTTCCCGTTCGTGATCGGGGCTCGTCACCTGCGCAAACGCAGGGCCCGAACATCATGTGTCCGGTACGTCCGACGCCACGCCGTGTCGCCGTCGACTTTCGCGTCGTCCTGACGTGACCTACCTTCGGTCCCGGCTCGGCCGACTCCCCCATGCGGCCGGGCTCCGGTGCCGCAACGCTCCCTGTCCGGCGGTCCACCGGCCCCCGAGGTATCGGTGTGGGACAGGGCCGATCGTCAGACGGATCGGTGGCCGCTCCCCCGGCCGCCGGAACGGGCACCCACTCCCCGGGTGCGGTTCGGGTCGCGTCACGCGGGAGACCTGCCATGCCTCGTTACCGTGGGAAACACCGTAAACCGAGCACCGCCGGCCGCACGATCGTCCGGACCGCCGTCGCCGGTGCCGTCCTCGGCGCCCCGATGCTGGCCGTCGTGGGCACCGCGAACGCCGCCACCGACTCCACCTGGGACTCGCTCGCGCACTGCGAGAGCACCGGGAACTGGGCCGCGAACACCGGCAACGGCTACTACGGCGGCCTGCAGTTCAGCCCGAGCACCTGGAAGGCCTACGGCGGCGGCGAGTACGCCACGTCGGCGCACCAGGCCACCCGGGCCCAGCAGATCGCCGTCGCCGAGAAGGTCCTGGCCGCCCAGGGCTGGAACGCTTGGCCGTCGTGCTCGTCGAAGACCGGCGCGTCCGGGTCCGCCACGCCGCGGACCCTGGAGACCGACACCGGCACCCGGGCCCCGGAGCGCGTGAAGGCCAGCGCCCCCGCGGCGTCGTCCGGCGGCACCTACACGGTGAAGTCCGGCGACACCCTGGGACAGATCGCGGCCGCGCACGGCATCGCGAACTGGAAGGACCTGCTGTCCAAGAACCCGGGCCTCGGCGCCGGGCACCTGATCACCCCCGGCCAGGTCATCAACACCTGATCCCGGCACGACGATGCCCCGGTCCCTCCGCGAGGGACCGGGGCACGCGTGTGTCGGGGGCCGGTGCTGCGGCTCAGGTACCGGCGAGGCGGCGCAGCTGCCCCGGGGTGTCGACATCGTCCGGGACGGCGACGTCGCCGCACTCGACCAGCTCCACGTCGGAGCGGCCGGCCAGGTAGTCACGGGCGCCGGAGTCCCCGGAGGACAGCGCGACGACCCCGGACCAGTGGTCCCGGCCGAGCAACACCGGGTGCCCGGGGACGCCGTCGAACGCGGCGCGCCGCAGCGACGACGGCCCGGCGCCGTCGACGACCCGGCGGATCGCCTCCGGCCCGATGCCCGGCAGGTCGACCAGGTGCACCAGCGCCGCGCCGGTGCCGGGCAGGTGGGTCAGCGACCCGAGCCCGCGCCGCAGCGACGCACCCATGCCCTCGTCCCAGTCCTCGGCGACCACGACACCGACGTCACTGCCGTCGGTACCGAGGCCGGCGCCGCGCAGCACGTCGGTGACGTCGTCGGCGCGGGCGCCGAGCACGACGGTGACCGGGCCGCACCCACCCGCCTGCAGCGCTTTCACCGCCCGCACCGCGAGCGGCTCACCGTGCAGTCGGACCAGCGCCTTCGGGGTGCCCATGCGGCGCCCGGCGCCGCCCGCGAGCAACAGGCCGGCGACCACGGTCAGCGGTTGATCTCGGTGACCGGGTGCTCGTAGGGCACGCTCGCGACCGGGAACTCGATGTCACCGAACGGCGACATGTTTCCCTGGACGCTGCCCAGGAGCTCGGTGACCGGGTGGTCGCCGTCCTCGGAGTGCGGCCACTCCGGGTGGATCCGGTCCTGCTTCGCGGGCTTGGCGGCCATCGCGTCCTCCAGCGTCGTCGTCCGGTCCCGGGCGGGACCGCGGCAGTCTCCTGTGCCCAGTATCGCGGACGCGGGCGCGGCTGTCCGCCCCGGTGCGCCCGCGATCGTCCGACTACCCTGGCGATGATGCAGACGTCCCTGGTCGAGTGGTTGCGCGGGCAGGACGACGGGTTCCTCGCCGCGCTGCTGCGCGCGCGTCCGGACCTCGCCGTCCCGCCCCCCGGCGACCTCACCGTGCTCGCGACCCGCGCCTCGATCCGGGCGTCGGTGCAGCGCGCCTGTGAGGACCTGGGCACCGTCGCGCTGACCGTGCTGGACGCGCTGGTGCTGGCGACGGCCTGGCGGACCCCCGCCGACGCGACGACGCCCGGCGCGGGCCTGCGCGGCTGGCTCGGCGCCGACGTCGACGCGGCCACCGTCGCCGAGGGACTCGCCGCGCTGCGCGACCGCGCGCTGGCCTGGGGTCCGGACGACGCGGTGTCGCTGGTCCCCGCGGCCGCCGACGTCGTCGGGCCGTGGCCCGCCGGGCTCGGCGCCCCCGCCACCGGTGCGGCGGCGGGCCCCGAGCTCGACACGCTGCTCGCCGGGGTGGGCGACGACGAGCGCAAGGTCCTCGACGTGCTCGCCCAGGGCCCGCCGGTCGGCCGCTCCCGCAATGCGAACGGCTCGACCGGGCCGGTCGGCTCGCTCGTCGACAAGGGACTGCTCGTGCGCCGCGACGCCGACACCGTCGAGCTGCCCCGCCAGGTCGCGCTCGCCCTGCGCGGCGACCGTCCGATGGGGCCGCTGGACCTGTCCCGGCCGGACGTCCCGCTGCGCGCGCGGGAGACCTCGCTGGTCGACGGCACCGGCGCGGGGGCTGCGCTGGAGTTCCTGCGCCGCACCGACCTGCTCCTGGAGTGGCTGGCGCGGGAGTCCGTGCCGGTGCTGCGCTCGGGCGGGTTCGGCGTCCGCGAGCTCAAGCGTGCGGCGAAGGCGGCCGACACCGACGAGCCGACCGCCGCGCTGATCCTGGAGATCCTGCACGCCGCGGACCTGGTCGGGGCGACCGAGTCGGTGGCCCCGGAGTGGCTGCCGACCACCACGTGGGACGTCTGGGGGACCGGTCCGGAGGAGTCCCGCTGGGCGGTGCTGGCCCAGGCCTGGCTGGAGCTGCCGCGGCTGCCCGGGCTGGTGGGGCGCCGCGACGAGACCGGCAAGCCGATCACCGCCCTGTCCGACGGGCCGCGCCGTCCGCCGGCCGCGCGGGACCGCCGCCGGGTCCTGGACGCGCTCGCCGACCTCGCGCCCGGCACCTCGGTGGGGTCGCCGGAGGACCTGGCGCGGCTACTGGCCTGGCACGCCCCGCGGCGCGGCGGACGGCTGCGCGACGAGACGGTCGGCTGGACGGTCGCCGAGGCCACCGCGATCGGCGTGGTCGCCCTCGACGCGCTCACCACGGCCGGACGGGTGCTGCTCGACCCGGCCCTGCGCCCGGACCCGGCGCACCCCACCCGGCACCCCACCGAGCTGGCCGCGACGCTGCACGCGGCGCTGCCCGCCCCGGTGGAGGAGATCCTGCTGCAGGCCGACCTGACCGCCGTCGCACCCGGGCGGCTGTCGGCGGACCTCGCGCACGAGCTCGCGATCCTGGCCGAGGTCGAGTCCGCGGGCGGCGCCACGGTGTACCGCTTCACCGAGCGCAGCCTGCGCCGGGCGCTGGACACCGGCCGCACCGCCGACGACGTCCGCGCGATCCTCGAGGCCCGCTCCCGCACCCCGGTCCCGCAGACCCTGACCTATCTCGTGGACGACGTCGCCCGCCGGCACGGCAGGCTGCGCGGCGGCGCGGTCAGCTGCTTCCTGCGCTCCGACGACGAGGTGCTCCTGTCCGAGGTGCTCGCGCACGAGGCGGCCGAGGAGCTGGGGCTGCGCCGGATCGCCCCGACCGTCGTGGTCAGCTCGCTGCCGCTGGCCGAGGTGCTCGACGGGCTGCGGGCCGCCGGGTTCAGCCCGGCCGCGGAGGACGCGGGCGGCGCCGTCGTCGACCTCGGGCCGAAGGGGCGGCGCACCGAGCCGCGGCTGCGTCGCGGCACCCGCGACGCCGGCCGGGTCGTCGACCGGTCCCCGACGAACCGGGCCGAGGAGCTCGTCGAGCGGCTGCGGGCGGGGGACCGCCTGGCCGGGGTGCGCGACAGCGTCGCCGGGCGGCGTGAGCTCACCGGCGCGACCGGGAACCTGGCCTCGCTGCAGGAGGCGGTGCGCGAGGGCCGGACCGTGTGGATCGGCTACGTCGACGCGCACGGCGTCGCCGGGGACCGGGTGCTCGCGCCGGTCTCGGTCGGCGGCGGGTACGTCGAGGGCCGCGACGCGCTCGACGGCGAGCTGCGCCGCATCCAGCTGCACCGCATCACCTCGATCGCGCCGGTGGACGCCGGATCGGAGCAACCGGCCGGACGCGACTAGCCCCGGACGCGGTACCGCGGCGGCGCCGGCACGCGAGGTGCCGGCGCCGCCGCGGTGTCCGGGTCGGCCGGGTACGGGTCAGCGCGCGCCGGCGGCCATCCGCTGGTGCATCGCGTGCTGCACCAGCGCGATCAGGGTCTCCTTGGTCGACTGCCGGTGCCGGGCGTCGCACACGACCATCGGGACGGCCGGGTCGATCGACATCGCCTCGCGCACGTCGTCGAGGGTGTGCTGCAGCTGCCCGTCGAAGGCGTTGACCCCGACGACGTAGGGCAGGCCACGGTCCTCGAAGAAGTCGATCGCGGCGAAGGAGTCGGCCAGGCGCCGGGTGTCGACGAGGACGACGGCGCCGATCGCGCCGCGGACCAGGTCGTCCCACATGAACCAGAACCGCTGCTGGCCCGGCGTACCGAACAGGTAGAGCACCAGGTCGGAGTCCAGCGAGACGCGGCCGAAGTCCATCGCGACGGTCGTGGACCGCTTGTTGGGGGTGGCGGAGAGGTCGTCGTGCGACGCGCTCGCCTCGGTCATCACCGCCTCGGTGGTCAGCGGCATGATCTCCGAGACCGATCCGACGAAGGTGGTCTTCCCGACGCCGAACCCACCGGCCACCACGATCTTGGCCGACATCGTCGCGGCACGGGCCATCCCGGCCGCGGGCTGGGGCGGCTGTGGCCTAGAGCCGACGGAGTCCACTCAACACCCTTTCCATCAGCGCGAGGTCCGGCGCGTTGCCGGGGGTGCTCGCGGTCTGGTGAACGGTCACCGTGCCGTTCGAGGCCATGTCCCCGAGCAGCACCCGGGCCACGCCCAGGGGGAGCGACAGCAGCGCCGCGACCTCGGCCACCGAGCGGGTCTGCTCGAGCAGCAGGTCGGCGACGGAGCGGTGCTCCATCGGCAGCCGTTCCAGCTGGCTGCGGGCCCGGTTGCTGACCGAGACCAGGGTCTCGACGGCCAGCTCGTAGCCCGACTTGGTCCGTCCCCGCGTCCAGGCGTAGGGCCGGACGAAGGCGGCGCCACCCGCGGACGGGGGCACCGGCGGCGGCGCTGCCACTGGGTCGTGCGCGGGGCTCGGCCCCGTGTTCTGTGCCGGGTACGGCGACGGCGCCGGCCGGTCCGGCCGGTCACCGGTCCGCTGGGCCTCCAGCTCGGCCGGGGTGGGCGGCAGCCCGTAGGCCGCCGACCCACCGATGGGACCGGTCACCTCGGCCGGGTCCGGCGGTGGGACCGGCCGCCCGGGGGCGGCGACCTCCGGCTCGACGTCGTCCTCCGGACGGTTGCGCCCCCATCGGCGCTTCTTCGGCTTGCGCTTGGAGTCCAGGCTGAACCCGTTCATGACGTCGGCGAACGTCGGCTCGGGGCCGTGTCCGCCCGGGTCCTGGGTCATCGGATCTCACCCGCTCTGGTCGATCCTGGGATGGGGTGCATGACGGTAACGCGTCCTGGGGGTCCGGAGTCGCGGCCTCAGGGCCCGAACGAACCCTGCAGCTCCGCGCGCAGCTCCGGGGTGAGCAGCTGGCCGACCCGGTCGACCAGCAGCGTCATCTCGTAGCCGACGAGGCCGATGTCGCAGCTCGGCGAGGCGAGCACGGCCAGGCAGGAGCCGTCGCTGATCGACATCAGCAGCACGATCCCGCGGTCCATCTCGACGACGGTCTGCACGACGCCACCGGCGTCGAAGCAGCGCGCGGCGCCCTGGGTCAGGCTGACCAGACCGGATGCGACGGCGGCGAGCTGGTCGGCCCGGTCGCGCGGCAGCCGGTCGGACGCGGTCAGCAGCAGCCCGTCGGTCGACACCACGATGGCGTGCGCGACACCCGGGACGCGCTCCGCGAAGTTGGTGACCAGCCAGCCGAAACGGCTCTGGCTCGGCTGTGCCTGCGGTGCCCTCACTGGTTCTCCTCGGGGTCGGACGAGTTCGGTCGGTCCGCGGCGGGCTCGGGGGTGCCGGTCGCGGTGTCCTGCGGGGCACGGGTGCCCTGCCGGTCGTGCTGGTCCTGCGGGTCGTGCTGCTCGGAGTCGCCGTCGACCGTGTCCGTCGTGCCGGCCAGTGCGTTGCGGCGGACACCGGAGGCGCTCTCCCGGCCCTGACGCACGCCCTGCTGGTAGCTGGCGAGACGGCCACGGACGCTCTCGGCGTCCCTCGGCTCCGCCGGAGCGGGGCTGAGCACGGTCGATCCTGCCGCACTGCCCGGGAGCAGTCGCGCCCGCGGGCGTCGCTTGGGCAGTCCGGCGGTCGTCAGGTCGTCACCGGTGGTCTCCGACTCGTCGCCGTCGGTGGCCTCGCGGGCCTGCCGCCAGACGTCGTCGGCGGGGGAGGCGAAGCCCGACGGGGGCGCCGGGGCGTCGGCCGCGGCGGGGGCCGGAGCACCGGCCGGGGCGCCGCCGTTCGGGCCGGCACCGTCCTGCCAGCGGACCGGCACCGAGCGGTTCGAGCGGAACCAGGCGGAGGCGATGTCGTCGAAGATCGGGGTGGTCTGACCCATGTCGAACCCGGTCTGGGCCCGGGCCGACTCGACCGCCCCGGGGCGCCGGAGCTGACCCCGGTCGCCCTCGACGGGCACCTTCGGTGCGAACAGCTCGTCCTGCGAGGAACCGGCGGCGTTCGCGGCGAGGCTCGCCGGGCCCGCGGCCCGGCCACTCTCCCGCTTCGGCAGCGGTGCGGGTGCCTGCCGGCCCGGCGCCTGCTGCACCGGACGCTCCTGCGGCGCCTCCGGGTGCTGAGCCTGTGGGACCGGCTGAGCCTGCTGGACCGGCTGTGCCTGCTGGGAGGCGGGCTGCTGCGGTCCGCGGGCCGGTGCCGGGGGCGGGCCCTGGCGGCCGGGCCCACGGGTGGGCAGCGCCGGTCCGGCGCCGCGGGCCGGCATGACCGGGCGTCGCGACGGGGAGGGGCGGGACCCGTTGGTGCGGGCCGGGAGCGGCCCGCCCATCGGCGTACGGCCGGACGGGCGGATCGTCGGGAGGGCCGCGGTCTCGGGGTCGGTACCGGCGGAGCCGCCGTCCCCGGATCCGGTCTCCCCGGACCCGCCGTCCGCTGCCGAGCCGTCCACGGATGCGGTGTCCGCGGGACGGTCGCCGTCGGCGCCGGTCCCGGGGACCTCCGTGGACGCGGCCGCCCCGGTGGTGTCGTCCGCGGTGGTGTCGGCGGTGTCGTCGACGTCTGTGGTGTCGGACGCGGTGGTGTCGGACGGGGCGCTCACGTCGGTTCCGGTCGCGTCCGCGGTCCCGGTCCCGTCGTGGGCGTGACCGTCGGTCCCGCGGGCGTCGGTGCGGTCCCCGGGGGCCGGGGGGAACGGCGCGATGCCGTTCGTCCGGGCCGGGAGCGGGGTCTCCTCCGGGGCGGTCCCGTCGGTGTCCCGGACGGCGTCCCGGTCGGTGGCGTCCTCGGTGTCCCCGTCGGCGTCCCGGTCGGCGACCGTGTCGGTGGCCCGGGGGGCCTCGGAGCCGTCGGTGTCCGGGTCGGTCGCGTCCGGACCGGCCTCGGTGTCGGCGTCGGCCTCCGCGGAGCCCTCGTCGTCGGCCGGGGTCCGCCGCTGGTCCTCGGGACGGTCACCGATCGCCCGGTCCAGGACGACGGTGTCGTCCATGTCGCGGTCGGCGCGGGCCCGGGCCGCGGCGGCCGCCGCAGCGGCACCCGCCAGCCCGAGCGCGGCGGCGGCCGACGGGGCCGCGGTGCCGCCGGAGCGGTCCGCGTCGTCGGTGCCGTCGGCATCGGTGTGGTCGACGCCGGTGTGGTCGGGGTCGGTGTGGTCGGTGCCGTCGGCGGGGACCGCGGCCTCGGTGTCCTCGGTGTCCGTGAGGGACCCGGCGCCGGTGCCCGCGTCGCCGGACGGGCCGTCACCGTCGCCGGACGGGGCCGGGCCGCTGGCTCGGAACGCCTCGGCGCCGCGCGGGGCGTCGCCGTCGGCGGGACCGGAGCCGGCCTCGTCGGCCGGGGTGAAGACGTCGGCCGGGGTACGCCCGTCGCGCGCGCCGTCCTGCGACGGTGCGAAGGCCGACAGACCCTGCGGGGCGGACCCGTTCAGGGTCGGGGCCGACCCGTCGGCGGTCTGCCCGCCGGCGTCGCCGGGGGCCGCGTTCTTCGTCAGCGACGACCCTGGACGGCGCGTCGGCAGGCTCGAGCCCGAGCCGTTGCGCGCCGTCGTGGACGAGGGCGCGCCGGTCTCGAAGGTCGGGGTCATCGGGCCGTCGGAGCCCGCGACCATCGACGGCAGCGACCCACCGCGACCGTTCCCGTTCACCGCGACCGGGGAGTCCGGGCGGGGCCCGTCGGGCGCTCCGCCGCCGGTCAGCGCCGGGGCCGGCAGCTGCGGGGCCTGCTGCTCGCCACCCTGGGGCGGCACGCCGCCCCAGGTGCCCGGGTCGCCGTCGCGGCGCTGCTCGGGCAGCTGCGCGGAGGGCACCAGCTGCGGCGGGACGGTGACCGACGCGCTCAGCCCACCGGAGCCGCCGCCGACGGCGGCCGAGGCGAGCCGGACGCCGACGCGGTGCCGTGCGGCCAGCCGGCCGACCACGAACAGGCCCATCCGCCGGGAGGCCGACACGTCGACCTCGGCCGGACCGGACAGACGCTGGTTGGCGTCGACCAGCTCGGAGTCGGTCATGCCGACACCGCGGTCGGAGATCTCGACCAGCAGCGACTCGTCGGCGGTGCGGGTCGTCGACATGACGACCTGCGAGTCCGGCGGCGAGAAGTTCGTCGCGTTGTCCAGCAGCTCGGCGAGCAGGTGGACGAGGTCGTTCGCGGCGCGACCGGCGATCGTCGCGTTCGGCGGGGTCTGCACGACGACCCGCTGGTACTGCTCGACCTCCGACACCGCGGCCCGCAGGACGTCGACGACCTGCACCGGCGCCACGTTCCGCTTCGCCAGGTCGGTGCCCGCGAGGACCAGCAGGTTCTCGCTGTTGCGGCGCATACGGGTCGCGAGGTGGTCCAGCTGGAACAGGTTCGACAGCTGGTCCGGGTCCTGCTCGTTGCTCTCCAGCTGCTCGATCAGCTGCAGCTGGCGCTCGACCAGCGCCTGCGAGCGGCGGGAGAGGTTGACGAACATCGAGTTGACGTTCTGCTGCAGCGCGGCCTGGTCGGCGGCGAGGCGGATCGCCTGGCCGTGCACGGCGTCGAAGGCCCGTGCCACCTGGCCGATCTCGTCGCGGCTGTCCAGCGGGACCGGCTCGACGAGCGCGTTCGGTGCCTGCCCGGAGCGCATGCTCTGCACCGCCGCGGGCAGCTTCTGCTCCGCGACCTCGAGCGCCGAGCTGCGCAGCAGGCGCAGCGAACGGACCATCTGACGGCCCAGCAGCAGGATGATGCCCGCGGTCAGCAGGATCGTGAGCATCAGCAGCACGGAGTTGAGGCCCGCGGTGTTGCCCGCCTGCTCGGCGGCCGCGGCCCGGCCGTCGACGAACGCCTGCTCGGCGGCAGCGGTGGACTGGTCCACCGCGGCGACGGACCGGTCGACGGCGGCGTTCCACGCGTTCGGGTCGACCGGCGGCGCGACCCCCGGCGGGACCGCGAGTGCCTGGTCGCGCAGCGCGTTGCGCTCGCCGTTCGCCTGGCCCGCGCCGAAGTTCCCGAAGGACTCGGCCTGCTCCGGCGTCAGCGACGACTGGAAGTCACCGGCCGCGGCCTGGAACGAGGCCTCGGCCCCGGTGACCTGCGCGCGCTGCTGCTCCTCCAGCGTCCCCGCGGCGAGCGCGCCACCGATCACGGTGCGCTCGAGCTGCAGGGCCTCGCGGGCGCTCGACCCGGCGGCGATCGCCGTGGTCAGGCCGGCGGTGTCGGCGGTCTGCAGCCGCCCCACCAGCGCCCGGTCCAGCCCCAGCGTGCGCTGGACGACCGCGGTGTAGCGGCCGGTGAGGTCGGCGGCCGCGGTTGGGCCCTCGGCGACCTGCGACCGGATGACCGGCAGCTGGCCCAGCGTGGTGTCCGCCTGCCGGCGGGCCGTGGCCAGGTCGGGGGCCTGCTGCTCGGCGGTGTCGAGCCCCGCCGTGGTGGCCTGCAGCGCCTGGTCGGTCGTGGCCTGCGCCCGGTCGACGGCGGCCCGGTCACCGAGCCGGTTGCCCGCCACGAAGCGGACCGCGGCGTCGCGCTCGGTCTGCAGTGCGCCGGTCAGCGTCTCGATCTGGCGGTGCACGTCGACCAGGCCGCTGCCGCGGCCGAGCTCCTCGGCCACGTTGGCCTGGTCGACGACGCGGACGGCGCCGATGGACAGGGCGAGGACCGTGGGCACCAGACCGACGACCGCCAGCTTGGCGACCAGGCTCCAGTTCCGCGGGTCGAGTCGCTCCGACCACGTGCTCGGGCGTTCCGTGCTGGTCACGGTGGTCACGGCGAGATCTCCCTGTCGGTCTCCGGTCCGGGGACGGGCGGCGCGGCGGGCACGAGGTCGGGGAGCATCAGCTGGTCCGGTGCGCCTTTCGGGGTCACGACGGGAACCGCTCGACCACACCACGACCGACACGGGGCGGCGGTTGCCGCGTCCCGGGGGAGTCGGACGGATATGATCGTGCCGGGTCCCGTCTGTGCGTGACGGACGGCTGCCGAGTCTAGCCCCCGGAACCCCCGTCTCCCGAGTGGCGTAGGGCCGGTTGCCTCATGGTCACGTGACGTGACACACGCCGACCGCTCGTCTCCGCTCGGCGTCCGGCGGACCCGCACCGCTCCGTTCCCCGGCCTCGAGAGGATTCGTTCCGTGACCGACGGCCCCCTGATCGTCCAGTCCGACAAGACGCTGCTGCTCGAGGTCGACCACCCCGACTCCGCGGCGGCCCGTGCGGCCATCGCGCCCTTCGCCGAGCTGGAGCGGGCACCCGAGCACGTCCACACCTACCGGGTCACCCCGCTGGCCCTGTGGAACGCGCGCGCCGCCGGGCACGACGCCGAGCAGGTCGTCGACGCGCTGGTCCGCTGGGCCCGCTACCCGGTCCCGCAGCCGCTCCTGGTCGACGTCGTCGACACGATGGGGCGCTACGGGCGGCTGCAGCTGTCCAACCACCCCGCGCACGGCCTCGTCCTCACCGCGCTGGACCGCGCCGTGCTGGAGGAGATCCTCCGGCAGAAGAAGATCAGCCCGATGCTGGGCGCGCGGCTCGACGACGACACCGTCGTCGTGCACCCGTCCGAGCGCGGGCACCTCAAGCAGGCGCTGCTCAAGGTCGGCTGGCCTGCCGAGGACCTCGCCGGGTACGTCGACGGCGAGGCCCACCCGATCGCCCTGGAGCAGGACGGCTGGACGCTGCGCGACTACCAGCAGCAGGCCGTCGACGGGTTCTGGGAGGGCGGCTCGGGCGTGGTCGTGCTGCCCTGCGGCGCCGGCAAGACGCTGGTCGGTGCGGCCGCGATGGCCAAGGCCGGCGCGACGACCCTGATCCTGGTCACCAACACCGTCTCCGGGCGGCAGTGGAAGCGCGAGCTGATCGCGCGGACGTCGCTGACCGAGGAGGAGATCGGCGAGTACTCGGGCGAGAAGAAGGAGATCCGCCCGGTCACCATCGCCACCTACCAGGTCGTCACCCGCAAGACCAAGGGCGAGTACAAGCACCTGGAGCTGTTCGACTCCCGCGACTGGGGCCTGGTCGTCTACGACGAGGTGCACCTCCTCCCGGCGCCGGTCTTCCGGATGACGGCGGACCTGCAGTCCCGCCGCAGGCTCGGCCTCACCGCGACCCTGGTCCGCGAGGACGGCCGCGAGGGCGACGTGTTCTCCCTGATCGGCCCGAAGCGCTACGACGCCCCGTGGCGTGACATCGAGGCGCAGGGCTGGATCGCGCCCGCCGAGTGCATCGAGGTGCGGGTCACGCTGACCGACGCCGAGCGGATGTCCTACGCGACGGCGGACTCCGAGGAGCGCTACCGGACGGCGTCGACGGCGAACACCAAGCTCAACGTCGTGCAGGCGATCCTCGACCGGCACTCCGGGGAGCAGACGCTCGTCATCGGGGCCTACCTGGAGCAGCTCGACGCGCTGGGGGAGAAGCTCGGTGCCCCGGTCATCCAGGGCTCCACCCGCAACAAGGAGCGGGAGAAGCTGTTCGACGCGTTCCGCCGCGGTGAGATCGCGACGCTGGTCGTCTCCAAGGTCGCGAACTTCTCCATCGACCTGCCGGAGGCGACGATCGCGGTGCAGGTCAGCGGCACGTTCGGGTCCCGACAGGAGGAGGCCCAGCGGCTCGGGCGCCTGCTGCGCCCGAAGAACGACGGCCGCCAGGCGCACTTCTACTCGGTGGTGTCCCGCGACACCGTGGACACCGACTACGCCGCGCACCGGCAGCGCTTCCTCGCCGAGCAGGGCTACGCCTACCGGATCGTCGACGCCGACGACCTCCTCGGCCCCGCCCTGCCCGACGCCGGCTGAGCCCGCTCACCCGGACCGGGGGCCTCCGTACGGCGCCGATCACGGGCACACTGGTGCCGTTCGCGACGGCCGGGGAGGGCACATGTCGACCGCCCTGTGGATCCTCGTGGGGATCGGGGCGTGGCTGGTCCTGTCGGTCGTCGTCGCGCTGGTGCTCGGCCGGGTGGTGCGCATGCGGGACCGGCAGGTGCCCGACCCGCCGCCCCGGCCGGGCCCGCCGTCCGCGGCCCCGCCGGAGCAGCGCGGCCCGGTCGAGCCGCCGCCCGGCCACCTCCCGCCCGGATCCCGCCCGCCCGAACCCCGCCCGCCGGGCTGAGCGGCACCGCGACCCCGGGACGCGCGGGGCCGCGCCCCTGAGACGGGGCCGTCCCGGCTCCGGGTCGGTCTCCGGGCTCGTCCCGAGTCCCGGCGCGCGCCGGGACGACAGCCTGGAGCCATGGAGAACAACGCGAGCACGACCGGCACGGCACCGACCGGGACCGACGTCCACGACGCCTCGACCGAGGCCGTCGGGACCGACGACGCCGGGGTGACCGCCCGGGTTCCGGTCGCCGCGGCGGCCACCGGTCCCGACACGCTCGGCGCCGCCGGGGGCGCCACCCCCGGCATGCCGGAGGGCACCGGCACCGCGGGACCCGAGGTCCCGCCCACCGGCACCGGCCCCTCCGACGCGGGCCCGGCCGCCGCTCCGCACCCCGGGGCCGCCCACCCCGGTCCGGGCACCGGGGCGCCGTACACCGCGGGCGCGCCGTACGGCGGCGCCGGGACCCGGACGACGGCGCAGGCGATCGGCGACCGCGTCGCCGCGTTCCGGCTCCGGCGCAGCAGCACCGACCGGATGCTCGGCGGTGTCTGCGGCGGCCTCGCCGCCGACCTGGGTGCGGACGCCGCGCTGCTGCGCATCGCGGTCCTCGTCCTGACCCTGTTCACCGGCGGCGCGGCGGCACTGGTCTACCTCGCCGCCTGGCTGATCGCACCGGCCGCCTGAGCCGGCGGGGTGGGCGGGGTGTCGGCGTCGCGGCTCACGAGGGGGAGCCGCGACGCCGGAGCCCCGGTCCACTCAGGGCGTCAGCCCACCCGGCCCGTCAGCCGACCCAGCCCGTCGACACCCGGCCCGACCAGTTCGCCAGCCGCTCGGTCGGCCCCGCCTCCGGGCGGTGCTCCACGACCGGGCCGAACGGCACCGGGCCGCCACGCCGCTCGGCGGGCAGGTACGCGTGGGCGGTGGCGAGCGCCGTCGTCGCCAGCTCCGGGTCGGCCTCCGGGTCCTGCCCGGTGGCGACGGCCAGGTCCCAGCCGTGCACCAGCGTCTCGTTCAGGTAGACGGCCAGTGCGGCCCGCGCCGGGACCTCGCCGAACGGCAGCCGCGCGACCCGGTCGAGCAGCGCCTCGCCGTCCGGGCCGGACCAGACGGCCTGCAGTGCCGCCGCCTCGTCGACGTAGGCGGACACCGGGTCGTCGAGGACGTCGTCGCTGACCAGCGGGGCGGCCATCGGGTCGGTCCCGGCGGCCAGCGCCGCCGGCCTGCGCAGCGTCGTGACCAGGTGCGCGAGCAGGGTGCGGACGTCGAAGTCGTCGCAGGGGGTGGGGTCGGCCATCCGGTCGGCGGGGACGGCCCGGGCGAGGCCGGCGACCCAGTCGAGAGCGGCCAGGTAGGCGGGGCGCGGGTCGGTGGTGAGCGTCGGGTTCGTCATGGGCGCCAGCGTGCCCGCGATACCCGACACCTCCTGTCGTGATTCCGTGACATTCTCCGGGACGTGCGCGCCGACCGGCTCCTGTCCCTCGTGCTCCTGCTGCGCCACCGCGGCCGGACCACCGCCGCCGTGCTCGCGCGCGAGCTGGAGGTCTCCGAGCGCACCGTGCTGCGCGACGTCGAGGCCCTGTCCGCCGCGGGCATCCCGGTCTACGCCGAACGCGGCAGGCACGGCGGCTTCGCGCTGCTGCCGGGCTTCACCACCGACCTCACCGGCCTGACCCCGGGGGAGGCGGTCGCGCTGCTCGGCTCCGGCGCGACGTCGACGCCCGGCGCGCTCGGGCTGGGGCCGGAGTTCGCCTCGGCCATGCGCAAGATCGTCGCCGCGCTGCCGGACGCCGCCCGGGAACAGGCCACCGACGCCGCCGGCCGGGTGCTGGTCCGGCGCGGTGGCTGGCTGCGCGACTCCGACGACGGCGCGACCACCGACGTGCTCACCGCCGTCCAGCGCGCGGTGTTCGGCGGGGTCCGGCTCCGCATCCGCTACCGGACCGGGACCCGGCCGGGTGCGGAGCCCGGGCCCGCCGCCGAACGCGTCGTCGACCCGGTCGGGCTGGTCCAGGCGTCGGGGCGCTGGTACCTGCTGGCGCTGCGCGACGGGGAGGACCGCACCTACCGGGTGTCGCGGATCGAACAGGCCGAGCCGCTGGCCGAGCCCGCGCACCGGCCCGAGGGCGTCGACCTGGAGGAGCTGTGGCTGCGCCGCCGGGAGGACTTCCGGGCGCGGCGGCCCGGGGTCCGGGTCCGCCTCGCGCTGCCCGCCGACCGCCGCGACGCGCTGTCCGCCGTCACCGTCGACGAGGAGCGGACACGGGACGGGACGACCGAGGTCGTCGCCGCGTTCGGGGACCTCGTCCACGCCGGGCGGGTGCTGTGGCCGTTGCTGCCGGACGTGCGGGTGCTGGACCCGCCGGAGCTGGTGACGGCGCTGCGGGAGCGGGCCCGCGCGGCCGTCGTCGCCCTGGGGTGACGGCGGCCCCCGGACGCGCCGCGGGGGCGGCACCGGCGAACCGGTACCGCCCCCGCGGGGTGGTGCTGTGTGCCTGGTGAGGCAGGACCGATCAGAAGTCCATGCCACCCATGCCACCGGTCGGGTCGGCGGGGGCGCCGCCACCCTTCTCCGGCTTGTCGGCGATGACCGCCTCGGTGGTGAGGAACAGGGCCGCGATGGAGGCCGCGTTCTGCAGCGCCGAGCGGGTCACCTTGGCGGGGTCGATGATCCCGGCCTTGATGAGGTCCTTGTACTCGCCGGTGGCGGCGTCGAGGCCCTCACCGGTGGGCAGGTTGCGGACCTTCTCCGCGACGACGCCGCCCTCGAGGCCGGCGTTGACCGCGATCTGCTTGAGCGGGGCCTCCAGCGCGACCTTGACGATGTTCGCGCCGGTGGCCTCGTCACCGTCCAGGCCGAGGCCCTCGAACAGACCGGCACCGGCCTGGATGAGCGCCACGCCGCCGCCGGCGACGATGCCCTCCTCGACGGCCGCCTTCGCGTTGCGGACGGCGTCCTCGATGCGGTGCTTGCGCTCCTTGAGCTCGACCTCGGTCGCCGCGCCGGCCTTGATGACGGCGACGCCGCCGGCCAGCTTGGCGAGGCGCTCCTGGAGCTTCTCGCGGTCGTAGTCGGAGTCGGTGCGGTCGATCTCGGCGCGGATCTGGTTGACCCGGCCGGCGATCTGGTCGGCGTCACCGGCGCCGTCGACGATGGTGGTCTCGTCCTTGGTCACGACGACCTTGCGGGCGGTGCCCAGCAGGGACAGGTCGGCGGTGTCGAGCTTGAGGCCGACCTTCTCCGAGATGACCTCGCCACCGGTCAGGATGGCCATGTCGGCCAGCATCGCCTCGCGGCGGTCACCGAAGCCCGGGGCCTTGACGGCGACGGACTTGAAGGTGCCACGGATCTTGTTGACGACCAGGGTGGCCAGGGCCTCGCCCTCGACGTCCTCGGCGATGATGGCGAGCGGCTTGCCCGACTGCATGACCTTCTCCAGCAGCGGGAGCAGGTCCTTGACGGTCGAGATCTTGGAGGAGACGAGGAGGACGTACGGGTCCTCGAGCTCGACCTCCATGCGCTCGGCGTCGGTCACGAAGTAGGGCGAGATGTAGCCCTTGTCGAAGCGCATGCCCTCGGTGAGCTCGAGCTCGAGCCCGAAGGTCTGCGACTCCTCGACCGTGATGACGCCTTCCTTGCCGACCTTGTCCATCGCCTCGGCGATGAGCTCACCGATCTGCGGGTCGGCGGCCGAGATGGAGGCCGTGGCAGCGATCTGCTCCTTGGTCTCGATCTCCTTGGCCGACTTCAGCAGCGCCTGGGAGACGGCCTCGGTGGCCTTCTCGATGCCGCGCTTGAGCGACATCGGGTTCGCGCCGGCGGCCACGTTGCGCAGGCCCTCACGGACCAGCGCCTGGGCCAGCACGGTGGCGGTGGTGGTGCCGTCGCCCGCGATGTCGTCGGTCTTCTTGGCGACCTCCTTCACCAGCTCGGCGCCGATCTTCTCCCAGGAGTCCTCGAGCTCGATCTCCTTGGCGATCGACACACCGTCGTTGGTGATGGTCGGCGCGCCCCACTTCTTCTCGAGCACGACGTTGCGGCCCTTCGGGCCCAGCGTCACCTTGACGGCGTCGGCGAGGGTGTTCATGCCCCGCTCGAGGCCCCGACGGGCCTCCTCGTCGAACGCGATCTGCTTCGCCATGGGGGTGTTGCCCTCCGATAGAGGTGAGTCGAGTGATCGGATGCGGTGCCCGCGACGGACGCCCGGCAACCCTGCGCCGGACTCACCGACCCGACCTTGGCACTCCACGGACACGAGTGCCAGTGGATGCTGAGCCCGTTTCTAGCACTCGCCCGTGGTGAGTGCAAGCGGACCCTGCCCGGCTGCGGGCCGTCCGCGACGGCGGGCAGGATGGGGCCATGAGCACCTGGTCGCAGGCCGGTCCGCGCACCGTCTCCGAGCACGCCGCGGCGGTCGCGGCCCTGCTGCCGCCGACCGGGACCGAGCCGGTCGCGCTGGCCGCCGCGAGCGGCCGGGTACTGGCCGAGGACCTGACGGCGGGCGTCGCGCTGCCGCCCTTCGACAACTCCGCGATGGACGGCTACGCGGTCCGCGCGGCCGAGCTCGCCGGCGCCTCGGCGGCCTCGCCGGTGGAGCTCCCGGTCGCGGCCGACATCCCGGCCGGGCGCACCGACGTCCCCGCGCTGGCGCCGGGCACGGTGGCCAGGATCATGACGGGCGCCCCCGTCCCCGGGGGCGCGGACGCGATCGTGCCGGTCGAGCAGACCGACGCCGGTCCCGGCGGCGGGCTCGACCGCGTCCGGATCCACGAGGCCCCGCAGCCGGGCGCGTTCGTCCGCCGGGCCGGCGAGGACGCCGCGTCGGGTGCCGTCGTGCTGCGCGCCGGGACGGTGCTGGCCGCGCCCCAGATCGGGCTCGCCGCCGCGGTCGGCCGGGCCGAGCTGCCGGTCCGCCGCCGCCCGCACGTGCTCGTGCTGTCCACCGGCTCGGAGCTCGTCGCCCCGGGCGGCACGCTGGAGCCCGGGCAGATCTACGAGTCCAACGGCACGATGCTCGCCGTCGCGGTCCGGGAGGCCGGCGCGACGGCCGAGCAGCTGTCCTTCGTCCCCGATGACGTCGAGCGGTTCCGTGTGGTGCTCGCGGAGAAGGTCGGCGACGGCGTGGACCTCGTCCTCACCTCCGGCGGCGTGAGCGCCGGCGCCTACGAGGTCGTCAAGGACGCCATGACCGGCCACGGCGTGGAGTTCGGCAAGGTCGCGATGCAGCCCGGCGGTCCGCAGGGCTGCGGGCGGCTCGAGCTGGGCGGGGCCGAGGTCGCCACCGTCACCCTGCCCGGGAACCCGGTGAGTTCCCAGGTCTCGTTCGAGGTGTTCGTCCGGCCCGCGCTCCGGGCGGCGGCCGGGCACCCCGCACCGGAGCGACCGGTGGTGACCGCCCGGCTGTCCGGGGCGCTGTCCTCGCCCGCCGGGCGCCGCCAGTTCCGGCGCGGCCTGCTCGACGCCGCCGCCGGGACCGTGTCCGAGGTGGGGTCCACCGGGTCGCACCTGATCGCGGCGCTCGCCCGGGCCGACTGCCTGATCGACCTGCCCGCCGACGCCACCTCCGTCGCCGACGGCGAGCAGGTCGCGGTCTGGCTGCTCGACGCCCCGTGACCCGGCGTCCGGTGGTCACCGCCCGGCGCGCCGGGCGGTGACACGCGGTGCCGGACGGGCCGGAAAGGCGTCCGGGTGTCGCGAGCAGGATCGCGCTCTGCGACGGGTCCACCACTCGCGCGGACGTGCGGCTGCGCCGAAAGTGTGAGCTGTTTCATAGGCAGTCGGGGCAACGATCTCACCGCGCGCGACGTCCTAGGGGGTGTCCGTTCGGCCGAAAGAGGTAGATCACGGCGGACATCCGTCGTGATCTGGACTGCCGGTCGTCGGAGAGGAATACTTTCTGGTGTGAAGGGGTAGACCCTTTACAGCACAAGACCCACCGCCCGTCGCTGGGGAGCGGACGAGCGGTTCCAAGGCCGGGGTCGTCGTCTCGGGGGACGACGGCCCCGGCCCTTTTAATGCCCCCGACCGGCCCGCGGGGTCGCGCACCGCGTGCGGACGGCGCCGGGCACGAACCGACGATCGTGCCACCGGTTCCGTCCCGGTACGGGGACCCCCGGATCCTCGGCGTGTCCCGGTCGTCCCGCCGGACAGCCGTCCGCGGCGCCCGCGTAGCGTTGGTGATCCCCCACCGGAGCATCAGGAGCCGACGACCCACCATGGCCGAAGGAACCGGGACCTCCCCGACCCACATCGCCCGACTGGTCCGGGACGCGATCCCCCCGATGCACCCGGGCGGGCGTCCGATCGTCGCCGGTGTGGCACTCGCCGCGGCGGGGGTGCGCGCCCTCACCGGCCGCGGCACCCTGCCGGGCCTGCTCGCCACCGCGGCCACCGCGCTGTTCTTCCGCGACCCCGTCCGGACCCCGCCGCTGCGCACCGACGCGGTGCTGGCCCCCGCCGACGGCGCGGTCGCCACCGTGACCGAGACGGTCCCGCCCGCCGAGCTCGACCTGCCGCGCGTCCCGCACACCCGGGTCTCGATCTTCCTGACCGTGCTCGACGTGCACGTCCAGTGGGTCCCGGTGCACGGCCGCGTCGCGCGGGTCCAGTACTCGCCCGGCACGTTCCTGTCCGCGGACCTGGACAAGGCGAGCGAGGACAACGAGCGCAACGCGATCACCGTGGTCCGCGCCGACGGCGTCGGGGTCGGGGTCGTGCAGATCGCCGGCCTGCTGGCCCGCCGGATCGTCTGCGCCCTGCGCGACGGCGACGAGGTCGCCGCGGGCGAGCGGTTCGGCCTCATCCGGTTCGGCTCGCGCGTGGACACCTACCTCCCGCCCGGGACGACCGCGCTGGTCCGCCCCGGCCAGCGGACCGTGGGCGGGGAGACCGTGCTCGGCCTGGTGGCCGGGCCGGCGGAGCGCTGAGGTCGTGGGGATGTCCCGCCCCGCCGGCGGTTATCCCGCCGGCGTGCGGCTGCTGCCGAACGCGGTCACCGTCCTCAACCTCTGTGCGGGCCTGACCGCGGTCTACTTCGCGCTCCAGTCGCGCTTCGACTTCGCGATCATCGCCGTCCTGGCGGCCGCGCTCTGCGACGCCCTCGACGGCGGCCTGGCCCGGCTGCTCGACGCCTCCAGCCGGATCGGCGCCGAGCTCGACTCGCTGGCCGACCTGGTGTCCTTCGGCGTCGCCCCCGCCCTGGTCATCTACATCTGGGCGTTCGAGGGCACCCGGGCCGGCTGGATGGTGGCCCTGGTGTTCGCGGTGTGCATGGCGCTGCGCCTGGCACGCTTCAACACCCTGATCGACGACGACAGCGCCCCGCCGTTCGCCCGCGAGTTCTTCGTCGGCGTCCCGGCACCCGCGGCCGCGCTGACCGCGGGCATCCCGATCTACCTGTGGCTGCACTTCGGCCAGGGCTGGTGGTCGGAGCGGCCGCTGGTCGCGGTGTGGGCGCTGGTCACGGCCGGGCTCATGGTCAGCCGCATCCCGACGCTGTCGCTCAAGACGGTCCGGGTCTCCCCGCGCACCACCCGCTGGCTGCTCGTCGGGGTGGCCGCGGTCGTCGCGATCCTGATCACGATCCCGTTCCTCGGGATCGCCGTCGCCGGGCTCGCCTACCTGCTGCTCCTGCCCTGGACGGCCTACCGCTACCGCTGGCTGTCGCGCCACCCCGAGGCGTGGGACGTGCCGACCCGTCAGCGTCGCGCCGTCGCCCGCGCGGCCCGGTCCGCCCGTCGGCTCGGTCTGCGGCCGCCGCTGCGCCGCCGGGTCGCCGGCCGTGCCGGTGCGGTGGCCCGCGGTGTCCGGCGCCGGCTCGACCCGGAGGGCGAGGCCCGCCGGGACGGCATGCGCGACACCGGTGCCGTCCGCGACCCGCGCGGTCCGGGCGTCGCCGCCGCGCCCCGCGGTTCCGGCCGCCGCCTCGGCCTGCGCCGTCGCTGACCCGATCCCCCGGAGGACCGCCCGTGCTGGAGCTCGTCGCCCGACTGGCCCCCGCGGCCGCCGACGCCCGCCGCGGCGTCGTCCGGCTGCACCCCGAGGTGCTCGCCGCGCTCGGCCTGCGCTCCTGGGACGCGGTGACCCTCACCGGGGCCCGGGTCACCGCGGCGCTCGCCGTCGCCGGTGAGCCGGGCGACCCGCACGGTCAGGCCCGCTTCGACGACGTCACCCTGTCCAACGCCGGGCTGACCGACGGCGCGACCGTCGTCGTCGCGCCGGCGCCGGTCACCGCGGCCCGCGAGGTGCGCCTGGTCGGGTCCGCGCTGACCACCGCGACGGTCGCCCCGGCGACGCTGCGGCTCGCCCTGATGGGCAAGGTCCTGGTCCGCGGCGACGCCGTGTCCCTGCTCCCGCAGGACATCGCCCCGGCGGCCGGGGCCGACGTCCGCTCGGTGCGCCGTGCGCTGGCCGCGGCCGTCGGCGGGACGTGGACCTCGGAGCTGCTGACCGTGGCGGTCGCCGACCCGGCGGGGCCGGTCGTGGTGACGCCGTCGACGGTCGTGGGCTGGCAGGGCGGCCGCGACACCGGCGACCCCGCACCGGCCGCGGCCGGCGCGCTCCGCATCCCCGCTTCCGGCGTCCCCGGGAACGGCGGCCCGGCCCTCGCGGGACCGGCGGCGCCCGGGCCCGGTGTCCCCGGCCCGGGCGGGGCCGCCGCCCCCTCCGTCGTGGGAGCCACGGGAGCCGCGGCCGGAGCCGACGCGCCCGCCGGACCCGCCGAGCCCGTGTTGCCGCTGGAGGACCTCGCCGCGAACGAGGCCGTCGCCCGCCGCCTGCTGGACTGGTTCGAGCTCATGTTCCGGCGCCCGGAGCTGCTGACCCGGCTCGGCGGCGACGCCCGGCTCGGCGTGCTCGTCTCCGGGCCGGAGGGCGCGGGCAAGGCGACCCTGGTGCGCAGCGCGGCCGCGGCGGCGGGCGCCCGGTGCGTCGAGCTCGTGGCCCCGGCCGTCGCCGCCGTCGAGCCGGCCGCCGCGGCCGAGCGGGTCCGGGCGGCGATCGCGCAGGCCCGCACCGGCGGGACCGGCACCGGCGCACCCGCGGTGCTGCTCGTGCACGACGCGCACGCCCTGCTCCCGGCCACCGACCCGCCGCCGCTGGCCACCCTGGTGCTCGACGAGCTGCGCGCGGCGACCGCGCCGGGCGGGCCCGCGCTCGTCGTCACCAGTGCCGAGCCGGAGGCGCTGGACCCGCGGCTGCGGGCGCCCGACCTGGTCGACCGCGAGCTGTCGGTAGGCCTGCCGGACGCCGCGACCCGGCGCGCGCTCCTGGAGCGGCTGCTGGCCGACGTGCCCCGCGCCGGCGACGTCGACCTGGGCGCGGTCGCCGCCCGCACGCCCGGCTTCGTCGTCGCCGACCTCGCGGCGGTCCGCCGGGAGGCCGCGGTGAGCGCGGCGCTGCGCGGCACGGGCTCCGAACCCACCGAGCAGGTCCGCCAGTCCGACCTGCTCGACGCCGTCGGCTCGGTCCGCCCGATCTCGCTGTCCGGTGGCGGCACGCTGGGCAGCGGCGGCCTCACCCTCGACGACGTCGGTGACATGACCGAGGTCAAGGCGGCCCTCACCGAGGCCGTGCTGTGGCCGCTGCGCCACCCGGACTCGTTCGCCCGGCTCGGGGTCGACGCCCCGCGCGGGGTGCTGCTCTACGGCCCGCCGGGTGGTGGCAAGACGTTCCTGCTGCGTGCGCTCGCCGGCTCCGGTGACCTCAACGTGTTCGCGGTGAAGGGCGCCGAGCTGCTCGACAAGTACGTCGGCGAGTCCGAGCGCGCGGTCCGCGAGCTGTTCCGCCGGGCGGCCGAGGCCGCCCCCGCACTGATCTTCCTCGACGAGGTCGACGCGCTCGCCCCGCGCCGCGGCGGCTCCACCGACGCCGGGGTGGCCGACCGCGTCGTCGCCGCGCTGCTGACCGAGCTGGACGGCGCGACACCGCTGCGCGAGGTCGTGGTGGTCGGGGCGACGAACCGGCCCGAGCTGATCGACCCGGCGATGCTGCGGCCTGGCCGGCTGGAGCGGCTGGTGTTCGTCCCGCCGCCGGACGCCGACGCGCGGGCGGACATCCTGCGCGCGGCGGGCCGCGACGTGCCGCTGGCCGACGACGTGGACCTCGACGCGCTCGCGTCCGAACTGGACGGCTACTCGGCCGCGGACTGCGCGGCGCTGCTGCGCGAGTCCGCGCTGACCGCGATGCGCGAGTCCCTCGACGCGGGGGAGGTGACCGCCGCGCACCTGGCGACGGCGCGCCGCACGGTGCGGGCGTCGCTGGACCCGGCGCAGGTCGCCGAGCTGGAGGCCTACGCCCGCCGCCGCAGCGACGGCTGAGCCGTCGCAGGGGCGCGGCACCGGAACAGCGGCACCGGGACAGCAGAACGGCCCCGGACGGGATCGTCCGGGGCCGCTGCGGTCGTCGGGGTCAGGCGGCGGAGAAGTCCCGCGTCACGATGACGATGACGCCGGGCGTCGCGTCCTGGATGCCGTCGAAGCGGGGCTCGGAACGGATGCCGAACTTCTTCGCGATCTCCTCGGCCGCGGCCTTCTCGCCGGTGCCCTGCCGGTAGTAGACGGTCGTGGTCGGGATGACGCCCTGGGAGTAGTTCTGCACCTGGGACACGGTCCAACCGTTGGTGCGGAACTCCCCGGCCGCCTTCTCGGCGAGACCGCGGATGGTCGAGTTGTTGTAGATCCGCACGACCGGGCGGGCCGCGACGGCGGACCCCTCACCGGCGGCGGAGCCGGAGCCGCCCTGGCCCGCGGAGCCGGAGCCCGCGGCGGGGGGCGCGGCGACGGCCGGGCCCGCGCCGTCGTACCCGGGGGAGCCCGGCGTGCCGGGCGCTCCGGGGGTGAACGGTGAGGTCTCCCCGGGGGTGCCCGGGGCGGGGGTGCCGCCGGTGCCGGGCGCGGCGCCGTCGCCGGTGCCGTCCCCCGGAGCGGGGGCCGGGGCCGGGGCGGGCTCGGCCGACGCCGACGGGGGCGCGGCCTGGTTGCCGCCGTCCTCACCGCCGCCGGTGAGGCCGATCAGGCCGACGACAGCGGCGACCACACCGACGCCGATCAGCGCGATACCGGCGATCTTCAGCGGTGACTGCCCGCCGGACGCGGGTGCGGTCATCGTGACCTCCTGGCTGTCAGGGCTCGAGGCCGAGGCGACGGGCGGCGCGGGTGCGCTGCCTGCTGGAACGCAGCCGGCGCAGACGCTTGACCAGCAGCGGGTCCACCGCCAGCGCCTCGGGCTTGTCGACCAGGGCGTTCAGCACCTGGTAGTAGCGGGTGGCCGACATGTCGAACAGCTCGCGGATCGCCTGTTCCTTGGCACCCGCGTACTTCCACCACTGGGCCTCGAACGCGAGGATCTCGCGTTCGCGACGGTCGAGCTCGCGGGGGGACGCGGCAGCGGTGCGCCGGTGCGCTCCGCGGCGTTCCGGCAGGGACCCGGCGGACTCCATCACGCTCCTCGAGCGGACGACGATCTCGTGCTGCGGCGGCCCCGCCCGGGCGCCGCGACGACGAACGACACGTCTGTCATTCGCGGTGCGGATTCAACCACAGGGGACCGACGGTCCCGGGCTGCGACGCGCCTGGAGGGCGGGTCGGACGACACCGAAACCGCCCGGCCGGGTCACGTCCGGCGGCGACCGTAGGCTGCTCCGGTGACGGTTCTGCGCATCCGCATGGTCGGCGACCCCGTGCTCCACACCCCCACCCGCCCCGTCGGCACGGTCGACGACACGGTCCGGACGCTGGTCGAGGACATGTTCGAGACGATGGCCGCGGCGAACGGCGTCGGGCTCGCGGCCAACCAGGTGGGAGTGGACCTGCGGCTGTTCGTCTTCGACTGCCCCGACGAGGAGACACGCACGATGCGGCGCGGTGTCGTGGTCGACCCGGTGCTGGAGACCGACGGGATCCCGGAGGTCATGCCCGACGCGGACGACGACCAGGAGGGCTGCCTGTCGGTGCCCGGCGAGAACTTCGCGACCGGCCGGGCGGAGTGGGCCCGGGTCACCGGCACCGACCTCGACGGCGAGCCGGTCTCCTACGAGGGGCGCGGCTTCTTCGCCCGCTGCCTGCAGCACGAGACCGACCACCTCGACGGTCACCTGTACCTGGACCGGCTGATGGGCCGCCACCAGCGCGCGGCGAAGAAGATGCTCAAGCGCAACGGCTGGGGCTCGCCGTCGGACTCGTGGGACCCGTCGGCCGTCGAGGCCGAGGACGTCCCCCGGGGATGACCCCGGGTCCGACCCCGGGAGTCATACCCCGGTACTAGGGGTCGACCTGCGAGACCGGCCCCGCGGCCGATGTGGCGGGGTGCCCCCGGCGGGCACCGTGGTCCCCATGCTGCTCTCGATCCTCGCCGTCGCCCCCGTCCTCGCGGTGCTGCTGGTCATGGCCGCGCAGCCGCTGTTCGAGCTGTGGGACGCCCGCGCCTCCGACCACGACCGCGCCCGCTCCGCCGGTGCCGTGCTCGACTCCGACGCCCCCGCGCTGCCGGTCGTGCCGGCCGCCTACCCGGAGGCGCTCGGCGACGTCGCCGCACCGCTGCGGATCCCCGCGCCGCGCGGCCCGCTCGCCCCGGTCGGCCGGAGCGCGGCCCGGGCCTGAGGGCCCGGCCCTACTCGACCAGCCGGTTCTCCCACGCCCACGCCGCGATCTCCACCCGGTTGCGGGCGTCCAGCTTGGACCCGATGTTCGCGATGTGGGTCTTCACCGTGGACAGCGACACGAACAGGTCCCCGGCGATCTCGGAGTTCGTCCGGCCCCGGGCCACCGCCTTCACCACCTCCAGCTCGCGCGGTGACAGCGCGGCGTGGACCTCGGCGCGGGCCGGCTCCGGCTCGGTCAGCCGTTCCAGCAGCCGCACGGTGACCGACGGCGACACCAGCGCGTCGCCCGCCGCGGCGGCCCGGACGGCCTCGACGAGCAGCCGCGGGCCCGCCGTCTTCAGCAGGAACCCGCAGGCCCCCGAGCGCAGCGCGCCGTAGACGTACTCGTCGAGGTCGAAGGTCGTCACCACCACGATCCGCGGGGGGAACGGGTCCGCGCTCAGCGCGCGGGTCGCGGCGATCCCGTCCATCCCCGGCATCCGGACGTCCATGAGCACGACGTCCGGGCGCAGCTCGCGGGCCATGGCGACGGCGTCGGTGCCGGTGGCGGCCTCGCCGACGACCTCGATGCCGTCCTCGGCGGACAGGATCAGCCCGAAGCCGGTGCGCACCATCTCCTGGTCGTCGGCGAGCAGGACACGGATCGCGGTCACCGACCCGCCCCGGCGGGCACCTCGGCGACGACGATCCACCGGCCGGGCCCGTCCGGCCCGGCGTGCAGCGAGCCGTCGAGGGCCTCCACCCGCTCACGCATCCCGGCCAGCCCGAACCCGCCCGGGTCGCGCAGCGGGTTCTCGGTCCCGGTCCCGTCGTTGTGCACCACGGTCACCAGTCTCCCGGCCTGCAGGTGCACGCCGACCGACACCGTCGTCGCGCCGGGGGCGTGCCGGTGCACGTTGGTCAGGGCCTCGCGCACCACACGGAACGCGGTGGCCGCGACCGCGGGCCCGAGCACGGCGGTCCGCACCTCGGGGTCGATCTCCAGCCGGGTGCGGGTGCGGTCGGGGTCGAACCGCGCGACCACGTCCTCGACGTCGGCGATGTCGTGACCCGGGGCGCGGTCGGCGCCGCCGTCGGCACCGGCGCGCAGCACCCCGACCATGCGGCGCATCCCGTCGAGGGCCTCGGCGCCGGCCCGCTCGATGGACTCCAGCGCCCGGCCGGCCTCCTCCGGGCGGCTCCCCGCGACGACGACCCCGGCCTGCGCGGCCACCACGATCGCGGTCACGTGGTGGGCGACGGTGTCGTGCAGCTCGCGGGCCAGCTCCAGGCGCTCGTCGTTGCGGGCCTGGGCGAGCCGGGCCGAGCGGCGCTGGGTCAGCTCGCGCGCCGCGGTCGCGACGACCATCGTCCCGGCCCAGCCGACGACGGTCAGGCTGGCGAACACCTCACTGTCGTTCCCCGGGACCCGCAGCAGCGGCATGCCCACGATCACCAGCAGCGACACCGCCGCCGCGCCGAGGACGACCCGGACCGGAGCGGTCCGCACCGTCGCCACCGTGACCACGGCCAGCGCGAACAGCTCGGTCAGCGACACGAACGGGATCCCGCCGAGGAACACCGCGGCGGCCGAGCCGCCCGCGGACAGCGCGACCGCCACCACCGCGACGCCGAGCGGCCCGGCGTCGACCCGGTGCCGGGTGAGCACGACGCCCGCCACGAGCAGGCCGTAGACCGCGCCGCTCTGCGCCCACGTCGTCCCGTAGCCGAGGCCGAGCGCGACGTCGCACCCGGCCCAGAACAGGTAGGCGAGCAGCTCCAGCCCGACCAGGACGGGGCGGCCACGGCGGGTTGCGGTGCGCATGGATCACACCGTAGGACGCGTCCGGGCCCGTCGACCTCGGTCGGAAGTACGACGACCCGGTCGGGCAACGCCCTACCACGGGCCGATGCCCCGGACCCCCGTCGAGCGGCAGCCTCGTCGTCATGATCGAGGGGTTGAGGAATCCGGCCGACGTGCCGTCGCAGGTCGCCGCGGCGACGGTGAACCTGGTGCGCACCTACGGGCGGGGGCGCGCCACGGTCCGCGCGCTCGACGGCGTCACCCTGTGGCTGCCCGCGGGGCGGTTCACCGCGGTGATGGGCCCGAGCGGGTCGGGCAAGTCGACACTGCTGCACTGCCTGGCCGGGCTGGACCGGCCGACGTCCGGGCAGGTGCTACTGGGCGGGACCGACCTCGGGAGCCTCGACGACACCGCGCTGACCCGGGTCCGGCGCGACCGGATGGGCTTCGTCTTCCAGGACGGCAACCTGCTGCCGCACCTCACCGCGGGCGAGAACATCGACCTGGCGGCCTCCCTGGCCGGGCGCAGGCCGAACCACGCCTGGCGGGCCGAGCTCGTCGAACGGCTCGGCATCGCCGACCGGCTCACCCACCTGCCCTCGGAGCTGTCCGGCGGGCAGCGTCAGCGCGTCGCGGTGGCCAGGGCGCTGCTCGGGCGCCCGGAGATCGTCGTCGCCGACGAGCCGACCGGTGCGCTCGACACGCGTTCCGGGCGCGAGCTGCTGGGCCTGCTGCGAGCCTGCGTCGACGACTACGGCCAGACCGTCGTCATGGTCACCCACGACCCGATCGCCGCCTCCGCGTCGGACCAGGTCCTGCTGCTGCGCGACGGCCGTGCCGCGGGCCGGCTGGACCGGCCCACCCCGGACCGGGTGCTGTCCGCGATGGGCGCGCTGACCGGCGCCGACGACCCCGACCTGTCCGACGTCACGGCCACCGGGCCGGTGACCCGGTGAACCCCGCCACCCGCGCCGCGGTCGCCGGTGCCCGGCGCAGTCCGCGCCGGCTGCTGCTGACCGGGCTGGCCGTGCTGGTGGCGACGGTGTTCGCCGCCGGTGCGGTGCTGCTGACCGCGAGCCTGCGCGCCGACCTCGTCGGGAGCACGTCCTCGGTGCCCGCGGGCGCGACCTTCGCCGTGGAGACCGACACCTCCGCCGGGGCCGCCACCACGGAGCTGCAGGATCGGCTGCGCGCGGTGCCCGGGGTGACCGCGGTGTCGACCGCCCGGTCGGGGACGGCCGCCGTCGTCGCGGGTGGCGCGAGCGGCAGCTGGCTGCTGAGCACCGACCCGATGACCGGGCCGCTGCAGGGACTGGAGCCGGTGACGGCCGGTCGCCTGCCGTCCGGGCCGGGGGAGGCGCTGATCGGGGCGGGCACCGCGGAGCGCACCGGGCTCGCCCCCGGCGCCACCGTCGGCCTCGGCGACCGCACGCTGACCGTCACCGGTGTGGTGCCGGTCCGGTCCGAGTACGGCGACGTGCTCGTCGTGCGCGACGACGACCCGGCCGCCGCCGGTCTGTCCGGCTACCGGACCGCCGTCGCGGGGGACCCGGACCCGGCCGCGCTCGCCGCCGTCCCGGGCGTCACCGGGGTCCGGACCGCCGACGACCAGCGCACCGAGGACCTGGCGTCGGCGTCGGCGTCGGCGGACGCGCTGCTCGCCGGGCTGTCGGTGTTCGTCGGGCTGGCGCTGGTCGCCGCGGCCGTGGTGGTCGCCTCGACGTTCCGGATCGTGCTGGCCCGCCGCACCCGTGAGCTGGCGCTGCTGCGCTGCGTCGGCGCGGGCCGCGGGCAGGTGACGCGGTCGGTGCTGGTCGAGGCGGCGCTCACCGGGCTGGTCGCGGGGGTCGCCGGGGCGCTCGTGGCCGTCGCGGGCGGGTGGGCCGCCCTGGCGGCGGCGGGCGCGGCCGGGGTGGACGTACCGGCGCTCGTGGTGCCGTGGGGTCGGCTCGCGGGATGCGTGCTGCTGGCGGTCGTCGTGACGGTGCTGGCCGCGCTGGCCCCGGCGCTCGCCGCCGGCCGGACCCCGCCGGTGGTGGCGCTCGGCGCGGCGGACGCGAGCGGTGCCCGCGCACCGCGGGCCCGGGTGCGGCTGCCGCTCGCCGCGGTCGCGCTCGTCCTGGCCGTGGTCCTCGCCGTCGCCGGGGTGGGGATGGGCAGCCCGCTGGCGGGGACGGCGCTGGCCGCGCTGTCCGGGATGCTGGTGTTCGCGGCGCTCGTGGTGACCGGACCGTTCGTGGTGTCCGGGGCGGCGGCGCTGGTGGCGCCGGTCGTCGCACGCTGGGCGCCGGGGCGGATCGCGGTGGGCAACGCGCGGCGGATGTCGCGGCGCACCGCGGCGATGACGACGGTCCTGTCGCTGGGTGTGGGCCTGACCGCGGCGCTGCTGGTGGCCGTGGCCGGCGCCTCGGCCGACGCGACGGCGTCGATCGAGCGGAACTACCCGGCCGACATCGTCGTGTTCGCCGGCGACGACGGCCAGGCCGCGACGCTCGCGACCCGGCTCGACGCCGCACCCGAGCTGACCGCGCGGCCGTCCGACGGCATGGTGCTCGTCGACCCGGCGCCGGGGGCCGACCCGGTCGCGGTGCGCACCGCGGTGGTGCGGGCCGCGGGCGAGGCACCCGTCACCTTCACCGCGGAGCTGCGCGAGCAGACCGAGGTCGCGGTCGGCGCCGTCCGCTGGGTCGGGCTGGGGCTGGTGGGGATCACGCTGCTCGTCGCCGTCGTGGGGGTCGGGGTGACCCTCGCACTGTCGGTCAGCGAGCGGACCCGGGAGATCGCGCTGCTGCGCACGCTCGGCCTGTCCCGGGCCGCGGCCCGGCGGGCGGTGGCGTTCGAGGCGGCACTCGCCGGTGCGGTCGCGGCGGTGCTCGGCGTGGTGCTGGGGGGTGTGTACGGCCTGCTGGCGCTGAGGGCGACCGGCATCGGGGCGCTCACGGCGCTGCCGCTGGGCCAGCTCGCCGGGCTGGCCGCGGTGGTGGTCGGTGTCGCGGTGGTCGCCTCGGTGGGGCCGATGCGCCGCGCCGGACGGGTCGAGCCCGCGCACGGCGTCGCCGCCGCCTGAGGGCCGCCCGCGTGCCCGGTTCGGACCGGGCACGCGGGCGCCGGGCTCAGCTCGCGGGCTCCAGCACGAACACCGGGATGACCCGGGAGGTCTTCTGCTGGTACTCGGCGTAGGGCGGGTAGGCCTCGACGGAGCGGTCCCACCACTCCTGGCGCTCGTCGCCGGTGACCTCGCGGGCGACGAAGGTGCCGGTCTGCGTGCCGTCCTGCACCTGGACCTGCGGGTTCGCGACCACGTTGTGGTACCAGGCCGGGTGCTCCGGGGTGCCGCCCTTTGACGCGATCATCGCGTAGGAGCCGCCGTGCTCGACGCGCATCACCGGCACGTAGCGCTGCTTGCCGGACTTCGCGCCGGTCGTCGTGACCAGGATGATCGGACGGTCCATGACCGTGACGCCCTCGGTGGTGCCGTTCTCGAGGATCTTCTCGGTCTGCTCGCGGACCCAGTCGGTCGGGGAGAGCTCAGCGTTCTGCGTCATAACGGTGGGGAACCCGATACCACCGGTGATCATTCCTCGCAGCCGGGTGAGGGGCTGGTGCGCGTCGCCGGACGGTGCCTACGGTGCGGGTGCACGACCAACTGAACACGCGGGAGCTCCGTCGCGCGGGGCTGAGAGGGCGACTCGCCGGTCGCCGACCGCAGAACCGGCCGGGTAATGCCGGCCAGGGAGGACCGTCATGACAACGGCACCAGTGCGTCCGCAGCAGGTCACCACCGGCCCGGCTGAGCTGGGAGGTCTACCGCGACACCGTGCTCGAGCAGTGCGAGCAGGGCGTCGACTACATGACCGTGCACGCCGGGGTGCTGCTGCGCCACGTGCCGCTCACCGCGAAGCGGGTCACCGGGATCGTCTCCCGCGGCGGGTCGATCATGGCCGCGTGGTGCCTGGCCCACCACGCCGAGTCGTTCCTGTACACCCACTTCGACGAGCTCTGCGCGATCCTGCGCCGCTACGACGTCACCTTCTCCCTCGGCGACGGGCTGCGGCCCGGCTCCATCGCCGACGCGAACGACGAGGCGCAGCTGGCCGAGCTCGCCACGCTCGGCGAGCTGACCCGCATCGCCCGCGGCCACGACGTCCAGGTGATGATCGAGGGCCCCGGCCACGTCCCGATGGACAAGATCGTCGAGAACGTGCGGCTGGAGGAGGAGTGGTGCGACGAGGCGCCGTTCTACACCCTCGGTCCGCTGGCCACCGACATCGCGCCCGGCTACGACCACATCACCTCCGCGATCGGCGCGGCGCGGATCGCCGAGGCCGGCACCGCGATGCTCTGCTACGTCACGCCGAAGGAGCACCTGGGCCTGCCGAACCGCGACGACGTCAAGGTCGGCGTGATCAGCTACAAGATCGCCGCGCACGCCGCGGACCTGGCCAAGGGGCACCCGCACGCCCAGGCCCGCGACGACGCGCTCTCGCAGGCCCGGTTCGAGTTCCGCTGGCGTGACCAGTTCGCGCTGTCGCTCGACCCGGACACCGCGACCGCCTACCACGACGAGACCCTGCCGGCCGAGCCCGCGAAGACCGCGCACTTCTGCTCCATGTGCGGGCCGAGGTTCTGCTCGATGAAGATCACCCAGGACGTCCGGGACTACGCCGAGGCGCACGGGCTGACCAGCGTCGAGGCGATCGAGGCCGGGATGGCGGAGAAGTCCGGGGAGTTCCGTGACGAGGGCGGCCGGGTGTACCTGCCGATCGCGGCGACGGAGTAGCGGCACGACGCCGGGTGCCGCGGGTGGCGTCGCCCGCGGCACCCGGCCCGCCGGTGACGTGGCCGGCGCCGCGCCGGCACGGGCTACCGTCTCCGGCGACACGCACGACGCGGGAGCTCGCGGAGCGAGCGGGCTGAGAGGGCGGCTGGGTCCCACCGGGACCGGCGCCGCCGACCGCGGACCGGCCGGGTAATGCCGGCCAGGGAGGACACGTCCATGGAACCCACCGTCGGCACCACACCCCCGCGGGTCATGACGATCGCCGGCACCGACTCCGGCGGCGGCGCGGGCATCGCCGCGGACCTGCGCACCTTCGCCGCCTGCGGGGTGCACGGCTGCCTCGCCGTCTGCGCGGTGACCGTGCAGAACTCGGTGGGCGTCACCGGCGTCCACACGGTCCCGGTCGACACGATCGCCGGCCAGATCGCCACGGTCGCCTCCGACATCGGGCTGCAGGCCGCGAAGACCGGGATGCTCGCGAACGCCGAGATCATCGAGACCGTCGCGCGGGCCTGCGACGGGAACGGCATCGGCGCGGGTCTGGCGACGCCGTTCGTCGTCGACCCGGTGGCGGCCTCGATGCACGGGGACCCGCTGCTGGCCGCCGAGGCGCTCGACGCCTACCGGCACACGCTGTTCCCGCGGGCCACGCTGGTCACCCCGAACCTCGACGAGATCCGGCTGCTCGTCGAGCACGACGTCCACGACCGCGCGGGCCAGTACGCCGCGGCGAAGGCGCTGCACGCGCTCGGCCCGCGCGCGGTCCTGGTGAAGGGCGGCCACCTCGCCGAGGACACCGAAGGCTGCCTGGACCTGCTCTACGACGGCGAGACCGCCGTCGAGCTGCCCGGCCCGCGCTTCGACACCGGCCACACCCACGGCGGCGGGGACTCCCTGGCCGCCGCGATCGCGTCCGGGCTCGCCCGCGGGATGGAGCTGGAGGCGGCGGTCCGGTTCGGGAAGCGCTACATCGTCGAGGCGGTCCGCCACGCCTACCCGCTGGGCGCCGGGCACGGCCCGGTCTCGGCGCTGTGGGCCGTACGGCCGTGGTGGGACGAACGCGACTGACCCTCGCCGTTCCTTGGATACGAGATGGATGCGATCTCAACAGATCCGAGGTCGGGGACGACCGGCCCCCGGCGTGCCGCAGATGCGGCGATCCGCCCGCGCGTCGCTCCGCGAAGGGTGCCCTGACCTGCGGATCGGGCGCTGTGGTCTGCATCGCACAGGCCGGTGGAGATGTATACGCTCGCGTCCGATGAGCATCTTGGGCACCCGCGTCGTCCGCACCGAGGATCCGGTCTTCCTCACGCGCGGCGCGACCTACACCGACGACCTGACCGAGGAGCGGCTGACCGGGGCGTTGCACCTGACGCTCGTCCGCTCCCCGCTCGCCCACGCGACGATCACGTCGATCGACACCTCGGCGGCGCTCGCGTCGCCCGGCGTCGTCGCCGTCGTCACCGGGGCCGACCTCGACATCGCACCGGCACTGCTGTTCCCGGGCGCGAACAAGGCCATGACCCGCCCGTTCCTGGCGACCGACCGCGTGCGGTTCGTCGGCGAGCCGGTGGCCGCGGTCCTCACCGAGGAGTTCTACCAGGGTGAGGACGCGGCCGAGCTGGTCGACGTCGAGTACGAGCCCCTGGACGTGGTGATCGACCCGCTGGCCGCCGCCCGCGACGAGACGCTGCTGTTCCCCGAGGCCGGGACCAACACCGCGGCCGCCTACGGGCACGACGAGGAGCAGGACGCCTCGTTCTTCGACGGCTGCGAGGTCGTCGTCACCCGGGACCTGGTGAACCAGCGCCTGGCCGCGGCCCCGTTGGAGACGCGTGCCGCGAGCGCCTTCTGGGAGGGCGACCACCTCACCGTCTACATGTCCAACCAGAACGCCCAGGGCGGCCGCGACGAGATCGCCGGCTGGCTGGGCCTGGACAAGGACAAGGTGCGGGTCGTCCTGCCCGACGTCGGCGGCGGCTTCGGCGCGAAGATCGGCTCGGACCCCGAGTTCGGGCTCGTCGCCTGGCTCGCGCGCCGGCAGGGCCGTCCGGTCCGCTGGAACGAGTCCCGCTCCGAGAACATGACCGGCATGGTGCAGGGCCGCGCCCAGCGTCAGACCGTCACGATCGGCGGCACCCGCGAGGGCCGGGTCACCCACTACCGGATCGACGTCGTGCAGGACCTGGGCGCCTACCCGCGCCTGGGCACCTTCCTGCCGATGTTCACCCGCATGATGGCGCCCGGCACCTACGACATCGCGAACGTCGACTCCCGGGCGCGCACCGTCGTCACCAACACGACCTCGATCGCCGCCTACCGCGGCGCCGGGCGTCCGGAGGCGACCGCCGCGATCGAGCGGGCGATGGACCTGTTCGCCGCCGAGATCAGCAAGGACCCGGCCGAGGTCCGCAGGATGAACGTCGTCTCGCCGGACAAGTTCCCGTTCCAGACCAAGGGCGGCGTCGAGTACGACTCCGGCGAGTACGCCAAGGCCATCGACCTGGCCCTGGAGAAGTCCGACTACGCCGGGCTGCGCGCCGAGCAGAAGGCCCGCCGCGAGCGCGGCGACGCCCGTCAGCTCGGCATCGGCGTCTCCTCCTACGTCGAGATCACCGGCGGCGGCGCGTACGCCGAGGACGCCTCGGTGGAGGTCCACCCGGACGGCTCGGTGACCGTGCTGACCGGCACCTCCCCGCACGGGCAGGGCCACGCGACGGCGTGGGCGATGCTCGCGTCCGACCAGCTGGGCGTCCCGATCGAGAAGATCACCGTCAAGCACGGCGACACCGACCTCGTCCCGCGCGGCGGCGGCACCATGGGGTCGCGGTCGCTGCAGACCGGCGGCGTCGCGGTGCACCAGGCCTCGGCCGAGCTGATCGACCTGGCCAAGCAGCGCGCGGCCGACCTGCTCGAGGCGAGCGTCGAGGACCTGGAGCTCGACCCGGCGAACGCCGCGATCACCGTCAAGGGCGTCCCCGGCGCGAAGTCGGTGACCCTGGCGGAGCTGGCGGCCGCCGAGCAGCTCAAGGTCGACACCACCTGGGACGGCAAGAAGCCGACCTTCCCGTTCGGCTCGCACGTCTGCGTCGTCGAGGTCGACACCGACTCCGGCAAGGTGACGGTCGAGAAGATCGTCGCCGTCGATGACGCGGGTCCCATCCTCAACCCGCTGCTCTGCGACGGGCAGCGGCACGGCGGGATCGCCCAGGGCATCGCGCAGGCGCTGCTCGAGGAGGTCATCTACGACGAGGAGGGCCAGCCCCTCACCGGCACCTTCGCCGACTACGGCATCCCGTCGGCGGCGGAGCTGCCCAGCTTCGACCTGGTCGAGATGACGACCCCGACGCCGGTCAACCCGATGGGCTACAAGGGCATCGGCGAGGCCGGGACGATCGGCTCCACCCCCGCCACCCAGAGCGCGGTCATCGACGCCCTGTCCCACCTCGGCGTCACGCACATCGACATGCCCCTGACCCCGATGCGGGTCTGGGAAGCCATTCAGGAGGCCTCCAAGTGAAGGTCGAGATCACCGTCAACGGTGAGCCCACCAGCGCCGACGTGGAGCCCCGCCAGCTGCTCGCGCACTACCTGCGGGAGACCGTCGGGCTGAAGGCCACCAACATCGGCTGCGACACCACGTCCTGCGGCGCGTGCACCGTGCTGCTCGACGGCGACGCGGTCAAGTCGTGCACCGTGCTCTCGGTGCAGGCCGACCAGCAGTCGGTCACCACCATGGAGGGGCTCGACGGCGCGTCCGAGGGCCGCCCCGAGCACCCGGTCACCGCGGCGTTCCGGTCCGAGCACGGGCTGCAGTGCGGCTTCTGCACCCCGGGCATGGTCATGTCCGCGGTGTCGCTGATCAGCCACGACGACGACCTGGACGAGCGGAAGGTCCGCGAGGGCCTGGAGGGCAACCTCTGCCGCTGCACCGGCTACCACAACATCGTGCGCGCGGTGCTCGTCGCCGCGGGCAAGGACCCGGACGCCGCGCAGAAGGCCGAGGCCGAGTCCGACGCGCTGCGCACCGCGCCCGCCTTCTCCCGTGGGGAGGCCGGCGCATGATCCCCCTCGCGTTCGACTACGCCCGTCCCGACACCCTCGACGACGCCATCGCGCTGCTCGCCGAGAAGGGTGAGGACGCCAGCGTCCTGGCCGGCGGGCACTCGCTGATCCCGGTCATGAAGGTGCGCCTCGGCGCGCCGGAGTTCCTGATCGACATCGGCCGGCTGCCGGAGCTGAGCTACATCCGCGTCGAGGGCGACGAGCTCGCCGTCGGTGCGGCGACCAAGCACCGCGACGTGGTCGACTCGGCCGAGGTCGCGAAGGAGGTCCCGCTGCTCGGGGCCGTCGCCCGCACCGTCGGCGACCCGCAGATCCGGGCCCGGGGCACGCTGGGCGGCACCGTCGCCCACGCCGACCCGGCCGCGGACCTGCCCGCCGCGCTGCTCGCGCTGGACGCCACCGTCGTCCTGCAGGGGCCGCGCGGGAAGCGGACCGTGCCGATCGGCGAGTTCTACACCGGCGTGTTCACCACGGTCCGCGAGCCCGACGAGCTGATCGTCGAGATCCGGATCCCGCGCTGCGGGGACAAGGGCTGGGCGTACGAGAAGTTCACCCGTCGCAGCAACGACTGGGCGATCGTCGCCGTCGCCGTGTCCGACGACCGGATCGGCCTGGTCAACATGGGATCGACGTCGCTGCGGGCGTCCGCGACGGAGCAGGCGCTGAAGGACGGGAAGTCGGTCGCCGAGGCGGCCGCGCTGGCCGCCGAGGGCGCCGAGCCGCCTGCCGACACCCACGGGTCGGTCGCCTACCGCACCCACCTGGTGCAGGTGCTGACCCGGCGCGCGCTCGAGACGGCGCGCGGCCAGGGCTGAGCCGGCACGCCGAGCCACCTCCGGGGGGCCGGGCTCACACGAGCCCGGCCTCCTGGGCGGCGATCGCGGCCTGGGTGCGGGAACGCAGGCCCAGCTTCGCCAGCACCCGGGAGACGTGCGTCTTCGTCGTCCCTTCCGAGATCACCAGCTCCGCGGACAGCTCCGCGTTCGAGAGCCCGCGGCCCAGCCCGGCGAGCACGTCGGTCTCGCGTGCGGTGAGCCTCTCCAGCCCCGGCACCGACGACGGCCGCGGCGCCCCCGCGTAGCGGCGGATCACCCGCCGGGTCACCTCCGGCGCCAGCACGCCCTCGCCGCGGGCGACCGCCCGGACCCCGTCGGTGAGCCGGGTCGCGTCGACCGACTTGAGCAGGAACCCGCCCGCGCCCGCCGCGAGCGCGCCGTCGACGAGCTCGTCGAGGTCGAACGTGGTCAGCACCAGGACCTGCGCAGACCCCTCCGTGAGGATCCGCCGGGTGGCCTCGATGCCGTCGATGCCGGGCATCCGGATGTCCATCAGCACCACGTCGGGCCGGTGCTCGGCGGCGGCCCGCACCGCGGCGAGCCCGTCGGCGACCTCGGCGACGACGTCGATGTCCGGTGCCGAGCCGAGGATCAGCACGAGCCCGGTGCGGACGGCCTCCTGGTCGTCGGCGACGACCACCCGGATGCTCATCGCTCCACCTCCGCCGGGATCTCGGGGCCGAGGGGCAGGTCGGCCCGGACCAGCCAGCCGTCGTCGTCGGGGCCCGCGTGCAGGGTGCCGCCGACGGCCCGGGCGCGCTCGCGCAGGCCGTCGAGCCCGGTGCCGCCGTGCAGCCCCGGGCCCGCCGCGGGACGCCGGCCGGGACCGTTGCGCACCTCGACGAGCAGCCGGTCGTCGACATCGGGGGTGAGAGCGAGGCGCACCGTCACGTCCGAGCCGGGCGCGTGCTTCGCCGCGTTGGTCAGCGACTCCTGCACGATCCGGTACCCGGCGAGGTCGACCGGGGCGGGCAGCGGGGCCGCGCCGCGCCCGTCGCGCAGGACGGGGGACAGGCCGGCGGCGCGGGCCTCGTCGAGCAGGGCGTCGACCTCGGACAGCCGGGCGGGCGCCCCGGGCGGGTCGGCGGTGTCGCCGTCGCGCAGCAGCCCGATCATCGTGCGCATCTCCCCGAGCGCGGCGACGCCGGAGGACCGCACCGTCCCCAGCACCCGCCGGACCAGCGCCGGGTCGGCGCCGGGCTGCAGTGCCGCCTCGGACTGCAGCGCGATCGCCGACAGCCGCCCGGCGACGACGTCGTGCAGGTCGCGGGCCATCCGGGCACGCTCGGCGGCGACGGCGGCGTCCCGCTCCCGGGCCGCCGTCCGCTCCACCGCGACGGCCCGCTCCCGCTCGACGGCCGCCAGGTCCCGGAACCGGCGCACCTCCAGCCCCCAGACCAGCGGGAGCCCGACCACCAGCGTCAGGTTGAGCACGGCGTAGGTGCCGGTGCGGGTGCCCGCCACGAGCAGCGCCGCGACACCGAGGACGGTGGCGACCCCACCGGCGGCGACGGCGACCGCCCGCGCGGTGCGCCGCGGCGGGAACACCACGGCGCAGTAGAGCAGGTCGGTGAACACGAGCACGGTCCCGATCTCGGTGCGGCCGCCCAGGACGGGGCCCGCGACCAGGGCCGCCGTGCCGACCAGCAGCCCGGCGGGCACCGCGATCCGGCGCACGGTCGACGCGGCGCAGCCCAGCCCCATGACCAGCAGCGACGCCGCCGTCGCCCCGGTGTCCGCGCCCCACCAGGTGATCCCCGCGTCGGGCAGTGCCCAGATCAGCAGCAGCCCGACCACGAACCACACCACGCCGGTACCGGCGTCCCGCAGCACCGAGGGTGCGCCGCCGTCGCGGTTCACCAGGTACGTGATCACACCCCATCCCAGCACGCCCGGCGCCCGCGCGGCGTCCGTCGAAGGTGGTACGCGCGGATCGGTCGCACGCCGGACGCGTCGCCGCGGCCGGGTCGGCACGATCACCGGCCATGGGGGAGTCGTTGTTCGCCGAGCCGCTGCTGTGGCTGATCGTCGGTGCCGAGATCGGGTTCTGGGTGTTCCTGCTGGCCGGGCTGGGGGCGCGCTACGTGCTGCGCCGCCGGGGCCTGGGGGCGGTGCTGCTGCTGGGGGTGCCGCTGATGGACCTCGTGCTGGTCACCGCCTCGACGGTGGACCTGGCGACGGGCGGCGCACCGTCGCGGGTGCACGGGCTGGCCGCGCTCTACCTCGGGATCACCGTCGCGTTCGGGCACTCGCTGGTGCGCTGGGCCGACGTCCGGGTCGCCCACCGCTTCGCGGGCGGCCCGGCACCGGTGCGCCCGCCGCGGGGCGGGGTCGCCCGGACGCGGTACGAGTGGCGCGAGTACGGCAAGGTCGTCGCCGCCTGGGTGGTCACGGCGGCGGTGCTGGTCCTGCTGTCGGTGGCCGGCGGCCGCGCGTTCCCGGCGCCTGGTGCCTGGCCGGAGGACCCGATGTGGTCCTGGCTCGCGACGGCGTCGCTGGTCGCCGGGATCTGGTTCGTCGTGGGGCCGCTGTGGGCGACCGTCTTCCCCGGCACCGGGGACCGGGAGCGCACCGGTGTCCGGTGACCGCCTCGCCGCCCCGGACGTGCTGCGCGGCCTCGCGATCGCCGGGACCTTCGCGACGAACGTCTGGGTGTTCGCCGACCCGCGCGGGCCGGGCGCGGTGTTCGCCGGGTTCGCCGGGGGCTGGTGGCTCGACACCGCGCTCCGCGCCGTCGCGAACGGGAAGTTCCTCGCACTGCTCACGCTGCTGTTCGGGATCGGGATGGAGCTGCAGTACCGCTCCGCGGTGCGCCGCGGGCTGCGGTGGCCGGGCCGGTACCTCGCCCGCGCCGCGATCCTGTTCACCGAGGGACTGCTGCACTACGTGCTGGTCTTCGAGTTCGACGTGCTGATGGGCTACGCGATCGCCTCGGTGCTCGTCGCATGGCTGGTGGGGCGGTCGGCGCGGGTGCGGGTGGCGGCCGCCTGCGTCGCCGGGGTGGTCACGGTGCTGCTGGTGGGCGGTGCGACCGCCGCGACGGCCGGGAGCACCGGCGCCGACGTGCCGCTCCCGCCGTACCCGGCGACCTGGACCGGGCAGGTGGCCGCACGGCTGGCCGACCCGCTGCTGTACCGGGTCGAGCTGGTGCTGATCGTCCCGTCGGCGGTGGTGCTGTTCCTGGCCGGATCCGCGCTGCTCCGCGCCGGCCTGTTCGACGCCGGCGCCGTCACCCTGCGCCGACGGCTGATCGGCACCGGGGTGGCCGGGGCGGTGCTCACCGTGCTCACCACGCTCGGCGGCGGCCCGTGGTTCCTCGTCGAGCGCTACCTGGTGGCCCCGCTGGTCGCGCTGGGGCTGCTCGGCCTGGTTCCGGAGGTCCTGGCCCGGCTGCGCGGTCCGGCCGGCCCGGTGCGGCGCGGGCTCACCGCGCTCGGCCGGACCGCGATGACCTGCTACGTCGGCCAGAACGTCGTGGCCGCGGTGCTGTTCGGCGCCTGGGGGCTCGGCCTGGCCGGGGCGCTCGCCGGTGTCGCGGCGCCGCTGCGGACCGGGGCGGTGGTCGGGGTGTGGGCCCTCGTCGTCGCCGGGTCCGCCGCGACGGCGGGGTGGTGGCTGCGCCGCCACGACCGCGGGCCGCTGGAGGCGCTCACCCACGCCCTGCTCAGAGGTCGATCACCAGCCAGCCGCCGTGGTGCTCGGACACCGTGAACGGATGGCCGGTGCGCTCCCCGATCCGGGTCAGGACGCGCTCGTCGAAGACCCGGACGTGACCCCAGGCGGGGTTCGGCTCGTCCTCGAACGGGACGGCGACGACCACCCGTTGCCGGGCCAGGCGCAGCATCTCGCCGACGACCTCGTCGCCGTCGGACTCGGACAGGTGCTCGACGAGGTGCACGGCGAACACGGTGTCCGCGCAGCCGTCGGGCAGGGCGACGGCACGCGCGTCGGCGACGTGGGTCTCGACATCGGCGCCGAGCTGTGGCGCCATCCGGGTCAGCAGCTCGACGGTGCCGCCGGTCAGGTCGGTGGCGGTGACGCGGTGGCCGTCGCGGGCCAGCTGCAGCGACAGGAAGCCGAAGCAGCAGCCGAGCTCCAGCACCTCCTCGCCCAGCACGAGGGAGCGGGCGCGGGCGTGCACCGGCGCCATCTCGGCGTTGGTGCCGCCCGGCTCGGGCTCACCGGCCAGCGCGTCGAGGGTGTTGCGGTAGAAGGCGAGCCACGCGTCGTCCGGGAGGTCGGGGTCCTTCGCGGCGCTCGCGACGCAGGCGACGAACGCCTCCTCGAAACGCTCGGCCGGCAGGATCCCGGGCTGCACCAGGGTGCGGTCCAGCCAGCCGGCGAGGTCGTTGGAGAGCCGGTCGGTTCCGATCATGGATCGCTCCTGTGCGTGCGGGGGCCCGTTCCACGCTAGGCGGTCACGGGCACGCCGCACCACGTCCGACGGCCGGGGCCCTCCCCGTCCGGACGGTGGGGGTGGGCTCCGGTGCCGGCCGGGATGCTCAGGCGCCCTGGGCGGCGAGCAGCCGGGCCTTCAGCGCGGCGTCCTTGTTGACCGGGTCGTGGGCGCCGTCCGGGACGGTCCCCGCGGCGACGGCGATCGCGTTCATGGTGCCGACCATCCGGCACAGGTGGGCGATGCGGCGCTCGTCGGCGTCGACGGGCGGGGCGCCGTCGAGCAGGGCCAGGGTGCGGTCCACCCAGATCACCTCGGCGTGCATCCCGGCCTCCTCGAGCACACCGCGCAGCCGCAGCCCGATCTCGCGGCGGGACAGCCCGTTCCAGCTCGCCAGGGTGCGGGCGTCGAGCGGGAACAGCAGGTCCCGGTCGCGCAGGTGGATCAGCTCGAGTGCGTGCGCACGGCCGTAGGCGCAGTACGTGCACCCGTTCACCAGGGAGATCGTGAGCCCGGCGAGGTGGGTGCGCACGGGGCCCAGCACGCGCAGGGTGACCAGGAAGCGCGGGAAGTTGGACGCGAACCAGCGCAACGCGGGCCCGCTGCCCATCGTGGCGACCATCGCCGGGATCACGCCCGGCGTGTAGCCCCACAGCGCGGTGCACACGCGGCCGACGATCCGGAGGACCGCTCCGCCACCGTCCGACATCCGGCCCTCCTTCCCGAAGGGGACGCCCGATCGTACTCCGGGCGGCCCCCGCGGCGGCACGAAATCGGCCGATCGGCCCAGCCGGGGTCGTCGGTGCGGCGGGCGGCGGCCCGGTGGCGCGGATAGCGTCCGGTCATGGCTTCCGTACCCGCCGTCGTGGCGCCCCGGCCGCTGCCCGTCGACGACCCCGAGTGCCTCGTCGACGCCGAGATCGAGGTCGGTGCGCCCGGCCCGCACGACCTGCTCGTCGACGTCCGCGCCGTCTCGGTGAACCCGGTGGACGGCAAGGTCCGGTCGTCGTTCGACCCGGCCGACGGGCCGAAGGTCCTCGGCTTCGACGCCGCGGGCGTCGTCGTCGAGGTGGGCGACCGGGTGCAGGGGTACGCCCCCGGCGACGAGGTCTACTACGCCGGCGCGATCGACCGGCCCGGCAGCAACGCCCACCGCCAGCTCGTCGACTCCCGCATCGTCGGGCGCAAGCCGTCGACCCTCGACTTCGCCGCCGCGGCCGCGCTGCCGCTGACCTCGATCACCGCGTGGGAGTGCCTGCACGACCACCTGCGCGTCACCGCCGACACCACCGGGACGCTGCTCGTCGTGTCCGCCGCGGGCGGGGTCGGGTCGATGGTCCTGCAGCTCGCCCGGCGGACCGGGCTGACGCTGGTCGGCACCGCCTCCCGCACGGAGTCCGCGGACTGGGCGCGGCAGATGGGTGCGCACGAAGTCGCCGACCACCACGACCTCGTCGGCACGGTGCGCGAGGTCGCCCCGGACGGCGTGCAGTACGTGTTCTCGCCGGTGTCGGCGGGCAACGTCGAGGCCTACGCGGAGCTGATGACCCCGCGCGGGATCGTCGTCGCCATCGACGAGCCGGAGGGCCTGGACACGCTCCCGCTGAAGACGAAGTCGCAGGCCTGGCACTGGGAGCTGATGTTCACCCGGCCGCTGTCGGAGCCGGGCTCGACGGTGCAGCGGGAGATCCTGGACGAGGTGTCCCGGCTCGTCGACGCCGGGGAGCTGCGGACCACCGAGACGCGGCGCCTGCAGGGGCTGACCGCGGCGTCGCTGCGGGCGGCGCACCGGCTCGTCGAGTCCGGCGGCACCGTCGGGAAGATCGTGGTCGAGCGGTAGGCGGACCCCCGGTGGGTGGCCCCGGTGCGGACACCGGCACCACCCACCGGCGGGGTCAGCGGCCGATCAGCTCGCCGGCCATCTCGTTCGTGGTCGCCTCGAAACCGGACAGGTCCCGGACCACGCGGACGCGGTCGCAGTACTCGGCGTAGGCGGGCAGGTCGCAGCGGCCCAGCCCCCACGAGTACCGCGGCTCCGGGGTGAGCCAGATCGTCTCCCGGGCCCGCCGGGTGATCTCGACGAACGCCTCCATGTTGGGGTCGTTGCCGTTCCCGCGGCCGTCGCCGAGCACCAGCACCGTCGTCCGGCGGGTGACCGCCGAGCCGTGGTCCTCCAGGAACTGGCCGAAGGCCAGGCCGTAGTTGGAGTTGGCGTCGACGTCGAGCTGGTCGCCGCCGAAGATCAGCCCGAGGGCGTGCTCGACGGGGTGGTCGGCGAACAGGTCGGTCACCTCGACCAGGTCGGCCACGAACGCGAACGAGCGCACCTGGCCGAACAGGTCCTGCAGACCGTGCACCAGGTGCAGGGTGAACCGCGCGGTGGCCCGGACCGACAGCGACACGTCGGCCAGCACCACCAGGCGCGGCTTGTCCTCCTGACGCTGCACGGTGACCGGGGAGAACGGGACGCCGTCGTAGCGCATGTTCTTGCGCATGGTGCGGGCCGAGTCGATCCGGCCCCGCGGCGAGACCCGCCTGCGGTGGGTCAGCGCGCCGTGCAGCGACTTCGCGAGCCGCCGCAACGAGTCCTCCAGCTGCATGCGCTCGGTCTCGCTGGCCCGGTCGACCTCGGCGACCCGCTCCGCGTCGTCGTGGCCCTCGACGATCCGCTGCTCGATCGCGAGCAGCTTCTCCAGGTGGGCCTTGAGCAGCTCGGGGAGGTTGTCGAGCACCCCGGTGAGACGCCGGCGCAGCGCGGCGGCGTCGTCCTCGGTGCCCTGCTCCTCCTCCGAGAGCCGGTCCTCCTCGGAGTTCAGCCAGCCCAGCAGCGCGTCCTGCTGGGCGACCGAGAGGTCGGCGTCGACCTTGGTGCCCTGCTGCTGGGAGATGTCCCCGGGCTGACCGCCGCCGGAGAACCGGTCGGTCTCGATCTGCACGCGCTGGCCGTCGGTGACGTCGTTGGATTGCTCCTTCGAGAGCACGATCTCGTCCGTCATCGAGGCCATGTCGATCTTGTTGGCCTCCTGGTGCAGGTTGTACTGCTCGGCCAGGTCCTCGGGATCGAAGAACTCCTTGATGTCGACCGGGGAGCCGTGGTCGTGCCCCTCCTGCGGGGTCTCCGACGGCTCCTCGGACAGCGTGAAGTTCTCCAGCGGGGTGTCGTCGCTCAGGTCCCCGTGCCCGTGGCCGTGCCCGTGGCCGGTGTCGGCCTCGCCCACCCTGACCAGGGAGAAGAACAGGTCGAAGACCTCGTCGTAGGTCGCCTCGTCGCGGCGGTCCTTGACCAGCGCGATGCGCAGCGCCTCCTTCAGCACCGACTTGTCGGACAGCACCCCGGGCTGGGCGGCGCAGGCCATCGCGTCGAGCGCCTCGGAGACCGAGATGCGCACCGACCGGATCCGCAGGAGCCGGACGAAGCGGTGGATGCTCGCTTCCACGCCGACGCCCCGATCAGACCGGGCGCTTGCGGGAGCCGCCGAAGGAACGGGCGCCCTGGCCCGGACTCACGGTGCGCACCTTCTGCGCCGCGTTGGGGTTGCCGGCCGCGGCCTTGTTGCCGTAGCCGTCGTGGTGGCGGCCCGCGTTGTCCTTGCCGGTCCGCTTCCCGCGGCCGTCCACGTCACCGTCGTCGGGATCCGTGGTGTCGTGCCGGGTGGAGCGCGCCGCGGGCTCGTCGTGGCTGTGGTCGCCGTCGTGCCCGTGTCCGTGGCCGTGTCCGTGTCCGTGGCCCTGCTCGGCGACGACCGCGTTCGGGTCGACCAGGTTCGGCAGCGCGTCCAGCGCCTTCTTGACGTCCTTGTCGTACTTGACGACGACCGAGACGGTGTCGGACAGGATCTGCGAGCTCAGCTCGTCGACCCCCAGGACGGCCAGCGTGCGCGCCCAGTCGATGGTCTCCGAGATCGAGGGCGACTTGCGCAGCTCCAGCTCGCGCAGCCCGCGCACGACGTTGACGAGCTCCTCGGCCAGCTGGTCCGACAGCCCGGTCTTCTTCGACTTCACGATCTCCAGCTCGCGCGAGGCCGACGGGTAGTCGAGGAACAGGTGCAGGCAGCGGCGCTTGAGCGCGGCGGCGAGGTCACGGGTGTTGTTCGAGGTCAGCAGCACGTACGGGCGCTGCTCGGCGACGAAGGTGCCGATCTCGGGCACGGAGATCTGGAACTCGCCCAGGGTCTCCAGCAGCACGGCCTCCAGGGCCTCGTCGGCGCGGTCGACCTCGTCGATCAGCAGCACGACGGGCTGTTCGGAGCGGATGGCCTCCAGCAGCGGGCGCGGCGCGAGGAAGCGCTCGGAGAAGAACACGCTCTCCTGGGACCCGATGCGGTCGACCGCGGAGGCGAGGTCGGGGGCGTCCTCGACGAGCTGCCCGATCTTCTCGCGGAGGATCTGGGTGTACATGAGCTGCTTGCCGTAGTCCCACTCGTACAGGGCCTTGGTCTCGTCCTGGCCCTCGTAGCACTGCAGACGCAGCAGCCGGCGTCCGGTGGCGACGGCGAGCATCTTCGCCAGCTCGGTCTTGCCGACCCCGGCGGGCCCTTCCAGCAGCAGCGGCTTGTCCAGCCGGGTCAGCAGGAACACCGTCGTGGCCAGGCGGGTGTCGGTGATGTAGCCCTGCTCCCGCAGGGTCTCGATCACCTGGTCGACGGACTCGAACGGACCGGTCGAGGCGACGGCGTCCGCCGCCTCGGTCACAGTGGGGACGACAGCCTCGGACACGCGGGTATCTCCTTCGCGGGCCGCACCGGCTCTGGTGCGGAGAAGAGCGGGACCGCAGCCAGCGGGCCCACCCATCCGAGTATCACCTCGGATGGCTGGGCCCGCTGGTGCGACGGTGGACGTCCTGACCTGCGGATCAGGTCAGCAGGTCGTCCAGGTCACCGTTGATGGAGTGGTCGACGACCGGGCGGACGGTCTCGAACGTGCACTCCTTCGGGTTGCCCGGGGTGCAGGCGTCGCCGAGGACGTGGTTGGTGATCCGGTCGACGTCGGCCGCGTCACCGATGATGGTCGGCGCGTTCTCGTAGAACTTGGTCGGGCCGATGCCCAGCCGGTTCTTCGAGTAGGTGTCCTGCTTGACGTCGGCGAACTTCTCCGGGATGCCCACGTCGCGCAGCAGCCGGATGGAGGCGGCGAGCGCGGCGTCGGCGGCCTGCGGCTTGGTCATGCCGCGGGTGTCGACACCCATCGCCTCGGCGATGTCGGCGAAGCGCTCGTAGACGACCGGCATGTTGAACGCCCACACGCGGGGCAGCGCGATGGCGTTGTTCAGGCCGTGGTGGGTGTCGTAGAACGCCGACACCGCGTGGCTGATCGAGTGGATGATGCCGAGGCCACCGGAGTTGAACGCCTGGGCGGCGATGTACTGCGCGTACATCATGCCCTCGCGGCCGGAGAGCTCCTGGCCGTTCCAGACGGCCTTGCGCAGGTTCTGCGAGGTCAGCTTGATGGCGTGCAGGGCGTTGCCCAGCGACGGCTGGAAGTCCAGACGCGAGACGTAGGGCTCCGAGGCGTGCGCGAGCACGTCGAACCCGCACTGCGCGGTGTAGTCGATCGGGCAGTCGTAGTACAGCACCGGGTCGTCGATCGCGAGGGTGGTGACCGACTGGTCGTCGAACGCGACGTACTTGTGCGGGTTGTCGGGGTCGGTCGTGGTGTCGGTGATGACGTAGGCCCACGAGGTCTCCGAGCCGGTGCCGGCCGTGGTGGAGACCGCGATGTGCGGCGGGTTGGACGGGTTCTCGGACTTGTTGAAGCCCTCGAACTCGTTGACGTTGCGGCCGTCGTGCGCGACCGAGATGCGCGCGCCCTTGCAGGCGTCGTGCGAGGAGCCGCCGCCGATGGAGACGAAGGAGTCGCAGTTGTTCTGCTGGTAGAGGCCCACAGCGTCCATGACGTTGTAGTCCTTGGGGTTCGACTCGACCTTGTCGTACAGCACGACCTCGAGGCCGTGGTACTTCATCGACTCGACGATCTTGTTGACGATGTCGGTGCCGCGCAGGCCCGACGTCATGACCAGGGTCTTCTTGAAGCCCAGCTTCAGGGCCTCCGGGCCGATGAGCTCGTGCGACCCCGGACCCATGAGCGCACGGGGGAACGGGTGGAACTCCTTGATGGGGAACGGCTTGAGCAGCTCGTCTACCTGCATGTCAGCCCTTTCTGAGGCAGGTGGATGGGTCGAGACCGCACGCTATGACCCCTGTGGCCGCGGGCACAGGGGTGATCGCCATTACCCCTCGGGAGACCGGGCAGGTTCCCCCTCCGAACGGAGGGGCGCAGGGTGAGGTCGCCCTCGACCCGGGTGACGGGGAGGGTGTGAAAGTAATGCCAAACTATGGCAACAAGGATCGTTCGGCAACAGTTCGGCCGTCGGGCCCGGGGTAGTGTCGGGTCGCCGACGGTTCGTGCCGGCCCGGGAACGGGGCGTCACGAGGCAAGAGGGAACCCGGTGGGAATCCGGGACTGCCCCGCAGCGGTGAACGGGAACGACCGCCGTCAACAGCACTGGGAGCCATCCCGGGAAGCGACGGCCAGTAGGTCTGAGCAGTGTGCCCGTGAGTCCGAAGACCTGCCGCCGGTGCGTGCGCCGTCCGGCGTGCGCGGATCCGTGGCCTCGCGGGAGGGCCGGGCGGACGACCGGGCACCGCCGTGCCCGGCGGTCGCAGGCGCCCCGTGCCGGCGACGGGTCCTCCACCGCACTCGCGAGGAGAGAGGGCCGTGAGCATTCCTTCCAGCAGCACCATCGGCAGCACCGTCCTGGGGTACCCCAGGATCGGACCGGACCGGGAGCTCAAGCGGGCGACCGAGTCGTACTGGGCCGGGCGGACCGACGCGTCCGCACTGCACGACGTCGCCGCCGGGCTGCGCCGCGACACCTGGACCGGGCTGCGTGACGCCGGGCTCGGCTCGGTGCCGGGCAACACGTTCTCGTTCTACGACCACGTCCTGGACACCGCGCTGGCGGTCGGGGCGGTGCCGGAGCGCTTCGCCGGCGTCACCGACCCGCTGGAGCGGCTGTTCGCGATGGCCCGCGGCCGCACCGGCGCCCCGGCCTGCGAGATGACCAAGTGGTTCGACACGAACTACCACTACCTGGTCCCCGAGGTCGGCCCGGACACCCGGCTCGCGCCGGGCAGCCGCAAGGCCCTCGACGAGTTCCGCGAGGCCCTGCGCAGCGGGATCACCACCCGCCCGGTGCTGGTCGGGCCGGTGACCTTCCTGCTGCTGTCCAAGCCGGCCGACGGCGCACCGGAGGGCTTCCGCCCGCTGGACCTGCTCGGGCCGCTCGTCGAGGTCTACCGCGACCTGCTCGCCGAGCTCGCCGAGGCGGGTGCGGAGTGGGTGCAGCTCGACGAGCCCGCCTTCGCCGCCGACCGGACGCCCGAGGAGGTCGCGGCGCTGCGCCGGGCCTACGACCGGCTCGCCTCGGCGACCCGGCGGCCCAAGATCCTCGTCGCGTCGTACTTCGGGGAGCTGGGACCCGCCCTGCCCGCGCTCGCCGCCACGGCCGTCGAGGGGCTGGCGCTCGACCTCGTCGCGGGGGCCGCCGACCTCGACGCCCTCGACCCCGGAGGCCCGGCGGTGCCGGGGCTGGACCGGAAGGTGGTGCTGGCCGGCGTCGTCGACGGGCGCAACGTGTGGCGCACCGACCTGGACCGGGCGCTGGCGACGGCGCAGCGGCTGGTCGGCGTCGCGGGGCGGGTCGAGGTCTCGACGTCGTGCTCGCTGCTGCACGTCCCCTACGACCTGGCCGCCGAGACGGCCCTGCCCGGCGACGTCGTCGACATGCTGGCGTTCGCCCGGCAGAAGGTCACCGAGGTCGTGCTGCTCGGACGCGCCCTGCACGAGGGACCCGACGCGGTCGCGGCGGAGCTCGACGCCGCACGGGCCACCCGGGAGCGGGTCGCCGCCACCGCGCGCCGCGACGAGCGGGTGCGGTCCCGGCTCGACGCGCTCGGCCCCGACCACTACCGGCGCAGCCACGGCGACGTCCGGGCGAAGGTCCAGCGCGAGGCGCTCGGCCTGCCCGTCGTCCCCACGACGACGATCGGCTCGTTCCCGCAGACCGCGCAGATCCGGCGCGACCGGGCCGCGCACCGCTCCGGCACGATCGACACCGGCACCTACACCGAGCGGATGCGCCAGGAGATCGTCCGGGTGGTGCGGCTGCAGGAGGACATCGGGCTCGACGTCCTGGTGCACGGTGAGCCCGAGCGCAACGACATGGTCCAGTACTTCGCCGAGAACCTCGACGGCTTCGCCACCACCGACCACGGCTGGGTGCAGTCCTACGGCTCGCGGTGCGTGCGCCCGCCGATCCTGCACTCGGACGTGTCCCGGCCCCGGCCGATCACGGTGGAGTGGGCGCGGTTCGCCCAATCGCTGTCCGACGCGCTGGTCAAGGGGATGCTGACCGGCCCGGTGACGATCCTGGCCTGGTCGTTCGTGCGTGACGACCAGCCGCTGGGCGACACCGCCCGGCAGGTGGGGCTGGCCCTGCGCGACGAGGTACTCGACCTGGAGGCCGCCGGGATCCGGATCATCCAGGTCGACGAGCCCGCACTGCGCGAGCTGCTGCCCCTGCACGAGCGGGACCGGCCCGCGTACCTGGACTGGGCGGTGGACGCGTTCCGGCTGGCCGTCGGGGCCGTCACCGACGCCACCCAGATCCACACCCACCTCTGCTACTCCGAGTTCGGCGAGGTGGTGGGGGCGATCGACGGGCTCGACGCCGACGTCACCACCGTCGAGGCGGCCCGGTCGCGGATGGAGGTGCTGGCCGACCTCGGGCCGGGGGTCCCGCGCGGGCTCGGCCCGGGCGTCTACGACGTCCACTCGCCCGAGGTGCCCGGCACCGACGAGCTGGTCGAGCAGCTCGGCGCGGCCCTGCGCCACATCGGACCGGACCGGCTGTGGGCCAACCCGGACTGCGGGCTGAAGACCCGCGGTGAGACCGAGACGGTGGCGGCCCTGACCAACCTGGTCGCCGCCGCCCACCGGGTCCGGGACTCGGCGACGACCGGCTGAGCCCGTGTCGCGACGCCCCGCGGCTCCCCGGCCGCGGGGCGTTGCTCACGCTCCATTGAATGAACAGGTGGTCAGATGTAGTCATATGGGGTGATCGCACGAAAGATGGCCGCGCTGCTCGCGGCCGCCGCCCTGGTGCTGACCGGCTGTGGAGCCGGCGGTGGCGGCACCGGGACCCCGGACCCGGCCGGTGAGCTGACCGTGGCCCTGCAGTTCCCGCCGCGCGCCGACTACGCCTTCGACGCCGACGACGGCGCCCGGCTGCAGTCCCTCGGCGTCGCCGAGACCCTGACCACGGTCGACGCCGAGGCACGGCCCGCGCCGATGCTCGCGACGGCCTGGGAGCAGCAGGGCAACGCCTGGCGGGTCACCCTGCGCCAGGGCGTGCGGTTCCACGACGGCACCCCGCTCACCCCGGACGCCGTCGTCACGGCGCTGCGCTACGTCGCGGGCGTCGAGGCCCCGCCGCGGGCGATCCGGGGCATCGGCTTCGCCATCGCCCCCGACGGCGCCGACGCCGTCCGGATCACCACCACCGAGCCCGACCCGGTGATGCCGCTGCGGCTGTCCAGCGGCAACCTCGGCATCCTCGCGCCCGCCGCGTACGCCGGCGGCGGGGCGCCGGCCTACCTGCGCACCGCGACCGGCCCGTTCGTGCTGGACTCCGTCAGCGGCGCCGACTCCGCGCAGCTGGTCCGCAACGACGACTACTGGGGCGAGCCGGCGGGCGCCGCCCGGGTCACCGTCCGCTACGTCGAGGACCCGCAGGCCCGTGCGCTGGCGGTCCAGTCCGGCGACGTCCAGTTCGCCGAGGGCCTGCCCCAGGCCCAGCTCGACCAGGTCCGCTCGGCCGGGGCCGAGGTCGTCGAGTACCCGAACGCGCGCACCGTGCCGCTGCAGCTCAACCAGTCCGCGGCGCCGTTCTCGGACCTGCGGGTCCGCCAGGCCGTCACCGCGGCGATCGACCGCCCGGTGCTGGCCCAGCAGGTCCTCGCCGGGGGCGCCGCGCCCGCGGCCGACCTGTTCGGTGCGGCCGTGCCGTGGGGCGAGACCGCGCCGCCGCCCGGCGCCGACGTCGCCCGCGCCCGGCAGCTGCTCGCCGAGGCCGGCTACACCGAGCAGAACCCGCTGACCGTGCGGCTGTGGACCTTCCCGAACCGGCCCGAGCTGCCCGCGCTGGCGAACGCGATCCAGGCGATGCTCGGTGCCGCCGGGGTGAAGGTCGACATCACCGTCGGGAACTACGAGGCCCAGGAGCCGAAGGTCCTCGCCGGTGACTACGACATGTTCCTCAACTCGCGCAGCTACCTGTCCGACTTCCCGGACGCGGCGAGCACGCTGACCTCGGACTACACCTGCGACGGCAGCTACGCCATCGACCAGTACTGCAGTCCCGCCTACGACGCGCTGGTCGACCGGCTCAACGCCACCGTCGACCCGGCGGCCCGCCAGCAGCTGTTCGGAGAGGCCGCCGCGATGCTGACCCGCGACGCCGTCGGCGTCATGGTCGTGCACCCGCGCAACACCGCCGTGCTGCGCGGCGCCACCGGCTTCGTCCCCGACCCGCTGCAGATCCGCCCGGTGCTGCCGCAGCTCTCCCCGACCACGGGGTGATCGGGCTCCTGCTGCGCCGGCTCGTCGTCGTCGGGCCGGTGCTGCTGGCCGCGTCGGTGCTCGTGTTCGCGCTGCCGCGGCTGGTCGGCGTCGACCCGGCGCGGGCGGTCCTGCGGGCCCGCAGCGCCGAGGCGGTGCCGGACCCGGCGACCGAGGCGCGGCTGCGGTCCTCGCTGGGGCTGGACGCGCCGGTCACCGAGCAGTACCTGCGCTGGCTGGGCGGGGTGCTGCGCGGCGACCTCGGCTACGGCTACGTCGCGCGGACCCCGGTCGCCGGGCAGATCGCCGACGCCGCGGCGGTGTCCGGGCTGCTCGCGGTGCTCGCGCTCGCCCTCGCGGCGGTCGTCGGCATCCCCGCCGGGGCCTACGCGGCGCGCCGCCCCGGCGGGCTGCTCGACCGGTTCCTCGGGCTGGGCACGGTCGCCGGGGTCGCGGTGCCCGAGTTCGTGCTCGCCCCCTGGCTGGTGCTGGTGTTCGCGGTGTGGGCCGGGGCGCTGCCCGCGCTCGGCTGGGGCGACCCCGCCCACCTGGTCCTGCCGGTGCTGACCCTCGCCGCCTACCCGGGTGCGCTGGCCGCGCAGCTCGTCCGCGCCGAGACCGCCGGGGTGCTGACCCGGCCGCACGTGCTCGTCGCCCGGGCCAAGGGCCTCGGTGAGCACCGGGTCCTGTGGCGGCACGGCGCCCGGCTCGCGACGACGTCGGTGACCGCCCTGGCCGGGATGTTCGTCGCCGGGCTGCTGGGCGGCTCGGTGGTGGTCGAGGTCGTGTTCGGCATCCCGGGGCTGGGGCGTCTGCTGCACCGGGCCGTCGTCGCGCAGGACCTGCCGGTGGTGCAGGCGGGCACGCTGCTCGTCGTCGCGGTCGCGGTGGTCGCGGGGGTGCTGGTGGAGGTGCTGGCGACGGCGCTGGACCCGGTGCTGCGCTCGGCGGGGTCACGGTGAGGCCCCGGGCGCGGACGGCGTGGTGGGTCGCGGCCGGGGTGGCCGCCCTGGCCCTGGCCGCGCCGGCACTCCTGCCCGACCCCGACGCCGTCGACTTCGCCGGGATGCTCGCCGGGCCGTCCGCGGCGCACCCGCTGGGCACCGACCAGCTGGGCCGGGACCTGCTCGCGCGCACCGTCCACGGCGGACGGTTGACGGTCGGGCTGGCGCTGTCCGCGGTGCTGGTCACCGGGGTGTTCGGGGTGGCCGTCGGGTCGCTCGCCGCGGTCGCGGGCCCGGTCGGGCGGGCGGCGATGCGGGTGGTCGACGTCCTGGCCGCGATCCCGGTGGTGCTGTTCGGGCTGCTCGCCGCGGTCGCGCTCGGTCCGGGCGTCGGGTCGCTGCTGGTGGCGGTCACGGTGATCGCCTGGACCCCGTTCGCCCGGCAGGCCTACCTGCTCGCGCTCGCCGAGCGGCAGCGGGAGTACGTGACGGCGGCGGTCGCCCTCGGCGCGGGGCCCGCGCGGGTCCTGACCCGCCACGTCGCGCGGAACCTCGTCCCGCCGCTGGCCGCGCACGCCTGCGTCCGGTTCGCGAGCACCCTGCTCACCGTCTCCGGGCTGTCGTTCCTCGGGCTCGGCGTCCAGCCGCCGACCGCGGAGTGGGGCGCGATGGTGGCCGAGGGCCGCGAGTACCTGTTCGGCGCGCCGCAGGTGGTGCTCGTGCCCTCGCTGGCGGTCGTGCTGACGGCCGGGACGGCCCTGTGGTGGGGGCGCCGGTGGGAACGGGTGGGTGCCCGGTGAGCTCAGGACGCGTGGACCTGCCCGCCCGCGGGTTCGAGGGGCCTGCCCAGCTCGGGGAACCAGCGGAACGCCTCCGGCCTGCCCTCCCAGTCGCAGCCGGCGCACTCCGGGCCGTCGTGCGGGTGCTCGTCCACGATGCCTCCCGATCGTTGTTGCCATCACTGTGCAACAGACTGTGTCGGGGTGTGAACCCTCCGGTCGGAGGGGCAGGGTGAGGGACGTGGGCGATGGGGACGACGTGGACGACGTGGCCGGGCTGCTGAGCGCGTACCTGGCCGACCCGTACGCGGGCTGGAGTATGGGGGCGCCCGGCGCGATCGCGGAGTTCGTGCGGACCCCCGACGAGCCCGTCGAGCCGTCCGGGCCGGGTGCGGTCGTCACCGCGCGCGGCGGGATCCGGATCGAGCCGCACCCGGCGACCCGGCCGCTGGCCTACCGGACGCCGGTCGGCCCGCACGAGCACTGGAACCACGCGGTCGCGCTCTGCCTGCCCGCGACCGCGGCCCGCGGGGCCGCGCGGAGGGCCGTCACCGTGCTCGGGCCCGACCGCTCCGCGCTGCGGCGGGCCGACCGCGACGCCGTGCTCGTCGACCTCGGGCTGGGCACGACCACGGTGGACGCCTGCGTGCGCACGGCCGATCCCGACCTGCTCGGGCTGCTGCACCGTGCCGCGGGCGGCCCGCTCGACGGCGCGCTCACCGCCGCACTGGTCGCGGCGGGCCCGCACCGCGTGTTCACCACCGCGCTCGGCCGGGTCGAGGTGTACGCCGCGATCCCGCCGCCCGAGGGCCGCTCCCCGGACGGACCGCACACCCACCTGCTCCCGCACGTGCTGCGCGAGGGCCGCACGCACGCGGCGACCGTGCCCGTGCCCGCCGGTCACCTGCCCTGCGCGCACCTCTACCCGGCGCACCCGCTGACCGACCTCACCGGGCGTCCGATCCCGTTCGACCCGACCCGGGCGGCCGCCTTCGACGGCCTGCTGGAGCGGTTCGGCGACCCGGACCAGTGGGCGGTGACCGCCGGGGTGGTCCGGGCGGTCGCGGCGGGGGAGGCGCCCGGGCCGCGTCCGGCGACGGCGCCCGGCCGGGCCGCGCAGGCGGTCGCGCTGCGGGTGCTCGCCGTCGCCGGTGGGGCGGACCCGGCCGTGCTCGACGCCTGGCGCGGCCGGACCGGCGCGGACGGGCTCCTCGACCCGAGCGGCGACCGCAACGCCGGCTGACGGCCCTCAGCCGATCCCGGCGTACCCCGGCCTGCCGGTCGCCCGCCGGTGCTCGACGCCGTCGAGCACCAGTGCGACCTTGTCCAGCACGTGCTCGCGCGGCTCGTTCATGATCGCCTCGACGCCGGGGCGGACCTGCTCGTCGAGCGAGTCGAGATAGGCCCGGGCGGGGTCGGACAGATCGCCGGGGCCGCCGCCGGGCCCGCGCACCCAGCGGGTCTGGTGGGCGCCGTCGGCGACGATGTCGAGCACGGCGTCGGCCACCCGCACCGCGGCCGACGTCCCGAAACCCGCGCCGTGCAGGGCCGCGACGATCCGCCGCATCCGGTCCCCGGCGACCGCGCTGAGGTCCGCCCCGAGGTCCTGGATCAGGCCGGAGTAGCGGAGCAGCAGGTCGAACGCCAGCGCCGCCTCGGCCTCCAGGAACGCCCGCCAACCCTGCGTCGTGTCCGGCAGGGCGGTGCGGGCGAACACCAGGGCCACGGCCGCGGCGGCGATCTCCTCCAGGCCGTCGACGTAGCGGTAGAGCGTGCCCGGCGCGACGCCGAGCCGGTCGGCCACCGCCGCGACCGACAGCCGGTCGACGCCGACCTCGACGGCCGCCTCGACGATCTCCTCGCGGGTCAGACGGGGCTTGGGTCCCGGACGGTTGCCCGCCCGCGCACCGGAGGTGGGTGTCACCCGACGACCGTACGACGGAGGGGATTGCGAACGCGATTCATGGATAGCTAAGGTTTGCCTTACTGAAAGGAGGTGGGCCGTGCTGATCCGATCGACCGTCCTGGTCGTGGCAGGGGTACTCGTGCTCGCGGGGTGCGGGGCCGGTGACTCCGGTGCACCCGTCCGGGGCGCGGCCGCGGACGCCGCATTCCCGGTGACGGTGGTGCACGGGCAGGGCGAGGCCGTCGTGCCCGCCGCGCCACGGCGCGTCGTCGTGCTGGGGGCGGGCGATGCGCAGATCGCGAGTGCGCTGGGTGCCCCGGTCGTCGGCGCGGTGCGCAACCCCGCGTCGCCGGACGGGTCGTGGCGCGGGGTCGACCCGCCGCTGCCGGCCGCGGTGTCCACGCTGGACTCCCTGGAGCCGGACCTGGAGGCCGTCGCCGCACTGCGGCCGGACCTGATCCTGATGACGACCGCCCAGCCGACGTTCGCCGCGGCCTACCCGCGGATCGCGGCCATCGCGCCGACCGTGTCCTACCGGACGGCGCTGCTGCAGGACCCGGGGGAGGACCTGACCCGGATGATCGGCGCCGCGCTCGGCCGTCCGGAGGCGGCGGCGGAGCTGATCGCACGCTCGGACGCGCAGCTGGCGCGGTTCCGGGCCGAGCTGCCCGCCGGGCGCAGCTACGTCTTCGGGCAGTACGTCGGCGGGACCGCCTACCTGGTGACGGCCGCGGACGGACCCTCGGTGCGGTTCTTCGACCGCATCGGACTGCGGCTCCCACCCGCGGTCGCCGCGCTGCCGCCGTGGCAGGCCGGCATCTCCCAGCTGCCCGACGAGCAGCTCGGCCTGCTCGACGCCGCCGACGTCGCGCTGGTCGGCGTCCCGACCGGGGCCGACGGCGCCGCGCTCACCGCGCGACCACTGGTCGCCCGCGGACCGCTCGTCCGCGAGGGCCGGTTGCACCTGGTGTCCACCGATGTGGCCGCCCTGTTGATGACGCCGAACCCGGCCTCCACCCCCGCCCTGATCGAGACCCTGCGTCCGCTGCTGGAGGCATCGTGACCACCCTGACCGACCAGGTCGCCGCGCCGGCGGCCGCTCCGCCCGATCCGCCGTCCGGCCCCCGGGCCGAGGCGTCGGCGCTGTCCGAGCTGCTGCGCCCGGTCGTCGGCCGGATCCGGGTCGCGCAGGTGCTGGCCGCGGTCGGCGCCGTCGCCGGGCTGGTCCCGTTCGTCGCGCTGGCCGGGCTCGCCGACGCGCTGCTCGCACCCGGTCCGGTGGACCGCGGGGCGGTCACCGGGGCGGTGTGGCTGATCGTCGTCGGGCTGGGGGCCCGCGGCGGGATCACCGGGCTGGCCCTGGCGATCACCCACTTCGCCGACGTCCGGCTGCAGGCGGTGCTGCGCCGCCGGATGACCGCCCACCTGGGACGGGTGCCGCTGGGCTGGTTCTCCGAGCGCACCTCGGGGGTGGTGCGCAAGGCCGCCCAGGACGACGTGCACGACCTGCACCAGGTCGTCGCCCACCATCCCGTCGAGTGGGTCGCGGCCTGGGTGCTGCCGCTCGCCGGCGTCGGCTACCTGGCCTGGCTGGACTGGCGGCTGGCGCTGCTCGCGCTGGCCACGGTGCCGTTCTACGCCGCGGCCTACGCCTGGATGATGCGTGGCTACGCCACCAAGGTCGAGCAGATGAACGCCGGGAACGCCCGGATCAGCTCAGCGGTCGTCGAGTTCGTGTCCGGCATCGCGGTGGTCAAGACCTTCGGCCAGGCGCGGCGTGCGCACCGCGGCTACGCCGACGCCGCCCGCGACTTCGGCCGCTTCTACGCCGAGTGGGTCGGCCCGATGCTGCGGCTCGAGGCCCTCTCCACGATGGCGATCTCCGCACCCGTCGTGCTGCTCGTGTCGTGTGCGGGAGTGCTGTGGTTCGTCGACGCGGGCTGGGTCACCCCGGTCGAGGCGATGACCGGGATCCTGGTCTCGCTGGTCGTCCCGACGACGATCACCGCCCTCGGCTTCGGCGCCGCCAACCGGCGCACCGCCGCCGCGGCCGCGCTGCGCATCCACGACCTGCTCGCCACCCCGGTGCTGCCGGTCCCCGCCGCACCGCGCGTCCCGGACGGGCACCGCGTCGAGCTCGACGGCGTCCGGTTCGCCTACCCCGGCGGCCCGGAGGTCCTGCGCGGGATCGACCTCGACGCCCCGGAGGGGACGGTGACCGCGCTGGTCGGGCCGTCCGGTGCGGGCAAGTCCACACTGGCCACGCTCGTCGCCCGGTTCCACGACGTCACCGCGGGTGCGGTGCGGATCGGCGGCGTCGACGTCCGGGAGATCGCGCCCGAGGTGCTGTACCGCCACGTCGGCTTCGTCCTGCAGGACGTGCAGCTGGTGCACGGCACGGTCGCCGACAACGTCCGGCTCGGCAGGCCCGACGCGACGGAGGACGAGCTGCACGCCGCCTGCCGGGCCGCGCGGATCCACGACCGGGTCCTCGCGCTGCCCCGCGGCTACGACTCCGTGGTCGGGCAGGACGCGCTGCTGTCCGGGGGCGAGGCGCAGCGGGTGTCCATCGCCCGCGCGCTGCTCGCCGACACCCCGGTGCTGGTGCTCGACGAGGCGACCGCCTTCGCCGACCCCGAGTCCGAGGCCGAGATCCAGGACGCGCTGTCCGGGCTCGCCCGCGGGCGGACGGTGATCGTCGTCGCGCACCGGCTCTCGACGATCGCCGGCGCCGACCGGATCGCCGTGGTCGACGGCGGGGTCGTGTGCGAGTCGGGCGCGCACGACGCGCTGCTGGCCCGAGACGGCCGTTACGCCGCGATGTGGGCCGCCCACCGGGCGGGGGAGGAGCTCTCGTGATCACCGACCTGCTGCTGATCCTCGGTCCCGCCCACCGGCGGCGGCTGTTCGGCTACCTCGCGTCGGTGACCGCGTTCGGGGTGGTCCAGGGCGTCGCGACGGTCCTGCTGGTGCCGTTCCTGGAGGCGCTGCTCGCCGGGGACACCGCGGCCGCGCTCGTCTGGACCGGGGCGCTGCTGGTGGCCGTCGTGGCGGCCTGCGTGCTCTACCACGTCCAGGCCATGGCGGGGTTCGGCGTCGCGCTGGTGGTGCTGACGACACTGCACGAACGGCTCGGCGACCACGTGTCCGCGCTGCCGCTGGGCTGGTTCTCCGCCGAGCGGGTCGGCAGGCTGTCCCGGATCACGACCGGCGGGACGATGACCGTCGCCGGACTGTTCGCGCACCTGCTCACGCCGCTGGTCGTCGCGGTCGTGACCCCGGCGACGATCGTGCTGGCGATGCTGCTGTTCGACCCGCTGCTCGCGCTCGCGGCGCTGGTCTGCGTGCCGGTGCTGTGGCTGGCGTTCCGGGCGTCGGCGTCCTGGGTGGGGCGCGGTGACGCCCTCGACGACGCGGCCGCGGTCGAGGCGGGCAACCGGGTCGTCGAGTTCGCACGCACCCAGCGGGTGCTGCGGGCCTTCGGCCGCGGCGCCGCCGGGCACCGGCCGCTGGAGGACGCGATCGACGCCCAGCAGCGGGCCGGCCGCCGGTCGGTGTGGCTGGCGACGGCGGGCATCGTCGCGGGCGGGTTCGCGGTGCAGGTCGCGTTCAGCGCGCTGATCCTCACCGGCACCCACCTCGTGCTCGGCGGCTCGCTCGACCCGGTCCGGATGGTCGCGCTGCTCGCGCTGGCCGCCCGGTTCACCGGCCCGCTGGCCGAGGTCGGCGACTACGCGGGCGTCGTCCGGATCGCCCGCAACGACCTGGGCCGGCTGGTCGCGGTGCTGCGCGAGGAGCCGCTGCCCGAGCCGCGGTGGTCGGCGCAGCGGCACGAGCGGGGCGCCGTCGAGCTGGACGGGGTCGGCTTCGGCTACGACCCGTCGACGCCGGTGCTGCGCGAGGTCACGCTGCGGGTCGCGCCGCGCGAGACGGTCGCCCTGGTCGGGGCGTCCGGCTCGGGCAAGACCACCGTGACCCGGCTGGTCGCACGGTTCTGGGACGTCGGCTCCGGCACCGTCCGGGTCGGCGGCGCGGACGTGCGCGACCAGACCACCGAGGACCTGATGGCCCAGCTCGCGCTGGTCTTCCAGGACGTCTACCTGTTCGACGGGACCCTGGAGGACAACGTCCGCCTCGGTCGCCCGGACGCCTCCGCCGCCGACGTCGCGGAGGCGGCCCGGCTGGCCGGGGTGACCGAGATCGTCGAACGGCTCCCGGACGGCTGGGCCACCCGGGTCGGCGAGGGCGGCACCTCGCTGTCGGGCGGGGAGCGCCAGCGGGTGTCGGTCGCCCGCGCCCTGCTCAAGGACGCCGACATCGTGCTGCTCGACGAGGCCACCGCCGCGCTCGACCCGGAGAACGAGCGGTTCTTCACGGAGTCGATGCGGGTCCTGGCCCGGCGCAGCACCGTGCTGGTGATCGCGCACCGGCTGCCGACGGTCGTCGCGGCGGACCGGATCGTCGTGCTGCACGACGGTGGGATCGCCGAGGCCGGGACGCACGCCGAGCTGCTGGAGCGCGGCGGCCGCTACGCCGCCTTCTGGGAGTCCCGCCGCCGCGCCCGCGGCTGGCGGCTGATCGGATCGGAGACCCCGTGAGCCAGGACCTGCCCTCGTACGCGCTCTGCCGGGTGGTCGGCGTCGAACCGCTGACCCCGCGGATGCGCCGGATCACCCTCGCCTCCGACGACCTGCTCGGCGCCCGGCCGGTCGCACCCGACCAGCAGGTGAAGATCTTCCTGGCCCGCGACGGCGGCGTGCCGGAGATCCCGGCCGCGCCGGAGGACGGCAGCGGCGTCGCGGGCTGGTACGTCCGCTACCTGGCCGTGCCGGAGGAGCGACGGCCGTGGATGCGGTCCTACACGGTGCGGGCGCTGGACCCCGACGCCGGCCGGATGGTGGTCGACTTCGTCCTGCACGGCGACGGCGAGCCCGGCGGCGGGCACGCCGGCCCGGCGAGCCGCTGGGCCGCCCGCGCCGCGATCGGCGACGTCGTCGGGGTGCTGGGGCCGGCCGTCGCCGGGTACCGCAGCCCGGACGGCGAGCCGGTCCGGCTGCTCGTCGGGGACGAGACCGCGCTGCCCGCGATCGCCGCGATCGTCGAGCAGCTGCCGCCGGGGACCCGGGCGGTCGCGGTGGTCGAGGTGGACGGCCCGGCCGAGGAGCAGGAGCTGCCCGGGGTCGACGTGCACTGGGTGCACCGCGGCGGCGGCTCGCTGCCCGACGCGGTGCGCGCGGTCGAGCTGCCCGAGGGGTCGGTGTTCGCCTGGGTCGCCGGGGAGGCGTCGGCGGTGCGGGCGGTCCGCCGGCACCTGGTCGGCGAGCGGGGGCTGGACAGGCGGCGGGTCGCCTTCACCGGGTACTGGCGTCGCGACCTCACCCAGGACGACGCCCCCACCGAGCAGGACATGGCCGACGCGGCCGAGCAGCTGCCCGCACCGGACGGTGCCGCCGCCGGGTGAGCGAGGACCCCGGGCCGGTCGGCGCGGGCGGCCCTCAGGCCTCCGCCGCCGGTTCGGGGGCACCGGTGGCGGACCACCGCTGCTCGACCCGTCCGAAGCGCCACACCGCGATCGCGACCAGCCACGCGACGACGAACAGGCCGACGATGCCGTAGCCGGCGTCGTCGAGCGTGACGTCGGCGATCGCGACGAGCGGCCCGGAGGTGGTGCCGGTCTCCTGGACGAGCACCCCGACGAGCTCGATGGTGCCGATGACCAGCGCGACCGCGACGGAGAGCCCGGTGATCGTGATGTTGTAGTAGACCTTGCGCACCGGCCGGGCGAAGGCCCAGCCGTAGGCGACGTTCATGAACACCCCGTCCACGGTGTCGAGCAGGCTCATCCCGGCGGCGAACAGGACCGGCAGGACGAGGACCGCGTAGAACGGCAGCGCGAACGCCGCGGCGCCCCCCGCGAGGACGAGCAGCGTCACCTCGGTCGCGGTGTCGAAGCCGAGGCCGAACAGGAAGCCGATCGGGTAGATGTGCCACGGCCGGCGCACCGTGCGGGTCAGGCCGCCGAGGAAGCGGTTCATGACGCCGCGCTTCGCGAGGTGCTCCTCGAGCTCGGCCTCGTCGTACTCCCCGCGGCGCATCCGGCGGAACACCCCGACGATCCCGACGAGCACGCCCAGGTTGACCAGGCCGATGATCCACAGGAACACGCCGGAGACCGAGGACCCGACGACGCCGGTCACGGCGTGCAGCACCGAGCTGTCGTCGCCGACCTGCCCCGCCAGCGCCCGTACGCCCACGCCCAGCAGGAACGTCAGACCGAACACGACGGTCGAGTGCCCGAGGGAGAACCAGAACCCGACCGACAGAGGCTTGCGGCCGCCGTCGGCGAGCAGCTTGCGGGTGGTGTTGTCGATGGCGGCGATGTGGTCGGCGTCGAAGGCGTGCCGCAGCCCGAGGGTGTAGGCGAGCACCCCGATCCCGATGCCGAACACCCCGGTGGCCCCGAGGCTGTAGTGCGCCGGGGCGACGAGGAACACGAGCACCCCGAACCCGGCGAGGTGCAGCAGCGCGACGAACGCGGCCATCCCGGCCAGGGAGCGGCGGTCGTGCCGGTCGAGATCGGCCCGGAAGCGGCGGGCGGGGGCGGAGCGGGGGGCGGACATCGGGGGCTCTCCTGGGCTCGGCGGCCGGCCGGAGCGGTCGGCGTCGTGACCCCGTGACGGTGCGCCGTCCACCCCGCGTTGTCATGGCTGTTGCCCGGGAATGGCGACAGAGGTCCGCGTCTGTCGGGTTGATCCCTCCCCGAAAGGTCAGGTCCGCGGGCCGGGCCGGTCACCCGGCCCGGCCCACCCCCTCAGTCCCAGTCCAGCGACCCACCCGTCCGGTACTCGGTCACCCGCGTCTCGAAGAAGTTCTTCTCCTTGCGCAGGTCCATGGCCTCGCTCATCCACGGGAACGGGTTCTCCGGCTCCCCGAACAGCGGGGCGAGCCCGATCTGCTCGGCGCGCCGGTCGGTGATGAACCGCAGATAGCGCTCGCAGGACTCGGCGGTCAGCCCGAGCATCCCGCGGGGCATGGTGTCGCGGGCGTAGGCGACCTCCAGCTCGCACGCCTCGTGCAGCATCGTCCGGATCTCGGCGGCGAACTCGGCCGTCCAGAGGTGCGGGTTCTCGATCTTGATCTGGTTGATGCAGTCGATGCCGAAGTTCAGGTGGATCGACTCGTCGCGCAGGATGTACTGGTACTGCTCGGCGATGCCCACCATCTTGTTGCGCCGGCCGAGCGAGAGGATCTGCGCGAACCCGGTGTAGAACCACATGCCCTCGAAGACCACGTAGAACGCGACGAGGTCACGCAGGAACGCGCGGTCGTTCTCCGGGGTGCCGGTCCGGAAGTCCGGGTCGGACAGGGCCCGGGTGTAGCGCAGCGCCCAGGCGTCCTTCTCGGTGATCGAGGGGACCTCGCGGTACGCGTTGAACAGCGCCCCCTCGTCGAGCCCGAGCGACTCGCACACGTACTGGAACGTGTGGGTGTGCACGGCCTCCTCGAACGACTGCCGCAGCAGGTACTGGCGGCACTCGGGGTTGGTGAGGTGGCGGTACACCGCGAGCACGATGTTGTTCGCGACCAGCGACTCCGCGGTGGCGAAGAACCCGAGGTTGCGGGTGAGCATGAGGCGCTCGTCGTCGGTGAGCCCGCCGGGGGAGCGCCACAGCGCGATGTCGGCCTGCATGGCGACCTCGGTCGGCATCCAGTGGTTGGCGCAGCCGGCCAGGTACTTCTCCCAGGCCCAGGTGTACTTCAGCGGCAGGAGCTGGTTGACGTCGGCGCGCGCGTTGATCATGCGCTTGTCGTCGGCGTCGATCGGGGCGGCGCCGCGGGCGATCTCGCCCAGGCCGCTGGCGTTCTCGGTGCTTCCGGTGGGCTGCAGAGTGGTCACTGGCAGGCCTCGCAGTCGGGGTCGTCGATCGAGCAGGCACGGCCCGGATCGAGGTCGGGGGCGGTGGCGGGCACGGCTGTGGCGGGCACGGCGGTGGCCGGGACCGCGGGCACGGTCGCCGCGGGCGACGCGGTGGGGGCGGCGGCCGGGGTGCTCGGCACGCCGGTCAGCCGGCCGTCGGTGCCGGTGAGGGTGGACTTCTCCACCGACGTCGCCGCGCGGGTGCGCAGGTAGTAGGTGGTCTTGAGCCCGGAGCGCCAGGCGAGGCGGTAGAGCTCGTCGAGCGCCCGGCCGCTGGGGGCGGCGAGGTAGAGGTTCAGCGACTGCGCCTGGTCCAGCCACTTCTGCCGGCGCGACGCGGCGGCCACGAGCCAGCGCGGCTCGATCTCGAACGCGGTCGCGTAGAGCTCCTTCAGGTCGGCGGGGACCCGGTCGATCTCGGCCAGCGACCCGTCGAAGTACTTGAGGTCGGCGACCATCACCTCGTCCCACAGCCCGCGGTCCTTGAGGTCGCGGACCAGGTGCGGGTTGATCACCGTGAAGTCGCCGGACATGTTGGACTTCACGTAGAGGTTGAGGTGGATCGGCTCGATCGACTGCCCGACCCCGCAGATGTTCGAGATCGTCGCGGTGGGCGCGATCGCGAGGACGTTGGAGTTGCGCATCCCCTGGGCGACGACCTTCTCCCGCAGCGACGCCCAGTCCAGCGTGGACGACCGGTCGACGTCGAGCTCGCCGTCGCCGCGGGCCGCGGCCAGCAGCTCGACCGAGTCCAGCGGCAGGATCCCGCGGCTCCACAGCGACCCGTCGAAGCTGGCGTAGCGGCCGCGCTCGACCGCCAGGTCCGACGACGCGGTGATCGCGTGGAAGGACAGCGCCTCCGCGCTGCGGTCGGCGAACTGCACCGCCGCGTCGCTGCCGGGCGCGATGCGCTGGGTGAACAGCGCGTCGGAGAAGCCCATGAGGCCCAGGCCGACCGGGCGGTGACGCAGGTTGGACCGGCGGGCCTCGGGGATCGTGTAGAAGTTGATGTCCACGACGTTGTCGAGCATCCGCACCGCGGTGGTCACCGTGCGGCGCAGCTTGTCGGCGTCGAGCCCGTCCGCGGTGACGTGCGCGGCGAGGTTCACCGAGCCCAGGTTGCAGACCGCGACCTCGCCCTCGTCGCCGGCACGGGTGTTGAGGGTGATCTCGGTGCACAGGTTCGACGAGTGCACCACGCCCGCGTGCTGCTGCGGGCTGCGCAGGTTGCACGGGTCCTTGAACGTGATCCACGGGTGCCCGGTCTCGAACAGCATGGTCAGCATCCGCCGCCACAGCTCGACCGCGCGCACCGTGCGGTGCACCCGGACCTCACCGCGGGCCGCGGCCGCCTCGTAGGCGCGGTAGCGCTCGGCGAACGCGGTGCCGTAGAGGTCGTGCAGGTCGGGGACCTCGTCCGGGGAGAACAGGGTCCATTCGGCGTCGGCCTGCACGCGGCGCAGGAACTCGTCGGGCACCCAGTTCGCGGTGTTCATGTCGTGGGTGCGGCGGCGGTCGTCGCCGGTGTTCTTGCGCAGGTCGAGGAACTCCTCGATGTCGACGTGCCACGTCTCCAGGTAGGCGCACGCGGCGCCCTTGCGCTTGCCGCCCTGGTTCACCGCGACGGCGGTGTCCCCGGCGATCTTGAGGAACGGCACCACGCCCTGGGAGACGCCGTTCGTGCCCCGGATGTGCGCGCCGAGCCCCCGGACCGGGGTCCAGTCGTTGCCCAGCCCGCCGGAGTACTTCGCCAGCAGCGCGTTGTTGCGGTAGCCGCCGAAGATCGACTCCAGGTCGTCGTCGACGGTGGTGAGGAAGCACGACGACAGCTGCGGGCGGGTGGTGCCCGAGTTGAACAGCGTCGGGGTCGAGGCCATGAAGTCGAAGCTCGACAGCAGCTCGTAGAACTCGACCGCCCGCGCCTCGCGGTCGACCTCGCGGACCGCCAGTCCCATCGCGACCCGCAGGAAGAACGCCTGCGGCAGCTCGAAGCGCACGCCGCGCTCGTGCAGGAAGTAGCGGTCGTAGAGGGTCTGCAGGCCGAGGAACCCGATCTGCAGGTCGCGCTCGGGGCGGATCGCGGCGGTGACCCGCTCCAGGTCGAAGGTCGCCAGCTCCGGGTCGACCAGGCCGACCGCGATCGCGTGCCGCAGGTAGTCGCGGAAGTAGGAGGCGTAGGCCGCGCCCATCTCCGCGTGGTCCGGGGTGGACGGTGTGCCGGCCAGGTGCGACACGGCCTCGGCGCGCAGCCGGTCCAGCAGCAGCCGCGAGGCCACCAGCGAGTACGCGGGCTCGCGCTCGACCAGGGTGCGGGCGGCCAGGACGAGTGCCTGGGCCAGCTCGTCGGCGGTGATGCCGTCGTAGACGGTGCGGTCCAGCTCGGCGAGCACCGGCTCCGGGGTCACGTCCTCGACGCCGGCGCAGGCCTCGTCGAGCACCGCGGCGACCCGGGCGCGGTCCAGCGGGGCCCGGCTGCCGTCCGGGTGGGTGACGTGCACGACCGGGGCGTCCGCGGCGGTGTCCCCGCCGTCGTGCGCGCGGGCCTGGGCCTGCTGCTCGCGGTAGAGCACGTAGGAGCGGGCGACCCGGTGGTGCCCGCCGCGCATCAGGGCGAGCTCGACCTGGTCCTGGATCTGCTCGACGTGCACCGCGTGCGCGGGGTGGCGGGCCAGTGCCGCGACGACCTGGTCGGTCAGCCCGGCGACGAGGTGGTGCAGCCGCGACGACGACGCGCCGGCGTCCCCCTCGACGGCGAGGAAGGCCTTGGTCATCGCCACCGAGATCTTGGTGGCGTCGAAACCGGTCTCCGACCCGTCGCGCCGGATGACGCGCAGGGCCGGGGGTGCTGTTGCCGGTGCAGCGGTGGAAGCCGTCACGGGCTCTCTCCTCGCGAGTCGCCGTCGTCCCCGGGGGGCGGAGCGGTGCGAGGAGGCGGTGGGACCGAACGACCGCGATGGCCCACCACACCCTGGCGCCGTCCCACGAGGCCCCGGAGCAGCGCGCACCGGTCGGCACGCGCACCGGTGGCAGGTCTTCGGACTCACGGGCGCACTGCTCAGACCTACTGGCCGTCGCTTCCCGGGAGGAGCTCCCAGTGCTGTTGACGGCGGTCGTTCCCGTTCACCGCTGCGGGGCAGTCCCGGATTCCCACCGGGTTCCCTCTTGCCTCACCGGCCCGTGCGGACCGGTGAACCACCAGCGCCCCGGACACTACATCTGGGGTCCGGACGCGATCGACCCCCCTATCGGTTCCGGTTTCGACGACCGTTGAGTCACGCACGGTGAACGTCGCCGGTCACGGGCCCGGCGGTCCCTTCCGTTCGGCGGGTCCGCGCGGATACCGTCGGCCGCACTGTTGCCACCGCTGTGCAGGAGAGTGCGATGACCACCGGAACGGACCTCGACGCCGAGCACTGGCTGCGCCGGTGGGACGCCCAGCAGGAGCGCTACATCCCCGACCGCGAGGAACTGTTCGCGCTGGCGCTCGACGTCGTCGACCGGCTCGCCGGCACCCCCGCCCGGCTGCTCGACCTCGCCTGCGGGCCCGGGTCGTTCGCGGCCCGCGCGGCGGCGCGCTGGACCGGTGCCGAGGTGGTCGGCGTCGACGTCGACCCGGTCATGCTGGAGCTGGCCCGGCGGACCACCGGCGAGCGCGTCCACTGGGTCGACGCCGACCTCTCGCGTCCCGGGTGGACCGACGCCGTCGGCGGCGGGCCGTTCGACGCGGCCGTCTCGGCCACCGCCCTGCACTGGCTGCCCGAGCCCGCGCTCCCCGGGCTCGCGCAGCGCCTCGCGTCCGTGCTGCGCCCCGGCGGGGTGTTCGTGAACGTCGACACCGTGCTCGCCGACCCGGAGCAGCCGCGCCTGGCCGAGTTGACCCGGGCCCTGCGGGTCGAGCGCACCGACCGGGGACTGGCCACCGGCGAGGACTTCCGGACCTGGTGGGACGCGCTCGCCGACGAGCCGGCCCTGGCCGAGGGGTTCGCCGAGCGGGAGCGCCGCTTCGCCGGCCGGGTCACCGGTGGGTCGTCGCTGCCGGCCTGGGAGCAGGCGCTGTCCGGCGCCGGGTTCGCCGAGGTCGGGACGCTCACCCAGACCTTCGACCGGCGCACCCTGGTCGCGATCCGCTGATCACCCGAGCCGGGCGCGCGCGAAGTTCGCCCAGGCGAACGTGTTCGGCCGGGCCGCCTCCAGTCCGGTGAGCCCGGCCGCCACGCCGACGTTCCAGTCCCGCACACCCCACACCAGGGCGCCCGAGTCGGCGCGCAGCAGACCCAGGATCCGGGCGAACGCGTCGGTGCGCGCGGCGTCGTCGGTGGTGGCGACGGCGGCGTAGTAGAGGCGGTCGATCTCGGGGCTGCGGTAGCCGGTGAAGTCGTAGGTCGGGGTGCTGGTCAGCATCCGGCGTCCGATGTAGTCCGGGATCGGCAGCGAGCCGGTGCTGTTCTGGGAGAACACGCCCTGCTGCCGGATGGCCCGGAAGTAGCCCGACGACGGCAGCGGCCGCGCTGTGACCCGCAGCCCGACCTCGCCGAGCTGGCGCGCGACGAGCGCGGTGGCGGCGTCGAAGGTCGGGTCGGCGCCGCTGGTCTGCAGCTCGATCGCCGCCCCCTGCGCCCCGGCCTCGGTGACGAGCGCGCGGGCCCGCGCGACGTCGCGCGCCACCGGGCCCACCCCCGCCGGGTGGTAGCGCAGCCCCTGGCCGAACATGTCGTCGCCGACCCGGCCGCGCCCGAGCAGCACGACCCGCACGAGCTCCTCGCGGTCGATGCCCAGCCGCACCGCCTCGCGCAGCCGCGGGTCGGAGAACGGTGCCCGGTCCACCCGCATCACCAGGAACTGGCTCGCCGAGGCCGGCGCGGACAGCGCCGAGGCGCGCTGCTCGCCGTCGAGCCGGGCGGCGCCGGTGGGGGTGAGGTCGTGGGCGTAGTGCACCTGGCCGGACAGCAGGGCGCCGATCCGGGCGGCCTCGTCGTCGACGGGCAGGAACTCCAGCTCACGCACGCCGGGCGCGCCGTCCCAGTGGTCCTCCGACGCGGTGTAGACGGTGGACCCGCCCGGGGTGAACGACGCGAGCCGGAACGGCCCCGTCCCGTTCGGACGGTCGAACGACGTCGTCCCGGCCTTGACGATCTCGGTGCCGGGCGCGCCCCAGGCCAGCGGGAACAGCGTGTTCGGCCGGGTCAGCACCAGCTCGACCTGGGTCGGCGACACCGCCCGCGAGGCGGCCGCGTCGAGGTCGCGGAACAGGGTCGCGGCGATCGCGGTGGTCGCCGGGTCGGTGATGCGGGCCAGGGTGGCGAGCACGTCGTCGGCGGTGAGCGGGGAGCCGTCGTGGAAGCGGGCCGCGCGCAGCCGGATCCGCCACCGCCGCCCGGTCGCGTCGCTCTCCCAGGACTCGGCCAGCCGCGGCTCGGGGGTCATGTCCTGCGACCACCCGGTGAGGGTGTCGAAGCACGCCTTGGCCCGGGCCTGGTCGACGTAGAGCGGCAGGACGTGCGGGTCCAGCGACTCGCGCGAGCCACCGGTCGCGAAGGCGACCCGCAGCCGCTCCTCGCCCGTCCCGCCGCCGGAGCAGCCGGTGAGGGCGAGCGCGGCGACGCCGAGCGCGCCGGTCAGCACCCGGCGCCGGGACAGCTCGGGCGGGGTCATCCGGCGGCCCGCCCGGTGTCCGAGGCGCGCAGGCCGGGGGCGAACACGTGCCCGTCGAGGACGGCCGGGCGCGGCGCCGTACCCGGCCCGCCCGCGCGGACCCAGTCGGCGACGGCGTCGGTCGTCGCCGCGTCCAGGACCGCACGCAGCCACACGGGCCGCGCACCGGCCCGTCGCGCGGCCGGGGTGGGTCCGACCACGACGACGTCGGAGTCGGCACACGGGCCCAGGCACTCGCTGGTCCGCAGCCGCGCGTGGCCCTCGGTGCCCCGGGTGAGCCGGTCGAGCAGCCTGTCGTGGTGGGGCCGGTCCAGGCCCGGGTGCTTGCGACCGGAGCCGCAGCAGCACCCCCGGCAGACGGTGACGGCGGACAGCGCAGACATGATCCGACCCTACGTGACGTATGACGGGTTGTTCAGACGTAGAGGTCGACGATCAGGTGAGTGCGGCCACCGCCACGCGGGAACCCTCCGGTCCCACACCCCGGACACCAGGAGATCCCCATGAGCCACCACGTCCTCGAGGCCGCCGGCGTCGCCACCCCGGCCACCGTCGTCGAGAAGCTGCACGACGCCGCCCGCGCGAGCACCGCCTGTGCCTCGGCCATGGTCGCCTCCGGCGGCATGGAGACCGAGGTGCTCCTCGCCCTCGACGCCGCCGACCTCTGTACCGCGGCCGCGAGCGTGCTCGGCCGCCGGACCGGGGACAAGGCGGTCGGCGAGGCCGCCGCGTCGGCCGCCGCGCTCGCCTGCGAGGCCAGCTCGGCCGCCTGCGGCGCGCACGCCGACCACCACGAGCACTGCCGGCTGCACGCCGAGATCACCCGGGAGACCGCGCAGCTGCTGCGCGAGCACGCGGGCGCCTGAGCGGTCCGGCTCAGCCGGCCGGGACCGGCTACGGTGCCGCGGCCACCCGGCCGTCGAGGAGCGTCACGACCCGGTCCGCCGACGCGACGGCGACCGGGTCGTGGCTGATCAGCAGCACCGCGGTGCCGTCCTCGCGGCAGGAGCGCCGCAGCTCGGCGAGCAGCAGCGCGCGGTGCCCGCCGTCCAGCGCCGAGGTGGCCTCGTCGGCCACCAGCACCGCGGGCCCGGCGAGCAGGGCCCGCGCCACCGAGGCGCGCTGGAGCTGACCGCCGGACAGCCCGCCCGGGCGGCGCGCGGCCGTCGCGGCGGGGACCCCGAGCCGCTCCAGCAGCGCGACGGCGGCGGCCCGGGCGTCGGCCGGGGACCGCCCGCGCAGCAGCACGGCCGGCCGCGCGACCTGGTCCAGGACCGGGCGGTGGTCGAGAAGGGCGGACCGGCAGTCCTGGTGGACGTACTGCACGGCGCGCCGGTCGCCCGCCGGGTCCCGGCCGCCGACGCGGACGGTCCCCGAGCAGGGGGTCAGCCCGGCCAGGGCCCGGCCGAGCGTCGTCTTGCCCGCCCCCGACGGCCCGGTCAGCGCGACGAACCCGCCCCGCCCGACGGCGAGGTCCACCCCGGACAGCAGCTGCGCCCCGCCCGCGGCCCGGACCCCCAGGTCCGTCACCTCGAGCAGCGCCCCGACCGCCGCCGGTGGTGGCGGGGGCGCGGTCGGGACGGGTGCACCGAGCAGCGCGGCGGCCGGGCCGGTGCGCACGACCCGGCCCGCGGCCAGCTCCAGCAGCGTCACCGGGACGGCGGCGGCGAGCCTGCGGACCACGTCGAGGTCGTGGGTGAGCAGCACCAGCGCCGTCGAACCCGCGGCCAGCGCCGCGAGCCGGTCGGTCACCGCGCGGGTGGCGGCCGGGTCGAGCCCGGTGGTCGGCTCGTCGAGCACGACGACGTCCGGGCCGGTCACCAGCGTCCCGGCGAGCGCGACCCGCTGCTGCTGACCCCCGGAGAGCCGGTGCGGGTGGCGGCGGAGCAGGTGCGGCTCGGCGCCGAGCCCGGCCCGCTCGCACGCCTCGGCGACCGCCCGGGCCCGGGCGGCCCGGTGCCGTCGCCCGCGGCCGTGCACGGTGGCGGCGAGCTCGTCGAGGACCGGTCCGACCCTGCGCACCGGGTCCAGGACCTGGCCCGGGTGCTGGGGCAGGTACCCGACCCGCCCGGCCCGGCGCGCCCGCAGCTCCCGCGGGCCGACGCCGAGCAGCTCGGCCGCGCCGACCCGGACCGACCCGGCGATCTCCACCCCGGTCGCGGTCCCGCCGAGCAGCGCCAGCCCGAGCGTCGACTTCCCCGCCCCGGACGGCCCGGCGACGGCGAGCACCGCGCCGGGCGCGAGGTCCAGGTCGACGCCGTCGAGGAGCACCGTCCCGTCGGCGGTGCGCGCGGTCAGCCCGCGGACCGTCAGCGCGCTCACACGACCGCCCCCGTCCGGTCCGCGAGCCGGTCCACCAGCACGTTCGTCCCCGCGGCGAGCGCGACGAGCAGACCCGCCGGCACCAGCAGCGCGTACGGTGCGAGGAACAGCGACGACGAGTTCTGCTCGATCACCACCGACCAGTCGACGGTGTCCGGTGGCAGCCCGACCCCGAGGAAGCTCGCGCCGGTCAGCACGGTCAGCACGAGCACGCCGCGGGTCCCGGCGTCGACGAGCACCGGTCCGGCGACGAACCGCCCGGTCTCGACGAGGTGCACCCGCCACCACCGCTCGCCGTTCTGCGTCATCGTCTCCAGCGCCACCCGCCGCGCCGGCGCCCCCGCGGCCCCGCGGACCACCCGGACGACCGCGGGCAGCTGCAGCAGCGCCGTCGCGACCAGCATCGGGCCGACCCCGCGCCGCCCGGTCCCGGCCAGGACCAGCAGCACCAGCAGCGACGGCAGGACCAGCAGCACGTCCAGGGCCCGCTGGGTGAGCAGCACCGCCCACCGTCGCCCCGACGCGGCCAGCAGCAGCCCCAGCGGGACCCCGGCTGCGTAGGCCAGGACCAGCGTGCCGACGGCGAGCGCGACGACGGTGGTGCCGCCGGTCAGCGCGAGAGTCAGCACGTCGCGGCCCAGCGCGTCGGTGCCCAGCGGATGCCCCGGCCCGGGCGGGAGCAGCGCGCCGGCGCCGTCCGGGGCCGGCAGCAGCGGTGCGAGGAACGGCCCGGCGAGTGCGCACAGCAGCGGTACCCCGGCGAGCGCGGCCGCGATGAGAGTCCCCACCGGCACCCGGATCACGCCCGCTCCTCCCGCACCGGGCTCAGCCGCGCGACGGTCGCGTCGGCCGCCAGGTTCACCGTGATCGTGACGACCGCGGCGAGCACCGCGTAGCCCTGGACGAGCGGGATGTCGCGGTTCTGCACCGCGTCGACCACCCCGGCCCCGACCCCGGGCAGCGCGAACAGCGACTCGACCACGACGACCCCGCCCAGGGTCCCGCCGACGATCCGGGCGAGCTGCTGCACCGACGGCGCGAGCCCGCCGGGCAGCACGTGGCGCAGCAGCACGTCGCGCTCGGGCAGGCCCAGCCGTCGCAGGTGGGTGACGTGCGGGGACCGGTCGGTCTGCAGGACGCCCTGGCGGACCTGTCGCGACAGCCTGCCCAGCTGGGCGAGGACCAGCACGGCCACCGGCAGCACGAGCACCGCCGGGGTGAGCAGCGACCCGCCGCCCGCGGTCGCCGGGAGCCACCCGAGCTGCAGCGAGAACAGCCCGACCAGCAGCAGCCCGGTCGCGAACTGCGGGGCGGCCGCCAGCGCGGACACCGTCGCCGTCGAGACCCGGTCGAGGGTGCTGCCGGGTCGCCGGCCGGCCGCGGTGCCGATCGCGACGGCCAGCGCGACGGTGAGGACCAGCGCGGGCACGGCGAGCAGCGCGGTGCTCGCGAGCCGGCCCGCCACCTCGTCGACGACGGGACGGCCGGTCACCAGCGACCGGCCGAGGTCCCCGGTGACGAGCCCGCCGAGCCAGCCGGCGAGCCGCTCGGTCGCGGGGAGCCCGGTCCCCAGCTCGTCGCGCAGCCGCGCCACCTGCTCGTCGGTGGCGTCCGGTCCCAGGACGACGTCGGCGGCGTCGCCGGGCAGCAGCGTGGTCAGCGCGAAGATCGCCACGACGGCGGCGAGCAGCTGCCCGGCCGCGACGGCGGCCCGCCCGGACCGGCCGACGCCACGCAGCACTCCGCCCCTCCGTCTCCTGGTCACCTGAACAGGATCACAGTCGTCGGGGCCGGGACAAGTGCCGCGCCGGAGGCGGTCAGCCGAGGCGGGCGCGGTGGAACCGGGCCCAGGTCCCGGTGTCCGGGCGGGCGGGCTCGACGCCCGACAGGTCCGCGGTGACGCCGACGTGCTCGTCCCCGACCGACCAGGCGGTGGCGTCGTCGCGCAGCAGGAGCTGGGCGCGGCGCAGGGCGTCGGTCCGGCGCGCCTCGTCCGGGGCCCGGGCGGCGACGGCGAGCAGCGCCCGCACGTCGGGGCGGCCCCCCGCGGCGTCCCCGCTCCCGGCGGCCCCGCCGGTCCCGGGACCGGCCGCGCCGTCGGTCGCGGTGTCGTCCCCGGTGTCGCCCGCGGTGTCGTCCCCGGGTGCCCGGGGCACCGCGGCCACGGCCTGCAGGTAGAGCGGGATCGGCTGTGCCGCGGCACGGCGGAACCGGATGCCCGGGGTCGGCTCGACGTCCGGCGGCTCCGGCTCGCGCGGCTCGCACCGCAGCCCGACCGCCGCCAGCTGCTCCACGACCAGGTCGGCGGTCGGCCGCGACATCGGGTCGAACGGGTCGAAGAACAGCGGCACCCGCGCCCCATCGGCCCCCGCCGCGACGACCAGCTCCCGGGCCCGCGCGACGTCGCGCACCACCGGCGCGACCCCGTCCGGGTGGTGGGCCAGCCCGGCCCCGAACAGGTCGTCGCCGGGCTGCGCGAGGTCCAGCAGGATCTCGTGCACCAGCTCCACCCGGTCGATCCCGAGCCGCACCGCCTCGCGCAGCCGCGGGTCGGCGAGCGGGCCGGGCCCGGTGTCGAGGAACCGGGTCACCGAGCCCGGTGCGGACAGCACGGTCGTCCCGGTCCGCCCGAGCAGCCGTCGTGCGCTGTGCGGGAACAGGTCGTGCGCCCAGTGCACGTAGCCGTCCACCAGGGACTGGTAACGGTTCTCCTCGTCGTCGTCGACCAGGAACTCCACCGCGGGCGCGGGCGGGCGGCCGGCCCAGTGGCCGTCGTGCCGGTAGAGGGCGTCCGGCGAGCCGGGCAGGAAGCGGAACGCGCCGGTCCCGACGGGCACGTCCCCCCGCCCGCCGCGCACGATGCCGGTCCCCGGCGCGGCCAGGGCCAGGGCGAACAGGAAGTCGGGACGGCCCAGCACGAGCTCCACCTCGGTCGCCGACACCGCGCGGCTGGCGGTCAGGTCCAGGTGCGCGAGCATCGGCGCGGCCGTCGCCCCGGTCGCGGGGTCGAGCACCCGGCGCAGCGACGCGAGCACGTCGGCCGGGGCCAGCGGCCGCCCGTCGTGGGCGACGGCGTCGCGCAGCCGGATCCGCCAGCGCGTCCCCGTCCGGTCGGGTGCCGCGGAGGCCGCCAGGTGCGGGCGCGGGGTCATGTCCTGGTCCCACACCAGCAGCGTGTCGGCGACGGCGGCCGCCCGCGCCCGGTCCACCGGCCGCCACACCCGGTGCGGGTCGGGGGCCCCGAGCGGGCCGGTCCCGGCGAACGAGGTGACCAGCCGCGGCGACGCCGCGTCGGCCGGCGCGCCGCACGCCGCCAGAGCCGGGATCCCCGCGAGCGCCGCGGACGCGCCGGCGGCCCGCAGGAACGAACGACGGCTCAGCTGCACGACACCAGGGTGCCGGGTCGGGCGGCGGCTAGGGTCGCCGGGATGGATCTCCTCGCGATCTCCGGCAGCCCGTCCGACCCGTCGAAGACCGCGCTGCTGCTGGAACTGGCGGTGGCCAGGGCCGCCGCGCACGACGGCGTGTCGGCGGAGCTGCTCGCCCTGCGCGACCACGACGTCGTCTTCTCCGACGGCCGCGACCCCGCCGACTACACCGGCGACACCCGCGCGGTGATCGACCGGGTCGTCGCGGCGGACGCGCTCGTCGTCGGCACCCCGATGTACCGCGGCAGCTACACCGGCCGGCTGAAGAACCTGTTCGACGTGCTCCCCAACGACGCACTGGCGGGCAAGCCCGTCGGGCTCGTCGCGACCGGGGGCACCGACCACCACTTCCTCGCGGTCGAGCACGAGCTCAAGCCGCTCGTCGGGTTCTTCCGGGCCTGGGCGGTGCCCGGCGCGGTGTATGCGAACAACACCCACTTCACCGGCGGCGACCTCACCGACGACGGCGTCCGCGAGCGGCTGCACGACCTGGCCGACGCCGTCGTCGCGTTCGCGCGGGCGGTGCCCCGCGGCGCCGCGGGACCGGCCGCCCCGGACATCCCGCGCCGCTCCCTGCGCGAGGGGTGACCGCCCCGTCCGGACCGGGTCAGGACAGGGCGTGGCCGAGCTCCCCGGCCCCGGCGCGGAGCTCGTCGGCGTCGCGGGCGACGAGCACGTGGTCGAGCACCCGGGCGTAGTCGCGCATCGCGCACGACGCCTGGTCCCAGTACCGCTCGGGCTCCGGGGTGATCCACCCGACCCGGTGGGCCCGGCGGGCGAGGGTCTCCAGCTCCGCGGTGCCCGGGGGCAGGCCGTTGGACCGGCCGTCGCCGACGACCAGCACCGCGGTGCGGCGGTCCACGGCGTCGCGGTGCCGCGCGTTCAGCTCGTGCAGGACGCGGCCGTAGTCGCTGCTCGCGTCCAGGTCGATGCCGGGCGCGGCCAGGACCGCGGCGAGCGCGTGGTCGTCGTGGGCCCGCAGCAGCAGGTCGGTGACCTCGACGGGGGAGTCGGTGAAGGCGACCACCCGGCAGCGGAACGCCTGCCGGTGCAGCGTCCGGGCCAGCCGCAGCACGAACGCGGTGATCGACCGCACCGACAGCGACACGTCGACGACGACCAGCAGCCGGACCCGGTCCGGGACCCGCGTCCGGTGGTACAGGTGGAACGGGACGCCGTCACTGCGCATGCTGCGCCGCATCGTGTGCCGCGCGTCGAGCGGGCCGTGCGCGTGCTCGCGCGGCCGTCGCCGCGGGGCGCCCCGCATGCGGTGCAGCAGCTCGTGGCAGGCCGACGCCATGTCCGCGGAGCCCGTCGTGTCGGGGCCGGTGCCGTCGGGGTCCGGGCGCCGGGACCCACCGGCCCCGACCCGGTCGGCGAGCCGGCCCACGAACTCGGTGATCGCCTCGACGAGCCGGTCGAGCTGGACCGCCGACAGCTCCTCGCCCGGCGGACCGTCGGCGTAGACGTCGTGCGGGTCGTACGCGGCCAGCCAGGCCAGGACGGTCTCCGGGTCGTCGAAGGAGATCGACCCCGAGACCGGGGTGCTCGCCCCGGAGGTCAGCTCCCTCCCGACGGCGGCACCGGCCCGGTCCAGGTCGACGGTGTAGGTCGTGCCGCGCCGTCCCCGGTCCTCGCCGGAGGACACCGACAGGTCCCTGTCCGATCCGCCGAGCGAGACGTCGTCGTCGTCGCGGTGGGGGTTGAAGCCCTTCTCGGTCTCCTCGGCGTCGAGCAGGTCGCCGACCTCGGCCGCGGACGGGTCGTCGTCGGCGGAGCGCCCGAGTGCGTCGCCCACCTCGGCCAGCTCCAGGGCGTCCGGCAGCCCCTCCGCGCCCGGCCCGCGCAGGCCGGGACCGCCGCCCCGCCCGGGGGGCCCGTCGTCGGGGAGCAGGCCGAAGAACGCGTCGAACGCCGTCTCGAACCCGGGGCGCTCGTGGGCGTACTTGACGGTGACCGCGCGCAGCGACGCCCGCAGCCGGTCGGTGTCGGCGCCCCCGACCATCGCCAGCACCCGGTGGACCTCGATCGACTCGGCGGGCGAGACCCGGACCCGCCGGGTGCGCAGCACCCGGCAGAACGCCGCGGCGAGGACCGGGAGCAGCCGGGCCGCGACGCTCCCGGGGGACGGGCCGCTCATCGGAGGCCGCGCCGGGCCCGGTCGGCCTGTGCGCGGGCGCCGGTGGTCGCCCCGCCCGCCGACGAGGCCGCGCGTCCCCGCCCGAACGCCCCGGACGTCGTGTCGGCCGGGCGGCCCGGCCGGGGCTCCGCCGCGGGGCCGCCCGCCCCGTCGTCGCCGTCGAGCCGGGCGAGGGCCAGCTCGCGGTCCGAGCCGTACTTGAGCAGGGCGGCGAGCAGCGCGGACCGGACCTTCGCGGCCTCCCCGGCCGACCCGCACCCGAGGACGGCGGCGGCGCGGGCGGCGTCGATCACCTCCGAGATCGAGGGGGCCTTGCGCAGCGGGAGGTCCCGCAGCCGCCGGGCGAGCTCGACGACGTCGGCGACGACGTCGTCGGCCACCGCGGGCGCGCGCCGGGACACGATCGCGGTCTCGCGTTCGGGCGTCGGGAAGCCGACCCCGAAGTGCAGGCAGCGGCGCTTGAGCGCGGGGGACAGCTCCCGGGTGTCGTTGGAGGTCAGGACCACCCACGGCGTCGAGCGGGCGGTGAAGGTCCCGATCTCGGGCACCGTCACCTGGCGTTCGGCCAGCACCTCCAGCAGGAGTGCCTCCATCGACTCCTCGGTGCGGTCGACCTCGTCGACGAGCAGCACCACCGGCTCGGGCGACAGCAGCGCCTCCAGCAGCGGGCGGGGGAGCAGGAAGTCCTCGGTGTAGAGACCGGTGTCCTCGGCGCGCAGCCGGGCGGAGGCCTCGGCCATCGTCGCGGTGCCCGACAGGAGCTCGCCGATGCGGTCGCGCAGCATCTGGACGTGCATGAGCTGCTTGCCGTAGTCCCACTCGTACAGGGTCCGGCCGTCGTCGAGGCCCTCGTAGCACTGCAGGCGGATCAGGGTCCGGCCGCTCGCCGCGGCCAGGGACTTCGCCAGCTCGGTCTTGCCGACACCGGCCGGGCCCTCCAGCAGCAGCGGCCGCTCCAGCGCGGTGGCCAGGTGCACGACCACGGCGAACTCGGGGTCGATGACGTAGTTCTCGCCGGCCAGGGCCTCGGTCAGCGTCTCGGGGCTGTCGAACACCGGTCTCCTCAGCGGGTGTGCACGGACAGGGACCCGCCGCGCCCGGGGGCTGATCCGGGCGCGGCGGGGAGCTCCTGCAGGTCGTCCTAGTAGGACTTGTTGAACGCGTGGTCCACCAGCGGGACCAGGGCGTCCACCGTGCACTCGCGGGGATTGCCCGGGGTGCAGTAGTCGCCCATCATGTGCTCGGCGATCCGGTGGACGGTGTCCCCGTCGGTCGGGATCGTGTCGCCGACACCGGCGTACTTCCCGGTGTTCATCCGGTTCTTGTCGTAGCTGTCGGACCGCAGCACACCGAAGTTGTCCGGGATGCCGACGTCCTTGGACAGCCGGATGGCCTCCTCGACCGCGGCGTCCGCGGCCTGCACGGTGGTCATGTTCCGGGTGTCGACGCCCAGCGCGGTCGCGATCTTGGCGTAGCGCTCGTAGCGGGAGGGGAGGTTGTACTCCCAGACCCGGGGCAGGGCGATCGCGTTGTTGAGCCCGTGGTGGGTGTCGAAGAACGCCGACACCGCGTGCGAGGTCGAGTGGACCAGGCCCAGACCACCGGAGTTGAACGCCTGCGCGGCGATGTACTGCGCGTGCATCATCTTCGAGCGGGCCTGCAGGTTGCGGGGCTCGTAGGTGGCCTCGCGCAGGTACTGCCCGACCAGCTCGATCGAGTACAGCGCGTTGCCCAGCGACGGCTCGAAGTCCAGCCGCGAGACGAACGGCTCGGAGCCGTGCGCGAGCACGTCGAAGCCGCAGTACGCGGTGAAGTGCTGCGGGCAGCTGTAGTAGAGCAGCGGGTCGTCCAGCGCCAGGGTGGTGACGACGGCGTCGTCGAACCCGACCCACTTCTTCGGGTTCTCCATGTCGCTGGTGTTCGTGATGACGTAGGCCCAGGATGTCTCCGAGCCGGTACCCGCGGTGGTGGAGACCGCGATGTGTGGCGGGTTCTCCATGGTCGTGGACTTGGAGAAGCCCTCGAACTCGTTGATGTTGCGACCGTCGTGGGCGATGACGACGCGGGCGCCCTTCGCGGCGTCGTGCGAGGAGCCGCCGCCGATCGAGATGATGCCGTCGCAGCGCTCGCTCGTGTAGAGCGCGGCGGCGTCCATGCAGTTGTAGTCCTTGGGGTTGGACTCGACCTGGTCGTAGACGACCACGTCGACGCCCTGGTACTCGACCTTCCCCTTGAGCTCGTCGATGATCCCGGAGCCGCGCAGCCCGGTGGTCACGAACAGCGCCCGCGTCATGCCGAGGTTCTTCGCCTCGACCCCCAGGATGTCGTGCGCGCCCACCCCCAGCAGGGCCCGGGGGAACGGGTGGAACTCCTTGATCGGGAAGTCCCAGATCTGGTTGAGCTCGATGGCCATTGGCTCTCCTCGACGGCGTCGTCGGCTGGCGGACGAGCACAACCATGGTTGTTGCGAACTACTGGCAACAGCTACAGATGGGTACCTGACCACCCGGCCGTTCGCCGGGGCAGGTCCACCCTCCGTCCGGAGGGGTCACCGGCGTGGGGCGGAGGCCTCGAGGTGGGTGCCGACCGGGGTGAACCCGCTGCGCCGGTACCAGTCCCGCGGCCAGTCGGCGGCGTCGGCGCCGAGCGCGAGCAGGTCGCAGCCGTACTCGGCGGCGAGCTCGCGGGAGCGGGCCAGCAGCGCCCGGCCGTGCCCGCGGCCGCGGTGGGCCGGGTCGGTCTCCAGGGCGTCGAGCCAGGCCGTGGCCCCGTCGCGGCGGAGGGTCGCGGCCGCCACCACCCGGTCGTCGGCGACGACGGCGAGCCGGTGCAGGGCCAGCACCCGGTCGTCGCCGGTGTCGCGGTCGACCAGCTGGTCGAGGTCGCCGGGTCCGGTGCCGGGCAGGTCCCGGGCCCAGGAGGCGCGCCGGAACCCGCGGAGCTCGTGGTGGTCCAGCTCGGTGACCGTCGACGCGCCCGCACCCGTGGCCGCGCCGGTCGCGGTGGGGGCGGTCATGGTCTCGTTCGCCGAGACCGACCACCCGGCGGCGCGGAGGCCGTCAGCGAGCTCGTCCGCGCCCGGGCCCCACAGCAGCGCCCCCGGGTGCAGGCCGTGCGCGGTGAGCGCCCGGTCGGCCTCGGCGAGCACGGTGGCCGGGTCGGTGCGGTCCGGTCGGCCGAGCAGCAGCTGGTTGTGCATCCGCGACACCGGCCAGGCGTCGGTCCGGACCGCGACGCCGCCGGTCACCGGCTCCTCCGCGGTCGCGCCGCGCCGCAGCATCGACGGCTCGAACCCCATCGCCCGCGCCGCCGCGCCGGGCTCGGGGACCTCCGGTGCGGCGAAGCCGTCCGGGCCCGGGCGGTAGGGCAGCACCATCAGCACCGCCGACGCCGGCACCGCCCCGTAGGCGTGCGGGAACCGCATCGACGACGGGTCGGTCGGCACCCCCGGCTCCCACCGGACGTCGACCCCGGCGACGTCGATCCGGGCCGGGTCGAGGACGAGCAGGACCAGGTCGGTCCGGCCCGCGAACAGGCGCTGCGCGGGCAGGGCGACCTGTCCGGGCGTCGACAGGTGCACGAAACCGACCTCGTCGAGGGAGGGGGGCGCCACGGCTCCCGTGCCGAGCCACCTCCGCCACTCACCAGGGGTGCAGAGGTGCAGCAGGACCGTCCCGACCGTCATGGGAGACAGCCTGCCCGCCCGTCCGATCGGACGGGCGTGGACATCGAGTATTGATTTCCGGCACCGGGTGCCAATAGCGTCCGATCCGCTGCCACCGCCGGCCGGCGGGGCGGTTCACCACCTCTCTCGCCGAGAGTCGGATCCAGCGGAGGTTGCGCATGAGCGAGCACCAGAACGAGGACGCCCTGACCGAGGAGACCCTCGTCGAGGAGGTCTCCATCGACGGCATGTGCGGTGTCTACTAAGCCCCTCGACACCACGGTTCCGGACGGCGCCGCGGGGGCTTTCGACCCCGCGGCGCCGTACCGGCTCAGCGAGAGCGTCTCGCTGCGTCCGGAGCCCTTCGGCGCCCTGGTGTACGACTTCGTGACCCGCAAGCTCTCCTTCCTCAAGACGCCCCAGCTGGTCTCGGTCGTGCGCGACCTGGAGAACCAGCCGGACGCCCGCTCGGCGGTCCGTGCCGCCGGCGTCGAGGAGCCCCAGCACGACGCCTACCTGCGTGCCCTCGCCGGACTGCTGAAGTCCCGCACGATCGTCGCCCGTTAGTCCCGCCCGCCCCGCCGACCACCACAGTGAGGTGCCCGTGAAGCTGGTCGACCACTTCCAGTACGGCCTGAACTCGCCCATCTGCCTGACCTGGGAGCTCACCTACGCGTGCAACCTCGCGTGCGTGCACTGCCTGTCCAGCTCCGGGCGGCGTGACCCGCGCGAGCTGAGCACGGCCGAGGCCAAGGCCGTCATCGACGAGCTGCAGCGCATGCAGGTCTTCTACATCAACATCGGTGGTGGCGAGCCGACCGTGCGCCCGGACTTCTGGGAGCTGCTGGACTACGCCATCGCCCACGACGTCGGCGTCAAGTTCTCCACCAACGGCGTCAAGCTCGACAAGCAGCGGGCCGCGCAGCTCGCCGCGACCGACTACGTCGACATCCAGATCTCGATGGACGGCGCGACGGCCGAGGTCAACGACTACGTCCGTGGCCCGGGCTCGTTCGACACCGCGATCACCGCGCTGGAGAACCTCGCCGAGGCCGGGTTCAAGCACCCCAAGATCTCGGTCGTGATGACCCGGGAGAACGTCGACCAGCTCGACGAGTTCAAGGCCATCGCCGACAAGTACGGCGCCCAGCTGCGCATCACCCGGCTGCGCCCGTCCGGCCGCGGTGCCGACGTCTGGGACGAGCTGCACCCGACCCAGGCCCAGCAGAAGCAGCTCTACGACTGGCTGGTCGCGCACGGGGACCAGGTCCTGACCGGTGACTCGTTCTTCCACCTGTCCGCCTACGGCGAGGCTCTGCCCGGGCTGAACCTGTGCGGCGCGGGCCGCGTGGTCTGCCTGATCGACCCGGTCGGCGACGTCTACGCCTGTCCGTTCGCCATCCACGAGAACTTCCTGGCCGGCAACGTCCGCGACGAGGGCGGCTTCAAGGAGGTGTGGGAGCACTCCGAGCTGTTCACCGAGCTGCGCCAGCCGCAGACCGGCGGGGCGTGCGCGTCGTGCTCGCACTACGACACCTGCCAGGGCGGGTGCATGGCCGCGAAGTTCTTCACCGGCCTGCCGCTCGACGGCCCGGACCCGGAGTGCGTGCAGGGCTACGGCGAGGCGATGCTGGCCGCGCGGGACGGCGGGACGGTCATCCCGAAGTCCGACGTCGACCACTCGCGCTCCGCGCCACGCAACACCCGTGCGCCCAAGCAGCCGACGATGCTCTCGCTCACCCCGCCGCCGCGCCGGCCGGACCGGGCCTGCGACGAGAACCCGCTCGCCGGGTTCGCGCCGGACGCCGTGCCCGCGGCGCAGCCGGTCGCGGGGAGCTGACACGGACCTGCTGCTGACGGGGCCCGTCGACCTGCGCGGTCGGCGGGCTCCGTCGCGTGTGCTGTTCGGGCCGCACGAGACCAACCTCGGCGACGCCGCACGCGGGATCACGGCCGACCACGTCGCCTACTACGCGGCGCGGGCCGCGGGGGGCGCGGGGATCGTCGTGGTCGAGCCGGCGTCGGTGCACGCCTCGGACCACCCCTACGCCTACGCCCCCGCCGCGTTCCCCGCCGTCCCCCACGCCGCGTCGCCCGGCTCGGCCGCGGCGTCGGGGCGCGTCGAGATGCAGCTCAGCGGGAGTCGTGGATCTTTCGCGCCCGCTGAGCTGCATCTCGGCGACCGGGACGGCGCGCGGGTGCCCGCCGCGGCCGGGTGGGCGGCGGTCGTCGCGGCGTGCCGGCCGCACGGGACGCTCGTACTGGCCGGGCTCGCGCACGCCGGTGGGCAGGGCAGCTCCGCGCACTCCGGGCACCCGCTGTGGGCGCCGTCGCCGGTCCCGGACGTCGTGTCCCGCGAGGTCCCGGTCGCGATGGGGTCCGCGGAGATCGACGCCGTGGTCCGCGGCTTCGCCGACGCCGCCCGCGCGGCTGTGGACAGTGGTGTGGACGGTGTGGAGATCTCCGCCGGGCAGCACTCGGTGCTGCGCCAGTTCTGCTCCGGCCTGACCAACCACCGCGGCGACGCGTACGGCCGCGACCGCACCCTGCTGCTGCGCGAGGTACTCGACGCCGTGCGGGCCGCGATCGGGCCGGACCCCCTGCTGGCGCTGCGGCTGTGCGTCGACGAGCTCGCCCCCTGGGCCGGCATCACCCCCGGCGACGGCCTCGCCCTCGCCCGGGCCGTCGCCGACCGGGTGGACCTGCTCGTGCCCGTCGTCGGGAGCGCGCTGTCGGTCGCCGCGACCCGGCCGGACCTGCACACGCCCGAGGCGTTCCTGCGGGCCCGGTGCGGCGAGCTGCGACGTGCCCTCGGCGGCGCGACGACGGTCGTCCTGGCCGGCAGCGTCGTCACCCCGGCCCTCGCCGAGGACGCGCTGAGCAGCGGCGACGCCGATGTCGTCGAGATGACGAGAGCGCAGGTCGCGGACCCGCGGCTCGTCGCGCTGACCCGGGCCGGGACGCCGGAGCGCATCCGGCCGTGCCTGCTGACGAACGCCCTCGCCGCGGCCCGGGACCCGCGCAACCCCGTGGTCGGCGACGAGCTGGAACCGCGGTCGGGGCACGAACGGACCGACCCGGACCCGGATACGTCGCGTTCCGCGGAACGCGGTCCGGACGCCGCGGCGGGCCCCGAACACCTCGATGCGGAACGCGATCGGGACGCCGTCGCGGGTGCCGGGGCGCGTTCCGCGGAACGCGCCGCAGGGGCGCGACGGCCGGCCCTCGTCGTCGGCGGCGGGCCTGCGGGGCTCGAGGCGGCCCGGACACTGGCGCTGCGCGGGCACCCGGTGACGCTGCACGAGCGCACCGACCGGCTCGGCGGCCTGCTCCCCGCGGCCGCGGTACTGCCCGGCCGGTACCGGCTCGCGCTGCCGGTGCCGTGGTGGGCCGCGGAGCTCGACCGGCTCGGCGTCCGGGTCGTGCTGGGATTCGAGGTGGACACCGCCGTGCTCGACGCGGCCCGCGCGCGCGGCGACGCGGTGGTGCTCGCGACGGGCTCGCGGCCGTCGCCGTCGGTGCGGGACACGGACGTCCCGGTGCTCACCGCGGCGGAGCTGTGCGCCGGGGTGGCGCGGTCAGCCCCGTCCCTGGCAGCCCCGGTCGGTGGTGGCGGTGGCGCGGACCGCGCGGCGGAGCACGGAGAGGAACGCGAACGCCACGACCGGGAGGAGCAGGACGACGACCTCCGTGCCGGGCACCGTGACCCGGTCGTCGCGGTGCTCGCCGCCGCGGGCGTTCCGCGGAACGCGCCGGTGCTCGTCGTCGACCCGCTCGGGGACTGGACTGGACCGGGGGTCGCGGAGCTGCTCGCCGCAGCCGGGCATCCCGTGGTCCTGGCCACGCCGGACGCCGTCGCCGGGCACCAGCTCGGCCGCTGCGGCGACATGGCCGCGGCGAACGCGCGGCTGGAACGGGCCGGGGTCCGCCGGGCGTTGTTCACCCGGCCGGGGGCCGTCCGTGGCGGCGTCGCGGAGCTGGTGGACGTCCACACCGGAGCGGTGACGACCGTGCCGTGCGCGGCCATCGTCGACTGTGGACCGCGGCTGCCGCAGGACGCGCTGCCGGCGCTGCCCGGCTGCGCGGCCGCGGGGGACCGGGTGGCGCCGCGGACGCTCGCCGAAGCGGTGCGCGAGGGGCGGCGGGCCGGCGTCGCCCTGGCCGACGCCGACGCGGGCAGCACGGCCGGTCCCGCGGCCGACGCCGCGACCGCCGCGCTCCCGACCGCCGCGCTCCCGACCGCCGGGCTCCCGACCGCCGGGCTCCCGACCGCCGGGCTCCCGACCGCCGGGCTCCCGACCGCCGGGCTCCCGACCGCCGCGCTCCCGACTGCTGCGCTCCCGACCGCCGCGCCCCCGGCCCCCGCGCGCTCGGCCGTCGCCCTACCGGAGTCCGCGTCCCCGGAGTCCGCGCTCCCGTCGCGCGTGGCCCCCGGGTCCCGCAGCAGCGTGGCGCCGCACCCCGGGCCCGTCGCGGTCGCGACGCAGGAGGCGGCGGACCGGGAGCATCCGCGGCCCCGGCTCGGCGACCCCCTGCGCCTCGGCCGCGCCACGTTGCGGAACCGGATCGTCTTCACCGCCCACCTCACCGGCTTCGCCGAGGGCGGCATGCCGACCGACCGGCACACCGCCTACTACGCGGCCCGTGCCGCGGGCGGCGCCGGACTGGTGATCACCGAGGAGCACGCCGTCCACCCCGGCGACCGGCCCTACGAGCGGCTGATCCGCGGCCACGACCCGGCCGTGCTGCCCGGCTACCGCGCCCTCACCGACGCGGTGCACGCCCACGGCGCCCTCGTGCTCGCCCAGCTCAACCACAACGGCGCGCAGGGGTCGGGGATGTACTCGCGCACAGCCGTCGTCGGGCCGTCGCCGGTGCCCGACCCGATGTTCCGCGAGGTCCCCGCCGAGCTCGACGCGGCCGGGATCGGCGCGATCGTCGACGCCTTCGCCGACGTCGCCGCGCGCTGCGTCGAGGGCGGGTTCGACGGCGTCGAGCTGCAGTGCTCGCACGCCTCGCTGCTGCGGCTGTTCCTGTCCCCGGCCACCAACCGTCGCACCGACGCCTGGGGGCGCGACCGGGCGAAACTGGTGCTCGACGTCGTCGCCGCCGTCCGCGCGGCCATCGGCCCGGACCCGGTGCTGGGCCTGCGGATCGGCGTCGACGAGCGCATCGAGGGCGGCATCACCCCCGCCGACGGCGCCGACCTCGCCCGCCGCCTCGCCGCGACCGGGCAGGTGGACCACCTCAACACCTCGATCGGCGTCGCCACCTCGACGCTGCACCTGATCGAGCCGTCCATGCACACCCCGCCGGGCTACGCCGGGCACCTCGCCGCGACCCTGCGCCGCGCCGTCCGCGCCGCCGGGGCGGACCTCCCGGTGATCGGGGTCGGCCGGTTCACCACGCCCGACCAGGCCGCGGCGGCGCTGGACCGCGGGGAGTGCGACCTCGTCGGCGTCGCCCGCGGGCAGATCGCCGACCCCGGCTTCGCGCACAAGGCCCTCACCGGACGCCCGGTACGCCGGTGCGTCGGGTGCAACCAGGACTGCATCGGCCGGGTCGGGCTGAACCTGCCGCTGGGCTGCGCGGTCGACCCGGCCGCCGGGCGCGAACGGCTCGTCCCGCCCGCCCGGGCCGCCGATCCCGGCGCGGGGCGGGTGCTCGTCGTCGGGGCCGGGCCGGCCGGGCTCGCCGCGGCGGCCTCGCTCGCCGGGCGCGGGCACCGGGTGCTGCTCGCCGAACGCGCCGGCACCCCCGGTGGACGGCTCGCCCTCGCGGCGACCGCGCCCGGGCGGGCCGAGCTCGGCCACGTCGTCGCCGACCTGCTGCGCGAGGCGCACGCGGCCGGGGTCGAGATCGGGTACGGCACGACCGTCGACCGCGGGTTCGTCGAGGAGCTGGAGCCCGCGGCGGTCGTCGTCGCCACCGGGTCGGTGCCTGCCGTCCCGTCGTGGGACCCGGAGCGGCTGACCGTCCCCGTCGACGACGTGCTGGCCGGGGTGCGCCTGCCCGCGGGCCCGGTGCTCGTCGTCGACGAGCTCGGGTTCCACCAGGCCACCTCGGTCGCCGAGCTGCTCGCCGCCCGCGGGCACGCCGTCGAGGTCGTCACCCCGGCGCTGGTCGTCGGGCAGGACCTCGGGCTCACCCTGGACCGCGAGGGGTTCCGCCGCCGCGCGCACGCCGCCGGGATCCGCTGCCGCACCGACCTCGCCGTGCTGGGGGTGCTGCGCAGGGGTGAGCAGAGCCGTGGTGAGCAGAGCCGTGGTGAGCAGAGCCGTGGTGAGCAGAGCCGCGGTGAGCAGAGCCGCGGTGAGCAGAGCCGTGGTGAACAGAGCCGTGGTGAACAGAGCCGCGCCGAGCCCGGCTGCACCGTGGAGCTGCTGCACCACCCGACCGGCCGCACCGAGCGGCGCGCCGTCGGCGCCGTCGTCGCCGCGACGGCCACCGTCCCCGCCACCCGCCTGTGGACCGCGCTGGCCGGCGGGCCGTGGCCGGTGCACCGGATCGGCGACGCGCTGACCCCGCGCCGGTTCGACGCCGCGATCCGTGAGGGCCGCCTCGTCGACCTGGAGCCGGGGCGAGTTCCTACGGTCGTCCGGTGACCACCGAGATCCCGGCCCGCCGCGCCGGACCGCGTGAGTGGGCCGGTCTGGCCGTCCTCGCGCTGCCCCTGCTCGTCCTCGCCCTCGACGTGAGCGTCCTCTACCTGGCCGCGCCCGCACTGGCCGCCGACCTCGCCCCGACCGCCACCCAGGAGCTGTGGATCCTCGACATCTACGGCTTCCTGATCGCCGGGTTCCTCATCACCATGGGCACCCTCGGCGACCGCATCGGCCGCCGTCGGCTGCTGCTCGTCGGCGGCGCCGCGTTCGCCGCGGCGTCGGTGCTGGCGGCCTTCGCCCCCACCGCCGAGCTGCTGATCGCGGCCCGCGCGCTGCTCGGCGTCGCCGGGGCGACCCTGATGCCCTCGACGCTCGGGCTGATCTCGACGATGTTCCCCGACCCCACCCAGCGGCGGTTCGCGGTCGCGGTGTGGATGACGACGTTCTCGGTCGGCATCGCGATCGGCCCGCTCGTCGGCGGGGCGCTGGTCGGGTCGTTCTGGTGGGGCGCGGTGTTCCTCATCGGCGTCCCCGCCATGCTCGCGCTGGTCGTCCTCGGCCCGTTCCTGCTGCCCGAGGAGCGTGCCGCCGGCGGCGGGCGGTTCGACGTCGCCGGGGTCGTGCTGTCGCTGGCCGCGATGCTGCCGCTGGTCTACGCGGTGAAGAACCTCGCCGCTCACGGTCCGGGGCCCGGGGTGCTGGTCGCCGGGGTCGTCGGCCTGGCCGCGGGGACGGCGTTCGTGCGCCGCCAGCGCCGGCTGCCCGCCCCGCTGCTCGACGTCGCGCTGTTCACCCGGCCCGCGTTCACCGCGGCGGTGTCGGTGCTGCTCATCGGACTGCTCGCCGTCAACGGCCTGTTCTTCGTGCTCCCGCAGTACCTGCAGCTCGTGACCGGCCTGTCCGCGCTCGCCGCCGGGGTCTGGATGCTGCCGCTCGCACTGGCCACCGTCGGTGGGTCGCTGGTGACGCCGGTGCTGTCGCGGCGGTTCGGGGTGCCGGCCGTCGTCGCCGGGTCGGCCGCGTTCGCCGCGGTCGGCGCGCTGCTGGTCGGGCTGGTCGGCGCGGGTTCCGGGCCGGTCGCGCTGGTGGCGCTGACCGCGGGCACCGTGCTCGGCCTGGGCCCGATCGGCGTGCTCGCGACCGACCTGGTCATCGGCTCGGTGCCCAGCGCCCGCGCCGGGTCCGCGGCGTCGATCTCGGAGACGGCGGGCGAGCTGGGTGTGGCGCTCGGCGTCGCCGTCACCGGAAGCGTGCTCACCGCCGTCTACACCGGACGGCTGGTGCTGCCCGGCGGGCTGCCCGCCGACGTCGCCGGCCGGGCCGGGGAGAGCCTGGCGGGGGCGGTCGCCGCGGCCGCGCGGCTGCCCGGCACCGGCGGGGACGCGCTGCTCGCGGCCGCCCGGGACGCCTACACCGCGGGGATCGGCGTCGTCGGGCTCATCGCCGCCGGGCTGCTGACCGGCGCCGTCGTCCTCGCGCTGACCGCGCTGCGCCGGACCGGGGCCTGAGCGGGCAGGCTGGGACCGTGCTCCTCGCGGATCTGACCTGGCCCGACCTCGACCCGGCCGCGGCGTACACGCTGCTCGTGCCGGTCGGCTCCACCGAGCAGCACGGCCCGCACCTGCCGCTGGGCACCGACACCGCCGTGGCGTCGGCGGTCGCGGCGGCGCTGCACGACGCCGACCCGGGGCTCGTCCTCGCCCCCGCCCTGCCCTACGGCGCCGCCGGTGAGCACGAGGGCTTCCCCGGCACCGTGTCGATCGGGGAGGACGCGCTGCGCACGGTCCTCGTCGAGTACGGCCGTTCGGCGTGCCGGTGGGCGTCGCGGCTGGTGCTGCTCAACGGGCACGGCGGCAACGTCGCCGCGCTCCGCTCGGCGGTGACCCTGCTGCGCGACGAGGGCCGCGACGCGGGCTGGCTGTCCTGCGTCGCCGACGTCCCCGGAGTGCCGCTGGACGCGCACGCCGGGCGCTACGAGACCTCGCTGCTCGCCCACCTGCACCCCGGCCTGGTCCGCACCGACCGCGCCCAGGCGGGCGACACCCGGCCGCTGCGCGAGGTCATCGGGGAGCTGCGGGCCGGGGGGATCGCCGCGGTCAGCCCGAACGGGGTGCTCGGTGACCCGGCCGGCGCGACGGCCGGGGAGGGGCTGCGGCTGCTCGCGGCGATCACGGCGACGGCGTCGGCGGCGGTCACGGCGTGGGACCCCGACCCCGGCACCGGACGCCTCCGCCCGCCGCCGGCGTAGCGCGGGGTCACACCGCGGGGTGCACCAGCAGGGGCACGAGCTGCTCGGCCGTGGTGAACGAGCCGTGCTGGCCGGGCAGCGTGGACAGGAACGGCTCCGCCTCGCTCCGGACCACCGCGGCCGTCCCGTGCATCGCGGCGACGACGTCGCCGACCCGGTCGAGCACCCGGTCGGTGACCGGCCCGAACCAGCCCCGGGCGACCGCCTCCTCCCGGGTGACGACGGCGGCGTCGTCGCCGAGCACCGCCCGCCAGGCGGCGAGCACGTCGGCCGCCGCCCCGGGCTCGGCGTAGACGTGCCGGGCGCGCGGGTCCCCGCCGAGCAGCGCCACGCCGTCGGACAGTGCCGGGGTGGTGTCGGCGTCGACGGTCCGGTCGACGGTGACCATGCCGTGGTCGCCGGTGACCGCCAGCAGGGTCCCCGCGGGCAGCGCGTCCAGCAGCATCGCGAGCAGCGCGTCGACCTGGCGCAGCTGCCAGCGCCACGCGGGGCTCCCGGGGCCGTACAGGTGGCCGACCTTGTCCAGGTCGGCGTGGTAGCCGTAGACCAGCCGCGGACCGGGGCCCTCCAGCCCGGCGAGGATCTCCACGGCCAGGTCGCCCAGCGCGGCGACCCCGCGGTACTCGCCGCCGCGCAGCCCCGACCGGGTCAGCCCGGACGTCCGGAACTCCAGCGGCGACACCGACCGCACCGCGACGCCCGCCGCCGCGGCCCGCTCCAGCACGGTCGGCTCCGGCTGCACCCGCTCCGGGACGAGCCGCTCCCGCAGGTCCCGGCGGCCCGAGGACCAGCCCAGCGCGTCGAGCAGCTCGCCGTCGACGCGGAACCGCAGCCCCAGCGTGCCGTGTGCGCCCGGCGGCAGCCCGGTGCCGAGCGAGGTCAGGCTGATCGGGGTGGTCGAGGGGAACCCGACGGTGAGCGGGCCGGCGTCGGCGAGCCCGGCCAGCACCGGCGCGTCGGCGGCGTGGGCGTGCAGCAGTTCGTGGCCCAGCCCGTCGACGAGCAGCAGCACCGCCGCCCCGGCCCGCGGGAGCCCGAACGCGGGCGGCCGGTCGTCGAGCGGGGCGCCGATCGCGTGCAGCAGGGCGGGGAGGACGTCGGCCAGCGTCGCCGAGCCGTAGCGGGGGAGGACCTCGGGCATGCCCCGGAGTCTGCACGGCAGGACCCGTGCGGACCACGCCGATCGGGCAGGTGCGGGTGTCGACCCGCGACGGCCGGGGATGGAAGGCTCCCGGAGGTGACCGCCGCCCGGACCGACCCCGACCGTCCCTCCGCCACGACCCCCTCGGGCCCGGCGGACCGGCGGCTCCCGGACGGCTTCCGGGTGCTGCTCGACCGTCGCACCCGGCGGCTCGACGGAGGCGCGGCGCTGCTCGGCGGCGCCCCGCCCCGGCTGGTGCACCTGTCCGCGCGGGCCCGCGCGCTGCTGCCCGCCCCCGGGCGGCCGCTGGTCGTCACCGGCCCCACTGAGCGGTCCCTGGCCCGCACCCTGCTCGACGCCGGGCTCGCCCACCCCGTCCCCGACGCCCCGGCCGGGATCACCGCGGCCGAGGTCACCGTCGTCGTCCCGGTGAAGGACCGGCCGCTGGACCGGCTCCTCGCCGCGCTGGCCGGGACCGGGGTGGCCGGCCCGGTCGTCGTCGACGACGGGTCCGCCGACCCGGCCCCGCTGCGCCGCGCCGTCGAGCGGGCCGGGGGGACGGTCCTGCGGCACGCCACCCCGCGCGGCCCGGCGGCCGCCCGCAACGCCGGCCTCGCCGCCGCGACCACCCCGTTCGTGGTGTTCCTCGACTCCGACGTCGTCCCCGAACCCGGCTGGCTGCCCCCGCTGCTCGCCCACCTCGCCGACCCCGCGGTCGGTCTCGTCGCACCGCGGATCGTGGCGCCGGACCCGGAGCGGGGAGGCGGGCTGCGCGGGGCGGTCGGGCGCTACGAGGCGGTGCGGTCGTCGCTGGACCTGGGGCCCGACCCGGCGCTGATCGTGCCGCGGTCCCGTGTCGCCTACGTGCCGAGCGCGGCGATGCTCGTCCGGGTCTCGGCGGTCGGGCCGGTCGCGTTCGACCCGGGGATGCACGTCGCCGAGGACGTCGACCTCGTCCTGCGCCTGCACGCGGCCGGCTGGGCGATGCGCTTCGAACCCGACGCGCGGGTCGCCCACGACCACCGCACCCATCCGGGGGAGTGGCTGCGGCGCAAGGCGTTCTACGGCACCGGGGCGGCGCCGCTGGCGCGCAGGCACCCGGGCGCGGTCCCGCCGGTGATCCTCTCCCCCTGGACGGCGGCGGTCTGTCTGCTCCTGCTCGCCCAGCGGCGGGGGGCGACGGCGCTCGCCGCCGTCGTCACCGGGGTCGCGACCGAACGGCTGTCCCGGAAGCTGCCCCGGCTCGAGCACCCGCGGCGCGGGGCGGCGCTGCTCACCGCGCTCGGCCTGTCCGGGGCGCTGTGGCAGACGGCGTCGGCGCTGACCCGGCACTTCTGGCCGGTCGCCGCGCTCGCCTGCCTGGTGTCGCGCCGGGCCCGTCGCGCGGTCGTCGCGGCGGCGCTGGTGGAGGGGCTGACCGACTGGTGGCGCCACCGCGACCGCGACCCGCGGGTCCGGACCGGGCCGCTGCTGCACCTGCTCGCGCACCGGCTCGACGACCTCGCCTACGGCGCCGGTCTGTGGTGGGGGGCCGTCGAGCACCGGACCTCCGCCCCGCTGCGCCCGACCGGTCCTGGCGCACGACGCTGACACAGGTTAGGCTTCCCTGACCTCCGGTGTCGTACCACTCCGTCTGGACTGGTCTGAACGGGTGATTCGTGTTGCGTCACGGATCCGATTCTGAGGGCGTCTCTCGCCCACCTTCTCCGCGCCTGCGGTTGCGCACGACAGGCTGTCGCCGTGACGTCGGCAACACGCCACCCGACCTCCGGTCGCCCCGTTCCCGGCTCCTTGCACCCCAGGAAGATCGGGAGTGTGATGTGGGCGCTGCCACACGAGACGTGCGGCAACTTTTCCGGGCGCGCCGGCGTGGTCGCGAGTCAGGCGACGGCGAACGGCGTTCCTCGGACGAAGTCCCCGGTCAGACCCCGCGCTTCGGAGCGTGCGTGGTCGCGTACGAGGAGTGAGAGTTCATGACAGAGGTCCGGGTCACCGTCGACGGCGTGAACTACGCCGACGACGTCGAGCCCCGCATGTTGCTCGCGCAGTACCTGAGGGAGACGCTGGGCAAGACGGGGACGCTGATCGGCTGCGACACCAGCAACTGTGGTGCCTGCACGGTTCATCTCAACGGGCAGAGCGTGAAGTCCTGCTCGGTGCTCGCGGTCCAGGCGGACGGCGCCGAGGTCACCACCATCGAGGGTCTCGCCCGCGACGGTCAGCTGCACCCGGTGCAGGAGGCCTTCCGTGAGTGCCACGGTCTGCAGTGCGGGTACTGCACGCCGGGAATGATCATGGCTGCGGTGGACCTGCTCGGGGACAACCCCGACCCGTCCGAGCAGGAGGTCCGTGAGGGCATCGAGGGCAACCTCTGCCGGTGCACGGGCTACCAGAACATCGTGCGTGCCGTGCAGACCGCGGCGAAGAACATGAAGCCGGGAGCCGCTCAGCCCTCCGGCCAGGCCGCCCCGGTTGCGGGAGGTAACTGACGTGACGACGACCGCCGAACCCACCACGACCGGCGAGATCGGCAAGGCCCGGGTCCGCAAGGAGGACCAGCGCCTCATCACCGGCCGGTCCCGCTACACCGACTCCATCACGCCTCCGGGAACCGTCCACATCGCCGTCGTCCGGTCGACGATCGCGCGGGCGACCATCACCTCGATCGACAAGTCCGAGGCCGAGAAGGCCCCGGGTGTGTTCGGCGTCTACACCGCGGCCGACCTGGGTGCGGAGGAGGTCGGCATGCCCTGCGCGTGGCCGATCACCCCGGACCAGAAGGCCCCGCAGCGCCCGGTGCTCGCCGTCGGCCGCGTCAACTTCTCCGGTGAGGGCGTCGCCGTCGTCGTCGCCCGGTCGGCCGCCGCCGCGCGCGACGCCGCCGAGCTCGTCGAGGTCGACTACGAGCCGCTCGACCCGGTCCTCGACATGGAGGCCGCCGCGCAGGACGGTGCCGAGCTGGTCCACCCGGACCTCGGCACCAACGTCTCCGCGACCTGGGTGTTCGACTCCGCCGCCGCCGGCACCGGTGCCGACGTGGCCGAGGCCATCAAGGCCGCCGAGGCCGACAGCGACTCCGTCGTCGTCCGCCGCCGCTTCCGCCAGCAGCGCCTGATCCCCGCGTTTATGGAGCCCCGCTCCTGCGTGGTGGACCCGACCGGTGAGCAGCTGACCATCTGGGCCGCGACCCAGGTGCCGCACATCCTGCGCACCATGACCACGGTGACCCTCGGGGTGCCGGAGTCCAAGCTGCGCGTCATCGCCCCCGACGTGGGCGGCGGCTTCGGCGGCAAGATCGGTGTCCTGCCCGAGGAGATGCTCTGCGTGCTGCTCGCGCAGAAGCTGGGCAAGCCGGTCAAGTGGACCGAGACCCGCAGCGAGTGCATGCTCACCGCGCACCACGCCCGGGACCAGATCCAGGACCTCGTGATGACCGCCAAGAAGGACGGCACCATCACCGGGTTCGACATCCACCTCTACGCCGACATGGGCGCCTACCTGGGCCTCGTCGGGCCGGGTGTGCCGATCCTCGGCGCGTTCATGTTCAACGCGATCTACAAGATCCCCGCGCTGAAGTTCACCTGCTCCAACGTCTTCACCAACAAGACGCTGACCGACGCCTACCGCGGCGCCGGCCGTCCCGAGGCGACCTTCGCCGTCGAGCGCATGCTCGACGAGCTGGCCGTCGAGCTCGGCCGCGACCCGATGGAGCTGCGCGAGCAGAACTGGATCAAGCACGAGGAGTTCCCCTTCACGACCGTCGTGGGCCTGACCTACGACACCGGCAACTACGAGCAGGCCACGCAGCGCGCGATGGACCTGTTCGACTACGCCGGTCTGCGCCGTGAGCAGGAGGAGCGCCGCAAGTCCGGTGACCCGGTCCAGCTGGGCATCGGCATCTCGACCTTCACCGAGATGTGCGGTCTCGCCCCGTCCCGCGTGCTCGGCTCGCTGGACTACGGCGCCGGCGGCTGGGAGGCCGCCAGCATCCGGATGCTGGCCACCGGCAAGGTCGAGGTCACCACCGGTGCCTCCGCCCACGGCCAGGGCCACGAGACGGCGTTCTCGCAGATCGTCGCGGACAAGCTGGGCGTCGCGTTCGAGGACGTCGAGATCCTGCACGGCGACACCCAGGTGGCGCCGAAGGGCCTCGACACCTACGGCTCGCGCTCGCTGGTCGTCGGCGGTGTCGCCATCGTCAACGCCGCGGACAAGGTGATCGAGAAGGCGACGAAGATCGCCGCGCACCTGCTCGAGGCCTCCGAGGACGACATCGAGTTCGCGAACGGCCAGTTCACCGTCCGCGGCACCGACAAGGGCAAGGCCATCCAGGAGATCGCGTTCGCCGCGTTCATGGCGCACGACTACCCGGAGGGCATGGAGCCGTCGCTGGACTCCGACGCCGTCTTCGACCCGGAGAACTTCTCCTACCCGCACGGCACCCACCTGGCCGCGATCGAGGTCGACACCGACACCGGCCGGGTGAACCTGCGCAAGTACGTCTGCGTCGACGACATCGGCAACGTCATCAACCCGCTGATCGTCGAGGGCCAGGTGCACGGCGGTCTTGCCCAGGGCATCGCGCAGGCGCTGTTCGAGGAGGCGAACTACGACGACCAGGGCACCCTGGTCAACGCCACGTTCGTCGACTACACGATCCCGTCGGCGGCGGACCTGCCGAGCTTCACCACCGAGACGGTCTCCACCCCGGCGACGAGCAACCCGCTCGGCGTGAAGGGCGTCGGCGAGGCGGGCACCATCGCCTCGACCCCGGCGATCCTCAACGGCGTGCTGGACGCGGTGCGGCACCTCGGCGTCGACGAGATCGAGATGCCGACCACCTCGCAGCGCGTGTGGCGTGCGCTCCAGGTCGCGAAGGGCAAGAGCCCGCAGGAGACCCCGAGCGACACCCACTCGCCCGGCGCCGGCCTCGGCTCCATCGACCCGAACAACCCCAAGGGAGAGGTCCAGTGATCCCGGCCAAGTTCGACTACGTCCGGCCCTCCTCGGTCGAGGAGGCCGTGACGGCCCTGCAGTCCGCCGGTGAGGACGCCAAGATCCTCGCCGGCGGCCAGAGCCTGCTGCCGGTGCTGCGTCTGCGGATGGCCGCGCCGAGCACGATCATCGACCTCGGGGGCATCCCCGAGCTCAAGCGGATCGGCGAGGACGACCAGTACGTCATGGTCGGCGCGATGGCCACCCACCACGAGGTCATGCGCAACGACCTGGTGAACAAGCACGTGGAGCTCATCGCCCGGGCGACCGAGACCGTCGCCGACCCGCAGGTCCGCCACCGCGGCACCCTGGGCGGCGCGCTCGCGCACGCCGACCCGGCCGGTGACCTGGGCGCGGCCGCCCTGGCGCTGGACGCCGAGTTCGTCATCCTGGGTGCCGGTGGCACCCGCCTGGTGACCGCGGCGGACTTCTTCCAGGACTACTTCACGACCGCGATCGGCGAGGGCGAGATCCTCACCATGATCCGGTTCCCGAAGTACACCGGCTGGAAGAGCCACTACGAGAAGTTCAACCGGGTCGCCCAGGCGTGGTCGATGGTGGCCGTCGCCGTCGCGCTGAAGGTGGACGGCGGGACGATCACCGAGGCCCGTGTCGGCCTGACCAACATGGGCAACACGCCGGTCCGCGCGACCGGGGTCGAGGCGGCCCTGGTGGGCAAGGCCGCGGGCCCGGACGTCGCGAAGGCCGCCGCCGAGCACGCGCTCGAGGGCACGTCGGCTCCGAGTGACGCGGACGCCGCAGCCGACTACCGTGAGCACCTGGCGAAGGTTCTCACCGGTCGTGCGGTGCTGGCCGCGGCCGGCTGACGAACCCGACAGACACACCGACGCCGGCGCCGGCTCCCGGAGAACATCCCGGGACCGGCGCCGGCGTTCGTTCGAGGAGGCTTGGCAGAGAAGATGCAGCTGGAGAACAAGTTCACGATCGCGGCGCCGATCGAGGACGCCTGGAAGGCGCTCAACGACCCGGAGCTCATCGCTCCGTGCTTCCCCGGGGCGACCCTGACCGAGTACGAGGGCGACTCGTTCCAGGGCACCGTCAAGGTCAAGCTCGGCCCGATCTCGCTCACCTACAAGGGCAAGGGCACCTACATCGACCGTGACGACGCCAACCACAAGGTCGTCATCGACGCGTCCGGCCGCGACGCCCGCGGCAACGGCACCGCCAAGGCCATCGTGACCGGCACGATGGTCGCCGACGGTCCCGACAAGACCTCGGTCACGATGGTCACCGACATGACCGTCACCGGTCGTCCGGCGCAGTTCGGCCGGGGCGTCATCTCCGACGTCGCCGACAAGATCATCGGGCAGTTCTCGAACTGCGTCGCGGACAAGCTGACCGGCCCCGGTGCCGCGTCGTCCAACGGCGCGGGCCCGAAGCACGCGGCCGACGAGACCAGCCCGATCCCGGCCGTCCCGCCGGCGCCGGGCGAGCAGGCCGCGCCCGCCCCGGTGAAGCGCACCTACCAGCCGCAGAGCAGCCCGGTCGAGGCCATCGACCTGCTCGACTCGGCGGGTGCCCCGGTGCTCAAGCGCCTCGCGCCCGTGCTGGGCGGCGTGGGTGCGCTGGTGCTGCTGTTCGTGCTGATCCGGCGTCTGCGCGGCGCGAAGGGCTGAGTCCCCCGCACGTCCCTCCGGGCCGGTACCGCGTTCCGCGGTGCCGGCCCGTGGCGTTGCGGGGCAGGATGGAGCGGTGCGAGCGGGCGAGCGGAACGGGCTGACCGACGTCGAGGGCCTGCGGGTCGGGCACGCGGCGGTGAGCGGGCCGGGCGCCCGCAGCGGGACGACGGTCGTGCTGGCCCCGCCGGGCGGCGCGGTCGCCGGCGTGGACGTACGCGGCGCCGCGCCCGGCACCCGGGAGACCGACCTGCTCGACCCGGTCGCGACGGTCCAGCGGGTGCACGCCGTCACCCTGTCCGGGGGCAGCGCCTTCGGTCTCGACGCCGCCTCCGGGGTGATGGCCCGGCTGGAGCGCGACGGCGAGGGCTTCCCGGTGCCCGGCGCCGTCGTGCCGATCGTGCCGGCCGCCGTGGCGTTCGACCTCGGCCGCGGCGGCGACCCCCGGGCCCGCCCGACCGCGGTGACCGGCACGGCCGCCTACGACGACGCGCACGCCGGCCCGGTCGTCCAGGGCTCGGTCGGGGCGGGCACCGGCGCGGTGTCCGGCGGGCTGCGCGGCGGGATCGGGTCGGCGTCCGCGGTGCTCACCGAGGGCTCTGCCGCCGGGACGACGATCGCGGCCCTGGTCGTGCTCAACTCCGCCGGTGCGGCCGCGGACCCGGCCACCGGTGAGGTGTACGGCGCCCGGCACGGTCTGCCGGGCGAGTTCACCGCCGGGGTGGCCCCGGTCCTCGCCCCGCCGGAGCGGCTCGCCGAGCTATACGCGGGGCACGTGAACCCGCTGGGGACGGCGACGACGCTGGTCGTCGTCGGCACCGATGCGGCCCTGGACAAGGTCGGCTGCACCCGGCTGGCGACGATGGCGCACGACGGCCTGGCCCGGTCGATCTCGCCGGTGCACACGATCCGCGACGGCGACTGCGCGTTCGCGCTGGCCACGGGCACCCGGGCCGCGCCGGACGTCGCCGGGGTGTTCGCGCTGCAGGCGGCTGCGGCGGAGGTGACGGCGCGGGCGGTGGCGCACGCGCTGCTCGCGGCGGAACCGGCGCCGGACCGGCCGTCGTACTCGTCGCTCCTGGTGGGTCCGTGAGCGCGCCGAACCCGTGGCTGGGGCGCCCGCGTGCCCCGCGTCCGCCGTCCGCGCCGGACCCGGACGCGGTGCGTCTGGTGGGACTGCCCCGGCGGCGGGCGGCGGCCCGGGCGGTGAACGACGTGGTGCGGGGCGTGGACGTGCGCGCGTTCGGCGACGGGTGGACCGTGTCGTTCCTCAGCGGCTACTACACGCTCTGCCACACCCTCGACCAGCTGCTCGACGCCGTGGCCCCACCCGGGGAGCGGGAGCTGCTGCGGGCGACGGTGCTGGCCGCGGCCGACGGGACCGCGGGCCGGGGCTGACCGGCCCGGCCCGCGCCCCGCCGCCGTCAGTCGTCGTCCCGGTCGTCGCCGTCGTGGTGGTCGACGTCGTGGTCGAGGACCCGGCCGGTGGCGGCGTCGACGTCGATGTCGTGCTCGGTGGTGCCGTTCCGGACCTCGACCTCCCAGTGGTCCCGGTCGTCGCTGCCGTCGTCGTCGCGGTCGTCCCGGTCGGCGCTCTCCCACTCGCTCTTCGTGACCCGGCCCCCGCCCGCGGCGGCCAGTGCGGCGCGCTCGGCGGCGGCACGGTCGACCGCGGGCGCGGCGGGGGTGGGGGCCGCCGGCGCGGTGGCCGCGGCGGTGGGCGCGGCGGTGCGGGGCAGCTCCGGCGGCAGCAGGTCGGCGGTGCGTGCGATCGCGGCGCCGGTCGGGACGACGGTGAGCTCGTCCGGGGCGCCACCCGCGCCGAGTGCGAGGGCGGTGCCCCCGCCGACGAGCAGGAGACCGGTGGCGGCGACGGCGGCGACGGTGAGCGGGGTACGCACGGTGATCTTCCTCCGAGAGGTTCCGGCTGGTCCGGGTCGGTGCGACCCGGATGCTGGTGGGAACTGTGCCGCCGCCCGCCCCAAGGTCGCGCTGCGTGAGCCCTAAGGCGGCGTTAGGGCCCGGAGCGGCCGAACTACAGTCGTCGGGGTGTCGACCATCAGCCCGGACGAGGGAGTGGCGCGCCGGCTGAAGGCCCTGGCCTGCACGGCGCCGCTGCACGACCTCGACGCTCGCAAGGGGCGGCTCGACTGGGACGCGACCGGCTACCAGATGGCCGAGATCGGCCTGCAGGCGATCGACCAGGTCACCCTGGCCATGGACTTCGACCACGGTGCGGACCACGCGGAGGTCGTCCGGCGGCTGCTGCCGTTCGTGGGCGCGCAGGTGCCGGGGGCGCCGCGGTCGGAGTATGTCCGCGTCGCACAGTGGGTCATCGACAACCTGATCAACGTGGGGTCGATCGACCGCGGGTTCGCCGTGGAGTACGGCACGACCGACGACGACGGCCGCTACGTGCGTCGCCGGTTCGACTTCAAGCTGCTCGTCGAGGTGGCCGCCCCGGACGGCGGGATCTACCTGCGCGCCTCGGACGAGGCGATCAACGTGCTGGTCGGGGCGTTGGACACCGACGTCGAGTCGGCCCAGGAGGCGGCCGAGACGAAGCTGGAGACGCTGATCGTCCGCGGTCGTCTCGGCGACGCCCGGCTGGCCGCCGAGCAGGCCCGCTACCGGACCGTGCAGTACGCGGAGTCGTTGCGGCGCAAGCTGGAGGCGACCCGGCGCGACGTCCGCTCGGTGGACTGGCTCGACGCCGTCCCGCAGCTGCTCGACGAGGCGCTGACCCACATCGAGTCCCGCTACCGCGCCGAGACGATGATCAAGGCGAACATCGCCGACGCCCGTGACGAGGCCACCGAGCCCGGGCGCCGCAGGCAGGCCGCGGAGCTGGTGACCGTCGTCGACGACTGCATCCAGCGGCACACCCAGCTGCAGGCGCGGTTGCAGGAGGCGGGCGCGTCGTTCCGCGCCGAGCAGGACCGCCAGCAGTTCTCCGGGAAGCCGAAGCGGGCCGCCGTCGACGTGTTCGGGCAGCTGCTGCGGCCGTCGCTGGCGCTGACCGTCGAGGCGGCGCACGACCCGGTGACCGGCTACTTCGGTGCCGGGGCCGGCGTGCGGAACCCGTCGGTGCCGAGCCTGGGCGGGCTGGTCGAGACGCTGCTGACACCGCCGAGCGACCGTGACCCGTTCGGCGCCGAGGTGCCCGAGCCGGAGCTGGCACCGCAGCCGCGCGAGCGGTTCGGGGTGGACACGTGGGCGGCCGCCGACGCGGTGCTGCCCGCCGACGTCGAGCACCCGGTGCGGCTGTCCGCGGCGCTCGCGGCGGCCCGCGCGGCCGGGGCGGACCTGCCGCAGCTGGTCGCGCTGCGGGCGATGCACGCCGTCGGGACGGCGGTGGCCACGGCACGGACCCAGGGCGACCCGTCGGTGCTGGTCGCCGTCGACGACGGGACGGTCCTCGACGACCCCGAGTTCGGCGGCGCGGACCTGCTGCTGGCGCGGGCCGGGGTGCAGGGCGGACAGACGAACCGACGGACGGCGCAGACATGAGTGACACCGAGACCGCGGCCCGCCTGGTCGGCTACGGCATGCGCCCCAAGGCGCTGCCCGGCCGCGACCCCGACTACGCCGACCTGGTCCGGCGCTACCGCGAGGACGACGAGTTCCGCACGACCGTGCAGCGCGTGGCGTCCGGTCTGGGCCTGGTCGTGCTGGCCGTCGACACCGGCCCGGGCATCGTGCTCGCCGCGACCGAGGGCTCGGTGTTCGAGATCCGGATGGACGAGTACGCCCGCCGCACCGCCCTGGCCAACCGGGGCGCCGACAAGGTCCTGCACGGGATCGCGCACCTCGCCGTCGCCGCGCTGGCCTTCCCCCGCCCCGACGACCTCGGCGACGACTCCTACGTCGGCCGGGTCTCGGTGGAGCTCGTCGACGGCGCCGTCCGCGAGGCCTGCCGGGTGCTGAACGAGCGTGCCGCGGGTCCCCCCGACCCCGAGTCCGACGCCCCGCAGCTCGAGGAGGTCTGGCGGGTCTGGCAGCGCCGCCCGGAGGCCACCGCGACCAAGGACGGCCGCGTCGGGGAGTCCACCACCCGCGGGATCGTCGGCAAGGCGCTGCGGTTCCTCGCCGACCAGGGCTTCCTCGTCCCGGTCGGTGCGGAGGGCGCCTACCGGACGACGCCGCGCTACCAGGTGCAGGTGCGCGAGCTCGCGGCCCAGCGGGCCTTCGACGAGCTGCTGGCCCTGAACGTCCTGCCCGCCGCGACCGCCGCCGGGACCCTGGTGACCGAGCACGACGGCGTGTTCGACGCGCCGGGCTCCGGTGCTCCCGGCACGCCCGGTCCCGACGGTGCTGCCGGCGCGTCCGGCGTCTCCGGCTCGGTCGACGGGCCTGGTCCGGAGGACACGCCCGGGGCGGGGAGCGACCCGGACCTCGACGACCCGTCGGACTCGGGGGAGGCCGCCGGGCCGTCGTCGGCGCCCGATCCGGCACCGGCGGTGGGGCCGGCCGATGAGCCCACCGCTCCGGCGGGCGAGGTCGCAGGGAACGGTGCCGGGGGTGGCGGCCCGACCGGCTCTGTCGGCTCTGTCGATGACGCTGCGTCCGCGGAGTTCGCTTACCCGGTAAGCGAATTCGCACAGGACAGCGCCGGGGGTGGCGACGCGGCCGAGGAAGGACACCCTGCCGACGCGGGTGCAGAGCGTGCGAATCCGGCCGATCCGGCCGCCGCCGACCCGTCGAGCACCCCGCCGACCGACCACCCCACGGAGGACCGCGATGTATGAGCTGACCCGCGTCCGCCTGTTCTCCGTCGGTCCGACCGCTGCCCGCTACCAGGACGTCGCGCTCGACCTGCGGGGCGTCGGGGCCCCGGTGAAGGTCGCCGTGCAGGAGGACCTGTTCGCCCCGGACGCGCTCGACCGCACGACGCCGCGCCGGCCGTCGCCCGCGTCGGTGCTGTTCCTGGAGAACGGCGGCGGCAAGTCCGTCCTGCTCAAGCTGATCTTCTCGGTGCTGCTGCCCGGGCGGCGCCAGGTCGTCGGGACCACCAGCACCACGGTGCTGGAGAACTTCGTGCTGGCCGAGGACGTGGCGCACGTCGTCTGCGAGTGGATGCACGTCGGCACCGGGCGGCTGCTGGTCACCGGGAAGGTGTCGGAGTGGCGCGGGCACGTCGCCTCCACCGACCCGGAGAAGCTGGCCGACGCCTGGTTCTCCTTCCGGCCGGTCCCCGGGATGGGCCTCGACGACCTGCCGTTCACCCACGACGGGCGCCGGGTCACCCTGGCCGCCTTCCGGGAGCGCCTGCAGACCGCGCACCGCGAGCACCCGGACGCCGAGCTCGCCTGGGAGACCGGGCACCGGGACTGGACCCGTCACCTCGTCGAGGTCGGGCTGGACCCGGAGCTGTTCCGCTACCAGCGCGCGATGAACGCCGGCGAGGGCGAGGCCGCCGAGGCGTTCTCGTTCTCCTCCGACGAGGCGTTCGTCGACTTCCTGCTGCGCGCGGTGCTCGACCCGGCGGAGCCGCAGAACGTCGCCGAGCTCGTCGCCGGCTACGCCGACCGGCTCGCCCAGCGCGAGGAGCTGGAGACCGAGCGGGAGTTCGTCGACGGCACGCTGTCCCGGCTCGAGCCGATGGTCGACGCCGAGGCCACCGCGACCGCCGCCCGCGACACCGAGACCGCCGCGCGCACCGAGCTGGCGGCGACCGCGTCGCGGATCGCGGCCCGCCGGATCGCCGAGGAGGCCCGCTCGGTGACCGCCGCCGAGGAGGCCACCGGTGCGGTCGAGGCCGAGCAGTCCGCGGCCCGGGCCGCGGAGCGGCTGCAGGACACCGTCGGTGAGCTGCGCAGACTCACCGCGGGGCTCGCCGTCGAGGCCGCCGAGCGGACCGCGGCCGAGGCGACCCGCGAGCGCGACGCCGCGTCGGCCGTCTCGATGGCCCGCGACGCCGTCGAACCGGTCCTGGCGCACCGCGTCGCCGCCGCCGAGGCCGCGCGGCTGCGCGCCCGCGTCGAGGAGGAGGAGCAGAAGGCCCGGCCCGCGCTCGCCGCCCGGCAGGACGCCGCCCGCGCGCTCGCGGTCGCGCTGGCCCGGGTCGCCGCGGAGGCCGACGCCGCCGCCGACGCGGCGGAGGAACACCGCGCCGACGCCGAGGAGCGCGCGGCGGCCGCCCGTCGCGAGCAGGTCACCCGCACCGCCGACGCCGCCCGCGCCGAGAGCGCCGCCACCACCGCCCGGGAGGCCCTCGACGACCTCGACACCCGGGTCGCCGCCGCCGTCTCCGCCGGGCACCTGAAGGCGGGCTCGACCGCCGCCGACGTCGAGGACTCCGCGGCCGCCGCCCGGACCGAGGCGGAGCGGTGCGCCACCGCGCTCGCCGACGCCGACACCGCGGCCGCCACGATCCGCGAGGAGCGACGGGCCGCCGAGGCCCGCCGCACCGCCGCCCAGGACGCGGCGGCCGCCGCCCGCGCCGACGCCGCGACCGCCGAGGCCGCGCGCTCCGCCGCGGAGGCCGACGCCGTCGCGCTCGCCGGGGAGGTCCGGCCCGCGGAGCTGCTCGGGCTCGACGAGATCCGCCCGGACACCGACGCGGGCCTCGTCGTCGACACCCTGACCACCGCGATCCGCGGCGCCGAGCGGGAGCGGACGACCCTGCACGGCGACCAGCGCCGCGACGAACGTGCGCTCGCCGCGCTCGGTGACGGCGGCCTGCTGCCCGACCCGACGGAGATCGAGGACGTCCTCGCGGCGCTGGAGGCGGCCGGGATCACCGCCTGGTCCGGCCGTCGCTACCTGGCGAAGCTGCCCGCCCCCGACCGGGAGACCGTGCTGGCGCGGCTGCCGCACCTGGCGGGCGGGGTGCTGCTCAACGACGCGCGCGACGCCGAGCGGGCCCGCGCCGAGCTGGACGCGGCGCGGCTGCTGCCGGCCTGCCTGGTCGCGGTCGGCACCACCGCCGCGCTGCGCGCCGACGCCGACGCGGCGCCCGGGATCGACTTCGTCGTGCCGCCCAACCCGGCCCTGCACGACGAGGAGGCCGCCGAGCAGGTCCGGGTCCGGCTCGTCGCCGAGACCACCGAGCGCGCCGCCCGGCTCGCCGAGCTGGAGACCGTCCTCGACGACGACCGCAGGCTGCGGGACCGGTTCGCCGCGCTGCGCGACCGTCGTCCCACCCTCGCCGACCTGACCGGGGCCGCCGAGGCCGCGGAGACCACGCGGGCCGCCGCCGTCGCCGAGCACGAGGCGACCCGTGCCGAGGTCGAGGACCTCGACGAGCGCGCCGACCGGCTCACCGTCGACCGGCCGGGTCTGGAGCGGACCGCCGGGGACACGCGTCGCCGGGCGGACGCGCTGGCCGCGCTGCGCACCGAGCTCGCCCGCCGGGCGACGCACGAGGAGCGGATGCGCACCGGGGAGGCCGACGCCGCGCGGGCCCGCGAGGAGGCCGACGCCGCCGGGACCACCGCCGACCGTGCCGGTCGCGAGGCCGCCGACGCCCAGCAGACGCGCGACCGGCAGCGCGGCATCGGCACGACCCTGCGCGACGAGGCCGCGGCCCTCCCGGTCTCCACCGACGAGGTCGGCGGGCAGGACGGGGAGCCGGAGGGGACCCCCGAGGGGTCGCTGGCCGAGCTGCGCGAGGAGTTCCAGCGGGCCCGCGACGCCTACGCCTCGGCCTCCGTCGACACCGACCTGCACGGTGCGCTGGAGCGGGCCGAGGCCGACGCGCGGGAGCGGCGGGTCGCCGTCGACGGGCTGCCGCGCACCGTCGTCGAGGCCGCGACGGCGTTCCTGCACACCCCCGACGGTGCCGACGCCGCCAGCCGCCGCGCCGCCGCCGACCAGGCCCGGACCGCCTACGACGAGGCCGAGAGCCGCCGCGCCGACGCCGCGACCGAGCTGGCCGTCGCCCGCCGCGAGCTGGAGCGGTTCACCGGCGGCGAGCGGCCGATCGACCCCTACGACCCGCCCCGCGACGCCGAGCACGGCCGTGAGCTGGTCGCCCGCGCCACGGCCGACCTGGACGCGGCGGGCAAGGACCTGGAACGCCGTCGTCGGGCCCGGACCGACGCCGAGGACGCCCACCGCACCGCCACCGACCTCGCCCGTGGGTTCGGGCTGGTCGTGTCCTCGCTGGACGAGACGCCCGAGCCGGCCGGGGTGCCGTTCGACGGTGACGTCGAGGCCGCCCAGGCCGCGCTCAAGCGCCACCAGAACGCCGTCCGCGACGCGGCGGGGGAGCGGACGCGGGCCGAGAAGAAGGTCCGCGAGGGGGTCGACGCCGTCGCCCGCTTCGCCCAGGACCCGCGGTTCGCGACCCTGAGCTCCCCGGTGCACCGCCACATCGGCGGCGTCGACCGGTCGGAGATGCCCGGCCTCGCCGCGGAGTGGATCGCCGCGCTGCGCCCGCGGCTGCGCTCCCTCGACGACGACCTCGGCAACATCGAGCGGCACCGCTCCGGGATCGTCACCCGGCTGTCCGGGATGGTCGGCGAGGCGCTGCGCACGGTGCGCCTCGCGCAGCGGCTGTCCCAGCTGCCCGAGGGCCTCGGCGACTGGTCGGGCCAGCAGTTCCTGCGGATCCGGTTCGAGGAGCTGCCCGACGCGGCGCTGCGCCACGAGCTCGGCGCCGTCGTCGACCGCACCGCCACCGGCATGGCGGGCGGCAAGGCGAAGGACCGGCGCGACGGCATGTCCATGCTGCTGCGCGGGGTCCGGGCGGCGATGCCGAAGGGCGTCCGGGTCGAGATGCTCAAGCCCGACGCCGTGCTGCGCACCGAGCGGCTGCGCGTCTCCGCGATCAAGGACGTGTTCTCCGGCGGGCAGCAGCTGACCGCGGCGATCGTCCTGTACTGCACGATGGCGGCGCTGCGGGCGCACCAGCGCGGGCAGGGCAGGCGGGCGCACGCGGGCGTGCTGTTCCTCGACAACCCGATCGGGCGCGCGTCGGCGGGGTACCTGCTGGAGCTGCAGTTCGGCGTCGCGCAGGCCCTCGGCGTGCAGCTGGTCTACACGACCGGGCTGTTCGACGCGGGCGCGCTGTCGTCGTTCCCGCTGCTCGTGCGGCTGCGCAACGACGCCGACCTGCGCGCCGGACGCAAGTACCTGTCCGTCGACGAGCGGGTCACCCGGTCGGTGCCCGACGCCGACGCCCCCGGCGGCCGGATCACCGCCGCCCGCGTCTACCGGCGCCCCGAGGCCGCGGTGGCCGCCGGCACCGGCGACGACGGCGCGGGGTCGGCCGGATGACCCCGCCCGGGCCCGTCGCGGAGCGGCTCGCCGAGCTGCTGGCGGCCTCCGGGCGGACCCGGATCCCGCGCTCGGCGGTGCGAGCGGCGTTCCTGCAGGCGGACCCCACGATGGCCGGAAGCGTCGACGCCCGGCGGAACCTCGCCGGGGTCCTGGCCGAGCTGGCCGCCGCGGGCGTGCTGGAGCCGACCGACCGGACCGACGACGGGGTGCCGCCGCTGCCGAACTCGGTACGGCTGGTCCGTGCGCGCGCGGACGTCGCCCCGGCCACGGCCGACCGGGGCCCGTGGCATCCCGCGCTGTCGGGGGCCGCGGACCTGCGACGGCCGTCGCGGGTGCTGCTGCAGGTCAACGACTGGCTGTTCGCCCACGCGTCCCGCGCGGCCGAGGTCCCGCTGCGCGAGCGCGCGCTGGAGATCACCGGCGACGAGAAGGCCTTCGACGGCCCGCTGCCCGGCGGGCTGACCCCGGAGGTCCTGCGGGCCCGCCGGGTCGTCCCGCCGCTGCACCGCGACCGCCTGCCCGGCGACGGGCCGGTGCTGCTCGTCGTCGGGAACGCCGACACCCTGGACTCGCTGCGCCGCGCCCTGGCGCCCGACCCCGGCCCGGTCGGTGGCCTCGCCTGGGGCGCGGGGAACGCGTTCACCGCGTCGGTGCTCGCCCTGCGCGACGACCCGCCCGCGGCGGTCCGCTACTTCGGCGACCTCGACGCCGCCGGGCTGCGGATCCCACGTGCCGCCTCCGACCTCGCCGAGGCGCACGGCCTGCCGCCGGTGCGGCCCGCGACCGGGCTGTACCGGGCGCTGCTGCGGCACGGGCGTCCGGCGTCGTCGCGAACGGTGGACCACAGCGACGTCGAGTGGCTCGACGCCCGGCTGCGCGGTCCCGTCCGTGACCTGTTCGCCGCCGGGGCGCGGCTGGCCCAGGAGGCCGTCGGGGTCACGGTGCTGGCCGGTGACCCGGACTGGCGCGACGGGCTCACCCCGGCCTGAGGGCCCACCCGGTCCGGATCAGCGGTTCCCAACGCCACCTCAGGATCTGCGCCGACGGTGTGACCGTGGTCGCATCGGGTGTCGCCGCCGACCGGGCGGCGCGGGTGCGGAGGTGCGGACGTGGCCGGTAAAGAGATCTTCGTGGCGTTCGGGATCGACGTCGACGCGGTCGGCGGCTGGCTCGGGTCCTACGGCGGTGAGGACTCGCCGGGGGACATCTCGCGCGGCGTGTTCGCCGGGGAGGTCGGCGTCCCGCGGCTGAACCGGCTGCTCGCCCGCTACGACCTGCCGTCGACCTGGTTCTGGCCCGGGCACTCGATCGAGACGTTCCCGGAGCAGTTCGACGCGGTCGTCGCGGCCGGGCACGAGATTGGTGTGCACGGCTACTCCCACGAGAACCCGATCGCGATGAGCCGGGAGCAGGAGTCCGACATCCTCGACCACTGCATCGGGCTGATCACCGACCGGGCCGGGGCCCGCCCGACCGGCTACGTCGCGCCGTGGTGGGAGTTCTCCCGGGTCACCAACGAGCTGCTCCTCGAACGCGGCATCACCTACGACCACTCGCTGATGCACCGCGACTTCGAGCCGTACTACGTCCGCGTCGGCGACTCCTGGACCCCGATCGACTACGACCGGCCCGCCCGCGAGTGGATGAAGCCCCTCGTCCGCGGGGAGGAGACCGACCTGGTCGAGATCCCCGCGTCCTGGTACCTCGACGACCTGCCGCCGATGATGTTCATCAAGTCCAGCCCGAACTCGCACGGCTTCGTGAACCCGCGCGACATCGAGCAGATGTGGCGCGACCAGTTCGACTGGGTGTACCGCGAGCAGGACTACGCGGTCTTCACGATCACGATCCACCCGGACGTCTCGGGACGCCCGCAGGTGCTGCTCATGCTGGAACGGCTGATCGAGCACATCTCCGGCCACGACGGGGTGCGCTGGTCCACCTTCGACGGCATCGCCCGGGACTTCCTCACCCGGCACCCGCGCCGCTGATGTGCGGGGCCTGCGGGCGTCCGCACGACCCGGACGGCGCACTCGTCGCGGGGCCCCGGCGGCGGGCCGCCGTCGCCGCGGCGGCGACCCGGCTGGTGCGGGCCCCGGCCGCCGACGGTCCCGGGCCGGGTGGCGGGGTCCGCGTGCGGGCGGTGCCCGGGGGATGGACGGTGACCGCGCCGACCGGGCGCGGCACGGTCGCGCGGACCCTCGGACAGCTGGTGGACGCGCTGCACGCGGGTGACCGCGCCGCGGTGCGCGACGCCCTGCTGGCCGCGGCCGCCGCGGTCCGGTGAGGGCGGAGGCCCCGAGCGGCCGGGCTCAGCCCGCCGGTGGCCCCAGCTCCAGCTCGACCCGCAGCCCGCCCCCGGCGGGGGAGTCCACCGTCAGCGACCCGCCGCCCTGGTCGGCGGTGCGCCGGGCGATGTCGAGGCCCAGCCCCGTCGAGCCGCCGCCGCTGACCCCGCGGGAGGTGGGGTCGGTCCCGGGCGGCAGCCCCGGGCCGTCGTCGTGCACGACGACCCGGGCGCCCCCGCCGGTCCGGGCCGACAGCTCCACGCCGAAGGCCGTGCCGTCCGGGGTGTGTGCGAAGACGTTGCCCAGCAGCGCGTCCACACACGCCTCCAGGTCGCCGGGTGCGCAGGCCACGGGCAGCGGGCCGTCGGCCAGGTGCAGGGTCACCGAGCGGTCGGTGTCCTCGGCCAGCACCCGCCAGAACTCCACCCGCTCCCGGACGACGGCCGCCGCGTCCGCGCTGCGGGTCGTGCCGCCGCGTCGCCGGGCCTGCTCGATCGCGCCGGTGACCGCGCGCCGGACGCCGTCGACCCCGGCCGACAGCCGTGCGGACTCGTCCGGGTCGCGCAGGGCCTCGGCGTCGAGCTGCAGGGCGGTCAGCGGGGTGCGGACCCGGTGCGCCAGGTCCGCGACGTTCTCCCGCTCCTCGCGCAGCAGCTCCGAGATCCGCCCGGCCAGCCCGTTCAGCGCGCCCGCGACGACACCGAGCTCGGCCGGGGCGCCGGCGTCGGCGCGCGCGGACAAGTCCCCGGCCGCGAGCCGCTCCGACACCCCGGACAGGTCGGTGGTGGCGTCGACGAGGGTGCGGGCCAGCCGGTCCGCGAGCAGCAGCCCGCCGGCGAGCAGCACCAGCGACAGCCCGCCCAGCAGCAGCCAGGAGCGGGTCACCCCGCGGGTGAGCTCGGCGTCGGGGACGAACACGCGGATCGCGGCGTTGCCGCCCGCGGCGCCGGTCACCGCGAACACCAGCTCGCGCCCGCCGGCCGCCTCGGTCGACGCGCTCGTCCCGAGCAGTCCCAGGCGGACCACCGGGCTGCGCGGTGCGGGCGCGCCGAGCACGGTGCCGTCGGGCAGGAACACCGAGACGTCGGAGGCGTCGCGGCCGTCGGCGTTCTGGACGGCGGGGACCAGCACCGACCGGTCCCCGCCCGCGACGGCCGGGGTCAGCACCTGGGCCTGGACGGTCGCCGCGGACACCGCCGAGCTCTCCGCGACGGAGCGGATCAGCGTCGCGAGCGGGACCGCGAACGCGACCAGCACCAGCAGCACGGTCGCCCCGACGAGGACGAGGATGCGCCGTCGCATCAGGCGGTGCCCGGCCCGGTCCCCGGCGGCGCGGGCGTCGCCGACGGCGCGGACGGCGCGGACGGCGCGGACGGCGCGGACAGCCGGACCCCGACGCCGCGCACCGAGTGCAGGTAGCGCGGGGCCTGCGCGGTCTCGCCGAGCTTGCGGCGCAGCCACGACAGGTGCACGTCGACGGTCTTGTCGGCGCCGCCGTAGGGCTGCTGCCAGACCTCGGTCACCAGCTCCCGCTTGCTGACGACCTGGTCGGCGCGGGCGGCGAGGTGGTGCAGCAGGTCGAACTCGCGCGGCGTCAGCTCCAGCTCGGCGCCGTCGAGCACCGCGCGCCGCGAACGCGGGTCCACCGACAGCCCGCCGACGACGACCGTCGGGTCGGCCGCCCCGTCGCCGAGCCGGCGCAGCACCGCCCGGATCCGGGCGTCGAGCTGGGCGGCGGCGAACGGCTTGACCAGGTAGTCGTCGGCGCCCGCGTCGAGCACGGAGACGATCTCGGTCTCGTCGTCGCGGGCGGTCGCGACGATCACCGGCACCGTGCTGGCGCCGCGCAGCATCCGCAGCATGGTGGTGCCGTCCATGTCGGGCAGGCCGAGGTCGAGCACCACGAGGTCGGGCCGCTTCCCGACGGCGTGCTCCAGCCCGGCCATCGCGGTCGGTGCGGAGTCTACGGCGTGCCCCCGCTCGGTCAGCCCGCGGATGAGCGCACCGCGGATGCCGGGGTCGTCCTCGACGATCAGGATCTGGGCCACGGAGGGAGAACCTATCCGCCGCGACCCCGCCCGCGGTGGGGCACAGCCGTCGCTTGTGTCCCGTTTAGGGATCCGTTAACCGGGGTCCGGGGCATGCTGTGCGCGTGGAACGACCGACGCGCCCCGTCCTGCAGATCGCGCTCTGGACCGCCGCGGCCGCCGGTGCCCTGCTCCTGGGCCTGACGGCCGTCGGGAGCATCGGCAGCGACCTCGCGGGCACGCAGACGCAGCCGCTCAGCGCCGAGCAGGTGGACGCCCGCCTGGCCCAGCAGGCCGCCACCGCCGCGCCACCGGCACCCGCGCCCGTCCCGACGACGGCACCCGCCGCCGCCCCGCCCGCGGTGGTGCAGGCCGGGTCGGCGGGGAACGTCCTGGTCCGCTGCGACGGCGCGACCCCGCGGATCGTGTCGGTCAACCCCGCGCAGGGCTGGGAGCGCGAGGACGACAAGGACATCGGCCCGGCCGAGGTCGTCTTCGACGGCGACGACGTCCCGGACGTCCGGGTCACGCTGGGCTGCGCCGGTGGGGTGCCGACCGGCCGGGTCGCGACCGTCCCCGAGGACTGATCCCCTCGGGGACCGTGCCGGGGTCTCAGCCGCCGGCGAACGGCGGGAGCACGTCGAGCGTGGCCGCTCCGCCGACCGCGGCGGAGCGGTCGCGCACCGCCACCTCGTCGAGCAGGAAGCTGCAGCGCAGCAGCACCTGCCCCAGCTCCGGGCCGTGCGCGGTGCCGAGCGCGGCGACGGCGTCGGCCACCGTCGCGCCGTCGGGCAGCTCGACGGTCTCCTCGCCGGTGCCGGCGGCCGCCTTGGCGGCGGCGAAGTAGCGGACGGTCAGCGTCCTGGTCTCCAGGGACAGGGTCATGCTCATCCTCCGATCGCGCTCATGGGGCGCGCGGGCTGCAGGAATCCGGGGTCGTCGATGCCGTGGCCCGCCTTCTTGCCCCACATCGCGTCGCGCCAGACGTCGGCGATCTCGGCGTCGGTCGCGCCGCCGCGGAGCATGGCGCGCAGGTCGGTCTCGCCGGTGGCGAACAGGCAGGTGCGGACCTGGCCGTCGGCGGTGAGGCGGGTCCGGTCGCAGGCCCCGCAGAACGGGCGGGTCACCGAGGCGATCACCCCGACGGTGGCGGGGCCCCCGTTCACCACGAACCGCTCGGCGGGCGCACCGCCGCGGTCCTCGTCGGACGGGGTGAGCACGAAGCGCTCCTCGAGCCGCGCCAGGATCTCGTCGGCGGTGATCATCTCGGTGCGGCGCCAGCCGTGCTGGGCGTCGAGCGGCATCTGCTCGATGAAACGCAGCTGGTAGCCGTGGGTCAGCGCGAACTCCAGCAGGTCCGCGGCCTCGTCGTCGTTCACGCCGCGCAGCAGCACCGCGTTGATCTTCACCGGGGACAGGCCCGCGGCGTGCGCGGCGGCCATCCCGTCGATGACGTCCGACAGCCGGTCGCGCCGCGTGATCTGCGCGAACCGCTCCGGGCGCAGGGTGTCCATCGAGACGTTGAGCCGGTTCACCCCGGAGGCCGCGAGGGCCTCGGCGCGGCGGGCGAGCCCGATGCCGTTGGTCGTCAGCGAGATGTCCGGGCGGGGCTCCAGCGCCGACGCCGCGGAGAAGATCTCCTCCAGGCCCTTGCGCAGCAGCGGCTCACCGCCGGTGAAGCGCAGCTCCTCGATGCCGAGGTCGCGCACCGCGACGGCGATGAGCCGGTTCAGCTCGTCGTCGGTCAGCTGCTCCGAGCGCGGCATCCAGTCCAGGCCCTCGGCGGGCATGCAGTAGGTGCAGCGCAGGTTGCAGCGGTCGGTGAGCGAGATCCGCAGGTCGGTCGCGACCCGGCCGAACCCGTCGACGAGACGGGGGTCGGCCGGTCGGGCCGGGTCCCGGGACGTGCCGCCCCGCAGCGACGGCAGGCCGAGCTCGGTGGTCATGGGCCCGAGGCTAACCGCCGTCGCCCGCGCCCGCCCAGGGCGGGTTTCCGCAGCTCAGACCGATGATCCGCACCCGCGGACGTGGCCGGGGTCACGCCGTCGCAGGTGCGGAACTAGTCATCGTGTACCTAGTCGAAAGGACAGGGACACGATTACTTCCGGTGGGCCTTCAGCTCCTGCCGGGCGACCGAGCGGATGTGCACCTCGTCCGGTCCGTCGGCGAAGCGCAGGGCGCGCGCCCAGGCGTAGAAGTAGGCCAGCGGGGTGTCGTCGCTCATCGCGGCGCCGCCGTGCACCTGCATCGCCCGGTCGATCACGGTGCACGCCATCCGCGGCACGACGACCTTGATCGCGGCGATCTCGGTGGCCGCGCCCTTCGCGCCGTGGTTGTCGATCAACCACGCCGTCTTGAGCGTCAGCAGCCGGGCCTGCTCGATCTCCATCCGGCACAGCGCGATCTGCTCGCGCACCACGCCCTGCTCGGCCAGCGGCTTGCCGAACGCGACCCGCGCCTGCGCGCGCTCGGTCATCAGGTGCAGCGCCCGCTCGGCCATGCCGATCAGCCGCATGCAGTGGTGGATGCGGCCCGGGCCGAGCCGGGCCTGGGCGATGGCGAACCCGCCGCCCTCCTCGCCGAGCAGGTTCGACGCCGGCACCCGCACGCCCTCGAGGCGCAGCTCGGAGTGCCCGTGCTGGTCCTGGAAGCCGAACGTCGGCAGGTGCCGCTCGATCGTCAGGCCGGGGGTGTCGCGCGGGACGAGGATCATCGACTGCCGGCGGTGCGTCGACACGGTGTCGTCGCTGTCGTCGGCGGTCTTGCCCATGACGATGAAGATCCGGCAGCGCTCGTCCGCGGCACCGGAGATCCACCACTTGCGGCCGTCGATGACGTAGTCGTCGCCGTCGCGCCGGATCCGGGTCTCGATGTTCGTGGCGTCCGACGACGCGACGTCCGGCTCGGTCATCGCGAACGCCGAGCGGATCTCGCCGTCGAGCAGCGGCTCCAGCCACTGCTGCTTCTGCTCGTCGGTGCCGAACAGGTGCAGCGTCTCCATGTTCCCGGTGTCCGGGGCCTGGCAGTTGATCACCTCCGGCGCGATGACCGGGGACCAGCCGGAGACCTCCGCGACCGGCGCGTACTCCAGGTTCGACAGCCCCGACACGTCCGGCAGGAACAGGTTCCACAGGCCACGCCCGCGGGCCTTCGCCTTCAGCTCCTCGACCACCGGGGGCAGGGCCCACTCCTCCGGGGTGCCGCGCCGCTCGCCCCGGAACGCGTCGTAGGAGGCCTCGGCCGGGAGGACCTCCTCGTCGAGGAAGGCGCGCATGCGCGCGGTGTAGTCGGCCGCCACGGCGCTGGGTGCGAAGTCCACGTCACCGATCAGACCACAGGTCCCCGGCACCCGGCAGCGCGCGATCCCGACATCCCGCGGGGTATCCAGCGTGGCACCACCGCAGGCGCGACCATAGTATCCGGGTCGTGCCGCACTTCAGGATCTCCGAGGCCGCCCGACTGCTCGGCGTCAGCGACGACACCGTCCGCCGCTGGGTGGACGCGGGGACGCTGCCGGTGCAGGCGGACGCGTCGAACCGCAAGGTCATCGACGGCGCCGCGCTCGCCGCGTTCGCCCGCGACCACGCGTCCGCCCCGCCGGACCCCTCGGTGGTGCAGCGCTCGGCCCGCAACCGCATGGTCGGCCTGGTCACCTCGGTGCTGGCCGACACGGTGATGGCCCAGGTCGAGATGCAGTGCGGCCCGCACCGCGTGGTGTCGCTGATGAGCAGCGAGGCCGTGCGCGACCTCGGTCTCGAGCCCGGCGCGCTCGCGGTGGCGGTGATCAAGTCGACGAACGTGGTGGTGGAGACGCCGGGCGGGCACCTGTGACCCCCGGGGCCGGCACCGCCCCCGCGCCGGCCCCGACCCGGCGCCGCGAGGGCGCCGCCGACCGCCACGGCACCGGCGTCGGACTGCCGGTCTGGATGTGGGTCCCGGCCGGCATCGGCTTCCTGGTCATCGCGCTGCCCGTGCTCGGCCTGCTGTGGGAGGCCGACTGGGCGGAGACCCCCCGCCTGCTCACCAGCGAGGCCGCGCTGTCGGCGCTGCGCCTGTCGCTGCTCACCGCGGCGATCTCCACGACGCTGTGCCTGCTGCTCGGCGGGCCGCTCGCGGTGGTCCTGGCCCGCGGCCGGATCAACCGGCTGCCCCGCCTGATGCGCGGGATCCGCTCGGTCGTCCTGCTCCCGCTGGTGCTGCCGCCGGTCGTCGGCGGGCTGTCGCTGCTGTTCCTGCTCGGTGCCAAGGGCCTGGTCGGGCAGGGTCTGGACACCGCGTTCGGGATCTTCATCCCGTTCACGACGGCGGCGGTGGTGCTGGCCCAGACCTTCGTCGCGATGCCGTTCCTCATCGTGTCGCTGGAGGGCGCCCTGCGGACCGCGGGGGAGCGCTACGAGGCGACCGCGGCCACCCTCGGCGCGTCGCCGGGGCTGGCCTTCCGCCGGGTCACCGTGCCGCTGGTGCTGCCCGGACTGGCGTCCGGGCTGGTGCTGGCCTTCGCCCGCTGCATGGGCGAGTTCGGGGCGACGATCGCGTTCGCCGGCAGCCTGGAGGGCACCACCCGGACCCTGCCGCTGCTGGTCTACCTGCAGGGCGAGACCGACGTCGCGGGGGCGGTCGCGCTGTCGCTGCTGCTGGTCGTCGTGTCGCTGGTCGTGATCGTCGTCGGGCGTCCGCGCGGGCTGGACGGCCGCGGATGAGCGGGGTGGAGATGGTCGCGCGGCTGGACCGGGACGGGTTCGCCCTGGACCTGGAGCTGTCGGTCGCCGCGGGCGAGGTGCTCGCGGTGCTCGGCCCGAACGGGGCGGGCAAGTCCACGATGCTCGGCATCCTGTCCGGGCTGCTGCGCCCGGACTCCGGGCACCTGCGCGTCGACGGCCGGACGCTGCTCGACACCGCCGACGGGACCTTCGTGCCGCCGCACCGGCGCGGTGTCGGGCTGCTCGCCCAGGAGCCGCTGCTGTTCCCGCACCTGTCGGCGCTGGCGAACGTCGCGTTCGGGCCGCGGGCCCAGGGCACGCCCCGCGCCGCGGCCGACTCCCGGGCCCGCGAGCTGCTCGACGCCGTCGGTGTCGGCGGGCTCGCCGCCCGCCGCCCCGCGCAGCTGTCCGGCGGACAGCAGCAGCGGGTCGCGCTGGCCCGCGCGCTGGCCCCCGGGCCGGGGCTGCTGCTGCTCGACGAGCCGCTCGCCGCCCTCGACGTCGACGCCACCCCCGCCATGCGCACCCTGCTGCGCCGGGTCATCGCCGACGGCAAGCAGACCGCCCTGCTCGTCACCCACGACGCGCTCGACGCGCTCGTGCTCGCCGACCGCGTCGTCGTGCTGGACCGGGGCCGGATCGTCGAGTCCGGCCCCGCCCGGGACGTCCTGGCCCGTCCACGGAGCGCGTTCTCCGCCCGCATCGCCGGCCTGGACCTGGTGCCGGGCGTCGCCGAGGGCTCCGGGGTGCGCACCGCAGACGGGACCGAGATCCGGGGCCGGGTCGTCGAGGTGGCCGAGGGGGAGCCCGCCGTCGCGGTGTTCCCGCCGTCCGCGGTCGCGGTGCACGCGAGCAGGCCCGAGGGCAGCCCGCGCAACGTCTTCCCGGTCCGGATCGCCGCGCTGGAGCCGCGCGGGGACACCGTGCGGCTGCGGGCCGCGCCCGTCGCCGGGGGGCCGGACTGGGTGTCCGGGCTGGCCGCCGACGTCACCCCGGCCGCCGTCGCCGAACTGGGTGTCGAACCCGGTCACGAGGCGTGGTTCGCGGTGAAGGCGACCGAGGTCGCCGTGCACGGCCGGCACGCCTGAGGGCCCCGGCCGATCCGCTGATCGTGCAGCTCGGAGCCCTGCCGGGCCCCGGTCGGCAGGCGTCCCCGGCACCGCCGGTACCAAAACGCTCCGTCACCCGGGTGGTCCCAGGTGTCACCCGGGCCACCATCGTGTCTCTCGCACCAGGCGTCACAGGCGCATAGCGTCGCTGTCTGTGAGCCCCATGCGTCCCCGCGCCGCCCGTCTGGTCACTGCCGGTGTCCTGGCGGTCGCGCTCGGTGTTCCTCTCGCACCGACGGCGTCCGCCGCCGAGACGGCGCCGTCGGCACCCGCCGGGTACCTGGTGCAGACGGCGACCGACGGGCAGACGCGGGCCGCCGCGGAGTCCGTCGGCGTCGAGCCGAAGGTCACCTTCGACAGCGTGGTGCACGGCTTCGCCGCGGACCTCACCCCGGCCCAGGCGACCGAGCTGCGCGACCGGCCCGGCGTCGTCGGGGTGGAGGAGGACCGCGCGATCTCCCCGCTCGACCCGCAGGCCGTCCACCAGGACGCGCCGGTCGGCCCGCCCGCGGGTGCCGAGCAGGCGCCGGGCAACTGGGGGCTCGACCGCATCGACCAGCCGAACCTGCCGCTGGACGGGCAGTACCGGCACACCGCGACCGGCGCCGGGGTGGACGTGTTCGTCCTCGACACCGGCGTCGACGCGAGTCACCCGGAGTTCGGCGGCCGGGCGAAGCTCGAGCTCAACACGATCGACCGGACCGACACCGACTGCGACGGGCACGGCACCGTCGTCGCCGGGATCGCCGCGTCGAAGGACTACGGCGTGGCCCCGGGCGCGACCGTGCGCGCGGTGAAGGTGCTCGACTGCAACGGCACCGGGACGCTGTCGTCGCTGATCTCCGGTCTGGACTGGGTGTCGAAGAACAAGCGCGGCCCCGCGGTCGCGGTGATGTCGTGGAGCTACGGCGGCTCGCCGATCCTCCAGCAGGCCGTCCAGCGCATGATCGACTCCGGGGTGTTCGCGGCCTCCTCGGCCGGCAACACCGGCGGCGACGACTGCACCGCGCTGCCCCGCGCGATCGGGGACGTGCTGGTCGTCGCGAACTCGACGATCGACGACAAGCGCTCGTCGAACTCCTCGACCGGCCGCTGCGTCTCGCTCTACGCGCCGGGCACCCGGATCGTCGCGCCGGTCCCCGGTGGCGGCACCGCCTCCTACAGCGGGACCTCGATGGCCGCGCCGTTCGCGGCCGGGGTGGCGGCGCTGTACAAGCAGGCCCGCGGCGACGCGCCGGCCACCACCGTCAAGAAGTGGATCGTCGACAACGCGGTGCCGGGGAAGATCGACGGCGGCGGCACCGGCGGTACCCCGAACCGGCTGCTGCAGACCGGCGGACTCTAGGCCCGGGCCTCGTCGGCCCACTCCCACAGCTCGTACACGGGCTGGTCGAGCAGGTCGTTCAGCTCGGCGGGCGGGACCGACGGCGTCGCGAGCCACACCACCTGGTCGGTCCACAGCCAGGCGATCCGGGGTGCGCCGCGGTCGTGCAGGGCACGGGCGGCGGCGACGAGCGGGCCGGGGTCGAGGGCCTTCGGGTGACCGGGGGTCACGACCGCGACGACGGCGCCGTCCACCTCGACCGACGCCCCGGCGACGGAGACCCTGTGGTCCGGACCGGCGAGCCGGTCGAGCGCGGCGGTGTGCTCGGCGGGGTCCTGCTCGGCCCAGGTCGAGAGGGGGGCCAGCAACGCGTCCCAGCCGTCCGGGTCGGCCTCTCCCAGCGCGCCCAGCACGGCCCCGGCCGTGACCGGCTCGCCGTGGTCGGCGACCCCGCCGGCCAGCGCGTCGGGCTCGGCGATGCCGGACGGCAGCACCCCCGCGTCCACGAGGACCGCGATCGTGTGCGCCAGCCGGTCCCGGCCCTCGGCCGACAGGTCCGGGACGACCCGCACCGCGACCGGTGGCGCCGGGGTCGTCGGCGCCCCGGGCAGCGGCGTCGGCAGCACCACCGGCGCCGGGACCGGGGGCGCGGCCGCGTCCGCGCGGTCCGCCGCCCGCCACGACCGCCACGCCATCAGCCCGAACACCGCGACCGCGGCCGCGGCCAGCAGGAACGGGAACGCACGGTCCAGCGGACCGCGGCCCGGCGGTCCCACCAGCTCGATCTGCACCCCCGTCACCACGAACCATCCGCCGACCACCACCGCACCCGCCAGTGCGATCGCGGCGGAGACCCGGTCGACCGTGCCAGGGCGAGCCATGCCCGCAGGATAGGCGCGACCCCCGGTGATCCGGATAGCGTCCGGCGCATGCCCGGCACGCCCCCCGCCGACCTCGCGTCCCTCACCCGTCGCTACCTCGCCCCCGCCACCCCCGAGTGCCCCACGTTCGTCGAGGACACCGAGTGGGAGCCGATCGTCGACGGCGTCGACTACTTCGCCCGGCTGCGGGAGCTGTTCGACCGGGCAGGGCCCGGCGACACGGTGCTGGTCACCGGGCTGAACCTCGAACCGGACATGGACCTGCACGGCCTGGCCCCCGACGAGGACGGCTACGAGTCGCTCGCCGACCGCTTCGCCCGCCTCGTCGACGCCGGCGTCGACGTGCGCGTGCTGCTCACCGCCGCGCTGTTCTCCGGCTCCGTCCCGGGGGTGGCGATCGGGCCGTTCCGGGCGAACGCGTTCGCCGCGCTGGAGCTGCGCCGCCGCCCCCAGCTGGCCGGACGGGTGCTGCTCGACTGGTCCGGCTCCGGGATCGGCTGCCACCACCAGAAGGTGGTGCTCACCCACGTCGGGGGCGAGCTGACGGCGTACGTCGGCGGGCTGGACCTGTCCGCCAACCGGTTCGACGCCGAGCCACACGACCGGCTGTCCATCGGCGAGGAGCGCTGGGGCTGGCACGACGGCGCCGCCGCGCTGCGCGGGCCCGGCGCCGCCCGGGTCTGGGAGGTCTACCGCGGCCGCTGGACCGAGGCCGCGACGCTGCCGCCGCGCCGGTTCATGGTCGGCCCCACCGACTGGGAACCGATGAACCCCGAGCCGTTCGCCGCCGCCCTGCCGCCGTCGCCGCCCGCCCCGCCGCGCCCCGCCCCGGGCACCGCGGTGCAGGTCCTGCGCTCGCTGCGGCCGTGGAAGATCGACCACTTCGGGATGCTCTACCGGCGGCACTGGACGGTGCTCCCGCGGCACGGCGCGCAGGAGGTCTTCCACACCCTGTCCGCGGCGATCCGCGGCGCCCGCCGCTACGTCTACCTGGAGGACCAGTACTTCTTCGAGGTCCCGGGCGGGCGACGGGCGTTCCGGCTCTACGGGCTGCTGCGCGACGCCGCCGCCCGCGGGGTGAAGGTCGTGCTCGTCTGCTCGGGGCGCAAGGACCCGGTCGACGCCGGGGTGAACAAGTTCCGTCGCCGCGTCACCGGCGACGTCCAGCGCGGCGTGATCGACCAGCTCGACCCGGGCGACCGCGGCAACGTGATCATGCACCGGATCGAGGACCTCACCGTCCACACCAAGCTGGCGCTGGTCGACGACGTCTTCGCCTCCATCGGGTCGGCCAACTTCTTCTCCCGCTCGATGCGCGGCACCGACACCGAGCTCTCGACGGCGTTCGTCACCACCGGCGACCAGGTGCTTGACCTGCGGGTACGGCTGTGGGCCGAGCACCTGCGGACCGCGCCGACCGACGAGCTCGCCCCCGCACTGGCCGACCTGGACCTCGCGCTCGGCATGTGGCGCCCGGAGTGGCTGCCGCCGGACGCGCCGGCCGGGACCTGGCGGGTGCCCGGCTACCCCGCCGGGTTCGCCCCGGCCGAACGGGTGCTGGTGCCGGTCGGTCCGTGGCCGGAGCCGTCGCCGCGGCCGCTGCGCCGCGCGGCCCACGGGGCGCGGCGCGGGGCGGCGAAGGTCGCCGAGTCGGGAAGGCGGCGCCTGTCCTCGTCCTGACCGACGGGTGTTGGCAACCGCGTCGTCCGGGGGCGAGGATGTGACGACCCGCACCGAACCGCCCGAGGAGTACGACGTCGTGACCTCAGCCGCCGCAGCCCCCGCCGTCCCGTCCTACGCGTCCGGGACCTCGGACACGCCGTTGCTCGGCGACACCATCGGCGACGACTTCGACCGCACCGCCGCCCGGGTGCCGGACAACGACGCGCTCGTCGAGGTGCAGACCGGGCGCCGCTGGACCTACCGCGAGCTGCGGACCGCCGTCGACGACCTGGCCACCGGGCTGCTCGCCGCCGGTCTCGCCGTGGGGGACCGGGTCGGGATCTGGTCGCCGAACACCGCGGAGTGGACGCTGACCCAGTTCGCGACGGCCAAGATCGGCGTCGTCCTGGTCAACATCAACCCGTCGTACCGGACCCACGAGCTGGAGTTCGTGCTCAAGCAGGCCGGGATCTCGACGCTGGTGTCGGCGTCGTCGTTCAAGACCTCCGACTACCAGAAGATGATCGCCGAGGTCCGGGGGAACTGCCCCGACCTGCAGCGCGTCGTGATCACCGGCTCCCCCGAGTGGGACGCGCTGGCCGCGGGCGACGCCTCCCGCCGCGACGAGCTGGCGCAGGTGCAGGCGTCGCTGACGGCCGACGACCCGATCAACATCCAGTACACGTCCGGGACGACCGGGTTCCCGAAGGGCGCGACGCTGTCGCACCACAACATCCTCAACAACGGCTACTACGTCGGCCGGACCTGCGGCTACACCGAGGCCGACCGGGTCTGCATCCCGGTGCCCTTCTACCACTGCTTCGGCATGGTCATGGGCAACCTCGCCTGCTCCACCAGCGGCGCGACGATGGTCATCCCGGCGCAGGGCTTCGACCCGAAGGCGACCCTGCACGCCGTGCAGCAGGAGCGCTGCACCTCGCTCTACGGGGTGCCGACGATGTTCATCGCCGAGCTCAACGACCCCGCCTTCGGCGACTACGACCTGTCCAGCCTGCGCACCGGGATCATGGCCGGCTCGCCGTGCCCGGTCGAGGTGATGAAGCAGGTCGTCGACCGGATGGGCATGACCGAGGTGACCATCGCCTACGGCATGACCGAGACCAGCCCGGTGTCCACCCAGACCCGGGCCGACGACTCCGTCGAGCGCCGGGTCTCCACGGTCGGGCGGGTGCACCCGCACCTGGAGGTCAAGGTCGTCGACCCGGAGACGGGCCGCACGCTGCCGCGCGGCGAGCCGGGCGAGCTGTGCACCCGCGGCTACTCGGTGATGCTGGGCTACTGGGAGCAGCCGGAGAAGACCGCCGAGGTCATCGACCGCGCCCGCTGGATGCACACCGGCGACCTCGCCGTGATGGACGACGAGGGCTACGTCAACATCACCGGCCGGATCAAGGACATGGTCATCCGCGGCGGCGAGAACGTGTACCCGCGCGAGATCGAGGAGTTCCTCTACACCCACCCCGACGTCGTCGACGCCCAGGTCATCGGTGTCCCCGACGAGCGCTACGGCGAGGAGCTCTGCGCCTGGGTGGTGCTGCGCGAGGGCTCCGCGCCCATGACCGCCGACACGCTGCGCGAGTTCGCCACCGGGAAGCTGGCGCACTACAAGATCCCGCGCTACGTGCTCGTCGTCGACGAGTTCCCGATGACGGTCACCGGCAAGGTCCGCAAGGTCGAGATGCGGGAGAAGTCGGTCGGGCTGCTCGACCTGGAGAGTGCGGCGAACGTCCGAAACGCCTGACCCCGGACGGGTCCCCAGGCGTACCATCGGTGACGGCGCGTCCGGCGAGCCCGGGCGCGTTTGTCGTGCACGCAGCAACACAGCAAGCAGGAATCGAGGACGACGGTGCCCACCGGCAGGGTGAAGTGGTACGACGCGGAGAAGGGCTTCGGCTTCCTCTCCCAGGACGGCGGTGAGGACGTCTACGTGCGCAAGGCGGCGCTGCCGTCCGGCGTGGAGGCGCTCAAGTCCGGCCAGCGGGTCGAGTTCGGGATGGCCGAGGGCCGCCGCGGGCCGCAGGCGCTCTCCGTGCGCATCGTCGAGAAGCAGGCGTCCGCGGTGGAGAACGCGCGCCGTCCCGCCGAGGAGCTGCACGGTCTGATCGAGGACATGATGGGCCTGCTGGAGAACAAGATCCAGCCGGCTCTGCGACACGGGCGCTACCCGGACCGCAAGACCTGCAAGCTGGCCGCCGAGGTCGTGCGGGCCGTCGCCCGCGACCTGGACGGCTGACCGCCCGTCCCGTCGCGCCGCGCCCCGGCAGCTGCGTGGCGACCCGGCGCGGTGCGCGGCGACCCGTGCGTGGGGTGCCGCGGAACGTGGCGGGGTGCCGCGCAGGCGGCGGAATGGCGGCGGGTACGGACGGTGTTGGGGCGACTGTGCGCCTGTCGATGTTGGACCGCTCGCGGACGCGGGCCGGGGAGCCCGACGCCGCCGCGGTCCGCGGCACGGTGGCGCGGGCCGTCCGCGCCGAGCAGCTCGGCTACCACCGGTTCTGGGTGGCCGAGCACCACGCCGTGCCCGGGATCGCGTCGGGCAGCCCACCGGTCCTGATGGCCGCGGTGGGCGCGGCGACCTCGCGGATCCGGGTCGGCTCGGGCGGGATCATGCTGCCCAACCACCAGCCGCTCGTCGTCGCGGAGCAGGTCGCGCTGCTGGAGGCACTGCACCCCGGGCGGATCGACCTGGGCATCGGCCGCTCGCCCGGGTTCACCGAGCCGGTCCGCCGCGCCCTGCGCGCGGGCGGGGCCGGCGACGCGGAGTTCCGCGCCGCCCTCGACGAGCTCCGCTCCTTCCTCGACGGCAGCGGCCCGGTGACGGCCCGGCCGCGGCTGGAGCACGCCGTCCCGCTGTTCCTGCTCGCCACCGGCGCGGGCCTGCGGCTGGCCGGGGACCTGGGGCTGCCGGCCGTCGTCGGCGGTCCGGTGCTCGACGACCCGGCGGCACTGGCGTACTACCGCGAGCGGGCCGGGGACGCGGCGCACCTGGTGGTGTCCGCCGACGTGCTCGTCGGGGACCCGCAGCTGGCGCTGTCCGAGGCGTGGGCGCACGCCGCGGCCCGCACCACCGGGGAGTTCCCGCCGCTGGAGCCGCCGGACCCGCACCGCGCGACGACCCGGCGCCAGCGCGAGACCGTGGACCGGGCGCTGGCGAACGCGATCGTCGGCGACGAGGACACCGTCGCCGAGCGGCTCGACGACCTCGTGGCCCGCACCCGCGCCGACGAGCTGCTGGTGTTCTCCTCGACCCACGACCGCGACGCGCAGGCCGACTCCGACGCCGCGCTGGCCCGGCTGCTCGGCGCGGGCCGCTGAGCCCCGGGTCGCCCGCTCAGCCCTGCTCGCCGACCAGTACCCAGGTCGCCCGGACCGGGAACTGGATGTCGGTGCTCTCCGGGTCGATCGACGGCGGCGCCCCGAACACCTGCACCTGCGCGGTCACGAGCCGGTCGCCCGGCTCGGGCAGGGACAGCGTGAAGTCGGTGCGGGTGCCCGGCGCGGCGATCGCGCTGCGCTGTTGGACCGGGGTCGGGTCGGTGCCGCGGGTGAACGCGTAGGCGACCTGCCAGGGCGCGGAGGAGACCTCCTCGGGCACCGTGATGCGGACCTCCGTCCCGGGAGGGACCTGCGCGGTCACCCGGGCGTTCGGGGCGTCCTGGCAGTTCTGCAGGCTGGTGTCGCAGAACTGGGTGGGCGCGGCGGTCAGCGAGGTGCCGCCGACGTCGAACGTCACCGTCGGGGCCTCGCCGCCGCACCCGGCGAGGACGAGGGCGGCCGCGGCCAGGGTCCCGGCCAGCGCACCGGCGGACCGGCGGGGGCGCGGTCGGGGGCGGGTGATCACGCCGACCAGCGTACGGATCCGGGCCCGGCGCGCGGGTGGGCCCTCAGCGGGCGACGGCCGGGCGCGGCCCCAGACCGGGCACGAGCGAGGTGCCGCGGCGCACCAGCGCGGCCTGCAGCGCGAACACCGCCACCACCCCGGTCACGATCACGAACCCGGTGCGGAACGTGTCGTGCGGGGCGAGCACCCCGATCGCGCCGCCCAGCACCCAGGCCAGCTGCAGGACCGTCTCCGACCGCCCGAACGCCGACGCCCGCGCGTCCTCGGGCAGGTCGCGCTGTACCACCGCGTCGAGGCAGACCTTCGCCAGCGCGCTCGCCGTCGACGCGACCAGGGCCGCGACCACCGCCGTCGGGACGCCCGGCAGCAGCGCCACCGCCGCCGCGGCCAGCACCGCCGCCGCGGCCGCCGCGAGCACCACCGGCTCGACCCGGGAGAAGCGGCTGCGCGCCCCCACCGCGTTCCCGGCGAACAGCCCGACGCCGGCGGCCGCGCCGACCATCCCGATCACCACGAGCTGACCCGCGGGATCGCCGTCGGGGGACTGCTCGGCCCCGGCCTTCACCACGAACGCGACGAACAGCGTGAGGAACCCGGTCAGCACCCGCACCGTGCTCGTGCCCCACAGCGCGACGAGCACCGCCCGCGTCGCGGGGGCGCGGGACCGGCGCTTGCCCGGCCGGGTGGCGGGCACCGCCGCGGTCACCTCGCCCGCGGTGGACTCGACCCAGCGGGGGATCCGCAGGCAGAGCACGGCACCGGCGACGCCGAGCACCGCCGTCCACCACAGCGGCCCGGCCCCGCCGACGGCCAGCGCCGCACCGCCCGCGACGGCCCCGGCGATCCCGCCCGCGGCCATCCCGAACGTGGTGAGCCGGGAGTTCGTCGTCGCCAGGGTGATCGTCGACGGCAGCACCCGCGGGGTCACGGCCGCCTTGAGCACCAGGAACGACTTGGACAGCACCATGATCCCCAGCGCGGCCGGGTAGAGCAGCCAGTCGTCGAGGTGGAACACCAGCACCACGGCGAGCACCGCACGGCCGGCGCAGGACACCGCCATCGCGATCCGCCTGCCCCGCTGCAACCGGTCCAGCGCGGGGCCGATCACCGGCGCCACCAGCGCGAACGGCGCGACGGTGATCGCCAGGTAGAGCGCCACGTTCGCTGTGGACTCCGCCGTCGCCGCCGCGAAGAACAGCGTGTTCGCCAGCGCGACGGCCACCGCCGCGTCGAGCGCGTAGGTCAGCATCGTGGCGTAGGTGAGCGCCGTCAGCCCGGACCGGTCGGCGCCGTCGGCGGTCGCGGCGCGCCGGAACAGCGCGACCGCGCGCCCGCCCAGCTCGCGGGTGCGGTGCACGGCGACCCGGGTGACCGTCAGCTTGCGGGGGACCGCGGCCGGGCCGGGGCGGGGCAGCTCGTCGGTGGCGGCACCGGCGGAGCGCGCACGGCGCAGCGCCGGGTCCGAGGCGATCGGGGCGGTGCGCGGGTCCGGGCCACGTCTCGACCCGGCCGCCCGGCGGCGGCTGCGGAACGGGTTCGGTGCCACGCGGTCATTGTGCAGGCGGGCACCGACGGTTCCGGCGATCCCGCCGGGTGGTGTCACCCGCCCGGCGCAGCGCCGGTCAGGCCGGGGGCACCGGGAGCCGCACCCGGAACGTCGTCGGCCACAGCTTTCCGGTGAGCAGGTACTCGTCGCCGTCGACGTGGGCGATGCCGTTGAGCACGTCGGCCCCGGCCCGTTGCCCGGCCGGCAGCAGCCCGGTCGCGTCGACGACGGCGTCGACCACCCCGGTCGACGGGTCGATCCGCACCAGGTCGTCGGTCTGCCAGACGTTGGCCCACACCCGGTCCCCGACGCACTCCAGCTCGTTGAGCCGGGTCACCGGGGCGCCGTCCAGGGTGACGGCCACCGAGCCGGTCCGCGCCAGGTCGGCCGGGTCGTGGAAGAACAGCCGGTCGGTGCCGTCCGAGCGCACCACGCGGTCGCCGGAGCCGCCGGAGAGCAGGCACAGCCCCCAGCCCTCGCCGTCGACGGGCACCTCGCGCAGCGGCCGCAGCGTCGCCCGGTCCCACTCGACCGCCACCCCGTCCTGCCAGGTCAGCTGCCAGATCCGGTCCCCGACGACGGTGATGCCCTCCCCGAAGTACGCCGGTGGCAGCGGGCTCGCCGCCCGCACCGCGCCCGTCGCCGGGTCCAGCGCGCGCAGCTGCGAGCGCCCCACCCGGCCGGTCCCCTCGTAGAGGGTCCCGTCGCGCAGCTCCAGGCCCTGGGTGAACGCCTGCGGGTCGTGCGGGATCTCGGCGAGGACCTGCGGACGGACCACCGGAACGGGGCCCGGGTCGGGCAGACCCGGCGCCGGTGCGGCGGCCCCGCAGGCCGCCAGGGCCAGCAGGAGGGGGAGCAGCCCCGTTACGGAGGGGCGGCGGAGCAGCGCTCGGGCGGGCACCCGCCCAGGATGCCCGGGCACGGGTGGCACACTGGTGAGGTGAGCACTGGTGAGGTGGGTGTCGAGGTCGGCGACTCCGGTGACGAGCGGGCGGAGACGCCGCAGCCCCGGGTGACACCCGCGCCGTCGCACCTGTTCGACGCGGTGGACGAGGCGCGGGCCGCGGCCGTCGAGGAGGCGGCCGACGAGCTGGGTGGCGAGGCGGCCGTGGCCGCCGTCGGCGCGCACCTGGGCACGACCGTCGAGGACGACGGCTCGGTCACCCACTCCTTCGCCGCGCACCTGCCCGGCTACCGCGGCTGGCGCTGGGCGGTCACCGTCGCCGCCGCGGCCGGTGACGGTCCGGTGACGGTCTCGGAGTCGGTGCTGCTGCCCGGCTCGACCGCACTCGTCGCGCCCGACTGGGTGCCGTGGGACCAGCGCGTGCGCCCCGGTGACCTCAAGCCCGGCGACCTGCTGCCCACCCCGGCCGACGACCCCCGCCTGGTGCCGGGATACGTCGACTCCGGGGACCCGGCCGTCGACGCGCTGGCCCGCGAGGTCGGCCTGGGCCGCGAGCGGGTGCTGTCGTTCGAGGGCCGCATCGCCGCCGCCGAGCGCTGGCAGGACGGGGAGCGCGGCCCGGCCGCCGACCTCGCCCGGTCCGCGCCCGCGTCCTGCGGGACCTGCGGGTTCCTGGTGCCGCTCGCCGGGTCGCTGCAGGGCGTGTTCGGGGTCTGCGCGAACGGCTCCTCCCCGGCCGACGCCCAGGTCGTCGCCGTCGGCTTCGGCTGCGGCGCGCACTCCTCGGTCGCCGAGCCGTCCGGCTCCCCGGTCCACGTCTCGGCCCTGGTCTACGACGACGGCGTCGACCTCGAGCCGGTCGGGTCCTGAGCCCGACCGGCGTCGCGGGCGGCACCGACCCGTTCGGCACGGCGGCGCTGCGGGACGGGGTCCTGGCGGCCTGGTCGTCGTCGCCGACCCGGTTCCGGGAGGACGTCAACGCCGAGGACGACCTGCGCCGCGGCGGGTACGCCGACACCTGGGTCGCCGAACTGCTCCAGAACGCCGCCGACGCCGCGCTCGCCGCGGACCTTCCCGGCCGGGTCCGGGCCGTCGTGGTGGACGGTGAGCTGCGCGTCGCCAACACCGGTGCCCCGCTCGACGCCGCCGGGGTCGCCGCGCTCGCCGCGCTGCGCGCCTCGGCCAAGCGGGACGCGGCCGGCGCGACCGGCCGGTTCGGCGTCGGGTTCGCCGCGGTCCTCGCCGTCTGCACCGCGCCCCGCCTGGTGACCGCCGCCGGCGGCGTCGCGTTCTCCGCGGCCCGGACCGCGGTGGAGGTGGCCGGGCTGGGCGGTGCCGCGGCCGCCGAGCTGGCCCGCGACGCCCGGGTGCCGGTGCTGCGGCTGGCCTGGCCCGCGCCGGAGGAGGAACCGCCGCCGCCCGGGTTCGCCACCGAGGTCCGGCTGCGCCCGGCGCCCGGCACCGACCCGCACGACCTGCTCGACGAGCTCGCCCGCACCGCCGGAGACCTGCTGCTGGCCCTGCCGGGGCTGGAGTCGGTCACGGCGGGCCCGGTGACCGTCGCCCGCACCGACCTCGGCGACGGCCGGGTGCGTGTCGGCGACGCCGGGTACCTGCTGGTCACCGGGGACGCGGGCGTCCGCTGGGCGCTGCCGCTGCACGGCGACCGGCCCGCCCCGTACGGCCCGGACGACGGCGAGGTCCTGCACGCCCCCACCCGCAGCGCCGAGCAGCTGTCGCTGCCCGCCCGGCTGGTCGCACCGTTCCCGCTCGACCCGGACCGCCGCCGGATCCGTGCCGACCACCCGGGCGTCGACGTGCTGGTCGACGCCGCGGCGGCCGCCTACGCCGACCTCGTCCGGCGTGTCGGCCCCGCCGACCGCACCGCCCTGGTGCCGGAGCCGGGCTTCCCGCGCTCGCCGCTCGACGGCCGGCTGCGCGAGGCGGTCACCGCGGCGCTGACCCGCACCCCGTGGCTCCCCGCCGCCACGGGCGACGCGGACGTGCTCGCACCGGAGCGGGCCGAGTGGCTCGACGTGCCCGCCGACGGGCTGCCCGAGCTGCTCGCCGCGACCGGTCCGGCGTTCGCCCGGCTCGTCGCGTCCGGGGTCGTCCCGCCCGCCGGGCTCGGCGTGGACCGGGTCGGCCCCGCCGCGCTGGCGGAGCGGCTCACCGGCGTCGAGGTGGATCCGGGCCGATGGCGGGAGCTGTACGCGGCGCTCGCCCCGGCCGCCGACACCGTCCCGGGGCTGGCCGCCGAGCTGGGCGCGCTGCCCGTCCCGCTCGTCGACGGCCGCCTGGTGCCCGGACCCGCCTCGGTGCTGCTCCCCGTCGGGGGCGACCCGGCCGGGGCGGCGGCGCTCCCCGAGCTGCGGATCGCCCACCCCGACGCCGTCCACCCGCTGCTGCGCCGCCTCGGCGCCGCCGACGCCGACCGCGACACCCTGCTCGACGCGCCCGCGCTGCACGCCGCCGTCGAGCGGTCCGTCGACGACGCCGAGGCGGGCCTGGACACCACCGCGGCGGCCCGCGCCGTCCTCGCCCTGCTCGACACCCCCGCCGCCGCGCCGGACCCGCGGTTCGGGGCCCTCGCCCTCACCGACGACGACGGCCGCCCCGCCCGTGCCGACGAGCTCGTCCTGCCCGACGCCGCCGTCCGGGACCTGCTCGACCCGGACGCCCCGGTGGGCGTGCTGGGGCCGGAGTGGGCCGACGTGCCCCGCGACGCCCTGGTCGCCGCGGGCGTGCTGGACCGGTTCACGGTCGTCGCGTTCGACCCCGACGTGCTGCACGACGCCGAGCACTACCCCGGCGACGGCGACCCGCCGCCCGCCGTCCGCGACCTCGACCTCGTCGCCGACGACCGCTGGCCCGCGGCGCTGGCCCTGCTCGCCGGCGACCGCGACACCCGGGCCGCAGCGCTCACCGGCTACACCGCCTGGTGGCTGTCGCGCCACGTCCGCCTCGACGGCCGGCTGGCCGGCACGTGGCGGCTGCGCTCGGCGACCGGGCTGACCGGGCTCTACGACGAGGTCGGGGCCCTGCCCGGAGTCGACGACGCGGTGCTCGCCGCCGTCGGCGTCCGGGACCGGGTCGTCGTCGACGGGCCGGACGAGGTCACCGAGCTGCTCGACCGGCTCGCCGACCCGGCCCGCACGGTGACCGGGGAGGTGGCCGCGGCCGCCTACTCCGCGCTCGCCGCGGCCGTCGCCGACGGCCGGGTGGACCTCGACGACGTCGACCCGCCGGACCGGGTCCGCACGGTGACCGGGTCGGTCGCGCCGACCGACCGCGCCGTCGTCCTCGACGCGCCGTGGGTGCTGCCCGCGCTGGACGCGCTGCCCGCCGTCCCCGGCGGGCCCGACCCCGCCGCCCTCGCGGAACTGCTCGACGTGCCGCTGGCCTCGGACCGGGTCGCCGGGACCGCCCGCGGCACCGGCACCCCCGGCCCGTGGACCGCCGACCCCGAGGTCGTCCTGGCACTGGCCGCGCTGGGGGAGACCGCGCCCCCGGGGCGGCTGCACCGGCACGAGGAGCTGGTCGTCGACCTCGACGACGGCGGGACGGTGACCGTCCCGGCCTGGCCCGGCCGCGGCGACGACTGGCACGCCGCGGACCCGCTGCGGGCGCTGGTGGCTGCGCTGGCGGTCCGGCGCCGTGTCAGGATGCTCCGGTGAGTGAGCGACTGCCCCGACGGGTCGCGGTGCTGTCGGTGCACACCTCCCCGACCGAGCAGCCCGGCACCGGCGACGCCGGTGGGATGAACGTCTACGTCGCGCAGACGGCGATCCGGATGGCCCGCCGCGGCGTCGAGGCGGAGATCTTCACCCGCGCCACGTCGTCGGAGCAGCCACCGACGGTCGAGCTGGAGCCGGGCGCGACGGTCCGGTTCGTCGCCGCGGGCCCCTTCGAGGGCCTCGGCAAGGACGACCTGCCGAGCCAGCTGTGCGCCTTCACCGCCGGGGTGCTGCGGGCCGAGGCCCGCCACGACCCGGGCTGGTACGACGTCGTGCACTCCCACTACTGGCTGTCCGGTCAGGTCGGCTGGCTGGCCCGGGACCGCTGGGGGGTGCCGCTGGTGCACTCCGCGCACACCCTGGCCAAGGTCAAGAACGCCGCGCTCGCCGCCGGGGACACCCCCGAGCCGCGGGTGCGGGTGATCGGCGAGGACCAGGTCGTCGCCGAGGCCGACCGGCTGGTGGCGAACACCGAGATCGAGTCCAAGCAGCTGCTGGACCTCTACGACGCCGACCCGCACCGCACCGTCACCATCCCGCCCGGGGTTGACACCGACCGCTTCCGGCCCGGGGACCGCGCCGCGGCCCGCGCCGAGCTGGGCCTGCCCCCCGAGGCGGTGGTGCTGGCGTTCGTCGGGCGCATCCAGCGGCTCAAGGCCCCCGACGTGCTGCTGCGCGCCGCCGCCGAGCTGGCCGCGCGCGCACCGGGGCTGCGGGAGCGCCTCGTGGTGCTCGTCGCGGGCGGTCCGTCCGGGTCCGGGCTGGCCGAGCCGACGTCGCTGCACGAGCTGGCCGCCGAGCTGGGGATCACCGACCTCGTCCGGTTCCTGCCGCCGCGGGCCGGCGACGAGCTGGTGACCGTCTACCGGGCGGCCGACGTCGTCGCCGTCCCGAGCCACAACGAGTCCTTCGGGCTGGTCGCGCTGGAGGCCCAGGCCTGCGGGACGCCGGTGGTGGCGACCCGGGTGGGCGGGCTGCCGGTCGCCGTCGCCGAGGGCCGGTCCGGGCTGCTCGTCACCGGGCACGACATCTCCGACTGGGCCGACGCGCTGGGCGAGCTCGCGCTCGACCCGGGCCGTCGCGAGCAGATGGGGCGGACCGCGGCGACGCACGCGCACCGCTTCTCCTGGGACCGCACGACCGACGCCCTGCTGGGCGCCTACGACGAGGCCCGCACCGAGTTCGCGGCGCGGCGACGGAGGGACGTATGAGCGACCTGGAGCAGCGGATCGGGGCCGCGCTGGCCGACTCCGGCGCCGAGCACGTCCACCGCGGGCCCGGGCAGTGGCTGGTCACCCTCCCCGGCGAGGCCCGGCTCCAGACCCAGACCTGGCTGATCCTGCGCGAGCAGACCCTCGCGGTGCAGGCGTTCGTGTGCCGCAGGCCCGACGAGAACCACGAGGGCGTCTACCGGTTCATGCTGCTGCGCAACGCCAAGCTGTACGGCGTGCACTACTGCCTGGACCGGGTCGGGGACATCCACCTCGTCGGGCGGCTGGCGCGCCACGCCGTCACCGCGGACGAGCTCGACCGTGTCCTCGGCTCGGTGCTGGAGGCCGCCGACGGCGACTTCAACACCTTCCTGGAGCTGGGCTTCGCCTCCTCCATCCGCCGCGAGTACGCCTGGCGCAGCGAGAACGGCGAGTCGACCGCGAACCTGGCCGCGTTCGAGCACCTCTTCCAGTGACCCACGGGTAACTTTTCACCGCGCTACGCGGACGGCACACGGAGGGTGCGCCTAGCATGGCGCGGACCCCCGACCGGACGTCCGTTACGTCCGGCCCGCAGGACCTCGCGAAGGAGCGAACCTTGTCGTTGCGCAGCCCGTACCCGGACGTCGAGATCCCCGACGTCTCGCTCACCGAGTTCCTGTTCGCCGACGGGTTCGGCGACCGGGCGGACGCGCCGGCGATCCTCGACGGCACCACCGGTGACCAGCTGACCTACACCGAGTTCCACGGCCTGGTCGAGAAGATCGCCGGCGGGCTCGCCGCCCGCGGCATCGGCACCGGCGACGTCGTCGCGCTGTTCGCGCCGAACCTGCCGCAGTGGGCGGCGCTGTTCCACGGCATCCTGCGCGCCAACGGCATCGTGACCAGCGCGAACTCGATGTACACCGGTGGCGAGCTGGCTCACCAGCTCAAGGACTCCGGCGCGAAGATGGTCATCACCGTCTCGCCGTTCCTCGACCGCGCCGTGGCCGGGGCGAAGGAGGCCGGGCTGTCGGAGGACGTCGTCCTCACCATCGACGCCACCGAGGGCCACGACTCGCTGCGGGACCTCGTCTCCTCGGGCGCGCCGGCACCGGAGCTCACCACCTCCGCGGACGACACCGCGGTGCTGCCCTACTCCTCCGGCACCACCGGCCTGGCCAAGGGCGTGGTGCTGACCCACCGCAACCTGGTGGCGAACCTGCTCCAGATCCAGGTCATGGGCGACGTGACCAGCGAGACCAAGATCATGGCGTTCCTGCCGTTCTTCCACATCTACGGCATGACCGTGATGATGAACCAGGGGCTGCACGCGCGCGCCACCGTCGTCACCATGCCGAAGTTCGACCTCGAGCAGTTCCTGACCATCACCCAGGACCTGCAGGTCGACCGGCTCTACATCGCCCCGCCGGTCGCCGTCGCGCTGGCCAAGCACCCGATCATCGACAAGTTCGACCTGTCCTGCGTGAAGACGATCTTCTCCGGTGCCGCCCCGCTGGACGGCGAGCTCGGCCGCGCCGTCGCCAAGCGGCTGGACTGCACCGTGCTGCAGGGCTACGGCATGACCGAGCTGTCCCCGGTCAGCCACTGCATGCCCGACGACCGCGGCGACCTCGACCTGAACTCGTCGGGCTTCGCGCTGCCGAACATCGAGTGCAAGCTGGTCGACCCGGAGTCCGGCAAGGAGGTCGGCGTCGGCGAGCGCGGCGAGCTGTGGGTGAAGGGCCCGAACGTGATGGTCGGGTACCTCAACAACACCGAGGCGACCGACGCCACCAAGGACGCCGACGGCTTCCTGCACACCGGTGACATCGCCGTCGTCGACGACGAGGGCGTCTACTCGATCGTCGACCGGGTCAAGGAGCTCATCAAGTACAAGGGCTACCAGGTGCCGCCCGCCGAGCTGGAGGCGCTGCTGCTGACCCACGACAAGATCGCCGACACCGCGGTCATCGGGGTCAAGGACGCCGACGGCGAGGAGGTGCCGAAAGCGTTCGTGGTGAAGCAGGCCTCGGGTGAGGACCTGACCGAGGACGACGTCATGAGCTTCGTCGCCGAGAAGGTCGCGCCGCACAAGAAGGTGCGCGTGGTCGAGTTCATCGACCAGATCCCGAAGTCGGCCTCGGGCAAGATCCTGCGCAAGGACCTGCGGGCCCGGGAGAACGAGAAGGCCTGACCCGCATGACCGGCCGGGACGGCGCCGTGACCTGCAGCGATGCGGGGGCGGCGCCGTCCCGTCGTCGACACACCTTCCCCGGGCTCCGCACCCGAGCCGCCGGCACGGATCCGGGACGTCGATCAGTACATGAGCGCTGTCGCGACCCGGCCGGACAGCACTCAGGTACTGATCGACGCCGGCTCGATGCACACCGGCGTCCGAACCCGGTGGGGCGGGCGCGGTGATCCGCGGGGCGGCGGCGCCGGCGTGCTGTCCTGTACCCATGACCGCCGACGCCCCCACCCCCGTGCGACTCGGCCCGTCCGACGCGGGCGAGGTCCTCACGCTGCAGCGGGCCGCCTACGTCACCGAGGCCCGGGCGCACGACGACCTGTCCCTCCCGCCGTTGACCGAGGAGCTGCCCGCGGTCCGCGAGGAGCTCGGCCGCGCCTCGGTGACGGCCTGGGGCGTCCGCGACGACCGGGGGCGGCTCGTCGCCGCCGTGCGGGTCGAGGTGCGCGGCGACGTCGCCCGGGTGAACCGCCTGGTCGTCGCACCGGACCGGCAGGGCGCAGGCCTCGGGTCCGGGCTGCTCGCGTTCGCGGAGGGCCGGCTCGGCGACGCCGTGACGACGGTCGCGCTGTTCACCGGTGAGCACAGCGCGGGCAACCTCCGCCTGTACCGGCGGGCCGGCTACGTCGAGACGCACCGGACGGGTGCCGGCACCTACGAGCTGGTCCACCTGACCAAGGCCCGCACGTCGTTCTCGGCGTGACGGGCGCGGGTCAGCGGCCCGCGGTCTGCTCGGGGGTCTCGCCGAAGGCGCGTGTGTAGGCCACGCGGAACCCGCCCGGGCGCAGGAAGCCCCACCGGCCCGCGATGCGGCCGACCGACGTCGCGTCGCCGGAGGCGCGGAGGTCGGCGCGCACGCCGTCGAGCCGGGCCCGCCACAGCACGGCGCCCGGGTCGGTCCCGGCCCGGCGCAGCCCTGCGACCGCGGCGCGGGCCGGGCCCCCGGTCAGCCGGGCCAGCTCCGCGGGGTCGACGGGGCGGTGCGCGTGGGCGCGCAGGTGCTCGGTGACGCGGCGGACCAGCCGGGCGGGCAGGGCCGGGGTGCGGGTCCGGCCGCGCCGGGTGACCTCGTCGAGCACGGTGTTCGGGAACGTCTCCAGGAACCGCGACGCCAGCAGCCCGAACGCCTCGTCGACGGCGACGGACCCGTCGAGCAGCATCGGGTTGCCGAGCACCCGGTCGCGCACGTGCACCACGGTCGCGGCCCAGCGCTGCGCGTGCGCCCCGCTCAGCGGGGTGATCCCGGACAGCCGCACCCGGTCGACCGCGACGCCGTGCACCTGCCCGGCCCAGCGGGTCAGGGCCGCCGTGTCGAGGGCGACGACGTCGAGGTCGATGTCCTCGGCGAGGTCCCGGAAGCGGCCCTCGGGCGGGAGCACGCCGACGTCGCCGGGCTGCAGCAGCACGGTGCCGTACGCCTCGGTGTCCAGGCGCATGCGCCCGCCCTGCACCAGGTCGATCATGAAGTCGTTCTCGACCGGGTCGACCGTCGCGTCGATCTCGGCGGTGACCCACAGGTCGCTCAGCGAGAACCCCGGGGCGGCGACGGTCTCGTTCCCCACCTCGAAGTCGCGGCCGTCGCCCATCGGCCGGACGACCGCGCCCGCGTAGAACTCCGCGGCGAACCGTTCGACGTCGGCCGCCGACCCCATGCGGAGGCTCAGACGTCGCACTCCGTTGCCGGGCGGTTGTCCGTTCACTCGCCCTCCACCGGTGCACCGGGTGATCGGATGCGGAAAGCTACCCCGTGACCGGGCGTCGGCGCGACCCGCGTCACCGTGGAACGGTCGGGGCCCGGCCGTAGCCTCCACCCATGGCGACCCCCTGGACGATCACCGTCGACTGTGCCGACGCACGCCTGCTCGCGGAGTTCTGGAGCGCCGCGCTCGGCTACGCCGCCGCCCCTCCGCCGACCGGGTTCGAGACCTGGGAGGCGTGGATGGTCCACCACGAGGTGCCCGCCGACGAGTGGGGCGACGTCGCCGCGATCAGCGACCCGGACGGCGCGGGCCCGCGGATCTCGTTCCTGCGGGTCGACGAGCCGCGCACGGTGAAGAACCGGCTGCACCTGGACCTGCAGGTCTCCGGCGGCAGACACCTGCCCGCCGAGCTGCGCGGCGAGCGCCTGGCGGCGGAGGCCCGGCGGCTGTGTGCGCTCGGCGCCCGGGTCGTCGAGGAGCACCTGTCCCCGAGTTCTCCACATGTGGACCACCTGTGGATGGCCGACCCGGAGGGCAACGACTTCTGCATCGTGTGAGCGGTCAGGGGGCGTCGGCGAGGTCCGCGACGTCGTCGGCGCAGCCCCAGGACAGGGTGATGCCGGAGCCGCCGTGCCCGTAGTCGTGGATCACCCGCGGCCGGGTCGCGGTGGCGGGCTCGGCCTCCAGCCGCACCTCCGGGCGGGCCGGGCGCAGGCCCGCGAGGTGCTCCAGGACCTCGGCGTCGCGCAGGGCGGGGACGATGTCGCGGCAGCGCCGCAGGATCGCCTCGCCCGCGGCCGGGTCCGGCGTCGCGTCCCAGACGCCGTCGTCGAGGGTGCCGCCGAGGACGCAGTCGTGCGCGCGGGGGTGCACGTACGCGCGTCCGCCGGGGTGCGCCTCGTCGCGGACCGACATCGTCAGGCCGGGGTTGGTGACGCGCACGATCTGCCCCCGCACCGGGGTCACCGTGGTGTCACCGACCAGGGTGCGCGCGCCCATCCCGGAGCAGTGCACGACGAGGTCGGCGTCCCGCCCGGCCTCGTCGAGCGAGGTGACGCGGCGGCGTTCCAGGACGATCCCGCGGCGCCCGGCCTCGGCGGCCAGCCAGGGCAGGTGCACCGGCATCTCGACCAGCGGCACCGTGAAGCGCAGGCCGTGGGCGTAGCCGGGCGGCAGCTCGCCGGGCCGGGCCGGGCGGACCTCGCCGACGGCGTCGGCCCACCACTGCGGCTCCGGCTCGGCCCGGTAGAGGGTCAGCGACTCCCGCATCACGACGCCGGGGACGCCGTCGGCGGCCTGGCGGGCCAGCTCGGTGAAGGTGCGCCGGCCCCAGTCGAGGACCTTGTCCCGCGGCCCGGCGCGGGTCGGGAACCACACGGCCGCGGCCAGGTGCGACGTCGACGCCTCCCCCGGCGCGTCGGCCAGCACCCGCACCGACCAGCCCCGCTCCCGCAGCCGGACCGCGCAGCTCAGGCCCGCGATCCCGGCGCCGACCACCACCGCCCGTCGGTTGCCTCCCATGCCGGCGATCCTCGCAGCCACCGGCCCCGGATCGTCATCCGGACGTCGGCGCCCGGCCACCCCCGGGGCGCACACTCGGCCCGGTGACCGCACCGCTGCTGACCGGCCCGGCACTGGCCCGCCGGGCCGCGCTCGTCCTCGCCGTCCCGCTGCAGGCCGCGCTGGGCGCCCGGCTGCTCGACGACGCCGACCCGGCCGCCGGGGTCGCGTTCACCGTCGACGAGCTCGCCGACGGCGGCGCGGGCGGCGCGCACGCCGGTGCGCTGGCCGTCGGGCTGGAGGTGGCCGCGCTGCTCGCCGTCCTGCCGCACCTTACCGAGGCCGAGCACGCGGTGTCGGTGTCCACCGCGGTCACGCTGCCCGCGCAGGCCCCGCGGGGCCGGGAGGTCGCGTTCCGCGGAACGCTCGACCGGCGCACCGGCCGGTCCGCGTTCACCTCGGTGACGGCCGTCTGCGACGGCGTCGTCGTCGCCCGGGCCCAGGTCGTGAAGGCCGTCGTCGGCTTTCAGCCGGGGTAGGCGGCGTCGAAGAACGCCAGCTCCAGGTCCACCGCGCGGACGAACAGCGCCGCGACCCGCTCCCGGTGGACGGGGTCGAGCCGGTCGGCGGCGCGGTCGAGCTCGTCGCGCAGGAACGCGACCCACTCCTCGAACTCGACGCCGCGGTGCAGCTCGATCCACTCGCGGGAGATCCGGTCGTCGGGGGTGGTGGCGCCCGGCCGGGTCGCCCAGTCCAGGTACAGCCACTCGGCGACGACCAGCACAGCCAGGGTCTCGGCGTACCCGGCGTCGCGGGCCTCGTCCATCAGGTCGACGAACCCGACGGTCGGCGCGGTCCGCTCCGGCTCGGTGTTCCCGTCCAGCTCACCGAGCGAGCGCTCGAAGTAGTCGTTCTCCGGGCCCGCGACCAGCCCGAGCTGACGGGCCAGCCGGACCCGCGGGCCGGGCCGGTCGGCCGTCGCGACGGCGGCGCCGAGCAGCGCGAGGAACGAGTCGACGAACTGCAGGTCCTGCTCCAGGTAGTGCCGCAGCACGCCGCGGTCCAGAGCGCCGGACCACAGCTCGTCGACGAACCGGTGCCCGACCGCCGCGTCCCAGGTCGCGGCCGTCGACTCGCGCAGCTGCGCGCTGAATCCCATGCCGCCCAGGCTAGGCGCCGCCCCCGGACGCGGCCCGGGGTGTGACAACGGGCGACGCCCGGGTGACCATTGCGCAACGCACCGGCCACCGCCGGCTGTGGCACCGAGGAGGGGGAGGCGCCATGACGGAGACCGCGAACCGGCCGGAGGCCGGTGGCGAGCTGAAGGCGGGGCTGCGCGACCGGCACGTCACGATGATCAGCATCGCCGGGGTGATCGGCGCCGGGCTGTTCATCGGCTCCGGCAGCGCGATCGCCACCGCGGGCCCCGCGGTGCTGCTGGCCTACCTCTTCGCCGGGACGCTGGTCGTGCTGGTCATGCGGATGCTCGGCGAGATGGCGGCCGCGCAGCCGGACTCCGGCTCGTTCTCCACCTACGCCGACCGGGCGATCGGGCCGTGGGCCGGGTTCACCGTCGGCTGGCTGTACTGGTGGTTCTGGGTCCTCGTGATCCCGGTGGAGGCCACCGCGGCCGCGGTCATCCTCAACTCGTGGCTGCCCGGGGTGCCGCAGTGGGGCTGGGCGCTGGCCGTCACCGTGCTGCTGACGGTGACCAACCTGTTCTCCGTCGCCAACTACGGCGAGTTCGAGTTCTGGTTCGCCCTGCTCAAGGTGGTCGCGATCATCGCGTTCATCGTCGTCGGGGTCCTGGCGGTGCTGGGCCTGCTGCCCGGCTTCGTCGGCGACGACTCGTCGGTGTCGGGGCTGTCCCGGCTGGTGTCCGAGGGCGGGTTCCTGCCGAACGGGCCGGGCGCGGTGGTCGCCGCGGTGCTGGTGACGATGTTCAGCTTCATGGGCACCGAGATCGTCACGATCGCGGCCGCGGAGTCCGGCGACCCGGCCCGCGGGATCGGCCGGGCCACCCGCTCGGTGATCTGGCGGATCGCGGTGTTCTACCTGGCCTCGATCCTGCTCGTCGTCGCGATCGTGCCGTGGAACGACCCGCGGCTGCCCGAGGTCGGCTCCTACCAGGCGGCCCTGGAGGCGCTGGGCGTCCCGTCGGCCAAGCTGATCGTCGACGTCGTGGTGCTCGTCGCCGTCGCCAGCTGCCTGAACTCGGCGCTGTACACGGCGTCGCGGATGCTGTTCTCGCTCGGCCGCCGCGGGCAGGCCCCGGACCTGGTCAACCGGACCACCTCCCAGGGCGTGCCGCGGTTCGCGGTGCTCGGGTCGACGCTGGTCGGGTTCGTCGCGGTGATCGCGAACTATGCCTTCCCCGAGGAGGTCTTCGCCGCGCTGCTCGCGACCTCCGGCGCGATCGCGCTGCTGGTCTACCTGGTCATCGCGGTGTCCCAGCTGCGGATGCGCCGGGTGCTGGAGCGCGACGGCGTCGCGATGCCGGTGCGGATGTGGGGCTACCCGGTGCTCACCTGGGCGGTGATCGTCGTGATCCCGGTGGTGCTCGTCTACATGGCCACCCGCGAGGGCTCGCGCTTCGAGCTGGGCATGACCGCGCTCATCGCGGCCGGTGTCGTGGGTGTCGGCGTGCTGCTCACCCGGCGTCGCGCGCGGGCCGCCGTGCGGTGACCCCACGGCGCTCGCCTACGGTGATCACGCGCGAGGGGGTGGGGCGATGACGGCGCGAGCACTGGTCCGCAACGGGGCGATGCCGCTGTGGCAGCAGCTGCTGGCGGACCTGCGCCGCCGGCTGTCCGACGGCGAGTTCGACGAGGCCCTGCCCGGCGAGTTCGCGCTGGCCGCCGACTACGGGGTCAGCAGGCACACCGTGCGCGAGGCGCTGCGCCGGCTGCGGGAGGACGGCGCCGTCGTCGCCGGACGGGGGCGGGTCGCCCGCCCGACCGTGCGCTCGGAGATCGAGCAGCCGCTCGACGAGCCGTACTCGCTCTACGTGGCGGTCGAGTCCGCCGGGCGCACCCAGCGCAGCGTGGTGCGGACCTTCGAGGTCCGCGCCGACGGCGTGGTCGCGGCCCGGATGGGGCTGGAGGAGTCCACGCCGCTGGTGCACCTGGAGCGGCTGCGTCTCGCCGACGCCGAGCCGCTCGCCGTCGACCGGGTGTGGCTGCCCGAGGAGCTGGCGGCGCCGCTGCTCGACGTCGACTTCACCCACACCGGCATCTACCCCGAGTACCGGCGCCGCTGCGGGATCCGTGTCGACGGCGGCATGGAGAACATCCGAGCCGTGCTGCCCGGGCGCGGCGAGCGGGAGCTGCTCGGCATCGACGAGGGCGTCGCCGCCCTGTCGATCGAGCGGCTCGGCCTGTCCGCCGGGCGCCCCGTGGAGTGGCGGCACACCCTGGTCCGCGGCGACCGGTTCTCGGTCACCGCCCAGTTCTCGTCCCGCTCGGGCTACCGGGTGGACCTCAACGAGCCGGGCTGAGGCGCGGCTCAGGCCGGGACCGAGACGCCGATCCCGCCGCGGGTGTCCGCGCCGTAGCGGGCGATCTCGGCCGCGATGTCGAGCGGCTCGATGCGCATGTCGTGGTCGTCGCCGTCGATCAGGGCCGCCGGGACCAGCCAGCACACCTCGAACTCCAGACCGTCGGGGTCCTTCGCGTAGAGCGCCTTGGTCGTGCCGTGGTCCGAGGCGCCGACCAGGGCCCCGGCCGCCTGCAGCCGCTCGCCGATCCGGGCGAGCTCGCCGAGGGTGTCGACCTCCCACGCCAGGTGGTAGAGCCCGACGGTGCCGCGGCCCGCCTGCGAGGCCCCGGCCTGCGCGCCGATCCCGAACAGGGCGAGGTCGTGGTCGTTGGTCGAGCCCTCGGCCTGCAGGAACGCGCCGCGCCCGCCCGGGAGCTCGACGACCGGGCGGAAGCCGAGGGTGTCGCGGTAGAAGCCGACGCTGCGCGGGACGTCGCGGACGTAGAGGACGGCGTGGTTGAGGCGCTGGACGGGCACGGCTGCTCCTTTGGTTGAACTCTCAACCGACTACGGTACGCGGTGACCCGTGAGAGTTCAACGAGTCACCAGCCAGGTCAGGACGACGGCCGAGCGGGTGTGGTCGACGTCGGCCGCGAGCCGCAGCCGCTCCAGAGCGTCCTCCAGGGACCGCACGTCGCGCGAGCGCAGCAGGACCAGCGCGTCGGCCTCCCCGGTGACCGTCCCCGCCGTGACGACCTCCGGCACCGCCGACAGCATCCGCTGCAGCTCGGCCGGGGCGACCGTGCCGCGGCAGAACAGCTCGACGTAGGCCTCCACGCCCGGACCCTGCTCGACGTCGGGGTCCACCTGCACGGTGAAGCCCCGCACCACGCCGCGGGCGGTCAGCCGATCCACCCGGCGCCGCACCGCCGACGCCGACAGGCCCACCCGCTCGCCCAGCTCGGCCCAGCCGGCCCGCCCGTCGACCCGGAGGAGGTCCAGCAGTCTGCGGTCGATCGCGTCGATCCCGTCCACGACGCCGGATGCTAGACCGGGCCGCGCGGAACCGGCGCCGAACCGGGACTGAACGCGCGGATCGTGCGCCCGAAGCCGGGAAACGCACGGGGTGTGCGCGCCATGCTGTTCCCATGACCTCTGTGCTGATGTGCCGCCCCGAGCACTTCACGGTGAGCTACCGGATCAACCCGTGGATGCGTCCGGAGCAGGCGACCGACACCCGGCTCGCGCTGGCGCAGTGGGAGACCCTGCACGCGGTCTACCGCGACCTCGGGTTCGACGTCCGGCTCGTCGACCCGCTGCCCGGGTACCCGGACATGGTCTACGCCGCCAACGGCGGCACCGTGATCGACGGGACCGCCCTCACCGCCCGGTTCCGGCACACCGAGCGGGCCGCCGAGGGGCCCGCGTACGGCGCGTGGTTCCGGGCCGCCGGGTTCGGCGTGCACGAGGCCCGCCACGTCAACGAGGGCGAGGGCGACCTGCTGCTCGTCGGCGACACCGTCTACGCCGGCACCGGGTTCCGCACCGACCCGCGTGCGCACGCCGAGGCCGCGGAGGTGTTCGGCCGCGAGGTCGTGTCCCTGCAGCTGGTCGACCCGCGCTACTACCACCTCGACACCGCGTTCGCGGTGCTCGACCCGGCCGGCGGGCCGGGCGCGGTCGCCTACCTGCCCGGCGCGTTCGACGACGCCTCCCAGGAGGTGCTGCGGTTCCGCTTCCCGGACGCGGTGGTCGTCTCCGACGACGACGCGGCGGTGCTGGGCCTGAACTGCTTCTCCGACGGGCGCACGGTCGTCCACGCGCCGCAGGCCGAGAAGTTCGCGGCCGACCTGGCCGAGCGCGGGTTCGGCACCGTCGGCGTCGACACCTCGGAGCTGCGCCGGGGCGGCGGCGGCATCAAGTGCGCCACGCTGGAGCTGCGGTCGTGACCGCCGTGGTCCCGGGCACCGACCCGCAGATCGCCCTCGCCGAGGAATTCGGCGTCCGGAACTACGCGCCGTTGCCGGTGGTGCTGTCCCACGGCGACGGCGCCTGGGTCACCGATGTCGACGGCGTCCGCTACCTCGACGCGCTCGCGGGCTACTCCGCGCTCAACTTCGGGCACCGCCACCCCGCGCTCACCGCGGCCGCGCACGCCCAGCTCGACACGCTCACCCTGACCGCGCGGGCGTTCCACAACGACCGGCTGCCGGCGTTCCAGCGCGACCTCGCCGCGCTGACCGGCACCGAGGCCGTCCTGCCGATGAACACCGGCGCGGAGGCCGTCGAGTCCGCGGTGAAGGTTGCCCGTGCCTGGGGGTACCGGGTGAAGGGCGTGCGGCCGGGGGCGGCGCGGATCGTCGTCGCCGGGGGGAACTTCCACGGCCGCACGACGACGGTGGTCTCCTTCTCCGACGACCCGGTCGCCCGCGACGACTTCGGCCCGTTCACCCCCGGCTTCGACCGCGTCCCCTACGGCGACGCCGACGCGCTGGCCGCCGCGCTCACCGACGACACCGTCGCGGTGCTGCTCGAACCGGTGCAGGGCGAGGCCGGGGTGCTCGTGCCGCCGCCCGGCTACCTGCGCGCGGTCCGCGAGCTCACCGAGCGGCGGGGCGTGCTGCTGGTCTGCGACGAGATCCAGTCCGGGCTCGGCCGGGCCGGGGCCACGCTGTGCACCGACCTGTCCGGGGTGCGCGCCGACCTCTACACCCTCGGCAAGGCGCTCGGCGGCGGGATCGTGCCGGTCAGCGCCGTCGTCGGGCGGCGCGACGTGCTCGGCGTGCTGCGCCCCGGCGAGCACGGCTCCACCTTCGGCGGCAACCCGCTCGCCGCCGCCGTCGGGTCCGCGGTGTGCGCGCTGCTGGCGACGGGGGAGTACCAGGCGCGGGCCCGCGAGCTCGGCGCGCACCTGGACGCGCGGTTGCGCGCGCTGCCCGGGCTCACCGCCGTGCGCGGGGTGGGGCTGTGGTCCGGCGTCGACGTCGACCCGCGCATCGGCACCGGCCGCGACGTGTGCGTCGCACTCGCCCGGCGCGGGGTGCTGGCCAAGGAGACCCACGGCGTGACCGTGCGGCTGTCCCCGCCGCTGGTGGTCACCCACGACGAGGTGGACGTGCTGGTGGACACGTTCGGGGCCGCGCTCGGGGACCTTTCCCGGGGGTAGGTGGCAGGCTGTCCGCCATGCCGACCCTCGTACTGCTGCGTCACGGTCAGAGCGACTGGAACGCGAAGAACCTGTTCACCGGCTGGGTGGACGTGCCGCTCTCCTCCCAGGGCGAGGCGGAGGCCCGCCGGGGCGGCGAGCTGCTGGCCGAGGCGGGCGTCGCCCCCGACGTCGTGCACACCTCGCTGCTGCGCCGGGCCATCTCCACCGCGAACATCGCCCTCGACGCCGCCGACCGGCACTGGATCCCGGTCAAGCGCGACTGGCGTCTCAACGAGCGCCACTACGGCGCGCTGCAGGGCAAGGACAAGAAGCAGACCCTGGAGCAGTACGGCGAGGAGCAGTTCATGCTCTGGCGCCGCTCCTACGACACCCCGCCGCCCGCGATCGAGAAGGGCTCGGAGTTCTCCCAGGACGCCGACCCGCGCTACGCCGGCGTCGACGCCCCGCTGACCGAGTGCCTGGCCGACGTCGTCGACCGGTTCCTGCCGTACTGGACCGAGGCCGTGGTGCCGGACCTGCGCGAGGGGAAGGTCGTGCTGCTCGCCGCGCACGGCAACTCGCTGCGCGCGCTGGTGAAGTACCTCGACGGCATCTCCGACGCCGACATCGCCGGCCTCAACATCCCCACCGGCATCCCGCTGGTCTACGACCTCGACGACGACCTGAAGCCGACGAACCCGGGCGGGCGCTACCTCGACCCGGCCGCGGCCGAGGAGGCCATCGCCGGAGTGGCGAACCAGGGTCGGTGACCCGTCGCCGTGCCCTCCGGCGCCGGGAGCGCCGGGGGGCACGGACGGGGTTCGCTGAACCCACGGTGAACGGGGACCGAACAGTGTCGCGCGAAGGGGTCGCGGGCGTCACCATCCGGTGTCCGGCGCTGGTCAGGGGGTACCCCCGGCTGCCTACCATGCACCCGTGACCACGCTCGCGTGGCTGATCCCGGCCCTCGCCCTGCTCCTCGGTCTCCTCGCCGGGGCGGCACTGGCGCGACGGCCGTCGCACGGCCGACCCAGCCCCGGCACCGGCCGCCCCCCGGCGGACCCCGTGGCCGCCGACGGACCCACCCTCGGCGAGCTGCTGCACCGCACGTTCCGCCAGTCGAGCTCCGGGCTCGCCGTGGTCGGGGCCGGGGGCGAGGTGCTCCTGCACAACCCGCGGGCCGCCGCGCTCGGCGCCGTCACCGGCGAGCGGCTCGACCCGCGCGCGCTCGCCGCCTGCCGGCGGGTGCAGGGCGGGGACCGGCTGCTCGCCTCCGGCGACTACACCGTCGACCTCTCGCCGCTGGACCGCACGCCCCGCGGCCCGGTCGCGGTGCAGGCCAGGGTCCGCTCCCTCGGGGACGGCTTCGCGCTGGTCGAGGCCGTCGACACCTCCGAGGTGGCCCGGCTGGAGGCGACCCGGCGCGACTTCGTCGCCAACGTCTCGCACGAGCTCAAGACCCCGGTCGGCGCGGTCGCGCTGCTGGCCGAGGCCCTGCTCGACAGCCTCGACGGCCTGGAGCCCGCCGACGGCGGCGAGCCCGACCCCGACGCCGTCCGCGAGGTCCGCCGGTTCGGCGACAAGCTGCTGCGCGAGGCGACCCGGATGGGGAACCTGGTCTCGGAGCTGATCGCGCTGTCCCGGCTGACCGGCGCCGAACGGCTGCCCGCGCTGGCCGCCGTCGACGTCGACGAGGTCGTCTCCGAGGCGCTGGCCCGCAGCCGCACCTCCGCCGAGTCGCACGCCGTCGAGATCACCGCCGACGAGACCTCGGGGCTGGTCGTCGACGGCGACCGCACACTGCTCGTCACCGCGCTGACGAACCTGCTGGAGAACGCGATCGCCTACTCCGCGGCGGACTCGTCGGTGTCGGTGAGCCGGCGCTCGGTCGACGGTTCGATCGAGATCGCCGTGACCGACCGCGGCATCGGCATCGCCCCCGAGCACCAGCAGCGGGTCTTCGAGCGCTTCTTCCGGGTCGACCCGGCCCGCTCGCGGGCCACCGGCGGCACCGGTCTCGGCCTGGCGATCGTCAAGCACGTCTGCGCCAACCACGGTGGCGAGGTGCGGCTGTGGAGCCGCCCCGGCACCGGATCGACCTTCACCATGCGCCTGCCCGCCCGGATGGGCATCGGCGGCGCCCCCCACGGTGAGGCTGCCGCCGGCAGCTCCCCCCAGACCGCCGGAACCGGAGGATGAGATGACCAGGGTGCTGATCGTCGAGGACGAGGAGTCCTTCGCCGACCCGCTCGCGTTCATGCTGCGCAAGGAGGGGTTCACCACCGCCGTCGCGGCCAACGGCAACGACGCGCTGAGCGAGTTCGACCGCAACGGCGCCGACATCGTGCTGCTGGACCTGATGCTGCCCGGCATGAGCGGTACCGACGTCTGCAAGGCGCTGCGCTCCCGCTCCGCCGTGCCGGTGATCATGGTGACCGCCCGCGACAGCGAGATCGACAAGGTCGTCGGGCTGGAGCTCGGCGCCGACGACTACGTCACCAAGCCCTACTCGGCGCGCGAGCTCATCGCCCGCGTCCGCGCGGTGCTGCGCCGCGGGGGCGAGACCGGCGGCGAGACCGAGGGCGGCACCGGTGTGCTGGAGGCCGGCCCGGTGCGGATGGACGTCGAGCGGCACGTCGTGTCGGTCAACGGCGACGAGGTCGCGCTCCCGCTCAAGGAGTTCGACCTGCTGGAGTACCTGCTGCGCAACGTCGGACGGGTACTCACCCGCGCCCAGCTGATCGACCGGGTGTGGGGCGCGGACTACGTCGGCGACACCAAGACCCTCGACGTGCACGTCAAGCGGCTGCGGTCCAAGGTCGAGGGCGATCCCTCGACACCCAAGCACCTGGTCACGGTGCGCGGGCTCGGCTACAAGTTCGACGTGTGAGCCAGGGGTTGCCCGAGGGTCGATAACGGCTCGGTAACCTGATCGGGTGCGCCTGGCAGTTCTCGACGTGGGGTCCAACACCGTTCACCTGCTGGTGGTGGACGCCCACCGGGGTGCCCACCCGAAGCCCATGTCGTCGGAGAAGGACCAGCTGCGCCTGGCCGAGCACCTCGACCGCAAGGGCGCGCTGGGCCGCGACGGCGTGAAGGCGCTGCTGGAGAGCGTGCACCGGGCCCGGGACACCGCCCGGGCCGCCGGCTGCGACGACCTCCTGGCGTTCGCCACGTCCGCGCTGCGCGACGCGACGAACTCCGCCGAGGTCCTCGCCCGGGTGCAGCGCGAGACCGGGGTGGCGCTGGAGGTCCTGCCCGGCGAGGACGAGGCCCGCTGGACCTTCCTCGCCGTCCGCCGCTGGTGCGGCTGGTCGGCCGGGCGGCTGCTCGTGCTCGACATCGGCGGCGGCTCGCTGGAGCTGGCCGTCGGGCGCGACGAGACCCCCGACGTCGCCGCGTCGGTGCCGCTGGGCGCGGGCCGGCTGACCCGCGACGCGTTCACCTCCGACCCGCCGTCGCGGGCGGAGGTCGCCGCGCTGACCGAGCGCGTCCGCGACGAGATCGCCCCCGTCGCCGGACGGCTGCGTGCCGCGGGGCGCCCGGACCGGGCCGTCGGCACCTCCAAGACCTTCCGGACGCTGGCCCGGCTCGCCGGTGCCGCGCCGTCCAGCGCCGGGCCGGGCGCCCGCCGCACGCTGACCGCGCAGGGCCTGCGCCAGCTGTCGGCGTTCATCACCCGGATGTCGGGTCCCGACCTCGCCGAGCTCGACGGCGTGAGCGCCAGCCGGGCGCACCAGCTCGTCGCCGGGGCGGTCGTCGCGCAGGCCGCGATGGACGCCCTCGGCGTGACCGAACTCGAGATCTGTCCGTGGGCGTTGCGCGAGGGAGTGATCCTCCGGCGCTTCGACATGCTCGATGGGACGAACGGGGACGACCGCTCGGCGCAGACATCCCCGGGCGGGCTTGGACCCTTGACAACACACAGGGCACGGTGGTCGTGATGAGTGTGGACAGCGGAGAGCCTCGCCAGCGGACGGTCGCGGAGCTCCTGGCCGCCAACGGCGGCCAGCAGCCCGGACGACGCCGCCGTCGTCGCGCCGCGGAGGACGACGAGGGGCCCGGCGCCCCGTCGCCCGCGGCACCCGCGCGGACCGACGTGGCGGCCCCGCCGCGCCGCCCCGCGGCCGCCGACCGTGTCCGCCCGCCCGAGGGGTTCGCCCCGCGCGGTGGCGACGGTCCGCCCCCCACCGAGCACCCGTCGTTCCCGCCCGCGCGCCGCCCCGACCCCTCCGAGGGGCCGGCCGGGCGCGCACCGGAGCCGTTCGTACCGAACGGCAACGCCCCGAACGGCGGTGCTCCCCACGGCGGCGCCCCGAACGGCAGCGCCCCGAACGGCAGCGCCCCGAACGGCAGCAGCCCGAACGGCGGCAGCCCGAACGGTGCTGCGCCCCACGGGGCCACGGCCTTCGGCGGCGCCCCGAACGGTGCCCCGCCCCGCAGGCCGCAGGGCCCGCCCCCCGGCCAGTGGTCCGCGGGTCCCGGCCCGGCCCCGCAGGCCCGTCCGCTCCCGCCCGAGCCGCAGGGCCCGCCGAACGGCCGCCCCTACGGCCACGACGACGGCCCCGCCACCCAGGCCTGGGGTCCCCGCGGCGACGCCCCGCGCCCGTCCGGTCCGTACGGCCCCCCTTCCGGCGCGGCCGACGACGTCCCCGACGAGATCCCCACCAGCCGGCTCGGCGCCCGCCGCCCGGCCCCCACGGCCGACGACGACGGCGGCCCGCCCACCCAGTTCGGCGCCCCGCCGCTGGACGACGAGCATGACGGCCCCCGTCCGCATCCGGCCGACGCGGGCCCGCCGACCGGCGCCTACGACCCGTACGCCGACGACTACGACGACCGGCAGGGCTACGACGACCGGGGCCGTGACGACCGGGGCTACGACGCCGACCCCCGCTACGACGACCGGGGCTACGACGCCGACCCCCGCTACGACGACCGCCACGGCCCCGCCGGGTACGACGACGGACCCGGCTCCGCCGACGGCGGCCGCACCGGCGTGCTCGCCCCCGAGCGCCCGCAGGACGACGACTACGACGACTACGACGAATACGAGGACCACGGCGAGCTCGCCGCCGGCGCCGTCGAGGAGGACGAGCCCCCGCGTCGCCGCTTCGGGCGCCGCGGCGCCGTCACCGACAGCGGTGCGCAGCCGCCCGCGGGCCTCGACGACGACGCGTCGACCGGTGCGGCCGGGACCGGCCAGGCCTGGGCGGTCGTCATCGCCCAGTGGATCGGCGGCGCCGTCGCCGGTGCGGCGATCTGGGTGCTGTTCCGCTACCTGTGGACCTCGCTGCCGGTCGTCGCGATCGGTGTCGCGGTCGCGGTCACCATCGGTCTCGTTCTCGCTGTGCGGGCCCTGCTGCGTCAGGACGACCTGAAGACCACGTTGTTCGCGGTGCTCGTCGGACTGCTGCTGACCGTGTCCCCGGCCATGTTGGTGTTGTTGGACCGGTAACGATGAGCGACGGTGTGACGACTCCACGATTCGTGACACCGTCGCGCCTGTCCACCGCCGACCTGCCCGGGTCGGCACCCGTCGCGCTGTCCACGGCCTCGGTCTACCCGGAGGGCGTTGCCGCCGGGTTCGAGATCGCCGGTGAGCTGGGCTACGACGGCGTCGAGCTCATGATCTGGACCGACCCGGTCAGCCAGGACCCGCGCGCGGTCGAGCGCCTCGCGCACCGCCACGGGGTGCCGATCCTCGCGGTCCACGCGCCCTGCCTGGCCGTCACCCAGCGGGTCTGGGGGGCCGACCCGGTGCACCGGCTGCGGCGCACCGTCGAGGTCGCCGCCCGGCTGGGCGCGCGCACCGTGGTGGTGCACCCGCCGTTCCGCTGGCAGCGCCGCTACGCCGACGTCTTCGCCGACGAGGTCGCCCGCGCCCACGAGGTCCACGACGTCACGCTGCCGGTGGAGAACATGTTCCCGGTGACTCGCGGCGGGATCAGCACGGTGCCCTACGCGCTGGGCCACGACCCGACCGGCATCGGGTTCGGCGCGTACACCCTGGACCTGTCGCACACCGCCGCGGCCGGCGTCGACGCGCTCGACCTCGCCGAGCGGATGGGGGACCGGCTCACCCACCTGCACCTCACCGACGGCTCAGGCGCCCCGCGCGACGAGCACCTGGTCCCCGGCCGCGGGGCGCAGCCGTGCGCCGAGGTGTGCCAGCGCCTGGCCGACTCCCGGTTCGCCGCGGACGGCGGCACCGTCGTCCTGGAGGTGTCGACCCGGCGCTGCCGGACCCGGCAGGAGCGCACCGCGCTGCTCGCCGAGTCGCTGCTGTTCGCCCGGCTGCACCTCACACCGACGATGTCCGCCGTCGCTCCTACCCGTGGGTAACATGCCCGTATGAGCAGTACGACGGTTCGGCCGTTCGCCGACTCGCACGTGATCGAACACCTCGGGGACGGCCGGTTCCGCGCCCGGCTCGACGAGACCTGGGCGATCGGGGACAAGGCCTTCGGCGGCCTGCTGATGGTGCTCATGGCCAAGTCCGGGCTGGCCCGCCTCGCGGCCGACGGCGCACCCGCGCCCGACCCGCTGGCCGTCGCCGTGGACTTCCTGCGCGCGCCCGACCTGGGCCCGGTCGAGATCACGACCGACCCGCTCAAGATCGGGCGGACGGTGTCCACGGTCGCCGTGCGGCTGCACCAGGAGGGCAGGCTCATGCTGCACTCCACCGTCACCGCCGGCGTGCTGCCGACCGAGGCCCCGCGCCTGGACGACGGCTCCGCGCTCGCCGTCGAACCGGACCCGGACGCGCTCGACCCGGCCTCGGCCGAGGGCGGCGCGCGCGGCCTCGCCGCCGCCTGCGAGCTGCGCTACCCGCGCGGCGCGCTGCCGTTCCTGCGCGGCGAGACCGGGCCGCCGGAGATGACCGGCTGGGTCCGTCCGCGCGGCGAGGAGCCGGACGTGCTGTTCGCGCTGATGGCCGGCGACATCCTGCCCCCGACCGTGTTCAACCTCGGCGGGACGTTCGGCTGGGCGCCGACGGTGCAGCTCACCGCGCTGCTGCGGGCCCGCCCCGCCCCGGGCTGGCTGCGGGTCGGGTCCCGCTCGCGTGCGGTGTCGAGCCCGCCCGCCGGCGGCGGGGTGTCGAGCGCGCAGTTCGACGAGGACGTCACCGTCGTCGACGCGCGCGGCCGCACCGTCTGCCAGGCCCGCCAGCTCGCCCTGGCCCCGCTGGCCCGCTGAGGGGTTCCTACGCTGCCCCCATGACGAGGATCGCGGTACTGGGCGGGGGACGGATCGGCGAGGCGCTGCTCGGCGGGCTGCTGGCGGCCGGGCGGGACGCCGGTGACCTGGTGGTCGCCGAGCGGTACCCGGCGCGGGCGCAGGAGCTGACCGCGTCGCTGGGGGTCACCGCGGCCCCGGTCGACGAGGCGGTGCGCGGGGCCGGGACGGTCGTCGTCGCCGTCAAGCCGCAGGACGTCGTCACGCTGCTCGGCGAGGTCGCCGGGGCGCTGGAGCCGGGCGCGCTCGTCGTGTCGCTGTGCGCGGGCCTGCCGACCTCGCTGTTCGAGGGCGCCCTGCCCGACGGCACGCCGGTCGTGCGGGTCATGCCGAACACCCCGATGCTGCTCGGCGTGGCGATGTGCGCGATCTCCCCGGGCGCGCACGCGACCCCCGCGCACCTCGACGAGACCGAGGCGCTGCTGTCCACCGTCGGCGCGGTGCTGCGCCTGGACGAGGCGAAGCAGGACGCCGCGACCGCGCTGTCCGGCTCCGGGCCCGCGTACTTCTTCCTGGTCGCCGAGGCGATGATCGAGGCGGGCGTCGGGCTGGGCCTGACCCGCCCGGACGCGACCGAGCTGACCGTGCAGACCGCGCTCGGTGCCGCGCGGATGCTGCGCGAGACCGGCGAGCACCCCGCGGTGCTGCGGGAGAACGTCACCTCGCCGGCCGGGACGACGGCGGCCGCCCTGCGCGAGCTGGAGCGGCACGGGCTGCGTGCGGCCCTGGCCGACGCGGTCACCGCGGCGCACGACCGCTCGGTGGCGCTCGGTCGCGGCTGACCCGGGCCGCCGGTACCTCGTTCAGCTCATCGTATGACGCAAAGTCACACGGACGCGCCGTGCTGTAGCACGATCGGGCCCCCCTCTGGCGGACCGATCGTCACATCCGCCCCGGTAGACTGCACCTGCATCCCCCACCACCGGGCGAACCGGGGAACCCGTCTCGGGGGAGGAAGGCGGTGCCCCATGGCGGCGGAACGTCCCGAGCCCCTGCGGCCGTCCCAGGTCCAGTTCCTGACGGTGGCCGAGGTCGCGTCGATGATGCGCGTCTCGAAGATGACCGTGTACCGGCTCGTCCACTCCGGCGAGCTGCCCGCCGCGCGGGTCGGTCGCTCGTTCCGCGTGCCGCAGCGCGCGGTCGAGGACTACCTGCGCAACGCCTACTTCGACGCGGGCTGATCCCCGGTGGGGTGAAGGCCGGTACGCCCGGGTAGACTGGTGAACCGGCTGCCGACCCCCACCGGTCGCATCGCGTCGTCGCCCCGCTCCGGCGGGCGTCGCCCGGCCCGCGCCTCGTGTCCACGTGCACGGATCGTGCGGGCGGCCCACTCCGAGGTCACCCGGTGGAGCGGTCGCTGACGATCTGCGTCGACACAGGAGGAGCACCCACATGGGCTCGGTCATCAAGAAGCGCCGCAAGCGGATGTCGAAGAAGAAGCACCGCAAGCTGCTGCGCAAGACCCGGGTGCAGCGCCGCAAGCTCGGCAAGTGACTCGCGCACCGGCCGCGCCCCCGCTCCCCGCGGGTGCGCGGCCGGTGTCGTTGTGGCGCTCCGTCCCCCGGACGGACGCGTCGCGCACCTCACGTGTCCGCGTACCTGCCCGGTGTGACGGGGCGGGACTACGATCGGCACGATCTCGCGTCAGCCCCCGGTGAACGGAGCGCCCATGGACCGGCCGACCCCGAACGTCGTGCTGGTCACCGGGGTCAGCGGCTTCCTCGGCGGGCACCTCGCGGCCCGGCTGGCGGCCGACCCGGCCATCGACCGGGTGCTGGGCGTGGACACCGTCCCCCCGCCCCGGGACCTGCTGAAGCGGATGGGCCGCGCCGAGTTCGTGCGCGCCGACATCCGCAACCCGCTCATCGCGAAGGTCATCTCCTCGGCGAACGTCGACACCGTCGTGCACGCGTCGCTCTCGGCCAGCCCCGCCTCGTCGGGCGGCCGGGCGACGATGAAGGAGATGAACGTCATCGGCACGATGCAGCTCCTCGCCGCGTGCCAGAAGGCGACCAGCGTGCGCCGGGTCGTGCTCAAGTCGACGACCGCGGTCTACGGCTCCAGCTCCCGCGACCCCGCCGTGTTCGACGAGGCCATCGGGGCCAAGGACCTGCCCTCGGGCGGGTACGCCAAGGACGCCGCGGAGATCGAGGGCTACCTGCGCGGGTTCAGCCGTCGTCGCCCGGACGTCACCACCACGGTCCTGCGGTTCGCCAACTTCATCGGCCCGCGGATGGACACCGTGCTGTCGCGCTACTTCGCGCTGCCGGTCGTCCCCACCGTGCTGGGCTACGACGCCCGGATCCAGCTGCTGCACGAGGAGGACGGCCTCGCCGTGCTCGAGCGTGCCGCCACCCACGAGCTGCCGGGCGTGTTCAACGTCGCCGCGCACGGGGTGCTGATGCTGTCCCAGGCCATCCGGCGCGCGGGCAAGATCGCCGTCCCGGTGCCGAGCGGCGCGGTCGGCCCGGTCAGCCGGGTGCTGCGCGGCGTGCGCGTCGTCGACTTCTCCCCGGAGCAGATGCGCTTCCTCAACTTCGGCAGGGTCGTGGACCTCACCCGGCTGATCGACGACTTCGGCTTCGTGCCGCGGTGGACGACCACCCAGGCGTTCGACGACTTCGTGCGCGGCAAGGCGCTGGCGCCGGTGCTCGGCCCGGAGCGGATCGCCTCGCTCGAACGGGGCGTGCTCGGTCTGGCCCGGTCGCTGCGGTGACGGGTCGGGACGGCGGCATGCGGGCACGCGAGCAGGGACGGCCGGGCGGCCGCGGTGGTACGACGAAGGGCGACGGCATGGCCGAGGCGCGGGTGATCCCGATCCGGGGCAACCGGGGGCCTGCCCGGCCCGCGCGGGCCGAGGAGCCGTCGCGGCCCGCGCCGGTCGCCTCCGCACCCGAGCCCGAGGACGACGAGGGCCCGGCCTGGGAGGCCGCGCTGGAGCAGGTCCTGGAGTTCCTGCGCCGCCGGCTCGCGGGCGACTACCCGATCGACGAGTTCGGCTTCGACCGCGAGCTCACCGACGCGATGGTGCTGCCCGCCCTGCGCCCGCTCTACAAGCGCTGGTTCCGCGTCGAGACCATCGGCACCCACCACATCCCTGAGACCGGTGGCGCGCTGATCGTCGCCAACCACTCCGGGACGCTGCCGCTCGACGCGGTGATGACGACCGTCGCGGTGCACGACGACCACCCGTCGCACCGGCACCTGCGGCTGCTCGGCGCCGACCTCATGTTCACCATGCCGGTCTCCGGCTCGCTGGCCCGCAAGGCCGGCGCGACGCTGGCCTGCAACCCCGACGCCGAGCGGCTCATGACCTCCGGCGAGCTCGTCGGCGTGTTCCCCGAGGGGTTCAAGGGGATCGGCAAGCCGTTCCGGGACCGCTACAAGCTGCAGCGGTTCGGCCGCGGCGGGTTCGTCTCCGCCGCGCTGCGCACCGGGGTCCCGATCATCCCGTGCTCGATCGTCGGCGCCGAGGAGATCTACCCCAAGATCGGCGACCTGGCGCCGCTGGCCCGGCTGTTCGGGGCGCCGTACTTCCCGGTCACGCCGACCTTCCCGCTGCTCGGCCCGGCGGGGCTGATCCCGCTGCCGTCGAAGTGGTACATCGAGTTCGGCGAGCCGATCCGCACCGACGACCACACCCCGGCCGACGCCGACGACCCGATGCTCGTGTTCAACCTGACCGACCAGGTCCGGGAGACCATCCAGCACACGCTGTACCGGCTGCTGTCCCAGCGGCGCAACGTGTTCCTGGGATGATCCGGCGGCCGGACCCGCTGCGGTGGCTCTGGTACGCCGCCGGTGGACGGCTGCCCGCTCGGTACCGCGGGTGGGTGCTGCACGACACGACCTGCCGGACCTGGCACCTGCGCCACTTCGCGCGCACGGCGGCGGTGCTGACGCTGCTGTCGGTGCCGCTGGCGCTCGTCGTCCCGGGCCCGTTGTGGCTGCGGCTCACCGCCCTGCTGCTGGGCTGGTTGGTGTCGCTGCAGTACGCGCTGTTCGTGATGGAGGAGTCCGTCGAGCACCGCGTGATGAAGGCCGGCTACCCCGCGGGCACCGCCCGCGCGACGCGGCGGGAGGCCACCGCCGACGAGCGGGCCGAGGCCGCCCGCCGCTACGCCGAGCGCTACCGCGGGGCCCCGCCGCCCTGAGCGGCCGGGCGGGTCAGCGCTTGCGGTAGGCCATCCCGGCCGCCACCGCACCGGCGACGGCGCCCGCACCGAGCACCGAGGGCACCCCGATCCGGGCGGCCTTGCGGCCGGTCCGGAAGTCGCGGATCTGCCAGTTGCGGGCCTTCGCGACGTCGCGCAGCTCGGAGTCCGGGTTCACCGCGACCGCGGTGCCGACCGCCGAGAGCATCGGGACGTCGTTCACCGAGTCCGAGTACGCGGTGCAGCGGCGCAGGTCCAGCCCCTCCGACGCGGCCAGCGCGCGGACCGCGTGCGCCTTCGCCGGGCCGTGCAGGATCTCGCCGACCAGCCGTCCGGTGTAGAGCCCGTCGACGGACTCCGCGACGGTGCCCAGCGCCCCGGTCAGCCCGAGCCGCCGCGCGATGATGCGGGCCAGCTCGATCGGCGTCGCGGTGACCAGCCAGACCCGCTGGCCGGCGTCGAGGTGCATCTGGGCCAGCGCCCGGGTCCCCGCCCAGATCCGGTCCGACATCAGCTCGTCGTAGATCTCCTCGCCGAGCGCGACGACCTCGTCGACCGGACGGCCCGCGACGAACGACAGCGCGGTGTCGCGGTGTCCCGCGATGCCGCCCTTGTCCTCCCGGCCGCCGACCCGGAACTTGATCTGCTGCCAGGCGAAGCCGGCCATGTCGGAGGTGGTGAAGAACTTGCGCGCGGCCAGGCCGCGGGCGAAGTGGAAGATCGACGCGCCGACCATCATCGTGTTGTCGCAGTCGAAGAACGCGGCGGCGGTGAGGTCCGGCGGCGCGCCGTCCCCGCCCTCCGGGCCGTCGGGGTGGTCGTCGGCCTCGGCGGCGACGGCCGCGGCGGCGGAGGCCTGACCGGCCCGCTGCGCGGAGTCGAGTGCGGTCGCCCGCTCCAGCACCCCCGGCTCCTCGGAGAGCCCGGTGTGGGTGGGCGGGTGAGACTCGCGGGTCCCGCTCTGGTCGAGAGGGGGGACGGACCCGGGATCACTCACCACGGCGGCCTTCCTGGTGCGACGGCGTCTCGCGTCCCGAGGGGATCGGGGCGCGGCCCCAGCCTACTGCCGGAACGCGGGAGCGGGCCCGGCCTCCGGTACGTGACACATGTCGACGTACCGGGGACCGGGCCCGTACCCGTGGTGTCCGGAGCGGATCAGCCGAGGGTGACCGGGCCGAGGCCCGGCAGCAGCGGCGGGATGGTGATCGGCGGCAGCAGGCGGTCCTGCTCCGACGAGGACTCCGACGAGCTGCCCGACCCGCTGTCGGAGGTGGTCGAGCCACCCCCGTTCAGCAGCGGCAGCCCGCCGCCCTGCTGCGAGGACCCCGAGGTGGTCGGGGCCTGCGAGGTCGAGGTCGCCGGACCGGAGGTCGGCGACGGCGACGGCGTGCCGGTCGCGGTCTCCGACGGCGTCACCGGCGCGGACTGCTCGACGGCCTGCGCCGAGGACGGCCCGCCCGCGGTGCGGCACTCGCCGGGCACCGGGCCGAGGTCGTCGACGGTGCCGCCGCTGTCCGCGGCGCAGCCGGTGCCGGCCCGCAGCGCCTCGGCCCGGGACAGCACCCGGTCCAGCAGGCGGATCGCCTCCGAGGTCTCCCCGCGGCTCTCGGCGGGCAGGTCGGACTGCAGACGGGTGATGCGCCCGGACTGGGCGGCCGCCCAGGTCCGCAGCTCGGCCAGGCGCGAGGTGTCCGCGCCGTCGGTGCCCGCGCCGGTCAGCATCAGCCTGCTGCCGGTGCTGGTGGCCCGGTCGAAGTCGCCCATCGCGGACGCGACCGCGTCCGGCGACGGCGGCGTGGACCGTGCGACCAGGCTCTCCAGCTCGTCGACCCGGGAGCGGGCCAGGTCGAGCTGGCGGGCGGCCTCGGCCTGCTGGCCGACGGTGAACACCCCGCCGACGCTCTCGCTGGCGCGCTTCATGCCGTACATCGCGTCGCCGGGCAGGGCGTCGCGGCTGGCGGTCGAGGTCACGCCGGCGATCACCGCGAGGGCGGCGAACCCGCCGACGACGACGCCGAAGCGCTTGCGCACGCTCGGGCGGCGGCGGTCCAGCATCCGGGCGCCGGACTGCGCCGGGCGGGCGGAGTCGTCGCGGCCGGGGCCGGCCTCGGCGTCGCGGGCCGGTCCGGCCGGGGCGCCCACCTGCTCCGGGTGATCCGGGTGGTCCGACGGCAGCACGTGGCGGCCGCGGCGCGGACGGCTGCTGCGACCGGTCGGGTCGTCCGCGGCCGGGGCGTGCTCGCCGGCGGCGCGGCGGTTGGACACCGCGTCCCAGTCGAGGTCGTCGGCGATCGGCGGGCCGATCGGCGCGGTGAGGTCGGCCTGGTCGACGCGGTCGAACCGGTCGCCGAACGGGGAGCCGCCGGACTGCTGTCCGACGCCCTCCTGGGCGAGCACCTCGAACAGCCGGGCCCGCATCCGGGCCGAGGCGTGCGGATCGGGCGAGAGATCACGCCGCGAACGGTCCAGCGCGGCGGCCAGCGCGATCTCGTGCGCCAGCTCCTCCGATGCAGGGGCACCCGCCGGCGCACGGTCGAAACCGTCGTCGCCGGGGTACCCGTCGTCCCATGCCCTGGGCATGCCGTCCGTCCTCACTGCAGTCTCGCGCTGCTCGTCGGCGCGTGTGGCGCCGTCAGTGCACGCCGGTCTGTACAACGACCGACCGCGGACGAGGTTACGGCCTTCCAACCGTTCACCGCATCGAGTAGTGCGTTCGGCGCAGTGATCGACACACCCTCTCGCGTTCCGGCTGATCCGGCGGCAGACCCGCTCACCGCAGACCGTCCGGGAGGAGCTGCGCGAGACGACGCACCGCGCGGTGCTGCAGCGCCTTGACCGCACCCTCGTTGCGGTCCATCAGCTCGGCGGTCTCGGCGACCGACAGGCCCTTGAGGAACCGGTACTGGATGCATTCGCGCTGGTCGGAGTTGAGCTTGGCGATCGAGGCCAGCAGCTCGTCGTTGGTGGCCATGTCGAGCACCTGCTGCTCGGGACCACCGGTGCTGGGCGACAGCTCGACGATCTCCGAGGTCGTCTGCTCCAGCCGGAACCGGCTGGACTTGACGTAGTCGAAGATCAGGTTCCGGGCGATGGTGACGAACCAGGCCCCGATGTCGCGGCCCTGGTAGCTGACCGAGGAGATCCGCCGCAGGGCGCGGACGAACGTCTCCTGCGTCACGTCCTCGGCGAAGGACCGGTCGCCCATCCGGAACAGCACGTACCGGTAGACGACGTCGTGGTAGCGCTCGTAGAGCTCGCCGAACGCGGCCGCGTCGCCGGCCTGGCAGGCCTCGACCAGGGCCCAGGAGCTGTTCGCGTCCTCGACGGCGCGGGCGGCCTCGTCGGCCGGGTCGGCCTCCGGGCGCTGCAGCTCCTGCGAGATCTGCGGTGCCTGTCGTGGCATCGGCATGTCCTGCTCGGTACGGCCGGGCGGACCCGACCGGGTGGTCCGGCCGTCCGGGCGGTGTAGGGCGGGGCCTGCGGGGTACGTGGGGGGAGCGTCGACCAGGGGAGCGGACGCGATCGGCCCCGTCGGCTGGGACGGTGCAGAGGTCGCTGAAGTCACGGACACCTCCCCGTCCGGCTGGGGGCGGACGGTGTCGGGTCTGTCCTGGCCGGGTTCGGGGGCCCGGGTCGGACGGACGGTCTCGGGGATGGTCTCGGAGCGCTGCTGTCGGAGCAGGCGGTGCGGTCGCATCGGCCGGGTCATGGATCCCGGGGGGTCGGACGGGGTACGGCTCGGCGGGCGACCCGGCCGGCGGGGACCGCCGGCGCGTCCCGCGCGGCGCGGCGCGGTGTGCGCCGTGGCGCGCTGGCGTCGAGCTGCATGCCACTCCCTCGGGTGAGTCGCGCGACGAACCGGCGGTTCACGCGTTGAACTTCATGTAGCGGCGGAGCATAGACGTCTGTCGAGTGGCGCAACGCACTCGCCGCCTCTCGTCGCGTGCCGTTCCGGCGAGCGGCCCGATACGCGCGGTGGACGAACTGTGCGCGAAGCGTGTCCGAATCGACACGTGGCGTGCACAGCGGTGAGCGGTCCCTCGGAACACGACGGCCGCGGCCGGGTTTGGAACACTGGCGGCGACGCGTGCCGACGAGCCGACCCCGCCCCGGCGGGGTCCGAGGATGGAGACCGCCGTGCCGAGTTCCGACCCCGTGCCGGGCCACCGTCCCGACCGGCCCACCCACCTCGCCGACCTGGTGGCGCGCAACGCCTCCGAGCGTCCGGGGCACGACGCCGTCCGTGACCTGTCCGGCGCCGCACCGCTCACCCTGACCTGGTCGGCGTTCGACGCCGCGGTCTCCGCCGAGGCCGCCCGGCTGCGTGCGGCGGGCGTCCGCCACGGCGACCGGGTCGCGATCGGCCTGCCCGACGGCGCCGACTACTGCGTGGCACTGTTCGGCGCGCTGCGGGCCGACGCGGTCGTCGTACCGTTCGGCGCGGGCTCGGTGACCCGCGAGCTGGAGGTCGTGCTCGACCAGGCCCGGCCGGTCGCGGTCGTCGCCCGGCCCGACGACGCCGTCGCGGCCGGCTGCGCCGAGGGTGTCGGCGCGACGCTGCTGGGCCCCCCGGACCTGGCCGCCCCGGTCCCGGACGCCCCGGTCGACCGGGCCCCCGCCGACCCCGAGCGGATCGCGCTGGTCGTGTTCACCTCCGGCACCACCGGGCGCCCGCGCGGGGTGCAGCTGTCGCACCGCGCGCTGCTGGCCAACCGCGAGCAGGCGGGTGCGCTCCGCCCGGCGCCGGTCAACGGGGTCGACCGGGTCCTGCTGGCGCTGCCCCTGTTCCACGTCTACGGCCTCGCCGCCGGGCTGCTGCAGGTCTGCTGGACCGGCGCGACCGTCGTGCTGCCCGGCCGGTTCTCCCCGGACCGGCTGGCCGGGACGGTCGTCGAGGAGCGGGTCAGCGTCGTCGCCGGGGTGCCGTCGATGTTCCGGATGCTGCTCGACCTCGGGCCCGAGCGGCTGCGCGCCGCGATGGCCGGGGTGCGGCTGTGCACCTCCGGCGGGGCGCCGCTGCCCGCGGGCTGGCTCGCGGACTTCCGCGCGGCGAGCGGGCTGGACCTGCACGAGGGCTACGGCCTCACCGAGGGCGGGCCCGTCGTCACCAGCAACGACCTGGGCCGACCGGCCAAGCCCGGCTCGGTCGGGCAGGTGTTGCCCGGCGTCGAGCTGCGCCTGGTCGACGCCGACGGGCAGCCGATGGAGCGCAGGCCCGCGCCGGAGCCCGAGCCGCGCGGCGAGGACCCGCTGGACGACCTGGACTACGACGACGGCTCCGACCCGTCCGACGACACCGGGCTGATCGCGGTGCGCGGGCCGAACCTGTTCTCCGGCTACTGGCCCGACGGCTCCGGCGGCCCCGGCGAGGACGGCTGGTTCGTCACCGCCGACGTCGGCTACCTCGACACCGACGGCGACCTGCACCTCGTCGACCGGTCCTCGGACCTGGTCATCGTCAACGGCTTCAACGTCTACCCGCGCGAGGTGGAGCAGGTCGTCGCCGAGCTGGACGCGGTGGCCGAGGTCGCCGTCGTCGGGGTGCCCGACGACCGGACCGGCGCCGCGGTCAAGGCGGTGGTCGTGCCGGTCGCGGGCGCCGAGCTCACCGAGGAGACGGTCGCCGCTCACTGCGCGGCCCGGCTCGCCCGGTTCAAGCGGCCCGCGGTCGTCGCCTTCGCCGACGAGCTGCCCCGCACCCCGACGGGCAAGATCGCCCGAAGGACACTGGCGAGGATGTGAGATGCGGGTACGACTGCTGACCCGGGTGGGCTGCCACCTGTGCGACGACGCCGCCGAGGTGCTGGCCCGGGTGTGCGCCGAGACGGGCACCGGCTGGGACACCGTCGACGTCGACTCCGACGACGAGCTGCGCGCCGAGTACGGCGACCAGGTGCCGGTGGTGCTGCTCGACGGCCGTGAGCACGACTCGTTCCGGGTCGACGAGGAGCGCCTGCGCGCGGACCTGGCCCGGCCGTGAGCCCGGCCCCCGACGGTCCGGTCGCGACCTCGGACGGTCCGGCCGGCGGGGCCCCGGACGCGGACCCCGCGCCGGTCCGCACCTCACCGGCCGCCCGTACCGCCCTGGCCGGGCTCGCCGCGGCCGCCCTGGGCGTCGGCGCGGGGCAGGCGCTCGCGCTGCTGGTCGCCCCGGCCGCGGGGCCGGTGAACGCCGTCGCCGAGCAGGTCGTGGCACTCACCCCGCCCGCGCTGGCCGGCGCGGCGACCGTCGGGGCCGGGATCGGCAGCCGCTACACCGTCGTCGCCGGGGTGCTCGTGGTCCTGGCCCTGGCCGCGGCCGGGCTCGGGGCGCTGTCGCGCCGCTCGCCGTGGCCGGGGGCGTGGGGGCTCGCGGCGCTCGGGCTGCTGGGTGTCGTCGCCGCGGCGACGGCGTCGGGAGCCGGTCAGCTCGACATGGTCCCGGCGGGTGCCGCGGCCGTCGTCGCGGTGACGGTCTTCCGGAGGCTGCACGCGCTGGCGGCCCGGATCCCCGCCCCGACCGCGGCCGGGACGCTGCCCGACGGGCGGCCCGTCCGGTCGTCGCTGACCCGGCGGCGGTTCCTGCGCACCACCGCGCTGGCGGGGGCGGGCGGGGTCGTGCTGGGCACCGGGGCCGCGGTCGCCGCGCCGCTGCTGCCCTCGGGCCGGATCGGGCCCGAACGCGACGCGCTCACCGCCCGGATCCGGGCGCTCGCCGCGCAGGGCCGCATCGCGCCCGCCCCGGCGCTGCCCGCCGGGGCGCAGGTGCCGGGCGCGGCCGCGTTCACCACCGCCGTCGACGACTTCTACCGGATCGACACCGCGCTGCGGGTCCCGTCGGTCGACCCGGCGTCGTGGAGCCTGCGGGTGCACGGGCGGGTCGGGCGCGAGCTCACCCTCACCCTCGACGACCTGCTGGCCCGCCCGCTCGTCGAACGCTGGGTGACGATGGCGTGCGTCTCCAACGACGTCGGCGGCGACCTCGTGTCCACCACCCGGTTCACCGGGGTGGAGCTCGCGCCGCTGCTCGCGGCCGCCGCGCCCGACCCGGCGGCGGACCAGGCACTGTCCACCTCCACCGACGGCTGGACGGCGGGCAGCCCGTCGTCGCTGCTGCTCGACCCCGCCCGCGGCGCGCTGCTCGCGGTCGCGATGGCCGGACCGGACGGCCCGGTCGCGCTGCCGCCCGAGCACGGCTTCCCGGTGCGGATCGTCGTCCCCGGGCTCTACGGCTACGTCTCGGCCACCAAGTGGGTCACCGACATCGAGTTCACGACGTTCGCCGCCCGCACCGACTACTGGCGCGACCGCGGGTGGGCGCCGCCCGGGCCGATGGAGACCGCCGCGCGGATCGAGTCGCCCGCCTCGTACGCGAGCGTGCCCGCCGGCCGGGTCGTGGTCACCGGCTCCGCCTGGGCGGTGCCCCGGGGGATCCGCCGGGTCGAGGTCGGGGTGCAGGACGGGGGTGCGGCCGGGTCCTGGGTCACCGCGGAGCTCGCGCCGGTGCCGTCCGGCGGGGCCACCTGGCGTCAGTGGCGCGCCGAGCTGGACCTGCCGCCGGGCGGGTACACCCTGGTGTGCCGCGCCACCGACGGCGACGGCGTCGTCCAGACCTCCGAGCGCCGCTCCCCGCTGCCGGGCGCGGCGACCGGCTGGTCGACCCGCACCGTCACCGTGACCTGAGTGACCGTGACCTGAGCCTCGTCGCGCCGTCCCGGGCGGAGAGGTGTGTCACGGGCGGTCGCGAGGTATGCGTGACGGTGGTGTCGTGGAGGACGACGTGGCGCTCGTCGCACGACGAGCGGTTCCTGCCCGTCGATCACCGGTAGCTCCAGGTCAGGGGCCCCGGTCGAGCACGGAGAGGACCAAGATCGCAACTTTGTGCGTGCCTTCACAAGCGGCTACCGTGGGTTCCCGTCGCCGGACCCGGTGGCACGGTGCCCCCGCGGCGCCGAGGACGCCGGGCCTCGTCCGTCCGCAGCCCGACCGGCCCGTCCGGCCGGTTCGCGGGCGTGCCACGAGCGCGCCGGCGACCGGCACCTGCACACCCCCGACCGGAGCACGCCCAGTTTCGATGACCGACCGCTCGCGGACAAGCCCCCGCGAGCAGGAGCGGGCACCGGGACCCCGGCCGCCCGCGACCGACGCCCGAGGAGGACGGCCCGTGACCCTGCCGCCCGAGTCCGGTGCCGCCGCGCCCGACGGCAACGGCGAGCGCCCCGCGCGCCCGGTGCCGGAGGCCACCGTGTCCCGGCTCGCGGTGTACCTGCGGGTGCTCGGCGAGCTGCGCGAGGCCGGCGTCGAGACGGTGTCGTCCGAGGAGCTCGCCGGTGCCTCCGGGGTCAACTCGGCCAAGCTCCGCAAGGACCTGTCCTACCTGGGGTCCTACGGCGTGCGCGGCGTCGGCTACGACGTCACCTCGCTGCAGGGACGGCTGCAGGGCGAGCTGGGCATGGACCACCGGCAGTCGGTCGCGCTGGTCGGCGTCGGCAACCTGGGCCACGCCCTGGCCGGCTACACCGGCTTCGCCGGCCGCGGCTTCCCGGTCAGCACCCTGTTCGACGTCGACGACGACCTCGTCGGCAGCGAGATCAACGGCATCCGGGTGCGGCACGTGCGCGAGATCCCCGAGGTGTGCGCCGGTGGCGGCGTCACCATCGGGATGATCGCGACGCCGGGCCCGGCGGCCCAGAAGGTCTGCGACCTGCTCGTGGCGGCCGGTGTGCAGTCCATCCTCAACTTCGCTCCGGTGCTGCTGACGGTCCCGGACGACGTCGAGGTCCGCAAGGTCGACCTGTCGGTCGAGCTGCAGGTCCTCGCGTTCCACGTGGCGCGACGGCACACCGGTGCCGCCGCGGTGACGGACAAGACGAACGAATCGGTGGTGTCGTAGAGCCATGAGCGTCCTCGTGGTCGGCCTGTCGCACCGCAGCGCGCCGGTCGAGGTGCTGGAGCGCCTCGCGGTCGCTCCGGGTGACGTGCCCAAGCTGCTCGAGGAGATGCTCGACCGCACGCACGTCGAGGAGGCGGTCGTCCTCTCCACGTGCAACCGGATCGAGATCTGCGCGGTCGTGGACGCGTTCCACGGCGGCCTCGGCGACGTCACCGACGTCCTCGGCACCCACGCCGGGTTCCCCATCGGCGAGCTGTCCGAGCACCTGTTCGTGCACTACGCGGGCTCCGCGGTCCAGCACCTGTTCGCGCTGGCGGCGGGCCTGGACTCGATGGTGGTCGGCGAGTCGCAGATCCTCGGCCAGCTGCGCGGCGCCTACGCGGCCGCGGACGCCGCGGGCGCCGTCGGCAAGGTCCTGCACGAGCTGGTGCAGCAGGCACTGCGCGTCGGCAAGCGGGTGCACGCCGGGACCGGCATCGACGAGGCGGGCGCCTCGGTGGTGTCCGAGGCCCTGCGCGACGCCGACCGTGAGCTCGGCGGCGTCGGCCTGGGCGGGACCCGCGCCGTGATCGTCGGCGCCGGGGCGATGGGCGCGCTGGCCGCCGCGCACCTGCGTCGTGCCGGGGCGGGCGAGATCGTCGTGCTGAACCGCTCGTCCGAGCGCGGCGAGCGGCTCGTGGAGAAGGTCCTCGAGCACGCCGAGCAGGGCACCACCGCGCGCTACGCGCCGATGGAGTCCCTGGCCGACGAGCTGCGCGACGCCGACCTGATGCTGGCCTGCACCGGCGCGATCGGGCACGTCGTCGACGTGGCCCCGGTCGCCGAGGCGCTGACCGGCCGCACCTCACCTTTGGTCGTGTGCGACCTGGGCCTGCCGCGTGACGTCGACCCGGCCGTCGGCGAGCTGTCCGGCGTGCGCATGGTCGACCTCATCACCCTGCAGCGTCGGCTGCTCGACACCGCCGACGGCGGCTCCGTCGCCGCGGCCCAGACGATGGTCGACGCCGAGGCCCAGCAGTACCTGGCCGGGCAGCGCTCGGCCGAGGTCACGCCGACGGTCACCGCGCTGCGCCGGCGCGCCTCGGAGGTCGTCGACGCCGAGCTGCTGCGCCTGGACTCCCGGCTGCCCGACCTGGACGGCCACGTCCGCGAGGAGCTCTCGCGGACCGTCCGCCGCGTCGTCGACAAGCTGCTGCACACGCCCACGGTCCAGGTGAAGCGCCTGGCCGAGGGCCCGGACGGGGACAGCTACGCCGCGGCGCTGCGCACCCTGTTCGAGCTCGACCCGCAGGCCGCCGCCGCGGTCGCCGCCCCGGTCCGGGGCGCCGACGCCAGCGTCGACGGCGGCGACGTCACCGCCGCCCTGCGCTTCGGCGACCCCACCGCGCCGTTCGACGCCACCCCGTCGATCGGGTCCCGTCCCCCGGAGCAGATCTCGTGAGCGTCCTGAAGATCGGCACCCGGCCGTCGAAGCTGGCGGTCGCGCAGTCCACCACCGTGGCCGACCGGCTCGTCGCCGCGGGCCACCCGTGCGAGCTGGTCACCATCTCCACCAGCGGTGACCGCTCGTCGGCGCCGATCCCGCAGATCGGGGTGGGGGTGTTCGTCTCGCAGCTGCGCGACGCGCTCTACGCCGGCGAGATCGACGTCGCGGTGCACTCGTACAAGGACCTGCCGAGCGCGCAGCCCGAGGGGCTCACGATCGCGGCGATCCCGGAGCGCGAGGACGTCCGCGACGCGCTGGTCACCGGCGGTCGTGTGCTCGGCGAGCTGGGCCGTGGTGCCCGCGTCGGGACGGGGTCCCCGCGCCGGACCGTGCAGCTGCACGCGCTCGGCCAGGGCCTGGAGGTGCTGCCGATCCGCGGCAACGTGGACACCCGGATCGGGAAGGTGCGGTCGGGTGAGCTGGACGCGGTGGTCGTGGCCGCCGCCGGGCTGCGCAGGCTGGGCCGCATCGACGAGGCGGACGAGCTGATCGACCCGCTGCAGATGCTGCCCGCCCCCGCCCAGGGTGCGCTGGCGATCGAGTGCCGCACCGCCGACACCGACCTGGTGTCGGTGCTGGCCGCGGTGCTGGACGACAGCGGCGTGCGCTTCGCCGTCACCGCCGAGCGTGCGGTGCTGGCGGGCCTGGAGGCCGAGTGCACGACCCCCGTCGGGGCGCTCGCCGAGGTCGTCTCCGACCTCGACGACGACGGCCGGGCGGTCGACCGCCTGTCGCTGCGCGGTGCGCTGGGGATCGGGGACATCGCGGGGGGCGACGTGGTGCGCGCCTCCGCCACCGGAGACATGGACGACGCAGAGAAGATCGGGGCCGCGGTCGCCCTCGAGCTTCTCGACCTGGGAGCCGAGGACCTGCCCCCCGCAGGTCCCGGTGGTCCCGCCAACCGCTGATTCGGGAGTTTCTTCAATGACAGGACCTGCCAACACCTCGGGGCGGATCGCCTTCGTGGGCAGCGGACCGGGGGACCCGGCGCTGCTCACCGTGCGCGCCCGGGACGTGCTCGCCGGCTCGCCGCTGGTCATCACCGACCCGGACGTGCCCGAGGGCATCCTCGCCCTGGCCGCGGACGGCGCCGAGGTGCGCCCGGCCGTCGGCCAGCCCGCCGACATCGCGAGCGACCTGCTCACCGAGGCGGGCCAGGGCCGCTCGGTGGCCCGGCTGGTCTCCGGTGACCCGCTGACCAACGACGCCGTCGTCGCCGAGGCGATGGCCGTGTCCGCCTCGGGCACGCCGTTCGACGTCGTCCCCGGCGTCCCGTCCTCGACCGCGGTCCCGGCCTACGCCGGTGTCGCGCTCGGGTCGGCGCACGTCGAGGCCGACGTCCGCGCGGGCGTCGACTGGGCCGCGCTGGCCGCGAGCCCGGGCCCGGTCGTGCTGCACGCGACGAGCGCGCTGCTCGGCGACGTCGCCGCCGGTCTGACCGCCCAGGGCGTCCCGGACGAGACGCCGGTCGCGATCACCGCGGGCGGCACCACCTCCACCCAGCGGACCATCTCGTCGTCGGTCGGGCGGATCGCCGCCGACGGCGGTGACCTCGAGGGCGCCCTCGTCCTGACCGTCGGCGAGGCCGCCGGTCGTCGCGGCGAGCTGTCCTGGTGGGAGTCGCGCGCGCTCTACGGCTGGCGGGTCCTGGTGCCGCGCACCAAGGACCAGGCCGGCGTGATGAGCGAGCGGCTGCGGATGCACGGCGCCATCCCGGAGGAGGTGCCGACGATCGCCGTCGAGCCGCCCCGGTCGCCCGCGCAGATGGAGCGCTCGGTCAAGGGCCTCGTCGACGGCCGCTACCAGTGGGTCGTGTTCACCTCGACCAACGCGGTCAAGGCCGTCTGGGAGAAGTTCCACGAGTTCGGCCTCGACGCCCGCGCCTTCTCCGGTGTGAAGATCGCCTGCGTCGGCCGCTCGACCGCGGAGAAGGTCCGCGAGTTCGGCATCGAGCCCGAGCTCGTCCCGGACATCGACGAGGCCCAGTCCTCGACGTCCGAGGGCCTGCTGGACATCTTCCCGCCGCACGACGACGTGCTCGACCCGGTCGACCGGGTGCTGCTCCCGCGCGCCGACATCGCCACCGAGACGCTGTCGGCCGGGCTGCAGGAGCGCGGCTGGGAGGTCGACGACGTGACGGCCTACCGGACCGTCCGGGCCGCCCCGCCGCCCGCGCCGATCCGTGAGGCGATCAAGACCGGCGGCTTCGACGCGGTGTGCTTCACCTCGTCGTCGACGGTGCGGAACCTGGTCGGCATCGCCGGCAAGCCGCACGCCCGGACCCTGGTCGCCTGCATCGGCCCGGCCACCGCGGAGACCGCGCGCGAGTTCGGCCTGCGGGTCGACGTGCAGCCGGAGGAGGCCCGCGTCCCGACCCTGGTCGACGCGCTGGCCAGCCACACCGCGAAGCTGCGCGCCGAGGGCAACCTGCCGCCGCCGAAGAAGGTGAAGGCGCGCCGCCGCTGAGCCCTGCTCCCGTCGGGCCCCGTACCGCCTCCCGAGGTGGTGCGGGGCCGACGTGTGTCCGGGGCGGTCGTAGCCTGGTCCGCATGGGTTTCCCGGCGCAGCGTCCCCGACGGTTGCGGACCACCCCCGCGATGCGGCGGCTGGTCTCCGAGACCGAGGTCCGTCCGCGGCAGCTGGTGCTGCCGATGTTCGTCCGTGAGGGCGCGACGGAGCCGGTCCCGATCGGCTCGATGCCGGGGGTCGTCCAGCACACCCGCGACTCGCTGCGCAAGGCGGCCGCGGAGGCGGCGGCCGCGGGCGTCGGCGGCGTGATGCTGTTCGGGGTCCCCGAGCACCACGACGCGACCGGCTCCGGCGCCGTCGACCCGGACGGGATCCTCAACGTCGGCCTGCGCGACGTGCGCTCCGAGGTCGGCGACGACCTGGTCGTCATGTCCGACCTGTGCCTCGACGAGTTCACCGACCACGGGCACTGCGGCGTGCTGGACGCCGACGGCGGCGTCGACAACGACGCGACGCTGGAGATCTACGCCCGGATGGGCGTGGAGCAGGCCCGCGCGGGCGCCCACCTCGTCGGCCCCAGCGGGATGATGGACGGCCAGGTCGGCGTCATCCGCGCCGCGCTCGACGAGGCCGGGTTCACCGACACCGGCATCCTCGCCTACACCGCCAAGTACGCCTCGGCGTTCTACGGGCCCTTCCGCGAGGCGGTGAACTCGCAGCTGAAGGGCGACCGCAAGACCTACCAGCAGGACGGCGGCAACGCCCGCGAGGCGCTGCGCGAGCTGGCACTCGACCTCGACGAGGGTGCCGACATGGTGATGGTCAAGCCCGCCCTGGCCTACCTGGACATCCTGGCCCGGGTGGCCGACGTCGCCGACGTGCCCGTCGCGGCGTACCAGATCTCCGGGGAGTACGCGATGGTCGAGGCCGCCGTCGCCCGGGGCTGGCTCGAGCGCGAGCGGACCATCATGGAGACGCTGACCTCGATCCGCCGCGCGGGTGCGGACGTGATCCTGACCTACTGGGCCACCGAGGCCGCGACCTGGCTCGACCGGGGCTGACCCCGCCCACCCGGGGTCGGCGGCACGCCCATCCGGGACGGTGTTCACGGAGACCGTTCACGCGGTGACGGGTTTCCGCGGAGAAGAGCGGCGCCGGGTGGCGACCCCCCGGGGCCCCCTGCTCGTGAATTCGCTTACCGGGTAAGCGAATTCGCCGCACTCCCTGTGGGGCCTCGACGAGACCGGGGTCCGACGCCGCGTCCCGGAGGGGAACGGCATCGCGGGGCCCGGCCGGACCCGGCCGTGTGGTGCCGGTCGGTCGCTCGGTGAGGGGTGAATCGCGGCGCCGGGTACCGCCGAACGTGGCAAACCGGACACCGGCACGGCTACCGTGGAGGTCGTGAGCAGCAACCCCGGACAGCACGACGCCCCGCAGTACTACCGGCCCGGGCCGTCGACGGGGCGCTACCCGCAGTACCCGCAGAACCCGTACCCCCACGGCTGGCACGGCGGCGCCACGCCGCCGGCGCCGTCGCAGCAGACACCCGCCGCGCCCGCGCCGCAGCCGGGCACCACCGCGCAGCCGGGCGCCGCGCCGCAGCCGGGGCCCGGTCAGCAGGCCGGGCAGGGCCCGCAGTGGAACACCGCGCCGGGCTGGGGGCCGCCCCCGGCGGGGCTCGGCAGCGGGCCGCAGGGACGTCCGGCCCGTCCGCGTCAGGTGGTCACCGCGCTGGTCGCGCTGATCGCGGCGGCACTGCCGTTCGTGGTCATGGGCATCGGCGCGATGTTCGCGACGATCAACGACGCGGTCCTCAACGACACCGGGCTCCCGCGTGCCGACATCGACGCCGCGCTGGCCCAGACCGGTCTGACGATGGACCAGCTCACCCAGTTCGTGCGGGTGATGGGCGGGGTCTTCCTCGTCCTGGCGCTGGTGTGGATCGCGCTGGCCGTCGTCGCGTTCCTCGGGGCCGGTGGCGCCCGGATCGCGCTGGCCGTGCTGGCCGGCGTCTACGGGATCCCGCTCCTGCTGCTCATGGCGCCGACGATCCCGCTGTTCGCGGTGCTCGTCGTGGCGCTGTCCGTCGCCGGGGTCGCGCTGCTGTTCGGACGCCCGGCGAAGGAGTGGTACGCCACCCGCAAGCTCGGGGCCGCGAGCCGGTCCTGACACCGGCTGCGAGACTGGGGACGTGAGCACCGGAAGCGCAGGGACCGCCGTGAGCAACCCGGAACCGAAGGAGTCCGCCCGCCTCTTCGAGCGGGCGACCGAGCTGATCCCCGGCGGGGTGAACTCCCCGGTACGGGCGTTCAACTCGGTCGGCGGCACCCCGCGGTTCATGGTCTCGGGTGAGGGCTGCCGCCTCACCGACGCCGACGGCGCCACCTACGTCGACCTCGTCTCCTCCTGGGGGCCGATGATCCTGGGGCACGCGCACCCGGCCGTCGTCGAGGCGGTGCGGTCCGCGGCGTCGCAGGGGCTGTCGTTCGGCACGCCGACCCCGGGCGAGATCGACCTCGCCGCCGAGATCGTCGACCGGACCCCGGTCGAGCAGGTCCGGCTGGTCAACTCGGGCACCGAGGCGACGATGAGCGCCATCCGGCTCGCCCGGGGCATCACCGGTCGCACGGTGATCGTGAAGTTCTCCGGCTGCTACCACGGCCACGTCGACGCGCTGCTCGCCGACGCCGGCTCCGGGATCGCCACCCTCGGCCTGCCGACCAGCCCGGGCGTCACCGGCGCCCAGGCCGCCGACACCGTGGTGCTGCCCTACAACGACCTCGACGCCGTCCGCCAGGTCTTCGAGCAGCGCGGCGCCGACATCGCCTGCGTGATCACCGAGGCCGCCGCGGGCAACATGGGCGTGGTCCCGCCCGTCGAGGGCTTCAACGCCGGGCTGCGCGACCTGTGCCACGCGCACGGCGCGCTGCTGGTGATCGACGAGGTGATGACCGGGTTCCGCGCGTCGCGGCAGGGCTGGTTCGGCTGCGACGGCGTCGCGGGCGACCTCTACACCTTCGGCAAGGTCATGTCCGGCGGGCTGCCCGCGGCCGCGTTCGGCGGGTCGGCGCAGCACATGTCGTACCTGGCCCCGGCCGGGCCGGTCTACCAGGCGGGCACGCTGGCCGGGAACCCCGTCGCCGTCGCCGCCGGGCTCACCACGCTGCGCCACGCCGACGACGCCGCCTACGTCACCCTGCAGGCCAACGCCGACCGGATCGGTGCGCTGGTCACCGCGGCGCTGGAGCGGGAGGGCGTCGCGCACACCCTGCAGTACGCGGGCACGATGTTCTCGCCGTTCTTCACCGACACCCCGGTCACCGGCTACGCCGGGGCCAAGGCCGCCGAGACCTGGCGCTACCCGGCGTTCTTCCACGCGATGCTCGACCACGGCGTCTACCTGCCCCCGAGCGCCTTCGAGGGCTGGTTCGTCTCCACCGCGCTGGACGACGAGGCGTTCGAGCGGATCGAGACCGGCCTGGCCGCAGCCGCGCGGGCCGCGGCCTCCGCCACCCGCCCGGACGGGGCCTGAGCATGGGTGACCGGACCAGCCCGCCCGCCTCGGGACCGGTGACCGTGGTGCACGTGCTGCGCCACGGCGAGGTGCACAACCCCGAGGGAGTCCTCTACGGCCGCATCCCCGGCTACCACCTGTCCGACCACGGCCGGGCCCAGGCCAAGACCGTCGCCGCGTACCTCGACGGCAACGACGTCGCCGCCGTCGTCGCGTCGCCGCTGCAGCGCGCCCAGGAGACCGCACGCCCGATCGCGGACGCCCACGGCGTCGACATCCACACCGACGAGGGCCTGATCGAGTCCGGCAACCTCTTCGAGGGCAAGCGGTTCGGCGTCGGCGACGGCGCGCTCAAGCGCCCGCAGGTGTGGCGGCTGCTGCGTGACCCGTTCACCCCGTCCTGGGGCGAGCCGTACCTCGCGATCGCGCACCGGATGCTCGGCGCCGTGCACGCCGCGCGGGCGCTCGCACCCGGCCGCGAGATCGTGTGCGTGTCCCACCAGCTGCCGATCTGGACGCTGCGCCGCTACCTGATGGGCCAGCGGCTCTGGCACGACCCGCGCCGCCGCCAGTGCGCGCTCGCCTCGCTGACCAGCATCGAGTTCACCGGTACCCGGATGACCGGGCTGCGCTACGCAGAGCCGGCCGGCCCGAGCGGCGCGATGGTGACCGGGGCATGAGACGCCTGCTGCCCGCCCTGCTCGGGCTGTTGCTGCTCGTCGCCGGGTGCGGCGTCGGCCGCGACGCCGCGGGCGGGGGACCCGGCCAGGACTTCCAGTTCGTCGCCCCGGGCGGCCAGGTGCGCATCACCTACGACCCGCCGGAGAGCCGCCAGCCGATCACCGACCTGCGCGGCGAGAGCCTGCTGCGCGAGGGCACCCAGGTCGGCATCGGCGACTTCCCCGACACGGTGCGGGTCATCAACATCTGGGGCTCCTGGTGCGGCCCGTGCCGGACCGAGGCCCCCGAGCTGCAGGCCGTGGCCGAGGCGGCCCGGGGCAAGGCCGTCGTCCTCGGGATCGACGTCCGCGACGACCGGCAGGCCGCCCTGGACTTCGTGACCGACCGCGGCATCACCTACGACTCGATCTACGACGCGCCCGGCCGCACCCTGGCCCGGCTCGACGGCTACCCGCGCAACGTCGTGCCCTCGACGATCGTGCTCGACCGCGACGCCCGGGTGGCCGCGGTGTTCCTGGTCCCGGTCGGGAGCTCGGACCTGCTGCCGCTCATCACCCGGCTTGCCGCCGAGCCGAGGTCCGGTTCGTCCCGCTGACCCCGGGTGACCGCGCGGTCGCGCCCCGCCCGGTGAACTACACGCTGTAGAACCCGCCGCGCGGCACCCCGAGCAGGGCTTCTACCCTGGGATGCGATGGACGCGACGACGACGCTGGCGATCTCGGGGCCGCTGCTGCTCGCAGTGCTGGTCTCGGTCGCCGCCGGGCTGGTGAGCTTCGCGTCGCCGTGCGTCGTCCCGCTGGTCCCCGGCTACCTCGCCTACCTCGCGGGGCTCGTCGGCGCGCAGTCCCCGCCGGTCACCCCGGCCGAGGCCACCGAGCGCGCCGCCGCCCGCCGGGGCCCGACCGCGACCGCGCCCGAGGACGGCGGGCAGGACGGCACTGCTGGTGCCGCCGCCGTCACCGCCGCACCGGTCCGGGACGACGGCCGCTGGCGGGTCGCCGGGGCCGCGCTGCTGTTCGTCGGCGGGTTCACCGTCGTGTTCGGCGCGATCATGGTCGGCGTCGTGTGGCTGTCCGACGTCCTCATCGACAACGAGGCGCTGCTCCAGCGCATCGGCGGCGTCGTGATGATCGTGATGGGGCTGGCGTTCGCCGGTGCCATCCCCGCGCTGCAGCGCGAGTACCGCTCGCACTGGACGCCGCGGGCCGGTCTCGCGGGCGCCCCGCTGCTGGGCGCGGTCTTCGGCCTGGGCTGGGTGCCCTGCATCGGGCCGACGCTGGCCGGGGTCGTCGCCGTCGCCGCCGGTACCGGGGGCGGCTCGGTGCGCGGGATCGTGCTGATCCTGGCCTACTGCGCCGGGCTCGGGATCCCGTTCGTGCTGATCGCGCTGGGCGCGACCCGGGCGGTGCGCGCGCTGGGCTGGCTGCGCCGCCACACCCGGGCGGTGCAGATCGCCGGGGGAGTGCTGCTGGTCCTCGTCGGGGCGCTGCTGGTCTCCGGTCTGTGGTCCCAGTGGCTGGTCAAGCTGCAGGTGTCGATCGCCGGATTCACCCCGCCGATCTGATGAGCTCCCCGCCCGACGCCCCGCCGCAGCCGTCCGTGTCGACACCGGACGGCGTGCCCCCGTCGTCGCCGCGGCCCGGGCCGCTCGCCCGCGTGCTGGCGTTCCTGCGCAACACCTGGCGCGGGCTGACCAGCATGCGCACCGCGCTGGTCCTGCTGTTCCTCCTCGCGCTGGCCGCGATGCCCGGGGCCCTGCTGCCGCAGCGCTCGCTGAACGCGTTCCTCGTCGAGGACTTCTACCGCGACAACCCCGCCATCGCGCCGGTGATCGACGCGGTCGGCGGGTTCGAGGTGTTCGCGAGCCCGTGGTTCGCCGCCATCTACCTGCTGCTGATGATCTCGCTGGTCGGCTGCGTGTTCCCGCGCACCGGCGAGTACCTGCGCTCGGTCCGCCAGCCCCCGGTCATGACCCCGCGCAACCTGGCACGGCTGCCGCACCACGCCGAGGGCGACACGACCGCGGGCGTCGACGACGGGCTGGCCAGGGCGCGGCGGCTGCTGCGCGGCTGGCGCACCGTGGAGCGCACCGAGGACGACGGCTCCCGCACGATCTCGGCGGAGAAGGGGTTCCTGCGCGAGACCGGCAACCTCGTCTTCCACCTCAGCCTGATCGGCATCCTGCTCGGCCTGGCCGGCGGCAAGATGTACGGCTACGAGGGCGACGTCATCGTCCGCGCCGACGGCAGCGAGTTCTGCAACAGCTCCATCCTCGGCTACGACAGCTTCCGCGCCGGGCTGCGCGTCGACGGCACCGACCTCAACGACTTCTGCGTGAAGGTCGACCGGTTCGACGGCACCTGGCTGCCGAACGGCCAGCCGTCGACCTTCGGCGCCTCGGTCGGGTTCCAGACCGGGCAGGACGTCCGCGACGGCGTCAGCACCTGGCGCCCCGACGAGATCGCGGTCAACCACCCGCTGCGCACCGACGGCGACCGCGTCTACCTGACCGGCTACGGCTACGCGCCGGAGTTCACGGTGACCTGGCCGGACGGGCAGAGCCGCACCGGTGAGGTGCAGTGGCGCCCGGTCGACCAGTCCGGCACCCAGCTGTCGGAGGGGGCGACGAAGTTCGAGCGCCCCGGCATCACCGACCCGGAGCAGCGGCGCACCACGCAGCTCGCCGTCACCGGGACGTTCGCACCGACCGGCGCGGTCGACCCCGAGGGCAAGCTGGTGTCGGTGCACCCGGACCTGCGCTCGCCGACCGCCGACGTCGACGTGCTCCTCGGCGACCTCGGCATCGACGACGGCCGCGGCCAGTCGATCTTCAGTGTCGACCAGAGCAAGATCGACGACGGCGAGCTGCGCTCCGTCAGGACGGCGCGGCTCGGGATCGGCGACACCACACGGCTGCCGGACGGCACGGTCGTCCGGTTCGACGGCGTCACCCCGTGGGTGAACCTGCAGGTGGGCCACGACCCCGGCCAGTCCTGGGTGCTGGCCGCGGCGGTGCTGATGGTCGGCGGCCTCGCGCTGTCGCTGTCGGTCACGCGCCGCCGGTTCTGGGTGCGGGTGTCCCCGCGCGACGGCGGGGGCGGTCACATCGCCCTCGGTGGTCTGGCCCGGACCGACCGGGCAGGCTACGGCGAGGAGTTCGACCGGCTCGCGACCGAGCTGCTCGACCCGACGGACAAGAAGGACGGTTAACCCGAGATGCTCGTCGACCCGATCACCGCGATGTGGAGCGACCGCCTGTTCCAGGCGACGCTCGTCGTGCTGCTGCTGGCGCTGGTGTTCGCGTCGCTGGAGTACGCGGCCCGGCGCGTCGCGCGGGCCGCGGCCCGCGCGGAGGAGCCCGCCCCGGTGGGGGCCGGGTCCACGGCGGTCGCGGCGCCCGAGGAGCCCCCGTCCGACGACGGCCGCCGCTCCCGTGCCGACCGCTACGGCCGGATCGGCATCTCGCTGATGGTGCTGGCGGCCCTGACCCACCTCGGGTCGATCGTGCTGCGCGGCTTCGCCGCCTACCGGTGGCCGCTGGGCAACATGTACGAGTTCACCTCGGCGCTGTGCCTGATGGCGGTCGGGGCGTGGCTGGTGCTCGTGCGCCGGCACCCGGGTCTGCGTCCGGCCGGGGTGTTCGTGCTGACGCCGGTCGTGCTGCTCATGTTCGTCACCGGCACCGTGCTCTACCTCGACGCCGCGCCGGTCGTCCCGGCCCTGCAGTCGTACTGGATCATCATCCACGTCACGACGATCACGCTGGCCTCCGGCCTGCTGCTCGTGCCCGGTGTGGCGAGCCTGCTGTTCCTGGTCAAGCGGAACGGGAAGCCGGCGTCGTGGGCCGCGAAGCTGCCGTCGGCGGAGTCCCTCGACCGGCTGGCGTACCGCGTGACGGTGCTCGCGTTCCCGCTCTACACCTTCGGCATCATCACCGGCGCGGTGTGGGCCGAGGCGGCCTGGGGCCGGTTCTGGGGCTGGGACCCGAAGGAGACCGTGGCCTTCGTCGCGTGGGTGCTCTACGCCGCCTACCTGCACGCCCGGGCCACCGCGGGGTGGAAGAACTCCGGTGCCGCGGCCTGGATCAACACGGCCGGCTTCGCCACGATCGTGTTCAACCTGTTCTTCATCAACATGGTGGTGGCCGGACTGCACTCGTACGCGGGGGTGTGAGGCGCCTCGACCACCGGGTTCCGCGCGGCTACCGTCGTTTCCCGTGAGTGAGAACGGTTCCGGCGAGCAGCCCGACGGGTCGGTGGGCCGCTACGTGCGGGAGCGCTGGGCCACGACGGAGTCCCCCGGCCGGTCCTTCGGACGGCGCAGGCGGACCGGCGGTGACGACGCTGCGGAGCAGGTCCCCGACGCCGGTACCACGCCGCCGCGGACCCCGTCGGCCGCCGAACGCGCCGCGTCGGCGCCCGCCCCGGGCCGCGCGGCCATCGGGACGCAGACCCCGCCGGCGGGCTCGGCGTGGGGCAGCGAGCTGCCCGAGATCGACGACGACCTGGTCGACGAGATCGACCCGTCCACCCCGCCGCACGGGATGGACCTGTCCGCCCTGCGCGAGACCCCGCGCCCGGCCTCCTCCGGCTCCGCGACCGTCGCCGACCCCGACGACGAGCCCGCCCCGGCCTCCGCGGGCGACCCCCGGCACCGGCGCGACGACGCCGCCCCGGACCCGGCCGTGCAGGACCACGGCCCCGACGACACCGGTCTCTACCGCGCCGCGGGTACCGACCCCGAGCCGTGGTGGGCCGTGCCCGCCTCCGCGGTGCCCGACGACGACCCCGACGCGGACCTCATCTGGCGCGCCGACCGGTCCGTGGGCCGCACGGCGGACGACACCGGCGACCACGACACGACCCCCGGGTACTCCCCGGACGGCGACGCGGCCCCCGGGCACTTCCCGGACGGCGACGCCACGGCCCCCGGGCACTCCCCGGTCGGTGACGCCGCGGCCACCGGGCACCCGCCGGAGGGCGGCGCCGCGGGCCCGGACCTCCCGGACCGTGCCCCGGCCTCCGGGGACGACTCCCCGGGCCGCACCGCGACCGCCGGGTACGACGACGCGCCCGTGTCCGCCGATCCGCCGCACTCCGGCCCCGCCGCTCCGGCGCCCACGGGTCCGGCGCACGCGGGGCACGGCGGCCGCGCGGTGCGGGACGGGTACCCGCCCTACGCCGATCCGGCCCCGGAACCGTCGCCGGGCGAGGGCTCCGGGTACACGGGTCCGGCATGGCCCGCCGAGGCCGCACGGCACCCGGCGACCGCGCGGGCGGACGGCAGCGCCCGTGCCGACACCGCGCCGCCCACCGAGGGGACACGGGAGTCCACCGGGGCGGCCCCGGCAGCCCCCGCCCGGACCGGCACCCCCCGGACGGACCGTTCCCGCGACGACCGTGCCCGCGACGACCGGCGCCCCCGCCAGGGGGACCGTCCCTGGCGCGCGGCCTGGGACGACGAGTCCGCGGAGACCGGGCCCCAGCGCACCCTCACCCCGCCGCGCGGCCGGCCGCAGACGGGGGTGAAGCGGCCCCGCTGGACGGCCCCCGAGGCGATCGAGGCCCGGGCCGCGCAGCACCGCCGCGGCGACGAGCCGCACGGCGGGCTGGACCTCGCGCCATCGCGCACGGGGCACGGCAGCGCGGGCCGTCCGCCGACGAGCGGGTGGCGTCGCTGGGTCTACGTGCTCACCGGCGGCCTGGTGAACCCGGGGGAGAGCCCCGCGGAGCTGCACCGGCGCGACCTCGTGGCCCGCGCGAACCGGCCGCTGATCAGCTCGCACAAGATCGCGATGCTGAGCCTCAAGGGCGGGGTCGGGAAGACGACGGTCACTGCGACCCTCGGGGCGACGTTCGCGTCGCACCGGGGCGACCGGGTCGTGGCCGTCGACGCCAACCCCGACCGCGGCACGCTGAGCCAGAAGATCCCGCTGGAGACCACCGCGACCGTCCGCCACCTGCTGCGCGACGCCGACCGGGTCCGCCGCTACAGCGACGTCCGCGCCTACACCTCGCAGGGCGTGTCCCGGCTCGAGGTGCTCGCCAGCGAGCAGGACCCGGCGGTGTCGGAGGCGTTCAGCGAGGACGACTACCGGCGCGCGGTCGACCTGCTGGAGCACTTCTACAACCTGGTCCTGACCGACTGCGGCACCGGCCTGATGCACTCCGCGATGTACGGCGTGCTGGGGATGGCCGACCAGATCGTCGTCGTGTCGTCGGGCTCGATCGACGGCGCCCGCAGCGCCTCGGCGACCCTGGACTGGCTCGACGCCCACGGCTACGGGGCGCTGGTCCGCAACGCCGTCGTCGTCATCAACACCGTCTACCGGCGGGCCGGTGGCGGGGTGGACCTCGACCGCGTCGCCGAGCACTTCTCGGGGCGGTGCCGGGCCGTGGTCAAGGTGCCGTTCGACCCGCACCTGGAGGAGGGCGCGGAGATCGACCTGGAGCGCCTGGAGGAGACGACCCGGACGGCGTTGCTGGAGCTGGCGGCGGCCGTCGCCGACGGCTTCCCGGTCTGATCCCGGGCCGCGACGGTCCCCGTCGCCGCCCCGGATGTGACCGGAGACACCGAAGGGCGGTCCGCCCGGTGGGGTGGACCGCCCTTCGGTAAAGGCGTCTTGGGGAGGTGCCGGCCGGCGCGACCCGCTCAGGGACGCTCGGGCGGGTCCTCCTGGTTACGGACCTTCTCGTCGAGCTCGCGCAGGAAGTCGGGATCGTCGTCGGGGCCGGTCGCGCGCGGCTTCTCGGCCCGCTGGCCCGACGACCAGGGGAACTCCGCGCGTGGGATGCGGTCGGAGACCACCTGTTCGGACCGCAGGGTCCGCACGAGCAGCACCGCGACCACGGCCGCGCCGACAAGAAGGATCAGGAAGAACAACATCAGGCCACCTCCGCTGTCCAGCGTAGCGAAGGTGGCCTGACGTACGGGTGAAGTCGAGACCCTCACCCCATGTGTGCGCTCCGGATCAGCGGAGACCGGTGTTCGCCTCGCTGGTCAGGTCGGCCAGCAGGCCGCGGACCTCGGACTCGCGGAACCGGCGGTGGCCGCCCGGCGTGCGGATCGAGCCGATCCGCCCGGCCGAGGCCCAGCGGGTCACGGTCTTGGGGTCGACGCGGAAGAGCGTGGCCACCTCACCCGGGGTGAGGAGACGCTCGGGTGCCTGAGTCGGAGCTGCCATGGGGATCCTCCCGAAGTGCACGTGGAGTATGTGTCACGGTGCTCGCCGGAGGCATCCGGCCGGGTACCGCTCTCGGTTTCCGGGCCATCGTGACACCTCAGACCCCGGGTACTCGAACGGTGTTGTGTGAGTAAAGGGTTCTTAAAGGGCAAAGCCGGTGAACAACTCGAACCGGACAGCCGGGGACGCCCGGGGAGGGACCGCCGCCCGGGCGGGTGGCCGCGATCCGGACGTCCGGGACGGGGCCGGGTGGAACCGGGCAGCCGCGGTCCGGCAGGTCCGGCCCGTACCCTGGAGGCCATGACGTCTCCGACCCCGCCGCAGGCCGCGGCGCGGGAGCGCGCCGGTGAGCCCGGGCTGGCCACCACGGTGGCGCTCTACACGCTCGCGCGGCTCGGTCTGCTCGCCGTGGTGACGGTCGTCCTCGCGCTGATCGGCGTGCCGTGGCTCGTCGCGCTGCTCGTGGCGCTCGTCGTCGCACTGCCGCTGTCGATGGTGCTGTTCCGCGGGCTGCGGGAGCGGCTGGACCGGGCGATCGCCGCGTCGACGGCCCGCCGGTCGTCCGAGCGCGCGTCGCTGCGGGCCCAGCTGCGCGGCGACGTCGGCCCGCCGCCCTCCCCGGACACGCCCGTCGCGCCCGCGTCCCCGTCGGCCGCTCCGTCCGCGGGCGCGTCCCCGTCGCCCGCCGCCGCTGCGGACGGCGCCGAGGGGTCCACCGGGTCCGACACGGCCTCCCCGGCGGGGGACGGCCCGGCCCGCTGAGCGGGAGCGACCTCAGCCGACGGCGAGCCCGACGGCCACGGCGAGGCCCCAGGCCAGCAGGAGCAGGCCGGTGTCCTTGAGGACCGGGATGAGCGCGGGGCCCTCTGCCCCGCCGAGGACGATCCGCACCGGCCGCACGGCGGCGGGCAGCGCGAACAGCGCCACCAGCAGGCCCGGCCGGTCGAACGCGGCACCGACCGCGACGACGAACGGCACCAGCACCAGCGCGAGGTAGAGCATCCGGGTGCCGTGGTCCCCGAGCCGCACCGCGAGGGTCCGCTTGCCGACGACCCGGTCGCCCGGGATGTCCCGCAGGTTGTTCGCGACCAGGACCGCGCACGTCAGCAGCCCGACACCGACCGCGGCCCCGACGGCGGCGGCGTCGACGTGCCCGGCCTGGGTCAGCATGGTGCCCAGCACTGCGACCGGGCCGAAGAACACGAACACCGCGACCTCGCCGAGCCCGGCGTAGCCGTAGGGCCGCGAGCCGCCGGTGTAGTACCAGGCGCCGACGATGCACAGCGCCCCGACGAGCAGCAGCCACCACTGGCCGGAGACCGCCGTGAGCACCAGCCCGGCGACGGCGGCGACCCCGAAGCAGGCGAACGCCGCGGACTTCACCGTGGCCGGTTCGGCGGCCCGGGAGCCGACCAGACGCTGGGGGCCGACACGGTCGTCGTCGGTGCCGCGGATGCCGTCGGAGTAGTCGTTGGCGAAGTTCACCCCGATCACCAGCGCGACCGCCACGAGGAGGGCGAGCAGCGCGGAGCCGGGGGCGAGGGCGCCCGCGCCGAGCGCGGCGCCGGTCCCGACGAGGACGGGGGAGATCGCGGTGGGGAGGGTGCGCGGCCGCGCACCCTCGACCCACTCTGCCGTGGTGGCCACCCCGGGAACCTATCCCGCCGCGCCGCCGTCCGACGGAGCCGTCCCACGGCGCGACCACACCCCTGCGCCGGTCGTCACACCCGCTGCGACGGGTGTGCGGACCGGCGCAGGGGTGTGGCTGCCGGGCAGGACGGTCAGGAGGTGCCGGAGGGCGCCCGCTGGGCCGAGCCGGGGGTCACGCGGGCGGCCTGGTTGTCGCCGGTGGGGACGCCGGTCGCGGGTGTGGGCGCGGTGGCGGACCCGGGTGAGGGGGTGCCCGCCGTGGACCCGCCGGCGGCCGGTGCCCCGGCTCCCGGCCCCGTCGCCGCGGAGGGTGCGGACGGCGCGGGCGGCGCGGACGGTGCGGACGGTGCGGACGGCGTCGATGAGGACGGTGCAGACGCGGACGGGGTGGCCGCGGACGGTGCGGCGGGGGCAGCTGGGACCGGAGCCGGCGAACCGCCCACCGCGGCGGAGGCGTCGGGCCCCGCGGGAGCCGCGGAGGTGCCGGGAGCCGCGGGAGTGCCGGGCGCCGACGGAGCAGCGGAGGCGTCGGGCGCGGTGGGGGCGGCGGGGGCGGCGGGGGCCGCGGGGGCCGCGGGGGCCGCGGGCGAGGGTGCGGACGGGGCCGCCGCGTCGCAGGCCGGGACGTCGCCCGGCAGCCCGGTGAACGCCGTCGCCGGGAGGTACTGGCCGTCGCCGATCCGGACGAACGCGCCGGAGGTGCACTGCACCGGCACCTCGGTGGCGTCGACGGCGATCCCGACCGACTCCGCGCCGGCCTCGGGCCGGGCGAGGATCTGGATGTCCGGGGTGCCCTCGGTGCGGATCGCGGACAGCCGCTGCGACCCGGTCCACAGGTAGTCGACCTGGACCTGCGAGTTGTCCTTCAGGCCGAGGACGTCCCAGAAGATGCCGTCGCCCAGGTCGATGCCCGCCGGGTTGGCGACCCGGCGCCCGAACTGGTCCTTGCCGCCGTTGTGCCCGTTGCGCGCGGCCGCGGCCTGCGGCACGCCCTGGGGCAGGTCCTTCCACATCTCCCGCTGGTTCGACGGGTTCCAGTAGTCGTCCTTGGTGTTCCACGGGCCGATGTCCCAGACCGGGGCGATCGCGCAGCGCCCGTTGGGGGCGCAGACCTTGACCGAGTAGTCGGTCTTGCCGTTGGCCGAGAGCGCCCGGCGCGAGGGCAGCGCGACGAAGCGGTCCCGGTTGACGATCTTGTGGCCGTTCGCGGTGGTGCCGCCGACGAGCCCCTCGCGGGTGGCGAACACCGAGTAGCTGCGCGGCGCGGCCTCGGTGACCGGCTCGCTCTCGGCGCCGGAGCCGGGCGTCGCGGTGAGGGTGAGCTCCCGGACGGTCGGGTCGGCCGCGCCGGTGGCGGTGAGGACCAGGCGTCCCTGCACCTCGGTGACGGCCTCCGGCAGCTCGGTGCGGGAGTCCTGGGCGGGGATCCACTCGGTCCAGCCGCCGCCCGCCCGCTTCCCGCGGACGTCGACCGACGCCGTCGAGCCGGGCGGGGTGTCCGCGACGAGCCGGGAGTCGACCTCCCGGGTCGGGGCGTCCAGGGTGCGCGGCGCGAGGATCAGCAGCCCGGTCGGGACGACCTCGGCCGGGTCGGCGGAGGACTCCGTGTCCCCCTCGTCCGCCGGGGCCCCGAAGGCCGTCGACCGGTCGAACCGGGCCCCGTCGGGCGAGACGACGACACCGTTGCCGGTGCCCTCGCTCAGCTCCGGCTGCCACGTCGTGCCCGGCTCGTCGGCCATCGCCGGGACCGTGGCGGCGGCACAGAGCGCGCCGGTCGCGGCGAGCAGACCGATGGCCCGCAGCCCGGCCCGCGTGATGCTGCGCATGGACAACCCCCGCTGATCGCTGTGACTCGTGTGACGACGGGGAGCCCTGTGATGGGTGAGGGCTCTGTGTCGCCAGTGGTCGAAGCACACTCGATCTCAGGGGTGCGCGCAACGCACGCTGCGTGAACCAACTCCAAGGTGTGTACACGGATCGGGTGGTGGAGACCGTGACGCAACGCCGTGATCCGACTGCCCACCGTGACCGACAACTCCGCTGGGTGAGCGGTCAGGTGCGGCGCGCCCCCGCCAGGATCTCCGCGACGGCGGTGCGGTCGGGCTTGCCGATCCCGCGCTCGGGCACGGTGTCGGCCCGCAGCAGCAGCCGCGGCACGGCGGCCCGGCCGCACGCCGCGCGGACCGCGGCACACAGAGCGTGATCGTCCGGTGCGGCCCCGGAAGGCACCACGAGCGCGGCCACGATCTGGCCCCACTCGTCGTCGGGGAGGCCGACGACGCACGCCGCGCGGACGCCGTCGACCGCCAGGAGCGCCCGCTCCACCGCGGCGGGCGCGACCTTCTCGCCCCCGGTGTTGACGACGTCGTCGATCCGGCCCAGGACGGTCAGCGTCCCGTCCGGCGCGAGCGCACCGAGGTCCCCGGTCCGGAACCGGCGGACGCCCCCGTCGGACACGAAGGCCTCCGCGGTCGCCTCCGGCGCCCCCAGGTACCCGCCGGCGACGACCGGCCCGCCGAGCACCACCCGTCCGTCGGCCGGGTCGAGGGTGACCTCGACGCCGTCGAGCGGGACGCCGTCGTAGACGCAGCCGCCGCAGGTCTCGCTCATCCCGTAGGTGGTGACCACCCGGATCCCCTCGGCGAGCGCGCGCCCGCGCAGCCGCGGGTCCAGCGCGGCCCCGCCGACGAGCACGGCGTCGTACCCGGCCAGGGCGTACAGCGGGGCACCGCCGTGGTCGAGGATCCGCGCCAGCTGGGTCGGGACGAGGCTGGTGTAGCGACGGGTGCCGTGCGCCATCCGCCCGGTGGCGCGGGCCAGGCCGTCGGGCCGGAAGCCGCCGCGGACGTCCTGGACCACGCAGGCGGTGTCCGCGAGCAGGGCGCGCAGCACCACCTGGACCCCCGCGACGTGCTCGGCGGGCAGCGTGAGCAGCCACGACCCCGGGCCGCCGAGGCGGGCGTGCGTCGCCGCGGCCGAGGCCCGCAGCGCGTCCGCGGTGAGCGCGACGTACTTGGGCTCCCCGGTCGACCCCGAGGTGGCGACGACGGCGGCGAGCCCGTCGGGCAGCTCCCCGGCCGCGGCGGCCCGCGCCACCGGCCCGGGCAGCGCATCCGACCCGGCGGTGTCCGGCCCCGCGGCACCCGGGCCCGGGCCCGGCTCGGCCCGCACGGGCAGCACCGCGGGACCCGTGCCGTCGACGGCGGCCCGCAGCGCGGCCGCCAGCCGGGTCACCGACTCCGCGGAGCCGTCCACCGGAAGTGCACGCACAGTCATGCTGTCAACCCTGTCTGTCGTGACGCACGCAACCGGGAGCGGCGTCCGAACGGCGTCTTTCATCAGATTCGGGGAACGGTGTAGGGGAGGTGCAACGCGGGGGGCCTCCCACCCGACTCAGGGGGTGAGAGCGGCGGCGCACCCGCCCGCCGGTCACGGGTTCGAAGGAGCTCACCATGCCGTACACCGCCACCGCCGACGCGTCCCCGACCGGCAGCCCGCGCTCGCTGCGCTGCCGCCGGCCCGCCGGCTCCGGGCACCGTGCGGTCGCCGGCGAGCTCGCGGCCCTGGCCTTCGACGTGCCGTCCGGCCCGGTACCCCCGGCCGCGGCGCCGCAGCGCCCGGCGGTCGCCGTCCCGCAGCAGAGCGGCCCGCGGGCCGTCGTCGCGGCGCGGCCGGTCCCCGTGCCCCGGCCGCGCCCCGCCGCGGAGTGACGACCTAGTAGTGCCAGGGGAACGGCGACCAGTCCGGGTCCCGCTTCTCCAGGAACGAGTCCCGGCCCTCCACCGCCTCGTCGGTCATGTAGGCCAGCCGGGTCGCCTCACCGGCGAAGAGCTGCTGGCCGACCAGACCGTCGTCGGCGAGGTTGAAGGCGTACTTCAGCATCCGCTGGGCCTGCGGTGACTTGCCGTTGATCTCCGACGCCCACTGCAGGGCCTCGGTCTCCAGGTCCGCGTGGTCGACCACGGCGTTGACCGCGCCCATGTGGTGCATCTGCTCGGCGCTGTAGGTGCGGCCGAGGAAGAAGATCTCCCGGGCGAACTTCTGCCCCACCTGGCGGGCCAGGTACGCCGAGCCGTAGCCGCCGTCGAACGAGCCGACGTCGGCGTCGGTCTGCTTGAAGCGGGCGTGCTCGCGGGAGGCGATCGTGAGGTCGGCGACGGCGTGCAGCGAGTGCCCGCCTCCGGCGGCCCAGCCGTTCACCACGGCGATGACGACCTTCGGCATGAACCGGATCAGCCGCTGGCACTCCAGGATGTGCAGCCGCCCGGCCCGGCCCTGCTCGACGGTCTCCGCGGTGTCCCCGGAGGCGTACTGGTAGCCGGTGCGGCCACGGATGCGCTGGTCGCCGCCGGAGCAGAAGGCGCGCTTGCCGTCCTTCGGGGAGGGGCCGTTCCCGGTCAGCAGCACCGCGCCCACGTCGGCGCTGGTCCGGGCGTGCTCCAGGGCGCGGTAGAGCTCGTCGACGGTGCCCGGCCGGAACGCGTTGAGGACCTCGGGACGGTCGAACGCGATCCGCACGGCGCCGGTGGCGCGGGCGCGGTGGTAGGTGATGTCGCGGAAGTCGAACCCGTCGACCGGCGTCCAGGCGTCCGGGTCGAAGGTCTCGGAGACGGTCATGGCCGAACCCTAAGGACTCACTCCGCGACGAGCGGCGCCAGCCGTCGGGCCACGGCCAGTGCGGGGCCCGGGCCGTCCCACCCGGTGTCGCCGTCGGCGTCCCACACCTCGGACAGCACGCACACCGCGAACCCCCACGCGACGGCGCGGTCCCACCCGATCCCGACGGCGTCGGCGAGCCGTTCCAGCCGGTCCGGCGCGCGGCGGGCCAGCTCGGCCGGGTCGGCGTCGAGCGGGTTGTACAGCAGCTGGCCGCAGTCGTAGCCGGGGTCGCCGGTCCGTCCGTGCGGGTCGATCGCCAGCCACGGCTCCCGGGTCGCGGCGAGGACGTTGTGCTGGTGCAGGTCGCCGTGCAGCAGCACCTCGCGCTCCGCGGAGCCGCACAGCTGCGTCCACAGTGCCGCCGCCCGTTCCACCAGCGGCCGGGGCAGCACCGCGGCGGGGCGGGCCAGGTGCGCGTCGAACGCGGCCCGCTCGGCCGCGACGTGGTCGACCCCGGGCGGTAAGGGGGCCGCGTGCAGCCGGGCCAGCAGCCCGCCCACGACGTCGACGGCGTCGTCGTCGGGCCGGGTGGCGAGCTCGGTCCCGGGACACGCGCGTTCGAGCAGCAGCGCCCCGCGGGCCGGGTCGGCCCACAGCAGCCGGACGGCACCGTCCCCGTCCCAGGCGCGCAGCGCGGCGATCTCGGCGTCGAGGTGCCCGTCGGGGACCCCCGCCTTGAGCACGGCCGGGGTCCCGTCGGCGCAGGTCACCGCCCGCACCGCGTGGTAGGTCTGCGGCAGCGCCGGGCCGGGCTCCAGGTCCAGCTCGGTGGCCAGCCCGGCCAGCAGCGGGCCGAGTCCGGCGAGCCAGGCCGCTCCCCGGTCGCCCCAGACCCGGACGACGGTGTCGGCGAGCTCGTCGCGGTGCACCGGGGCAGCCTGGTGCGGCGATCCGGATCACCGCAACCGCCGTCCCGGCACGGGCGGGGCCCCGGGGGGCGCGGGGTAGCGTCTCGGGTGCCCCGGACGGCCGAGAGGAGCCCCGTGACCATCGAGAGCGCGCGTCCCACCACCGCGAGCAGCTCCACGAGCAGCACCGCGTACCGCGCCCTGGAGAACGACCTGCGTGCCGCCATCGGCGGTGAGGTCCGGTTCGACGCGGGCAGCCGCGCGATGTGGTCGGCGGACGCCTCGAACTACCGGGGCGTCCCGATCGGCGTGATCTGCCCGCGCGACGCCGCCGACGTCGAGGCCGCCGTCGCCGTGTGCCGCACCCACGACGTGCCGGTGCTGCCGGTCGGGTCGCGCACCTCCATCGCGGGCCAGGCCGTCAACACCGCGGTCGCGATGGACTTCCGCACGCACATGGACGCGATCCTGTCCGTGGACCCCGACGCCCGGACCGCGACCGTGCAGCCGGGTGCCGTCTGCGACGCCGTGCGCGACGCCGGCAAGCCGCACGGCCTGACGTTCGGCCCGGACCCGTCGACGCACAACCGCTGCTCGATCGGCGGGATGATCGGCAACAACGCCTGCGGCTCGCACTCGGTGGCCTGGGGCAAGACCGTCGACAACGTCGCATCGCTGGAGGTCCTCACCTACCGCGGCGAGCGGCTCGTGCTGGGCGGCGACGGCACCGAGACCGGCACGATCCCGGACGCGCTGCGTGCGCTGGGCGCGCGGGTCGCCGACGACGTCGAGAAGCACGTGCCCGAGCTGACCCGGCGGGTGTCGGGCTACAACCTCGACCAGCTCGTCCCGGGCAACGTGAACCTGGCCAAGGCGCTGGTCGGCACCGAGGGCACCTGCGCGACGATCCTGTCCGCGACCGTCGACCTCGTCGAGTCCCCGCCCGCGCGGGCGCTGGCCGTGCTCGGCTTCCCCGACGCCTACCACGCCGCGGACAACGTGATGATCGTCCGCGAGCACTCGCCGCTGACGATCGAGGGCATGGACGCCGGGCTGATCGCCTCGCTGCGCGCCCTGCGCCCGAACGAGACGACGAGCCGGATGCTCCCCGAGGGCAAGGGCTGGCTCTACGTCGAGACCGGCGGGGCCACCCGCGCCGAGGCGGAGGCAGCCGCGCAGGCCGTCGCCGACGCGATGAAGGCCTGGACGACCGGTGCGGTCGTCGTCGGCGAGCCGGCCCGGATGGCCGCGCTGTGGAAGATCCGCGAGGAGGGCGCGGGCCTGCTGACCCGCTCGCCCGAGGGCGGCGAGGCCTGGCCCGGCTGGGAGGACGCCGCCGTCCCGCCGGAGCGCTTCGGCGCCTACCTGCGCGAGTTCGACAAGGTCCTGGAGGCCCACGGCCGCAAGGGCATCTACTACGGCCACTTCGGCGACGGCTGTCTGCACGTGCGGATCGACTTCGACCTGCTCACCAAGCCGGGCGTGCAGAACTTCCGGGACTTCATGACCGCGGCCGCGGACCTCGTCGTCGCGCACGGCGGGTCGCTGTCCGGTGAGCACGGCGACGGCCAGGCCCGCGCCGAGCTGCTCCCGCGGATGTACCCGCCGCAGATCATCGCCGCGTTCGAGGACTTCAAGGGGATCTGGGACCCGGACGACCGGATGAACCCCGGCCGCGTCGTGCGCCCGGCGACGATGGACGAGAACCTGCGCGTCCAGCTCGGCATGCCGACCATGCCCGACGAGCCGAAGCTGGCCTTCGGCCACGACCGCGGCTCCTTCCACCGCGCCACCCGCCGCTGCCTGGGCGTCGGCAAGTGCGCCGTCGACACCGGCTCCGGGGTCATGTGCCCCAGCTGGAACGTGACCAAGGAGGAGAAGCACTCCACCCGCGGCCGCGCCCGCCTGCTGTTCGAGATGGCGAACGGCGAGATCATCAAGGACGGCTGGCAGTCCGACGAGGTCGCCGAGTCCCTCGACCTGTGCCTGTCCTGCAAGGGCTGCAAGTCCGACTGCCCGGTCGGGGTCGACATGGCCTCGTACAAGACCGAGTTCCTCGCGAACCGCTACCACCGGAAGCTGCGCCCGCGCGCGCACTACTCGATGGGGGCGCTCCCGCGCTGGCTGCGCGCGGTCGGGGTGCTGCCGGCCGCGGCCGTCGACGGGCTGAACCGGCTCGCGCAGGTGCCGTTCCTGGCGAAGGTCGCGAAGAAGGCGGGCGGTATCGACGCCCGTCGCGCCATCCCGCCGATCGCCCGGGAGACCTACACGGCGCAGGCCGCCCGCGGGCTGCCGATGTCGACGGTGCCGGACCTCGGCGTCGCGCCCGGCAGCCGCGGCCCGCTGCTGCTGTGGACCGACACCTTCACCGACCACTTCGACCCGGAGATCGCGGCCGACGCCGTCGCGGTCCTCACCGGGCTCGGGTACCGGGTCGAGCTGCCCCCGAAGAACGTGTGCTGCGGCCTGACCTGGACCTCCACCGGCCAGGTCACCGCGGCCCGCCGGGTGCTGGCGCGCAGCCTGCGCGCGATCGGCCCGGCGCTCGACGCCGGCATCCCGGTCGTCGGGCTGGAGCCGTCCTGCACCGCCGCGCTGCGCAGCGACGCCGCGGAGCTGCTGCCCGACGACCCGCGGGTGCCGCTGCTGGCGCGGCAGGTGTCGACCTTCGCCGAGCTGCTGGCCCGGCACGCCGACGAGCTGTCGGCCGTCGCGGGGACCGGGAACGGTGCCGCGCTGGTGCAGATCCACTGCCACCAGCACGCCGAGCTGGGCTCGGAGCCCGACCGCGCGGTGCTGGCGGCGCTCGGCGTCGACGCCACCGTGCTCGACTCCGGCTGCTGCGGCCTGGCCGGCAACTTCGGGTTCGAGGACGGCCACTACGACGTGTCGATGGCGTGCGCCGAGCGGGCCCTGCTGCCCGCGCTGCGCGCCGCCGACGAGTCCGTGGACCTGCTCGCCGACGGCTACTCCTGCCGGACCCAGGTCCGTCAGGCCGGCGAGCGGGAGCCGGTGCACCTGGCCCAGATCGCGGCCCGCGCCCTGCGGGGGTGATCGCCTCCCGCGATCGTGCGGGAGACCGACGAGGGAGGACCCCATGGCCGACGACCGACGGGCGCTGGTGCTGGGCGGCGGCGGGCTGACCGGCATCGCCTGGATGTACGGGCTGCTGGCCGGGCTCCTCGCCGACGGCGTCGACCTGCGCGACGTCGACCTCGTCGTCGGGACCTCGGCGGGGTCGGTGGTGGGCACCAACCTGGCCGTCGGGCGTGACCCGGCCGCGCTCGCCGCGACCCAGCTCGCCCCGCCGTCCGGGGAGATCGCCGCGACCCTCGGGCTGCGGCTGGCGGTCCGCTACGGCGTCGCCGCGCTCTCCGGACCGCGCGACGCGACCCGGGTCCGGGCCCGGATCGGCCGTCTCGCCCTCGACACCGACACGGTCGACGAGGCCGAGCGGATCGCGGTGATCCGGTCGCGGCTCGACGGCGCGGACTGGCCCGCCGACCGGGACCTGCGGGTCACCGCCGTCGACGCGCACACCGGCGCGTTCCGGGTCTTCGGCCGCGACGACGGCGTCGAGCTCGCCACCGCGGTCGCCGCCAGCTGCGCGGTGCCCGGCGTCTGGCCGCCGGTCACGGCCGCGGGCACCCGGTGGATCGACGGCGGGGTCCGCTCCATGGCCAACGCCGACCTCGCCGCGGGCTACGGCCGCGTTGTCGTGGTGGCGCCGCTGTCCGGCGGGCTCGGCGGGGCCGCGCCGCCCCGGGTCCAGGCCGAGGCGCTCGGCGCGCTCGCCCGGGTCGCGGTCGTCGAGCCGGACCGGCGTTCGCGCCGCGCGTTCGGCCGCAACCCGCTCGACCCGGCCCGCCGTCCGGGCTCGGCGCGGGCCGGCCGGGCGCAGGCGGCGGACGTCGCCGCCGAGGTCGCGCGGGTCTGGGGCTGAGCCCGCGGTGCCCCCGCGCCGGACCCGGCAGGAACGCAGCGACGAGCGCCAGCGCGCGATCCTCACCGCGGCCACCGAGATCCTGGTCGGGGAGCGGATGAGCGCGGTGACCCACCGCAACGTCGCCGCCCGGGCCGGGGTCCCCGGCGGGGCGATCCGCTACTACTTCTCCACCCGCGAGGACCTGCTCTCGGCGGTCCTGGCCGATCTCGACCGGGCCCGGCGCGACGCCGCGCGGGAGGCCGCCACGGTGCCGGCGGGCGCCGCCCCCGGCACCGCCGAGCTCGTCGACCGGCTGGTCCGCAGCGGCCTCGGGGCCCCGCTCGACGACGACACCCTGCGCGGCGTCATCGGCTCGCTCGCCGACGCGGCCCGGGAGAGCCCCCGGCTGGCCCGCGAGCTCGCCGAGCAGTGGGCGGGCACCGAGCACGACGTGGCGGCGACGCTGCGGGCCTGCGGGCGCCCGGAGCGCTCCGCCCGCCGCTACCTGCTGCTCATGGACGGCGCGCTGCTCGCCGCCGCCGTGCAGGGCCGCACCGGCCTGGCCGGGTTCGTCGCCGACGAGCTGGCCGCCGCCCTCGACGGGGAGTAGCCGCGGTCGTGTCGCGGAGCACACCACACCGCAAAAAGTGGTGCAGGTGCATCAATTCTCCCTACCCTGGGATCGTCTCCCGCCGAGCGGGCGCTCCGACCAGGACCTGGTGCTCCATGACCGCGCCTCCGCGCTCCTTCACGCTCACCCTCGCCGTCGTCGTCGGGCTGGGCCCGTTCGCGATCGACATGTACCTCGCGTCGCTGCCCGACATCGCGGCCGAGTTCTGTGCCCCGGTGTGGGTCACCCAGCTGACGCTGACCGGCTACCTGCTGGTGCTCGGCCTCGGGCAGCTGTTCGCCGGCCCGCTGACCGACGCCGTCGGCCGCCGCACACCGCTGCTGGCCGGGCTCGCGCTGTTCACCGCGGGCTCGGTCGTCGCCGCGCTCGCCCCGTCCATGGCGGTCCTCGTGGCCGCCCGGCTGCTGCAGGCCGCGGGCGGCGCGGTCACCGTCGTCGTCGCCAACAGCTCGGTGCGCGACCGCGCCGAGGGCGACGCCGCGACCCGGCTCTACGCCGCGCTGATGGTGGTGGTCGCCGTCGCGCCGATCATCGCGCCCGCGGCGGGCGGTGCCCTCGACGACGCCGCGGGCTGGCGCGCGGTCTTCGTGGCGCTGGCCGTGCTCGGCGCGCTCACCCTCGCCGCGGCGGCCCGGTTCCTGCCCGAGTCCCTGCCGGTCGGCGCGCGCACGCCGTTCCGGCCGGGGGCGACGCTGCGCGGGTACGGCTCGCTGCTGCGCGACCGTGCGTTCGTCGTACCGGCCGCCGCGATCTGCACCGTCTTCGGCTTCCTGTTCGCCTACATCGGAGGTGCGTCGTACGTGTACCGCGGCGCCTACGGCCTGGGCGCCTCGGAGTTCGGGCTGCTGTTCGGGGCGACCGCGGTCGCCGTCGCCGTCGGGGCCGGCGCCGCACACGTGCTGGCCGACCGGCTCCCCGGACGGACGAACGCGGTGCTCGGCGCGGCGCTGATCGTCGCCGGGGCGGTCGGCGCCGCCCTCGCCGCCGTCGCCGGGCTGCCGATCGGGGTGCTCGCCGTGTCCTTCGCCGTCGCCCTGGCCGGGCTCGGGATCACCGAGCCGGTCCTGATGGGTGCGGCCATGAACGCCCGCTCGGAGGGCCTCGGGTCGGCGAGCGCGGTGCTCGGGGCGTGCCAGTTCGTGCTGGGGGCGGTGGGCACCGCCGCCGCGGGTGCCGCGGCCGCCGCGGGGCCCGTCGTCTGGACCGGTCTGCTGCTCGGCATCGCCGTCGTCGCCGTCCTGCTCACGCTCGCACTGCCCCGGGCACGTATTCCTGCCGGAGACCGATCCCACGGGGTCGCATGAGCGCGCAACGGCCCGGGTAGCCGAGGGCCATGACTGTTCCCACGATCAAGCTGAACGACGGCCGCGAGATCCCCCAGCTCGGCTTCGGCGTCTTCCAGATCGAGCCCGGTGACACCGCGGAGAAGGTCAGGGCGGCCCTCGATGTCGGCTACCGCCACATCGACACCGCGCAGATGTACGGCAACGAGGAGGGCGTCGGCAAGGCCATCGCCGACTCCGGCATCCCGCGCGACGAGCTGTGGATCACCACCAAGCTGAACAACGACGGGCACGGCCGGGAGGCGGCGGTGAGCAGGCTCGACGAGAGCCTCACCAAGCTCGGCCTCGACCACGTGGACCTGTACCTCATCCACTGGCCGCGCCCGAAGGAGAACCGCTACGTCGAGACCTGGCAGGGCCTCGAGGACGCGCAGAAGGCGGGCAAAGCGCTGTCGATCGGCGTCTCGAACTTCCAGCCCGGCCACCTCGACCGGCTGGCGGAGGAGACCTCCACGGTCCCCGCGATCAACCAGATCGAGTTCCACCCGCACCTGGTGCAGCGCGAGCTGCGCGAGTACCTCCAGCAGCACGACATCGCGCTGGAGGCGTGGAGCCCGATCGGTCAGGGCAAGGGCCTGCTCGACGCGCCCGAGCTGAAGGAGATCGCCGAGCGGGTCGGCAAGTCCGCCGCGCAGGTCGTGCTCCGCTGGCACATCCAGCTCGGGAACATCGTCTTCCCGAAGTCGAACAACCCGGAGCGGATCAAGGAGAACTCCGAGATCTTCGACTTCGCGCTGAGCGAGGACGACATCGCCGCCGTCGAGAAGCTCCACACCGGCGAGCGCATCGGCCCGGACCCCGACGACTTCGGCTGATCCGGTGGGGGTGACGGGTGTCACCGTCCGGCATCTGCGGAGGGCACGGCGCCACGGGTCACCCGACCGGGGACGCGGACGGGCCGGCGCGGTGGACGTGTGCGCCCGCGTCCGTACGGTGGGGACGATGTTGGCGATCACCGAGAACGCCGCCGAGGCGATCAGGACCCTGAGCACCGACGCGGAGCTGCCCGACGAGGGCGGCCTGCGCATCTCCGCGCCCGACCCGGCGCAGGGCCTCGAACTGGCCCTCGCGCAGGAGGGCGACACGCAGGACACCGTGCTGCGCGGGGAGGGCATCACCGTCTTCCTCGAGCCGGCCGCGGCGGAGCTCCTGGACGACAAGGTCCTCGACGTCCAGCCCGTGGCGACCGAGCAGGGCGAGCAGGAGCTGCGCTTCGCGATCGTCGAGCAGCCCGAGACCGCCTGACCCACCCCCGACACCGACGTCGTGGCCCCGCCGGGAACCCGGTGGGGCCACGGCCGTCTCAGAGCTCGGTGACGGTCCCGTCGCGGACGTCCCAGCGGCGGGTGGCGCGCACCGTGTCGAGCATCCGCCGGTCGTGGGTCACCAGCAGGACGGTCCCGTCGAAGTCCTCGACCGCCTGCTCCAGCTGTTCGATGGCGGGCAGGTCGAGGTGGTTGGTCGGCTCGTCGAGCACCAGCAGGTTCACCCCGCGCGCCTGCAGCAGCGCCAGCGCGGCGCGGGTCCGCTCGCCCGGCGAGAGCGACGACGCCGTCCGCAGCACCTGGTCCGCGCCCAGGGAGAACTTCGCGAGCAGCGTCCGCACCTCGGACTCGGGCCAGTCCGGCACCTGCTCGCCGAACGCGCGCAGCAGCGTCGCGTCCCCGAGGAAGGCGCCGCGGGCCTGGTCGATCTCGCCGACCAGCACCCCCGAGCCGAGCCCCGCCGAGCCCGAGTCCGGGGCGATCCGGCCGAGCAGCAGCCCGAGCAACGTCGACTTGCCCGCCCCGTTCGCGCCGGTGACGACGACCCGGTCCGCCCAGCCCACCTGCACCGTGGCCGGGCCGAACGCGAAGTCCCCGCGCCGCACGGCGGCGGCGTCGGCCCGCGCGACGACCGACCCGGACCGGGGTGCGGAGGCGATCTCCATCCGCAGCTCCCACTCCTTGCGGGGCTCCTCCACGACCTCCAGCCGCTCGATCGCCCGCTCGGTCTGCCGGGCCTTCGCGGCCTGCTTCTCGCTGGACTCCTGGCGCTGCGCGCGGACGTTCTTGTCCGGGTCCTTCGTCTTGCGCCGGGCGTTGCGCACGCCCTGGGCCATCCAGTTGCGCTGCATGACCGCGCGCTGCTGGAGGGTCCCGAGCTTCCCGGCGTACTCCTCGTAGTCCTCGCGGGCGTGCCGGCGGGCCACCTCGCGCTCGGCGAGGTAGGACTCGTAGCCGCCGTCGTAGACGTCGATCCGCTGCTGGACCAGGTCCAGCTCGACGATCCGGTTCACCGTGCGTGCCAGGAACTCCCGGTCGTGGCTGACCAGCACCGTCGGCGTGCCCTGCCGGGCCAGGCCGCCCACGAACCGCTCCAGCCGCTCCAGGCCGTCGAGGTCGAGGTCGTTGGTGGGCTCGTCGAGCAGCAGCAGGTCGTAGCGGGACAGCAGCAGCGCCGCGAGGTTCGCCCGCGCCGCCTGCCCGCCGGACAGCCCGGTCATCGGGGCGTCCGGGCCGACCGCCAGCCCGACCTCGCGCAGCACCTCACCGGAGCGCTCGTCGAGGTCGGCGCCGCCGAGGGCCAGCCAGCGGTCCAGCGCGGCGGCGTAGCGGTCGTCGGCGCCGGGGGTGCCCGACGCCAGCCCCTCCGCCTCGGCGTCCATCGTCGCCTGCGCGTCGGCGACGCCGGTCCGGCGCGCCAGGAACCCGGCGACCGTCTCCCCGGGACGCCGGTCGGGCTCCTGCGGCAGGTGCCCGACGGTCGCGTCGGGCGGGGCGAGGGTCAGCGACCCGTCGTCCGGGGGCCGCGAGCCGGCCAGCACCGTCAGCAGGGTGGACTTGCCGGCGCCGTTGGCACCGACCAGCCCGATGACGTCGCCGGGCGCGACGACGAGGTCCAGCCCGGAGAACAGGGGTCGGTCGCCGTGGCCCGCGGCCAGGCCCGTCACGTGAAGGGTCGCGCTCATGTCGAGCGCAGACGCTACCCCTACAGGTTCGCCCCGAAGAGCCGGTGCAGGGCGTCCCAGTGCCGCTGCTCGGCGTCGTCGTCGTGGGTGGGGGCGTCCGGCACCGCGAAGCCGTGCGCCGCCGGGTAGGTCTCCAGGGTCGCCGGCACCCCGGCCGCGGACAGCGCGTCGCCGAGGCGCTGCTTCTGCTCGTCGGGGAAGGAGTCGTCGTCGGTCGCGCCGGCCACGTAGACCTCGGCCCGGATGCGGTCGGCGAGCCGGTGCACGCTGGCCGGGTCGTCGGTGGCGAGGTTGCCCCCGTGGAACGACGCCGCGGCCGCGACCCGCTCCGGCTGCGTCGCGGCGGTGCGCAGGCTCATCACCCCGCCCATGCAGTAGCCGGTGGTGCCGACCGCCCTGCCGCCGACCTCGGGCCGCTCCAGCAGCGCGGTCACCCACGCCTCGGCGTCGACGGCGACGAACTCGGGAGTCAGCGAGCCCACCATGCCCATCAGCCGGGCCCGCTCGGGCTTGTCGGAGAACACGGTGGCGAAGTCGAACGGGGCCCAGTCGCCGTGCCGGTGGTAGACGTCGGGCAGCAGCACCGCGTACCCGAGCGACGCCAGGTGCGCGGCCATGTCGTGGATGGCCGGCCGGACACCGCCGGCGTCGGGGTAGAGGAGCACGCCCGGCCACGGGCCGTCGCCGTCCGGGGTGTGCAGGGTGGCGGCGGCGTCGCTGTCGGGGGTGCTGATCGTGAAGTCGGTGCGCGGCACGGGTCCGGCCTCCCGGGGGTGATCGACGGGTCGCACCCGTTCTACGCCCCCGGGAGCCGTTCCGCCGGACCGCGGCGCGGTTCGGGTGGTACGTGCCGGATCAGGTCCTGGTCAGCGCGTCGTCGTCGTCGAGACGCCGGGTGCGGGTCTCCGAGTAGCTCGCCACGGCGATGATCGTGACCACCGACGCGATCGCGATGTACACCGCGATCGAGTAGCCGGTACCCGTCGCGACCAGCAGCGACGCCGCGATCAGCGGGGCCAGGCCGCCCGCGAACACCGACGCCAGCTGGTAGCCGATCGAGATGCCCGAGTAGCGCACCTTGGTACCGAACAGCTCGGACAGGAACGCCGCCTGCGGGCCGTACATCGCGCCGTGCAGCACCAGCCCGACCGTCACCGCGACGGCGGTGAGGGCGAAGCTCTGCGTGTCCACCAGGAAGAAGAACACGAACGCCCAGATGCCGACGCCGGCGGCGCCGAACAGGTACACCGGCTTGCGGCCGACCCGGTCGGAGACCGCACCCCACATCGGGGTGGTCACCAGGTGCACCGCGGCACCGATCAGCACCGCGCCCAGCACGAACGACGACGGCAGCCCGAACTGCTCCTTCACGTACGTCGAGATGACGATCGTGAAGATGTAGTACGAGACGTTCTCGGCGAACCGGGCGCCCATCGCGGTCAGGACCTCGCGCGGGTAGAGCCGCAGGACGTCCAGGATCGGCATGGTGTCCTTCTCGCCGGCCGCGGCGCGCGCGGCCGCCCTGGCCTGCGCCTCCCGGAAGACCGGCGACTCCTCGACGGCGAGGCGGACGTAGAGGCCGATGAGCACCAGCACCGCGGACAGCAGGAACGGGATCCGCCAGCCCCAGGCCAGGAACGCCTCCTCGGACTGGACCAGCGCCATGATCGCGAGCAGGCCGTTGGCCAGCAGCTGCCCGGCCGGGGCACCCGCCTGCGGCCAGCTCGCCCAGAACCCACGGTGTTCGGGCCTGCCGTGCTCGGACACGATGAGGACCGCGCCGCCCCACTCACCGCCCAGCGCGAAGCCCTGGACCAGCCGCAGCACGACGAGCAGCAGCGGCGCGGCGATCCCGATCGTGGCGTAGGCCGGGAGCAGGCCGATCGCGAACGTCGAGGCGCCCATCATCATCAGCGACAGGACCAGCAGCTTCTTGCGGCCGATCTTGTCGCCGTAGTGGCCGAAGACCAGGCCGCCCACCGGGCGCGCGACGAAGCCGACCGCGAACGTGCCGAGCGACAGCAGGGTCCCGGTCGCGCCGTCGGACTCGGGGAAGAACACCGCCGGGAACACCAGGGCGGCGGCGACGCCGTAGAGGAAGTAGTCGTACCACTCCACGGTCGTGCCCAGCATGCTCCCCGCGACGACCTTTGCGATCGGCGTGTGCGGCTGGTCGGACGCCGGTGGCGTCGGTGATCCCGGCGCGGTGGCGCCGGCGTGCGTGTCGGACACGGTCCCTCCCCGTCGACGGACTTCTGCGGTGGCGTCACGGTAGGGCCGTCGTGCGCCGTTTTCACCGGTTCCGGCCACATCGGTACCTCGACCGTGACGTGCCCCGGCCACACCCGGTCGCGACTGCGCGGCAGACTGGGCCACATGGCCGACCTGCTGCCCCTGCCGGAGGACTTCGACCGGGCGCTGGTCGTCGTCGCCCATCCCGACGACATGGAGTACGGCGGCTCCGGCGCCGTCGCCCGGTGGACCGCGCAGGGCCGCGAGGTCGTCTACCTGCTGGTGACCCGTGGCGAGGCGGGGATCGACACGATGGACCCCGCCGAGTGCGGACGCGTGCGCGAGGCCGAGCAGCGTGCGGCCTGCGCCGCCGTCGGCGTCAGCACGTGCGAGTTCCTCGACCACCCCGACGGGCTCGTCGAGTACTCGGTGGCGCTGCGCCGCGACATCGCCGCCGCGATCCGCAGGCACCGCCCGCAGCTGGTGGTGACCGGCAACTTCCGCGAGTTCTGGGACGCCGGCGAGACGCTCAACCAGGCCGACCACGTCGCGGTCGGACGGGCGACGGTCGACGCCGTCCGGGACGCGGCTAACCGCTGGCTGTTCCCCGAGGCGGGGGAGCGCTGGGACGGGGTCACCGGCCTCGCCGCGGCCTCCTCGCCCGCCGCGCGGCACGCCGTCGACATCTCTGAGCACCTCGACGCCGCCGTCGCGTCGCTGTCCGCGCACCGCGCCTACCTCGACGGGCTGGGCGGCGGCCCGATGACCGACCCCGGCACGTTCCTGCGCGCGGCCGCCGAGCGGACGGCGGAGCAGCTGCCCGGGGCCACCGCGGCCACCCCGTTCGAGTACCTGCGGCCCTGAACCGGCCGCAACGCCGATGATCCGCGCCTCAGCCGACCGGCCTCGGTGGGGATCGCGGGCAGTACGCCGGTACCGTCGTGGTGAGGGGTGATGGGGTGAACGGCTCGACCGCGCAGGCGCGCGTCCTCGTCGACGAGCTGGCGCGTGCCGGTGTCACCGACGCGGTCCTGTGCCCCGGCTCCCGCAACGCGCCACCCGCGTTCGCGCTGGCCCGGGCCGACGAGCGGGGCACGGTCCGGCTGCACGTGCGCATCGACGAACGCGCCGCGGGCTTCCTCGCGCTCGGGCTGTCGCTGGCGTCGGGCCGCCCGGTCCCGGTCGTCGTCACGTCCGGGACGGCCGCGGCGAACCTGCACCCCGCGGTGCTGGAGGCGTCGCACTCGGGGGTCCCGCTGCTGGTCCTGACCGCGGACCGGCCGCCGGATCTGGTCGGCACCGGCGCCAGTCAGACCGTCGACCAGGCCGGCCTGTACGGCGGCGCGGTGCGCTGGGCGGGCGCGCTGCCGGTGCCCGTGGGCACCACCGAGCCGGAGGCGCGGCGCTGGCGGGCGGTCGTCGCGCGGATGCTCGCCGCGGCCACCGGTGCCGGTGCGGGCGCGCCCGGTCCGGTGCACCTGGACCTGCCCTACACCGATCCGCTCGTGCCCGACGACGATCCGGCCGGGCCGGACACCGGGCACCACGACGCCGGTCTGCCGGGCGCGGACCTGCCCGCCGGGCGCCCCGGCGGTGCGCCGTGGACCGCGGTGACCCGCCCGGTCCGCACGCTGCCCCCGCTGGAGCTCGACCCGGGGGTGCGCACGCTCGTCGTCGCCGGGGCGGGCGGGCCCGCCGCGGACCCCGGCCTGCTCGGCGGGGCCCCGCTGGTCGCGGAGCCGTCGTCGTGCTGGTGGGCGCACGCGCTGCGCACCGGGCCGTGGCTGCTCGACCGGCCGGAGCTGCGCCCCACCCAGGTCGTCGTGCTCGGCAGGCCCACCCTGCACCGGGGCGTCGCCGCGCTGCTCGCCGACCCGTCGGTGGCGGTGTTCGCCGACCCCGGTCCGGACGGCGCCCCGTGGACCGACGTCGCCGGCACGGTCCGGGCCGTCGGTGCGCTGCCCGCGCTGTCCCCGCCCGAGGACTGGGTGCGGTCCTGGCGTGACGCGGACCGGGCCGCGGCCAAGTCCCTCGACACCGCGCTCGACGACGGCACCGCCGCCGGCGCGCCCGGCCTGCGGCTGGCCCGTGACCTCGTCGCCGCCCAGCCCGACGGCGGGCAGCTCGTCCTCGGCTCGTCGAACCCGGTGCGCGACGTCGCGCTGGCCGCCGTGCCCCGCCCCGGGCTCACCGTGCGGTCGAACCGCGGGGTCGCGGGCATCGACGGGACGGTGTCGACCGCCCTCGGCGCCGCGCTCGCCCACCCGGGCCCGACGGCGCTGCTGCTCGGCGACCTCACGCTGCTGCACGACACCACCGGGCTGGTCGTCGGCCCGGGGGAGCCGTCCCCGGACCTGACCGTCACCGTCCTCGACGACGACGGCGGCGGCATCTTCCACCTGCTCGAACAGGGCGGCCCGGCGCACGCCCACGCCTTCGAGCGCGTCTTCGGCACGCCGACCGGCGTCGACCTCGTCGCCCTGGCCCGGGCGGCGGGCTGGCGGGCGGCCGACTGGGGCGGCGACGCGGGCGAGCTCGCGGCCCGCCCCGGCTCGGGACGGCGGCTGGTCCGGGTCGCGGCGCACCGCGCCGGGCTGCGCGACGCGCACGCCGAGCTCCGCCGGGTGGTCGCCGCGGCGCTGGACTGAGCCGGTCCCGCCCGCGTCCCGGGCCCGCCGCCGGGTCCGGCCGGACGGGACACCGGACCGTGCCGGGCCGGGCTCAGCCCTCCAGGGACTCGCGGACCGCGCGCATCTTGGCGGCGGCCTCGCGCACCTCGCCGTCGGGCTCGGAGTCGGCGACGATCCCGCACCCGGCGAACAGCCGCGCCGTGCGTCCCTGCAGCTCGGCGCAGCGCAGCGCGATGCCCATCTCGCCCGCGCCCTCGGCGTCGACCCAGCCGACCGGGCCCGCGTAGCGGCCGCGGTCGAGACCCTCGATCTCGGAGATCAGTGCCGTCGCGTCCGGGGTCGGGGTGCCGCCGACGGCGGCCGTCGGGTGCACCGCGCCGATCAGCGTCAGCAGCGACGCGGGCCGGGCCGGGTCGAGACGGGCGTGCACGTCGCTGGACAGGTGCGACACGTTCGGCAGGGTCAGCACCGACGGTGCGTCCGGCACGTGCAGCTCGGCCACCAGCGGGCGCAGCGACGCGGCGAGGGAGTCCACGGCGTAGGCGTGCTCGCGGCGGTCCTTCGACGAGCCGATCAGCGCGCCCGCGGTGTCGGCGTCCGGTCCGGAGCCGGGCCACATCGTGCCCGCCAGCACCCGCGACTCCACGGTCCGCCCGCGCAGCCGCAGCAGCAGCTCGGGGGTGGCGCCGACCAGGCCGTCGACGGCGTAGCTCCAGCACGTCGGGTAGCGCCGGGCGAGGCCGCGGAGCAGGAACCGGGGGTCCAGCGGGCGGTCGGCGACGGCGAGCAGGTCGTGCGCGAGCACCACCTTCTCCAGCTCCCCGTCGCGCATCCGCCCGACCGCCGCGGCGACGGCGGCCCGGTACCGGTGCGCGGAGACCTGGCCGTCGGCGTAGCGCAGCCGTCCGCTGGGGCGCACCGGCGACGGGACCGGCAGCCTGCCCGGGGTCTCCGGTGCGTCGGCGGGGGTGATCTCGGTGATCCAGGCGCGGTGCCCGCGCCGCCCGACGATCACCCGCGGCACGACGAGCACCGAGCCCGGGCAGCCGTCGGCGAAGGTGAACGAGGCGAACGCGAGGGCGCCGGTGCCGGGGAGGCGGACGTCGTCGTAGCCGGCGCCGGCGTCGAGCCGGTCGACCACGCGGCGCCACCAGCGGTCGGCCTCGGCGAAGCGCTCGGGTCCCGACGCGGTGAACCGCGCGACCTCGCCCCAGGCGACCACGCCCTCGCCGTCGCGCACCCAGGACAGCGCCCCGGCGTCGGCGGGCAGCACGTCCAGCAGCCGCCCGTCGAGTCGCAGCGGGCGTGTCCGGACGCGCAACGCGGTGCTGGCCGGTGCGACGGTCACCCTTCGAGAGTAGGCAACTTCCTCCGCGGGGGCGGGCGCCAGGGTGGGAGGCACCGGACACACCCGGGTGCCGGAGCGCTCCTAGAATCGGGTCCCGTGACCAGTCCGAGCGGCCGTCCCACCGGCGATGTGCTGACCGAGACCTCGGCCGTCGCGGCCCGGCTCATCGGCCGGACGCGGTACCACCTGCCCGAGATCGTCCTGGCCGTCGCGCTGGCGTGGACGCTGGTCGCGCTGGTGGCGCTGGGGGGTGCGTTCCTGGAGGACGCGGCGATCGACGGCAACCGCGGCACCACCGCCGCGACCGTCCTCGACGGCTCGGACTACTGGCGGACCCTGGTCAGCTTCGTCGACGACGAGGGCCGGCTGCAGACCCCGGCGGCGGGCATCTCCTACCCGGTCGGGCTCACCCCGGGCGAGAACATCTACGTCGAGTACGACACGGCCGACCCGACGCACGTGCGCGTCGCGGGCCGCACCGCCGTCGACGGGATCCTCCCGGTCGCCGGGCTGATCGCGGGCGGCTGGGTGCTCCTCGGGCCGCTGTACGTGTGGCTGCGCCGCCGCCGGGCCCGCACCGGCACCGTCTGACCGCCCCCGCACCGGACCGCCCCGCACCGGGCTCAGCCCCGCCAGAGCGCCCCGACCTCGGCGGCGACCTGCGGTGCGGCGACGAGCAGCCCGCCCTCGGGCAGCGGCGTCGACCGGCCGTCGCGGCCCAGCACCAGCGCGCCGGCCTCGGTGGCCAGGCAGAGCGCCCCGGCGACGTCCCACTCGTGGTAGCGGGTCAGCACCGCGGCGACGGCGTTGCCCAGCGCGACCTGGGTGATCGCCAGCGCGGCCGAGCCGAGCACCCGCACGCCGACGTGCGCGGCGCGGGCGCGCTCGACGAACCCGGGGTCGGGGTCCTCGGCGCAGATCAGCGACCCGGCGACCCGGGCGGTGCGCCGCGACGGCACCGGCACGCCGTTGGCCCGGAAGCCGCGCCCGCGGGCGGCGGCGTAGATCTGCCCGCGGCCCGGGTCGGCGACGACGCCCACGGCCGGGCCGTCGCCGTCGACCAGGGCCAGGCTGTAGGCGCACCAGGGCAGGCCCGCGACATAGTTCGCGGTGCCGTCGACCGGGTCGACGACCCAGCGCAGCGGTGCGGTGTCGGCACCGGCGTCGGCGCCGAACTCCTCGCCGACGACCGGGCAGCCGGGGAACTCCGCGGCCAGCACCCGGCGGGTGTGCCGCTCCAGGGTGCGGTCGGTGTCGGTGACCCAGTCGAACGGGTTGGCCTTGGCCGACGCGTCGAGCGATCCGGTGTGCTCGCGACCCAGCGTCGCGGTGATCACCTCGGCGGCGTCGTTGGCCAGCCGGCCCGCGGTCTCGAGCGCGCGGGAGAGCAGCGCCGGGTCCACCGGCCGGGGGGACGGCACCGGGGGCGGCGCCGCGTGTGGCGGGGTGTGGGGCACGGCCGTCATGCGACCCGAGTGTCCGGGCGGGTGATGTCCCGGCGACGACGCGCGGGTGTCCACCTTGTGCCGGACGTGCCAACTCGTGACCCGCCCACCCGATGTTCGCCCAGGGTTGGGTGGTTGATCACGCCAGGGACCCGGCCCGCTGTCCCTCCCCCGTCACCGTTCCGGCCGTGCGCGTCGCAATCGTCTCGGAATGCTTCCTGCCGGTGGTCAACGGCGTCACCAACTCGGTGCTGCGGGTGTGCGAGCACCTGCGGGCAGGGGGTCACGACGTCGTGGTGATCGCGCCGGGCACCGGGGAGCCGGACTCCCACGAGGGGATCCCGGTCGTCCGGATCCCGGCCGTCGAGCTGCCGGTGGTGAACTCGATGCCGGTCGGGGTGCCCAGCAGGCGGATCCTGACCGCACTGCGCCGGTTCCGGCCGGACGTGGTGCACCTGGCGGCGCCGTTCGTCGTCGGGGCGCGGGGGCTGGCGGCGGCGCGGCGCCTCGGCGTGCCGACGGTCGCGATCTACCAGACCGACGTCGCCGGGTTCGCCTCCGCGTACGGGCTCGGGCTGACCGCACGGGCCGCGTGGCGCTGGACCTGCCGGCTGCACGGCATGGCCGACCGGACCCTCGCGCCGTCGAGCTGGGCGACCGGGGCCCTGCGCGAGCGCGGCGTCCCGCGGGTGCACCAGTGGGCGCGCGGCGTCGACACCCGCCGGTTCACCCCGTCCAAGCGCAGCGACGCACTGCGACGACAGCTCGCCCCGAACGGCGAGCGGCTCGTCGGCTTCGTCGGCCGCCTCGCCCCGGAGAAGCAGGTCGAGCGGCTCGCCGTGCTGGGGGAGCTGCCCGGGACGCGGCTGGTCGTCGTCGGCGACGGCCCCAGCGCCGACGGGCTGCGCGAGCGGCTGCCCTCGGCGGCGTTCCTCGGGCACCGCGGCGGCGACGAGCTCGCGCAGATCTACGCCAGCCTCGACGTGTTCGTCCACACCGGGCAGGCCGAGACGTTCTGTCAGGCCGTGCAGGAGGCGCTCGCCTCGGGTGTCCCGGTGGTCGCGCCCGATGCGGGCGGCCCGCGCGACCTCGTGCTGCCCGACCGCACCGGCTACCTCGTGGCGCCCCGCCCCGACGGCGGGGAGCCCGGCGACCCGGCCACCGATGCCGCCGACCGCGAGCTGGTCGGGGCGGTCGCCGCGCTGTGCGAGCCGCAGCGCAACCGGGAGTTCGGCCTGGCCGCCCGCCAGTCGGTGCTGCGCCGCACCTGGTCCGCGGTCGGTGACGAGCTGCTCGCCCACTACGGCGACGTGCTCCGCGCCGCGGCCCCGGAGCGCGTCGCGGCCTGACCCGAGGCCGGGCGGGCTCCGTAGTCGTGCGGATCCGTGACCGCGGCCCGGCGGCGACGGTGGTCCCATGAGTCGCACCGTCGTCGTCGCGCCCCGTGGTGAGCTCGCCACGGTCGACACCTCCGCCACCGTCCGCCTGATGTCCCGGCTGCTCGACCCCGCGCCCGCGGTCCGTGCCGCCGCCCGCGCCGAGGTCCTCGACGCCCCGCACCGGCAGATGCCGCCGGTGCTGTTCGCGCTGTCGGAGAACCTCGTCGCCGACGGCGCGATGCCCGAGGCCGCCCGCTGGTTCTACGCGGGCCAGCTGCGGGCCCGCTACGACGCCTGCCGCTGCACCGACACCACCGCCGCCCAGGCGCTGGCCGTGCTGCGCGACCGGTTCGGTGAGCCGGTGAACCGCTGGGCCTTCGCCGACCCGGCCCGGGTCCGCCGGGCCGCGATCCGCGCCGTCGCCTGGGACCGGGCGGCGCCGCACGACTACGACCACCGCTGGATCGCCCTGCACGGCATGGGCGCCTTCACCGGTGACGGCAACGGCGTCAGCACGCCGTCGGCCGAGTGGGCGGGCGTCGCCGCCCGGGTCCGCGCCGACTACCTGAGCGGCCTGCGTGAGGTGCTGCGCGAGCAGTTCGGGCAGCAGTTCGGGCAGCGGTGAGGCGGCGGCCGGGTCGGTAGGCTGTGCCCGTGTCCCGCGCCGAGCTCGACAAGAACCCGACCGACGTCGCCCGCATGTTCGACGGCGTCGCCCGGCGCTACGACCTGACCAACACCGCGCTGTCGGGCGGCCAGGACCGCTACTGGCGGATCCAGACCCGCCGGGCCCTCGGCCTGCGCCCCGGCGAGAAGGTCCTCGACCTCGCCGCGGGCACCGCGGTCTCGACCGTCGAGCTGGCGAAGGACGGCGCCTGGTGCGTCGCCGCGGACTTCTCCCTCGGCATGCTGCGTGCGGGCGCCCGCCGCGACGTCCCGAAGGCCGCCGCCGACGCGCTGCACCTGCCCTTCGCCGACGGCAGCTTCGACGCCGTCACCATCTCCTTCGGCCTGCGCAACGTGAACGACACCGTCGCCGGCCTGCGCGAGATGGCCCGCGTGACCCGCCCCGGCGGCCGCCTGGTCGTCTGCGAGTTCTCGACGCCGACCTGGGCTCCCTTCCGCGTGCTCTACCAGAACGGTGCTCGGCCACGCCCTCCCGGCGATCGCCCGGACGGTCTCCTCGAACCCCGAGGCCTACCTGTACCTGGCCGAGTCGATCCGGGACTGGCCCGACCAGCCCGCACTCGCCGGGAAGATCGCCGACGCCGGCTGGGAGCGCCCCGCCTGGCGGAACCTGACCTTCGGCGCCGTCGCGCTGCACCGGGCGTACAAGCCGGCCTGAGCCCCGCCGCCCTGCCCTGCCCGGCCCCGTTCCTCGTGGACGGGCCCTGCGGAGGGGCCTGCGGCACAGGGGGCCGACGTCGTGACGGAGCCGGGCGCGCTGTGCACGGGTGGTCGCGGTGGCGGCCGGGCGGTTGTCCGTGCACCGGCTCGCGCCCCCACAGCGGGCCCACTCCGCTGCAGAACCCTTCACACGGTGAAGGGTCTCCGCGCGGTCAGGGCCCCGGTCGGGCGAATCCGCTTACCGGGTAAGCGAGTTCAGAGCAGGGAGGGCCCGGGATGGCGTCCCCCTGCCACGCGGCGAGGCGCGCGGCGATCAGCGGCGCAGCGGTCGGCCCGGTGCGGCCCGCCGGCCCGCGGATCGCGCACCGGCCGTCACCACCCACTGACCCCGCGTCGAAGGGCGTTGCGCCGCAAGGAGTCCCGCGCCACCGCCCGATCCGCCCACGCGATCACGGCGGTGTCGTCCTACACTGCTCGCGCAGTTCGTGAACTTTATCACAAGGGTGGTGGGAGACGCGCGACCCGGAGCGCGCCGACCTGCGCGGATGCGGATCACATGTGACCCGTACCCCGTCACAGGTAAGGCTCGCCTGGGTTCTTGGTCACAGGGGACCGGACATAGGGTCGCCGCGACCGGCTCGTCGATCACCACCAACGACGGTGGCGCCGCGACAACGAAGGTGTAGGAATGCTCGATCCCTATCTCCCGCTCGTCCTGCTGTTCGTGTTGGCGGCGGGCTTCGCGGTGTTCTCGGTCGCCTCCGCGCCGTTGATCGGTCCGCGCCGGTTCAACCGGGCCAAGCTGGACTCCTACGAGTGCGGTATCGAGCCCTCGCCGCAGCCGGTCGTCGGCGGCGGTCGCGTGCCGGTCGCCTACTACCTCACGGCGATGCTGTTCATCCTGTTCGACATCGAGCTGGTGTTCATGTACCCGTACGCCGTCGTCGCCGATGCGGTCGGCGTCTTCGGGTTCGTGGCCATCACGCTCTACATCGCCACGATCGCCTTCGCGTACGCCTATGAATGGCGTCGCGGCGGGCTCGAGTGGAGCTGAGGCCGTCATGGGACTCGAGGAGAACCTGCCCAGCGGCGTCCTGCTGACCAACGTCGAGAAACTGGTCAACTGGACCCGGAAGTCGTCGCTCTGGCCTGCCACGTTCGGCCTGGCCTGCTGCGCCATCGAGATGATGACCACCGGCGCCCCGCGCTACGACCTCGCCCGGTTCGGCATGGAGGTCTTCCGGGCCTCGCCGCGCCAGGCGGACCTGATGATCGTCGCGGGCCGCGTGAGCAACAAGATGGCGCCGGTCCTGCGCCAGATCTACGACCAGATGCCCGAGCCGCGCTGGGTGCTCGCCATGGGCGTGTGCGCCAGCTCCGGCGGCATGTTCAAC